>CAVXOB010000011.1:0-3732784 GCA_963763175.1 uncultured Planctomycetota bacterium | reverse complement strand
CGGCGGGCGTGGCCGCAATTAGGCATTTCGAGTAGCTCTCCGAAAAGTTGCTTGTCGCACACATCAGTTCGGCCATCTCAATCTGCCGCATGGGAACGACCTTTCGCAACTGAATGAACGTTGCACTCGTCGCTTTCTTCCCTTTCAACAATTCCACGGCCTCGGCGAGATCCCAACCAACAGGTCCCGCTTCTTACGGATCAAGGCAACGTCGATGTCCAGGACATCTGCGATCTGGCTTTCGGTGACGCCACCCTTCACAGCCTTCATGATCATAAAATGTTCTTGGATGGCGGTTAGCCGATTCACCTTGTGGTTATACGTAAACGCCTCATCATCGAGAGCGACTAAGCATTTTACCGATTTGATTTGCAGATCCATCAAGGCCTCGTATCGAACGGTGCCATCCAACAGCATGAACTGCCCTCCGCTCCCCTTCTTAGGATGAACAACCAGCGGCTCAATCAGCCCAATCTGTTTGATCGACGCCAGGATCTGCCGGTACTTCACCGTGTTTTTGACACTCTTCGCAATCTTTCGCATGGGAAGAATGCTTGCCAGCGGTATTTCGCGAACCAAGGACTCGCATGCGAGTTGTACTTTGGTGTTCATACGAGTCGCGTCACTTTCGTGAGTTCGTTCACCAAATAGGCGGGCATGGTGTCCAGATTTTCCGTTCGTAGTAGGTCGACAAAGACTTTGTCTTCCACCAGTTGTCGGATGGCGGAGACAACGAACAGCAAGCGTGTCTCACATAATTTCGACTTCTGGACGACCAGACGCTGCTTTGCGGACTCGGCTTGGTAAGTCTCCAAAAGTTTCTTTCCCGACACGGGAGATGCAGCGCGTCGTGGCCCACTGCGTAACGACTTCCCATCGGTTTGCCGCTTCTCGATCAACCGGCGTGTGGCAAGCAACTTTTTCCCTCGAAGGTCGTTTGACTCGTAAGCTTCCGTCAGCGCCCGCTGAATATCGTGATCGTCGGCGACCGCGATTGTGACGGCGACGCTAACCGGGATCTGCCCCCGCTCCACGGCCATCACCAGTCGCTCTTCACCTCGCTCAATCAACTTAACGATGCCGCGAATGTACGAGACTGCCAGATCGGTCTTCCGGGCAATGTCGGCGAACGAGTACCCGCGTTCCTTTAACGCTCCGATTTCATGGACCATCTCCACACACGATGGATTTCTTCGAGCCAGGTTCTCCACCAAGCTCATTAACAACAGCTTATCCTCCGAAACTTCGATGACGATCGCGGGAATCTCTTTCTGTCCCAATGTTTCGTAGGCTTCATATCGTCCTTGGCCGCAGACCAACAGATACTCGTCGTCAGTACCCGGTTTGGGCGTGACGGTGATAGGCTTCTTCAGACCGATATTGGCGATGTTGTTCGCGATTTGGCGAAATTTCTTTTGCCCTCGAACACGGGGATTGACCACCGTTATTTTATCGAGGGGGATCATTCGAATTTCTCGTGCGTCAGGAATGTTCATGCTGCCACCTCGAATTTTCGACGCTCAGACAACGACGTAAAGTAGTCAAGGCTGGCGAATTGATATGTGTCAAGGTAAACGCCGTTGGACTCGCACAACAGCAATCGTGGCGTTTGTATGTCCATGATCGGAAGCAGGTAGTAGTCGGCGACGTTCTCATTGGCAGAATCCATCCGCACGAGGATGGTGATATCCGGGGCCACCTTCTGTTCAACATTAATCAGCCACCGCAGTGACCCGGCCTTGGTCTGCCGACACCTCGACAGCACCATCGATGCGCTGTATTCCCCATTAATCATGAGCAGATCGGTGTCCACATCTTGAGTTACGGACGGCAGCGGCCCCCAAACGCGCCATCACATCGCCGATCAATTCGGGATACATCTCGCGGAGCTTTTGATTGATTTCGATGTACTCGTAGTTGCGTTCAGGTTCGTAGCCTGCCAGTCGATACGGGCGGATCAAGCTCCCGAACCGTGTCCGATAGGTCGACGAAGTCGGAACGTTGTCCGCGGCGTCAATTAGGCCTGCTGACAAAGTCGGGTTCTGTTCCATCAGCATTCGCAGGCAGGTGATCATCTCGTCGTTGCTGTAGCATTTTGCTCGCTCACGGATAATCCCTTGGGCGGTATAGAACAGTTCCTGGCTAACGACCGCCTCGAAAGCGGCGTCTTTCCGAATCCAGATGTCTGGCTCGTTGCAGACTCGACGCTGTTTCAGCTTGAACGACGTTCGGTTGTAAACATTGTTCCCTATGTATTTCTCGTTCGTGAGCAATTGGCGAATCGTACCTCGATTCCAAAGGCGGTCGAGGTCCGTGGTGATACCCTCAGAGTTCAATTGCTCTGCAATCTGTAGCTCACGCTGTCCCTCGACGACGAACATGCGGTAGACACGATTCACAATTTCGATTTCTTGCTCTGGCCCCATCACCAGAATCACTCGGTCGGTTTGCAAGCTCTTGCATTCGCCGCGAGCAAGTTGTGCTTTTTCTTTGCCCGTTTGATCGATTAGCATTCGGCGAAGTCCGAACCCCGCCGGGCCGCCCTGTCGGTAGCCGAGTTCGATCAGGCGGCACTGACCTTGAAAGACCTTCGTTGACAGCTCGCGACTGTATTCGCCTGCCATCGCGCGTTTGACACTCTTGATGATCGTCGACGTTGGGCCGCTGTCATTCTCGAATTGTTCGGCGCAGTAGTGCACCGAGATGCCGGCTCGCTTACAGAGGTACTCGTAATAAGCGCTTTCGTCGGCGTCTTGGAACCGCCCCCAGCGACTGACGTCGTAGACAAGTATCGCTTTGTAATCCGCCACGCCGCTCTGTACGTCGCGATCATCGTCTGGAGGGAACGACGCCCGGCGATGCTCAAACCGCTCTTTCCTTCATCGGCGTACGTTTTTACGATCTCGAAGTTTCGCTTTTCTGCATACGCCTGAATGATGTCATCCTGATTGGCCGTCGAGTACTGCTGGTGTTCGGTCGACATCCGCACATACTGTGCGGCTCGGACTGGTTTCGCGTCCGTTTGATTTGTGTTTGCGTACATGGAAATGGATCTCCGCGCCTTTGGCGAGTTGGGTGGGATACGGCAGATAGGCCGTGACGTCACACCCAGTATGTCCAGTCGCTGTTTGATTCCGGTTTGATTATCCATGATTCTGTGTTTGATTTGCGTTTGATTTTTGAGCAGTGATCAAACTAGAATCAAACGATAGAACCCAGCATTAGAGCCATCGATCGCACTGGCCAACTCCGCCATGCCTCCCAGTGCGAGACGATCTCGAAGACGCTTTGCGACGCCGCGGATACTTGAGTTTTCGCGCGGCCCTCCCCAAACTTCGTCGAGCAGCACGTCGTAAGAGATGAATTGATTTGGATAACGTGAGATCCGTTCGAAGAATCGAAAGAGTAGCCGGTTTCCGAGAAAGCAACTCTCGCCTTTCCAAATCACCGATTGGGAACCCACGTCAACGAGCGAGTTGTGCAAGATTCCAAATCGTTGAACGACAGGGAATGGCAACGACTCTTCGTCGGACTGGATTTCCTGATTGAGAAGCTCGATCGCCAGTTCGATTTGCTGAGCCACGATCGCGTGGCTTGATGCGAGTGTGGTAAGAGCCTCCCTGATCGCTCGCTTTCTTTCAATTTGCACGGTGATATTTCCGCCCATCTCGATATGTTTACACGAGATTCCCTGCAGGATTTTGGACTCGCCACCTCCACGCTAATTGGAAGCATTGGGAAGTGATGCTGCAAAATGCTCGCATTTCAGCGGCCGCGCACCTGAGGCATTGGAATTGTCTTTCACAGAGATGGTTGTGTCTTTGTGCCAAGCCGACGCCCAAGTCCGATCCGGCGGTTGGTCAAAAAACAACGCTTGTACAAAGACGAACTAATCACCGTGCTGTTCACGGAAAAAAACTCAACAGTAAATCCCATTGCCAAACAGTCCACTTTCAGGAATCGATCCAAGCGTTGCCACCACTATCGAGCGTCACTCGATTGGGAAGCAACGAGAAGCTTTCTCTGGTTCGACCGGCCAGTGGGCGGAAAGCAAATTTGACCGCGACATTCGAATGAGCTCAGGCTGCTTTGCACCGGCCAGTTTCGATCAACTCGTTCGATCATGCAAATTTCTCAACGCTGGCTCGAGTTCAGGATACCGAAACTCAAAACCGTCATCCCTCAAACGCTTCGGAATCACATAGCGACCATACAGCACTAGTTCCGGATCCGTCCGCAAGAACAAGGGTGCACCAATGCGCACCATCCACTGAAACGCTGGTATGCCAATCGGCATTCCCAAGACTTTGCGAAGGGTCCGCATGAAGTTGGCTTGGCTCTCTGGGTTTGGCGACGACACGATATAAGCTCCCGACATCGTCTCGTCGACGATCGCTCGAATGAAGATTGCGTTGATGTCGTCTTCATGAATCCACGACATCCCTTGCGTGCCGCTGGCCACCTTGCCGCCGAGTCCCAATTTCGTGATCAGGCTCAGTGTCCCAAGTGCTCCTCCACCGGCACCGCGATCGCGGCCGACCACAAAGCTCGGGCGCATGACCACGCCACGTTGGTGTGGCAGCTTACTTTCGGCGAACGCGGCCTCCCAGGCTCGAGCGACCGTCGGTGCCAACCCAATTCCTTCTGCCGACTCTTCGGTGCAAACGGCTGACGGCGGATCGCCATAAATGTGAGCCGTGCTCATCTACACCCAGACTGGCGGCGGTGACTCGACAGCCCGCATCGCTTTGCCAAGCAGCCGAGTCGACTCGATCCGTGAACGCAAAATCTCATCCGTGTGGTCCGGCGTTTTGACGCAGTTTACGGTCCGGCCTGCCAGGTTCACCACCGCATCGACGCCGTTTAACGCCGCTGTCCAATCACCAAGCGTTCGGCCGTCCCATAAGAGATGCGACCAGCGACCACTGGCCTTCGGCTTCGTTCGCGACAGAATCGAAACCTCCGCACCCTCGCCGGCAAACGCTTCGGCCATCGAAAGTCCCAAAAAACCGCTGCCTCCCGCGATCACGATTCGTTTGCCTGTTAATTGTACATCCACTGGATATTCCAAATTTTGTTCACGTGTCGTTGAATACTGATGTAACCGCAAACCGAGCCATATTGTCACCGCCTCCGAACCACGGAGAATCAAACGCCGTCCAAGCATTACAATGGAAGATCAAATCCGGAGTTTGCGATCGCCCGAGTATGAACCATCACGACACACTACCACTGATCTACTGCACCGGCACTCAGGTCGTCGCACGCAAAGAAGTGATGGCGGCGAATGATCGGATTGCTCATCCGGCCGGGGCCGTTGGTGTGATCGTCAAGTCGCCTGTCGATCGTTCGCACGCCTACCGGGTCAAGTTCAGTGATGGTTTTGAAGCACCGATTCATCACGACCAACTAACGCGTCTTGCCGATTTCAAAAGCGATCGAATTCGCGGCAACGACTCACCGCTGATGAGTGCTGGCTTGTACGAGCGCGTGATCTATCGCTGCGTGATCGGTTCGCGAGCGTACGGTTTGGAGGATGATGCGTCCGATACGGATCGACGAGGCATCTACTTGCCGCCAGCCGAACTGCAGTGGTCGCTGTACGGTGTGCCCGAGCAACTCGAAAATGACGAAACCCAAGAAGTCTATTGGGAGCTACAGAAGTTCATTGTTCTGGCGCTCAAGGCGAACCCGAACGTGCTGGAGTGCCTCTATTCCCCAATCGTTGAGGACGTCACACCACTCGGCGAAGAACTGCTTGCCATGCGAGACGCATTCCTGTCGAAGCTCGTGTTTCAAACCTATTCGGGATTCGTCGCCTCGCAATTCAAGAAAATGCAAACCGACATCCGCAATCAAGGCCGCGTGAAGTGGAAGCACGTCATGCACCTGATTCGATTGTTGCTTTCCGGCACGAACGTCTTACATGAAGGTACCGTCTGCGTCGACGTGGGCGATCACCGCGAAAGGCTACTCGCCATCAAACGAGGTGAGATGCCATTTGCGGAGGCCGATGCTTGGCGAAAAGAATTGCAGCGTGACTTCGAGTCCGCATTCCAAACCACCCAATTGCCCGATCGCCCCGACTACGAACGCATCAATACGTTTTTGGTCGACGCTCGTCGGCGAGCCATCCACAGCGAACTGCCATGACTGACGCGACCAAGATCGACCAAGACAGAATGATGCAGCATGTCGAATCGCATCCGTTTCCGCTCATGTTCGCCACGATCAGCGGAGCCCACTTGTATGGTTTCCCCTCACCCGATTCCGACTTCGATCTGCGCGGCGTGCATCTATTGCCATTGGAAACCGTGGTGGGTCTTGACGGTTCCAATGAGAAAGTGGGAAAACAAACGGTCGAGAAGGAGGGCATCTACGATGGCCTCGAAATCGATCTCGTCACACACGATGCTGCAAAGTTCTTCGCGATGATGCTGCGCCGCAACGGCTACGTTCTCGAACAAATCTTCTCGCCACTGGTCGTGTTCACCACGCCAGAGCATCGAGAACTCAGGGAGATTGCCGCCGATTGCATCACCCGGCACCACGCCCATCACTACCTCGGTTTCGCGGCAACCCAGTGGAAACTGTTCAATCAAGAATCACCACCGCGAGTCAAACCGCTGCTCTACGTGTATCGCGTCTTGCTGACCGGCATCCACCTGATGCGAACCGGCGTTGTCGAGGCCAACCTGGTCACGCTGAACGAGAACGCCAAGCTCACTTACCTCGATGACCTCATTGCCCAAAAGCAAACCGGTCCGGAAAAGGGAACGCTTAGCGCTGCCGATTTGAAGTTCCACGAGGCCGAGTATGAACGTCTCACAAAAAAGCTCGAAACAGCTCACGAGCAATCGACCCTCCCCGAGATGCCCTCAGCCCGACCCGCGCTCAACGATCTCCTTGTTCGACTGCGTCTGCGTTCCAAGCGATGAGTTGAACACCCGTCGCCGAACGCGAACGACTGTTTGTCGAAGGCTACGGTTGCTCTTTCACAAGCTCTAAATGAACTTCGCTCATGGGGAACCAGAAGTCGTTCTTATAGCGAGGGTCGTTCGAGCGGACAATGTTTAGACTGATTTGCAGCTTTTTCAGGGCCGTTTCAAATTGGCTTTTAGTACAGGAAAGGCGGTTCATTGCTCGCTTGCGAAGCTCGCCTGTGTACGCCTGTTCTAACCGAATGAGTTCAAAGATCTGTTGTTCAAGTTGCCCCAGATGATCAACCGGCCTATGGAACTGTGGATAGTGTTCATTACGAAAGTGCTGCATTTCCATCAGCACTGCATCGCCCCCGATGACTTTGCCATAGAACACATCGTCGGGGTAGGTCTGAGGGATGCGAGTTTTCCAATCCCAAACCGCCGTGACCTTCGGGCTCCATCCACCCGCTTCGGGTTTCGCTTCGGACAAACCAGTATTGTCCCACAATGATGGGTAAGGTGATCCTTTGCTCCCGAAGACCGTGCAGATTTTCTGTTCAAGCACGAATCGGTAAGCATCATCAAATGTCTTGAGTTGTCTTGGCTGCATGCGACCATTCTAACCTTGGTCAAGTCATTTGTCCGCTCCCGACAAGCTCTGTCGGAGTCGTTCAATGAACGGACCGGCATCCGACCGGATCTCTGGAACTGACGAATCAACATCGTACCGTTCTATCAAACCCTTCGCGGAACGGTCGAAACAAGTTCGGCCAACTCCGCAAATCGGCAAAATGCGTTGGCGAGTTTCATTTGCCTTGGCGTTTTGCACTGAGGATGAAACAACTTCGGCGACGCGACCATGATTGTCATGCACTTCGACCGACTGGTCGCCACATTCAGCCGGTGCGGGTCGTACAAGAACTCCATCCCACGCGGAGCGTCAGCCGCGGATGAACTTGCTGTACTGTAAATCACAATCGGAGCCTCTTGGCCCTGGAACTTGTCGACGGTCCCCACTCTTGCGCGATCGCCGATGGCTGCCGAAATTGCATCGACCTGTGCGTTGTAGGGGGCGACTATCAAGATGTCTTCGGATGTGATTCGGCGTTGGACACCGTCGATTCCTTGCCACGACGCCGATGATGCGTAGAGTCCCTCGACGATCGCCTGGACGACCTCAACTTCTTCTTCGCTTCGGTTCTGATTGTTTTCATGGTCGACAGCCACCAATCGTAGTCCACTGCCGGAGAATTCATGGTCACCCAATATCTCGTTTGCCAAGCAATCGGCGTGACTGGTCAATCGACCATCGTAGAATTGTTCCGACGTAAACTCGCAAACCTTGGGATGCAACCTGCGAGTTTGAGCCAAGAACAGTCCACGGTCATTCGGGATAGTGGCTTCGTCGCCGATCAAATGCCCCAAGACGGCGACATCCGAACCTTCGGGATGAGCCGCTCGCTGGGGTTGCTCCAGCTGTTGGGGGTCGCCAAGAAGGATTACATTCTTAGCGGCACGCATGGCAGCGAGCGATTGTGCTAGCGACATTTGTCCCGCTTCGTCGATGAACAAGTAATCGAGTTTCTGGTTCATTTCTTCACGAGACCAAAGCCACGCAGTGCCGCCGACCACTGTGCCTGCAGCAACGCCAGTTGGATTCGATTTCAGAATCTGAATCCGCTCCGCTCCATCCTGGTCGTTTGAAGTCACGTTCGAACCCAGCTTCTGGGCAAACGAGACTTCACCCGCGGTATCGAAGGATGCGGCGCGAACCAACAAATTTGTGATCACTTTATGACTGACCGCCGTGACACCAATCTTGAAACCACGACGAGCTAGTTCCACGATCATGTGTCCGCCCACATGCGTCTTTCCTGAACCGGGCGGCCCCTGAATGGGAAGAACGCTGTGGTCCATATCTTCGGCAAGTGCGATGGCGACGTCGACATCGTCACCCGCAAGAGGAAGCGTCAGTGAAGCCAACCTTGGCGGTCGTCGAGCCAGTAGGTCATAACGCGCCGATGGCATGAACTTTGGATCCCAGTATTCCTCAGCGATCTCACGACCAAGTTCCAACAGTGTCGTTGGCATCGGTTCGGCGCGGATCATGTCATGCACAAAGACCGACGTGGGGTGAAACTCGACGGTTTTTCTTGTCTTCCTAATCTCAACCGTCCGATTGGCATGATCCACAGTGAGGATCTCGCCAACTTTCTGCCCATCTCGATGTAGCACGCTGTTTTTGCTGCGAACGGTGTGCTCCTGTGGTGGGTATCGATAAACCGAACTCGGAATCGTGCCTCTGCCGATAGGTGGTCGCTGTTCGATGAACTCCAGTCCTGAAATGGCAGCATTCTCGTATAGCAAATCGTCATCTTCGAGATCCATGTGCCGGAACAATTCCCAGTAAGCGGTTTTGTCTTCTCGAAAGAAGTATTCAAGCAAGTGAGCCATCAGCCAGCGAGATTGCTCGACATCGGTTTGTCGATCATCACCGGCTAACGTTTTCAATGCGTCACGCACCGCTCCAAACTCGATATTTCGATCACTGACGTTTTCACTGGCATCACCCGACTTCTTCGCAGGGCGAGGCACGTCAAGCCCATTGGCGATCTGGAGCGTGCGCTGACACTCGACCCACCGATGCAATCCCCAAGTAGAACTACAATCGTCCTCGTTATACGCCTGCACGAGCGCCATCGCTTCTTCGGACAACATCGAGGTGCCGTTCATTTCGATCGCGTGTTCAACTTCGTTCAACGCCTGTCGGACTTCCCGCAGATCCGCTTGCCGTTCAAAGTCGTAGAATGCTTCCAGCTTCTTGATTGAATAGCTTTCCACGCTCAACACCATACTTTGCCGAACGACCGCATAGAGATCAACAAACGTTTCTGAACGAAGCAACTCGTCGAGTTCCGCCTCGTAGAGTTGATGACGCATCGCCATCCGCTTCATTGCGGCTGCTTCATAAGGTGCGAAGTGGTAGACGTGGAAGTCGGGGAATCCATCGCGTCGACTGAGCAAAAACTGCATGAGTTTCGAGAACGCGGTTCGTTCTTCTGATCGACGAAGGCACCAGTCGGAGTGGTAGGTCAAATGTTCTCCCTCGCGGGAAACGTAACCAAACAGGTACTCAAGTACGCCGTCGGTTGCGTGAGGATCACCTTCAAAGTCCAAGTAGACGTCTCCGGGATCGGGTTCGGGCAATCGCAAAAAACCGATGGGCTTGGCTGCACTTTCCTCGTCGTTGGAACTTGTGTCAATCGGCAGGAATTCGACAATCCGTTCACCGGTATCGCGTCCCCGCAACTGAGTGTTGGCTTGTCGATGCACCTTCATGATCGACTCGCGCGAACCCGCCTTGGGACGTTCCGGTATCGGGTCGGCCGACTCGGCAAACGACTGAAGTGTCTTGTTGCCTTGTCGACAAACTTCCGCGATTTGGCTGGTTTGGATGCCAGCAACAAACGACAAATGATCGTCGCTCCGGCGGCGAGTGTCACAGTGCGGGAACCACCGACAAACGTCACAGTGATTGCATGGTTCAGGGTAGAGTTGATGAAGCCGGTCGTCCTGAGTTGCTCGGGCGAGCTGTCGTTTGACGAGGTCAAAGTACGCCCAATAGCCGTCGAGCCAAAACGTTTCTTGCTCGAACTCCAGTCCTGAATCCAACGCAGCGGGCTTCACAACTCGAGCGATCTTGGGACGCCGTCCTTGAATCGCGGCCACGCAGTCCGAGTAAAGGCACAACTGAAGAATCGTACCCGCCTTCGTATCTTGCGAAAGTTTGGTGTCCGCGACTTCGTACGACCAATCACCCAATTTGCTCGGCTTATCTACTCGAATCAGAAAATCACTGCGTCCCGCGAAGGAGTCGTTGGCCAGCGATCCCTGGAAGATGACATCCACGCCCTGACGCATCAAATCAGCCGTCGTTTCGAGTTGATTCGCATCGTCAAAATCACGAAGTTCGACGACATTCAAACCTTGCCGATCGAGCATCGCTAAGTAGGCGGTTTCGTGAGCCAATCCCTTTTCAGCAAGTCGTTCGAGTCGAGCATTGTGACGAAACGGAACTTCGATCTCGTCGTCAGCACGTCGCATGTCGATCGATGTCGCATGCCTACAAGCCAGAAAATTGGAGTAACTATTCAGCCGCCTGAAATTGGTATTGGCTAATTTCGGGATTTTCGTTCTGATTTGTGGATCATGGACGGAACCGAAGTCACTATCGTTCTCGATCGTCCGATCGACGTCACAGTGCTCGACAAGGTGATGAACAACCAGCTTAGCGAAAGCGATGCGCTCGCGCTGGCACGTTTAGAACCAGAGATCATCGCGTTCACGATGCTGGCGCTCCAGCAGCGAATCGCCGGGACAACCCAGTCCACCGGACCCAACACGCCTCCAGCGACGATTCCACCTTTTTCGAAGCCAGCAGCGAAGCCGTCCAAGGGCAAGAAAAAACGTGGCGGCCAAGCTGGTCACACGGGACGAACACGGCCGCCGCTACCCGAGCCCGATCGCACGCGGGAGCACAAGCACGACCGCTGCCCAGACTGCGACGGCGAGCTGAAGCGTACGGGCGACACTCGAACTCGCCGCAGCGAAGACATTCCTGAAAACCTCAAACCGGTGATCACCGAAGACACAGTTCATCGTGACTACTGTCCAAACTGCAAAAAACGCGTCGAACCGAAGCTTCCCGACGTGCTGCCTCGTTGTACGCTGGGCAATCGAACTTTGGTCCTGTCGGCGATGCTGCACTTTTTGCAGGGTCTGACGATCAGCCAAATCGTGGACACGTTCAACTTTCACTTGAGAATGAAAGTCACGGCCGGCGGTTTAGTACAGATGTGGCACCGCTTAGCTGATTTGTTGTTTGTTTGGTACGAGCAGATTCATCGCGAAAGCTTAGCCAGCGGCAAGCTCCATGCCGATGAAACGGGTTGGCGAGTCGCTGGCAAAACACACTGGCTGTGGTGCTTTGCAAGCGACCAGAGCGTCTTTTACATGATAGATCGAAGCCGGGGTTCGCCGGTGATTCAGAAGTTCTTTTGCGATGCTTTCGAAGGCACGTTGATCACCGATTTCTGGTCACCGTACGATGCCGTCGTGTGCGCCGACAAGCAGAAATGCTGGCCTCACTTGCTACGCGATGCCGCCAAGGTGAGCGAGAAGGATAGCGAAAATCCGGAGTGGAAATCGTTCTCGCGTCGCTTGGTCAGCGTCTTTCGTGAGTCGAAGAAGTTGCACGCTGCCAAAGGCAGTATGCCGGAGCAGGATTACGATCTGGCAGTGGCCAGACTGGAGCAACGCTTGGCGAAGCTGGGCAGTGAATCATGGGAGCACCCTGACGCGAATCGGCTGTCGAAGCGAATGGCCAAGTATGGCGGTGAGCTGCTAACGTTCTTATGGTACGACGATGTTCCGTCGGACAACAATGCCGGCGAACGGGCGATCCGTCCGGCGGTGATGATTCGCAAAAACAGCTACTGCAATCATAGCGACCGAGGTGCGTTGACTCAGTCGGTACTGATGTCGGTGTTACGCACCCTGCGGGTTCGCGGCCACCAACCGCTCGACACAATCCTATCGGCACTGGCCACCTACACGGCCACCGGAGTCATGCCGCCGCTGCCTCCAAGGCATCAGCAGGCTGAATAGTTACAAATTGGAAAGGTCAGTGGCGGAGAAGATGTAGTCGTTGTTAATCTTTTTCATACTTGCCCTGGGATTGGTGTGTGATTGCGGTTGGCTTCTTCACCCGATTAAGTCCATATCTCAACGGGACCTAACCGAAAACTTTGGCCGATGCTGAATTTCCGGTAACCGCTCGCACGATCGCCGCTGCGATTTTAGCACCACCTTCGTGCGATGGTTCAATGGGTGAGATTGGCGAGTAATCCGTCGGATCGTTGCAGAGCAAACGCAGGTCGATTAGGTCGAGGCTATTTTTGAACGCCGTCCGGGTGATGATGTCATTGATGATCGCTAGGCCGGCTAGCGAGGGATCGCCGAGTCCCGGCACACAGTCGTAAATCGTGCAAACAGTGAGGGGCAGTTTGAACTGAAGCAGTTTTCCAATCACCTGCTGATACTCACGCTCGAACGTTGCAATCGCCGCCTTCATTCTCACCAGCGCCGAGTACACGCTGTCACTTATTTCTCCCATCACCGACGATTGCAAGTACAAAGCGTCGTTGCCGCCGACGCTCAGCACCAAGTTGGTCGCCGCTTCAGGAATTCGTTCGATTTGCCTGAAAACTGAATCAACAACAGCCCCGTCGACGGCAATCAGCGAAGCTGTGTCGGGCGATGTCAAGTTTGCGAGTAAGTGCTCGTGGACGCTGTTGCCGTCGGGAACGTAGATCTTGTTGTCAAAGATCGAATCACCCAACAGACAGATGTGCTTGCTTGTGCTCATGCTTTAGTAAATCGTGAATGCGGAATACGGAGTTCGATCAATCTTCGAACAGGTCATCGTTCGCATGGCCCATCATGTAGTGGGTGTCGGTACGCGATTTCCAGTCGTTGAGCGAGAACTCAGCGCCCATCTTTTGGAGTCGCTGGGGCGTGGTCGCGTTGCCGTGATAGATGATGCTGGTCTACTTCGTCGGCGACCAGAGCACGCGGCCACGTCGCACGCTGAAGTATTCTTCAAAGTCAGTCAGCCCCAACTGCATCGCCGCATCCGGCCAGAGGTCGTTGTGCGCGTCATCGCTGTCGCACAAACCGGTCGCCCGATCCGGTTCGCCGGGAAGATGAGGGAACGCAACGATCTGCGAACCATCGTCCCACCAAATTCCGATTTGTGGTTGCCTGCTCAAACTCATGGTCGGTACGCCGTCTTTCTGCATCTCGCAGCTGGACAAATAGTTTCGCCTACTTAACTGGATCAGCCTTCGATTGGGTCAGTTGCCCGAATCGCTTCTTCAATTCGCTCTCGGGCTGATTGTGATAGTCGTGCGAGGCCGATGCTTCGAGCGAGAGCGACTGCGGGATCGTTTTCGGCGAGAACTTGTCGCTGTTGCCGGATAAGTCCAGTTAGCTCTGCGATTGAGATTTCGTCAACACTTCGTCGATCATCGTCGGATTTAGCGGGCCGAAACTTGACCTCTGGCTGAGGCTCGTCACTGGCCCAAAGAAACCGGCCGGTTGATTCGTCTGTTGAAACGACATCACCAAGTAGGTCAAGAATGCGGCATCGGATGTTCGCCCCCGTTCGAGCAAATCCGTGAGCTCTGGCGATCTGCTTGGCGAGGACGTCATCGCGTATGGGTGCTTCGTTTTGCAAGACCTCCATCGCCATTTGCCTCAAGTCATCGTCATACGAAGAATCAAAGAAACGATCTTGATTGCCGACCGTATCGGCCAACTTCACGCGTGCGTAGTAAACTTTGGATTCAGACTCCGAAGCGGATATCACTGTAGGCTTCGGGGTAGACAGCACCGACTTATGTTCGATACTTGGGACGGGTTCCTGAATGTCCGGTGTGTCAGCTCGCTGGATTGACCTCGCTTCTTCGAGGAGCCCCGAAAGCTGTTGGTCCAATGTTTCGGTGGCTGACTTGGCGTCGTACCACCAGTCGGGTGACCAAACTCGCACGATGTTCCAGCCGAGGTTTTCGAGAACCATTTGCCGCGTCTTATCACGATCGCGTGCAACGGCGCTGCGGTGGTACGTCGCTCCGTCGCATTCGACACCCGCCAGGAACGCACCGGGTTTGTCCGGATGTCGGATTCCCAAGTCAACTCGAAAACCGGACACGCCGACTTGCGGAACCACTTGCCAGCCCTTGCCCTGCAAGGCGTCGGCGACTGCTTCCTCGAACGGCGAATCGAATCCGCCGACGCTTCCTTCGGTTCGCGCCGCGATCGCTTCGGGACCCTTCTCTGCATACTCCAGGAAAGCCTTCAGATCAGCAACGCCGCGCGCCTTCGAGCGTTCCGCATTCAACTCGTCAGCCTTGAAGGATGAAAAGACCACCAGTTCTTGGCGAGCTCTCGTAACTGCAACGTTCAATCGCCTCTCGCCTCCATCGCGGTTGAGAGCACCGAACGTTAGCGGAATGCTCTTGCCTGAAATGTCCCTACCGAACGTGATCGAAAACAGCATCACGTCTCGCTCGTCACCTTGAACGTTTTCTAAGTTCTTAACTACCGTGGGTTCGATGCGTTCGTCGGCGAAGTACCAATCGAGCTCCGGGAAATCTCGCTGAGCTTGATCGAAGAGGTCCTGGATCAGAGACTGTTGTTGACTGTTGAAGGTGATGACACCGAACGTCAACCGCTTTTCCTCCGGCAACTGGAGATTGCGTTTCATGCGTGCGACCGCATCGCGGACGATTTCTTCGGCTTCTTTGCGATTTGTTCGGCTTTTCCCACGATCGTAGACCGCTTCGGGGAGCTGGACGAAAGAAACACCGCGGTCGTCGGACTCTGCTGCTGGAAACGTAACGAGGTTATTGCCGTAATAGTTCCAGTTCGAGAAGGCGATCAACGATTCATGGCGACTCCGGTAGTGCCAATTCAACTGCAACGTCGGTAGCCCAGACGCTTTCGCCTCGTCGAGAATACTCTCCAGATCTTTGTCGTGATCTTCGATCTCATCATTGGTCTCATCGTCATCGGTGCGACCAAAGAAGTTGGTTGGAGGCAACTGTTTGGGGTCGCCAACAATGATCGTTTGCCGGCCACGCGCGATCGCTCCGACGGCATCCCACGTCGTGATCTGTGACGCCTCGTCAAAAATCACAACATCAAACAACGCTTGGTCAGCCGGCAAATATTGAGCGATCGAAAGCGGTGACACCAGCAGACACGGTGCGAGCTTCCCAAACGATTCCGGCATTGAGCCGATCACTTCACGAATCGACTTGCTCGGACGGGTCAACCCGATTTGATGGCGGAGCAAACCGAGTTCGCTCTTCTTGGGAATGCCGTCGACGGGCAGGTTGTGAGCGATGGATTGTTTGGCCCGCGACGACGCTGCCGCGCGAGCTTGTTCGTCGAGCGAATTGAAATCAACGATTGCATCTTCGTGTTTGAAACGCTGGAACGCTCGAAGCACATCATCGCGGTCAATCACGCCACGAATCCACCAGCGTGCGTAGGCCAGGCGGAAACGGTCGGCCAAATTGCTGGCTTCGAGTTCACCTTGTTCCAACGACTTAACGAACCGATTCAACCCCGCGGTCTTCGCGGCTTTTTTGACTTCGCACCAAGACGTCCATCGCTGCAAGCTACTTCGGTTCGTTTCGATTTGCTGCGCCGTGGCAATCGAGGTTTCGACGATCGCTTGCGTCTCCTTGGTCAATGGCATCTTCCCGGACACTTCTGCAAACACCTTCACGCCAACCGAAAATTCCTGAGTCGCTTTGAGAAACTCGGCGGCGGCAACGAAGACGGGAGCTTCGATGTTGGTTCCATTGATGTGCGGGTGAACGGCTTTTGAGATTTCGTTCGTCGCGCCCAACAACGTGCCTGCCGCGACGATCGCGCCGCGAAGGTCACTCGCTTTTGCCAACTGCCTTTCGAGTTTGTGGGTGTCTGTTTGGATCGCATCCCAGTGAGTCGTTTGCCCGGCCAGCGGACTGGCGGCGATGATTGCGAGTTGTTCACCAGCGGTGCGGATTCGGGCCACATCCGTCGCTGGATTTGCAACACCACTGGACGCGTAGGTCTGCAACAAACGAGTCACCTTTCGTTTCGCAAACCACGACATCGGAAAGAACGACGAAACCGCTTGACGCCAACCGTTGTCAATTTCATCCAACGGAATTGCGTCAAGCGAATCTAAGTAGTCGGCGTCCATGGATTGCACCGCGCCGTGGTAAGCGTCGATGGCTTGATTCAACTCCGCTTTGGCAGCGGGGAATTTGGCGAACTGCTTGTGGAACAGAATCCGAACATCCTCGCCAGCACAATCGATCAGCGACTTGGCTAACAGATTCAGCCCATCCATTTCGGCAAGCGAACAATCCAGCCGCTGACCGATACCGATTGCCTCTGCGATTGAGTCCAATGCATTCCGCAAGTTCGTCGCAACACTATGCAGTTGTTTGCACTGAGCAAGAAGCGATTGTTCCCACGAAGCCGACCATTGTGTCTTCTTGACCATCGGTAGCGTCGATGTCGGGTCGATCGCACCGTAGGTGAGTGACAGTTTGTCGATGGTGCGAGCTAGATTTTGATAGGCATCGTTGTCGTGCTGAACGGTGTCAGCCCAATCAAAGTCGGGTGTCGGTTGGTCGCCACCTTTGACGCAGGTGCCCATGGCTTCAAACGCCGTCCAGCCATTGGGATGCGTGCGGTGGATTGAAGCAACGTAGGCGTTCAGCTCGTCACGGCGAATCTTCAATCGTTCGCTGATGTTGAGCCAATCGTTTCGGCTCGCTCGACGATTGTTTTGCCAAGCGGAATCCAACTGCCCGAGAAACTTGCGTCGCTCGGCTTTGTTGCTGTGCAGTTCCAGACAGCAGTCACCAAGCCCGTGTTCTTTCAGCCGCCGGTAAACAACGTCCAAGGCCGCCGTTTTCTCGGCGACGAACAAGACGGTTTTGCCGGTCGCCAAGCACTGCGAAATCATGTTCGCAATCGTTTGGCTCTTGCCCGTCCCAGGCGGCCCGACCAGCACGAAGTCTTGACCTTGCGAGACGGCCATGACGGCGGCCAATTGAGACGAGTCGGCGGGCAGCGGGTGATAAATATCCTTGGGTTCAAATTGGACGTCGATCTGCTGAGGATTCGGAATCGAACCACTCGCCGATTCAAACGCCTTGTCCGGATTGTCGATCAAGTGACGAACCACTCGGTTCTCTTTTAACGTGCCGATGCGGTCGACAAGGTCTTTCCACATCAGGTATTTCGCGAACGAAAAGGTTCCTATCGCCGACTCATCGACGACTTCAAAACCGGGGATGTCGCGGACTTCACGCCGCATTCTCTCCAAGATTTGCGGCACATCCACACCGCTCTCGTCGCCCGGAAGATCGGACTCAAAGAACGACAAGTCACGATCAAAATCCTTCTTGAGCAATTGGATCAGCGTCGCGTTGAACCGAACGTCGTCCTCATGCAGCGTCAGGTGAAACGGCGACAACGCACTCTTGCGAGTCAGTTTGACCGGGACCAACAGCAACGGGGCTCGATAGGATTTGGCGTCATCTGGCTTTTGCTTCCAACGCAAGAAACCAACCGCCAGAAACAGCGTGTTCGATCCGCCTTCGGAGAGGTCGTTCCTGACGTTGCGATAGATTGTGGTTAAACGCCCAGACAGTTCGTGCTCTGATAGCGAGCATGAAACTTCATCGCGATCCAACGCACCGCGTGCGAATTCGGTGTTGAGATCTTGATTAGTTCGTTGCCGGTGGGTTTCCGCATCTCGCTCACCAAGCGGATTCTGCTGCGGCAGGGAAATCAAACGTAGTTTCTTGCCCGCCGCCAAACGGTCTTCGAGCAGTGAGATATCGGGACAAAGAATGGGAACGGATTGTTTGTTGGGCTTGAAGTTCAACAGGCGATTGCGAAGCGACAAATCCAACAACTTTCGCTGCCAGCGGTCGATGCGGCCTTCAGGCGTCGCGGGCTTGTCATCGGATTCGTCCAATGCGATGTCGTTGATGGCTGGCGCGGCCGGCAATGGAAGCGGTCCACGCTCTTCTTGTGGCTCATCGGCGGATTGGGATGCGGCTTGGTGCGAGGCGAGTGGTCGGATCTGAGTCGTTCGCGCGCGTCCAATGTCGATCGTCGCCTGATACTCGTTCTCTTTGGCTTCGCTTGTCGATGCCGCGGCGGTTTTCACCGCGTCTTCAAACCGGGCCGGCGGTCGCTGCGTGACGAGTGTCGTCTCAAAGGTGATGAGTTCTCTCGCTGCGATCGCCTTACGTATTTCGCTGCAATCTCGTTCAATCACATGCCCGAGAGTCTTTTCAACTAGCCATGCACCGACGAAACAGTGACCTTCAACCATCACCACGACGGGGTTGAGACCAACAGCTTCGATCGCTGCTGCAAACAGCAAAGTGCTGTCGAGACACGTTGCTAACCCATCCGCGATCACGGTGGCCGGCCGACGCGTCTTCTGTCCAACCAATTCAAAACTTCGTGGCGGGTTAGCGTAGGTTAATGAACGAGATGCCACCGCTGACCAAATCGCCGCCACCAACATGTACGCACGGCGAGGGTCGCGGCTTTGGTAACCATCCAGCGCCGCGTCATGCCCATGCTTCGCCAACACATCGCTCGCGATTTTCAATACCTTGGCGATCGCCGGATCGTTTGGCATCACAAAAGCAGCCAACAACTCCCCACCTGAATTCAAACCACCCCACTCGTCTCTCGCCAGCACGCGTAGTTCTTTCTCTGCCGTCGCAACAACCACATCACCGCGAGTGAGCGTGAACGTCAGGATTCCACGCTCGGCTTCGTTCAAACCATTCAGATAATCAGCATCCAATTGAACATCACGATCGCGGAGCACATTTTCCGATTTTGCATCCACGCGATCCAAGACCCAGTGCTTGGGCCGAATGAAACAAGGCGATGATGTGACCGACAGACGCAAGTTTTGCATCGCTTCAGCGGTATCATTCTGGACTTGCAATGCCTTCAGCAGCGGAACGGAGTTTTGCCAGGAAGCGTAGTTCAAACAATCGCCGACCTCGGCGTGAATGGAAATGGATTCCGAAGTTGGCGGGTTAAGCTCATTCGTCATGGTGTTGGATCAGCCCCAGATTGTTCTCTATTTGCAGAGCGTGAGTATAGATCGTTGCAAGGCAAACAACATCACACCGGTGCCGTCAAAGATGAAACGTTATTCTGAAGAGTCACAGGGTGACGATCACGGTGACTTTTCCGCGGCTATTTGCGATGGGTTCAGAGCTTCAAGCCACCAGAACTGCCGCAGATGTAGAAAACTAATTGTCAGATTTAGGGCACGCCACGCTAATTGCCTTCGCCCAGCTGCGAAACGCGCGGCGGATGGTTAGGGCGTGGGCTCGATTTTCTAAGCAACCTTCGCTCGAGATGGCCTTCGTCTAGCCCGCCGAACGCCACCACTGGGTTTAGGTTGCCCACTCTCGCGTAAGGATTGGGATCGTAGTGGCGGGAAGATCAGGAGCAGGGATAGAATCAGGCAGAGGCGATTCTTCGGATGACTGGATTATAGCCGAGGCAACCAATGGGAAACTCAAACCAACTCGATGTTTCGAGCGAGACGGTCTGGCACACACACCAAAGTCACTTGCTTCTCAATTGCAAGTCTCGACCGATACGGTGATGGGTTGGATCTGGTCAGGACAATTGCGCACGATGAACGCTGCTAGCAAGCCGGGAGGCCGCCCTAGATGGCGCATTGATCCAAAGGCAGTTCAAGAGTTCATTACGGCAAGACAGTCGCCGGCATCAATGACTCGTGAAAGTACCCGCCGAGTCCGTTCGTATCGACCACCTAGACCCGTAGCAGGTATAAACAGGAGGCTTGCCGAGAACATTCCCCATGAGGTTCGAGTCAAGAAAAGCGCCCTCGCTATGGCGAATCATCTGGGCGGTCAGTACACCGAGTGGCGACCATTTGTCCCGCTGGCAATTGAAAGGTACGAACAGAAGCACGGGGTCCGGGTGAAAGAAGAAGATGTAGTGGTGTTGAAAGCATGGTGGGAGGAGCTCTGACTGAATCGCAGTGATACCGTTCCGTTTCTCGAAGTAGACCTCAGCATTGGTTACGTACACCAACGCATGGCAACTATTGTTTTTCTGTCGGCGGAAAAGCCGCTTCGATAGCTTTGACCCAGCTGCGGAACTCGCGGCGGATGGCTAGGGCGTGGGCTCGATTTTCTAGGCAGACTTCGCTGTAGATGAGGGATTGGCCGGCGGCTTGGCGGTCGCGGAGCCAGAGGATCATTGCTTCGCGGTCGAAGTGATCGGGGCGCCGGCGAGAGACGTTGGCTAGGTTGACGCCGGCAGCCGTGAGGGCGGCTCGCCACGATCCGTGGTAGCGGAGGGCGGCATCGTAAAGGCCGCGATCGCGACTGCGGTTCACCATGGCCCCGAGGTCGTAGCCTGGGAGCCGAACTTCAGTGGCAGTTCTCGTTCGTAGAGTTCGATAATCGCAAGACGCACTTCATCGGGCGAATAGAACTCGCGTGTCGGTTTCGGGAATCCCGCCGCGGCACGTGCAGCGGTCCAGGTTCCGAAATGCTTTTTACCGGCTTCGTACAGCCCGCGATCGTCGAGGTGAGTTTGCCACAGGCATTCTCCGTTTCGATGACGCTCACGAATCGCCTCGATGACCGTCTCCTGCGACCAACCGTGGTTCAGCGGTGGGCGTCGCCCGCACGGCAAGCCCGCAACTTCCAATGCCGCTCGCACGCTGCCGAAGTATCGCCTTGCCGCGTCATCGAGTTTTCGGTTTGCTCGCGGTCCATCCCGGCGAGTTCGCTTGAGTTCCTCTATCACCTTTTCGGGAGTCCAATGTTTCTTCGGCATGGTTATCCCTCCGTGCTTTCGAGGATCTCCTCGAAGACTCGAGCCAGATCCGCATGGTTGGTTTGCAGATACGCCTTCACGTCGGCATTATTGAGCAACGTGCGGACGTAGATGACCAGCTTCAATAGGTTCGTCGTGTACTGGCGATAAAGCCCGGTGTAGAAGTCCTGCTGTTGCTCGGCCTCTTTGAGCTTCTTCAAGAGCTGACTTTTCTTTTCGTCCGGCTGCGTCCACGGCGTCTTGGACCCGTTGGCTTTCGCTCGTTTGTTCGCCGGCGTCTTCAGCACCAGCCCGCGAGCGAATGTTGTCGAGTAATCGTTACAGGACTCCATCAACTTCAAGATCACGTGCTGACGATCTTGCGTGACATTTGTCAGCTCCTTTGCTGTTTGCAAATTGATCTTGTTGGCATTGAATGCTTTGACGGCGGCCGGATGAAGCTTGGCGAGCAAACCATTGTTGAGTCGGTGACCAATGCCCTGCATTCCGAGAGCATTTGCGATCGTCTTCTCGTCGAGTTCTTCAAGCGATTTGCGAAGCATCCGCATCTCTTGCGAAGCACTCAATTGGTTGACCATCCGGTTGCCAGTGAAACCGTCGCGGACGCTGTGGATCAGACACGGCACCATTTCGACACCGTGGTCCAGCAGGATCCGATACCGAAGGGCTCCATCCAATATTTCGTATCCGTCATCGAGCGGGAACACGATCAGCGGTTCAATCAACCCGACCGCTCGCAAGCTCGCTTCGATCCGTTGCCGATACTTTTTGGCGACCTTTCGTTCATTCCTCGGCACGAGTTTGACGATCGAAATATCGACGCCTTTGGGTTTGCCGTTGGCGCTCATTGCGACACCTCCGAGCTAACGGTCGGATCGAATTTGAAATCGCCCGCCAGTTCTGGTCGCTTGTCGAGTTGTTGCCGCCGCAGCAATGACACCAGTTCCGTGTCTTGAAACAGCGTGTTGACACCGGCTAGAAGCGTCATGAAGCGGCTCTCTTTTGATTTTGCCTCACGCACATAGCCGGTTTTGACTCGGGTTGTTTCGGCAATGTCATGCCGCAGTTGCCCGACGGTGTAGTCGCGGCTGGCCGGTGACTTCTTCGATTGCTTGGCCCGCGCCGAGATAATTCGTCGGGCCTGGCCAAAGTTTGTGGTCGTCACGCACCCATCCATCCGGCGTTGAGCGTTCGTCATCAAGATAGATCTTCATCGGCGGTATCCTGAGGAAGTTGCGACTGATGCCAGTCACCGTAGGTTTGACGGGTACCCGCCACCTTCCATGCAATGCGCCCGTTTGTATTACCGGCAGCTACAATCGCTGCCCCAGCACTAGGGCTGCTCAGTGCGACGTCTTCTGCGAATAGAAGCAAACCCTTATCTGGACCTTCCACGAGCTTCCTTTCTTCGACCAATTGTGATCGTAAGTCTCGATAACTTGTCCAGCTTGAGCGTGGAGTAAGGGTCGCCGTTGAACCTTTAAGCACTACGAACTCACCCTCTATTTCCTGCGCTTTTGCCGTTGCATCACCCGATGAAAACTCGAATACGGGGGATGCATCGGCCGACTCAGCGGCTCCAGGCGATGACGGGCGAACTGTCGGCTTTGGTTTAAGGAACGAAAACCCGAGCACGGGGAGCACTAGCTCGATGTGTTCGAGAAAACCTTCCATGTCCGCGACGTCTGCTTCAGGCATTGGCGGCAGCGGCGGCGCGGTTCCGTTGTGGATCTTTGCCCGGCCAGCCGCGTAGCCCATCGAGATCAATCGACTCTCCAGGTAACGCACGTGAGCCTTGGTCAGGTTCAAGTCCTTGCTGATGACCGCGACGCAGCGGGTCCAAAACTCCTTCTTTTCGTCTTTGTCATGGGACGCCAATCGCTTGAAAACGTTGTCGCCTTCGCCGACGTAAACAACCTCCCCGATCGGATTCTCCGGATCTGGTCCGGCCAGAATGTAGATCCCAGTCCTCGTGATTTCTTCCCGCTTCGCAAGCTCGGCCAGTTTCGTTCGTGGCGAAACCAGCATCTTGCCGCTCCAGTTCATTACTTCAGCGGTCAGCAACCCCGATGCATCACCATCAACAAGATAGATACGTATTGATCGTCCGTTCAACTTTACAATCCCATTGCTGGCGTATTTGGGTCGGTTTGGAGGAAAACATAGCGTTCGCGTTGGTAGAAAACATCCATCACGGTCACTCTTGGTCCCGCCCCGTTAATAAAAACTCAAGACGGTCGGCCTCGATCGCAATGGTTCGGAGATAGAACTGAAACTCTTCCGGCACGAGCCCAGAAACCGGCACGCGGCACTCAGCAATCAATCGGTTCTTACGGTCGATGCGGAAGGCGACCAGCGATACGCTTCTGTTCCGCTTCCAAATTGTTAATGGCAAGGTAGGCAACGAGTTGACGACCGCTTGTTTCACAACGAAAGCTCGAAGCACGAGTTCGCTGTTCTTCTCAATCACTTCGACGCGATGCTTACGACCGTCACGGAGCGATACTTCAACTTGGCTACCTTCGATGCTGAAGTCTGCTGGCTTTGACATCTGAACCCAATCAGTCGTCATGGGACACCTCCTTACGAAGTTCTTCTCGAAACTTGTCCAGCGACTCATCTCGCCCCGGCAGAAGCTCCAACTCAAGCGTATCTGCATCATGCACTACTCGAGAAATCAGATCTGCCACCCGCTTTCGATTCACCGAATCATCGCCGCCCAGAAGCATTTCACCTTCGGTCGTCAAATCGTAGCTGCGATCGTCTTTACTAACGATTGCCCCAATCTTCATCGGACTGATAGACGCGGCTTGCAGAACCGCCTCCATCTCGCATCCGGGATCAACGCGTCCAACTGGACTAATGCACCGGACGCATGGGAAATGGTCGATGGAGTCAAGGACAAGAGTAAAAGGCTGAATGCGTTGCTTCAGCTTCGCTGTCCCCATTAGCACACCTGCCGCAACCACTGGCTCCCATTGAATGGCCAAGCCCGAAAGCTCATGGCTCGCGAACTCTTTAAATTGTTCGTGAATTTGTGTCTGAATACGATTGGTTGCGGCTAGCGTTTCTCGAGTTCCGATCAAATGTGTTTTTTGGACGGGAAACGCAGTTTTCAATCGACCCCGAATCTGCTCCGGAGGCTTCCGTGATTTTGCAAATTCGTCGCTCGTATTGATCGTTCGTTGTTCCGTTTTGGCGACAGTAAGACCTTCATGCATAAGCCGCAAGAACACGTTCATACGATCCAGCACTCGATGGACCTGAAAAACTTCCACTGTGTCTTCTAAGTGGGGAAAGAAAACCTGCAGTTTCTCGTCGCCGCCAAGCCGGTCTACTTGCAAATCGGAAAGGCGACGATCCGAATGAGAGCGAACACGATCAATTCGCCCAATCCGTTGCTCCATCGAAGACGGAGTCCACGATATCCCGTAGTGATGTATTGACGAACAGAACGTGTGGAGGTCTTCACCCTCTTGCAGCAGATCCGTTGAAAACAGTACCAGCGGATAACCTGGCATGCGAAATTGGCGGACCAACGTTTCATTCACTTTTCCCGACATTCCGCCGACAGGCTGTTGGCGACCCAGAAGAACGCCAAAGTCCCGTGCCGCATCATCGACATGCTGGTCACGAATGTCCGGAGCGTTGACATCGACGATCAAGTCAAAATTCGCCGCAACATCGGCCAATTCATCGAATGCTCGCCAGCCCCGAGCTTTCCGATCCGTAATCCGCTGTTGTTCGAGAAGATCGAGGTATTCAGTCACTTGGTCCGTGTTGGACGGCAAGTCATCGTCGGATCCGCGTTGCTGAGATCGTTGATCGAGACTTTCCAAACGAGCCGCGATTAAGACGTACAGATCAATAAACGCGTGACCCAATCGAGCGACCGATGCAAGCATACTGCCCCGCCACTCACGTTTGCGAAACCGCATTGTGGGGCAATCGTCAACTGGCTCAGGCCACAGAGCAGCTCGAAGTTCCGGTCTGTGACACAACTTGGTAAAGAACGTTTCGACGGCAAGCAATCCTTCGATATCAGACGCCTGCGCCGCAGGGTTGGCGTGAATTTGCCGTTCAAAACGTTCGTGCCAAGCAACGCGAGCGTCCTCTTGGAAATCGCACTTCTTATCCTTTAGCAATTCAATCGCCGCAGCCTGGACGGCGTCAAACCGATCGGCGCGAGTTTGCTTTTTCGCCGCGCCGCTTAGGAATCTACCGGCCGCTTTTTGAAGCACCTCTCGAAGCGATGTTGGCGTCAGCCCAAGCAATTCGCCGAGTTTAGTCTCAACCACAGCGGGTTCGCACCGAAGAACATCTGCTACGTAATTGTCGGCAAAGAATGTTGCCAACACGGTACCGCGTTGAATAAACCGGCGTTGGATATTCGCGCCGCTGACGACGTTCGCCGGCCCTTCGCCACGAAAGAACCAGGCAAAAAACGTATCCAATCCTCCGGAATCCGAATCCTTGCCACGGTCCGAAGGGGCATCAGCGGAGGAATCAAGTTGTTTGGCTCCTGCAGCGAGCCGCTGCTGTCGAAAAGTCTCGAACAGTGACTCCAACGGTTCCTGCATCCGCTGAGGCAGTTCGGCTCGTAGACGATTCATCAACCATTCGTTATAGCGGTCATCCAGTTTTCGTTTTAACTCCTTAACGGAGGCGACCCGGCGGACAAACACCAGAGCCTTCTCCCCGTTATCCCAGCATTGCGAAAGCGATTCGACCAACGCATCCATTTTAGGATGCGGTAACTCCGCATGAAACTTGCTACGGTAGGAACGTGCCAGGCGGTTGATGTTGTTGACATCGACACCTTCTTTCTCCATTGCGTTTTCAGTCTGGTCCGAGTCATCAAAGTTCGCTGTCTCGTCGTCGTCTCGTTTTAGCTTGGCGGTTTCAAGAAAGCTCTCGAACGACGCAAGCATCCCAATTTGAAATGATGAATTGAATCGCTCGTGTCCCAGCAACTCGGTGACCTTCTTCTGAACCAACGCCACAACCATTCGTTGCTTCGGATCCTCAACTCGGATCGGTTCGTCATGCGAGGCGACGCCACCCCGTCGCCACTCACGCCGGTATTCGTTCTTGGTCAACTCGTCCGTGCCAATTCGCACCGACGTCACCCGCCGAATCAAAAATTCTGATGCAACAGCTTTTCGCTCTTCATCGCTGATTTTCTTGTCCAAGAGTTTTTTGTATGGGCCGGCTTTTCCGAAGACATCCAGTTGGTTCCAAAGCTGCTGATAGGTCTCTTCGACTGGCGTTGCAGATAGAAACAAGACGCGTGTTGCTCGCGACGTGTACCCCGGAAACAGTTTCGAGTCGATCTCGGCGCTCGGATGTCCCATCGCCAAAGCTAACAAGCGGTTACGAGAGGAAACGCTTTCCCCATAGCCATGCTTTAGGTTGTGAGCTTCGTCGACAATCACAAGATCAAACGCAGGTAGAACGCAGCACAGCGCCTTCGCGAAATTGTCTTTGAAAGCTTCCTTGCTGCGGAGATCGAAGATTTCATTGCGAAGCCAGGGAACACTGGATCGAAATGCGTCTCGAATCTTCTCGCCCCGTTCTCGATTTACAGCATGCTTGCCTGTGATCGGAAAACTGAAACTCGTCATCTTGGCGAAGAAATCGCGATTCGGATCCGCCGTTACCTCGTGCACCAGATCATGCAAATTGCTACAGGAAACCAGCGGACGTGCCGGAGATCCGTGAAGCGATTTGACTCGCATATCGCAGATGCGGACATTGTTCGCGACGAAGTTTCGCTGTTCCTTAATCCATTTCGATTGGATGTTGCCGCGTGGGGCGAGCACAAGAACGCGAAAGCCGGGATTGAAATGGCGAAATAGAGCCAGGGTTCCGAGTGCAACGTATGTTTTTCCCATCCCGACTTCGTCGGCCAGGTAGGCAACACCGTGGGACTGCAGCATGTTGTGAATTGCAACAGCTCCTTCGAGCTGTTCGTCTGCTCTTGCTCCTGCCCCAATTCGACTCCCAAAGTCGAGCAGTTGTGATGCGACTTTTGTATCAAGCAACGTGTTAGCCATTGGACGCCTCCACCGGTTTTGCTCGCTTCAAAAACCATTTGTCGAACCACGACAGGAATTCACCGAAGTCGTCGCCGTTCTCTTTCAGCAACCGATCACGGACCGATTCCAATTCGGTAAACCGCCCCAAGAGTTTCTTTGCATTCTCAGCCTGCTCGCTCCAATACTCCGGGTGGTCTTTCCCAATCTCAGTGCATAGTTGCTTGCAACACATCAAAATTACATATCCGTCGACGGCGTCCAGCGTTTCTCGCTGCACTGAGATGCGATCAAGGAGCGTTCCTAGCGAATCGTACTTGCGACCAAAAAGGCGATAGCTGGCCTGCTTTGGCTGTCCCTCGTCGAGCGACTTTCGGACGGCACGTTCCAGGCAGCCAAACGCGTGGAAAAATCCTGCGAACCGATCGAAAAGCGTATCGTTGTCCAAGGCGATTTTGGCTCGAACCACCAGATCATCGCCGGTTCCGGTCCCCGCCAAAACAGTAGCTCGTGTTTCTATGAATGCTGCACGCTGCTCAGCACTCAACAACGACCAATATCGCAGAATGTCCGCCGTCGACAGTTGCAACAGCAATGATGGTTTGTGCGACATCCCCTCTTCTTGAACGAGAACGAATGCCGGTTTGTCGCCATCGCCGTCAACCTCCACCAACGAAGTGTTGCGAAGCGAGCTCGCGATCGCGGAGGTTACCCCTTCCTCTAGCTCAGTCCATTCTCGTGGAGCGAACGGGCCAATTTTTCCGAGCGCCACGTTCCGATCGGCTATTCGCAATTCCGGCGAGGTTGCTTTGTGATCCCAGAACGCTGATGCTTTCTCTGTGTCCCAGTTGTACCGCAAATTCAGCGGCGAGCTTACATCGCTGGCCCCGTCGTCTTCACCGCGAACCGCGAACTCAGTCGGCGTTTTTGAATCTGGGCTCAACCAAAAGTAGGGTCGGCGCGGAGTCGGAACTTTGACCAAGAAGCCGCTTTCTACATTCCCGTCTTTCTGATGGGCGCTACGCGTCAGATTAGGTGACCCAAGGAAGCAAATCTCACGCTTGGGACTCTGCGTGAAGAAGCGATAGATCTTGGCATGGACAAACCTTTCGCCTGCCTCTTCACGCGATCCCCGTCGCATGATGTCCTTGGGAAGGCGTCCCCAACCAACGTTTAGCAGCTCTCCGACCGATTCAAACAGCTCTTTTCGCACGAGCGCTTCGCCGGAACCATTTCGCGGCAAGAATACACGGACTTCTTTCGGATCGAACAAACGGATCAATTCATTCAGCGGCTGACACTCCTCGGCATCATCGAAATAGGGCGAGATGATTTCTAAATAGCAGCCTTGCATCTGATTGCCGATATGCCCGCTGAGAAACTCAGGCAGGCTTTCGCCTCCTCGGTAGAAGTGCGACAGCAACTCGCCACCGACCGACCGATGTTTTCGTTGCTCGCTAGCTCGGAGAAAGGCTAGGACATCGTCGATAGCAGCATGGCTGGTTTGGTCAGGGCTGCGTCGCTTGATGGACTGCAAGAATTTGGTCAGTTGATCCTTCAATCGCGTCTTGTCGCCTTCCGCAATTTCCTCAACGTGGCAGCACTCGATGTTCTCCCACCAACCCGATCGCGTCAAATTTGCCGACAAGCACGCAACCAGCAACGTTAGCGGATGGAAGCCGTCCTCGTTCGCTTCCTCGTCCTCCACCAGTAACAACACGCTCTTTGGGTGAAAGATGGCGTTGTGCTGGATCGGTATGTAGCGGACGTCCAATTTCGCGGATCCCGCATCGCCCACGACCAGACCGCCGGCGTCGTAATACACGGCGATTTCGCCGGCGAGATCGCGAATCGCATCTTCCAACTGCAACAGCCGAACGGTCGAAGCGTGGCTAAGGCCAATGTCAAAGAACGCTGGCAGCACTTCTTGCTCAAAGAATCCTGGATCGAATTGGTAAGTCATCAGCACCGCTGAACGCAGGCGACGCCCTTCCATCCGAAGCTGAAAGTGGTCCGACAATGCCTCATGGGGAATCTCAGTCACTGGACTTCTCCCTCGAAACACGAGCGACACTACGCAGCGAGTCCAAGAAATAGGGGAAACGCCAAAGCTCGTTCAGTTTGTCTACGTTGGGCAGTTTTCCGTTCTCATCTTTAAAACGCACGGTCAATTTGCCCCGATTCTTTTCAACCCATGCCGCGCCTCCACGTGTTGTCATCACGCTTGCGTTTTGCTGCATGAGTTGCTCGACAACATCTGCAAAACGACCGCTCGACAACGCATGTCCAATCGCAACCCACCGATCTCCGACCGATGAGTCACCCCCACTCCACTGTCCGTGCATCCCATCGAGCACGCCAGGTTCAATCGTCGTCAGGCCGCCGCCCCATTGTTTCTCAACCGCGCCGGCGATCTCCTTGATTGTTTGGCCGTCCGAGCCCAACAGATAATCAAACAGAAGCGAAGATGGCGCAAGCACCGATTCTGTTATTCGGATGCGTTCCAGATCTGTCGCCAATGGTTGCCATTGATCACCGCGGCTAGACGCATCTTTCACGAGATGCCGCATTGTCGCGGGAGTCCATTGAAACGATGTGTCGTTTAAAGAGTCCGCAAGTAACGATGCGAGTTGACGTTGCCTCCCTTCAGTCGCGTCCGTTGGCCCACCCTCAACTAAATGTTCGTAAAAGAAATCTCGCTCTGCTTTGCGAATGTTCTGTTTCAGGACTTGCGCCACTGCGACAACCGGCGCGTCGGATTTCTTCACGTCGAATCGTGTCGACTTCGTCTTGAGTATCGCAAGAATGCGACTCGCGTCCTTACCCGCACTTGCTTTGGTCAGGATCGGCAAACAGTGCTTTTGAACAAACTCCATCGCGTTCGGTGTCAAACGCGTTGGGCTTCCGTTGACCAACCCCGATGCTCGCGACGGCATCGTATAGAGGCCCCACAGGCCGTAGATCTTTTGGTTCGCAAGAATTTGATGACTGCGTTCGCCCGACAAAGTAACACGGTTGCTCTCGCTAAGATTTCGTTTCACACGCCCGGTTCCGCGGAAGCTAAAATCGCCATTGACACTGGCTCGCGAGTACGCCGCTAACTGCTCCCATTTCAAGAACGTCGCCAATTCCGAACCCGGCCCCAGCTCATCGGCAAGCTGTTCAGCAAAGTAATAGCCCAACAGTAACGTCGAAAAATCACGAACCGAGTTGCTGACCGTTGTCAGGTTGCCAACCACATGACGCCCCATCCGTGTCCAAACCTGCTGAATCCCGAGCGGGTCACGAGAACCCTTGACGGCAGCCCGCGAGTCGAGATCGGTAAGGAAAGGGGTTTTTAGCATGGTTTTAATAGGGCAAACATCGCCGTGACGGGTTGTGTCTACGGTTTGCGAAACAAGTCTTCAAGAGCCGCAATTTCGCGATGTGAAATGCGGCTCGCGTCATCAGCGTTGTAATTAACTCTCGCGTCGACGAGCGCTTTGTCGTCAAAAAGCAGGATTCCTGAGAGCTTTCTCGGAGCGCTGATAATGTCCGAGAATCTTTCAATAAAGAAGTCGACGTTCATTTTTCCGCTGGCGATCAATCCATTTGCAGTAAGCATCGCGTGAAGAATAACTGCCGAACTCACAGGCTTGTTGCGTAGTTCCATTTTGGCAAAGTTTCGTCGTAGATGATGTTCATGCGAGACTTCATTTCGTCGGTGATTTTCTGGCCGGTCTCATAGGCACGGCGGATTACATTGACGGTCGCTCGCAGGCCCGTTCGCGTTCTCGTTTGTCCCATCAAATTAACTACCGTTGCGAGTGAATCAAACAGCCGGCCTGAGCAGGCCCGGCCGACATGTGCAAAGAACCTACGTTCAATCGGGTTGTACTTGCTGCAGTAGCTCGGCAGGTGAGCGACTCGAATCGGTAGCCTGATCGATTCACTCAGCCGCTGAAGGTAGTACTTGAACAGATGGCGGTTGGCGGCATTGCTGCCGCCGCAATCACACAACAGCAAGATGCTCGTCGCATCGGGATAGCATTGCCTGCCAATGCGGTTCCAGTACCAACGCAAACTTTCCGCGGCAAACTCACTGGTGTCATGGCTCAGTCCAAGGTTGATGTGCCCGACGTTTCGGCGGATGTCGTAAATTCCGTGAGGGATCAATTTGCCGTCCGCCCAACTCGGGAAGTCATGGTCGAACGCTTGCAGGGCGGCGGTGCCGTAGATCCTTCCCTTGCGGTACAGGCGACCAAGGAATTCCTTGGCTTTGGTGTCCACCGAAAAGACAGGATTGCCGTCACACTCGTACATGTCTGTCAGTTCGCCAATTCGTTCAAACTGCTGCCCACGATCGGGAGAGTGTCCACCGGCAATGTCTTTTCGGATTTGCCGCAGTCCCAGCCCGATCTCGCGATACCACGTCTTGACGGTGTTGCGATGGACCGCCGTCCCCGCAGCGGTCACCTTGTCGGCGGATTGAGTTGGAGTTTGGCTGGTGAAGACGGCGTCGGGATCATCAGGGTCACCAGCGGTTTGCAAATCCAAAGAGTCAATCAAGTTGCTTTCAAGCTCGTTGTCGGAGTCAATTCTTTTTTTCGGCCGCCACCGTGGCGGCGAATCCGACCGGCTGCCGGATCTTCAGGGAGCTGCTCCATTTCGCGGATACCACGTTCGATCGTGCTCCGGGAGACTCCGAGCAGTTTCGCGATGTAGCCAATGCCGCCGTGCCCCAACCGCTGGGCCTCCAAAGCAGCAAATCGACGCTGATCCTTCTCGGATAGCGTTGCAAAGTAGGCTTGGCTGCGCTGCTCGGCGGCGGCGTCAAGTTGATCTTTGAACTGAAATGCCATCCGTGACACCGTGCGAACGAGGAAAACTATCGAATGCCCATCAGTCTAGCCGATCGCTCCGAATTCGTCACTTGATGATCACGCGATGCTAAAGTCAATCCAGGCCTCCAAGGTGATGTCCTTTCCGGCACCCTCTCTTTTGCCTCGAGGCTGATCAGCGAACAGTTCGTCCAATGCCCATCCAACCGCCGGCGAAAGGGCATTGACGCCAAAACCGGAAAAAGACAGCAGCAAAAGATTTTTTTCGCCGACTGCGAATTGAGATTTATCTGGATTCAAGTTCTTCGCGATTTTGTCAAAGACTTTCGCGTAGACACGCAGGGCGTCGTAGTACGGACTTGGCCCTTTCGCCTGCGGCGGACAATACGGACCTGGCCGAACGAGGACCTTGCTAGGATCGGTACGTTTGTCGATCAGAAAGCGATCCCAAACCTCTGTCGACTCATCGTCTTGGGTAATCACTGTGTTTTCGAGATTCCATTCGACGCCGTCCAATTCTAGACGAATATCATGATCACGTCCGTTGGGAAGTAGACGGTCAAATTGAGCTGGCAAGCCGGACCGAATCACAACTCCCTTCGACCAGACGTCGAACATTCCTCCGTACCATGCACCGTTCTTTTCGTTTTCGGATGCTCGAAGAAAACCCACGAGTTCTTTTGCTTTGGCGGGATCGCTCTTGTCGATGACAAGCTGGATTTCATCGTCCACGGAACGAATCTCATCTACTGATTTTGAAGCGATCAATCCATACGCTGGCGGCCAGTACCCATATAACAGTTCGGAGGCCGGCGTGTTGCGGATTCGATCTTCAAGCCGATTGAGCACAGAGCCGGGGACACTGTTAGCAATATGACTTTCTGAACCGAGCGCAGCAATTGATTCTCGCACACCGTTGATCGAATCAAAGTAGCATTCCTTGTCGTCTTCATCCGTATTGATGGCCTCATTCATTTGCACCGTCGCTTCGCATTGCAATTGTGTCGTATTCTTGATCCGAAAAATCGGGATACAGCGTTTGCATCGCTGACTTCTCAGCTTCCCTCTGGCTCTCTGGGCTGATGCAGAACTGGTAAGCAACATCATTCGCTCCCGCAAAACATCGCTGCAAGAACTCGAACTCCCGAGCCTTTGTCGCACTATCCAAGTCTTCATTCGGTTCAAAAATCCAACATGCAAAAAGCAACTTCAATAAACTGAACTCCGGGTGGGCCAACAGAATTACGAACGGGCATTCAAGGAACAGTTTTCGGACGTAATCGCGAACTTCGGAAATCTCCCATAATTCACGTGGATCATCGTCGTATCCATCAATCATCAAGCCGACACGCATCCGGTGTGCCAACGCCATCTCGGGATTACAAACCATCGACTTCAACGCTTCCGATGCTGATTGAACGTCACCTTCCTCGATAACTTCTCGGGGTGCAGTCGGCCTGGTAGCAGCTCGCCGTGGTCAGAATTTTTCGGATTGCTATTGGAGAAAAACGGCGTCCGTGTCCCAATGGGCGTTTTTGGTTAGCTGACCAAACATCTCAAAAGGAACGGACGCCATGAAACAGATTACCACATCGCTGGGTTCATTTGAACAACTCTTCGTTCACTTCGAACTGGAGTTCGCAAGCAACTTAGTCACCGTCATCTGGAGAGTCATCGCAGCGGTACAATCTTTTTTCCCGAGCAGAGATCACGCCCGCCAGCACCGATAAGTTCGAGCGGCGATTGGAACGTCTCGTTCGAGAACTTGCGCGGCTCATCATGCAGCGAACCATTCGAAACATCGAATCGGACGACCGCGATCAGACGGTCAGTTCGTTCGGCTTCGATGGCCAAAGTTTCAGACGCAATCGCCGCACCACCAACACGATCGATACCCGCTTCGGGCCCATCTCGTTTGAGCGGTGGTTCTTTCAAAACACACAAGGCGAAGCTCCAGGTATCGCTCCCTTGGACGTGCGACTGGGGATCGTGGCCAAGCGGATGACTCCGGCATTGGCGGAAGTCACCGGTCGTTTGGCTGCGGACCTGCCACAGCAAGCAGCGCGAGAGATGCTGGCGGAGCGGTTCAGTGTCACGCCATCGGTCGAAGCCTACCGCCGCGTCGTCGCCGACTTGGCCACACAAGTCCGCACCGTGCACGACGAAGAAGCGGTCAAACAACTGATCCAGTGGATCCAAGAGGCCCGCCAACGCGATGGAAAATACGACGTTTTGTTGCAAGTGGGCCGCGACGGAGTGTTCGTGCAAACGCGTCCATGCTGGGAGGAAGCTTCGTGTGGAACGATTGCCGTTTACGGTCGCAATCGCAAACGAGTCGGGACGATCTACTTGGGCCAGATGCCCGAGAGCGAACAGCCGACGATGACCCGGCGACTAACCGAAGTGATTCAAGGCGTGCTGCGTGGGGCTGGATCGGAGGTGCTGACACTTCGCTACGTCACCGACGCTGGCTGCCACCCGCAAGCGTACTATCGCGATGTGCTCTGCAAGATGAAGCACCCGCTGACAAACCGGCGGCTGAAGTGGACTTGGTGCGTGGACTTCTTTCATGCTTGTGAATACGTTTCGCAGCTCGCCGCGTCGCTGTTCGGCAGTGGCACCGACGCAGCCAACCACTGGGCCAAGCAGCAGCGCCATACCCTGCGTCACGAGCAAGGTGGCATCAAGACCGTTATCGCTCGAGCGGCACAACAGAAACGACGTGGCGGACTCAAAGGGACCAAGAAAGATTTCGCGCCGGCGCTGAACTACTTGAAGAAATACAAGGGGCACATGGACTATGCTGAGCGGAAGAAGATCGGCGATCCGATCGGCAGCGGCATAACTGAAGCGGGATGCAAGGTGATATTCAATCAACGGCTCAAGCAATCGGGCATGCGTTGGCACCGCGTGACGGGCCAGTTCATCGTCGACCTTCGGACAGCGAACCGAAGCGGGATCTGGAATCGCATTTGGCATCGACTAACTTCGTCGCAAGCCGAGTTACCACCGATAACTCAAACAAACGCGAAAGAATTAACCTCAAACTAATTGAAAACCGCTGCTACTCAGCCGACTGCACCCACTTCTCGTGTTAGCGCAAGGATTGTGCCGCCCGCTTGTTCACGAAGCAGTCGCTTCGTGTAGTCGTTCGATTCGTATCCAAATCTGTTTGGATAAGCAGAGTAGAGCTGCTCTATACTTTGCGCAGCGTGATCCCAGTTGCAGAATAGTTTGGTCGACTTTGAATCGGAGCAAAGCTCGACGGACGACGGAAACGTCCTATGAAAAACCGCGACAGCGTCATGTAATTCGCTAGAGGGTTCTGCGACTGCTGGTGCCACGATCATTGAGAATGCGTATGAATTTATCAGAATTTGTCGTTGCACTAATTGCGTAATTGGCGAGATCGGCAATCGCATTGAGCAAATACGAAACCACTCCGGAGGCATTAACTCCTCCGCAAGGTCTGCTGGCGTAGCCGGCCGGATCAGCTTTTGCTGTTCGTCGGCAATCGAAGGTCCGATCAAGTGGCAGGACAGAAAGAAGTTCGGTCCGATCGGCTGACTTCCAAAAATTGCGTCTCGGTACTGAGTGAGTACCAGAAGGTCGGTTCCGTTTGCCCGCCCGCTGTTGAAAGAAAGTTTAAGCAGCCACCTAGATAGTCGATTGATATCAAACGCGACGTCAACAACGTCACCCAGCCCAACCGGTGCAGAAAAGTAATCGTCGTACAGGTTCTTGCCGTACGCGTCCAACTGGCTGAGCACACCTCCATTGCAGGCTGAGCAGACGTCCTTAATCATTAGGTCGCCCTTCAGATGCGTGACAGGTTGTCGAGCGTTGAATGTCTCCAATTCTCCCGGTGTCAGGCTGTACCACCTTGGAATAACATGTTCACGGGTTGGTTGGCATGGCTGGTCGCAGTAGGCGCAAGGAATCATTGGCTGGGCTCCGCTCTTCGTCGCTCTGGTCCTGTAGTTCTTTGCGGTAAGAGAGCCACTTTCGGACGAGAGGGTTCATTCATGCTGATTGGTCCCAGCTCGGATCTTCGCGGAACGACGGCTGCACATCGCGGCACAGTTGTTCCAAATGATGGGCCAGTTGGCTGACACGTGAATCCGAGAACACCTGCCTCGACTGAACGAAGAATCGCTTTGGTTTCACCGGATTGATCACGAATACTTTGCCACGACCGATTCGGTTCGAGATGTACCAGCCTGGGAGAGCCAACATCGGCTCGGCTTCAACGGTCTCGCCCATCGCGGCAGACAGGTGTTGTGAAAGCCATCGTGCTTCGGTCTCTAGCTGCTTGCTTGGGATTCGCCACTTGAAGTCGGGGAACCGAATTTCGTCGTTCTCGTAGTCGATCACGATCTCTGCCTTCCCTTCGCCTTCCTTGGGCTTTCCTCGCATCTTGGTGTTGACCGTGAACACACCACTGCAGCTGACAACGACATGGTCGATGTTGCCGTATAGAAACGGGATGTCATGAAAAACACGACAACCGTCCAACATTAACTGGTCCAACTCTTGTCCCGTCGCAAGCTCACCCTCGAGTCCCAGCTTGAAGCGACGAAGTTCTTCCAGTTTTCGCAGCAGCGATCGTCCTATCACGAGCGAAATTGCAACCACGACAGAAAATTCCAGGATGATCCTGGACGTCGACTCGGGCGTCTCCCGGAAGTACGAGTCGGAGAGGTGGTAAATACACATGATGGCCGGCAGCATCACCCACGCCATCAATATCGAGTCAACCTCGATGTCCAGATCGTCAATCTTTTTGCGAAGCGAATGACCAGGGCTTCTCAGCAACGAGCGCGTCAGCGGGTTCTGTCGCGTTTTCTGCGATTGCAAACGTCGCCAATACGCCACACACAGCACCAACGGCAGCATGCCGAGCACAAACAGCAACACAGGTGCAAGAACAAGAAATAGCCAGCTCAAAATTCACGGTGCCCCATCGTTGATCGCTTTACCCCTTCGCAATCGCCGATTCGAGTGCATCGAGTGCCTGCTTGTCCATCTTCGCGATTCGCCGAAACAGATCGGGCCGTTGACGGATGCGGCGACGCATTGAAACGGGAATTTTGTCGGCCAGAAGCAGCAGTTCGTCCTCATCGGCCTTCAACTCTCCGGCCAATTTGTGGATGAACTTTTCCGCCGGGTAGTCGCCGAAGTTCAACTTGCCGTTTTCGACTTTGCTGATGTACGAAACGCTAACGTTCATGCTGTCTGCAACGGCTTGCTGGGTTAAGCCGCGTGCTACACGAAGCTTCCGAACTTTGTCGCCGAACTGCATTTCAGTACCGCTCCTGGGGAATTGTGAAACCGACTGGGAAAGCGTATGCTACCTGAACTTTTTAGTCAACAACGTCGCGACGTGACCGAACCGATCATCAGCCACATTTTTGATACATCAATTGTGAACGCCGGCAACCCTTGCAGATCAACGGATGACTCTCGCAATCGAATCCAACATGAACCAAGCCATCCGCGAATCGGACGCGTATCGAGGACGTAACACTTCCATGGGGGCATTAATCGACGAAGCGGATCGCGTCTTTGCGGCGTTGGCTGAGGGTGCGCCACTCGAGGAAGTGAAATCTCGTTGCTACGAAGGCGAATTGCTCCGCCAGAGAACGGAAAAAGGTCGGCGTCGAATCTGGGCTTCGCTTCAGCACCGTTACTTTGCCCATGAAGTCGCCTGGGCAATCCAAGACATCATCGAAGCGAAACGGCATGATCGGAAAGCGTTTGTCGATCTACTGTACCTTCACTACTGCCTGCGAGACAAATTAGCGTTCGATGTCGTCGCCAAACTGATTTGGGAGAAAGGCGGAGTGGAGCGAGGAAGTATCGCCCCGTCAGACGTGCGACACCTGCTGGACGATGCCTCGGCGGATCAACCACACATTGCCCGTTGGTCCGAGTCGACTCGCGCGAAGCTTGCAAACAGTGTTCTGACCGCTCTCCGCGACTTTGGTGCCCTAGAAGGGAAGAACCGCAAGCAGGTTGTGCGTCGTAGCCTCAGCAATTTCGCGGCTGAGCACCTAGTTCGACTGCTGGTCTCGGAAGGCCAACGTGGTCGAAGTGTGATCAATGATCCGACTTGGCATTTATTCCTGATGTCGGAACGCGACGTGTCCGTCAAGTTAGCGGCACTCGCAAGTGAGAAGCGGTTGCGATTTGAGAAGACCGGCAGCACCGTCGTTCTCGAAACACCCGCTGAGTGGGAGGCCACATCATGAGTAGCAACGATTGGAAATGGAAAATCGGTGAAGCGATCGAGCGGATTCGGACGCGATACGAATTCATCGGCAGAAAAACAGGAGCGCCGTTCTTATCCATCATCTATCCATCGGCGGCGGAGCCCATGGTGTTGAAGGAATGGCAGACACAGTGTGCCACGCTCGCCCCCGAGTTTGATGTGCGCAGCATTGACGTCTTGGAAATTACCCAGCGAACGGTCGAAGGCTTCGGTGTCGAAAATCTCGTTGCATCGCTGGGAGACCCAATGCCCGGCTCCGATCCACAGTCCGAACTCGCGGAGATTTGGATCACAGCCATTTGTGAAGAAGTCAAATCCAGACTCCGCGAACCGGGAAAGGGCAAGCCGGTCGCAAGCCTAGAACGACTCGCCGCGCTTTATCCAGCTTGCGGACCACGCGACATCATGCAACGTCTTTGGGACAGCGTCCAAAGCGAACTCGAAGGCCCCGTCATCGTGATGATTCCCGGACACCGAGTTGACGCTCGCACGTATTCATTCTTGTCGCAACGTGACGAGTTCATGTACCGAGGCGACCCGCTGTAGCGTCAAGCTCAGTACGTCACCCCGACCCAACACTCACTCAACCGCACAACCAAAAACCACCAAGACGAGAGCAACATGAAGATCGGAGAACTGTTCGACACCCCAGTCGCCGACAAGATCGAACCGGTAATCAAAGTTGGTGAACGCGCCGATGAGGGAAAGTTGGCTGGCGAAGTCAGCAGTTACGTGGTCACTCCAACGATCGAACGTCACCTCGATGACATGCTCGAACATTGGACCGACACGCTACGCAACAAGCAAACTGAGATCGGCATCTGGATATCGGGTTACTTCGGCAGTGGCAAATCGCACTTCGCCAAGATATTTTCGTTGCTCGTCGCTAATCCAACGCTGAAAGGCCGAACGGCGGCTGAGATATTCGACACTCATTTACCAAGCGACGCACCGCATCGTGCTTCGATTTTGCGTAGTCTTTCGCGAGTCGATGAGTGCGATTGCGATGTTCTGGCTTTCAACCTCAACACGATCGCTGACAGCAAAACGCGTCCGCTTCCGTCGATTCTTCTGTCTCAGTATTACCAAGCCCAGGGATTCAGTGCGAACCTGATCTATGCCCGTGTGATCGAAGCCGAACTGGCGCGGCAAGGCAAGCTTGAGTTGCTTCACGCATCCGTCGAAAAGCGGACGGGAAAACAGTGGAGCGACATTCAAAGTAACCCGACCTTTTTTAGAAATCACCTTTACGACGCAGTCGTGGAAGTTGCTCCGGAGCACTTCTCATCGCGAGAAGGCGTCGACAAGGCACTCGCAGAGGCGCAGAAAGGCGAGCTACACAATGTTCGCTTCTTAGTTCAGACGGTCCTTGATGATCTTGCCAAGCGAGAGGCCGAAACAGGCAAGGAACAACGCTTGCTGTTCGTGCTGGACGAATCCGGGCAATGGATCGAAGACGACGCCGGTCGACTGTCACAATTGCAAGCCTTGGTTGAGGAGGCGGCCGTAGCGGGTCAAGGGAAAATCTGGATCATTGTCACCACTCACGGTGACATGGGATCCATCTTCAAGGAAGCCAAGGCACTCGAAGGCGACATGAAGAAGATCGAAGGACGCTTTCGATTCAAGCCGGCGCTGACAGCAGAGAATATCGAACTCGTTCTGGAGCACCGGCTGTTCCGCAAAACGGTCGATGGCAATGCGAAATTGCAAATAGAATACGAGACCAAGGGCAGTGGAACGATCCGTGGACTCGGCGAACTTGCAAATGTCACCAGCCGTTCGTTGCCTTCATGCACGATTGATTCATTTCCGACTTACTACCCATTCTTTCCGTATCAAGTTCACCTGATCCCCGAGATCGTTAAATCGTTGCGCAGCAAGGGCGGGCGCGGCGAGCAAATGTCAGGCTCAACCCGAACACTACTCGCGATCACGCAAGACATCTTGCGCAGCGGTCGCAAAATCTACCTCGATGAGCCGCTCGGTGCGTTGGTCGCCTATCACGAGCTGTACTACAACTTGGCCGGCGAAGGCGAGGTTTCGCCCGACGTGCGAAACGATATCAGCAAGATCAAGAAGAACGTCCCTGGCGCTTCTGATCTGACCATGTATGTTGCCGAAGTGCTGTTCCTGATTCGCGAACTGGCTTATATCCCGCGGTCCATTGAAAACGTAGCCCGATTGTTGGCCGAAGGCACTGACGATGACGTGATGTCGGTGGTCACGCGAATCCAGCCCGAAGTCGACCGTTTGATGAAAGCCGGACTTATCGGCAAAACAGGCGACGAATACGAGTTCTTAACCGGCGAACGACGCTCGTTCGAGGAAGACGTCGCAACCGTCGAACTCAATTACAAACAACAAGATCGGGAAAAAGGACTCCAAGACGAGTTCGTTTACTCTGAAGGCAAAATCCAACATCGTGAGTGGCTCGATTCCAACGTGGTCGAATACCAGGGTCACGAGTTCACGGTAAAGACGTCTGTCGACGGCTTTGAAATCCCTGGCAACAAGGGCGATGTGAAATTCCGCTTCTTTACGCCGCTGTCGATCGGACGAATCTCGCTCGCGGACATCGAGGACCAGAGTCTTCGCGAGGATAACCAAGACACTGTGTTCTTTGTATCTGGACGCGTCAATGAGTTTGATCGGGATCTCCAGCGATACCTGGCGATGAAGACCATCATCGCAAACTGGATTGGTGATCCTCAGAAATCCGAAGACGCCCGTCTGCTTGCCGAAGAACGCAACAACGAAGACCTACCGAAATTGCGCAAGCGAGTTCTCGAACACCTTCGCACGGGTATCAAGACCGGGCATCTCGTGTTTCGCGGGTCAAGTCGCCAGGTCAAACTTGGTCCTGACCAGAGCAAGCCCAGCAAGTCGATGCGAACAGCCATGGCCGAACATTGGCCCCGCTTGTACCCGAAATTCGACAAAGTGCCGGTGCGAATCACCAGCGAGCAACGAGCCATCAAAGATGTGCTGTCGGGCGAAACGACATCGGCCACTCAGGATGTGAAAAGCCTCAAGCTGTTCGATAAGGCCGGCAAAGTTGATCTGTACTGTGCCCTGCTGGACGGCATCAAGATGCACCTCAGTACCGAGCAACGCGAACGCCGTCGAGTGCTTGGGCAATCGCTAGTCGAGAAACTCAGTGGTATCGGCTACGGCTGGGATCCCAATGCGGTCCGCGTCGGTGTTGCCGCGCTCGTTCGCGCCGGTGTCGTTAAAGTCGTCGTCGGCCAAAAGGAATACGTCAACGCAGGCGACCCCGATCTAGCGAAGACCCTTTTGGATAGCCGCGGTTTCAACAAGGCCGAATTGGTTCTGGAGGACACATCAGTCGATCCGGAGACGCTTACCAGCGTTCGCAAGTTCATTATCAAGCTCGCCAAGAAACGACGCATTGACGAGACGCCCGCCGCGATCGCCGAGGCCGCCGAATTACTCGGGCAATCTGTCCTTGACCAAGGCGACGAGGTCGAGAACTGGGCTTCCGGCTCCGGCATGCCATTGCCACCGAAGTTTGTCACAGGCGTTACCGCTTGGCGTGACGTGATCGAACTGAAGAATCCGATCCACCGCGTTGACGCCATTCATGCGGCGTATGAAGACCTTGGCGACGGACACGAATCGGTTGAAGCTCACGCCAAGTTTCGCAAGGACAACGGATCAGCGTTCAAAGAACTCAGCGAAGCGATCCGTGATTACGAAGCCGTCGAGCATCGGCTGCCGGAAGATCACGCGGCCCGTGTTCTGCTGACCGAGTTTCGTGCGGCTCGTGATCAGTGTTCGGTCGCCGACAGTCCGGTTTGGAATTCGCTGCAATCGAAAAAGGCGGGTGCCGCGTCCGGGCTCATTCCCGTTCTCGACTCGTGGCGAGACGAAGCGCGGCGAACGATCGCCAAAGCCATCGAGCGACTGCCAAGCGATCTCGCCGAACACGAGCTTGATGCCAGCTTGGCGGCGGCCCTCACCGAGCCGCTCAGCAATTTCGTCGCGTCGATCGACACCGAACAAACTCCGGTCCGCGTCGCCGCGTTGTCAGGTGCGGCCCAGGCCAGGGTCCGGGAGCTTGGCGACAAGATTCTGGCCGAGATTGAAAAGCAGAAACCGACGCCCGACCCCAAGACTGGTGGCGACGATCCGGAACCAGAACCTACGCCGCGCAAAACCAAATCCGTTCGGGCGACCGATGTCGCCACGGTGACTCGCGTCTCCGACATCCAGCAGTGGGAAGCCTTGCAAAAGCGTCTCGACAAGCGAGTGCGTGAGCTTCTTGAAAACGGCTACGACGTGGAGCTGAAATAATGAGCAAACTATCAAAACTGTCAATTCATTCGTTTAGACAAATCAAAGACCTTGTTCTTGACGATTTGCGTGGGTTCAATCTTTTGGTTGGTGAAAACAGCGCCGGCAAGACATCTGTCTTGGAGGCCGTTGCTCTTTTTTGCCGACCGCTTGATCCGCTTGAGCTACTTAGTATCGCGCGTCGCCGCGAGATAAAGTCGTCACGAGAGCAACTGCTCGATGGTGTCCGCTGGCTATTTCCGCAAACATCTCAGGCTGTTGCGGATCCTTACTTCAGTGGGGAAATTCACATCAGTGGCGAGGGCTTTTACCAAAAATCTTGTACGATTACCTATGATGGTGTTCTCGGAGATGACTCCTCGAGCGAGGACGACTCCGACGACAGCGATTCTGATTATGACGACAGCGTATCCGATTTCGATGACCTAACAACAATGCTCCCTGGCATTGCAGAGAATAACCGACGCGGTGCCGAAATCACGATGGCATGTGAAACTTGCCAGAAAAATCTCGACGGCCAAAATGAGCGACGCGAACAGGCATTTCTACTCTGGGAAGATGAAAGATACATTAGTCGAAGCGGTGTGGTTGATTGGACTGTCCCCGTTGCCACGCTCTCTCCGGTGGCCCACCGAGTGGAAGCGATTCAAAAACGGCTGCTGAGTGAAGCCATTCTGTCGGACTCGAAATTCAGTATCGTGGAGGCGGTAAGCCTGATTGATCCGGACATTGACAATCTAGAAGTGGTCTCTCGTTCGGGAATCTCGTCTTCATTGTGGGTTCATCATGCCAAAACCGGATTTTCTCCTGTTAGCACGTTGGGAGACGGGACTCGTCGAGCACTGGGTATTGCGTTGACACTCCAAAGCGTTCGTGGTGGGCTGCTGCTAATCGACGAGCTGGAAACTGCCATTCATCGCGATGCTCTTGTCCGGTTCTTTCAGTGGCTAACCGATGCGGCGGATCATTTCAACGTGCAGGTCATCGCAACCACGCACAGCTTGGAGGCAATCGACGCAATTCTTAGCGTAAGTCTTGACGACCCCAATGACTTGGTCGCTTTTAAACTCCCCGATCGAGATTCTAAATATCGCAAGCCTAAGCGTTTTTCGGGTGACGTTTTGGAGAACATCCGCTTTGAACAAAGGATTGATGTCCGATGATTCAAAGTCACTCATATATTCTAGTTGAGGGCCAACACGACGTCCTTTTTCTGGGGAAGCTGCTTCGCGAGCTTGGTCTATCGGATGTTCAGGATGTCAACGCAATTTCAGCCGTCTGGGAGCCATTCATTAATACGGCTCAGTTGACGGAACATCGCGGTAGAATCGCTGCGAACCAACAAGGCCTGCAGATTCATCAACTTTTTGAAGGCGTCTGCTTTCAAAACGATTCGCATTCCGTTGTTTTACGCAAAGTAGGAGGAAGTGGAGCGAAGTTCCGACGAGACTTGCGCAGTCTCAAAGAGTTGATTGACGGTGGCTTCCATTCGCTTTCCGCGATTGGTTTAGTGCCGGACGCAGACAACGATGCAAATGCAGTTTTTGGGAGCACCAAAGACGCATTGGAATCAGTCGGCCTTGCTGGACCAGCCGAAGCGGAACAAATCGTCGACTCTGACACTCGAACGGGTATTTTTCTACTGCCAGGCGATGGTGCGTCAGGAGCCTTAGAAGATTTGCTGATTGATTGTGCAAACGCTGTCTATCCAAGCTTGCTAACCGGAGCGACTCGCTACATCGACGAAGTCGATCGTGAAGGCCAGGATTTCCTGCCGGTCGATCTAAATGAGATTAAAACTCCGCAAGGGCGATCCAAAGCAATCGTTGGTTGTGTATCGAGTTTTCTCAAGCCAGGCTCAACCATCCAAGTGTCGGTATATCGAGACCGTTGGGTTTCGGAGAACTCGCTCAAGTTGCCTCGCGTAACGCGGCTTTGTCAATTCCTAACTAACCTCTGTGGATTGACGTAAATGGACGCAGACCTAAAAAAGATCTTGAAAGCTGTCGTGCTCGAGATGCGGCATGAGTTGGAGGGACATTACGACAACACCGGGAAATGGTTTCCGGGGGACTTGGAACAGCGGCTAGCAGAGATCGGCGTGCGGAAGGATCGTGAGTCCGCGCCGGTGGATGAACTCGCGCTGGCCGACGAGGATGTCGCGGCTCGTAAGATCATCGACGCCTATATCTCCCTGCGCCAACAAGCGGGCGTGGATCGGTCCGATGCGGTGGCCGAGTACGTTCGTGAATCGGCTTACACCTGGGCCAACCGGTTGGTGGCGCTGCGCTGCATGGAAGCCCGTGAACTGCTGGACGACGAAGTCATCGTCGGACGTGAGGCGTACGGCGGTCGGTCGTTGGTCCATCACCGACTGGCTCAAACCTCGCCCGAACTTTGCACCGGCGAAGACGATGGGCGGTTTGCGATGCTGTTTGGCGTCTTTGCCGAACGAGCCGAAACGCTGCCGATGCTGTTCGATCCTGAATCACCGTCGATTGCGCTACGTCCGTCGCCACCGGCTCTAAAGAACTGTCTCGCGTGGTTGTCCGGCAGGGAGAAAGTTCGCTCGCACGACTCGGCCACTGACGCGGTGTTCGCGGCCCCCGATGCGCTCGGTTGGGCTTATCAGTACTGGAACACCGAAGAAAAAGATCGCGTCTTCGAGACGGTGCGGACCAAGAAGGGAGCCAAGATCGAAGGGGCCGACATCATCCCGGCCACGCAACTCTACACCGAAGACTACATGGTCCAGTTCTTGGTGCAGAACTCGCTGGGCGCGACCTGGATGGGCATGCATCCCGAATCGCAATTGCTTGAAAGCTGGGAATACTACGTCCGCGATGCCGATCGCGCCGGCCAAAAAGAGGTCGCTCCGTCAGATCACGCTGCTCGATCCCGCTTGCGGTAGCGGTCACTTCTTAATCGAAGCCTTCGATATGTTCTTTTCCATGTACGAAGAAGAAGGCGAGATCACTGAGCCCGAGCAAATCTGCAAGTCGATCCTTGAAAACAATCTGTTCGGCATCGACATCGACGAGCGAGCGATTCAGATCGCCGAGGCGTCGTTATGGATGAAAGCAGAAGAGAAGGCGTTTGGTTTCTGCGGAGCGACAACGAATCTCGTCGCGGCGACAAGCAGCCACTTGAAAGGCGAGTCGTGGGAGCGTTTCTTGGCAACGCTCGAGAAAGAACCTTCAGTCGTGCGAGTACTGCGGAAATTTGCGAAGTCAATCGAACATATTGACGAACTAGGCAGCCTCGCGCGTCCGGCTGAAGATTTAAAAGCGATCATCAAAGTCGAGCACCACTTATGGGAAGAACAAGTTCGTGCCGAGAGAGAAGCTAACTTTTTATTCCCAGACATGATCGCGGAACGCGCTCAATGGTCAATTGCCCTTCGACGAAATAACGGATGAACAATTTAGTCATCGGATGATGAACCGGGCGATGATGGCGATTGATGCGTTCACGAAGGACGCGAGAGAAAGTGGCGAGTTCAATGACCAACTTATCGGTTTAGAAGCGAAAATCGGTTTTCGATTGATGAGCCTTCTAGGCAGGTCGTACGACGTTGCTGTTGCCAATCCGCCCTATATGGGCAGTAAGAACATGGGAAAGACTTTGAAGCGGCAAGTCGAGGTCGCCTATCCGTCAGGTAAACGAGATCTGTACACGTCATTTATTTTGCGTTGTGTTGAGTTAGTTTGCGAGCAGGGACGGGTTGCGATGGTTACGCAACAGTCGTGGATGTTTCTTGCGTCATACAGTGAGCTCCGTGCGGGAACATCCGATGAAACCACCAAGCAGCAGCTTAGTGGTTCGACCACAGGACTCGTGAGAGGAGCGACCATTGAATCCCTCGCTCATTTAGGTCGATACGCATTTTCTGAGATTACTAACGCCGCCGTTGCACCAGTACTATTCGTGCTGTCAAAGCGGTCGTTTTCGGAAGAGCACCGGGTCTGGGCGTGTCGCCTCAATGCGCCACGATCGTCTGATGTTCAAGCGGCATTGCTTTCGAGAGCGACGACTGATTCGGACTGCAATTATGTCTTCCAACAAAGGCAAATAAATTTTCTGAATGTTCCCTCATGTCCAATGTGCTATTGGCTGAGTGAACGCTTGGTATCACTATTCGCAGAGAAACAGTTACGAGAAGTTGCAACAGTTCGCGCAGGATTGTGTACGGGACACGATGCACGTTTCATTCGTTTCCACTGGGAAGTCTTTTCCAAGGATTCTGAACGCCCTCGTTGGGTACAGTTTGCGAAGGGTGGCGGCTACAAAAAGTGGAAGGGCTTTGAATACTGGGTTGTTGACTGGGAACTCAACGGACGACGGCTTCATGCAGCCAACCTTCCAGGCACTCGCGTTCAAAACGATGACTGGTACTTAAAGGGAGGTTGGTCCTATTCTCTGATTTGCACCGGCTCAATGGCTGTTCGGCAGCTGAATGCCATGTCGATTGCGTCACATAAAGGACCGTTTATTCATCCCTGCGATTTGTCAATCGGCGCGTTATTGAATACCCGAATTGCAAGTTTCTTGCTGCGTTCGGTTACACCGAACATGGGCTTTGAAGTCGCAACAGTTGCCGGCTTCCCGATTCCGTCAAACTTAGAGAGCAAACGCAAAGAACTTGAGTGCATAGCGCAGCGTTGTATCAAGTACAAAACCAGAATCATTGAACGTGAATTGACCGAGCGTTTGTTTTCGCCAGTACGGCCGCGGGATGTTCTTAGTTCACTTGCCGACGAAGCTTGCTTACTTGCCAACGAAGCAATCGCAGAGGAGGTTGCTGCAGAGCTTTTCCAGCCGAATCAAACCGACATTACTGCAATCGCAGTCGAAACGGGTGTCTCAGCAGGCCAGTTTCCGTTAATTGGCAGCTTCTCGCACATCCCCAGTGACTTGTCTAGCGATTCCAAGGATTGGCTCCGTCATCAAATAGAGAATACAGAAACGGTTGAGTTTGACGAAAGCATCCGCGAGCGGCTTCAAGTTGTATTTGAATCAGGAGAAGCTTCGTGCGACAGCGGTACCGAAAGAGATGGTGCGGAGTCTGACTTTGAGCCGGACACTGAGGGAAGTGCGGTCCCGAGCGAACTCTATCTTGAGTCGCTATGTTTGGAACTAAAGTCGCACCCTATTTCTATTTTGAATCTGCTGCGTGATGGAATCGAGAATCGTGGATGGATCTCAGCAAACGAGCAACGACGAACATTTTCCGATGCATGTTCGGTTTATGCGTTACGTCATCTCGGCCATTGCTGGCCGGAACAGTTGGAAAGAATGGAGCCTACTCCGGAGTGGGCTGACGACGATGGGATAATCCCTTTCACTGAAGTCGTCAAAGAAACAAAGTTGCAAGAACGCGTTTCCGATAGGTTTCGTACAGATGAAGTCGACGTGCGCACCTTTGCCGATGTCATGGGTAAGTCGCTGGAAGATTGGCTGACGACGGAATTTTTTAAGCATCATACGCGGCAGTTCAAAAAGCGGCCTATTGCTTGGCAATTACAGTCTTCGAGCTTCACGTCTCGGAAGATGCCCACGTTTGCTTGCTTGGTTTACTATCACCGCGTCGATGTTGACGCGATCCAGAAGATTCGTACTCAGTACACTGGCCCGCTAAAGCTACGGTTTGAAACGGAGATGCGTGGCATCTCATCGACGCCGGTAGCCAACCGAACCGACAACCAAGCCAAGCGTGCTGTCGAACTGGAAGAGGCGATCACCGAGCTTCAAGCTTTTGATGAGAAACTCGCGACCATCGCGAAGTCGGGATTCGGGCCGGCCAAGTTGCTGCCCACGCTTCGTCAGTACGCATTCGACGACGCGATGCTCGCCATGAAGGCTCGCTGGTTGAAACGGCTTAGCGAGTTGCTCGACCAATCGCCGGGCGAGGAAGCCGCCGACGGAATGCGAGAAGCTTCACCGCTGGATCAGTGGCAAGGTCAAGCTATCGAAACGGGGCTGCACCCTGAATTGGCTCAATGGATCGGTGAGGCACTTTCCAACCTTGACTACTTCTGCTGCCATGTCGGCCCGAAGGCTCCCGAAGCGAAGAAGACGCCTGACGATCCATCCGCCGCCGATTTCGCTGAGTTGATCCGCTCCGAAATCGTCACGATGCAGTACCGCTCGATCGAGCTGGCGTGCGGTGTGTGGTGGGGAAAGTTCGATGCCGCCGTGCTGGCTCCGATCAAAGAACGGATCAAAACGCTCAAGGCCGAACAAAAAGAACTCAACGCCGCTATCAAAGAAGATCGCCAGCCGGTGCTGGACGCTGACACCAGTGCAACGGTTCCCACTGGCGACACACCTTTGTTGTCGAACGATGAGCCGTCCGAACAAACGACCGAGCTGACCAAGGCGGCGATGAAGGCGCGACTCAAAGAGGTCAAAGCCAAGATCAAGAAGTTCATCGACGAGATGAACTTGAAAGCTGGCAAGGCGCAAGCAATCCGAGATGCCATCCAAGCCTGGAATAGCAGTGAGCCTGGCGAGTGGCATGATTGGTTAGCCGAAGGACCAATGTTTGACCAAGTCGCCTGCTTGGATAATCGTCGAGCACCACCGAAAACGATCGCCGATTTCATCGACCAAGAATCGCTATACGCCCCGGACATTAACGACGGGGTCCGAGTCAACATCGCCCCGCTGCAAAAAGCCGGCGTTCTAGCCGCGGACGTCCTAGCCGCCAAAGACATCGACAAAGCCATCGCAGACCGAGCCGAATGGCGCGCCGACGAACGCCGTTGGGTCCGAGAAGGCAAACTCCCCCAATGCGGCTGGTGGCCAGAGCAAAATGCTGAAGGCGGAGGGATGAAGGATGAATAAAAGAAGTCTTCCGGGCTCAGGTTACAATAGAAAGGTCAACTAACCATAATGAGTGATATGAATACTGCACTCCAAGATTGCGCAAAGGGTTTAGCGAAGGGGATATCCTCGTCACAACCGGGTACACGCTGGGACGTTATTGGTGGCATTGGCTTCGGCAAGTCGACCATGCTGCGTACATTAAAGTCGTTTCTAGTGGACGCTGGTTACACGCCTATTTTGCTTGATCCTCCACGCCGCAACTTTGACACTGGTGCGGCAGCAATGACGTCGATTGTTGACGGGCTTGCCGACGCAGGCATGCTTAATGGAGACGCGAAGGTATTGATGTCGCCCGACAAGCTTTGGGGCGACAAACTGGCGGTTGTTAAGAAAGCAATTACAGATCATTCGGACCGCGTCGTCTTGCTTTGCGATGAACCGATGCACTGGGCAATCAAAGCTCGCGACGATTCAAGGTGTGAAACCTACAGTAACCATCACGCTCGAGAGATTAGCAAATGGTTGCAACGCGACATTCCGTGCAGGACGGTGATATCGAACATGCGAAATCTGTACCCGGACCACACGGGACAGCACCAATTGCCAAAGAGACAATTGGATTGGAGAGATTTGGCCTCGAAGAGTTTGAATGCACAACTGGAAGCCCTTGAGTCGCGCATTGGCCCTGGGTTTTCGTCCAGGTCGTACATGACGATGCAGCTTTTGGCGGTCTATGCAGCATTTGCGGGCATCGAAGACGCCCTGCTGTTGAATGCAAAATTCGATGACGTCGAACAGTTGGGTAAAGCGATTGTAGAACATCTTCAACACGACAAACAGCAAAGTGAGCTTCTCAAAGTAGCAACTCGCATTTCCTTGTCGCGTGGAAACCTCAACATGCCTTTGATCGAGACACTGGGAGGAGGCGACTTAGACGCGACCCAACGTGCCATCTTGGTTGAGGGAATGCTTTGCAAGGTTGACGAGCAAAGTTATCGCATGCATTCCGAACTGGAGAGAGCCATTCCCGTGAAATCAATTTTGGATGAAGGCGAAATCTCCGCCGCCCACGAATTGATCGCTGCTCATTATGAAAAACTATCTCAACAAAGACGCAATGAGAGCAAGCACGCTTATTCAGAAGATGTCGAGCATTTCTTTCATCAGGCCGTTAGCGGAAAAGCGAATTGGAACTCGTCAACCTTCTACTTTGTCGATCAACTTCACGCCTGGGGCCGGTACCTATCGCACGAAGCACGCGAACATGACCGAGCAGCCGAGGTGTTTCAACGTGCGGTCGAGCTCGACAGCGAGGACGACTATGCCCATCACTACCTGGCCTACAATTTCGACTGCCAAGCAGTGGAAGAAGAGAAAGCTCGTCACCATTATCTCGAAGCGGTCAATCTAAATTTGACGCATCCGTGGTGGTGGTCGCGTTGGATTAATTTCTTAATCACAACGGGTCGAATGGACGAGGCCCGCGAGGAGCTGACTAGGGGAAGAATTGAACTTGGTCTTGATACCGGCGATACACCGACACATATCTTTCATGCGTTTCACAAATGGGTCGTTCGTTTGCTGTTGCATCGTAGTCAGCTTGATCTTGCGGAACGACTACTTGCCGATGTCGATAGTGACGTCATCGAATCTGATGTCGGCTTTCGTGCCATGCGAACGATGCTTTCCAACTTAGAGTTCACGCGAGATGGGTGTGATGTCTTGCCGGTCTACGTTGATCCGGACCGCGATTGGACAAAGTGGCCTTTCATTGACAAGCCGGCAAGATTTCGCAATCTGACGCGCACCGCCTGGAATCCAGCGAAGATTGTTAGCATTGGTGAGGACGCGGTCGACTTGTTGGTAGGTAAGCAGCTAGAGGATGGCGAACATCGGTTCGGGCGGATTGAAATCCCATGCGACGAGTTCTTCAACGCAATCGAGAATGTGGATCCGGATGTTGTCGGCGAGGGCAGCTTTGTCGAGCTTTCATTTTACGGCGACGAAAATCGACTTCGTGTAGACGTCTTTCAGAAACCGCGAGACTGGATGTCGGCGCTGCCTCGATTTGATCCCCCCAACCCCGCCAGATATCTGCAATTGAGGCAAGACTAGGCATGATGCCAAGAAAGCTAGAGGAAGACTGCCTGTACGCCTTTGTTTTCGGTCCAGGAAAGGGTGAATGCGTCGCTTTGTGGATTCCTCCTGGGGTCTGGGTTGTCGTCGATAGTTGCAAAATCGGCCACCAAGCGGCAGCTCTACATGTGCTCGCAAAATACGCCGGTTCATTGGGGTGTTTGATGCTAACGCATTGCCATTTTGATCACTATGATCAAATGCCCGCCGTCATGTCTTTCGGTAACTGGGAATACCTCGCATGCAATGACCTTTCGATCGAGCACGAGGACGAGGACGATCCTGAGGCAGGCAAAAGAGGCGATCTTGAGGAGTCGTTGTCTCGATTTCGAGCAAGGCATCAAGACAACAAAGACAAGTTTTGGTGGACCTGGCGGTCAGAGACAAAGGTAGTCGGTGAAGCGACTCTTACAGTTCTGCATCCAGAGGAAAAGATCGCTCGTCAAAATCCAAGCCGGAAGAGTAACCAATTCAACGAGATTTCATCAGCGATGGTGGTCGAATGGGAAAGTGTTCGACTGGTTTTGGGAGCGGATACACCTAATCCCTTCTGGAGACAAATAGGGGATGCATTTGCCGATCAGTTTTTGATTAACGATCATCAGTTCGCAAAACTGCCTCACCATGGCTCAGGTGGCTCACTAGATCGCGCGTTGCTGGAAGGAGCCGAAGATCGCATCTGGGTTGTTACTCCGTACAACAGCGGCCGTAAAAAGCTTCCGGATTTTGGTGATGGTGATGGGGTCGACCAAATACTGCAGCATGCGTCTGAAGTCTATTTGACAGGTCTGCCGGTTAGTCATTCAAAGCAATCAGAGTCACCGTGTGTAGCGACTCGTCAACAAATCCGTGACAAGCTAGATCCCATCCCAACAACTTTTCAGCTGCCAGGCTTCACCGGCATTGATGTAACGCCGAATTCAACAAGTCCGTGCTGTTACGTGGTGACAAAGTTTGCTCCTTCGGGCCGAGCGGAAGTCATTGCATGCGGACCTGGCTCCGTGCGAATTGGCCGTGAAGAAGGCGAGGTAAGCCAGGTATGAACGACACTTTCGAGGGCTGGTTGATCCAGGAAGTTAACGATGTCTTACGGCAACCGAGTGCGCCGATGCTGCTTTGGTGCGATCCCCAGGGTTCGTGGCTCGAATTGCTTCGCCGAGCATCTGATTCAGGCTCGTTTGAGTTGTGGGCTCCAGACAGCGCCCGTGATGCACCGCATGAGCTAGAGCTGCGTGACCGCATGTACCGCAGCGAGCCTGGGCCACGCGTCGTTTGGGTGCCGACATCCCGAGACAATCTGACTTGGTTCAAGATCTACGAACTTGAAGCGGAAGAAGTCTGGGAAAAGTCGTTGCTTGATTCGCTGCGTCAGTATGGCGTCGACATTTCTTACGAGGATGAATTGGAATTGGGTGGCATCTTGCCGGCCCATGTCAACGACTGGTTCGATAAGCCGCGGAGCACTTGGCGTGAGCTAACGCCTAGCAATGCCAAGGGGACGCTGGTTGACGACAATCGAATGCTGCAAGTCCTGGCTGGACCCGATGGTGAGTTTGAACTGCTACGTCAGGACGATCGGTTCGATATTTTCGCTCGTCGCGCCAAAGAGGATTTCGGCTTGCCTGATCCGAGCGAGATGGAAGAGAAGAACTGGCGAATCGAATCACTCGCTTGCTTGTTATGCACGGAAGCGGCAAATGCGACGCCCGGTAATCCGCCGTCGGAACCGGGACGAATTGTTGCGAATGGGCTGCCACGCAACCGTGCCCTCGATTTGCTGAAGAATTGGCAGAATCACGTGCAATTTATCCCCAGCTTTGAAGCGATGGTTCCCAAAGCGGACGCGACAGTCGGTTTGACTCATTGGGCGCGGAACTTAGCGAAACCGCCCCGCAGCTTTGCATCCAAGGCGGTCGAAGACGCATTGTTTTCTGAAGCCGTCACAAAGTTTGACCGGCTGGAAGAAGTGGATTCGCTTGCCGAAGAACTCGCCGCAAGTATTCAGGGATTCAAGGATCGGCAGCGCGGCTTCTGGTCATCCCAGGCAACGACCAAAACGGGATGGCAGTTCCTGATCGAGCTTGGTGACGTGGCGAGCCTGCTGATCGAGACGAGCACGGTTGAACAAGCGTGGAAATCGGTCGCAGACGCCTTTGATTGGTACTCGCAATCCGGATGGAAACTGGATTGGGCGGGCGAACAGTTGTTCAAAGAACGCACTGACTTGAACCAGAACCTTGACCGAATCCGAGCCCGGCTGCGTCGTGGCTACCTGAGAACGATGGATCGGATTGGACGCGTCTTCGCTGAGCTGCTAGCGACTGGCAAGGACTTCCGCGAGCAAGCTCCGACCGCGGGTGAATTGCTCCTGGACGAGCTTGAGAAAGAAAGTGCGGCAACGGCAATCTTCTTTCTTGACGCATGCCGCTACGACATCGGATATCGACTACGCGAACTACTTAATGAAGGTGAACCAGAACCACGAGCGCATATTGCTGCAGCGATTGCTCCACTTCCCAGTGTTACGGCACTCGGCATGCCGATGGCGCTTCCGGTGCGTCGCGAAGAACTGCACATCAAAATGGCCGATGACAAGAAGTCATTCGTTGTCGAAGCGGACGACTTTGCCGGCGATCTGAAGTGGGCCAAGGATCGACGCAAGTGGATGAAGGACAAGATGGGCTGCAAGGACTGGCTGGAGATCGCCGAAGTCTTTGAAGCGGACAAGTTGAAGAAGCCGACAAAGACGCGGCGAATGGTCGTTGTTCACGGTGACGAACTAGATCGACATGACGGCGAATTAGAGCTGACGGGTACCGACGAACATTTGGCCCGCTACGTCAAAGCGATTCGCAAAGTCCGCGACATTGGCTATTCGCGCATCTTGATCACGACGGACCATGGTTACTTTCATTGGCAGCCCGATGATCACGATGTCGACGACAACAAACCAACGGGCGATGTGCAGTGGAAACACCGGCGTGCTTTTGTCGGCTATGACCTGTCGCATCCGACCGCGGTCAAGCTTCCGGTCATGCAGTCTGACTTGGAGGTGCTTGTGCCGCGAAGCACGAACGCATTCCGAACGTACGGAAAACTTGGATTCTTCCATGGTGGCGCGACGCTTCAAGAACTGGTGATCCCAGTCATCGTCGCGAACTGGCCCGTGAAGACTCGAAAGACCGAAGTGGTGCTGAAACCGATCGGCTACATCTCAAGTCTCACGCCGCGGGTTCAGGTTCAAGCCGCTTCGACAGGCCAAATGACATTCCTGGGTCCGGAAAGTAACCAGATTCCGCGTAGCGTTGTGGTGAAGATCAAAGAGGCTGAGTCCGGCAAGCTAGTGTTTCGGCCCTCCTCGCCCGTCGTGGTCAAACCGGAGGGCGAAGCGATCACCATCCAAATGGAATTGGTCGATCCGCCTCCGATCCTGGACTATGGGACCAAGCTACTTGTGCAGGTGCTTGATGCCGACGACGAGGAAATCCTTGGACATGAAGAAGTACAACTGAAAACTGAAATCTCGGACTGGTAATTGATGAGCAATGCACCGCACCCTTCCTGGGTTGATTCACTCGACAAAAAGCTAATCGCGGCGTTCCCCGGACGCGTCGTTCGTAAAGACTTAGTGCAAAGGCTGAAGGTCGGTTTCTCCATTCCCGTCTACGTTTTGGAGTACTTGTTGGGCAAGTACTGCAGCACGACCGACGAGACTCAGATCGACAGCGGCGTCGATAATGTTAAAGAACTGATCAAGGAGCGAATCGTCCGCTCTGACCAGAGTGAGTTGATCAAAGCACGCCTGCAACAACGTCGATCACTCAAGTTGATCGACATGGTGACGGTAACCTTCGATGAAAAGGACCAGGGGGGCAAGTACTGGGCTAAGTTCGCGACTTCTGGGCTCGATAAGGTTCATGTTGATGAACAAACCGTACACCGTTTTGAAAGAACACTTACGGGTGGTGTTTGGTCAAACCTTGAAATCAGTTTCGACGAAACGATTGTGCATGGTGGCGTGACACGTCCATTCGTGCTTAAGCGAATGCAACCGATCCAAATCGCGAGTGCGGATCTCGACGAATTTATCCAAGCACGTCGCGAGTTCACTCGTGAGGAATGGGTGGATGTTCTGATGCGGACCGTTGGCTACGAGCCGTCGAATCCCGAATTCACTTGGCGACGGAAGCTGTTCTATCTCCTTCGCTTGGTTCCGATGGTCGAACGGAACTACAACCTAATTGAACTCGGCCCTAAGGAGACGGGCAAGTCCTTTGTGTTTCGTGAAATCAGCCCGTACGCCAATCTTCTCTCTGGCGGTCAGGGGAGCGTGACCGATCTGTTTGGATGGAAGAACCGCAAAGACAAGCCTGGGCTCGTTGTTCGCTACGATGTCGTCGCATTTGACGAAGTTGCCGGCCCCAACTTCAAGTCGGCCAACGACAAGGACATGTACAAGGGCTACATGGAACAAGGTTCGTTCTCGCGCGGTGACGACAAAGGCACGATTTCAGCCGAAGCAGGAATCGTGTTCAACGGCAATACTCACGGCGACGTGGAAACCATCGTCAAGACTTCGCACTTGTTCCAGCCTCTGCCCGAGTCGATCCGCGATGATGATGCGTTCCATGACCGATGGCATGCTTACTTGCCCGGCTGGGAAATGGCGAAACTGACACCTGATCTCTTTACCCGGCATCTTGGCTTTATCGCTGACTATGTGGCGGAGATTTTCCACAATCAACTGCGGCCATTGAACTACACCGATGCCTACGCGAAGCACTTCGTGTTTGGCCCCAACGTGGGACACCGTGATCGCAAAGCCGTCATGCGAACTGTGTCTGGATTGATCAAGCTAATCCATCCCGATGGCATCTGCAAAAAAGAAGAAATGGCGGAATACCTTTCGTTCGCGTTGGAAATGCGGCGGCGAGTGAAAGAGCAAATGTGCAAAATCAATCCGACCGAATTCACCACCGCAGACCTGACTTTCAGCGATAAGGAAACAGGAGAAGAGTTCTCGGTTGCGTGTCAAGAAAGCATTGGCATGTATGGAGCAACCGACAGTACGGAAACTCCGGAAGTTCGAGAGACAAAGGCTATCCTAGCGGGCGAGAAGTTTCAGGGTTACGAATTGCTGCAAGCTATTGACGGCGGCGGCATGGCCGAAGCGTACATAGCCAAGAGCATCGCAACCGGCGAGAAGGTGTTTCTGAAGCGGGTGCGTGAGAACAGCAAGGACAAGCAGGCTTTAGAGCGAGAGATGGGCATTTACGAGAAGCTCGCTCGTAGCGGTTCAGACGCAGTGTTGCAGTTTGTTGAGCATCTTCGCGATGACAAGTATGTCGGTTTTGTCACCGAATTTGCGGATGGCGGCGACTTGGCCTCGTTTGTTGCCGAAAACGGCCCACTTACAGTTGATGAGGTTCAACGGATCGGCTGTCAAATCGCGACTGCAATCAGCCAACTACATGAACTTGACGTCGTGCATCGAGACATCAAACCGAAGAACATTCTTCGGCGCGACGGCAATTGGTATTTGGTCGACTTCGGCATCTCAAAGAATCGTTCTCGGCTTATCACGCAGAAAACGTTCCAGGGATACGCGTCCCACGGTTACTCCGCTCCGGAACAATATGAGGGCGTTGAGGCAAAGCCAAGTGCTGACATCTACGCATTCGGCAAACTGCTCGTCTACATGCTGACCGGCAACACGGACATTGATCTGGTCGGATATCCAACTTGGCGCCAGCTCATCCTTCGTTGCACCGCGCAGGCAGCTGACGAGCGCCCAGCCGTCGAGCACATTTTGAAAGAACTGAAAAGCATTCCTACGTAGATCTGGACAAATCTCTCGCAATTACCTGCGCATTGATTCTCCTCACGGGCGACTTCATTTTTACTCGGCTTCTATTGGGTATTCTGACCATCGGAAAAATGTTCAGAAAGCGGATAAAACTGTAATAAAACAACAACATGATGACTAGCTTTTGTCTTTTTTCGGCCCCCCTAATCAAAACGTTGGCAAACGATGGCTAAGCAAATAGCCACTCCGAAACAAACTTCTGGTGGCGGCTTTACTTTTGAGGACAAAGTTACTGCATCGTACTTTTTGAAAATGTTGGCGAGGCTTGCCCCACTTCACATGGACGTGGGGAAGATCCATGAAGTTCAATTTCAGGGCCGAGTAGATGGCTGGCTGATCGATGATCTGGTTCTATCGCTTTCGGCAACGACTGGCATATCACATAAAGTTGCGATTTCCGTAAAAAGCAACGTTCAGATTACGGACAAAGGGTTCCCATCGGATTTCGTCACCGCTATCTGGGAACAGTTGCTTCACATCGGGACTGACAAGTTTGATTCGGATGCGGACTACCTTGTCTTGGCAACCGCTCCGCTCGACGTAGGAACCAGTCGTGCTTGGCAAAAACTGCTCACGAAAGGTATTCAAGCGGTAGAAGGCGATTTCCCTAAGCGATTGCAGACAGCCGGCTACGCAAACGATATAGAGCGAGCACTCTTTGCAAGCCTGCACTGTCCCGAGAGTGTTGATTCAAACCAGCAACATTCCGACACAGCCAAGCTGCTTAAGCGTCTCCGACATCTAGAGTTTGACTTTGAGAGCGAGCCATCCGATGACGAGAATCAGTTGGCGTGGCTCTGCTGGCATCTGTTGGACGGCGCTGATGAGGACGCTGGCCGTTCATTATGGACTCATCTAAAACAACTGGCGAGAGAGTTGTCATCTTCGGGGGGCTCGATTGATCGAAATGAGCTGATCGCCCGCTTGCGCCCGACGTTCTCATTCAAAGAGTATCCCGACTTTGATGCTGATTGGCGAAAAATAGCTGACGAAACGGCGTTGCGATTGGACCGCGTCAGAAACAATTTGGCCGGGCGTCTGGAACTCGATCGAGTGATCCCGTCCTCGACCGGAATGACAGCGATCGTCGGATCGAGTGGATCAGGAAAATCTGCGATCGCTAAGGCGATTGCAACCACATCCATGCGTTCGTGCCATGTGCTTTGGCTCTCACCGAGTGATCTTAACAACCGCGAGTGTTCCGCCGTCCTATCCGATCTTCGACTTCAACACACGATTCCTAAGATCCTGTCGGAAACGATGGCAACCTCAGGGCTACTAGTAATCGATGGTTTTGAAAAATTGGATGCTGTTGGAATCGCAAATGTTGGCACGTTGCTTCGTCAGGCAGGGGCAGCGAATAGCGACAGTCCATGGTCGTTTTTGTTTGTTTGCTTAGTTGATTCATGGGACGCAACGCTTAACGCTTTGCGCCGTGAGGTTTCTGACTTGCCTAGCATTAGTGTTGAGTCGATTGGGTTTTCCTTCTCAAATCACCGAAAAGCCGTCATTGAAGCATTTCCAAACATCAGCAAGCTGTTGCGGCAACCGCACCTTTGGCCGCTTTTCGCGAATCTAAAGTTGCTCGACTTGGTCGTTTCAAATGCAAGCGAGAGTACTAACTTTGATTCATGGGTCGGTGAAACAAATGTTTTGGATTGGTTCTGGGGCGAGCAAGTTCAAACTGGTACGGATGGGGTCGCACGATCTCGAGTCATACAGAAACTCGCGGCTCGCGAAGCTGACAATTTCTCGGTAGGCACAGCGATCGAGCAACTTGAAAGTGACGAATGTCGTCTGCTACCCAACCTTGAGTCTGCAGGGATTCTTTGGTATCGCGATGAGCGGGTCGGTTTCCAACACGATCTGTTTGGTGATTGGGCACGCACTCGACTCCTGATCGGCCATCAGCGTGAAGTGGCAGAGTACGCTGCGGAAAAAGCATTCAATCCACGCTGGCACCGGGCTATTCGACTTTTCGGACTGCGGCTTCTTGAGAATCGCTCCAAAGACACGGCGGACTGGACAAAGGTCATCTTCGACTTATCCCCAGACGGTCAGCCAAAAATAGAAGCTGATCTGATTCTTGAATCGATTTTGTTTTCTGCAAACGCCGAAGATCGACTTGCCGATGTCTGGGAGCATCTATTGGCAAACGATGGCGTTCTACTCAATCGCTTGCTAAACAGATTTCTGCATGTTGCAACTCTTCCTGACCCGAGATACGCAGCGGACGGCGACGCCACGTTAATGGCGGCGCATTTTCGCATGCCATTCTGGCCTTTGTGGCTACCGCTTCTCAAGGTGGTCCATCGTAGAAGGGGCGAGGCAATATCAATTGCAACCGACAAGGTCACGAAAATCGCCTCACTTTGGCTCGAGTTTTCAGACAATAACTGGGCTTGTCGAGATGAGTGTGCGAAGATCCTTCTCGACGCCACCAACTACGTTGTTGCCTCGATTCGAGACGATAAATGGAGCGTGTCGACAGATGTGTGCAAGGCCGTTTTTCAACGCGTTTTGTTTGCTGCCTCGGTGTTTCCCGATGACGTAGCCAGTCTGGCGCTAGAGCTTTGTGAGAGGGTCGAGAGTTCACTTCTAATATTCGACGCGCCGGAAGCGGAGATTGAAGACGACCTTCCTTCTGAATCGTCGATGGAAACGTTTGAAAGCTTGTTCGGCCCGATTGGCCCACTTGCCGAGCCTTGGCCCAACGGTCCACTTCGCAGCGTAAATTACAAAGTTCGCGACGGTTTTCTTGCGGGAAGCGATCCACTCACTCATCTGTTCGCCAACCGACCAGAGACTGCACAAGAAGTTCTGTTGGCGTTGCTGATTAGAGAACCATTGCCAACCGGCGGAAGATCACTTGGTAGTGAGTTGCATGAGTTTCTGCACATTCATGACATGATGGAATGGTCCCCATCGATGTATTTTCGAGGACCCTTCCTTCAATTTTTGTTACTTGATTGGCAGAAGGGAATCGAAGTGATCGTTGACCTCACCAACTTCGTCACTGACCGCTGGCTGGACAATAGGCAGGGGCAGCCTGTCCCTGTGTCAACAAACATCGACGGAAAACAGGTGAGCTACTTTGGATCGGATAAGGCATATTTTTGGTACCGAGATTTTGTGCGAACGCCAGAGATTATCGCAGCAGCGTTGATGGCCCTTGAGCGATGGTTTTACTTGACACTCGATGACGAGCAACCTGTTGGGGACGCAATTACGCGGATCTTAAAAACCTCGCGTAGCACTGCGTTGCTCGGCGTTCTTTCCGCGGTCGCGAGGAAGAAACCTGAACTCTTAAATCGCGAATTGATGCCAATCGCTTCGATTTGGCAAATGCAAATGTGGGAAGAGAATCATCGCATTCAGGGGCATGACGCTCTATGGAAAATGAGCATGATGGAATGGACCAGATGGAGCGAATCAACTTTCAACGCTGTTCGAGACTGGCATACGTTACCCCATCGAGCAACGACAATCGGTGAGGCACTTTTCAGGCTTTTCGTCGTTGACGAAGACTTTCGGGTACACATGACTGATGTCCAGAGTCAGTGGGAGGATCAACTGAAAACTTGCACCCAGGAGAACGAGACGGCAGCATTCGAGAAGATCTCGCTTCAATTCAATCCCGACAATTGGACCATGAAGCAAACCGATGAAGGCCTGATATTGGATTTCATTGAACCGGTGGAAAGAGCGGAGAGGCTTTCTGCGTCTAGGGAAACACTTGAGAAACACATGTTGGTGTTGAAGTTTCCGTTTTATTGCCGCCAGCTCATCGATGAACGGAAGGTGTTGGACGGCGCAGAACTGCTCGTTTTCTGGGGACAGTTAAAGTCAATTTCTGACGACGCGGACGCTGGGCGAGAACGAGGGGATCAACCGGAGCACTCTATCGCAGGAGGCATAGCCGTGTTGCTTGTACTGCATCATAAATGGCTTGAATCAGATTCAGAAAAAGAGCGTTGGTGCTTTGAACAAATCGCGTCAATTCTAGAGTCGCCGCCACCGCCACCCGAGTTCGACGTAGCCAATTCGATTAGCAACTATTACTGGCGCAATTTCGCAGCAATTATCGGTGTCAAGTCACTAGCAAGCGACCGGACACATCGGGGACTCCGTTCGCTCTGTGCGAGCTTCGCAGTTGATTTCAGCTATTCCGTCGTCAAAGACGTTCTGGACTTTGCTTTTGAATCGCGTCATGAGCTGGCCGAGGACTTTGACCGCCTTCAACGAATAGTCATTCTGTCGTCAGGCATTCGCTCCATTTTTGAAACAACGCAATCCGGCAATAGCTTTTGGGCATGTCGTTCAACGACATTTGACATCGACGCGCGATTAAGTGAATTGATCGAAGAGTTTGCTGACAACAAGACCAGTTCTGATCTTCCGGATCTCTGTAAACTTGCGGATGATTCGACAGACACTATTTTGGGCATGGTCGCTAAAGAGCGTGGGCAAGAAAAACCAGACGAACTACACCCGCGAGTGCGAAAGCGGATCAAACGACAATTTGGCTTTGAACCGGAACATCTACAATCAGCGTACGGTTGGTTAGACAAATTCGCTGAGGTCAAAGAGCAAGCTGAGCGTGAACGGTACATCTTCACTATGGAGAACTTGCTTCGAGGCTTGCTTCGCCCCCTCGGTGATGTGGATGATGCGATCGCAGATAGCCGGGATAGTGACGAAATGTTCTATTCCTACCCAAGAGATTTCGCGAATTGGCTATTCAAACTATTGGTTCAGGTGATTCCTACACTTGGTTCACACGACAAAGCTGAGCGCCTATGGAGGCCCTTGCTCCGACTTGGCCTAGACCGATTTCATTGGACTGAAAGCTTTGTTTCATCATGGTTTCTGTACGGTCTGCGGGTCGAGGACGGCAATGAGAACTTCTTCCGCGAATGGAGGGCCATGATGGATTTTGCTTGGGAACAACCAAACTGGTTCAAAACCAAAGCTCGAAACGATGAATCGAACTCTTCTCTCTTCTTGGCCTTGATGGGATATAGCCGAATTGGTTCTGCGTCAATCGTTGACGAGCGTTTCCGGTCATTTGTAGCGAGTTTTGGACCAGAGTACGCGAAGTGCGCATTGCACTTCTTCCCACATCCAGAGGTCCTCAGGGGCTACGCGATTCTCTGCAAGGGGCCGTGTTTTGCGGATCTTCGCCGGAGTGGAATCCAGGCCATCGCGGAGGCAATTCCTGATTTCAGTGACATGCATTGGCGTAAGCATTACTATTTGGATTCTGCGTTGCTCGATCTACTTGAGCTGGATTGGCAGGAAAGTAAGCAGTTGATTTTGCGAGATGAAACCGTACGAGGACATTTCATAGTCATCCTCAAAGCAATGACCGACCGACAGATCCCACGTGCATTGGAGCTTCAAGATCGTGTTATCCGTTCTGTAATTTAGTACTGGATTGCATACGGGAGAGGCGTGCATCGAAGATGGACGTTGGGCTTGGAGAAAGAAACGCCCGCGGTGGATTGCTCCTCCGCGGGCGTTTCGGGTTTAAGTTCGCCTTGTGGCTTACACTTCGACGGACTCGACTTCGCGGACGAAGCGGGATGCGTCGTTTACTAGGAACGATGAGACGACGTTGAAAACGGCGTCACTAAAGCCGCCGATGTTTAAGATCTCTTCTCGCTCGGGTGCCTGGCTGGTTCCGTAGGGTTGGATGTCGATGCAGACTAGCTTTGGATCGGCGATGCCGTGGCGGCAAATGACGTTATTTCACATGCACACGTGACCTGCGGTTCGGTGTGCGCTCGTTTGTTCGTAACCGTACACCAGCACCATTCGGCTCGGTTGGTTGACGGCTATTTTTTGAGGCGTCGACGGCGGGCGCGTCGGACTCGTTTGCGGTCGGCCGCTTGTCGGCGTTCGTCTTGCCGGTAGGCGCGGATGGATTTCGGGTGCGAGTCTCTCCAAGCAGGTGGACTTAGTGCTGACCAGTCGGTTTCACCAGCCAGGGCTCGGCGCAGCACATCATCCAAATACGCGTGAACGTCCAAGTCATTGCGGATCGCTGTCCCGATGATCGTCATCAGGTTCGCCGCTCGTTCACCCGCCGACAACGAGCCTTTGAACAACCAGTTCTTGCGGCCCGTCGCCACGCGCTTCATCAACTGCTCGCAGTCGTTGTTATCGATTGGAACCCGAGCGTCTGCGGTGAACCGATTCAGTGCCGCCCAGTGTCGGCGCACGTACGCTGCCGCCTGGCCAAGATTGCTTTTGGGAAGAACCTTGGGCGAACTCATTGTTTCGCTTTGCAAGTATTCGTCGATCAAGCCAAGCACGTGACGCGAGAGGCTCTGCCGCCGCGATAGTCGCTCCGCCTCATCGAGAGCCTTGATTTGATCCTCGATGTCGTAAAGCATCCGGATCAGCGATTCCAGCTTCGCCACTTGGATTGGGAACGCACTGCGGCACTCGTCGACCTTGCGACGCGCATGCGCCCAGCACGCCGCGAACGTGATTCGCGAGTCGCTGCGAACATCGATCTTTTGAAAGCCTGACCAGCAGTCGCCGATCAGCGTTCCTTCGTAATCCGCCAGCACATCATCGGGGCCGTCACGGTGACGACTGACCGTGAAGTCGAACGCGACCACTGGAAGACGCGATGCGTAGTACCCCCAGAAGTTCGCTTGAATGCTTGGCTTGCCAGAGGCGATCGCCTTTTCAAGCACCTCGCCGATTCGCTCAGCGCGTGGATGATTTGATAAGTCGGGAATCGCCTGGGGTGTGATCAGCACCACGCCCGTGTCATCACAGCCCACGCAAGCATCTGTCTTGAGAAACGACCGTAAGTGCTCAGCCAGTGGGCGTAGTGCGAACTCGACGCTAGCGTGCTACGACTTGGCGTCCAGCCGCTGCCGGCGAACAGGTCTTGCTGGCGGTAAAACGGCAGGTGATAGAAGTACTTCCAGGCAATGACTTCGACACCGATCGAAGCGTCGAAGCGATCCCCAGCGACCAGTCCGGTAGGGCGCTCGGGGCTGATGATGGACGGCTCATCGCCGGCACGATTCTTTTCAATCGGATGAACGTATTTGGCGTACTTATTGACGCGTACACGAAGCTCGGGCCGGATCCACTCGAGCGTCTCGACCTCGTCATAGCCGATCAGCTTCAAGCCCTTACGTCGATCTTCGGGAAGGTCAACGATCCGCTCGACGCGTGGCAAGTGGTCAGGGAACTTGCGGTCGCCCTTGCGAGGCGGCTTGACGCGTCGTTTCTGTTTTTCTTCCTCAGCGTCTTCAATGACCTGCTCCGCTTCCCGAACGGCTTCTTCCAACGCGCTGACCACTTCGGGAGTTGCTTCATCGCCGAGATCCAGAAACAACTGGCCGTCGCCGTCGACGCGGCGTTCACTCCGCCTGCCAAAGAGTTGCTGAAGCAGCTTGTCGACCTTCAGTTGTAGGTCGATATTCTTTTCTTCAAGCTTGTCGTTATGGTTCTTCAGTTCGAGGACCGAATGAGCCTGCTCTTCGACTTGCGACTGCAACCTTGCGACCATCCGGCGAAGAGCCGCCATGTCATTGGGCAGTTGCCTTGAGTCACTGGGTCGTTGAACGTTCATTGGTCGTTTCGCATCCATGGTGCGCAATTATACGAAACGCACCATGGATGCAAAGTGCTCCCATCACGCAACTTTCATTCGTTTGCGTCTTGTCTTGGCCGACTTCAGTGACACGCCAGCGATCCACATCGCGAGTTCGACCGAATCGATCGTAACATGCGTTTGATCACATGGAGGCGTTGGCAGCTCAACGGTGCCTTGTTCGAGTCGTCTGTACCACAAGGTCAATCCACCAGTCTCCCACCAGAGGGCTTTGATGCGGTCTCGCTTTCGATTGACAAACAGAAACAGCGAACCGTCGGTGACGCTCTTGCCCAACGAGGTGGTGACGATTCCGGTCAGACCATCAAAGCCTTTTCGAAAGTCGACCGGATCAGTGCACAGATAGATCGGCGTGCCATTAGGCAATCCGATCATGGCTGATCCCTCCGCAGTGGATGCGGCTGAGAATCAGTTGGCACCTCGACACGGATACGGATGCCACCGGGAAGTTCAATTATGGCGTTGGTGTGATTGACCGCAGGAGAGGGGCTAGACGGTGTGGATTGAAACGAGACGGGCACAAACTTGGCCACGGTTGGGATTTTCGGATCTTCTGGTGGCCGCAGCTTGCGTTTCCAGTAGTAGAAAGAAGGCTGCGAAACACCTTCGGCGGAACAAAATTGAGCGACCGTCATCTGAGCTTGCTCAAACCGTTGCAGACGCACTGTCCAAAGCTTCGCGGTTTCGGCTCGATTCATCGGGTTCTCCTTTGGGAAGCAAAGTAAACCCAATAGCCTAAAACCCGCGCCTACAATGGTTCTGGTGAACGGTTACGTTTGTTCTGTCGTGTCAATTTGCCACGCCAAGGTTGGCCCGTATCGTTCGCCCAAGTACCGTACGATGATCGAACCACCGTCGCCCAGGATTTCCGGCTGGCTGTTTTAGAAGTAGATGACGGATTGCATTGAACTCGCGATCTGTGAGACCATGACGGGGCATTTAGCTTCCTCCGTGGAGCACTTTGGTAGGTACTCCGGGAGGTTTCCGAATGCGTTCAACTTTGACCAGATCAGTTTGTTAAACTGTGCCTAGTGGTCCGTCAAAATTTGATTTTAGGGTAGACCGATTTCAGCTTGCATCGAGCGTCGTCGATTCGCATCTGCCAATCGACGCCACGTTGCTTGGCATTGATATCGCTGAACCACGCGGCGATTTCACTCGCTAGGAGCTCGATACTGCCGATCCGCCGGCCACTCACACACTGGCGAGTAATGCAGCTTAATTCATTCTCAGCAATATTCAGCCAACTACCGTGCTTGGGTGTGTAACACCAATTGATTCGCTTGACCAACGCTCTGGCTCGCGAGGGTTCAAACACTTCATAGAATGCTCCGCGGGTGTGCGTGTTGAGATTGTCACAAACGAGCGTCACGGTTTCACAGTCGGCGTAGCGACCCTCCAATAACTCAGCAACCAATAACGCCCAGTCTGCCTTCGTTTTTGTTTCGCGTGCAAATGCGTCACGCCATCCAGCCAACGGTTCGCAGAACATAAAAATGTTCGCCACACCAGCGCGTTCATATTCATAGTCCACGCGTCGCCGGTGGGTCAGAGTCTCTTCAATCGGTGCCTTGACGTCCTTGACCAGTTGAACCGGCTGCTCGTCCATGCAGATGACTGGATTCGCAGGATTGTACGGTTTTTCATAGGTTTCCAGCACGTCTTCCATACACGCTACAAACTCGGCGTCGCATTCCGGTGGGATGACCCAATACTCGATGGCGCGATTGTTCATCCTGTTTTTTTTAGCGTTTGGCGGATGGTTTCATGGGAGACCTTCACCACAATCTGAAGTTCAACCACCTTCTCAGCAAGAAGTCGGAGCGTCCAATTGGCATAGCCCGCTGGCGGCTTCCCCAACCGCATGGCAATGATCCTGGCCTCTTCGTCGCCTGTGAGGCATTTAGGACGCGCCGGTTCACTTCGTATTTTTCCATCGAGCGTCTGGGTAAAGCCGAACTCGACGAGTCTTTGGCGGACGTTTTCAACCGTTTTGGTCCGGCAACCAAAAGCATCCGCTATCTGCTTGTCAGTCCAGCCAGGGCCATCTGCATCCGACTTCAATAGGATTTGAGCGCGACGAACCCTTTGACTTGAACCGCTAAACTTCTTGACTACTACATTGAGCTGTTCGCGCTCGGCATCGTTCAACCGAACGATATACTTTTTTTCCATGGGAAACCTCCGTGTTCCCCACATTGTCTCGCAAAACCCAACTCAAGCCAACCCTAATTCTTGAGCGTGACGGACCACTAGTTCTTCCCACCAAAGATCGTTGGCGGCCTGCCCGAATAGTCTTGCCCGCCGAAGATGTTCTTTCGGCTCGTCGAGCGTCGTCCACTGGATCCACGGAAGTCTTGACCACCGTAGATATTGGATCGGCTTGTCCCTTGGCCACTTGGGCTTCGGTAATCCTGTCCGCCAAAGATGTTTGCCCTGCTGGTCACATGTTGTCCGCTTGGACCTCGATAGTCTTGCCCGCCGAAGATGTTCTTTCGGCTCGTCCAACTCTTGCCATCGGAGCTGGTGTAATCGTATCCCCCAAATATGTTGGCCCGGCTCGTGACTCGCTGGCCGCCTGGGCCACGATAGTCGTGTCCGCCAAAGATGTTCTTGCTGCTAGACCAAGAGGTCTGAGAATACGCCATGGGTGCCGTCAACAACACCATTGCGAGTATCAGCAATAACCGTCTGATGGGAAGCCATAACCGTCTCATGAAAATCGTCCTTGAACCGAAATCCATTCGATCGTGTCTCGAGGGCCAAGTCCCTGTGTCACCACGCGATCTTTCGGCCATGGCGGTCGATCTCTGGTGTGCGCGAAGGCCAAAAACATGGCTAACGACTGTTGAACATGCACTCATAATTCGATCTCTCCTGACGTCAGATTGATTCGGATTGTCTTCGATACGTGAGCGCATTGAACCGGCTGACGCCGAACAGAGCGGCAGTCGCACCACCGTTTAGCCCGGTGCATACTGCGTGCCGTTGTGATCCAAATACAACCGCTGATACTCGAAACCCGACCATGCCGTTGGTAGCCAATCGATCGCATCTCGGACTTATGAGGCTCAAGACGTGGAACGCGTCGCCACAATTCACTAGCGGGCGAGTCGATGCTTCATGCCTACTGAGACGAGCCCAATGAGCGATTTTGTTTTCGGCCGACAGGAAACTTTTGGCTTTCCAAGTTTTCACGCAAATCCAGTCAATTGCTATGCTCGGATGCTATTCGACAAAGGATCGATTCTGGAACTTGAAATCGATCCAAGAGTTGCCGCAAGCGACGTGAGCGGAGCAGTTCGTCACTTCGAAGGGCATCAAGGTACGCACTGACGCGAGGATTCGGTCCTTCAATATTTGCATCATTGCAGTTCGCATCGACCGTTTCAACGGAATGCGACTTCACCAGTTCGATCCGGCTAAACATCCCTGTCAAGGCGTTTCCGAACGCTACAGCATCTGGCTGATCCTGACAAACGATCAATTCTCCTTGCCAACGACATCCCATAAAACTGTGACGCCCAATTGGAATGACATACGTTTGGCATGCATCGTTCAATGCGCAAATCGTTTTCTTGCATGGTTCACAGAACCACACGGACCATTTTAAACCGCTGGCCAGCGGAGCTAGTCCGCATGCCGCACATAGACACACCGCTTCATTGAAATCATGGCCCGGCCAACGCTCATCCCCAGTCCTTTCGCAACGACATTTTTGGTGAAGCCATAAGCCCTCGCTAAATAATTCGCCTGATAGTCCGCCACACAAACGGCAAACTTTCATCAGCGAGACGTCATTCCAATTCGGTGTCTGGGAATTCGGGCGTGATCTTCGATATGTCATTTTCCTAGTCTCCAGCGTAAGGATTCTGGAAAGCCAGCGCATTTGCGACGACGACTTGGTCCGCTTGGTTGCCAAGATGGGCCACATGTCCGCAAATCGCGGATTCCACCTTGCCCGGACGGGGCAGGTTGGAGAGGACGCTAGCCCTGTTCAACATGCAATGTGTTCTGACTTACTTGAGTCACATCGGAGGTCACTGGTTCGGTGATACGCCTAATAATTTTTAGTAACCGCAGGCTTTCTTTACTAGTTCGTCATTTCTCTCACACTGGAAGCCCATGCCGATCAGCTCACGCACGATATTTTCTTGATGCGAAACGGAAAATTGGAGCATGGTGCCATCATGTAGTGTTTCGATAAGAACAGCGTATTTCTCCTTCAGTTTCTCTGGAAACCAGTCCGATTGATCTCTTTCCGGGAACCCTGGCCAAGTGCCATCCGCATAGCCTGGGATATCCGAAGAGTCGAAGTCGTCCTCATCGTCATGCTCTTCCTCGTTGTCCGCAAGAATTTCTTCGATTTCTTGCAGCATCGATGCTGGGCAAAGCGTTCGAAACTCGCCCCAGGTGTTCGCACTATTTGCAGCCTCATATGCCTGGGCATTCTCATGTGCTGCATCTTCAAGCAAAAACACAGTTGAGTCGACATCATCAACAGGAATAACTCCGAAAATCACCGAGCGAGTTTCATGTTCATTCATTGTTATTGCTTCCTAAATTATTTGAGCAGAGAGTCTGGCATGTCACGCAATCAAACGGCATTCATTTTCTTCAGACCAATTGTATCGAGCAAGTCTGGAAAATTGAAGATGGTTAGAATCCCAAGCAGTTTTTGATCCGGCTTACCATCGTTCGAGATAAGAATTGCATCGAGATTTTTACCGCGTGCAGCAAAATCCTCAAATTTCGAAAGAGCGTCTATGAGTGTTGCGTTTCGCGACAACAAGCAATAGTTTTCGCGATCCTCGGTGTGTTCAAGTGCTTGTGCGATGCACGTTTCCCATGGATCCAGAATCTGGTTTTCTACTTCCGAAGCCATCCACCTTACGATAGTCTCCGATGTAAGAACTGCGATTACTCTGGCGTCCGCCAGTATGGGGATTTGTGAGAAAGATCCGTCTCGCATGTCGGTAACGGCAATGCCCACAGATTCACTGGATTCGCGACATCGCACGTCAAGTTGAAACTGAGGTATCACTTTCGGCGGGTTCAGCAGTGCTGACTGAATACGTTGAAAGTCCCTTACAACCCTGTCGTTGGGTTCTGCGATCACGTGTTCGTCCGACCGCTCATGCACGATCGCATTTCGAAGGTCGGCGAATTCCTTAAGATCATCCCGGAACCGTCTGGTGGATTTGTTGCTTTCAGCCGCGAGATCAACAAGTTTATAAAACGAAGTTCTTCGATCAGCCCCAACTTCTTTTCGCAACCAAGATTCGATAGTGGAAAAAATCGTCAAGAACGACTCAGAATTTGCCATGATTAACTCCTGTGTATTGCTTCCGAAGGCCTCGCGAACTGAAGGGCAACTCGACAAACTGAAAACCACTATCGTGGCCGTGCGCCTGCTCGTTTCAGACCTTGCGCAACGAAATCGAAAGCCTCAGCTGGGCTGAAGTCTTCGAGAACATCGAAGAAGCACGCCAGAACGCGTTTCGTTTCGACGGCGTTAATCTGCAGGCCATCGGTATCTGACCTGAATGCAACCTCGTTGTAAACGTCGTTGAGGGTTGACGCTTTTTTCGTCGCAGGCGTTTTCTTGACAGCTGCTTTTGTTGCTTTTTTCTGGTTCTTCTCGGAATTTAATGGCACGCGATTTCCGGCATCAGATCGAGTTTGCCACAGTAAAACAGAATCCTGAGTCGATAGTTGGCGAAGGAACGAAAGCCTCTGGCGGCTGACTTGATGGATTGAATCTTGCTGTTGAATCCTTCGGCTAACCCGTTGGTGACATGATGCCGAAAGTAACTCAGCAGTCCTGGCAGATGGCTCTTAAGCATTCGGGCGACCTTCTTGATTGGCTCCAGGCGACTGCGAATCGCCCAGCCGTACCACGAGCGAAAGAACGTATCCGCCGTATCGGGATCTTCGCTCAACCAGAAATGGCGAAAGTTCTCTTTGATCGCCCAAGCACGACCTGTTTGAAGATCACTTTTCTGAAGAATCTGCATCTCCACCTGACCATCCTCTTTGAGATTTTCTTCGTTGTATAGCAGCAACTGACGCAGGCCAGTCAGCCGTTGGTCGCCTTCGGACTTGAGCTCGCGATGCTCCCTTCGTCGCACTTTGTCGACGGCCTCATTGAGATACTTGCTGACATGGAATTTGTCATGCACGATCTCCGCGTTGGGGGCATTATTGTTGGAGCTGGTCATGAATGCCTGCCACATGTCCAGTGACACCGACTCAACCCCTTTTCGCTGGCTTTCGTTGAGTGTTTGCCAGAGTTCATCCGTAGCCACGATGGTGCGATCCTTGGTCACATCAAGAACTTGCCGATGATCCTGGTCGGTCAATACCGAGACGTAGTCATGGCCTTTGCCGAGGCTCTTTTCATCAATGCCGACATGCTTGATCTCGTCCAATGTCCGTCGATCGATGCCCCGGGCAACGGCTCTTTCAATCAGCCTATGTACCGACTCCCAATTCAGGTTCAGCAAGGCTGCCGACCGCGAGACATTCGCCGCAGCTTGGAGAACATGGGTTCCAAACGCCTCGAACATCAAAGTGAAGCGAGAGTGCTTCCCGGCCCAGGGAACCGCAACCGTCTTAACGCCACATTGAGCACATCTGCACCGAGGGACGGCGGCCCTGATCTCTGTCTTGAACTGCATGGAATCGAGGTGTCGCCATGATCTTGAGGGTGCCGTATCAGCCTTGCCGCAGCTACTCTGGCATTCAGGGCAGGTCAAAGGACCGCCTCGGTGAGCGAGTTCAATGACGACCGAATTATCCTTCAATTGAAGGTCCACATCGGAGACTGTCCAAGATTCATCGAGACCAAGAAGATCGCGGTAATGTTCGTTGAGGCTGTTCATCTCAGCAATGTACAAAAACCAGCCAAAATCGACCATCAGCCACTAAATTCCGAGAATAACCTTTTTTCTTGGCCACTTCGTGTCTCCATATTGAAATGAAACGTTTCGTTACGAAGTGCTAGTTGTACATTCCCTCCAATAAATTGAATACCGGCGGTGCCAAACTACACAAGCCAGCGTGATGCTGGCTTGTGTAGAGGCGTTTTGTTTAAAAAAGGATTTCAATCGTCCGCCCGGTCACCCGGATGCACTACGAGATAAGGCGGCATGTTTGGGTAGTGTTCGCCTGGATGATCGGATGGGAGGTTGTTGGGAGCCTCGTAGCCGGGCGGGACGTGGTAGGGGTGATCGGGCAGTAGTCCCGGCCACGTGTGGACTGGTGGCGGGGCTTCGATGACGACGGGATCTTCGGATTCAGGCGGCCACGGGAAGTTTTCGGGCCACCAAGGTGGGCGTGGGCTGATGTCGTCGCTCCAACCGTCGTCATCGGTGGAACTGCCTTCGGGAACGTACGGCGGTTCGCTTCCCGGCGGATCGAAGGGCGGGACGAAAGGATGTGATGGCATGTCGGGTTCGTAGGGATCAGTCGCGGTCATTTCAATGCACTCCGTTGCAAAGGATCGGGGTGGACGAACGCGCTGCGGTTACTTGGGCAGAGTTCGCACTGCGGGATGGCTTTGGTTTCGACGAATGTGCAAAGCTCCTCGTCGGTGGCGTTTGTTGCGATTGCTTTGTAGTCGCGGAAGAGTTGCCACTGCGGAAGATCGTACAGGTTGAGTTTGGCTTCGAGCCGGGAGAAGTACGCCAGTGCGGGACACTTCAACAGCACGCCGCCGGTGACGAGTTGCGTACAGGTTTTCTGAATGCAGACTGAAGTGGACCCCAATATTCGGACCACGAGCTAAGATAGAATAGTGGCGTTTTGATCGGTAAAACCAGGACTAATCCAAGATCCCATTTACCGAGAAGAACCTTCCTGAATTCTGTGAGAAGCATGATTCTCAGCTATTTAGACGCATAGACGACAACGATTGGGATGGACGCAATGACCAGGCATTCTTGCTCGGATACCGCTCTCTTTGCCGCGAGTTGTACGCGAAGCTACACACATCCTCAGCGTGGATCCCGGCTGCCAGAGAACATGGTGATTCTGGCGGAAAGGAGTTCGCGAACTGGTTCGGACCAGGTACGGATTTGGCGCTGGAGGAACTCGAACGAACAAAAGGCATTGCGGATCAAAGAATACTCCAAGACGACTTTCACGCTGAATCCTTAAATGTGTCATTGGGGCGTGACTTCCCGATTCGCGTTGGCGGGTGTATTGCCCCAGATTTTGACTTCAAAGGAAGGGCTTGTTTCGACCTTTCCGATTATAGTAGCCCTCCAATGATAGCCAGTTACGTTCGGGGGCTCGACTTCGATTGGGTGGCAATCAGCTGGGACACGACGCTTTTGCCTGCTTGGGCTTGGGGGTGCTCGGGGGCGAGCAAGAGTGCCGTGGCGAAGTTTGCGGCGGCGGCTTGTGGATCCATGCGACTGAGCTGCAGGTAGCCGAGACGCACGCGTCAGTCATGATTTATCTCTTTACGCAAGCTTTGCACCGTTGGGAATCGACTTGTCAGGGATCGCAAGGATGACCGATCCGTCGTCGCGATAGAATCCCACGATCAGGAACTCGGACATGAACGTACCTATCTGCTTCGGCGGAATATTCACCACGCCGATGATTTGCCGGCCAACCAGTTCGTCTTTGCTGTAGTTCACGGTGATCTGAGCACTCGTGCGTTTCGTGCCTAATTCCGACCCGAAGTCGGCTGTGACCTTATACGCTGGCTTGCGTGCCTTGGGCAGTTTCGCGACTGCGGTGATTGTGCCCGCTCGCATGTCGAGGTTCTCAAACGCCTGCCATGGCGTAACGCCGGTTTGCATTCCCAACTCAGCAAGACACAAAGCGATCACTTCTTCCGCACGACGCTCTCGAGTCTCCACCATCTTCGCCGACAAGACGCGATGGCATTGAGCACGTCGTTTGCCCGCGGTCCACTTCTCCCAGGCCGACATCGCAGGATCGTTCGCTTCGAGTGCAAACTGCAGTTCCTTCGGCACAACGACGGCTTCGGAGTCCGCGATGTCGAAGCTGACACTTGCCGTATCGCCGGGCGAGATACCACACAGCTTTTGCAGTTTCTTCGACACCATGAAACACCACTTGCCCTTGTCGGGCATCAATCCGCATTCGATGCGAATGCCGTTGATCTCACCGTCGATCCGCAGTCGCTTCGACTTGCTGAAATCCAATTGCGAAACAACGTGCTTCGGCAAATACACCAGCGTGTCCGTGATTTTGACGTCAAAGTTGTAGGGATAGTCGCTCATGGTTGCCGTTGATGTCCTCTTTAAATGGTATGGTGATAGTGTAATCTCATCGCAGGTCGAAATTGAGCCCTCGACGTTTTCGACCATCGCACTCCGCTACTGACACCGTTGCTATGGCCAAAAAGAAAAGCAAATCGATTGGCGCGACATCCACTGTCGCATCGCCGGACGGAAAGCCAGTCATCGCTTTTGCAACTCCAGTGCTTTTTAATCGCTGGCTCAACAAACATCACACCGAGCACGGTGGCGTGTGGATCCAATTTTTCAAAGTCGCAAGCGGCCATCCAACGATCACGTACGCCCAGGCGCTCGACGTCGCTCTATGCTACGGATGGATCGACGGACCGGTACGAAAAGGCGATGACGTTTGCTGGATTCATAAGTTCACGCCGCGCAGAAAACGTAGTGTCTGGTCCCAGGTCAACAAAGCTCACATCGAACGACTCACTCTTGAGGGGCTGATGAAAGCGGCAGGTCACGCCGCAGTTGAGCTGGCGAAGGCCGACGGACGTTGGGACGCTGCCTACGCCTCGAGTTCGACGTTTGAAGAGTCCGCTGAGTTTCTTGCCGCTTTGAAAATGTCGAAGCCGGCCAGCAAGTTCTATGCAACGCTCACGAAAGCGAATCGTTGCGCGTTTTACTACCGACTACACAACGCGAAGAAGCCCGAGACGAAAGAAAGAAAGATCGTCGAATTCATCGCCATGCTGGAACGAGGCGAAACGTTTCATTGAGTGAACCCGGGAAGGCTGAGTTTGCTCCAAGGATATGTAACGCCAGCGATCCCCGGCATCGAAACCTTTCGCGAGTACGAAATGAGTTCAAACAAAGGTATTCCCATCTGGCAGGTCGACGCGTTTGCAGAACCACCTTTTGCGGGTAACCCCGCCGCTGTCTGCATTCTGGAAAGCTATCCCAGCGACGAGTGGATGCAGAGTGTCGCAGCGGAAATGAATCTTTCCGAGACTTCGTTCGTCGTTCCGGCCGGCGAGGCCCATCGCTTTCATTTGCGTTGGTTCACTCCGGCGACCGAAGTTGACCTCTGCGGCCACGCAACTCTCGCCGCCGCACACACGCTAGTCGAACAAAACCGAGTCGACAGCAACTCTCCGATTCTCTTTCAAACTCGCAGCGGCGAATTGCCCTGCACTCTGTCCGGTTCCCGCATCACACTCAATTTCCCGATTGCACCGGCGGCTGATGACGTCGATTCAAATACGAGTAATGCATTGGTCGCCGCACTTGGTATCGAGGAAGCAATCATCCTGCGGACCAAATTCGATCTCGTCGCCATTGTCAGCGCCCCCAGCATCGTTGAATCATTGCGTCCCGACTTCAATGCTCTCGCGAATATCGAAACACGAGGCACGATGATTACGGCTGTGAGCAACACTTCTGGTGTCGATTTCGTATCGCGATTTTTTGCACCTCGTTTTGGCATTGACGAAGACCCCGTTACTGGATCAGCTCACTGTTGCCTCGCACTGTACTGGGGTAAACGACTCAACAAGTCTACGCTCGTCGGCTATCAGTCGTCCTCGCGAGGCGGAACGGTCCACTGCGAAGTCGCCGGAGACCGAGTCTTGCTAACAGGCAGCGCGGTCACCGTTCTTGAAGGTCTCTTGTTGGTCGATCCAAAATGAACTCGGCACTTCAAATTCGTGAATTTGTGTCGGCTGATGGTGATTCTTGTCACCAACTGTTTTATGACACCGTACGACGAGTCAATTGCCGTGACTACTCCACAGTGCAAGTTGACGCTTGGGCCGGAGCGAGCTTGGACGCCGAAACTTGGGTTCGCCGGTTTGATGGCAACTTCGCGTACGTTGTTGAGCGGGACGGAGCGATTGTCGGATTCACTGACATGACACCCGACGGTTACCTCGACCGCCTGTTTGTGTCCGCCGATCACCAGCGACAAGGCATCGCGACGATGTTGTTCCGCGCGATCAAATCAGCCGCAAAGAATGACAGCTTAACTCGTATCCACACGCAAGCCAGCATCACAGCGAAGCCGTTCTTTCTGTCGCGAGGATTCAAAATCGTCGCCGAACAAACGGTCGAGTGTCTCGGTGTCGAGTTGACGAACTTCGTCATGGAGTTGACATTGAGAGATTAGGTTTCCGCTCCGCACTCACGCATGAACTGATCCAGAAAGGCTCGCATGCCCGTCCATGCGTTCCCGCACACTCGTTTCGACAAGTTCAGCAATATCGGCGCCTCTATTCATCACTTGCATGGACTCAATCGGTCTTTTGCCATGGATTCTCACTGATCAAACATAGATTCGTCTCGCGGTGATCGCAGCTTAAAAAAACGTGTCCATCCGTGGTTACCCGATTGCCTCGTGAGCCAGCTTGGTGGGAATCAGATGATGTTGGGTTATATTGTTGAGGGTTTTGGACGCTTGAACTTTTGGTCCTTGAAGCCGGTCCGTGCTGTTGAATGAAAGAACTCTATTGGGCGCGAGACGAATGACTGCGGTGACTTGGATTCTTGAATCGGATGTTTTTCCGAACTCGCATGATCGTTTGCGGAAGGCGATTGCTGCGGAGGGGCATCGGATCGTTGAGTCTCGTGATGAATGGTGGCTGCATGAGCCGCCGGAGTTTGATCGGGAGACGCCGATTGTTTTTCATGGCTCGCTTGGCAATGCCGCGGTGATCGAGATGAAGGCGATTTGGTTTCCTGGTTCGTTTTGCCCGGTCAACGAATTCAGTTGCACGTCTTGGTATCCGCGGGCGAGTCGGTGGTTGTTGCATCGCCAGTGGCGGTGCTTGCCAGCGAACGAATTGATCGCGAATGCGGCCGATGTGGCCGCTGAGATTGGATGCGATGAACGCGTGTTTGTTCGGCCGGACAGTCCACTCAAGCCGTTTAGCGGTCGAGTGCTGGATGTGAATTCGATTTCGCTCCAAACACTCGATCACGGGTTTTACTACGAGGACGAGACCCTGCCCGTGGTCATCGCACCCGTCGTCGACGTTGGCCGCGAGTGGCGGTTTGTCGTGGTTGAGGGGCGAGCGGTTGCCGGCAGTGGGTACGACGCGGACACGCGGCGTGCGGCCGACAGTGGTGGCGACGCTGAGGCTCGCGCTTTGGCCGATGAAGTGGCTTCGACAATGTTGCCACCTTGCCCCGTCTATGTCTTGGACATTTGCCAAGTTGGCGATCAGTATCGTTTGGTCGAATTGAATCCGTTTGGTGGAGCGGACTTGTACGATTGCGACTCCGTTGTGATCGTGGAGGCGGTGTCAGAGTACGCGATGAGGACGGATGAACGATGAAAAGAATTGAAGGGGACTTGTTAAAACTGGCCGGCGAAGGACGTTTCGATGTCATCGTTCATGGTTGCAATTGTTTCTGCACGATGGGAGCTGGCATCGCCAAGTCGATCCGCAATCAATTTCCGGCCGCATACGAGGCGGACTTGGCGACCCCCAAAGGCGACCGTGACAAGCTCGGGACGTATTCCTCTGCGAAGGTCATCGTCGGCGAGCATTCGTTCGACGTTGTGAACGCTTACACGCAGTTCCATTGGCGAGGTGCCGGCGTGAAGGCGGACTATGAAGCGATCCGCGAAGTGTTCAAGAGCATCCAACGTGATTTCGCGGGCAGGCGAATTGGGTACCCGATGATCGGTGCCGGACTGGCTGGCGGGGATTGGGACACCATTTCTGAAATCATCTGCGAAGAACTCGTCGGCGAAGACCATACAATGGTCGTGTTCAAACCCTCATAATTGCCTCCCCATTCGATTCCACTGCAGAGAGATCCATCGTGAACGCGTCTTCGGTTTGGTTGGAGTTGGAGCAAGTGGAGGCACGGCTTTGCGTGTTGACGGCCGAACAGGTTGGAATGGACCTCGATAAGGTAAAGCCCGAGAGCCGAATGATCGAAGATCTCAATTGTGACAGTCTCGATCTGATCGAGCTGATTATGGAAACCGAAGATGAATTCGGCATCACAATCCCAGACACACCGAAGACACCTGTCGGCAAACTGATCTTCGCGCGGCAACCGTTCAGAATTCGCGACCTCGCGGAGTTCGCGTTTTTGAACCAGGGCACCGGCAAACCCATTCGCAGCGGCTGGCGGAAAAAACCGATCGAGCTTCCGCCGGCAGCGGAATCCGGCTTCTCGCAACTCGGTGGACGCTTTAGCGTCGCGTGATCAATAGGTGACGAGTTTGGGAAGATCGGGTAAATCCCGCGTCGGCACACAGTGTCGGAAGGTATCCGTGACGCAGTCGATGAGTGCCCATGAGTTTACAGTTCCCACCTTTTGGGCACCGCTATCTTGCGTCCCATCGTTGCCGCAGGTCACGAAGGCGGGCGTTCGTAAGCAACGAACCGTCTGCTTCAGCAATCATGTCGAGAGCGTCGCCGATTCCGTACGGCCAGTAACGAACATCCTCTGGCAATACGATGTGCACGAGATAAAGAAACCGTTCCGGATGTGCTGCGATCAGATCCCTCATCTCGCTTCCGAAGTGAATGTGGAGTCGTGTCGCACCGTGGAGGGTCGTTAGTAATGGCGAAACGATGTCAATCAACATTTTAAAACTTTCCGAGTGAGCCAGGAGAACGTCAACGATTCGAGCCGTCATCTCCGGTGTTTTAACAGAACGTTGTCTCGGCCATGCTTCCTCGAAAAACTCACATGCCCGGCGCTGCCACTTTTCTCGTTGATCACCATTCTCGCTCCGAAACGCAGATTTGAACTGCCACAGAACGTGAGATCGGAGTTTGTCACCACCGTGCAGAAGGACATCTCTGAATTCGGAACTGCTCACCCAACGAAGTTCGCTATTTCCAGATGACGAGATCCATCCCGTAAGCAGAAGTGACGCGAGTGACTGCGCGTGACCTTCACGTAAACGGGTGCCATCCTTCGCGACAGACAACAGTCCGTCCTTGATTCGCAAGTACAACGCCGGACTCGAAATTCGTGGATTCCAAAAGAGCCCGGCCCAGAACGACTCTCGGTCTTCAGTATCATCGCCATCGAGGATCGTAAGCATTTCCTGCTCGGTCCAATCGGCGGCATTTGCGTGTAACCACCCAAGATGGTGCGAAGCCAATGCAATGGCGTGGCGTCGAGGATCGCCAGGCAACGCCAGACACTTCTCGATCGGGCCGAGGCCCACCTGCATTGCAGCGGCATTTTCGAATCTGGCGTCGTCGAATACCGCGCGAATCAACTGCCCAACCGGCGAATTGTTCGCTTCCATGACCCAATCCGGTCCACGACTCGAACCAATCACGACAGAGGACGCGATTTCAGGAGAGGTCTTGATGACGTCGATCAACCTTTGCACGATGCGGTCGAAGACCTCGGGGAAGGCAGCGGAGATAGCCTTGCTGACTTTCTGCAGCCAACACGCTGTGAGATAAAGCAATTCAGACAGCACCTCATCTGTCGCCCGACACAGTCGCGTCGCGACGACTGCGGAAAATGCCGGCCGATTATTCTCTCTTGAATCGCAATTCAGGAATGTCGTCCATGCCCATGGCGGATACTCATGACGTCGCGCTGCCTTCGCAAGTGCGAGATAGGCACGCCGAGAGTGTTTCGAGCATAGCCCGGCAAATGGGTTGTTTTCTCTGAAGTTGTCTGTATTGGAGCGTCCGGACAACTCGCGTGCTTTGGAAAGGATCGAGCTTATCGGTTCACGGAGGAGAACGCTGTGCTCAGTGTTGGTCGCCACCGATCCGCTTCGCGTCTCCCGTGACTCTGCTGCACGCTCCGCGCACTGCGGTTTCCAGTTCGGTGCATCGGGTTTGCGGCTAGCGATCTCGCTCTCAGCATCGAAAGAGAACTCACACCCATGTGTTTTTAGCCATTGCAATCGATCCAGCACAGACCACGCTACGTGTTCTCGGTACGAATCTTCGTCTTCACCTTCGTAACGTGAAGGCCCGGATAGTATTCTCGTTTCGATATCAATACGGATTTTTGCCGCTATCGCGGTCCAGCGTTTCGCTAACGTGATCAGCAGATCTCGCTGATGGTGGGAACCCCAGAAGACGTTGTCGGTCAACCCAAGTACCACCTGAGCGAATGCGTCAGGCGTTGCGATCTCTGGTTTCCCACTTGCCCAGAAGCGAAGTCTCGCGAACGCGGTACATTCATCCGACGGCCACGCTGCGAACTCTTCCCTAGCTCGCTGCGGATCTGCGGCAACCAGTCGCTCGTACAGCGAAGCAAACGCTATGACGCACCCGGAAAGGTCGCGGGTCCGCCCATAGTCGGATATCTTTGGGCTCAGGTCCCGTTCGATTGGGCTGATGCGATGGCGTTGATGATCATTCACTTCTTCACAGAGTCGCGTCGCCGCTTCGAGGCAGTAACGAAGGCCCCGGACGGTTTGAGCCAACCACTCGACCGGGATGTCTGAGTCAATTGGTGGTACCGGACACTCAACTTCAATACTAACGAAATCGATTATTCCGTTCCCATCCTCCGCCGCCGGTGGTACAGGACGCGACATCAGTGCCGGGCCCACCTTCAAATACGGCTCGCTGAGCTTCACAAAGCGTCGCGATGAGTTCATCGACCATCCATTCCGCTTGATGGCTTGCTCCAACTCAAACCAGTCCTGGTCAGCGTCACGCGGAGGATCGTTCCACGCTTCGAGAAGGTAGTTCCACACTCGTTGAATCTCGACATCAATCACCTCGTCTTTATGGATCCGCGAGAGTCTCCATTCAATGGCCCCTCGATAACTCGGATGCAGGGACTCTTGCCGGACCGCCCACCACACAGCCGCTGGCTGGTTGGCGACGTTCGCGATCCATCTCGCAAAGCACAGAAGGCGTGCTGGCAATTCCGCAACGTTTACCGCAAAATTTCCTCGAACTGCAGGGAGGTTGTTCGGTGACAAATCCTGCTGATCCAGTTCGCTTATTGTGAACGCGTCCCACGCATCAGTAGGAACTTCCCGCTTTCGGTTGAAGGAATCGCCACCGCTGCGCTGTGGTATCTCGTCAGAGTCCAATCCGTATCGTATGAATGGATCGATTCTTGGGCTGTCCGGAGTCACGTAAATCAGATGTCCCGGCGGCTCATAGCGACAACTAGGATCCAGTACACACAGCCATTCTGCTGGAGGTACTGATTGAGCAAAAGCTTCGGCGCCGTCGTAGGTTGAAACAATGTGCGCGATCTGCCCCCTCTGGTGTGGTTCCAACTCCTTCGGTCCTGCCATTGCCAGTTCGAGAATCGATTCACGCCACTTCTGCGGGTCGTCGGCACGAATCGCCCATAGTCCGAGCGTTTCCCAAAGGGCGAGGTGATCATCGACATGGGAATATGCAATCGCCGTGACGCCTTTGTGCTGCCAGCGTGCAGTCAGTTCGGCCGACTCGTCTGACTGAAAGGCATAGATCCCGTTCAGTGAATCGGAGTTTCGTCTCAGGCCTTCAAGCAAATAATGCACGGGCGGGTCGTCGGCAGAATACCCAACAAAGACGACAACATACTTTCGAACGATTTCGCGGAAGAATTCGGTGGCCCAGCCATCAGACAGATAGGCGTGACCAAAATCTGAGCTAGAAAGGACAAACCCATTCCCCTCTGCTTGTTTGCAGTCGGCGTCGACGCGACCGTGGAGATACACGATGCCGTCCAAATCGTCGTAGCGGCACGGTTGCGGCAAACGCGGCGGTTGAAACAACTGGATTTCTACACCGTCAGACTCGAATAATCGATCGAAATTCGTGGTCACAAGTTGTGTCTTGCCACTTGGAGTGCGCGCCAAGCGAAGCAGGATTTCGTGTGCTGAACGATCGACGTCCGCCGCTGCTGTGAGACTCGTGGCAACCGCGGACTGGATGTCCGACCTATCGAAATCACGCTCCAGTAACGAGAACACGCGGTCGGCTGAAATGAGTCCTGTGACGTCGAGTTCTTTGCCAATGTCCTTCGCCTTCTGCAGGACCTTAGCCGCATCGCTGTCCGCTGATGCTCCCAGTTCTCGGATGACGGATTCAGCCAAATCGAAGAAGTCTGGAAGACCGGCGCGTGCCCGCGAGACACCCGCACCGCAAAAAAACACAACGCGGCCCTCATCTCGTGCCCGGAGAAGTGTATCTGGCAGTGATGGGCCTCCATCTATGAAACGCACGAGTACCTACTCCTCCGCATAAGTGTTGCTCTTCCTACCCTGAGATCAGATGCAAGTCGTTCTGAAACAGTATCAATTTACGGTTCCTAGCTTATACGGGCGAGTACAGAGAAACTGTGGCTCCGGTGTGCTGAGTCTGAAGTGCCCCATGTTCAACGACCACAACTGGAGATCGGTCAGCTGATAGCGTCCGAGCTCGTGCCCAAGCGTTTTGAGAAATAACGCAACACTTGACACGTAGAGAATCGCGAAGCGAATGAGACACCCGATTGGACCTGACGTTCTGATATAATCGATGCGAAACGGTCAGGAACGCCAATCGGACTGCCGATGCACTTCGTTTCGCTTGAATAAATTATCACACAAACCACTGAGGCGGCACGTGAAATCCTTACTCTTTGTATGCACTTTTTTCATTCTTTTGGTCGGTGCCAATCGCGTCCAGGCACAGAGCTACTCTGCCAGCGGAAATCGAATTGAAGAGTTGAGCTTTGGCGGTGCGGTTGTTGCTGCGAGCGGCGATGTTCCCTTAGATTCCGAATTTGTTTCCCGACTTCGCTCGACGTCGATTGCAGGCGACAATCCACCGTTCGCCATCGTTGCGGACCTTGCCATGTTGTCGGGTGAGGTATACCGCAACGATCACGAAACTGTGTCCTACTTCGTTCGTGGTCTGGGGTTTGAACGGTTTGCAACCATCACCAACGATCAGGAGAACCTGATGGTTCACGTGATGGATGCGCCAGGGGTAACACTCGTCGTATTCAGGGGGACGGACGATAGGCTCGACTGGTTGACCAATTTGGATCTGAGAACTAAGACGTGTTCGCAAGGCATTTTTCACAGGGGCTTTGTCGACGCCTTTGATGCTGTCCGGGCAGACACACAAACCTTCATCAGCAAACAGTCGGGGCAACGGTTGTGGATTACAGGTCACAGTCTTGGTGGTGCCATGGCGGTGCTCTGTGCCTTCGATCAAAAGCTGAGCCGAGAGGTTTCGGCCGACGTGATCACGTTCGGTCAACCGCGAGTTACTGATGCAAAGGGGTGTCGTAACATCGACACTGCGTTGAAAGATCACTACGTTCGCGTCGCTCGACCAACCGATGTCGTCTCGCGCATTCCGCCTGCAATACCGTTCATGACCGACTACGGGCACGCGGGACTTCATATTCGTTTGGGAATTAAGAGCCTTGCCATCGGTCCGTCGGCAAGAGCTACAATGCGTCAGGCATCCTTTCAGTCGGATGAATTTGGAAAAGCGTGCATCGTGGAGAGTGTGATCGAAATTCATGGCTCAGTATTCGACGAGCCGCCGATCACGTTGGAGGAGCTGCAAGCATTACCTGGGCAACCCATCGAATACGATCCAAATATACGCGAGGGGCAAGTAGTTAATTTCGGTCCTGGTACGGTTGCTTGGGCTGCATTCAAGTATGCGATCAAGAAGGCGATTGGCTGGATTGTTGAACAACACAGCATGGACGAGTATCTGCGTTTGGTGCGTTCATATCGTGGGTGAGGCGTTGGGATCGTACTCCGCTGCGACGGTGCGATTGTTGCTGATCGATCCGCCCATCGAGTAACGAGTCAGATAACGAATGAGGTCGTGCGATCCACCGGAACCGCCCGGTGCCAGTTGGATGCACCTGACCTTGCTGAGCGTCATTCAATGGTTTGTTTTCGGGTTAACCGTTCACGGGGTGGTTAGAAGGAGGCTCATCCGACTAAAGCGTACTTCGGCGCGAATACTCTCGAGGAACGCGGCGACGGTGCCGTGGTACAGCGTGCCGGGCGGCGTTTGCTCATCAAGTTTCAAGTCGACGCCGGATACTGAGTGGCCTTGGCTGGCTCGTATGCGTAGGCCGTCGTTGCTGAGTGCGAAACGTTTCTTGTCGTTCGTGGCGACGACTTCGTGCAGCAGTTCGAGCGATAGCTTGTTGCCTCGCTCGTTCGCATTGGCGATCAGCTCATTGATGTCGAGCCAGCCTTCTTCACTGAGCGGCATGCCGACGACTTCGGGTTGGTGCCGGAGAACCAGGCTGAGAAATTTGCTCGTCGATACGAGTGACTTTTTGTCTGTCATCATAACGATTCTATCCGAAAACAATGAACTGCCGCCGCATTGCACGCGATCCAGGATGCCAGTTGAATTGAATGAACGGCGGCGTCGTTCCCCATGGTTTCAGCCATCTGTTGGATCGCGTCGCTGAATCGGAGCACCATGCATATGCGCCAACAGGCTACAGGCAAGGAAATCGTCTTTGTGGGCTCCGCCCGGGTGGGTCGCTATCAGCTGAATGGTCATGAAGTCAGGCGAATCAGATTTGGGAACAATGTCGAAGCCAACAGAAACATACTCACAAAACGGATGCGTGTAACCTGAGAGCCGAGAACCGCGTTTGAACGCGACCAGTCCTATTGGCCGCAGGAGTCGTGCGTGTCCGAATCGGTTGGCTGAATGAAGTAAATTCCAGGTTTCCCTCACGCATCTGGCGAGGCATCCATCCGTACCAAGCAATGCCATGATCGATAACACTTGGCTATGAAACGCCGGACGACGCGGCTTAAGCTGATTCACTGGATTAACGTGAATGCCGATTGTGTGCGTCTGGAGTCGCTGAGGAAAAGAATGAAAAACTGCCGTCGGTGAAATGAGCTATAGTTATCGATTGTTTCTAGCCCGTTATTTCTCGCTTAAGAGCCTGCTGATGCGTCTTCTCTGCTTAACTTCATGGTGTGTTTTCTGGATCGGGTATCTTGGGCCGGCGGTTTCCAGGAGTGACGATGCGATTGGTGTGGGTGCCCGGCCGATCACGGGGGCAGAGGTGATCCTTGATGGGTCGCGAGAGATGTTGGACGAGAAATGGACTTACTGGGAAGGCCCTCGGTTCAGTTCTTCGCTGCCGATCAAATGGAAGGTGGTCGAGGATCCGGTGGACGATGAATCGGCTATCATGACGGATGATCCAGCCGCCGCAGGGGGCAAGTACGGAACCGCCGACATCGTGACCAAACAGAAATTTCGTGACTTTCGATTGCACGTCGAGTTTCTAATTCCTAACGCGGGTGGCAATAGCGGTGTTTACCTGCAGAACCGCTACGAGATTCAGATTCTTGATGGTGACAAGACCACGCATGGGCTCGGTGCTGTGATTAATGAAACGCCCTCGCCCTATCATGCCTACAACGGGCTCGGCAAATGGAATGCGTACGACATCCAATTTCGGGCGGCTCGATTTAAACAGGGCACGCTTTCCGAGAAGCCAATGGTGACGATGTACTTCAATGGTGAAAAGGTTCATCTCAATCAGCAGATCAACAAAGTTTGGGGCGGCGCCAATTCCGGAATCGACGGTGGCAACGACAACGGATTTGGAATCACGGACACTCCCGGTGGCATCAAATTGCAGTGCGAAGGTCACGAGGTGCTCTACCGAAACATCTGGATCAAGCCGATCGAACTAAGCGACCCTAGCACGGATTTTTAGAACGCTGACGAAGCTATTGCGAATCGTTGGAATCAACTTCGACGACTTCCACATGGGCGATCTGCTGCGCATGGCGCACGATCATCCTGAGGTGGAATTGGTTGGCATTTGTGACGAGCAACCTTAGCGGATGCAAGATGCGATCACGGCGTTTTCTTTTTCGGCTGATCAAGTTTTCAAAGATCCTGAAACGCTCTGCGAATCGACGGCACCGGACTTGGCCATTCTTTGTCCGGCTGCGTCCGAGCATGGCGAGTGGGTTGAGAGGGTGGCACGGCTAGGGTGCGACATTCTAGTTGAGAAACCATTCGCGGCTTCGCTCGCCGAAGCCGATCGCATGATCGCTGCTTTTGATCAGGCGGACGTTCGGTTGAGCACCTGTGCGTTTGCTACCGAGTTCGGGGCCGATGTCGACAGTGACTTTGTTTGCGGCCTTGCGAGCCTTGGGAAAATCCTCGACCAAGAGAATCGTTCCCGCACGGAGGTCAACACTCTCAAACTCCTTCATCCCATCGCGTCGATCGTCACGATCGCTCCGGAGAGTGTCAGAGAATCAAGAAGCTGCGGAATTGCCGTGATTTCGTTGGATTTCTTGTCACAAGTCGTGTGTCCAAGCGTTAGATGTTGGTCGCTCGCCCAGGCACTGACAATGTGCAACGGTTTGGCTCGACCTGATTTGGAGCCGCGAAGCGTTTTCCCATCGATCGCGATGACGTTACCAAGTTCTTTACGAAGTCCCTCGAGCCATTTTAGGAAGGCTTGCTGGAACGCTTGGGGGTCGATTCGCGAGAGCGTTCGTCGCATGGTATCACGCGAAGGAAGCCCGCCAATGAACTCTCCTACACACTGGCGGATGTGGAGCAGTTTGCCCTGCAAAATAATTCCGCCATCGCGGCGGCAAGTGCGGCGTCGAGCAAGGCGGCGGGATTGCGCCAGCAAGTCGGAACTCGTGCAAATCCCACGGTTGGATATTTCGGCTACCAAATTGCCGACCAGGGAACTGGACAACATGGCGCATTCGTGCAGCAGCAATTCATTCGCGGCGACAAGCTCGCGCTCAATCGTGACGTGCTACAGCAGACGACCAATGCCCAGCAGGCCGAGTACGAGACACAGCGTTATCGAGTGCTAACGGATGTACGTGTGCGATTCTATGAGGCACTGATCGCGCAAAAGCAACTTGAGGCAATTCATGATTTCACGGCAGTCGCACAGCGTGGTGTTGAAGTAGCAACGCAACGGCAAGATGCCAAAGAGGGCACCGCGATCGACGTGCTGCAGTCGCAAACGTTGCTCAGCGAAGTCACTCTCGCCGCAGAACGCACCGAGGCAGCGTATCGGGGTGCCTGGCAGGAACTCGCCGCCGTGGCGGGCTTGTCCGCTACAACTCCCATGCATCTGACGGCCGAGTTTAATACGCCAAATGACGCACCGGATTGGGATGCGGCGTATCATGAAATCGTTGCCAGCAGCCCTGAAATGGTTGTCGCACAAGCCCGGATCTGTGAAAAACAAGCGATGCTAAAACGCCAAAAAGTACAGATGACCCCCAACTTGACCGGGCAACTTGGCGTCGGATACGACGATGCAGTCAATTCGAGCTTTCTCAATGTCACGGTCGGTGCTCCAATCCCGGTCTGGAACAAGAATTCGGGAAACGTTTCGGCCGCGTATGCGGACTACGTCCAAGCAATTGAGAATCGAAAACGAATTGAGCAAGCAATCCGAGCGAGATTAGCGCGAACAGCTCAGGAATATCAGGCGTCATTGGTGTCGGTGAGAAAGTACAGGGACCAAATTATTCCGCAAACCCAAAAGAGTCTGGAGCTTTCCGACCAAGCGTATCGCTTGGGGCAGATGAGCTTTCTGCAAGCTTTGGTGGTGCGGCGAAGTTACTACGATGCCACGATTCAACAAATCGCAGTACAGGGACAACTCGCACAGGCAACTGCCAAAATCGATGGCCTGCTGCTGACCGGTGGACTTGACGCACCCTCGGATTACACCAATGGTGACGGGCTGCGGGGACAAACGCTTAGCGGAGAATGATGCATCAGTGTTTAGTGAAGCGTAACCCGATTCCAAGAATCGGGGCTAGACTTACCGAACCCTGAGGAGTACGCTAACAGGGTTAATCGATACACGATGAGGTCGTCTTGCTAGCTCAATTGCTTTCCATTCTGTTGATACCGCTTTTTGTGTTGGGGCAAGCGTTGCCCCATTCACACGCGGGTAGCAGTATGGGTGAGCAGGATGATCATGCGAATCGTCCACATGTTCATGTTCGTGGTGGGCATTCCCATCTCAAGGGTGCGGATCACCATCATGACGCGGTCGAAGCCTGTGCAGACGATCAGGCAGGCTCAGGTAGTTGTATATCATCGCGTCCGAACGGGCATGACTCGAGTGCAGTTTATCTAGCGTCAGCAACGATCGCCTTTGGTCGAGCCCCTGTTGCTCAGCACACTGATGTCGTTGACGTCGGTGTTTCTTGCTTGATTGAAACCTCACGGCCCATTGTTCCCAAGGGTCGCGTCGAGAACGCTCCGCTGCGTCGTTATGGCAGTTTGCCAATCTATCTTTCCGTCGCTTCTCTGCGGCTATAACGGCCACGCATCATCGATTCTCGGCGTCTCAAACGCCGCGTATCTGCATCGGTGATTTGAACACAGTATTTTTCTACTTGAGGCTTTTTCACGGCTCGCGCATGCGCGCTTGGTGATACGTTGAGGTCGTAGCGTGGTTTTCTTTAACGAGGATTTGTAGATGAATCGATTGGTTTCGATTGCCAAGTCGCTGGTTGGTCCAGTGATTTTAGTAGCAGTTTTGTTTGCGGGCTGGACGTTCCGCGAGCAGCTATTTCCCAAGCAGGAATCCATTGCCACGTCGGAAGGCAAATCTGCGACGGAGGGCAACCCGATCGTGGACAAATTGAACTCGGCGAGGTCGCGGATGTAGGAGTCGGCTCGGGGCCAAACTCGATCAATCGCGAGAACGCACGCCGCCGGATTGTCATTCGTTGCAACACCGAAGGCCGCGATCTGGCAGGTGTGGTGGGAGATATCCAACAACGCATCGGCGATCAAGTTGAAATACCGGCCGGCTACTTCATTGAGTTTGCCGGGCAGTTTGAGAGTCAACAGCGAGCCACCCAACTGATTATCGTGTTGGCAGGGATTTCCGTGATCGGCATGTTTGTCGTCCTTCTGGCGCTGTTCCCATCAATTCGCATCGTTTTGCAAATCCTCAACGCCTTGCCTACCGCATTTATCGGTGGCGTGATGGCGCTCGTCATCACGCAGCAAAGTCTCACCGTTGCCAGTCTTGTCGGCTTTATCTCGCTGGGCGGCATCGCGGTTCGCAATGGGATTTTGTTGGTCACCCACTACTTCCACCTGATGAAAGAGGAAGGCGAGGACTTTACGCAAGAGATGGTACTACGAGGCAGTTTGGAGCGACTCGCACCGGTTTTGATGACCGCATTGACCGCCGGAATCGGACTGATACCGCTTGTTTGGGGAGGCCAAGAGCCCGGGAGAGAAATCCTCTACCCCGTCGCCACAGTCATCCTCGGCGGCCTGACCACTTCGACTTTCTGTGAATTCTTGATTCACCCAGGATTGTTCTGGCAATTCAGTGGTAAAGATGCCGCTCGACTTGCAACGCTTGAAACAGAGGAGGACGAACTGATGTAATTGAAGAATGAAGATTGCAGATTGACGATTTGCAGTCTCAATGACACCGTCCCAATTTGAATGATTAACTACCTCCGTTACGAAAGAAACCAAGATGAGAATTTTAACAATCTCCAATCGACGATCGACAATCTGCAATCTCTCCTTTCTTTGCCTCATCGGCTTCGCCGGTTGCAAACAGGAAACCACCCCGACTACGCCTGCACCTACCGAGGCCCCGAACGCCGACGGCGGGCACGTCCATGCCGATGGCACCGAGCACGCTCCCCATGGCGCTCACGGCACAGGGCCACACGACGGCACTGTCGCTGACTGGGGCGGCGGCAAATACCACGTCGAGTTCACCGTCGATCATGACAAACAAGAAGGCACGGTGTACATCCTCGGATCAGACGAAAAGTCGCCCGTTCCCATCGATGCCGAATCAATCGACCTGAGCATTGGTGATCCCGTGATGCAAGTCGCGTTGAAAGCGGTCCCCCAGGACAGCGATCCCGCAGGGAAATCGTCACGCTTCGTCGGCAACCACGAAAAACTTGGCGTCGTTCAAGAATATACCGGAACGATTGCGGGAGTCATCGACGGCACCCCGTATTCAGGTGATTTTACAGAAGAAGCGCATGGACATGAATAATGGTCGATGGAAGATTGTCGATCGCCGAATGATGGTGCTCGCATGCAATGTCACTGGCTTTTTAAATCTTCAATCTTCAGTCGAAAATCTTCAATGCTAATAGTCAAAGCGCTGATCTCGGCAATCGTAATTGTTGCGGTTGCCGAGATCGCGGGACGGATGCCGCGAGTGGGTGCGTTATTGTTGACACTCCCAGTCGTCAGCATTCTCGCATTCATAATGACGTGGAACAAAGACCATGATATGAGCGTGATTGCCGAATTGGCCCGCGAGACATTGATCCTCGTTCCGCTCGGACTCCCGTTCTTCGTCCCGTTCTCACTATCGAATCGCACTGGCTTGACGTTTTGGCCATCGTTCGCGATCGGCGTCGTCTTAGCCTCGTTAACAATCGGAACTTGGTTCTGGGTTTCATCGCCACCGACACATCGTTGATCTTCAATTGAAAATCGACAATAAACCGGTGGGCGGCGATCGGTGATTTCGCCGGTCGGCGGTCCTGTTTGTGAATGCCTTCTATGATAGGACCGAAGGGGCAACCCTCCGCCCACCACTTTATTTGAGATAGTCGTACCGTTTCCGCAATTGACAGTTCCGCCAATTGCCAAAATTACTTACAGACCGCTGAGCACTTGGCCTCGAATACCGTCACCGTTGGTGTAGTCTGCTGGTGCATCGAGTCCACCGGTCAGCAGCAAGCCCTCGACCTTCGCACCTGCCTGAGCTAGTTGTCCTTGCACCGCGATCATTCGGATTCGAGATTCGTAATAGCTCCTCCGGACCACGAGCGTTTGTAAAAAGCTCCCTGGTGTCAACCTTGCGTTGCGATGAAGCCGACCATCCGCGAGCTTGCGGAGGAATGGAAGGGAGAGGCAAAAGTAACGGAGCTCTACATCGACGAGAATTTGTTCAACAAGGAGAAATACGAAGTCACCCGTTATCCTATGCTGCTAGTTTTCAGTCGTGGACACGAGGTCAAACGGATGATCGGTGTGCGATCGAAACAGACAATCCTCGAAGCCATGCGAACAGCAAAATCGAGTAAACAATAGGACGGAGAAATCGCAGAATCAATGGAGGACGAAGAAAATCAATCGGAGACTGCATCGGAATGATCACATGATCCAAAGTCGGAGAAGGTAAGATTCATCTTGTGGCAGCCTGCCACTATTAGTATCGTTGCCGCCATGAGAACCCATCTTTTTTCCCTGCTGCTGATCGTCAACCTGTTGACGTGTCCGTTGCGTTGCCTTTCGTGTGAAGCGAACGTGGTGACGGGTGAGAATGGTGTGCCCGCAGCCTGTTCCTGCTGCTCGTTCGGTGATGACACTCCGGCACCGGAGCCATGCAGAGATGAATGCAATTGTCAGGACTGCATTTGTGAGGGTGCGCTCGTCGAGGCAGATGTGGAGACGCCTGACTCGGCGAGCCACTCTGGGAGATGGTTCCGGCCGGCTCTGACTGAGAACCTGACTGCTGCTCTCTTAACTAAAACTTCTCTACGTCGATCGCATCCCCCGGTTGGGCAATTTCTCTGCGGTCGAGATATGCGAGTTGCACACCAGTCTTGGTTGATCTGAATCGCTGGGATGCTTGGTCGCGATCGCTCACAGCTTAAGTTGCTGATAAACGAGTGACCGTTCTGGTCCCAGGTCTCTAGGTTCTGTCTGTTTGCTTTCGTTGCTTGGTGCTGCGCCGGTGGTCGTGCGTGGCTGAGTGGCGGTGTTTCGTGATGCCTTTCTAAAATGGAGTTTTGGCATGTTTAAATTGTTTCGTAGCGCGGGTCTTGTGACCGGTCTGATTTTGCTGGCGGTTTCCGCCGCAGATTCCCCTGCCCAGGCGGCGGATGTTGAAAAGTCGAATGTCGTGATGACGGTGGGCGAGATGTGTGGCGGTTGCGTGAAAAAAATCACCAAGCGTTTTGATGGTGTTCAAGGCATTGCCAAGGTGCAGTGCAGTCTCCAAAAGCAGTCCGTCACGTTGATTCCCACGAAAGACGTTCGGCTGAGTCCGAAGGGCGTTTGGGAAATCATGGAAAGCATCGGTAAAACGCCGAAGAAGATGGTCACGCCAAGCGGTACGTTCACTTCCAAGCCAAAAGCTTAGAAGGTAGTTGGGAGAAAGGGAGTCGGGAGAATGGGAGGCGCACTTCCAATCTCCCTCTCTCTGCTCCTGTTTCCAAGTCATCAACCATCCATCTGAAATCATCAATCAAATGCTTCTTCCTTGGGAATACGGTGTACGAAATCTGGCTCGACGGCCAGTGCGAACGGCCTTGACGCTCGTTGCCTTGGCGACGGTCGTGATGCTGGTGTTCGTCGTGGTGGGATTTATCCGTGGCTTGGAACAATCGCTGTCGGTTAGCGGCGATGAGAGCGTGGTGCTGGTGTATTCGGTGAACTCGGAAGAGAACATTGAGAACTCGTCGATTGCCGCTCGCACCCCGTCGCTGGTCACGGCCAGTTTGGATGGTGCTGTAAAACGCTTTAGTGTGACTCATGTGTCGCCAGAATTGTATCTCGGAACGCGAGTGAAAACGGTTGAAAGTGATGGTGGACTGGGCTTAGTTCGCGGCGTCAAGTTTGCCGCCCCGCTTGTGCGACGATCGGTGAAGTTGGTCGAGGGCGACTGGCCCAGTGATGGAGAAGTCATCGTTGGTCGTTTGGCCGCCGCAAAACTTGGCAGCTCAGATGAAGCGATGATGGTCGGCAACAGCGTCGAATTTGAAGGACGATCGTGGAAGATCAGCGGTCGGTTTGCGGCTGGCGGTGCAGCGTATGAATCAGAGATTTGGTGCCGATTGGAAAACTTCCAAACCGCAACGAAGCGGCAAGATTTGAGTCTGGTCGCGATGTTGTTGTCGCCCGGAAGCTCACCTGCGGAAGTCCAATTGTTCTGCAAGGAGCGTACCGACCTGGAACTACGCGCGATTCGCGAAACGGATTATTACGCCACGCTGCAACAGCATTACAAGCCGGTGCGGATACTCGCTTGGTTCGTTGTCGTGCTGGTGTCTGGTGCGGGAATTTTCGCCGGATTGAACATGATGTACGGCGCGGTCGCAGGACGAATTCGCGAGATTGCGACGTTGCAAGCGATTGGATTCCGCCGCCGTGCGATCCTGATCAGTTTGGTCCAAGAAGGAGTCCTGTTGGCAGCAGCCGGGTCGCTACTGTCCGGAGTGATCGCGTTGACGATGCTCAACGGTGTGGCGGTGCGGTTTACGATGGGCGCGTTCACGTTACGCATTGACAGCGTCGCGATTTTGATCGGTTGCGGCGTTGGGTTGTTGCTGGGTGTCGTCGGTGCGTTGCCCCCGGCGTTAAAAGCGTTGCGAGCAGAAGTCGCAACGAGTTTGAAAGCGGTCTGAATGGATTGCGGATTATTGATTTGAGATTGCAGATTTAACACTGTCACTTTTGGAGAATGATGATGAAACTGAATTTACTTTTAATTGGCGTGGTTCTTGTTTTTGCTGGTTGCAAGGAAGACACGACTGCGATGACCGATGGGCCGAGCCACAATCGGTACGACCTGGATTCCGGCAAGACGCCGTACGAAACGGAGACCGAACCGGCTGGCGCGATGCCGGTCGGTGAAGCGAAACAGAAAACCGAGGATGGTCAAGAAATCACATTGGTCGGCGTCATCGGTGGATCGAGTAAGCCATTCGTCGAGGGGCTAGCGGCGTTCACCGTGGTCGACCCGAAGGTCGAATACTGCGCGGCAGACGAAGGATGTCCGACACCATGGGATTACTGCTGCACACAGGATCAGGTGAAGGACAACATCGCGACAGTCAAAATTGTCAACGAAGACGGCAAACCGGTGACGCAGGATGCACGCGAGTTTCTCAACATCAAAGAACTGTCCACCGTTGTTGTCAAAGGCAAGGCGAAACGCGACGACGAAGGTAATTTGACGGTCGCGGCCAGCAAACTGTTTGTGCGACCTTAAGTAAAGCTGGGAGTCTGGGAGAGGGCGAGTATAGGCGACACCGATCTTGTCTTCTTGGTTTCCATACTCTCGGACTCCCTCGCTCCCAGACCCTCTCGCTCCCGGACTCCTTCACGATGAACGCTCCCCTCGATCTCAGTCAACTGGCACTCGATCGTTCGCCCCAGCACAAATCAGTATCAATCAAGCCGCACCGCAAACGCTGGGTGACCCGCTACGTCTTGCCGATCGGCATCCTGTTGGGCTTTCTTGGCCTGCTGGGTGCTGCGGCGGGCCGACGAATGTTGCCGCAGCAATCGGTGACGGTTGTTCCCGTGATTGTCAAACGTGCAGAAGTTCAACAAGCCGGAACGACGTTATTTCAATCGCCCGGCTGGATTGAACCAAGACCAACGGCGATCCGAGTGGCGGCTCTCGCGCCGGGGGTGATCGAAGAGCTGTTGGTGGTCGAGGGACAGCAGGTCGCCAAAGGAGAGCCAATCGCCCGGTTGATTTCGATTGATGCGGAGTTGAATCTTCAGCAGGCGGATAATTCGCTTGCGATTCGCGAAGGCGAACTGAACCGGGTACGAGCGGAGTTGAGTGCCGCTAAGATTCGACGGGAGTATCCGTTGCACCTCGAGGTGCCGCTTGCTGACGCGGAAAGCTCGCTGGCGAAGGCAAAGACGGAGTTGGCAAAGCTGCCGTTCATGATTGATGCGGCAGAAGCTCAAGTGAAGTTCACGCACGGTAGCTTGACTGGAAAACAGCTCGCCATGGAAGCCATCGCAGAACGAATTATTCAGCGGGCAGAAAGCGATCATGCTGTGTCCCACGCTGGATTGCAAGAGTTGCAGCAACGCGGCCCTAACCTGAAACTGGAAGTCGATGCGTTGGCGAAAAAGGTCAATGCACTTCGTCGGCAGCTTGAATTGTTGGTCGAAGAAACAAGGCAGGTTCAGGAGGCGGAAGCCAAAGTTCAGTCTGCGGAAGCGTTACGAGATGAAGCTAAATTACAACGAAAGCTGGCCGAGTTGGCATTGGAACGTAATGTGGTTCGATCTCCGATGCGTGGACGCGTGATGCGATTGGTCGCATCGCCGGGGACCCGCGTAATGGGGCTGCAATCGACGGCCGGACAGGATGCCAGCACAGTGATCGAGATGTACGACCCCGCCCGATTGCAGGTGCGCGCGGACGTACGACTTGAAGACGTTCCGATGGTGACTCGTGGTCAACCGGTGGAAATCGAAACGGCATCCTCCACTGGCATTATCAAAGGCCGTGTCTTGCAAGCGACCAGTTCTGCGAACATTCAAAAAAATACACTGGAGGTGAAGGTCGAGTTGATCGACCCACCATCCACGGTCAGTCCCGAAATGCTTGTCACAGCGACGTTTTTGGCCCCGGTCATTGAGAACGTGAAAAACGAGGCGACAGAAACGGAACGACTGTTTGCGCCAGGGCAACTTATTCAACCAGATGACTCGGGCGGCTATGTATGGGTCGTTGACGCATACGAACTTGCTCAGCGGCGAGCCGTCGAAGTTGGTAGTGCGAGCGCGGGCGGATTGGTGGAAATCAAATCAGGATTGAACATCACTGACAAACTGATTGCCAGCGGTGTTGATGGACTTACCGAAAACAGCCCGGTCAACGTGACCGGCGACGACCAAACTATTGGCTTGTAAGAAGATTGGGAGTCTGAATGACAAGGAGAAGGTGAAGCAAGGAGACACGAAAAATCTCTTCCTGACACCCTGGCTCCGGCACACCCTGACTCCCACCTCCCCCTCCTATACTCACGAAGGTAAAAACATGGCATTGGTAGAACTGCGTGGCGTTTGCAAAAGCTTCCATAAGGGCGATGAGACAATCACGCCTTTGGACGACATTGACTTGGATATCGAGACGGGTGATTTCGTTTCGCTGATGGGACCGAGTGGGACTGGAAAGAGTACGCTCTTGAATCTCGTCAGCGGCATCGACCAACCGGACTCAGGAACCATCACCGTCGATGGTACGGAAATCACAAATCTCTCAAGAAGTAAACTAGCCGATTGGCGAGCGTCAAACCTCGGTTACATCTTTCAAACGCACAATCTCATCCCCGTACTAACCGCGTATGAAAACGTTGAGCTGCCAACGTTGCTATTGAAACTGTCTTCCTTGCAGCGACGACAACGTGTTGAATTGGCGATGGAAGCGGTCGGCTTGAGCGACCGTGCCGACCACTACCCACGCCAGTTGTCAGGTGGTCAGGAACAGCGAGTCGGGATCGCTCGAGCTATCGTTGCGCATCCGAAAGTTGTCGTCGCCGATGAGCCCACGGGCAGTCTCGATACGGAAACGAGCGATCAAGTTCAAGTCCTGCTTCAGCGACTCAATAAGGAACTGGATATTACCCTATTGATGGTCACCCATGACAGCGATGCGGCTAGGATTGCGTCTCGACAATTGGTACTTGATCGCGGGAAGTTTTTAGAAAAAGACGAAGACGAGGAGAGGGTGGGAGTTGGGGAGAGAAGAATCTGGGAGGTGGGAACTGGGAGTGAAGAAGATTCTGGCATCATCAAGAAATTCGCCTGACCGCCATCTCCTTGTCCACCAACTCAATCTTCAATCGGCAATCTCAAATGTTCACTTACGTTCTAAAAACCCTGTGGCGTCACCGCACTCGAACGCTACTGACCGTTACCGGCGCGGCGGTGGCGATGTTCGTGTTCTGCTTTGTCGGTTCAGTTCAGGAAGGTTTGCATCGCTTGACCACTGGCTCAGACGCCGATCGCAGCTTGATCGTGTTCCAAGAGAATCGGTTTTGCCCGACGACCAGCCGTTTGCCAGAAGACTATTCGCAGAAAATCAAAGAACTCCCCGGCGTTCGCGATGTGATGCCGATACAGGTCTGGACAAACAATTGCCGAGCGAGCCTCGACATTGTCGTGTTCAATGGAGCCGATCCCGAACAGATTCAAAAGTCGCGACCGCTCAAATTGACGAGCGGCAATTGGCAGCAATTCACCTCGCAACGTGACGCCGCAATCGTTGGTCGCAATGTCGCTCAGCGTCGCGGACTCAAAGCGGGCGACCAGTTTTCCATCGGTGACATTTCGGTGAAGGTCGCGGGCATCTTTGAATCGAACGTGCCATCAGAGGAAAACTTAATTTATACGAGTCTCGCTTTCCTGCAATACACTCGCGGACTTGATGCGGCCGGACTGGTCACACAGCATGAAGTCTTTCTGACCGACGACGCCGACGCTGATCGCGTTGCCACGGAGATCGATGCCAAGTTGCGAGCCGGTTCCGTCGCAACAAAAACGCGACGCAAAGGCGCATTCCAAGCCAGCACGCTTTCGGATTTGGTCGACTTGATCGGCTTTGCCCACTGGCTCGGCTACGCCTGCGTCGGGTTGGTGATATCACTCGTCGCCACGACCACCGTGATGAGCGTTCAAGATCGAATCAAAGAGTACGCGGTCCTACAAACGATCGGCGTCCGACCGATGCGAGCGCTACGATTAGTTCTGGCCGAAAGCACAATTCTGTGTCTCGTCGGCGGTATCGCTGGAACCGGGCTAGCACTCGCCGCTCTGGGCCTCGGCGGATTCGCCATCGGCGCAGAAGGTGCGACGATCGCCTTTCGTCCCTCACTCGGATTGGCCATCATGGGAACCACTGTTTCACTGATCGTCGGCGTTGCCGCTGGCTTAGCGCCCGCAGTGCAAGCCGCGACCGTGCCAATCGTCAATGCTTTGCGACATTGATAGGGTGAATATTTTCACACATTTTGCCGATAATACTGACCAAGCCAAGTCTTGGTTATTGCTCAGAAGCCGTTTGTGGCGTAGAGTTAAAGTGCTCCAGTCCGTTTTTTCGTCACAGAAATTCGCCAATTTCTTAATGTTCCGCCTTCTTCTCTTGTCGTTCATCGCACTTCGTGTGATTGCTTGCCCGCTTTGTTGTGCCGGTGGTGGGGAATATGCGCATGGATTAGGAGCCGAAGTCGGGACGCTGCATTCAGATTCCTGTTGCAAAAGCGATGACAAGCCTTGCGGTGAAGGAGATGTGCCTCCTGCGGATTCCCCCTGTCCTTGTGAAGGCGGCTGCGAGTGCCAGATCACGCCGGAAACACATCATCGGGTCGTCGTGGACGTTCAGTGGATGCTGGACTTTGTACCACTCAGTCTGGACACCCTTGACCTTTCTGAGACTTTTGTCCTTCGGTTCGAGGCGCAGCCTCGCCGACTTGATCTGCCCACGGGACGATCGGTGCGTCTGGCGCACGCTTCTCTCTTGATCTAGGCCACTGCTGGCCACCGCTCGCTAACCAGCGAACTGCGTTGCTGCTGTCACCAACCTTGGCTAGACGCTGCGCGTTTTGATTTGAACTTTCTGGTTGGCCTGCATCCTCGGTTCGTGCTCGGGATCGCAACGGTTGCTTTTTGAGCTTGTCCAATCTTTTTCCAGCAGGAGTCTTATGATGAGTCATTCCATTGTTGATGCGCCAACACAGAGTCCACAGCGTCATCCAGCGGAGCCGTCCGTCAACGGTCAGCGACCACTTGCGACGGTCGTGATTGGTGGCGTGTGCAGCGCGATGGTGATGAGCTTGCTCGTTCTTCGAGTGCTCTACGTCGTCTTCAATATGCCAGTAGAGAAGTTTGATGGAGATGGAGACGATGATGACGGTCATCATCGTCAGCCTAATGAACCGACCGATCCCGAGGTCGAGCAGGAACTTGAGCCAGGGCATCAGCCCGAACACAAGCAATCGCCCGAACCCGTGACGGTTTAGTTTTCCCCCTTGATTCGGCACTGCGGAAGGAGTTTTGTTATGAAGATAAAGATGAGTTGGATTTTAGCGACACGTGCTTCCACGTTGACGGTATTGGTCGGCGCACTCGCGTTGGCCGGATGCAATAAAAGCGAGACAGCATTGGACGGGGCCGCCGATCCAGTCGCGGCCACTGACGTGGATCACGGTGGATGGTGGTGTGCCGAGCATGGAGTTCCTGAAGAGGAATGCGCAGTGTGACAAGACGTTGGTATCGAAGTTCAAGGATGCTGGCGACTGGTGCGATGAGCATGCACGCCCCGAATCGCAGTGCTTCGTTTGTAGTCCCAAACGATTCGATAAATTCGCCGCCACCTACGAAGCTAAAATGGGCCACAAGCCTCCACAGCCCGGATGGGCGTATCGCCCATTTGATCGTGGTGGCTGGGGGCATGATGGGCGCGCTTTGCCAGCCTGCGAGAACGCTCGCCCCCAGCCACTTTTCGACTTTTAGGCTAAAGATTTCTCCGATGAAGATACTTTCCATCACTTCGTTGTTCAGCTTCGTGACTTTGATAGCGGGTTGCTATTCGTATCAATCGAATGTGCCCAAAATCGACAAAACGGCGGGCATGACTCCGGTGCATCTAACCGACCGCAACTTTGGACGAGAAGTTTTCGAAAGCGAACTTCCGGTTCTGGTTGAGATGTGGGTACCGTGGTGCGTCCCTTGCGTTGAGATGAAGCCGACGCTCCGCCAACTAGCGGAAGTACTCGCAGATCAGGTGAAAGTCGCGGAGCTAAACATTGAAGACAACGTTTTCACAAAAGAAAAGTATGGCGTAGATCGCTACCCAATGTTGTTGATCTTTGTTAACGGTAAAGAGGTCCAGCGGGTCGCAGGAAGAAAGGAGATAAGCGAACTGAAGTCGTTCGTGCATCATTCGCTAGCCATTAACAATTCGGCGGATTTTCGAGATGCGGTGCCGCAATGAGCATATTGCAGAAACCCTTCAGCTTTCTACTTTTCTCAAATGGGCAAGACTGTGTTTTGAACTTTAACCGGATAGTTTTCTATGGATAACGAACAACAAGAGCGTGGCCTTCGTCGAGGTCGTTACGTCGAGACCGCAAGTCTCGTTTACAACCTAGCCGAGATCGCCATCTCGATGACTGCTGGATTCATGACGGGTAGCTCGGCGCTGATCAGTTGGGGAGTCGATAGTATTGTCGAGGCCAACTCAGCAGCGTTCATGATTTGGCGGTTACACGGTGAAGAGAAAGGCATCAGCCAGCGGGACGTTTTGAAACGTAAAAAGATTGCGTTAAGTGTTCTAGCGGGCGCGTTCACGATCGCGGTGCTGTTCATTTGCTACGAAGCAATCAGTAAGTTCGTCAGTGGTGAAAAATCAGATATGTCTTGGTGGGGCATCGGCATCTTGCTGTTGTCGTTGTTCGTCAATCCGATCTTGGCTTGGGCAAAGTACCACTATGGCAAGAAGACCGATTCGCCGTCGCTGAAATACGACGCAATCGACACGATGATTTGCGAGTATCAAACCATCGTGGTGCTGGTGGGTATCGGACTGGTGCAGTGGCAAGGTTGGTGGTGGGCTGATCCCGTGGCCGCACTGTTGATCGTGCCATACGTCGCTTGGGAAGCCTTTGAAGCAGGGCGTGACGCTTGGCATGTAACTCCGTCTGAGGTTGAAACGAACGAATGAATGACCCTCTCAACGAACCGATCAATTTACGAATCCACGGCATGGACTGTGCCGAAGAAGTATCGCTGCTCAAACGTGAGTTGATACCGTTGATTGGCGATCAAGACCGGCTTGGTTTTGATTTGCTTAATGGAAAGCTGAACGTCGATACGTCGTCGTTGGACATTTCGCGGGCGGATGTGCTGGCTGCCGTTGAGAGGTCTGGGCTCAAATCCGAACCTTGGCGAGGCGGCAGTGCAGCGGGTGAAGACCAAACATTTTGGCAACTGCATCAGCGTTCGATTCTGACTGCGGTAAGTGGGCTGTTCGGATTGGCCGGGTTGATTTGGCAACTTACCTTTGCCGGTGAGTCGGAATCCGTACCGTGGGCGTCGATCGCTTTGTACTGCATCGGCATTTTGGCCGGGCTTTTGATGGTGCTGCCGAAAGCATGGCGGTCACTCATCTCGTTTCGCCCCGACATGAACTTGTTGATGTCGGTGGCCGTCGTTGGAGCGGTGCTGATCGGCGAATGGTTCGAGGGCGCGACCGTCGCTTTTTTGTTTTCGCTATCCCTGTTGCTGGAATCGTGGAGTGTTGGCCGGGCACGCCGAGCGATTGCGTCTTTGATGGACCTGTCGCCTCCGATTGCCCATCTTCGCGATGAAACGGGTCAGGTCCGCAACGTGGCTCCGGCGGACGTTCCCGTGGGTTCCGCAGTCATTGTGCGTCCCGGTGAGAAGATACCGCTTGATGGTCGAGTTATCAGCGGCACTAGCGGCGTCAATCAAGCTCCGATCACCGGAGAGAGCGTTCCTGTTGAAAAAGAGTTGGGCGACGAGGTTTTTGCCGGAACCATCAACAGTGACGGACTGTTGGAAATTGAAACGACCAAAGCTGCCGACGATACGACGCTTGCTCGCATCATCAAGATGGTGGGCGATGCTGGTTCCAAGCGTGCTCCATCCGAGAAGTGGGTCGAAAAGTTCGCGGCTATTTACACGCCCGCTGTGATGATCGTGGCTCTGTTGATGCTGCTGATACCGCCGTTGGTTTTCGGCGGTGATTGGTCCGTGTGGCTATACCGCTCGCTGGTTCTGCTGGTGATCGCGTGTCCTTGTGCCCTCGTGATTTCCACGCCTGTCAGCGTTGTTGCTGCTTTGGCGGCGGCTGCCCGAAACGGTGTGCTCATCAAAGGTGGAGTGTTCATCGAGTTACCGGCTCAACTGAAAGCAATCGCGATGGACAAAACAGGCACGCTCACGCAGGGAGCGCCCGCTGTGGTGGATGTTGTGCCGATGAATGGACACGACCAAGCCGAACTGCTGATGCGAGCCGGTGCTTTGGAACTCAACAGCAATCATCCGCTCGCACGGGCAATTGTCGATGAAGCGAAACGCAGGAACATTGAGTTGGTCGCCGCCGACAACTTTGAAACGATCCAAGGCAAAGGTGCGGCGGGCGTTATCAACGGAAAAGCCTTTTGGCTTGGATCGCATCGCTACTTGGAACAGCGGGGCCAGGAGACGCCCGAAGTTCACGAGCAACTTGAGTCGATGCAGGAAGCAGGGCGAACCGTCGTGGTTGTTGGCAATGAGGAACATGTTTGCGGTCTTATCACACTGGCAGATGCCATTCGCAAAGAAACTCGCGACGCGATTCGTCAGCTTCACGAAGCGGGTGTCGAGCATTTGGTCATGTTGACCGGCGACAATGAAGGAACTGCTAAAGCGATTGCGAAGGAAGCTGGTATCGACGAAGTCCATGCTGAACTACTGCCCGAAGACAAAGTCGCAGCCGTCGAACGGCTGGTCGAGAAGTACGGATACGTCGCCATGATCGGAGACGGGGTTAATGACGCACCGGCACTCGCCCGTGCATCACTTGGCCTTGCGATGGGAGCCGCCGGAAGCGATGCAGCTATCGAGACCGCTGACATCGCTTTGATGTCCGACGATCTCTCGAAGCTGCCATGGCTAATCCACCATTCTCGACGCACGCTTAGCATCATTCGCCAGAACATCGTGTTTTCACTTGCCATCAAAGTGCTGTTCGTGATCCTGACCTTCGCAGGGTTCGCGTCGTTGTGGGCAGCTATCGCAGCCGACATGGGAGCCTCGCTTCTAGTAATCGCCAATGGGCTGCGATTGCTTCGTACCAGATAAACATCCGTCTGCATCATCACGGATTGCATGTCAACGCAATACAATTCTCGATTACACGGCTGATTGCAGCTCATTCGACCTAAGCGTACACGAGACGGACTGCTGCATGTTGCCAATCGAGTTGAACCGTGCCGATGGCTGCCGCGCCGACATTCGTCGACGCGTTTTGGCATCTAGCTGGCAACGGCAGCTTCTCACTATTGCCTAGGGATCGTATTGCCGACAAGGCTGGGCGGTGGGCCGTCCATTGTGACCGGGGCACTTGGAAGTTCCTCTTCGATTTTGGCGAGATCCCAACCCGACTGAGGGTTGACCGTGAACTTGTATTGACCGTCTTCTAAGCGATAGACAACCTCACGACTCAGTCCGTTGTCGAACTTGATGGTCCATTCTTTGGTCAGTTTTATCGTCTGCGATTCACCTGGCTTGATGGTATAGGGATATTGGTTCAAGGAATAGCTGATTGATCCGCCCGAGTTCAGTGGATTTGACAGCTTCACAGTACCACCACTCGTACTTCTGCCGGGAATGGAATTGCTCGGCGATGCGATCGGGACTTTATTAGAAACCACCCTGGCAGGTGGAGGCGAGGGCACGACGACGGTCGGAGTCGCACTATTGACGCTGGGGTAGTACGTCGGCGTAGCGACCGAGGGTGTCACGTAGGTCGGATACGAAGATTGATACGGATAGTGATACGTCCGAGGAACGCTATAGCTCCCGTCCTCGTAGACACCAGTCGAGCCCGTATGTTGCCCATGTCCATTGATGTGATGACCCCAACTGTCCGTTAGGTGCCCAGCGGCATCGTGGCCGTGCTGAACGTTCTGATGAACATCATAGTGTCCACCATGTTGATGCAGGTGCTGCGCGAAGGCGGGCAAAGCCGACAGCACCATCAGAGACGAAAACGCCATTCCACTTAAAGAAAACATGAACCGATTCATAGCACGAGTCCTGCCTTAGATGGGGACGAAGGGAATGTGGCAGCATGGCACCACTATCTCCTCAGTAGACACCTATGCGGCACCCCCGTCAAGGGGGTCGGCCTGCTTCTCGCGAGGAGGCAGAGAGGGCCTGAAGTGGCCGTGAAGGCCAAGTCAAAGATACGTCATGCACCAATCTGACAAACCGATTGGGATTGACCCCATTCGGGACAATCAGCATAATTCTGCCAGTCGAGAGTTCTACCCTTCGTCACTCACGCCATTGGTTTTCGCGTTTGTTTTCGACTGTCATCCATCTGCTAACATTAGTTGCATTCAACGTACATGCGCTGTTTGGATGTTGCGGGCATCACAGGCACGAGCACAGCACGTGCGTTCAGGCGGACGTCTGCGATGCTTCGAGCCCTCATGACGATTCCCACACTCATGATGGTGTCGACGAGCACACTGAAAGTCTGATCAACGGTTTCGTAGCCGTTTGGGTCGGTTGCGATAATCCAACACAGTCACCAAGCGATCATACGCATTCCTGTGATGAGGGGTCATGCACATTCGTGATGGCCCGCCCCGTCCAGCATCTTGACTTCGCTGCCGTGATGTCACTTGTGGCGATCGACCAACTGCGTCTCGTATCGAACGTGGACGCATCCCATTTCAATCGAGCCGCGTTTGAACCCCGAAGTGCTTTCACGCTCGTGGGGCATCGCTGCGCGCTGCAGCAATCTTGGCAGATTTGAGCTGCCACTCCTCGCCGTAGCGATCGCTGTAACCGTGTTGTAGCGAAATCACGCTGACGTAGTATCGCCCACTCTTCGGCGACAGGATGTCCCCCATCAAAAACGTTTAGGCGTTCTATGCTGCGCATTGCAACTATGTTTGCATCGCGTTCGGACGTGCATTTACTAACACGATATCCCCTTCTTCAAACCTTTGGAAACTAAAATGAAAACGACTCTAACTCTCGCACAATCTCTTCTCGCTCTTGCCGCAGTCGGGACTTTGTCACTCGGAGCTGCCAACCTGCCGGCCCAAGAGCCTGGTCACGAAGATCATGACCATGTGGGCCATGATCACGACCACGGCGATCACTCGCACGGCGGCGAAACACTCGCGTTCTACTTGCCGGACTGGAAGTCGCAGCATGTGGATGACGCCAACCAAGCCACTCAGTTGGCCGCGACGCTTAAAAAGCTCGGTTGCGAAGTCAAGCAGGACAGTCACTCGGGTCACAACGACGTGTCCTACCGCCAACCGCAGTGGAAAGAGATGCAGGTAAAGGACCATCAGATGGCTGAGCAATGGGCTAGCTGGCTTTCAAAATCAGGCTTCGACGTCTCTCATAGCCATGCCGATCCCTCCTACGCTAAGGGGCCGGAAGTAGTCGAATTCCGGATGGTGAAGTGGAAGGAGATGCACGGCAACGGTTCGGCTGAAGAAACACAGATGATTAATACGCTCAAAAAGCTGGGCGTGGAGGTTCGCGTTGACCAGCATGGCGGGCATTCTGACATTGCCTTCCGCGCACCAACCTGGCGCGACGTTCACGTTGCCGATCATAAGATCGCTGAACAACTGGTGGGATGGCTGAAGCTAAACGGCTTTGAAACCCATCACGATGATGGCGATCACGATCACTAAAAGTTGGAAAGTGCCAAATGAGTGACCAAATTGCAAACGTGCTGATGTTTTCGCTGTTGCCGATGCTTGCTGCGCTCATTGGTGCTGTCGTTGCAGCATTTCGACCGCCCCAAGCAATGGCTCGAAGCTACATTCAGCACTTGGCTGCAGGAGTTGTCTTTTCCGTGGTCGCGGTCGAGTTGCTGCCGCAGATCGTTGCGAAGCATGAGCCATACGAAGTTGCCCTCGGATTCTCGCTTGGCGTCGCGGTGATGCTTGGTATTCGTTGGCTGACGAAAAGATTCAGTGGCAACGATGAGGCTGACAATCGAGACACAACGGGTCTGCTGGTGGCCGTCGGTATCGACATCGCGTTGGATGGACTACTGATTGGAATTACATTTGCCGCTGGAGCGACTGCTGGTCGATTGTTGACCTTCGCGCTGTCAGTCGAGTTACTTTCGCTGGGATTGGCAGTCGCGTCGTCAATGGCGAAAGCTGGATCAGGTCGTGGTCGAATTATTCTGACGACCTCGTTGCTTTTCTCCTTGGTAGTGATTGGCGCCGTCGTCGGTTCGGTAGCATTGCAAGGTGCGTCGCCAGAAGTCATCGAAATCGTGCTCTCGTTCGGATTGGCAGCACTGCTCTATTTAGTGACAGAAGAACTACTTGTCGAAGCTCACGAGGAACCAGAAACGCCACTTGCGACCGCCACCTTCTTTATCGGCTTCCTGTTGTTTCTGATTTTGGGGATGATGGAATAGATAATGCTGCAATGTACCTTGGCTTGCTTAGGATCGCTATTCCAAGCAAGCAGGCTAGCCGTAGGACGGGACAACGGTCTCATCCTACGACTCTTACACGTATCTGCTGCGGACGGTCGCCCGCTAGACGATTACTGTTGACTGAGTGCTTGGCCACGTAAACTCGCACTGCCACTGCCGTCGAACACGGGGTTCAGGGCACCGGTGAGTACATATCCGTCGACTTGGGCGCGAGCCTGGCCCAGCAACGCTTGTGAAGAGACGTACCTTAAGTTCGTATCAAAGTAGGTCCGCCGCGCCACCAGGACTTGGACAAAGCTCGTTTCGCCCGCTTTGTATGCGACCTCAGCCAATTTAAGCGACTCAGCCGCATTTGGGAGAATTAGCCGGGCATAGCGGTCCACCGCGACACGAGACGATCCATAATCTCGCGAAACCACCGCTAAACGTGCTTTAATCGAGTTTTGCACTCGCTCCACCTCGCGGCAGGCGCGGATGTACTCCGCCATCGCCGCCGACACGTTTCCTTGGTTCCTGTTGAATACCGGGATCGGTACGCCGACGACGAGATTGATGAGTCCCGTCCCGGTAGCTTGATCCGACCCAGCACCGAGGTTCACGTTCAGGTTCGGGATCTTTTGAATTTCCTGACGACTGATGTTGGCTCTCGCCTGGGACACCCGTGCCCGGGCGGCTTCGTACTCGGGACTCGATACGACCATCATCGACGCGACCTCCTGCCAGTCCAAGTCGGCAGCCTCGGTGGGCAAATCACCCAACAGTGGGACCGGTTGCATTTCAGGACTACCTGCGAGGGCCGCCAGTTCACGCCAAGCTGCCTGGTACTGGACTTCAGCCTGTTGCAGCAACAGGTCGATCTCATTCTTTTGAACCTCCGCTTGCACGACGTCAAGTTGAGATCCCTCCTGGCCTTGCTTACGCAGCTCCGCGAGTTCCAGTCCCTTGTCAGCGACGGATTGGAAATCACCGATGAGGCTCAGTCGCCGTTGGGCGGCGAGGGCAGTATAAAAGGTAATCCGAACGTCCGTCGCGACGCGGTATTTTTGAGCCTCCAACTGCAATAGCTGCGCACGTAAGGCTTCGTTGAGCACATTGCGGTTGAGCTGCAGCTTATCTGCGGTGATGATTGTCTGAGAGATAAACACCGTATGCTGATCGGTCTTCACATCGGCAAGCTGGTTGCCGTTGTATCCGATCGTGGGGTTCGCTCGCAGACCAACTTGTGTTTTAAATCCGGCAGCTTTTTGAGTCGTCGCGACCAACTCTGCGATTGTTGGGTTGTTCGACAGGGCGATCGACTCGATCGCTTCGAGCGTGATGCCTGAGAGTTGCTCTGGCGGAGCGTTGAAATTGTCGGCCACTGGCGTTGCGAGATCGACTTCGCCCTGGATTGGATCGAGCGCCGCCGGGTCCCCAAGTTGCATCGAAGTGTCGTCAGCGACCATGCCGTCAGCGTCAGAGGTCAGATCGTCCAGCGGGACAACAACGACATCGTCGGTGTAGCCAACCGGTTGGACGGGTGGTGTCGGAACGAGGCTTTCCTGACCGTCTGAAATTTGCTCCTTGTCCGCAGCGGAGGCATTGATGCTGTCGTTGAATGGCACAGGATCGGTGTTTACGCCTGGTTGCCGCATTGTCTGGCACCCGGTCGTGAAACTGAGAGTTGTCGTAAGCCCCAAGGACGCGAGCAGCAGCGAACGCTTGGTCCGCCGGGTTAAAAAGCCGGTCTTCGAGAACGTGGTCATCGGATTCACCTCCATGTGATTGATATCGACCAGCCTACGTGTCGCATCGACGCGGCGAGGATCGGATATCAAGTCAAATCGCTGCAATCGGATATATCCAATCCATACCGGAGTCCGGTCGTGACGGTTGTTTGGACAATGGCACCATCAAGCGACCAGCCGTCGGACAATCGAATTCCCCGACCGCGAATCAGACGACGTGGAATTGGCGGAACATCCTCCTCATCGCAAGTGTCACCCTTGAAGAGATCCTTTTCCAATGACGCCACATGTTCTAGGTCAGTTCGCTCCAACTTCCATGTATTTTCGTGGCGATTGAAGCTCCGCTCTCCGAGCTGAAAGCGTTCGGAAAGCGCGATATTGGCTAACAGCTCGGAGAGCCGAGCGACATTGCGGCAAAGGCGTTTGAAGATATTGCACGAACGGTCAATGGCATGCACGTGGAATGATGGTACGTTGTTTTCGATACGTTGAAGTGTGCCTCAAAGCACCTTGCAATCAACTACCGACACTTAAAGACGAGAGATGCCAGCAAAATCGTGTCACGCGTTGCCGTTGTACTTGCTGTTCTTCGTTTCCGGTGCGACCACACTGGTTTATGAAATCTCGTGGACACGTCAAACCGGATTACTGTTCGGGCACACGGTTCTGGCGGGCAGTGTCGTGCTGGCGAGCTTGTTCATGGGGCTAGCGATCGGATATTACTTTGGCGGCAGGCTTTCCATTTCGGGGAATTCTTTGCGATGGTTTGGAATTTGCGAGATTGCCGCAGCCGCCTGGGCTATGTGCGTTCCGACCCTCCTGAACATGTTACAGTCGCAGGCGATCGTCGTATGGATGTCGAGCGAAAGCATGCCTTGGCAGTTTGCTAGTCGAGCAAGTGTCGGCGTGTTGCTGTTGCTCCCCGCCACCGTGGCACTCGGTGCAACCCTGCCGCTCATGTCGCAGACGCTAGCTCGCGTATCGGAACAGCCGACTAGTAGTGCTGCGATCGGCTATTCGATCAACACGGCTGGCGCGATGGCCGGGACGTTGGTCTGCACCTATTTTTTATTGGTCCAAGTAGGAGTGTCGCGAAGCAGCTACGTTGCGGCGGCGGTCGGCGTGATCGCGGGAGCAATTGCGATTGTGTTGTCGCAAAAGCACGCAGCGCAAGTCATCACGACTCTGGGATATGGAAGCCCCGTCGAAACTCGCGGTGAGCTCGGCGAGGACGACACGCAGTCATACGGGAGGCAAACGAGTGTGGCGATTGCAATTGCCGCCTTGAGCGGCTTTGCCACATTGGCACTTGAGATTCTCTACACACGGTTGTTCTCGTTGGTGTTTCACAATAGCACCTACACGTTTGGCAATGTGGTCGCTGTATTCCTGTTGGCACTGGCCGTGGGTGCTGGCTTGGTTGCTTTGCTGATGCGTCGCGTTGAGCCTAGCAAGCTCCTGTTTTGGTGTGGGATCACAGCTGCGATTGGTTGCTGTCTGTGCTTAGCCTTGTTTGTAAATGTCACGCGATTGCAGTACTTCGTTTCGGGCGAGACGTTCGTCGGACATTTGCTGCGTGGTTTTGCATTGGTGTTTGTTTATGTAATGTTGCCGGTAACGATTTGCGGGATGATCTTTCCAGCCACGTGGCAGGTATTGGCGAGCGGATTTTCAACTGGGCAAGTCGTGGGAAAACTCGCGATGGTCAATGCCATTGGAGCGGCCATGGGTTCGCTCGCAGCCAGTTTTGTCATATTGCCGACAATCGGTTTGTGGGCAGGCTTTCTGTTCGTTGCGGTGATGTTATTGCTGATCGCTCTGCTTTCGGTGCAACTTTCTCCAGCGAGCATCGACGCACTGAAATGGCGATCGGCTGCCGTCGTTCTCGCGGCTCTGTGCATCGTGGGGACTTGGTTCGCGTCGTTTTCATGGTCTGAGTTGGGACGCGACCCTGACGAGGTGTTTCTGACGAGGCGAGAGTCTGCCTATGGATGGATTGACGTGACTCGTAGCGAAGACAGCGAGGCCTGGTACATTCGCCAGAACCTTCACTACCGACTCGGGGGCACCGGCACAGCGGCGATGCGTGAACGAAGGCAAGCGAGACTGCCGATGTTGCTTCACCCCGATCCGGAGAAGGTCTTATTTCTAGGGATGGGCACTGGTGTGACTGCGGCCGGGGCGATCCAGCATCCGGAGACCGAAACGATCGAGATCGTTGAACTGATTGCCGATGTGACCGCGGCTGCCAAGGAACTCGGCAACCGAAATGATCATGTATTGGACGACGGTCGTGTGCATGTGACGACGGACGACGCCAGACATTTTCTATTGGGTACGCTAAAATCTTTTGATGTGATCGTGTCGGATTTGTTTGTGCCTTGGGAAAGCGAGACGGGATTCGTCCGCAGGGTTATGGATTTCACGCTCGCCAATGCACCCTATCCGAACGTTGCGTTGGCGTTTTGCGGAGCGATGGCGCTGCAGTCGTACCTCGCTGGTCGCAAGGTCGCGACCACCGGTGATCTTCGCACCAACATCTATCTGCTGGCTCTCGCGGGCAGCGGCACTGGCAAAGAGTTTCCCCGCAAAGTCAATTCGCAGGTGTTGTTTCAGATCGGCGAATCGCATTCGCTGGGCGACAAGTTCGCGTCCGGCGAAGGCATTCAAGATGCGTTGGCTCGCAGTAGTAAGATGCTGTTTCAAAATGACGAAATGGACGGCGTGCTACGCCAGATCAATCTTGACCGCGATAGCAGCCGCGAGTCGATCCCGAACATCCTGCTGACGCTCTACACATCCGCCGGCGACTTTTACCCGCTGCGTGTGAAGGCGAATCAGAAAGAAGCTGGTCATGTCGACCAACCGCACCTGACTTTGTACGGAACCGCAACGCCCAAATACTTTTACGAATCGCTTTCGCAGCGAATGCTGACCAACGGCTTTTTCGCTCGATTGAACATCATCGATGTCGGCCGGCGTGGCAAAGGTCAAACACCGGGTTCGGCTCGCGACTTGCCCGATGAGATTTTGGAGACTGCCAAATGGTGGGCGGACTTCAATCCCGGCGGTGGCAATTTCATGACAGTACATCCGCGACCGCTACGCGTGCTGTTCACGCCGGACGCCGAAACCGCAATCAATGCTCTTCGTGAACAGACGGAAGCTGAATACGACAAAGCGGACGAAGCCGGCGACGAGGTGGCGCGTGATCGAATCAAGCCTTACGAGAACAACCCTCGCATCAATGACGACGCCGTTGATGCTGTCATTCTCTCGATTAACGAATTCGGCTTTCGCCAGCCGATCGTTGTCGATACCGCTGGCGTCATCATCGTCGGCCATACGCGGTTCAAGGCCGCGAAAAAACTCGGACTCGCTGAAGTCCCGGTTCACATCGCAACGGACCTCGAACCCGAAGCGGTGAAAGCGTACCGGATCGCAGATAACCGAACGGGCGAGAACGCGCAGTGGGACTACGACCTCCTTCCTTTGGAAATCGGCGGATTACAAGAATCCGGCTTCGATATTGAGCTGCTCGGCTTTGACGGGGATGAGCTCGCCAAGCTGCTCGATCCCGGCGTCACACAGGGTTTGACGGATCCAGACGACATTCCCGAACCGCCAGACGAGGCGATCACGCAGCCCGGCGACCTTTGGATCCTCGGCGATCACCGTTTGCTGTGCGGTGACTCAACCAGTGTCGAAGACCTCGATCGGCTGCTCGCCGGCGCGAAGATTCACCTTTGTAATACCGATCCACCGTACAACGTGAAGGTGGAACCACGCAGCAAGAACGCGATCGCGGCCGGCAATTGGTCGTTCGAGGCTGGCAAAGGCAAGACGAAAGAAGGCCCGAAGAAGATGCGGGCCAAGGATCGGCCGCTTGCGAATGACTTCGTGTCGGACGAGGAGTTCGACCGATTGCTGAAAGCGTGGTTCGGCAATATCACTCGTGTTCTCGAACCTGGCCGTTGCTTTTACATCTGGGGTGGTTTCTCCAATATCGCCAACTACCCACCGGTCCTCGCCGCGGCCGGTTTGTATTTCTCGCAGGCCATCATCTGGGACAAGCAACACCCCGTGATGACCCGCAAAGATTTCATGGGGGCACATGAGTGGGCGTTCTACGGCTGGAAAGAAGGTGCAGGCCACAAGTACTTCGGGCCAAACAATGCGACTGACCTTTGGCACGTCAAGAAAATTGCGCCGCAGAAACTGGAACACCTCACCGGCAAGCCGGCCGAACTCGCGGTATTGGCGATGCAGTATTCATCTCGCAAGGGCGAGAACGTGCTCGACCTGTTCGGCGGCAGTGGTTCGACTCTGATTGGTGCCGAGCAGACCGGACGCAAGGCGTTCTTGATGGAACTCGACCCGCCGTACTGCGACGTGATCGTTGATCGCTACCAACGATTCACCGGCAAGAAAGCAATCCTCGAACGGACCGGCGAGTCGCCGATCCCCGTTGGCAAACGCGAGGAGAATATGCGGTGACTAGAGTTCCTTGTAGGACCAAGCTCCGTCGTCAAAGACATAGACGAATCGAGCACCGCAATTTTTTGCGAAATCAATCAGCGAGTCGTTGGTCGGTAACTTGGCCGGCGGATCGCCGTCTGAGAATCGTTCGGCCTCGCCGGTCTCGCGATTCAGGCATCGCAAGTCACCATGAGAAACCAGTTCCTCGGCTGCGGTTTGAGTTTGGTAGCTTTGCATCAGAATTTCTCCGGTGTGTTCGGGGTAACCGTCGTAGTGAAGGTAGACCGCTGCGTACGTTCGGTCGGGGCGGCGGACGGCGATCGTCGCTCGTGTGGACATGTTGGTTTCTCCTCAGTTCGTTTTGTCGGCCGGCAGTCGCTCGACGACGTCCGGTGGAATGGAAAGCATCAGCGACCGACCGTTGTCCCAATCGACATCGACTTGCGTCCAATCGCTTTGTGGATAGACGCCGGCCACCGTTCCAGTGGTGCCGGCGGGAATCGGATCGGGGTCGTCGGTCATCGAAAGCAGCCGCACGCGGTCGCCCGCCTTGAGATTCGTTTTCATCGTTCTGTTTCCTAGTTGCGAGCGTTGTTGGTTTCGTCGACCAGCGCGGCGACTTCCGAAAGTTGAGCGTTAACCAAGTTCAACGCTCGCACATGCGTCCATCGCAAGGCCTTATGGTCCGGCCGAATCATTCGGTCGAGTCGCAACTAAATGTGTTGCAGCAGGTCGCGTGCAATCTGGTGAGAGTTGTCGTAAGCCGCGGACGGTTCGACCGGCCGCGCGTTCAAGGTTTGCACCTTCGTCATTTCGTTTCTCCGTTCGTGTTGTTTGAAAAACCGTTCGTACAACCACACATGAGCCATGGGTTTGCAGACACATCAAGCGAAGTCCGCGAAACATTCCAAAACTTGTGAATGTTTTTTGCCGGATTGCAATTGCCCGCGACGTTGCCGCGTGTCGCGTCGCTCGGGTGCGCAGCGTGGTTACGCCAGTCACGACGAAACGCCCGCACGTTGCCAAAGTCGGGCGTTGTCGGCGGCGTTCGGACTAGAAGCCGAGCGGCACCAAAACGTGGGCGTTCTTGCCCGTGACCGCGAACTCTTCGCCGGCCGTCGTCCTCGCAAAGATCGCGTCTCCGCGTCGGACCACAAACTCCACCACGCCGGCTTCAAAGTTGTCGCCGGCGATCGACCGCAGTTCGTAACCCATATCGGGTTCCGGCGGTGCGGTTTCGCCGTCGGCCAAGTCGGTGACCTTGCGGACGTCGCAAATGAACTTCATCGCTTCGCCCTATGCTCTCGCCGTGAACCGGCCGCGTTCCGTTTTGACGAAGCGGCTTTCATCGCCGCGTTTCATGTCGCGCAGGATCGCCGAGTACAGCGTCGCGTGCGGCGTCTTACCGCCAGGGCTTTCCCACAGGCCGACGTCGACCATCGCGGCAATCATCTCTTGCGCGTTCATCGGTTCGCCGCTGTCGGTCAGAACCTTCAACGCTGCTGTGACGCACGAGAGCTTCTTTTCGCCGCCCGTGGCTTCCGCCGTCTTTTTCGCGACTCGTCTTCGTGCCCGCGTCTCGGTTGCCGGCGTCCCGGTCGCTCGTGCCGAGCCCTGCAACCGGCCGGCCGATTTGATTCGCACCTTCTTTCCTGTCGAAAGGTTGGTCGCGTCCCAACCTCCGCTCGAATTCTCCGCGTCGATACGGACCGTGACTTTCTTATTGGTCACCGTTGCGAAATATTCGCCGCCAGTTTTCACGTCTGCCTTCTTCATCGTTCGTTCTCCGTTTGGGTTTCGTTCGTGGTTGGCTGCCATCGTCAGGCCGCGGGAACCACCCGCGACAACGCCCGATTGCGTTTCGGCTTCCGTCCTTGCGAGTCGTACCGCGGTTCCGTCCGCGGCGGTCGCCTTGCGGCGGGCGGGTTACACAACCGCGCCCAGAAGACTTTTGTTGAGCCGGTCGAGCATCTCGCAAAAGATGTAGTGCTCTTCCAAGAGCGGTCCGTTCGGTCCCAGGTCCGCGTCAGCCTTTTCAAGGGCGTCGACCAAGGGGCGAAGCTCTTCGGCGATCTTGTAGTAAGACCGGCGAATCTCTTGGTACGTTTCCGCGTCGAGCTTTTGCATCTCGGTGCGAAGGGCGGCAGCTTTGGTCTTTTGCGTTTCGTTCATTGCCATGGTTTTGTCTCTCGTGAAAAGGGTTTTGAAATCGTTTTGCCGTTTGGCGTTAACACACATGAGCCATGCATTTGGAAACAGCTCAAGCGAAGTCCGGCAGTAATTCGCAGTCTTTTCCGATGTTTTCAAGCTTCGCCGACGTTCGCGGCGGTGGGCCGGAAAGAGATGTCGGGATGGTTTGCCGAGCGTTGGCAACAGCGCGTGACACGGGCCAACGTCGGCGGCGATTCAACGAGAAACGGCCGCGCTGGCGAGCGCGGCCGAAAGGTTGCGGGCGGGAAGCTATTCGCCGGCCGGAGCAACGAAGTCCTTCAATTCCTTGAGCCTTTCGCAAAGGTGTTGCAGCGAACCGACGTGTTCCCAATTGATGGGATGGTCGGCATCGGGGGCCGGCATGTCCTCGACGATTTGGTGAAGGTCTTCGAGCAAGGTCAAAGCCCGGACATGCGCGGCGGTGTAAGCGTCTTCGACTCGAGCGGTATTCTTTGCCATGGTTGGGTCTCCGTTGTTGGAAAGGGGAAATTCGTTTTCGTTGACACACATGAGCCATGCGGTTTCAGACACAGCAAGCGAAGTTCGGGAAAGTTTTTGAATGTTTCCCGAACTCGCTTTCAACGGCCGCGATTAGCAATCGCGGCATGTTTCCCAAGCCCGTTTGCTGCCGTAGCAAATCTGGCCACCCTCGACGATGTAGACGATCGCATCTTCGGCGACGTCTTGGTCATCGAAGTACTCGCTGGGGTCGTCTTCGCTCGCTTCGTTCATCTCCGCGCCGCTGGTGACGCCGGCGATGCGGTTTTCAAAGGGCCAGTTCTCTTGCGTCATCAAACGCACTTCGGCGTCCGGCCCGTGTTCGTCGCGGTACTCTTCGAGCAATCCGATCAGTTGGTCGATGGTCATGTTTGTGTCTCCGTTCCAGTCGCAGGTTTGATCGCCGACCGAAAGTTCGCCGAAGCGTTTGTTACGAAGCTCGCCCTTGTACCAACCCTTGGTCCACCCGAGGCGGTAGAAAAGCCGGTTGAGTTCCGTTTCGCCGTGGCCGGCATCCGGTCGGTCCCAGCAACTTTTGGTGCCCGGCTTCTTGGCGTAGTCCCATCCGCTGCAGCGTTTTGTATTGAGGGCGAGTTCTACCAATCCCAAGATCATCTGGATGTATCCGATCAGTTTCGTTTTGTTGAGCGTGCCGGCAAAGGCCCTAATCTCGATCCGGTTTCGGCCGGCGGCGAGGTGCGTCAAATTCAAAAGGTGGTAGCGGTCCCGTTCGCAGCGTGTCTTTGCCGCGTCTTTGTTGCCGTACGTTTTGATTTGTTTCGCCCAGTGGGTTCGTTCGCGGCGTTTGGTGCCGGTCGAAGCGTAGATGGCGCTTTCGTGATTCGCGATCAGCGAAATCAAGCGGGCCAAGGCCGCGGCGTCGCCGTTCCAAGAAACCGTGATGTGCAGCCCGCAAGATTCGTTGATCCGTGCGCCACGTTCTTTGATCGCGTCAACCGCGGTTTCGACGTTTGCGAGTCCTTCGTAGCCGCGAAGGACCGGCGACACAAATTCGCAGGGTTTCCGTCCGGCCGGCGTGCGAATACTTCCGTCGCGTTCCGCTTTCCAACCCGTCGGCAGCCAGGCGACCGGCAAACCGTTGTGGTATCCGCCGATCGGCGTCGTGTCGGTGCCGGGCATGTGGGTTTCGATTTCGATGCTGAAGGCGATGTTGTTTGCGTGCATGGTTTGGTCTCCGAAAGGCGTGTGAATTCGTTTGTTGAATGCACATGGAGCCATGGCTTTCGGAACACCTCAAGCGAAGTCCGGCAGTAATGTTTCAGTAATCTCCAGCTTTCTTTTTATCCCCACACGACGCCAATTTTGGCCCAACGTCGCCGGCCAAAACATGCGGCCGACGATGCCGAACATGCAAACAAACGCGACAGTCGCCGACGTGTGCGGCGTGTTGCAAACCAACCCACGGATCCCGTCATGGAAGGCAAACGAGAAAATGTTGACCCCACGAAACTTTCGGTCGAGCAACTTTCAAAGTTGTTGAGCAACGCGTTCCGCCAGCGCGTTCCCGAGGAACAAATCGCCGCCGACCTAGAAGCCGGCGCACCGACAAACGTCGACGGCACGATCAACTTGGTCGTCTACACCGCTTGGCTATTACAGGAGATGCACCGTGGCGACTGACCCGCGACGAATGAAACCGAGCGAGTGCTGCCGGACGCTCAATAGCACGTCACTCGGTGAGGTGATTAACGAACGCCAGCTCTATCGCTATCGAACGCGAGCCGGCAACCGCATCGGAGACGGCACGCACGTTGACCTTCTCCGATTCACTGCTTGGCTGGTCGAAGAACGCCACCGTCCGAAGCCGCCGCCCGACGAGGATCCATACGGCAAGGTCAAAGACAAAGCCCGTGCCCGCAACGCAGCGATCGCATTGGCCGGTCGCGACATCGGTGACCTGCCGGTGATCGAAGATCCGCAACGCAAAGCAAAGGCTGCCAGTAGCTTTCGATACTTCTGTGAAGCGTACTTCTCGCTGACGTTTCATTTGCAATGGTCGCCAGATCACTTGAAGGTGATGGAGCGAATCGAAGAAGCTGTCGTCCGTGGCGGTCTGTTCTCACTTGCAATGGCTCGCGGTAGCGGCAAAAGTTCGCTGGCTGAGGTTGCCTGCATTTGGGCAGTGCTCAATGGTTATCGCGACTTCGTCTGTTTGATCGGCAGCGATGAAGGGCACGCCTGCGATATGCTCGACTCGATCAAAACCGAACTAGACGCCAACGAATTGCTGTTGGCCGACTATCCCGAAGTCTGCTTTCCGATTCAGGCATTGGACGGCATCTCCAACCGTGCTAACGGACAGCTCTACCACGGAAAACGCACGCAGATCGGTTGGACTGCCAAAGAGGTCGTGTTGCCAACGATCGCCGATAGCAAAGCGAGCGGTGCGATCATCAAAGTCGCCGGCCTAACCGGACGCATCCGCGGAATGAAGTTCAAGCGGCCGGATGGCCGAACGGTTCGCCCGTCGCTTGTCGTACTCGATGACCCGCAAACGGACGAGAGCGCACGTTCGCTTTCGCAATGCGCCAACCGCGAAGCGATCCTCGCCGGCGCGGTGCTCGGACTTGCCGGCCCAGGCAAAAAGATCTCTGGCATCATGCCTTGCACCGTCATTCGTCCTGGCGATATGGCCGACAACATTCTCGATCGCGACAAGCACCCGGAATGGAACGGTGCCCGAACGCGAATGGTCAATTCCTTTCCCTCCAACGAGACACTATGGCATCGTTACGCAGAGATCCGCGCCGAGGGCTTGCGTGCCGGTGATGGTGGAGCCGCCGGCACCGAGTTCTATCGCGAGAATCGCCAGGCAATGGACGAAGGTGCCGACGTCGCTTGGAAAGAACGTTTCAATCACGATGAGCTGTCGGCGATTCAGCACGCGATGAATTTGAAACTACAAGACGAAGCTGCCTTCTTCGCCGAATATCAAAACGAACCATTGCCGGAAGAACGCGTCGATGCCGACCAACTCACCGCCGAGCAAGTCGCTGACAAGATCAACGGACTGGAACGACGCTGCGTTCCGATTTCGGCGAACCACCTCACTGCGTTCATTGACGTGCAGCAAAAACTCTTGTTCTATGTCGTCGCCGCTTGGGAAGACGATTTCACGGGCTACGTTCTCGACTACGGAGCGTATCCCGATCAAAGCCGAGCATATTTCACCCTTCGCGATGCACGCCACACGCTGGCAAACGCCGCCGACGGCACGGGACTCGAAGGCAGTATCTATGCCGGCCTCGGATCACTCACCGAAGATTTGCTTGGTCGTGAGTGGCAACGTGATGATGGCGCGGCAATGAAGATCGGGCGGTGCTTGATTGACGCCAACTGGGGACACTCCACGAACGTGGTTTACCAGTTCTGTCGGCAAAGCCCACACGCTTCGATCCTATTGCCTTCGCATGGTCGTTTTGTTGGTGCGTCCTCGAATCCATTCAGCGAATACAAACGCCGCCCCGGCGACCGCGTGGGTTTGAACTGGCGAATCCCCAGCGTCCACGGGAAACGCGCGATCCGCCACATTATCTACGACACGAATTGGTGGAAGTCCTTCACGCACGCGCGGCTCGCTGTCGCAATAGGTGATCGTGGTTCCTTGTCCGTTTACGGCAACCAGCCCGAAACGCATCGCATGTTCGCCGAACAAATCACCGCCGAGTACTTCATCAAAACCGAGGGCCGCGGTCGGACTGTCGACGAATGGAAAGCTCGACCTGAACAGCCCGACAACCACTGGCTCGACTGCCTCGTCGGCTGCGCAGTCGCTGCGTCGATGCAGGGCGCGTTGCTGTTTGGCACCGATGTGGAACCGACTCGCCGACGAGAGCGAGTCAGTTTCAAAGAACTTCAGAAGCGAAAACGGAACTAAATCGCGGCTTTCTGAATATTCGCGTACAAGTGTCGTCTGCTACGGCATAGGTAACCAGGGATGAAGCAATGTTTCAAATCAAACGTGAACCATGCCTGAAGAGTTAAAAGATGTGATCCGTGACAACGCTGTTGGACCTGCGAAGGCTTCGGGGGATGCGGGGTCGGTTGAGCAGCACAAGCTGACTGAGCAAATCGCTGCGGACAAGCATCTCGCTGGCAAGGACGCAGTTCGCAAGCCGAATCGCGGTTTGCGTTTTAACAAGATCGTACCGCCGTCGGCTGGCTGATCTTTCTCTTTGGGTCGCGATGAGCACAGGGCTGCCGGGGACGGCAATAGGATTACAACACGGATGTTGAAGATGTTGTCAGGGTTGATCGAGCAAGCATGGCGCGGCGGAGCTTCCCGCTCTTCATCCGCGCCGGGACGCTCACCCCGGCAGCCCTTCTTTTCGCGACTGCGTGCGAAGTACGACGCCGCGAATACGACGCTCGACAACATGAAACATTGGTCGCGGGCCGATGGTTTGTCGTCCGCTGCGGCGAATAGCCCCGATGTGAGGCGAACGCTTCGCAATCGGTCGCGATACGAAGTCGCTAACAACAGCTACGCTCGCGGGATCACGCTAACTCTCGCCAATGACGTCGTTGGCACTGGTCCGCGGTTGCAAATGTTGACGGCGGATGACGCCGCAAATCGTTTTGTTGAAGCGGAGTTTTTCGCTTGGGCAGAAGCGGTTGGGCTTGCTGAAAAGCTGCGAACGATGCGGCTGGCTCGCGTTTCTGATGGTGAATCGTTCGGGCTACTGACTAGCAACGAACGCGTCGATTCGCCAGTGAAACTCGATTTGCGGTTGATCGAGGCAGATCAAGTTGCCTCGCCAACGTTGGTCGCTGACCGAGCACGATACATCGATGGCATCCAGTTTGATGCCGACGGAAACGCGATCAGCTACGACGTGCTTCGCGAACATCCTGGCGATGTGACATTCACGATCGACGAAGAGTTTGACACGGTGCCGGCCGCCGCAGTGCTGCACTACTTCCGCTGCGATCGACCGGGACAGATTCGCGGCATTCCCGACATCATGCCGGCGTTGCCTCTATTCGCACAACTACGCCGATTCACGCTTGCCGTACTTGCCGCTGCCGAAACTGCCGCCGAGTTCGCCGGCATCCTGTACACCGACGCTCCGGCGAATGGTGAAGCAGATTCCGCCGAACCGTTCGAGCCCATTGAGCTTGAAAAGCGAATGCTGCTCACGATGCCCGGCGGATGGAAGATGGCTCAAATGAAGTCGGAGCAGCCTTCGACCACATATGCCGAGTTCAAGAAAGAGATCCTGAACGAGATCGCTCGTTGCTTGAACATGCCGTTCAATGTCGCTGCTGGAAATTCCAGCGGTTACAACTACGCCAGTGGGCGTCTCGACCACCAAACCTACTTCAAGTCGATCCGCGTTGAGCAGGCACAACTTGCTCGCGTCATTCTGGATCGCGTTCTGATCGCTTGGCTTCGCGAAGCCATTCTCATCGAGGGTTATCTACCCAACTCGCTTCGCACGCTCGATTCAACGTTCGAGCACCAATGGTTCTGGGACGGGCACGAACATGTCGATCCCGCCAAAGAAGCCAACGCCCAAAAGATCCGTCTCGCCAATCATACGACTACTCTGGCCATCGAATTTGCGCGGCAGGGGCGTGATTGGGAGACGGAACTCAAACAGCGTGCCAAAGAAGTGTCGCTGATGCGTGAGCTTGGTCTGTCGGCCAGCGATGAAACTCAACCCCAATCCTCAACCAAGGTCACGGAAGACAATGCCGAAGACACAGCACGCGCCGCTTGAAGCCGACGCCAAATCCGTCCCAAGTTCGCTGCGAATCGTATGTGATGACGCGGCGACGATCACGCTCGCGGCTGCCGAAACGCCGGAAGAGGGTAAGCCGTCGCTGCGCAAGTTTTCCATGACTGCGTACACCGGCGGCGCGATGCGGCTTGGCGGTTGGCCTTATCCAGTCGTCGTTGACTTGGCCGGCCTGAGAGTGACTCGGAAGTCTCGTCCGATTCTGAAGGACCATGATCGCGGCAGCATCGTCGGTCACACCGATGACATTGCGATCACCGACAAGTCGCTCGAAGTGGCCGGGGTGATCTCGGGCGTTGGTGCAACGGCTCAAGAAGTGATCGCGACCAGTGAAAACGGTTTTCCGTGGCAAGCATCGCTGGGGGCGAGTGCCGACAAGGTGGTCTTCATCCCTGAAGGCAAAACGGCGAACGCGAATGGACGTGAGTTCAAAGGGCCGGTCTATGTCGCTCGCAAATCAACGCTGGGAGAGGTTTCCTTCGTCGCCTTGGGTGCCGATGACGATACCGAGGCTCGCGTCGCTGCCGGCAATTACGCCGATGGCGATGATCCCGGCGAAACGGAAGAAGACACCGACGACCCCGAACCCGTCAACGCAAGTTTGAACATGAGCACGAAGCCGAAAACGCAAACCAAGCCTGCGAATTCACCCGTCGCCGAAATGCGAGCCGACGCGGCCCGCGAGTCTCGTCGCATCGCTGTCGCGCGACCGCAGGCGGCCGTCCGCCCTGCGCGGGCGTCAACGTGCATTGCCATGAGATCGAGACGCTGATCATCACAATCCTTGGCCAACCCAACGCCAGCGATCCGGACGAGATGGGCGGGATCGCCGAAGCTTGGAACAAGCTCGACGAAGCCACCCAGAGAAAACTACTGCCGACCATTCTTCGCCGAGTTGTTTGGCATCACGCGGACCAAGAGATCACGCTTGATCTGATGGACGACGCCGCGGAAAGGATCGCGAACGCGAACGCTACCGGAGCTGAGTCCGAGTAAGCGGAGAACTCTCTCTGTTTTTCTTGGAACGCCCGACGGATCTTGGATCTATCTCTGTTTTCTCCGTTTGGCATTACCCGGCGTTCTCTCGTGGTCTTCGGAGAGACCGGCTCTTGTTAGGGGGTAGCAAAAACGGGCTTCTTCAAATACCCAGCGTTTTGCCGCGTCAAACCCTTTTCACGTCGTGACCGTCTGAGCGGTCAAGACATTCGTTAACCCAGAGCGGCAGAGAAACGAAGAAACAAAGAAAACTGGCCCAGAGAGCCGAAATCAGCCCCGATCTCATAACCCAGGTAATGATGCGGCCAGAGAAACGAAGAACGCGGCCGCGCGATGGTGAACTCGCAAACACCGCAAAATGCGGCGTAAAAACGAAAAAAGGCCGGCATGGAAACCATGCCGACCTTTTGTTCACATCAGGGTCGGAAACGTGTTTGAACGTTCCGAGAAGTTGTGAGCGACCGACGCCAGCCAAGCAAAACATGCATTTCGCACACAGTTTAGCATTTTGGCGTGCTTAACGGGTCAGCTTTGCCGCGAAAGTTCGGATTGGCGGGCGGATTCTTGGTCACAGACACCTGATCGCGGGGGTGCTGGGTGGCGGGTTGGTTGGGCCGGCTTGTTCACGCGCGCGTTTTGGAATCGGCGGCATAAGTAACCGGGGAGGGAGTGTTTGGTCGCTTCCGGTTACTTGGTGCTTGCTGAGGTGCGTGTGTGGGTAAGTTGATTGTTGGGGATGAGCTGTCGCCACGGGATCGGCGATTGGCTGTTGCCGAATTGCTGGCCAGCGGCGTTCGGCGGTGGAAACGGTTTTGCATGGAATCTGTTTCTGCCACTTCTGAAAACTCTCTGCCTGACCGGCTTGAGTCGCGTCGCGAAACGAGGCTCTCTGTGTCTCAAGCGGTTTCGGAGCGATCGAGTTCGGTCGCGGATCGCTTCCACTCCAACGAAGAGGGTTTCCATGATGTGTGATTCCAGACGCAGCAAGATCGCTGCGATTCTCGTCCGCGCGATGCAGCGACGCGGGCGTGCAGTCTTTGCCAATGCGGATGATGCGGTCCAGCAAGATCGCGAACGGACCGACGAGTCGACAAAGGGAAGCTCGGGGCGCGACGAAGACAAAGAGGTGAGCCAATGAAAGATGAAACTCGATTGGCGGTCGCTTCGCTCAACGACAAGACGGTCAATGAACTGCGAGCAATGTACGAAGAGCTGTTCGATGACGTGTGCCGCAGCCGCCACAAGAAGTATCTGGTTCGCCGGATCGGTTGGCGTCTGCAAGCGATCGACGAAGGTGGGTTGAGCCCATGGGCGAAACAGAAAGCTCAGGAGCTGGCGGCCACGTCGGACGTGCGAGTGACCGCTCCGCGAGAAGAAGTGGTGCAGCGTGCCCGCCGGGTTCAGCCTGCCGAGGATGGCTACATCGATTGGGATCCGCGTTTGCCACCGCCAGGCAGTTTTCTGGAGCGGCGCTACAAGGGCAAGATGATTCGAGCGTTGGTGCTGACCGATGGCTTTGAGTACGAGGGCAAGCGATATCGGTCGCTTTCGAATCTGGCCACTGACATCACCGGTGTGAGCTACAACGGGTTCACGTTCTTTCGGTTGGGGAGGAAGGCACAATGAACGCTCCAAACAAAGACGGAAAGAAGACGATTCGGTGCGCGATCTACACTCGAAAGTCGACCGAGGAAGGACTCGACCAAGAGTTCAATTCGCTCGACGCCCAACGTGAGGCAGGCGAGAACTTTATCGCTAGCCAATCGCAGGAGGGATGGAAGGTGATCGCGACCCGGTATGACGACGGTGGCTACTCCGGCGGCAATGTCGATCGACCGGCCATGAAACGGCTGCTCGACGACATTACGGCTGGTAAGATCGACTGCGTTGTCGTTTACAAGGTCGACCGGCTCAGTCGTAGCTTGCTGGACTTTGCCAAGATCATGGAAACATTCGACGACAACGGTGTCTCGTTTGTCTCGGTGACGCAGCAGTTCAACACCACGCACTCGATGGGCCGGCTGACGTTGAACATCCTGCTCTCGTTCGCCCAGTTCGAACGAGAGATCATCGGCGAGCGGATTCGCGACAAGATCGCGGCCCAACGACGACGTGGCAAATGGGCGGGCGGTGTGCCGGTCCTGGGCTACGACGTAGACCGGACGGGGCCAAGTCCAAAGTTGGTCGTCAACGTCGAAGAGGCGGCCAAGGTGCGGCGGATCTTCGGGATGTATCTGGAGATGCAGTCGATGACGCCGGTCATTGAAGAGCTGGACAAGCGTGGCTGGTGCTTGAAACTGTGGCACACGAAAGGCGGAAAGCCGAAGGGTGGCAAGCCTTTCGACAAATCGTCGCTGCACACACTGCTGACCAATCCGATCTACGTCGGACGCATCAAGCACAAGACGCTTTCGTACTCGGGCGAACATACGGCGATCGTCGACCAGAAATTGTTCGACGAAGTCGGAGCGATGTTGCGAAGTCATGCTCGCGGCGGTGGTAACCATTTGGTGAACAGATACGAAGCGATCTTGAAGGGTTTGATTTACTGTCCGGCCTGCAACTACTCGATGGTTCACAACGTCTCCCGCCGCGGCTCAAAGACGTACCGCTACTACACTTGCTTGACCGCGATTAAGCGAGGACGGAAGTATTGTCCGTCGCCCTCGTTGCCGGCACCCGAGATCGAGGCGGCGGTTGTCGATCAGATCCGGTGCATCGCGGAGGACGCCGGCCTGCGACGCGATGTGCTGATGCAATCCAGTCAAAGCTGCGATGCCGAACTGACCGATTTGCGCGAACAGCGAGCATCGATCACGAGCCAGATTGCTGAGTGCCATAACCAGGCAAAGCGATTGAGCCAATCGAGCGAAACGGGATCGATTGACCTTGGTGCCATGGCCGGTATCCAAGATCGCTTGCTGCATTTGGAGGCGTCGTTACGAAACGTAACTGCAGGAATCGAACAACTCGAAAGCGAGCAAATTACCGAAGCTGACGTCAACGCGGCGTTCTCGGATTTCGGCAACGTTTGGAACGAACTGAACGTGCGCGAGAAGTCCTCCGTCTTGAAGCTGCTGATCAACCGAATCGAGTTCGATGCCGAGGATAGCTCGCTATCGATCTCGATGCATCCGGCCGGCATCAAAGCGTTCTCGTCCCATGAATCCCGAACCGAAGAGGTGTCCCAATGATTGAGCTCAAATGCAAAGTCAACGTTTCGGTAAAGAAGCCGAAGCCCAAGAGCGAAAAGGTAGATGAAGCACCGATCGTAAAGAGTCGCGGCAAGGTGCCCAGGATCTCGCGTCTGATGGCACTAGCAATCCGGATGGACGAGATGTTGCGTCGCGGCGAAGCCCAAGACACCTTCGAGCTTGCCTTACTCGGCAAGGTCTCTCAACCCCGTGTCACACAGATTCTCAGTCTGTCGCTTTTGGCACCCGACATCCAGGAAGCATTACTCTCGCTGCCCCGAGAAACGTCCGGAAAGCCGGTAATCCACGAAAGGAACCTTCGTCCCATCGCGACCGAGCCGATGTGGGATCAGCAACGACAGATGTGGTCGGAACTTCTGCGTTCGACGGATGGAAATATCATATGAACTCGACGCAGACGAGCTTCGGGCAATCGGTCGCTTAAAGCGAGCTCACGCCTCGAGCGTGGCTGTGTCGTCTTTTTCGTTTTTGCTCGGGGTAGTTGGTGCTGCCTGGTTTTCTGAACCAGTGGGAAGATCCGCATCGAGCGAATCCAGTCGTTCTTCGATTCGCCTTCGGTGCTTTCCGACTAGCTTCTTGATTGTCGGAGTGCGGATCAACTCTTCCAAATCAGCTCGCGATGCTGCACGATGCCGCGTTGCCAGATCGATGAATTCGACCGTGTATTCAGGAATCATCTTAGTCAGCGACTTTCGGGCTGACTTAATGTCGTCAGGGCTTGGCTTCCATTTGCCACCCGCATCCATCAACAGGTGGATGTGCTTCATGAATTCGCGGCTTCGATCAGAATCCAGCCCGCTGTCTGATCGTTCCCGCGATAGGAAATCAAATCGATATCGGGATTGACCGTACCGGTAGAAACTGTCTACCGCTCGTTGGATCGCAGAACAACCTCCATTTTCTTGATCATTCGGATTGACTCCACGACGGAGGATTTCAATCAGGTGCGGTGTCGCCTTCTCACCAGAGAAATAGCTCAGGATGGAGGCAACCTCCGGACGAGCTAGACACGCTTTCATCGCTTTAATCTCAAGCAGTTCATAGTTCTGATACAGCACGGCGAAGCCTAAAGCCGACAGTCCGCCATCTTCGACATCCAATTCCGCGTCGGGATCTGCCTCACCGGGAGCCAGTGGGTCACTCCATTGACTTGGCCAGTTACGCCGGTCCGCTCGCCCATGCGTTCTTGACACTGTTCAATCTACCCGAAGTAATGAGCTTGGTTCGGGACACGAACCATGAGGTGCCTTATTGGCGCAGCGTTCTTGCGTATTCAATCAATGGCAATATCCAATCGATGTTGGACGAGTACATTCATGTGATCGTCGAATCGCTCGGATTGCCTGGCAAGCCGAGCCTACAGTTCGCCAAACAGATTGTTCAGGAAGTCGCAGGAGCTCTATCGCTCCGCACGACGAGATCTCAGGCTGATGCGTTCAATTGTGAAGGGCGACGTTTGCGAGCCGAAGAGCCACTGCGTATTCGGAATCGATTTGCGATTTCTTTTGGTGACCAAACCCGAGATGACGATGGCGAAAAGACTCGTCCCTCACAGGTTCGATCCGCTTTCAATTCCCCATTCTGGCCTTTTGTCTTGGCATCAACGTCTGTCGGCCAGGAGGGGCTTGATTTTCATCCGTATTGCCACGCGGTTGTTCATTGGAACCTACCTTCCAATCCCGTCGATCTTGAGCAGCGCGAAGGCCGAATCCACCGCTACAAGGGACACGCACTACGAAAGAACATTGCCGCTTCTTTTCGCAAACACGCGACGGCCGAAGGGTACTTGGATCCCTGGCAAGCAATGTTCGACTACGCCCGCGATGGTCGAAGCCAGGAGCAGTCTGACCTTTATCCATTTTGGATTTCGCCAGACGGCTGCGCCAAGATTGAACGTCACATTCCATTGTTGCCGCACAGCCGCGAAGTGATCCAGAGCTTGAACTTACAGCGATCCTTGGTGCTCTACCGAATGGTGTTTGGGCAAAACCGCCAGGAGGATTTGATAAAGTATTTGCAGAGTCGCTTCTCTGAATCGCAGATCGCCGAACTGATCGAGATCTGTAGAATCGACCTTTCTCCACCAACTTGCGCTAGTCGCAATGTTCCAAGTGCATTCGCGAACGAACCCTAGGATTAAAGCTCCGAGACTAATTCAAGTGGCGAAGCAATGATCCTGTCGTCTTGCTTCAAGCAGTACAAACCTTAGTTGACCTGCTGACTTCTAACATCCGCACCATCGTCGCCTGCTCAGCCGGGATGTCTCGTTCCCCTACCATCGCGGCGTTTGCACTTGCTTCCTATCTTTCGATAGAACCAAGTGAGGCACTCGGACGAGTTGCCAAACTGAAAGCTCTTGAAATCAAGCCAGCACTGTGGCAGGAGGTTGAGAGTGTTTACTCACTCGTGCGACGGACGAACCGATCTTCTGGTGGATCGTCTTAGGTTCCACCACCTCCACCAACATTCATCCCACCACCCGTGGACGACTGCGTCGGCTTGAGCGTCACGTCAGCCGAGACGACTTCTTCGAGGTTTTGGTTGACGTTGAAGTTCATTACTTCGCAGGTTAACGTCAGTGCTCCGCCGGCGTCGGAAATGCCGACGTCGCACGGCGTGCCGCTGCTCCACAGACCTTGCAACATGCCGAATGATGTGTCGCCTGATTTGTTCAGAACGGTGAACTCAATCGAGGCGTCTTTGAGCGTGCCGACCGTCGCTCGCCAGCCGTTGTTGTCACGGGTGCTCGCGTCGGCTTCGGCTTTCTCAAGCGACACGGTCAGGTCTTTGACGTTTTTGATCTCGGCACCGTCGATCGTGAGGACGGCGTCGAGACCGAGGACTACTTCAGCGGACATATTGGGTTGGATCCATCCTGCGTTATGAAATTACTTGACGGAGTCCCGCCAGAATTTGGGGAGTTGGGCTCGATGGGTTTCGAGGGCTGGTTTCATGAACGGACGCTTGGGGTATCGCCGAGGCTTTTCGGCTCCGCGACGTTGGTTCTCTTCCTCGATCAACCGGCGGGCGCGGTTGGCTTGGGCGGCGGTTCGCAGTTCGATGCGTGCAAACTTGCCGGGGCCGATGACGCGGATCGGTCCGTGCTGGCCGACTCGGAATCGATGGCGTTTGAGCTTGCGGCGTTTCTTGGCGATGCCGCCGAACTCGTGGAGGTTCCACAAGCGGCCGGCGATTTCGTTGACAAAGAGACGATCACGATTGCGGTCGCGATCACGGTCAAAGGGTCGCCACGTCGGTTCGTTCGGTTCGACGGGGCAGTAACCATCGGGGCAATCTTCGGGAGCGAGTTGCAACGTCGGCGAGATTGCGGAGTCCCAGGAATAGCCGCGAGCTTTCAACGCTCCGGTCCGTTGGGCTTGGCGGGTTTGTTCATGCAACTCGTAACCGTGTTGCAGGTCATCGAAGAGTTCTTCGGGGGTCGAAGGGAGCATCGCGTGGCCGGCCGCATGGATGTGTCCGCCGGTTGAGTCCTGAAACAGCACGACGGGGAACTGGCTGGCTGGGACGATCGATTCAAAGCGAGTCCGATAGAGCTTGTTGTCTTCGGTGTAGACTTGGAACTCACATTCGTCTTTGAGCTTTGAAAGCGACGGGTCTTTGGTGAACCACTCGATGAGCTGTTCGCTCTTCGCATCTTTGCCGACGAACAGTGCGATCTGGTATCGCTTGGGACCGGGATCCGGTGCGACGATCGGTTCGTCTTTGTTGAACATCGGTTTGATGATGATGGGGGTGGGTGTGGTCGGTGTTGGTGTTACCGCGGGCGTAGTTGGTGTGGGCGCTGCGCCAACTGCGGGTTTGGCTGGCATGGGCGTGGTTGGTTTAGTTGCCGTTGGTGCCGGTGCCGCTGGTTTTGGGTCGGTGGGATACGTTACTCGTGCTGGTGTCGGCTCGGTGGGGTACGTTACGCGTGCCGGGACCGGTGTGGCCATCGGTTGCGGAGTCGGCTGAACGATCGGAATCGTCGGGACAACGCGATACGGCGTAAACGTCGGCCGCGTGACGCGGCGACAGGGCGGGCAATTGCTGCCGTACTGTTGCTTCAGTTCGCCTTGAGCCTCAAGGTTCACTTGTGTCGGTTCGGGCAGTTTCTCGATCGAGCGGCTGACTTGGGGAACGGGCGTGGCGGGAGGGACTTGCCACGAAGTGTCTTGCGGAGGCTCCGGGTTGCGATGCAGTGCGGTGAAAACCGCGCCGAGCATCACAGCGTGGAGTACGGCGACCACGATCAGGCCGACGCTAAGCCGGATCCGAATTTCATCCTTCATATTTTTCACGTTGCTCCATGCGTTGAGTAAAGATTGCATTTGTTGGCGATTGGGTTGTGAGAGTTCAGCGAGACTCGTCGACGATCTCGTAGCTGCGATAAGGCAGTGAGCTGGCTGGGTCATTGAGGACGGTCAAAGCGAATCCGCCATAGCCGGCCCAGAGACGCACGAATTGTTCGCGCGGTGTCAGTTCAAACCGGCCGGGATAGTTGTTGTCGAGGATCGCGGCGTATTGCTGGCCATCTCGCTCAACCCAACCGACGAAGGTGCAACAATGGGCGGGCTTCCACCACAGGATCGCTCCTCGTCGTGTTGCGTTTGCCCAGTCAAGAAAGCGGGGATCGGCTTTGACCGTGTAGCTGTAGTCGATGCCGGCGGCGTCGAGACGGTCTCGCAAACGCGTGTCCCACTCGCCGTCGCTGTAGGTCGCTCGCCAGCGTTCGCCGAGTTCAAACTCGTTGAGCCATCGGAAATGGTTGACCAGCGAAGCGTGAACGCAACTTCCTTGATTGAGCCGGCCAGTCCAGTTGCGTTGATGGAGCTGCGGCGGGAGATTCGCGATCGGTTGCTCGGGCGGCGGGGCCGGCAGCGGTCGGACTTGAACATCACGTTCCGGCAAACAACCGGTGCAGACGAGGAGGGCGCACGCGAAGATTAGATTTCGCAACTTGGCATCCTTGCGTGGGAGTGTTTGAAAGAGAGACGAGACGTTACTGCAGCAATCGCACGCGGATGGTCGGCGTGCTGGGCGGTGCGTCTTCGACGGAGATGCCGATCATCGAATGGTCGTACTGGTTCTTGATCACGTGGTGGCTGATCTTGGACCAATAAAGAATCGTGCCGGCGGGGATGTTGGTGGTTGGGTCTTTGACGATTTCAAAGACGCCTTGAACGGTGATGCTGCCACGGGCTCCGGCGGCGATACCGAACTTAGCGACGCCGACGAGCCGGCCGAGGACAACCACGTCACCGGCGGCGATGTCGGTTTCAGGAACGATCGGGACCGTCACGCCCTCGTGGACGTAGATCGCCCCGACGGGTGCGATGATTGGATTGCTCACGGCGGTTCATCACTGGCTCAAGCGAACGCGAACGAAGTTGTCGGTGGCGGCGGCATCGGCCACGACCTTGCCCAAGTAAAACGTGCCGGCGTCGACTTCGGTGACGATGCCATCGTTGGTCGCATAGACCTTCTGGCCAGCGGTGTAAACTTCCGCATCGGCGGGATCCTTCGGGATGTCGAAGACACCTTCAACGGCGATCGAGCCGAGCACGTCGGCTTTGAGATCGCGTTTGGTGATGCCAACGAGGTCGCCTTGGATGACGATCGAGCCAACAGGGACATCAACGTCGGGAGTGAAGTCGACGTGCTTGCCGTCGTGAACGTATTGAGCTTGCATAAGAGGCTTGAGGCTCGAGGCCTGAGACTTGAGGAAGAAGAAGGGAATGGGACGGTTTGGACCTCAGGCCTCATGCCTCAGGTCTCACGCCTGTTTACTCGCCAGCGACTTTCACGGCTGCGCGGTGGTCTTGGCTAGTTCACGCCGAAGTCGATGTAAGAACGGAATCCCATGCCGAGCGTGTTCGGCGGCATTTCGACTCGCTCGATGATCGGCGTGCGGCGGCCGTTGAGGAACACGATCTCGAACGCGGGGAGCACGTTCGGATTGGCGAACAGATACCAAGCCGCAGCACTTGCACCCTGGTAATATGAATCCGACAAGTGCGGCGTTGAGATGATGCGATACTTGTTGCGGTGCGGGTTATCGACCGGGATCTTGGTCGGCGAACCTTGAGCGTCGATCATCAACTGGGCCGAGCCCATCAGCAGTTCAGCTTCGGTTTCGAGTTCGACCGGCACCACCAAGTACTCGGGCCGAATGTTGATCGGCTTCTGGTCCTTGGGTTTGCCGCCGGGGCCAGCCTTCTGCTTGCGGAAGGTGGTCTTGGCGACGGTCAGTGCATCGGGGCCGAACTTGGTGTCCGCACCTTGCAGCAAGTTGGCGTTGGCTGAGGAGAAGAAACCTGCGTTCTTGAGCAGCAAGCGTGAAGAACAAGTCGTCGATCGACTCGGCACCACTGCGTCCCATTTGGCGCGGGATGTCCATGAACGCGGACAAGTCATCGTTGATGATGTCGTGGCGAGTCAGCGTGAGGATCTGACCGTAGGTATCGGCCTTGTTGCTGTACTTCTGATCCGACAGCTTGCCGTGTTTGAGTTCGCCATCGGCTGCGACTTGTTCAAAGCCGCCGGTACCGAGCAATCGGTAACGGGCGACCTCTTTGAAGTCGGTGACCGTTCCGACGCTGCACAGATCGAACGCTGCGATCGGCGTGTTCTGGTAAGCGGCCAGCAACGTCTTGTTCATGACGTTTTCCATGATGCTCGGCAAGCTCATGGAACTGAAACCGGCGCGGATCGTTGCTGTGCCGTCGCCGAAGACGCGAGGCACGTCGATCCCTTCGCTGCGAGCACACTCGGCGACGAGTTCTCGCAGACCGATGTGTCGAAGCGGATCGGCGGCGTTGAGCGTCTTCTCGCCATAGCTGGCCAGCAACGTTTTCTCTTCGATGCCAACCGACAGACACGCGGCGGCTTCGAGGATTTCGCGATTGTAACGCGGTGAGTGATGCGTTTGATCGGGAGCTTTGGGGCGTTCGCTTCGCAGCACGGCGAGTTCCGTTTTGGTGATGGACCAGCCTTGCTCGATGGCGTCGGCTTCGATGGTTGGATGGTTGCCCGCACAAAGCTTGCGGATGCCGGCGATGCGACGAGATTCCGCAGCGGCTTCGGCCCGCATCTGCTCGACCGGCGAGGTTTGCTTCGGTTCGGTTTTGGTTTTGGTGGTCATGTTCAGACTTGCGTTGACGGGTTCGAGATCGTCCGTGGTTTCGGTGTCGTCGCCGGTTTCATCCGTCTCGTCACCGTCGACCATCCCAGCGGCCACGCGGGCTTCGGTGTTGTCGTCGGCACCTAGGGCCACGAACGAGACTTCGCCGAGGGTGGACTTGCGAGCGATGTAGACTGGACCTTGATGATCGCGACCATTGGCCTTCGCGGTCTTGCCTTCGGGAATGAAGACCACCTTGTCGGCACTCGCACCGAGCGATGCTTGCCAAGGAAACCCGTTCTCGCTGGTTGCGATCACTTCTTGGGCGGTGACTCCAACGCCGCTGATGACGCCGGCGACCTGCAGCGATTTGTCGGTGATCGTGATGTCGTCGGTGTGGCCAACGATGCTGCCACGATCATGGTCCTTCAAGATCGGCCGCGACTTGCGAGTCACTCGCATGCCGGCCAAATCAACAACGACCGGATAGGGCCAACCGCCAAGCCGCATCGCGCCGCCGGTGTAAGCGGTCATCGAGAACTTGCGGAGAGCCGGTTTGTCGTCGCCTTCGACCGGCGGATCGGCAGCGGCGAGTGTGATTGTCGCTGCGTCATCGCAAACGATACGCAGCGAACTGGGGACGGATTCGGCTTCGGCTTCAAGCGGTTTGTTGTTCAGCGTCTTCGGCATGGTCTTCCGTGACTTCGGGTTCGGATGAAGAATCAGTTTCGTCGGACTCGATCGTTAGACCGAGGTCACGCATCAGTGCGATCTCTTTGGCACGTTGTTTAAGTTCCGTCTCCCAATCACGCCCCTGCCGCGCAAATTCGATAGCCAGAGTTGTCGTATGACTGGCGAGACGGATTTTTTGTGCGTTGGCTTCCTTGGCCGGGTCGACATGCTCGTGCCCGTCCCAGAACCATTGGTGCTCGAAAGTTGAATCGAGCGTGCGAAGCGAGTTGGGCAGGTAGCCCTCGATGAGGATGGCTTCGCGGAGCCACGCTTTGAGAATGCGATCGAGCACAACGCGGGCGAGTTGCGTTTGCTCGACACGAATTGATTTGAAATATGTTTGGTGATCGAGCCGACCACTTGCATAGTTGTAGCCGCTGGAATTCCCTGCGGCCACGTTGAAGGGCATGTTCAAACAACGAGCGATTTCGTTGAGGATTTCCTTCTTGAACTCGGCGTACGTCGTCGAAGGTTGCTCCGACTTCATCTGAGCCATCTTCCAACCGCCGGGCATGGTCAGAAGCATCCGCTTCTCGAGTTCGATTGGCTCGAACGGTTCAGCTGCGTCGGCTTCGCCATTGGCCGGCGCGTCCGTGTAAAGGATCCCAGCGAACTCGGCAGCGGTTTCGGCGGCGGCGAGGACGGCGAGCGTGAACCGGCGGAGTTGTGCGAACAGCGGCAGGGCCGGCGTGATGTCTGGAATGCCACGAATCTGCCCTGGCCGATCGCAGCGGAAGTAGTGCAGTACGTCGCTCGCCGGCACGGTGTCGTATTCGTCGTCGACCAAGAACATGCCATCGCCCGGATGCTGGCGAAGGATGTCATAAGCAATCGGATTACCGTCAGTATCGAAACGAATGCCATCGAGGTAACGACGAGTGTCAGGAACCAACGTCGGTGTGGCGACTTGATCCGCTTCGATCAGCCGCAGGTCCAGCTTGACTGCCGAGTCGTTTCGTTCGTTGCTGGTAAGCAACCCTAACGCCTCGCCATCGGCAACGCGAGCGAGTCGCATGGTTCGCAGCTTTTCGGCGAGTCCGATCGCATCGCACCAAGCCAGAAATTCCGCTTCCACAAAATGATTGGCACCATCATCACCGGTCAGCATTTGCAGACGCGGCCCGGTACCGACCACATCGTTGGCGAGCGTTAGCGTGATGCCACGAGCGTAGCTGTTGTTGGCGACCTCGTATCGCGAGCGGTTTCGCAGCGTGCGTCGCACATCAGGCGAGTTCGCGGTGGCGGCCGACAAACCGTCAGCACGCGACCAATGTTTGTAATTGTCGAGCGTTGTGTTTGCAGCATCGTACTTGGCCCGCAAAGGCGAAAAGAAGGGCTGCCGGGGCGAGCGTCCAGAGGCGTCGGGGCGTAACAAGCTCCCGTCGCGCAATTGCTCGATAATCCCTGACAAACGTTTCAGCATCCGTGCTGTTTCCTGTTGCCGTCCCCGGCAGCCCTTGAAGAAGTCTGTAGTCTTGAGTCTGCAGTCTTGAGGCGAGATCGAAATCCTCCGGACTCCGGTCTCCAGCCTCTCGCCTGTCTGTTAGCCAACCGACGGTGGCACGATCTTGTTGAAGCGAAGTCCGCGATGCGGTTTCGCCACGGCCTTTTTGGCAGCGAGATGTTTGTCGGCCGCAATCTGATCGGTCAGCTTGTGCTGTTCCACCGAACCCGCATCGCCGGACGCCTTCGCAGGCCCGGAAGCGTTTTCGAGAATCTGATCATCTAGATCGTCTGGCATGTTCGAGTCTCAAAGGCATAGGTCGTTCTCAGGTTACCTATGCCGTGATTCCGAAAACGTGACGGGAAAGCGAAAACTTTTGGTCAATTTTTCTCTCGTCATTGAAGATCCTGGATACTGATCCGCTCACGCTTTGACGCAGATGGTTGATCAGTGCCGCACAAGGAAGTCCCCTGCATTGAGGCTGCGACGGCGGAGCCAGCGAGGGAGTACTTGTAGGGCTGTTCGGGGAGTGCTTTCCATTCGTCGACGGTCCGGCCGTGGGTTTCGCCTACGTTGGCGCATTGCGATAGCAAACAAACTGCTCGTCGGATTGAATACCGTCGAGGACTTCAAACGAGCGCCAAGCGGTCTAACCGCTCCGCCGTTCGCATTTCATCCGCGGAAGCCGGGGGCTGGACGGCGACCCAGGCAAACGCGTCGCCCGCTTTGCTTTTCGACTACAGCGGAACAAGAAACGGGGGGGCGTCTAGCTCCACCCATGACGCATGAGAGCTTGGAAACCCCAGTGAAAGCAAATAAAAACGACCGCCATTCACTTTCCAAACTTTTTATCTCCCTAAAGCATTGACACTGGATCATTAGACGCATATAAATACTCAAGGGGCCGAGCTGAACACATGCCAAACACCCCTACAGAGGGGTCTTTTGAGCGGTTCTGGTTTGGTAATTACACAAAATACTATTTAACTAGGTGATTCAGGTGCCTGATCCAGTTCCAGAAGTTGATATATCCATTCTTAAAAGGCTTTTTGTTTCTAATAAAGCCTCTAGCATCGCCTTTAGGATTTTTAAGGAGAGAGATAAAGATTCAAAAGAGACAAAGCTTGAGCGTCTTGAAGACCTTATCCGAAGTGAAGGTGGGAACCCATCGAGGGTGGACATAGTTTCACTTCTCAAGGGCCTTCAAGAGGCCAACTGTGGGCGTTTCATTGTTGGTCGGCGAGGCTCCCCAAGTCGTTTTGAGTGGAGTGTCTCTTTGAGAAGCGTTGGATTGGCAGCGACCTCCGGAAGCGATGAGGTCAATGAAATGGATGAAGACGCAGATGAGCGAGATGGAGATGACGAGTTGGCTGATGATAGCGATGAATCTTCAATCACGCACACTTTCGTCCTCCGACCCGAATACCGAGTGAAGCTAACTCTTCCTGTTGATATGACGTCACGCGAGGCGAAGCGTCTCTCCGACTTTTTACGAACATTACCCTTTGACGATTTTGATGACCTCGAAACTTAGTTAGGAGCTTGAAATGGACTTTGTTGAAATTGCAACGTGCGAAATCGCCAGCATTCTTGACCGACTCTTGCCCAGCCAATCACACGATTGGTGGCGCGTCCTGGTTTGGAACAACCTGAATGACCGCCAGAAAGATCTGGTTTCAATGAAAACGAACCCTACGCTTCAAGACCTTGACCTTGCGTCGCTGCTTGCGGTTGTCGATGCGAACTGGGGACGCTTGGGCGAAATGCAAAAAGACAACCGTGAGGCACGCAACTATCTCATGGAATTGAAGACCATCCGAAATCAGTTGTGCCACCGAACTTCCCGTCCCACCCCTGTGGAGTTGGCGCTACGTCAGTGGCAGACGCTCAAGCTTTTCTTGAAGAGCCTCGGCGGTTCCGAGGCCGCCATTCGGCTGATCGATACACAGCTGTGCCGCTTAGTGAAGTCCTACCAGTCTGAGCTTAGCCTTGGGCCGCAGCGAATGCTTGCGTCTTAGTCAAACTCCGCTCAATAACTATCAAAGATCACGCTCCGTTTTTCGCATTCAAAAGGAACCGTCCGATGAAAATGTCACGCTCAGCAAGTTTCCGCTATCGCGGTGGGCAGCAAATTTTCGCGTCGAAACCATCTCGCATCTGGTGGGACGAACAGAAGCAATCCGTCAGATTTTCAATTTACGGAATCGCAGACTTCAACCAGCCACGCGTGACTCACGATTATTCGGGATCACTTGAATGGGAAGAACTGGAGCAGATTCTGTCGGTCGTTCTCGAGGCAGCACAGAACAGCGACAGGCTGCCGGCCCAGCTCAAGAAGAACGGTTTGACACTACTTGGGCTGCTGGGCGCGGGCTTAGAGGTGGCGAGTTAACAGCAACTTAAGACGATTGAACCGCCGGTTCAAAATTGACCAAACCTGATATTGACTGATTCAATCGCTCGACAGTGTAACCGAGCAATCAACCACGCAACCATGCTTACGAAGGGCTTTTCCATGGCGACTCAAACTCTGCTCGGACTCGACAACTCGCAACGCAATTTCTGTGAATCGGACGCAAAAAACATCCGTCTGCTTGCACCGGCTGGATGCGGCAAAACGCTTTCCTTAGCGCACCGGTGTCTTCACCTTGCACAAGCCACCGTAAAGTCAAAGACGCGTTTTTTGGTGGTCACGTTCACTGTCGCAGCTCGCGACGAATTTCATTCACGCATCCATGAAGACGAAGCGTTCGCAGAACTCAGAGGCGTGGTCGAAGTGTCAACCCTAAACTCGTGGGGGTTTCGTCGTGTTCGGAATGAGGCATTTAGCCCCAAGCTCGTTACCAGTCGGAACGACTACCATTTCGCGATGCTGAATCAATTGCAACCGATCTGGAAAAAGCACAAAGCGGTTCGAGAAGCGATTGAGGCAAAGAGGAATACGGCACCCCGGAAAATCATGGACCTAATGGATTCGTTCAAATCCATTGGATTCGATCACCAGCGTGACACAAACCTCGGGAAATTCCTGCAACGCATAGAATCGTTTGCTGCCGACGGTTTGCAGAACAAGTGGGAAACGCTGTTGGTTGAATTGGCTCGGCAAGGAGTCATTCCAAAGGTCACAAAGAATGGTTCCGAAGAGGTTTCAAGATCTCCGAGACTGATTTACGACTCGTTCTTCAAATTTTGGCGAGCAGCGACACAGCACCTCGTTGAAAACGATACGTTCACACTTGAAGACCAAAAGTACGTCGCCTTTTTGGACGAGCAGGCCAAGGTCGATGAAGGCAAGCTGTTGTCAGGTGCCGCAAGATACGACCATTTGCTGGTCGATGAATTCCAGGACATCAACCCACTGGACTTGGCGCTTCTGCGAGCGATCGCGGATCGCAGTCGATCGACTATCACAATTGTCGGTGATGATGACCAAGCAATCTTTGAGTGGCGAGGCGCGACCCCTCGGTACATCGTCAAGCCGGATCACTATTTCCAGCGAAGGTTCGCAACATTTACGCTCGACACGAACTATCGTTCGCCCCGTAACATCGTTGAGATCTCACAGCGAATTATCGCGAACAATGAAAACCGCGTCAACAAAGAGATTTCGTCCAACAGGGATCGGGATGCTTTCATCGAGGTGGTCACAACGAGCGGACTGCCGGACTCGATGAGCTGTGTCATTGCTGAATGTGAACGAGCTATTGACGCGACGGAAGATCCCAAGCGAGTTGCAGTGATCGGACGGAAGAAGAGTCAAATTATCCCGTATCAGTTGTATTTTGCCTCAAACGACATCCCATTCTGCGCAGCGGAGGATTTGCAGATTTTCATGAGCGCTGCGTTTGATCGGCTGATGAAGTTGATCTTGATTAAGTGTAACGCTGACACACGGCGAACCACGTCTCAGGTGAACGATGACGTCATGGCACTTTGCGATCTTGCGAAACGATACCCATTGAACAAAGCTGATCGAGCGGCCTTGAGAAGTCATTTGATTACGAAAAAGTCCAAGACGATCAAAGATGCGATTTCTGCGTTGGCTGCATACACCGGTCAACTGAAGGGGAAAAACAAGAGTGGTGAAATGAGCCTTCAAATTGCCGAGAAGATCGCTTCGTTTGTCAACGCGGATTGCGTGGCAAGTTCCGTAAATGCGCTGGCCCACTCGTTTGAGGGCCTGCAGACCGATCTTGGTAAAGCAGAAGACGATGTTTTTTATGTAGATCCTCCGTTCCTGCATCTTGCTGAGTATGCAACTCGATATGGCGACGACTACGGCCAGTTCATCGACGACATCGAGTCAGCCAAAGAGAAGTTGGCATACTTGCCGCCGGTGACCGACCCTAAGGAGTCGGATCCGATGAACGAGGAATGGAGACGCCCTATCCACTTGATGACCGCGCCTAGAGCGAAAGGGAAAGAGTTTGATACGGTAATTTTGCTCGACGTGAATGAGGGAATCTGGCCAAACAAGAATGCTTCAACCGAAGCCGAATTGGAAGCCGAGCGACGGGTGTTTTACGTTGCTTTCACCCGCGTTAAAAAGCGATTGCTAATACTGGTCAATGAAAAGATTGGAAAGTCAAAAGCTGAGCCATCACGATATCTGAAGGAAGCCGGCCTAGTCTAATTGCAGCGTTAACGACGAAGATATTTGCTAGCTGCGTTCGGTCACACTTCGCAAAATAGATCCCGGTGTCTAATGTCCGCACGCAAATACCGGACACGTACGCTTTGCGACGTGGACTTTGGCCGAAGCCGTGAAAATCAATTGCGAGATTCGCTTGGTCACGCATACTTTGTTGAAAAAGGATTTGCCCAGCCTGAACACGACCTACGGCCCCCTTGCGGCAGGGGGTTCTTGATTCGGTTGGTGGCATCTGTCCTTTCCACCAAAGGAAAAGCCATCTTTGCAGTGATGACGGCCGGCGAAAACGTTGCCGCAACGGATGCCGTTATTTCCTATTCCTGCTCAGGTTTGGAACCGTTTACTACCTGCAAATTCCCTAGGTTGATTCTTTGTAGCGTGTTTTTCCCTGTTTCTCAGCTGCGTTTGCGATTCTGCAGCTCTCTAAAGCTAACTCGACTTCTTTTAGATGCTCGTTCCATGTCCGTACCGAACAGCAACGCTCCCTGCATCGACGCGGCGACCGCGCAACCGACGAGGCAGTCGAGCCAGTGGTTGTCGGGTTGTTCGGGCCGGGCTTTCCATTCGTCGACGGTTCGGCCGCGGCCCTCGGTGCGGACGAAGTACTCGGCGGTGACTTGCTCGGCGAACATGCGGTGCTGGTCGGGGCGATCGCCGAAGATGGAGAGGCAGCCTCGGTCGCCCATCGCGACGGCAAGCCGTGCGTGCGTGAAGGACTTCCACCAGTTCGTGTCGTAGATCACGTGGCGGATGGCTCGCTTGCCGTGGATCGTGGGGACTCGCCAGTTGAGTCCCACGCGGTCGCCCGGCCGGCGTTTGTATTCGCTGAACGGATTTGAAGACGCGCCGACGAAGCGGCCGTGCGAAGGAAGCAAGATCGAGGCGTGTGGGCTTTGCCGGCAGAATTGATAAACGACGTCGGTGGAGTGGCCCCAGTTGGCGTCGATCAAACATCGACCGATCTTCATTGCCGCTCCGTCGTCGCGTTGCCATTCGCAGCCGAGCAGTTGATCGGTCAGGGATTCGAGGCCGGCGTAGATGCTGCCTTCAAGTCCCGTTCCCTCGCTCGCGGTGGCCAGCGTATGTCTCGCGTCGCGAAGCGTGAAGTACGTTCGCTGCTGGTCGGGGTAGGATCCGTAGTCGACAACGTAGCCCGTAAAATCGTCTTCCCAAGCTGCGACGACATAGAACAAGAGTTTGCCTTGGACGTCGATGAAGGCAGTGAGATGATTCCCGGCGATCGGGACTCGCGCTCGCGGCATGTGATTGATCTTGGCAGCGACTTGATCGGCCGTCAGTTGATCGGCACCGACGGTCTCCTCCGGCAGCGGTTCGTTTTGGTATTCGGCAAAGAACGCGGCTTCGTCTTGAAGCTTCAAGTTCATCGCGTGCTGGATCGCCGATAGTTCGTCGTGGTTGAATCGCTCTTTCCACGAGACATCCGCGCCGGCGTCCATCGCGGCTCGGTTCTGGCGATAGAACTCGGTGCCGGCAATTCCACCATCGCCGGCCCGCAATCCCTCACTGCGAATTTCGGCGTAGCGATGCCACAACGTTTCGTTGGTCGGAAACGCATTCATCATGCGCGTCCGTTCGCCATTCCATTCGGGATGCAGGTCGCGGTTGAGAATATTGTCGGCCATGTCGCCAGGGCGGATCACGGTGCAAGGCATGATGCCCGAAATCTTCTTGCCTGGGCCGGCAAGCCCGAGCACTGCGCCGGCGAGGATTGCTTCGCGGTTAGCGCACTGCGATAACGAGCGAGCGGATTCGTCGGTTTGCGGGTCGTCCAAAACAACTAGCGATGGTCGCACGGTTTTGCCGTCGGGTCGTTTGAATTTCATCCCGCGGATGCGTCCGGTCAGGCCGGCGACCTTGATGATCGCGCCGCTTGCTTTGCTGCCGGCGATCGTGGGTAAGACGATCTCTTTCGCGGTCCAACCGATCTGCGTCCGCTTGCCTTGATAGAGTTGTCCGTTGGCGCGGTTCGAGATCCCGTCCAACGCCTGGATCGGAAAGCAGACTTCGGGATAGTCGGCCAGCAGCAACTCGTTGGCGTCGAGTTCGGTTTTGATCGAATCGAGCATATCGCAGGCGTGGCCTTCGTCGCTGCCGATCAGACATACGAAGTCACGATAGCCGTTCAACACCGCCCAAATGCAGGCGACTTCGGCGAGTGAACTTTTGCCCGATCCACGAGCCATCGCTAGCGAGAACAAACCGCCTCGCACGACTGCCTCCTCGATCTTGCGAATGACCTTGATGTGGTCCGGCGACCACGAAAGATGAAACGTGAGACTGAAGTACGCTTCGCAAAAGAATTGGAAGCTGCCAGCCGCTCTGGCTTTTCGTTCGATGTCCTCGACTTCCGGCAACTCACCGATGTCTCGACCGGCCAGCGCGACGGCAGCGTTTCGCGCGCGGGCCTTCTCTTTGACTTTCGCGTACGGGTCATCATCGACCGGCGGTTTTGGTGCATGTCGCTTTTCGATCAACCACGCGGTGAACTTCAGTAGGTCGACGTGGGTGCCGTCTCCGATGCGAAGACCGGCTTCGGATCGGTAGCGATAGAGTTGCCGTTCGTTGAGCACGGTGCCGAGCGGCGTGCTATTGACGGTCCGGCAAATCTGGCTCGGCTTCATCCGTTGAATATCAATCGCCACGGTGTTTCTCCTGCAATAGCCAAGCGGCGTAATGGACAAGGTTGATCGTGCCGTCGGCGTTGGTCGGTGCGCCGTCGGCTAGGTCTTGCGAAATCTGCTCGGCCGGCACGATTTGCCGATACGAACTCGTCAAAAGTTTGGCCATTTGCTCGACCGTCAAACGGTTTGGGTTGACGCTTCTTGATTCGCCTTTCATGGCGGAAAGCCTCCGGTGCTTGGGGTTGTTCGCGACACGCCGCACACGCGGGCGACTGTCGCATTGTTTTGCATGCTTGGCATGGTCGGCCGCATGTTTCACTCGGCGAAACAGGGGCAAACGTGGCCGCGTGTGGGGGTCAAAAGAAAGCTGCAAAATTCCTGAACATTACTGCCAGACTTCGCTTGAGGTGTCTCGAAACGCATGGCTCATGTGTGTCAACGAAACGAATTCAAAACCCTTTTTCGGAGACACAAACATGCACGCCAACGACATCGCCTTCGGTATCGAAATCGAAACCCACATGCCCGGCCACGACCGCACACCGATCGGCGGCTACCACAACGGATTGCCGGTCGCTTGGCTGCCGGCCGGATGGAAGGCCGAACGAGACGGCAGCATCCGCACGCCGATGGGACGCAAACCCTGCGAGTTCGTATCGCCGATCCTTCGCGGCTACGAAGGGCTGCGAAACGTAGAGACCGCAGTCGACGCGATCAAAGAGCGCGGGGCGCGGATCAACGAATCCTGCGGCCTGCACATCACCATTTCTTGGAACGGCGACGCGGCCGCCTTGGCACGATTGATTTCCTTGATCGCCAACCACGAAAAAGCGATCTACGCAGCGACCGGCACCCGACGACGCGAACGAAACCAATGGGCGAAACAAATCAAGACCTACGGCAACAAGGAAGCGGCAAAGACGCGATGCGAGCGAGATCGCTACCACCTTTTGAACCTGACGCATTTGGCCCGCGGCAAGAACCGAATCGAGATCCGGGCCTTCGCCGGGACGCTCAACAAAACCAAACTGATCGGCTACATCCAAATGATTCTCGGCTTGGCCGAACTGGCATTGAACACCAAACGATGCTCGGGTTGGGACTACGCCAAGAAGCCCGGAACCAAATCTTGCTGGGATCGCCCCGAAGCGGGCCACGGTGAAACGGAACTCAACCGGCTCTTCTACCGACTCGGTTGGACCAAAGGTTGGTACAAGGGCGACCTTCGCGACAAACGGTTCGGTGAACTGACCAACGGCGAAACCGGATGCGACTTCCGGCCGGTCAAAAAGAAACTTCTCGACTTGGCCCGCAAGTACGACGCGGCGATTTGACCGCCGGCGGCTTGCCGCTTTGAAAACGCCGCGGATCGCCCCGCGGCGTTTCTTCGTTTTGTCGGCGGTCGGCGGGCAACGTCGCGGGCAAACGGCATAAGTAATAGGTAGGGGCCGACCTCTTTGACGGACGCGAGACGGGGCGTTTGTGCGGCACGTCGGGCATCTCGAAAAACATGGAAAAACCCTGCGAATTCCTGCCGGGATCGGCTTGAGCTTCTTTGAAACGCATGGCTCATGTGTGTCATCGCAAGACGGTTTTTCATTCACCCAAACGGAGAGACAAACATGACCCTCGGACAATTGATTTCGCTTTTGGAAGAGTACCGCGACGAACACGGCGAAGACTGCGAGGTGCGGTTGATGACGCAACAAAACTGGCCCTTTGAAAACCGCATCGCCGGAGTCACCAGCGGCGCGGAGATGAACGAAGCAGAGGAGGACGACCCGCACGAATTTGCCGACGACCAAGATGTTGCCGAGGACGCGATGGTCTACATCGTCGAAGGCGGACAGATCTGCTACGGCAGCAAGCGGGCTTGGGAAACCTGCCGCGATTGCTAACGGCAAACCATTCGGCCGGCGGCGCGACGAGCGCCGCCGGCCTTTTTCATTCTCAAACCCAACGGAATTCAAAACATGACCAATCGAGATTCGATCGAACACGCCTACACCGCGGCGCACATCCGGGCGTTGACCCTTCTTGAAAATTTGCACCAGCGGATCGAGGACATGCCGGCACCCAGCGACGACGGGCCGGCGATCGGATGGGATGACGTCGGTACGCTTCGGCACCTTTGCGCCCGCTTGGAAGAATTGATGGAACCGAACGAACCGGACGACGACGGATCGTAATGGGCGATGATTCAAGACGCCGCCACACGCCGCGACGTTGGCCCGACGACGCGGCGTTTCTTTCAGTGCGGCTGGTTTGTCGAAGCTCTTGCCAAACGCGACACGGCGGCACGTCGGGGCCAACAAAAAACATGCAAAAAGACTGGAAATTACTGCCGGAACTAGCTTGAGCTTGTTGGAAACGCATGGCTCATGTGTGTCACCGAAACGATTTTCATTCCTTCCGCAAACGGAGACACAACCATGCGAACTGTCAACGAAACCAATGGCCGCCGCCCTCGCTACACCCGCCTCGAAGTCTCTCAAAAACGCTACGCGGCCCAACAACGTCAAGCGGCGAACTGCTGCTTGAAGGCGGCAACGTTGGAGATGCTTGGCGAACTCACCAAGTACATCAACGACTTCGAACCAGAAGGCATCCACGCCCCCGAGGATACCAACCATGTCTACGCGGCGCTGCAACGGTTCTATGACGGGCTGATGGAATTGAACGCCGGATTCCGCGACGACATTACACGGTAAGCGCGTGCGGTGCCGACCGGCGGTCTCGGTCTTTTGGGAATTCCGAAAAAGACTGCGGACCGCCGACGGATTCCGCTTGATGTGTTTTGAAACGCATGGCTCATGTGTGTCATCGAAACGATTTTCATTCCTTCCGCAAACGGAGACACAACCATGGCCAACGAGGCCGCAACCAAAAACCCCGAGACCGCCATCCGCGCCGAGTTGGCAAAACTCGAATGGATGATTCCTGACGCCAAACGCGACCTCGCGAAGGCCGCCGCGAAGATGGCCGACCGAGCGATCAGCGCGGTCAAGGAATGCGAGGCGATGATTGCCGGCGAACCCTGCTCGATGGGTTGGACCGAGTTCGCCGAACAAGATGCCCGCCTCGCTAGCGAAGCTAAAGCACGGCTGACCGCCTTGTTTGAACGCCGCCAATTGTTGCAGTACCTGCTGGGTGAAAACGATTGACCGCCGGCGAACCCACCCCTTCGCCGACACGCCGCGACGTTCGCCCAACGCCGCGGCGTTTCTTTGTTTCGTCATCATTCGCCGACCCTTTCGATGATTGCGACACGGGCCGTTTCCGGGCCACGTTGGGCGTTTCGGAAAACCTGAAAAAACATTGCAAATTGCTGCCGGAATTGGCTTGAGCTTCTTTGAAACGCATGGCTCATGTGTGTCATCGCAAGACGATTTTCTAACCCTTCCAACACGGAGCAAAGCATGCCCAACAACGACGCCCAACCCACCTGCACAACAACCCTGCCATCCATCTTTGAGAGGCTGGAAGCATCGGCCCCGAACGACGCTCGCGACATCCGAACGGCTTTCGAGGCTGTTTGGGAAAACTTCTACCATTTGGCCGATTGCCTCCAAAGCGCGGCGTCTCGCTTTCGAGGCGAGGAACGCCGATTGTTGACCGCCGAATGCGAGCGAACGGAGGAGGCGATGGGTGCGATGGCAAAGAGCCGGTTGAAGGCCATCATGCCAGACGCACCGGACGGCGAGTCGCAAGCGGACGACGGTTCGCCGGCGCTCGAATGCCTTGTGTATGAGACCCAAAAACTTCTAGAGAACCTGACTTCGGAAGTCGACGAATTGGAGCTAATCGAACCTGGTGACATCGAAACGGCCGCTATCAACCGCGAGGCTTTAAAAGAGTTACACGACACGATTCTGGCCGCGTCGAAAAGATTCAACAGCTACGTCCGATAGCGATCGCCGCATTAGCCCAACACGCCGCGACGCGTGCCACACGCCGCGGCGTTTCTTTGTCTGGGCATGATTCGCCGGCCCTTTCGATGGTCGCGACACCGTGCGTTTCCGGGCCACGTTGGGCGTTTGAAAAAACATTGCAAATTGCTGTCGTAATTGGCTTGAGCTTGTTTGAAACGCATGGCTCATGTGTGTCATCGCAAGACGGTTTTTCATTCACGCAAACGGAGACACAGCCATGCCTAACGCAACAGCACGCCCCACCAGCGCCCAACTCCTTTTCGCCCACACGCGGGCGCTAAAACGGATCGCCGAACTTCATGCCGCCGTGAACGACATGCCGCTCTTGGAAGCGGCCGACGACCAAACCTTCGACCGATTCTTTGGCGAACTCGAAGACCTCAACGACGCGCTCGAAGAACTCGCCGAAAAGTTTTTAGAAAACACGCGGGTGTGAATTCGCGTGTATGTCGGCAGTTTTCGCAGCTTTTGAAAAACATGGAAAAAGACTGCGAAAAGCTGCCGAACTTCGCTTGAGCTTCTTTCCAAACCATGGCTCATGTGTGTGTAACGCCGAGCGAACGGCAAACAACAAAACCCTTTCCAACGAGAGACCAAACCATGGCCCTGAACGAAACGCAAAAGACCAAAGCCGCCGCCCTGGCAACCGAGATGAAAAAGCTCGACGCCGAAACGTACCAAGAGATTCGCCAGTCGTACTACAAGATCGCCGACGAACTTCGCCCCTTGGTCGACGCCCTCGAAAAGGCCGACGCCGACCTCGGACCGAACGGCCCGCTTTTGGAAGAGCACTACATCTTCTGCGAGATGCTCGACCGGCTCAACAAGAGCCTGCTGGGCGCGGTTGTCTAACCCGCCCGCCGCGGCGGCACCGGCGGCCACGGACCGCCGGTGTCGCGACCGTCGCGGCATGTTCGGCGAACCATACCACTGATCAACCGCCGGCCACACGCGGTAACGTCGGCGGCCCAAATAAACCTGGAAAAACATTTCAAAAAGCTGCCGGAATTGGCTTGAGCTAATCCGAAACGCATGGCTCATGTGTGTGAACGCAACGCAGCGTAACGCATAACCAACCAACGCACCGGAGAACGAACCATGGACTTTTCTTTTCAAGTTGAATGCCACGCCGGCACCCTTTGGGTCAACAGACGCGACGAAGGGTACTTCGTTGACTACCTCGACCGCGAATGGGAATTGATCACCGAGGAGAAGTACGCGGAGATCGGTGACCCGGATAAACACGTCACCTACGAACTGATGGGGATTAAACGGTCGGACTGCAGCGACGCCTTCAACCGCTGGTGCGACATGTTCCGCCGGCCACCACGCCGACCGCAGCGCCCGCTGATCCGATTGGTTTGACCGAAAGCCGAAACACCGGCACGGACGCCGGTGTCGTCGCGGATGGTTTCCGCGGCCTGACGATGGCAGCCAACCACGAACCGAGAACCAAATGGAGAAACGAAGATGAAGAAGGCAGACGTCAAGATTGGTGGCGAGTACTACGCAAACGTCACGAACAAAAAGGTGGTCGTACGGATCGATGCGGAGAATTCCTCCGGCGGTTGGGACGCGACGAACCTGACGACCAACAAGAAGGTGCGGATCAAAACCGCTGGTCGATTGCAAGGGCCGGCGCGACAAACCGCGCCGGCCGCTGAAACTCGCGTTCGTAAACGCACCGCAAAGCCGACAAGCGAAACCGCTAGCGGCACGGCGGGCGGCGAGAAAAAACTTTCGTGCGTCAAAGCGGCTTTGCAGGTTTTGGAAACGACCGGCGAACCGATGAACGCCCAGGAAATGATCACCGCGATGGTCGAGCAAAATCTTTGGGAAAGCCCCGGCGGCAAGACCCCGCACGCGACCTTGTATTCGGCGATCCTTCGCGATTTGAAGCGCGGCGACGAAAGCCGATTCGTGAAAACGGAACGCGGTCGGTTCACTGTTCGGGCATAGGAGGTCGGCGAAATGTTTATCGGAGACGTTCGACAAATCGAGGACCTTGCAGAAGGGGAAACGGCGACGCCGGAACCCGACATGGGATACGAACTGCGGACCGCTAATGGCGACCGCTTTGAACGCGGCACGGTGGAACACCTGGTTCGACGGGGCGAAATGATCATCGCCCGGACAACCACCGGCGAAGAGTTCGCGGTTGTCGGCCGGAACGCGCACGTCTTGGTCCCTCTCTCTTTTTAGCTTCGACACTTTCTACCCTCGGCGGCCGCTTGGCCACTCACGCCCGACGTTGGCCACGGTCGGGCGTTTTCTCGTGAGTGGGCCAAACATTCGGCTGCCTGCAATCGGCCGACACGCGGCGTTTTGCGCGGCCCTTTTCCCACGACGAAAAACATTCGTTTTCTTTTGGAATGTTTCGCGAACTTTGCTTGATGTGTTTTGGATTGCATGGCTCATGTGTGTCACGCCAACGGGGCGAATCAACAACATCTTTTTTGGAGAAACGACATGGACCAAACTTTCTACATCAGCGACATCGGCTGCTTTTCGCACCTCGAAGAGGGCGAGAAGGTTTATCCCGAACCCGGTTGCCGCTACGAATGCTGGAGGCACGGAACCGCCGACCGCGAACCGGGCGATGTGCGATGGGTAACCCGACGCGACCACGAGTTGTACGCCGAGATGACAACGGGAAACCAATTCCGGATCACCGGCGATAAACCGCACTCGGTCATCCCCTTCTAGGCCACGCCGGCCGCTTCGCCACACACGCCCGACGTTGGCCACGGTCGGGCGTTTTCTCGTCCGTGGGCCAAGCATTCGATCGTCTGCTATCGGCCGACACGCGGCGTTTGTCGCAGACATCTTTTGCCGCCGAAAAACATCCAAATTCTTTTTGGTTGTTTGCCGGACCGCGCTTGATGTTTCTCCAAACGCATGGCTCATGTGTCACAAGCAAACGACGTTTCGATTCTTTCAACACAGGAGACCAACGCATGTCCCAACTTCAGGCCCGACGATTCAGGGCCACGATTCAAATGGCCGACGGCCGGCGAATTGAAATCGATGAACTTTTAACGGCAGAGCAACACATCGCCGACGCCAAACGACTCGGTGCCGTGAAAGTTGAACTCGATAACGGTACCGAAATCTTCCTCAACACAAAGCGAGAACCCCATGAATAACACACAGACGCTCCACGCGCGGCCAATCGAACCGGCACCGGCCTACGAGAACGGACACCAGATCGCCCGCGACCTCTTGCAACACATTGAACTGCAACTCGACCGCATGGTCCGGCCGGATAACAAATCGCTGCGCTGGACGCACGTCCGGGCGATCAACCTCATCAACGCTCAACTCTCCGAGGTCGCGGCCTTGCTGGACGAAACCAACGGAGTTCGCAACTGATGAACCAACAAACAAATCTCAAGGCGGGCGACCGCGTCCGCCTGGTTTCGATGGCCGATGACCCCGACCCGATTCCCGCCGGCGCGACCGGAACAGTCGCACGCGTTTATCCGCACAGCGATTGGACGCAAGTTGACGTCGACTGGGACAACGGCCGGTCACTGATGCTTTCCATTCCACCGGATCGGATCGAAGTGCTCGATGCGACCGACCCCGACTTTCTACCCAAAGGAAACTGAACCATGTCCACAAGAGCCATAATCGCACTGCGGTTACCAGACGATTCGGTCCTCGCGACCTACCTGCACTTCGATGGCTACCCCGATCACGTTCTGCCGATCCTGCGATGCGGCTACGTCGACCCCGAAGAAGCCCTCGAGTTAATCCAGGGCGGCGAGATCCGTTCGCTGCTGCCGCGGCCGGAAATGCCGGAGTACTTCGCGACCAGCCGCGCGACGGAAGAACTGGCCAACGCATCGGAGTTACCGCGTCTGGCCCAGTATTTGAACGCGGAGCATCTCTACTTGATGACCGACGATGGTTGGACGCACGAAAAAATTTAGCGATACCGATCACCGCATGTTCTCCTCGCGAGCACCGACGGGAATCGGTGACTCGCCGGTCCGCTCGAGCACCGCCTTCTTGCCGGTAAAGCGCTGATAGCGATCGACGATCACATCGCAGTACGGCGGATCGAGCTCCATCAAGAACGCTCGCCGGCCGGTCTGTTCGGCACCGATCAAGGTTGAACCGCTGCCGCCGAACAGGTCGAGCACGTTCTCGCCTTTGCGTGACGAGTACTGCATCGCCATCACGGCCAACTCGGCCGGCTTGCCGGTGAGGTGTTCGAGCTTTTGTGGCGGGATTTTCTTGACGTGCCACAGGTCGGTGGCGTTGTTCGGGCCGAAGTACTTGTGGCCGGCACCTTCACGCCAACCATAGAACGCCCATTCGTGCGCGCCCATGAAATCTTTGCGCGTCATGACGGGGTGCATCTTGTCCCAAATGATGGCCTGCGAGAAGTACAGGCCGCATGCAGTCAAGACAGGCGGATAGTTTGCGATGTTGCTGAACCCTCCCCAAATATAAAAGCATCGACCGGGTTCGAGAACGCGAGCGATGTTGCCGAACCAAGCTTTCAACAGCCGGTCGAATTCTTCATCGGAAACGAAGTCGTTGGCCAGCGGACGATCCTTGGCCCGCATCTTCTTCGGGCCCTCTTTGGTCTTGCCCTTGCCGGCCTCGAAGGAACTGTTGCCGGCCGCGATCGCGTTCTTGCTGCGCGGTTCGACTTTCACGTTGTACGGAGGATCGGTATTGCAAAGATGAATCTTCGCGCCGCCGAGCAGCCGATCGAGGTCTTCGACACTGGTCGAGTCTCCGCAAAGCAATCGGTGATCGCCGAGGATCCAAAGGTCGCCGGGTTGGGTGATCGCTTCGTCGGGCGGTTCGGGAACGTCGTCCGGATCGGTCAGCCCTGGTTCAACACCTGGCTCCAGCAGCTTTGCCAGCTCATCGCTATTGAAACCGAGCAGTTCACAATCGAAGCCGGATTGTTGCAACGCCCCGATTTCGATCGGCAGCAGATCAAAATCCCACTGAGCGTTCTCGCCGGTTCGATTGTCGGCGATCCGATACGCGCGGACCGCCTCGGGTTCGAGATCCCTGGCAACGTGAACCGGGACCTCATCGAGGTGCAATTGCTTCGCGGCTTTCCATCGCGTGTGGCCGACGATGATGACGCCGTCCGGATCGACGACAATCGGCTGCCGGAAGCCGAATTCGTTGATGCTTTGAACGACCGGAGCAACCGCGTCGTCATTGATGCGAGGATTGTTTTCGTAAGGCTTGATCCGATCAAGCGACCACATTTCGACCTGCATATTTGGCCCTTCCGAGGCGATAGGATGAAACAGGAAGGGGTCGGTCGGTCGTTGGCTGGGCAGATGGTTGGTTGGTTGTGGATCCGATGCGTTCGGACGAACGGCGGCGGCTATTTAGCGAACGCAGCAACTTCGCGGCACATTTGAATAAAGTCTTCGTTCGACAAGATCGACTTCGCGCGATTGATGTCGCGATGCAACACTTGCGTGTTTTCGATCACGTGTTCGCCGCCATCACGGACCGGAACGATGTGGTCAAGCGACGCGAGTTCGGGTGTTAGGATTCGGCCGGTCAAGGCACATCGATAACCCTGGTGTTCCAACAGCTGCATCACGTTCTTCACGTTGATTTTGCCGGCGGGGCGTTCGACGGTCGATTTCGTTTTGGAACGTATCGGAGATTGAACTGCGGGAGATGGTTCGCCCGATAGTTCCACGTCGTCTTGTCGAGCATCCGGGATTGCCGGCGACTGTGGATTCGCGATCGCATTCGTTCGGCAGATTGTTTCCATGTGGTTACTTTCGCTTTGGGTTCAAGGTCGGGATCGAGACGTCCTTGACTGGCGATGTTCCGCCATCCCTGGACGATGTAATGGGCACGGCAACGCCACGGATCCGCAAGCATTTGATGATTGCGATAGTCGGCATTGAGCCGACTGCAGAGTTCGCCGGCTTGTTTGTGCCAACGATTTTTCATTTTTTTGGGCTCCGGAATTTTATTCGGACACTCGAAACTAACTCTCCTGTTATTGGCCGCTGTTCCCGCGGCCCTGAGGGAAGGGGACCTGCCGGGAAGTACCTAATGGTTCGCCGCAGTCTGCCTGCCACTGTGGCACTCCCGCCACTCTGGCACTCAGGGCGTGCCACCGTGGCACTGAGCCTCGTGCCACTCTGGCACCGAGGGAATCCGTCACCAGAGATCCGTCCCACCGCCCCCTCACGCGTGCAAATGCGCATTGCGCGGGTGTGTGGGTGACAGGGGGACGTATTAATAAAGAGAGAGAGTTTTTCTCTATATTTAGGGGTTTTTACCTTTGGGTAATCCGTCACTAATCCGTCACCAGGCATGGTGACGGATTGGGACGGATTCGGCTGTTTGGAGGTGCAATTCATGGTTTTGAAACACGGAAGCGTCACCACCACGTGACGGATTGGGACGGATTGGTGACGGATTTATTCGGCGGCAACCAAGCGGTAGCCCTGGGCTGGTTTGGTCTTCGTTTCGATCGTCACGCCCTCGATGTCACCTTGTTGCATTAGCGTGAGGACGATCTGGTCGAAATCCGCTGCCTTGTTCTTGAGCGATCGCATCAACTCACGCCGCGGCATCATCTTGCCGGGGTGATCATCCAGCGTTTTTTTGAACTTCAAGCACTCGGCATGAAACGGGTTCTCGGCCACATGAACGGATGCGAGGTAAAGTTGCCGGCGTGTTTGGTGCAGTGCAAACTCGCTCGCCCACTGAACTGCGCCGAGCGAGATCTCGGGATGTTCGTGGTTCTCGCTGCATGCATAGATCAACGCCAGCTTCTTGGCATGCTCACACGTCCGACTCCACGCGGCCCTGGCGGCTTCGTCACCAGCGTCTTCGGCCTTGTCGTATTCGGTCTCGGTTTGTAGCCGCAGTTCGATGATGGCCCGCTCGGCGTCTTTCGTGAAGGCGACACGGAGCGGCTTGGGATGAAACCTCAGAAAGTTGCCTTCGCCTGGCTCAAAATCCGCCCACCATTTCGCGATCTCCAGGATGTCGTCTGGAAGGTCGCGGGCCGATCCGGGCGTCTGTCCTTTGCCACGTCGGCCGACGTCAATGATGTTCAGACGGGCGAAAAATCCGTTGGTCAACATCCGCTTTGACAGCGACTCGTAGAAGTGCTGTGGCGTCGCGGTTCCGAACAACGTCAGGTGAGGTTGGTCGACGTGGATGGCTTCCTTTTGATTCGCTTTCACACGCAGCGGATAGATATCGCCGGCGGAGGTGTAAAGGGTTAGCAGAATGTTGGGGATCGACTCGCGACTGTTGTCACGATCCAGATTAATTTGGCGAAGAACGCCGTCCATCTCGTCATTCTGGAAGAGCATCCGGCCGGACCGTGCCAGCGCATCCTGGATGCCTTCACCGGACGCGAACTTGTCGCCGAGGGATTGAGATTCGCCGATTTGATGGAGGATTTGCGAGTTGACTTTGCGCGGGAACTCTTTGCCGGTTCCGCTGCCAGCGAGCGCTAGCAAGTAGATGTTGGTTCGTAGGTCGCCGGTTGTTGCGACCTTCCGACCGGCAAGAAAAGATTGCAACGCCATCGCGCCACAGAACGCTAGACCGACGTTCGGGTAGGGAGCGTTCGCGAGCGTGAAGTCAATGACCTTACCAACGAAGCCGGGAACGCGGAATAAGTGCTCAGGAAGTTTCCCTGGATCAGCGTTTTGGCCAGTGGCTTTCGATGGAACTGTAGATTGCGGCACGGTTGTTTGGACCATGAAGCCGCTCAGGTCCACGACCTCGCCGGCCGGTTCGATCGACCCTTCGTCGCGCAGCCAACCGAACGGACGATCGTGCGGCTTGGTTGCCGCTTGGTTGATCTTGTGCTGAAGTTCGCGGTCAGACCACGGCGGCGCACATCGTGGGTTGTATTCGGCGGCGAGGATTGCCATCGCCCGTGCGGGCGGGAGGCCGAAGCCGTGAACCAACGCGGTCGCCGCGGCATAGGTTTGCGAGTGTCCTCCGCTGCCGGCAATCGCGGGTGGCATCGCGGCGAGGTACGCGGTCGCTCGCGCTTCGACGTCGTCGTGGAGTTGGCTGCCGGCTGGCGATGGTTTCGGTTCGGGTCTTGCAACCTGGATGTTGACGCCCCGCTTGACGATCACGGCTTCGGCCAATGCCTTTACGCAAGCTGCCAGCATCGGTGCCGGAACGGTTGCGGGCTGAGCATCGAGAATGTCGTAGCATTCACCATCGGGATGGATGCTCGGGCCGACCACAGTTTGTCCGCCGGTCGACCGCAACTCGACGATCATCGAACCGTCGTTTGGGTCTTGATGCTTCTCGGTGGTTGCGTTCGCAGCGATATACCAACGGTGTGACTTCGGCGACGACGGCCGACCGGTGATAGCCGGCGTCGGAGGAAGATATTGATCGGCCAACTCGATCGCTTCCGCGCAATCGAGGTCTACGTCAACGAGCCAACCGGATGGCTCGCCGAGGATGATGCCGACGTTGCAATTGTCGGGAAATACGTCGGGAGCCAATCGTAGGTTGGTCCAGTCGCGACGCGAAGGTGATTTAGAACGCGGCTTCAAAGGCACGCAGTACCAGCCTCGCTGGCGGTACGCAGCGACTTGCGAACGCACGTCGATGGGGCTGGATGACGGCATGTGGACTGCACCGCGATGAACTGAACCGGATACTCAAAAGAGGCGTGTGACTCACTCGACTTCGCTGAAGGTCGGGACGTTCGACACCAATCCCAAAGCGGTTTCGAGTTGGTCGCGGACTTCGTTGCATCCGTACTCCCGGGCGGTTTCGCGGCAGTTTTCCAGGCGTTGTAGCAACGTCCACCGCCAATGATTCCAGCGTTCAGCTTCACTCTTGCTCAATAGCTCGCCGAGGGAGGCCCAAAGGCCGGCTGACACTGGCGAGGTGCGCAGCTGAATGTCGCTCTTGAAGAACGCGTGATGCATTTCTGATTGCTCTTCGGTGGTCCAGCTATCAAATCGTTCGTAGCGATAGGACACAGAGGCCATAACGATTCCGCCGTCGTCAGGATCGAACTGCTCGCCAACCTTTTCGTACAGTTCGAGATCGACCGCAGTGATGGAGCCAATCTCTTCTTCGCTACCGATCAACTGAAGGTCCTTGATCGGTCCGTCGTTGAGAAAAATGCGATGTTTCAAGCGCGGGTTCCTCCTATGGAACAGGGGGTTCGATACGGTAATTTGGCTTGCTGATCGTCCGTGTGGTAATCTGGTCGCTCTTCCAGGCCCGGCGTGTAAAAGCCATGAGCCATGGACGGCTCGTCGAGCGCAAAGGCAGCTACGTCGTGAAAGTCCGGCGGTGTGCCATGATGCATCCATGCCCATCCAGCGACGTACAAGAACGCTAGTTTGATCCGTAGTTCTTCGTTAGGCGTCTCAGAACGGTGCCTCTTCCAAAGCCTCGTTCGGGATTTGCCCGAGCGACTGTTTGACGATGCGGTCGTATTTCTGGCCAGCGACTGAACGGACCGTGATCGAGTCAGGCACCGCCAACAAACCGACGTCGGCCAGATCGAGAGCTTCCTCCGCCGTCGTGGGACACGGATCAAGACAACGCTCGCGCCACCACGCTTCGGCCTTGCGGCGGGCGTAGCCCGAGTGTTCAACGCAGATGAACTCGCTCTGCCAATGATCGAGGCCAATCATGTAATCGACTCGCAAACACCGGGGTGCGTCTTCGTCTGCGTCACGCTTTCGATGGATGCGATAGATCACGTCGCGAACCTCGTAATCGGTGTCCGTGACCTCGCCGGACAACACGCCGGCGTCGCTTGCTTGGGCATCATGGGCCTCGCGATCCATTGGCGGAAACGGATGACCGCACTCGGGACAGTTCGCATATCCGCATGCGACCAGCGCGTGACACTTCTCGCATTCCTTGGCCGGCGGTCCGCTGCCCGGTCGAAGTAGCTTTTCTTTGGGTTTGATCTGATCGATCGGACCGTGCCGTTCGACGTTGCCACCGAAGTCGAGAACCAAGCAGTTCTGCTTGTCGGGGTGCAAACGGAAACCGCGGCCGACACATTGGTAGAGCAAACCCGGCGACATGGTTGGACGCAGCATCACTACGCAATCCACGCGAGGTGCGTCAAAGCCGGTTGTCAGCACGTTGACGTTGCAAAGGAATCGCAGTGGCGAGTGGCCGGCAACTCCGTGGTCGGTGTCGAAGAGTGTTCCAACCGCGGAGCGATCCGCCACTTTGTCACCACGAAAGCGGGCCAACAGTTGATCGCGTTCTTCGGTGGGCGTCTGGCCCGTGACAAAACCGCACTCAATGCCGTGATTATCTTGCAACGTTTCGACGACTTGCCGCCCGTGGGCAACGGACGTTGCGAAGATCAACACGGCCCGGCGATCAGCCGTCAATTCCACGATCTCGGCACACGCGGCCGACACGAGGGCGTCGTCGCCAGCCAGTTGCTCGACCTCTTCACTGACGAACTCGCCAGCCCGTACGTGAACACCGGAAAAGTCTGCGCGGTTGATTCCGGCTTTCGATACCAGCGGGCAGAGGTAACCGTCGCGGATTAGTTCCTTGATTCCGATCTCGTAACAGATGCTGTTCAAAAAGTGATCCGGCGAACAGATCATTCCCGAGTCCAACCGAAACGGCGTGGCCGTTAAGCCGATCACGCGGACGCGCGGGTTGATGATTTTGCAGTCGGCCAAAAACAGGCGATACATACCGTCGCCTTTCTTGCTGATGAGGTGGGCCTCATCAACAACGATTAGGTCGAACGGATCGAGGTCGCATGCTCGCTTGTAAATGCTCTGGATGCCGGCGACCAACACGGGTGTGTCCGTGTCACGCTTTTTCAGCCCGGCCGAGTAAAGTCCAACCTTGATGTCGGGACAAAGCCGACGAACCTTGTCGGCGTTTTGTTCGAGTAGTTCTTTGACGTGGGCTAGGATCAGCACGCGGCCATTCCACTGCTGAACCGCATCCGACGCGACCTTCGCCAGCACGAGTGACTTACCGGCACCGGTCGGCAACACGGCGACGGGGTTGTCGTCACGATTGCGGAGGTGATCATAGACCGCAGCGACCGCTGATTGTTGGTAAGATCGCAGCTTCACAGTCGATCCTCCTGTCGCTCGTTCATCAATTCGCCGTTGTGATACTTCCGGCCCCGCATATCTTCGACTCGGTGGCTGAACATCGCGTTGATATCGTGGCACGACGGACAGATCCGGTTGCCCGGTCCATCGCTAGCGAACGCTTTGTCACACCGCAAGCAAGTCCGAAAGCCGGCTTGGCCGATCGGTGCCGGGACGTGTTGCACAACCACTTCGGCTCGCGGATCGTCTGCATCAGGCTGATGCTTCTCCACGGCCAAACGAACGATCTGAGCATCGTCGTGGTACGCGCCGCCAAACTGCATCGCGTCCAACAACGCTTTGAGCGAGTTGTCGACATCGCGGCGACGTCGATCCGGCGGAATCAACCGAATGTCAACGATCAAATCGCCGTCATGCGTCTCGATGTTCTTACGATTCAGCAGCGAGCTGACGGTCGCCTGGTATTGGCGGCCTTTCTTACTGACAAGCACTCGGCTGCCAACGTGTCGCCAATAAGTGTTGACTGAAGGCGGGAATGGCAGTTTGAGTTTGAACATGGTGTTGACTCAGCCAGTGTTGGAACAAAAACAGCCGGCCGACAATCCGTGCCGGCCGGCTGTTGAGGGGAAGCGATCAAGAAGAGGCCGCGGCTATCGCTTCCAAGGCGCATCCGTGCTGGAGGCAGAAGAGGTTTCGAGAGTTTTGCTCGCGGCAGACTCCCGCTTGCTGTAGCCCTTGATCTCGTTTTGCAACTCGCCGGTGTCGTTGCGACGCTTCAGTCGGACGTGAATCACACATGGGAGGTTGTGGAGGTCCGCCGAGTCGGTGGGCACCAAGACGCCGACCGACCGACAGATCGCCGACAACTCGCGACGAGCGATTTCGACCGCCGTCGCGTTGGGGTTGTCGAGGTTGAGTCGTACCCAGAGGAGACGGTTCGCGTACTCGCCCTCCACGATCTGAAACGTCAATTGCAGGTAGTTTCCCATGCCGGATTTGGTCGGCTTCATTTCGCTGTCGACGATGACGGCGACGTACTTGCCGGCGGGGATGGGATCGAGTTCATCGGCGGGTTCGATGGTGTTGGCGTCAAAGCCGTGAAGGTTGGCCATGGTTCGTGGGTTTCCTTGGTATGGAGTCTGTTGGTAGGAAGCTCGGTAGGTGGATCGATCAATTGGACATCGCGTTCACAAAAGCGGACCATGACAGCGGCAGTTCCTCAGCGATGCCGTATCGGTTTTTGGCCACGCAGCTCGGCGAGCCATAAGCGCGCATGACACGCTCGCCACCGTCCTTGCCGATCGCATGAGCGACCGTGCGTTTGCGGTTGAAGCCCGCGTCCTCGCTTTGAGTTCGCATCTTGCGGGTGGCAAAAAAGACCGCATCGCACCATTCTTTGATCAGCGAAGCGGCGTGTTTGTGCAATCGCGGTGAGTAGCGATCGTAGGGTGACGACTCAGGATCCTCGAACCGTTCGACCTTGGAGTGCGCGATCAAGATCGTCACCATGCCGCGCGAACGGAGCACGTTGAGCAGATCGAGCACTTCACGCCACAGGGAGAGGGCGTGCATGTAACCGCGAGCGTACCCGCCGTCGACCTTCTCAATCGATTCGACGGCGTACTGCTGGCATAGCTTGTCCCAGACGAGACGCTCCAGCCAATCGAGCGAGTCGATCACTACGGTTTCGTAATCGTGTTTCTCGGTGACGAGCGTTTTCAGAGCGGCGATGACGTCATCGAACTTGCTCGCCATCGGGAAGCGATCGCATTCGAGTTCATCGAGGCCGTCTTCAGTTTGAATGAAGATCGGTTTGGGAGCCTGGCTGCCGAAGGTCGATTTACCAATCCCTTCGACACCGTAGAGCAAAACGCGAGGCGGTTTCGACTGTCGGCCAGATTGGATGGTCTCGAGTAAGTTGGTCACTGCTTAGTTAGCTCCGTGTTTGGATGGATGAGACGTTGGCTCGTTCAAATGGATTGGATGTGTTCGACATCAAAATTGCCGTCGCGATCACTGGTCACGAGGTAGTGTTTGAAGTCGATCTGCACGACGAAACGTTCCTGGCGACCGAGATGCTGGCGCAACGACTTGCACGCTCCGGTGAATTCTTTCGACGCTTCGTTGAAGCGCTCGGCCGATCGCAGATAGCGGCCGACTGCGAGTGAAATAGCCACTCGCTTTTCGATATCCAAAGCCGTCATAGAAACCTGGGATGAAACGATTGTTGGAGTAATCTCGACGACCCGTTGGCCGCCCCAGGTTACCTATGCCGCGTTTTGAAAAGCGCGTCCGCTATTCCCAGAAAAAGGTCGCGTCGAAGCGTTCAAACGTCTCGCGGATCTCCGCTCGGGCCTTGTCGAACTGCCGGCGACTCAGCTCAAATTGCCGCATCGTTTCGTTGTGAGACTGGTTCCCCATGACGCGAACGATGTCCTGCAATTGGGGAGATAGATGCGAGACTGCCACTTCAATTGCCTCGCGCTCCTCGACCTCTTCGAATGGGTCTACATAGCAACCCGAAGTTCGACGTCCTAGATCCTCGGTTGAAATCTCATCGCCCAGATTGGCAAACGTTTCGTCCACCGTGTCGACGGTTTGCTCAAAAGATTGAACCTGGATGTCTTCATCGATTGGATGCCGCTTGTGTCGTTTCTTCGACCGCAGCAGTTCCCGCACGCCGGAGGTCAGCACGCAATCGATGAACGTATTGAGTTTCGATCGCGATGGATCGTACGCATCCGCCTTCTGGATCAAGTACATCAGCAACTCTTGCTCGACGTCCTCCGGATCGCAGTCGGCGAACTCCGGCCGCGGCGCGAGCTGCTCGGCCTTGAACTTGGCCTGCCTGAACGCAAACTCGGTCAGAATCTCTGCGCCCAGTCGCTTTTCCGAACGGTTTGCTGGACGGTTTGCCGGGATTGATTCTTGTGCGACCGCACTCATGGTTGTCTCCGGCTGGAGGCATCCCGTGATGCGAGGGATTCACGCGGACCGCAAAGGGACTGCGTCGCGACAAACAGAGTCGCGAGAAAAACGCAGGCGGCCGGCAAAGTTCGTTCGTCACGTCCTCACAGCGAAGACGTGCCGCGACTTCTCGAGTCGCTGAGCGACATTTGGAGTCGCTCCAAGAATTTGTTAAGTTTTCAGGCCTCCATTTTCCTCGTCATCTCCGTATACCTCGGAGCGCCATGTGGGCTCGGCTGACTCAATCGGTGCGTCCAGCCCGGGAACGTGGAACGGTCTGGGGTCGCCATCCCAGTAGTACTCCATGACGACAGTGCCATCGTCGGTATCAACGGCCGTAAATCCGACCGCGCGTAGAAATAACATCAGGGACAGGTTGTGTTCGTCGATGTTTGCTCGAACGTGTGTGCAATGCCGCCAGTTTAGATTGCTTTGCAGCGAAGCGATCAGTTGGCGACCAAACGAGTGCAACTGAAATTTGGGACCGACAACGACACGCTCGAGATCAATCCGGGGACAATCTTTCCATCTTCGGTAGACGATCGCGCCGACAATCGCACGGCGCCTACGACCTGCTCCCGGCCGTTCGATCACTTTTGCGACGATCCATTGTCGGCCGAGCATCGCCATGTAATCGTCCTTGCTCCAGCTTCTCAACGTTGCGGCCCGATCGATCGCTACCACTTCGTCCAGGTCTTGTGGCTTCATAAACTGAATCTTGCCCTGTAATGGCTCTTTCGAAGGCGACGGCTTTTCGCGGTATCGCCGTTTTCCGGGGAAGCCAATCTTTAGTGCAGAGGCGAGACCCTGAACCTCCGCCGCAGTCAAACGAAGCCCTTTCTCCTGCTTTAATGCCAATTGGATTCGTTGTTTAATATTCATAGTCTGTCCATACTTTTGTTTGATGAAAGGCGATCATTGCCAAAATTGAAATGTTCTAAACCAACCAGTCGACGTCGGCCGGTGGCGCATACATTGGGCAAACGCCGCGACTGAGGTAGGCCCGCAGGTGATCGGCCAGCGGTTTTAGCTCCGTGTCCAAAATCTCAATCGTTCGCTTGATCCCCACAGAAACTGATTGACTGAATTTCTTGATGTCGCCGACCTCACGAGGTTTGCCACCTTTGCCCAACACCGATGCAAAATGAGTTGTTAATGCATCCTGTTCGGTCTGCAGCTTTTCCAGACGACTGAGATCGTTGTATTCTTTTGCTTCTTCGATCTCTCGCATCAGTTCCGCGTATCGCTGCCGGCATTCTTCAATCGTTTGTTCGTCGGCTAGTTCGCCAGATGACCCAGTCAGCTTGCGCTCGTCGATGCCGATGCGACTGGCTAAAAGCGTGACTGCCGGCACAGGTCTGTGGAGCGTCGCGAGCAGCCGCGCGATGTAAAGTGGGCCGACATTGTTTTCGAGGAACGTTTCCTCTCCTTCGTACCGAACAACCCACATCTGACCTTTGCGATAGAACGCGTTGCCAGCTGGTTCGCTGGACAATGGTAAGACCTGTGCCAGTCGCTGACTCCGCGACTCGACACGATCAGACGCGAAAGCGAATGCTTCGCTAAGCATCAGGAATCCGGCAAAACCATCTGTTGGAAGATCTTTCCCGATCAGAATCATTCGGGACGCATCCTTGCGGTTAGACAAGGAGCCGATGGCGCGATGCGTTGCCAAAACGACGCTATACGAATTTTCGCCGGCTGAGAGATTACCGATATGCCAGGCCGCTGCTGGTAGCAACGTTTCGGCTTCCTGTTGCGCCGCCATAGCTTTGGCAAGCAGATCGGCGACAGCTTTCCCGTCGATCGACCACTGTCGCAGTCGCAACGGGTCGACAGGGTCCAGTCCATCGTGCGGACATATTTCATAGAACCTTGCACCTGCGCCGCGGCCAACTCTTCGAACTTCGTGCGTCAAGCAATCGCCCCCACACGACGCAGTCAAATAGGACGTGGGCTCGGCCGGTACTAGGATGCCGGCAGCGATCATCGCGTCCCCTTCACCATCAGCGAAGGATCGAACCGTGTCATCGTCCAGCAGACTCGCCGGCCCGCCGCGATCAAGCAGCGGAAACATTAGCGTCGGAAGCGACCGCACAATCGATACCCCATTCGCGAAGATACTTTTCTGCCAACTCCCGTTCGTCCTGAGAAAGCGACTTGAGATTGCTGCGATTCGGCCGCGTTATCCGCACGTCGAACTCACGCACTCGCCCGTCGCTGTCTTCCACACTGATTAGCAGTACAGCGCGGAGGACCTGCATGACCGACCTGGGCACCTTTTGATCGTCGAGGTACTTCTCGACCATGTCGGAGAAGTTGGTGGGCTGCTCGCGAGAGCCTGGCTCCAAGGTCATCTTGTCCTTCGTGCCCAAAACTCGCACGCGTGCCTCATCGACGCAAAGCGAACAGATGCCGTCTGCTGGATCTGTGGGGAATCTGAACTTCGGATCCAGTAGCACATCCAAGATGAACGGTTGGGACCGTGGATCTTCCGGTGGCAAATGGATCCCGAGGAATTCACGAGCCAAGATAGATTGAAGCGGTTGATGCACCGCTTTGCCACCTCGCGAATCGATGTCCAAAGTGCGATTCTTTTCATCAAACGCAAAGATCACTTCAAACGCCGGCGTCTCGCAGGCCTTCGCGAATCCACCACCGTCGACTAGTTTGAGATATTGGCGACGATAATCGTCCAAGGTAGCGAACACGTAATGTGTCCCGTCCGACCGCAGCAAATACTCGCATTCGCATTTGCGGCCGCGTCCTTGTTGCAGCGTGAAGAATGCAGACAACGATTTTGACAACGATCGCATCGTCTCCACCGAGCCGTTTGGTTTGGCTGTCATCGGCACGTCGATGCGCCGCTGCGAGAAACGGCCACCCAGTCGCTTGTCCGCCCGATTCAGCAGCACTGCGGTGTCCCAAACAGCCGATTTCTTCAACGCCGTCCACATCGCTACATCGTATCGGCTGTCGTACTGCGATAATTCTTCGATCAGTTCCGTTTCGCCCTGACGATGCGCCTCTTCGAAAATCGCTCGTAGGCCGACTTCGCTAGCCATCGAGTCAACTTCTAGTAGCAGCAATTCGATCATACGGCGCGGTCGATCGTCGAGTGACTGCCATGCGGAAAACACGGGTTCAATTTTTGTTTCCGTCAACGAGTCCCAATCGACGTCGATCTCGATGCGATGGCACTCGAACATATCCTGCAACAATCGGTTGGAAACAACACGCAACAACCTTCTTGGACAATAACTCTTGGAAGACATGACCTTCTACCTGACACCCTTTCACTTTGAATAAACTGAGAAGTACGCACTTCACGCCCCCAGGGAAAAAGAAACGCTTCCTTTTGGGAAGCGAGGCAACCCATTCGATTTCCTATTCCTTGAGAAATCCCAGCGTTTCCAACTGGATTCGCATCGCGACATTCGATACTGCAAACTGCAACGCCAATGGTTCGCAAAACGCTTCCCTTTGAATTCTCATCGGGTCCAACATCCGCTCTTCTTCCCCATCAACGAAGGAATAGCGGTCGAGATGTACGTTTGGAAACCGGCGATTCAATTCTTCATCGTCGATCGGTTCTTCGTGACCGACTAAGTCCCGATAAGCTCTTCGCAGCAGGCGTTCGGGAATTAACAAGCAGCCGGCAAAGGTGTCGGCTTGGCGTTCAATGAGCGGGCGACGTCCATTGGATCGACAAATCACGTCGGGCAATTCGTCCGCGCGAAACACCAGCGGATTACCCAGGTCATCAACGAAGTAGCGACGATGGAGCACCCAGTGCCCAAGTTCATGGCCAAGCGTGAAATGATATCTAGGCAACATGGCGGGACACTGAGCTGGATTTAGTTCTTCGTCAATGCGAATGGTTCGGCCTTGCAGCCACAGCGCTCCGTGAACGCGGTCGTTGAACCGAGCCTGCAGGTCCTCGAACCCAACGTCCAAGCCCAGCACGCATGTGGCAATGTCTTCGATCTCAACAGGAGCCTCAATGCGAGTGACGAACATCCGCTCGTACTCCGCCAGCAGCGATTCGGCTTCGGCGGCGATTGACTCCAGCGATAATTCGGGCACTTCAAATCCCTGTGCCGCCAGGTCCACAACCATCGTCATTTTTCCTTAGAACGCATGCGTCGGATCGTTTGTTGAAGTTTCTCGAACTGCTCCGGCGTTAGGCCGCGAGCGGCTCGCATCAGTTCAGGCATTTCTTTGGGATGCTCCTTGACGATATCCTCCATGTCTTCCGGCACGCGATCCGCGAGTCCGATCCACAAGTCGGCGTCCTCGCCGAGTATCTTCGCAATTTGCCGAACGCGATCCGCGGTGGGCGGGTCGTAGCGTCCTTGTTCGACCTGCGACACGTAGGTTGAGGACACGCCGATCATGTCCGCAAACTTCCGCAGCGTGATCTTCTGCTCCAGCCGCTTCTCGCGTAGTCGAGCGCCGAATTCCGTCGTTGTTCGCACTCTGGATGTCGCCTTCTTCACAGAGTCGCCTCCGCGAGACAAAGCGTCGCCTGATCGGCAGGCAACACCAATCCATCCATCCCGTAGTTCACCTTCGAGTCCTCCTGTATCACGTGCCGGCCAACCGCGACCCACGCCATATTCACCCCGCCCGTCACGAGCCAAATCAGCCCGCCGAGCCGCCGAAGTAAAGTGATTACTTTGCAATTGCGTCATCGTAGTCCTGTCCGCGCTTTCCGGACAACCCCTCAGAATCGTTTTTTTGCTAGCATTTGCCGCCAGCCCGACTCATTGAACAGAGGGGCTGTGACACGTTTGGTCACGCGGCGGAAGAAATTTGCAAAAAGCTAGAGATGGATTTGCGTAGTGACACTAACACCGATTGCGGCGTGTATCGTGACTCGGAAGTTCGGCCGATCGCTTCGTTTGCCTGGGTGTCAGTTGGCGCCCAAACAGTACCACTGATTGGCGCCTCAAACGGTACCAGTTGATCCCTCAACCTCGGCTCACGTCTGATGGCCGGCTTTCCCTGCTGAAAGCCGACCTGCGAGAGCCACATGGCGAATCAACTGGCGATGGACAAGTCCTTTGCGATCAACGACTTACGCGCTGGGGGCTACTCCCAGCGGCGGATCGCCGAGACGCTCGGTGTCTCGCGTGGAGCCGTCCGGCGGCATTTGCAGCGCCAAACGTCAAACAGTACCAACGCGCCACCGGCTTCTGCCGCCCAGTCGCCAACCGAGTTCGGCGCCTCAAACAGTACCAAGGCGTCAACCGGGTCCGGTGACGCGGCGGCAGCTGTCGAGGCGGCCGATTTGCCACCCTCAGGCGGCAATCAGTTCGGCCGCCTCTCGCGCGAGTGCCAACGTCATTTGCAATTTAGTGTGATACTCACCCTGTGTAGCAAAAACTCTGAACGTTAGTCACTCGTTCGTGACACAAGCCGCATTTAAAAATCAACTCAAGCGTTTTATTCGCGATTGCTTTGAGAGGTCACTTGGTCTCAAACGATCGCCGGAAACCAAGCAGACGATGACGTGCCTCGGTTCCTCTTCTTCATCGAGACGAGTTTGCATCGGGCGGATCGATTCTGAGAGGTGCAACGCTCTGCCACCTCGATTGGTCTGATCCAGCACGAGCATGAAGCTGATCCGCGATGAGGAGTTTTGGTACTGAATCGTCTGGTCAGAATATTTCTCCATGAGACTGTCAAAATTGCAGTCTTTGTCGTCGCGTTTTACCTCGCATGTCATTCTTTCCGCGTTGCAGCGTAGAAATATGTCGGCACGACCAGCACCGATATCTTCGACCTCTATCTCAGTCCCAAGCAGGAACGGCTTGATGAATGCGACGAAATCGCTTTGTAGCTTCTCTTCCTTAGCGCGTTTACCGTCACTCCGCCGGAAAAGGAATTCAACCATCGGTTCATGTTTCTTGGTCAGATTGAGCCGCGAGTCGATGTAGCAGACGAGCATGAGCAACGTGAGCCCAAAAAGCTTTTGAACATCGGCAGTTCCGTAGTCTGGATGATTCTGGACGGCTTCGATGCACTTGAGTATCACCTTCTGGTGATTCGCATTTAACTGCCGCATATGTAACGATGCGGCTGCAGCGTAGACCTGAAGGAGTATTACCTCTGGGTCAGCCTTCGAATCATCGTTGCTGAACACTGCTACGGCTCTATCCCTTGTGACCCGCCCCCAGATAAAATTCGATTCTTCTTTCAAGGCGAATTCTGCTTTGCTCGCCTCGATCAAAGTCGACGCTTCTGCCGAAAGTTCGTGATCCGGATTCAGTTCGAGCCAACGAGTCAGATTTTCCAAGTGCCCGGGATTCCTCGCGATCGTGCAAACAACTCTTGGCTGAAGAAGTGTTTCAATTCCGCCATGTTCATCGCGGGCCAATAGGGTTTGACTCGCCAAATAGATCGGAACCAGCGACGAAACGATCAATTCGCTTGGATCGAACCACGCGGCACGATCCAACTCAAAATCAACGTGACGCAGTCGGTTGTAGAGTGCCCGCCAGTACAGCAGCTCGGTTGTTCTCGACCCGAGCCATTCCGGATCAGTGTCAGTGCGGTGATAAGCATGGAGAGCGACGATAGAGCGGTCCAACTCGTCGCCGATCTGTCCTGCCGTCACCGACAACTCACCCTCACCAAAGTCGCGGACCATCCTGCATCCGAGACGGTAGATGGTTGCCTCTGCATGTACAGATGCATGCTCGGCAGCGATCCTGAATCGTTCTTCCGCGGCTGAAAGCTGCCGCTTCGCTTCTTGTTGGTCAACACACCCGAGTAAACGACCGAAATGATGAAGGCCAAGCTCAAGATTCGCTTCAGCCACGCAATCCATATCATTACATAGCTGACGAAGCAGATACTCTGTGTCGACACACCCCCAATGACTGTGACACACCCCGAGCATTTTCACAAAGCGTTGCTTGAAATGACCCATCCCAGAGATGTCGAAATCAAGAAAATGACCAATCAGCGAGTGACGACGAGACGTCTCACGAATGGTTAGGCAAACACAGCCCTCCAGAAACGCGGTCCTCGTCGAGCCGTCCAGCGAATTATCGAGACTTCGTTCTGCGAACGTGTCGAACAGCGATCTTAGAAGATCCGGATCCGTAGCAAGCTTGGTGTCAACGACGTTGATACATGCTTGAACAATTGGACCGCGGTCGATGTGACGGAATGCTTCAACAATGAAGCTTTCAAAAGTTGGCGACAAAGCGACCGGCGAATCGCGAAAGACAAGATTGAATATTTCGGGCAAAAATCGCGCATTCACAAGATGCGACTGCGCGCGCAGAATCGCATCTGCCCCGCCGACGTCGCTTAGCTGGAGCTCCCTGCCATCCGCCAAGCTCTCGGCGATGAGTCTTTCGATCGAGTGAAGCCCATGTTCATTATTCACCACAGGTACCCTTGGCCAGCTACTTCCCGTCGGCGTTCGGGAGGAACGTTGTCAGTAATCGCTGTCGTGGTCCGTGAAGCTACGAAAATCTGAAGATGGGGAATGGTGCCGGCAATGTCAGACAACCCCGACATGACTTCGGCGAGGTCGCTGTCTGTCACTTCCTGAGCGGCTGGCGAATCCAATATGAGCAAGCCCGGATACCTGCCAATCCCCTCTTTTTGGCCGACGTTAATCATGGCCAGGATGGTTGCCACTTTTAGACGAAGTTTCTCCCCGGGAGTGAGCTTGCTGTAGGAACTTGGCTGGCCACCCTTCTCAACCCGTAGGTTCAACGCGCCATCAAGCTTGGCTGTTTCGAGCTGCAGGATTCCAAACTGCTTGCCGTACTCGCAAATTTTTTCCGAAATGAGCCTAAGAAGCCTGTCTTGGTGTTCTTTCATCAATTCGCGAGTGACTGTATCGACAACTTTCAACAACGACGCGTCCGTCGTTGTACTCGCTTCCTCAGGGATGGACTTCGATATTTCGTCGATCCGTGCCTCAAGACGGGCAACATCAATGAGCAACCCATCTCGTTCGGTTGGCCGACCAAGTCCTTTCGCCAACTTTTGCTGTCTGGTTGTCGTTTTCGTAATTTTATCCTGGAGTGCTTCGAGTTCTTTGGTCAGCTCTTTCACTCGTTTGGCCACGGCACGATGGCCCTGCCGGGAAGCCTCGAGCCGAGCTTGAAGCTGCCGTTTGATTTCAGCTTCATCGACATCGGCGTGAACTGCTTCCCCACAAACCGCGCACGCATTGGTTGAATACTCCAACGCCTTCTTCTTGACCGAGATCGTTGTTTCGCATCGTGGACATGATTTCGGATCGAGCGATCGAAAAACAGCCTCCGCCGAGCTGCCCTCCTCATGACGTCGAAGCTCGTTGCAGTCCTCGTCCACTGTCGCCTTGGCATCCTCAAGATCCGAGGTCGCCGAACGCAAAGCCGCTCGGACCTCAATCTCTCTCTCCGTTGCCGATTGGATCGATTCTTGGCAGGAGGCCATCTCCTTTTGCAGCGATTTACTTACAACCGCCTTTTCCAATTTGCTCCGTTTTTCGGCCAGATCAGCTTCCAGTTCATCGAGCCGTCCGTGAATTAGTGCTCTTGCCTCGTTGATTTTCTGCCCAGCAACCGCTTCTCGTCTTTCTTCTTCCTTCAAAGCCGCACTCGCAGAAGCCAGCGTTGTCGCCCATGGGATCCCGAGAAAGAGTTGCAACAACCGAACTGGCACACCAGTATTTGGCGGAATTTCACCGATGATCGATGAATAATTGGTTCGTATGAACAATGCAGAACACATCGCCGACCAGCCGTGAAGAGCGGTTGTCGTCGATTCGTTTTGCTTGCGAGAGATGGCGAAGCGGTCGAACGAGAATTGCTTCATGAAGAAGCTTGACATCGCCGCCTCGAACTCGTCTTCATCTTCGAAGGAAACCATCTCGAACACCTCGATGGCTGAGGTCCGGCTGAGCATCAGCCGTTACGACGACTTACCATTGCCTCGATCGCACGAATTCCATTCTCCATCTTCGTCCGTGCTGACACATTTGCCGAGTGGACTCGCATCGCCGGCGGCACAAAGCCGTGCAATGCCACCTGTTCTTCGATCCAAAGCACCACATCGTATCCCGTGCCGCGATCATCATCGCCGAGATCGTGATCCAGGCTGACGTGGGTAACTGTCCCGGTTTTCAACAACGCGATTGCTTCATCGGGCCAATAGACTCGGTGCCAACCATCGGGCGTCGTTCGTTCATCGTCAAGATAGACCTTCATTCTTTCCCGACCCAACACGTTTTTGATTTGCTCTGGTTGATCGAGCAGCATCAGAACTAGTTTCACGAACGCGTGTAGCTTCGGACCACAGCCACCAATATAGGATTGAAAATCATCCTTATGCTTCTTTCTAGCAGCAGCGTCGAAAGCAACTTCGTACTGTTCTGCTGCGGACGCCAAGACACCGGCCTGGCGAGCGAAGAAGCAAATTAGTGTTAGTTCTCGCCCGTGCGCCGACTGGAAAAGTGCCGGAACTTGTGATGCATTTCCGTCGCTAATGTCGAGCTCAAGCAAGACTGCCAGAAACTTCTGGTTTGCTCGATTCAGTCGCTTGCTTAGGAACTCGTTTCCGCGCAATCGGTGGTCGCGCCCATCCGCGTTGTTCTCAACTATCTCTTGGGAAACGAGAACCTCCTCCCACAGGTCAGCCGAAACGAGCTGTGTAGTTATCAGGTTGCTTTTCTGAGTCTTGAGCATTGAATGGCCATCGTGCCGTGGAGCTTCCCAAAATGGCCTCGACAGATGGGCCGACAGCCCCCTCCATTGCAACCTCCGTGCCGTGCAGTCGGGCTGTCAAAATGGCAGCAATCCTGGCAGCCTGGGAGGCCAGGGCAGAATGGGCACGTTTAGCCTGGCAGAATTCATGAGACCGACCGTAGCTTGCCAACTTGAACTTGTTACTCAATTGTATTGGGGCACATTTCGAGGATGGCCATAAATCTACAAACCATGCGTTCCCTCCGAGATTGGTCGGTTGTTAGAAATAGAAAACGCCCGCGGTAGATTGCTCCGCCACGGGCGTTTCCGTTTTGTTCGTCTTTCGACTTACAGTTCGACGGATTCCACTTCGCGGACGAAGCGGGATGCGTCGTTTTCTAGGAACGATGAGACTACGTTGAACACGGCGTCACTGAAGCCGCCGATGTTCAAGATGTCGTCTCGCTCGGGCGCCTGGCTGGTGCCGTAGGGTTGGATGTCAATGCAGACTAGCTTTGGATCGGCGATGCCGTGTCCACGCTGGGTCTTCTTGAACTTCTCCCATTGGGTCATCACGCCGGTCGAACCGTTTTGGCCGTAGCCGTAGGCGACGTCCCGAGGTGATCCAGCTTTCGTTGTCGCTGACCAGCACGATTCCCGCGAAGCGTTGCTTCGAGTATCGCGTGTTGGCTTCAACGAATGGCAATGAGCAGTCCGTTCCCCCTCCTCCGTACTTCGACAAGCGTGCTGACAGAGACAGGATCGAATCAGCTTGGATCGACCTTGACCTTGTATGCCTGCGTATCGAATGGAATCACGACGCTGTCTGGGTTGCGACGCAGGATCGCTGCTGCGAACAGTGCCGCAACATCGACGCATCGCATCTTCGACGTTCCGCCCCCTCTTCCCGAACGACCCGCACGGTTGCCCGTGACGGCACATCCCATCGAACCTGACGTGTCGAGTCCGATGATGACTGGGCCTGGAAGCGTTGGCACGTTTCCGCACGCGATCTCGGCAGCGTCATGCAACGCCGTCTTGATCTTGGCTGGAACCTCGTCCGATGCGTTCATGTAAGCTGCCAGGAACTGGTACGGGAACTGACGGCTGCGAGCGATCGCGTCGCGGTCAGCCAGTTGGCCGGCCACGTAGTCGATCATCGCGTTGTCGGTTCCTGCGAATCCGAGGATTCCAGGCTTCTTGAACACGTCGTGACGCAATAGCGTGTTGAGGTTCATTCGCAGTGCTTGCGGACCCATTTGTCGGGCGATCGCCTTCCAAACCAACGGTCCCTTGGCTGCGTCGGCTAGCAAGTCCCATCGGACTTGCAGGTCGCCGGCGATCAGCGTTTGGGCTTCGGCCGTGTCGGCTGCTCGGTAAGCGACCAACGACTGCACCGTCGATGGCAAGTCGGTCTCCGTTGCTGGAGCCCACTTTTCGACTGGCTTATCGGTTAGCCATCCGAACAGCGCACGACGTGCGTCATCCTTTGGCGTTGGACGTGCCATTCGCAAGATGTCTCGCAGGCTTGGATCGTTACCGATCGAAGCTGAAAGCAACTTGCCAACAGACGCGTCGTTGAGCCAACGCTGGAACGCACGCTGCAGCGAAGACGATAGGCCCTTGCGACCGAATTGTCCCGAACGAGTCATTTGGAAAACGGTGCGCAGAACGCGGCCGTTGTCCGCGACTCGGTCGAAGACTTGGTGCATGAGCTTGGTGTCTCGCGTCGACAGTACGACGAGCAACGCTGCCGGCATGTCCTTCATGTAAGCACGCTCACGTGAGTAGACGGCCAGCTTTGCCAGGAACTCGTTGTCGTCGATCTCGTTGATCAACTTTCCCATCGCGTCGAGTTGGTTTTGCGCGGACGCGTAGTAGACGTTGCCGAACGTGCCGGTTGCCGCCATTTGGGCGAGCGCGTGCTTCGCAGACAACTTGTACGCTGGGCCGCCCGCTTCGTTGACGACAGTCGCTCGTGGCAGGACGCTAGTGATGCTTTGGAATAGAGACTTGTTGGCCATGTTGACCTCCTTACGAAAAAGCGATCCGACGAAGTTTGGTGCAGAGGTTGCTCCCAAATGAGCTTCGCCCCGTTGTGGGGCCGCGACCGAGAAACGTCTCGGCGCGGTTGGAGTCGGGACGACAGGAATCGAACTCTTATGTACTCCACTCCGGCAGTCGGATCGTGTGTTTTGCGTGCCGCCACCGCGTGGAAACACCCCGAATGAAGTCGGGCCGCCAGCGCAGCACGATGGTTATGTGTTGTTGAATCGAAAAAGCACTCGGCGAAGTGGTGGTCAGAGAACCCGTGACGCTTTCGTGAAAGCTCACGGGACGGGACTCGAACCCGCTGGACCTTTCGGTCTTTAACCATGTACTCCGAACCGGCAGCCGAGTGTGTTTCGATGTGTTGTTATCTGTTGAAGTAGTGATGCACAATGTTCGCTTTGAAAAAACGCGATCGACGAAGTTGTGATCAGAGGGTTTTACGGTGCTCTACCACTGAGCTACGGCGCTGCGTTCTTGCGAATGGCAGTTGCGCCGGTGGGACTCGAACCCACGACACCCGGCTCCTGAAGCATGTACTCCGAATCGGCAGTCGATCGTGTGCGCTTTCTATTTCGTTTTCTTCTTCGCGGCCTTTCGCATTTGTTTCCAAAGCGAGCGGCCGTTGTCCCGGTCGAGCCGGACGAGTTGTTGCTGCCGTGTGTCGAAAGCGGTCAGGTTGCCCCTGGGTCGCTTCGCGTAAACGAACGGCAAGCAAACGGCGACGACTTTGTGCGGTTCGCCGACTGCACGTGGCAGGTAGCGAGTCCTTACGGGTTCATCGATTGGTTGTGAGATGCCCGAGCAGCTCCATAGGAAGGAGGGAAGTTCGATGATCTCGCTGAGGATGGTGACGTAGTCACCTTTGGCGATATCTTCGCCAGCGATCCTGGCCGCGACGGTCGTCACGGTTTTGGACCTGGTTTCGGTTGTGGTTTTCATGTTTCCGTAATCGTTGAAAGATTGAATTGTGCATGTGTGTTCTCTGCCCGACCGCGAGTTTGAATTACTCGCGGCCGGTCGTAATGGCGAAACAGGGATGTAAAACACGCATAGTTCAGTCTCTCGAGACGATTGTGGAAAACGCGACTAACGAAGTTGGTTAATCAGACAGTTCGATGCTCTACCAACTGAGCTACGAAGCGAACGCGAGGTTCACTTCGGTGGGACTCGAACCCACGACAGTCGAGGTGATGTAGTCCGATTGGGCAGTCAATCGTGTATTGGTGGCGACGAAGTTTTGGTCAGACGTTGTTTACTGAGCTACTCGCGAACTTTCGTCCGTTGGCGGGGCTCGAACCCGCGACCTCGCCGCATTGCGACGCGCTCTCACCATGTAGTCCGAACCGGCAGTCGCCGTGATTTGGCTGAAGACGGATCGACGAAGGGACAACTCAGATGTTGCACATTTTCAAGATGTAATCGGAGTCTGCAGTCGATCTGTCAGAAACGCTGGTGGGAGTCGAACCCACTTAAACCGGGTTGCAGCCGGCTGCCTGGCCATCTGGCTCCAGCGTTTTGTTGCTCGCGGGATTGCCGCGAGCGTGTGTCGTTCAGTCATCGTCTCTAAAAGTAGTCGTCGCGATTGACGCCATCACAGACGGCCCGATCGCAGGCAACAACGTTTGAACCACTGACCGCTGCCACATGGGCATAGGTCGTTGCGACCGAGCTTTTCCTCGAGCAGCTTGCCTTGGATGATTCGGACTCCGTGTTTGACTTTCGTTTCGGACGGGTAGCCGCGGCGGCGTTTACTCATCGGCTCGAAAGCAGTGGGCTTCGTCGTATCGCTCGTCGTCGTGTTCGTATCGCATCGGTCTGCTCCGTGTTTGAGGTTTCGATCTTCAACAACAAGTGCTCTCGCCAGGAATCGAACCTGGTCTACGACCTTCGCAAAGTCGCGTGCGAATCCGGCACACTCCGAGAACAATTTGAGTAACCCGCCCAGGAATCGAACCTGGTCCGACAGTTTCGAAGACTGCCATGCTATCCAGCACACCCGCGAGTCATTTGATTGTCTTCATCATTCATAGTCACGAGAGCCGACGACTGGGTTCGCACCAGCATGAGCCGCTTTACAAGAGCCGTGCCTTTCTGCATCGAGCCACGTCGGCTTGGTCTGTCGCATCAGTAGCCCGACCAGGAATCGAACCCGGAACTTCTGGTTAGAAGCCAGAGATGATGTCCGTTTCACCATCGAGCCGTTTGCAAACAAGCGGAAGGCGAGGGAGTCGAACTCTCATCACCCGAAGGTGGCACGCGTTAGCAGTGCGGCCCGGCAAACCGTATCCGGCTGCCTTCCGTGAACGTGGTAAGCACACTCCGCTGTGCCGCAACTAATTGCGAACGGCAGAACGGAGTCTGCCTGCTACTATCAGAGGTCCGTCCGGGAATTGAACCCGGTCTTCGTCCATACCACAGACGCGTGCTGCCACAACACTTACAGACCGTTTGTGTCAGTGATCACGGATGGAATCGAACCATCGGTCTCCTGCTTGTCACGCAGGCGTCTTAGCCGCTGGGCCACGCGATCGTTGAAGAAGCGATTAGCTGTTGGCGTTTAGCGATTAGCTTCTTCAGTCTGGGCTAACAGCTAAACGCCATTTGCTAACAGCTCTTTCAGTAGCGGGTTCGGGGGTCGCACCCGACGGTCCAGGCTTATGAGGCCCGGATGAGCCTGGCTCACCCGCATCAATAAAGTTGTGAGTCTTGAGCGATGAGTGCTGAGCTTTTTCTCGCGACTCAAGACTCACTGCTCAAGACTCGTGGAGTACTGCGGGAGGGAGTCGAACCCTCAAACACGAACGTTTGAAATTCGCCGCTTTGCCGGTTTGCGTACCACAGCGTGTTGAGTCAGTACTGAGGGCGGGAGTCGAACCCGCAAGCACTTGTTCCTAAGACAAGCGGCTCGCCGTTGGCCTACCTCAGCGTGAGTGGAGCACCGGGGAATCGAACCCCGATTTTCTGCGTGCAAAACAGACGTCTTCCCGTTGGACGAGCGCCCCATGCTGTTCTTCGTTGAATTTGAAAAGTGCCCAGAGCAGGAGTCGAACCTGCAAACACTCGAGTTTAAGTCGAGCCGCTCGGCCGGTTGGCGTATCTAGGCGTTGATGATTGGTGCCGTAGGAAGGACGCAATTGCTCGCGTCCTTCCGTTGGCTGCCAACGTGTTACGCGTGCAGTCGCGGAGTGCTGTCGCCCGTCGACTTGCGATGGTTCTTGATCGCCTTGTGTGAGTCAGGGATCTGGTCGCCTTCGACGATCGAATCACCGACGCACTCGACCACCCAGCCATCGACCCAACCGACCTTGTCGTCTTTGAGCCTCAGCACACGGCCGACCTTGGCAAACTCTTGAGGGATGTACGATGTCGTTCGCACTGATCCGCCGGCGATGCTGCGTCTCATCGCACATTGCACGTACTTCACATTTCTGGACATCGTCGTTCTCCTTGGTTAAGTGCGGGCCAGCGTCACCGTGACGTCGGCAGTCGTCCCGGATGGAATCGAACCATCGTTTCCTGCGTGTAAAACAGGTGTCGTCACCGTTGGACCACAGGACCATGTTGTCGATCCGAAGAGCACGTCCCCAAGGATTTGAACCCTGACTAACTGGTTTGGAATCAGCAGTGCTACCGTTACACCAGAGACGTGTGTGTCTTTACAAAACAAGTGGGAACGCAAGGAATCGCACCTCTCGCCGACTTCCACACAATTAAAGGCAGAAGATTTACAGTCTCCCGTGTGGAAACGCTCCCATGGATTATTTATCAAGCGGAAGCCGTGGGACTCGAACCCACAACGGTGATTAGCCGCAGCTGTTTTCAAGCATCGGTCACTACCGTGGCCATTGCCTTCATCCTCCCACTTGGTCGGCGGCAGGCCATGCTTCCGGCCGGGTGACTTCCGTAGTGCGTCGTTGAACGCAGTGACGTGAGCGGGAATCGAACCCGCGGACTCCTGGATGAAAACCAGACGATTCTGCCATCAGAATCTACCACGCCGCTTTGTTGCTTCGATTAAAGCGAGTACCGCATAGGAGTTTCGATCTCCTTCCTGCTGCCTGAGAAGCAGCCGACCTAGCCAGTAGTCGAATGCGGCTTGACTAAAGCGATGGCAACGGGAGTCGAACCCGCAACGACTTGATAGACAATCAAGCTTCCTTCCCAGAGGAAATTGCCACCGAAAATGTTAACGCGAGGGTGACCAACCGGAATTGAACCGGCGACAAACTCATTCACAGTGAGTCTCTGGAAACCAACACCAGATCTGGCCACAGCACCGGAGACTGGAATCGAACCAATGAACTCCTCGTTCAGAGCGAGGTGCAGCGACCAACAACTGCTACTCCGGCATTTGGTCTTCAATAACAAAGCACTCCGTCCGGGAATTGAACCCGACCTGCGAGCTTCAAAGGCTCACGTCGCGACTACGCGCCGGAGAGTGTTTTCCAAAACAGAAGAGTGTCCTGCGGGAGTCGAACCCACCTAGCCGGATTGGAAGTCCGGAACCTTTGCCGCTCGGCCAAGGACACTGAATATGCGGAAGCTTGGAGGGCGAGGTATGAAACGAAGCGAGCTATCTCACACTTCTCGGTTCACCCTTCAAACTTCGCGAAGCTCCGGCGGATGGACTCGAACCATCACTCGTCTCCTTAACAGGGAGCCGCCTTACCATTGGGCCACACCGGATTTTGCAAAGCGCCCAGTGGGAGTCGAACCCACACTTCCGCCATGGCAAGGCAGCAGGCTACCGCTACATCATGGGCGCAAAAATGCATCACTACCAAATTGTCAAAGATCAATAACGCCGAAGCGTCTCAAGAGCACCGAGCCGGAATCGAACCCGCATCACCCCGCTCGCGACGGAGGAGTCTTGCCGTTAGACCATCAGTGCTTGTTTCAAATCGTCTCAAGTGGGATCGGTGAGAATCGAACTCACATCGCTCGGATTAAGAGTCCGATGCATTACCTTGTCTGCCACAATCCCATGTGTTGTTGTCGTTGTTTCGTTTCAGTCGGCGTGGCGGGAATTGAACCCGCGACCGTCGCCTTATAAGGACGCCGCTCTCACCCCTGAGCTACACGCCGATGCGTAGCGATGGGGCCGAAGGGAGTTGAACCCTCACCTACACGACGACCAACGCTTGAAGTGTCGGTGCCCGAAGTCCGTATAACTGCCAGTTACACCACCGCCCCGCGTTTTCAATCGCGGCTATGCGTTTCAAGAGTTCGTGCATGATTCTTCTTCCTGTTTCCTGTGACCTGAAACCTGTTACCTACTTCAAGTGGTAGCCCCGAGGATCGAACTCAGCGCGACCCGCGTATCAGGCGGATTTGGGCGACCAGCCCTCGACTACCATGTTGTCGATTCAATAAGTCGGACACCTCGGAGTCGAACCGAGACCCTCCTGGTCCCAAACCAGGCGTGCTTCCATCTGCACCTGTATCCGATGTTGTTCGTCGTCTTCGCCGCGGATGATTCCGTCGGCGCATATCTTCCTTGTCAGTGGGCCGGGAGGCGCTCGAATCCTCGTCTGCGGTTCTTCAGACCGCCGCTAGACCGTCTCAGCTACCAGCCCAAATTGGGTTCGTTGTTGGGTTTGCCCGTTCGATACGGGCACGAAAAAAGGCTCGGTGCCTGAGTGACACCGAGCCTTCATGAAGAAGTCGTTCGCTAATGAAAGCGAGTGTCACATCAGACGCGGATACGCCGGGGCATTATCTGTATTCAACGGGCTGTCACTATGGACAGGGGCGCCGAAGAGATTGCCTTCGTGTATTTGTTCGAGTCGACTGGATTGGATTTTTGATAACATCAGAATGCTCTTTACCCGCTCGTCTGTTGAATGTGACTTGTGTGTTCTTAGAGATAGACTCTCTCGCGGCAGGATGGTTCGCACAAAATGTCTGCTTCCGCAAAAAACATTCTTAGCCGACGATGCCTTACAGGAACATGAAACACCGTTCATGCTTGAAAGTACTCAGTGGACGCGAGAAAAGATCAGTCGCGGGCTGCAAGGAAACGCAAGTGGTGAGCGGTGTCACTCGCCCTTGAGTCCTTCAAACCATTTGTCGGTTGGTTCGTGAAACGAGTGGTGGTGAACGATGCGGATTGCTTGCCAATGATTCAGACCGAAGCCGCGATAGTTCCACTCGCACGGCAGGCAGTAGGTTGGCGTACTCGTTTCCAGCAACGCCTTCGTAAGTGCAACTTCGTCTTCTCCACCTTTGTAGAGTTTTTGCCAACGTTTCATCGCTCGCTGCGTGATCGGCGAGCGACGAAGGAACAGAACGCCAGAGTTGAACGATGGAACGCACATCAGATCGGGAGCGACTTTGTGCATTCGCCTCGATAATCCGTGGACCGCCGCGGCGTGATATCCGTAGCGATCCGTGAGCAGTTCGAGCGGTTTCGCGGCGTCGCTGTGCAGGATCACCGTGTCAGTATCAAGGTAGAGCGTTCGAGCATACGGTAATCTTGGTAAGAACGCTGTTTTGACCGCGTAACCTGGCTGGCCAGGCCACTCGACGACAACGACTTGATCGACCTCGGGCGCGTCGGCCAAGTCGGTCACCAACGTGATTGGCAAATCGAGGTGCTTGCGAGCTGCTGGAACTCGACGACATACTCGATGAGCTTGAACCGCTCATGCTCGAACTACTCGACGAGCCACTGCTACTTAGTGAACTCCCTGATGACGAGGCTGAAGATGATGACGAGGGAGACGATGAAGAACTGCTGGACGATGAATCGCTGCTAGAGCTACTGCCGGAACTTGAACTCGACGAACTGCTGGAGCTTGATGAACTGCTCGAACTACTGCTGCCGTCGCAACAACGGCAACCGATCGTCAAGTACGCCGATGTGTCTTCATGGAAGTGACAGACGATCTGTTGGCTCGCCAGCAACGCGTAATCGCAAACGTTGTAAACCGAGACGGCGGGGCCAATCGGTTTCCATCCGCCATCAAATCGTAGTTCGCGAGCCGTTCCCCATGACTTTGCTTTGATACGTTTCGTTGGCTTGCATAGAAGCGTTTGTTTCGGCGGGTCGATCACCCAAGATCGCTGACCGTCGAACTGCACTTCCAAGTATTGCTTCGGCGAATCTGCAATCGGTCCTCGAATACGCTGCGCCGAATGATTCCGGGCGGTGATTCGTACTGTGTCGCCAACCGGGTCTGTTACCGCTTCGATCTCGCCCGCTTTATCGAGTTGATACAGGTCGCAGTCCGCGCTGCCCGTCCGCATCCCTCGGCGGCCAGCGATGCCACCAATCGGAACCTCGACAAGGTAGACCGGATCAGCGGGCCGACCGACCCGAACGACTGCCCATTGGTCACCGAGTTGGTTGAGGTCTCGTCGCCACAGAATCTGTGCCGATCCGTCCGGCTTCGATTGCAGCGTGTCACCGACCGATTCGCCAACGTCCGCGAACTTGTGCCAAGTTTTGACAACATTGACTCGCGCTGCCACCACGCCATCGAACACCACGCGGCCGACCTTGTCTTCCGCGATCGGTTCGATGGCGACCCCAACGCGACCAGTATGTTCGTCTTCCGTTGGGCGCACGCACTGGATCGTTGCGTCACGAACGAAGCGGGCCAGTTCCATCGGCCCGACGGTCGGATCGGTCAGCGGCGATTCGAAGCCGACGATGCCGCCAATCGGAACGGTTTGTGTCGACGTATTGTGAACCCGAACGGTTGCAGCGTTCCGCAGATGCGTGCGAGGACCACCTCCGCCGGGCAACCGATTTCGGTGCGAGGCTTCTGCGGCAACAAGCAATCGGTTGTATTCCGCTGCGGTGATCGCGAACTGATCGCCAGGTTTTACGCGTCGGGCCATCAGTTGATCCCCAACACGTTGAAGTTTCCTCCGTGATAGACCTGTTCGACGTAGGCTGCCTCAGGTACTTGCAGCACGCGATCGCCGACCACTTTCTCGCCGTGTTTGACCCACAAGTAATCCCAACCCTGCTTGCTGATCCCGGTGATGTTGCCAACCGTCATCGCGAACTCGTTCGGTCGAGCGGCGAAGTGGTAAGTCACATCGACCCAGTTCTGTTCGTCTTCGCCGCCTTCGCCGCCGAGAAACAATGCTTCACCGGGAGAGAAGATTGACCACGGTGTCGAGTTCACTCGGCCAGTCATCGAGACCATGGCAAGCAAATATGCCGTCGAAACGAACTCAAACTTCTTGCGAACGGAGAATTCAAACGCGGGGACTGTGATGTCGACGCCGGCAACGCCAGAATCGCTGACGCCGATCGCTCCGTGATAGACAGGGGCTGCGATTCCAGGCGCGGAGTAAATACCACGAGTCTGCAGCGATTGATTCAGATGCGTTGTCGCGCCGGTCGTACTGAACGAAACCGGATCGAGTTTGGTCTTGTTGATCGTGACGCTGACCAAAGCGTGCTTCTGGTTGATGAACTCCGAGTCGATTTGCAGATACGGAATCAGGTCCTTGTGATTCGCTTTGTAGTATTGATACAACGCACTCGCAGCGGCTGCCGGATCGACAGCTCCGCCGTTCGTCGCAACGTAGGAAGTGAAATCGGAGTGCGATTTCCCTCGCGACGCCTTTTCGGAGAGTGCCGCGACCTCGAAGTTGTATCCACCGGTGGAGATTGACATCAGCTAAACACCAAACCTCCTGATTGCGAACGTTCAACCAAACGTCGAGTGTTCTCAGCAGTCTGGATGATTGCACGTTTCATGTCCTCGCTGAATTCGCCGCCGGACATCGCAGGTAGTTGCAATTGCGAAGTGCTGTTGGCGATCGCGGAGTCAAACGCCGCGAGTGAACGACCAACGGAAGCGAAAGCTTCGGTGATCGCAGCAACGTCCAATGTCGGCGAGGTTTCGAGATCAGTCGGTCCGTCGAAATCCAACGGCTCGGGCTGATCGCTAGTGTCTGGCAAGTCGACCGTCGCATCGCTTTCGTGAACGATTGGCGGCTCGAACGATTGTGAATCGCTTTGCACCGAGACATTCGGCGGGCCTTGCGCCGGCGACTCGATGTTGATCGGTTGTTGGCGGATCGCGACGGAGGGCGAACTGACGTCTGGTACAGCGATCCGCGGCAAGGTGACATCGGGCGTGTCCACGGCAGGCACGTTGACGTCGGGTGACTGAACATCAGGCGAAGTGATCGTTGGATCGCTCGCAGCGTTCACCACGACATCTGGTGCGGGCACAATGGATGCGTCCCCCGCCACGACCTCGACGTTCGGAGCATTGACAACTATGTCGGCTACGTCGTTTCCTGGCTTCTCGATCGGTTTTGGTTCGTCAGGTTGTTCGGGCTGCAGCCTTAACTGCGGTGCGACAATGATTTCGACGGGATCATTCTCTGCCGCGATTGGCTCGAGCTTCTTGAGTGGCTCGGGAGCCTGTTGCGGAATCGTCGAAGCTCCACTGCCGAGCCCCAAACCCCTTGCATCGAAATTGCCAGCGACTTCGGTTCGATCGGTTTCCGGACCGTCAGCGAACTGATCCATTGCCGCCTGAGCGTTTGGGTCCAAGTCGAGACGGAGGTCTTTCGCATTGGGCGGCTGCAACTCGGGATCGTCGATGCCGGGAAGATCGACCGTGGGAATGTCGACTGCGCCGAGCTCAGGCATTTTGGGCGGAGCGACTGGTCGTTCCGGCGGGGCAGCGTCTTCAGGTTTCGGCTCCGCGTCCGAGGGCGCAGTTGCATTGTTGGCTCGTTCCACCGCAGCATCGAACTCGGCCTGTGCGGTTGCGATTTGTTCGTCTCGTTCTTTATCGCGATCTTCATTAGTTGGCCGATCTGCTTCGCGAGCCGCTTTCGCTTCCGCTCGCATCTGATCTAGGGTGCGTTGCACTGCAACGGTCGTGTCTTCGATGGTTTGTTGGCGACTGGTCTGCGCCGCATCGTTTTCGCGAAACTGTTGCTCCTTGGATTGGTCGACAACCGCGTTCTTTGCGTCGGTCTCATCGTCGATCGCCCGCATGTCGGCGTCGATGTCCGTACCCTCACGAGCTTTGCGGCGGGCTTCAAGCTGGGCGGCGATGCCTTTCTGCATCTCGACGCGGTTGGCTTCGATCTGCTCCTTTCGTTTTGATCGGCGGCGCTGGCGTTCGATGATCGCTTGCTGGCGTTGTTGCTCCTCGGCTGTATCGGCCGCTCGAGTGTCTGCGTCAATCTTCGCCATTTCGACATCGACGTTGATGTCGTCGTCGAACAGACCTTTGAGTTTGATCCACGCTTTTTTCAGGAACCCGACGGTCGAATTCCACATCGACTTCACTTGACCAACGAACACGGTCCATGTGTCGGCAAGGTAATCGACGGTTTCGACCCAAGCATTCTCGACGCCGGCCAATGCGTTGATGAGCACTCCGCCAATCTGCACCGACACGTCGCCCGCGATGTCAACGAGTTCGTGAAGCTTGAGGAATCCCTTCTTGAGAAACCCAATCGTGTTGTTCCAACCTTTCTGTACGGCGGACGTGAGGATCGTCCATCCATCGGCCATGAAACCGAGCGTGCTATTCCAGACGCCGGCGAGACCGGACAAGGCACCAATCAGAACATCCCCGATCGCGTAGGCGGAGTCGGCCCACACGTCGGAGATATATTGAGTGAAGTCGGCCCAAATTCCTTTGATGTAGGTCGTTCCTTTGACCCATTGCAGTTTCAAGTACGTCCACAAAACGTCGGTCGCCGCAGTGATGTCACCAGCAGACAGTGCGTTGGCGATTGCGCCGAATGCGGCGAGCGTGTCGGCTTTGAGTGTTTCAAATAGACCTTTGAGATACTCGACCGCCTGGCCGGCGATGCCGGTGGAGTAGAGGAAGTAGCCACCGAGTGCTGCCACCGCTGCGACAACAAGGCCAAGCGGGGTGAACAGTAGTCCGACCGCTGAGACGATGACGCCGATTGCGCCGCCGATGAACGAAAAGATGGTTGCGAGTCCACCAACCGCGAACGACGCAACGGCAGCGAACGAACCAAGAGCGAACAATGCCGCGCCGATCGTGAAAATCGCGATCGCACTCGCAGCGGCGATTTTCACGATCTTCTGATTCTTGTTGATCCACTCGATCACGCCGGACGCGGCGCGACTGAAGGCTTGCACCATCGTCGTGACGCTGCCCTCCAGCGATTCACCGATGGCGATCGCGACTCCCTCGATCGAAGACTTCAGGATTCGGAACGCTCCGCCAAGTCCGCCTTCCATTTCTTCAGCAGTTTTGCCGGCGATGCCGCCTGCCTTTTGCAGTTCGGAATACAACTCGCGGGTATCGGCCACGCTCTTTCCGATCGAACTGGCAGCGGTGATGCCCAGCAGCCCGAACACCTCGTTCAGTTTCTCAGCCTTTTCCGCCGTTCCCATATTCTCGGTTGCAGCGGCGACTTCGCCGAGAACGTCAACGAGCGATCGGGCGTTGCCCTTTGCGTCCTTGGTCGTGACGCCAAACGTGGTTTTGAACTTCTCGCTTTCGGCGGCACTGATCGTCAGCAAGCGACGCATTGCGTTACCGGCTGATGATCCCTGGATGCCCATGTTGCCGAGCGTGCCAAGGATCGCGAGCGTCTCTTCGAGGCTCATGTTGGCGTCAGCAGCAACGGGACCGGCGTAGGATAAGGCTTCGCCGAGAGACTCGACCGTGTTGAACGACTTGTTCGCCGCGGCGGTCAGTCCATCGGCCACGCGCGTCGCTTCGCCGGCTTCCATGCCGAATTGACGAATCGTCGCTGCCATGATGCCGGACGCCTGAGTCGCGTCAGTACCAGTGGCACGAGCCATGTTCATCACCGCGGCCGTCATCTTGTCGATCTGGTCCGGCTTGAAACCGGCACGCCCCAGTTCGGTCATCAAAGATGCGACTTCACTGGCGGAGTAGCTGGTGGTTGCTCCGAGGTGCTTTGCGGTATTGCGAAGCGATTCAAGCTGCGATCCGGTCGCTTGCGTGATCGCGGCGACGCCTCGCATGGCATCGTCGAAGTTCGAGAAAATAGCGACACTGCCGGCTAATGGTGTGGCGGCGGCCGCGCCGAGTCCCATCAGTTTGGTGCCAAGCAACCGCGTCGACGCACCGAACGATTCCAATCGCTTTTGAGCGGACCTCAGGCCCTTCACGAACGCTGCATCCTTGGTCAGCAGTTCGACGTAGGCGGATCCGGCTCGGACTTGGGACATGGAGAATCGTTCTCACGGGGTTGGAATCGTGTGCCGAGCAGATGGGCGACTTGTTCAACAGTGGCTTTCACTGGAACCGGTCGTGTGACCGTGTAGGGATTGAAGTCATCGGGCTTGAAGGGTTTACGACGACGCTTTCGATCGCGATTGATCTCGGCGGTCAGTGCCATGACGCTCGATGCGATGTGCCAATCGTGCTGGCGTTTCGCTTCAGCCATTTGGACGAGTTGCCGGAGCGTCAGTGGTCCTGGGTCGACTCCGATGATGCCGGCGAGTCGGATGATGAGTCGCTCGATGTCGGCACCGCGAGTTTGCGTTCCAGATCCTCCACAATCCGGTCCACCAGATTCGGATCGTCCAATCGTTTCTCGATCGCTGCCAATCCCCGCATCTCGATCATCTTCTGTTTGTCGGCCGCCTTCCGCAGAAGACGGCGTCGGGACTCCGGGAAGTACGCGACCAACGCATCGACCAATGCCTTGCAGGCTTCGTCGATCGAGTCGCCGGCCAAGCCCTCCGCGAACGACTCGTCGTCAACGTCTTGCTGGTCGGCTTGCGGTTTGCAGATCGCGAACAACACGTCACCGAGCAATAGCGGATCGCTCGATAATCGCGTGACCAAATCGCCGTCGATCGCGTCGAGCAATCGCACGTCGGTGAGTGCCTTCACGCGGCGAAGTGTGGTGTTGTCGATGTCGACGATCCAAACTCGTCCACGACGATCAATGAATTTCTGCATGGAGGTCCGTTCCGATTAATGATTAAGGGCCGGTGCTGACGTTCATTCCGCCACCGGATGACGATTGGGTTGGTTTCAGCGTGACGTCGGCCGAGACTACTTCTTCAAGGTTTTGGTTGACGTTGAAGTTCATCACTTCGCAGGTCAAAGTCAGCGAACCGCCAGCGTCGGAGATGCCGACATCACATGGCGTTCCGCTGCTCCACAGTCCTTGAAGCATTCCGAACGAGGTGTCGGCGTTCTTGTTGAGGACGGTGAACTCGATCGAGGCATCTTTCAGCGTGCCGACTGTCGCCCGCCAACCGTTGTTCGCGCGAGTACTTGCGTCCGCCTCCGCCTTTTCGAGATTGACTGTCAGGTCTTTGACGTTCTTGATCTCGGCACCGTCGATCGTCAGGACGGCATCGAGACCGAGTTTCACTTCTGCTGACATGTTTCGATTCCATCCGTGGTCGAGAGACTATTTCACCGAGTCACGCCAGAATTTCGGCAGGCGTGCTTGGTTGGCAACGAGGGCAGGTTTCATGAACGGGCGTGCTGGATAGCGGCGTGGCTTACTGGCTCTGCGGCGTTCGTTTTCTTCTTCGATCAGACGTGTGGCTCGGCTGGCTTGGGCGATTGTGAGCAGTTTGATGCGGGCAAACTTGCCGGGCTGTTTCGCACGGATCGGCCCAAACTCGCCGACACGAAACCGATGCCGTTTCAGCTTGCGTCGTTTGGTGACAACGCCACCGAATTCGTGCAGGTTCCAGAGCCGGCCAGCGATCTCGTTGACGGGGCCAATGAATGCTTCGCCACGGTCGCGATTGACTTCGTAGCGAAGCACACGACGAAGCATTCCGGTCGGCGAACTGGGCGGCGATCCTGGGTTGGATGGTTTTTTGCGTTTGCGGATGGATCGTTTAGCCGTCATCCGGATAGTGCCGGCCGCATGATTCATGCCCCTGAAGGTCGCTTGGTTGACCTTCTTTTTCAGTTGACCCGGTGTCAATCGCACGCGAGCCCTGATGTGCATCATTTCGCTAGCTCAAACGTCAACGTCAGCAGGCTCGTGAATTGATTGAACTGGGTCCAGTGCTCGGTGGAATACAGAACTGAGTTCTCAACCTTGACGCAGCGAGCGGCAACGAACGAATTAAGTCGTTTGAGCCTGAAGTAGTCGGCCAGTTCTTCGACAAAGAACACCAATGGGTCAATGTCCTTGGCATCGCCCTTGCTGAACTTCTTTTGGACTGCCACGTCGATCGTCGCGTGGTACTTGTTCGATGCTCGATCGAGAGGCAGGTACTCCACCTCGCGAGGCACCACGGTGACTCGCAGTTCCTTCATGTCTTCGAGATCGAAGTTGGGAACGTAGAGTCGCTGGGCCGAAAGATTTGTCTTGCTGAAGTCGCCAGCGTTGATTTCCGCGACGACGCTTTCGGCAATCTGAATGACGGTTGCGGGCGTGGCTGTCATGTGATCGTGTCAACCAGTTTGGTGTGGATGCGGAGTTTGACGCGGAAGGGATCGCTGTATCGCCACGGCGGTTCGTTGCCGATTGACATCAGTTCGTAAACGAATGTCGTGTCGCCATCGGTTTCCAGGATGCGATCGCCGCGGCGAGGCCAAGTCCCAATGGTCGACTGCAGCAAGTCTTTCGTGTTAATCAGAAAGTCGCGGACTTGAGCACGGGTGATGACACCTTCGCCGTCGTTCTGTTCGTATTCTGATTTGCCAATCGTGGCGGATAACTCGACGGATACATCGTCACGCTGATACACCACGTTTTGCGAAGCGTGCTTGGTCAGCTTCTCCGCCAACCAAGACTGCCCACGGTGCAGCATGTCGGTCACGATTTGTGTGCCGCGGGTTTCGCTGGGGCTTTCAACAGAGTTGATGCCTTGTCGCTCAACTCGTCCAGCCACGCTTCGTTCGATCGGCGTTGATACTCGCTGGCGATCGCTTCGGATTCTTCCTGCAATTGCTGCTCACGCAGATTGACTGGCTGCGCCGGCGAATGGAACGGATTGATAACGCTGGTTGACTGTGTGTTGTCCTTGTCGCGTTTCTTCGATGGCAACAAGGCGCCAGCGATCAACAGCAACACGACCACAGTTGCGATTCCGGTTAGTAACGTCATTGGTTCACATGCCTCGCTTGATGAGAATGAATCCGAGTAGAAAGACGGCTAGCACGATCATCGCGATGGTTGCCAGTTCGCCAGCCGATGCCCAAAGCAAGGCATTACGAGTTTCGTTCGCCCTGTCAAACAACAGATCGCGAGGACTGTCACGATCTCGGTCGCGATCGAACGGCCGCCAATTGTCGGATGGCTCAACGGGACAGTAACCGTCCGGACAATCTTCAGAATTGAGTTGCAACTTGGGCGAGATCGCGTCGTCCCACGAATAGCCTCGCGTTTTCAGTGCACCGGTTTTCTGGGCCTGCCGAGTCTGTTGATAGAGTTGGTATCCGTGCCGAAGATCGGCGTAGAGTTCGGCTGCAGTGGCCGGCAACATCGCTCGGCCCGCAGCGTGAACGTGTCCGCCAGTGTTGTCTTGAAACAGCACGACGGGATACTGCTCGACAGGAACAATACTCGCGAAGCGGGTTTGATAGAGTGCGTTTCCAGACGTATAGACTTGGAAATCACAGTCGTTTCGCAACTTGTAGAGCTTTGGATCTCGATTAAACCAATCAAGCAGTTGCTTGCTCTTCGCATCACTGCCGATGAACAAAGCAATTTGATAATTCTTCTTCGTTGGCTGAGGCTGGGGTGCAGCGATTGGCAACGTGGGTTGGGGTGCGATCACTGGGGAATAGATCGTCGTCGGTTCACAACTTGGACAAATCGACACCGACTGTTGTTTGATTTCGCCTTGAGCACTCAGGTTCACTGACTGCGGTTCGTCAAACTTCTCGATCCTGCCAACGCGTGGAGCGGGTGAAACGGCATCAGGCACATTCCATGTGTCGTCTTCCGGTTGCGTGGTCGGACATGGTCGCAATGCCGTGAACACTCCACCAAGCAACAGCGCGTGAATAATCGCCAGTGCGACCAGACCCACGCTCAATCGAATCCGAATTCCATCGTTCATTGAATTACCTCATAACTTCGATAGGGCAAGGAGCTGGCTGGGTCGTCGAGGACCGTGAGTGCGAATCCTCCATAGCCAGCCCAAAGGCGAACGAACTGTTCGCGTGGCGTGAGTTCAAACCGGCCGGGATAGTTGTTGTCGAGAATCGCTGCGTATTGCCGGCCGTCGCGATTCACCCAACCGACGAAAGTGCAACAATGAGCGGGCTTCCACCACAGGATCGCTCCGCGCCGAGTCGCCGTTGCCCAATCAAGAAAACGCGGGTCGGCTTTGATCGTGTAGCTGTAGTCGATGTCGGCGGCATCGAGTCGGCTTCGCAAACGCGAGTCATATTCACCGTCGCTGTACGTCGACCGCCAGCGTTCGCCGAGTTCAAACTCGTTGAGCCAACGCAAGTGGTTGACCAGTGACGCGTGGACGCAACTGCCTTGATTGAGCTTGCCAGTCCAATTGCGTTGATGCAGCTCGTTGGGCAAGTTCGCGGCGGGTTGCTCCGGCGCGGGGGCCGGAAGCGGACGAACCTGGATTGGTCGCTCCGGCAAACAACCGCTCGCCAGACACAGGACGCACGCGGCAATGATGGCTCGCAATGTTGCGTTCATGCAGTGGGTGCTCCTTAACTCTTGAAAATGACCCAAAGGATCGGATTGATTTGTTCGACCGTCGAAACAAAGCGAATGGGCAGGCCACACATCACTTCCGGCTTCAAGTACAGCGGTTTGGACGTGTTGAAAAGTTTGCTGCCCGTCGTAGACGAGCGAACGTAGTAACCGAGCTGGACAACTTCTTCGTCGGGAAGCAACGCTTGCACGCGCCAGGTCGCTTCGGTTGACGCGACGGCGATGCAAAAACAAGTTGCGAACGGCGATGCCCGCAGCCATTGACTGGTCTTGCGGTCGTCGGCGAACTCCAGACGCTCGATCGCCTTGGCCCGGTCGGCCGTAACTTGGCTGATCGACGCCATGCCCATCCTTATTGACTGAGTCGAACGCGGACGGTCGGTGTGTTGGTGCCAGCGGAAAGCACGGCTTTGCCGAGCAGCTTGTTGCCGGTCGCAGTCGTGACCGAGTGGCCAGCCGTCGCGTCCCAGTAAACCTTGGCACCGGCCGACACCGAGATCGCCGGATCTTTGGCGACGTCAAACACGCCTTCAACGCTGATCACACCGAGCACGTTGGCTTTGATGTCGTGTTTGGTGATGCCGACCAGTTCGCCTTGCACGACGACACTACCGGCCGGGAGATCGGCGTCCGGCGTGTAGTCGACGGCCGCTCCCTCTTGAACAAAATCTGCTGCGGACATGGGAACCTCAAATGAGAATGAATTGGTTTGTTACGACGACAGGCAAGATGCCTATCCCACAGATCACGCTTCGCCAGTTACTTTCACGGCGGCGCGGTGATCTTGAGAGTTCACACCGAAGTCGATGTAGGAACGGAAACCCATGCCGAGCATGTTCGGTGGCATCTCGACTCGCTCGATCACTGGCGTGCGACGGCCGTTGAGGAACACGATCTCGAACGCCGGCAGGATGCTCGGGTTGGCGAACAGATACCAAGCCTTGCCGCTCGCACCGGTGTAGTACGAATCCGACAAGTGCGGCGTGCTGATGACGCGGTACTTGTTGCGGTGTGGGTTGTCGACTGGGATCTTGGTCGGCGAACCCTGGGCGTCGATCATCAATTGGGCCGAGCCCATCAACAGTTCCGCTTCGGTTTCGAGTTCGACAGGAACCACCAAGTACTCGGGCCGAATGTTGATCGGCTTTTGATCCTTCGGCTTGTTGCCAGGACCAGCCTTCTGCTTGCGGAACGTCGTCTTGGCAACCGTCAAACTGTCGGGACCGAACTTCGTGTCAGTTCCGGACAACAAGTTGCCATTGCCGCCAGTGAAGAAGCCAGCGTTCTTGAGCAACAAGGTGAAGAACAGATCGTCGATCGACTCGGCACCCGATCGCCCCATTTGACGCGGGATGTCCATGAATGCCGACAAGTCATCATTGATGATGTCCTGTCGAGTCAGCATCAAGATTTGACCATAGGTGTCGGCCTTGTTGCTGTACTTCTGCTCGGACAACTTTCCGTGCTTCAATTCGCCGTCGGGTGCAACTTGCTCGAACCCGCCAGTACCCAGCAAACGGTAACGCGAGACTTCCTTAAAGTCCGACACGGTTCCCACGCTACAGAGATCAAAAGCAGCAATCGGCGTGTTGGTATAGGCCGCCAACAGCGTCTTGTTCATCACGTTCTCGAGGATGCTGGGCAGGCTCATTGTCGAGAACCCGGCGCGGATCGTCGCCGTGCCGTCACCGAAGACACGCGGAACGTCGATGCCTTCCATGCGAGCGCACTCTGCGACCAGTTCTTTCAAACCAATATGTCGCATCGGATCCGCCTGGTTCAAAGTGCGTTCACCGTAGCTGGCCAGTAGCGTCTTTTCGTCGATTCCGACCGACAAACACGCCGCAGCTTCGAGCACTTCACGAGTGAATCCAGGTTTCGACGTTCCCGATTCAGGAGCCTTCGGTCGTTCGCTTCGTAGCACAGTCAACTCCGTTTTCGTGACGCTCCATCCTTGTTCGATCGCATCGGCTTCGATCGACGCATGTTTGTTGTCACACACCTTGCGAATGCCGGCGATACGACGAGATTCGCGGGCGGCCTCGGCTCGCATTTCAGCGACAGGAGAATTCGCAGGTTTGGATTGCGTCTTTGGCTTCGTGCTCATATTCAAACTTGCGTTGACGGGTTCAAGGTCGTCGGTGTCTTCATCCGTGTCGCCAGGATCATCGCCCTCGGCGTAGTTGCCGGCAGCGACGCGAGCCTCGGTATCGTCGTCAGCCCCCAATGCGACGAACGAAACCTCGCCTAACGTGGACTTGCGAGCCACATAGACTGGCCCTTTGAACTCACGACCGTTGGCGTTTGCCGTTTTGCCTTCAGGAATGAAAACAACTTTGTCGGCACTCGCACCCAGCGATGCTTGCCACGGGAAACCATTTTCACTGGTCGCGATCACTTCTTGAGCTGTAGCACCCACGCCCGAGATCACGCCGGCGACTTCGAGCGACTTGTCGGTGATCGCAATGTCGTCGGTGTGTCCGACGATGCTTCCACGATCGTGGTCTTTCAAAATCGGTCGCGACTTGCGCGTGACTCGCATTCCGGCCAAGTCGACGACGACTGGATAAGGCCAACCGCCCAACCGCATCGCACCACCGGTGTAAGCCGTCATCGAGAACTTACGCAGCGAGGGCTTGCCTTCTTCTGGCGTTTCGGCAGCGGCGAGCGTGATCGTCGTTGCATCATCACAAACGATTCGCAGCGAACTTGGGACGGATTCGGCGTCGGCTTCAAGCGGCGCGTGCTGTGTCTTCGGCATTGTCTTCCGTGACCTTGGTTGAGGGTTTGGTTTCAGTTTCATCGCTGGCCGACAGACCTAGCTCACGCATCAGTGCCACTTCTTTGGCACGCTGTTTGAGTTCCGTCTCCCAATCACGCCCCTGCCGCGCAAATTCGATGGCCAGAGTAGTCGTATGATTCGAGAGACGGATCTTTTGGGCATTGGCTTCTTTGGCCGGATCCACATGCTCGTGACCATCCCAGAACCATTGGTGCTCGAACGTGCTGTCGAGCGTGCGAAGCGAGTTGGGCAGATAGCCCTCGATGAGAATCGCTTCGCGAAGCCAAGCATTCAACAAGCGATCCAGAACGACGCGAGCAAGTTGCGTTTGCTCGACACGGATCGACTTGAAGTAGGTTTGATGATCGAGTCGCCCAGATGCATAATTGTAACCCGACGAATTGCCAGCGGCGACGTTGAAGGGCATGTTCAAACATCGAGCGATCTCGTTGAGAATCTCTTTCTTGAACTCGGCATACGTGGTCGAAGGTTGCTCCGACTTCATCTGAGCCATCTTCCAGCCGCCGGGCATCGTGAGCAGCATTTGCTTTTCAAGCTCGATCGGCTCGAATGGCTCGGCAGCGTCGGCCTCACCATTGGCCGGCGCGTCGGTGTACAGGATGCCGGCGAACTCAGCGGCAGTCTCGGCAGCCGCAAGTACGGCAAGCGTAAAGCGGCGTAGTTGTGCGAATAGTGGCAACGCCGGGGTGATGTCGGGGATGCCGCGAATCTGCCCCGGACGATCGCAACGGAAGTAGTGCAGCACCGCGGCGGCCGGCACCGTGTCGAATTCTTCGTCGATCGTGAATGTCACATCACCAGGATGTTCACGCAGGACATCATAAGTGACGGGGTTTCCATCAGCATCAAACTGAATGCCGTCGATGTATCGTGAGCGGTCAGCGACGAGCGCTGGCGAGGCTACTTGGTCGGCTTCGATTAATCGCACGTCGAGCTTCACGGTGGAGTCAACTCGTTCGTTGCTGGTCAGTAAACCAAACGATTCACCGTCGGAAACCCGAGCCAGCCGCATCGTTCGCAGCTTTTCCGCCAATCCAACCGCCTCTGCCCAAGCAAAGAACTCTGCTTCGACGAAACGATTCGCGGCATCATCCGGCGTCAGCATTTGCAAACGTGGCCCAGTGCCCACGACATCATTCGCCAGCGTTAACGTGATTCCGCGAGCGTAACTGTTGTTGGCGACCTCGTATCGCGACCGATTGCGAAGCGTTCGCCGAACATCAGGACTATTCGCGGCGGCGGACGACAAACCATCGGCTCGCGACCAATGTTTCATGTTGTCGAGCGTCGTGTTCGCAGCGTCGTACTTTGCACGAAGCCGCGAGAAGAAGGGCTGCCGGGGTGAGCGTCCCGGCGCGGATGAAGAGCGGGAAGCTCCGCCGCGCCATGCTTGCTCGATAATCCCTGACAACATCTTCAACATCCGTGTTGGTTTCCTATTGCCGTCCCCGGCAGCCCTGTGCTCATCGCAAAACGAAAGAAAGATCAACCAGCCGACGGCGGCACGATCTTGTTAAAACGCAATCCGCGATTCGGCTTGCGAACCGCGTCCTTGCCAGCGAGATGCTTGTCCGCAGCGATCTGCTCCGTCAGCTTGTGCTGCTCAACCGAACCCGCATCGCCTGAAGCCTTCGCAGGCCCCGCAGCGTTCTCACGAATCTCGTCATTTAGGTCGTTCTGGCATTTCGTCGTCACCTTGATGTGAAACAAACGTCCCTCTCAGGGTTACTTAGGCGAAGCGAGCGGTACGTAAACCAGAAAATCGAGTATTGCTGGACCATCGTGTTTCCTTCATTTTTAGGGTCAGAATACAAAATCACTTATTGAATCGTCCAAGGTTTCTCAGGATGGTGTTCCACATGCACTCCTCCGCGAGGGCGATTGAGCCTTGGCGTCGCATGGGCATTGCATTTGCAACGCACAGCTAAGAAGATGGACCTCAAAATCAAATCAGTATTAAGGCAAAAGAAAAGGAGAGCAGCGTGCCCGCAAATACCATTCCAGTGCTCGCGAAAAGTGGTGATCCGCTTGAGCAGGAGATCTGCAAGCACTCCGAAGAATTACGGATGGTACTCCAGCCATACTCTGAAGTGTGGCTCAATCACGTCATGTTGCGGCGGTGTGGAGATAATTCGCGTGTCGACGACGACTGGATGAATTTTGCTGGTAGTCATTACAGTGCGATTGTTCGGGTTTACCACGCGTACACGGCATTGAATAAGTTGAACGAGTACGCGGTCGCCGAAGTGCCGAAAGACCAGATTGGAGTTTTCCTCTTGGAAGTTCATCGAGAGTGGGCATCTTTTTGGGAACACATTGGGTCAGCGATTGACAACCTGGCGCTCGCATGTGAGGACAGCGATCCCCCTGTCATTAAAGAAAACGGTCGCGAATTCTTGATGCGGCGAGATGAGAACATCGCATATGCTTACAACCGACGTACGCAGTTCATTCATTCACGAATTGTTCCGGCAAATGTGACCGACAACTTAGTTCAGTTTCGCATTCGCATTATGGAACGAAAGCACCGACGTCTAGAGCCCAAAGAATCTCGATGGGATTTGCCCTACGACAAGGACATTGCTCTAGGCCTTGATCAAGCGAAGCTTGAGTCGGAATTTGTTTGAGAAACTCGAAAACCCTCCGCGTTTTACGCGTGTATTGGAGGTTACTACAACTTCAATCCATGCACTCAACGGAGGGTTTCGAGTGAATGCCAAGTTACGACGCAAAGCTCAAGCACGCAAGCGAAAAATGCTGCGGCGAATCGACAAAAATAATTGGCCGGGCCGCTCGCCAATGATTCGACCGGAAAGTGTTAAATATGAACTGGCTGACAAGCAACAAGCCATCGCCGCCGGTGGAATTGGCACGTTGCTCCAGTTGAGCAAACAACTCGGCTTGCGAAGTGAGATCAACCAAGCCATTCCACTTTTCAAGTTGAATCTGCCGTACGACGAAGCCGATCACGTTCTCAACATCGCGTTCAACCTGCTCGCTGGCGGTAACTGCCTTGAGCACATCGAAGACCGGCGCTGCGACGAGGCTTACTTGAACGCTGTCGGTGCCGAGAGAATTCCCGACCCCACGACTGCCGGTGACTTCTGTCGTCGGTTCTCGGACACCGATGTGTTGCAACTGATGAACGCCTTCAATCGCGTGCGAGCGAAGGTTTGGAAACAGCAGCCTGACGATTTCTTTGACTGTGCCATCATCGAAGCCGACGGCACGCAGGTCGAAACGTCTGCTGAGAAGAAGCAAGGAATCGGGATTAATTATAAAGGTCAGTGGGGTTACCATCCGCTGGTGGTCACGCTTGCGAACACTCGCGAACCGTTGTTCATCGTCAACCGCAGCGGCAACCGGCCCAGCCATGAACATTCAGCGTTCTACTTTGACTTGGCCGCGAAGCGTTGCCGCGACGCAGGCTTTCGTAAGGTCGTGCTGCGTGGCGACACGGACTTCGCGTTGACCGAGAACTTCGATCGCTGGACCGATGACGGCGTCGAGTTCGTGTTCGGCATTGATGCGATGCCCAACTTAGTCGAGATCGCGGAAAACCTCGATGAATCTGCGTGGAAATCGATGCAGAGGCGACGCACGCTCAGGGCTCCAGCAGCCAAGCCTCGCACCAAACGGCGACGCGAGAAGGAAGCCATCGTCGTCCGCAACAAGTATCTCAACAAGAAACTCGCCGGTGAACGGATCGCCGAGTTTGACTACCAGCCCGGCAAGTGCGGTCGAACCTATCGTGTCGTGGTGTTGCACAAAGAAGTTCATCTGAAACGTGGGCAGATGCGACTGTTCGACAAAGAAGAGCCAGTCTATTTCTTCTACATCACTAACGCGCCGAGATCTTCAAAGTCGCCCCGGCAAGTCGTGGTCGATGCCAACGCTCGCTGCAACCAAGAGAACCATATCTCGCAGATGAAGCAGTGTGCGTTGTCGGCTCCGCTGAATGACTTGACGAGCAACTGGGCCTACATGGTGATCGCATCGCTGGCTTGGAACCTGAAGATCTGGTCGGGCCTGTTGATCCAACCCAGCGGAACAACGAAGCAGAAAGAGGATCAAGCGGCGATCAAGAGCAAGTTGATTGGAATGGACTTCACGACGTTCCGTGATCGGGTGCTGATGGTTCCTGCCCAGATCATCCGTCGAAGTCGATCGCTGGTGTATCGATTGTTGAGCTATCGACCTTCGGTGGACTGGTTGCTGCTCATCGATCGCGACGTTCGTCTTCCGCTACGTTGCTGACAGTTTGACAAACGAAGTCAGTGTCCGGATGCACTGATACCGCCGCGGCGCCCGACCCAAGAAAGACCCCAGCACCATGCGAACCCACCCTAACAATTCACGCCACCAGCAAAGCTGGACGGTTCTCGACTGCGCCGAAAAAACGGCCAGAAACCAACTCGGCGTTCGCTTGTTTAAGGTCTAGGAGATGTGCTTCCACAGGAGTGGGATCTTTTTCTCAAAGCGATGGCTTCTTCCTGGTTTTGGATGTTGAGTCGTCTTCGAGACTTGGACGACGGTCGCTTGAAAGTAATGGAAGCGAAGTTCCCCAATTTGAGTACTGGCCAAATATGTGAAAGCATTTTGGCTGATCCTGAGGGGTATGCGCCTATCAGTAATATCAAACTGCCAAACAAAGAAGACGGAAAATCGTTAACGCCAGATCTTGGCAATATCGCTCAAGCTCCTCCGCCTAGTGGGAATGGCTGATACGTTGAGTCACAGCCGTTTGCGTTTCTGAAGTTCCTTAAAGCTGACTCGCTTTCGTTGGCTACCGGATTCGTTGTCAGTTCCAAACAGCAACGCGCCCTGCATCGAGGCGGCTACGGCGGTGCCTACTAGGCAGTCGAGCCAGTGGTTGTCGGGTTGTTCGGGACGGGCTTTCCATTCGTCGACGGTTCGGCCGCGGCCTTCGGTTTTGATGAAGTACTCGGCGGTGATTTGCTCGGCGAACATGCGGTGTTGTTCGGCGCGGTCTCCGAAGACTGACAGGCAGCCTCGGTCGCCCATCGCGACGGCGAGCCTTGCGTGGGTAAAGGACTTCCACCAGTTGGTGTCGTAGATGACGTGGCGGATCGCTCGCTTACCGTAGACCGAGGGGACTCGCCAATTGAGGCCAACGCGATCGCCGGGTCGGCGTTTGTATTCGCTGAAGGGACTGGAGGATGCGCCGACGAACCTGCCGTGGGATGGGAGTAGGATCGAAGCGTGGGGGCTTTGTCGACAGAATTGGTAGACGACGTTGGTGGAGTGGCCCCAGTTGGCGTCGATGAGGCAGCGTTCAATTTTCATAGCTGCGCCGTCGTCGCGTTGCCATTCTCGGCCTAGTAAATCGGTTGTCAGTTTTTCCATGCCCGCGTAGAGCGAACCCTCGAGGCCGGTGCCTTCGGTGGCGAGCGTGTGTCGCGCGTCGCGGAGCGTGAAGTACGGACGCTTTTGATCGGGGAACGAACCGTAGTCGACGATGTAGCCGGTGAAGTCGTCTTCCCATGCGGCGACGACGTAGAACAGCAATTTACCCTGGACGTCGATGAATGCGGTGAGGTGGTTGGCGGCGATGGGGATACAGCACCGATCCATTCCGTTGGTCTTTTCCGCGACTTGCTCGGCGGTGAGTTGGTCGGCATCGACAGTCTCGGCCGGCAACGGTTCGTTTTGGTATTCGGCAAAGAACGCGGCTTCGTCTTGAAGCTTTAGGTTCATCGCGTGCTGGATCGCGGATAGTTCGTCGTGGTTGAAACGCTCCTTCCACGCGACGTCGGAACCTTCGTCCATCGCTGCTTTGTTCTTGCGATAGAACTCGGTGCCGGCCGCGCCACCGTCACCGGCTCGCAAGCCCTCGGCTCGGATCTCGGCGTAGCGTTCCCACAAGGTTTCGTTGGTGGGGAACGAGTTGACCATCCGCGTTCGCGAGCCGTTCCATTCGGGATGCTTGTCGCGGTCGAGAATGTTGTCCGCCATGTCGCCGGGGCGAATGACAGTGCACGGCATAATGCCGGAGATCTTCTTGCCCGGGCCGGCGAGCCCGAGTACCGCGCCGGCGAGGATGGCTTCGCGGTTGGCACACTGCGATAGCGAACGAGCGGACTCGTCGGTTTGCGGATCGTCGAGAACAACCAGGGACGGCCGAACGGTCTTGCCGTCGGGGCGTTTGAACTTCATGCCGCGGATTCGCCCGGTGAGGCCGGCGACTTTGATGATCGCGCCGCTCGCCTTGCTGCCTTCGATGCTTGGCAACACGACCTCCTTGGCGGTCCAGCCGATTTGCGTGCGTTTTCCTTGATGCAGTTGTCCGTTGGCTCGGTTGGCGATTCCGTCGAGGGCTTGAATCGGAAAGCAGACCTCGGGGTAGTCGGCCAAGAGCAAGTCGTTGCCGTCTAGTTCGGTCTTGATGGATTCGAGCATGTCGCAAGCGTGACCTTCGTCGCTGCCGATCAAGCATACGAAGTCGCGATAGCCGTTGAGGACTGCCCAGATGCAAGCGACTTCTGCGAGCGAACTTTTGCCGCTGCCTCGGGCCATTGCGAGCGAAAATAGACCGCCTCGCACGACGGCTTCTTCGATCTTGTTGATGACGGCGATGTGGTCGGGCGACCACGAAAGATGGAACGTCAGCGAGAAGTAGGCTTCGCAAAAGTATCGGAAGCTGTCGGCGGCATTGGCTTTGCGATCGGGGTCGGCGATCGGTGGAAGCTCGCCGATGTTGCGGCCGGCGAGTGACTTTGCTGCGTTTCGTTCGCGGGAGTAGTCCTTGTGCTTTTCGTAGGCATCGGTGTCGTCGGATTTCGGTCGGTGGCGGTCTTCGATCAGCAGGCCGGCGAACTTCAGCAAGTGAACGCTTTTGCCGTCACCGATGCGATGACCTGCTCGCGTTCGATAGCGGTGAAGTTGTCGCTCATTGATGACTTCGCCGAGCGGCGTGCTATTGAGTAACCGGCAACATTCGCTCGGTCGAAGTTTCGCTGGGTCAAGTTGCACGTCGTGTCTCCTGGAGTAGCCACGCAACGTAGGCAACCACGTTGAGCGTTCCGTCGGCGTTGGTTGGTGCGCCGGCGGCAACGTCGGCCTCGATTTGTTCGGGAGTGATTCGCGTTTGGTAGGCGTTACTGATCGCGGTCGCGGCGTCTTTGATCGGCAGCGAGTTAATCGTCACTGCTTTGCGTTTGTCTTCCATGACTGCTCTTGATTGGAGGGCTTCGCGACACGCCGCACACGTTGGCGACTGTCGCGATTGTTTGCATGTTTGGCGTGGTTAGCCGCATGTTTTTGGAAGCCACGTTGGGCCAAAACTGGCCGCGTGTTGGCGTCCAAAAAAACATGCGAAATCATTCAAAACGTTGGGCAGACTTCGCTTGATGTGTTCCGAAACCCATGGCTCATGTGTCACACGCGGCCAGCAAAACGCCACGCGAAACACAACTACCTAGCCACCTTTCGGAGACCCAACCATGCACGCCAACGACATCGCCTTCGGTATCGAAATCGAAACTCACCTGCCCGGAAACGACACCACGCCGATCGGCGGATACCACAACGGCTTGCCTGTAGCTTGGCTGCCCGAAGGCTGGAAAGCAGAACGCGATAGCAGCATCCGCACGCCGGTCGGACGCAAGAACGCCGAGTTCGTATCGCCTATCCTTCGCGGCTACGACGGACTTCAAAACGTAGAGCGAGCGGTCGACGCGATCAAAGCACGCGGGGCTCGGGTTAACGAAAGCTGCGGCCTTCACATCACGATCACTTGGAACGGCGACGCGGCCGCCTTGGCTCGGCTGATAAGCCTGATCGGAAACCACGAGCGAGCCATCTACGCTTCCACGGGAACGAAACGACGCGAGCGAAATACTTGGGCGAAGCAAATCAAAAGCTACGGCAACAAGGACACTGCAAAGCGAAACTGCGAAGCGGACCGCTACCACCTTTTGAACCTGACGCACCTTGCTCGCGGCCGAAACCGGATCGAGATTCGAGCCTTCGCCGGCACGCTGAACAAAACCAAACTGCTCGGCTACATCCAAATGGTATTGGGCTTGGCCGAGTTGGCTTTGACCACGCGACGCTGTAGCGGTTGGGACTACACCAAACGACCTGGCACCAAAAGCTGCTGGGATCGCAACGGCGCGGGCGAAGGCGAAACGGAACTCAACCGCTTGTACTACCGCCTTGGCTGGACCATCGGCTGGCGTAAAGGAGCCCTTCGCACGAAACGATACGGCGAGCTTTCGACCGGCGAACAAACCTGCGACTGGAAACCGGTCAAGAAGAAGCTTTTGCAAATGGCTCGCAAGTACGACCAAGCGGTCTAAACGGCCGACCAACTTCTTTCCTTCAACGCCGCGGCCTACACCGCGGCTTTTCTTTTGCGCATTCGTTTCCTTCAAAACGTTGGCGTTTTCTGGCGCACGTGTCGCGTCGTTCGCATAAGTAACCCTAAGGGGCCGAGTGTTTCGCGGACGCCGACACGTGGCCTTTATGGGGCACGTCGGCGAGATCGAGAAACATGCAAAAAGACTGCAAATTGCAGGGCGAATGCGCTTGCTGTGTCTCGAAAACCATGGCTCATGTGTGTCAACGCAAGACGAATTTTCCTTCCCAAAAACGGAGACCCAACGATGACGATTGACGCCCTGATCGAACTGCTGAACGAGTACCGCGAACAACACGGGCCGGACGCCGAAGTGCGTTTGATGACGCAAGAGAATTGGCCCTTTGAAAACCGAATCGCCGGCATCACCAGCGGCTCGGAGATGAACGAAGCCAGCGAGGAAGACCCCAGCGAGTACTTCGACGACCAAGACGTCGCGGAAGACGCGATCGTCTACATCGTCGAAGGCGGGCAGATTTGCTACGGCAGCAAGCGAGCCTGGGAAACCTGCCGCGATTGCTAGCCGCGGGCCTTTGTCAGCAGGGCCTTTCCAACGCGGGCTTCGCTCGAAGCCCGCTTCCTTTCCTTTTTCAAACCGAGAGACACAACCATGGCCAACGCCAAACTCGAACACGCCTACACCGCCGCGCACATTCAAGCCCTCACGCTGCTCGAAGACCTGCACGAATCGGTCGAAGACTTGCCGGCACCAGGTAGCGAAACCGCACCGCTGAATTGGGAGCACGTCGGTTCCTTGCAGCATCTTTGCGAACAGCTCCGCGAATTGAAGGAACATTTCGGGAAAAACTTTCGAGCCTGAATTCGCCACACGTTCGGGAGTTATGCGAGTTCTGGAAAGACGTTTGAAAACATTTCCAGAACTCGCCGAGATTCGCTTGATGTGTTTTGAAAACCATGGCTCATGTGTCTTAACGCCCAACGGCAAAACGTAACCACCCTTTCCACCGGAGAACAAACCATGGCCATGAACGAAACCCAAAAGGCCCGCGCCGAAGCCCTTGCACCGCTCTTCCGAAACATGGACGCACATACCGCCCAGGAGATTCGCGAGAGCTACTACCGCATCGCCGAAAACCTTCGGCCCTTGGTAAACGCCCTTGAGATTGCCGACCTCGACCATGGCGGACCGGCCGGCCCGCTGCTCGAAGAGCACTACATCTTTTGCGAGCTGCTGGAAAAGCTCGACAAGAGCGTTTTGGGGGCGGTCTTGTAAACCGAAGCCGAAACGCCAGCACGGAGGCTTGGCGTAGCGGCGGGTGGTACCCGTCGCCTGAAGATGGCAGCCAACCACGAACCTTTCCCTTTCGGAGAACGAACGATGAAGAAGGCAGACGTAAAAGTAGGCGGCGAGTACTACGCCAACGTGACCAACAAGAAGGTCGTCGTACGAATCGACTCGACCAACACGGCCGGCGGCTGGAACGCCACGAATCTTACGACCAACAAAAAGGTCCGAATCAAAACGGCTCAGCGGTTGCTTGGTAAAGCACGAGCGACGACGTCGGCCAGTGCGGCCGGCGAATCGCGAGCCCGCAAACGAGTCGCAAAGAAGGCGAACGGGGCCGACACGGCGAGTGTGGCGGCAACGGCCGGCGAAAAGAAGCTCTCGTGTATCGAGGCGGCGCTGAAAGTCTTGGGCGAAACCGAGGAAACGCTGAACGCCCAAGAAATGATTGCCGCGATGACGGACGCCGGCTATTGGACGAGTCCCGGAGGCAAGACGCCTCACGCGACGTTGTACTCGGCCATTCTCCGCGAGCTTTCCAAAGGGGAAGACAGCCGTTTCATCAAAGTCGAACGCGGTCGCTTTGCCGCGCGAGCGTAGGGGGATTGAACCATGAAGCATTTCTACGACCTGCGGACCGTCGGGGACTTGGAAGAGGGCGAAACCGCGACGCCGGAAGCTGGCGTGAGATACGAATTGCGGTCGATCCGCAACGAGATGATTGACGCCGGTCCGGTGCGCGACGTCATACGACGCGGCGACGCCTTGTACGCCAGAACGGACGCCGGCGAATCCTTCCCGGTGACGGGTTCCGAATCGCATGTCCTGGTACCGATCGGCTTGTAGCTGGCCGGATGTTCTCTCTTGGCGAAATCTCGCCGACAACGCCCGACGTTTGAAACGTGCGGGCGTTTCGTCGTGACGGGAAACACAACGCCGACCTTCCAATCGACGCGACACGAGGCCACGTCGCGGCTCGTTGGGCGTGTCGGAAAAGAATGCGAATTCTGAGGCGAGTTTCGCAGACTTCGCTTGATGTGTTTGGAAAGTCATGGCTCATGTGTGGTTGTAGGAACGGTTTTTCAAACAACACGAACGGAGAAACGAAATGGAAAAGATTGAAACGCTCGCCGCGCGGCCGGTCGAACCGGCAGCGGCTTACGACAACGCTCACCAGATTGCTCGCGACCTTTTGCAACACATCGAGTTGCAACTGGACCGAATGATTCGGCCGGACAACAAGGCCTTGCGATGGACGCACGTGCGAGCGTTGAACTTGGTCAACGCTCAATTATCTGAAGTCGCCACGCCGGTCGACGAAACCAACAACGCTCGCAACTAGGAATCGAAACTATGAAAACGAACCTCAAGGTGGGCGATCGCGTGCGGCTGATTTCGATGACCGACGACCCCGATCCGATTCCCGCCGGCACCATCGGAACGGTGGCCGGCGTCTATCCGCAATGCGATTGGACGCAAGTCGATGTCGATTGGGACAGCGGCCGGTCGCTGATGCTTTCCATTCCACCGGACGTCGTTGAGCGACTGCCGGCCGACAAAACGAACTAAGGAGCAACCACCATGTCCACACGAGCGACGATCGCCGTCCGCCGCGCCGATCGAACGTACGCAGCGGTCTACCTTCACTACGATGGCTACCTCGAACACACCGGAGCACTTTTAATGGCCAACTACCAAACCACCGAAGAAGCGGAAACCTTGATCGACGGCGGAGATATCCGCTGCTTGGACGCCGAAATGGGAGAGGCCGAGCGTTTTGCCGATGGTGACCCGCCAGCGACGTTGCCAACGCATGATTCGCTGTTGGACTTCGCAAGGAACTGCGGTGCTCGGTTCGTCTATGTCTTTGACGACGGAGCTTGGTCCTACAAGGAACTCTAGCCATTACCGCATCTTCTCCTCTCGCGGTTTCATCGCGATCGGTGACTCGCCGGTGCGTTCCAAGATCGCCGGCTTGCCAGTGAAGCGTTGGTAGCGATCGACGATCACGTCGCAGTACGGCGGATCGAGTTCCATCAAGAACGCCTTGCGTCCGGTTTGCTCGGCGGCGATCAGGGTCGAACCACTGCCGCCAAACAAGTCCAGCACGTTCTCGCCCTTGCGGCTTGAGTACTGCATCGCTGTCACCGCGAGTTCCGCCGGTTTGCCAGTGAGGTGCTCCAACTGTTGCGGCGGAATCTTCTTGACGTGCCACAGGTCGGTTGCATTGTTCGGCCCGAAGAATTTGTGGCCGGCTCCTTCACGCCAACCGTAAAACGCCCATTCGTGTCCCGACATGAAGTCTTTTCGATTGATGACCGGGTGCATCTTGTCCCAAATGATCGTTTGCGACAGATACAGCCCGCTGGCCGCCAGTGCCGGCGGGTAGCAGCCGATGTTGGAGAAGCCGCCCCAGATGTAGAAGCAGCGACCGGGTTGCAACACGCGGCCGATGTTTCCGAACCAAGCCAACAGCAACGACTTGAACTCATTGTCGCTGACTTTGTCGTTTGCTAGAACTCGATCCTTGGCCCGCATCTTCCTTTCACCGGCTTTGCTCTTACCTTCGCCGGCGGGGAACGAACTGTTGCCGGCCGCGATCGCGTTCTTGCTTCGCGGTTCGACGTTGACGTTGTACGGTGGATCGGTATTCACCATGTGAATCTTCGCGCCGGCGAGCAAGCGATCGACGTCATCGGCATTCGACGAATCACCGCAAAGCAATCGGTGATCGCCGAGGATCCAAACATCGCCAAGCTGCGTCACTGCTTCGTCTGGCGGCTCCGGCACGTCTTCGGGATCGGTAAGACCTTGTGTGACGCCGGGATCAAGCAGCTTGGCGAGTTCGTCGTCGTTGAACCCGAGCAGCTCGCAATCGAAACCCGATTGCTGCAACTCACCGATTTCGATGGGCAGCAAGTCCCAATCCCACCCCGCGTTCTCGCCCGTTCGATTGTCGGCGATCCGGTACGCCTTCACCGCTTCGGGTTCGAGGTCCGTCGCGACGTGCACGGGGACTTCGGTCAGCCCGAGCTTCTTCGCGGCTTTGAAACGCGTATGGCCGACGATGATGACACCATCGGTGTCGACAACGATCGGCTGGCGAAACCCGAATTCGTTGATCGAGAGGATGACCGCATCAACGGCGTCGTCGTTGATGCGAGGGTTGTTTTCGTAAGGCTTGATTCGATCAAGCGACCACATTTCGACCTGCATGGCAGTGTCCTTTCCTGGGAAGTTAGAAATGGAAAGGGTTCGGTCGTTTGGTGGTTGGTTTGGTGGATAGCTGGTAACTCGATGCGCTGGAACAGACGCTAAATTTCATTCGGACAAATAAAACAAACTGTGTCTAATAAGGCTGCTGTTCCCGTAGCCCTGCCCAGAGGCACGATCTGGCGGGAGTACCTAAGCGTTTCGCGGGCGGTCTGATGGACAATCCTTCTCTCGAATCCTTCCCCAGCCCCGTGCGAGGGCTGGCGGTCGAGCATTTGGCCATTGCGGGCATGAGCGGGGGAACAGGGGAAGTATTCATAGAAAGAGAGAGATTGTTCCTATATTTGTTAGTCAAACGCCCTTTGGAATCCTTCTCGAATCCTTCCCCGACGCAGGGGAAGGTTTGGGAACGATTCGTTACTTTCGGGTTGAATCCTTCTCTATTTGGGGAAGGATTGGGAAGCGTTGGTGAAGGTTTCATTCGGCAACGACTCGCTGGAAGCCGCTCGCGGTCTTGGTGGCGGTCGGCATGGTGATGGGTTCGATCTCGCCTTGTTGCACGAGCGTCAAAATGATCTGGTCCAAGTCGGCGGCCTTGCACTTCATGTATTTGAGAATGTGTTGTCGTTGCATTCGTTGGTCGGGTTGCTCGCCGAGTCGTTTGAGCAGCTTTAGGCACTCGGCATGAAACGGATTCTCGGCAACGTGAACGGAAGCGAGATAAAGTTGCCGGCGAGTTTGATGCATCGCGAACTCGGTCGCCCACTCGACGGCCGGCAAGCCGATGAGCGGTTCGATGTGGTTTTCGCTGCACGCATAGATCAACGCCAGCTTCTTGGCGTGTTCGCACGTACGACTCCATGCCGTACGAGCGACCTCATCGAGTGCCTCTTCCGCAGCGTTGTATTCGTTCTCAGTCATCAACCGCAGTTTATCGATCGCTTCGGCAGCATCCGGCGTGGCTTTCACCACGAGCGGCTTGGGGTGGAAGTTCAGGAAATTGCCCGTGCCAGGCTCGAAGTCGGCCCACCACTTTGCAATGTCCAGAATCTCCTCGGGCAGGTCACGTGCCGACCCCGGCGATTGGCCCGAGCCACGTTTGCCGACGTCGATGATGTTGAGTCGTGCGAAAAAGCCGTTAGTAAGCATTCGCTTCGACAGCGATTCGTAGAAGTACTGGGGAGTTGCGGTTCCAAATAGCGTCAAGTGTGGTTGGTCGACGTGGATCGCTTCTTTCTGATTCGCTTTGACACGAATGGGATAGACGTCGCCGGCCGACGTGTAGAGCGTGAGCAGGATATTGGGGATCGACTCGCGGCTGTTTTCGCGGTCGAGATTGATCTGCCGAAGAACTCCGTCCATCTCGTCGTTTTGAAACAACATCCGGCCGGTACGAACGAGGGCGTCCTGGATTCCTTCGCCGGATGCGAACTTGTCACCGAGCGACGCGGACATACCGATTTGAAACAGAATCTGCGAGTTGACTTTGCGAGGAAACTCTTTGCCCGTCCCGCTGCTGGCGAGAGCGAGTAGATACAGATTCGTTCGCAGGTCACCCGACGTGCAGACCTTTCGACCAGCGAGAAACGATTGCAGCGCCATCGCACCGCAAAACGCGAGGCCGATGTTTGGATAGGGAGCGTTCGCGAGCGTGAAGTCCATGACTCGCCGGACGAAGCCAGGCACGTTAAATAGTCGCTCTGGTAGTTGTCCGGGATCGGGCGTTGTATCGACCGGCGGAGGTGAGCTGGCAACCTCCGGCGATCGCTTGCCGACCATGAACTGGCTTAGGTCTACATCGTTGTCGGCGGTCTCGATCGGCCCATCGTCGCGAAGCCAGCCGAATGGGCGATCGTGCGGTTTCGTTGCTGCTTGGTTGACCTTGTGTTGCAATTCCTTGTCGGACCAAGGTGGATTGCACCGAGGGTTGTAGTGGTTGGTCAGATTCGCAAGCGAGACTGCCGGATCGAGGCCGAAACCGTGGACGAGCGCCGTCGCGGCGGCATAGGTTTGCGAGTGACCGCCACTACCGGCGATCGCGGGCGGCATCGCGTTCAGGTAGGCGATTGCCCGCGATTCGACGTCGTTGCCCACACGAGCCGACTGTGGCGGCAACGTGGCGATTTGTTGCGGTGGCTTCGCGGTTCCACGCCGATGGATGACGGCATCTGCGAGTGCTTTGACGCACGCGACTAACATCAGCGAGGGAACGGCTGCCGGCTCGCCGTCGAGTGTTTCATAAGTTTCGCCGTCGGGATGCACACTCGGCCCGACGACGGTTTGCGTCCCCGTAGAACGCAATTCGACGATCATCGAGCCATCGCTCGGATCGGTGTGTTTTTCAGTGGTCGCACCAATCGCGACGTACCAGCGATGCGATCGCGGCGCAGACGTCCGGCCAGTGATCGCCACCGTTGGAGGCAGATACTGATCGGCCAGCTCGAGGGCTTCGTCGCAATCCAAATCAACGTCGACCAACCAGCCCGACGGTTCGCCAAGTATCAGTCCGACATTGTCTTTCGCTGAGAAGTGTGTTTTGATATCGTCGGATTCGATGCGAATGTTCGGCCAATCGTTGCGAACAGGCGATTTGGACCGAGGGCGCAGCGGCACGCAGTACCAGCCATGCTGGCGATAGATCGCGACCTGCTCCCGCACATCGGCCATCAAAAGGGTGCCTCTTCCAATGCTGCGTTTGGAATCTCGCCAAGCGTCTGTTTAATGATGCGATCGTATTTCTGGCCAGCGATTGAGCGGATCGTGAGTGTTTCGGCTGGCGCGAGAAAACCTGAGTCGGCAATCTCAATCGCATCTTCCGCGTTCGATGGACAAGGATCCAGGCACCGATCACGCCACCACGCTTCGGCTTTGCGACGTGCGTAGCCAGAGTGCTCGATACAGATGAACTCGCTTTGCCAACGTTCAAGGCCGATCATGTAGTCGACGCGCAGGCATCGTGGTGCGTCTTCGTCAGCGTCTCGTTTGCGATGGATGCGATAGATGATGTCTTGGACGTCGTATTCCGTGTCGGTGACTTCGCCAGACAACACGCCAGCCTCAGATGCCTCGGCATCGTGGGCTTCTCGTTGTGGAGGCGGGAACGGATGACCGCACTCAGGACAGTTCGCGTATCCGCAAGCAACAAGGGCGTGACACTTCTCGCACTCTTTCGCTGGCGGACCCTGATCCGGACGCTTGGCTTTGTCCTTTGGTTTGATTTGGTCGATCGGTCCATGGCGTTCGATGTTGCCGCCGAAATCGAGGACGAGGCAATCCTGTTTGTCTGGATGCAATCGAAAACCGCGACCGACGCATTGGTAGAGCAATCCAGGTGACATTGTGGGACGCAGCATCACCACGCAATCAACTCTCGGTGCGTCAAAACCAGTGGTGAGTACGTTCACGTTGCAAAGGAAACGCAGTGGATCAGAGCCAAGTAGCGAGGTCGGAGCATCGCCGCGAAAGCGAGCCAGCAATTCGTCGCGATCGGCGGCCGATGTCTCGCCCGTGACGAAACCGCACTCGATACCGTGGTTCTGCTGCAACACTTCGACGACACGCCGCCCGTGGGCGACGGACGACGCGAAGATCAAGACGGCCCGGCGGTCGGCCGTCAGCTCCACGATCTCGGCACACGCGGCCGACACGAGGGCATCGTCGTTAACCAGCGATTCGACTTCTTCGCTCACGAACTCGCCGGCACGGATATGCAGACCGCCAAAATCGGCTCGGTGGACGCCGGCTTTGGATACGAGAGGGCTGAGGTAGCCATCACGGATCAATTCCTTGATCCCGATCTCGTAGCAGACTTGATTGAGGAAGTGATCCTCGGAGCAAATCATGCCGGAATCGAGACGGAACGGCGTGGCGGTTAATCCGATGACGCGAACATGCGGATTGATGACCTTGCAATCGGCTAGAAACTGCCGATACATGCCATCGCCCTTTTTGGAAATCAGATGGGCTTCGTCGACAACGATCAAATCAAACGGATCGAGGTCGCAGGCTCGCTTGTAGATGCTTTGGATGCCGGCAACCAGAACGGGCGTGTTGGTGTCACGCTTTTTCAAGCCTGCGGAATACAAACCGACCTTGATCTCGGGGCATAGTCGACGGACCTTGTCGGCGTTCTGTTCGAGTAACTCTTTGACGTGAGCCAGGATCAGCACGCGACCGTTCCATTGCTGCACCGCATCGGATGCGATTTTCGCCAGCACGAGACTCTTGCCGGCACCCGTTGGCAACACTGCAACGGGATTGTCGTCGCGGTTGCGAAGGTGATCGTAGACCGCATCGACCGCGGCTTTTTGGTACGAACGCAACTTCATGCTATCCGTGCTCCATTGCGATACTTACGACCGCGTGCGATCGGAACGAAACCGGTAAGGCGGCTACGCCAACGCGTGCATTCCTCGCATAGTCGATTGCCTGGGCCGAGCGAATAGAATTCGTCATCGCAGCGAAGACAGAATCGGTATCCAGGCTCGCCCAGTTTTGCCGGCACCCGACGAACGATGACCTCGGTTCGTGGGCATTCCGTTTCCGGCTCAAACTTTTCGACCGTCAATCGAACGATCTGACTATCGTCGTCATACGCTCCGCCAGCTTGCATCGCATCGAGCAACGCCTTGAGTGAATTGTCCACGTCGCGGCGCCGCCGATCCGCAGGTATCAGGCGAATATCAACGATCAAGTCGCCGTCGTGCTTCCTCACCTTTTGATGCTTCATCAGACCGCGAACTGTCTGGCGGTACTCGCGACCTTCTTTACTGACGAGCACGCGGGTGCCGACGTGTCGCCAGTAGCGATTGACTGAGGGAGGAAACGGAAGTCGCAGTCGCAGCATGATGTATCACTTGGAATAAATCGGCGGACAAAAAAACAGCCGACCGGAATTGGGAGGCCGGCCGGCTGTCGGGCTTGGAAACGATGTTCGAGATCAACGCTTCCAAGGGGCGTCCGTGCCGCTGACTTGCGACGCGGCGATCGGCTGAGCAACGGCGTCCTTCTTCGAGTAGCCCTTGACTTCGTTTTGCAACTCGCCCGTGTCGTTGCGGCGTTTGACTCGCACGTGAATCACACAAGGCAAGTTGTGTAAGTCCGCCGAGTCGGTTGGCACCAAGACGCCAACCGACCGGCAGATCGCAGACAACTCCCGCCGGGCAATTTCCACCGCGGTCGCGTTGGGGTTGTCGAGGTTGAGTCGCACCCAGAGAAGACGGTTTGCGTACTCACCCTCCACGATCTGAAACGTCAACTGCAGGTAGTTGCCCGTGCCAGATTTCGTGGGTTTCATTTCGCTGTCGGTGATGACAGCGATGTACTTGCCAGCGGGGATCGGTTCGAGTTCGTCGGCTGGTTCGACAGTGTTGGCATCAAAGCCGTTGAGGTTCGCCATGGCTAGTTACCTTGGGTTTGAGGAGCGGGTGAGTTGTTGGTCAGTGCATTCACGAACGCCGACCACGAGAGCGGCAATTCTTCAGCGATGCCGTAGCGATTCTTGGCAACGCAACTGGGCGATCCGTAAGCACGCACGACACGTTCGCCACCGTCTTTGCCGATCGCATGAGCGATGGTGCGTTTGCGGTTAAATCCACCGTCTTCGCTTTGCGTCCGCATCTTGCGAGTCGCGAACAGCACGGCGTCGCACCATTCCTTGACGAGGGCCGCGGCATGCTTGTGGAGTCGCGGCGAGTAGCGGTCGTATGGTGAGGACTCGGGATCCTCGAACCGTTCGACCTTGGAATGGGCAATCAGAACAATCACCATGCCGCGAGAACGCAGCACATTGAGCAGGTCGAGTACTTCACGCCACAGGGAGAGGGCGTGCATGTAGCCGCGGGCATACCCGCCGTCGACCTTTTCGATCGACTCGACGGCGTACTGCTGACAGAGTTTGTCCCAGACGAGACGCTCGAGCCAATCGAGCGAGTCGATCACGACGGATTCGTAATCGTGCTTTTCATTGACGAGCGTTTTCAAAGCGGCGACGACATCATCGAACTTCGTCGCCAGCGGAAAGCGATCGCATTCGATTTCGTCGAGGCCGTCTTCGGTTTGAATGAAGATCGGCTTGGGTGCCTCGCTGCCGAAGGTCGACTTGCCGATGCCTTCGACCCCGTAGAGCAAGACGCGAGGCGGCTTCGATTGCCGGCCGGATTGGATGGTTTCGAGTAGGTTGGTCACTGGATTGGTAACTCCTTGATGGATGGGTGAGACGGCTGGTTGTTAAAGGGTTTGGATTTGCTCGACATCGAAGTTTCCGTGGCGATCGCTGGTCACCAGAAAATGCTTGAAGTCGCTCTGCACGACGAAACGCTGTTCGGTGCCGAGTTGATTGCGGAGCGATTTGCAGGCTCCGGTGAATTCCCGCGAGGCATCGTTGAAGCGTTCGGCGGATCGCATGTAACGGCCGACGGCGAGCGAGAGTGCGACGCGGCGTTCGATATCGAGTTGTTTCATGAGTTCTCGTGTGATGGTTGTTAGCGTTTGAATGACATGTCCCCTCCTGGGTTACTTAGGCGAACGGGACGGGGGTATGACCAGAAAATGAACAGCGACTTTGAGAACGTCGTTAATTCCAGCGTTTATCGCGAGGCGGTGTGATGCCGGCGTCGATGAACCGCTGCTGGATGTCCTGCAACATTGAGTGGAAGGCGCGTCGAGTCATGCCGGACTTCTTCTGCGTCGCAATGCGTCCGTGCTCCATGACTTGCTGACAGAACTCCCGCTGATGTTCGGGCAACTCAGCGAAGACGACGCGGAACGCTTCGACCTCCTCGAAGACCGCTTCTTCACTGCGAGTTTCTCTGCCGATGGCGCGGTCACGATCTTCGAGCGAAAGCGCCGAGGCCAACTCCATCGGCGGACCACCGTCGGGATCGTCGACCATCGTGGTGAGTGAAACGACAGGGCCGCCGGGCGGAGTGCGAAACGCGGTTTTGCGAGTATCAAGAATCCTGGCGAGTGCCCGCGAGACGATCATGTCGATGTACGTTTTGAACGTCGCACGCTCGGGCGTGAAATCTTCGAGATACCGCTCGACCATCGTCCACAACGATTGTTCGATGTCGCGGAGTTCTTGCCGGGCGTACGCACCGGCCTTGTATCCACGCCACGCTTGACAGCGGATATTGGCCTGGATGTACTTCCAGTCGGTGTCGCTGCCTTTTGAAGTGCCTTGCGTTTTCAAACGAATATCCTCCGGCCGGAGGTTCGTTCGACGACTCCGACTGGCGAAAACCGTGCTGTGAACGACCGATCGGTCACAGAAACACACGGGCCAGCGGGATCAGCACGAAAGCGAATCTCTCAGCTGGAGTCACGGCGACTCATGGGGTGAGTCTTTGGCACATGGCGTGAGTCGTTTGTAATTTTGTTGTTTTTTGAAAAGGCGCAGTGGCAGAGCCGAAACGGGCTCTCGAAGAAGTATGGAAATTTCCAAGCTGGCATCACGAGTTCCGACTTTCCCGCTTTTCATCGCGGTGAGCTTGTTCGTCGGGTGGTTTATCCCAGGGTTCTATGCATGGACCGACTCCGACCAGAGCCGCCCGTCGCCGCTGCTGTGGAAGGTGCCGCTGTGGTCGGCAATTGCGTCCGCGGCGTTTTGCGTTGTTCTGCCGTGGTTGCCGATCGTGAGCCCGTCGTCGAACGATGAAACACGGATGCCTATGCGATTCTCGGTTCGCACATTGCTGATGATCACCGCCGGTATTGCAGTGGCGATCCCGTTGTTTGCAAAATCACCACTCGTGGTGAGTGGGATCGCGTGTGCCGGCGCGTATGCATTTCTAATTTGGTTCTGCGTAAGAAACCCACAGCATCGCATGGCCGCATCGGCGCTGCTCGCGTGTTTGATCCTGCCGTACGCCTGGGTCGTCGGGTACGACGAACTCGACCGCATACTGCCAACACTGGCAGTCATGATGGCCGGAATGCCAGCCTTTCTTCCGGCGGCGTTCCTAAGTCAACTGTTCGGCCAACACTTCCAAGAATCACAATGGCTGGCGTTTCTACTGACCGCAGTCGAGCTGCTGATTGGCATCTGGATGATTTGTCTCGGTCCGAAGCGAACAATTGCCTACCTTCTGCTTGTTATGCTGATTTCGGGAGTGGGGTCGCTGGGCTTCTACATGATGTGCATCGCTTGATGCCGGAACATCAGAATGCCCATGCCGGATCGTCGCTTGGGCTGTAACACATTGCGTTGCCTTTAAACGCGAGCTTCAAATGCTCAGCCAGATCAAGATGATGCTCGGCGATGCGTTTGATGTCGCGGCTGACTGCCTGCCGGACATTTTTGCGTGACTTGGATTCGTCGGTAATCACTCGGGCCTTGCCGTTCTTGCCCGAGTCTTTCTGCAGTTGCGAGAGGATTTCGTACTGTTCGGTCTGCAGCGTTTCAAGCGTCCCTGCATCGTTGTTGCGTTCTGCTTCCGCGATGCGGGCACTGATGTCGGCCAGGGTCCGCTTGTACTCACGACGAGCGTCTTCGTCGAATGCCTCGCCCGTGCCGCTGGTGGAAGACCGAGCCGCGATCCCAGTGCGAGCGTTTTCGAGTTCGACGGGATTCAGGGTTTTGCCAGGACGCGACAAGAACTCTGCGAGGTACCACATACCAATTGCGTCGGCGAGCACGAACCGATTATTCTCGAAACAGATCTCCCAGTGGTCGCCGGTCATGCGGAAAGAGTTTGATGGAGAATCTTCGCCCAGTCCGAGTCGGTAGCGAAGCTCGTCCAACGCCGCAGTGCTCATTACGACCGAGCCGTCTTTGCTGAAGAACACTTCATCGGCAGCGACGATCGTGATCTCGAATGTTCGCTCGATCGAGCCAAGGTCGGTGCGAGTCCCAGCGAGTGACGGGACCAAGAGCACAGTCTTTGCACCGACACTCATTGCCGTTTCGATAAGCGACGTCTGATCTGTACGAGCACAGAAGTGAACCATCGTTGATTTAAAGCGAGGTGGTAGCCGACCCAGTTTCTGCACCGACCAATTCGGAACAGCGGACAGACTCTCAGCACGCCCACCAAGCAACGGCATCAACGTTTTGCCGAGTTTTGCAACGCTGAACGTACAAATGGTCAACTCATTACGTTCAACATCGAACACCTCGCCTTGCAGACGATTGATGCCGACGAAGGTTCCGTCATCGTGCTCGACGACGTCGCACGCGGTAACACCGTCGCTGGCCAGCGTCCATGCAGCCAGGTCTGGCGTCGCGGAAAGGAACTGGTGGCACAGTTCCCAATGTTCACCCAGCTCGACCTGCCACGCTCGCCGTGGTGCTCGCAGGCTTGGGATCCGAGAGAGCGTTCGCCAAAGTCGTAGGTGTTGCAGGGTCACGAGGCACTCCGGTGGTCTTGATTCCGTGGTGGTTCATCCAGGCTTCGATCAGTTCGACGCCAACTTGTCGCGAATACGAGATGATGTTGCCCGAGTGAATCGTCGCCGTGACCTCGGGGTAGTCTCGTAACGTGAATCGAAATTTTGCTTTCGTGATGCGGGTACCGAGAGTGAGTTGCTGCTGGTGTTCACGCAGCTGGACGAAGATGCGTCGCCCACGAAAGGTCTTGGTCAGGTTCTGACTACCCATGAACATCTCGGTGACTTCATCGAGCTGAACGGATTCAATTCCGTCGATGAAAGCTGGCGATTCAATGTCTTCACCGAGTTCATGAATCGGTGACAGATCAAACAACTCCGATGTTGGAAAGAAGTCCTCGTCACCGAAAAGGTACTCTCCGATCAAACGGCAATACTCACGATGCTCGCTGATCAACGAAGCGTGAACGTGCAACTCGCCAAGCTGCTTCTGAACGAGGATGGTGTCGTAGCCGGCCGGTCGTTGGACTTGATAGCGACTCTTCTCGCCTTCAATGAATTCGCCGCGTTTCAGGTTTTCGCCACGGCGGACAACGAATGCCAGAACGTCGCCTACGTCGTGCATCCACAACGCTGTCCCACCACCACGGTGCCGATCGCGGTTAAATGTCGACAAGCGTTTCTCCATCGCATTGATAACGACCGTGGTCGGCAACTGAAACGGCATCGGTTTCTCGTGCCGATTCATGTAGTGGCGAAACGAACGCTGGCTGGTCGCGATACGCTGGTAGTTCGATCGTCGCAGCAATTCGGGATGACTCATCCACGTTCGCATCGCCAGGTCCGCCGGCGTTAATTCGTCGTCGGTTGGCAGCGGAATGCCGGCTTTGGAATAGGCCAAGATCAAGGACTCCATTCCTCGATCGTTGGCGACTTCGTCGATGTGGAATTGAGCTTCGATCAGCTCGCTGGGAGCGGACCGCGTCGGTGTCCTCAGCAGACGTGCGAGCTTTTTGAATTGGTCTTCGTCGAAACTGGTGTCGGCTGAGATCGTGAAGTTCCGCGCGACGAAGTAGTCGGAGAACGGCAGCAGAAAGTCGCGAAGTAGATCGAGGTCGACAGATCCGAAGTCATTGTTGAGGAAACTCGGTGATCGGAAAGCAGGCATTTGGGACTCATGAAAAATCAGCTTTGGCGATGAACATCCTTGGGGAATGGCGAGGCGGCTAGCGTTTGCTAGCAAACTCCGTGCTCCTGTTTATCAGACACATGTCCCGTGACACGTTTGGTCCATCGTCACCAGAAAATTCTTCGCAGCCCTTACGACCGGTCCGGTTTTGACGGTGGGTCAGACCGCAATTTAGCCCACAAAACACGTTGCTTTTTCCAGTCCATTTCCATCGTCAGCGGTCGCAGAAGTTTTTCCGAGATTTGCGGCTTGCCCTTCTTCATCCGAGGCAGGAACAGAAGCTCTTCCTGAATGTCGGGAGCCAGCAACGTCAGACTGAGGATCTGCGAAACGCGAGGCTGCGACACATGACCGATCTCCGCAATGTGCTGCAGCCCCGTCGCCCGCCCGGATCGCAACAACTCGTCAAAACGAATCGCCAATGCCATCAGCCGCGTGATTCGCGGCAGCGTGCCCGGAACAGCTTCCTTCTCGTCGACGATTTTGTGACGACGCGATGTCGTCACCGCGATCGTCTTGCGAACCGTAATCATGCGACCGACTCCTCGCACTCTTCAACGAGCGCGTTGATCGCCGTCGGGTGGTACGAGATCGCCATTGAACCGGCGTCGGGATCGTAGACAACTCTCGCGACGAGCAGCTCGACAAGGTGAACCCGTTCTTTCGCCGTCAGCGAAGCCCAAACCACTTTGAAGTCCGACATCGCAATGTCGATGTCGAGCCGCGAGAGTTGGCGGGCGGCGACTTGTTTCAATTTTTCCGTCGCGACAACAACATCGGCTTCCGCCTTCGCAATCCGGGCTTTCAAGTCCTCGACTCGGATATCGTTCAGGTTCTCGAACACTTCGTGCTTCAGTATTCGTTGAACTTCCTCGGTGTCCCGGTTGATTTGAGCTTTTAACTGAGCCAATAGCGTTTCAACTTCAGCCTGCTCCTTATCAAGCAATGTCTCAGAGCCTTGGAACACGGCGTCACGCAAGCCCTCGTCATCAACCACGACTCGGAGCTCATCGACCACTGCGGCTTCGATCATCGCTGCCGACACGGACCCCATCTCGCAAGCATCGGCCCCACTCTTCACCGTCGTTTGGCAAGCGTAATACCGATACACGCTCGACTTCTTCTTGGTCGTTCGGTGAACCATTCGGCAGTCGCAGTACGGACAAACAAGGATGCCCTTCAACAGTGCCGAGTACTTGTTGACCAGCCGTTGGGCTCGCCCTTTCTGGTGCGCCTTCAGCATCTTGCCGACCGCGTCGAACGTATCTTGGTCAATGATTGCGTCGTGCTCACCTTCGTAGATATGTTCCTTGTACGCGATCTTGCCCACATAGAGCGGACTGGTAAGTAGTGAGTGAACCGCCGGCTTGTCGAACACTCTCCCGCCACGTGTCCGCCCGGTACGAGTACGCCAGATCTTGTTCGGCCAGCCGAATTCTTGGAGGCGTTTCACCACCGGCAATAGCGAACGATACTCCAAGTACAACTCAAATATCTTGCGAACCTGCTTGGCTTCGGTTGCATTCACGACCAGCTTCGGGCTCGTCCCACTGCGGTCAACGTCGAATCCGAGCACCGGCATCCCGCCAGACCATTTGCCTTTGGCTCGCATTGCGGCGATCTTGTCGCGAATCCGCTCGCCGATGATTTCACGCTCGAACTGGGCAAACGACAGCAGAATATTCAGCGTCAGCCGGCCCATCGAATGCGTCGTGTTGAACTGCTGCGTCACGGAAACAAACGAAACGCCGAATTTGTCGAACGTCTCCATCACTCGGGAAAAGTCCATCAGTGATCGACTGAGTCGGTCAACCTTGTAAACCACCACGCAGTCGACTTTGCCGGCTTCGATGTCCTCCATCAGCCGTTTCATTGCCGGCCGCTCGAGGTTGCCTCCCGAGAAACCTCCGTCGTCATACATCTCTGGCAAGCAACGCCAGCCCTCGGCTTTCTGACTAGCGATGAACGCTTCGGCGGCTTCCCGCTGAGCGTCGAGCGAATTGAACTCTTGCTGCAAACCCTCTTCAGTCGACTTGCGAGTGTAAATCGCACATCGGATCGTTTTCACTTGCTGTGTTTCTTGCTTCTTACTCATGCGTGTTCTCCCAACTTGAAAAATCGGAAGCCGCTCAAGTGGTTTCCAGTGATGGATTTGGCGACCGCCGACAAAGAGTCGAAACGCTCGTCCTCATATTCAAAGCCGTCGGTCAGAATCAGCACCCGCCGAATCTTGCCCTTGTATCGCCGTTCGACAAAACTGCCGGGCGGAGGAATCCGAGGATCCCAATTCGGTGGCATCTTGGTTCGCACCACGTCGCCACCGACTTTCGGTTTCGGCGGCGTCACTCGGATCACCGATTCGTCGGCGATCGGTCCGGCTCGAAGCAATGCTCGTTCGCTCAGCCCGCCTTCTTCGTTCGCTTGAATCCGCCAAGCGATGCGGCGGACGATGAAGTTGCGATTGCGGGAGCGACACTTCTCTTGATGAACGACCTCGAACTTCGCGACTAATTGGTCAATCGTCAGGTCGGCCAACTCGGCGATTTCAAATGCTGCACTGTTTTTACTTTTAGGATTGGGACTCATCAGCTACCTCCGGTTGGCTCGGACGTTGAGATGTGTCTTGCGTGCCTTTTGCTGCCGCCTTGTCTAGGGATCGTCGAATCGCCCGCGCCAAAATGGTCGCGATCTCTTCGCGTTGTTGTTCGCTCAATTGGATCACCGTTACTGCTTGAGAGTTCATCGCGGACCGTCTTGCCCGTTGCAAAACAGTCACCGCGAGACACAGTGATCACTGACGGCGGTGAGATCTCAAGTCCCGTTTCCTCAATCTCGCGAGAACTTTCCAAAGTCTCTGGAATTTCGCCGCGTTTGACCCGAATCGTCACCAACTCCAGCAATTTCGCCACTTTCCGCACCTGAACGACAGGCTGGATATAGTCCAACGCCATATAACCCTTCCTCCTAAAACCAATCCCTAGCGAACCGAACGAAACGGTCCCGCCCTCAGGGTTATGTAGGAGAGAGCTCGATAGGGTTAACCAGAAACTGCGAAGCAACCCGCCACCGGCGGGCTCTTTTGGAGGATGATAAAGAGCACAATGAAAACAGCAGTTCAAATCGCATCGGGGACAATGTTGGTGACAACCATTGGATTGTTGGCCATGCTATTGGTCAGGCTGATGTCATGGCCACTGGCTACCTTCAGCAACCCGCAGACTTTGTGCGTGTCGTTTGCACCGATGGAATCAACTCGCTTGCGACGGTGACCGCAGCGGAGCCAGCAATCTGGTTCTCTCCGCCAAGTTAGGTCTGTAGTCAACACCTGGCAGTGTGCCTTCGGGAATCTTCTCCTGCGTGTGAAGGAAACCAGTGGAGAATGTGGCTCGAAGAATATGGTTTTGTTTCGGACGTCTCCGACTGGGACGATTCTAGGAACGTTGACCACTTTCTCCGGATAGCACTCCGAGACTTCATAACCTGGAGGTCAAATAGTACAGAGACAAGAGAGACCTTTGGCCGAGATCGGCCCAGAGACCGTTTCGCCGGCGGCCGGATAGTACTTTTCCAGAGACACTCTGAGAGATCTCTCGCCGGCCAGCGTTGACGTAAGTCCTTACCAGGACTGTGGTAAAACACGAAAAAAGCCGGCGTCAGTCCATGGGACCAACGTCGGCTTGTTCGATAACCCGACGGTCGGAGTAAACCGAAGGGTCTAATTGAAGTTGCGGGGGCCAGATTCGAACTGACGACCTCGAGGTTATGAGCCTCGCGAGCTACCGGGCTGCTCCACCCCGCGGTATGATTTTAGACGCACCACTGTTGTTTTGGGTTCGTACGAAAGCGTATTGCTTTTTAGCAACCGATTCGTGTTTTGCCGCACGCGGTTTGTCTGGAGCAGAGGATGGCGGATTGCGAGCATGTTGTCAACTGTGGATGACGACCTGCGGCAAAAGTTTTCCATTTCCTCGCCTCGTGTGCTAATTGGTGGGGTAAACTTAACTCGATGGTTTGGCATGAGTTCTGCTCGTGAATGACTCTGAACCGGTGATTGGCGCTCGTACGTACATCTCTCTGCTCCTCGACTTTCTGCTTCTCGAACTCGAAATCGCGTGATCTCCGCTCAGGGCGGGCTCGCAGGCTTGATTCATGTCCCACTCGGATCCCCCATCGGTATTGAACTCCGGCCGTGTGCCGCCGCGACAGCCGAGCGGGAACTCGAGTGGAGGTCCGCTACCGCCACCTATGCTCCCATCTCCACCCTCACAGCAGCCGGCGGATTCAACTCAGCAACCCCCTCCACCGCCGCCCCGAGCGACGCTGCCCCCAGTGGCTGGTCCGAAAAATGCGGGAAGTGGGGCTGATACGTACCTCTCACGAGTGGTGGAGCCCGTGGTCGACAATGGGCCTCGATCGCGGTGGCGTGGGGAAGTGGCTCATGAAGTTGAGGCAAAGCAGGCTGCGAACAGAGAACGACAAGTGGCAGCCGACCCGAATTCGGCCATGCAGGAGACGGAAGACGAAAATGAATTGCTTGCGCCGGTGCGGAAATCCATTCCGGCGTGGTTGGTAAGCATGATCTTCCACATCATCCTGTTGCTGGCCCTCGCCCTGTGGACGCTGCCAGTCGCTAACGGAATCCGCACCCTCGTGCTGGAGTTCGGTGAAGCTCCAGAATCAGAGGAGGTCGATTTGAAGGAGTATTCGCTCGAAAGTGCCACTTCCGAGATGGATCAAGAAAACACGGATCAACCGACTGAGGATCCCATCGACCTCGATGTGGAATCGCTCATCGAATCCGTGGAAATTGCTGAGCCCACCGATATCGTGCCGATTGAATTGGGCGAGTCGGCGACAGACATGGTCGTCAAGCCCATGTTCGGCGGTCGAAGTGGAGCGATGAAGGCGGCTCTCTTGGCGATGGATGGCAGCCCCGAAACGGCGAAAGCAGTGGAACTGGGGTTGAAATGGTTGGCTCGGCAGCAGAGCAAGGATGGCTCATGGAGTTTACGTGGCCCTTACGACGATGGCTCGTATCAAGAAAACAAGACGGCAGCGACGGCCATGGCACTGCTGGCGTTTCAAGGCGATGGAAACACGCATCTCGATGGTCCGTATGCTAAAACGGTCGAGCGAGGCCTTCACTTTTTATTGAACCGGCAGTCCAAAAGAGATGGGTTTTTTGCGCATAATGAGCCCGATCGCCAACAAGCCTACGCTCACGCCCAAGGCACCATCGCCCTGTGCGAACTGTATGGGATGACGCAGGATTCACGGCTGAGGCAGCCGGCCGAAGCAGCGGTTGAGTTCTCAGTCCGGGCGCAATCTGAATCGGGCGGTTGGCGATACCATCCACGTGGAGACTCAGACTTGTCAGTGACGGGCTGGTACGTGATGGCATTAGTCAGTGCGAAGTCAGCAGGTATTCGCGTTGAGCATTCCGTGCTGGCCGAGGTACAAGGGTACTTGGATCGCGTTTCGGTTGAGGACGGCGCGGGCTACTGCTACCAGGAAGGACGTCCGGCGAGCCAGACCATGACTGCGGAAGGTTTACTGTGCCGCCAATACTTGGGGTGGGCCCATGATCGCGAACCGATGGTAATCGGGCTGACGGCACTCGTCCAAGACTGGCCGATGAATCGCGACGCCATGAACGTTTACTACTGGTACTATGCGACGCAAGCGTTGCACCATTTCGGTGGCTCGGGCTGGACAATCTGGAATAACAATATGAAACAGGTTCTGCCCGCGATGCAGGTCGACCGAGGCAACGAGGCGGGAAGCTGGTCGCCGCAAGCAGACGAGTACGGTAACGCTTCAGGGAGGCTGTACACGACGTGCTTCTCAATTTATTGCCTCGAAGTCTACTACCGACACCTACCGCTGTATAAGCTCGGAAAGGAATGAAAGAGGCTCGTAGCTTTTAGCGACGGGTTTCTAACTATGGGTTTCTTGCTCAGCGAGCCAGTGGATGGCGGACATGATTTCAGGTAGGTGCTGGTCGTCAATGGGACCGCCGTGGCCGAGATCCGCGAGGGTGACGACGCGTTGGTCGCCGGCGTAGGCGCGATGGATGTTACGTTGGAGCGGTGGCGGAACGAGTTCATCTCGCTCGGACATCAGGAACACAGCGGGGAGTTGACATTGACCGGCGCTATGGATGGCGTTTAGCTCGTCGGGTAGGTGAGCAACGATTCGCTGCATCCACGAACGAGAGGCATAGCGATCAGCGACTCGCAAAATCGTGTTGGCTAGGGCGGGCGGGTTGCGTAACCAGAGCACACAGCGGTGCGGCGACGCGGGGTATGCCAGCCACTGAGACCGCCTCGCCGCAAGCGAAAGTGCAGGCAGGCAGCCAAGACTGTTGCCGCACAACCAGAGGTATGTATTGGGTCCACATCGAGAGGAACTAACGGCGGATGCAAATGCCTCGGCAGTAGGCACCATCGCCGACAGACTCGCCCGCCCACTACTACGTCCATATCCCGGCGGATTCCACGTCCAGACTTCGTAGTGTTTGCCATTGTCGATCGATAGCTCAGCGCGCCGGGAGCATGGATCGTCGACCGACAACTCCGCTCGTCGGGAACAGGAGTTGCGTGGAATCAGGTTAGCGGGAAAGGGTGACGATCTCTCGGCACGCCCAGCCGTACCAGGAAATTTGATCAGCAGCCTCTGCGGCGGAGGAACCGTTTCCCAGTCTCGAAGAATGGTCGCGTTCTGGTTCGATGAAGCCCGCGGAATCGCGTCGGGCGCCAAATTGGTAGATACGAAAGATTCGAGTATCCGCGCTCGACCCGAATCAGGCGGGGCGACGCACAACACACAGCGAGTGAGGTCCTCAGCCTCAATAGTCTGCCGTGAGGGCCGAAGCACGCACCGATCGAGGAATCGGTTTCGCAGGGCGGTGAGCGGGTGGACGATTGAACTGGCTACCGGTAGGAGAAAGTTAAATACAACGTCATGGCTGAATGTTGTTCTCTATTTTGCGGGGATATCACCGTGGATGCCAGCGGTCCGATAGATCAGAATCTAAAATTCCGTTGCACATCGATCGGGTAACGGGTCAGCTGCGACCATCAAATCCGCGTTCCTCACCCTACTGTTGATCGTCAACTTGTTGATGTGTCCGCTACGTTGCCTGGCTCATGGTGTCAACGTAGTCGAAGGTCAGGAGTCTGTACCTGCGGTTTGCGTTTGTTGCTCACACTGCGAAAATGCTCCAATTTCGGATGTTTCGCAACCTTGTGGCGGCGACTGCGACTGTGAAAATTGCATTTGAAGTGCCAGGTGTGCGAGACGTGATGCCTATTCAAGTCTGGACAGACTGGGGGAGTTTGCCATCGGGGCCGAAGGAGCGATGATCGCATTCCGGCCTACGGTGGGCTTGGCGACGAAGGGTCTCGTGGTTTCGTAGTTTCGTAGTTTCGTGGTTTCGTGGTTTCGTGGTTGCTTGGCATTGCTTCCGGCATTGCTTCCGGCATTGCTTCCGGCATTGCTCCGGCGATTCAAGCGGCGATTCAAGCGGCGACGGTGCCGGTCGTCGACGCACTTCGCGAGGCATGAGAACAGCCCAATGACCCAGAGTGAGCCCATCCCAATGGCTGGCCAGGCACCGAGGCGAATATAAGTGCTGACGCGGTCGTCGATTTTTGGCTGGGCCGTAATTTCGCCTGCCGTCCCGGCTGACAATTCTTCGACGATCTGGCCAGCACTGTTGATCCATGCCGTCGGCCCACCGTTGGCGGCGGAGAGGATCGGACGTCGACATCCAATTGCGACCAACTGTGCGCAGCGAAGATGGTGCTGCACGACCGCCGAATTGTCAAACCAAGCGTCGTTAGTCAGTGTGACGATCACGTTGGGAAGTGAGTCGCGGTCGCGCTGCCAGATCGATCGCATGTGATTGACGGCAATCCGTTCAACGGCGGTCTCGATACATAAATTGGGTAAAGCCTTCAGCGCTCCGACCTCGAAGACGACAGCCCCTGTTCCCGCGTCGAGTCCCAGACCTGGCGGCACCAACTCCTTGAGTCCGGGTATCGATTGGATCAGTGGGATGTACTCACCAAACATGACCAAGTGATTCTTGGCATAGGTCTCGAGGACCTGACCTTCGGGGCCAACCAGCACGACGCCGCTATACTGTTTCGCGCGGGAGCCATAGCGAACGATCCCGCAACCGCCGATGAGGGCTGGCGGTGGAAACGGTGCGCCGCTCGATATTGCCGCCAGCAAATCCTGGTTGCGACGCCTATAGTCGCGTTGTTGCTGAGCGATGAGCTCGCGCAATTCAGGGATGGTCATTGGTGGATGATCGCTGTCCCCGGCCAATTCCGGAGGCACGACGAGGCCATCTTCGACGATGTACCAGGGATGGCCACCAGAAAGCATCGACTCGGGCCAGATGACCGCGTCGACGGCGGTGTCGCTACGTGATACCGCCCTGATCGTTTGACGTGCAAAGGCTGCAAAAATTTCTTGCTCTCGTTTAAGATCTTGCTGGTACTCAGTTTGTTCGTCGCGGCCGATCAACAGCCACGTTGCGCCGGAATCACGAGTCGGATAGGCCAAAGCTGCGACGCCGTAAATGTGAGCGGTGATCACCGCGACGATGGCAAGGGGGAGAGACGTTTGCCAGTTTGCACAGAGTACTGCCCAACGGTTTGTCGAACGGTGATCTGACAAAGCAGCATCCTCCCGTCGATACCATCGCCACACGTCTGCAAATGCGACGCTTGTCAGTACGAGCACGAAACTCACACCGTAGGTGCCAAACAGGTCTGCGATTTGAATGAGTGCGGGTGCTGATCTGCCCGCGAGTGAGTGACCGAGCATCAACACCGAGATCCCGGTGGCGAAATAATTGCGAATACATTCACCGCCGACCCAAATGACCGCTGCCACTAAGGCGATGGGCGCCGACGCTCGAACGTTGGTAAAGCTGCTGCGGTATCTGTCGGTTGGGAGCTCGGCTGAGCACGGCATAAAAACTGCGCACCACCGACGCAGCATCACTACGAACAAAAGAGGATATATTGCGAGATAGGCTGCGAAGGCAAGCAAGGGAAAGGCCATCAACGGATGCGCATAGCGAAGCCCCTGCAGGGAAACCAGGTAATACGCGAAGAACGACGCATAGACGGCGAAGCGATAGGCGTTCACCTTCGCCCGCGCCAAAACAATCAGTGGCGACAGGGCGATAAAGGCAAGCGGCCAGAGGTTAAAACCGGGGCCCGTAAGATAGAGCAATGTCACCGTGGTCAAGGAGGCCAACCAGGCGTGAGGCGAAAATGGCTTCATTGCACAACATCCGTGTTCTCATTGAGGAAGTCCGATCAAAAGGTGCTTGCGGAGGTTCGCCTCGATCCGGTTGTCCGTAATGTATTCTAAATAGTCGTGCTCCACACCGACGAACCTTGCCGCGTTGAACTGGTGGACACGCGATTGCTGATTGGGTAATCGATTGAGCCCCGCAATGCCTGTGTACCCCAGTGCTGGCGTCCTGTTGTCGAACCGCGTGAGTCGATAGAGGCTCAAATAGGTATCGCGACTATTGTATAGCAGATCAAGGTGATTGATTTGGCTCCACGCCCGACACCGCGTCGTGACGAGACAGTCGTTCCGGATCGCGGGGACAGCCAGCGTCAAGTTCACCTGGGATACTGGTAGCCCGCTTGCCGGCAATCCGCAACCGTCGATGAAGCCACCACCGACGAGATGCAATGCTCCCAGGGCCACGCGGCCTCCGAAGCTGAACCCGATGAGGGAAACTGGTGTTCCCGGTTCAAGTTGTTGCAGGAATCGTGCCAGGTGAAACGCGTGCTCATCCGCGCAATGCGCCTTGATGCGAACATCACGAATTGGCCCCGCGATTTGGTCGGCAGGCCATGACCATATCACGAAACGCATGGCCGGAGCGTCGTGCCAGGGCATGATTGTTTGCTCGTAGGTCTGCAACCCGCGACGGATGGCCTTGTCAAAAGACCAACGATTACCATGAATAAAAACGACGACGGGGCGGCGAATATTGTCGGGATCTGGAGCAAAAAATGTGGGGGCCGACGAATTAAGCCAAGTGCCATCAGCCATTCGCTGGCGCACATCGAGCGAATTGACACTGCAATTGCGTGAACCGAGCCTCCGACTACTGACCATCCACACCTGATCTTGGAATCGGTTGTCGAATTGCGCCGTTGGAGTCGATTGCAAACGAAATTCCGCGTCCGCTTCGGAATCGAAAGACGCCACCGGCTGAGAGGAACTCCCCACCACCGGCATGGACTCAACTACCGTTGATTTCCAGGGCGAACCCGCTGTCTCGGCAGTGACCGTCCGCGCAAATAGAAGAAGGACACAAACCGTGATTGAGAAACGGGACGAATCGACCAGCGGCATGAGTGAGCTCGTGTCATTAGCGGCAACAGTGAGATTGAGCAGTGTAATCCAAAGCTGCGCGACCACAATCGCAGCATATTGCTAAATGCGGTTGTCCGCTCGATGTTGCTCCGACCTAGGCACGGAATCATCCTCTGGAGAATCGGACTTATTCATCCGCGTTGTGATGGCAGTAAAGACGAGCGCGAACGCGGCGACGTGATACCGGTTTTCGTTGATTTTAGAGATCAGTGACGCGTCCTCATCCCTTGAAGAATTGGTATTGCCGTCGAACCAATTCATACTCACTGCGCAAGCCACTGTCGCCGACAGGGAATCAGTGGTGGCAGCGAGAAAGGATCTGGGTACGGCGATCTCAGACAATTCAGCTATCGTGGCGACGCGGCGAAGTGAATCCAGGTCCAGATCGCCCTGTTGAGCGTCGATTTGCGGCAACTTCTCACCGTGGCGTCGCAGTTCAGACTCGCTTGGCAAGCCGGCCCCGGCGTAGTCTTGCGGGACGCTCGGTGAGGGTAACAAGGCCATTACCATGAAGCTGTCGGAGTCGACATATTCCGCGAGTGCGTGATTAATCAGCGATGGACCTTCGGGGGGGCGTCCGTCGACGTCGTCAGTAAAATAATGAAAGTCATCCGACAGTGATTTTTGTGGCGATACGTTACCAGCTGTTTCACCAAGTCCAATGGACTGCGGGGGCTGCGTGCTGATCGAACTCGCCTGCAGAGCCCCTTTGAGATGGCTCGAACCTCTCCCCCCGAGTGGCCCGCGTTCTCGGATCGATTGCGGGCCGGCCATCTTGGCCGCGTGGGTCGGCGTCGGCGCAGGCTTGATTTGCATCTCAGTAGCGAGGCTGGCGCCATCAGTACTTTCGATCGACCCGTCGTCTGGCGGGACCACCGGACAACTGGGGAAAAATAGCGGTTTCAGCGAGGGCTGATTTCCGGCCGGGGCAGCGTCCGCTCCGCCGTTTCCATCATCGTTCAACTTACGGTTAGCTTCATAATTCGTCCCCAGTTGCCGCGTCACTGTTGGAGGCTGCTGGGCGGCTATGACAGGACCGTTGTCGATTGTCCATTCGATCGCTGGAGGAGAGTCCATCGATTGCCCGCCAGAGTTGCCGAACGAACTCACATCCAGGTCGACAGCCATCAACCTACGAGCTTCTAAAAGCTCAATGGTTCGGCGGATCCTTCGCGTTTCTTTTCGCTGCTGCGTGCGACGAGACATCCTAAGATTCAACATCGAGACCTGTCCTCCCTGCGGTCACCTGTGTGGTATGCTTTGTCGAGTTTGCGGTAGGTTTGAGTTTTTGCAATAGCTCTACGCGTGATTTGTCATAAAGTCTAAATAGATCCCCCAAACTGTGATTCAGTGGCACCTGCCGACACGCTAGGTTTTGGATCTCCGCGGCATCGGTAAGATGTTTGAGCGCCAACTCCAGCTCGCCACGTTTTTGTTTGGCTACGCTGATGTTGTAGAGCACGCCAGCCAACCTGCTGTGCAACAGCGGATCACAATTTTCTGCTGAGATCAGGCTTCGAAATGCCTTGTGGGCCTGCTCAAATGCACATTCGGCACGGTCCACATCGCCTTTTCCGGCGCGGCTAAACAATCGCTGACCAAGGTTATTTTGAGCGATTGCCAGATGCTTCCGGATGACACGATCGCGTGGGTTCGCCAACAGGCAGTGTTGAAAAATTTCGACGGATACCAACGTCAGCTCGATCGCTTCTGTTAATTGATGTTTTTTCGCCAGCAGGTCAGCCAGGTTGTTTTGCGCGATTGCTCGCTGGCACGCGGGTGATCGCTTCGCAAACCCGCCCCTCGTGCGATCAGCGCTGGCAAGGCTCCATCGGTGCTGAGGCGACGGTGCGAGAGGCACACCATCAATGGCGGCGATGTTCTTGCGGAAGAGTTGTTCTGCGATGTCGGGGTGGGATTCCAGGACGAGCCCCGCTAAGAGGTTGCGACATTCGATCAAGGCCAAATGTAAGTTTGGATCGAGCGGGGCGTTTTGAACACACTGTGCCAGTCTGGACTCAACATCTACCATCCGATCGAGCGCGGGGGCATGCTCTCCCAATTCGTCTTGCAGTTGAGCGAAGTTGATTTGCGTCGACGCCCACTGAGACACCACGGGACTGTTTTTGTCGGACATCGCGAGTGAGCCTTGGTGTTGGTCAATCGCCTTTTGGTAAATTGCCTTGGCGTCGAGGTAACGTCCTTGTTGTTTGTAAAGAGCTGCCAACTGATGGAGGCAAATCGCGTGATCCGAAGCAACATCCGAGTCGTTGGGTGGGGACTTCGGGAGTTCGCCGTAACAAAGAATTGCCTGCAGGTAGTGTTCCTCAGCGACTTGGTCGTTGCCCTGCTCGGACTCAATTCGCCCCAGCAGAAAATGCGATTTTGCGGCCTCGATTGCGAACAGTGAATTGCGGTCGGCGTACCGCAGAAAATCCGTGGCGAATTTATTCGACAGCGACAGCATGTCAGCGAGAACTTGATCGCCGCCGGGCAGTTTACGAAGCTTCTCGATGGCGAGGCCATTGACACTGTCGGTGAATCGCAATGTGGAATTGAGACTTTTCTTTGCGATGTCGGCCTGGCGCTGAGCTTCTCGCCTTTGCTCGTCGATCAGCATCGTCGCGCCAGCTAAGCTTACAAAGGTCAGCAGGAAGAGAAAAAGCGTCAGCGTCACCGCTTGCCGATGGCGAACCGCCCAGCGAAACGCGAGGTCAATCTTGCCGGGACGACGTGCTAAGGCGGGTACGCCGCTGAGATACCGGCGGAGATCATCGGCCATATCACCCGCCGTGGCGTAGCGTTCGTCTTTGGATTTGGCGATCGCTTTGAGCAGAATCGTTTCGAGATCGGTTGCAATTTTTGGATTGATCCGCCGCGGTGAGACAGGTTGCTGGGTCTCCACAGATCGCAGGAGATGTTCCCGTGTCGGGGCCGAGAACGCAGGTCGCAGGGTCAACATCTCATAGAGCGTGATACCGAGCGAATAGATGTCAGTACGGTGATCAACGGCCTGCGATCGGCCCGCAATCTGTTCGGGACTCATATAGCGTGCCGTCCCCAAAACGCTCCCTTCAGCGGTCAGGTTACCGATCCCACGGCATCGTGCCAGACCAAAATCGGTGACCCAAATTTTTCCCGAACCATCAATGAGCAGATTGGAAGGTTTAATGTCACGATGCAGGACGCCTTGTTCGTGGGCGTAGTCGAGTGCTTCGGCAACATCTACAAACAACTGGACGATCGAGCGGATTCCTTGGCGATCACGTACGGATTGCACGGTGCTCCCGTGGTCTTTCACTTCTCGCGATGTCGCGGCTCCCGCCACTGCGGCTCCCGCCGCTGCGTGTCCCGCCACTGCGTGTGCTTGCGGCAAGTCGATGCCATCGCTTTTGCTATCGCTGATATGGCGGAGTTGCATTTCCGCAGTGAGTTCCGCTTCGTCGCGTTTCGCTTCGTCGCGTCGAAGTTCCGAAAGTTTCTCAGCACGCAGTCGTTCCGCCTCGGTTGCTTGCAGAGAAAGCAAAGTTTGTGCGAGCGTGTCGCCATCGATCAACTGCATGCTGTAGTAATGGACCCCTCGTTCGCAGCCCACAGCGTAGACCGGCACGATGTGGGGATGGTGCAGCGAGGCAGCGGCTTGGGCCTCGTTTCGGAACCGCGTGACCTGTTGTTGGTCGAGCACCGCCGCGAATGGCAGCGTCTTGATTGCTACGCTTCGACGTAACGAAAGCTGCGTCGCCTCGTAAACGACGCCCATTCCGCCCCGACCGATTTCACGATGCAGCTCGTAGTCGCCCAGGGCCGCGGCAGGTAGATTCGAGGAAGGCGTGGGTAGGTTGGCCGAATTCGACGGCCACGCATCAGTAGGCGAAGTGACGACGTCGGCGATAAAAGATTCACTCATGTCGGGGCCCTCCGTTGCCTCACCCAGGACGATGACTTTCCACGCCGCTCATCCGGTGCGATGAGTTTTTCGGCTTGCAAGATTGCATCTAGATCGATGCCCAACAGGATAGGGTTTTGTCTTCATTTGGCAAACGGTTTTTGGCACATCCCTAGCCATCGGCGCTGCCACTCATTGGCCCCGTTGTCAAAATCGCTCCTCACTGCCTTCCACATTTTCTGGACACCTGTGCGGCGTGCTCGTGGGGATCATGATCACGGAAATCGTCGAGGATTTTGTCTGACAGGATGCACGTGCTGTGATGCGATACAATGCTCGTTCAAATTCCGTCCGATCTCCCATTTCGCCAGGATCCGTCCGCAATGAATTTCACGAGTTTCATCCAGCCACTTTTAGTGATGTTCGCGGTGCTGGGTTGCCGTCCATGTGCCGCCGCTGATTCAGCTACCGGCCAAGAAAACATCCGTCTCGGCATCATTGGGCTGGACACATCCCACGCGCCCGCAGTCGTGAAGACGTTCAACGATCCTAAGCCTACCAACGAGTTTTTTTCGGGATTCCGCGTTGTCGCGGCCTTTCCCTTTGGAAGCCAGTCGATTGAGTCTAGCGCCAGTCGCATTCCGAAGTACACGGCGGATGTTCGGAAGCAGGGCGTGCGGATCGTTGATTCCATTGACGAGCTTCTCAATCAGGTCGACTGCGTTCTACTAGAAACCAATGATGGCAATCTGCATTTAGAGCAGGCATTGGCAGTTTTTCGGATGAAAAAGCCCGTTTTTATCGACAAGCCCGTCGGGTCCAATTTGGCCGAGACGATCGCAATTTTCCGCGCCGCCGAGCATTATCAGGTGCCGATGTTCTCAGCGTCATCGCTTCGCTACACCGCCGGTGCGCAGGCGATCCGCAATGGCAAGGTCGGACGCGTCGTTGGCTGCAGCAGTTACAGCCCCTGTTCGCTCGAACCGTCGCATGTCGATCTGTTTTGGTACGGTATTCACGGTGTCGAAACTCTTTTCACCTGTATGGGAGCAGGCTGTCAAACCGTCCGTCACTGCGCGACGCCGACGTGCCAGCTCGCCGTAGGAACGTGGGATGACGGTCGGATTGGAACATTCCGCGGAATCCAGAGTGGACACACTGGATATGGAGGTACTGCCTTTGGTGAAAAGTCTATTGCTGACATCGGAAGTTATGCTGGATATGAGCCTCTTTTCGTTGAAGTCGCGAAGTTCTTTCGCACCGGCGAGCCACCCGTCGCCCCGAATGAAACGATCGAAATCTATGCGTTCATGCAGGCGGCGGCCGCGAGTAACGAAGCAAACGGTGCATCAATTTCGATCGCCGAAGTGATGCAGAATGCTTCCGCCGAAGCGAGCAAGCTACTCGGCGGCAAACTGGGCGAGTAGATCGCATGAACTTTCTCGAGACGTCGCGCTCCAACTAGCACTGAACGACGGATTTGGTCTGTCGTTTGCGTGCTCGTAGTCCGCGTAACAACCCATTACGCGGAATGCGTTGGCGATGCTCGTCAACGATTCCTACGCCCACCCATTTAGGAGTGACCCATGAAGATTTCTCCGTTCGTCAAACCCTCTGCTGCCGCTCTGGCAATCGCGCTCTGTAGTGGCCCGTATGTCGCTGCACAGGATAACGGCAATGGCCAAAACACCGCGAACCAACAAGCCGACGCGGCGAACAAAAGCACGGACGCAGACCACGCGACGTGTCCGGTTTGCGGTCTTAGTGTTGAAAACGCCAAGGATGATTCCAAGGGCGTCAAAGTGGTTAATGTGAAATCAGAGAGCCCGGCTGACAAGGCTGGTGTTAAAAAAGGCGACGTAATTGTCTCAGTCAACGACAACGACGTTAATACATCTGAGCAGCTGCACAATTTGATGTCGAAGCAACAGAAAAAATCCGAGCAATCAACGGTCAAAGTAGGTTTGCAGCGTAACGGTGCAGATCGTCAGGTGACGCTGACATTAAAATCGAAAGATGAGCAGGCGTCCAATGAGGGCGATGCAAAGAATGACAGCAAAGCAACCAAGATGGAGAATGGCCAGAAGTCCAGCGATCAGCGGGATCGAGACCAAAATCGGAAGAACAGAGACAAGAAAGAGCAAGATAACGCGAAGAAGCACGCGTCCCTCGGAGTCACACTCGACCCAGCACCACAGCAATTCGGCGAAGGGGTGCGCATCTCAAGTGTGTACACTAACGGGCCGGCGCAAAAGGCAGGGTTGAAGACTGGCGATCGCATCCTCAAAGTCGATGGCAAGGATGTTTCCAGTGTAAAAGAGCTGCAAGACAGCATCGACGGGATGGCACCTGACCACACCGCCAAGATCCGCGTCATGGTCGATGGAGAACAAAAGGACCTCGATATCCAAATGGTGTCGAAGGCCGAAACCATCCAGCGCGCGATGGTGGGCATCAACCAAGCCGTCACACAACCTGCGAATCAGATGGAGTCGGAACAGACAGTCAGTGAAACGCTAAGGGAAATCCGAAACGAACTGCGGGAACTGCGAGAACGAGTTGAGTCGATCGAGCGTGATGACGACGGCCGCGGCGATGCTAGAAACGACCGCGATTCCGACAACGATGGTCAGAACCAGTAACTCGACATGCTTTGTCGGCTAAAATCACCGAGACCGCTCGCGCACCGGCGCGGGGGTCTTTCTTCACTGTAGCCAGACGGCTCCGTCCGTCTGAGCTGCTGACACGTCCGCGTCCTCGCGGCGGGCCGCGCCGTCCGTCGACGGTACCGCCGCGCGCTATCGAGGCATTCCGAGATGGTTGACTTTACTTGGTCGTCCTGTAATAATATGGGAAGTTTCTTCGCCGCAAATCGATCGCAACGGCGGCCTTTGAGCGTTTTTCTGCAGGTTTCTTGCGACTTTTCGATTGGTTTGGAAAAATCGTAGCGTCCCCGCGTTTTTTTGGCGGAATATTTTGCCTTACGTGCATTCTCAAGTTGAGAACTTTGCCTTCTCAGGTTATTTGCGAATTTCGACTTTGTTTTCTATTCGCACACCCGCCCGTAATTATCTTCCTTTCTACAACAGACGGAACCCATGAACTTTTCAACGAGCACACTTGCTCCCGAAAAGCCGATCAACGTCGCACCGCGAATGTCGGAACCTGTCCGCCGCGGAATCGAGTCGGTTTCTCCGGAACACGAAATCACAGATGAAGAACTGATTGGACGGTATCGCAAGTCGGGTGACCGAGCGATATACGAAACGCTGATGCGGCGATATGAGCGTGAGATCTACGCCTATCTTCGACGTTACATGGGGAATGCCGAAATGGCGGAAGACGCATTCCAGGGTACGTTTTTGCAAGTACATTTGAAGTGTCAGCAGTTCGATCTGACACGACGCTTCCGGCCTTGGTTGTACGCGATCGCTACGAATCAGGCGATTGATGTCCAGCGTCGCAATAAACGCCACCGGATGGTGAGCCTGGATCGACCCAGCGGTTGGCAGGATGATGATCGTGGCGGGAGCTGGTCCGAGAAGCTCGTCGGTGCCAGTGCCGACCCGCTCGCAGAAGCCGCTCGGGAGGAGAATGGGCGTTGGGTACACCAGGCCGTTGAAAAACTGGGCAAGCCAATGCAGCAGGTGGTCGAGTTGGTCTACTATCGAGGCCTGAAGTATCGCGAAGCTGCGGAAGTACTCGGGATTCCAGTTGGGACCGTCAAGAGTCGATTGCACTCAGCAATTCAACAACTCGGGGGTCACTGGGACGATTCGCACGATCCCAGCTAGCTGGCGATTGCGCATACATTCGAGAAATGTTTGAAAGCCACACTCTTTTGCGGAGTGTGGCTTTTTCGTGTCGTTGTGAATACCGTCCGAACTGCGTCGAGCGGGAGTGCGAAGTCGTTCGGGAACACCGAAACAACAAAACTCGAGCCGAGCTTGCCTGATGACGGAGTCTACCAGCTTTGGTAGTCTCATTGGTGCAACGGTTGACCGGTGACATGCAGCAACTTTTGAGCATGTGTCCTTTTGTCGATCAGCTCCTCAGCCCCCTAGCTCTATCTCATGCTTTTCGCCGTTGTTCAACTTGTGGCCGGGTCACTGCTATTGCTTCTGGGCGGTGAGGGCGTGGTACGGGGCGCCTCGCGTCTTGCAATTCTGGCGAGACTTAGTCCCTTGTTCATAGGGCTGACCGTCGTATCGCTCGGCACGAGTGCTCCGGAGATGGCGGTGAGTGTGGCGACCGCTATGAAAGGACAAGCCGATATTACGATTGGCAACGTTGTCGGCAGCAATCTGTTCAACATGTTGATGATCATCGGTTTCAGCGCCCTCGTGTCGGCGCTACCGGTCGACCGCCAGATCACGTCGTTCGACGCGCCAGTGATGGTCGCGACATGCATCGCCATGGGAATCATCGGATACGATGGCAGTATCAACCGCGTCGACGGTATTGCGTTACTGATTGCGTTGATTGTGTACTTTGCAATTTCATACAAGCTGGGCAAGCGCAAGCCGCCTGAAGACATTAAAGAGTTCGTCGATGAAGTCGCAGGCGAACCGCTGGAGTCAGGATCGTTTGTCCGCCAGGCAGCAGCAGTGCTGCTACAGCTAATGATTTTAACAGTGGGTGTGGGAGCATTGATCTTGGGGTGCGATTGGTTTGTCGCTGGATCGATCACGTTTGCTCGCTACTTCGGTTTATCGGAGGCGGTGATTGGATTGACGATCGTCTCGGTCGGTACGTCGCTGCCGGAATTGGTGACGTCGGTTGCTGCCACCCTCAAGGGCGAGCGTGGGATAGCGATCGGGAACGCGGTCGGGAGTACGATTCTCAACATTCTTGCCGTGCTCGGTGTCGCGGCAGTCGTCTCGCCGGTCAGTATCAACGTGTTAACTTCAATCGAAGTCCAAGATGTTCCGATCATGATCGGCGCGGCAATCGTGACATGGATGGTGCTTCGAACGCACCAAGCGGTGTCGCGGATCGAGGGCGCCGTGATGGTGTTGTTGTATGCCAGCTACGTGGGTTACCTCTTATTGGAGGCCGCTTGAAATGAGCGTGTATCCCCTGCGGTACTCACGGCGTGACCTCGTCGAGATGGCTTTTGGTTCGGCGGCAGGGGGGCTTTTTGCAGCAGCGGTGGGATGCGATCAGCTGTCGCGGTTGGTTTCAGACTCGCTCCCACCCGCAGGTGAGCTGCTATCCCAGGACCGAAGCACCGGTCATCGCGTTCGAGATCTTTCCGAGTTACCGCCTCCGAAACGCTCACCCTCGGAGCGCCACCACTGCGTGATCATCGGAGCAGGGGTAGCAGGTTTGTCCGCGGCATGGCATGCGGCGCAGCGTGGCATTGACGACGTCGTGGTGCTCGAGTTGGAAACGGAAGCCGGGGGCACGTCGCGTAGTGGCGAAGTGGGTGGATTTCGATTCCCCTGGGGTGCTCACTACCTTCCCGTTCCCAAAGCGGAGAACAAACCACTCGTCGAGTTTCTAAAGCAGTGCGGCGTGTTGACAGTGACCTCCGAGGGAATCATCGAGGCTGCGGAGCAGTATCTCTGTCGTGACCCCGAGGAACGAGTCTTCGCACGTAATCAGTGGTGGGGCGGATTGTACCCGGATGCCGTTGCGACGCCCGATGACCATGTCGAGCTCGATCGATTTCGCCAAGTCATCAAACGCCTCGCAGTCGAGAGCGGTGACGATGGACGGCGAATGTTTGCCTTACCGACGCGAGAGAGCTCGTCGGGTGATGAGGCACATCAGCTCGACAGAATCACGATGACACAGTGGATGCGTGATCACGGGTTCACCTCGACTCCACTGATGTGGTTGGTCGACTATGCCTGTCGCGATGACTACGGGCTGCGGGCAAACCAAACGAGTGCTTGGGCGGGACTATTCTATTTCGCTGCGCGGCTGGACGTCGATTCCGGTGAGACTCAAGAGGTGATGACATGGTCCGCTGGGAACGGATTTCTCATCGGCAAGTTGAGCGAGCCGTTGGGAGATCGGTTGCGTCTGGGCCAGGCCGTGATCCGAGTGACGCCAAAAGATACTCATGCACTACGTACTCCGCTCCTGATCGATGTGCTCGATCGCGCGACCGGCAATCTCTCAACGATCGAGGCCGAGCACGTTATTGTCGCCGTCCCGCAGTTCATTGCCTCCCGCATGCTTGACGCCGCATGGTTGGAAACCCACGGGGTGCGGCGCAACACTCCCCGCAGCGTGTTCTCGTACGGTTCCTGGATCGTTGCCAATGTCCATCTCAGTCAACGTCCCCATGAATCTGAATTTCCGATGAGCTGGGATAACGTGATCATGTCATCGGGATCCCTGGGATACGTCAATGCCACGCACCAACTTGGCATGGATTATGGGCCCACCGTATTAACATGGTACCACGCCCTCGCCGACGACCAACCGGCAGAGGTTCGAGAGCGATTGATGACTCGCACTTGGGCGGAGGTCGCCGAAACTGTGATCATGGACATGGAGCTGGCCCACCCAGATATCCGCCCGCTGATCACGCGACTCGACGCGATGGTTTGGGGGCATGCGATGCCCCAGCCGCGCGTCGGTTCGATATTCCATCCGGCGCGCGCTGCGGCTCGAAAGGCTATTGGCAATATCCATTTTGCCTGTACCGACTTAAGTGGAATTGCGTTGTTTGAAGAGGCCTTCGATCATGGTCGGCGTGCCGCGCTGGAATGCGGTTGAGGATTGTGGGCTACTGGCCCGCCGCTCTTCCAGCGGTTAAATTTTCGTTCCTCCAAGCTTGCTCGACCCACGCACGATCACCCAGGAACTTATTGGTGAATTACGAAACGATCGACTCCGCCGAACACCTCGCGGAATTTTGCGAGCGAATTGCGGAGGTACCTGTGATCGGATTCGATACCGAGTTTGTCTCCGAGGATTGTTACCGTCCAGAGCTGTGCCTGATTCAAGTTGCCGCTGGCGATCATCTCGCCATCATTGATCCCTATCCCGTCGGTGATACCCAGCCGTTTTGGGATTTGTTGGTAACGCCGGGCCGCACCGTGATCGCCCACGCTGCCCGTGAGGAGATTCGATTTGCTTATCGCTACACGGGAAAACCGATTGCCGGTCTGTTTGACACTCAGCTCGCAGCCGGATTTGTTGGGATGGAGTATCCCGCTTCCTTGGGTACGTTGGTCCAGAAATTAGTTGGACAGATATTGCCCAAAGGGGAAACGCGAACGAATTGGCGGCATCGCCCGCTGACCAGCGATCAACTTACGTACGCTCTGCAAGACGTGACAAATCTGCACGAGATGTACGAGCAGCTTCGCCGCGACATTGTTCGACTCGATCGAGTGTCTTGGGTCGAGGAAGAAACGCAGCGTCTCCAACAGAAGGTGATTGACGCTGAAGAAGCGGAAAATTGGCAACGCGTTAGCGGTAGCTCCGGTCTGAAGCCTCGGGAACTTGAGATTGTGCGACAACTGTGGCGTTGGCGAGAGTCAATTGCCAAGGGCAAAGATCGGTTACCGCGACGGGTCATGCGTGATGACCTGATCGTCGAACTTGCTAAAAGAGGCTCCGCCGATGCGGGTAAAATTCGCAGCATCCGGGGTTTGGAACGCCGAAATTTTCACGAACAGTACGAGGAAATCGCTGACGCAATCCAATCCGCCCTGGACACACCGGAAGACGCCTTGCCGCGTCGGTCGCGTGGTCGCTCCCGCTCGGCTTCACCGATGCTCAGCCAGTTCCTATCGACCGCGATTGCCTGCATCAGTCGCCAGCACAAAATTGCACCCGCGATCGTGGGTAACTCTGATGATGTGAAGGATCTGCTCGCGTACGAATTGACCCCTCGACGCGGTGCCGCAGTGCCCACGCTGCTCGAAGGATGGCGGGGAGACATTGTGGGGAAGAACTTCCGTAAAATTCTTGCGGGCAAGTTGGCGATTCGTGTTGCCGATCTCAGCGAAGATCAGCCGCTTGAGTTTTTCCCCTGCGACGAGTCACCGTAGCCAACCTCGGTGACCTTCTTCGGATCCGCGCATGCAAAACTCCACGAACTTGACGCAGGATTTTATTCAAGTTCACCATGGTGATGGTCCGATCGTCGCCGTTGCTATCCACGACGGCCACGAGGTTCGCCCTGAAGTTGCAGAGCAATTGGCGATTAGCGAAACGGATCGCTTGAGGGAAGAGGATTCATGTACGAGTAACTGGACCTCGATTGCACCGACCCGTGTGATTGGATTGCGGAGCCGATTCGAAGTTGACCTCAATCGACCGCGGAGCAAATCGGTCTACCTGACTCCAGACGACGCATGGGGACTGCATGTCTGGAAACGACCACCCAAAGTCGATTTGATCAATCGCTCTTTGGCACTCTACGATGCGTTCTATTCGTTCATGTTCGAATTACTTTGTGGGGTCCAGGAACGCCACGGAGCATTCTTTATCTACGATTTTCATAGCTACAACCATCGTCGCGACGGTGCCGGCTCGTTGTCCGCAGACGAGATCGATAATCCACGAATCAACTTATGCACCGGCGGCATGGATCTCGATCGTTGCGAGGGCATCGTGGGTGCCTTTGAACACGCGATGAAAGCGTTTCAGTTCCCCGGAGGTCCGCTCGACGTCCGTCGCAACGTGCGTTTTCGCGCTACACGGTTCTCTCGATGGGTTCATGAAACCTTTCCCGGTACAGGCACGTCGCTGGGCATCGAGATCAAGAAATTCTATATGAATGAATGGACTGGGGAAACGGATGAGTCGGTTGTTGCGGAAATTGGTCTAGCGTTAGCGTCGACGGTTGATCCGGTCATCCATGCTTTAAGCCACCGATCCCTTCGATGACGAAAAACCATCCTCTTCAGTCGATAACGCGTCCAAAAGTGTTTTCAGAACTTGACAATTGAGCTGGTCAACGATCAGGTCTGGTCATGCGTCGGTTTGGCCGACCCATCGCTCTCGTCGCTGTGGTGTGGGATCGGTAGATGGTGCAGACTCGCCAAAGCGTTAGCGGCCGCTCGCTGCTCTGCATCCTTCTTATTGTTGCCCCACGCTGGCGAGAAGGCTTCTGCGCCGATGACTGCTCCGATTAAGAACGCTTTGCGATGATCCGGTCCTGTCTCGCGGATCAGCTTATAGACAGGCGTCGACGCTAGCTCCTTCTGGGCATATTGCTGAAGGACGGACTTGTGGTTTCCCGATCCCTGCGTTTCCACCGCCAGTCGGACTTCCTCGGCGAGCCACTCTTTGAGACGAACTCGCACGACCTCGACACCCCCGTCGAGGTACAGGGCCGCGATAACCGATTCGAATACATCACTGACGAGTGAACGTGGGTAGCTGCGATTACGTGTCACGCCGCGACCAACAATCAAACACTCGTCCAGTCCTAGTTTCGTTGCTGTCCGTCCACAGGTTCGCCGGCTGACGACCGCCGACTTTATCTTCGTTAGGTCGCCTTCATTGTACTCGGGATATTCCTGAAACAACCATTCACATACGGTCATTCCAAGAACCGCATCCCCCAAGAATTCGAGTCGTTCATTGCTCGACAGACGATGGGCCGCGCCGGATGCATGCGTCAATGCGGACTTTAGCAACGCGAGATCTCGGAACTGATACTGCAGAATTTCCTGACAGCGATACAGTTTCGAATCCGAGTCAGCGTAGGGTTGGTCGACCGAACCCGCATCGACTAAGTGGACCGAATCAGCGTGAGGCATTCGCTGGTCAACGACGAATTGCCCCGGGCCCGCCAGCTCTTCGTCCGACCGCGAGTCACTTTCAGGACGCGCGTTGGTATCAGGTCGCGCGTCGACCTGGTCCCGGTGCTGAATTCCGGGAAGGTTGGAACAGTGGGGGGGCTTGGAGCGGCGCAAATCATCAGCGGATTCCGGCTCGAAAGGAGAGGCGGGCAAGGATAATCCATCAATAGAAAGAGAAGAGGCGAAGAGAGATCTTCGTGACTTCAGTCCCGCGCCGGTGGCCGAAATGTCATTTTCGGCCACCGGTGAGTGACTGGGATATTTAACGCAACATAGACAAATCTCACCTTGTCCGCTATAGCATCGAAATCGAATCCACTCGATCGCTACCTGTTTCCAACACGGTACATCGTGCAAAGAACTGCGAGCGACAGTGAACCCCAACAACAATCTCGCTCATTGTTTTAGCGGCGGCGAGAATTTCAATAGCATCGACCTGACGATGATCCAGGGCCTGGACTTCTTGCCAGCGGTCGACATTCTCAGAAGCTGGCTAGAGCACTACCAACGCGACCTCGATCGGAGGAAGTCCTCAGCCTAATCGATCAAGCCCATCCGAACTCTACCGACAACCTTGCTCAGTGCGACCGCTTTGCCAAAGCGATCGCACTTTTTTCATGCGCTGAGCACTCACCGTCGGAGCATGGCAGGTTCGAGCCACGACTCGGTCGCTCCCATCGCACGGCCCACGAACACGCTCTCCAAAATTCTCAACAATTCGACAAAAGGGCCAAATTGGGCCTCAAATCCGTACAGTCACAATTCGGCAAAAAGTGCGACCGCAATTCGGTCGGTAACAGGTCAAGGCAATACGCTGTGCGTTTTACAAACGCGGTGTTCCCGAACAGCTCTACGTTGATAACGGCTCGATCTACTGTTGCCAGGAAATCACGCTGATTGCGGCGCGCGTGGGCTGCATCCTGCGTCACACGGCGGTGCGCGACGCGGCGGCGAAAGGAAAAATTGAACGCTTCTTCCGCCGAGTCCGTGACCAGTTCTTGATCCGCAACCTGGATTTGTCTTCGATCGAAAGCCTTAACAAACAGTTCAGTGCCTGGGTCGAAGGCGAATACAACGCGACCGTTCACTCAACCCTGGGCATGAAACCGATCGACCGCTTCGGCGTCGACCTTTCACGAATTCGTTTTCTCACACCCAGTGAAGACACTGACGAGTTGTTCTATGCCGAAGCGGAACGTTAGGTCAAAAAAGACAACACGTTCAGCTTCCGCGGCACACGCTACGAAACGCCCATCGACCTCCGCAGTCGCAAGATTGACTTGCGTTACGAACGTCATCGCGACGGTGCCGTGATCGTCTACCAAGGCGGTCGCCGGATCGGCAAAGCTGCGCCCATTGGATGCCGTCGCCAACGGCCTGTTGAGGCGAACGGAGTCGTAGCTGGTTAGCTAAACAAAGCTCACGCTTCATCTTTTCATACTTCACCCTTCACCCTTCACCCTTCACCCTTCACCCTTCACCCTTCACCCTTCACCCTTCACCCTTCACCCTTCCAATCATGATTCGTTCCTACTTCGGTCTCAGCGAAGACCCATTCACTCTGCGTGACATCCGACTTCTGAGCCATCAACAAGAGATCCACGACACGCTTCGCGTGCATAGCCAACAAGGCGGCTTGTGTTTGGTCGTCGGACGCCCCGGCACCGGCAAGAGTGTTATCAAAGAATCTCTGCGGGTTCTGCCCGACAAAGATTACTTGGTCGCCACCGTCGCCCGCACCCTGCATACCTACACCAACACGGTAAAAATACTCTGCGAAGCGTTCAAGATCGAGTTTGAATCGAGCGCGTTCAAGTGCGAACGCAAACTGATCCAGCAAGCGTTCGCTCTGAATCGCAGTGGCAAGATGCTCGTTACCGTGATTGACGACGCCCATCTAATGGAAATGGAAAATCTTCGGGCTCATCCGACCGAAGGGTGCGCCGGAGGTTTTCAAGGCATGGCTCAAGCGTCCAATGATAATTTGTGCGAGTTGTCGCTGGACCTAATACTGGGTCTGCCGGGAGAAACGGAATCAAGCTCTGCAGAGGTGCAACTTGACAAGGGATATCCGGGTCGACGGTGCGCCAACGGTGCCGACGGTTCTCGGCGAGTTTCGATTTGCCGAGGACGCTTTTATTAAACAAATCATTGGACACTTGAGTTATGGAGTGCCGGGATAAAACCGGTTTGGAATCGAGAATGAAAGTTTCTTACGAGGAAGGTCTAACCAACTACTTCGGCCTCCGGCGGAGGTGCGACGAAGGTAACAACGTCGTGCTGAGCGTCCGTGCAGGGGGAAGCGTAGGCCAGCTAATTGAGCTCCGAAATCAGGTCTTCCATGTGCCGACCGTGTCATATGCGTCGGGAAGGCAACACCAGCTACACCGCTTTGGTAAGGGTAGTCTGGACATGGCGGAGTCGAAGAACCTGTGCATGCGTGGAAAATTCCAAACGCGAGAACCGGGAAGTCCCATTTGCCCCTGGGGTCAAGTCGTGATGACTCACTGCCAGGGCGACCAGCGAACCTCTATGAGCGCAATTCTGGTATGAACGCGGATGGGATGGCAGATGAGGCCGTAGTACCGTCGACGCGGGTGAACAAAGCTGCGACCGCAGTGGCGGAATCCGCCGAGGAAAGGGACCTCACTGAAGGGAAGTATTGCCGGATTGGCGTCGATGCTTCGGACTCTGAGCCGGAACAAGTATCAATTGGAGCGTCACGGGAAATCACGACGGGTAGCGTCACAGTGTGTCGCGATCGTTTGACCCAACGGAGGAGCCGTATGAGTCAAGGCTCACGTACGGATCTGTGCGGGGGGCGGCTGGCAACAGCCGTCCCTACCGCGATCCTCAGAAAACCTCCAGTCACCATCGCGCACGCTTCGGTCGGATGAGCCAATCTTCGTCGATTGCGACTGTTGTTGGAGGATTTTCCGAAGAACCACAACTTGATTCTGGTCGGTCAAGTCGAGTTGATGGCCAGCTTGGATCTGGCGGTCAATCAAGACATCAAAAGCCGCGTGACGTACTCCGTCATCACCAAGCGTCTGAACGACGATGCGATGCGAGAGTTCATCGAAGGCCAGTTGGATCGGATCGGCTTAGCCCACAACACGTTCACCACCGGAGCGACCGAACTGATCGTCCGCACCGCAGATGGCGTGCTGCGCCGTTGCCGCAATCTGTGTTTGGCTTCAATGCTCGAAGCGGTCCGTAGCACCTCTGGAACCACGATCGACATCGACCTGGTCAACCGAGTGTTGCTTCAACCGCACTGGCAAAAAGAAGTCGATCTAACGGACTTCTAAATCACATGGCCTATCTTCCAACTTCACCCTTCCACCTTCGAACTTTCAAAGCTATGATCACGAGAGAACTACTGCGAGCGATCCGCAACGACTTACCGATGAAATTGACGGTCACTCGACTTGGTCAGCACGGTCCGATTTCAAAGCAGAGCGATGGCTACTTTCGTTTTCAGTGTCCCCATTGCAAAGAGTTGCGAGCGACCGTGAATCCGAAAAACAACTTGGCCCATTGCTTCTGTTGTCAGAAGAACACCAACAACATCGACCTGATGTTACTGCAGGGTCACGACTTCGTCCCGGCGGTCACGATTCTGCGTCGTTGGTTGGAAGACTACGGAGATGACCTCGGCGATCCGACGCCACCGGCCAACTCCGATTCCTTGCAGACATCGTGAGTGATGGCAGTCACTGTGCGCGAATGCTGACATCGTGAGTTGAGTCCGAGCATCGGTTCAGCATCATCGAATTGGAACCCACGTCCATGCGATCGTTCGCTCAGAACGATCGCATTTTTGCTGCGCGGTTAGCTTTTTGCTGCGCAGTTGGCATTGATCGTTCCCTAGCGATCGCAATCGGATTTTGATCAAGAGTCCGAATCGCCGAGCAGATCAATCGGCGCCATCCATCCTTCACGAAGTCGGTCCAGGATCATCCAGCTCTCCGACACCAAATCGGCCAAAAAGTGCGGCGCGAAATGCTTCTCCAAATTTCGCACCAGTTCGGCCAGAACGCCAAAATCACCGCCAAATCCCTACAGTCTCAATTCGGCCAAAAATGCGACATCAAAAAGGCCGGTAACACGCCATCGGCCAACTCCGATTCCTTGCAGACATCGTGAGTGATGGCAGTCACTGTGTGCGAATGCTGACATCGTGAGTTGAGTCCGAGCATCGGTTCAGCATCATCGAATTGGAACCCACGTCCATGCGATCGTTCGCTCAGAACGATCGCATTTTTGCTGCGCAGTTAGCTTTTTGCTGCGCAGTTGGCATTGATCGTTCCCTAGCGATCGCAATCGGATTTCGATCAAGAGTCCGAATCGCCGAGCAGATCAATCGGCGCCATCCATCCTTCACGAAGTCGGTCCAGGATCATCCAGCTCTCCGACACTGAATTGTTACCGGCCTCGCTTTGGTCGCACTTCCCGCCGGTTCTGGGCCGAATTGTTGTCGCAAGTGGCAGCGATGGTTACACCGCTAATTCGGTACAGTCTCGCCCGCCCTCGTAACCCGCAACTCGCAACCCGCCTTTCTGAAGAATCAATCGTACCTCGCCTCGACCCCGCCCCTTTGGATGCGCGCAGTGCTCCAAACTGAAACCCGGTAGGCTGGCGCTGATGCCCTGCCATTTCGATCCAGAGCCTCGGGAACTTCAGCAGTATCGTGTGGATTTTCGCCTCCAAGGAGCAGCGTGACCGGCGACTCGCCCTGCTAAAGTGCCTGCCCTGTCCTCACTGCAAACACACCGGGGCACTGAATCGACATGGATTCCTCAAAGGTTATGACGAGCTGAACTTCAAGCAAAAAGCCATCCGGGCGATTCGCGTCTTCTGCTCCGATCGTGCAAACGCTGGCGGCTGCGGCAGAACCTTCAGTGTCTGGATCGCCGACAAAGTCAAAAGGCTCTTCCTCGATACCGACAGCCTGTGGCGATTTCTTGAACAAGCCGCTACGACGGGAAGTAAGTCCCAGGCTTTCAGAGACCTGCAAAGCTCACTGAGCGACTCGGCACCCTACCGGATCTGGAAACGATTTCTGCAAGCCCAGGCGGCGATACGAACCGCTCTGACGGCGATCGGGCCGCCGCCCAAGCATGTCCATCAAGACGGAGTGCCGTCGCCTGCCCAGTCCGCTGCCCAAGGGACCATCGCCCACCTCAAAGCAGCCTTCCAGGATTCTTCCAGCAACCCCATCGCCGCCTTCCAGAACGCGACACAGCGTTTCTTCATCTGATGGCAGTTCTGCTCTGACGGACATCCCGCTGAGACAGCGGAAATCTCACGCCGTGGTCTCGCGCCATGATCTGACGCGGTGGCCCCACCACCGGCAAAGTCGGCACGGTCGGCGCGCCGCCGACGCCGACTGGGCCGATTTGATGTCGCACCGGATCGCGACGAAAACTCGATTTCCACCCAGCAACACAACCCGACGATTGAGTCACCGCCAGACGCTTCTAAATTCGATGCCGGTCGAACTTCCGACCGCTGCCATTGGCACCGAAGTCCTCACCCTCATCACCGGAGCGTCTGCATGAAACGTCCATCGATCTATCTCAAAATGAAAGTCCTCGGAGCGATCGACATCGCCGAAGGGAAAACGAGTGACGCACGCATCAAGAACGTCGCCGAAATGACATTCACCGACGAAGAAGGAAAGCCACACCAGTTCACCTGGCGAACCATCCAAACGTGGCACTACCGCTACAAGAATCACGGCATCACCGCGATGCAAAACCAATCACGGTCCGACAAGGGACGCACACGCAAAGTCACCCCCGAAGAAGTTCTCGAAGCGATCAATGCGGCGCTGCCTCATTTTCATGGGAAAACACCGGGCAAAACCGCTATCTATCGTTTCTGTATCGAGAAAGGCTTGCTCAACGCAAACCAAATCGCACGAAACACGTTCAGCCGGATGGTGGGCAAGTACGAGTTCCTCAAAGAGGACTCCGGCGAGAGCCGTCAGCGTCGGGCCTTCAGCATGCAGTACGCTAACCAGCTTTGGCAGGCCGACACGATGTTCGGGCCGCACATCGCCGGCCGACAAGCCAAGCTGATTGCGTTCATTGATGACGCCAGCCGCGTGCTGTGCCACGGCGAGTTCTTCTTTGAAGAGAACGTCGACTCGATGGTCAAGGCAATACGCTGTGCGTTTTACAAACGCGGTCTTCCCGAACAGCTCTACGTTGATAACGGCTCGATCTACTGTTGCCAGGAAATCACGCTGATAGCGGCGCGTGTAGGCTGCATCCTGCGTCACACGGCGGTGCGCGACGCGGCGGCGAAAGGGGAAATTGAACGCTTCTTCCGCCGAGTCCGTGACCAGTTCTTGGTCCGCAACCTGGATTTGTCTTCGATCGAAAGCCTTAACAAACAGTTCAGTGCCTGGGTCGAAGGCGAATACAACGCGACCGTTCACTCAACCCTGGGCATGAAACCGATCGACCGCTTCGGCGTCGACCTTTCACGAATTCGTTTTCTCACACCCAGTGAAGACACTGACGAGTTGTTCTATGCCGAAGCGGAACGTTAGGTCAAAAAAGACAACACGTTCAGCTTCCGCGGCACACGCTACGAAACGCCCATCGACCTCCGCAGTCGCAAGATTGACTTGCGTTACGAACGTCATCGCGACGGTGCCGTGATCGTCTACCAAGGCGGTCGCCGGATCGGCAAAGCGCGCCTATTGGATGCCGTCGCCAACGGCCTGTTGAGGCGAACGGAGTCGTAGCTGGTTAGCTAAACAAAGCTCACGCTTCATCTTTTCACCCTTCACCCTTCACCCTTCCAATCATGCTTCGTTCCTACTTCGGTCTCAGCGAAGACCCATTCACTCTGCGTGACATCCGACTTCTGAGCCATCAACAAGAGATCCATGACACGCTTCGCGTGCATAGCCAACAAGGCGGCTTGTGTCTGGTCGTCGGACGCCCCGGCACCGGCAAGAGTGTTATCAAAGAATCTCTGCGGGTTCTGCCCGACAAAGATTACTTGGTCGCCACCGTCGCCCGCACCCTGCATACCTACACCAACACGGTAAAAATACTCTGCGAAGCGTTCAAGATCGAGTTTGAATCGAGCGCGTTCAAGTGCGAACGCAAACTGATCCAGCAAGCCTTCGCTCTGAATCGCAGTGGCAAGATGTTGGTCACAGTGATTGACGACGCCCATCTAATGGAAATGGAAAATCTTCGTCGATTGCGACTGTTGTTAGAGGATTTTCCGAAGAACCACAACTTGATTCTTGTCGGCCAAGTCGAGTTGATGGCCAGCTTGGATCTGGCGGTCAATCAAGACATCAAAAGCCGCGTGACGTACTCCGTCATCACCAAGCGTCTGAACGACGATGCGATGCGAGAGTTCATCGAAGGCCAGTTGGATCGGATCGGCTTAGCCCACAACACGTTCACCACCGGAGCGACCGAACTGATCGTCCGCACCGCAGATGGCGTGCTGCGCCGTTGCCGCAATCTGTGTTTGGCTTCAATGCTCGAAGCGGTCCGTAGCACCTCTGGAACCACGATCGACATCGACCTGGTCAACCGAGTGTTGCTTCAACCGCACTGGCAAAAAGAAGTCGATCTAACGGACTTCTAAATCACATGGCCTATCTTCCAACTTCACCCTTCCACCTTCGAACTTTCAAAGCTATGATCACGAGAGAACTACTGCGAGCGATCCGCAACGACTTACCGATGAAATTGACGGTCACTCGACTTGGTCAGCACGGTCCGATTTCAAAGCAGAGCGATGGCTACTTTCGTTTTCAGTGTCCCCATTGCAAAGAGTTGCGAGCGACCGTGAATCCGAAAAACAACTTGGCCCATTGCTTCTGTTGTCAGAAGAACACCAACAACATCGACCTGATGTTACTGCAGGGTCACGACTTCGTCCCGGCGGTCACGATTCTGCGTCGTTGGTTGGAAGACTACGGAGATGACCTCGGCGATCCGACGCCACCGGCCAACTCCGATTCCTTGCAGACATCGTGAGTGATGGCAGTCACTGTGCGCGAATGCTGACATCGTGAGTTGAGTCCGAGCATCGGTTCAGCATCATCGAATTGGAACCCACGTCCATGCGATCGTTCGCTCAGAACGATCGCATTTTTGCTGCGCAGTTAGCTTTTTGCTGCGCAGTTGGCATTGATCGTTCCCTAGCGATCGCAATCGGATTTTGATCAAGAGTCCGAATCGCCGAGCAGATCAATCGGCGCCATCCATCCTTCACGAAGTCGGTCCAGGATCATCCAGCTCTCCGACACCAAATCGGCCAAAAAGTGCGGCGCGAAATGCTTCTCCAAATTTCGCACCAGTTCGGCCAGAACGCCAAAATCACCGCCAAATCCCTACAGTCTCAATTCGGCCAAAAATGCGACATCAAAAAGGCCGGTAACACGCCATCGGCCAACTCCGATTCCTTGCAGACATCGTGAGTGATGGCAGTCACTGTGTGCGAATGCTGACATCGTGAGTTGCGTCCGAGCATCGGTTCAGCATCATCGAATTGGAACCCACGTCCATGCGATCGTTCGCTCAGAACGATCGCATTTTTGCTGCGCAGTTAGCTTTTTGCTGCGCAGTTGGCATTGATCGTTCCCTAGCGATCGCAATCGGATTTCGATCAAGAGTCCGAATCGCCGAGCAGATCAATCGGCGCCATCCATCCTTCACGAAGTCGGTCCAGGATCATCCAGCTCTCCGACACTGAATCGGGCAAGAAGAGCGGCGCGAAATGCTTCTCCAAATTTCGCAACAATTCGGCCAGAACGCCAAAATCACCGCCAAATCCCTACAGTCTCAATTCGGCCAAGAATGCGACATCAAAAAGGCCGGTAACAACTTCGCTTGGTTCTTGGGTGTATCTGGTGCGTCGACAGTAAAGCCATCGACATTGATAATGCGACCCATGACGGGTTGGCTGCGGATTGTGGAGATTGCGCGAGGACACAATCGATCTTCGGCCTGATCGGGTTCGATGGGAGTTCGAAAATTCTCTCGGGCAGAGGCGTCATACTCGGCGCGGTGCGCTAGCGACCGAGCCAGTTTCTTGATCACCACGGCTGGGATCTTCGCTCTGGCTCGACAATAGTTACCCGCGTTTTTGGCAACGACTCGACCTTCCAGTTGCGCATAAAGCGAAACGACTCGCCCTGCGGCGGCTTCGACAGACCGTCCGGTCCCGCTAAAAAGAAACTGCGAGATCATCGCCCAGAGCGTGATTGCGGGGGTGAACTGTTACCGGCCTCGCTTTGGTCGCACTTCCCGCCGGTTCTGGGCCGAATTGTTGTCGCAAGTGGCAGCGATGGTTACACCGCTAATTCGGTACAGTCTCGCCCGCCCTCGTAACCCGCAACTCGCAACCCGCCTTTCTGAAGAATCAATCGTACCTCGCCTCGACCCCGCCCCTTTGGATGCTCGCAGTGCTCCAAACTGAAACCCGGTAGGCTGGCGCTGATGCCCTGCCATTTCGATCCAGAGCCTCGGGAACTTCAGCAGTATCGTGTGGATTTTCGCCTCCAAGGAGCAGCGTGACCGGCGACTCGCCCTGCTAAAGTGCCTGCCCTGTCCTCACTGCAAACACACCGGGGCACTGAATCGACATGGATTCCTCAAAGGTTATGACGAGCTGAACTTCAAGCAAAAAGCCATCCGGGCGATTCGCGTCTTCTGCTCCGATCGTGCAAACGCTGGCGGCTGCGGCAGAACCTTCAGTGTCTGGATCGCCGACAAAGTCAAAAGGCTCTTCCTCGATACCGACAGCCTGTGGCGATTTCTTGAACAAGCCGCTACGACGGGAAGTAAGTCCCAGGCTTTCAGAGACCTGCAAAGCTCACTGAGCGACTCGGCACCCTACCGGATCTGGAAACGATTTCTGCAAGCCCAGGCGGCGATACGAACCGCTCTGACGGCGATCGGGCCGCCGCCCAAGCATGTCCATCAAGACGGAGTGCCGTCGCCTGCCCAGTCCGCTGCCCAAGGGACCATCGCCCACCTCAAAGCAGCCTTCCAGGATTCTTCCAGCAACCCCATCGCCGCCTTCCAGAACGCGACACAGCGTTTCTTCATCTGATGGCAGTTCTGCTCTGACGGACATCCCGCTGAGACAGCGGAAATCTCACGCCGTGGTCTCGCGCCATGATCTGACGCGGTGGCCCCACCACCGGCAAAGTCGGCACGGTCGGTGCGCCGCCGACGCCGACTGGGCCGATTTGATGTCGCACCGGATCGCGACGAAAACTCGATTTCCACCCAGCAACACAACCCGACGATTGAGTCACCGCCAGACGCTTCTAAATTCGATGCCGGTCGAACTTCCGACCGCTGCCATTGGCACCGAAGTCCTCACCCTCATCACCGGAGCGTCTGCATGAAACGTCCATCGATCTATCTCAAAATGAAAGTCCTCGGAGCGATCGACATCGCCGAAGGGAAAACGAGTGACGCACGCATCAAGAACGTCGCCGAAATGACATTCACCGACGAAGAAGGAAAGCCACACCAGTTCACCTGGCGAACCATCCAAACGTGGCACTACCGCTACAAGAATCACGGCATCACCGCGATGCAAAACCAATCACGGTCCGACAAGGGACGCACACGCAAAGTCACCCCCGAAGAAGTTCTCGAAGCGATCAATGCGGCGCTGCCTCATTTTCATGGGAAAACACCGGGCAAAACCGCTATCTATCGTTTCTGTATCGAGAAAGGCTTGCTCAACGCAAACCAAATCGCACGAAACACGTTCAGCCGGATGGTGGGCAAGTACGAGTTCCTCAAAGAGGACTCCGGCGAGAGCCGTCAGCGTCGGGCCTTCAGCATGCAGTACGCTAACCAGCTTTGGCAGGCCGACACGATGTTCGGGCCGCACATCGCCGGCCGACAAGCCAAGCTGATTGCGTTCATTGATGACGCCAGCCGCGTGCTGTGCCACGGCGAGTTCTTCTTTGAAGAGAACGTCGACTCGATGGTCAAGGCAATACGCTGTGCGTTTTACAAACGCGGTCTTCCCGAACAGCTCTACGTTGATAACGGCTCGATCTACTGTTGCCAGGAAATCACGCTGATAGCGGCGCGTGTAGGCTGCATCCTGCGTCACACGGCGGTGCGAGACGCGGCGGCGAAAGGGAAAATTGAACGCTTCTTCCGCCGAGTCCGTGACCAGTTCTTGATCCGCAACCTGGATCTCTCTTCGATCGAAAGCCTTAACAAACAGTTCAGTGCATGGGTCGAAGGCGACTACAACTCGACCGTTCACTCAACCCTGGGCATGAAACCGATCGACCGCTTCGGCGTCGACCTTTCACGAATTCGTTTTCTCACACCCAGTGAAGACACTGACGAGTTGTTCTATGCCGAAGCGGAACGTCAGGTCAAAAAAGACAACACGTTCAGCTTCCGCGGCACACGCTACGAAACGCCGATCGACCTCCGCGGTCGCAAGATTGACTTGCGTTACGAACGTCATCGCGACGGTGACGTGATCGTCTACCAAGGCGGTCGCCGGATCGGCAAAGCGCGCCCATTGGATGCCGTCGCCAACGGCCTGTTGAGGCGAACGGAATCGTAATTGGTTAGCTGTTAGCCAACCAAACCTCACGCCTCATCTTTTCAAACTTCACCCTTCACCCTTCAAACTTCCAATCATGATTCGTTCCTACTTCGGTCTCAGCGAAGACCCATTCACTCTGCGTGACATCCGACTTCTGAGCCATCAACAAGAGATCCATGACACGCTTCGCGTGCATAGCCAACAAGGCGGCTTGTGTTTGGTCGTCGGACGCCCCGGCACCGGCAAGAGTGTTATCAAAGAATCTCTGCGGGTTCTGCCCGACAAAGATTACTTGGTCGCCACCGTCGCCCGCACCCTGCATACCTACACCAACACGGTAAAAATAGTCTGCGAAGCGTTCAAGATCGAGTTTGAATCGAGCGCGTTCAAGTGCGAACGCAAGCTGATCCAGCAAGCCTTCGCTCTGAATCGCAGTGGCAAGATGTTGGTCACAGTGATTGACGACGCCCATCTAATGGAAATGGAAAATCTTCGTCGATTGCGACTGTTGTTAGAGGATTTTCCGAAGAACCACAACTTGATTCTTGTCGGCCAAGTCGAGTTGATGGCCAGCCTGGACCTGGCGATCAATCAAGACATCAAAAGCCGCGTGACGTACTCCGTCATCACCAAGCGTCTGAACGACGATGCGATGCGAGAGTTCATCGAAGGCCAGTTGGATCGGATCGGCTTAGCCCACAACACGTTCACCACCGGAGCGACCGAACTGATCGTCCGCACCGCCGATGGCGTACTGCGCCGTTGCCGCAATCTGTGTTTGGCTTCGATGCTCGAAGCGGTCCGCAGCACCTCTGGAACCACGATCGACATCGACGTGGTCAACCGAGTGTTACTTCAACCGCACTGGCAAAAAGAAGTCGACCTAACGGACTTCTAAATCACATGGCCCATCTTCCAACTTCACCCTTTCACCTTCGAACTTTCAAAGCTATGATCACGAGAGAACTACTGCGAGCGATCCGCAACGACTTACCGATGAAATTGACGGTCACTCGACTTGGTCAGCACGGTCCGATTTCAAAGCAGAGCGATGGCTACTTTCGTTTTCAGTGTCCCCATTGCAAAGAGTTGCGAGCGACCGTGAATCCGAAAAACAACTTGGCCCATTGCTTCTGTTGTCAGAAGAACACCAACAACATCGACCTGATGTTACTGCAGGGTCACGACTTCGTCCCGGCGGTCACGATTCTGCGTCGTTGGTTGGAAGACTACCGAGATGACCTCGGCGATCCGACGCCATCGGCCAACTCCGATTCCTTGCAGACATCGTGAGTGATGGCAGTCACTGTGCGCGAATGCTGACATCGTGAGTTGCGTCCGAGCATCGGTTCAGCATCATCGAATTGGAACCCACGTCCATGCGATCGTTCGCTCAGAACGATCGCATTTTTGCTGCGCAGTTAGCTTTTTGCTGCGCAGTTGGCATTGATCGTTCCCTAGCGATCGCAATCGGATTTCGATCAAGAGTCCGAATCGCCGAGCAGATCAATCGGCGCCATCCATCCTTCACGAAGTCGGTCCAGGATCATCCAGCTCTCCGACACTGAATCGGGCAAGAAGAGCGGCGCGAAATGCTTCTCCAAATTTCGCAACAATTCGGCCAGAACGCCAAAATCACCGCCAAATCCCTACAGTCTCAATTCGGCCAAGAATGCGACATCAAAAAGGCCGGTAACAGGTGAACACATCTTCGTGCGCATTTCCGAAATCAACTTTTTCATCGTCGAAGACATCCCTGATCGACTGATCGTCGATGATGCCGGTCAATGGCAAGTCATCGCTCTGTATCATGGACCGCTTGAACAGGGAGAAGCAATCCGGCGCGCCAGCTGTTAGAATAGACATGAACCTTCCTTGGTCGAATATTGCAAAACTCCAAACCAAGGAAGGTCACGTCATCGGCGAATTGTATCGACCATTCGAGTCACGCCAATATCAATATTATTCAAACGGTGACAAATTGTATTAATTCAGACACGCGAAGGATCGCGTTTTTCAATGCTGCGCGAGAAGTGACCGCCCGTCACGAAAAGCAGGAAAAAAGCCGTAGACAATGCCATTCAGTCCTGACACCTTTTCTTCTCCCAGCGCCGAAACACGCTCTCCAAAATTCTCAACAATTCGGCAAAAGGGCCAAATTGGGCATCAAATCCATACAGTCATAATTCGGCAGAAAGTGCGACCGCAATTCGGTCGGTAACACCTACAGTCTCAATTCGGCCAAAAATGCGACATCAAAAAGGCCGGTAACAACTAACAACTGGTCTTTACGTCCCAGCACCATGAAGCGTAAAGGAGGGTTCTCACATACAAAATTTACCAGTCTTTGCGAGAACGCAAAGGAGAGGCCCGGCGATCATGCTTCAAACCATTGTTCTGCATGTCCTGACTTTGTCGGGACTAGCCACGTACATTCTCGGGAATCCGAACCCTTCAAGTGGAGCTGAACAGCAGCTGAATTGCCAGAATAACAACCTGGGAATTGTATTCGTGGATGCGTTGATTGATGGTCACCCCATGACCTTCATGGTCGACTCTGGCTCAACAAACGTCGCCATAGATCGTGGTACTTCCGAGAGGCTTCAACTAAACCTTCCAATCAATAAAAACATTAAACAGCCATTTGAGATTGTAACTTGTCGATTCGACACGATCGGAATGCATCAGCAGAATAGTTGCTTTGAAGCTGCATTGATTGATCTGGGGGAGCTGACCTCGAAAAGCAGCATCCCAGTCCATGGAATCATGGGGATGTCATTTCTCAGGAACAAATCTCTAACCCTCTCGCCGCAATGCTCTATTCTCGCTAGCGGTGGCTCGATTGACAGTAATGCCAGATTGGCTCGGTGTGAACCTGATGCAGCGGGCCGTCTATACGTTCCCGTCTCAATCGGTCGCGGAGACAAATGTGTTGAAATCGATTGCCTGGTAGACTCTGGAATGACTGGGGAATTAAGTATTAATTATGATTGCCTGAAAAAACTCAGTAAGCGAGCATTTGTCGAGAAAACTGAGTCATCGCAACTCAGCTTGTCGCTCGTCGGTAGCGAAGCAGTAATTCAAAAAATAACTACGAGAAAGTTGAAGACTGTACAGGTAGCCGGTGTCGAACTCGCGGACGTTCGGACATACGGCAGCCTCAAAAGTAAAGTTGGAATGGGGCTATTGCGTCGGCTCAATTGCACGGTGCACTTCGGTGAAAACTGCATAGAAATTCTCGAGCCAAGCGTCACTGTCACCGAGTAATTTCGAAAAGAAACTCCCATTCCCAGGTTCCACGCGGGTCCACGGGATCGACAGGCAGAGGGTAATGCCAGTCAGGATTGAAGTCCCATGTACCCGGTGGTGGCTGTTGCCGCAGTTCACCCGGTGGGCAGGGGGCATCGTTGCGAGGTGGCACTGGATTAAGAGGGTGGTTCTCCCACCAATCCTTCAGCTCACCGAGCGTCTCTTCTTTTATCGGATCGACAATTAGATCATCTCTAAGGTCCTCCAGCCAGTCTTCGAAGTCCAGACTTCCCGGTTCAGTCACAGGTCCCGACGGTGGAATTGCTTCGTACTCCGGTAGACCCTTTGGCGGAGGGTCATATTCTGAAAGATCCTCTGGCGACTCAAATGTAGGAATCATAACCCACAGGCCCGATGCATCGGTCAGGATGGTCGGTCCATTACCCACGTATCGAGTCAGATTCGCATCCCCCGCCTTGAAGCCGATGGGGTCATTGCTCAGCCAGCGACCGGTGGCGGGGTCGTACCAACGCGCCCGGTTGTACTGCAGGTCGACCGCGTCGTCCCACTCTCGGCCGGTGAAGCCGAAGAGCGAGTCGATGGCGGCGTTGGTTTCGCTGTTGCGGTTGCCGAAGCTGTCGTAGACGATGTGGTTGGCGATCGACGTGATGCCGGTGACGGCGTCGTACTCGGCGATGTCGCGGACGCTGCCGAGGTGGTCGGTCAAGGGCCATAAGACGTCGCCGGGCGTGGTCGTGCTGGCGACTTGCTCGTCGGCGAGGATTTGATCGACGGCGGGGCCGTGGAGGTAGCGGTTGGTAATGTCACCACTGCCATCGAAGCGGAGGATCATCGTGTCTCCAGCCTGACCGCGCTCGGCGCAGACCGTCGTAGACGTAGACTTCGGTCTGCGTCCCGCTGCCGGTGATGATCTTTTTCCAAATTTGGTGGTCGAAACCGTCATAGCCGTACTGGACCGTTTTGATGGTCACGGCGGAGGCATTTTTCTCCGTAACTTCGATCAGGTTGTTGTGGTGATCCCAGGTGTAGTCGGTGGTAGCACCGGTGGCGATATGGGTCTTTTTAGTGCGATTACCTTCGGCATCATACTGGTAATTGTACGTGCTATCGGAGAGCAATTGGTTGTCGTCGCCGGTGGAGGTGCCGCTGCCGGTGCGGTTGCCGTTGTCGTCGTATGCGTAGGACTCATCGGCTTGGGAGGCGTGGTCGGCGTCTGTCAGTTGACCGGTGAGGTCTTGGGTATAGGTTGTCGTGCCATCGGTCAGCGACTCGATTTGCGACAGCTGACTCGCAGCATCGTAGGTGTAGCCGTAGCTAGCCAGCGTGGTCGTACCTTGCGTATGGGTGAGGTCGCTGAGGCGTCCGGTGTTGTCGTATTGATAATCCGTCGTGGCGACCGACTGCGTGCCCGCTAGATTGGCGTAGCGGCTGATCGTGTCGAGCTGACCGGCGGCGTTGTAGGCGAGGTCAATGCGTTTGTTCGCGACAGCATTGCCACCGCTGACGCCGTGCTGTTCGATCCCGGTCATGCGGCTGAGCGCGTCGTAATCGAAATCTGTAACAAAATCGTCCGTGGAGTCGATTGTGGCGGAGAGTTTTGTGCGGCGACTGTTGGAATCGTAAACACTGTTCGTGGTGACGCCCGGCATCGCGGTCTGCGTGAGGTAGTCGCGGCTGGTTTGCGTGCGGCGATCGAGGTTGTCGTAAGCGAAACTGTAGACCGCTTCGTCGCTGTTGACGCTGGTGAGATTACCCATCGCGTCGTAGCGGTAGTCGCGGGTTTCTTGCAGAATGCCACCGATATACCAGCTCTCTTCGTTCATCTGGTTTAGATTGTCGTACTCAAACTCGATCACGCGACCGTTGCGATCGGTGCGTTGGGTCAGGTTGCTGTTGGCGTCGTAAACAAAGCTGCGTGAATCATTGAGTTCGTTGGTGTCAACGATCACGCGATTCAACGAGTCATAAACCCACGAGGTGGTGTTGCCTTCAGGATCGGTGAGCGAGGTTTGATTTCCGTTATCGTCGTAAGCGAGTGTTGTTGTTTTGCCAGCGGCGTCGGTGATCCCGGTTCGCCAGTTGAGCGAGTTATAGGCGTAGGTGGTTTGCCGGTTCAGCGCGTCGGTGGTCCCGGTCAGGTTACCGGCCGCGTCATATCGGAACTGCGTCAACGGAGAGGTCTCGGGGCCGGTGCCATCAGGATCGGGCAGCGTTTGCTGGGTCAGTTGACCCAGAGCGTTGTAGGTGAAGGTTGTGGTGCGACCGAGTGGGTCGGTGGTGCTGGTGCGCTGTCCGGCGGTATCGTAGGCATAGCTGGTGACTGGAGCTGCAAGCGGGCCGCTGCCGTCGGGATCAGGCTGGGTTATCGACGTCAGACGGTTTTGAGCATCGAGGCTGTAGTGGGTTACGCCACCGAGCGGGTCGGTTTCGGTGATCAGGTTTCCCCCGATATCGTACTGGCGCGTGAGGACTGGGGCGGTCAAAGGTTCCAGGTCATCGGGATCGGGGAGCGTGATCGTGGCCAGTCGACCGAGGGTGTCGTAGGAAAAGCCGGTCAGGCGACCGAGTGCGTCGGTTTGGCTGATTGGTTGCCCGGCCAGGTCGTAGGCGATCGCAGTTTGTGGACTGGCCAGCGGTCCGGTGCCATCGGGATCGGGGTAGGTCGTGGTCGTCGGTCGTCCGGCTGCGTCGTATTGATAACTGGTAACGTTTCCAAGTGGATCGGTTTCGCTAGCCAGCAAGCCCCGAGCGTCGTAGGTGTAGCTCCAGACCGGTGCGGCCAGCGGCCCGGTTCCATCAGGATCGGGCTGGGTGAGCGTGGTCATCTGACCGTCTTTGTCGTAACCAAACGCGGTCACACCGCCGAGGGCATCGATTTGTGTGGCGATTTGACCGGCAGCGTCATAGGTGAACGTCGTCGTCGTGAGGTTGCTGTCGCCGTCGTGATCGGGACGTGTCACGGTGATGACATTCGCACGCCCGTCATAGGTGTACTCGGTTTCGCGACCCAGCGGGTCCGTTTGCCGAATCAGGTTATCGGTGGGGTCGTAATCGAAAGTGGTGACGGGCGAGGTCAGCGGCCCGGAGCCGTCGGGATCGGGCAGCGTCGTTTGGATATTTCGATCGAGGTTGTCGTAGGCGTAAGTGATCGTGCGTCCCAGCGGATCGGTTTGAGACGTTAGGTTACCAGCGGCATCGTGGGTGAAGGTGGTCGTGGCAGCGACAGCGGTGCCAGCGGCGATCGTGATCGCGGTGATTTCGCCAAAGTCGGCCGCGCTCGTGTTGGTTTGGTAGGTGTACTGGGTGGTATGTCCAAGCGGATCGGTTTGGCTCAGCGGCAGTCCGCCCGGCAAGGCACCGCCGATTGCCGTGTAGGTGAAGCTGGTAACGGCGTCGTCGGTTTCGCTCGAGGTGCGATCGTCGACACCGACGACTTGGCGGATTTCCAAAACATCGCCGGTCAAGGAATCAAGCGTGTAGAGCGTCTGCCGACCGAGCGGATCGGTTTCGCTGGTGAGTTGGTTCCAGACTGCGTCGTAGGTGCGAGTTTCGATGCCGCCATCGGGGTTGGTGATTTGAGTTGCGTTGCCCGCGGTGTCGTACTGGAACGAGGTCACTGGAGCGGGAAGCGGTCCGGCGCCATCCGGATCGGGACCGGTGGCCTGGGTGATTTGGCCGCGATCATTTCGCACGAAGGTGGACTGATTTCCCTCGGCGTCGGTCTTGTCGCTGGCGTAGCCGTAGCGGTCCAGCTCAGTGGTGGTTTGGTTGCCCAATTGGTCCGTGATCACGGCGACAGGTTGCGCCAGCAGGTAAGACACATCTGCCTTGTGAGCGGAGTCATAGCCCGTCAAAGAAACGTCCACGAAGCCTTGCACACGGCGTGCGACGATCGACAGGGTTTGACCATCCTGCGTGATACTCGAGACACGTCCAGCCGCATTGTGGGTGTAGTCGATCTCACGTCCTGCAGCATCGGTTTGCTTGGTAACTCGTCCTGCGGCATCGTGATCGAAGGTGGTGACCGGGGCAGCCAACGGGCCCGTTCCATCGGGATCCGGTCGGGTGATGGAAGTAACGTATTGGTTGCTGTCGTATGTGTAGGTGGTGACTCGGCCCGCGTGATCAGTGACGCTGTCGAGCAACCCGCTCACGTACTGGTAATCAGTCTCACGTCCAAACGGGTCGGTCTTTTGAGCCAGTTCATCGGTGAGCCCGTCGCTGTCGGCATCAGTGTAAAAATAAGCCGTCTCGTTGCCGTAGCGATCCACGTTGGCCGTGAGCAAGCCACTGGCATTGAACTCGTCGCGATCGCCCCAGCGACGATGCAATGTGTAGGAACCATTGATATTCTCCTCCAACTCGGAAAAGCTGCCTGGAGGCGAGGCGAAACCGGCGGGCGTTGCCCGGAACCAGGCGGCCGTGCCATCGCCACGGAGCAACGAAACGCCATCAGAATAGGCGACGAGTCGATCGAGATCATCGAGCCACATGCGGTTGCCGAATTCACTGTTGACGCGATTGAAAACTTCGCGATAGCCTTCGTAGGTTTCCGTCGACGGCCCCGTTCCATTGCCTTCGAAGACTTCGATTTGCCAGTCGTATCGCCCACTGGCCAGCAGGGTAGCATCCGCTTGCAGGACTACGCGAACTTCGTCACCGGGACTCAAGCCAGTGGTATCGTAGTGAACCATGGGCTGGACCAATCCGCCGAGTGTCAACTGCGCAGTAACTTCGCCAGCAACCGGCACGCCAGCGGAAAGTTTGTGAGTGACCGCGATGATGGGGTGCGGATTTTGGTCGGTGTTGTAGGACGAGTAATTTCCACCAACGGCATTGGCAGCACATGATGCCGTTTTACCTCCGAGCGAAATCGAGCCTCGATCGAGACTAAGGTTACCAAAAGGGCCTGAGAGGTTTTCGGGCTGCTCACAACGGTCATCCCCGCCGCCGCCATTGACGAATCTATCATCTCCGACACCCGTTCCCGACGACGTACCAGAAGACGTACCAGAAGACGTTCCCGAAGATGTTCCTGAAGACGTACCAGAAGAAGTTCCCGAGGAAGTTCCCGAAGACGTTCCACTAGCTGAGTAAGTAGGCGTAGGCACTCCCTGCGCAGCATCCAGTCGCGACTTCATGCCTGCTCGGCTTGTGGGTTCGATTGGGTCGAGCGCGGCGTTTTGCGGCAGTGGAAGGGGGCCACTTGGCACAGGGGCATCGCTTTCGCTGACGTCTGTATCCGACAGCGAGGCGAACACAACCTTGGAGCCAGAACTACGCGGCTCGTCAGTTTGCTCGATCACTGGACTTGAGATCGCCGGCCCGTAAACAGCGCGCACACCGACCGCATCAGATAGGTCCACCGCCAGCAGCATTCGTCGCTCCAGCGATTCAACGCGCGGCTTGCGCCGCAGTCGGTTCTTGCTCTGACTGCGTAAACGCTCTTTCGTGCCGCCTCGTTTCGACATCTACTTCGCCTATGCCTGAATGGGGTCGCCCACGTTTTGGCCGACAGACACGCTCTAAGATCGGAAGCTCTCAAAAGCGAATACGCAAGCCAAAATAGTACAGGTCGTCCATCGCCGATGAGCGGACTCGTGGCCTCCAATGCGCTCAGTCGGGACGACTGATCAGATTCGGCATTCGTACCCGAGTTTCTCGATTGTAGCGATATGATCAACGAGAATACGGTTTGCTTGTTCTGGTGTCAAACGTTTTCGACCGGTTCCTACACTCCCCTTGCGAAAAAAAGTCCCGCTCAGAGAACGGCTGCTCAGTTCACCGAACCCTTTTTCTCTTTCGAATTTCTGCAGCGTTTGAAAAGAGCAGTTCTCGGCGGCGCGAGCTACTCTTTCGCAATCAACAGGCCAGCCGATGAACCGAAGCATTTGCGTGAACACATGAGTGGCATCTTTCTTGAGGTCTTCGTACCGCACAACCAATACAGGGAAGTCGTTTTGCCGTATCCACGAACCGACATGCCCTGACCAGGTATCGAGATACTGAGTAACGAATGGATCGTTCGGGCCGCCAATCTGATGACTGGGGTCATTCATTAACTCAATCGCTGTGTCAATGGACAGGCCATAGTGGTCTGCGAGAGAGTCTACAACGTCCATCGGATTGCGCACCAGGTAGACGGCACATCGAGTGAACTCGGGAAAGATCAGGCGTTCCCCAGTCGACGAATGCGTTGCATTGTGCGTTTTGACAACCTGAAACTTCCCAATCTCTTGGGAAATGAGCTCCTGCACATTTCGTCGATAGTGCCGGATCGTCTCGGCGTCGAGATTTGTTTCCTTGACGCCGGAGACCAGTTCAAAATATCGGCGTCGACTCTCTGAACGCGAGATCATCCCAATCTGATTGGCGTTGATTGGTGTTCGAGCGTCTGTTTGATATGCGCAAGAACGCCCGTGCCCACGTGTTTCCAGACTTCGGGTAAGATGCAAGCCAGCAAATATGTCGATTTACCGCAGAGCTTTTAACTTTGGCCAAAGATGAGATCCTTCGAAAGATTAGCTTTTGAGCGAGTTGTCGTTATCAATCTCAAGCGAGACAAGGATCGGCTGAATCGTTTTTTCAGTCGGCTACCGTCGGACTGGCCATTTGAACTCCCGCAGCGATTCGACGCAATTGATGGATCGAAAGTTGTTGCCCCCAATTGGTGGCAGGTCGGCCCAGGTGCCTGGGGCTGCTTTCTTTCCCATCTTCGCGTGATCGAGCGTGCGCTCAATGAGTCTGTGGATTCGATCCTGGTGTTGGAAGATGATGCCGAATTTGCGGCCGATTTCACTAAGGAGCTGCGAGCCGCTCATCGGCGGAAGTCATCCCCTCTTCTCCATTCTGAGCGAAGAGCTTGCTACCGCATGGCAGCAACCCAAAATCGTTTTGGTTGACTCTCTACCGGATTGGGACAAACTTCAGGCCAGTGGCGAACAATTGTACAAGCGGCGATTAATGCGCGAAGGAATTCAGCAGTTCACGGAGCCAACATTCCAGAAGATCGTTCGCGTAGACATTCAACACGGAACACCCTGGCAAGACGTGCTCAACTCCCTCGCTGCCGAGTTAAAAATCAATCCGACGCAGGAGCAGCAAACGGCCGCAATACAATTGCTGGAATCATATTCACACAGCACCGTAGGGCGAATCGTAGATCAGGCAGCACCCGATGCAAAGACTCAAGTCGTCGATGGCGCAACGACCGATGCAATCGTTCCCGACTCACTTAAATGAGCCATTGTTGTTGCTGTCGTCCTAGGTGCCTTTGTCAATTTGCTCGGTGTCTTGCGAGGTCTTGATTGGGTGGTAGAAACCAGGATGAGAAACTTTGAGACTCTGACCGTTTGGGAGAAAAACATTCCTTGCTGCTTTTTCTCTAGGCAAGCTGGAAGCGATTATTCCACGGGACGCTAGAACCGTCGCGACACGTAGCTCGCAAAAAACACCCTCGGGAAGTTCCTCCTCGGCATAAGTGGCCATTGCGCGCTTGGAAAGCAAGACGCCATTCAGAGGTGTTAGCATCGCGTGATCATCAAGTGACGAATTCGGAGCGATCGGCTAGACTGATGGGCATTCGATAGTTTTCCTCGTTCGCACGGTGTCACGGATGACATTTCAGTTCAAAGATCAACTTGACGCCGCCGCCGAGCAGCGCAGCCAAGCCTACTTTGCAACGCTATCCGAGAAGGATCAGCGTCGATTTGCTGCTTTGGAGGCCCAGCGGTTGGGGCACGGCGGCATTGGCTACATCGCGAAACTGCTCGGAGTCTCCCGGAGCACGATCGAACGCGGTATCCGCGAAATGGAGCAGCTCCCTGAAGATCCGGCAGCCGGTCGGATTCGTCGCCCCGGTGGCGGCCGAAAAAAAGAATCGACTCCGACAGCGAGCTTGAAAGCAACCTGATTGACTCTCTGGATTTGCAAACCGCTGGTGACCCTGATGATCCCGACGCCGTCTTCACCAGCCAAACTCCAGCTCAATCCGCCGACAAGGTGACCGCTGCGGGGACGCCGGTCCATCGCAACACCGTCAAGACGTGGTATCGCGAGATCGGGTTGGGACTGCGGCAAATCCGAAAAGACATTGCCGGGGGACACTCTCCCGATCGCGGGCAGCAGTTTGAACGAATCGGCGATCTGACAGACATGTACGAGCGTGAAGGCAATCCTGTCTTTTCCGTGGACACCAAAGCCAAGGAATTCCTTGGTCGCCTGTACCGCAAGGGAAGGATCTACGGCACCGCCGCCCTGCAAGCTTTCGATCATGATTTCCCGAGTTGGGCGGACGGCAAATTGATCCCTCACGGAATTTACGACATCCGCCGAAACGTCGGGCACATCAACCTTGGACTGAGCCATGACACCAGTGAGTTTGCCGTGGAAAGTTTGCGTTGGTACTGGAGCCGCATTGGCAGGCAATGCTATCCCGGGGCGACAAGCATCTTGCTGTTGTGTGATTGCGGCGGCAGCAATGCCGCCAACCGCCATCTGTTCAAGTACTACCTTCAGCGGCTGAGTGAATCGATCAGGCTGCCGATTCGAGTCGCTCACCTCCCGAGCTACTGCAGCAAGTACAACCCGATTGAACGTAGGTTCTTTGCACATGTGGGCCGGGCCTGCTCAGGCCGGCTGTTTGATTCACTTGAAACGGTGGTTAATTTGATGCGACAAACCAGAACGCGAACGGGCCTGCGAGCGACCGTCAATGTAATCCGCCGTGCCTATGAGACCGGCCAGAAAATCACCGACGAAATGAAGTCTCGCATGAACATCATCTACGACGAAGCTCTGCCAAAATGGAACTACGCAACAAGCCTGTGAGTGCGCCAGTTATTCTTCACGCGATGCTTACTCCGCAGGCATATGGCGCGAGGGTGTGAGGAAGGAACGGGCGTTGTGTTCGAAACCAATACCATTTTGCTGGAGGCGTAACGGTATTGGATGCGACGAAATCGTGGTGCCAATGCTCTCCATACCAGTCTTTGATTGGGATATCGACTCGACAATCCCAGTCGAGCCAGATGTATCGATGAGCATCGATTCGATGAACGCTCCGATACCACTCCCAGAAGAGCCAATCTAGATTGTGCCAGCACGTCGCACGGGTGAATGTCATCGGAACCTGAATGGCATTCTCAAGCGGGTCACAACGGTTCCCGTCATCACAGCACAAAGGTACAACGGGAAAATCGTTGAATCGCCTCAGCAAATTAAAATGATGACGTGTGAGGTCATCATTGCGGAAATGCGAAAACAGTATGACAGCTTCTTCCATAGCATCGTTCCGTACGAGCGACGTGATCGGATTGGTGCGTCTTAGTTTAACAAGATTGGCTGATAGCGACGCACGGGATGACCGGGGCTCCTGTCAAGCTGAACATCACTTTATGCTTGTGCCTGGAATCTTGGAAACTATAAGGCTCTACTTTCAGTCAAGTCATCACCTTGGCACAAGGAGAATCATGGAAATTACCAGGGTGAGCGCATTAAATTTCCCGTGTTTCAGCCGAATTTGGGCTCATCCGACCGAAGGGTGCGCCGGAGGTTTTCAAGGCATGGCTCAAGCGTCCAATGATAATTTGTGCGAGTTGTCGCTGGACCTTATACTGGGTCTGCCGGGAGAAACGGAATCAAGCTCTGCAGAGGTGCAACTTGACAAGGGATATCCGGGTCGACGGTGCGCCAACGGTGCCGACGGTTCTCGGCGAGTTTCGATTCGCCGAGGACGCTTTTATTAAACAAATCATTGGACACTTGAGTTATGGAGTGCCGGGATAAAACCGGTTTGGAATCGAGAATGAAAGTTTCTTACGAGGAAGGTCTAACCAACTACTTCGGCCTCCGGCGGAGGTGCGACGAAGGTAACAACGTCGTGCTGAGCGTCCGTGCAGGGGGAAGCGTAGGCCAGCTAATTGAGCTCCGAAATCAGGTCTTCCATGTGCCGACCGTGTCATATGCGTCGGGAAGGCAACACCAGCTACACCGCTTTGGTAAGGGTAGTCTGGACATGGCGGAGTCGAAGAACCTGTGCATGCGTGGAAAATTCCAAACGCGAGAACCGGGAAGTCCCATTTGCCCCTGGGGTCAAGTCGTGATGACTCACTGCCAGGGCGACCAGCGAACCTCTATGAGCGCAATTCTGGTATGAACGCGGATGGGATGGCAGATGAGGCCGTAGTACCGTCGACGCGGGTGAACAAAGCTGCGACCGCAGTGGCGGAATCCGCCGAGGAAAGGGACCTCACTGAAGGGAAGTATTGCCGGATTGGCGTCGATGCTTCGGACTCTGAGCCGGAACAAGTATCAATTGGAGCGTCACGGGAAATCACGACGGGTAGCGTCACAGTGTGTCGCGATCGTTTGACCCAACGGAGGAGCCGTATGAGTCAAGGCTCACGTACGGATCTGTGCGGGGGGCGGCTGGCAACAGCCGTCCCTACCGCGATCCTCAGAAAACCTCCAGTCACCATCGCGCACGCTTCGGTCGGATGAGCCCGAATTTGACGTTTCTGGGGAGCAAAAACGACTCTATCGAGGATTGACCTCCTTGTCGCGATGGCTGATTCTGGCTGGCTACGGTAGCATTCGGTGGAACTGAAACGAACACCGAATGAGCGAACGGAGTCGCGAAGATGGGAAATGACATTGAGCAACCCACGAGGTCGATGAAGGTCAGAAGAAACCACATGGTCGCTATGAGCATCGTTGCTACTACTCACTTCCGGCACCAAAGTCCCTGAAGGAAAACGGGGACTGGAAGAAGATCTGCAGCATTGGTTTGACGATCACGTATCGCAGTGATGACCCCAACGATTGGGGTGATGGCGAGGTGCGTTATTTCATCATGAGTTTCGGCAGCGACGCCGAACGATTTGGTTCGGCGGTTCGCCAGCACTGAGGCATCGAGAACTCATTACACTGGGTGATGGATGTGACGTTCCGTGAAGACGAATCCCGCATCCGTAAGGACTACGGCGGTGAGAACGTCAGCTGGCTTCGCCGCTTGGCCGTGACCTTGATCAAGCACAACGATACACTCAAGGCGAGCATCCGCCAAAAGCGGCTGCGAGCGGGGTACGACTTCGAGTTCCTGCTCGAGATTCTCAACTCTGTACCCGTCGCAGATTAAATGCGCTCACCCTGCTCGAGACCACTGGCTCGAAGACTGGGAAAAAGACGCCATCATCAAGTTCCATTTCGAACATCCACTCGATGGCTATCGTCGCTTGACGTACATGATGCTCGTTGCCGATATCGTCGCTGTCAGTGCCGCGACTGTCTATCGCGTTTTGAGTGCTGCCGACCTTCTGGTGAACAAATGACCGAGCAGGACATCGAAACGATTCTGCAACGGGCCAAGGAGAAGCATCCCGATGCCAGGCCGAGCATCATCACCGACAACGGCCCGCAGTTCATCTCAGGCGACTACAAGCACTTCATCCGCGTCAGCGGCATGAGCCACATGCGAACGAGCCCGTACTATCCGCAGAGCAATGGCAAAATCGAACGATACCATCGTACGATTAAGTCCGAGTGCATCCGGCCCAAGACGCCGCTGTCACTGGATGATCCCCGACAAATCGTCAGTGAATTCGTTCACAGCTACAACAATGATCGTCTTCATAGTGCGATCGGTTATGTTACGCCAGCAGACATGCTTGCGGGTGCTTGCGGGTCGATCCAAGGGAATTTATGAGGAGCGAGACCGGAAACTCGTCGAAGCTCGCAATCGTCGCAGCGAAGCGAGACAAACAGCACGCCTAGAAACTGCGAAGTATAATAACGTTGCCTGACCGGAGGATAAGGCTCTGCTGAGGAGCACCCTGAGCGCCGCGTCAGGTGTGTAGTCCGAAAGGATGTGCGGTCGTTGGCCTTTGCTGGCAGCGACCGCACCCCTTACGTTTCGGAATGCACCGTAATGCGCAAAACCTTCCGGCAGGATGCCGGATCTTCCCCGGCAGGAAGCCGGCCACCCTGGATCGGATGTCCCGCTCCAGAAAAAACTACCTCGAATAGTTAAACCAAGCATACGGAAACTAGTCGTCCCGCTGAACCTTTACACATGATTTTTCCGTACGTGACGAGTAGCGTCGGTTGACGCCTAAATGTAGGCAGATGTGGCAGGCCTTTTCAGGCTGAATTCGACACTCAAGTGCTCAGATGGAAAGGGACGTTCAGAAACTGAGCAAGCTCGCCCCGACCTTAGTACGCATCGATATTTCGAGCAGAAGCCTATCGAGCGAAAAATGCGCTGTCAAGCCAATCTTCGGAATAAATATCGAGCTTTACCGAGCCGACGTGTGGGGATGGCGTGTCAGGATTACTTGGTAGGGACCTTGGACTTTGCCATCAAAATCCACATCGACTCGGAGGTCAAATTTGCCTGCGGGCAACTCCGTGTTCGCCATGTATCCGCGGCGGTCTCCCCCAGCGATCTTCATGGTCGTGTTTTGCTTCCCTGCATGGATCACCGCTGTTCCAGCTTGTGGAGATGTACGGAAGATCAGCTCGATTTGGTAGGTTGCCGCTTCTGGAGATTCTAGTTTCCAATGACCGTTGGAGTCTGCCGCCCACGGTTGGCCGCCGCTGTGCCGCCAATCTTGGCGCGTCAGCACTGTGATTGGCTCGTGATCGGTACCAATGATGATACGTGGCGGAGCATAGTTGTCGGGCCGCGTTGAACTGACGTCGTCGAACCACGACTGATAAGCGGCTTGTAAACTCTGCACGATATCAGGGTGATCCTTCGCAAGATTGTTTTTTTGCTGCGGGTCTGTACTCAGGTCATACAGTTCCAGCTTCGGATCACCCACGAATCGCTCGCGACCAAACCCACTCGGGTGGACCAGTTTCCACGAATCCTCGTGGATGGCAAAGTGATGCAGACGGTACGGGACATCGCCGCGGTGTGATTGGAAGACAAGTTGCCGCGTAGGCCACGGTGCGTTGTCCTTAGTCAACAATGGCAGGAAGCTACGCCCGTCGAGAGGATCGCCCTCCGGAGGATCGATGCGGCAAGCATCTAAAATTGTCGGCATGACGTCGATGTGGGCGCAGAGCTCATCGGACTCACGTCCGGGTGTGATGCGTGCGGGCCAACGAAATAATAGCGGGGAGCGGATGCCGCCGTTATCGACATCGGATTTCATGCCACGCATGTTGCCGACGTACCGTCGCGTATTGGGGCCGTTGTCGTTGAGATACATCACAATCGTGTTGTCGTCGATGCCTAGGCGACCGAGTTCATCAATCAGCCGACCGACGTTCGCATCGATGTTCGTAATCATCGCGGCGATGCGTGCCAGTTTATCTTGTTCGGCAGCCGAGCGTTTGGCCCCGGGCTTACCGATCATGATTGGTGAAAAGTCCACCTGTCGATATTCTTCGTACAGCTCTTCAGGGACGTCGTCAAATGGGCCGTGCGGCGCGTTGGTTGCAATGTAGGCGAAGAACGGACGCTTTGATTGGACATTCTGGTCGATGAAATCAATTGCTGCATCGAAGTAGATGTCGGTGCAGTAGCCTTTCATCGGCGTTTCGACGCCATTTTTCATAAGCGTCGGATCGGTGTATTTTCCTTCGGCCCCAATGGGATCGGAAGGTTGGCCGATCCCGCCACCGCGAATGACGAGGCTTTCCTGGAAGCCTTGGTCCATCGCCCGCAATGGATAGCTGTCGCCTAAATGCCATTTGCCATAGATGCCGGTTTGATAACCAGCATCCCGCAGCACTTCAGCGATCGTGGTTTCAGTCGGTTCCATCATCGCGCGACCGATGTAGGTATCAATGGCACGCGTTCGATAGTTGTACCGGCCCGTCATTAAGCACGCCCGCGTCGGCGCACAAACGGGACTGACATAAAAGTTGCTCAGAAAACCGCTACTCTCTTTCATCTGATCAAGATGCGGCGTTCGAATCAACTCGTTGCCCATGAACCCATAGTCGCCGCCTCCCTGGTCGTCACTCATAATCAGGATGACGTTGGGACGATCGGCGGCGTCAGCGGCATAGATTGATTCGGAAGGTGGAATCGTCAAGATAGTGACGAGTTGGAGCAGCAACCACGGACGTAGCATGAATTCGTGATCCAGAATAAGGATGGGCGGGGGAGTAGAAAGGATGCGCTCGCGCGATTCTACCTGATCCTGGCAGGCTGCGGTGGTTGCCGACTGCTCTTGCGACGCACGATTTCATTCAGACTCGCCTGCAAGCGATTGACGATCTCGGGATGTTGTGCGAATAAATTCTCCTGTTCGGCAGGGTCCGCCTCGAGATCGTAAAGTTGTCCGGTGACACCGTCGGCTGGCGGCGGAAGTAGTTTCGGTCTGGAAAATCCACCCGAGCCCAACTTGGTAATGAGTTTCCATTTTCCGCTGCGGATCGTCATCATGGTGGGGACGCTGCCCGCCTGCATGACGAAATCATGTCTCATGGTCGGAGATTGGGTGTCATTGCCTAGCATCGCGGGCAGAAAGCTGTGGCTGTCCGGTCCTGCGTTCTGCGGCAATGTGACTTCAAACACATCGGCGAAAGTAGCGAGGAAGTCGGTGAAGCAGACCAACTGCTTGCTTTCATGACCGGGCGGCACGTGCTTGGGCCAGCGAACGATCATGGGCATCCGGTGACCGGCTTCCCAGGCGTCGGCTTTCATTCCACGCAGCCCGCCCGCAGCGTCGTGATTCCACCGCTCCCTATCTGCGTCGTACCAGACGGGACCATTGTCGGACGTCACGATCAACAGTGTGTTCTCGTCCATATTGGCTTCGTGAAGCGTTTGGACGATTTGACCAATTTGTGCATCGACCATCATCACGAAATCGCCATACATGCCAACTTGACTCTTGCCCGCGAACTCTTTCGATGGCAGCCAAGGTGTGTGTGGGGCGGGATAGGCCAGATACAACATCAAGGGCTGATCGGGATCGGCAGGTTTGTTTTCGTCCGATTGATGAGCAGCGTGTTGCTTAATCACCTTGGTCGCTTCATCGGTGAATCGCTCGAGCACGTCATTGAGTTTCAAATCTGGCGCAATCCCGCCGGCACGCCAAAACGCTCCCTGAATTGGCGACCAGCCGGCGCTCTGGTTTGCTGAGATATGTTCCGTCGGCGGCTCGACAGCCCGATCGTCACGAATATAGAAATACGGCGGAATGTCGGTGGAAGCACGGATTCCAAAAAAACTGTCGAAGCCACAATCGACCGAACCTCCAGCCAGTGGGCGGTCATAACCCTTCTCCCGAAAACCCAGATGCCATTTGCCGACCATAGCGGTTCGATAGCCTTGGGCTTTCGCCAGCGATGCGATCGTCATTTGCCCAGGTTGAATGAGCGGGTCGGTCGGCCACACGGAAACGTCGGTCCGAAAAGGGTACTGTCCGGTCATCAAGCCATAGCGAGACATGTGGCAGAGCGGACCGGGCGCGTGAGCATCGGTGAAGCGCATGCCCGCGCGGGCGATGGCATCGAGGTTAGGCGTCGCAATTTTCGAATCCGAATTAAAGCAACCGGGATCGCCGTAGCCCATGTCGTCGACCAGCACGACAACGATATTGGGTGTTGAAGCGGCGGCATCGGCAGCTTGCTCGCCTAAAACTCCAACAGCTATTACGGTTGATACGATCAACAAAAATCGCAGGTGAGTGCTCCGAACAATGGTCATGTGCAACCTCGGTATTGGGCGGGTTCAAGATGCTGAGGGTTCAATAAGTTCCTACAGATTGTACCAAAACCTGGGTACGCAAGTCTCTCCGAAACCTGCATGGAACACTACGTCTCACAATCACCATGTCTGCGTCGGCGTCTCGCATCCAACAGCTCGCTGCGACGTCTCGGGGAGACTCGGCTACACCTGAGTCTTGGCCATCTCGCCTGCGAGATATTCCGCCAGCCTTGCGGGGGTCGGATGATTCCACGCAACCAGTGGTGTCAGCTCAACGCCCAGCCAATCGTCCAGTTCACCACTGAGTTCGACCGCTGACATGGAGTCAAGTCCATGTTCTGCGAAACGAGTCTCGGGTCCCACTTCACCGGCATCCATCCCATTGCGATGGATCAACCAAGCCATCATCCAAGCTTCGATTTGTCGGGTCGCTTCCTCGCGCGACGACTCGTCAACATATTGGGGCAGTGTTGGCAATTGCTCCGCAATTCCCTGGTCGATGAGGATGGACCGCGACCACTCGTACCGAGCCACGATTTCATCGGCTTCGATAAGTCGGCGGCACGCGGCGCGTTGTACCTTTCCGCTAGTCGTCACCGGGATTGCAGCGGGACGGACCAAGATCACTTGTCGCGGATCAATTTCGTGCTCTTCAATTATTTTGCGTCGAATACGTCGAACGAAATTCGGCAGCGCTGCGTCAACGGCGTGTCGTGAGACTTCCGTGATTACCGATAACGCCTCGCCGACGTAGGCGTTGGTGGCAACAGCGACGCACCGAACAGCATCGTCTCCAAGTGCCCTCTGAACGGTCGCTTCAATGTCTTGGGGGTAATGATTGCGGCCTCGCAAGATAATGACGTCTTTGCATCGCCCGGTCACGTAGAGTTTGCCATCATGAATAAAACCCAGGTCTCCGGTGCGCAAGAATTCGCCAGCTGCTTCGTCATCGGCAATACACGCGTGAAATTGTTCGGCGTTGATTTCATCACGTTGCCAGTAGCCCTGCGCGATCGAACCACCCTGGAGCCAAATTTCACCCGTCTCGCTTCCGTCCAAACGCATTCGCCGGTCCGGGGCGACGATCTCAATCCGGGTGTCGGCAGAAGGCTCGCCACAGCAGGCGATGACGCGGGTTTGGTTGTGGGGATGATCTTCACCGACCGGGACTACACGACCAAGTGCCAGTTGATCGCGATCGACGTGCAGCCTGGGAAATGTTCGACCTCCACGGCTGCTGGCTACCAAAAGTGTCGCTTCGGCAAGGCCGTAGCATGGGACAAACGCTTCAGCGCTGAATCCCGAAACGGCGAAGTGCGCCGCGAACCGATCAAGCGTCTCGACCGCAATCGGTTCGGCTCCGCAGAAGGCGACCTTCCAGCGACTCAGGTCGAGCTTAGCGGCGCAGTCGGATGTGACGCGATCGAGACACAGTTCAAATGCGAAGTTGGGGGCACCGCTAATCGTCGCACCCGAACTCGCAATCGCTTCCAGCCACCGCACTGGCTTTGACAGGAACATGCGTGGCGACATCAGCGTCGTGTGACCACCTACGTAGACGATTTCGAGAATCCCGCCGATCAATCCCATGTCATGAAATGGCGGCAGCCAGAAAATAGCCGAAACGTAGTCGTTGTCCATCTCCCGGCTATGGTGCAGTCCGAACGCTTGGCAGATCGACTCGAGGTTCGTGATCAGATTTGCATGAGAAACCATGACTCCTTTGGGATCATTTGTTGAACCACTCGTATATTGCAGCAACCCGAGGTCCATCGCTTGAATCTGTGCGAGGCGGGCGTCGAGATCAACATTTGTCGTCGCAGGATCGATTGCGTCAGTGGCTAGAAACGGCAATGACGTGACTGCTGGATCGACACGTTTCGGATCGATGCCCTCGAGCGTTTCGCTAGTTGCCAGAAGCAGTCTGGCGCGCAGTCTCGGGCCGCCGAGTCCAGTCGCGGCATCGCACGCCCTGGTTTGGGAAAACAGGTAGGAACGGGAACGAGCCGGCTGAACTGACATGCGAAGAACCCGATGATGAATTCGATTCCTGGTGGAAACAGTAGCAAAGCTCGCTCGCCAGCAGCACCTTGAGCCAGCGTCGATCCCCTCTGGACCACTGACTGCGACGTATCAGCCACCGAGTTTCCCACAACAAGATCGATTCGGTGCGACAATTCAAGGATGCGGTCAAGCAGACCGGCGTAGGTCAAGTTCGTCGTGCTACCGTCGTCGTCAATAAAAGTAATCGCGGGTCGATCTGGATGGCGTTGAGCGCGCTCACTGAGTAAATGGGGCAGCGACAGCCAATGGGGCGTCCTTTGAGCAGCCGAGGCCGGGTTACGAAGCATGGGCAGTAGGTTGTCAGAGGTGAATTAGGGAAAAACAACTCCTGAGATCATCGCTGCAATAAGACGTGCGCGTTCATCTGTCGGTCATGCGATAGCATAGGACGCGAGGTAGTGCGTGAGAAGATGAACCACGCCGCGAAAATTCGCTGCAATCGAGGCGATGTACCCACCTACTTTGCCCGGCCCACCGATCCTGGGGTAAATGCACTTTGCAACAGGTTAAGTCGAACGACATAGTCAACTGCGGATTGCAGACGCTCGCTCGCTCGCGACCCATCGGCATTCGAGCCGGTCTCTGGCGGAGGCTTCAGCGACGCGGGCACATTGACCGCTTTTAAGATCACTGTGGGCACGAAATCGGCATCGACGGCCTTCAACAACGCTGCCGTCCCGAAGTTTTGCATCGCAAGGTGATCCTCGGGTTGCAGGAACGCTCGCCAGCGATTTCGAAACTCCTTCGTTGGCACGGCGATTTCCGAAACACCCTCATCCAACCGCAAGTGCGCCATCAGTCCTGGATTGGAAAACGCTTCTGACTCGATCGCACACTCGAAACGTTCACCGGTGCCAAGGCGGATCGCGGTCCAGTAAATGGGAACCGGTCGACCCGGCTCGCGCTCGCCATAGGCCACCACAATGTTACCCAAATCGCCAGCCAGAACGCGCGGAACGTTGGCGGACCCTCTCCGCCGTCGTTGATTCTGCCGCCAGTTTCGTTCCGATTTTCCGATTTGATCGCCAATCATACGATCAAAGACCCGAGTGAGGTGGGCAAGTTCGGTATTGTCGGGTTCCAACGCCATTAACGCGGCAGCAGTAGCTTCGAGCGTCGAGAGGGCATGTTCGTTCGGTTCTCGCCGAATCCGGTAGCGTCCTGGAGTCGAGGGAGCCAGCCGGTATTGTGGAAGCTGGTGCAGACGCGGGATGTCACGATAAAGCGTCTTGGCCTGATGCCACGTGCCGTCCAGGACGATCAGTTGACTCGGTGGGCGATTCTGCGCCACTTCATTGAGCAACGTCGATTGTGGTCCTGGATAGAGCAGCCCGACGTCGTCGTGGAGGGAAAGGGCCTCAAACTGCTCCGAGAGTTCGCTGTTATATGCGACCAGTAGCTCGCAATCTCGCAACGACTCGCTGACAATTCTCGCAGTATTGAACGGATGAAATCGCTCCCGACGATGCTGTAGAATAACCACCGCCGTGCGATGACCAATTGGCTTGATCGCATCGCAAAAGCACATGCGATGTGGGCGAAAACAGCGGAGGCAACGTTTGGAAGTCGGATACATGGGGAGGAATGCTAGCGAATGGGGCGGCCTGGCGCCAGTCTGCTCAGAAAGAACGGGGTCGAGGATCAGTTGGGAGCGTCCTGACACTCCGAATTGCTCACGATGGCCCAGGATTTGCAGTCGTGTCCGCCTGTATATCGCTGATATCGATGGGTCCCCCCAACCGACTAGGGACGAATTCAGTGGTAGTAACTAAATTGACCACGAAGACCAACTTGAGCAGCAGGAACGCACAATGAAGACGAAGCGGATCTCGAATTCAATGGAGACAACCCTCAACGAGCAGATGACTCGCGAAGCCTATCAGGCCCAAGTGTACCTGTCCTACGCGTCGTGGGCGGAAGTGAACGGATTTCTCGGCATTTCCGACTTTCTCTACGGGCACATGGAAGAGGAACGCAAGCACATGTTCAAATTTCTCAAATACATCAATGACCGCGGTGGTCACGCCCGCATCGGCGCGATCGACGCGCCGCCGACGGACCCCAAGGACTTGGGTGACTGCTTGAGAAAGACGCTCCAGCACGAGATCGACAACTCGAAAAAAATCGATGAAATTGTCCACCTCGCCCATGAGGAGAAAGATTGGGCGACCTTCAATTTCGGCCAGTGGTTCGTTAAAGAACAGATCGAAGAGGAAACGCTCGTCAACGATATGCTTGACAGGTACAATCTGGCAACGGGAGAGAACGGCGGCAGCGCGCAGTTGTACGAATTCGACCGCGACGCCGCGAACGCGCCGCAGGACGCAACCATTCCCCGAGAAGAGGAGTTTTAGTTGAATCCCCAGGCACCCTCCCGTTGCAGTTCACGCTACTTAAGCCAAGGCACTTTGGACTCGCTCAACGAGTCCGTTGTCTCGGTCATTGCTGCCCGGTAACAAATACGCAGAACTGGCCAGGTAGGCATTGCGGAACCGTGGCGAAACCGCATAGAAATCTTCCAATGCTGCCGAACTAAACTTGTAGTCGTGCGCATCGTTTCCTTTGAGGAACACCAACCGACGGGCGGCATGGATGAGCGATTCGGGGCGGCCCCCTTTCTCCAGGTACTTTTTCATTTGTCCTGCCGCGCGTGACCGGTCACTGGATACCGAGACGAAGATGTCATCGACACTTGGTGTTTCGCCAGTGGAATCCGACGCGATCGCGATGTCGATTTGCTTCGATCGGACTTCGCCTCGTGATCGCATGGACTCGCGAAAGTAAGGGATGAAGGCGGCGTTCTGCAGCAGCAGCTCACGACGCGTCTTGTCGTTTCCGGTGCTACGGAATGCGTACTGGACGGCGTTGGTCGCGGTCGCCGAATGCAGTGAGATGATGCCCGGCTGTTGACCCAGCATCTCAGCGGCGGATAGAAACAATGCGTCATTGATTGACTGAGGGGCGATTCCGCCAGCAATCATTTCAGCGGCCGCGTTGACCGCATCGCTGGGCGAGGCGCTGCGCAGCGTATCGAGAAGTGACAGAGTTGCCCCGTCATCGAGCCGGCCGTGGTTCCAGTTGCGGCCGAGTGTCGCGATTTTCTTCTGGGTGACGCGCCACGCCGCATCGGGAGCCAAGTCGGCAGTGGCGGGATTGGGTTGTCCTTCGTGATTGAGCAGCGCGTAGGCGAGCGAACGCAGGACCGGCTCGGAATAACGCCAACCGATGCACTGGAGTGTGCGATAGGCGTTCGCGACATAGATCGCTTTGTGTCCGATGCTGCGATAGTCGCGGCATCCATAATGCGCCAGCAGATTAAAGATTTTGTTCGCTGGCGCCGTCCGACATAGCGCCACGATCGCGGTATCGGCTGCGTCGACATCCCAGGAATCCATCGCGTCCGTAAACGCTTGATATGCACGATGCGCAGGCGGGAGTTTGGATTCATCGACCGCCGACATCGTCCAGTCGCCTTCCCGTACGTCTGTCGCCTGCGCGGACTTAAAATAATCCAGAGCCCAAAAAATTGGTAACCACCTGTCCGAGTCGGGCGAGTTGATGCTGGCTAGATGGGCCGAGTTCACCACTAGCACGGCGTGAAATTTGAAACCCACACTCGGTCGAGGTTGAATGTTTCGTACGCCCGCCAGGAGCAAGGCCGTCAAGACTGCTCGATAACTCGTCCCCGACTGAATTTTCGTAGCGAAGACGTCAACGACTTTTTCGCGAGGAGTATCTTCGAGCAAACGGACCAGCGGTTCGATCTCGGACGAAAACTCAACGGCGTTGGGCGGCAGTTTTGATTCACCTGCCGAGACGGCAGGCAATCCATGAAGAAACCCAAACTCACCGACGCTAAGCGTCGCCCCCGCGACCCCGACTGACTTCAGGAAATGGCGTCGCTTGCCGAAATCTTGCGGACGTATCATCTTGAATCTCCTATTTCACTCTGGGGTTTCTGAGAATGTCTTCATTAATTCTATCCGTTTTTTGAGATGAGGACCAACGAATCGGAATTTAGTGACAATCTGCAAGTCCGCGTCCCCCGCCGACGTAGCCGTGTTCAAAGTGAACCCGCACGGAGCTATCAAGTCACGTCGCCATGGGTCCCTCTAGCCGTTCGTCTGACATCGATGAACGGGTGAGCGCGAGATTCTGAGTCGTCTACCGGTGCGATGTCACGGGAACGGGAAGCCGTGGGCGTGATGGCAGGGGGCTGACCCTGATGAACAGTCTTTCGTTCGTGGACGAGACTGCCAAAAATGGCGATCAAAGAAGATCGGCCTGAGTTCGGCGGCGGTTTTTCGGACGACTTCAATGTCGACCTGCTGCACGTCGCCCACGTCCTACGCGACTGTTTGGCCCATCCGCAGTGGCGACACGGTACACGATCGGCGAAGCAGCGATTCACTCACCAACCTCCTTCGAAGCCGCATACTCGGGAAGCTACACCGCCACTTTCGTCAGCGTGTTGCAAGGGGCTACCGTGCTGTCCCGAATCGATCTCACGTCCCGCGATTGTGGCGACCGCCATGTTGACGGTTAGACTAAAGAGCGTTTGAGCCAGAAAATTACGATAATTTTTCAATACGCCCGGCGGGATTCGAACCCACAACCTTCGGCTTCGGAGGCCGACGCGCTATCCAGTTGTGCCACGGGCGCGGCTGAGATGGCTGTTAACTGTGGCCAGTTTGACCGAAACTCCCCGGTTCCGCTAGGGCTTGGTTTGCCTCCGCTTGCGTTGTCAGACGTCGAAATCCACAATCAATCTCGATTGACGATACATGTTTCCGCTCACTTTTTTAAATTCCAGTCGCCGTGGCCAATCCAATTTCTCAGACTCCCGACAGCGCCGTTTCTGACTTGACCGACCCTCATGCAGCGCGACGACATAAACTTGAGGAGATTGTCCGGCGGGGAATCGACCCTTATGGCCAGCGATTCGACGATCGGCAGCTTGTCAAGGAATGCCGCGACCGGATCGACGAAATTCGATTTGTTACGCAATCGGGCGAGTCGCTCGAACTACCTGACGTCGAGAGTCCGGAGGTGGATTACCGTCAGTGGAAGACGGATAAGGGCCCGGGCGAGGAAACAGGCCCGAAGGTCCGCGTGGCGGGCCGCATCATGTTGGCTCGGCCGACGGGTAAACTCATCTTCATTAATCTGCGTGATTGGTCTGGCGACATCCAGATTTTCGTAGGAAAGAACCAAGTTGGAGAAGAGCATTTTGAGCTTGCGAAACTCTTCGATCTGGGCGATTTAATTGGTGTCGAAGGTCGGCTGGGTCGGACCAACACGGGCGAACTGACCGTCTTTGCTGAGGAACTATTTTTTCTAACGAAAATGCTGGAAGTTCCGCCCGAGAAGCACGCGGGAATGACCAATGCAGACCTGCGTCAGCGGATGCGGTACGCCGACCTCGCATTCAACGACGGCGTCATGCAAACGTTCTTGGACCGAACCAAGATCGTCAAGAGCATCCGATCAACGCTCGATGATCGAGGCTTCTGCGAAGTCGAAGGGCCGACACTGCACACGATTCCCGGTGGTGCTGCGGCTCGCCCGTTTGAAACGCACCACAACGCTCTGGACATGGGGCTGACGATGCGAATCGCGCTCGAACTGCATCTCAAGCGATTGATGGTCGGGGGGATGGAACGAGTCTATGAAATGGGCCGCGTCTATCGCAATGAAGGACTATCGCCCCGGCATAATCCCGAGTTCACCATGATAGAAATTTACCAAGCCTATGGTGACTACGAATCGATGATGGAGCTGACCGAGCGGATTGTGTGTGACGCGATCGACAAAATCGGCGGCGGTTACAAACGTGAATATAACGGTCAGCAAATCGATTTCACGCCACCATTTCAACGTGCGACTTACGCGGAACTGTTTGAGAAAGCTACGGGTGTTGAACCCTCCAACGAATCCGCCGTGATGGAGCTGGCTGGTCGGCTGAAGATCGAAACGAGGGGCAAGCATCCCGACGTGGTCCGCAATGAAATTTTCGAGGAGAAGGTGGAGGACTCGCTGAGCGGCCCGATTTTTGTGATCGACTATCCCGCTAGCATTTGTCCGCTTACCAAACGCAAACGCGATCATCCTGAAATTGCCGAGCGGTTTGAGATGTTCATCTGCGGAATGGAACTCGCCAATGCCTATACGGAACTCAATGATCCGGATCTGCAAGAGGAACTGTTCAAGACCCAGCTCGCAGGACTCGACGACGAAGACTCGATGGCCAGAATGGACCACGACTTTGTTCGCGCCCTGCGTTACGCGATGCCACCCGCAGGCGGATTGGGGATCGGCATCGACCGGCTCGTCATGGTACTCACGAACAGCAAGTCGATTCGGGACGTCATTTTGTTCCCGATACTGCGGCCTGAGTGAGGTGCATGTGAGTTTGCAGCTATGGCTGGGGTAGGTCGTCGTCCCCAGCCACTTCATTTCCAGATTGGATCCGGTCGATCGCATTGAGGATGGCAAAGATGGTGCTCTCAACGCTGTCCGTGCTCACGCCGACACCTCGAAAGGTCCGACCTTTGTGCTCGACTTCCAAGTTGACTTCGGCGATCGCATCGCGGCCCAGCGTCGCACTGCGAACACGAAAGTCCTTGCAGACCAGTTCGATTCCCGTGATTTTTTCAACTGCCCAGAAAGCCGCGTCGATCGGTCCGTCGCCTTGCTCGACCTGCTCGGTGAATTCTTGGTCACCGTGCCCCAGGGTGACGCGAACGCGAGGCGTGCTACTACGTGAACTCGTGACTTCGTAATCCAGCAGCGTCCACTGCGACGTCTCTGGCCCACTGATCTGTTGCTGCACCAAGGCCACGATGTCACCATCGTAGATTTCTTTTTTCTTGTCGGCGAGAATTTTGAAGTTCTCAAAAACCTGCTGGAGCTGCTCGCCGCTGATTGAAAAACCTAATTGCTTGGCGCGATCGGCCAAGGCGGCTCGCCCGCTATGTTTTCCCAGAACCAAATCGGTCTGGGCGAAACCGACTTCTTCGGGCGACATGATTTCGTACGTGCTCCGTTCCTTTAACATCCCATCTTGATGGATGCCTGATTCGTGAGCGAACGCATTGCGTCCGACGATCGCTTTGTTGCGTTGGACGTGAATGCCCGTCGTCTTGCTCACCAAGCGGCTGACGGGGACGAGTCGGCGGGAGTTGATCCCGGTGGTCAATTTCAAGCAGTCCCGTCGGGTTTGAATCGCCATCACGATCTCTTCCAATGCTGCGTTGCCCGCACGCTCGCCGATTCCGTTGATAGTGCATTCGATCTGACCGGCACCACCGGCGACCGCTGCTAAAGAATTGGCAACTGCCATGCCCAAATCGTTGTGGCAATGCGTGCTCAGTACCGCTTTATCCATGTTAGGGACACGATTGCGAAGCATCTGAAATCGTTCGAAGACTTCTTCCGGCGTGGCATACCCGACCGTGTCAGGTACGTTGATGGTCGTGGCACCGGCCTCGATCGCCGCTTCGACGACGCGGCACAGAAAATCGTGCTCAGTCCGGCATGCATCCTCGGGTGAGAACTCGACATCGTCGCAGTGCGACGCGGCTCGTTTCACTCCAGCAATCGCGCGTTCGACGATTTCATCAGTGGTCATCCGCAATTTGAATTGACGATGGATGGCGCTCGTTGCCAAGAACACGTGGATGCGGCTGCTCGGGGCGACCTTGAGTGCCTCCCAAGCCCGATCGATATCCTTTTCATTACAGCGTGCCAGCCCGCAGATAGTCGCACCCCGTACGGTTGCCGCGATCTGGCGAACGGCTTCGAAGTCGCCTGGCGAGGCGATTGGAAATCCTGCTTCGATCACATCCACCCCCATGTCGGCAAGTGCCACCGCCACTTCCAGCTTTTCACTCAAATTCATACTCGCCCCTGGCGACTGCTCGCCATCGCGGAGGGTCGTGTCGAAAATGCGAATGTGACGCATTGCAGCGCCGGGTTTCGGCTCAGGAGCGGAGGCATCCGTGACGGGTGTGGATTCGGACATGGCTGTTCAGGGGAAAATAGGGGATTCGAGAAAAGAGGGGATAGACGACACGTGAACCGGTAAGCACATAAAAAAAGCCCGAGTCGCTGTTTCAGCGGGCTCGGGCAAATTCGTGTTTAGGGTGTGCGGAAAACCGTTGCTCTACGGTCACACGACGAATCGGCTCGAGCTGCCGGCGAGCAGACCGAGGTCGAGTAGAAGTCGTAGAGCAAGTAGATTTCGCATGTTTTTCAGAATAAACAGTGCTTCGCTGGTGCGTCAAGTGGTGCGAACTGCACCCTGTTGCCAATCCTGACAGAGGAGAACGCAGTCAGGTTCACTGGCATCCTCGCTAAAACGATTGAAATTGCTCCCGAATTGACCCATCGCTGCTGACGCCGTAAAATTCCCCGCTTTTCTTGCTGGTAATCATCTAATGAATCAAGCGATCGCGAAAGCAGACACTCTCATCGAGGCGATGGGGTGGATTCGTCGTTTTCGTGGCAAAACGACTGTGATCAAGCTCGGCGGCAGCCTTCTCGAAGATCGGGTGGCGCTGCATCATCTGCTACTTGACGTAATCTTCATGGAGACCGTCGGCCTGCGTCCGGTCGTCGTCCATGGCGGGGGCAAGGCGATTACGCAGGCAATGGCCGACGCGGGTATCGAAGCTGAATTTGTGCGTGGCCGGCGGGTGACCGACGCGGCGTCGCTGCGAGTCGTTGAGCAGGTTTTGGCAGGTGATCTGAATACAGAGATCACGCAGATGATGGAAAAGCTCGGTGGCCGAGCGATCAATTTGTCGCCCCGCACCACCTGCGTTCTCCACGGTGAGAAACTCCTCGATCCTGACGGAGCCGATCTGGGGTTTGTCGGCAATGTCACTCATGTCGATCGCGATGTCGTCGAGAGTCTCGCCTACACCGATCAAGTCGCCGTGATCCCCTCCCTGTGCTACGACGCCGACGGGCAACTCTACAATGTCAATGCGGACACTGCAGCGATGGCGGTCGCTCAGTCACTTGGGGCGGACAAACTTGTGTTCCTCTCGGACGTCAACGGAGTGCGCCGGGATGAAAAAGATCCCGATTCGATCATTCCCGCCATGTCTGCCGACGAGGCTCGCCATCTGATTGCCGACGGCGTGATTCGTGGTGGAATGATTCCAAAAGTGGAAGCGTGTTTGGAAACACTGAACCGCGGTGTTCAGAAAGTCCACATCATCGATGGTCGCCTGCGTCACTCGTTGCTACTGGAAATCTTCACCACCGATGGTGTGGGAACCGAGATCCACGCATGAACGAAACGAACGCGAGTTCGGCTTGGATCGACGCGCTCGCCGGAGTCATTTCCCCGATCGGTCGCGACTGCGAATACATGGTCAGAGCGTGCACGCAGTGGGCGCAATCGCAGTGGCGAGGCGAACGCAGCGCCAGTGGAAATACCTCCAGTGACTTGGCAAAAAGTCTGCGCGTGCTCACTGGCTATACCGAACAGGAAATTGCGATTTGCGCAACCGCAGCATCGCGGGAAACACTCCTCCAACAAGCCTGGGTTCTGAGCCGAGCTCGCCATCAATTGATCCGCCACGCGGAATCTTCGAGCGACGTTCTCAACTCCGGTTCACGATGCTTGGCAGCGGTCGGTAGCGATCACGGTAGTGGTATCGTCGGACGGATGGCGAGCGGTCGAGCGGATACCCGATCATCGGAGTGGCCTCTCGTTCCTGGGTTCAACCACGCGCCACTGGAGACACTTGCCCAGCAGATCGACGAGTCGACCGCGATGGTTCTCATATCGCCGATTAACATTCACGATCGCATGCTCGCTATCTCGCGCGGACAACTTGTAGCGATCAGCGATGCGTGCCAGCGTCATGGAGCGTGTCTCGTCATCGACCACAGCCAAATTCCACCTCACGGCGGCGGTCACTTTTGGATGCATGAAGCGATCGCGAAGGTCACGGCGGACGCCGTGATCATGTCAGCGGGTCTGACCGGTGGCCACGAGGGCGGACTGCTCGCGCTCGGTGAGTCGCTTGCCAAACATATCACCGCAGTAGATTCACGCATTGCTTCCGATTCCAGCCACGCCTGCATCGCAGCACTCGCCTCTGCCACACTTGACCAGTGGATTGCACACTCGTGGGTCAGCGTGGAACTCACCGAGTTCCCTACGGAATTGGCAGGACGATTGGCGAACCGGGATTGCGTTCGCGACCTCCACGTGACTGGCCGGACGATTGCGATCGAGCTGGACATTCCGGCTGCACACTGGGTGAAGATTGCCTCCGATCATCAGCTGGGTGTTGCTTCCGCGGGAGATTTTGCCGTCGCGTTGCAACTTCCGTTGATCCTCCGTCCCGAGTCCATAGCGGAACTGTGCGAGCGGATCGACCAAATCTTCGATTGGATCGAATTAGAAGAACGCGAAGCGGCCGCCACGCCGCCGCAAGGTGAGCTGCATGAGTCAGCAGGATTCGAGCTGACGAAGCCTGCGCCCGACGAATCGCCGCAAGAAACGGCAGGCGATTCAGGATATGATGTGAGCGAAACTGACTCGCTCGAAGATGAACTCGATGAGCAATCGTATCGAGAAGACGAAAATCACTCCCCGGCCATGCCTGCCGATCCGGAAATTCAATCATGAGACACCTACTGACCCTGTTCGATCTTGAACCCACTGAGCTCCGCACCATCCTGTCCACGGCGCGGTATCTCAAGCAGGAGCTCCGCAACGGAAATCGCCCCCCGATCTTGGCTCGCCACACACTGGCACTGCTATTTGAGAAACCCAGCTTGCGCACCCGCGTCAGTTTTGAAACGGGCATGACCCAGCTCGGTGGCGGCAGTCTCTTTCTAGGCGAGGACGTAGGCTGGGGAAAACGGGAGTCAGCGTCGGATTTCACTAATGTACTGGGGCAATTCGTTGACGCGGTCGCCTGCCGATCGAAAGCGCACGAGCGTGTCGAGGAGCTTGCAAGTTTCAATGCGATGCCGGTGATCAACAGTCTCACCGATCTGTCGCATCCCTGCCAAGCCTTGGCTGATGCGCTAACGATTCAAGAAGCCTTCGGTACGCTACAGGGTCGGCACGTTGTTTTTGTGGGTGACGGAAACAATGTTTCCCGCTCGCTGGCGCTGGCCTGTGCGATGCTCGGACTGCATTTCACGCTGGCCCGGCCTGCTGGCTACGAGTTCGACCAGTCTTGGCTTGACCGCATCGCGAAACGCTATCCCAATGCTAAGATTGATCAGGTCAGCGATCCGTTTATAGCCGTCAAGGACGCCGATGCGATTTATACCGACGTATGGACGAGCATGGGACAGGAAGCCGAATCCAAGATTCGCCGGCAGGCGTTCGCCGACTATCAGCTCAATCGCAAGCTAATGCTTGCCGCCCCAGCTACCGCCCGTGTGCTCCACTGTCTGCCCGCGGTCCGCGGCCAGGAAATCACCGATGACGTCATCGATGGAAGGCAAAGTGATGTGATCAACCAAGCTGGCAATCGCATGCACGCTCAAAAGGCTCTGCTCGTGTTTCTTCTGCGACCGGAATGGATCAAAGAAAACGTGCCTGCCAACATTGAGTAGTTGAATATCACATCTGATGAGATGCCTTAAAAGCAGGTGTCCACAATGCCACCGTCGCACCGCAGCGCCGCGCCAGTGGTTGCAGCGGCTTGCTGACTGCACAGATAGGTCACTAAGCTTGCGACTTCGTCCACGGTCGCAAAACGCTGAATCAGCGAACCGGGCCGTGCATTTTGAAAAAAGTCTCGCTTCGTTTGCTCAACGCTTGACCCACCGGACAAATCTTCGACGAATTGCTCGACACCATCACTCCAAGTAGGCCCAGGCAGAACGCAATTGACGGTGATGCCAGTATTCTTGAGCGTTTTTGCGAGGCCGCGTGAGACTGCTAACTGCGCGGTCTTGGTGACTCCGTAGTGAACCATCTCCACAGGAATGTTGATTGCGGATTCGCTGGAGATAAACACAATGCGACCCCAACCGCGAGTTCTCATCCCAGCGATCACCCTACGGGAAAGAGTCACTCCGCTCATTACATTAACGTCAAAAAAACGATGCCAGTCGCTGTCGGTGATTTCCTCGAATGGCCTCGGTTCGAATATTCCAGTATTATTGATCAAAATGTCGATTGGAGCGATTTGTTCGACTGAATCAAAAAGTTGCCCGCAGCCCTCGGGTGTCGAGAGATCGGCGGCGACGCCGTGTAGCTGGTCACCGCGCCCACCCAGTTCCGCCATCGCCGCATCGACTGAAGTTTGGCTGCGTCCATTGACGACAACAATCGCGCCTTCGGCAAGCAGTCCGCTCGCGATTGCCTTTCCGATACCTTTTGTCGATCCGGTGACCAGTGCAAGTTTTCCTGTGATTTCGAGGTCCATAGCGAACTCTTCCTTTGTATAAACGTTGAAATGTGCATCTAAGCGGGCGTGGCGGATGCATTCCGCATTATGCCCATCCGCCGTCGATGATTGGAAGGTATTTGGAGTTGCCCGTCGACGGGAGACGCTACGTGCCGATGTGGAAGCCGCTTTGATCGGAGAGTTTTATTCAGTTTGCCGATGTGACTGCCGAGAGCAAAAACCCGGGACTTGCGGCAACAGAGCCGAGGCCACCAGGCAGCTTTGGCATCCGGCATCTCGAAAGGTTTGCACGTCCGCGACATCTCGACATCCTCCGCCCGAGATCCATTTCCAATCTCGATAGCGTTGACATAGCGAGCGGCAGAGGCTGGCTGTTTGCGGGCCGCCGCCCGTACCGACTGCGGTGACATCGAGCACGAGCCCCTGACGCACGCCCGCCTGCTCGGCGGACATCATCCAGTGATCCAGTCCAGACTTGGGACCGACGAATCGGGACTCATGAAAATCTAAGCCGAGGACCAGTGATGCGGGGTCGATCGTCTGGGCGACAACTCCAATCAGCTCGGCCGATATTGCCGATTCGCTCGCGAGGATCCACTCGACTTCTGAATGTGAAGCAGCTACTTCTCGCATCCATTGAGATTGCGACGTGAGATCGCGATTATTGATTCCTGCATCGATCAACCATCGATCTGAGACGTCGCCGGACTTGATCAGCGACTCGATGGCGGCGCGTTGCTGAACTTTATTTTGCAGTGCGTCGAGGTCAGCAATATAAAAATTGCGAATGGAAAATTGCTCGCGATACCAGGTCGCGAGGGCGAGCGGATGACCGTCGGCAACTCGGCCGGACCAGCACAGGCCTTGGATGGGCTGATACCGTTCGCGGTGACCGGCGATCCCATGGACGGCATCGCCACTGAGCAAGTCGATCACGCCAATAAGATGCCCGGCCATGCCCGACCAGGATTGCTGGTCACTCAACGCCGATTACTCAGGGAGACTGAAGAGCGATTCCACTTTAACGATCGCATAATCGTCAGGAAACGTGTGGATGGCTTGGACGAGCATGGAGTTCATTCTCGTTTCGATGTTGACGTAACTGATCGCTCCTAATGCCATCCGCCCACTTGAGCCGAAGCGATGCACCAAGCCTTCGGTTTGCCCTTTGCCGAGCTGTTGTCCAACCATCCAGAACATTTCCGCGCCGACGGTTTCCAGCTGGAAGTGAGTGCGATATTCCAGACCACTTTGGCAGACCGCTTCTTCGGTGCGACTGCCTTTGAGCGTTTGGTGAATCAAACAGCGGCGCGTGGGCAGCGGTTGCTGGGCGCTCGTCGCGACTTCGCAGAGCGTGGACTTTCCGCCATTGAAGGTAATGACATGGCCGCAATTGGTGATGTCGACTTTGGCGTTATAGTGGCCACGCTGGATCATCCGTGACTGGAACACGACAATCAACTCAGGGTGTATCGGTCGACTGAACAAGTGGAAGGCAAGTTCAGCGACTTTGGGGCGAACCGAAATCACGTCGATGAGTCCAATAAGGAGGCAAAACAATGAATAGAGGAAAGCTAGCGAACACCGCTCGAATTTTCGGATAATCAAGAATGCCAGGCGGTTTCTGCTGCTCGTCATTATACGCCGACGCAGCACCAATTCTAAAGAGCGTTTACGTCTTGACTCGCTAAGAATATCCTTTCCGTTATTCTGCCTCGAATCTCCCTTGACTTTTTCGACTCTGTTCGCCCGGAATACACATGTTGTTGGTAATCGATAACTACGACTCTTTCACCTACAACCTTGTTCAGCGGTTCGGCGAGATCGATCCGGAGATCGACGTGCGAGTGATTCGCAACGATGAGTTGACTATCGACCAGATTGCAGGCTTGGCACCCAGCCGTCTGTTGATCTCGCCTGGACCGTGCACACCGAGTGAAGCTGGGGTGAGTGTGGAGTGCGTTCGCCGTTTTGCGGGAGAGATCCCGATTCTCGGTGTCTGTTTGGGGCATCAATCCATCGGCCAGGCATTAGGGGCAACGATCGTACGTGCACCTCAGTTGATGCACGGCAAGACGGACAGGATTGTTCACGACGATCAAGGCTTGTTCGCCGGGCTGAGCAACCCGTTCATCGCGACGCGATATCATTCGCTGGTCATTGATCCACCGACATTACCCGATGAGCTCGTCATCAGCGCGTGGACCGATACGGGGGGTCAGCGGCAAATTATGGGCGTTCGCCACCGCGAATTCGCTCTGGAAGGATGGCAGTTTCACCCGGAAAGTTTTTTGACCGAGCCTGGAATTGAACTGCTAACCCGGTTTTTAAAGTTGTAGCCTGACCGCTTCGCCGGTCCGAGCTGGCGAGCGACACCATTCATTTTTCCCACAGATCACTTCTGAGGGCCGGCGCTGCCGGTGGACACGTGCGCCCGATAGGCGGAGCCGGCGGGCGACAACAAAAAAAGCCACCGCTTTGGAAAACGGTGGCTTTCTGAGAGAGAGCGGCTGATCGGATTCGAACCGACGACAATCACGTTGGCAACGTGATGCTCTGCCAACTGAGCTACAGCCGCGTGGCAGGACAGGGGTCGGGGAGTTCAGGATCGCTAGTTGCTTTCCTGCTGTGAGTTGCTGTTCAAAGCGACTCAACTCCTGTCGTGTGGGCTAGAGTATAAGAGCGTCTGGCTGGCTGACAAGACCGCCTAGCCATCTTTTTTTGCCGCGCAGAGACTTTTCTTTAAAGACATCGAATTGGCAGTCAAGTTGAGCTTTGTCGGCTTGCCATGTCGGTTCACAGGGCATTACACTTGCGGGATTCTCTCGGTCAAGGTGCCATCGCTGCACGACTGAATTTTAAAAAACAACACAGTACCCGTCCCGCGGCGGCCCCTCCCAGTCGGGACGCCCTCCTCTGGCATAAGTAAGAATACAGGATGTCCACGTCCGTCGACACTGATCTCACCGCGACCGACGAGTCGCTCGACAAGGCTCCGTTGCAACTGGAAGTCACGGTGGAGAAACCACAGGCTTGCCTCCGCGAAGTGGTGGTCTCGATCCCGCGTAGCGAAGTCGATCGCTACCTCAAAGAAGCCTACGACGAACTCGTCACCGACGCTCAAGTTCCCGGGTTTCGCGCAGGTCGTGCGCCGCGAAAATTGGTTGAGAAGCAGTTCAAGGATCGAATTCATGAACGCGTCAAAGGCTCATTGCTGATGGACAGCCTCAGCCAAGTCACCGAGCAGTCCGATTTCTCAGCAATCGGCGAACCCGATTTTGAATATGAGTCGATTGAACTGCCCGATGACGGCCCGTTCAAGTATCAGTTCAGTATCGAAGTCCGGCCGGAGTTCACTACACCGAACTGGAAGGGCCTCTCGCTGACCAAACCAGTTGAAGAAATAACCGAAAAAGATATCGACGAGTCTCTCCGTCGAGTTTTGGCTCGTTACGCGACGCTCGAGGCCAGTGACGAGCCTGCTGAAATGGGCGACAAGCTGCTGATCACGGCAATTTACCGTGATGGCGATCGCGTTCTCTCGGAGATGGACGAAGAGCGTGTCACGCTAGCGAATCGGCTGAGCCTCTCCGACGCCGTTTGTGCCAACTTCGGCGAATTGATGACCGGCGTAAAAGAGGGCGAGGTCATCACCGGCAAAGCGAAACTCAGCGAAGGCCACAGCGATGAGGCGATGCAGAACAAGGAAATTGATGTCGAGTTTACCGTTGTTGAAGTCCTGAAGCTCGAATTACCTCAGCTCACGGCTGATTTCTTGGACGAGCTCGGTGAATTTGAATCCGAAGCCGAGCTTCGTGACTTCGTACGCAACTCGCTCGAACGCCAAGCCAACTTTCGCACCGAGCAAGCCATGCGGAGCTCGATCGTCGACCAGCTGCTCGCCGACGCTGACTTTGAATTGCCACCCGCTCTTGTTCGTCGCCAGACCAAACGCGAGCTCGAACGCAAGGTCATGGAGTTCCGCCGCAGCGGTTTCGATGAGGACATGGTTCGCCGCTTCGTCAACGCCAGCCGCCAAAATCTGCAGGCAGGCACCGAAGCGTCGTTGCGAGAACACTTCATCCTCGAGCAAATTGCCGAGAATGAAAACATCGATGCTCTGCCAGAGGAATTCGAATCCGAGATCCAGCTGATTGCCGAACAAAGCGATTCGTCGCCCCGCAAGATCCGCGCTCGATTCGAAAAATCGGGTCAAATGGACGCACTGCGAAACCAGATCGTGGAACGTAAGGTCATCGAGGCCATTTCAGCAGCGGCAAACGTGACCGAAGAAGCCGTCAGCCAAGAAAACGAGTCGCAAGACGAAGAGTTCGCTGTTTACCATGAGGTCGTCCCCGTTCGTGACAGCGACGCAATCCCCGAAGCCAAATACGACGACAACACCCCCAAGGGTGCCGAAACGGAAATGGAAGACTCAAAAGACTAAACCATCCTCGACCGATCAAGTCGTTTCGAAAAAATGAGGGAAGGCCGGTTTATCCGGTCTTCCCTTTTTTTATGTGTCTTCGCTTTCGAGCGGACTCTTCCTGTGCCCTCCGCCCCGAAGGGGCATCGCTATGAAAGCCCAGGGCATCGCCCGGGGTTCCGTTATTCACACAGTACACTGGGCGACGGCGTTGCGGAGGCCGGTGAGGGGTTCGCCAGCCGGTATGAACTCGTGCGCAAAAAATCCCTGGTAGCCCGTGTCAGCGATTGCGCGAGCGATCGGTGGGTAGAATAGTTCTTGCGTGTCGTCGAGTTCGTGGCGACCTGGGTTACCTGCGGTATGGTAATGACCGTAATACGAATGATTCTTTTCAATCGTGCGGATGATGTCGCCTTCCATGATCTGCATGTGATAGATGTCATAGAGCAACTTGAAATTATCACTGGCGACTCGTTTGACGAGCTCAACACCCCACTCGCTATTGTCGCACATGTAGTCGGCGTGGTCGACTTTGCTGTTAAGCAGTTCCATCTGCAGCGTCACGTTGGCGGCTTCGGCAACGGGCACGATTTTCCTAAGTGCCTCGATGCAGTTCTTCATGCCCGTTTTGCGATCGATTCCGCGTGCATTTCCGCTGAAGCAGATCACATTCTTCCAACCTTCGGCCGAAGTAGCCTGAATCGCCGCGTTCATTTTCTCTAGTGCTTCGTCGTGAAACTTCGTATCGCATAAACCCTTATCGAGAGAGTGCGATCCGACCATCGTGCAAACCAAGCCATGTTTCTTCAGTGTAGGAAAGTCAGCGGGACCGAGCAGGTCAATGCCAACCAGGCCCATCGCTTTGCCATGCGACGCCAATTCGTCGAGCGTCATGTCACCGTAACACCACTTGCAAACCGACTGGTTAAGACGCCCCGTCTGGGCATTGACGGCCTTCGTCGCGGTATCCGACGATCTGGATTCTTCACCACGAAGTGTTCGGGCAGCGAGAGCCGTGGTTCCAGCAGCGGTGGTGAGGGAAGCGGCCAGGATGCTGCGACGCGAGAGGGGAGTATTCATTAACTAAGTGCCCGAGTGAGAGAGCGTGAAAGTGAGAGCATGTTATTTTAGACTATTTTCCAGCGCACCAGTGTGGAAGTCTCGGATCCCTTTTCGTTCACTTCATCGTGATGATGGTCCAGCCGGAGCGGATTGCTTCGCGGAAACTCAGTTTGCTCTCACCGCGAACGCGTTCAGTGAACGTGATCGGGACTTCAGCGAACTGGGCGCCAGTCCGATGAAGTCTCAGGAGGACTTCTTGGATAAACGCATATCCTTCGTAGGATTGGTCGCTGAGATCGATTAGAGCCAGTCGACTGACCCGATAACAGCGGAAGGACCCACTGGCATCGCGGACTGGAAGTCGTAATCGGCGGCGCGTGATCGTGTTGATCACATAGCTCATCCACTTGCGCCGCAGGGGCCACCCCACGATCTGGCCGCCAGCGACGTATCGCGATCCGACGGCGACGTCAGCGCCAGCCGCGACGGCGGCAACAAGTCGGGGCAGATCGGCGGGGCTGTGCGACAGATCGCCATCAAGATTGCAAAACAAATCGTAGCCACCTTCGATAGCCGTCGTCATCGCCGTGCGAATGGCGCCTCCGAGTCCACGTTGATTGCGGACTAGGCACTTGATTGAAACTGGACCACCCTGTTCGCGGGCGTATTCACGCACGGCTACTGCGGTATCATCAGGTGAGTCGTCATCGACAACGAGCACATCGGCGGACGGCAAAGCGGCATGAATCTGCCGCAGCAATTCGCGAACATTCCCCACCTCGTTGTACGTGCAAACGCCAACGAGAATTCTTGGGTTGGAGGAGAGTGGCGGACTGCTAGAGCTTTGGGGCTGACGCAACGCTAGAGCGCCAATAGTAACCGGCTGGGAGCTTGTAAGTATCCGATCACGTCGTTGAGGAACCGGGCGGCTGTTCCGCCGTCGACGAGGCGGTGATCGTACGACAAGCTCAGCGGCATCATCAGCCGTGGTTGGATCGAGTCGTCGGGCATCACGACGGGCAGTTTCCGGCTACGTCCAACCAACAAAATCGCGACTTCGGGAATGTTAACAATCGGCGTGCTGTACTGGCCGCCGATGGCTCCGAGGTTGCTGATCGTGAAGGAGCCGCCTTTGAGATCGCTGACCGCGAACTGGCCCCCGCGGACCTTGCCTGCTGTCTCGGCGAGTCCGCGCGCGATGTCGGGAATGCCCATGCGATCAACGTCTTTCAAAACTGGCACAACGAGACCGCGATCGGTGTCCACCGCGATGCCGATATTGACGTAATCCTTGTAGACAATCTGTTCGTTCTCACTATCGATCACCGCATTGATGGTGGGATGGTGCCGCAGCGCCGTCGCCACCGCTTTGATTAAGAATGGCATCGTCGTCAGCTTCAAGCCTTGAGCGGCGTAGTCGTCTTTACTGGACTGGCGCAGCCGCTCGAGATCGGTGATGTCAGCATCGTCAAAATTCGTGACGCGCGGGACGTTCGACCAGGACGCATGCATCTGATTCGCGATCGTTTTGCGAATTTTGCTCATTCGCTCGAGCCGGATCGGACCGAATTCATCTTGGTCGGCGGTCCCTGGCAGATCCACCGAGGTAGTTGCGGCGGGGCGCGCTGGACGTGGTGAAGCCCCGCCACCACTCGGAACGGGCGCGGCCTTCGACTGCGTGGCCGATCTCACAGCAGCGAGCACATCGTCACGGGTAATCCGGCCGCCTGGGCCTGTACCGCGGACACTGCCCAAATCAACACTTGTTTCCCGAGCCAGTTTTCGGATGGCGGGGCCAGCGGGAATCGCGCCGGCATCCGTAGAAGCATGTTCAATGGTCGCCGGAGCAACCGGGGCCCGCGGTGCGGCGGGCTGACTCGGGGGAGCAGCAGCGGGCGCCCGTTTCGCTTCCGATTCGGGCTTTGGTTCTGACTGGGTTTCAGGCTTCGACTCCGGTTTGGTTTCAGTCTGGGACTCTGCCTTGGTTTCGGGCTTGGGCTCCGTTTTCGCTTCAGTCTTGGGTTCGTCCGGCTCGGTCTTTTCGCCCGCTCCCGCAGTCGCTTCGACTTCTAACAGAACGCCACCAATGGGCACCGTGTCGCCTTCGCTGACCGATATCTTGGTGATCTTGCCTGCGGCGCTCGACGGAACCGGCACAGTCGCCTTATCTGTCTCCATCTCGACGATGTCCTGACCCTCTTCAATCACATCGCCGAGAGTAACGAAAATCTCAAGGACGTCGCCGGATTCGATTCCGTCGCCAAGTTCAGGAAGTTTAATTTGCATGAGAAGAAAGACGGGTTCAGGAAAAAAAATGGTTCAGGGCTCTTCGTAGCAGCAGCATCGCACCACCGTTAAACGCACAGTGGCCAGATGCCGCCGATACTTCGTTACGTTTCAAGCGAAGTAAGGATCAACCTTATCGGGATTGTAGTCGAGATCCTCAATTGCTTTGGCGACATCGGACATTTCCAGGTCGCCGGTTTTTGCGAGTTGATAAAGCGTGGCGATCACGATTGATTCGGCATCGACTTCGAAGTGACGTCGCAACGACTCGCGGGTATCGCTGCGGCCCATGCCGTCGGTACCGAGCACGTAGTAGTCGCCGGGAATCCACGGTGTCAACTGCTCTGCGAGGGCTCGCACATAATCGCTGGCCGAGATGAAGGGGCCTTCGATTCCGTCCAGCGTTTCTTCGAGGTAGCTGCGACGGGGTTTTTCGGTCGGGTGCAGACGATTCCAGCGTTCACAAGCGCCCGCGTCACGGCGAAGCTGAGTGTAGCTGGTGACGCTCCAGACGTCCGACGCGATCGAGTACTTCTCCGCTAGAATTCCCTGTGCCTTCAGCACGCAATTGAGAATCGCGCCGCTGCCGAACAGTTGCACACGTTGTTTGCTGCCATCGACGTCGACACTCTTAAACTTATACATCCCCTTGATGATGCCTTCTTCGCAGTCGGCGGGCATCTCCGGGTGCATGTACTCTTCGTTTTCAGCGGTGATGTAGTAAATGCACTGCTCGTTGTCGACGAACATTCGCTGCATGCCTTCTTGCACGATCACGACGACCTCGTATGCAAATGCTGGATCATAGGCACGCACGGTGGGGAATGCGATCGCATTAAGCAGGCTATGGCCGTCTTGGTGCTGCAGACCCTCTCCGTTGAGCGTCGTTCGCCCTGCGGTTCCGCCAACGAGGAAACCCTTGGCACGCATATCGGCGGCGGCCCAAATCGAATCGCCGATCCGTTGGAAACCGAACATGCTGTAGTAGATGAAGAACGGGATCATGGTAACGCCGTGGCAACTGTATGCCGTTCCAGCGGCGTTGAAGCTGCTCATGGAGCCGCACTCGGTAATGCCTTCTTCGAGGATTTGACCGTCCTGAGCTTCCTTATAATAGGAAATCAGCTCCGAATCGGCTGGTTCGTAGTTCTGGCCCGCGTGAGCGTAAATACCGAACTGGCGGAACATGCCCTCCATGCCGAAGGTACGAGATTCATCGGGCACGATCGGCACAACGTACTTGCCGATTTTTTTGTCGCGGCACATCGCGATCAGCGTTTGGACTGCCGCGAACGTCGTGCTGATACTCTTGTTTTCGAGTTTCTTGACCAGTTTGGCAAAGTCCTCCATCGAGGGGACTTCCAGCGTCGGGTGCGTCGTCGGCCGACTCGGCAAGTAACCCCCCAGTTCTTCCCGGCGGGCTTGCAAGTACTTCATTTCGGCACCGCCGGCCGGTGGCTTGTAGAACGGAGCGTTGCCGACTTCCTCGTCGCTAATCGGGATACCGAAGCGGGTGCGGAATTCGAGCAGTTCGGCCTCGTTCATCTTCTTTTGATTGTGGGCAACGTTGCGGCCCTCACCGGCTTCGCCGAGCCCATAGCCCTTGACCGTTTTCGCCAGAATCACGGTGGGCTTGCCGTTGTTCATCTCCGTGGCTTGCTTGTACGCGGCATAGACCTTTTCTGGATCGTGGCCACCGCGACGAATCTTTTCGAGCTTCTCGTCTGAGAGGTGCTTCACTAACTCTAGCAGTTCGGGGTATTTACCGAAAAAGTGTTCGCGGATGTAGCTGCCGGGCATCGATGTGTATTTCTGGTACTGGCCATCGACCACCTCATTCATCCGTTTAGCGAGCAAACCCGTCGTGTCGCGAGCGAGCAATTCATCCCACTCACTCCCCCAGATGACCTTGATCACATTCCATCCCGCACCGTGGAAGATCGATTCGAGTTCTTGAATGATCTTGCCATTGCCACGTACGGGACCGTCAAGACGCTGGAGGTTACAGTTAATGACGAAAATCAGGTTGTCAAGTTTTTCGCGCGACGCCAAACCGATCGCGCCGAGAGTTTCGGGCTCGTCGCATTCACCGTCGCCGAGGAACGCCCAGACTTTTTGGCCCTTGGTGTTTTTGAGTCCCCGATCATTGAGGTATTCGTTGAAGCGGGCTTGATAGATCGCCATGATCGGCCCCAGGCCCATCGAGACGGTTGGATATTCCCAGAAATCAGGCATTAACCACGGGTGGGGATAGCTGCTCAGGCCACCGTCCTCTTCAAGTTCCCGGCGAAAATTTTCGAGCTTGGATTCGTCCAGCCGCCCTTCGACGAATGCTCGCGAGTACATCCCTGGCGACGCATGGCCTTGGAAATAGACCGAGTCACCCGAGTAACCATCTTCGCCGCGGCCTTTGAAGAAATGGTTGAACGCAACTTCGTAGAGCGTCGCGCTACTGGCGAATGTGCTGATGTGTCCCCCCACCCCGCCACCGCGTTTTCCAGCCCGTACAACCATCGCCATGGCGTTCCAGCGAATAATTGATTTGATTCGTCTTTCGAGTTCTCGGTTGCCCGGATACGCCGGCTGTGCGCTGGGCGGGATCGTGTTGACGTAAGGGGTCGACGTATCGGCGGTGAGGGAGACGCCATGCTCGGCGGCGCGATCGCGGAGCTGATCGATGAGAAAATTGACGCGTTCCGGGCCCTGACTATCGAGCACGTATTCGAGCGAGCTCAGCCATTCCTGGGTTTCGTAAGCATTGACATCGATGTCGGCGGATCGTTGCAGTTCGCCGAGCTGTTGGGCGACTTCGTTTTGGGCGACTTCGACTTCGGCGACGGTTTTGGAATCGGACATCAAATACGGGAAAACCCGGCCTCTGGGAACGTGTTCAAATGCAACGGTTAGGTGGGAAACTCACGGTCGATCCCTACTTTACTCACTCAACCGCATTTGCAACAAGGTATGTACTTAACCCACTGCAATAAACTTATTCGATGAGCGCAGATAAGTAAGTTCGATGAGCGCAGATAAGATCGAGGCGAGAACTGCACCCGCTGCTGGATCGACGAAGGATCGATGCGCGTCTCCTCGCAGTTACGCGTCAGCGGCAGCAACTGCGGTGGGAGGTGCTGTGCCCCAGCGGCTGATCCAGCATCGACGGCCGATCGCTTGCCCGAGAATCCTAGACACATTCACTGTGACGTAAGCGATGTTAAGTTCCAATCCAAGGGCGCGTTTGCGCCCGAGATGGTCATTCGTCTGCAATGCAACGGTCAGCGGAGACGTACGATGAAAACCAGCAAATCGCTAGGAGGTATGACGACTGTCGTGGATGCTCAGGTGTACCGCACGTTCTGATGCTCGGGCTCGAAAAATGCGGACAAGAGCGAGTCGACTCGTAGCAAGCCTTCCCGCGTCAGTCGGACTTCCTTGTCATCAATCTCAACTAGCCCCTGTTCAACGTACTGATTCCACTGGTCACGCCAGGCGGCGACGATATCGGTGTCAAACTTGTCGAGGAAATAATCACGTTCGAGGAAGCCACGTTTGAGCAGCAGAATCATTTCGCGGATCAGCGATTGATGCTGTGTGGGGACATAGCCGCGCCCCAGCGGCAGGTCGCCCGCTTCGATCGTCTCAAGGTATCCAGGCATATGCGGCAAGTTCTGATAATGAACGCCGCCGACATGTCCAAAACTTGCGATGCCGGTAGCGATTAAATCAGCACCACGCCACAAGTTATCCCGATACGAAAAATTGACTTTTCCGGTATCCTTGACGAGCGTGTATCCACTGCTGACTTTGTAGCCGGCACCAATCAGTTCATCGAAGGCGAAGTCGACCCAGTCACGTTTCAATTGCCAAGGTGCGACAGGGCTCTCGGTATGATTGCCGAGCATGTCCTTGCTGTAGATCGTATTGAACGGCAGTTCCATCTGATAGATCGTGACGCTTTCGGGTGACATGTCGATCGTGCGACGAATGTTTTCACGCCAGTTATCCCAGGTCTCGCCGACCATGCCCGCGATCAAGTCAATGTTGACGTTGGGAAACTGAGCCGCCTCAATCCAGTCCCATGCTGCAAAAACCTGCTTGGACAGGTGTGCCCGACCGTTGTCCTCAAGCAGCGTGTCATTGAAATTCTCGATACCGAGACTGATGCGCGTGACGCCTAGTTTTTCCCGAAGCGTTTTGACCTTGGTCTCGCTGAGTGTTCCGGGTTCGCATTCAAAGGTGACCTCTTCGGCACCGTCCCAGGTAATGTGTTCGTGCAACCGGTCAGCGAGCTTGGTGAGTTGTTTGGGAGAGAGAAAACTCGGCGTGCCGCCACCGAAGTAAACGAAACGAAACGGTCGCTCGCCCATCACGGGCAATTTGCTGACCATGGAAATCTCATTGCATAACGCGTCCACGTATCTCTGGACTTCGGTTGCATTGACGTCCGTGAAGACCTTGAAGTAACAGAACTTGCAACGTTTGCGACAAAAGGGGATGTGCAAATAGAGCCCGAGTGGATTTTCGTTCGCCGGTGGCGACTGCATGGCGGCGCGGACGTCATCGAGAGCATCCGCGCTCCACTGGCTGTAGGGTGGGTAGTTGGAGATAAAAACGCTGCCCACTTCGGTTTTGTCGTCGCTCGAGGTGCTCGTCATGGCGGAGAAGGTCCAGGGTGGAGAGGGAAGGTTCAGGTAGCATGGGGTTCGCTGGTCGGACAAATGCGAAAGGTGTTCGTGGCTTCCAGCGAATTGATGAGACGTTCGCAGAACGGCAATTTTGGAAAACTGCTAAGGTCCAAAACAGCGGACGACACCATCATCATCCGCAATAATCAGCCGATTGCCCACGATAGCGGGCGCCGCCATGAATTTGCCGCGTGATTCAAACGACCACTTTTCTTCGCCGTCCGCCAGTGACAATCTTAACAGTAAACCGTCCGTTGCCGCGATCCAGACATCATCGCCGGCGATCAACGGTGAGGCGTCGGCTCGCCGCCTGAGTGTCTTTCGCCAGACATGCGTGCCCAACTTTCGATCCAGAGCGTCGATATGTTTGTTCTGACTGGAAATAATGACAAGGTTTGCACCGATCGCGGCGCTGCTGCGATATTCTTGCGGCCGATCGGGGTCCTCATACCGCCACAGGACGTCACCTGATGAGGGGTTGAAAGCAAACACCGTGCCGTCCATGATCGGCAGAAACACCTCGTCGCCACCGACGGCGGGTGTGCTGCCGGTCGGACCGCCCAGCGGGATGGGTTCACGGGCCGCTTTGCCGGTGGCGAGATCGATCACATGTAGTTGACCGTCGCAGCCGCCCAGGAAAGTTTTTCCAGCTGCAATCGATGGCGAGCAGCGGATTTGGTCATCCGTTTGATACTTCCAAACCAATCTCCCGTCGGCGGCATCGAGGCAGTACAGGCTGCCGTCCTGGCTGGATTGCAATACCCGAATTTTGAATTTCTCACCGCGAGGCACGGCAAAAAAAGCGGGGCTGGCGCTAATTTCGCCTTCCGTCGAGTACGTCCAGACGGTCTCACCGGAAAATGAATCGAGCGCATGGATGTTCCCTTCCACGTCCCCGACGACCAGCATTTCACGGTTTTGCGGGGTTCCTGGTGCAGTCTCGGCATTGGCGACGACGGGAATCGGGGAAATCGATCCGAGCTTATCGGGATTGACTGAACCCGGCAGAAAGAGTCCGGGCGAGGCAACGAAACCAGTATCGAATTCGCGTCTCCATTTTGATCGGCCTGTTACCAGATCGAGTGCCTCGACGCCGCCCATGACATCATCGACGAAAATCAGCTTACCGTTGCTGACCGGTGTCGTTTCAATTGCCTCGGCCGTCTCGGTCTCCCAGAGCAAACGCAGGTTTGTGGGCAAGGTACGCTTGATCGCCCCGCTAGCGCCGCTGTCTGCCCGGGCGATCGTCCAGCTCGTTAATGCCCTGGATGGAGGGGGGTCGGCGGAAGCAATCGGCGCAAGTGAGCAGCACGCCATCACGAGAAACATGATGACGGGGGTGGGACGGTCATTCATTGCAATCTGCATTTTTCGATTTCAAATCTAACGTTTCAGTGATCTCATCCATGACCACGGACAGAGTCTTGCCTTTCTACGGCTGCGCCCCTGACGCGATAGGCGGCGCCGTTATACGGCAGCGCCATGGAGGATTGTTCAGCTTCGAAGGCTCCCTGGTCGAAACCGGTTCGACTATTATAGGGTGTCTGGGCCCGGGTCGAGTCCAGTCATCTGATGATTTTTTTCTGTCTTTCGAGCTTTTTGTTAATGATTTGTGTCAGTCTGGGTCGCGCCCGCCATCAACGAATGATCGCCGAACATCAGTTTCTCGTTGAACAGGGAGCTGAATTGGTAGAACTGCGGCTGGATTACATCACTCGCGCGGTCAATCTGAAACGACTGGTTGGCGATCGTCCTGGACCCGTCGTGCTGACGGCGCGTCGGAAGGAGGACGGAGGTCGCTGGGAAAAATCGGAACAGGAACGCTTGATGTTGCTCCGCAGCGCGATCGCTACCGGCGTGGAGTATGTCGATATCGAGGCTGACGTGGCAGCTCAAATTCCCCGGTATGGCTCGACGAAACGAATCATCAGCTACCACGATTTTAGCGGCACACCCGATGAACTCGAGGAAATTCATGCCGCGATGGCTGAGGAAGACGCCGATATCGTTAAGATCGCCACGATGGCCAATACGTTCTCGGACAACGTTCGAATGATTCAGCTGGTTGAAAAATCTCGCATTCCCACGATCGGGATTTGTATGGGCGAGATGGGCATGATCACACGGATTCTATCCAACCGCGTTGGCTCTCCTTTCACGTATGCCACATTCAGCGCGGATAAGAAACTTGCTCCAGGCCAGATTAACTGGAAGGAGATGAATAACACCTATCACTATGAGTCGATCACGCCCGATACGGCGCTGTTCGGTGTGATCGCCGATCCTGTTGGGCACAGCTACAGCCCGTTGATTCATAATTCCGCATTCATCGACGCTGAACTGAATGCGCGGTATCTCCCCCTGCGAGTACCGAAGGACGATCTGCAAACATTCATGAATTGTTGTCATAGTATCGGTATTGAGGGGATCAGCATCACGATTCCACACAAGGAAGCGGCGTTGGATTACTGCACCCAGGCGGAGGCAAGTTCAACGGGAATCGGTGCCATCAACACGATGATCTTCAACGGCGAAGATCGACTCGGTTACAATACTGACTACCGCGCCGCGATGGACTGTATCGAAGAAACCTTCGCGATCAAACGTGGGCAAGAGAACTCGATGCAGGGAAAAGTCGCACTTATCCTCGGCGCTGGCGGCGTTTCACGCGCAATCGCTTGGGGGCTGCGGCAACGTAAATGTGACGTCTATGTGTCATCGCGGACGGAGGAACGCAGCCAATCGCTCGCCCATGAGATTGGCTGCCGAAGCATTCCTTGGGAACAGCGTCACGAGGTCAAAGCGCATCTTCTCGTCAATGGCACGCCAGTCGGCATGCATCCTAACGTCGACGTCTCGCCGTACAACATGAATTCAATCAATGAGTACATGGTCGTCTTTGATACAGTTTACAATCCCGAGAACACCGTGCTCATCAAGTACGCGAAACAGGCTGGGGCGAGGATTATCACGGGGGTGGATATGTTCGTCCGCCAAGCGGCCTACCAGTTCCGGCTGTTCACCGGCAAGGACGCACCCACGGACCTGATGCGAGCCAAAATCAAGCAAGCCACCAATCCAGTGCAAATCAACTAAGTTGCCGTGTTTCTCCGGGACCCGAAATCAGGGATCGCTCGGCTGTTTCGCAGAGATCCACCTGCTCAATGGGGTGCTACAACGGGGTGACTGACTCCGTTATCCTAGGGCGAACCCGTCTAGTACCACCTCACCCTTCGGAGTCATTCATGCCTCGTCCCGTCACCTTGTTTACTGGCCAGTGGGCCGATTTACCGATCGAAAAACTCGCGGCGATGACGTCTGATTTCGGATTCGACGGCATCGAACTGGCCTGCTGGGGTGATCACTTCGAAGTCGACCGGGCCCTCGCTGAGGACGACTACTGTGACAAGATGCATGCATTGCTTGCCAAGCACAATCTGCAGTGCCACGCGATCAGTGCTCACTTGGTCGGCCAAGCCGTCTTGGACAAGATTGACGAACGCCACAAGTCGATTCTGCCTGAGCACGTGTGGGGCGACGGGGATCCGGTATCGGTCAATGCCCGCGCTGCCGAAGAACTCGCTAACACGGCCCGCGCTGCCCAGAAATTTGGTGTCGACGTTGTTAACGGCTTCACCGGCAGCAGTATTTGGCACTTGCTCTATTCATTCCCGCCGGTTCCCGAGAGCATGTTGGATGCGGGATTTGACTTGCTCGCCGAGCGATTCAATCCGATTCTCGATGTGTTCGGCCAGTGCGGCGTACGCTTCGCGCTGGAAGTCCATCCGACGGAAATTGCCTTCGATATCTACACCGCTCAGCGAGCACTCGAAGCCCTCGATCACCGTCCCGAATTCGGATTCAACTTTGACCCCAGCCACTTGATTTGGCAGGGCATTGATCCAGTCCAGTTTATCCGCGCGTTCCCCGACCGCATTTATCACGTCCATATCAAGGACGCAATCGTGACGCTCGACGGCAAGTCCGGGATCAACTGCAGTCACCTCAACTTCGGCGACCCACGTCGGGGTTGGGACTTCCGCAGTCCTGGGCGAGGCGGCGTGAACTTTGAAGAGATCATCCGCGCACTCAACGTGATTGGCTACGACGGCCCGCTGTCGATCGAGTGGGAAGACTCCGGAATGGAGCGTACCTTTGGAGCTCGGGAAGCTTGCGCGTTTACGAAAAAACTCGACTTCTCGCCATCGAACGTTGCCTTCGATGCTGCCTTTGACGAAAAATCATGATCAAGATCACTGTCAATGGTACCGCCACAGAAGTCGATCGCGCCATGTCGATCGACGAGCTGATTCAAAACGTCGACGTGCCCAAGAATTACTTGGCGGTTGAAGTGAATGAGGACGTCGTGCCACGCGAGCAGCATGGTCAGTACATGGTGGCCGACGGCGACCGCGTCGAAGTCGTGACGCTGGTCGGCGGTGGATGAACGTTTGTAGGCCCTCCATCTCGCCGTGTCACTCTGCTACCGAACTCGTCGAAAATCGTGGCACAAGGTGTTGTTTCAATCCTCCAGGTCGCGCGCTTTAATTCTCTCGCGGCGCATGGAGATGGGTCGAATGCCTTTTTAACTGGTCCATAAACTGTTCTCGCCTCACTGGCGAAACGATATACTCCCGGCGGTCGGTTTGGATTGCCACGCGACGGAGCGACATGGCTGGGCCGCTCCGCAGGGTCGATGAGCGTTTGATGTCTCGGATCGAATCATAAGAGACCTGGTAACAGATCACCCCGCAGCGGATGGAGAGAGCATCGTTGAGGAAAGTGTAGCGACACGGAACCACAAAAACACCGGTGACAAGCAGTGTCGCCGTTGCGGTCAGGAACATGCTCGATGCATCGGCAGGTCGATCATTAGCCATCAACACGACGCCGATCATCGCTGCCGCTAGGATCGGAAAGGACAGCAGCACGGCTAGCCACCAATCAACTGCTGAGCGATAAACGCTAGGTTCCCGCAAATGGGATTTATTCAGTCCTGTGGGCGTTGTCGATTCAGCCAGTTGGCTTTGCGGAGACTCAGACACTCGACCCAAACCCTTAATAATCACTACTTGAAAAATAAACGCAAGCGATCGTCATCACTGCTGCGACGAAGATCCCGCAGCTCAAGAGGGGACCAGCGATACGGTAGCGAACGACTTCTGGAGTTCCCGAATCACCACCACCAATAACGAGCGAATGATTGCCTGAAACCATCGCAGCCGACGTGTCACCGAGCTGCAAGACTTGAGGCGTCAGCCATTCCAAGCTGCCGATTACGTAAAAGTCAACCCACCGCCACACCGACAACGCTGGCGCAACGGACTCTTCGACAGTAGTCTCAAATTCATCCGTCGAATTGCTCGGTATGGTAACTGAAAATCGAGTGATCCGGTCGACATCGTGGGCGATCATCAGTTGCCCGGCGTCCGTTTGCGACGTGGGATTGCGCCAGTAGATCGATTCGATTTCGTCGATCGGTAACCTGATCGTGGGCTGCATTTTCCCGGCCTGCACGCGGACAATGTCGCAGTGTCCCGAGGATGTTCGCAACAGAAAACCGTCATCTGAAATCGCGACGAATTCCAGCGGTGTGCCGGGCACGGCGTCTTGTCGCTGGCGTGAATCCCACTGTCCCGCTGGCCGCAACGTTTGGGCGTCGAAGATTTGGAAAGCTTGCTCACCTTGTGCAACGACGACCCAGCGCCGTGAAGCTGCCAGCACGGGCGCTGCTCGATCGGTCACTCGCGGCATGTCAGTACTCGCCGTTGTTGCCCAAGTTGCGTTGACCCCCGCGCCATTGGCATCGATTCGCTGCAGTCGGTCGGCGGTCAAGACGATCAAGCTTCGCTGCCCGGGGACTTGCGCGATCCGAAAGGGTGCATTCAGGACAACGTCGGCAGGCAGAATGGACGTAAACGATTCCGTCGCGCCGCCCTGCATGGTGATGAGCGACTTCAGCCACGAACTGACCGAGGCGGCCGGGCGCGGACTGCGTTTTGCTTGGCCGTTGTCGGCCGCGTCGTCCGCCACGAGGGAAGCTGCGTCGTCGGGAGAATCGATCAGTTCCTCCCCCGCCGCTCGGAGTACCGCGGCGCGGTTGGTTACCAAAAGATCGGCCGTATTGATGGCAATGATCGTTTGAGGATCGATATCCAGTAGTCGTTCCGTTGCGATCGGCAATCTCAAGCTGGGCTGGGGTTTCCAGCCATCGGCTCGCGATAAGACGACCAAATCGAGTGATCCGGAGCCGAAGGGATTAAAACGACCGTTTCGATTTCGCGCCGTCATAACATGGTCGTTGTCAAGTGCGACGGGACGCAGTACACGGTCATGGGAACCGGCCTCACTGTCGATCACGGGTGACCACTGTTTTGCCTCTGCGTGCAGATGCACCAGCCCACTGCCGCTCGTCGCAGCAAACAGGTCCTCCCCCGCCAACGTCATCCCGGTGATCCGGTCGGGCGCGACGACGCGAGCGTTGACTACGCCACCGACGATACCGACCACCATACAAACCGCTGCCAATGCGCCCGCTGCTGCAATCGAAATGATGGGCGACCGCCATTTCAGACCCGCCAGAACAGATATGCTGAAAAACACAGCGAAGATAACGACCGAAATGGGAATGCACCACAGAATCCGACCATTCCAAACTCCGAGTCGGCATCCGGCGATCAGAAACAGACCAAGAACTAACTGGGACACGCAGAGCGTGACGAAGGCGCAGCCGCCGATGAACTTGCTGATTAACAATCCGCTGCGCGTGATCGGCTTGCTCAGCAGCAAATGGAGCGATCCGGTTTGCAACATGTCGGGAATGATCGACGCGGTGACGAGCACACCCAGGAAAACCAACACTAAACCTAGCAGCCAGTTCACCAAGAGAGGAATGACAAACTGATTGAAGAGCGTGTCAAACTGCGCCTGATCGATCTGAAAATCAGTGGGGAACTCCAGCCCCGCATAGGTCAATACGACTGAGCGGGAGCTCCGTGATTCGAAAACCCCAGGCAATGCCGCCTCGATCCGCAGCCGGCTCCGCCGCCGACGCAGTGAGTCGGAAAGTTCGGTGTCGGGAGTACCATCGAGTTGGCGCAGTTCTCGCAATCGAACCGTCGATGACCAAGCGTCTGCGCTGTACCAATCGCGTTTCGGCGCAGCAGGCGGGACTTCATCGATCGACGGTGATGCGGGCGACGGAGCGCCCATGGCATCGCTTTCGATCAGCTCGTTGAGGGCACCGGTCAATAGGTCGAGTCGGATGCGCACCTCGTCGCCTTCGCCGACGCGGCGCAGTTCACGCAACAAGTCCTCTGGCATGGCCCCGGCGATTCGTCCGATCGGCAGGTCGCGCACTTTAGGATCGACGATGCCTTGAGCAAGCAACGCTTTCATTCGGGTGCCGTTATAGACATCGAACCAACGGAAAGTTGTCGTGTAGTCTTCACGCAGCCCGATTGGAGCGAGCGTCGCGAGCAGCACCCAGATTGCTAGAAAGGCCGCCCACAGCACCCGGGATGCGAGCGCGGCACGAAACGAATCGCTGATAATCGCTACGTAAGGCCTCATGTCCCGCCGTCTTGATGTTGCTCATGGACAAGTCGCATGAAAGTTTGTTCGAGTGATTGGCGATGAGGGACCAGCCGTATCAAGGATCCGCCAATGTCCCGAATCTGGTCCACAATCGCGTCCAGCCCAGCGCGATGCTCGCAACTGAGGTGGCAACGGTAGCGTGTGGCGTCCGATTCGTCGCCATCGCCAATCCAGACAATACTTTCACCGATCGCGGACTGCAGCACTCGGGATGTTACTCGCTCCCGCCGCTGGCCAGTGGTCGATGCCGCGTCCGCGAAATCACTCTGTGATGGTAATTCAAATTCCAGCTCGACCATGACCGGAGCAGACGTTGGGCCGAGTTGCCCGACCATCTCCGCAATCGGCCCCGTTGCCAATACTCGCCCCTTCGCCATGATCGCCAGATGGGTGCAGATCAGCTCGACCTCGTGCAGGATATGACTGTTTAAAAAAATCGTTTTCCCAGCATCCCGCAACTGCTCGACGATGCGGCGGACATCACTTCGGCCGACCGGGTCGAGTCCATCGGTGGGCTCGTCTAGAATCAAGAGGTCGGGATCGTGCATAAGTGCTTGGGCGAGACCGAGCCGTTGCAGCATGCCTTTGCTGAAACGCTTCACGCTTTCGCGATCACGACCAGCCAAGCCAACCAGGTCGAGTAGTTCGTCGCTACGGCGGGTGATTGCCGGAGAGTCCAGGCGACTCAGTTTGCCATAGAATTTCAACGCAGTCCGCGCCGTGTGATGCCGATCGACGCGTAGTGATTCGGGGAGATAGCCTACGCGACGGCGTGCTTCGGTCGATCCGGCTGGTAAGCCAAATAAAGAGGCTCGTCCGCCCGTTGCTCGGATTACGCCCAGCAGCACTTTAATGAGCGTCGTCTTGCCAGCTCCGTTGGGACCGAGGAGGCCAAAGATCTGACCTGCATTTGCATGCAAACTCACACCTTGCAACGCGTTGACATCTCCGCGTCGCAGTAGACCGCCGCCGTGATAGGTTTTTTCCAAACCGTCGACTGAGATAATGCGAGAGGCGAGTGATCCCGAATGGCTCACGTGAGCCAAGTCCGCAAGATCATTGACGCCAGCACTGCTGCCGTCATGGCGAGTACCGCCGCGAGCAACAGCCGGTTGGCGGGCTGGCGCCATGTAGGCGTATTGACTTCACGATTGTAGAGACTTCGAAATCGCTCACGCTCGCCCGCCGCGTCAAATACCCCGTCTTCGACAATTTCTTGAACGCCGAACTGGATCGAATACTCAACGACCCCATGAATATTGCGCCGGTTGGAGTGATCGTCCACGCCGATGCCCTCGAAGTACCAGAGCTGGTTTCCGAACTGCCGCTCGGTTTCACCTCGGTCGTCGACGCAACGGAGATTGATGATCTCACTGGATTCGAGGCAGAAGTGAGCGCGTTGGAGCGCCAGACCACTGTCGGCGCGAACTTGGCGTAGAACGCGATCGGAGAACTGACGTTGGGGAGCTTGAGCGCGCATTTGAAATCTCCATTTCCACGAACCGGTCCGGTGCCCGGATGCTTCATTATTGCCGACTGAGCGGGCCGCGTCATCGGCAAGCGGATAAATTTTATGAATAATTGGTGTTGTTTTCCCAGAATCGGTCGGAATGCTACCCTCAACGAATCGACCGGAACCCGCGTAAATGGTCTTATGGCGACATCACTGAAGCTTCCAATCGAGGGAGGCGGACGCCAAAACGCCTGATCCGAAGCGCGTTCTCTCTTTTCCGGTTCGCGTCCCGCCGCCCACAGTTCTGCTGATCGCATGTCCATGAAAAAGCCGTCTGAGCAGGTCTCCAACCATCTTGATTCGGGTCGTCGAGCGGCCATGGCGGGAGACGCAAATTCAAACTCCCGAGTGCGTGGGAAGCCGCTGATGCGGCCAATCACGCTTCGCGCACCCATCACGCTGGGCGTGGTGCTGATTGTTTTGGTTGTGATCTTAGGAGCGATCTGGATCACCGGAAACCTGTTAGGGATACTGCGTGAGAAGGAGTCGCCCGCACTGTTCTGGGTGATGTTGCTGGCCGGCTCTGTGCTACTGGCGGCCGTGTTAGCGGGAGTGATCGCCTACCTCACGCTGAGCGTGAAAGCGTTTAACTTGAATCGTCGGCAATCGAATTTCATTGATGCGGTGACTCACGAACTGAAGAGCCCGATCGCGTCGCTGAAGCTATATTTGCAGACGATGACACGGCACGATGTCGGCGTTGCCCAGCAGGTCGAATTTCACGAGATCATGCTAGACGATGTTGAACGGCTCGATATGCTAATTGATCATTTGCTCGAGGCGGTGCGCATTGAGCGTGGCGCGGCATCGGAAGGAGCGACCGATTTAGATCTGGCCGACCTGTTGAACAAGGTCAGCGCCGATGCATGCGTGCGTTACAAACTTCCAGCTGAAACGGTGCACATCGATTGCCCCGAGATCGTGCTGTCGGCACCGGGGATCCAGGTCGAAATTCTGTTTCGCAATCTAGTCGACAACGCATTGAAGTATGGAGGTACACCGCCACGAGTCCGCGTGAGCGCCCGAATGAGCGCGGCTGCCAGTGGCGAAGTGACCGTTTCGGTTTGTGACAATGGTAGAGGAATTCCTGCCAATTTGCGTCGTAAAGTCTTTGGCCGTTTTGTGCGATTAGGAAACGAACTCGAACGCAGTAAACCCGGCACCGGTCTGGGGCTGCACCTGGTTCGCAACGTCACCCATGCGTTGGGGGGACGGATTAGCATCGCCGATGCCGAGCCCACGGCCGATCCAACTGATTCAGGCGACCAGCCCAGCGGTATGATAGGGACACGTTTCGATATCACGCTCCCCGACGCCGTCCTACGAACTTCCGATTGATCGTTCTGAGGAACTTACGATTGGGCGATCAAGTCGAGGAGGGTTTGACGGACCGATTGTGGGTTGGCGTTTGGATTCTTTGCTCGAGCTTTTCCGATCAACGCACCGACGGCTTGCTGTTTACCTGCTTTCACATCTTCGATGACTTGCGGATTCGCCGCTAGCAATTCGCGGCAGAGGTCAACCAACTCGCTTTCGTCGACCGCTTGGATTCCGAGTGCGGCAAGCGCGGCGTCGACGGTGACGTCATGGTCGAGAAGGTGTTCGAACACGTCGCGGGCCCGGGCGTTGTCGAGCTTGCCCTCCTTGATCTTTTGAATCAGCTCACCGAGACGCGTCGGAGGAACGGGAAACGACCGCACGTCAACGTCTCGCTCTTTGATCGTGCGCATCACCTCTTGCATCACCCAGGATGATGTCTTCTTCGGGTCGCCACTTTGCTGCGCGGCGGTTTCGAAATACGCGATCATCTCTGGGCCTTGATTGACGATCACGTCGGCGTCGTAGAGTTTCAGTCCGTATTGATCCTGCAATCGTGTCCGCGTCACCGCAGGCAGCTCGCCGAGCGATGCGCCGATTTCGTCGATCCATTGACGCGACAGCCGTACCGGCAGCAAATCGGGATCGGGAAAGTATCGATAATCCGCAGACTCTTCTTTCTCGCGTTGTGGAAACGTTCGCTCTTTGGCATCGTCCCAACCGAAAGTTCGTTTGGGGGCATCGTTGATCGTCTTGCCGGTGTCTTCCCAGTCGATGAGTTGACGCTCAATTTCATAATCGATCGCCCGCTGAACGTTTCGGAAACTGTTCAGATTCTTGACCTCTACAATCGGAGTGGCAACATTTTTGCCATCAACGTCGAGATGCAGGTTCACGTTCGCATCGGCCCGCAAACTGCCCTCCTGCATCTCGCAATCGGAAACACCGAGATGCGTGAGCAGAAGTTTGAGTTCGGTCAGATACTCCTTGGCTTCGGCAGCAGAGCGCAGATCGGGTTGGCTGACGATTTCCAGCAGCGGCGTACCGCAGCGATTTAGATCGATCTTCGTATCGGAGACTCCCGCTGATTCATCATGCAGGCTCTTACCCGCGTCTTCTTCCAAGTGCGCACGGATGATACCGATGTGACGCGTGGAATCGGGATCTTCCGGATCGGTGATGTTGAGGTACCCGTCTGCGCAAATCGGCAAGTCGAACTGGCTGATTTGATAGCCTTTGGGCAAATCAGGATAAAAATATTGTTTGCGATCCCATTTCGTCAGTGGCGGAATTGAACAGTTCAGCGCCAATCCCGTCCGGACGGATAATCGAACGGCTTCGCGGTTGAGCACCGGCAGTGCCCCCGGCATGCCTAGGCAAACGGGACAGACCTGAGTGTTCGCAGGCATTCCGAAATGGGTCGTGCAACCACAGAACAACTTGGTCTGCGTCTTGAGCTGGGCGTGAACCTCCAGACCAATGACGACGGTCACTGGATAGCGATTCGAGGCGAGACGATTGGATGTCGACATGTGGATTTGAATAAGAGGCACGAGACGGATCCGACGGTGCGAAACATAACAGACTGAAAAAACGTGGAATAGGCTGGAAACCCGCTTGACGGTTTCCACCTGGTGATCAGCTGATGGCACTTGCCGCGCGCTGCGGACTCGTTCACAATGGGGCCGCACTGATACGTCACGACAGCCTTTTCCAGCACTTGAGGGTGGAAAAGGTTTCTTTTTTGTTTCTGCGAACATTTCAGGATGACAGGCATGGTTGAATCCGTCCCCATGACCCGCGAGGGCTACAACAAGATCAAGGCAGAAATTCACCGCATGGAACACGTGGAGATGCCACTCGTGACCGAGAAAATCGCCGAAGCTCGGGAGGAAGGCGATCTGAAAGAGAACGCGGAATATCACGCCCAGCGTGAGAACCAAGGCATGTTGATGGCCAAGATCAACGAGCTCAAGGACAAGATCGCCCGCGCTTCGATCATCGACCCTGCCAAACTGCCCAAAGATGAAGTTGTCTTTGGTTGCACAGTGACCGTCGAAGACATTGCCTATGGTGATCAAGAGCAGTTCACCCTCGTCGGGGCGGGCGACGAAGACTACGACGCCGGGAAAATTCTCGTGACGAGTCCCTTCGGTCAGGGATTGCTTGGCAAAAAAGTCGGCGATACGGCCGAGATCGATGTTCCAGCGGGCAAGATGAAATTCAAAATCTTGAAGATTTCCTTCGATCTCTAGTCAATCGCAGGCTATCGATTGAGTCGTATTCGCGATTTGTAAAAAGTGAGAATACTAACCCGAAGTGCCAGCGAGGGATGATTCGAGTACAAGTAAGAACGCTGAACCGACTCGCGCGAGAGGGATGATTTGATGTGCCTCGCTGGCGCGGAGGCGTAGTCAACCGACAGCCTTCTCACATTTTTTAGCGGATGGCAATTGCCGTCTGCAGCGGCTGAAGCACCGATTCAATCAGGTATTCGTCGACCAAGTCGCGGCACAAACCCGCCAGACGATCGAATTCAGTCGCAAAGTTCTCGTCAACTCCCAGCGAGTCATAACGGCGAACCATCAGGTAAACACTGAGCGGTTCTTCGGTGAATTCGCCCGAGCGGACTTGGAACGCTGTCGTCCGAGCCTCAAAACTGATCCGGCACTGGGTCCGGCAGGCGTCGTCAAGCGAAAACTGAATCGCGGGCTCGTTGGAGAGAATTTTGCCGTAAGGAAGACCGGTGAATTTATCCAGCCCCGGGGCGATCCCGATCGCCTCCTGTAAGATCTCGTTGTGGTTGCCTTTGCAAATGAAGTCAAACCCCAACATCACGCTTAGCGATTCGCAGTCCAACGGGCTGACCGATAGTTCGTAGGGCACCATCTCCAACACCGCGTGATGCTGCTCGCAGGCATCGACATAGGACTCCGGATTCACCAAACCACTATTGATCCGTTTGGGCTCGGTGGAAACCCAGCGGTACGCACCATTATCTTTCTCCTCCTCCAGGACAAATTCGTCTTTCTCGCGGCAGTAGAAGTTGGACATACTCGGATATCGCTTGCGCACCTGCTCAAAATAGTGCAGGACCGACTCGCGACCGGGCGGTAACTCCATTTCGGTCGACAGGTTCATGTTGACGTAATATTCGTCACCAAAAACACCGTAATCAGTCATATCGAGAAGCCAGCAGTGGGGGGCAGTGGAAGCAGTGGGGGCAGTCGTCATCATAACCAGTTTGAGAAGCTAGTCGCTACTAGCTGGAAGTAGGACCGGTTCCTGCCGCCAAGCGACTGGGTTCGGGCGACTGGGTTCGGGCGACTGGGTTCGGGCGACTGGGTTCGGGCGACTGGGTTCGGGCGACTGGGTTCGGGCGACTGGCGTTTGCGCGGCCGATAGGAGCTGGAACCACTGGACTCCTAGTGGCTCGCCATTAGTGAAGCTGGTGAGTCTTCGAGGTCCTGTTCGCCCAGTCGGTAGGGGAGGGTCACCCAAAACGTGCTTCCGCGACCGAGTTCGCTTTGGAAGTCGATTTCACCACCAAGCAAGATCGTCAGTTCCTTCACGATCGACAGTCCCAGCCCCGTACCGGCAAACTCGCGGGTCAGTCCGTCGCCCTCGAGCACCTTGGTGCTTTGGCGAAATTTCTCAAAAATGATGGGTTGGTCCTCTTCGGCAATGCCCACTCCGGTGTCGATGACGGACATGCGAAATCGTCCGTCATCCAAATCGGCAACGCGGATCGTAATCATGCCGCCTTCGGGCGTGAACTTAATCGCGTTGCTGAGCAGGTTATTGAGAATCTGACCGAATTTATTGGGATCTTGGCATGCGATCGGCAAGTCGTCGGGAATGTCGATTGACAGTGAAATGTTTTTGTCTTCCGAAAGCGACTGGATCATGTCGCACTGTGCGCTGATAAGGCGCGAAATCTTGAACTCGCTAAGTCGAACCTCCATCTTGCCCGCTTCGACTTTCGCGAGATCGAGAATGTCGTTAATCATTTCCAGCAGCAAGCGTCCGCTCTTTTGAATGTTGGTCGCGTATCGGCGTTGCTTGTCCTCGAGCGAATCGATGCCTTGGAGCACCTCGGAGAATCCAATAATGCTGTTCAACGGTGTTCGTAATTCGTGGCTCATGTTCGCCAAAAAGTCAGTCTTCAACCGGTTCGCTTCGTAGAGTTGCAGGTTCAACTGAGCAAATTGATCCACACGGGCATCGAGTTCTCGGTTGACGCTTTGGAGTTGCGTTTGGGTCTCGGTGAGGTGCCGGAGCATGCGGTTGAAAGCGTCGGCGAGTTCACGGAATTCGTCCTCGGTATCGATCACAGCGCGTTGGTTGGTGTCACCGTGCGTGATCGCGTCGCTGACGTCGCGCAGGTGCAGCAGGGGTTGCAGGACGAGATAGCGGACGATCGCATGCAGAACAAACAGCGTCACGGCAACAATTAGCATCGCCATCGCGACCACGGCGGCGCGGATTTGATTGGTGTCATTAAGGATTTTCTCATCCGGCATACTGACCCGTTTGACGCGAAAGGGCAGTTCCGCTGCTCGCGTTTCTGGAGCGACGTCCGGCGAGAGCGTGATCGAGGTGCCCATTGGAGTGTGGCAGGCAATGCAGTCTTGGGTGAGGAAGACGGGTTCATAGTAGATGTAGCGGCCTTGGATGGGTCCGATCGCGTCGAACAGTGGCCGGTTGCCTGGCCCGATGCGGCTCATCGCGGCGTCTTCGGCCAGGTTGATGGGTTTCGCCAAGCCCGGCTGGTCCCCACGTAGTCGGCTGGCCATACGGCTGCGGAACCTTACCTCGAGTGCTTCGAGGAGCTGACGCTCGGCCGGGGAGCTCGGCGGTTTCGCCGGTTGAAGGTTATCGAACGGGTGAGGGTCTTCGAGTCCGAGGATGTCAAACTCAATATCTTCACTGAGCAGCTGAGACTTCAGCAGCGACACCTGTTGCTGCTCAAGATCGAGGCGCTGGCGGGGCACCCCATTCTGGTAGATGGCATTGGCGTGCAACAGCATCATCTCCGTCGCGGCGACGTCACGGGCCTGTTGCTGGGTCGTCATCCGTACGAATCGATCGGCGAGGAGCAGAACCACGCAGAAGGCACCGCACATCAACACGACCAATGCTGAGCCAAAGAACAGCAAGCATTTGCGTTCCAGGCTCATCGAAGCGAATAAGCTTTGGAAAAACCGCAGCATCGGCAGAATTGGTGCAAGGGGAATGGGTTGAACTCGTACACCCGTTTTCGCGGGGAGACCTCCTAGTTTGACTGAAAATCGCCACCATGACGAGACGAATCCTTCTAATACTTGCTTTTCCCGCAATAGGAAAAGTTCGCCAAATTCCTACGGTTTCTCTGCTCCTCGCGTTCACAACTGGAAATAATGCTTGTTTCGCCAGCACCTGACAATTACGATGACCTGCGTGTTGTCACGGAAGACTGTGAAAAAGCCGCCTGACCGGCGTATGTTAAACTGGAACCGTCCCCGCTTTGACCTCTGTATAACCCTCCGAGACAATGATGAAGCGTTTAATTCGCCGCTCCCTGCGATGGAGTCTCGTGGTCACTCTGGCCACCTTCCTCAGCACTGGCCCCGCCGCCGCCGGTTGGCTGCACCGCCACCTGCACGCCTGCCCACCCGAGCCTTGTTGCACTCCCACACCAACCCACTGCGCACCGGCGCCCGTTTGTTGCTCCGAACCCGTCTACTCGCCTCCAGTCGACAATTGCTGTCAGAGTGATCCCTGTTGCGGGGGGGTGACCGTTGACGGCATGTCGGTCCTCGACGGAGGGCCGATAGACCTTCAGGGGTCGACCGGGTACTACGAAGAATCTGTCCCATCAAAAAGCGAGCATGACTCGTCAGATGAACACCAGGACGCCGATTCGGAGAACTCAACGGAATCGGAAGACGATGGTATGAAGACCACTGCGACCGATCATGACGATGCTGCTGACGCCGCGGAGGATGTCGAAGATAATGGTGCATCGGTAGCGCCCCCGGCCCCAACTCCACCTCAATCCGAACCCGCTCCGAAGGCAGAACCCAAAGCCGACGCCGACGCGAACGCAGACGATCTCAACTTGGGTAGCGGCGAACCTTCGATGGAGCTGCCCGGCGATACTCAAGCCATCACTCCCAAACCCCTTGCGCCTGTACCCGCCATACCACCAGCCGACGCTTCGGCACCAACCGATGCTTCGGCTGACGATTTGTTTGGTGGAGCTGGCGAACCTGCGACGACTGAGCCGACCCCCAAGCCAGCTGAAGCGGAATCAATCGATGACTTGTTCGGGGCTCCCGCCGATGATAGCTCCGCGCGGGCGGAGACTGCACCGGCAATGGAAAACACCCCGGTAGCTCCGGCCGACGCCGACAGCTCGGATGATCTGTTCGGTGGTGACAGCGGCTTCGGCGCGACCGACCCCGCCATGCCCGCAGATAATGCTGGAGAGAATGCTGACGATCTTTTTGGAGCTCCCGCCGAGGAGCCCGCCAAGGACTCCTCCGAAAACATCGAAGATCTGTTTGGCGATCCAGCCGCTCAGCCCGATGCCAGCAAACCTGCCACTCCAAAGACTCCCACCGACGACTCCGATGACTTGTTCAGCGATCCGCCGGCGGAAAATTCCGACGGTGGTGCGCTAGAGGATCTGTTTTCAAACTGGGGTGGAAATTCTGCTACCGCTCAGAATGAAGTTGCCGATGTTGAACCCAGTCGAGAACTCGCTACCCAACCAGTCGCCGATGCGAATGCTGCCGATGCGAATGCTCAAGGCGCTGAGGTACTCGACAGCCTGACCGGGCTGGACAACACGGAACTCCGCACCTGGGTCGATAACACAGGTGGTTTCCGTACCGAAGGTCGATTGATCAAGATCGGTGAGGATTATGTCAAGCTCCGTAAGAACAACGGTAAAACCTGCACGGTACCCATCAGCCGTCTGAGTCAAGAGGACAGCGAGTATGTCCAGTCGATCGTTCAACGCGTTGCTTTGTTTGTGATGGCAGCACCCGGCCGTTGAGCAAACGGTGTCAGACGTCAAGCTTCGCTCGTATCCCCAATACGAGCGAAGTGTGGATTGTCCGAGCGTTCGGCGAAGTGCCCAACTGACCACATTTCGCGGTCCCTGGCCGAGCGTAGTCGACTGATTCGCATCGACGCGATCCTTGAGTTCTTGCTCAGGAAAGTGGTGACAAGTCTGGCATGACGTGACAATTGATACACGCCTTTGGATCATTGCTCATGTGACTCGCACCCTTGCCCTAGCCGAATGTGAAGAAACCAGTCCCAACGAGCATCTCAAGCGAGGCAGCAAACAAAAACGCCTAAGTGCTGCATCCTAACGGAGGCCTCACACCACTGCGATACCAGGAATTTTAAAACCAGGATTGTCTGGGTCTTTGATCAATGCATTTGCTTCGTTCGCAAAATCTCCTGTGAACCGTTCGGTTGCCGGGTCGAAGTTCAGCGGCTTGCCAAGTTGGTAGTTCACACTGTTTTCCGCAATGCCAACTCCGTCACGCATGATCGCGTGCAGCTTTCTGAAGTGATGTTCGGCATCGGGGTTGTGGAAAATCTTGCCCGCGTCGGCGTTAAAGGGGATTGGTTCCCCGAGTCGGTAAGAATTATTCATGAGGTGCCCAAGCACGCAGCCGTAGTGAGCATCCAGTGCGTTGCCGTTTGCCATGTTTGGATCGCCTGCACGGACGGCAGCGATGAACGAGTTCCAATTGCCGCCCGGTGTCACATGGCCGGCCCCCACATTTAGTCTTTCGGGATGCTTCGCGCCAGGACGCAGGATTTTATAGGTTCCCTCGCCAGTGATCACGCTGCCGTCTTCGAGGTAGTACTCGTTGAAAACCTGATTTTGGTATCCCTTGTAGTTCACGTTTCGAACATTGAAGAACACCATTTGCCCATTGGGATATTCTGCCATGGAGAACATGGTGTTGGGGGTTTGCCCCTGATCGTCCCACTGGAATCGACCGCCGATGGACATGGCGCGAACAGGATGTGTCTGGTCGTCGTCGATGGCCCAGCGAGCTACGTCGAGTTGATGGGTGCCTTGGTTATTGAGATCACCATTACCGGTTTCCCAAAACCAGTGCCAGTTATATGGATGGTAATTGGCATGGTATTGGTCGATGACGGCAGGCCCCTTCCACAGTTCCCAGTTCAGATTGGCAGGCGGTGGTCCGGTCGGTTTCGTGCCGATGCCGCCACGCGGCTTGCAGCAGTATCCATAGGCAATTTTGAGCCGTGGCAGCTCTCCCGACTTCAACGCTTCATGTAGGCCAGCGATTCCCGCGCTGCTGCGGCGCTGGGTCCCGTGCTGGACAACAACGCCATACTTCTTTTGTGCTTCGACAGCGACGCGACCCTCGCCAATATCATGACTCATGGGCTTCTCAACGTACACATTCTTACCGGCTTGGGCAGCCCGAATCGTGATCAGCGAGTGCCAATGATTGGGCGTTGCAACCGAAATCGCGTCGAGATTTTTGTCGTCGAGCGCATCACGGAAATCGGCGAGCCCGGAGGTCGTCAGCTTGCCGTCGGCGCGTTTCTCCAACGCCTTGAGTCGGCGTTGGAGTACGCTCGAATCGGGATCAATCACGTGGGCGATCTCAACATTATCGGCTTTCGACCAGCCCTCGATGTGACTCTGACCACGTCCATTGAGTCCCGCGACCGCGATCCGGACGCGGTCATTTGCTCCTTTAATCCCTGCCGTTGCTTTCGTGCCCATAATGATGAACGAGCTGCCGACGGCGGTGGTTGACTGCAAAAACTGGCGACGCGTTGAACCAGCGGTCTTGCGATTATTCACGTAGAACTCTTTCTGAATGGACGGAAATGGGAATCGAACATGACGACGCATTGTACCAAAGCGGGAGACCGCCGGCGCGTCAATCATCCGTTATCACCTGATTGGCGGCTGTTCCCTTTTTTACCCCTGCGGAAGGAACGCCCACTACAGAAAGAACCAACAGCAAATGGTGGTCAGAACCACGACCCCGAGAAGATTAATCGCGATACCTTCCCGAGCCATCTCACGAACGGTCAGCCTATTGGAGCCGAAGACGATTGCGTTGGGTGGCGTCGCCACAGGTAGCATGAACGCAAAACTCGCGCTCAGCGTCGCGGGAATCATTAACAATTTCGGGTCGATCTCGCTCGCAGTCGCGGTCGCTGCCAGAATTGGCAGGAGCAGGTTCGCGGTAGCAGTGTTGCTCGTCACCTCCGTTAAAACTGTGACCACGAGGCAAACCATTGCGATCATGACGACTGGTGGCATGCGCACCAAGGGCACCAGCGCTTCGCCAACACGAACGCTGAGCCCCGATTCGCGAAACGCCTCGGCGATCGCAATGCCTCCTGCGAAGAGAATGAGCACGCCCCATGGGATGTTGCGGGCGGCGTCCCAGGTAAGCAGCGTTTCGCCTTTTCCATTGGGGATCAAATGCAGGGCGACGACCGCGAGCAGGGCGACACTCGCATCATTGGCAAGCGGCAATTCAAACCACTCACTCCAGCCACCCATGGGTGCTGTACGCGTGACCCACAAGGTCGCCGTGATAACGAATACGCAGAGGGTACGTGATTCTTCGGTTCGCCAACGCCCGACCTCGGGCAGTTCGATCGGATGCTCCAGTTTCAAATTGCGTGTCAGCCATAACGCGGTCAAGGGCAACATCACCACCACGACAGGCAACGTCCATGTCATCCACTGCAGGAAGCTGGGTTCGAGGAATCCCTGCATCGCATAAATCTTCATGAACACCAGATTGGGTGGCGTGCCAATTGGCGTCCCGATCCCACCGATACTTGCCGCATAGGCAACGCCAATGAGGAGGCAAACCTGTAAACGTTGGTGTTGGGCTTGCTCGGTGACCGCTAATACAATCGGTAGCAGCATCAAGGTGGTCGCCGCATTGGAAATCCACATGCTCAGCAGTGCCGCCGCCACCATGAAACCGAATACGATCCAGCGTCCGCTGGAGACTGCATGACCGTGATCGCCATCGTCACTGCGGGGCAACGAGTGTGGATTCGTGTGTGCTTTGCGTCGACTCTTCCGCCCCGAAAACAAATTGACCATGGTGAGCGCGATGCGGCGATGGGCACCACTTCGCTGCATCGCAGCCGATAACATGAACCCACCTAGAAACAAAAGGATCAGTGGATTGCCGTAACTGTTCGCGACCTGCTCACCGGTCAACACGCCAAAGAGTGGGAAAACGGCGAGGGGAATCAAGGACGTGACCGCCATTGGAATAGGCTCGAAGACCCACCACACCGCGCACAGAAGAACGACCGCCACCGTCCACGCCATGTCACTCGACGCGTTGCCAAAATGAAGTGATGCAAGCGATCCAAGGGCGGCCAGAGTCGGCCCGCCGATCAAAATGGCAGTCTTTGTTGTCATGGTGATTGTGATGGTTCAGTGACTCAGATGTGAAGCCGAGAGAGTATACTCGATCGTGTCGGCTTGAGCGGGGCGCTTTCGATAGCGATGCGGCTGATGTAGTTTTAATCGTTTACCGATTTATGGCTGTTTATGAGCGAGTTGGTCGAGTTTTTCTGTGGGATCGGCGGCGTGTCCGAAGCGATTCGTCAGTTCAATGCTGCACGCCCACCCGAGTTGCGTTTGCACGTGCCAAGGGCTATCGATATTGATCGAGGTTGCGCGGAGGTTTACGAGCACAACTTTGGTACCCGTGTCGAATGTCGCAGTATCGAGTCGATGAACCTCCAAGACGTCGCTGACACCCAAGCTCGGCAAGTATGGTGGTTGTCTCCGCCCTGCCAACCTTACTGTCGGCGCGGACGGGGTGCCCCCGGCACTGATCGACGTTGTGACGCAATTCACGCGATCACTCGCTTTCTGGCACGTAGCGAGTCGCTCCCCAAAGGCTTGCTACTTGAAAACGTGCCCGAGTTTGCGCCCTCGCGGGATGCAGCCAAACTGACGTCCGTATTGCATGAACGCGGCTACGCGACGTGGAGTGGCGACCTCTGTCCGACTCAGTTTGGGATCCCAAATCTGCGGCGACGACACTATCTCGTTGCTCAACTCGATGCCGCTGAAATCAGACCACCGGCGCTTCGGCCGCGTCGCGATCGTTGGAACTTTACTGTCTCCAGTATTCTGGAGTCGGACGCTCAATCGCGAAGTGATCTCCTCGTCGACGCTCGGATCGTAGACGCCTATGAATCGGCAATGGACTTGATCGATGTCTCTGACGAATCCGCCCGGGCCGCCTGCTTTGGTAGCGGTTACGGAAAATCGATCATCCGCTCGGGTTCGTATCTACGCCTGGTGGACCGCGTCCGCCGGTTTTCGCCCGAGGAAGCCTTGAGACTTCTCGGGTTCTCGTCAGAGTTCACTTTTCCCACCGGCATGTCGACACGCCGACGCTGGAAAATGCTGGGCAATAGCTTATCGGTAACCGTGGTGCACGCAGTTTTGGAGACAGCCGTGGATCCAGTGAGTTTATCGGGGACTTGAGGAATGGCCGATGTGCAAAACGCAGCGGTCGCCCCCACCCGTCGTACTTCCTGTTCGAGTACACTGCACACAGGAACTTCGATTTGGTCATCCTATGAGGACAGCGCTCAGTGTCGGACGCAAATGAACCAACCCAACAGGGCGATTTCACACACGCAGCAGAAGAAGTAGCACGAGAAATCACGACGCCCAAGTTGATTGGTCGCTACCGGATTTCTGGAGTGATCGGCAGGGGTGGATTCGGCACCGTTTTCCGAGCGACGGACGTTTTGCTCGATCGGGAAGTCGCGATCAAAGTGCCACGCCGACTTCCGAAAAAAAGCTCCCCCTCGTCGGCTTGGGATGCCGAAGCAAGAATGGTAGCGATGCTGGACCATCCCAACATTGTGCCAGTCTATGATGTCGGATCTACGGAAGAGTTTCCGTTTTTTGTAGTTTCCCGTTATATCGACGGCGTTGACCTGAGAGAGAGGTTGCAACATCGTAAACCATCGATGGAGCAAAGTTTGGCTTGGGCCACCGACATGGCTGACGCGCTCCAACATGCTCACGAGAAGGGCCTTGTTCACCGTGATGTGAAGCCCAGCAACATCCTGATTGAAAAGAATGACCGTCCGTGGCTGACCGATTTTGGGTTGGCAATTCGAGACGATGACATTGACCGCCAAGCCGATCGCAAGATGTTGATCGGCACGTATTCCTACATGAGCCCTGAACAGGCACGCGGTGAAGGCCATTTGGTCGATGGTCGCTCGGACATCTTCGCGCTGGGAATCGTGCTCTACGAACTACTGCTGGGCAAACGTCCCTTCACCGGCGGGTCGAGCGAGCAACTCTTGCAGAACATTGTCCGCGCTGAACCTCAGCCGGTCCGTCAATTAGACCCGAGCATTAGCATTGAGGTCGAACGCATTTGCATGAAGGCACTTGCACAGCGACTGTCCGACCGATACGCCAGTGGAACTGAGTTGGCTGACGATCTTCGTCGTTTCGCGGATAGCCATCGCACTGTCGACATTAGTCTCAGTTTATCCAAATCAAGGTCCCCGGTCTCGAACCTGGAACCCACTGCCCATCACTCGACCGAACATGCCCGTGTGGTTCCCAAGGGGTTACGTTCGTTCGATGAGCACGATCGGGATTTTTTCCTCAAGCTCGTTCCTGGAATTCGGGACGCCAACGGTGTACCCGAGATAATCCGTCGCTTAAAATTCCGATTTGAGTCCCGCGAGCCGAGTGATTCCTTTCGAGTCGGGTTGATCTATGGCGCATCGGGTTCGGGAAAGTCATCTTTGATTCGCGCCGGCTTGATGCCGCTGCTCGATGATTCCGTGTACGTGGCCTACGTGGAGGCCAATGCGAAGCATACTGAATCCCGCTTACTCAACACTTTGACGGAATTGATCGAGCCTCCACAGACGCAAAAAACGCTCGTCGAGGTGATGGCGGCGATCCGCAAACAGGCCTTCCCCGGGAATAAAAAGGTCATTGTTATTGTAGATCAATTTGAGCAGTGGTTGCATGCCCATCCCCATATGGATGATGCGGAACTGGTCAACGCCCTGCGTCAATGCGACGGCATCAATTTGCAGTGCCTAGTCTCGATTCGCGACGACTTCTGGATGGGCGCGACTCGGTTCTTTCACGAACTCGATATTCGCCTCATCCAGGACGTCAATAGCACCGCTGTGGAGCGGTTCGAGCCTCGCCACGCACGATTTGTGCTCTCCGAGTTCGGTCGCGCCTACGGATGTTTGCCGGACCATCCCGAACCGCTCACGACGGAACAACGCGAGTTTGTGCATGCCCTCGTCGATTCGGTCGCCGAAGATGGCAAAGTCATCTCGATTCACTTGGTCGTGCTCGCCCAAATGTTGAAAGCGAGTGAATGGAATCGCAAAACGCTAGCGAGCGTTTTGGCTAGCTCGGGAGTCGATATTAATTTTCTGGACGCGACCTTCCACGATTCGATTGCCTCTCCTCATCATCGAGCGATGGAGGCACCCGCCCGTGCGGTACTGGCGGAACTGTTACCCGAAGTGGGCACCCAAATTAAAGGTCAGATGAAGAACGCCACGCAGTTGCGAGAAGTTTCTGGGTTGCCTCAGCAGAGCTTCGAGGAACTCGTCGACGCCCTCGATGGAGAACTCCGTCTGATCACCCCTACCGCCGTGATTGCCGACGACGAAATCGGTGATCGTGTCACGAGCTCTGAAACGCAATATTACCAACTGACACACGATTTTCTGGTTCCACCGCTACGTGAATGGTTGACGCGAAGTGATCGTCAAACGCCACGAGGTCGCGCGAGCCTGAGACTGAAGGAACTCACTCAGTATTGGCGGCGCAAGCAAGAAACACGTTTCCTGCCAAACAGTTTGGAGTATCTGCGAATCATCACACTCACCGATGCGGCCAAACGTGCCCCAGACGAGCAACGCTTATTGACGGCAGCGACCCACTATCACGGTTCGCGCTGGGTCATGGCTGCGTTGTTTGCAATCCTGGTCGGATGGGGAACCATTTGGGTGGGCCACCGGATGCGGGAACAAATGGTTGCCCAGGAAACGAGACTCGGCGTGCAGAGATTATTGACCGCCGATACGAACCACGTTCTGGAATCCATCGCGGCGCTGAAGCCCGTACACGAACAAGCCGCGCCCTTGCTTCATGCGGTGATCTCTGAACCCGACCGATCGGACGACGAAATCCTCGCGGCTCGTTTGGCCTTGCTCGCCAGTGATCCGTTGCAATCACAACAATTGGTCGACTCACTCCTGATTTCGGATGTAGACAAAATCCATTTGATCTGTACATGTCTGAAAGCACACCGTTCGCACTCGATCGATTTGCTATGGCAAATTGTCGAGGCGGAGTCGGTCGATGAGTTGCACTGGCTCCGGGCCAGTTTCGCACTCGCCCAATTGGATCCCAAGAACTCGCGTTGGTCAGCGTATGCGCAGCGATTGGCGCGAACAATCGTCAATCAAGGCACGCCTTTGGTCGTCGAGATGGCGTCAAGTTTCGCGAACCTCGCGCCCCACATCGCAAAGCCGGTACAGATGTATTTCACCGATCCCGAAACCGATCAGGTGCGACTCAACGCGGCCGTCGTTTTGTCGAAATGCCTGGGCCGACGGATCCCGACTTGAAGGATCTGTTGAGTGTTGCCACGCCAGAACAGTTTGAGTTACTGCTTCCGATCGCGGAGAGCGATCCTAGCCCGGTGGTAGCAGCGCTAAAGAGCGAGCTGACAAAAGTCGCCGCGCCGTCGTGGCCGACGATTTCCCCCGGAGAGACGATTTTGCATCTCGATCTTGATGACTCCGTGCTCGCCAAGATCGTGGCCTATGAGGGGATGTCAACTGCGGCCTTCATACTTTGTCAACGACTGCCGCTGGATCAATTTGCGGAATTTGCCGATCAATTACGTGCCTTTGCCTATCGTCCCGCTTGCCTACGAGCATATCAGTCTGGTGGCCGTAGCTGGGTCGCCGCAATTTGGATGCACGACCGTTTAGAGTGGCAGTTCACGCGACATAGAGGTGCGCAGAGAATTGGCAAGACCCAGGAGGAGATGCGGAAGAACGACTTGTATCCTATCGACATTACTGCCGTTGCCCGTGCCGATTCAGATCGCGGCGAAATGGAATACGGCATCCTGTGGAGCGAAGCCCCGCCGGCGATGATCGATTCCCGACTGTACGTCGGTCTGCGTGGTGAGGAGCATCAAAGCCGGGGCTGGGAACCACTTAACGAAGGTGGATTTGTTCCGAAGTCTAATTTAAAGGTTCGCGATGCGAATGGTCATGATCTCTATAGTTCAATCCGTTGGCGTACCGTATCGCACTCGCAGTTCATCGATGCATGGAACGACTCGCCTTTGGAGTACGAAGATCGGCGTCAGGACGATTGGCAGCAAGCCGATGTGAGAATCAACCCTGCTGACGAATTCGATGAGCGTGAGATCAGTTATTCGGCGGTGTGGTGGAACGGTGGCGCAATGCAATCCAAATCCTTGATTCGATTGGATCACGGCGATCACTTGCGAGAATGTCAGAAGCTGGCCAAGGAGAATTTCCGACCGGTCAGCATTTCGGTTGTGTTCGATGAGAACAGGGATAAGCTCGTGGCCGCCTCCGTTTGGCATCGCCCCTTGGTGTCCGATGAAGACAAAGACGTTTTGGCAAGTAGGCAGGTCAATGCGGTAATCGCACTCCTGAGGCTCGGTATGGCCGACAGCCTGTGGCCTTTGTTAGAATCGCAGCCCGATTCTCGATTGCGGTCATTTCTTATCGACCGGATGGCGTCGATGGGGGCCGATCCACTGATATTGTGGCGACGGTTGATGATTGAGCAAAGCCAATCGACAAAATTTGCCCTGATCGCGGCACTGGCACAGTATCGGCCCGAGCAGTTGCCGGTCGCTGTTTTAAATCAGCTGCGAGACACGATTTCGGATTGGGGAACACAGGATCGTTCGTCCTCCATTCATTCGATTTGCCATTACCTGGCCCGTCAGTGGAACTGGAAAATGATCGACGCCGCAATTGCCTCGGCGCCCTCACCCGCTCAACCCATACTCGCCGATAGCCCTACCTGGTATCGCAATAGTCAGGGGCAGACGATGGTTGCCATCGCGGGGCCGGTTGAATTCCGCACAGGATCGCCGGTTCAGGAGGCCTTTCGCGATCATCACCGAGAGGAATCTATGACGACGCGAATCCACCGCCACTTCGCGATCGCTGCGGCAGAAGTGACCGTTGAGCAATTTCAGGCATTCGACCCCGCTGCAAGGTATTCCGCCGAGTACACGCTCGGGGAAAAGAATTGCCCGATGACAGCGGTCAATTGGTTTGACGCCGTGAACTATTGCCGCTGGTTGAGCGAACAGGAAAACGTTCCCGAAGACCAAATGTGTTATCCTTCGGTCACCGACATGCTCGTTCAGTACGAAACCACCAATAGCGTGACGCGACCTGATAATTTCTTGCAACGAACTGGGTATCGCTTACCCACCGAAGCAGAGTGGGAATATTGCGCTTCGCGCTCTGACGACGACACCTCGCCATTTTGGAAACGACTACGAACTATTGCCAAAATATGCCTGGACGACAGAAAGCTCCACCGTCCATTCTCAGGTGCGATTCCACCCCATCGAGCAACTTCTACCCAATGATTTTGGACTCTTTGATACACTGGGCAACGTGATGGAATGGTGCGAGGCATCGCCATCGTGGGATCTCTCTACGTCCACCCTTGTCGATGATCGCGTCGAAACCAAGATCTCTCGGGACGGGGAGAACATGCTTCGTGGCAGCGCCGTGTTCTACGTGCCGACAACCATGCGGAGCGCCCAACGGGAGGAAGCCCGCATGGATGCGCGCCATCCCTACATGGGACTTCGCATCGCCCGCACACTACCAGCAGCATTGGTTTCCGATGAATAAACTGTCTCAATAACACATCAATTATCGCTTTTGCCACTCGAACGTTGAGTTCGGTGATAGCTGGAGACATTGGTCGAATGTCCGATTGTAGCGTGTCGGCTGCCCAGCCGATTGTCGACCCACTTGCCTCGCGAAACAACGATCACCGACTTGCTCGCCCAGGGTGTCTCGCGAGAGGACGCGCAGAACCTGGCCGGCCACGCTGCCCCCCCCTGCATTGTAGGCCCCCGCATTGTCGGCCCCCGCATCGCTGGCCGTGGAACAGCTGTGAATGCTGGCACCAGGCAATCGCGCACCACGGGGTAGTTCTCGGCTAGTGAGACATTCCGCTACCACGCCTGACGCTCTCAGCGGCGCGGCCGGGAGAGTCAGACGCGATAACGATACTAATTTCGGTCTAGCTGGCCATCGCCGAGCAGCTTCTCTGGCACTTGCGGCAGCACTGGACGCACTCGTTCATGTCGCCCACCTTCTCGCAGCTGTCAGCACATGCTTGGCAGATTTCTGCACACGCTTTGCAGTAGTGGGCGTGGTGATCACTGTTTCGGCTCATGAAATCGATGCAGGCGGCGCAGGCCGCTGCACAATCGAGCATGAGCTTGACGTGTTGCTGCTCGACGTGTGCACCGCCCTGGGCAAGGCAGTGGTTGGTCAACATATCGTTGAGGGTGGTGTGGCATTCTTGGCAGTTTTTCAAGCAGTCTTGCTTGGAGACAGTTTGGCTAGCCATCTGATCTTCCTTTGAAATGAGGTGGATAATTGGCGAAAGTGCCGAGCTCATTGGAATGCAACTTGCATACCATTATGGGGTATCAATGCAGGCCGCCAAACTGACACCCGAGGACTCTCCGATGGACTCTCCGATGGACTCTCCGATGGACCATGCTCAGCCCGATCATTCTTTGCCAGTCGCCGGCTCGCCTGCAAGGGTGGACCCGGTATGCGGGATGACCGTCCCCGCTGATAGTCCGCGTGCGGCGGATTACGACGGGAAAAGTTTCGTGTTCTGCAGCGATGGTTGCCTGAAGAAATTCAAAGCTGATCCCAAAGGCGTGTTGGCGGCTAGGGCGGAGAAGGGTTCCAGCGAGCAGTCATCTTGCTGCGGGGGCGAAGCAAGAGTTCACCGAATCGGTGAAGTTTCGTCGCCAAAATCCTGCTGTGGTGGTCGGGCGATTGCCAAGACGAACGCTACTGAGGCAGACCCGGGCGCGATCTACACGTGCCCCATGCACGCTGAGATCGAGCAGGTTGGTCCCGGTGACTGCCCGATCTGCGGAATGGACTTGGAGCCGAAGTTCGTTGACGTGGCGCAAGACGGTGAGGATGATCAGTACACCGATATGAAGCGACGTTTCTGGGGAGGCGTGGCGTTATCCGTTCCCCTTCTCATTATCGCGATGGGGCCGATGGTGGGATTGCACGTCGCGGATTGGATGTCGAACTCCGCTTTGGGATGGTTGCAGTTGGCGTTGGCGACACCCGTGGTGTTTTGGTGCGGGTGGCCACTTCTGGTTCGAGGTGCCAAGTCGTTTCGCAGCATGAACCTCAATATGTTTTCGTTGATTGTCGTGGGATCGCTGGCTGCGTACCTGTTCAGCCTGGTTGTTGTCTTGTTTCCAGGCGTGATCCCAGAGGCGTTCTTTGAAGATGATGTTCCGCCACTGTACTTCGAGGCTGCTGCAGTGATCATCACGCTAGTGTTGCTCGGTCAGGTACTGGAACTGAGAGCGCGCAAGCAAACCGGTGGTGCGATTCGTGAGTTGATGCAACTCGCCCCCGAGACGGCCCACCGCATCACCGACGATGGCGAGGAAGTGGTGTCGCTCGATGCGGTTCACAAGGGGGATCAATTGCGAGTTCGACCAGGTGAAAAAGTGCCCGTCGATGGACGCATCCTCAGTGGATCCAGTACTGTCGATGAGTCGATGCTCACGGGCGAGCCGATCCCGGTCAAGAAGTCGGAAGGCGATGACGTAACGGGTGGAACCCTCAATCAAACCGGAGCGTTGGTGATGGAAGCGGTTGGTGTGGGCGGTGATACCGTGCTCAGCCGCATTGTACAGATGGTTGCCGAGGCGCAGCGCAGCCGGGCTCCAATTCAAAAATTGGCCGATGTGGTTGCTCGGTATTTTGTTCCGACAGTGATTGCTTGCTCCATCGCTGCATTCATCGGTTGGGCGACCTTTGGCCCCGAGCCGCAGCTTGCCCACGCGTTTATCGCGGCCGTCGCGGTGCTGATCATTGCCTGCCCATGCGCGTTGGGGTTGGCGACACCGATGTCAGTGATGGTGGGTGTCGGCCGAGGAGCAAAGGAAGGTGTGCTGATTAAGAACGCCGAAGTACTGGAGGTGATGGAGAAGGTCGACACGATTGTCGTGGACAAGACCGGAACTCTGACGCGGGGTCGGCCAGAACTGACGGCCATCGAATTGTTCGGTGACTGGCGGGAGGCGGATCTCCTGAAACTCGCCGCTGCGGTTGAGTCGCAGAGCGAACATCCATTGGCTCAAGCCATCCTGCGACGCGCCAAAGACGAGGGGCTCGACACTTCCGTAGCGACTGATTTCGACAGCATCACGGGCGGTGGCGTTCATGCAAGCGTGGATGGTCGCGATGTCTTGATTGGGAAGGCCGAGTTGTTGGCCGAGTGGAAAGTCAATGGCGTGGAGGCAGGACGTGAGCGAGCCGGCGCCCACCAGTCCGAAGGCGCAACGGTCGTGTTCGTTGCGGTCGACGGAGCAATGGCTGCCATCATGGCAATCACCGATCCGATCAAAGAGTCGACTCCCGCCGCACTGCAGACACTTCATGATCTGGGGTTGCGAGTGGTGATGTTGACGGGGGATGTCGAACCCACCGCCAAGGCCGTTGCAGCAAGGTTGGGAATCGATGAATTTCATGCGGGGGTCTCACCTCAAGAAAAGCACGACTTCGTGCGAAAGCTGAAAAGTGACGGCAAGACGGTCGCGATGTGCGGCGACGGAATCAACGACGCACCGGCCTTGGCGGAGGCGGATGTTGGAATCGCAATGGGTACAGGAACGGGCGTCGCCATTGAATCGGCGGGCGTCACGCTGGTCGGCGGCGATCTGCGCGGCGTGGCAGCGGCAGCGAACCTGAGCCGCAAGACCATGAGTAACATTCGACAAAATTTGTTCTTTGCCTTCTTCTACAATGCGTTGGGAATCCCTGTCGCCGCTGGACTCTTGTATCCATTCTTCGGTGTGCTGCTGAGTCCCATGATCGCCGCGGCGGCGATGAGCTTCAGTAGCGTGTCGGTAATTGCTAACGCATTGCGATTGAGATCGACAAAGTTGCTTAGCTAGGACAGATTGCCCAGTCCGGATTACCGGAATCACGATGCGGAGCGAGTTTCTCCTAAGTCGAGTTCAGTTTACCCTAGCAGGGTATTAGGCCGAAAAGACTTCTGCGGTGAGATTGCCGATTCCAAGCCTGAGTAGGAGCGAATGCACATGAAACGACGATTCTCACGATCGCGCGGGCTGGGTATCATTGCATTGGTTTCCTGCACCTCGCAGGTGACAGCTCAAGACGGTTCATTTCGCCAAGACGCGGTGGGCGGGGTCGCTTCTCGTCACGTGCTGCCGAAGAGTGACTTGCCCCCGCTTCCCGAGATGCCCTCGGGTTTCATCGACGCCGACCTTGCCTGTGCCGACGCCAATCCCCAGGCGATAGCGAGTTACACCCTCGACGGCCTGCTCGGCATGGCGGCCGCCAACAATCCGACGATCCGGCAGGCACGCTTGCACATTGGCGGCGAAACGGCGAAAGCCCTGCAGGCAGGTCTGTATCCGAACCCCGTCTTGATGTATGTGGGTGAGAAAATCAACACTGAAGGAACAGCCGGCGAATTCCAAGGGTTCGAAGTGCAACAGCGTTTCGTGACCGCGCACAAATTGCAGCTCAGCCGCCTGAAGTACCGACAACGCGCACGTGTCTCGGAGCACTTAGCGATCGCGCAACAGTATCGAGTCAGCAACGATATCCAGCGGCATTTTTATCAGACGCTGGCAGCGATGGAGCGAGTGAATCTGCAATCGGAGTTACTTAAAACCGCAGAGGATAGCAGCGCCACGTCACGCGAATTGTATAACCAAGGTCAAACGAATCTTCCGGGGATTCATCGCGCGAATGCCGAATTGCAACAGCGGCGGCTCGATCTGCTCAACGCCCAGAACGAGTTCGCTGAAACATTTCGGCAATTGACATCGGTCGTCGGCTGCACCATGCCAATCGGACGAGTCGAAGGTAGCCTGCGCCCGGCAGAGGCGATGCCGCCATTCGAAACCGTGTACGCCGCGATGGTGGAGGATAGCCCCGAGGTTCTCGCGGCCAAAGCAAAACTCGTCGCCGATCAAACGACGTTGCGGCGAGAATCGGTGCAGTGGGTTCCTGACATCGTTGCGCGGGTCGGGCCGGGATACAACTTCACCAGCAACGACCCCGTTTACAACGCCGCCGTGCAACTCGAACTGCCCATCTATGATCGAAACCAAGGTACGGTCCTGCAAGCCCGGCGTGATTTACAACGTCAGCAAGCGGAAATTCGCCGCGTCGAACTGCGGCTGCGTGAACGACTAGCAATGGCCTATCGCTTGTATGCAACCGCCTTACAACATGCCACGGAGTACGATCGCGTGATCATTCCACAGCGACAGGACGCCTATCGCGAGCTGCTCGAAGGCTATCGAGACAATCGTGTCGATTGGCCTGATGTCTTGCGCACAACGCGAGTACTTCGCAGCGCGCTTACAGCAGATTGATCAGTTCCGTGACGTACGCATCCAGGAGGCGATGATCGATGGCTTTCTACTCGAGGGCGGTTTGATGGCGGCCCAAGGCCCAACTCCCCCTGGCCATATCGATGCCGTTGCAAAACCGAGGTAGAAGAAATAAGGGGAGACAAGGAGATGTTAGCAACGGACTCTCTCTCAGACGTTCAGCTCCCGACTTGCACCTTTCATCCACTGTCGCCAATATTCTCGCAACGAAATAAGAAAATGTCATCAACTGAAGATCGTCGTCAATTCTTAAAGTTCGGGTCGCTCGCTGCGGCTGGCGGATTGGCCAGTGGACTACTGGCTGACAAGGCGAAGTCCCAGCAGCCGATGGATATGAACAGGGAAATGACGGATATGCCGACGCAGAAAGAGCATTTGCAGCATTCCGGCAATTTTGCGCCCAAAGTGCCTGCGGATTCGGATGTGAAAGCCGAGTACGATGGTTACTCGCGATTCAAGCCGTCGCGTGGAAATGATCCCGAGAGCGATTATTACCTCGGTAAGCTGATGCCGGGGTTTCGCAGTGCTGCGGCGGGACCAGCTCCCTTTGAAGCACCCGACCTCGAGAAACTTCCTTGGAAGATGGTGCGGGGCGCGAAGGAGTTTCACTTGGTCCCCATGGCGGTCGAGCGAGAGTTTTTACCCGGCTACAAAATGAACGTCTATGGCTACAACGGCAGCATGCCCGGCCCGACGATCGAAGTCACCCAAGGGGATCGCGTTCGGATCATCGTCACCAATGAGTTGCCTGAGCAAACAACGACTCACTGGCATGGATTGGAGCTACCCGTCCAATATGACGGCAGCGAAACGCTGACTCAGAATCCGATCGAACCGGGACAATCGTTCGTTTACGAGTTTGAAGTTCACGAGGAGGGGACGTTCTTCTATCACTCTCACGTGCCGATGCAGGAAGCTTTCGGCAGCGTCGGATGGTTCATCGTCCATCCGAAGAAAGTGTTTGATCCCCCCGTCGATCGCGACTTTGGGTTAATCTTCCAAAACTTCTTCATCGATAGCAATCAAACCATCGCCGATAGTTGGCGGATGGACTGGAACTGGCATACGATCAATGGCCGTAGTGGCCCGTACACCACGCCGTTGGTCGTCAAGCATGGCGAACGAGTGCGAGTTCGTATCATGGACTTCTCACCCATGCAGCATCATCCAATTCACTTGCACGGTCACACGTTCTGGGTGACTGGACATGAGGGCGCTCGCATCCCAAAATCGGCTTGGGTCCCTCGCAATACCGAATTGATTGCGATCGCTCAAGCCTCTGACTTTGAATTTATCGCCAACAATCCCGGCGACTGGATGTTCCATTGCCACATGGTCCACCACATGATGAACCATATGACTCGACAAGTCGGCCCGCGAATTCGTCAGACGGCTTCGGTGGACAGTTACCTCGCCAACATAACCAGTCGTCCTCCGGTTAATGCGGCGCGAATCGACCCGGGCTTTGCAACACCGGGATACCCACAAGAAATGAAGTCGATGAATATGTCCGAACCGATGATGGAAGCGATCTGGAATCGTCGCGAAGTCAAAGGCATGCGAGCGATGTGGCCGATGTCGGTCATGGGCCTGATGACAGCCCTGCGAGTCTTGCCGGATGATCTGTACCACCGCGTGATGGAAACCGACGAAGAGATCCCCAAAGGCAGTGTATTCGAGGAAATTGTCCATCGTTTCGGCCATCCCGCTGACTACGAAGCTGGGAAAATGAACAGGATGGGCGGCAAGACGATGGAGGGCGTAAAGTGACGAGCGATTGTGATCGGAGTCACCTCTCTTCTTTGATGCCTTTCCGGATCAACCACCAGTTAACCGGATAGCTGGTGACGAAGCCCGCGATCACGGCGATTTGCATGACAAACATGACAAACCAGAACTCGGGCATATTCGCTGAGAGTTCATGATGCCAACTACGTTTGAAAATCACCATTGAGCAATCCGCTATGCATCTGTACATTCCGACCTACCACGCAGTAGATGATCCAGTACCCCCACGGAAAATATCTTGCCAGCTGGTGTATCGGGAAAAATTGACTTCCAACCAATCCACGTCACACCCACCGGGGATGCGAGGGCCAAAAACGCACAAAGCAAGGCCCGCGACTCGGGGTCATGAGTACTCCGGGGGATCAGCAGCTACCGTGCCAGTCGCGACGAGAATCCCGACACCTTGAACGCCGCCACCGCTCTGAGTCCGACCACGCGAATCAGCAGAAATCTTTGCTGCGATTGCCCATCGCCACCCTCCTGCGTTCAAGCCTTCGAGAGGCAACGATGGATCGTTTTTTTGACGTCTAGTGAAGCGGTTTACAGCGCGTTACACTGACGAGTCCTTCCCTAGATCATGGGCGATTCCAGTTTCCGCGTTAGTTCTTGAGACTTTCCTGTATTTCCATGCTTGACGACAACGAGAAAAAAAAACTGAGTCACCGATTGGCTCGGGTTGTTGGACAAGTCGAAGCGGTTCGCCGCATGATTGACGAAGACAAGTACTGCGTCGATGTCCTGATGCAGCTTTCGGCCGCCACTGGAGCGCTAGGAAAGGTCGGGCAGATCGTTTTGGAGAATCATCTTAAAACCTGTGTTGCCACAGCAATGGAGGATGGTAAATCCGCTGATCGCGATCAAAAGTTGGAAGAGCTGATCGCATTGTTTCGCAAGTACGCGAGCATTGTCGATTGACTTGGCACTGGCCAGAGAAAGGTGGAAGCGATCTTCGAGCTAGCTACCGATCGTCTCGCGCTTTTTCATACCGGCTGTGGTGCAATGTTCGAAAATGAGAATCGACCACGCTCGCAATCTTGCGATGAGCAGATTTAGGATCTCGAGTCCTTGCTTACCGCAGGCTTGTGGTACTGCATGCTTGAGACAGACTGGGCGCCTGCTGTCTGGCTCACAACTGAAGATCACGACTGCCGCGTGGTCAGCGCCCGCAAACGGACAGAGCGATTATGCAAAAATCAACACTGCCATCCTCGCTCGCCTCTTAAACCCGCGAGCGTCTCGCTCACTGGCGAGGGAAAGGCCTTGATTGGCGGGCTTCGCCGCCTGGGCTGATCGCAAAAACTCGAAGGCGATGCGGCAAACGATTGCACATGCAGCGCTGGAGACTTCGTTCATATATTGACACGGTACTTTTCGGCATCGGGCGTTTTGAGTTCCAGTCCCAAGCCAAGTCGTTGAAGCGATGGCCGCATTTCGCCGCCGACGGGCGAAACAAATCCATCGAACAACTTCTGCTCAATTCGAACATGGTCATGGAAGTATTCGATGTGGCGAATCTGGTCGATCGAACAGCCCAACGCGACGTGAAGCGAAGGGGCACAGTGGGTCGAAAGCGGAATGTGGAACGCCTCGCAGATGGCTGCGACGGAGAGGACCCCGGTCATGCCACCACAGCGTGTAGCATCTGCCTGCATGACGTCGACCGCGCCCGCTTGCAGCATCTGTAGAAAGTAGTCGCTGTGGAAGCCATACTCGCCCGCTGTGATTTCGATAGCAGCGCCAGCTGATGGATGGCAGGCTGCGTCACGCACCAACCGCAGACCATCGAGGTCGTCCGACGAGACGGGTTCTTCGTACCACGTGACTCCCAGGTCTGCAAAAACTGGCAGCAGGCCGATTGCTTCCTTCCGCTTGTATCCTCCATTGGCATCAACAAACAACTCACAATCACCAATCGCCGCACGCACTACCCTGACGCGGTGCGGGTCCCGTTTGGCATCGCGTCCAACTTTGATTTTGACTCGCGCGATTCCCTGTTCGATCCAGCCCGCGGTCTGGTTGTGGAGTTCCTCGTCGGTGTAAGAGGTGAAACCGCCGCTACCGTAGACCGGCACCGCCGATCGGACTTGGCCCAGCAAGGCCGAGAGCGGAATTCCAAGCAGCTTACTCTTAAGATCCCAGAGTGCGACATCGACTGCGGAAATCGCCATAGAAACGAGACCTGGACGACCGAGGTTCCGAGTTGCGTGAACCATTGCCTGATAAGTTGAACCAATATCCATTGGATTCGTGTTAAGAACGACCTCCCGGAACGTGGACTCGATCAGCTTCGCCGTCGCCACGCTGCTGTACGTATAGCCAACCCCGATGGAGCCCGCCGATAAGACTTCCACCAGAACCAATGTGGTCGAATTCCACTGGAGTGTCCCATCTGACTCTGGTTTTTCTGTCGGAATCGTGTACGCCGAGACACGGAAGTCGGTAATCATCGTGTCCATAAGCTTTCCTTCAAGCTGGTATTTCGATTGAGTTGCGACCAACGCATTGATCAACAGGGTTGCCAGCGATGGCTTAGACCCAGTAATGCCTTAGAGCTAGTGATGCCTTCGATTTCCTGCACCGCTCATTACACGCATCTCCCACATCATTTGGTTCAGACCGTGATGACTGAGGTCGACAATAAGAGCCGCGCGTCGGAACCACACCGTCCCGAGAGAGTTTAGCGGACTGTCAAGCCGGCGACGAAACTTCCAGCCTGGGTTGGGAGGCACCGCAACGAAAAACTGGAAGCCCCCTGGATGCTCGGCATTGCATTTGCGGCGATTCCGCGTTGTGTTGGGGCGCTGTCGTTAGCTCCCCGCTTGGTACGCCAGTTCGAAAACAGGATTAAAAAATGATTACACGCATTCTCACGACGTGCATACTTGCGGGCGGTTTGGCCGCAGCATCGGCAGCCTATGCTGACGACACCCAAACGAAGTCTTCTGAAACGGCGATTGCTGCAAATGGGCAAAATAACAAGGCCGGAAAAAGGCGAATCGATTCACAGATTGATCGCTTGAGTACAAAGGTTGATCTCACATCCGATCAGAAGGATCAGTTGCGCAGCCAACTCGCCAAGAGCAATCAGAACACTCAAAAACTCTGGCAACAGTTTGCCAATGCACATGTGCAGGTCATCAAGCTCGAAGCAGAAATGACGGCGGCGCTGGAAGATGTACTTGCGCCTGAGCAGAAAGCAAAGACCCAACAGAATCGTCAAGCCAAAGCAGACTCCGAATCAAGCCGCCCTCAAGCGGGTAATAAGTCGGATAACAGCTCAGCAGCCAAATCCGCCAAATCTCCGGTGAAGGATGGCAGCGGCAGCACTGGTTCCGATAACGCGTCGACACGCTCGGGCGATGGCAAGTCGAACATGAAGAAATCCCGCGATCCAGCGAAGACGTCCAAGCCCCAGCGTTCGGCCAAGAATGATGATTCCGAGAACCAGAACGAAACGGAAGAATACGTCTGGACCATGGTCATCGTCCCCGCTCAGCAGGAACTCAGTCCACTCGGATTGTCAGCTGAACAGGAGCAACAAGCGGATCGAATTTTCTACAGCTATCACAACAAAATCGTGAAGGGTTGGCAGAAAATTGACCAGCTTCATGACCAGTTGGTTGCCAAAGAAGCTCAATCGATCCTCGATGTGGAAAGTGTTCTGACGAAAGACCAGCGTCAGAAGTTGATGGATATGAGAAAAAAGTCGACCTCAGACAAGAAGGACGGCAGCAAGTCCAAGAATAAGGACTAGGACTGGAATCGCATCGGCAAATGATGTTAGCGGTGAATGGCTCGCTCTCTCCTGCGGCTTAAAGCGGGAGAGGGCTGGCCGATATCCGTTTTGCCCCCGACAATGATTCGCAAGCGCCACAAACTGGACGATACTGCGAATCAAGAATCAGGATGCGATGAAGTCTCAAATAGCGACACTTGTATTTCTCGGCGCACTGCTCGTTCCAAGCTTTTCTCATTCCCAGCAATCTGCCGACGCGATTTCGCCAGGCACCTTCGCTGCGCCACCGAGCATCGACCAAACCGAAGCGTCCGCTGGGTCTGACGCCCAGGCGCCGACAGTGTCAGATGTCTCGAAAGCGATCACGAGCGGGCAGGCCGAGATGGCGGCAAGTTCTAATCTGGACGCGACCTTAAAGTCGTCTTTACAACAGCTTTATCAGTCCGCACAACAGAACCTTGACGCGGCCACAGCGAGCCGAGCGAGTGCCGCTCGTTACGCGGCAATGTCGCGAGACGCGCAGACCGATCTGGCTCAACTCAACAAAGAACTGAAAGAAATCCCCGCGACCGAGGTCGAAGCGAGTGTGGAGGAGGGGTCCGACTCGATTTCACAAAAGTTGGCTGCTGCGCATGCTGAGTTAACCGCCGCCGCCAACAGCGTTGACTCGCTAGCTGGCGAACCGTTGCGCCGGCAAAAACGACTCACCGAGATTCCAGATGAACTCGCGGCCGCACAGAAAGTGCTTTCTGTGACGTCTGATCAACTTGCTCTACCTGCGCCGGCTAACGAGACCCCAATCGAAACGCGCGCGCGGGTCGCCTCGCTGAGGTCGCGATCACTCGCCGCGAAAGCGAAAATCGACGAACTGCAAAAGGAGCAGTCTGCTTATGCGTCGACGTCGGATGTGCTGCCCCTCCGCCGTACCCTCGCCGACCAGCGTGCTGATGCATTGCACGCTCAGATCGATGCATTGCAGGCTGCGCTGGTGAAACGCCAAAAAGCGGAAGTTCGCGATACGACCAACGACTTAAGAGACGTACTGGCGCGAGCGTCAGAACCGCTCAAACCGTTGGCACAAAACAATGTCGATCTGAGTGAACAGCATCAGCTCTTGATCAGCGAAACAAGTGATGCGACCAAAACTCTCGACAATATTCGTGAAGCCACTCAGACCACTGCGACTGAACTGAAATCATCTCAAGAACGGGTCAAGTCCGTCGGACTGACCGACGCGCTCGGTTTGATGTTGCGCACTCGGCGGCGCGACTATGAACAATTGCGACAAAAATACCTTCCGCGCGAGGACTTGAAGGAACAAATACAGGACCTGCAAGTCCTCTCATTTCAACTTGAAGACGAACTGAGCAACATCGACGAATTCATCGCAGCGGCAGAAACCGCTCGGCATGCTTCGGAGAGTGATGCGGACGATGCGAAACCCAGTCGTGTTTCCCTGTTAAAGACTCAAAAACAACTTCTCAGGTCAACGCTTCAGTCACAGAATACGTTGCTTCAGGCGATGCTCAACGGCGATACTCAGCGGCGGCTACTGCTGCAGGAGATTGACCACTACGTCAACTTCATTGATGAACAAGTATTTTGGATACGCAGTGCGCCCGCGTTTTCATTTGACGAGTTGCGAGACGCGCCGGTGGCAATTCGCTGGGCGATCGAGCCAGCAAGCTGGCTCCAAGTGATGTCCAAGGCGACCCAAACAAGCACACGTCATCCGCTCAACTGTTTGCTCGGCTTATTCGTAATCGTGGCACTGATCTTCGCTCGGCCGCGTCTGCGCCATGTCATTGAGCAGGCGGCAGGAGAGGCCCGCCGGTACAACGCAACGATTCGCCCGACCATCCAGACGTTGGGTGCCACGGTATTGCTCGCTGGCGTTTGGCCGGCATTGTTCTTGTTTGGCGGAATTCTCCTAGCCGATCCAGTCAAAGCGAATTCATTTGTCGACGGTGTCAGTACGGGATTGCTCGGTGTCGCTCTCTTCGTTGTACCGCGGACCTTGTTGCGAGAAGCCTGTCGTGATGATGGTTTGGGCGATGCTCATTTTGGCTGGAACGAAGCAGTCCGCTCGATGCTGCGATTTCACCTGCAATGGTATATGTGGATGGGTGCCTTGACGATATTTTTTCTCGTGCTCTGGCATTCCAACCCTGATAAACCCGTGCGTGTCACCACCGAGTGCGCGACCTCGATGTGCCTGTTCGCGATGTTCGCCGTTTTCTGCTATTTCGTGTTTCACCCGCGAAGCCCGATGTTTGTTCAGATAGGCGGTCATCGTCCTAATTCGACAATCTACAAGATCCGCCACTCCATTTGGGCCGCCACGATGGTAGCCTCCTTTTTGATGACTAGCATGTCAATGGCAGGTTATCTCGACACGGCGTTTCAAATCGGAAAATCCATTCAGTTCTCCGTGATGTTACTGGTGTTCGCCGTACTTTTAGTAGCGTTTGTGTTTCGCTGGCTGACGTTACGCTATCGCGACATTGCGATTAAGCAAGCTCGAGAGAAGCGTGTGAAGCAGCGAGCTGCGGCAGCTTTATCGGAGTCAGGCTCGTTGCCCGAGGAAGTCGGGATTGAATTAGTAGACGACGAGACTACCGATTTGCCTGCGCTCGATCGGCAGACACGTCAAACCGTTTCGACCCTCGTCACGGTCTTTTCGCTGGTGGCCCTGGCGTTGATCTGGCGCGACGTGTTACCCGCGTTCGATGTGCTCGATCGAGTGCAATTGGGGTCGATGGGAACTGGTTCGGAAATTCGAGCGTATACGCTCAAAGATATTTTCTACATTGCTGCGGTGGTCGCCGCGATTGTCTATGCAATCCGGACTCTCCCAGGTGTCTTGGAGATGGTTGTGTTGCAGCGGTCGTCGCTCAACAGCGGTGCGAGGTATGCCTGGACGACAATCCTGCGCTATCTCTTGATTATCGCGGGGGCTTTGATCGTGATGAAAATGCTAAGCGTGCCTTATCAACAGCTTGGCTGGCTCTTGGCAGCTGCATCCGTCGGACTGGGGTTTGGAATGCAAGAGATTTTCGCTAACTTTGTTTCAGGCATCATTCTGCTACTGGAGCGCCCTGTTCGCGTTGGCGACGTCGTGACGATCGGGGACACAACGGGTATTGTTTCACGGATTCAGATGCGCGCCACCACGGTGACGAGCTGGGACCGAAAAGAGTTGGTGGTCCCCAATAAGGATTTGATCACGGAAAAGCTTCTAAATTGGTCGTTGTCCAATGTCATCAACCGGGTGACGATCAATGTGGGCGTGGATTATAGCGCGGATCCCGATGAGGTTCGCGAGATTCTTGAGCGTGTCGTTGGTAGGCACCCTGACGTTATGGAGGATCCGGCACCGTTGGTTAATTTCGAACAGTTTGGAGACAATTCACTCAACTTCGCGGTTCGCTTTTTTCTTGCTAACTTGGATCGACGCCTGGGTGTCACCCACGAAATCAATGCATCGATCCTCCGATCGCTGCGAAGTGCCAAGATTAATATTCCGTTCCCACAGCGTGACCTCCACATTAAAGTGGAGCCCAAACCGCAGGCTTTTCCCATCGAACTGCGACACGCTGAGAGTTCGTCTCCCGACGTAGATTGACACCGTGAACGGAGAGTGCCTCGTATTGTGTGAATCGCGAAAGCATTTCGCGGCTCCAGTGAGCCGCCCACTGCCGCTTATCGGCTAAGATTGTGTACGAGTGGTTACTGTTGCATGGCGGCGCGGCGGGAGATTGTTTGATGAGGATGGTATGACAATTGCTCGCTTCCCAACGCGTCTTGTCCCAATTTACCGACTTCACAAGGAATGAATCATGGTTCGCGCGTTGATCTTCACAGCTGCTGCTGCACTTGGCACGTGGGCAGTGTCAGGCCAAGCACAGGCATTTCACGGACATCGCTCTCACTGTGGTGGCTACGGCTATGCCGCGCCCGTCACATCCTACTACGCTCCCTCCGCCTACCGCAGTTCTTACCGGGGCGGGTCGATTTACTCTAGCGGTTATCGAGGCTACGGGTATGGTGGGTATAGCAACCCCGGCTACGGGTACGGAGGGTATGGAGCGGGTCGCTATGGCTCGGGATACCGAAGTGGAGGGATATCGATCGGAATCGGTTCCGGGGTCGGTTACGGCGGGTATGGGGGCTATGGTGGATACGGGTACGGTGGCCCAGGATACGGCTTCGGTTGGTGAGCCGGATTCGGAACGGAGTACCGCGATGAAAGTGATGTTGCCGGCATAGACGGTGTCCCCGCGGGCCCACGGTCGATCGCGTGGCCGGTGTGATCTGAGGGGGTGGGCGGATCTCAATCGTCCGCCCTATAATGGACGAGTGATCATCCATGCTACGCCCTAAGATTAACGAATGGCTCATCGAAGCGTTATTAATTCCGCTGCCTATCACAATGGAATACGAGTAGCGGATGTGCCGATCGCGGATCTCGGAGATGCGTGGAATCATTCGGATCGGTTCATTTGGGTAGGGTTGTACGAGCCCAGTGAGACGGTTTTGTCGTACATTCAAAAAGCCTTCGGATTGCACGATCTCGCGATTGAAGATGCTCACCAGGCACACCAGCGTCCCAAGTTGGAGGTGTACGACGATTCGATGTTCATCGTGATGCGTACGGCCAAGCTGTCGGCGGGCGGGGAACACCGCATCGAGTTCGGCGAAACCCATATGTTTTTGGGACCTCGCTATGTGATCACGGTTCGCCACGGGTCGCTCCAGTCACACGTGGGCGTGCGGGCGCGCTGTGAATCGACGCCCAATCTGTTGGCCAAGGGAGAGGGCTTCGTTGCCCACGCAGTGATGGATTTCGTGGTCGACCAATACTTTCCCATCATTGACGCGCTCGAAGCAGAGCTCGACGAATTGGAGAAGTATATCTTCGGCGGCGAATCTGAACGAAGTGTCACGGCACGGATCTACCATCTTCGCCGTGACTTGCTCGCGATCATGCAGGCCGTTTCGCCGATGGTAGACGTCTCATCTCGGTTAGCGAGGACCAACTCGCATTTGATTTCCGTGGATGCGCGACCCTATTTCCAAGACATCCATGACCATGTGATTTGCATCGCGGGCCTAGTTGACAGTCTGCAACAGCTTTCGCAGACCGCTCTAGAGAGCAATCTCGCATTAATATCTGTGGGGCAAAACGATGACACGAAGCGTCTGGCGGCATGGGCGGCGATCCTGGCTGTGCCGACATTAATCGCAGGGCTCTACGGGATGAATTTTAAATATATGCCTGAAACGGGGTGGGTTTGGGGCTATCCAATATCATTGCTGATGATGGCGGGTTTATGCCTCGGGCTCTATATTCGGTTTCGGAGCGTAAATTGGCTCTAATCATGCCTTGGGCGGTTATTTGATGAAACTGCAGATTCTGCTCGTGCTGCCGTTGCTCCTATCGGTTTTTCTAAAAAGTCGGCTTGCCTCCGCAGAGGAACCTGTCTTCTCGGTGATGAGCTGGAACTTGGAGTGGTTTTTTGACGATTCCAAGCAGGGCAATTTCAGTGATCTGGCCAAAGAAAAATCCGCGCCGACTCGCGCCCTTTGGAACTGGCGCCGGGACGCGTTCGCCGCTTCGATCGCAGAGATCAAACCGTCGATCGTCGCGTTGCAAGAGATCGAGGGGCCGCGCGTCCTGTGGTATCTCGCCCATGCGCTCGACCGGGCGCACGCATTGAAGTATGAAGAATACGCGATCGAAGGCAATGACCGCTTCACCGAGCAAGATGTGGGACTGCTCACGACCGAACCTGCCGAAGTATTGTCGCTGATGCGGGGAGAGGTGACCCAGCGAATGCGCCGCGAGGGTAAATACGGCAGTGTCCCAAAGCACCTCGCGGCGATCTTTGAGGTCCCGGTCGATGGTCGAACGGAAGCGATTCTCATCGTAAACGTGCACCTGCGTAGCGGTGTCGCGGGCGACAACGTGCGAGCCAAGCAGGCGGCGAGTTTAAATCGATGGATCCCGCTCTGGCAACAGCCAGACATGCACCTCATCCTACTGGGCGATTTCAATACTGAAACGAAGTCGGGTAACATCGCAGCGAACAGTGAGCTGGCGGTCCTGATCTCCCGGGGTACGACGGACACGAGAGATGACCTCGTGGATTTACTCGACCTTGTCCCCGCCGCCCAGCGACAGACGCACCTGTTGTCGGGAAAGCAGTTTGACCGGATGCTCGTCAGCCGATCGCTCGTTGACGACGAACCGAACCGAAAAGACCTGAGGCTGCGAAGCGTCACAGTACGTCCCGATCTTTGCATTCGCGGTGGTGTCGACGAAGCAGATGAGCACTGGAATCACTACTGGGAAATCGAAACGGCGGGCCGCGATCTCAGTGATCACTACCCTTTGATAGCGGAATTTGAAATTCGATGACCGATAGCCAACCGATGATCCGTTTGGATGACTTTCTCAAGGCTGCCGGTATAGTAGGCACGGGAGGGGAAGCCAAGGTACGCATTCAAGCCGGGGAGGTGCTCGTCAATGACGTCGTTGAAACTCGTCGGCGGCGGCAACTGCGGACGGGCGACGAGGTGAACTGGAACAACCAAGTCTGGGCCGTCGAGGTCAACGATGATGAGTGATCGCCCCGCACGCTTCGAACATGGTTAACGCCTGCACCGTTTCGGCAACATCATGCACGCGTAAGATGTGAGCGCCTGCAGAAGCAGCCGCGAGAGAGACGCCAAGCGTCCCCGCCATTGGGTCAAAATCTCGCCCCGATGCCGCGACAATGTCCTTCAATCGCTTGCCAATGAAGCCCTTGCGAGAATGACCGATTAAGCACACGCAGCCGAGATCGGTAAACGAGGCAATACCACGAACCAACTCAATGTTATGATCATGGGTCTTGCCGAATCCAATCCCAGGATCGAGACAGATGCGAGACTGGTCAATCCCAGCGACCAAGCACGCGTCGCGGCGTGCGATCAAGAAGCATCGGATATCGGCGACGACGTCATCATACTGAGGATTATCCTGCATCGTTTGCGGTGTGCCCTGCATGTGCATCACGCAAATACCGACACCGCGATCGCGTACGAAACGCACCATGTCCTTGTCACCTTCGAGCCCGGTGACGTCGTTGACGATCTCAGCACCCGCGTCAATGGCCGCTGCAGCCACGCTGGACTTGCTTGTGTCGATGCTGATTGGAATAGACAGTTCAGCCGACAATCGTTGGATCACCGGCACGACGCGGGAAATCTCAGCGGACGAGTCAACCGGCTCACTGTAGGGTCGGGTGCTTTCACCCCCAATGTCAATGATGTCCGCCCCATCAGCGGCCATCTGCAATCCTGCGGCAACGGCGGCGTCAATTTGCAGCACGCAGTCGCGATCAAATAACCGGCCGCCATCAGAGAAACTGTCAGGTGTCACATTCAGAATCCCCATCACGAGCGGTCGGTTAGGTACCGTGATCGCTCGCTTTGAAGTCTGCCAGACTAGCGTCATCTGATCCGCCTCATTTCACGGTTCCTGATATTCATAGAGGCTCGTCTGTTCGTCACCGCGGAAAAACGTGTCGATCAATGCCGCGCATTATGAATTCGCTTTGCGTTTATTCTTCTTGCTCTTGCCGGCGAATGAACGTTTGGCGTTATGCGGTCCACCGCCTCCCTTACCATGTTTCGGCTGGAATCGACTTGGCCTTCCACCGTGGGAATGCCCACCTCGCGAACCGCTATCACTATCACGAGCAACTTCGATGTTCAAGCGTTTACCCGAAACCCAAGTCTTGCGAAGTTTCTGGTAAATGTCCGATGGCATTCCCTCGGGCAGATCAATGGTCGAGAACTCGTTCGAGATATTGATAGGGCCAATGTATTGACCCTCGATGCCAGCCTCGTTGGCGACCGCGCCGACAATGTTGCCTGGTTTGACACCGTCCTGCCAACCGACTTCGATCCGGTAGCGAACCATGCCGTCCTTGACGGGGCCGAGTTGACGTGGGGCTTTCCCGCCCCGATCGTGAGAGCCGGCGTGTCGATCTCCACGTCCGCCGAAGTGATCGCCGCGATCAAAATCGTCCTGGTGATCACGATGGGTGGATCGTGCCGTTGCCGGCCGATCTTTCATCAAGAAGGGGCGTCCCTGCTGAGCAATTTCAGCGAGTGCGGCCGCAATCATCTCGAGTGGCTTACCCGTTTCGTCGGCGTAGCTGGCAATCAGATCCTTGAACTGTGTCAGGTCTTTTTCGGCAGCGATGTCGGTGATCTGCTGTCCAAACCGCTTTACGCGAATGGCGTTGATTTCTTTCGAGGTGGGGATGCCGACAATCTCAATCGGTTGCTTGGTCGCCCGCTCGATATAACGCAGTTTGTTGCGCTGAGCATTGGTTAGAAAGATAATCGCTTCCCCATCACGGCCCGCACGTCCGGTGCGGCCGACGCGGTGAATGTACGATTCGCTGTCGTGTGGCAGATCGAAGTTGAACACATGGCTGATTCGTGGCACGTCGAGTCCGCGTGCCGCAACGTCGGTCGCGACCAAAATGTTGAGCGAGCCATTCTTGAGTTGGCTGATCGTCCGCTCGCGAACCTTTTGCGGCATATCACCGTTGAGTGCGACAGCCGACAGACCTTCGCGGGTCAAGCCTTCGGCAACACTGATCGTGGCATCCTTGGTTTTCGTAAACACAATCACGCCGTCCGTTTCTTCAACCTCCAGGAGGCGAATCAGAGCGTCCATTTTGTCGCGTGGCGAAACGAACAGGGCTCGCTGGCGGATCGATTCAGCGGTCGCAGTTTTCTTCTTGATCGTAATTCGGGCCGGATCGTTCAGGTACTCGTCGGCGATTTCACGAATCGGTCCTGGCAGCGTGGCCGAGAACAATGCCACCTGACGCGTGGTGGGTGTTTTTTCGAGTACAAATTGAACGTCTTCGAGGAAGCCCATGTTGAGCATCTCGTCGGCTTCGTCGAGCACGAGGCAATCGAGTTTGCTCAAATCGAGCGTCCCGCGATTGACGTGATCGATCACGCGTCCGGGTGTGCCCACGACGACCTGGACGCCACGGCGAAGTTGCTTCAGTTGCGGTTCGTAATCTTGGCCGCCGTAGATGGCAGCGACGGCAAAGCCAGGAACGTTGGCGCCATACGTCGAAAAGGACTTGGCGACTTGAATTGCGAGCTCTCGAGTCGGCGCAAGCACCAATACTTGGGGGTGCGACTTCTGGACATCAATGGTTGTCAAAATCGGTAATGCGAATGCCGCTGTCTTGCCAGTGCCCGTCTGCGACTGAGCCAGCACGTCTCGCCCGTCAAGCATGTGGGGGATGATCTCGGCTTGGATCGCAGTCGGTGTGTCGTACCCAGACTTCACAATAGCCTGCAACACTTCGGGACGAAGTGGAAAAGCGGCAAACCCAGCGTCCGCTGTCTCCTCGGATGGCTCGTCCGCCAACTCTTCGACTTGCTGTTTTGGAGAAACCTTCTTGGATTTCTTGGGCGTGTCAACTTCAGCAATGACGGTTTGCTCGGCAACGCTTGCAGGCTCGGCAGCCTCAGCGGGCGGGGCCGAATCAGCAGTCACTGTCTCAACGTCGATGCGCCTGGGAGGTGCTTCTGGCTGACTCACCGCAGGGGTTTCTGCAATCCCATCCGCTGGTGGCGAACAAATCATTTCGTCTTCGACGGTCGCGGAAGTCGCTAGGCATTCGACGGTGACGTCACGTGCGTACAACGCCAGCAAGGCGTCATTGGGCGCGGGGTGGGAATCGAGCAAAATTTCGCCATCGTGCTCGGTGTGGTTGGGGATTGTGGAGTCGAGGGACTGTTCGTTTTCAGACAACTGTAGATTCTCAGAGGTGGGGATAGGGCACGACTTCAGCATGCCGCTTGCGCGAAACGACCCCTACAACCGAGTCACGAAACCGGTCGGCTAGGAGTAGAAAAATGGGTTAGAAGGATGGCGTGGCGAACTCACACATCGGATCGTGCCGATGGGAGCAATCACAGATCGCGACGCTGCTTTCGCTTCCCGGAAGATGAGCCGGCATTGATTTGCCGAACATTCCTACCCGCTGGACGACTCCCATGCTGCGGCGGATCGCCCCCGAGCGAGAATCGATAAAAGACTTGTCGCGCTAATGAGCCCGTGAAAAGGATCGGCATGCTCTCCAATCTCGCCCCACTCGCGACGGGCGAACGGTACATCCAGGAAAAAGCAATGACCGAACCGGTCGAAGTTCTGTGAACCTTCGACGGCTCTTGCTTGCGTGGAAGTTTAACCCACAAACGTTATGGAAAGTAGTAGCAAACCGAGAACTTAAAACAACAAATTCTCAACGGCCGCATTGAGCCTCACTGAGCCACCCTGACGCTACCCGCTCACCCCTTAGGCTGCTATTTGTTGTCCGCACGATCATTCTCGACATCGTCACTTGATCAAACTGATCCCTTTACGATCTCTTCATCGAGCTGCGTGCTTTTTCCAAACGCGTGGTCACTTCGTCGAGCGATTCACCGACCGCCGTCAGGTGCCCCATTTTACGTCTGGGCCGGGCAGCATGTTTGCCATACAGGTGAAGTGAAACTCCCTCGACCTCGAGTACGGCGGGCCAGTTGGGCTGTTGTCCTCGATCGCCCCACCAATCACCGAGTAGATTGACCATCGCCGCGGCCGGCGTGATTTGCTTCGTGTCGCCCAGCGGCAGACCGCAAATGGCACGCACGTGCTGCTCGAACTGGCTCGTCCGACAGGCCTCGATGCTTACGTGGCCCGAATTGTGCGGCCGCGGCGCAACTTCGTTGATCAAAATCCGAGGCTCACCGCCCTCACAATCTTCGATAAACATTTCTACGCACAGCAGTCCCACGACGTCTAAGCATTCGGCGGCAGTAATCGCCAGCTCGCGAGCCTTCGCCTCCATCGCGGGCGAAATGTCCGCAGGCAACGTGGTCAGATCGAGAACATGGTCGCGGTGCAAGTTTTCAAATACTGGAAACGTGCTTGTCTGGCCATCGGCGCAGCGCGCGACAATCACGGAGACTTCCCGTTGCAGATTGATCATCGCTTCGGCAACCCATTCACCGCCGCCGGCCCAGTCCACCTGTTCTGCCTCGTCGGCATTATCCAGTCGATGTTGCCCTTTGCCGTCGTAGCCACTCTGCTGGGTCTTGACGATCAGCGGCCAACCCAGCGTTTCTGCTGCAGTGGTGGTCTGCTGAGCATCACGCACCGCGGCGAATGGAGTTACGGGCAACCCCGCATTCTGAAGCGTTGACTTTTCCAGCAATCGATCTTGAGCGATCGCGAGCACGGAGGCGTCGGGATACGTTGGCGCGTGTCGGCCGCAAACGGCGATCGTGGCGGCAGGAATGTTTTCAAACTCCAGGGTGATAACATCGCAGCGCTTGGCGAAATTCTCGATCGCCGAATGATCGTCCAGTGGTCCGCAAACGGTGAACGAAGCCACGTCGGCAGCTGGCTCGTCGCTGCTGCCGCAGAACACGCCTACTCGATAGCCGAGCGTAGCGGCAGCCATCGCAAACATGCGTCCAAGCTGACCGCCACCGACCATTCCAATAGTCGAACCAGGCAAAATTGGGTTGGCAGTAGAAATCATAGGGAGAGTTCAGGTGTGTGAGCCTACGGAGCTAGCCGAAGGTGCCAGGGAAATTCGCGAGCCGCCAGCGGCTTATCGATTGAATGGTTTGCGAGATAATAGACTGAGAAGACTAACCTGAGCCGCTAGCGAGGAATAAATCGGCTGACTCGCTGACCCGTCAGGTTAGGACATCGACCGTGCGCTCTCCACAGATATTTTTAAAAGCAAGTCGTTTTCCTCGGGCGGCTCAAACATCGCTGAGATCTGAGGCCGCGATCACGTCGTCATGCTGTTGCTGAACGAACGCGGAAACTCGATCCGCCAGCGCGGGATCGGACATCGCCAACATCCGGGCGGCGAGAATCCCGGCATTTTTAGCACCGGCGGTTCCGATCGCCATCGTCGCCACCGGAATTCCGCCAGGCATTTGTACAATGGAAAGCAGCGAGTCGAGTCCCTGAAGCGCTCGGCTTTGGATGGGAACACCAATCACCGGCAAAATGGTCTCCGAAGCGACCATACCCGGCAGATGCGCGGCGCCACCCGCCCCGGCGATGATAATGCGCAAGCCTCGTTGGCGAGCCGATTTGGCATACTCGAACATGCGGGCGGGTGTTCGATGAGCCGAAACCACCGATTTTTCAAAGGGAATTTCAAAACGTGAAAGCATCTCACACGCCGCCGACATGGTGTCCCAATCGTTACGACTGCCCATGATCACGCCAACCAATGCGCCGATGGGGTGAGGGGTGGACAGCGAATCGGTGGCGGTTGAAGTCACGCGGGGGTGCCTTTTGGAACCAGGAAATTGTACGCTTTGCAAATAGAAATGATTAGCTCGCCGTTATACCCGAAATCAACGCATCTCGAAATCAGCCAGGCGAACGAGGGTAAACTGAGTTTGCTCGACAGCACGGCAGTATCGCGTTTTGAGACGTTTCAACAATCACAGGTGAGAACGCTTGAACGATCCCAACGCCTTTGCAGAACGCCATCCCAGCAATGCGGGTCGCATACGGCTGATGCATCATGACGCTCGGTGGCGACAAGAGTTTGAGCAAACACGCAGCGGTATTCTGCAGTGCTGCGCTGGCCGCATCGTAGCCGTCGAGCACATTGGTTCAACTTCGGTCGGCGGTATCATCGCTCAGCCGATCATTGACGCCGTGGCAGTTGTTGCCGATCCCGTGGATTTCAATGATGCCATCCTGCTCGCCCAAGGCCTGAACTTTCGGTGCGCCGCTCTGCCCCCATGGGCTGAGAACTCCCGCCGCTCGCAGCAAATGCTTCTGAAACCACGCCACGGTGAGGCGACGCACCGCCTCTATTTCGTCACCCAAGGTTCTCCGATTCAACAGCGCGCTACCGATTTTCGAGATTATCTCCGCACTCGCCCAGAAGTCGCCATCGAGTTCGAAACAGCGAAAGTGGACGCATGGCGACATGTCGAAGGAGAGCCAGCCGCCTACGGGCGGGCGATGGCGAAGATATTCCACGAATTTTGTCCGCCTAGTTGACTTCCCGTGGTAGTGAATCGGGTCAGCGGTCCTGCTGAAGATCAGCTCTTTCCGAAATACCAGTGATATCAGGGCGTCATTGGATACTTTCTGGTAACATGGGATTGGATACTTTCTGGTAACATGGGTGCTCTCATTTCTGACTCTGGCAAGGCCCGCTCATTCCGTGAACCGCGACTCTTGCGAAACTGACGAAGCTGCTCTGCCGGTCGACCCGTCATCGACCACGGCCTTAGTTGTTGCATCGAAACGCGGTAGCAACGAGGCACTCGGATCGCTCCTGTTGCGATATCGCGGATTTTTGCTGATGTTGGCCCATCGCTACTTGTCCGATCAACTTCGCCGGCGAATTGATCCTGCGGATGTCGTGCAGGTGACATTCCTCGAAGCCAAACGCGATCTCGGCTCCTTTCGAGGAAGTTCGCCCGCCGAATTTGCGGGCTGGCTGCGTGGTATGCTCAAAAACAATGTCGCATCGGCACTCGCGCATCATGTCATGACCCAGAAACGGAGTACGAAGAAAGAGGTTCACGCCAACACGAGCGGTGGTGATTCGGGTTCCAACGGAAACTGGATCGCTCAGCTACCCGGTGGCAAAACCAGCCCCAGTGGTGTGGCCGTTCGCGAGGAAGCGGTGCTCGCCATGATGAACGCACTGCACCAGCTCCCCGAGACTCAGGCCGAAGCGATCCGGTTGCGATACATGGAGGGATTGCCGCTGAAGGAGATTGTCGAGCGGATGGGCAAGAGTGAGACGGCCGTGGCGGGGCTGCTCAAACGTGGACTGCAAAAAATGCGTACTCTGCTGAACACCGACAACAGTCCTTGGTGGTCGACATGAGCAATTCCCATCCACGTGATCAGGACCCGATCAACAGCGATGAAGGCGCGCAGATCGACCAGGCCTTCGCGGCGTATTTGACTGCCTGTGATCGCGGCGAAGTCGAATCGCGAGAGGATTTCCTGGACCAATTCCCCCGTCTGGCAGGGCAACTGCGCGAACTGATGGAAGCTGCGGACTTGATCGGCAACTTCACCCACGCGAGTGATTCGCCGGCCTCGTCAAAAGAACGCTCCCCCAAATCGCGACTCCAGAAGACTGACGAGGCCGCTCTTACCGGCAATGATGAAACCGTCGGTATCGATGCCCTCGGGCCCGATGATGAGCAATGCGATCTGTCGGGATTGGACCCTCACGCGACGCTTCCGGTCGCCCACCGCCCACGAGGCGATTCCGGACCCTCCCTCCCGTTTGAAATGGAGGACTATACGTTACTAAAGGTGCTGGGGATGGGCGGCATGGGTGTCGTTTATCTCGCTAAACAGCGTGATCTTGATCGGCTCGTGGCCGTGAAAATGATCCGCAGCGGAATCCTAGCGGGCTCCGATGAAGTCAAACGGTTTTACACCGAGGCGAAGGCCGCGGCTCGACTGCGTCATCCCAACATCGTTGCCGTGCACCAATTCGGGCAGCGAGCCGGACACCACTTCTTTTCGATGCAGTACATCCAGGGGACCGACCTCCAGCGCTTGCTCAAGACGGGGCCTCTGACGCCGCGCCGCCGCAGCGATTGTCCGCGACGTCGCCCATGCGATCGATCACGCCCATAGCCGAGGTGTGCTGCACCGGGATCTGAAGCCGGGCAATGTGATGATTGACGAGCAAGATCAAATCCATGTGACCGATTTTGGATTGGCAAAGCATACCGACGCCGATAGCAGCTTAACGGGCGAAGGTACCGCGATCGGTACGCCTCATTACATGGCGCCCGAACAAGCGGTCGGACACAGCGACGAAGCCACCGCTCAGAGTGATATCTATTCACTTGGCGGAATACTGTTTGCCGCGATTGCTGGTCACCCGCCATTGGTCGGTGACACCGTGATGCAGACATTGATGCGGGTAGCACATCATCCCGCACCCGCCCTACGAAGTGTCTGCCCGCACGCCGATGTTGAGATCGAAGCGATTGTCGGTAAGTGTTTGGAGAAGCAACCTCATCTTCGATACGCTACAGCGGGACATCTCGCCGACGACCTGAGTCGATACCTGGCGGGCAAGTCGATCTCGGCGCGTTCGAAAAGTCGACTCGGAAAAACGATTTCATGGACGCGGCAGATTCCCGTGATCGCAGCCCTGACGGGCCAACCCTCGACGGACGCGCCACTGGGCCAGCGACGTCTCCAGACCTCGATGCTGATTCTCGCTTTTGTAATTCCGGTAACCTTCATGTCATGGTGGTGGTGGCATCGTCACCGCATCGCAGCAATGCCTCGTCAAGTCACTCTTGCTGGCGGACTCGTCGGCGGTCTGTATACCGACGCGGCACAACATCTCGCCGATGTCATGCAAAAGGAAACCGGGGTGCCATGCCAAGTCATTCCAACCGGTGGAACTTGGGACAATCGCGCGAAGCTGATTGCGAGACAAGTTCAGCTCGCGCCGATGCAGGCCTCCGCGGTCGGCGGAGAAGAACTCGCGGTCGTCGCACCGCTGTTCTACGAGGCCGTACACATTTTGATCCGTCGTGATGGTCCGGTACATTCCATCGCTGATTTGGCGGGGCACACCATTGCAGTTGGGCCAACCGGTAGTGGATCGCGCCACGCCGCCGAACTCGTGCTGGACTCCTTGAATCTCAACGCAACGACTTGCCCGCGCGTTGATGTCGAGTGGCCGCAATTGAAAAGCATGCTGATTCCTATGGCGGATCAAAACACGCAGATTTCCGTGGCGATCATTTGTATCGGTCCTGGCAGCAACATTGTCCGTGAGCTTTTAGACGATGGGGAATGGGAACTGATTTCCTTAGCCAACTGCGTCAAAATTTCTCTGGAACATCCTACGCTTCGTCCCATGACGCTGCAGAGGGCAACTTATCGGAAAACGTATACCGCAGAAACGACCACACTTCCGCTTGACCAGGAGTCGGAAAATGTTGATCCACCCATTGAAACCCTTGGCACGACCGCATTCCTCGTCTGCCGTCAGGATGCCTCCGACGCCTTGGTTCGAGCGACTCTCGAAGCGCTCTATCATCAGCCCACGTTGGTGGGTTTGATCCCAGCCAATCATGCCGCCGAGTGGCAGGGTCTCGCCTTTCATCCCGCCGCCCGAGAGTACTTTCATCTGCTGAGCAGATAAGCCAACTCAGCTCACCTCGATGATCGCTTTGATGACCCCGGTTTCAGGTTTCGTCAGGGCGGCGAATTTCTCCTCAACGTCATCGAATGCGATGCGATGGGTAATCCACGGATCAGTGTTGATCGTGCCGTCTTCGATCAAACCAATGATTCGGGTGAAGTCGCCTGGCAGTGCGTTTCGAGACGCGAGAATAGTCGCTTCGGGGCGGTGCATCGCCGGATGCCGAAATGCTATCTCATCGGTCGTGATGCCCACGTAGACAACGCGACCGGTCGGGGCGAGATACGCGAACACGCCTGACATGCTGCGCCGGTTGCCCGTGGCGTCGGTGATGACTTGGTACATGTCACCTCCAGTCAATTCCCGCATACGATCGATCTCACTGCCATCGCCCAAAAACTGTACGGTATTTTCGATACCGTAGTGTTTGCGAACAAATTCAAGTCGGTCAGGATTCATATCCATTACGCTGATGGTTGCATCGGTGAGACGCGCAAACTCAAGGGTGGCCAAACCAATCGGTCCCATGCCGATAATCAGGGCGTGGTCACCGCCCGCCGGTGCTCCTCGGTCATTGGCGTGACATCCGATCGCCAACGTCTCGACCAACGCGAGTTGTTCGTAGTTCAGTTTCGCCGATGGGTGAAGCTTGTCTGCGCGTACGAGAAACGTGTCGCATAGCCCTCCATCCGTCATCACACCGATGACCTTCAAGTTCTGGCAACAATTTGTCGCTCCGCGCCGACACGCGTAACAAGTCCCGCAGTTCATATACGGCTCGACGCTGCATCGTTGGCCAGGCGTCACGTTATCGACGTCGTCGGCAACAGCCAGCACTTCGACACCGAGTTCGTGGCCGGGGATTCGCGGAAAATCAAAAAACGGAAATTTCCCGAGATAGCAACTGATGTCCGTGCCACAAACGCCCATTCTGTGGGTACGAACGAGCGCTTGACCCGAGGTAGGCTGCGCAGGCGCGTCAATCTCTATTCGCCTCATTGTCTCCCGCTCTGAGATTTGGATCGCTCGCATGGATGTGTCCTCGAGATCTGTCAAAAAGGATATGGTTGTCTGCTCGATGTCATCGAAGTTCAGCGGGTCAGCATATCAGTTTTTCAGAGGTATCGGGGATCGATCGAAATTGAAATGAGTGACTATCCCTCCAATTTCACTGCCAAGATCGACGTCAATTTGGTTTACGTCCCGAAATCGATCCTTGCCTGACTCGATCTCAGCAAATCAAAGCGACTTCGATTCGACGGTGAAGTCAACGGCGTCCGCATTGAGTGCGGCTTGATGCCGACGAATGGCCTCTGAAACCCGAGCGCAACGCATCGACGAAGTCGATCGGTATGTTGTTGAGGTGCCCGCGTCAACAATTCAGGGGTGATGACGGGGCAGGAATTCCAAAACGTGGATCTCCGCGCCGGGACGATCACGAAGGCTGACGATTTTCAAGGCCCGCAATCCAGCTTACAAGGTGACCGTTGACTTATACCATCCGCCGTACATCCGACGCGAATGTCGGAAACGCGAATAGCGTTGACTTGATGTCGGTAGCAGTCAGGCCGTGCTTCATCGCGAGAGCAAACAGATTGATGGTCTCTTCCGCTGCAGGACCGATTAGGTGCGCACCAAGTATCACGTCAGAGTTTTTGTCAACAAGAATTTTGTACCCCGCGCATGGCTGGCAAGTTTTCCGAACGCTCCCCCAGGTGGACGTATTTTCGTGACGGACATCCACTGCATGCGATTGCTCCGCTTCCTTTTGTGACATTCCGACCGCTGCGATCGACGGCACCGTGAAGGCTACTTGCGGGATCACGCCGTAGTCGGGGTGATGCGTTGGTTCCGGCTCGAACAGGTTTTTCGCGACGATCCTTGCCTCTTCATGGGCGGTCGGTGTTAAAGGTGGACGTCCAGAATCCGCGCAGTCGCCTGCTGCGAAGACGGAAGGGTTGCTGATGCTTCGCATGTGAGGATCCACTTGAATGCCCTTCTTGGTAAACTCAACTCCTCCGGCGGACAAATTGAGCCCGTCAAAGTTAGGGATTCTGCCTGCCCCATGGACCACCAAATCGGCTTCCACCTCGCTGGTTTTTCCTGCCTTCTCATACTGGACCGTCATCGCCTTCGCTCCGGCCCCATCGATTCTCTTCACCCTCGCAGAGGACTGAACAGTAATACCGTGCTGGGCTGAGTAGTTCACGAGCTGACAGACGAGTTCCGGATCGAATTGCGTCAACACCTGCGCGGCGCGCTGCAACACAGTCACCGCGACGCCGTAGCGAGCAACAATGCAGGCGAACTCCATCGAAATGTATCCGCCACCAATGAACACGACTCGTTTGGGGATCTCGTCCAGTTCCAAAAACTCGTCGCTGAGCATCGCCCGTTTGCCACCAGGGATATCGAGCGGTCGAGGATGAGACCCGGTACCGATGAAAATACGATCGGCTTCCAGCACGCGTCCGTCTAATTTCACCGAGTTGCGTCCAGCGAAGGAGGCTACTCCATGGAACGTTTCGATTCCCCGTTCCCGGTAAGATTCTTCGCTGTTTGCTGGAACTGGATCGGTGAACTCGCGTTTAAACCTCAGTAGCCGTTCCCAGTTCATGCTTAAATTTTTGCAATCCAGGAATTTGTCAGTTGCGCCGCGAGTCCGGTCGACCAGGTTCGCAGCATTTGAATAGACTTTCTTGGGGTTACACCCGCGTAAAGCACACGTACCGCCGAACTCTCTTGCTTCGATAATCGCAACCGTCTTTCCCTCGCCGCGACACTTCTTGGCAACCTTGGAGGCTGCGGGCCCCGTACCTACCACAATCAAATCAAAACGGGTGTTAGTCATGAAGATTCACTATCGGCGGAAAGCTAAAAGAGCCAGGAAGAACCGCAACTACTAGCGATTTTGCAGTTTCTTTTCATCCATCTGTTTAACTTTCTCAGCGGGAAATCTTCCCCCGTTCATCATCGCAATACGATTGGCAGCGATCTGACGAACCATCAGCTCCCGGGTCATGGACATCATCGCGTCCTTGTCCTTGAGCATTTCGGCCTTCGCAGCAGAAATCTTGTCAACCAGAACTTTCATCTTAGGATCATCTTTGTCTTCGGTTCGCAACCCTTTCCGCACCATGGCCAAATACTGCTTGTCCTTCACCATCTCCTGCATGAGAATCTCACGAGCGACACGTGACGCCAATTCCTTGTCGCTCATTAAATCTTCTTTGGCTTCCTTCATCATTTCCTGAGACTTCATGACTTGCTGCATGGCCATCTGATCCAACCGCATCTGCTCGGCCACGCCATCGGGCGGTACGGATGTTTCCACCGGCGAGCTGTCTGTCCTTAATCCATCCTGCGACACTGCAGCACCGGAAATCAAGCAACCTGCACTCAAAGCAACCAACCAACGTCTTGTGAAAACAAACATCCCGAACTCCTAATGTGAGGTAAGTTTTGACGGTATGCTTGTAGTTACTGAACCAACGGGATCACGTTGAAGAAGCATTTCGCCGTCTGTCGATAACGAACCACACGATTCGTAACCGACGAGTTCCCATGCGCAGCAACCACTGTGCCGATCGCTGCCCCTGCCGGTTCAGGAAGGATCACTTTGACAGTTAGGCTTGCTGACCTTTCACGACCGGCTTTCCGACGTACCTCCACCTCGATCTAGCTAAGCGTGAGTTGAGCCAGTTTTTATGCGAAAATATTGAGGTGGTATATTGCACTACCCCTCTGAAAAGAATAGTCTTGATGATTCTACCAGCAGATGCATCTTGCTCTTGGTTCCCAGGCGATAGAGAGAGCCGAATTCAACATCGGCGGGCTCTCAAAGACACGGGTTTAACACGATGGCTTCGTATCGAGCGATCGAGGATATGGGCGCAACGCTCGTCGACCTGATTACAAAGGGGACGGTGGGCATCTTTAACACGACCGACACTTCAGTGACGGTGGAAGTGTTGCTCGAAACCCCCGAGAAATTCAAAGCCCTGGAAGCACCTACCAGCAAACCGACGGTCACAATTTTCTTATACCGTGTAGCCGTGAATTCGGAGACGCGAAATTCTCCGCGACGGACTTTTACCAACGGAGTTTCGACAAGACCATCGTTGCCGTTGGAACTGAGCTATTTTGTGACCCCGTGGGCCCGGGAACCGAGGGCGGAACATCGGCTGGCCGGTTGCATCTTACAGACGCTGTACGACCATAGTGAACTGGGTCGACGCGACCTCATCGGAACGTCCTGGTCAGAAGACGATTCGGTGCAACTCATTTTGGAAACGCTTCCTACGACGGAGCATTATCAGATTTGGGAGACAACGAAGCTTCCCTATCGACTATCGCTGACGTACATGGCCAGAGTGATCGGCATCGAGCCAAAGATTGCGATCACTTCGTCTCCAATCGTTGAGACGGTACTGGGGAGACGCAATGAACCAGGCCGTTGATCATAGCGTTTTCGTGCGTCCACATGTGCACTGGAAGTTACTGGCGGCGATCCGCTTTCGCGATGCATTCACCCATGACGTCGTCAAGGTAGCATTGAATGCACGCATCCTCCCTCTAGGTTTGGTCGCGCAGCGACATGAGCGGGATAGCCTGTATTGTTTCGTTGCGAGTACTCGCGAATTGCCAGTCGGGACGTTCGAAGTCCAGGTTGAATCGCTTGGTGGCGAATACGTTGCGTGGCAGAATCCCCAACTGACATTGCCCGTGTCGCCGTCGCCGTCGCCTTTACCGCAACCGCTGCGGGATCGATTCCAGGTGGAATATTCAATTTGGCCGACACGGCGTTTCGCAACGTGCGCCGGTGAAACCACGTTAGTGGTCCAGGTCCAACGTAGCGGCGCTGATCAATTAGCTGGGGATTTGCGAATCAAACTGGTTCGCCTGTTAGAGTTGCCGACGTTAGAAACGCGCAGCGATTCCAACGGAGAAGGTTTCTTCCGCGTTTTTCCGGCACCGGCACCTGTGGGCGGCATCGTGCCAGCAACGGAAATGGTGTCCCTGGAGGTATTCGACGCTAGCGACGTGCCGCTTCCCATCGTGAGCGGCAGTCCTTTGGAGCTTCAGAACAATCAGTTGAACTTCGTCACCCTGCAACTCTAACCACGAGAGCGGAAAGTCATGCCTGAATATCTTTCACCTGGTGTCTTCATCGAAGAGATTCCTGCTCGTCTGAAAGCGATCGAGGGAGTCAGCACGAGCACGGCGGGGTTTGTGGGACCGACCGAACGTGGTCCGGTAGCCGGTTTTCCATCGCCTTTTAAGGCGACCAAAGAGTTCGATTTGAAAGCCGATCCAGCGCTCGTGCTGGTCACCAGCCAGAGCCAATTCACGCGAATTTTCGGTCATCCATTGCCGCTGCCAAGACCGGGGGATAGTCACGACAGCGGTTATCTGGCATACGCCGTGAAGGCGTTTTTCGACAACGGAGGCAAACGCTGTTTCATCTCGCGAGTTGTCGCCAATCCAGAAGTGCCGCAGGATCTTCTGTCTCAGATTCGTCTCTCTCAAGGAGTCGTCGTTCGCTTGGCAAAGCCTGCGAAAGCGGATGACACGGAACTGTTTCTCACGTCGCTCCGCAGCATCAACAAAGGCAAGACGCTCCAATTGTTCAAGCGGGCCGGTGGTGCCAGTGCGGCCAGTGGAGGCAGAGCCATTGTTCCGTTTGCGGCTGAGCCGAAGACAGAGCCGTTCGTATTGGCCGACGGTGACCAGTTTCGAGTCAAGATCGGAAACGACGAGCCCGTCGAGTCCAACGCGGTTTTTGCGACGAGCGCTACGATCGTAGGTGACGCAGTCACCCAAGCAGTTGACACGAGCGACAAGTTGCTGATCCGCGTCGGCAATACGGAGCAAACAGTCGAGTTTATCGCTGGTCTAGATACCGACGTTGCAAAACTGGCTGCTTTTCTGAATGAAAAACTGAAGGGCGTTCAAGTCTTTGTGGACGCTGGGAATTTAGCCATCCGCACGGACCAGTTCGGTGCAGGCGCTACGCTTGAAATCTTGGGAGGCAGCGCGGCGAGCAAACTTGGGTTCGAGGATCCACCGGGAACCTTCCTGTCAGCCGAGGGGGAAGGAAACGTGGAGGACGTGGGCCGGGTCACCATCCCGGAAATCAGGAACCTGTTCCCCACCCAGCCCGCGACGTTCGTGATCGGCGACAATGGCAACGGACAACTTCAGATCATGTCGGTCGCCTCGGGTGGAACCGTGAGAATTCAGGTCTTCGATACGCCTACCGGTCCAGAAACTCTCAAGAAACTGGGATTAGCGACGACCGAAGGAGCCGGCACCGCATCCATCGCCTTGACGATTGAAAGTTACGACTCCGCCCGCAACAGCATCACGGTACCATCACATGCCATTACCGATGCTCTCGATCCGAGCGATGTGTACGGGTTCGTTACTGATGCGTCGACGGAACTACTCATGCAGCCGCTGAAGGGACCACAATTCTTTGCTCGCAATCCTGGCTCATGGGGGGCGGAACTCAGCGTCACGATCTCCAGTTCCAGTTACAGTCCGCTGCCGATCTCGCTGCCAGGCGAAAGCGGCTCCGTGACCGTTCAGGTGCAAGCTACGACCGGACTCTATGTCGGTGCGATCGTGGAGGTCGACCATGGCAAGGCTCATGGTTACATGCGTAGTGTCAATGAGATCGTGGCGATCCAGGGCAACGTGATTACTTTCAAGACTCCACTTTCGTTGCCTGTCGGAATTGGTGATCTGTCCGCCACCGCCGGTCCAGCTGGCAGTTTCATTCAGCTACTTGAGATCGACGTGACTGTCGATGATCGCTCTGGGGCGACACCATCGGAGTCCTTCAAAGGTCTGTCCTGGAACCGTTCGAACCTTCGCAAGCACTATGCAAACCAGATCAACTCGCGATCGAGTTTGGTCTACGTTCAGCCGCCTGGAATCGACGGACTGAGTGGGAGCGAATCAGCGTCCCTGGCGACCCAGCCCACGACGCCGGACGGATTCTCGGGGCGATTGTCGGGGCCAGCCAACAATGGGTTGCCGCTTGCGGATGAAGTCGGGGACGCTGTCTATATCGGCGAGGACGCTGGACCTGGATCGCGGACCGGAATACAGGCGCTCAAGGACGCCGACGACATTCGGATCATTGCGGCCCCCGGCAAGACGACCGCAGCGGTTCAGAATGAGCTGATCACCCAATGTTCACTGCTGCGTTACCGCTTCGCAGTACTGGATTGCGAATTGCCGCAGAGCGGTGGTTCCATCACCAGCATTCTGACTCATCGCAGCCTCTACGATTCATCCTACGCGGCGTATTACGCGCCGTGGATCGGTGTGCAGAACGGCAAAGATCTGGACTACTTGCCGCCGTCCGGCTACATCGCCGGAGTGTACGCGCGGGTCGATAACGAGCGGGGTGTGCATAAAGCACCGGCTAACGAAATTGTTCGTAACAGCATCGGCTTGCAGTCATATTTCACGACCGGTGAGCAGGACATTCTCAATCCGCGAGGCGTGAATGCGATCCGCCGCTTCGATGGGCGAGGAATCCGTGTCTGGGGCGCGCGAACAGTGTCGAGCGACCCCGAATTTCGCTATGTCAACGTACGGCGATTCTTGATTTTCCTGGAAGCGTCGATTGATCGCGGCACTCAGTATGTCGTCTTCGAACCTAACGCACCGGAGACGTGGAGCCGCATCGTCGACAGCATTAACGCGTTCCTGAATACCCAGTGGCGCAGCGGTGCCTTGTTCGGGCGTCGGCCCGAAGATGCGTACTATGTCCGCTGTGACGAGACAACGATGACAGTCGACGACATTCAGAATGGACGCTTGATCTGCGATATCGGAGTGGCCATCGTGCGACCCGCCGAGTTCGTGATCTTCCGTATTGAGCAGCTTACCGGTTTTGCAAACCAATCCTAAAGCCTTTCGTCTTTCAATTTCAAAAGGGGCGTATCGTGGCGAAGCAGCGAGAAAACAGGAACCCGTACAGCGCGTTTAACTTCGTCGTCGAGATCGACGGAGACGCAGTGGCCGCTTTCCAGGAGGTGTCCGGGTTAGACAGCGAGAACACACCGATCGAGTACCGTGAAGGGGCCGATAAAACCAGTTCCGTTCGCAAACTGCCGGGGATAGAGAAGTATCCCAATCTGATGCTCAAACGGGGGATCACTGGGAGTATGGCTTTATGGGACTGGAGAAAGGAAGTTCGCGACGGCAGCGGCACTTTTCCTCCGACTCGAAATGTTGTTGTCAAGCTACAAAGCGAGCAACATGAGCCGGTCACTCAGTGGACGTTGACGAACGCTTGGTGCTGCAAGCTCTCGGGGCCAACGCTTAATGCCAAGGGAAATGAAATCGCAATCGAAACGATGGAGTTGGCTTATGATCGCCTCGATCGTTCGTGAACCTGGCAACAGGGGCGCGTTTCCTGAGTCAGCGATTGTTCCGGGGGTGTATTACGCGCCCCAGCCGCGCCAGCCCGAGTCGCCCTTTGCGCGTACCGATGTGGCAGGCTTTGTCGGCTTCGACCCGCTTCCCGTAGGTACGGTCACGGCCGAAACTCGCTCTCGCCCAATACGCTGTGATGACTGGCGAGATTACGTCCTGCAAGTCTCCAGAGTAGGCGAACCAGTCGACGATGGCATGCTACTCAGTCATGCCGTGCGTACGTTTTTTATGAATGGGGGAAGGCGATGCTACGTGACGTTGGTCAAACGGCCGAATGTCGCCCTGGCCGAGGAAAAATACCAGCTTGACTTGGAACGTGCCCGACAAGATTTGGTCGGCATTGCTGGTGCCAGCGAAACAGAAGCCACGGGGCTGGAACGGCTGTTGATGATTGAGGAAGTCGCAATCGTCGATGTTCCAGACCTGTATGCATTTCGCCCGTCGCTCGAACCGAAAACCGTCACGCTCGGCGGTAGTGAATTGGAGGCAGATTTTCTCGACTGTTCGCGAGTTCGCGGGCAGGTCGGAGCGATCCATGCCCAGCGACCCGCACCAGAAACCAACCCCTGGTTCGATCAAGATCAGGTTTTCGACGTCCAACGCGAGATGATCGCCCGCTGCCTCTCGGAGCGATGGCGAGTGTTGTTGCTGCTCAGCATTCCTTGGCACGTCGACAGCGAGACCTCTCCATCGCCAGTCGACGCTGCCAATTGGCGTACACGATTCGTCGAGCTTGTCCAAAGCGGAGGCTTCGCTGAACAAGAAGAAATGTCGTGCGCGGCGTTGGTCTATCCCTGGGTGCGGGCACAGGACCGCGTCGGAGCGCCGGTGCGAGAATTGCCAGCGGGATCGTTCGCCGCCGGGGTGCTTGCCCGCCGAGACCTGGCGCGAGGTCCCCATATCGCGCCGGCCAATGAAGTACTGCGCGGTGTCGTTCAACTTGCCTGGCCGGTCGACGACGATGTCCAAGCGATGCTATATCCAAAGAGTCCGCTCGAGATAGACTCTGCCTCGAGCGCGTCGGGCCCAAGCATCAATGTCCTCAGAGCCTTCCCGGGTTTTGGCATCCAGATGTGGGGCGCGCGAACACTGTCGACCGACAAATACCTGCGATACATCTCGGTTCGACGCTGTCTCAGCGCGATTCAGCGGCGCGTTAAGTTCTCGCTTGACGCGTTGGTCTTTGAACCCAACACACCCATCCTGTGGTTGCAAATCACGCAAATTGTGTTCAGCGAGCTGCAATCAGTATTCGAGGCTGGTGCACTGCGTGGCGAACGAATCGAACAAGCCTTTTACGTTCGCTGCGATCAAACAACCAATAGCAGCGATGATGTGCAGTCAGGACGCGTGCTTTGCGAAGTCGGCGTCGCGATCGCTGCTCCTGCCGAGTTCATTGTCTTTCGCTTGGGACGTCGCGAAGGGGTCGTGGAGGTGGTCGAATAATCATGCCACTGATCAACCCAATCCCCTCATTTAACTTCACCGTTATCTTCATGAATGCTCAGCCTGAAGGCGAATTCAATCTGCTGGCAACCGCTGGCTCGATCGCTGGCAACGTCGCCAAAACGATCTTGATCGGCGGGATGAGCGAAGTCACAGGCATCAACGCCGAAATGGAGGTCGAGGAATACCGTGAGGGCGGGCGAAACGATGCGCCGCTGAAGTTCAGCAAATGGGGGAAACATTCGAACCTGGTTTTCAAACGTGGCGTGACTCCGAATACAGATCTGTGGGACTGGCACCGCCAGGTTCTTGCCGGCAGCCGTGCTCCATTGAGAAAGAACGGCATCATCGTACTCAGTGAGCGCGGCGGCTTGCCAACCATTGGCGGCCCGCCCGCAGTGGGTGTGGCGAACCTAGACAAGCCGCCGGTCGCGGTTTGGTTCTTTCGACAAGGACTGCCAGAAAAATTGCAAGGCCCATCCCTGAACGCCAAGTCGAACGAGATCGCGGTCGAGTCGTTGGAGGTGGTCCATGAAGGGTTGTGGCGGGTGGGCCCAAGTTTGATACCGGGCAGTGAAGCAGTTCTGGGCAGCATCGGAATTTAATCATGACACTTACGAAAGCGGTTTTAAAAAATGTGTCGGTAACACCTGCGGTCAGCATCAATGTGTTGTTCAACCCCAGCGATTACAGCATCGACCGCGGTGCCAGTTTTGCCGAGTTGCAAGTCCCTGGGCTAGCAACGCCCATCCTGCAGTTCGTGCGTGGAGAAGCGCAGATCCTCAGCGTCGAGTTGTATTTTGACCGCACGAATAGTCGCCTGAACGTCGAATCCGATTTACTGGAGCTGCGTAAGTTGATCGAAATCGACTCCGAACTGCATGCCCCGCCGGTCTGTCAGTTCAACTGGGGAACGACCTCTTTTCAAGGTGTTGTCACATCAATGAAAGAGAAGTTCACTCTCTTTGATGAAAGTGGCCGCGTGCTGCGAGCCCGCGTCACTTTGAGCCTGAAGCAGTACAAGCCGGTGGAAGTGCAACGCCGCGATTTAAAATTGTCGAGCCCCGACCGGACCCGCGTGCGAGTGCTTCGCGAGGGAGAAACGTTGGCAAGTTTGGCGCAAGAAGCCTATGGCAATCCCGGTATGTGGAAGTTGATCGCCCAAACCAACGACATTGATCGGCCACGATTTGTCACCCCCGGTACCGAGTTAACCATTCCGGCGATCCCTTAATTTCCCCGACATACAAGACACCCGCCATGCCGCTGCATATCGACCGCGTTCAATCCGAGTTGGACATCATGCCTGATCCGACAGCACCTCATCCGACGACCCAGATGCCAGGCGGAATCGATGGTCGCAGCCAATCTTCAGACGCAATGCTCAAGGAACGATTGCGGCCAATCGTGATGGAAATTCTGCAGGAAGAACTCGAAATGATAAGACGCCAACAGGGGAGAGCGTGATGGCAAACGCTGCCATAGGAGCACGCGCACCAAAGTTAACCGAATTTCTGGTGCCCGGCATCCGGGTCATCCAGTTGCCGATTTCCCTGAGTGCCGGTCCCGAAATTGGTACGCCGCTCGGAGTGGTCGAGCAAGATATCTTGCGGATCGAAGTCACACGAGTCAGTAGTGGTTCGTCGCAGTACTGCATTACGCTGAATAACTGGTTTGATTCCCTGCCAGTCGATCGCAAAGACAACGAGAGTTTCAGCAACACACGAACGATTTTCGCGAGCGAAAGCACTAGCCGCAACGGACGACCACTCCAACCTCGCTACAAATACAACGACTTCGATTTGCTTCGCTTTGGCAGTCGATTGCGGATCGAAATGGGTTATCGCCATGGCCAAGATGCGCAGGTGATATGGGTCCCCATGATCGCAGGACCCATCACCGATATGAAATTTGTTTTTGCAGATAAGGGAGCACAACTCACTGTCTCTGGCGAAGATGACTTGAGCGCGCTGAAGGACAAACAAGACAAGCGTATTGAGTTTTCCAAACAGAGTGAACGCCGTATTGTCGAATCGGTGTTGAACAACGCTAAGTTTCCACTGAATTCGATCGCGGTGCCGATCGTCGCGCCCGAGAAATTCTTCGCCGACGAGAACGAAGGAATTTCCGAGAGTATGCAAAAAGGACAGACCTATTTGGACTTTCTGCAAAAATTGGCCGAGCCTTTGGATTTCGAGATCTTTCTCGAATTCAATGATATCGAAGATCCCAATAGCGGCCAGAGCTTTCATTTTGAACCTTGTCGCGCCCGCCGGCCAAGCAAGAGTTTTGTCGGCGTCCATACGCTCGAGCACGGCGTCAATTTGTTGACGTTCACACCGACCATCAAAGTTGCCGATCAGTTTTCGTCGGTCGAAATCACCGGCAAGCATCGCGACCGACGCAGACCGGAACAGGTGCGAGAACGGGCGCTGGCCGGCGTGTCCAAGGACGAATTGCACATCGATCCCGAGAAGGATGCTCGTCTGTTCAGCGGCTCAGAAATTCGCCAGTCTTTCTTTCAGGGCCGCCAAGCGAATCCTCATAGCGAACCGGCCAGTAACATCGATAAGGCGAGGGGCGCCTGGCGAGCGCAAAGCTTGATGAGGAAAAGAGCTCGCGAGTTCATGACGATCGAAGGGATGACGATCGGTTTGCCGAAGCTGCGACCTGGCTATCACGTCGAGATCCGTGGCATGCGCGCGCCCTTCGACGGATTCTATTACCTCACCAAAACGGTCCACAGCTTCGGAGCCGACGGTTTTCGCACGCAGTTTTTTGCTCATCGCCCTGGTATGCCAATGCCTCCCTTTGAAAAGAGTTGAATCATGTCGAGGAGTCTGTTTGAACAACTGCTCGCTCCCCAAACTTTGCAAGTGCGCGAGCGATCGGTGTCCGGGCTGGTCACCGCGATTGTCCAATCGATCGAAGGCGATGGGATGTATCGATTAAAGTATTTGCATTGGGGAGACGACGAGCCTTCAGCCCAGGCGAGAGTGATGGTGCCGATGGCTGGCAGCGGCAGCGGGATGCACTTTTTGCCCGAGGTCGGCGACGAAGTGGTGGTCGCGTTCGAGATGGGTGATACGAATTTCCCAATCATTTTGGGAGCTGTTTGGAATCGTGTGAACCCACCGCCCAAACAGGCGGAGACATCGCCAGAAAACCACAAGCGGACCATCGTCTCCCGCAGCGGCCATGAGTTGACCTTCGACGACACGCCGGGTTCCCAAAAGGTCATGATCAAAACGCAAGGGGGCCACGAGTTCGTGCTCGATGATCTGCTAGGACTCGGCGAAGTCAAGTTGGAATCGCGTGCCGGCTGTTCGCTGACGTTCACGGAATTGCCAGTTCCCTCCGCCACGCTACAAGTCCCCGGCGCGACGATCACCATGAACGCCACAGGCATCACCATCCAGGGACTGACCGTCAGCCTGCTGACAATACCCGGCGGTGTCTCGATGGAGGGCAAGCCCACGGTGCTGCATTCGCATACGCCTCCGGTCGTCTCGCCACCGGGCACATCAACCGGTCCTGTTTCACCTGCATAAGAGAATCCATCATGCCCTCCGATGTTTCATCCAGAGCACATCTCGGCGTTGGCTGGGAGTTCCCGGTCAAACCGATTCACGGTCGCCTCTCCTACGCTCGTTATGAAGACGATATCGAACAAGCGATCCAGATCATTTTGCTCACGTCGCCTGGCGAACGAGTCATGTTGCCAGAGTTTGGTGCGGGGCTGAGAGATCTGGTGTTCGAACCGAACAGCTTTGCCACGCAGTGCGCCATTGAATCGGCCGTCAACAGAGCTCTGACTGATTGGGAGCCTCGCATCACGATCGACCGCGTGGAAGTCACCTCGCGCGATTTGGAGCCGAACGTGCTGTTGATTCACATCGACTACGTCGTCCGCGCCACCAACACCTACTACAACCGTGTCTATCCGTTTTACTTGCTCGAAGGAGGCGTTTGATCGATGCCGATTGAATCGCCAAAGTTGGACGACCTGGTTTACGATGAAGTCTTGGAGGACCTCATTCGTCGCATCCCGGTTCATGCACCCGAGTGGACGGACTACAACGACAGTGATCCTGGCATCACTCTGTTGCAGCTCTTTTCGCATCTCGCTGAACAAGTGGGCTATCGCCTCAACCGCATTCCCGAGAAGAATCATATCGAATTGCTCAAGCTGTTGGGAGTGCGATTGCAGCCAACTCGCGCGGCGAGGACGCGGTTGGCGTTGGTGCTGCAGGACCCCCTAAAAGCAGCGACAGCGACGCTGTTTGCTGGAACACGCAGCACCGCCAAGCAAGGCACGCCTCCGCCGGTCTTTGAAACCGATGTCAATGTCGACATTGTGCCTGCCGAGCCAGTCGTCATGGTCACCACGCGCAGTGCAGCACTCTACAACTTGGCATTGAGTTCCCATGGGACGGCTGACGCGGGTGCAATATCCCCGCCTACCAATCGCAAGAACAACCAATGGTTGCGCGTGGTTTGGGATGGCCAGAAACCAGCTTACAAAGCTCTGCCTACCGATCCGGTTCCACTCTGCCGAGATCCAACGGATGCCAAGGACCCTCACCCATTTCTGTGGATTGGGTTGAAATTCAATGGGAACCTCGATGCGGGTTTTCGCGGCGTGCGAGTGACATTGACCTTGCAATTTGATGACGACGAGCAATCCAGTCAAGCGGGATTCGCCACTTGTCAGTGTCATGACGAGACTTTAGAGCGCGCCGCCGCTCCAGTCACGTGGCTGAAATATTTTGATTCCAGCGAGACCGATTTGGAGCAGGCGATCAAACTGGTTCCCGGCCGAATCGACGATTCCACCGCGCAGTTCACTCGTTCGGGGACAGTCCGGTTCGTGGTGCCGCTTGGCATGGGGGCGATACCAACGGCAGCCTTCGCCAACTTGCAAGATTCCAGCGTGCCTCAGGCGCTTAACGCGGTGACGGAAGTCGCGGGAGCAATAAGCAATGTCTTGTTAGCTAAGGCGGACGCAACCTTTCCTGAGGATTTCGCGGCGATCGGAAAAGATTTACGGTCAAAAACTGAACATCCTAAACTTGAAATCCCGCACCTCCTTGAAGCCAAATTTCAAAACCCAGAAGAAGTTCAGGGTTGGCTACGCGTTGAACTGTCACCCAATCGTGATCAGAGTCCGGCGCCGAAACTGCGGATGCTAACCTTCAATGCCGTCTCCGCCACTCAGAATTTGACCATCAACAACGAACTGCTTGGCATTGCCGATGGGCGACCGGGTCAAGAATACCGTTTACTTCAGGACCACGTCATCGCCGGTTCACTCGAACTGGCAATTTCGGAAGCAGCCGATAATCGAAAACTGCCGCTGGTCACCTGGGACGAGATCGACAGTCTCGACCATGCCAGCGCATTGGATCGAGTTTTTGAACTCGATCGCGAGGCGGGGCTAATTCGCTTTGGTGACGGCTATCGCGGGCGCATCCCGATGCGTGTACCTGAGGGAGGCAGCATTGTTGCCCTTCGTTACCGGCATGGGGGTGGTATCACGGGAAACATTCCCGTCGCCGCGCTGGAAAAAATCGATTCTGGCCCCACCATATTGGATGCCGTCGTGAATTTCGTGATCGGCTCGGGCGGTCGTGATGCGGAACAGCTGGAAGATGCAAAACGCCGAGCTCGCAAAGAACTTTCAACGCGCAGTCGCGCCGTAACGGCCGACGATTTTGTTTGGATCGCGCTGCAAACGCCCGGTGTCCGCGTCGCCCGCGCTATCGTTGTTCCGTTACGCCGTCCCCTGCTTCCCTCGCACGCTCAGCAGCTGGCACCGCTGCCGGTCTGGGGGCCACCGCCGACGCCCCAGGACGCTGGGCTGGGCAGCTATGTCGCGGCAGGTGCCGTCTCGGTGGTCGTCGTTCCTGATGACGCGGGACCTGAACCCGCGCCGACGCCGTCGTACCTCGATGCGGTCTGCCGCCACTTGGATCAGCATCGTCTGGTAACAACCGAAGTCTACGTTGTCCCTCCTCAATTTGTCCGCTTCGGCGAGTTCTTCCTTGTCGTTCGTTCGCATCCTGGATTCACTCGTGTCCAAGTCCAAGATCAAGTCGAAAGGCAGCTTGCAAGATGGCTCCACGTTTTGTCCGGAGGCGACAACGCCACAGGGTTTCCATTCGGAGGACAAGTCCACATCGCTGATATGATCGCACAAGCGCTGCGGACACCGTCAGTCGAGCGAGTGGAAGTCTTGAACTGTCGATTCACTCGCACCAAAAGTGATGCCCGGCCTCGGCAAGGACGACTTGCACTCTGCCCCAACCAAACCGATGAATTCGACCGACTCGAACTGGCACCCGAAGAGACAGTTAGCTTTGACTCCGCCAAATTCATTCTAAATTTATCCAGCAGTCAAGGAATTTCGACCCATGATCCACTCTGCTCCTACCCGAACGTGACATGATTCATGGCTGCACGCGACTCAAACAACGCCACTTGGTTCCTCTTACGCTACGCCGCAGACTTCAAAGCTCGCGTGGGTCTGAACGACGAGACTTTGTCGCCGTTGCTTGACGATTCATTGCATTACGACGACATCCGGCACCGCTTGGAACTGCGTCCGGAGCCATCTTTGAAAGAAAGTGAATTGCTACCCGGTCGAGCGGTGGACGTGGATGGCAATGTCTATCGCGTTGATTCGGAAACCAGTGAATTGCAGGTCGTGCGCTGTGACGGCAGCGAAATTCTGCTGCTGTGCGATCGCCATGCATTCGCATCTCCGGCCGGAATGGCACTTGATCGCCGAGGTCTGTTGTACGTCACCGATTCCCAATTGCAGCGTGTCGTTGTCATCGAGCCAGATGATGGAAGTGTGCGCAACATCTTTGGTGTTGGAAATCTCAGCGAACCCGTCGATGTGGCCGTCTCGGCAGATGGTCGAATTTTTGTTGCCGATCGCAGGGCTGGGCGAATCGTTGCTTTCGACTCGCGTCATCGGTTTTTAGCATACCTTGAGCCACGTAACACTGAACTGATGCCCGTCCAGCCAAGGCCGATCGTGGTGATGATCGACGCGGATGGAAGTCTGCTGGTAGGCGACGCTATCTACCCAAGACTGCTGCGATTCGACCGCGACTTTCAGCCTGTCGGGGAGGTGGAGCTTCCAACATACCTTTCTGAAATGGTTGGCGGCAGCGTTTCGCTCGACTCATTGACTAGTGCCTACGGAAAACGATTGCCAAGGTATCTCGCCGGAGTATGTGCCAGCGATGCCTGGCCATCGAATCCCGCTTCGCGAGACGTCGGCCAGCGGCTCGCGGAAGTCCATCGTGCACTGCGAATGCTAGGACTTCGTCTCGGCCGGCGCTTCGCCGAACATGGCATCTTTGTCAGCGCCGTGCTCGACAGTGGCAGGCCAGGAACCACTTGGCATCGCGTCGAAGTCGACGCCGAATTCTCGGCAGGAACCAAGCTGTCCATCGAGACAGCGACTGCCGACGATCCCAGAAGTTTGCTCCGCGACGCTCTCGATCATCCGGAGCGAGGTTCGCTGATAACGTGGCAAGCACCGCGTCACAAGGATCGTCTCATTCCGTTCACTGCGGCGATCTCCGATCAACTGATTCAGTCCCCACCGGGACGATACTTGCGTTTGAAAATGACGTTGGAATCCGAGGGCGATGAGACGCCTCGAGTTTCTGCCATCCGCGTCCGTTATCCACGTGTCAGCTACCTTGATTCATTGCCTCCGGTCTATCGTCGAGATAGTGACAGTGCGCGCTTCCTGGAACAGTTTCTGGCGATGGTCGAGCAGGTTTTCACCGGAGTCGAAGATCGTTACGACGAGTTCTCGCGGCAATTGAACCTGGATGCCGCGCCGCGTGAGATCATCGATTGGCTCGCGTGTCTGGTGGATTTGAGCTTTGATCCTTCGTGGTCGATCGAAAAACGGCGCGCGTTAACCGCCGAGGCGATGGATCTGTATCGTCGTCGTGGGACGGTGGCCGGTCTGCAGCGTTACGTCGAAATATATACCGGCCGCGAGCCGCTGATCCGCGAACGATTCCAGTCGCGACCCGTGCAACCGGCGTTTCTCGGCTCACCTGGCAGCGTACTCGGTTGCTCATTTAACTTGACGCAGGCGATCACACACCGGATCCCCGAGGAAATCCTGTTTCGCAATTACGCGCATCGCTTCACGATGCTTGTTTATCTCGACGACCAATGCGACGCCGAATTGGTCCTGCCAGTAGTCCGCCGGATAGTTGAAAGCAATAAACCGGCACACACACAGTTCACGCTGCAAGTGGTGTTGGCCGATGCACGCGTTGGTCTTCAAAGCACCATAGGTACGGATTTCGTGATAGGTGCGGCCGAGATGCCGGGGACCCCCCTCGGCGGGTGTCCGCTGCCTGAAAGCCCCAAGATTCTGTCCAGTGTTTTAGGAGTCGATTCGATCCTGGGTCATCGGCGTCCCCATTACATTCGTCCCATCGTCCAGGCTCTTTCGTGATTGCGAAACGCGAAAGTTATTTTTTGATCAGGAAAATTTCATGCACCAAGTTACGTCAATCGAACAGGATTTAGCAGGGGAAGGTGGTTCCCATCACTCCTGCGGCTGCCATGCCGCTGAGTTCACTCGCCTGCGTTATTTTTTTGGCCAGCATTTGGGAGTCGTCGACTTCAGCGACCAACAATCCTACGAGGTGGGCAAGCATCGCTTTGCCAACCGTCGACTGCATGGCGGCGGAGTGCTGTGTGGGCTGCGCTGCGAGCGGATGGTGTTTCCCCAAGGGACGGATCCGACGGACAAAACGTCGCTTTTACGAGTCACTCGTGGCGCGGCGATCGATGGCTGTGGTCGCGAGATCTTGGTCCCGGTGGACCAATGCATTGACGTCAATGGTTGGTTGGCTAAACGCCGCGACCATCACGATGTGCAAGCTTGGAATGCCGATCATCCAGCGACACTGTGGGTCGGTCTCCGCTACCGCGAATGCCCCAGTGGTCCAGCACCAGCGCCACGCGACCCCTGCGGCTGCGATGCCGGCGGTTGCGAGTACAGCCGCGTGTTGGAAGGTTTTGAATTGGCGCTGATGACGGTGAGCGAAATTGACGACGTCAAAAGCGATGGGCTCCCTGCAGCAAGCGACTGGATGAGCGCGTTGGAGGGAACTGATTTTGCGATAGGAAGCGTTTTCACCGCCACAGCACTGCATCGCCAAATTACGTCCGTTATCGCCGCAGACTGTCCCAGCAGTTGCGGTGGCGAGTGGCTATTGTTGGCGAGCGTTTCGCTCGAGGTGGATGCGGCGCCACCGCAACTGGTTCTCGACATAAAGGACCTTGAACTGGCCATCCCCGAGCGTCGCTCGTTGCTGCCAACGTCGGCACTGCAAGCTCTCGTCGAATCGCTTGTCGCAGCCGAAGTCGCAACCGGACGACTCGCGGTGGGACCACGAATCACCGGGCCGCTTCAGTTCTCAGCAACCAGCGCTGACTCGGGTCAACTGTTTCTCAACGTCCAACTCATCGAAGAAGGGATACCGCCTGTGGAGACTCCACTGGTTGAAACCACAATCGATGCAGGTTTTGTAACCGTCACAACGTTGGATGCTGTATCGGAAGCGTGGCAAAACGTGCCCACAACGACCACTTATCAACCCAGCCGTTTAACGATTGAGATGAGCACCCTAGCCGAAGGTTCATACCGGCTTCTGATTTCGAATCCCTCTGCGACTCCAATCGTCGACAAGAAGCTGCGACCGTTACTTCCCTTCGATTTCATCGCGACCTTCAAGCTCAAGTTTGACGCAGACGGATCCTTGCAAATTGATTCAACATCCCCAGACTGAACACTCCTTTTGAAAGACACCCAACATGGCAACGATTGATTTGCGACAGTTCGTCTGGCGACGCGCAGGAGAGTGGTCCAAGGTCGTCGACGCGAACACGTTCAGCCCTTCATTGCTGAGGCTTTCGCATCCGAGTGACTCGGTTACCTTGAACGGACCTGTTAGCCTTCACGTCAGTATCCAGGTGCGAAACCAATTTAGCATTCACGGCGAAAATGCAGACCAGCAGTCATCTCGGCTCTCAAGCTATCGACTGAATGTTCCACCAGGCCAATCTTGGACTTACACGTTCCCGGAACGCAGTGAAGCTGCGTTGTTTGCGATAAGTGCCAACAGCAGCTTCGAGGTCTGGATCGAACCGGCTGTGGGCGGCGTCGACTACTACGACAAGCTCGGTGTGGACCCCTACCAATCTCATTCTGACTGCGGATGCAATCACACGCCATGCACCTGTAAACCCGCCCCGTCCAGTGATTTGCCGTGTGACTTTGCCGTCGGCAACAACTCGCGCGTCGGTGAATTCTTTCCGTCGGCCTGCGAACCCTGCGCGTCGGGTTCGTTTGTCCACATGACGCCGCTGGCCGGACCACGATTGACGGTGCCTCCAGCGCTGGGTGGTTGCACGCGCACAAACTATTTTAATGGGATGTTCATCACGAAAGAGGACCTGCTGACTGACCAACGCAACATGCGGATCAAGCAGCAATTGCAAAATCGCGCGATGGGTCAAGGAGTCGTGTGGGGGCTAGACCTGTTTCGCGACGGTGGCGCGATCGGTGTTCGACCGGGTTACGCAGTCGATTGCTGTGGCAACGATATCACCATCACCAGCGACTACAAAGTCGACGCCAACTCACTGGTTCAGGACCCCGCCGCAGCAGCCGAGCTTTCCGAAAAGGGTCCACATCGGATGCACTTGTTGCTCGAATACTTCGAATGCCCGGAGGACCCGCGCCCGGTCCACGGCGACGTCTGCTCATCGGAAACGACGCACTGTGAAATGGGCCGCATCCGAGAAACTGCACGCTTGCGACTTGTTCCACCAAGGGATCTAGATACCAGCGGACCGATCGCGGATTTGCTGAAATCGATTCCCAACCCGGCCGTGAACGTCGACGATCTGTCGGCGCCCGACTCGGAGTTGGTGACACCGCAAATCGGAACAAACGCACCGTTCGATCTGTATGTCGACGTCACCAAAGGACTGCAATATCAGCTCGGGCCTCAACTTGATTTCCAATTGCAACCCGCGTTCGGGCAGACGGTTGACGGGCTGACTAAGCGAGCGAATATCGCAGACATCCAAGAGGAGCCATTGATTGAAGTCAAATTCTCGTTTCGAATACCGGAGGGCAGCGCGTCTCAGTTCCTATCGTTGCCTAACATCACGCGATTGGATTCGAGCCCCGACGGTATTTCGCCCACGGTCAAACTGAACAACGATGCGTTTCCATCGAATGATGTGACCGGTTCGATTGTGATGGGTACGCGAAACTTTCGGGCGTCGACGGGTCAGACGCGAGCAGGTTTTGTGAAATTTTCCATCGATTCATGGACTGTGATCCTACAGGACGAAACTCGTCCGATTGCGACTGGAACGTCAACACTGACGATCGCTTGGCAAGTGGTCTCCCCGACGGAGGTAGTTGATATAAACGTTTATATCGAAACCGAAGGTCGTACCAGGGCTCCACGTTTTCCTTGCATGACTGAAGCCTGCGATCCGAAAGGCGGTCCATTGCTCCCGGTCACGCCACCTTGGATGCATGATTTCCCTAGCGGATCGGGGAGAGCCATTGATGTCCAAGTTCTCAGCGCAGCATGGAATTTCGTGGAATTCTTAGGACGTGGCGAGACGAATCCCACACTCGCGGGCATCGACCAGCGACTATTCAATCCGCTGGGCAAGCTCTTCGGTGCTTGGTGTCGTGAATCGCTGTATCGCGGCCCCCGCTGTGCCGGTGATCCGCATGGCGTCGTGATTGGCTGCGCTGTCGTTGAAGGAGGTCGTATCACCAGCGTGGATCCGTGGGGCGGACGGCGATGGATATTGCACTATCCGCTGCTAACGCAGTGGACCGGCCTCGCAGGGGCGCCCCACTGGATTATCTGGCCTCGAAACTTTTCGAGTTCATTTGCTGCATCGCCTCTCATGGACAGCGATTACCTCAGCGACCTCCAACGCCGATGCTCGCGGCGGTCGAACCCTCTCGGTCGGATGATCCATTCACACATGGCATTGGGTTGGGTACTTCGCTGCTGTACTTCGACTCGCGTGAGAATGTTGTCAAACAAATGAAGGGCGCCCAACTCACTTTTGCGAATTTAGAGCTTTCGGATTTCCTCAGCCGTGCCCTGTCGGCTATCACGAAGCCTAGCACTCAGCCGATTGGCGAGACTGCGACCGTCTACTTTTTTCCGGGACTCAATCGAGTTTTCTTAGTGGTTCCGACCGAACAAGGACCTCACCTCCATCAACGATCGCCGACGCCGTCCACCGTATCAAGACGTCCGATTGACTCGGAGCCCATTCGAGCTTTCGTCAGAGCTCAAAACGAAGTTGCGGGTGACGAACAGTTCGTCCCACGATTGCTTCGTTCCTTCACCGAAGACCTCGCGATCCGGATTTTGCAGTCGACCCATGTGATCGCTCCCAGCGATGCGGAGTCGGAAATCGTCGAGCAATTAAAGACGTCGCACTTTGCGAGTGTTGCAGATTTACTGTCGGCGGACGTGGAGCAACTACACACCGAGTTGCTGAAGGGAAAGACGCCGGCAGCCTTCGCCAAACTGTTGGAGTCGAACGACCAGCTCGGACAGCGTGTCGTTGCCGGCGTAGCGAGCGCAGTTCACAAGCAGAGTCAACAGGGGTTAAACGTCCGCGCTGACCTCACCGACAAGACCTTGAGGCGAAAGTTTGCTAAGACATTGAACAAGCAGTTGGCGGACGTCAAAACGGAGCCGACCATGACTGAAAAGAGTATCATGCAGTTGATTAGTGAACTCTCGGGAGGTACTTCATGACCTCCCACCGTGTCCGCGAAGTGTCGCTCTTGATTCGCACGCCGGCGCGGCGGGCGAGCACCCTGCGTCATGACGGCGAAAAGTTCATTGCTCAAGTCCTTGAACAGTTCGGCGATTGCTTGGAACGGCGTTTTCCGGGACAGATCGTCATGATTCGTGAACTGCCGTTGAATTGGCGACTTACCGACAAGCGACTCCACTCACCCGGCACGCTCTCTGAGTTAGCAGAGAAACTCGCGACTTCCGTCAATGTCAGCACTTGGGCCGGCTTGACGCCACCGCCCGAGCAGGAGCCGGTGATTCGTTTCGCCGACGAAGCACACTGGCGAGCTTGCTTCTTGGTGGGATCAGTTCGCCATTGCTGCGCTGATGCCTGGTTCTTTCGTCCTCTCGTGGCGGAAGGTGGACCCTGGGCACTTTTTCAGGCCGGAAACGTATCTCACGACACGACCCGATCGCAGGCCCTCCTCGCACAGAACGTTTTAATGCGGCTCGCCGCAGCTGAGCAATTACGTCCGATTCTTGCCGATGCCGCGATTTTCGATTTGCGAGCGGTCGCTCAAACGCTGGGCATTGACGACAGCCCTCGCAGCCTCGCGGCGGATAACTCGATCGACTCGCTCGCACTCTCTGCAGGACTCCAGACGGCCACTTCGCAAACGCTGATCTCATCTCGAAGCCGGCTCGCCAAAGCGATCCTCACTCACATCGAGTCGCAAACATCGCGCGCTGCGAACGCTGATGGGGCGCGGGCTGTCCATACCACATTGTTTACCGATTCGGACAGCCGCGGTGTAGTCGCTACTCGCCACTCGCCGAGCCAATCTTTAGTACCGGCGGATGACGCCCATTCAACGGTCATGAGTGATATCTCAGACTCGGGAGCATCCTCGACACAATTTGGTGGGTTGTTCTATCTCTTGAAGGTCGCGTTGGAACTGGATCTCGGTGAAATTCTGTGGCAAGCCTGTTTGCCTGAGAGGATCGTACTCAGTCACGCTGCGGCAACGATCCTTGGCGGAGCGGGACGTGACGACGCGGCACCCAGGTTTTTCGGCGGCGCTTCACCGCACACAGCGTTGCCGTTGGTCTCGGCGGAACAACAAGCAGAGGTTTGTACTTTGCTCTTATCATCGCTAGTCCGGGCGATCCCGAGGCGAGGGTTGGCTTCGTGGCCAATCGTGAGACTGGAAATCATCAGCGTATCTAATGATCGTTGGCTATTCGCGATTTCCGGAATCGACTTCCTCATCTTCGCAGCTCCCATTCCAAATATCAGCGCCACTCAACAAGTAATTCAAAGATTCATCGCGAGTTGGCCCACATCAGCTCCTGCACTGACGAGATCACGACAGCTATCGATGCTCGACACCACAGGCCGCCTCGCGTGCGCTCATCCCACCGCTCCCGAGACTGCTGAAGGAGTCGGTATCACGCTATTTCCGACCGCGATACAAGCCGAAAGCGCAAGCGAGTGTATCCTGCTAGCTCAGATCGCCGGGACGCTTAGTTGCCTGTTCACGGCACGACTGCAAGACGCGACCTGTCGCTCGAACGATGAACTCGTCGATCACTACCTGCGTCAACCGGCACGACTAAATCACGACCAGGACACTCTCACAATCACAATGCCAGAATCTTCCATTGACCTAAGCGTACGCAGGGGCGGGCTGGATCAAGATCCCGGCTGGATCCCCTGGCTCGATGCGACAGGCCGATTTGCATTTATGGAATAGGTACGTTGGATACTCGATTGCAATTAGTAGGTGGACGATTCCAGCGAAAACTGAAGGATTAAATGATGTCACATTTGCGTGCAAGGGCGGCTTCCGAGAAACCAGCCAGCCGAATTCGTCAGACGTCCATACCACTATCGTCTCATGTGGCACCGACACGTCACACACTCGGACTACATGACTCGCTTGGCAATCGTGGCATACTCAACAGGATTGCGTTGCAGCGTTCGGTGCCATTCTCACCGTCGGACGATTCGGCACAACCGATTCAGCGCAAATGCGCTGCGTGTGTAGACGAAGTGCCATGTCTGAAGTGTCAGGAGGATCAAGCTATTCCGCTTAAGTATGTCTCGGAAAACGTATCGGATGTCCGCGCCGATTCAAGTAGCAAGATCGCTTCGCTGGGTGGCGGCGGCCAACCCTTGTCGAGTGCTGTTAGAACTTTTTACGAGTCGCGGCTGGGGATTGACTTCAGTGACGTGCGGATACACACCGGCACTGATGCAGCAACGAGCGCGAGCCGTCATTCGGCAAGAGCGTTTACTACTGGATCCGACATCGTCTTCGGGGCCGGTGAATTCTCTCCAACCACCGTAGCGGGCAATAGGCTGCTCGCGCACGAACTGACCCATGTTGCCCAGCAACGCGGTGGAGTGTATCTCGAGGGTGGCGTTGGCGAAGTCGGCGACATATATGAACGTCAGGCCAATGCGGTTGCGGATGCCGTGGCGAGTGGGCAGTCTACCAGTACCTTACTTAGCATCGCGAACCGAGACAATAACTCCAAGCCGCCTCCAACAGCGGGAGCAATTCAGCGTGATCCCGTTAACGCCACGGGCAAAACGAATAGTCAGCTCGCAACACCAGTGCGCGAACTCAATGATCTGGTGCAATCGCAGCCGCCCGGCTTCACCGATCCCGAGCTTGACGCCGCTTACCAGCGTTATCTGGTTAGTGAGGCTTCCGCCGCCGACCCCCGCACCTGGGCCTTTCTTCAGACGACTGGCCGGCCGCGCGATCGGCTCGTGCGCCTGCTTGGCCCCGACTACGCCCGAGGTCAGCTGACCGGCAGCGAGCGGCCGCCGGTCGATGTTTCTGCGCCTACGGTTCCGGCAGGCTACGACCCGACTCGTCAGCACCAGGACCTGGCGGCGTTGCGAGCCGGTAGCAGCACGTTGACCGATCGGCTCAGTAACCTCGAGTTTGACCCGATAACGAGCCTGTCGATCGGTGTCGGGCATCAGTCCATCCTGCAAGGCAACGTTGCCGAAGTACTTGCGCGGCCGCTGCTGGAACAGGCGCAGCAGGGACTGCGTCAGACCGAGCCGAATGCGCAGCTCTTCCTCGGCGTGACCGCGCAGCTGCGTATGAGCGATGGCAGCTGGACCCGCCCGCTGCTGTTCACCGACGGCATCATCGGTGTGATCGAGCCTGCGGGCCTGCGGGTGCTGCGCATCGCCGAAGTGAAGTCCGGCGCGGAGGGCGGCGTGCAGGGGCAGGAGCAGGTCCATCGCTGGATCGAAGCACATAGCACCGTTGGCCTCCGCATCTTGCTGCCAGGCGTCGCCCGCGCATTCGAATACAGCGACACCAAACGGGAGGTGCTTGACCTAACGCGCGCGCCGCGCATGGTGATAGTGCCGAGCGACGCGCGCTTCGCTGGCGCCCGCAGCGGCCACGGCACGACGGCGCCGGTGGTGCGGATCCGCATGGCGCAATCGTCGGTCGAGATCGCCTACCTGACGGCGGTGATGGCGCAGCGGTTGCTGCTCGAAAGCCAGGCGCGCCAGATCATAAAGCGCATTGAGCAAGCGCAGCTTCGGCCGCAGGTGGTGGAGTCGACACTTGCCTTGCAGGAGGCCGCGACCATCACCCGTCTGCAGACACAAAGCCAAGGCCTGGCGCTGGTCAACGGCGTGCTGTATCGCGTCGGTACGGGCGGCAACGGACGCAGCATCCAGCGTCTGCCGATGCAGCCGCTGCAACTGCCGCAGGGAAGCATCGGGCCGGGCGCATCCAGCCCGACCAGCGGCTCGCCACCCGCCACCGTAGTGCCGCAGCCGCGCGGCTTGACGACCGCACCGGGGCCGCTGCAACTATTCGGCGTGCCCGGAAGTGCGGAAGTGGCGCCCGGCGTCCGCATTCCGACCAACGTGATCAACTTCAGCGATCAGCCCATCGGCGTCGACCGCCGCGTGGTGGCGCCCAGCGAGCCGGTCGAGCTGCGCGCTGGCAACATCGTCGTGCGTGGCGAATCGGCGTCGTGGAGGGCGATGGATGCGCGCACGGGCCGGCCGATTGCTGCGGTGTTCGAGGGCGGTCAGTTCTACACCGTCGCGGCGACGGGCCGGGTTGTCTCGATCGGCGAGGACGGTCGCGTCTCGGTCAACACCGCACCCGAACTCGTGCCGCTGACCTCCGCGCCGGTGGCTGGCGGCGCCACGGCAGGGCGCCCGGCAAGCCCCGCGATGCGCGGCGTGGCGGCGGGGCTGGGCATCTTCGCTGTCGTCAACGAAATACTCGGGCCGATCGGCCGCAACCTGCAGCAGCAGCGTCGCAACATCGCGATGGGCCGTGCGCAGATCGACTTCTGGGTGCAGTTCGGCGGCAATCCGCACCACCGGGTCTGGGTTATAGGCGACCGCGCGGCTGCCGGCCCCGGCACCGAGGCCGACACAGCGGTGTTCGGCAGCGGTAGCTATCCCTACGTGACATCGATCGATGTCGCCTCGTTCGCCCGCACGCTGCCTGGGCTGATCACGAGCTATCGCGACTTTCTGCTGTTTCTGGACATGGCTAAGGTGCTTGGTACGATCCAGGAAGACCCGACCATGCCGGCCTTCCCCAGCGCCCAAGAACGGCGCACGCCTAGACGCTACTTCGCGAGGGTCAACGCGCCCGACCGCGACCGCCGCCTCTGGCATGACATAACCGACATCATCGCGCCGCTCGGCGAGCGCCTGCTCGGCACGCTGGATACCGGCATGCGGCAGTCGCTGGCGGCAATGCCGCAGGCCGATCGGGCACAGATATTCCGCCTTCGGCAAGGCAGCGAGACTTCGCTATATCGCTCGGCCCGGGGCGGCCAGCCGATTCTGTCCGACCAACAACTCCTGGGCAACGATCCTTGGGTGCGTTCGCTGGGCCGAGAGCAGAGCGGCGGCATCGGCGGGTGGTTCTGGCACGGCCAGTACCGCGACCGCATGCTCGTCGCGCCAGCCAATGCCGATGCGCAGCGCGCTGCCATCGTCAGCACCTACGTGGTAAAGAAGACGCCCGATGAAGTGCTCGACGAAGTGCGAGAAGGCAATCGGCCCATCCTCAGCCGTTCGCCGCCGGAAGGCGAGGGCGATGTCGTGTCTTTCGTGGCGGGGCCGGAGCCGGGAAACTCGCGTTTCGGTGAGACACGCTACTACCGGCACCCGAATTGGCCCGACGTACGATGGACTGCGGCGATCGGGGAACTGCATCAGTTTTGGGTCGACAGCAGGGACTTAGAACCGGTCGCGCTGCAGGACGTGAACGCCTACGTCAATGAAGCTACCTCGGCGGCGCGAGGTAGGTGACCCCGTTCGCGTGGCCGAACCGCCTCCGCAGAAAAATGGGCTCATCCGACCGAAGCGTGCTCGATGGTGACTGGAGGTTTTCTGAGGATCGCGGTAGGGACGGCTGTTGCCAGCCGCCCCCCGCACAGATCCGTACGTGAGCCTTGACTCATACGGCTCCTCCGTTGGGTCAAACGATCGCGACACACTGTGACGCTACCCGTCGTGATTTCCCGTGACGCTCCAATTGATACTTGTTCCGGCTCAGAGTCCGAAGCATCGACGCCAATCCGGCAATACTTCCCTTCAGTGAGGTCCCTTTCCTCGGCGGATTCCGCCACTGCGGTCGCAGCTTTGTTCACCCGCGTCGACGGTACTACGGCCTCATCTGCCATCCCATCCGCGTTCATACCAGAATTGCGCTCATAGAGGTTCGCTGGTCGCCCTGGCAGTGAGTCATCACGACTTGACCCCAGGGGCAAATGGGACTTCCCGGTTCTCGCGTTTGGAATTTTCCACGCATGCACAGGTTCTTCGACTCCGCCATGTCCAGACTACCCTTACCAAAGCGGTGTAGCTGGTGTTGCCTTCCCGACGCATATGACACGGTCGGCACATGGAAGACCTGATTTCGGAGCTCAATTAGCTGGCCTACGCTTCCCCCTGCACGGACGCTCAGCACGACGTTGTTACCTTCGTCGCACCTCCGCCGGAGGCCGAAGTAGTTGGTTAGACCTTCCTCGTAAGAAACTTTCATTCTCGATTCCAAACCGGTTTTATCCCGGCACTCCATAACTCAAGTGTCCAATGATTTGTTTAATAAAAGCGTCCTCGGCGAATCGAAACTTGCCGAGAACCGTCGGCACCGTTGGCGCACCGTCGACCGGGATATCCCTTGTCAAGTTGCACCTCTGCAGAGCTTGATTCGAATGGCGTGGACTTAGGGCTTTTCTGCCGGTTTCACGGGCTCGACCGTGATCCGCTTGGCTCGGCTGGGGCGAGGTTTTTTCATCTTGGGATATTTTGATTGATTTCGGCGTTTGAGCTCGCGAGGTTCTTCGCGACCGGGTCGATCTCGGACCAGCCGGGAAGTTGCCGACAGAACGATCCACATCAGATCGTCGGACGTTTCAAGTTCGTCGCTAAAGTATATCCAAGCATCGCGTGAACGAGAAAAGCTGACTTCACGCGGATGGATTTCCAGGACCGCAGCAGCGTCGTTGGTCAGTGAGCGTACCAAGTTATAAGCCAGCACTCCGACCGCTATTTCGCGGTCAAGGTTTTCGGGAGTATGGCAGCGTAGATCACAAAATCCCATCGTGGTCTTCCAGCAAGCAATGTCCGTTTCAACGTCCCATCGCAGACCATAGAGCTCCGCGATTTCGTCAGCGCTGAAACGCTTTGAGTCAACCAGTGTGGTAACAATCGTAAGCTCTTCGGTGCGACCTGTCAGTCGGTATCGAATGCAGCGATACTGGATTGATTCAGGTAGCTGTTGCCACTGCTCGGGTGTAAATCGATTTTTGTTATTCTTTGGTTTCTTCAGCGTGATTGTCTTTTCGTCGAGCACTTCGCAGACTCCCTCAAAGGGTGAATTGCGACAGCCCTTGATCCCGCAAACCAGTTCAACACCTCGGCGATTCAGTAGCACCGAATCATAGAACGATTCGAAGTTGCTATCCGCGACGACGATATTGCCGGCTACGAAATCACCGTGTTTTTCACGGAAAAGGCTTACCTCGCCGGTCAGTTTCCCCTTCATTGCTGCGGTGTTGTAATTGACAATGCAGCCGGTCGCCAAGCAAGTCGTCACCACGCAGCGCACTTGAGGAAAGCCAAGCCCTTCTTTTTGAGTCGAAGGCTGAGGATAGACCTCTTGATTGGCCTGCGTATCAGGTGCGCGAAATACCAAACCATCGACCAAGTAGACATTTAGCCCGTGCCATTTCCCCTGCGTAGGGGCTTTCCCGCGGAGTAAATCGACAATGCGTTTGCCAAGTCGATCGATCAGTTCAACGGTGAGCTTTGCCCTCGCCTTGCAGTAGGCCGAAGCATCTTCGCAGCAGGGCGACTGGCCTCGCCGTTTTCGCTCACGATTGAACTTCGTGAGGACGGTCGAACAGGCATCGCCGCGACTGAGGCACTGCGAAACGAACAAGCCGAGTGTGATCGCCGGGGTGAACTCCCGCTCACGGAACTTGATTCCAAGTTCATCACATAGCTGATGGACATCGTCGTCACTGAAGATTTCGGTTAGCCGGACTTGATCGAGTTGGATCAAATTGTCAATCCGCTGGACCACCTCGTGCGGATTGAGTGCCTGACGCAATTCGGCTCTGCGATTGGTATCGACAGGGGTTCCACGAGGTGGCAGAATCATCGACGGCATCCTTGCTGTGTTGAGATTTTTTTGAAGAAAAACCACGATGCAACAAGGATGCCGTTCTTCGCTAGCTCAAAATTGTTTCACGCGAGATCCGCCTTAAGTCCACGCCATTCGAGCTCGGCTCCGTTTCTCCCGGCAGCTCCAGTCTAACATTCACTATTACCTCCGACAAATCAATCATTGGATACTGGAGCCATGGAGTGCCGGGATAAAACCGGTTTGGAATCGAGAATGAAAGTTTCTTACGAGGAAGGTCTAACCAACTACTTCGGCCTCCGGCGGAGGTGCGACGAAGGTAACAACGTCGTGCTGAGCGTCCGTGCAGGGGGAAGCGTAGGCCAGCTAATTGAGCTCCGAAATCAGGTCTTCCATGTGCTGACCGTGTCATATGCGTCGGGAAGGCAACACCAGCTACACCGCTTTGGTAAGGGTAGTCTGGACATGGCGGAGTCGAAGAACCTGTGCATGCGTGGAAAATTCCAAACGCGAGAACCGGGAAGTCCCATTTGCCCCTGGGGTCAAGTCGTGATGACTCACTGCCAGGGCGACCAGCGAACCTCTATGAGCGCAATTCTGGTATGAACGCGGATGGGATGGCAGATGAGGCCGTAGTACCGTCGACGCGGGTGAACAAAGCTGCGACCGCAGTGGCGGAATCCGCCGAGGAAAGGGACCTCACTGATGGGAAGTATTGCCGGATTGGCGTCGATGCTTCGGACTCTGAGCCGGAACAAGTATCAATTGGAGCGTCACGGGAAATCACGACGGGTAGCGTCACAGTGTGTCGCGATCGTTTGACCCAACGGAGGAGCCGTATGAGTCACGGCTCACGTACGGATCTGTGCGGGGGGCGGCTGGCAACAGCCGTCCCTACCGCGATCCTTGAAAACCTCCGGCGCACCCTTCGGTCGGATGAGCCGAAAAATGGCCGGTTCACATAGCCCTTCGAAGGCGATGAATACCGCCACGTACGGAAGTGGCAATGGTGCACGCTACATATCCGCCAGCCGTCCACTCTTAAGGAACTCTCGTTGCACTGCCGTGGTGACGTGCTGTAATGCAATCGGCGTGCCTTGACGAGCCGCCAGAAACGCGGCAGCGAGAACGATGTTTTTGATCTCGCCACCGGTTAATTCATACTCGCGGGCACATCGGGCGAGGTCGAGATTGGGATCGACTTGCGCTTCTTTAGGAATCATGCCCTGCCAAATGTGCAACCGCTGTTCGGCATTGGGCTTGGGAAAATCGAGAACAAAATGAAATCGGCGTGTAAAAGCTTCATCGAGATCTGCAAGTCGATTCGTCGCAAAGATCGAGATACCCTCGTGCTCTTCCATTCGCTGCAACAGATATGCGATCTCGATGTTCGCATACCGATCGTGCGCGTCCTTGATTTCACTTCGCTTGCCCGCGACCGCATCCCCTTCGTCAAAGAACAAAGCCACGCCGGCAGCATGGGCGTCGTCAAATAACTTTGACAAATTCTTTTCGGTCTCGCCTATCCACTTGCTCATCAAGCGAGAAAAGTCGACACGATAGAGGTCGACTCCAAGCTCTCGGGCAACCACTTGTGCCGCCATCGTTTTGCCTGTTCCAGGTGGTCCAGCGAACAATGCCGTCAGGCCGCGACCATAGGGGATTCGCCGCGCGAATCCCCAGTTGTCGAGCACCTGTCGCTGGCACTGCATCCACGCCAACGCCAAGTCAATTTCGGCTTCGAGATGTGGCGGTAGGATCAGGTCGGCTCGGGCAAAGGGCAGTGCGATCTTTTCCGCCAGCGTCCCCATCGCCGCATTACCGATCTCGCGGCTGGATTGTTCGAGCAGCAGTGCCGTCAACTGTGGATCGTCACCCTTTAAGAACTCCGCTTGGGACACCGCTCGACGAACCGCCCGGGTGGTTTGACCCGGCGCGAAATGAAACCGAGCGGCCAGCGTCTCGCACGCTTCCGCTTCGACTGTGTGCCCGGTTGGCAGGAGTGATTGCCACAGTTGGATGCGCTGCGACAAATCCGGTGACTCAACGGTCCATACGACCGGCTCTTCCCTGGCCGTGGACGCGGCCAGATCGACCGCTGCGGGAGTCAATATGAGAAAGCACGGGAGACGAACGCACTCCAACTCACTCCACAAGAAACGCCAATCGAGTTTTGTAAACGACGCGTCTTCTTGGACCCGTAGGACCACGACGCTCTGCTGCCAACGTGCCTCCCGCCGCGCCAATCTCAGTCGATTGGCAAGATTTTCGCGATCGAGTTCGACCACGGTCGTTGGCCAGCCCGCTTCACTCGCGATGGCGCGGGCCAGCGTTCCCCTGCCGCTGCCAACGACACCTGTCAGTATCAGTGAGCGAGAATCTGCAGCGTCACGTGAGCGCTGGACCCAGCTCATGGCCTGCTCGCGTAAGTGATTTGACAACACTAATTGCGCCAGTTCATTTGGCCGCTGCGGAGAGAAGGAAACGTGGGGGATCGTCGGTTCGATTTTTCCTGATGAAGTGAATCGGGCGAGCATCTCCAGAGAGACTCGCAGCGTCATTCCCGGCACCGGGCCGTCGCCTTCTATTTCGAGCAGTCCATCGCGAAATGCGATCGCCGTCAGAAAGAGGCTCGGCAGTGGCACAGGTTCACTGCCCTGTTGCCGTGCAATCTGCGCTGCCATCCCCAGCGTCGGCCTGGTCCGTCCCGCGTGATCGTTTAAGAAAGCGACGAGACGCCCAAATCGTGAATCGATTTCGACCGCGAGGGTCAAGACGAGTGCGTCATATTCGGTATGACTCAACTCAAAAACCGCGGCTGCGTGTCGCAGTGGCGACCACGAGCCAGACTCAACTTGCGGGTACCACAGTGTTGCCGATTGCGAAGTGCGAGTTTCCGCCGTGCGCGGTTGCGGGGATGCGGCGGAGCGATCTAGCTCGCGGCTCAACTCTAGCACCAAGCCCTCGGCCTCTCCCTCCTCGATGACCAGGCCTTCAACGGGGTCCACCGCGGGCGTGCGACCGCGTTCCCGCTGCCGGCTCAGTTCCCCCTGGAGCAGTTTCAAAATCCGCTTCAGTTCGCTATACAAAAAAAATGCTGAATCAGTTTCTAACATTATAGTGGTCATTATACACTCATGCAGCCCTCGTTCGTTTTCCCACCGCCCCAGCAGCGGCACCGTCTGGTGACTGCGTGGCCAGCTTGGACGAAAAATATGCACCAGTAATCTGAAGCTACAGCCAAATCAGCCGAACGCGTTGCCACCAAGTGCATTGTTCCTTTGGTACGGCGTTTGCAATGGCGATTGCAATCGTTTTCCTTTGTGATGCCGCTGGATTGAGGCGATACAAGTGACCGCGTTGGGAAGGTTCTTCGATCAGTCGTACGCATTGTTCGCAGCAACTTTGCCGGCTATCTCACTGGCGGGATGAAAGCACGGAAAGTGCAGGCATCTCACTTGAGAAAATGAAAGAGATGTCGGTTCACGAGCTACACCGTAGGCGAACTATTGTGCGAGTGGCCATGGGGTGAGGATCGCATCGAGCCTGATGAAGTCGCGTGGCTTTCAACACGTCGCAAGTGTTCCCGAGAGTGGGACGCTTGATCGGCAGCCCGCTATCCCATTGAATTGGAGTTAGAAAAGGTGATCAAAAATGGATGATTTCTTGACCGCACTGTCGCTTGTCGGTAAGGTCGATCCTACTCAGTATTCAGGTCCCGCGTGGTCGCCATATGTGGTCGGTGGGTTGATCGGAGTGCTCTCGATGCTGACCTTCTACGTTTCCAACAAGCCGATCGGCGCTTCCACCGCTTACGCGCGAGTTGCGGGGATGCTAGGTCTGCTGATCGCTCCCAGCCACACCCGTTCCCTGAAGTATTTCAAAGACAATCCGCCGAAAGTGGGTTGGGAACTGATGCTTGTCGTTGCCGTAATCGCGGGTGCATTTCTCGCGGCGTGGACCGGGGACGAATTAACAGGACAGTTTTTGCCTGCGATGTGGCAAGAGCGATTTGGTTCCGACAGTTATCTACTGCGGACGGTCGTTGCTTTCAATGGCGGCATCCTGATGGCGTTCGGTGCGCGAATGGCGGGGGGCTGCACCAGCGGACATGGCATTAGCGGAACGCTACAGCTTGCAGTTGGCTCCTGGATCTCAGCGTTCTGCTTTTTCATCGGCGGTATGATTACCGCGATGTTGATATTCGCCCATTAAACAGAAAGATCAGGAACACTCCCATGGCAACAATCGAGCAAACCGCAGAGCCGAAACCGCATCGCGCAGACGCTGCCGACACCGATGTAGCACCAGCGAAAACATTGGTGATGGGGATCGTTTTCGGCATAGTGTTCGGCTTCCTCCTTCAGAAAGGTGGGGTTGCGAAATTCCACGTGCTAATCGGGCAACTTTTGTTAGAAGATTTCACCGTTCTCAAGGTCATGATGTCGGCCGTTGTCGTAGGTTCCTTAGGCATTCACTTCATGCATCGAGCTGGTCTTGTGAAGATGCATATCAAGCCGACTCGATATGCATCCAACATCATCGGTGGACTTCTGTTTGGTATCGGCTTTGCGCTCTCAGCATACTGTCCCGGAACCGGCGCGGCCGCCCTGGGCCAGGGTAACTACGATGCGCTTGCAATGATGGCTGGAATGCTCGCAGGATCATATTTGTTCGCCGAGGCATCTGGGTGGATCGCTCGCCGCATCAACCCGATTGGTGACCGCGGAAAGATCACGCTACATGACGTGCTTCCGTTGAACGGAACGGTAGTGGTGCTTGGAGTTGTTGCTGTGATCTGCAGCGTCTTGGCAGCGGTTGAACTGCTGGCCGTTCGTTGAGCCTTTACAGCACACCCAGTGACCGCTCCGTTTCATTCCTGGAAAGGTTAAAAACGCTACTCGTCAGCGACTTTCGACTTGCGGCGAATTAAAGATGATACTGGAATCTACGCCCCAAGGACTGTATTGCGCACGCGGTGACTTTTACGTCGATCCGAACGAGCCCGTCGATCGGGCAGTCGTTAGCCACGCTCACACGGACCACGCACGATGGGGTTGCCGTCGCTACTTGGCCGCTCAACCAGGCGAATATCTGCTGCGAATGCGAATGAACACCGATGCGGAATTCGAGTTTCTGAATTATGGCGAGTCGCTGTCGATGGGTGGAGTCAACATCAGCTTTCATCCAGCGGGACATATTTTGGGATCGGCACAAGTTCGTTTGGAATATCATGGCCGCGTCGAAGTGGTCACCGGCGATTACAAACTGGGCGATGACCCGACCTGTCAAAGTTGGCAACCGATCCAGTGTCATCTATTGGTCACCGAGTCCACGTTCGGACTGCCCATTTATCGCTGGCAACCTAACCATGTAACAACATCCGCGATCAATCGGTGGTGGCAAGAAGGTCGCGATGAGGGCAAGTGTTGTGTCTTGTATGGATACGCCGTTGGAAAGAGTCAGCGGTTGCTGGCAGGATTGGACACGAGCATCGGACCTATTTATACGCATGGGGCTGTCGAAAAAGGCACACAGGCATACCGGGATTCAGGAGTCACGATGCCCGCGACGACCTACGTGGGCTCGATCGAGGGCAAACATGACTGGAAAGGCGGCATGGTCGTAGCGGTTCCGAGTGCGCACGGGACGCCGTGGATGCGACGATTTGGACATGTCAGTACGGCAATGGCCAGCGGTTGGATGGCGGTCCGTGGGGCGCGGCGACGTCGCCACGTGGATCGTGGTTTCATTGTTAGCGACCACGTCGATTGGCCATCGTTACTCCAAGCGATCGAGGCTTGCGATCCCGAGATGGTTTGGGTCACACATGGGTACAGTGCCGTGGTGGCACGATACCTCAACGAGCAAGGCCGTCAGGCCGAGGTTTTAAATTCCTCCACCCGTGGCGAGAATGACGAAGACGCTGCAGCCTCGGAGAACCACACCGATTCGGAGACGCAATCATGATGCGGTTCGCGCAGCTCTACAACGAATTGGATTCAACGACGAAGACCAACGACAAAATTGCGGCGATGTCAGCGTACTTTGGTGAGGTTGACGGGTTGGACGCAGCGTGGGCGATCCACTTTTTGTCGGGCAATAAGCTTCGTCAGCTCGTCCCGACAAAACTGTTGCGTGTCTGGGCGGCGAAGCAAGCTGGCATTCCCGACTGGTTGTTTGAAGAATCGTATCACGCGGTGGGTGATTTAGCAGAAACTCTCACGCTTACTGTCCCGCCGGGGGAGCCGACCGACGATCAGAGCCTCAACACCTGGATCACCGAACGACTGATACCGCTCCGGAATATGGAGGAAGACCAGCAGCGGTCCGCGATGGTGGCCATTTGGCGACAAACTTCCACGCAGCTTCGCTTCGTGGTGATGAAGTTGATTACCGGATCATTTCGTGTTGGCGTTAGCAAACGCCTCGTGACACGCGCGATCGCGGAACGCTATGATATTGCCTCTGACGTGATCGCACACCGCCTGATGGGGAACTGGAAGCCATCGGTCCAGTTTTTTCGACGGTTGACCGACCCCGACACGCACGACACGATCATCAGCCAGCCGTATCCATTCTGTTTGGCTCACGCCCTCGACAATGACGTCGGACCGAAGCCCCTGGGCGATGCATCGGACTACGTTGCGGAATGGAAGTGGGACGGGATTCGGGGGCAGGTGATTCGACGATCGGGCGAGACATTTGTTTGGTCACGCGGCGAGGAATTGATGGAGAGGCGTTGGCCGGAGATCGAATCGGCCGCCGCATGTTTGCCTGACGGAACGGTGCTGGACGGCGAAATCCTAGCGGCGAAAAGTGATGGTGAAGTGCTTCCATTTTCCGCGCTCCAGCGACGCATAGGGCGCAAGACCGTCGGCAAAAAGTTGCTCACGGAAGTTCCGGTTGTATTCCATGCCTTCGATCTGCTGGAAGAACACGGAAACGATTTGCGATCCCTCCCGTTCAATGCTCGCCGCCAACGCCTGGAAACGCTGTTGCTATCCGTTGATCATCCCAGCATTTGCGTTACAACGTTGCTCGGTGGCACCTCGTGGGACGTGTGGCAAGAGATCCGTGAAGCGAGCCGCGACCACAATGCAGAAGGCTTGATGCTGAAGCACAAGCAAGCCGTTTACGATACCGGACGCGTCCGAGGCACCTGGTGGAAATGGAAAGTTCAGCCGTACACGATCGACGCAGTGTTGATCTATGCCCAGAAAGGTCACGGCAGTCGTGCGAGTTTGTTTACGGACTACACGTTTGCATTGTGGGACGAAGGCAACCTAGTTCCGTTTGCGAAAGCCTACAGCGGATTGACGGATGCCGAGATTCGCAAAGTCGATCGTTTTGTACGCACCCACACCAACGAGTCCTTTGGGCCGGTACGCAGCGTCTCCCCAGAACTGGTAATGGAGTTGGCATTTGAGGGTTTGCAACGCAGTTCGCGACACAAGAGCGGCATCGCGACGCGGTTTCCAAGGATTCTCCGTTGGCGTCACGACAAGCAGGCATCCGACGCGAATCATCTGAGCGAGCTACTTGAACTGCTGCCGTCGAAGTAGTGGCAGAAACTTTGAACAAATCAGTCATTCCGAAGCGAGAAACGCCTTACCAGACGATTGACCGTTACTTCGCGTCGATCGGGTGGAAGCCGTTTGCGTTTCAGCGCACGGTCTGGAGGAGCTATCGCAACGGCTATAGCGGGATGTTGCACTCCGCTACCGGGACTGGAAAAACGCTGGGCGTTTGGATGGGACCTATCCTGAAGTGGTTGCAAGAGAACACCGATCGATCGAAATGGAATCCCAAACGAAGTCCGGCAGCCCGTGTGCTTTGGATCACTCCGCTCCGCGCTCTAGCCGGTGATACAGAAAACTCACTCCGCGCACCGCTCGACGCGCTCGGTCTGCCATGGAGCCTTGATTCAAGAACAGGCGACAGCAAGCAGAGTGCGAAACAGCGACAATTGAAGAAGCTCCCGACGGCCCTCATTTCGACGCCGGAAAGCTTATCGTTGATGTTGACGCATGAAAAACTGTTGGCCCAGTTGACTCAGCTCGAAGGTGTGATTGTCGACGAATGGCATGAATTGCTCGGTACAAAACGAGGCATTCAAACGGAACTGGCGCTTGCTCGGCTCCGCTCACTCAATCCCAAGCTGCGGATCTGGGGCGTGTCGGCGACGCTCGGCAACCTGTCACAAGCATGTGAGGCGTTAGTCGGGGGCACCTCCGTCGATCGCGTCAAGGTGGTCGAAGGACACAAGAAAAAGAAGGTCGAATTAGAATCAATCATCCCCGAACAAATAGATCGCTTCCCATGGTCCGGTCATATCGGAACCAAGATGGTTCCACAGGTCGTGAACTTACTGGAATCCGTCAACAGCGCATTGGTTTTCACTAACACTCGCTCGCAAACTGAGATCTGGTATCAGCATTTATTGCAACAGAGATCCGAGTGGGCTGGCCAGATTGCGATCCACCACGGATCGCTGGACATGTCGGTGCGGCGATGGGTTGAGGACGGGCTTCGCGCAGGACGATTACGGGCGGTCGTCTGCACGAGCAGCCTGGACTTGGGAGTTGACTTCACAGCGGTTGATTTGGTCATTCAAATTGGCAGCCCCAAGGGTGCCGCCCGATTGCTTCAACGTGCGGGTCGGAGCGGACATCAGCCCGATGCCACCAGCAGGCTTGCGTTCGTTCCCACCAATGCGATTGAATTGATTGAAATGGCGGCTGCACAGGACGCGATTCGCAGTGGCCGTTTGGAAGCGCGTCCGTTATTAAATAAACCGCTCGACGTGCTCGCCCAGCATGTCGTGACGATTGCAATCGGTGGCGGTTTCACCAGTGACGCTTTGTTGAAAGAAGTCCGCACCGCTTACGCTTATCAATCGCTTACCGAAATTGAATGGCAATGGGTACTGGACTTCGTTGTTCGCGGTGGCGAATCACTCCAAGCCTATCCCGATTTTCACCGCGTCGAAGTCGTGGACGGTCGATTCCTAGTAACCCAGCGGCAGACGATCACAAATCATCGCATGAACATCGGCACAATCGTCTCCGATGCGTCCATGCAGGTGAAGTATCTCAAGGGGAAAAGTCTCGGTACCGCCGAAGAAAGTTTTCTATCAAAACTCAATCCCGGTGAAAAATTTGTCTTTGCTGGCCGCTTGGTGGAATTAGTTCGGGTCAAAGACAACGCTGCATACGTTCGCCGGGCCAGCGGCAAACCGGATGCGGTGCCAAGATGGATGGGGGCACGCATGCCGCTGTCGAGCGAGTTGAGTGCCGCGTTACGACGACGGATCGAGCAGGCGTCCGAGGGAAAGTTCATCGGTCGAGAAATGGAATCACTCAAACCGCTCCTGGAGCTTCAAGCTCAGTGGAGCACGCTGCCACGCAGCGATGAACTGTTGATGGAGAAGGTGAAGACTCGCGGCGGTTATCATTTGTTTTTGTATCCGTTCGAGGGCCGGCTCGTTCATGAAGGCCTCGCCGCGCTGTTCGCGTATCGGATGTCAAAGCTAAGGAAGCAATCGTTTTCAATCGGATGCAATGACCACGGAATCGTGGTACAGTCGCCCATGCCAATTCAGGTGGAACAGGCTTTGACTGCCGGGGTGTTCGCGTCCGGCGATCTGGTCGAAGATATTTTAAAAAGCATGAACTCAACTGAAATGGCAAAACGACAGTTCCGGCAGATTGCACGCGTTGCTGGTCTGATTCACCCTGGCCTGCCCGGTCGGCGAAAAAGTGCCAGTCATCTGCAGGCCAGCAGCACTCTATTCTTCGATGTCTTCTCCCAGTACGATCCGACCAACATGTTGTTGGAACAGAGCCGACGTGAGGTCCTGGAGCAGCAGTTGGAATCGTCTCGAATGCGGTTGGCATTGCTGCGGATGGAAGCGAGTCGTATTCTCATTAACGAACTGGAGCGTGTGACTCCGCTGTCGTTCGGACTGCTTGTTGACAAACTGCGAGAACGGGTCAGCAGCGAGACGCTTGCAGATCGAGTCCGGCGAATGCAACACGATCTGGAGCTAGCAGCGGGGAGAAAGTGATGCCGGATTCCATTAACGTCACCCTGGCCGGAATCGAATTGCAACTCTTCGCCTCGCGGGCTGCGTTTTGCCCCGCGCACGACATCTTGCTCGTCGCGGACACCCATCTAGGAAAGGATGCGACCTTTCGCCGTCATGGGCTCCCTGTGCCATTGGGAAGCAGTGGTGGGACACTCCAGACGATCTCGCACTTACTTTGCGAGACGGAAGCGCGCCGGCTAGTCGTTCTCGGCGATATGTTTCATGCTCGCTCATCGCTTTCAGCGGAGACGGTCGCCGCCGTCGAAAGCCTCTTCAACAACCACCCGTCAGTAGAGTTTGCACTGGTGAAAGGCAACCACGACGCACACGTGGGCGGTTTACCGGACTCGTGGCCGATACAACCCATCGCAGAAGGATCGCGGATGGGCAGACTCGCACTTGCACACCATCCGGCGCCGGTCCCCGAGGAAGCCGACCTGCTTCTCTGTGGTCACCTGCATCCGGCAGTTCGTATGGGCGCGGGGAGCGATTCGTTTGGGAAGCTGCCTTGTTTCTGGTATTCGTCCGGCTGCCTCGTCTTCCCAGCAATCGGAGAGTTTACGGGGACTCATGTGGTTCATCCCCAAGCCGGTGACCGCACATGGTTGGTCGCCGACAATGAAATTGTCGAACTTCTATCTGATCCGCGTGTTGCTCACGGGTGATTGGTCAGCCCAATAAGTCACGGCTTTGAAATTGCTGGCAAAGGATTCGGGGGCACACGAGCGGAATTGCCGCAGCAAACCAAATGACCGTTAACGCCATGCATGAAGTCAAGATCTTCATAGAGTTTCTCGCCAGTGTCGTCAGTCGGGATGCCTCGCGGAAATTTGAGGATGCCGAGCCGGGTTTCGATCTTGGCGGGCGTAGTGGTCGAATTCGGGCCGTCATCATCATTTTCGGCGAGTCTTGAGCAAAGGTCGCTGAGCAGTCGCCAAGGCTCATTATCAGAGTGAAAATGGTGAAGTATGCTTCATTTACATTGTTTCAGGGTGAGTGGATGCGTGTGGTGTTTCGAGGAGGTCATGGACCTGAAATCTTTCGCGTGTGAATGGAGTATGCATTCAAGGATTTCGAAGCATTGGAGGAATGCGCATCGGCCATCGAGGGTCAGGTGCTCGTGCGATAGGTACCAATGATCGCATGAGAGAGAGCGAGAACCGAATCAATAACTGTCTTGCACCTTTGGTGTCGGAAAGAGAGCGGGATCGTGGAGAACCCGAAAGAATTCTTCACGGCATTGCCCCAGATCGGTCTGGTTGCGCGGAATCACCAAGAGGTCACCTGCCTCGCCGGATGAGACCGGACTGAACTCCACGGCCTTGCCCTTGTATTCTGCACGCTGCACTTCAACGCCTGTCCAGCACTTCGGGTTGAACAACCACACCAGTGGAGCGCCGTCGCCGAGTTGATTCACTTGGCCGAGGTTGTCCTTGATCAGACGCCGCATATCGTCGCAAAATGGGTTCTTCGGAAGTGATTCAAAATCTTTTGCTGTGAAGACGGAGTTCTTCTCCCAAAAGCTTCGCCCGCCCCATTCCACGTAGCGGGTCTTTTTCGCAACGATGTAACCCGACCATCCATCCTTACCGTTGTAGCCGTAGTGTGAGACCAGGATATTGAACACGACAATGCGGTCAGCGATGTCTGGCGCGAGGATCAGTGCGCTGGCGATTGTCGTCAACGGGCCGCCGGAGATGATGACCAATGGTTTGGCGGGCGTCGCATTTCGTGCCTCGGTGATGATAAGGTCGCTGCCCGCGGTCTGTTTGACGACGGAGTCGCCGATATGCCCGCTGGCTGGTCGATGCAGGACTTCATCGGCGCCGCGCGTCAGATCGGGAATTTTCTTCAGCCCAGAATGGCGAGCAAGTTGGAGCGCCTTCGCTCCATCATCGAGACATCTCTGCATCGGATAAAGATAGCCTTTCTCCCAATCCCACATATCTCGGCTGACGATGTTGCCGCGCAGATCGGCTTGTCCGAGGCTCACCTGGGCCCAGAGGTAGTTGTTATCAAAGACATCGAACCACCAATCGTTGTCGTAAATGATCGGATTGTCCGGTCCAACACCTTTGAGATAGACGCGACCGTCACGCACTTCGTGCTCGGGAACAATGGCTTGGACCGGTGTGGCATTCAACAGAACGTCCATTGTGGTCAGCAGACAGACTGCAACAAAAACAGACACAGTCGCTTGGTTCGTCATTTCATTTCGCCTTTTTCAATACCACTGTAGTCGGGACGTGCCGCTGACGTAACCTGTTTGCAAAACGACTCAGAGCTTCTCAGCGACCCCTTCATGCCGTACGTTCGAATGTCCTTGAAAGTGAACTCAGCGAGAACGCTACAAATGCTCTCCAACTTAAAAGAAGCTCTCCAACTTAAAGGAATCTGGGTTCTATTTGATTCGAACCAACGGCGCCTGCTCATTCAGGCGCTATCGCCACAGCCGTTACAGCCGCCTTAGCCCTCTGCCCGCTCAGCTAGCCCGCCGGCAGTCGGTTGCGGATGATCTTGGTTGTGGGATCTCCGGGCATGATAGTGTCGCACCACATTTCGTTCTCGAAGACGTAGCGAACCTGAATGGCCTGCGCTTCTCCGGCGTCGAACGCGGCGGCAGCTTCGGCTAGCGTGACGGTCGCGTCTGTCTGGATCGATCGCATTTGCACATGTTCAATGACGGCACCTGCGGCCAGATCCGCGAACAATTGCATGACTTGATCCTTGTCCCATTCGGCTTGCAGAATTTCAGGCAACGGTGCATTGTTCTCAAGATCTTCGAGAGTCAGTTTGTCTGATTTCATGCGTTGGGTAATCCAGGCCGCGCGAAGGCGGGCATCAAGAGAATAGCGTTTTCGGGTGCGGGGCAAACATACCGACACACACCACAACCCGTGCATGTGTCTTCGTTGATAGTGGGCTTGCCGTCGGTGACATTGATCGCGCCCTCAACGGGGCAGCGTTCACTGCACACCGTGCAGATGGTGGAATGATGGGCAAGGCACAAGTGCTCGGTGATGCGAACAGTGCCCATGATGGGTGGGACTGCATTCGTTAGAACACCGGGCTGGCAGGCTGCAATGCAAGGAAAGTCTTCGCACATCATGCAGGCCGCGGTGTCCGCTTCGATGAGGGGCGTGCCGGCGACGTTGCCGAGTCGATCGGGAGCCTTGATGATCGCGTCGTACGGGCACGCTGAGACGCAATCACCGCACTTGGTGCAACCGGCCAAAAACTGGAATTCGTCGATCGCGCCGGGTGGACGATGAACAGGAATAGTTCGCGGGGCTGACCTCGTGCCCAGGTTCGTGGGCGGTACCGGGTCGATGTTGATACCGGCAATACTGCGAGGTGGTTCGGCTGGCCGTTCTTCCGTCTGTGGTTGTGGCAGCCGTGTGACCAACGGCGGGAAACGTGACGATGGGATCAGTTTCGAAAATCGGCCTTGCAGCAGGGCGCGGCGGCTTTCCGATGTGGGTACCGGCTTGGAAAGGCGCGAAAACGCAGAGTGGAGGAGTCGGAGAGTCGCCGAGAAGAACCGCCATACCGCAGCGGTTTGCCCCACGCTGTCATTTTCGATGTCTCCCTGACTCCTGCGGCTCAGCGACAATTTCATAACCCATTCATTTCGGGACCACATTGAGCGGCGGCAACATCGGAATCGCATCGGCTACCGGCATTTGGTCTAGCTCCGCCGATGGAGCGTGGCACTGGGTGCAGTTGGTTCGCCAAGGATGAGTCGATTCCATGCCAGCCCAGCCGTGCGGTCCACCGTGACAGGCGTTGCAGCGTTCCCGCATCCACTGCGAATGGGGAATGGTTGGCGGTGCGCCGGGGTATGCCCGCTTGCCAGCCTTCGGTGCTGGCAACCCCACGAAGTTGGTGTTGACGGTGGCATCAATGTCTTGGAACGGCGCCGGCGCCATCGGCGCGTGACACTGAATGCAATTGCCAAGAAACGGGTGCGACATCTCGCTCGCTTTCAGCCCCGCCATCGTCACGCCGTTCCCATGGCAGGCATAACACGCCGCGTCCGTGGTGTTTTCGACCGGGTGCGGGATGACTGGCGGTGCGCCGTTGTACGCTCGACGCGAAGCACGCAGCTTGCTGGAGGCTTCCTTCTCGGATTCGCGGGGCTCAACCTTTGTGTAGAGATCATAATCAGGTTGAGCGAGCGACTGAGGCAGGGACTGCCAGCTCTTGGTCGGTCCCATCGGCGTCTTAGGCACATCCGCGTACGAAACTGCTGGGATCAGCTTTGGATCAGATTCAACCGTTTCCTTATCAAACTTTGCCACCAATGCTGTTTGCCGCATCCCATCTGGTTGCGGAACTCCGGCCATGATGCCGACGAAGTAGCCGACGACCGCGACGGCGATGACGCCAGCAAGAAAGATCGGAACGAGCCGGCGAATCATGAAGGTACCTCGGTCTTCTTAGCAGCAATTTTCTTCACTACCCGAGCCGCACATTTTTTGTAGTCAGGCTGTTTGGAAAACGGATCGTGGGCTTCCAGCGTGCAGTTGTTGATCAACTTGGTTTCGTCAAAGAACGGAACGAAGATCGTGCCGCGCGGTGGACGTCCGCGACCGTTGATCCACACAGGCAGATCGCAAACGCCGCGACGTGACTCGATCGTGACCATTTCGCCTTGGCGAATGTTCGCCGCCTGAGCGTCGTCCATGTGCATCTCGACGTACGCCGTCGGCATCGCTCGGCTGAGTTGCGAGACGCGGCGGGTCATGGTTCCGGAGTGCCAATGCTCGAGTACGCGTCCGGTACACAACCACATCGGGTAGTCCTCGTCGGGCATTTCCGGCGGTGGAGCGTATTCGTGGAACCAAATTTGGGCGCGTCCGTCGTCGGTGGCGGAATGATAAAAGTCAAAATCCTTCCCCTCGGCAACAAACGGATCATCGAAACCAGAGAACCGAAATTTCGTTTCTCGCCACGATCCGTCGTCTTGCTCGACGACTGGCCAACGCAGGCCCCGTGCCTTCACATATTCTTCGTAAGGTGCGAGGTTCTTGTGCTTCATGGTCGTGAACTGGCGATACTCCTCGAACAGATGTTTGTCGACGTTCGTGTCGTAGTAGTGTTCGAACTTCCAGATCGGAATCTCTTGCCCGTCCTCGTCTTTAACGGCAAAGATGAACTCGCCGTCTTTGTCCTTCATGCCTTCGTGGCCCATCTCGAACAGCTTGTGCGCAATCGCGACTGTCATCCAACAATCGTCACGGGCCTCGCCGGGCGGATCGACCATCTTGAACCACTGCTGCGTGCGTCGTTCACTGTTGCCATACACGCCGTTCTTTTCGACCCACATTGCGGCTGGCAAGATGAGGTCTGCCAGTTCGGTGGACGCAGTCGGGTACACCTCGCTAACGATCAAGAACTTGTCTTCAAGGCCTTTTTTGCTGTTGAACAACGCGTTCAAGTTCGGCAGCGTTTGGCCGGGGTTGGTAACCTGGACGAACATCGTCGTGATGTCGCCGCCGTCGGCCGTCGGCTTGGTGAACTGCTCGAACATCTGCACCGTATGATAGCCGGGTGCTTCGTTGATGCTGCCTGCGCGGAGGTTCCAAAAGTCTTCGCTTTGCTGGCGATGTTCGGGTTTGGCAACGACACGGCCCCCGGGCAACGCGTGAGCCAGCGTGCCGACTTCGCGAACCGTGCCGCACGCGGAAGGTTGACCGGTCAGGCTGGTGGGCGCGTCGCCGGGACGACCGAAGTGCCCCGATAGCAAGTGAACGCCATGGACCAGCGCGTTGACCGCCGTGCCCATCGTGTGTTGGTTCATGCCCATGCACCACAAGGAGGTGATGCGAATGTCACGCGTGCCGAACAAGTCCGCCAACATGCGAATCTTATCCGCTGGAACGCCACTGAGTTCTTCGACCCGTTCGGGTGTGTACTTAGCGATGCGTTCGCGGAACTCACCTTCACTGATTTGCTCGCCTTGCAGCGTCGGCATCAGTTCTTCGGCACCGCGGAAGTTACAGTGTTTCTCGACGAAGGATTTGTCGTAGTTGTCGTTCGCGATCAAGACTTGCATGATGCCCAATGCAATCGTGACGTCGCCGTGCGGCTTCATTTCCAAGTAATCGTTGGCCGCATCGGTGGTGCGAGTTCGCCGTGTGCCGATGTCGATGATACGAACCGATTCACCGCGCGAACGCCGGTCAGTGACTCGTGAAAACAGCACAGGGTGCATTTCGGCGGGGTTGTTACCCCAAGTGATCAGCACGTCACATTCGTCGAGGTCTTGGTAACAGCCTGCCGGTTCGTCGACGCCATAAGTTGCGATAAATCCGGTCACCGCCGAAGCCATGCACAAGCGGGCGTTGGGGTCGATGTGATTGTTGCCCAATCCGCCCTTCATGAATTTTTGGGCAGCGTAGCCTTCGGGGATCGTCCACTGGCCTGAGCCGTAGAACGCGAAAGTCTCCGGCGAATCGAAGATCCGTTTTGCGATGGTTTCGATGGCTTCGTCCCAACTGATCTCAGTGAGCTTGCCGTTCTTGCGAAGCAGCGGTTTGGTCAATCGATCTTTACCGTACAGGATTCCACCGACGTGATAGCCTTTGACACAAAGCAAACCTTTGTTGACGTCAGCCGCTTTGTCGCCCGCGATCGCAACGACGCGTCCGTCTTCCACACCGACTTGAACATGGCAACCGGTACCGCAAAAGCGACAGGGGGCTTTGTTCCACGTCATGCCGTCGCCAGTCGGCAAATCGTCGACGGCTTGATCGGCACGAACCACTGGCAGCGACATGCGTCCGGCAACTATAGAACCGGCGGCAGCCATCGCGGCGGACTTGAGCATGGCTCGGCGATCAGTGTTCATCATCGGTCCCTTCGTAGTAATTAAATTTGACGCACAGCCGCAGGAGGCGGGGAGTCACAGAGAAGACTTTCTGACGCACCCGTTATCCCGAATTGACGTTTTGCTCCGCGTCTCTCCGACTCCCCGCCTCTGCGTCAATTTCTTCTTTTTCTTCATCAAAGGCGACCATCGCGACGGCCAAGCCGATGACACCCGGCAAGTCGCGGGCCGCGTTCCAGATCTCTCGATCGCGGTTCTTCGTTTCACTGTCCACCACAATCGCCAACTTGCTTCCGCTGACTTGACCCAGCTCAATTTCAGGGATCTTGGCGAGCGACTCGACCGCATCGGCGTGGTCTTCGACCGAAGAAGCGAAAGTGACGACGAGACCGCTGATGGGCACTGAGAATGCTTTTCAAAAACGTGGCGGAAAGAATCGAAAGTGAGGTTTCGCGAACATGCACGTCAAGGTATACCATAGACGTCGTCAGGGGAACCTCATTTGGGACAGAAATTCATGCCGCGTTTTGCCAACTCGATCTTCGCCATCGTGCTGGGCTTGGTCGTCGCGATGATTTTCATCGGGGTGAGCCTACCGAGCGACGATACCGATTCGCACGCAGGGGGTGACGACGTGGTTCAGGACGCACGGTTGGAGTCGAAAGAGAGTGGAACTCGGCGAGAGCGTCGACGGGCTGCCGATACCCCGAAGGCCTTGACGACGCCCGCTGTGAAGCAGCATCCCATCATCATTCGTCAACCATCGGGTCCGCCGCGGATCGAACTTGCCGGCACCGACCCTCAGGGCCGAACGGGCGCCGTCGCTTGTTCCACCTGTCACGCCGTCCGTCAACCGAACCTGGAAAATGTGTCAGCGGCGACGTTGGATGAGTTTCATCAAGGCATGACGTTCAATCATGGCACGATCGCATGTTACGCCTGTCACAACCCCGACGGCAGCGACACGCTTCGCTTGGCCGACGGACGCCGCCTCGGTTACGAAAGCGTCATGACGCTGTGTGCTCAGTGCCATGGTCCACAGATGACGGCATACGCTCACGGTGCTCACGGAGGCATGAACGGCCATTGGGATTTGACGCGTGGACCGCAGATGAAAAACAACTGCATCGACTGTCACGACCCTCACGCACCGAGCTATCCCAACATGGTCGTCGGTTTCAAACCGAAAGATCGCTTCCACGAGCCAATATCCGACGACCGAAGCCACGAGGGAGAGGAATCGCATGACCACCGCTGAACCGACCACGAACCGCTCGCTTCCGATCATCGAGAACTTGAGTCGCCGTGCCGCCGTCAAAGCCGGCTTTGCGACCCTGGGTGCCGGGGCGTTCGTGGCCGCGGTCTCGCCACTGCGACAAGCCGCAAAGAATTCGTCGGCGGCCGAATTCATGCAAACACACTACCAAGAGCTATCACCGGAACAAAAGTCTGACGTGATCGCTCGCTTGGAAGCTGAAGCCAAAGAGAAGTATGGCGCGGACGTGACGATTGCCGACGACCGCCCGATCCCCGGCACCAAGTTCGTCTACGCGATCAACCTCAGCGTGTGCAACGGCAACGGGAAATGCGTCGAAGCGTGCCACAAAGAAAACAATCACGATCGCGACACGAACCAGTCCTACATCCGCGTCATTGAAATGCCCAAAGGCACGATGGACATGGAAAAGGGATCAACGACTTACTCCGGGGCCGTTCCCAAAGACGACAAGTTCTATTTGCCGGTGCAGTGCCAACAATGCGATGAGCCACCGTGCGTTGACGTGTGCCCGGTCAAAGCGACGTGGAAGGAAGAGGATGGTATCGTCGTGGTCGACTACAACTGGTGCATCGGTTGTCGGTACTGCGAAGCGGCCTGCCCCTACCACGCGCGAAGGTTCAATTGGAAGAAGCCCGAAGTGCCGGCCGAAGAAGTCAATCCAGACCAGAGCTATCTGAGCAATCGAATCCGTCCGGTCGGGGTCGTCGAAAAATGCACGTATTGCTTGCATCGAACCCGCCGCGGCAAGCTGCCGGCGTGCTTGGAAGCCTGCCCCACCGGTGCTCGCGTCTTTGGCAATATTCTAGATCCGAACTCCAACATTCGCTGGATTCTCGAAAACAAACGCGTTTACATCCTCAAAGAAGAGCTCGGAACGAAACCCGCGTTCTTTTATTACTTCGATTAGCCAACTCGTAGCGGTCGAGAATTTCGGCGCCATCACAGACCTACCGAATGTCTTAACGACTTCCGGTACGGAGAAATCACCATGAGCAGCATTCCCGCCAAAGAATCGCACATCACAAGCTACGGGAAGTTTATCGGGCGTTCGTTGTGGATGGCCACCGAAGGGTCGTTCGCGTTCTACGCGTGGATGACGATGTTGACCGCTTTGTTCTTGGTCGGGGCCAACGCTTGGGCCAACCAAGTCGCCGGCGGCATGATCGGCACCAACATGACCGACCAAGTTTCGTGGGGACTGTACATCGCCAACTTCACTTTCATGGTCGGATTAGCCGCCGGCGGTGTGATGATGGTAATCCCGGCCTATCTGTATCACGACCGCAAAATGCACGACGTCGTGATCATCGGTGAGTTATTAGCCATCGCCGCCATTGTGATGTGCTTGCTGTTCGTCGTTGCCGACCTCGGCCGTCCCGATCGGTTTTGGCACATGCTGCCGGTCATCGGCAAGTTCAACTTCCCGATTTCGATGTTGACTTGGGACGTGATCGTGCTAAACGGTTACCTCGTCCTTAACCTGCACATCTGTGGCTACCTGCTTTATATGCGGTACCTGGGTCGCCGGCCCAATCCGACGTGGTATATCCCGTTCGTGATGCTGTCGATCGTGTGGGCCATTTCGATTCACACCGTCACCGCGTTCCTGTACTGCGGCCTGGGCGGCAGACCGTTTTGGAACACGGCGTTGCTCGCACCACGCTTTCTTGCATCCGCGTTCGTATCGGGTCCCGCTTTCATCATCGTTTCAATGGTGTTGATCAAGAAACTGACTGGCGTGGCTGGACTCGATCATCCGATCGCCACGCTGACGAAAATCATTCGCGTTACGATCTTGATCAACTTGCTGATGGTCGCGTCCGAACTTTTCACCGAGTTCTACACCGGCGGTTCGCACGTCAGCGCAGCCAAATACCTGTTCTTCGGCCTGCACGGCAAGACCGCGTTGGTTCCCTGGACGTGGACCGCAATTGGCTTGAACATCACCGCGGCACTCCTCTTCCTTTGGCCTGGCGTACTTGGATTCCGCTGGCGACCATTGCTCGTCGCCGCCTGCTGCATGGCGTTTGTAGGTGCGTGGATCGAAAAGGGTATGGGCTTGATCGTCCCCGGTTTCATACCCAGCACATTGCATGAAATCGTCGAATACGTCCCTAGCCAGCTTGAATGGAAAGTCACCATCGGCATCTGGGCTTTCGGATTAATGGTCTTCACCATCGCCATCAAAACGGCCTTACCAACCCTGAAGCATCCGGCTGAACACTGACTTGTTCATCACGCAGTTCTGTTTCTCGTCGTGCAAGTCCACTATCATCCGGCTGTTAAGGTCGAAGTCGATCAATCAGAAGTCGCTCTTTACTGTTGTCGACGAGCCAGCAAAGAGACGCGAGCGATCACTCGATGCTTCGCAAGCAACCTTCGCCAATGGTCGTCGACGTGAATGAAATATGCAGTGAGACCGACTGCCAACGACACTAAACAACGAACACCTTAGGCAAGCCCATGCTTAACACCGCACCTGCCATTTTCATTCTCGTATTATCTCTGCCGTTGAACTTGGTCGCTGACGAAGCTCTCAGGGCACCGTCTGACGACGCACTGGAGGCTGCGGCGGCTTACAGCATCAGTCATCGAGGGCAGTCGATGATTGTGATGTTCGATGGCGAGACTATTTTTGAGCGTTACGATAATGGTGGTCATGCGGCCCGGATGCAGATGCTGGCGAGTGGCAGCAAGAGCTTTGTGGGCATTGCCGCTGCTGCCGCTGTCAACGATGGAATTTTGAAACTGGATGATCCCGTTTGCGATAGCATCTCGGAATGGAAAGACGACCCCGCAAAGAATCGGATTACTTATCGACAATTGTTAAGTTTGACAAGCGGGTTGAAGCCAAGCGTTCGAGGTTTCGGTGGTAGGCAACCGGGGTGGAAGGAGCAGGCCGCAAGCGAGATGACCGGAAAACCCGGTCAGCAATTCGCATACGGGGCCAACCAACTCAACGTGTTTGCCTATGCACTACAACGATCGCTTGGTGGCGAGACGTTTGAGGATTATCTGAAACGGCGAATTGCTGATCCCCTGGCTATTTCGATTGACTGGCGAGGTCGGTGCAAAGACGGGCACCCACAAGTCGGCGGTGGTGGGTTCCTCAGATCGCGAGACTGGGCCAAGTACGGCGAATTCATTCGCTTGCAAGGTAAGGTCGGCAGCCAGCAACTCATCGATGCAAAGTTAATCGCGGAGTGCTTTCAAGGCAGTGAACCCAATCCGGCGTATGGACTGACATGGTGGCTCAAGAAAGTAGTGACGTCAGAACAACAAAACGCCAACCGCATTCTCGCCAGCGAATGGGCCGACGTAGCCAACGCGGATTGGCTCCCGGATGATCTCGTGGCGGCATGTGGAGCGGGCAAGCAACGGTTGTACGTGATTCCGTCGCTTAAGCTAGTAATCGTTCGTCAGGCAACATTTCCAAACCGCGATTTCTCTGACGCAGAGTTCTTACGTCCGCTTCTTCGTGGACACCTTGTGCGGATACGAATTGAGGGGAGCGGAACAGAGTAGAAGCTCGGACCGCATGCAGCTGCGATTGCATCACCGACGCGAAATATCATCCTTCAGCCTGAGAAAGAAATAATGGCGTTCAGCGACACGCAGAGTTACTCGTCGAGTTTGGCGAGGTACTTGTCCGGTTCAGCGAGCAGCTTGTCTTTGCAACCGTCGCAGCAGATCCAAACGGACTTGCCATTCACGTCGACCTTCTCGGGCGCTCCCATCGTTCCCAGCATTTCGCCACTGACGGGACATAGATGCTGGGCCATCGCGGACTCTTGATCTTCTGGAGACAGCTCCTTTAGCCCCGACATCATCTTGGCCATGGCGGAATCGGTATCGACGGAGGCCGGGTCGCCGTGATCGTGACCGGCGTGGTCTTCGTGGTCATGATCGGTGTGGTCGTCAGCCGTGTCGGTGGCGGGCGTCGCCGGTGGCGTCACTGGGTTCGGCTCGGGCGGGTTGCAGCCGGCGATGCCGAAAACGAGCAGGACAGGGATGAATTTCGTGAGTCGCATGGGTTTTGCCTTCGCGGGACAAGGAACGCGGATTGTTTCGATTGATGTGCGTTTGGATGCTTGGGCAGCCGCTTTCTTCACGCGGTGCGGAAAGAATTCTGTAAATTCGTCCATAGCTGTGAAGAAAAGCCAATTTCGGGCATCCAAAAACGCAACAATAAAAGCGTCTTCCAGCGAATGAGCGGCTTATGTCAACCAACAATTGCAAAACGGTACAGCCACACCTGTCGGCTTATCACGACGGCGAACTGTCGGCTGGACAAGCGGCGACGGTCGCGAAGCACGTCCGCTCGTGCGAAGCGTGTTCGGCGGTGTTGAACTCGTTCGAGTCGCTCGCGTCAGATTTCGCACAGGATGCCCTACCTGCAAAACCGTCTGATCTTTGGCAGCGAATTGAACGTGAGCTTCTGAACGCTACGGAGCCGGTTAGGTTGCCGCAGCGGTCCAGCATTTGGCTGTTTGAATCTCCGTATGGGGTTGGTCTGGTGTCGCTAGCAGCGTCGGTATTGTTGCTGCTGGGATTCGGGCTTTGGTACGGCGAGGAAAGACGCGGAAGGAAGGAGACGGGCAGCGGCGGTGCCATAGCGATGCACTCTTATGATGGCGAAAAAGGTATGTCGGCGGACCATATGGCCGAATTTGCTGGCGTGATGGACGACTATTTGCAACAGCTACTTCGCGATCCCGGTGGCGCCGAACAGATGCTGCTGGCGAAATACAACGGTGAGAAAGTCGACTCCGACGGCGCGGTGAAGTTGGTTGGCTATCAACCGATTGTTTCGGGCGGATTGCCGGATGGTTATTCGTTAGCGTCGACCAGCGTACTGAAGATGCCTTGTTGCACGTGCGTCAAAGCGGTCTGCAAACGCTCCGACGGCTCAACACTGGTGTTGTTTGAACACGATGACGACGAGACGGCTTGGTTCGGCAACCGTCCGTCCCGCATGGCCATGTGTGGCGATAAAGATTGCTGCCTCGTCGATCTCGATTCCAGCATCGCAGCAACTTGGAAGCAAGGAACCCGCAGTGTCACCGCAGTCGGTGTTCGCGATCAAGCGGAAGTTACGACGCTAGTAAAATGGTTGGAGAAATCCTAAAGAGAACTCATGAGCGAATTTTTCAAACAACATCGAGGCACGCTCTGGATTGCTCAGGCGGTGGGGTTGGTATTGTTAGGCATGATCATCTCGTCATGGCTGCGTGGTGAGTCCGATGGGTCCAAGGTATCCACGACGTCCGCTGCGTCGTACTCCCATTTAACGGAAAGCAAGCCGTCGATTTGGACCTGCTCGATGCACCCACAGATTCGACGTGACGGGCCGGGCAGTTGCCCAATCTGTGGAATGGACTTGGTGCCGGTGAAAGAATCGGCCGGCGGCGTCCGTACGGTTTCTATCAGTCCAGAAATCAAAAGTTTGATGAAGATGCAAGTCAGTCCGGTACGTCGGCAATACGTGACCGCCGACGTTCGCATGGTCGGCAAGATCGAATACGACGAAACGCGTGTCGCTCATATCACCGCTTGGGTTCACGGCCGACTCGAACGCATGTTCGTCGACTTCACCGGTGTGAAGGTGAACAAGGGCGACCACATGGTGCAAATCTACAGCGAGGAGCTCTATACCGCTCAAGAAGAATTGCTCGCCGCGACCAAACGTGACCGACCGCAAAGTTCATCGCGTTTCGTCGAGTCGCTCGACTTCGCCGAATCTGCCGCGAGAAACTGCGGTTGCTAGGACTGACGCCCGAACAGATTCAGGCGATTGAACAACGAGGCACCTCGTCAGAAACCGTGACAATCTATTCGCCAGTCGGCGGTGTGGTTGTTGCCAAGATGAAGCAGGAAGGCGACCGCGTTCAGACGGGCGATCGCATTTACACAGTCGCTGATTTGAGTCACTTGTGGGTACAGATGGATGCGTACGAATCTGACTTGCCTTGGCTGCGGTACGGCCAAGATGTCGAGTTCACAACGGAGGCGTACCCGGGCGAAGTGTTCCGCGGCAGGATCGCGTTCATTGACCCGATATTGAACGAAGATACACGGACGGTAAAGGTCCGCGTCAACGTAGCGAACGACGATGGTCGCTTGAAGCCTCAGATGTTCGTGCGAGGACGTGTGGAGAGTAACATCGCGGCGGGCGGTCGCGTCCTGGATGCATCGCTGGCCGGCAAATGGATCAGCCCGATGCACCCTGAGATCGTGAAGGACCAACCGGGTAACTGTGACATTTGTGGGATGCCATTGGTAAGAGCTGAAACGCTGGGATACGTCACGGCGGAACCGTCCAGCGCCGCGAAGCCATTGGTTGTACCCGTTTCGGCGGTTTTGTTGACCGGGACGCGAGCGATCGTATATGTGCAGATTCCCGATGCGGATAAGCCGACGTATGAAGGCCGCGAAATTGTGATCGGTGCGCGTGCTGGCGATTTTTACCTTGTGAAGGCTGGGCTCAACGAAGGTGACCTCGTCGTGACGAATGGCAACTTCAAGCTCGACAGTGCGCTACAAATTTCTGCAAAGCCGTCGATGATGACTCCCCAGGGTGCCGGAGGTGGTGCTCACAACCACGGCGGCATGGCAATGCCGAAATCAGATGACGGTGTTGCGAACAACTCGCATCCGATGAAGTTGATGCCGGCTGTGCGAGACGCGATGCGAAATGTGGTTGCCTCATACAAAACGATTCGTGAATCTATCGAGGCCGCGAAGCTCGCGGATATCCAATCGGGCTACGCCATGCTGGGCGAAGCGATCGCAGCGGTGCCACCAGACTTGATTGGACCGGACATGCGACCGCAATGGTTCGAGGTCGCGATGTTGCTGCGAAACGATGTTGCCGAAGGCCGAGATGTCGATTCGATGCAGGAAGCGGACCGGGTGTTCACGTTAACTCGCCAGCATGTCGATCAAATGAAAACGCAATTTCCGCTACCAATGTCTCACGACGAAATGTCGATGCCGGCGATGGCAAACATGGACGCTCCGCCTGAAATCACGAAGCAGCTCAGTGGTTTCCTCACGCCCTACTTGGAACTCGGTCGCGCACTGGCAGCGGACGACATGGACGCGGCGATGCGGTCGGTCGAGTCGTTTCATCAGGAATTGGTCGCGTTATCGCCTACCGCGTCCAACGGTAAAGCAGCCGAGGTTTGGGCGAAAGAGAAACGCGACCTATCCAAGATCCTTGGCGGCCTGCAAAAAGCAAACGACCTCGCAGGCGTACGGAACCAGTTCGCGTTGTTGTCGGAGCAAATCCTGAGCCTGCAACGCATGTTTGGACTGGCAGCCGACACGCCACTATACCATTTGCATTGCCCGATGGCATTTGATGGCCGCGGTGCGTCTTGGATTCAGTCGGACGATGCGGTTCGCAATCCGTACTACGGCGCAAAGATGCTGAAATGTGCCGATCGAGTTGAGAGTTTAGCGTCGAGAGTCGAGAGCGAAGAATAGATGTTTGGATTTGAAGGTTCTTCACGGAATTTAGTGGCACGCTACCGATTGACCAGACCGATCCAACGCGGTGGATTTTCTAGGCGTGTACTCCTGCGTCCAGTAATTTTGCCATTCGTCCTGGATTCCGAGGAGATCGCACGAATGACTAGCAGATTACAGCGAAGCCTGGACGTCTAAGAATGCCTAACTCTCAATCCTCAACTCTCGACTCTCAACTAGACGAAGCGAAGCGTAGTCTTCTCGGTCGGCTGATTTGGTTCTGTCTGACCAACAAGCTGGTCGTGCTGCTGCTCATGATCGCGACTCTGACTTGGGGCGTGATGGTCGCCCCTTTCGATTGGAACGTCGGTGATTTGCCTCGCGATCCGGTGCCCGTCGACGCGATTCCTGATATCGGTGAAAACCAGCAAATCGTGTTCACACAGTGGACGGGACGCAGTCCGCAGGACGTCGAGGACCAGATCGGGTATCCGCTGACCGTGGCGCTGCTGGGTATCCCCGAGGTGAAGACGATCCGTAGCTATTCGATGTTCGGTTTCTCGTCGATCTATATCATCTTTGGCGAAGACGCTGACTTCTATTGGTCGCGTACGCGAGTCCTCGAAAAGCTGAACAGTCTGCCAAGCGGAACGCTGCCGGATGGAGTTCAACCGACCCTCGGGCCAGACGCAACGGCGCTTGGGCAGATTTACCTTTACACGCTCGAAGGTCGCGACCCCGATGGCAAGCCAACCGGGGGTTGGGATTTGCGAGAACTGCGTACAATACAGGATTACTACGTTCGATACGCTTTGACGTCAGCGGAAGGAATTAGCGAAGTCGCGTCAATCGGTGGTTTTGTCCAGGAGTACCAGATCGACGTTGACCCCGACGCGATGCGGGCGGCCGGCGTAACGCTAGCCAGTGTATTCGAGTCGGTCAGGATGTCGAACGTCGACGTAGGTGCTCGGACGATTGAACTGAACAAGGCCGAATACGTCATCCGCGGTCTCGGTTTCATTGAGGAAATCGAAGACGTCGAAAAGACGGTTTTGAAGGTAAGAGATAATGTGCCGATCACGGTCGCCGACGTGGCCAACGTGTCGCTCGGGCCGGCACTTCGCCGCGGTGCATTAGATAAAGCCGGCGCGGAAGCGGTCGGCGGCGTCGCCGTGGTACGCTACGGCTACAACCCGCTGGCAGCTATCAAGAACGTCAAGCAACGTATTAGAGAAGTCTCACCGGGTTTGCCGACCAAGGTGCTCGTCGACTACCAAAAAACGTCGGCGGATGAAGTTGATCTGTACGCTGATCGCAACGGACTCGAAGCGATCACGGGTGCGACAACCAGCAGCGGTGCGTGGGTGAAGCATCTGCGCAGCATTCCGCAAGAGCAATGGCCCGCATGGATCACGACCAGCCAAGTGGCGATCGTGCCGTTCTACGACCGAGCGGGCTTGATCGATGAAACGCTCGGTACGCTGAACACGGCACTCCTCGAGGAAATACTAGTCACGATCATCGTGATCCTGGTGATGGTTGTTCACCTGCGGAGTTCGTTCCTCATCAGCGCGCTGTTGCCACTCGCGGTGCTGATGTGCTTCATAGCGATGAAGACTTTTGGAGTTGATGCGAATATCGTGGCATTGTCGGGCATCGCGATCGCAATTGGCACGATGGTCGACATGGGGATCATTCTCACTGAAAATATTCTCAAATACCTAGATGAGGCTGCGCCAGAAGATGACAAGTTAAACGTGATCTTCAAAGCATCGCACGAAGTCGCCGGTGCAGTTTTGACGGCAGTCACGACAACGGTGGTCAGCTTCCTGCCGGTGTTCACAATGATCGGCGCGGAAGGCAAATTGTTTCGGCCGCTGGCGTTCACCAAGACGTTTGCTTTAGCCGCATCGGTGACAGGGTGAGCGCATTTAATTTCCCGTATTTGAGCGGTATTTAGCGGTTTTTCGGGTCCGAGAGTGCCACTCCGGTGGCTCGGTTTGGCCCGACTCGGTAACATTCTAAGCCGCTAAAACCAACCTCGAACAAGCGAATGGAGTCGCTGCAATGGGAAACGATACCGAGCCCTCGCGGAACACCAACGACCACTGGCAAGAGCCTTGCGACAACAAGCACGACAAGAGAAAAGTGCTCTCCGGAGAGCCGCTGGAAACCACGAGGAAGTCAAAGAGGCAGACCGTTCGTGAGAAGGCGATTGCCGCAGATGAGTATTCTGCCATTCTCTCACTCGTGCAGTGCTTTGATGAAATCGAAGACCCCCGAATCAATCGCCGTCGAGTTCACAATCTCATCGACATGATCGTGATCGCAATCTGTGCGGTGATCTGCAATGCCGATGGATGGGCTGATATGCGAACGTGGGCCGAAACGCATCAGAAATGGCTTGAGCGGTTTCTTCAACTTCCCGGTGGGCTTCCTTCGCGTGATACGCTCCGTCGCACTCTTTCAAGACTTGACCCGGCGGCATTCCAACAAGCGTTTCTGAAATGGCTTAAGGGGCTCCGTAAAGAGCTCGGCAATGTGATCGCCATTGATGGAAAAACGCTCCGCGGTTCGAAGGTCGGTGGCGTCAAGCCGCTGCATATCGTCAGTGCCTGGGCGAGCGATCAGCACTTGACGCTCGGGCAGACCACCATCGACAAGAAATCGAACGAAATCACTGCAATTCCGAAGCTTTTGGAATCACTGACACTTTCCGGAGCGATCGTGACGATCGATGCAATGGGCTGCCAACGCGACATCGCGAGGAAGATCATTGAGCGAAAAGGTCATTACTGTTTGGCGGTCAAAGGCAACCAAGAAACGCTGCACGAAACGTTGAAGAATGAGTTCGAGCGGGCGATGTCGCTTGACCGTCCTCCCAAGCGACTCTCGACGCACGAGGTCCATGACGATCAGAAGAAACCACATGGTCGTTACGAGCGTCGGCTCTACTACACTCTGCCGGCCCCCAAATCACTGAAGGAAACCGGCGACTGGAAGAACATCCGAAGTATCGGCTTAACGATCACGTATCGCAGTGAAGACGTGAACGATTGGGGTGACGGGGAAGTCCGTTATTACATCATGAGTTTTGGAAGCGAGGCAAAACGTTTCGGGGCTGCCGTTCGCCAGCACTGGGGCATCGAGAATTCACTCCACTGGGTCATGGATGTGACGTTCCGGGAAGACGAGTCACGGATCCGCAAAGACCACGGCGGCGAGAACGTGAGTTGGCTTCGTCGCTTGGCGGTTACGCTGATCAAGCACAACGAGACACGCAAGGGAAGCATTCGTCAAAAGCGATTGCGTGCCGGATACGACTTTGAGTTCCTACTCGAAATCCTAAACTCGATACCCGCCGTAAATTAAATGCGCTTACCCTGGCATCGGTGATCGTTGCTCTCACCATCATCCCGCCAGCGGCGCATGTTTTGATGGGCGGGCGCATTGAATCGAAGAGCCTGCGCCGAGGAGCGTGGTTCGCACTACTGATCCTCGGTATCGCGGCGTCTGTCGTGCTGACGTGGTGGGTCGGCGCGATCTTGATTGCGACATCGGCATACAAGTTATATGAAGTTCGGATTCCACAGCGATTGGTTCGCTTCGGACCGTATGCTGCGAGTGCCGTGGCGGCGGTGGTTGTTGGCGTATTGCTAACTCAGCAATGGCTGCCGCTTGGGCCACAGAAGGGCTTGCTGCTCAATCTATTATTTGTCGGCGGGTTGATCGGTGGAGTCCTTGGTTTCTTCACATTGTTTCAACGCGTGATGTACGAGCCGATCTTGCGTTGGTGCCTGAACCATAAGATCGCGTTTCTTTCACTGCCTACCGCCATCTTGTTGTTCGGTGGATCAGCGTGGTTGGGATTCGACAAGATTTTCAGCTTCGTTCCCAAAACGCTTGCGATAGTAGGAGTCTCGGAATCGACCGTTCGCCAATCACGGACATGGCAAGCAGCGGTGGGTGTAATGCCCGGGCTCGGCAAGGAATTCATGCCGCCGCTCGATGAGGGATCGTTTCTTTACATGCCGACCACAATGTCGCACGCTTCAATCGGTGAAGCCATGGACGTTTTGCAGTTGCAGAACCGGCTATTGGTCTCGATTCCCGAAGTCGAATCGGTGGTAGGCAAGGTCGGTCGCGCCGACACACCGCTTGATCCCGCTCCCGTGTCGATGATCGAGACCTACATCACTTACAAGTCCGAATACAGAACTGACGAAGATGGACATCGTTTGGACTTTCGCTACGACGAAAAAGACCAGGAGTTTGTCCGTGACGACGCTGGTGAGTTAGTTCCCGACTCGAAGGGGCGACCGTTTCGTCAATGGCGTGACGAAATCCGCTCGCCGGATGACATTTGGCAAGCCATCACGGTGGCGGCCGAGATTCCCGGCACGACATCGGCACCGAAGCTGCAACCGATTGCCGCTCGCATCGTGATGTTGCAAAGCGGCATGCGGGCGCCGATGGGAATGAAAGTCAAAGGCCCGGACCTTGAGACAATTGAAAAGGTCGCGTTGGAGCTGGAAGCACTCTTGAAACAGGTTCCTACTGTTCTATCCTCTGCCGTTATCGCTGATCGCATTGTCGGCAAGCCATATTTGGAGATTGACATCGACCGCGACGCAATCAAGCGATACGGTTTGCACATCCGCAGCGTACAGGACGTGATTGAAGTAGCAATTGGTGGACGACAAATCACCACGACAGTTGAGGGCCGCGAACGGTTCCCCGTTCGTGTGCGTTACGCACGCGAGTTGCGAGATGATCTCGAATCACTCGAACGGATTCTTGTGCCAACGCCACTTGGTCCGCAGATTCCGCTCGGGCAACTCGCCAACATTCGCTACACCCGTGGCCCACAAGTCATCAAGAGTGAAGACACGTTCTTGCTGGGATATGTGTTGTTCGACAAGCAGCCCGGTGAGGCCGAAGTGGACGTCGTTGAAGACGCACAGGCGTTTCTGCAAGCGAAGATCGACTCGGGTGAGTTTATGCTTCCTGCCGGGGTGACGTACACCTTCGCCGGCAACTACGAGAATCAAATTCGATCACAAAAAACGCTGTCGGTCGTATTGCCGCTCGCGCTCGGGATCATCTTCTTGATTCTCTATCTGCAATTTAAATCCACGATCACAACTTCATTGGTTTTCAGCGGCATCCTGATCGCCTGGGCGGGTGGCTTCATTATGCTGTGGTTGTACGGAACGGAGTGGTTTTTGAACTTTAGCATGTTTGGTACCGATATGCGTGAACTGTTCCAAGTCAAAACCATCAACCTCAGCGTGGCAGTCTGGGTCGGCTTCCTCGCCCTCTTCGGAATTGCCAGCGATGACGGCGTGGTGATCGCTTCCTACCTCGATGAAAGTTTCCGCAAAGACCGTATTGATAACGCCGCTCACGCTCGCGAAGCCACGGTGACTGCCGGCATGCGACGCGTGCGACCGTGTTTGATGACAACGGCAACGACGCTGCTCGCACTGATCCCAGTGCTAACCTCGACCGGTCGCGGCAGCGACATCATGGTGCCGATGGCCATCCCAAGCTTCGGCGGCATGACGATCGAAATCATGACGATGCTTGTCGTGCCCGTGTTGTATTGCAGTGCGATGGAGTGGAAACTGCGTCTGGGGATCAAAGACGAGCGATTTGCCGAGAACGCGTAGGTCCACAAGACAACGAATCCTCGTAGAATACTATTGGTATTTTTTTGACGCATTTATCGGACAACCATGACTTACCTCACATTCATACCAACTCTCATTATCTCAGCAAGCTTTTGCTTGTGCGTGGGCCTTGATATCATCAAGGCCGCTGAACCGGTTGTGGTTGCATCAGCTGATACATTCCCGAATCTGAGGCAGCCCCAGGCGACGGTTAGCAACGATGGGAGTATCTTCGTTTCGTTTGGAGCAGGAGAGGAAATCTACGTCTGCAAGTCCGTGGATCAAGGCCTGACCTTTTCTGCGCCAACGAAGATTGGCCAGGTACCGAAGTTGGCGTTGGGGATGAGACGTGGACCACGAATCGTCGCTAGCGATGATCGGGTCGTCATCACAGCCATCAGCCATGAGAGCGGCAACGTGCTGGGATGGCATTCATCCGACGGTGGTGAATCGTGGAGCAAGACAACCGAAGTCAACGATGTAGCAAAGTCGGCTCGCGAGGGCTTGCACGACCTCGCAGTTGGCAGTGATGGATTGGTGGTTTGCACTTGGCTCGATCTGCGGAATGGTCGAACGCAAATCTACAGCTCGACGTCGAAAGATAGTGGCAAGGTTTGGGAGAAGAACAATCGAGTTTACGCTTCGCCATCACGTACCGTTTGCGAATGCTGCCATCCGTCGGTCGTGATTGATGCGAACAGCCACGTTTATGTCATGTGGCGCAACTTGATTGATGGTGACCGTGACATGTACGTGGCGATGTCGGAAGACAACGGCCAGAGTTTTGGCGGCGCTGAGAAGTTGGGCGTCGGAAGCTGGCCATTGAACGCATGCCCAATGGATGGCGGGGACATGGCTGTTAGTTCAAGCGGTGATCTGCTGACGGTTTGGCGTCGCGATCGAGCGATCTATTCCGCAGAACCCGGCTTGGCGCCGGAGAAGCTTCTCGGACGGGGCGAACAGCCCTCGATCGCGGCTACAGCCAATGGGAACTTCATCGCATGGGTCGACGTGCGTGGGGGTGATCTGAAGTTGTTGCGGCCGGCTTCGACAAAACCGATAGTTGTCGCAACGAAAGCATCCGATCCGGTACTCGCAGCCCCGGTTGCATGCGATGGGCCGGTCGTGCTCGTCTGGGAGTCGAAGTCCGGAAGTGATTTGTCAATTCAATCCATGGTTGTCAATGAATAGCCATGAGTTTCGATCTACCAATTCGGTCTAGCCGAAGGTCTTGACGACTTTCGCTACCGCTTTGTGCTGTCCACTGAAAATCCGTCGAGAATAAAGAAGCGATGATACCATCGACCTCTCTTTTGAAAGCCTTGATCGGGCCAGCGACCGTCATCGGTGTGCTGCGAATTAATGGAATCTTCAATAGTGGCGATTCAACGTTTGAAAATCTTAGAAATGTGGAACGACGACGATGAATGATTTGATTTTGGAAAAGCTGCCCCCAGCGCCACCGATCGTTAGCATTCTCGCGTTCACGCGGGCTTGGTGCCAAGACCACGATATAGTGGCGATCCGAAAATTCGCTCGCGAGACGTTGTTCCTGGTCCCGCTTGGCCTGACATTCTTCGTGCCGCAGGCGATGTCGTTAAAAGCAGGCCTTTCGTTTTTCCCGAGTTTGCTCGTGGAGTCGTATTGGCAACGGTGACGATCGGAGCATGGTTCCGTCTCGGAACTACGAAATAATCAGATACAGCAAAGGCAGCTAGTACCCCCTTTGGGTATCGGTACAATTTCCCCAATGGAACATCCGAATGAACGCAGTGCGAATGAGCCGATCAATGACGCGACGGTCCGTGCCGCCGCGGCCGGTGATCGCTCTGCGCTTCGGACGATCTACGAAGTCACGTCGGATCGAGTATTCCGTTTGATGGTTCGGATGGTCGGTGAGCAGGACGCGGATGATTTGACACAGCAAATATTCGTGCGAGTGTTCATGAAAGTGTCGCAATTCAGTGGCGACTCCAAGTTTGAGACGTGGCTCTACCGCTTATCAACCAATGAGGCGCTGCAGCACTTGCGACGCGAGAGGCATCGTCGGACGAAAGAGCTGGTCGTCGAGCCAGCGATACAGGAGACCGACCACATCGCGCAGAATGAACGAGACGCCATGGTTCGCCAGGCTCTTGGGCAACTCGATCCGGAACTGCGAGCAATCTTATCACTCAAGGAAGATAGCGGACTTCCGTACCAAGAAATCGCCGCCACGCTAAACATCCCGGAAGGAACGGTTGGCTCGAGACTGAATCGGGCTCGGCGGGAGCTGCGGCGTTTGATGGAAGCCCTGGAGGCTTGAACCAGGTTTCCTCAGCATGTTCGTCATCGAGCCTCGGCTCGGCCACCCAGCGTTGCGTTTGTTCCGGGCGTCGGCGATCGTCAGTTCGAGTGTGTCTTTGGTACGCAGACGACCTGCGACTCATCAACGTCGGTGTTGACGGCCGATTCGGTGGAGGTTTACGATGGGTTTCGCGGCTCTGGAAGCACCAAATGGGAATGGCACGCCACGTAGGGACGCGCATCCAAACGTCGCAGCGGCGATGCATGCCGGGAGCATCCGGCCTTCCGCCTGGCGCGTTCTGGGGGGCTCAATTGCCAATCCATGGCGTTCCCGTCCCGATGAGCTATCAAAGTGCGTCTCAACGGTCAATTTCTATTGAACTCTTCGGCCAAATTTCCCATACTGTTCGTATACCGTGCACTGGTATTTTTTTATAAGGTCACAGTGAGTAACTCCCGCTTAATCCACGTTGCCGTTAATTTTTGTCTGATCGCTGCCACGGTGATTCAGCCGATGGCGATCGTGGCTGCGCAGGGCGCATGTGCTCAAGGCCAATGCTGCCAAGCCCAGACGGTCTGCCAGGTTTGCAAACGTTGTGAGGTCAACGCGGACGGCGACCTGTGCGGTTGTTGCAGCGGAAACAAGGGAGATGCTGGTGCATGTTGCTCGAGAAAAGCCGAACGGCCGAAGCATGATGAGTGGTTCGGTGAAATTTCCGATCTTGTTCCTGAACCACCGAGAACTGACGACCAAGAATGGGTTCAAGACCAAGTCGCGTTGACTTCGTGTATGTGCGGTATCCGATCGGAACCCATTGCTCCGGCGCCACAACGCATACCTGTTAAACAGGTCCGAAACCTTGTCTTCATCGCGTACTCGGATCGTGTCGAATCAAACGCCAGTCTTTCAGTTTGTCCGGACGGACTGACGTCACGATTGCCGCACGGCAATCAATTACCGCATTTCTCTCAGCGGATTCTCTGCGTCTGGCGCATCTAGCGCCGATTGATTAGGAGAGCTGCGCGCACGCAGTTCTGCGACAGCAAGTTGGCGTTCATGCGATTGATGCTGCGCGCCCCTTCGGCGGGAAGTATTTCAGGATGCAATTTTCACGCGATTTGATTCGCGTCACCAAACCAATGGCCCCGGCACGGCCTGGAGGCGTTGGCCGGTCAGCGATGGAAGGCATCGCTGGTGGGTCACCTCTCGTGCAAAAAATCGGTGGATGAAATCACAGACCGATGGCGGCGAACATATTGAGAAATTTTATGAGTCAGCAAGAAAACCGACGACCGGACGATTCAGCAACCAAAGTCACGAATGAAGTCGTGAGCGAGGCCGTGGCTCCGCAGAGTGAAGAACAGTGCTCGCCGACGCCGATCGTCCGTGACGCGCACAGCAAGGTGACTCGCGGCGGACCGAGATGGATCGTACGCACGGGCGTCCAGGCAGCGACCGTTGTGATCGTGGCGGGATTGGTTTTCTTCTTGTTAGGCGTAGCTCAACGAACGAAATGGCTGACCGCTGACGGATTCTCAGGTGGAACAAGTGAAAGCGCCGCAGAAGCTGACGGCGGCGAAGAAAAACGCTACATCTGCCCGATGATGTGTACGCCTCCATCGACGGAGCCAGGTCGCTGCCCAGTTTGTGCAATGGAATTGGTCGAGGCGACGGGCGGCGGAGGCGGCGACGGCCTTTCGGTCACGATTGAAGACTCGGCGCGCCGGCTCGTTGGCATTCAAACGGCGATTTCGAAAATGGGTGATGTCAATCGAACCATCCGCACCATCGGCTCGATCGACTTCGACGAAAGCCGTTTGTCGACGATCAGTGCGTACGTCGACGGTCGCCTAGAGAAAATGTACGCGAACTACGCTGGCGTGAAAGTCAATGAAGGCGACGACCTTGCATTGATTTACAGCCCGCAACTTTACACCGCACAAACCGAATTTATCACCAGCATGAACAGCGACGGGAAGATTGGTCGTTTTCAAATAGACAACGGTGACCTTCACAGGATGGCCCGCGAGAACCTAGCTGAACTGGGGATGACGCAGAACCAGATCGACCAATTGGCCAAATCCAGAAAACCGATGTCGCGGATTCGCATCAAGTCGGCCCAGAGTGGAACAGTGATCGAGAAGTCAGCGGTCGAAGGCGACTATGTCAAAACAGGTCATAAGCTTTACCGTGTCGCGGACCTAAGTAGCGTTTGGTTGATGCTTGACCTATTCCCCGATGACGCATCGGCCGTTCGATTCGGCCAACAGGTCGAGGCGGAGATTCAGTCGGTGCCGGGTGAAGTCTTCACGGGCCGAGTTGCGTTTATTGATCCGATCGTCAATGCAACAACTCGAACTGTTCGGGTACGAGTCGAAATCATGAACTTCGACGGCAAGTTGCGACCGGGCGACTATGCGACTGCTCGCGTGACAGTGCCGGCAATTCCGAGGGACGAAGTATATGATCCGGCGCTGGCAAATAAATACATCAGTCCCATGCACCCACAGGTAATACGTGACGAGCCGGGAACGTGCCCACTCTGCGACATGACGTTGGTGCCGACGTCGCAGTTGGGGTTTGCATCGGAACCGCTGCCGATGCAACAGGTCGTTACTGTGCCCCGTGATGCAGTTTTATTGGCGGGGGAAAACAGCATCATCTACGTCGAAACCGACCCGGGACGTTTCGAAATCCGCCGCGTAACTGTGGGGCCAATGAATCGCAAGGAGGCGGTGATTGTCGAAGGCTTGTCGGCAGGCGAGACGGTCGCGACGGGCGGAAATTTCCTGATTGACTCGCAAATGCAGCTCGCCGGAAATCCATCGTTGATGGACCCCACGAAAGCACCCAGCTATTCGCCCGGGCCGCTGGAAATTCCCCAGACGATCCCACTCATGTTGGGGACTGACGCTGGGAAGCAGTTCGATCGCGTATACGATGCTTACTTCGAGATTCAGAGTGCGATGGCGGCCGATCAACCGCCTCCTCCGGTTGCATTGAACACGCTCATCGACGGATTACGCGAACTTGAGATGTCGTCCGCCGTTCCCGACGAGGCGCAACGCCGATTCGCAACGGCGCGACGGACGGCGACTCGCATGGACGGATCGCTGGAGCGGGCTCGCGAAGCCTATCGTGGTGTCAGTCACGCGATGTTGCGTGCTGCCACAGTCGCTCGCGGTCCCAAAACAGCTGAGAAGCTGACACATTATTACTGTCCTATGGTTCCCGGCGGAGGTGGTGACTGGATGCAGCACGGCGGCGATTTGGCGAACCCGTACTGGGGCAGCGAAATGTTGACTTGCGGCGAAGTCGTTCGTGACATGGCGATGCCTGCTGGTTCTGTTCCCTCAATCGCTCGCACGTTGCAGTAAGGAAGCACGCCATGTTGAATCGAATCATTCTCTTTTGTGTAAAAGAACCTTGGCTAGTGGTGATGCTCACTGCGGGGTTGAGCGTTGCCGGCTGGGTATGCTTCAAGTCGATACCAATCGACGCGATACCCAACGTCGGAGAGAACCAAGTCATCGTGTTGACGCCTTGGCCGGGACGTTCGCCCAAGGACATCGAAGACCAAGTCACTTATCCGCTGAGCGTTTCGTTGCTCGCCGTTCCTGGTGCCGAATCGGTGCGTGGAAAGAGCATGTTCGGCTACAGCTTTGTGCAGGTGACGTTTAAGGATGAGATTGATTTCTACTGGGCACGAAGTCGCGTATCGGAGCAACTCGGATCCGCGGCGGCACAGCTACCTGATGGCGTTGTGCCTCAGCTGGGACCGGACGCGACGGGGATGGGTCAAGTTTACTATTACACGTTGAGACCTCCGAGCGACGGGATGGGACTGGCGGAGCTTCGCAGTATGCAAGACTTCGTCGTAAAATACGAGTTACAAGCCGTCGAAGGTGTCAGCGAAGTCGCTTCGATCGGCGGCTATGTTCGCCAGTACCAAATCGAAGTGGATCCCGACCAGTTGCGATTTCACACCGTATCGCTGGACAAGCTGGCGATGGCGATTAAGGGATCGAACGTCGACGTCGGTGCAAAGACTGTGGAAACCACCGGGATGGAATTCATCGTCCGCAGCAAAGGGTTCCTCGGCAGTGACGGTGACAAGACCAAAGCAATTGAGGACATCGAAAATACCGTGATCCTGGAGCGCGACGGCGTTCCGGTGCGGGTAGGTGACGTCGCCCGAGTACAACTCGGGCCGGACTTCCGACGCGGGGCGCTGGACTACAATGGGGCCGAAGCAGTCGGCGGTGTCGTTGTGATGCGGTACGGGGAGAACCCGCGAGTGGTGATCGACCGGGTGAAAGCCAAAATCGCTGCAATCACCCCGTCACTACAAGGCGTGACAATTCACGGCGTATACGATCGTAGTGGCCTGATCGACGAGACGATGGCAACGCTCACTCACGCTTTGCGTGATGAGATCATCATCACTGCGATCATCATTCTGCTGTTCCTGTTGCATATTCGGAGCAGTTTTGTCGTGGCGATTTGCTTGCCTGCCGCCGTACTGATGTCGTTTATTGCAATGCAATGCGTCGGTGTCGGCGCCAACATCATGTCACTCGCTGGTATCGCGATCGCGATTGGGACAATGGTCGATATGGGCATCATTGTTTCAGAGAATGTGTATCAGCATCTGTCGAATTGGGAGCAAGGCAGAGACGAAACCAAAGGTAAAAAGGCGCGAACCGACGTCGTCTACGAGGCCACCATCGAAGTCGCGCCGGCGGTTGTCACGGCGGTTGCAACGACCATCGTCAGCTTCCTTCCCGTGTTCTTTCTCACCGGGCGAGACTACAAGCTATTTTCACCCTTGGCGTACACAAAGACTTTCGCGATCGCGGCGGCCATGATTACTGCCGTGAGCATTGTGCCGGCACTCTGTCGATTGATGTTGCGGAGCAACGTGCGGCGCAAATCGACGGCGTTGGTTGCCGGGCTGTCGCTGGCCGGGTTGCTCGGCGGAGCTTCCCATTTCCTGTGGGGAGCACGAATTGCCCAGCGGTTCGAGCTACAGACGTGGGCGGTGACCGTGATTGCCGCTGTAGTCGGTTTTATCGCCGGCTGGCAATTGATGCGAGAACGCATCCGGCCGATTGAGGAAATTCCGTCGAGTCGGTTTGTGCATTGGATTTATGCTGCGAGACTGCGTCAGGCATTGAATCACAAAGCAATTGCGTTGTCCTTTCCTGCGGTCTTGCTGGTGATCGGATTGGGAGCGTGGGTCGGATTACCAACAGTTCTCCGACCGGTTGAGAGGTTCGCCAATCTTTTCGGCGCGGAGCTGAACGACTTTCCTGGTTACGTCGATGTAAAGCACACCTTCACAGGTTTGCAAAGTGACGACTGGATCGCTCTTGACGAAGGGAGTTGGTTCTACATGCCAACGCTGTATCCCGCTGCGAGTTTCTCGCAGGCGATGCAGGTGCTGCAAACGCAGGACGTGTTGATTGGTCAGATACCGGAAGTGAAGGACGTGCTCGGCAAGATCGGTCGCGTTGAGTCGGCTCTCGACCCTGCACCGGCAGCGATGATCGAAACCTACGTGATGCTGAAGCCCGAAAGCCAGTGGCGGGTCGGTGTGACAGCTCGCGATGTCTGGGACGAGATCAATCGCGTAGCGACCCTTCCCGGCGTGACCCCCGCTTCGGCGTTGCAGCCTATCGAAGGCCGCGTGGTGATGTTGCAATCGGGCATCAAGGCACCGATGGCGATCCGCGTTTATGGCAATGAACTGGATGAACTCGCCGAGGCGGCGATGGATGTCGCGGGGGAACTCAAAAAATCGCCGTTCGTCAATGCCGGAACCGTAAATCCTGACATTGTGCTGGGCAAGCCCTACGTGGAATTCACGGTTGATCGTGATGCTGCATCGAGGTATGGACTGAATGCTTCGATGGTCAATCAAGTCATCGAGACCGCACTCGGCGGCATGAACTTGATCAAGACCGTCGAGGGTCGCGAGCGATATCCGGTGCGACTTCGATATAACCGCGACCTTCGCGAGCAGATCGACGGACTACAACGCTTGCCCGTCGTCACGCATTCGGGAGCGGTCGTGCCGTTGGAGGAACTCGCTAAGCTGGAAACAACTTGGGGGCCGGGCGCGATCAACAGCGAGAACGGGCGATTGGTCGCTCACGTCGCATTCATGACGAATGGCAGCAAAGGTGATCTCGAATCGGTTGCCGCCATCGAAGAACAACTTCGCACAGCCCAGTCGCTTCCGCCATCGAATCCAAATCGTTTGTCATTGCCGGCTGGATACTCCCTCGAGGCTGTGGGCAGTTTCCGCAACCAGATCGAAGCCAATCTTCGCCTGATGTGGATCATTCCCCTGGTCATCTGTATCAACCTGTTGCTGATCTACATGGAGTTTCGCAACTTTCCGATTTCGCTGGCGGTCTTCTCCGGCATTCCCGTCGCGTTTGCCGGGGGCATGATCGCCGTCGCAACCATGGACGTTGAATTGAACACCGCGGTGTGGGTGGGATTCATCGCATTGTTTGGTCTGGCGGTCGACGATGGCGTCGTGATGGCGACCTATATCCATCAACTTCTCAAAAAACGCAAAATCGAATCGGTCGATGACATTCGCAACATCGTTTACGAAGCGGGACTCAAACGCATTCGACCTTGCATGATGACCACCGTGACGACACTTGCCGCATTGATTCCGGTATTGATCGCAACAGGCCGTGGGGCTGACGTTGCCCGAGCGATGGCGATCCCCGTGTTCGGTGGCATGCTAGCGGAACCATTCACCTCGTTCATCGTGCCGACGCTTTATTGCGGCTATCTGGAATTGAAGATGCGATTTGGATTTCATGACGAGCTTTGGCATGGCACCGAAGCGATGCCCCAGGAGGAGCTAATGAAGGCGGCGTAAAACTTTTCGTTTGCCCGTGAAGAAATCTACGACTCGGGCATCCAACATTCACAACCTCACCGACGGACCCAACGGATGGCGTCCTAACTTTCACAACGGAGTTCTCCCATGAAACAAACACTCATCATCACCGCTTGCTCGCTCGCGTTGTCCGCATCGAGCGTGTTTGGGCAAATGATTCAGTCGCAGCACGATCACGCGGGACACAACCACGCGAGGCGCGGCATGACGCAGGCTCGCGAAGTACCTCATGCGGGGCCGCATGGCGGCAGCTTGAAACAAACCGGCAACCTGCAAATCGAAACGATCGTTTTTCAAGGCGGGCTGCAACTGTTCGTCTACGACCGCGCTGGTCAACCAGTCTCAGTCGATCAAGGACGCGGTGCTGTCTCGGTGCGCGTCGAAGGCAACGCGAAACGCTATCGCTACGACTTATTGCCTGACGGCGAAGGAGCACTGACTGCTCCGGTGAATCTTTCACAGCTTGCGGGCCGACAAATCGACGTGGATATTCAGCTGGTCGGCATGAAGGCTTCGGGCGGGAACACCGTTAGCTTCAATGAAGTTGCAACGGTGCCCGCGAGCGAACAGCAACTCACTGCAGCCGCAATCGCACGTCAGAAAATCTGCCCCGTCAGTGGGAAACCGCTCGGCAGTATGGGAGATCCTGTGGCCGTCGACGTTAACGGACAGAAGGTCTTCGTGTGTTGTGCTGGATGCGTTAACGCCGTCAGGTCCGAGCCAGCCAAGTACGCTGTCGGACGACCGCAAATCACGGTGACAAACGCGACACAAGCTGACGCTTCTGCGATTGCAGCGCAGAAAGTTTGCCCCGTAATGGACGAACCACTTGGGGGCATGGGCACGCCGATCAAGGTGATGGTGGGCGACAAGCCCATCTATCTGTGCTGCAAAGGTTGCATCAAGAAGATTCAGGCCGAGCCAGCAAAGTATTTGACGATGGTTTACGGCGCTGAAAACACGGCGACGGCATCCGCAGTGCCCGCAGGCACCGAAGAAGTCCGTGAAGGTATTTTTAAGGTTACCTCGGCCGATGCACCCTTCATCGCCGCACAAAAGAAATGCCCCGTCATGGACGAACCACTCGACGCAATGGGTGGGCCATACAAAGTGAACGCCGCTGGCCAAGCGATCTACATCTGCTGCCCTGGCTGTGCCAAGAAAATCGCTGCCGAACCACAAAAGTACCTGGCAATCTTGAAATCCCAGGGAGTCGAAGCTCCGCCACTTCGCTAATCAATTGGAAGTGGAGGCGGTGGGAAGGAGGCAACAAATGCTCGCTCCCTCTCTCAAACCCACTTCACAGCCTTCGCGGGGGCGGTGTCGTGGCTGACTCACTCAAGTGATGAGGTCGCCACGCCGCTCCTGCCTTTCTCATTTCAACCTACGACAGCAACGTCGTGTTGAATTCTCGGAACTGGATTCTCCAGATTACGGCGCTCCCATTCATTTTCGCACTCGATCATGAGGAATGCTCAGCGCTTGCGATGGCGAGTCGAATGATGATTCAGCGGAGAATCAGCTCGCGTAGTAAAAATGAGCGATGCTTCCAGAAACATTTTCAGGAATACTTTGTGGACTCGCTTCCGGTGCAAACGGCTAGTGCCCTCAGATCTCGGAGCCAGGAGGATTGCTGATCACGGAAGGCGGCCGTGAGTCGCTCCGTTGCGTCTTCAGTATCGCCAATCGACTCTGAAAACTCGATCGCCAGTCGCGCGTCAGGATTGTCGTGTGTCGACTGACAGATCACGAAATGTCGTTTGGTTTCCTCCAACATTTGCATGCTTGCATGCCAAAGTCGATCGGCTGCCTCGGGACTTGCAGCGAATTCCAAGGTGTTGACCTCCCTTGCCGCTCGCATCATCGAAGAGACCTCCAGACAAAACCTGAGCATACGGCTCATCGCGTACCGCGGCTCCTTAAAGCGAAAGTAATGGAGCACGGGATAGAAATGGTGCGACTCCAACAATTCCGCCATGTTCGACGACAACGTGTACAGATCCTGATTAATCAGAGACGGATTGTTATCCATTAAGTAGACCCGTAGATAACCAAGGCCGTCACCGGTTCTTCCGGTTCGATATTCGATCTCATCGGCAATCCGATTGCGCCGGGCCAGCGTTGAGTAGACCGAGATAAAGTAAGCGAGTACCAACGTGAAGAAACTGAAGCCCAGGCCAGCAGTTGAGATGGTGACAATTTGCATTGCTGGTGTGTGAGGGACCAGATCACCATTGCCAAGCGTCGTGATTGTGAAGCCGGCGTAATACAACGCGGTCGCGAAGTCGGTGTCCGTCGGCTTGGATCCGTTTGCTGTAATACCTACGCCGAGCTGAGGCCAAACAATTAGGCTAATTCCGACCAGCAGCATGGTTGCCCAGCACACCACCTGCGTCACCACCATCACTGGACCTACGGCTACCGCAAACCGACTTCGACCGAGCCCCCGCCAATTTAGCAGTTCGTGAAACAGCCGATTGATCACTGCGGTTATGGGGCCGTTGATTTGCGCGGAACCAGCACTGCCACAAAGGTTTCACCGAGTGCTGCAAACGTCAGAAACAATCCAGCAACCGTTGAAAGCCAAAACTGCATCGACCGACCTCACCAAATGTTTTAACCGTGATATTCCCTACCAATCCACCAGACGCCGGATATTCGGGCTGCCAACCTTCTGCTAGTCGGCTTTTCGCTGGGATTGCTCGGCGTGGCGGCCAGCTCGGCACAAACGGTCGAGTCTAAGTCGTCGATTCCTGATCCCATCACGCTCGCATCGATGTCGATGTCAGAGAACGCCCCCGAGGAAACCTAATTTCGCAGCCAGCGGACTTGCCGGCCAGCATCACGGCACCGAGCAGTAAACTTCCGCTTGCAACTAGCGGGCCATTTGTTTTCGACGCGATTCCGAAAGCCGGTTCGCGCGTTCTATATCCCCACCGTAGCTGAACCGGACCGGACTACGGCAGAGGCGGGCCACGATCTTTTAGGGCAGGATCCCTGCGACGATGATCCCGTCAAGCACTGATCCGACTGAGAATTCAGGTCGGGGCCACGCTGGGCTACCAACGAATTGTCACGCTGAATCATGCTGTTGATGAGCGACAATTCACTTTGAATGATCAGGACGCGGGAGGGCAAAAGGGGATTTCGTCCATCCCTCAACCCGTCGTCCTGAGCGAGCGAACGGAGGAAGACGCGACAGCGAAGCGTTCAAAGTCAGTTGAACGATAGGCGTTCACTTCGAGAATCTATTTCCGAGTGACTTGGACTTGGTAGCCAATTGTGGAGTCACTCTCACCGATATAAGAACCTTCAGTCGGGGCCGCCCATTCCGGTTCAGGTCCGGCGGCGACGGGAATGTGCCCATCGGCCACCGCGATGCCGAGTGTCGGATCGTAGCCCCGCCATCCGCCACCGGGCAAATAGACTTCGGCCCAAGCGTGCAATTCGGAGCCATGCGTTCGGCCGGGCTCGTAGACATACCCACTGACGAATCGTGCGGCCAGGCCTTGGGTTCGGCAAACATCCATGTACAACGCGGCGAGATCGCGGCAGGCACCTTGCTTCCGCGCAAACGTCTGGGTTGGCGTAAATGCTTCGCCTTCTAAGCGAGTCTCGGTGGTGTAATCGCGATGGATCGTTTCACAAAGCTGCAATAGAAATGGTTGCGTTTGCCAGCCCACGCTCCCCGACAGCTCCCCGGCCCAATGAGCAATCTCCATGTCCATGGATTGTCGGTGCAGGTTCGGCGCCAACGCCTGTCCAATCCGTAGATCGTAGAAAGCCGGCAGATTGGTGACTCGGGAATCGAGCGAAAGATAGTCAAACGGATTTGATCTCGATGCATCCACTTCCGATTGCACGTCGATCGTCAGCTCACTGTGACTTCCCACGAACGATACCTCCAGAGCAACGTTACCGAATACGTCGAGAATCGACGTCGATGCCGACGGTTTCGGTGCGATTCGATAGTGAGACCGAATCACAGTCTGAGCACCGTCGCTCCGCGGACGCAACCGGATCGTCATTGGCTTGATGACGACTGGTTGCCGATAGCGAAATGTGATGCGGTGGTCGACGAGATAGATCACGTGGGTTTGAATTTCATGAACTATATTGCATGAGAGGAGGTTGCTTTGGTGCTAGTATACCATGACGAAGGTCAATTGTATCAGCCGGCCAGAGTCCTAAGGCTCCATTGGCAACTCCAGTAACTTCACCCATTCCACCTCTCGCTACTTCGGCGAGCGCCCCCCCCGCATCAATTGAGTAGGAAGCGATGACCGATTGCGGCTGTGAACTAGAGGCGGAAGGCGAAGCCCAGCGGAAGACGCTGCGCGTCGTGCTGGCGATCAATGCGGCAATGTTTTTGGCCGAGATCGTCGCCGGAGTGCTTGCCAGTTCGACTGGTCTGATCGCGGATTCACTCGACATGCTGGCCGACGCAAGCGTCTACGCGATCAGTCTGTATGCCGTCGGTCGAGCCGGTTCCATTCGCCGCAACGCTGCCACGGCCAGCGGTCTGCTACAAATTGTTCTCGGAATAGGTGTCGTGGTCGAAACGGTCCGTCGGTTCATTGGCGGTGGCGAGCCGATCGGCGTGGCGATGACGGCGACGGGCGTGGTCGCGTTGATTGCAAACACAATTTGTTTGCGATTGATCTCAAAGCACAAAGGCGGCGACGTCAACTTCCGAGCCTCCTACATCTTCTCGGCCAACGATGTGATCGCCAACCTTGGCGTCATTATCTCAGGTTTGCTCGTTCTTCTACTTCAATCGCAAATCCCCGATCTCGTAATCGGCGCCATCATCTCTGCGATCGTCGTTGGAGGCGGGTTCAGAATCTTGGGTGAGGCCAAAAAGAGTGGGAGTGTGGCTGGCTGCTAGGCGCTGTCAGGATCCGGCGACAATGGCGGTATGTCGCTCAAATCCGCTTTCGTCGAAAAAAGATTGACCTATTTAACATCCCGAGGAGGAATCATCCAGCACGAACTGTGCTTTTCCATCCCGATGTGCGGATAGTAACTCTGAGCGGCCGGTGCCGAAAGCAGAATCAGCCGCGTGTCCAGCCCCGCCCTCTCGTGAACCAATCGGATCAGTTCACGTCCAATCCCGTTGCCTTGAAAAGCGACGTCGACCGCCACGTCAGACAGATAAGTGCAGTACGCAAAATCGGTGATCGCCCGCGCCACACCGACAAGCGTCCCGTCCTCGTTCCGCGCCGTCACGACCAAGTCCGCACCCGACAGCATCTTCGCAATCCGAGCTGCATCCTGCACTGGTCGCCGCTCGGACAACGTCGAACGGCGCAGTACGTCAATGAACTCCGCCGGTGTCAGATCAGGTTCGATCGCATAGTTCATCTGCTTGCTCATTTTAAACGTCCACGACAGACGCCTTCATAGGCCAGGCTCGCGGGGTAATCAGTCATGAAATCATCTCATTTCACCATCTGTCCGTCGCGAAAGAAGGAAAGCAGCAACTTTAGTTTCAAGCGATGTCTTTGAGGACCGCGTGACGCAAGAATACGCGGCACGCGTGTTTTCACTGTAAAAAGTGCGCTTTGTCGATGCACCTGGAGGCTCTTTGTGGGAGAATAAACACAAAGTGGTGAGAATTTCTGTGAGCGACGGCTTGATATCATGTCTGACGAAACTTTTTGGGCGGAGCGTCACCGCGACTATTTGCGGCTTCTCGGGCTAGCGCAGCTCTCACCGGGGGCACAAAAGAAAGTCGACCTCTCCGGTGTGATTCAAGCCACGATGCTTGAGGCTCATCAAAATGAACAACACGTGACGAATGGCGGTGAGCATCAATTGCCCTGGTTGAGACGTGTGTTCCTCAACAACTTGCTCGATGACTTGCGTCAGCGCCGCGCTAAAAAACGCGACATGAGACGAGAGCGTTCCCTTGATGAGCCGATCGGACGATCAGTGTCACGTTTGGAGAGCGACGTTCATGCTGCCGAATCGTCGCCGAGCTCAAAAGCAATCCGGCACGAAACGGCCGAGCTACTGCTGCAAGCTATTTCGCGGTTGCCCGGGGACCAGCGCGTTGCGATTGAGTTGCATCATTTGCAGGAGCTCCCTTTGCAAAAAATCTCTGAGCGAATGGAGCGCCCGAAGGGAGCCGTCGCCGCATTGATTTACAGAGGCATGAAAAAGCTCCGAACATCGTTGGATCAGAGCGACTTTGAAACAAATTCATAAGTGGTTGCCATCGTCGCGGTCACGGCTGTTCCCGTTGTGACAGGTAGGACACCGATCTTTTCAATCTTTTCAATGCGAGCAACTCCACCTCCTTGGGCTTCCAGGATGCGAGCTTGAGTCCGTTATTTCCGGCACGTGAATGGTAAGCGATTCCAGGATGAATGGCAAAATTACTGGACGCAGGAGTACATGCCTTCGAAAATCCACCACGTTGGATCGGTCTGGGCAATCGGTGGCGTGCCACTCAATTCCGTGAAGAACCCACGCAGGAGGGTGAATGGGTAACGCTTCGTTACTTATCTCGCACCCTTCCTACTTCAACCGGATCAAGACTTCGTTGCGGCGGAGTGGGCCGGGGGTGAAGGGGGGATCGTAAGAAGCGACTTCAACGCCGCGTGAATCCGTTGATTCGGCTGCTTCGAGGCCTTTGGTTTTCATCCAGGCTCGGAGTTTGGCTTCGGACTCCTTGGCGAGTTTGTCGTTGAGTTGACCGGCAAAGCGCAACACGGCGAAACGTCCGCCAGCTCGCTTGCGGACGTCGACGTTCTTTCCAGTGGGCGTGGGCACGCCACGGGCGGCGACTTCCTTGGGCATCACGAACCCCATTTGAACTTGCGAGTCGGTTTGCTCGCCCTTTTCAACATCAAATTGCTCCATAAAAACTGGCGTGGTCATGGAGATCTTTTGTTCGGACTCGTTCGCCCCGGAGATGTAGCGAAACAGTTTCATGAAACTGCCGTCGCGGCCCCCTTCATCGCCATCCTGTGCATCGATCTTGGTCCGCGTTGCGACCAGCATGAGATCGGGGTACTCGCGGACTTCGAATTTATCGTCCGACTCTACGACCTTATATTCGGCCGACTCGTAGCCCGCTCGTGTGATCTTGTTGAACGCGAACACGCCGATCACGACCAATACCGCGACGCTTGCGAAATACAACATTTTTTTACGCATCATCCAATCGCCTATGTGTTGTCAACTCTCACGACGCCGGAGCGGCCCCAACCAACCGCCGATCACGGCCACCACGGGTGAGCCAGACGACAGGCGCTCAGGAGACGCAACTGGACTGGCCATATCGAAATATTCTACCACTCCCGACAGGCGATACACCACCCAAGTAATGCAATCTGAAGCTTTAGGCGATTGCCTAAAGTGCAGACACTCGAGTTATGCCCGAAAAAAAACTCTAGTCACCACCAAGTACGCTTCCGGCGGATGAGCCAAAAAAGGCCCGCGCCGCATCACGGCGATCCGCGAGCGGCGTAGGCCTTTTCAACGTGCCAGAAATTAGTTGGCGTTCACTTCGATCCGACGAGGCTTGACAGCATCGGACTTCGGAAGGTGAAGCGTCAGCACGCCATCGTGCAGCTTCGCGTTGATCGCCTCGCTATTGATGGCTTCGCCAATTGTGAACGTCCGCTCGAAATCGCCAACGCCGTATTCGGCTAACAACGATCTGCACTCACCGTAGCAACGGGACACCTTGCCGTGGATCGTCAACTGTCGGTTTTCAAAGTTGATGTCCAGGCTTTCGGGGTCCACACCCGGCAGATCACCGTAGAGGATCAGCTCGTCGTCACCCTCCCAAATGTCAAAGCGAGGCGTGAACATCGCTTGATCCGCACGCACGCTTTCCCCGTTGGACTGAGAAAACGGTCGGTCTTCGGTTCGAGTATTGTTGTCAGTGTTTGTCATTGTGGTACTCATGGTTTTTCCTCCGTTAGGTCTCTTGATTTTTTGGTAGGTGCCATGCTGATGAATCAGTTTGCCTTGACTTCGATTCGTCGCGGCTTGACCGCTTCGCTCTTGGGCAGCGTGATTACCAGTACGCCGTTTTTGAACTCAGCGGACACCTTGTCAGCGTTCAGGTCACTGGGCAATTCAACCATGCGGGCGAACTTGCCGTAGCTACGTTCTTGCCGAAGCCATGTTCCGCCATCATTCTCCGGAGGTCGACGTTCACCCTTGAGCGTCAACTGATTTCCAGTGACGTAAATCTCCAAGTCCCCCAGTGAAAACCCAGGTAACTCGGCTTCGGCATACAAGTGATCCTTGTCTTCCCAGACGTTCAGCGCTGGGTAAGTTCCGGCACCGATTGAGCGTCCAGTCCCGTTGCTGCCAGGACTAAAGAGTCGGTCCATTTCGCGACTCAATCGATTCATCTCTGTCCAAGGTTCCCATCGTGTTGCCAACATGTTTTTACCCTCCAGTCGTAGCAAGGTTACTAAGAGCCTATCCGAAAAGGGGTCTGACCCTCTCCGGCGTGCGTCTCCAAAGGGTCAGACCCCTTTTCGGATAGGCTCTAAGAAATGTTTATTTGACGTTTGGTATGTTGAGACGATTCTGCCAATTTGGCTGCCGTCTCAAACGGCACTGTAAAAAAGCAACCAGCGTGCCAATTACGCTGCGAGGCTTGGCAGGAGGGACTGTGGTCATCGAGCGCGAGCAACCCTGCACTTGCTTGCGCGCAGAGGCACGTGTGGGCCGGAAAGGCAGTACCTCGATAGGTCTTTTGCGAGCTGTTTTGGTAGCGGACGAGTCGTTTTGGCAGCAGGCTGGGCAACATCGGCGGGATTCGACCTGGTAGAATGTCTGGTTCGCTCGAATGCGAGCGAACCCTTGAAAACCCACCCTGCGACGAGCTTGCTGTCCGGCCGAATGCGCGAGGGACAGGGCGCGAGGGACAGGGCGTGAGGGACAGGGCGTCCTTCTTCCGGTAAGCTGCGTGACGACCTGCCGCTGGCTCTGACGAACTAAGTATCCGAAAAGGGGTCTGACCCTCTCGGGCGAGGCCGCAAAAAACGTTGTAAATCGATTCGCCTCCAAAGGGTCAGACCTCTTTTCAGATAGGCTTTCAGACTAGAATGAACAAAGACGATAAAGGTTAACCGATGCGTTTTCCAACGATCATGAATGCAGCGCGATTTTTCCGTGGAGCAGTTGGCTTGACGGTGCTAGGGTTTCTGGGGGTGGGCTCCACGAATTGCTCGGCCGAGGTGGCCAACGATCGAGATCTCGCTGAGCGTAAGGCGGAGGCTGAGAAATTCTTTCGCAGAAAGGTCACTCCATTCATTAAGACTTACTGTCTGGAATGCCACCAGAACAAGCGACCGACTGAGGCAGGTCTCAGTTTCACTCCGGCGCTGGATACGCCGGGGCATGCTGCTTTCAGCGAGAAGTGGAAGAAGGCGGCCGCGAGAGTCAAGGCACACGACATGCCCCCGGACGGTATGGACGAGCCGACTGAGGAAGAGCGGCAGATGTTCATGCAATGGCTCGATAATGTCAAATATCTCAGTCCCAAAGATCCTGGAACATTTGTTATTCGCCGTTTGACGAAAACCGAATACGGCAACACGCTGCGTGATCTGTTCGGAGTCGATTCAGCGATCGCGGGTGCCTTACCTGATGAAGTCAGTGGCGAGGGGTATCTCAATTCGCTCTCACCGATTCAGCTGGAGCAGTATCTCTCGGTCGCCGAAGAGGTGCTGAATCAAGTTCTGGCACCTGAGGGTTCCCCGCCCACGCAGTGGCAGCAGCGATTTTTCGGCGAAACACCCGAGAGTCAGGAGGGGTATCCTGCAGCGGCACGAAAAGTTGCCACATCGTTGGCGAAGAAAGCCTATCGCCGACCGCCATCCGATGCCGAGCGCGAAGTGCTCCTCAACGTGTTCGATTTGGGACGACAGAACGAACTCTCTTACACGGCGGCGTTGCGATTAATGCTCAAAGCGATACTCGTTTCGCCTCAGTTTCTCTTCATCACTCCGGCGGAGGGATTGGATGCTGAGGCGGAAATTGTTCCGCTCGATGATTATCAGCTTGCCTCCCGTTTGTCTTATTTGCTGTGGGCGACGTTGCCGGACGACGAGTTAATGGAGCTAGCAGATTCGGAAACGCTCCACGAACCGCTGATCTTGAACGCGCAAGTGAAACGCATGCTGGCGGATCCTCGTTCACGAGCCCTGTTTGACGGTTTTGGTGCTCAGTGGCTGGGGATCGACAAGTTGGACAGCAAGTCGTTTGATCAATTTAAGTTCCCTGAGATGAACGGCGCGATGCGGGCGGCGATGTACGATGAGGCACGACTGTATTTCGAGAGTATCGTGCGTGAGAACCACAGTATCGCTCGTTTTATCGATAGCGACTACACGTTCCTCAACGAGAGTCTGGCGGTAATTTACGGCCTGGGGGATAGGGTCACTGGCCCCGAAATGCGTAAGGTCCGATTGACGGATGACAATCGAGGGGGGATTTTGGGGATGCCTGGTGTTTTGGCTGCAACGTCATTTCCCAATCGGACCAGCCCCGTCATTCGCGGCGTGTGGGTGCTCGAACAGGTCCTCGGCGAGCATGTGCCCACCGCACCGCCAGACGTTCCGGCATTGGAGAAACAGGACCAGCAGTCGGTTGCCCATCTATCTCTGCGCGAGCGCACCGAACTGCACCGCAGCGATCCTGTGTGCGCCAACTGCCATCGTTTACTCGACCCGATCGGATTTGGTCTAGAGAATTTCGATGCCATTGGCCGCTGGCGCGATTCGGACGACAATGGTGAGCCGATTGACGCCTCGGGTGAGCTGCCCGACGGAAGTCGGTTTTCGAGCCCCCGAGAATTGAAGGCGATGATCAACGGGCGTCTGGATGATTTTTCTCGAACACTGGTGGAGAAGATGTTAGCCTATGCGTTATGTCGAACGCTGGAAGGCTACGACGAAATTGTGGTGGATGAGTTGATGCAGGAGCTTGAACAAGATGGCTACCACATGCAGCAACTCGTCGTCGCGGTCGTCACCAGTTATCCCTTCACGCATCGCCGAACCGAATAGCAATGATCTTCGTGAGATCGATCCGCCCGTGGGACCGATAGGGTTCACGACGTACGACACAACCGATTTCATGATCAACTTTGCGCCTTTCCGAAAAGGGGTCTGACCCTTCGCCGGAAAGGGTCAGACCTGTTTTCGGATGGGGCTCTTATTTTTCTTTTTCAGGTCAATTCAATGAGCAAGAACAGAACCCTTGATCGTCGCGCCTGCCTGAGGGGCGTGGGAGTTTCGCTCGCTTTACCTCTCTTGGATACCATGCGGTGGGCGGAAGCAAGCGAGAGGAGTGCGGCAGCGCCCCCGGTCCGACTGGGGTTCATGTACATGCCGCATGGCGTGATCATGGATCAGTTCTGGCCTAGCGACGCGGCAAGTTTTCTGACGTCGCCGCCACCGGCACTCGATTCCCTGCGTCCCGTGCTCGATCAATGCCTGATGATGAAAGGGATTGCGGGAGTTCCCAACGGTCCGTTCAAAGGCGCCCCTCACGCACTCGAGCTATCGACGTGGCTGACCGCGGCCCTACCGTCCCCAGAGAAGCGTGATGAAATCAACATCTCGATTTCGGCCGATCAGATTGCCGCAGGCGCCTTGGGAGCTTTCACCGCCTTGCCATCCTTAGAACTTGCCACGATGCCGCAAACGTGGAAAGAAAATCAGGCGGGGCTGAACGAGGCCTATTACTCGCACTGCAGCTTTCGCTCTCCCACCCAAGCAGTGCCCGCCGAGACCAACCCACGAAATGTCCTCAACCGCATGTTTAACCACCAGGAACAGGGCAGCGGACGCACGTCGACAGGGATGAGCCCTCTTGACCGAAATATGTTGGATTTAGTGCTGGGCGGCGCCCAGGATCTGCGACGCACCTTGCCGGTAGGCGATCAGCGAAAGCTGGACGAGTACTTGGACAGTGTCCGCTCAGTGGAACGGCGGATTGCCGCGATCGAGATGCGCCAGAAAGAAGCGGCCCTGGAGAAGGCAGGCGTTCGATCGAGCCGACGCCACGAATCCGACTCGCCGCCAATCGAGATCAAGATTCCCGAGGGAGACCGTCGCAGCAAGTACATGCAGGTGATGTGCGATCTGAACGTGCTCGCCTTTCAGTCCGACACCACCCGCGTCTGCACCTACATTGGTTCGACTCCGAATGGTGTTTCGTATCCCGAACTTGGCTTCAGCGACCATCACCACTCCACGACTCACCACAACAACGATTCCGAGAAAGTTCGAAAAGTGGCGGCGATCACGGCGTTCAATATCGAACAGTTTGCCTACATGGTAAAAAAGATGCACAGCTTGCGAGAAGGCGACGGCACGCTACTGGACAACTGCATCATGATGTGGGGTTCGGGACTTGAAAACGGCGACAAGCATACTCGAGAAAACCTGCCGTTCATTATCGCGGGCAGGGGAGGCGGGGCGATCAAAACCGGACGCTTCTTGCCAGACGTGAAGGGAAATCAAGGCGATCTCCTGACGACATTGCTGACCTGCGCTGGCGTTCCGCTCGGCCGTCCCATCGGAATCGCAACGAAACAAATTACGGAAATTCCCGCCTCCAGCTAAGCGAGGCTGATCGAAGCCACAATGTTCCGTTGCCGAAGTGGGCCGCTTCAGAGTCGTCATTACAAAATTGTCGCCAAGGACAGATTGAGAGCCTCACCGAGCCATTTCCTCCGAGAACGCGTGTTCAGCCAAATAGCCGGTCGACACTCTGTCCTTTGCCATCTTGTGTGACATAGAACGGTCGCCCTTCAATCTCGAAGCCGGTGCGTGGGCTGATTCCCATCGCCGTCATGATGGTGGCGTGGAGATCTTCGATGCTGACGGGATCTTCAATCGTGATCAGTGGTCGTTCGGGAGACGTTGCGCCGTGCAGGTGACCGCGTTTGATCCCGCCGCCAAACATCAGCACGCTGGAGCCGGCTGTGAAATGTCGATGCAGCCCATAGTGTTTCAACTCGGTCATCTTGTCGCCTTTGAAGGATGCTTGGTCATTGGCGTTGGAGCCGGGTTGTCCCTCGGTCAGCGCATCGCGACTGAATTCCGAAGCGACAATCACCAGCGTGCGGTCAAGCAGATTGCGTGCTTCCAAATCCATAATCAATTGTGCGATCGGTCGGTCGATCTCTCGGTGCATCCGTTCCATCGTCGTGTGACCATCATTGTGAGTGTCCCAGTTAAGAAACGGCACATACTCCGTCGTGACTTCGACGAATCGAGCGCCGGACTCGACTAACCGTCGCGCCAGCAAGCATCCCTGACCAAACCTGCCCGTATCATATTTCTCGTAGCTCTCCCTCGGCTCCAGCGTGATGTCGAATGCTTTCCGGTCTTTACTGCTGAGTAACCGGTAGGCCGCATCCATGGATTGCAGCATCGACTCTTGATGGTAGTCGCTCATCCGATCGCGATTTGGACTGGCGTCCACTAAGCGTCGAAAGAGTTGATTGCGATTGGCGAACCGCTGTGACTGCATTCCCTTGGGCGGGCGAACCGATACAGCAGCTTGATCGGGGTAGGGCAAATTCATCGGTCCAAATTCGCTACCAAAAAACCCACCCGTCGTGAATGCTTTGAGTTCTTCGCTTTCGCCAACCCCTTCGAGTCGCTGGCCGATGTTGATGAACGCCGGCATGACTGGATTGGGCGAACCCAAAACGCGGGCCATCCATGCACCCAGGTGCGGCGTGGCAACCGTTTGCGGCGGTACATATCCGGTGTGCCAGTGATACTGGTGACGCGAATGCAGGATGCTGCCGAGGTCAGGCTGCACGTGCGACCGGATGAGCGTGCCCCGATCCATGACTGACGCAATATGCTCCAGTCCCTGGCAAATCTTGATATCGTCAACTGACGTATCGATGGCGGGAAACGTGCTGAGCATGTCCTTGACGGCCATGCCTTTCTCAAACGGCAAATACCGTTTGGGATCGAATGTATCGGCCGCAGCCATGCCGCCACCCATCCACAACAGGATGCATGCGTCAGCGGTGGGGCGAGGGTGCTCGATGTCGCGGAGTGTGTCGCCAGCAAGCAATCGAGGGGTTCCCGAAGCCAATGCCGCCGCAGCCCCCGCCGATAAACGTCGAAGGAAATCACGCCGTATCATCGATTCAGGAGCGTTGAGCGATTCTGAACCCATCGGGTCGTTGTGAATATTCATGAGATATGGCCAGGGTTCTTATCGAACGGTCAAAAATTCCGGTAACATGCAAACAGCCCACATCACGTCTTGGACCACTGTTTCATCAGGATCCTCGCCGAGGGCTGCCCGCAACAAACTGCGTTCATCAGCGGTAGGTTCGCGTGAGAGGGCTGCTTGGTAGAGCCAGTCGATCATGCGGTCAGAATCGCCATTGCTCTCGTCGAGCAGACGTTCTGCGCCGCTCGCGAAGGATCCCGCGAGCGTCGGCTCATTTGACAAATCGATGGCCTCGAGAGTCGTGATGGTGTCGGGACGCATCGAGACAATTTGCTCTCGCATCGGTCGGCCCAACGACTTCATCAGCGCCGTGTTTTTTAGCAGCGACGTGCGGACCATCGGCAGGTCGCTACCACTGATTGCGGCAGCCAACAAGGATGGGCCCTGCTTTTCAATCTCGCGCGTCCATGACGCCACGGCGGGAACCACCGTCGCACTGTGCCAGCTGCCGATGGCGTCATCGAACCAGTCCTCGGCGAAGCTGCTGTCGTGAGGTGTGGGCACTTGATCGCTGTACTCCCAGGTCGCATCTGACTTGATCGTCCTTCGCGAGTGATCGGCAAGCTCCAGGCGCGCTTCGAAAAACAGCCCGGCGGGATTCGGTTTGTCCGTATCATTTGTGACGATCACCTCAACCAGATTCTTGCCCTGCTCCAGATGCTTCGCTAAAGCAACCGACTGCGGCTTCGTCCAGTCGTCACTCCGACTGACGAGCCGCTGGTTGACGAACAGTTGATAGCGATTGTCGCAGGTGATAACGGCGCCGCCTTTCACGACGGGCTCGCGAAGGTCGATCATTTTGCGTAATGTCACGGTTTGATTTCCTGGCACCGTACCGTTGGTGAGCGGCCCCCAAATCCACTGGGCGGTGAGTGACAACTGAGCGGAGGCGTCAGGCTTAGCGCGGCTCCGAACTACCGGGGCGTCGAAGGTGAGGGGGGCATCTCCGGTCAATCTCCAGACGCTGTCGAGAAACTGCTCCGCCGTCATCCGCCGAGCTCGCGGTCCGCGATACACATAGTCGCCACTGGACGACGGTCCATCAACGACTTCTGATCGCGATTGATAGGCGGCGCTCGTCGCGATGCGCCGGAGAGTTGATTTCAGGTCGAAATGGTTCGCGATCAAATCCGACGCCAGGTAGTCCAGCAGGTCTTCGCTCCAGGGTTCATTCTTCATCGAGTCGAGCGGGTGGACAATTCCGCGTCCCATTAAGCAGTACCACAGACGGTTGACGATCGTCCGAGCAAAGCGACCATTTTCGGGATGAGTCATGAGCTCAGCGAGTTGTTGCAATCGTTGGGCACGCGGTGCGTTGGGATCCACCTGTCCTAACTCAGGAAAGAGCCACGCGGCCTCCGCGGATTCGCCGGTTGGCTTGTCACAGCGGTGCAGTTCCAGCGTTTCGTCCGCATAAATCGCCGCCAAGCCATAGGCATCTCTCAACGTCCAGTGATCGACAAAGCTATCGTGGCAAGACGCACACTTCATGTTAATGCCGAGGAAGGACTGTGAAATACTCTGCGAGAACTGAATGGGCAATGTTTGACCCGCACTGACTTCACCTCGCCACTTGATCCCGTCGATGTAACCCTGGCTTTCCTCGGTCGGCGGTGCAATCAACTCTCTCGCCATTTGATCAAACGGCTTGTTTTCCAAGAGCGAGGCATAGAGCCACTTGCTGATCTGCTTGCGGCCGCCCGTGATGAACCCGGTGCCGCTGTAGTCGTTACGCAACAAATCGTTGAAGAACGTCATCCAGTGATCCGCGTAGCCGACCCGCTCGCGGAGCAATTGCTCGATCATCCGCTCACGCTTGTGCGGATCGGCATCCTCGACGAAGCAGTCGAGTTGTTCTCTGGAGGGCAGCAAGCCAATCAAGTCCAACGACGCACGTCGCAGAAACACGTGATCCTCAATCGGCTCAGGCCGCGGCAGTTTTTGTTTGTCCAGATACGCATCCAAGATCCGATCGATGGGATGATTCCGTCCGTCCACCGCTACGGGTAACAGTGGTGTTCTAGGACGCAGTGGCGGTTCGTAAGTCTGAATTTCAAACGTAAAATCGGCATCCCAGGGCAAACCACTTTCAACCCATCGCCGCAGAACTTTGATTTCGCCGCCGCTCACTCGTGGCCGATCCGACGGTGGCATCTGGAGATCTGGATCAGCCGATGCGACTAATTCCAGAAGATGAGAAGCGTCGGGATCTCCCGATTCCACGTATCCCGAGTCCAGCAAGTCGGACCGCGTATTGAGCGAAAAACCACCTTCCGCTTCACGACCTCCGTGGCAGTGTACGCAGTTCCGCTGCAGGATTGGCACGACGTCGTGCACAAAGTCGATCGCCTGAGGATGTTCGTCCGCCGTTGCAGCTGACGGGAATGCACATAGGCATGCAGCGAACGAAAGGATTCTAAGAATCAGACTCGGCATAGAAAATGTCTGGCAGGCGGGAGTCGCCGGGCAATCCGTGCGACGGTTTATGGAGGGTCGACGGCTCGGAACGTCCCCGAGCGTCGAAATATCAACAGCCATTGTAGGCACTCCAGTACCTGACGGCAAACGAGCAAGCGGCCTCCTTGATAACGTTCGATCTTGTTCGTTTTTTACCGAACGCCCTACATTGTCTACGTCAGGGTCGCTAAACTCGAACGCACTGAATCCAAGTGGATCAGGTCAATATTTCTCGCTTTTTCGTGGAGTTTCTAAAGTGATTCGATTCATTCATTGCGCCCTTTTGCTTGTTTTCCTTAATTTATTTGTCGGATGTGGTGACGGTGGAGGTGTCGTTGCGACGGAGGATGAGATGAAGGCGCATGCTGAAAAGTACGGCGACTTGAGTCTGGATCCAGCGGCATCAACGGATATCACCGATTAATTTGACAACTCATCGTAAGTTGAAGGCATCTTTCTCTCTCTCTCGTTCTGATCAAGGTATAAATCTCATGTTTCGAAAACACCGATCCCAAACCGGATTCACGCTCGTGGAATTGTTGGTGGTGATTGCCATCATCGGCGTATTGGTTGGGTTGTTGCTTCCAGCGGTCCAGGCGGCCCGGGAGGCCGCTCGACGGATGAGTTGTAGTAACAACTTTAAGCAGATTGGCTTGGCAATTCACAATTACCACTCCGCTTACGACAATATGCCTCTCGATGGAACAGGCACCTACAACTTTTCCGGTGCACTGTACGACACGCCAGCCCCAGGGCCTGGCGGTGGCGGCAACAGTTACAACCGAATCAGTTTCTTGGTTGGCATCCTACCGTTCATCGAACAACAGGCGATGTGGCAACAAATCAGTAATCCCTACGTGACCACGGGCGGGGTGTGGCAGGCGATGGGCCCGCTCCCGACGACGACAGTCGCGAAGCTGGCTGCAAATCCATACGACCCGTGGATCACCGACGTTGCTGGCTATCGCTGCCCGAGCGATCCAGGAAAGGGACTGCCGAGCCTCGGGCGTACAAACTTCGCAGCGTGCTGGGGAGACGCAAATCATGCAACACGTGATGCGGAATCCTACGTCAATCAGGCGGGGGTTTCCAACGCCACTCATGTTAGCTACGTCAACGCTGCTTCTCGCGGAGCTTTCGTGTACCGCAAGAAAATGGCCTTCCGCGATATTCTTGATGGTCTCTCCAATACGATCATGTGTGGAGAGATCATGACGGACTTGGGCGACAAAGACATTCGATCGACGCCAGCCTATGCTGGCGGGCGAACGGCGGCCCAGTGGAATGTGGGTGGACTTCTGCGTTGTCGGGCAGGTATTGATCCGCAGCGGCCAAAATTTTGGAGCGCCAGTCAAACGATCAACGCCTCGATAGAAGACCGACGCGGATCGAAATGGATGGCAGCGAATGCACTTTACACTGCATTTTTCACCATGCTGCCGCCCAATAGCGAATTGTGCCACCATGGGAACTACCATGAAGAGTACCTTGCGTCGATCAGCAGCCGTCACCAAGGCGGCGCGCACGTATTGATGGGCGATGGAGCCGTGAAATTTCTTACCGATTCGATTGAAGCCGGTAATGTCAACTCTGCCCAGGTGACAATTCACAATTACCTACCGCCTGGTTCGCAGAGTCCTTTTGGACTTTGGGGTAGCCTCGGGACCCGAGCTAGTCATGAAGTACAGGAGGGCGAATTCTAGTTCGGTAAGCATTTCAGAGGACTGCCTACCCTATGAAAGTAAAAAAGGTTCTTCACGGAATTGAGTGGCACGCCACCGATTGCCCAGACCGATCCCGCGTGGTGGATTTTCTAGGCATGTACTCCTGCTGCAAGTTTTGAACGGTAATCCGGTGTGAAGAACCCGCGGCTAGCGCCGTCGGCTCGCTAAGTCCATGCCATTCGTCTCAAGCTCTGCGGGGGCGCGGGCTTGGGAATGGATAATCCGGTCGATAGCGCGCCAGTGGTGCGGTTAACCCTCGGTGAGCTGGCGCTTGCCGAGGGTTCCTTTTTGCTCACTGGACGTAGGAGCCCATGCCCTAGAAAATCCCGCATCCTGGATGACTGCCACTCAATTCCGAGAGGAACTTTAAAAAAACGCCCTGCGGGGCCAACCGCAGGGCGTTTTCGTTTCATCAACTCGCAGAACTTATGCCGCTTAGAACTGGCCGTTGTTTTGCTGTTGCATTTGTTTCGTCTGGGCCTGGCGAACCGCTCCACCAATCGCTCGCAACAGGCCATCGCGAACCACGATTTGAGTCTTTTGACCGTTATCGATTGGTTTGGTCAACATCAGCAGAGTGCCCAAATCGTCGGCGCGGCTGAGGGAGTCAATCATCGCGGCGATATCATCGTTGGCATCAACGGACTGAGCGTACTGCAGAATCGGCATCAAATTCAGCTCAACGCGAACCAGGTCGGCTTCGGCCGAAAGTCCCGGAGTGCTTGCGGCATCGATCATTTCTTTCATCAATGGCATGCTTTGATCGCCCAAAGCAACATAGACGGCTTTGTCCGCCGTACCGACGTGCACTCGAACCGTATCACCGAAAATTTTACGGACTTCATCGTCTTCGGCTGGGACGTCAGCTTCAACAAGGTGCATCTTCACGTCGTGATAGGTATCCCGATTGAATTCGAATCGCGGCGCGTCGGCGTGGCCTTTCACTTTGCTGGCGATGTCCTTGAGGATCGACTCAGCTTCTCCTCCATCGGCGACAAATCCACCCATCGCGAACTTCATCGAACCCGCATCAGTTAGCAGCAAGGCACCCGAATCCAGCTTTCCTTCCTGATAGGAGGCAACGACCAGGTCAGCGATACGGTTGATCACTTCGTTGGCGTCGTTAGCTTCCGCCTCATTCAATTTGTCCGATTTCCGGAGCGCTTGACTGAGCATTTTCAACATACTGTCAATACCGGTACGCGCATCCTGAACGGTCTCGGGAGAGATCGAGGTGGCTGCATGATAATAGGCAGCGGCGTCGTCGCGAATGACCATCGAATACGCCGATGGGATGGGCTGCTGTCCCGCGTACATCTTAGCCAGTTTGCTGCCAGGCAAGGCGGTGAACGACGCGTCAACGACCACGCGCTGTCCCATCGAGTCGATGTCGATGCCGAACATGAGTTCGTCCGTTTGCTTGATCATCCGTTCGAGTTGATCCATCGACTGCTTCGCATATTCGCTGGACGCCGCAGCGTCCTCACCGCCCTGCCGATTCAACGCACCCTCGAATCCCTGGCGCAGTTGGGCAACGATGCTGTCACGGACAGAGTCAGGAATCTGCTGCATGTCCAATCGAACTGCGAGATCGTAATCCGACCCCAACTCGGTGATAGCTGCCGAGGGATCGACGGGAGCTTGGTCGAGCACACGGCGATTGCGAGCGAGAACTGCCCAGTTGCCGACCTGGCGAATGAACAACGTATTCGCGCCGACGGTGACTACGAGGGTGCCATCGTCGAGCTCGTCGGCGGGGCCACCGGTTTTGTCTTCGTGTCGCTTCAGCAAGGCCTTCACGTCGGAAGTCGGGATCAGCGCAATCGGCTCAGCCGCACCATCGATCAACGGCACGAGCACGCCAATGGGTTGATTGGTGTCAATGCCTTGAGAGAAATTCCCCGCCATCATCGCGAAGATGCCCCCAAATTGAGGTTGCCCGATCGCTCCACTGAGATAGTTCAGGTCTTGTGTCATTTGATTCAAACTGCCAATCGAGACAACTACGACGGGAGCCGTGGCTGCCGGGACGTCGGCGGTTTTACTCGGTGCAGCCGGCTGCTTGTCTTGTGCAGACACACGGCCGAGAGGGCTGCATGTCACCGCGAACGTGGACATTGCCACGACGGCCGCAGCGGCAGAGCGAAAAATCCGGGAGGAAGCTAGAAATCGACTCACGAAAACATCCTTTTTGGTGGGTTATACTGATTCAGTCGTAGGAGAGTATCCACCATCGATTACCCATGCGAACCCGTGATGGTTTCAAAAAAATTTTCCAGTTGTCCGATTTAGCCGAATTTTTGTTTTTCATCCCCCGGGGATGCATCCCTATCAGCATCGACGACGATGGTTTCATCGTTCCTGATTTCTCGCTCGATCCGCACAATCATCAACCGGATCATGCGTGCTTCACGCTGGGTGGCGGTCAATTCCTGGCGGAGGCGATGAAGTCTTTTTTCAGGAGTGGACTGAAATAATCGGGCGGAGACGTCGAGCAAGACCAACGCGCGAAACGCTCGCAACACTGTCCCCCGCAGCCGGTAAGCCCGGGCCAGCCTGGTGAGCTGCGGCAGTTTTGCCAGCCGGGCTAATCGCGTCCCCCGAACGGCTTGCAACGAACGCAAAAATGAGAAAAACGGCAGTACGATGATCGCCAAATCCACCCAGTGACGACGGAGATAGTCGAATTTTTTCTCGGCAATCGAAATCATCAAGATGAATTCTGCTGCGAATGCAAACCAGATCACGCCGGTCCCAATGTGCAGCGAAATTCTCAGCCCAAGATGCTGGGCAACCTGGTCCTGGAACAAAACCTCCACGATCAGGACGGGCACGATCATCAGTGCGATGCCGATCATGGGAATGCTGAAGTGCTGCTCGAGACGCCGCCGCAGCCGACGATCGGGCCGCTGCCACGACCATCCTGGCAGCCACAACCGACCGTTCATCTCAGCACTTCGAGCACACATTCGCAGGGAGGGGCACAGACAAAACAGGAGCGAATAGGCATGTGTTTTCGCGAAGGCCCGGCGCTTTGGTCGGATGATGAGGTGGTAGATCGACTCCGCAATGACCAGTGGCCAGATCACCCACATCAGCCCCACGGTCGCGCGTTCCAACATCATTTGTGAGGATGAAACGGGACCACGAACAGCTAGTTGGAGCGATTCGAGTTGGAGCGATTCCTTTTCACCACGGGCGGAGCCGTCAGCCGACTGGACGACGTCGCTCGACACGGCGCCAGCGGTCGAAATGACGGCGGCTTTCTCCCGCAATGCTGGCACGTCGACCCACATCACTATCAAAATGGCTTGGCAGACCAAGAACATGACGGAGAGACCGAACATCAGCGGCGCGGTCCACACAGCAATGCGGATATGCAGGGGATGAATGCGTTTCCTCTCTTTCGGACAGGGGTTCATAAGAATAGGGTTCACGGCAACTCGGAGTTCCTAAAGTGCCATGAATGTGCTGTACTCTCTCTCATGAAAACAAATTTACATTTTGAATGCCTTAGCGGCATCAGCGGCGACATGACCTTAGCGGCTTTGATCGACCTGGGCGTCTCTGCCGATCTCATCCGTGACAGTTTAGCCTCACTCAATGTGACGGAATTGAAGCTGCACGTCGATGACGTCCGTAAAAGCGGGTTCCGAGCTAAACACATTCGCATCGAGCATCCTCAGCAACGCGCCCATCGGCATTTGCACCACATCGAAGACATGATCGAGGCAGCCGGTTCGATCACGGATTCCGCCAAGTTGCTTGCCTTGCGGATTTTTCGCTGCATCGGCGAGGCGGAAGCCAAAGTTCACGGCTGCGATCTGAAGAAAGTTCACTTTCACGAGGTCGGTGCCGTTGATTCCATTGCCGATATCGTGGGGACCTCGATCGCAGTGGACGCGCTCGGGATCGACAACGTTTCATCTTCGTTCATACCGACCGGCACCGGTTCGATTGTAATCGACCACGGCCGGGTCGCGATTCCGGCTCCCGCGACGGCGGAAATTTTGACGGGTGTGCCACTTGCTTACTGCGACATCGAATCCGAGCTGACCACGCCAACGGGCGCAGCGATTATTAAAACGCTCGCCAGTTCCTTCGGTCCCCCTCCTGCGATGACGCCGCTGCGCGTCGGCTATGGCGCCGGTACTCGTGATCTGCCTGGTCAAGCCAACGTGTTGCGGGTGACGCTCGGGGAGCTTCACCCCAGCGACTCGATGTCGGAACATGTCGAGTCGGACCGCGTCACCATGCTGGAGACCAACATCGATGACGCGACCGCCGAGCAAATAGCCGATGTCACGGAGCGGCTACTTGCGGCAGGGGCGGTCGATGTCTGGCAAACGCCGTGCGTGATGAAGAAAGGCCGTTTGGCAACCGTAGTCTCTGTGCTGTGCAGCGAACGTGACTCGACTGCAATGCAGAACCTACTGTTTCAACACACCTCCACCATCGGCATCCGCCGCCAAGTTCTCGATCGCACCAAGCTCCGGCGGCGGGGTGTTGAAATGATAACGAGCCACGGGCCCGCGCGAGGCAAAGTCGTCACGTTGCCCGATGGCTCGGAACGGTTCTCCTTGGAGGATGCCGAAGCGAGACGCCTAGCCGATCAGACGGGGAGAGCCACTCGCGATATCCACGAAGACGCCGGGCAACGCTGGCGTGCAACGAAAGGGTAGCAGCCTAGGCCAAGCAGACGTCCCGAATGATTTCGCAACGTCTTGTGAGCTGCAAGACGATTGCCCGGCGGGCCAACCTAGCGACGGATCCACACGGCGGCGGCTTGGCCTTGGGGCGTGACGTTGACGCTGATAAAACTGTCCCCCGCCGCTGTGTTGGAATTGGTCACGGCGCGGATGGGGCAATCCTCCGCGAGTGACTGCAGATTGCGAATCGCAAACAGTTCACTACCTAAACACATCAGGCTGCCGATGATCTCCACCATTCCCCCACCAGCGCCAAGGTTACCGAAGTGGCCTTTGGCGGTGGTGACGGGTGGCTGCGCCTGAACGTCCCCAAAGACTTCCGCGATCGCGGCGGCTTCATCTCGATCGATATCAATATCGGCCAGTCCGTGAGCATGAATGTGTCCAATGGGCGTGTCGCCCTGTCCGGCAGCTGTCGCTGAGCGAATTGCCGCTCGAAGTGCATTAGCGATGGCGATTTGGATGGGACGGGCACCTGCCGACTCGCCCGCGGCACTACTTCCATAACCGATCACTTCGCCGAGGATGTTGGCCCCGCGAGCTTCGGCATGATCACGCGATTCAAACATCATCGACGCCGCTCCCTCACCGAGCACGCTGCCATCGCGTGAGGCATCGAACGGACGGGACATTTCAGTCGCGTCGTCGCGGTCAGCTGCCAACGCTTCCTGCATCGAGGCATGGAGGGTTCGCAGGGGGTGGACGCGGCACCCGGTCGCACCGACGACGAGGGCATCCGCATGCCCTCGTAAGATCGTCGAGGTGGCTTCAGCGATGGCCGCACAGCTCGACGCTTCCCGTAAGGTTAGTGAATTGTTCGGCCCACGAAGGTCATTGTAGATCGCGATGTGCGAGGCCGGCATGTTAGGCAGATATTTCAGCAGCCACAGCGGGTTCACCTCCGGCAACCCCAGTTGCCCCCACTTGGAAAATTGGAATTTCCCGTCCTCGATGCAGGCCGCGATTCCTTCGGCATACTCTTCGGGTAGCGACATGATGTAGTCACTACCGAATAGCACTCCTGTCCGATCGCGATCAAATTGATCGGGATGGAACCCGGCGTGATTGAGCGCTAACTGAGCCGACGCGACACCCATCTCGATCTCGCGGCACATCACTTTGCTGCCCTTCTTGATCGTGCGCTGCATCGATTTTTCGAGCGGCCCGTAATCGCTGATATCGCCAGTGAACTCGCGTGCTTCGGCACCATGACTGACGCAATAGGCGTCTGTGGGAATTTGCGTGAACTCGCCGATGCCAGATCGACCCTCGCGGAGGCCCTGCAGCAGTGTTTCGGGGGAGTTTCCCAGCGGGCTGATGACCCCAAGACCCGTGATCACAACGCTGGCGGCTGGTTTTCTCGCCAGGGCGGCGGCGGAAGGGGCGAGGGCGGGGGCATTTTCGGCGTTTGTTGCGGGCATGGACAATTGACGTGAACAAAAGAGGCTGTTTCTTCAACATCGCGAAGATAGCAAATCTCGCCCGTCGAAGGAACGTCGTTAGAAAGCTCCCGATTTCTGAAAACGGCGATAGGCGGCAATCAGTTGATTTGCCGCCGATTCGATCTCGCTAGCTGTGGAAAATCGGCCGATTCCAAACCGTACGCTACGGCGTGCCTGCGATTCACTGAGCCCCAGTGCGAGTAGCACATGGCTCGCGCCGGCATTGACACTGCTGCACGCCGATCCGCTGCTGAACGCCACCCCTGGAGTGGCAGCCATCCAGGTCTCTCCCTCGATATCAGCGAGGTGCAGATTTAAATTTCCTCGCACCCGCGCCGATTCGTCCGCCAGCGGCGGCCCGTTGCATTCGAGCCCGTCGATCGATTCCTTGAGGTGGTCCCAGAGCTGGTTCCGCAGCTTCGCGATACGAACGGATTCGTCGCTATCGGGTTCTGCGGCCGCCGTGGCCAGCCTGACAGCTGTCGCCATGGCAATCGTCCCGGCGGGATTCATCGTCCCACTGCGGAGCCCCTGTTGTTGCCCCCCGCCGACGATCTGCGGGCGCAGGCGAACGCGTCGGTCACTGCCGCCTGCAACAAGAAAACCGATCCCTTTGGGCCCATAAAATTTGTGCGCCGAGGCGCTGAGCAAATCGATACCCATGCCCGCCACATCCACTGGAAGGCGACCGAGGGCCTGCGTCGCGTCACAATGAACCAAAGCATTGGCCGCGTGAGCGATTCGGGTGACTTCCGCAATCGGATGTATCGCTCCCATCTCATTGTTTACCCACATCACGTTGACCAAGGCGGTGTCGGGCGTGACGGCATCGGCGAGAGCATCAAGGTCAATCGTGCCTGGCGCATCGCTGGCGTGCGGGTGGACACCGACGTGTGTGACGTCAACACCGCTGCGCTGCAGATCTGAAGCCACGTCGAGGACGGCGGGATGCTCCGTGCTGCACACAACCATGTGATTGCGGCGGTTACGAGGATGTGTCATCACACCCCGCATGGCGAGGTTGATGCTTTCGGTGGCGCCCGAGGTGATCAGCATCGAACTGGCTGGTGCATGAATCGCGCCCGCTATTGAATCGATCGCCTGAGACATGGCGTCGCCCGCCTCACGGCCAGCAGCGTGCGAATCGCTATGCGGATTCGCAAACTTTTCGCTCAGCCACGGCAACATCGCCTCAACAACCAGGGGGTCGCAAGGCGTCGTGGCGTGATAGTCCAGATAAATCATAAGGTTGAATATGTTGTAGCCGAGTCTACTCGAGACTCGGATGCGTGATACTCAAATACATGTCCCGAGAGTACCCTTTCTCAGCGCCGCGCATTTTCGACAGTGCCGGGGCTCGCCATTTGAGGTGGCTCTTGAGGTTGGTACGAGTTGTGGAAGATCTTCCAGTCGTTCGGTGGCTTTTCATCAATAAACGTTTTCATGAACCGGTCAAAGAGCCCCTGAGAGATTGAATTCCGCTGCACGTTGACGAACTCATAGTGATCCCATCGCGGCGCCGTTTTGATGTTAAAATTGGGAGCGTACATCAACAGCGCTTCGGGCATGTACGTTTTCTCGTTCAATGCGATTTGAACGAGTTTGTATTGTGACCGATCTTCTTGCCGTTTGGGATAGGCTTCGATCAGAATCATCCCTGGTTTGGGAGCCTGGACCTGACGGACCCAATAGCGTTCAACGATTTGCTTAGCGTCCAGGTTGAATACGAACGGCAGAGGACTTTCGAAAATTCGCTGACCCCGCATTTCCGGGGGCAATTGCTGGATCCGACATTCCTTCTTGCTATGGTCAAATTCCAACAATTCTTCGCCGTTACAGACCCAGTGTTCACCGAACTGGCCCGGTTTTTCGCTGTACTGCGGTTTCTCATCTTTCATGCCGTCAAAACTGAGTTTCTGCTCGACCTTGAAGAGACCGCGGTCGGGCGCGGCATATTTGATTTCACCCTGGCACTTGGTGGCGTGCACACCGGCTGGCGCGGCGAATAGATCGTAGTGCCAGCGTTGGAACTTGCATTCGAGGGTTTTGGTTCCCTTACTTTGCTGTTCCCATTCTAGCAGCAGCTGATTGAGCTGTGCTTGAGAGTTCGCATCGAGGGGCTCAAAGGGGGCCGCATACGCGTCGGAAATCACCTGGGCCGTACCTGCCTTGGGTTGCGACTGGCCGCCAGGCTGCTGCTGGATTTGGTTCTGGGCCGAGACAGGGCCCGCCGAGAACATCGCGGCAAGCAGTCCGGTCACCACGAGCCACCCTGCGAGCGAGCGGCGGCAGCGTGCTCGGTCTGCCACAGGCCTTGAGTGGATAGCAATCGTCAGCCGGTCAGGGCCAGTGGTAGGGTTGCCAGCGAGGGGGCAATAGAGATTCATTCGCATCATCCTTGACGCATCGAGTCGGGGTGGGCAGGACCACAACGTCCAATTTGGACTCACCCTAACGCATCTCGGTCGGTGAGGGAAAGAGCGAAATCGAAACGAGTATTTTCGCAATTTTGATCAGTTTCATTCAAGAATTCGATCTAGGCAGCAGCACCGCTGTTTTGTTAGAGGCATACGTCACGGTCAATCCGCGTTCCCCTCGAAACGCTGCGATTGGTTTTTTAACAACACCGAACAACGTCCACGAACCTTCGCCCGGGATCGGCATCGGAGGTTGGCACCTGCCACGCGGACACGCAAAGGAATGCGAACGATGATGGAATTCGGAAAACGACTCTCTTGGCGTCTCACAGGCGGCGTCGCAGCCGTCGCGATTGGAGCTCTGGCGGCCGCGCAGGCACAACGTCAAGAGCTGCCGCAAGACGCCGAGACGCCGCCACTTCATCAATCCGCTCCCGTCAATTCGACACTCCAGCCCATCGCTGCGGATGACGGCCCATCAGCTCCGATCCAGCCTGCCGCCTTCGTCGCCACCATGCCGCTGACCGAAAAAAGCAACGAGTCCGGCCCCAGCTTCCGGCCAAACATCGGCGCTGCTCCGCCGACCGGCTCGATCTCACAAGTCTCTCACGAAGAACCGATCGACGAACCGGATGGCCATGATGGGCCGGCTGCTCACGATGGGCCGATGTCGATGCCTCCAGCTGCATTCAGCCCAACAGGGATGATGGGCTTGCCGAGCGAAATGCCTGGCGAAAGGATGGACGCTCCATCACAAGGCGGACCCGCCGCTCAATCCGAGGTAAACGCGGGTCCAGCCATGGCGATGTCGTTCATGGGGTTGCCCCACGAACAAGAGTCCCCACAGGATGAGCTCGAGCAAGCTGGACCCAGCCCAGTCAATCCCTCCGCTGGGCCCGATCCAGTCGTCCCCACCACCCCCGATCCCGAGATGCCTGAGTCGGCGCCGATGCCCGAGATTCAGTTTGATCAAGGCCCAATGATGATGGTTTCCCCGCCCCCCGGTGAAGCAGGGCCAGCCCTGTCCGCTCCACCTTCCTCACAACCGCAAGCGATGATGGGCGGCGGACCGGCAAATTATGAGCCTGAATCGATGGGCGAGTCAGCTCCCTCCATGTATGGTGCCGCTCCCCTGCACGAGTCTGCATCCGAGGCCGAGCCTGAGTCGATGTACGGTGCGGCGCCGCCAATGTATGAATCTGCGCCCGCCCGAGGGCAAGCACCAGCGATGCAAGGCTTTGCCAGCGAACAGCCCGACGTCCCGGGCGAGACGTTTGGAGGTGGCTCGTTACAACAACCTGCCGCGATGGAGAATCAGCTGCGTTCGGCGCCTGTCGCGGAATCGCACGAGCCCAACATGTCCTCTCAATCGCCGCTACCCGAACTCCCCCAGCCCACGCTTTATCAGAACAGCGCATCGGGTCTGGGGATGCAGCAAAACGAACCCGCCATGCAGCCGACGCCTGCTCAGTACGCAGGACACCAGCGCGAGTCCAATCCAGGCATTGCGATGCCTGGCCAGCGTCTCCCGGAAAGTGGTATGACGCAAGACGCCTATCTTGCGTCGGGCAATGAACCTATCTCCATTAACTTGCCGGGCGACCGTCGGCTCGAAGGTGCCCAGTCGCCCAGCGTTGTTATTCACAAACGGGCACCAGAGGAAGTCAAAGTTGGCCAGCCGGCAACCTTCGTCATTCAGGTACGCAATGCGGGCACGACTGAGGCTCTCGGCGTGCTCGTCCATGACCGGGTCCCCGCTGGCATGCAGCTCGTCGATGCAACTCCAACACCGATCATGCAAGGTGACATGCTCGTCTGGCAACTTGGCGCGATGCCCGCCGGTGATGAACGCTCCATCACGCTGCAACTGGTTGCTCAAGAGGAAGGCGAACTGGGCAGCGTGGCGCGGGTCACGTTCGAGGCCGCCGCGTCAGTCCGCACGCGAAGCACCCGTCCCGAACTGAAAATCACTCAGAAAGCACCTGCGAAAGTGCTAATTGGCCAGCAACTCGAGATCGAATTGGAAGTCGCTAACGTCGGTACCGGTGCAGCTACTGGTGTCGTCCTGCAAGCCGACGTACCGCCGGGTCTGGACCATCCCAATGGTCGACAGCTCGATAATGCGCTGGGCACACTTCGTCCTGGTGAAGTTCGCCGGGAAGTCCTGCGGATGCGGGCCGTGGAACCGGGGATGGTTGAAAACGTTGTTCACCTCACCTCGGCAGATGCCAAGCCAACCAAACACTCCGTGAGTGTGGAAGTGGTTGCTCCCAAACTCAACATCGCGATTTCTGGACCGAGTCGCCGGTTCCTTGAACGCCAAGCGACTTACAATGTCAAAATCGAAAACCCTGGTACCGCTGCGGCTCGCAACGTGGAAGTCCTCGCTCGTCTGGATCGTGGGTTCACATTCGTTAGCACGGAGAACAACGGGCAATATGACCCCAACCGCCACGCCGTCCGGTGGTCAATCGTCGAGCTACCCGCTGGCGAATCGGCGTCCGTGCCCGTGACGCTGTTGCCCATCGAAGCGGGTGATCAGGTCATTCGTATGGAGGCCATGGCGGACTTGGACACGCGCAGCGAAAGCGAACACACTGTGGCTGTCGAATCGCAAGCCGAGCTGACGTTTAGCATAGCCGATACAGCTGATCCAATCGAACTGGGAAGCGAAACGACCTACGAGATTAAAGTCCGCAATGCGGGTTCGCGCAATGACACGAACGTGCAAGTTCGGTTGCTCCTGCCACCGGGCATCGAGATGCTAGAAAGCGATTCGGATGCTGGCACCGATGGACGCGGCGGCGTGGTATTCGCCCCGCACGCCAATCTGCCCGCCGGTGGCGATCTGACCTATCGAATCCGTGTTCGCGGTATACAGCCCGACACCCACGTGATTAAAGCCGTCGTCACCAGCGATCAGGCCCGTGTACCAGTAACGAAAGAAGAAAGCACGATGGTGTATGCGGATCGATAACAGCGATCACCACCCTCAGCTAATCAACTTTCGACCGCTGGCACCCCGGAGGTCGTGTTTGGAGCCGTGTTGTTGCCCGCGATCGGCAGCGTCCGGATCGTGTTGACTACGAGAACTTCTGCTCGACATGACAATCGACACGTCACACTCGAGCTTCAGCCAATCCCGCGCTGTCTGCTTCACGGCTAACGTGCGGGCGTGAATGAGGGCGGTCTCGTTGATCTCCACTTGGCTGTCGTCGGTCGACTGATAACGTGGCAAACCCCGCACGTATCCTTCAGCGTAGGACGCACCGCTGCCACGAGCGTAGCTTCCGTACTGCAACTGTGCCGACGCCGTGATTGTCAGCAACAGTTCACGGAACAAGGCAATGCAGTTCTTGACATCGTCCAACGGTCCATAGAACCAAAAGAGCGTGCGTGGGCCTCGGGTGCCGAAATACCAGCTCGTCAATGGGAAAATTTCGTCTACTACGTACGCCGCCAAGGATTTTTCCCATCCACAAGCGCGGCGTCCGTTGAGGGGGCAGGCCATGTTGGTGAATCGCATATTGTCAACGTTGTCTTCCTCGACAATATCTTCGCGAGAAAGATTATGACGGAGCAGAAGATTCTGCATCATCCGCAGTGCGTTGCGTTTTTCACCCTCGGTGCTCGCAGAATTATTCGCGGTGCTATCGAGCGAACGCAGTCGATGCAGTACCTTGTCGAATTCCTTCTGCGTCAACGTCGCTTCGGCGTTACGGTTTGCTAACCGTGCAGCGATCGGCAGCGTCGACTCGCCCACGATCTCAGGCCGCGTCCAGTACCCAGCGACGACCAGACTATCATCATCGCTGGGGTTCCACGTGTCATAGATCACGTGATCGATCACACTGCAGAAGTGGCCCGCACGTTGATTGCTCGGAGCAATCAGGTCCACGATCACGGCTCCTTTGGGCAGTGCCGCAGCGCCCAGTGCTGCACCGAGTCCGTTATGATGGACCCAGCCCAAGTTTTGAAGGTATTCTGCCGCAACGCTCGTGAAGACACCATTTCGCGGCGTCATTTCACCAATTGCGCCGAGCGTATTGTAGATGTCTCGATAGCTCGTCCCAGTAGCGATCGCGATGGCCCGTGTGACGCAATCTCCCGCCAATCCCACGTACCCACTGTCAGCTCGCCCGCCGTCATTCCAAATCAATTCCATCCGCTTGCTCACATCTGAAGTACTTCAATGCGTGGGCGTCGCATCCGCACGCCGAGTACGTTGTTTTCGCCTTCAAGAATCAACGTGTCAATCGACCGCCGAACGCGAATGAGGACGAAAATCAAAACCGCAGCGTATCGCCGAGTCGTCCGTCAACGCCCGGCGAAGTGATAGTCTTGGCCAGCCAGCCTCGATCCAAACCGAAACGCGTTGTCGTCGGATGATCCGGCGAACAGCTGCGAACGCAAGTCCGCAACAAGTGATGACGAACGAACTCGGCTCAGGCACCGTCCTGCTGACGCTGGCGTTCTGGACGAGATAGCCCGGCGCGCCTGAAACGTCGCTAGTCAGAGTGTCACCAAACAACCAGTTGACACCATAGGACTCATCAAGGAATGAGTAATGCAGTACCAGTCACGGCGGTGGCTTGATACCAAGCACCCTTCACACTCAATGGCACTGGTGGCACGATCCATGGGGCACAGTTGCCGGGGCGATAGTAGCCCAGGGCGTACTGGCATTCATGTGGTGAGTGGACGCCCATCTTGTACGGTAAGACGGCGATATTCAAGAAAAAGTGTGCGGACGAAATGATGGGCTGGGCCAGCGGTCCGGCTGTGTGTCCATAGCGTTCCAGGTTGACTTCCTGGAAATACAACGGTTTGTGACACAGGTTCGACGCAGCATATGTCATCGTCGTCGGTGTCCATTGCCGCGGCGCGTAGGCGACTTGTTCGATCAAGCATTCCGCGGGCAGACCCCAGTTTTGAGAAATGTAGGCGAGGTCGGCTTCACTGAGTTGATTTAGCGGCAATTCTTCGGTGGTGCCAAAATCTGTCTGAATGACTGCCTTCTCGTAGGCGAGATCATTCAGGCGACCTGTGCCCATGGGACGTCCATCGATATTTCGCCAAGTTCGAACGCTTTGGTCTGCATTGAATCGATCTTTGAGCTCCTCGAACTCCTTCATGTTGGTTACTTCAGGCCGGAACGGCGGGCTCGGATCCAGCGACACCTTATCGATGGTGGCGTTACGAATCCGCTCGCGGAACTCGTCACAGGACAGCCCGATGCCATTGGAGGTCGTGTCGAGATCTTTGGCACCGAACATTTCAGAAAAATCTCCGCGATTCAAGCGATCGCGGTCGCGCTGATCTCGGTCCAATTTGAGATCGTCGATTGCACCGCGATTCGCGTCACGATTCTGAAATGGATTGGGAGCAAACGACTCCAGGTCCGATGGCGATTCTTCGGATTCTTGCTGTGGCACGCCTGGAGGCAGCACTTGCAGATTGCCGGGTTCCGATGTGGCGGGCTCATTTCCCAGCATCCCTCGGATCGACGAGCCTTCGGAACTCGGCTGAGCTGGAGTGGCCTTCGGCTGCGCGGATCGCTGCTCCGGGGTCGGACCAAAACCGAAGAGGCTCTCTAAATTATCAGACGAAGCGTCGCGTGGGGCCGAGCGTGAAGGAGCGGCTGCTGGCGGGGGCAGAACCTCCGCCGCAGCCTGATTGGGTGCTTGCAGTGATGGGTCGGACTTGCTGGGGGAACTGGAACTGGGGGCTTTGGAGCTGGGTGAAGTGGCGGCAGGGCCTTGCGGCGCGGGGCTGCTCGTCGCCGGACCGCGGAATTCGTTACTGGGCAATTCGTTACTGGGCAAAGCAAATCCGCCACTGGGCGACTCGGTTTGTGGCATAGTCCAAGCAACCCGCTGGAGATCCGGCTCGGCGGAGAGTCGTGGCGCATAGGTTCCGCTGCGCGGCTGTTCGACTGCAAGGGGCTGAGCGGGGGGCTCTGCAAAGGCTGCGTCGCTTATCTCCCTCGCCTCTTGAGCAGCAATCTGGGGACTGGTCCGCCACTGCAAATTCCAGCCGGGACGCTGCGTGGAACTCGATCCCGCAGTCGGGGCGTGCGACCCAGCAACCAGGGAAGATGAGCGGACCTGAGGCACCGGACGGAGATTCGCATTGCCGTGCCAGGCGGACGTTTGGGCCGCCGCCGTTGAGGTCATCACTCCTCCGACCAAGGCGGCTGCACAGGCGGCGACCCAGCGTCGGCTAACGGCTTCCGAACGGCGCCCGACAGCACCGCCCGTCGCGCGTTCCCCCGGTCCCAACAGGTTGTCTCCAATCGAATTACGGAGCATCGTCTGAATGGACATCCGGGCTGTAGTTCGGTGCTTCTTGGGTGATCGCAATGTCATGTGGGTGGTTCTCCCTCACCGTGGCTGCCGAGACGCGAATGAATTTCGCATCCCGACGTAGTTCTTCGATCGTCCGTGTACCAATGTATCCCATGCCGGCGCGGAGCCCGCCGACCAATTGGTAAGCGTAATCCGACAGCGGCCCTTTGAACGGTACGCGTCCTTCGACACCTTCGGGAACGAGTTTGCCCGCTTCGGTGCCTTTCTGGCGATACCGGTCACTGCTGCCTTTGACCATTGCACCCATCGATCCCATGCCTCGGTACGCTTTGAAAGTGCGGCCTTGGTACAGAATCATTTTGCCAGGGCTTTCGGCGAGTCCGGCAAACAGGCTGCCGATCATCACCGTGCTCGCCCCAGCGGCGAGTGCTTTGGTAATGTCACCGCTGAAGCGAATGCCGCCGTCAGCGATAACAGGAATCTTTCGTTCGTGTGCTACTTGCACCGCGTTGAGGATCGCAGTTACCTGAGGAACTCCGATGCCGCTGATCACCCGCGTGGTACAAATTGATCCAGGACCGATGCCCACCTTGATCGCGTCGGCTCCGGCAGCAATTAAGTCGGCTGCCCCTTGAGCCGTCGCGACGTTTCCAGCGACGACATCGATGTCCCATCCTCGGTTCGTTTTAATTTCTTTGACGGTGTCCATCACGTTTTTACTATGTCCGTGAGCCGAATCGACCACGAGCAAGTCCACGCCTTGATGGATGAGTTTTTCAGCCCGATCGAAATCACCGACGCCGATCGCCGCTCCCACACGAAGTCGACCCTGCGGATCTTTGCAAGCCCGCGGAAACCGTTTCATCATGTCAATGTCGCGAATCGTAATTAACCCCGTCAGTTTTCTTTCTTCGTCAATCAGGAGAAGTTTCTCTACCCTTTTTTCCGTTAAAATCTTCTCAGCCTGCGCAAGACTCACATTCCCTACAGCTGTTACTAAATTATTTTTAGTCATGACCTCGGAAACCGGTAGGTTCGGATCTTCCAAAAACCGAAGATCCCGCCGTGTGAGAATCCCGACGAGGGTTCGATCGCCCGTTACGATGGGGATGCCTGAGACGTTGGCGCGATCCATCATTTCCGCGGCTTTACCAACCTGTTCTTCGGGGCCGAGCGTGACGGGATCGACGATGATTCCGTTAGCCGAACGCTTGACCTTGAGAACTTCTTCGGTTTGCTGTCGCACCGAGAGGTTTTTATGGACAATTCCCATTCCGCCCTCTTTGGCGAGGGCGATCGCCATCTCTGCTTCGGTGACGGTGTCCATCGGCGACGAAATCAACGGAATTTGCAGCCGGATCCGCTGTGTTAACTGGCTCGACACGTCGACTTCGCTGGGCACCACCTCGCTGTATGCAGGCAACAGGAGAACGTCATCAAAAGTAATGCCAAGATCGCCGATTTTGTCGTGAAACATTGCTGGTGGGTGCCATTGCCGAGGAATGGGTCGGGAAGGCGAGCGATTATGACGCGAAATCGAAGTCTGTTGTAGGGCAGGGGCCGAAGATGACGATAAGGAAGCCGGTAGCATCAGCTTCTCGCTGCTAGCTGACCGCCAATGGATTCGTCGTTGCCCTCAAAGTCGCGTAGCGACGGCAGTTCGTAGAACACTCGTTCCCAGGCTAATGCTGCCGTGCCTCCCGCACTCCTATCGCACTCCACCCCTAAAAGCTAGCAACTAAACGCTTTCCAGCTACCCTCTATGTCCCAAGCCAAACTCGCGACTGCGGAGTCCACACGTAGCGTTTCTCTGCGACGGGATATCCCTGCGCTCGCGATCGTCGCGGCGACACTTGTGACGTTTGTGGCGGTGCTGACGCACGACCCAGCTGATCCGGTGGCGAACTCCATTTGGCCAATCTCGCAATTTTATTCGCCTGACGTCTCGGTGTATCCAGTCAACGAGAATATTCAGAATGCGTGCGGTTCCCTCGGTGCACTCATTTCCTCGATCCTGCTCGACCTCGTCGGCATCGGCGTCGCGATGTTGATCGGTGCTGGGGGCGGCGTGGCGACGGCGCTGCTGATTCGCGGACAGATGAATGCGCCGGTTTTGCGGTCCTTGGGCGGCTGTATCACTCTAGTGGCGGTATGTACCGGCGCGGCAATGACGACCATCCAGCTCGCTGGGATGCCTGTCGTGGGCAATGGAGGATATCTTGGCGCAATGGGAGCTGCGTTTCTTTTGCAGCATTTCCATCCCGTCGGATCCTGGATTTTGACACTCACGACACTCGCGGTGGGCCTGCTGCTGACGACGGACTACATGCTCGTCTACGCTGGTCGACGCGTACTCCTGGGCGGCGCCAAAGTATCGCGCCGTGGAATTTCCAAGGCAGCTGATGCCATGCCCGTAACGTTGAAACGGCGTCGCCAGCCATTCAGCGATACCAATTCTCCCATCCTGTTAGACGGTGAACAGGATGAGCCGTCAACGAAAACGTCCGTCACATCCGAGCCCAACATCCAGATCCGCCAACCGCGTCGGACCAGCGAAGGTGGAGATGAATCATCGGCCGCAGCGGTGATGCCACCGGTGTCCGCTCCAGTGAAAAAGGCTGCGACCGCCCCACCCGAGCCGGCCGAAGAAGAGGAGTACGAAAACGAGGAGAGCGATGACAGCGTCACCCGCGAGCTCGAATACGATGGTGACGTACACGCTCTTCGCAACGACGAAGCGCACGAAGAACCGCCCGAACCAAACATTCAGATCCCTCGCAAGAAGGATATGCGGGAGCAACTCGACGATGCGGTTCAGGATTCCAGCGGCGATTTGTCGGATTACAACTTGCCCAGTCTCGAGCTGCTGGAAAGCAGTGACGGGTTCGACTACGACGAGCAGGAGGCCGAAGCCCGTCGAAAAGCGATCTTACTACAAGAGACAATCTGCAATTTCGGGTGCAACGTGCGGGTCACCGACATCCAGCTCGGCCCCGTCATTGCGCAATACGAGATTGAACTCGAAGCGGGCTTGCGACTCAATAAAATCAGTGCACTCGCCGACGACCTCGCGATCGCCTTACGGGTGCCGAGCGTCCGTGTGGTCGCGCCGATCCCCGGAAAGAATACAGTGGGCATCGAAGTCCCCAACGAAATCCGTCAGGTGGTGCGTCTTCGTGACGTGATTGAACAATCTGACTCGCGTGTTCACAAGATGAACATTCCTGTGTTTCTCGGCCAAGACGTCTCGGGCTCTCCGATGCCCGTCGACCTTGCCAAGATGCCTCACCTGTTGATCGCTGGCCGGACGGGGACAGGGAAATCGGTTTGTCTCAATGCGATCATCGTCAGCATTCTGATGTGCTGCAAACCGGACGAAGTGCGAATGCTCATGATTGACCCAAAAATGGTCGAGCTGAGCGGCTACGGTCGCTTGCCACACTTAATGCACCCCGTGATCACGGATATGAAGAAAGCCGAAGCGATCTTGGGTTGGGCGGTGGACAAGATGGAAGAGCGGTACGCCCTGCTCGCCAAAGCCGGTGTGCGACACATCAACAGCTATAACGATCTAGGCCGCGAAGAAGTCCTGCGGCGGCTTGAGGTGGACGAGGATGAGGTCGGCATCGACGTGCCTGACAAACTTCCATTCATCGTCATCATAGCTGACGAAATGGCCGATCTGATGATGACCGCAGGCAAGGACGTTGAGCAGCACATCATTCGCTTGGCGCAAAAAAGCCGGGCCGTCGGGATTCACTTAATCCTCGCAACTCAGAAACCAACCGTTGATGTCATCACCGGGTTGATCAAGAGTAACCTGCCCGCCCGGCTGAGCTTTCAGGTCGCCAGCAAGACGGACAGCCGCGTTGTGCTCGATGAAAACGGTGCCGACAAACTGCTCGGCAACGGGGACATGCTATTCCTGTGGCCCGGCACGAGCACGCTCATACGCGGTCAAGGCACTTATCTTTCCGATGCCGAGATCGACCGGGTGTGCGACCACTGCAGCAGCGGGGGCGAGCAGAAATTCATCGGCGAATTGATGAACCTGAAAGTCGACGCCGCTGGCGAGGGTGGCACCGGTGAACTCAATGTTGAGAACCTTCGCAAGAAAGACGAACTCTATGAGAGTGCAATCGAAGTCGTCGTGCGCGAAGGGCGTGGTTCATTGTCACTGATCCAACGCTGCCTCGGAATCGGATACGGACGCGCCGCTCGCTTGGTCGACTACATGGCCGAAGACGGCATCGTCGGACAATACAACGGTTCGAAATCGCGAGAGGTGCTGCTCACAATGGCACAGTGGCAACAGATGCAAGGACTGCCGATCGAGGCAGGCGAACCCGAAGCCGCCGTCGACGCCATGTCCCAACGCGTCGCCGCGGTCGCGCAAGAAGACGCAGCGGAGGACTTCGCATCCTACGAGGATGATGAAGACTACGAAGACGTCGACGAGTAATCTGTGTTCACCCGCTGGATTCGAACGGATCGCTTCTTGGGCATCGATTTACGCTTCCGTCCGGCAGATGGGAGAGGGGATCGGCTTGACCTGGCTGTCCCGAATTTCCTACCAGTGCGTGAAGAGATGAGTATTCAGCTGGATGACTGGGAATTTGACCGGGTTCTGGAAGGAAAATGAAAATTGCGACCAATCAGCCGAACGCGATACGGCCGCAGGCATGAGGCGCATCGCAGCGAGAAATCCACTGAAATGGATCGCCCACGTTGCGGCGCTGCGCAGCCGAGGTTTCTGGCTGCGGTTGGTCTGCGCCTGCTGTGTGCTGGCGGGCCTGGGCGTGCTCGCTCGCAATCCTATTGCACGCTTGGCGGGGACGATTGCGGGATCTGCTTTCCTCGACACCCGAGTCGAGATAGGAAATCTTGACATCGGGTGGTCGCAGATCACCGTAGACGACGTGACTGTATTTGAACCGGCATTTCCAGATCAGGTTCAGTTGTATGTTGCCCGTGTCGCACTCATTCCTTCGCTACGGCGCGGTTTCTCGGACGGCGTTTGGCTGGAGCGATTAACCATCGATCAGCCGGAAATGCATCTGCGGTTCGATCAGCACGGTAATTTACTGTCGGTCTTCCCCCAGGCTTCAGATTCAACGAGCACAGATTCGCCCGCAACGATCCCGCTGCAGCACCTAGTGGTCAATCAAGCTTCCGCCATCGTGCATCAGAACGGGCGGAATGAGCTGCGAATTGAAAACGTCAATTTGTATGCCGAGTTTTCAAATGAGATTGCAGCACGACTCAGCGTGCCCTCCATCCTGTCGGGCAAAATCGATTTTCGATGCCGTCTCGATGCGAAAACATTCGCGGGATCCACCTGCCTCGACGTCGTTGGTATGGAACTCGACACGCGACAGCTGGCAGATCTGCCGCTCGCTCCCGACACGATTGGCGATGAGCCTCTCGCCGCGTCGTTCGCCATGTCTTTGCAGGGCACGCATCCCCCCAGTGACTGGGATTTCCGGCACCATCTCCTCACGGGCAGGATCTCCACTCGCAACATTTCGTCACCGCGTTTCGGTCAACTCTGCCAGCGGGTCGATTTGGAGGTCAAGCAAGCCGACGGTATCGTGGGCGCGAAGATTCAGGCTGATCCGCTCAGCGGCAAGTTTGAATTCGAGGTGTCGGCAGACTGCACGCAACCCATCATAACGGCCGAGCTGACAACGTCACTCCAGGATTGCGATCTACAGCGTATAACCGAGCATGTGCCCGAACTGGCCGAGTTGGCAGGAACAGCGATGGCTACAGGTTCTGCAAATGCAACGTGGAACGATGGCAAACTGGATTTTCGTGGTGGTGTCAGAACGGCATTGCGAGAGAATCGATTTGATTCAGTGACGTTGCCAACCATGACGGCAGAATTCAGCACGCACGGCACGCTCGTCCCTACCAGGACGAATCCGCTCCAAGGTGTGCTCGAGGGTTCATTTGCAACGACCTCATTTAAATTGACTGAAATGACGAGTCAAGCGGATTCGTTACCTATCGTCGGTGAAATGCTGGCCAGCGGAAAAATCTATCTGCCTTTGGATCGAGTGAAGGATCCAACGAGTTATCGAGCGGACGCCCAACTGCAATTGCGGGACATCGCCGCAGTGGAACTCGGAGTTCCCGATTGTGAAATCACCGCACTCCTGCGGGATGGAATTGCTACGATCGGCGCTGCAGGCGTCGGCCTTCACGATGCGAGTGGCAAGGCGATTGTGGATCTGAGATTTCAAGCAGTCGCATCGCTTCTCGAAGGTGGCCGACTGGACGCTAACGCTGACGTTCAAATGGAGCCGACCGGAGAATTGGTCGAGATGTTGGGACTAAATGGTATTGATCCTCGCGGCCACTTCTCCTGCCGTGTTGATGCGGGATGCTTAATGAGTGAGCTAGCGAGCACGCGAGGCTGGACCGCCAACGCATCCGCTCACACGCAATCAGTCGAAGTCGCCGGCGAATCGATTGACGACGTCGACCTGCATATTGAATTAGATCAGGGTGAGCTGATCTCTAGCCCGTTGGTGCTAAAATGGCGTGACAACACTATCACGGTCCAAACCGAGGGCGAGTTGAACGATACGCTGGCAGTGCGTGCAAAGCTCAACTCGCCCAATCTCAAGCTGCGAGATGTCAGCGAGGTCCTCTCGCGATTTTCGCCGTCCCCGTTACCGCTCGCGGGACTGGCCAACATTGACGGCCAATTGTTCTTTAGCCAGGAATTGAACTCCGGGAAACGAACGGCGCATGCGTCAGGCAGTGCAAACCTAGAACAAGCGGTATGCTTTCGAACACGGATTGGAGAGGCCAGCGTTCGTTGGCTGGCAAACCTTGATGGCCTCATCCTATCGACATCGTCAGATGACTTTCTTGGCGGGCGATTCGATGTCAACGCGCGGATAGCAGAACTGGACTGGACGAACACGCAACTGGACGGCACCTTCGCAGAGGTGCAGGTGCCTCGTTTGATTTCATTGACGCGTCAGAAGCTGCCATCCACCGGCGTTCTCGATGGTGGTTTCCGCGTTACCTCCATTGCGAGCATGAATGACCTGTCCGGTGAGGGATGGATACGCAGTCGTCAAGCGACGCTCCAAAACGTACCGCTGGAACTGGCTCAAGGTTTTGTCACAGTGCAGCAGGGCCGAGTAACCGCCGGTGGAGATGGGCACATCGCCGACGGACGTTTCACAACCAGCGCACAGACGTCGCTGCCGAGCCTGCTGGAATTCTTTGCTCGATCCAGTCCGCAACTTTCCAAAATTCCTATCACGGCGCAGTTTCATCTCGATCATCTGCCGATGTCGCCGCTGGTACTCAAGCTCCATCTGCCACTCGATATTCGCTTTCTCGGCGGATCGGTGTCGACGGACATCGTGCGAGATGCCGCAGCGTTGGATGGACGGCACCTCGCGACGGTAACGGCGAGCGTCGACGAGCTGCGTTGGAAACACGCTCAACTGTCCAATCGCATCTCGGCAAACTTGGTTGTGCATCCGAATCAGATCGAGCTCAAGAGCGTCCACGGAAACTTTGCTGACGGAAGCCTATCGGGCAAAGCGATCGTGCAGTTGGGCAACACGCCGACGGGGCGATTCGATTTTGTGGCCAGCCGCGTGAACCTGCGCCGGGCGACCTCACCCTTTGGCCTTGCCGATATTTCGGGAAGTGGCACCGTCAACTTGCATGGACGGTTGGGGCAGATGGTTACCGGTCACGCTGACGTAACTGTCGAAAATGCTGTCGCAGGCGGAGTCGATGTGAGACACGTGCGATTGCCGATCGACTGGACGGTCAGGTCCGCTGCGAGAACGGTTCGTTGGCAATGTCGGGCTGGGATGGTTTCGGTCGGTGGCGGAAACGTGCGTATCGCGACCGAAGGCAGTTACGCCAACTCACTCAATATGAACAGCACCCTCCGCATCGAGCGAGTGGATCTCGCGAAGCTGATGCGGCGTGGCTCTGCGGGTTCCGGAATCCTTGATGGTGTCGTCAGTGTCCGAGCAAAGCAAGCTCGGTCACCGCAACAGATCGTCGGTACTTACGATCTCGAAATGAAGAAAATTGAAGCGCTTGAATTTCCCGTTCTCAATCAACTTCCCAAAATGGTCAGCCTCTCCCCGCCCGTACCGGGTCGCGGCGAAGACGGTGGCACCATTCATGGACGTATCGGCGGAGGATTGGTTTACATCGATGAAGTGGCGCTTCATCAAAGCAACGTGCAAGTCTTCGTTGCCGGCATTGCAACAATGCAGGGCAAGCTCGACCTCGATGTAATTGTCAGCACAGAATCGACCAGCCCCGCCGATCAGCTGGTGTCGATGTTGAATTCACCGCTGATGTTGGCGGCACCCGCTCCGGTGGCGTTGATTGCGAAGGCAAACGACCTGCTCAAGGACCGCGTGGTTCGCGTGCATGTCGGAGGCACTGCGGAAACTCCTACGCTTCGACTGCAACCGGGAAAACAATTGACTCAGGAAGCGATCAAATTCTTTTTGACTAGTGGCTTCGGCTCGACCGCCACACGCGTCGCCGACATGCGCCCAGAAACCCAACCCGTTAACTGCGAGATTTCACGATGACTCACATCCAATCGAATCGACCACGCATCACCAGCGTCTCTTGGTTCATTTCCAGCGTTGTTCTCGTTTGCGTAGCCGTTGGCATGCTCGCCGTTCAATCTGGTTGCCGCACCGCAGCATCGATGGGACTGCCTGTCGCCGCAGGCGGTCATTCGCTGCTTTCGCACGCCAAAAAACAACGGCAGACGGCGGGTCATCCAACGGGAGTGCCCACGGAACTGGCAAAAGATATTTTGCCCGCCCACCGTGTCGAAGCCGGAGACGTGCTCGTCATCGAACCTAACGACTTTAATTCGCCCGTGCGATTGTCGTCCGATCAAACCGTGCAGCAGGACGGCACGATCGAACTGGGAGCGTACGGCCGCTTACGGGTCGCAGGAATGTCGGCTGAGGAAATACAAGGCCGAGTGCAACAGGTTGTCACGCAACAAGAAGTCGCGAAACAACAAGCGCGTGTCGCCCTGGCCGCACATCGTAGTCAAGGACTAGGTGTTCCGGTCGAGGAGCCGGAACGGGTTGATTACGGCGTGACCGTGCGATTGGTCAACAAAGACAGCGCGATCTACTACGTGATGGGCGAAGTCAACGCACCTGGATCATATCCACTGGTCGGTCACGAAACAGTTCTCGACGCCGTGATCGCAGCGGGTGGACTATCCGACCGCGCCAACGATCACAAAATCATTCTGACGCGACCGCAACTCGGTCAAGAAGCGTTGATCGTCCCGATCTGCTATCAACAGATCCTGCAGCTCGGAGACGTATCAACGAACTATCAACTCATGCCGGGCGATCGAATCTATGTCCCCAGCCTGACGCTGTGGGAAGACATCAAGCAGAGTGCGGCGTGGAGAAACGAAAAAAGCTGTCCACAGTGCCGCGAGTACTCCGAAAAACACTAGGCTTTACTCGCCCATCAGTTTCGAAATGGTGGGTTCCATCGCCTCAGCCCAAATTTCATAACCCTTCTTATTTGGGTGCAACAGGTCGGGCATGATATCGCGAGGCAGCGTGCGATCATCCTTCAGAAAAGCGGAATTGATATCGAGAAAGGAGACCATCTCCTCGTTTTCGACTTGCTTTTCGATCAATTCGTTCGCTTTCATGTTCACCTGGCGCTTTGCATCCTTGTCGTCTTCCCCACGCGGGAAGATTGCCAACACGAGCACCTTCGTTTTGGGAAGCTCGGTTCGCAACTCTTGGACGATCGCGTCAACGCCTTCAGCAATTTCCTCCGGTGTATTGCTTCCGCTGTTGTTAGTGCCAATCATTAACACGGCCAGTTTTGGCGAGATGTTTTCGATGTTCCCATTCTCCAGCCGCCACAGAACATGCTGCGTCCGATCGCCACCGATGCCAAGATTGACTGCGTTGCGATCACCATAGTACTTCTGCCAAACCTCGCGGCCTGCACCTTCCCAACCATGGGTGATCGAGTCGCCGATCATCAGTAGATCCGCATTGCCCTCCTTCACTCGCTTGTTAAAACTATCGTGTCGCTTCATCCAATTGGCATCGCGAGGAACGGGATCGATCGCCGTATTGGCCTTCGGCGGAGACGCTGGTTCAACAGCGGCCTCCTGGGCAACACAAAAAGATGCGGTGACGAGGGTCGCGAAAAGCGATAGGTGACACAAAAAGTTACGAAGCATTTGGGTGGGGCTCAGCGGAGTGGGAGTGGGAAATGAGGGAAGGACGAATCCTCAGAACAGTACAAGCTAATCTCGCGAGAAGGCGAAAGCAACCGTCGCCGAAGAGTTAGCGTGTCAGCTCGCTTGCCATCGCTGGCGGAATCGCATTTCGCTCCGTGAGATGTCCCCACCATCCCGGAAGATCACTTGAAGGCCTTCACGCAACGAGTGAATTTGGTATCGAAGCTCGCCGGCGGCAAAACCATGTCACGCGACTCATCACTATGGCTCTACTGGTTGATAACTGAACCGGCGAAGCCGATTTAACGCAAGCAATTGTGTCCTGCCGCGTTTGTCAGTCATGACGACATATCCGGGAAGGAATTCGATAGAGTCGACAGCGAGGTCCTTATTTCCCGACGCTGAGCCAGGATCGGTCTCGTACATATAGTCAACGGTCACGTTTCTGACGATATCGTTTCGAATTGCGTTGCCGCTGCGGGACGAAAGCCAACACGACCCCACGACGATCGCGCCGAGCAAGAAGCCGATCGAAATCAGGATCACCGCAGATGGGGTACTTCTGGATTGAGATTGAATGTTCATACGGCTGAATGCCTAACTTGATTACAGGCGACACGCGGTCGCATTCAGTGCAAAGTCTCGGAAAACAGGTCATTTTGGCGGTTTAGGTTGACGGTTGCAACATTGCTCGTTGTGTTTGTCAAGTTTTTTTCCCCCCTCCACTTCACTTTTCGTGATCGGTAAGTGTTCGTGATCCGTAGAGTCGCGGAACGTTCGATTCAAGGTCGGTCTATCATATTGAGGCCGAAATGTTTCTAGCAGACGCGGCTGTCGGGGATTGGAAGCCTGCTTCTTTGGGAGGGTAAAGTAGGCGGATGCCATCGCAGGCTCCCAAAGCTCACGACTTTGCAGGGAGGGGGTGAGCTGTCAGGAGCGTTTGACAACTTGGCTGCCACTTCGCACAACGAGCTGGTATGATGCTGCACGTCACCGTTCACTATATTTCAACTCCCAACTCAACCCGCAATGCATCCCAAATTGCAATCACTGTTATCGCGACTGCGACATCGAGTGCGCCGGTATATCGTGTGGGATTCGTTATTGGGGGTCTCTGCAGCAATCCTTGCTGCATTTTGGATTGCGTTCCTGATTGACTATCTCCCGGTGCGCATTGGTGGCAGTGAGATGCCGCGTTCGGCGCGAACGGTGGTCTTGATCGCGACGCTGGCGGTGGCCGCTGTCCTGCTTTGGCGATTTTTAATCGCACCACTGCGCCGAAAATTGCCGGATGATTCGCTGGCGTTATTGATCGAACGCCAGCATCCCGAACTGGGTGGTCGGCTGGTGACGGCAGTGCAATTGCGCGAGACACCGCGCGATGGTGATGCGCACAGTCCAATGTTTATGAAGGAGGTGATCCACGAAGCCGAGCAGCAGGTCTCCAAGGTCGATCTGAGTCGCATCTTTCGCCCCGACCCGATTCGAAAAAAACTCGTGCTGGTCATCCCGCTGTTACTCGCCGTCGTGATGATGGCCGTCGCCAGCCCGAGTACATTTGCTCGCGCCATCAGCCGATTGACATTATGGTCGGATTCGCCTTGGCCGCGCCGAGCACAATTGGAAATGGTCGGTGTGGAAGTGCCCATCATTACGGCGGCAGAGAACGATGAAGGAGCATCTCGACTGGTCGAGTTCACTAACGGCGTCGTGCGATTGGCTCGCGGCAGCAACGCGACGCTGCGAATTCGAAGCGCCGGAGAGGAACATGGTCACGAAGTCCCCGCCCTTTGTACGGTGTCGTACGTGGATGACCAAGGCAAACGCGGGCAAAGCAATCTTCGCCGGGTCGGACGTGTGGTCGATGGCTACCAATCGTTCGTTTTGGACGGGCCGCCGCTGGCGTCGCTCGCGGATTCGGTTTCACTGACGATCCGCGGTCTCGACGACCGACTCAGTGACTTCCGTATCGAAGCGGTCGATCCACCTGCAATCGCGGACATGCGGATGCACGTTCGTTACCCCGATTACTTGCGGGTGTTCTCGGTCGACGAGCAGTACGATCAGCAACTCGACTATCAGTCAGGCGTGCGAATCCGCGAAGGCAGCTCGCTCACCTTGGTGGGTCGCGCGAGCGCGCCATTGGGTGACGTCGACGTGGTCGTAACCGGTGCCGATACGGAAGCAAGATCGCAAGCGACCGCGTTGGGCGGTGGGGTTGCTGCGGCAGCGCCCGGCCAAACACGGTCGGGTGAGCTGCCTGGGGCCGAAGTTGTCCCAGTCACGATTTCGGACGACGACATGAGTTTTACGTTGCGACTCGATAATGTGAGAAATGCAACATCCATTCGGATTGTCCCACGTGATGCCGAAGGCATTTCAGCGCAGGCAGCGTATCATTATTTCATCGGCGCGGTTCGCGACGAACCGCCGGTGACGACGATGAAGCTCAAGGGGATTGGCAGCGCTATCACGCCGATTGCGTTACTTCCCATGACGACTACCGCCACCGACGATTACGGCGTCGATGAAATAACGCTCACGATGCGAGTGCGAAATCAGCCGGACGCGGAGAAGGACCGACCCGATGAGCAAACGCCGTCTGATCCTGCGACGCTACCTTCGGGTGAGCAAATCCACTCGATTAAGCCTGAACTGGATCGAGCAGGTCAAGCCGAAGTGGCTATTGATCTTCGTGATCTTGTCGACCAGGCGGTTCTGGAGCCCATCGCTCCAGGCGCATCGATTACCATCGGCACCACCGCGCAAGACCGCTTCAACCTCGATACCGCGCACGTGACTCAGGGAGAACTCGTTCGGCTGCAAGTCGTCACAGCCGAAGCACTGCTGGCGACACTCGAACGCCGAGAACTGGAGTTTCGGGCCCGGCTGGAACAGGTCATCGACGAGACTCGCAGGCTGCGGCAAAGCCTAACAGCGATCGAAACCGAAGCCACCGACGTAATGGGGCAACTCTCCAATGACGCCGCTCAGGCGTCGCCCGTCAATCGCAATCTACCAGCGACCGACGAGACCGCCCGCGATGCGACGGATGACAAAGACGAATCAAGTGGGCAGAAATCGATTAGCGATGCCCAGCGAGAGGAGTTTGCGCCCGCCAGCGGGTTCAGTTGCGGATCCGCCAAGCAGGATTGCAAGCGTCCAAGTCGACTGACGAACTCGCCGGGATCATCGCCGGACTGGATGATATCGTGCTCGAAATGATCAACAACCGGATCGATTCAGTCGATCGTCGCGAGCGGCTCGAACAAGGTGTTCGCACACCCCTGAGTCGAGTCGTCGAGGAACCTTTTCCACGTCTTGGACGTCAAATTGTCGAGTTGGAACGGGTTTTGATGTCGTCGTCGGATCCCGCAGCGAATGGAAATGTCCCACCTGAGACAGCGGCGGACATGGAAAAGGCTGTTCGGCAAGCCGTCGCGACCAACGACGAAATCGTGTTACAACTCTCCGCCGTCCTGGAAAAAATGCTGGACCTGGAAAGTTTTAATGAGATATTGGACCTGATGCGAGGATTAATCGACGACCAAGAAGGTTTGTTGGACGAAACCGAGGACGAACAGAAGAATCGAGTTCTGGATCTGTTCAAATGAGTCATTGTTAGATCGCGGCCTTTTTCTCGGGTAAGATTTCACTGTCACATCCCTGGTCCCAGAAGCACTATGCCCGTTATTGAAACGCACCAACGAATGACCGCCCCGGTCCGCAGCAATCTGTGGTGGGTCATATCATTTGTGCTCTGCGTGGCCCCGAACTGCATGGTGGCTCATCTCGCACAAGCTCAGACCGCCACTGAGACCGAACAACCAGTCGATCCCTTGGCCGCCAAGCAGACGAGCGTTGCGGCACGGTACGCACACCTCGAAGAGTTATTGCTGCGACTCGCAGACGTCGAAGCCCGAGAGAATCCAGAACGGGCGGCGCTGCTCAAACGTGTCGCCCGCCAATCTCGCGAGCGATTCGTGCTTGAAAAATTACGTGGCGCCAGCACGTTGATCGCCAGCGGCCAGCTTTCCAAAGCACTCGAAGACCAGAAAACGGCAACGGGCGAACTCGAAGGATTACTGAAGTTGCTCCTCAGCGAAGACCGCAGTTCTCGCATTCGGGATGAGAAAAAACGCATCGCGGAAATGATAAAGCAGTTGCGGCTGACCGAGCGTAACGAACGGAGCGTGCGAGCTCGCACGGAGAATGGCGTCGAACTCGATGAAGTGCTCAAAGAGCAAGAAGAGATTTCCAAGCGCGCCGAGGCCGTCCAGAAGACGTTCCGCGAGGATGACCCCGAGGAATCCCAGTCCAACGAATCCAAAGACCCCAACGAATCCCCGAGCGGGTCCACAGAGCCAAATGATTCTGCTGAGCAAGGCGAGTCGAAACCTACCGACGACCCCAAAGACGCCACCTCGAAGGATGCGAACGAACAGCAGGCCGATAAAGATCCATCCGACCTGAAGGACTCCGACCCGAAGGACTCCGACCCACAGGACGCAGAGGAGCCACAGGACGCTGGCGAACAGCAAGATGTCAGCGGCCAGAAAGAGTCTCAAGATCAGAAGAGTTCGAATAAATCGGCTCAGCCCAGCGAACAATCATCGGAAGATAGTCAAAGCGATCCCTCCGAGACGCAATCACCGCAGCAGCCCAAATCGCCCGAGCAGGACGCTCAAGATCAACTGCAAAAAGCCATCAAGCGGATGCAGCAGGCTCAGCAAAAACTTGCTCAGGAGAAGCGGGGCGAGGCGACTGAGGAGCAGCGTCAAGCCGAAGAGGAGCTCCGTAAAGCGATCGATCGGCTCGAAAAAATACTGCGGCAACTGCGTGAAGAGGAGATCCAACGCGAACTCGCTAAGCTTGAATCACGACTACGAAAGATGGCGGCGATGCAATCGGTCGTGCTCGATGAGACCGAGCAGTTGGCGAAAACACCGCAGTCACAGCGCGATCGCACGACGGACTTGAAGTCGGGCGATTTGGCGTTCGAAGAACAGAAAGTCACGCTGGAAGCCGACCGGGCCATGTTGCTGCTGAAAGAGGAAGGCTCTAGCGTCGCATTCCCCGAGGTGATCCAGCAGCTCCGCGATGACACCAAACGCGTCACCACGCGACTGGGACAGAGTAAAATAGACACCGTCACCCAAGGCATTCAAAGCGATATTTTGGCAGCACTGGAGGAGATGATTGCAGCGCTCGCCAAAGCCCAGCGTGACAACGAGAAGAAACAGCAACAGCAGCAACAGCCAGGGCAACCCGGGGGCCAAGGCTCAGAGGAAGAGCCGCTCGTCCAAGTCCTGGCGGAACTGAAGTTGCTGCGGACCATGCAGACACGGATCCACACGACGACGGATCGCTACGGCGATTTATTGCAGCAGAAAGAGGCGGGCGAAGATCGTTCCGGCGGCGAAGAAGTGTTGCCCCTGTTACGCGATCTGGCACAACGACAGGATCGACTCTACCAGATCACGCGTGACCTGGTTACGAAACAGAACCAATGACCTCGTAAGCTGGGAAAGAGAAACCAATGCGAACGATAATACAGCCCGATCGAACTACACAGAAAACCGGCGTCTACACCTGTAGGCCAATGTATTCATATGAAGTGGGATCTCTCTGCCCAGCCATTTTCGCCTCCATCCTCGTTATCTCCTGCTTCACCACCCGCCACGCGTTGCTTGCCGACTCACCGAATTCGTCACATACCGCGTTGGAGCCTGCGCAGATCGATGACACTCCGTCCGAACCTGATTTGCCACCGGAATCGTTGATTCCCGAACACGAGGCGCCTCCTTTGGATGATCATAACTTGCGCCCGTTGAAAGGTCGAATCAACAATCAGGCTCTGAAGAAAAATGCGGATTGGCAGATTCTTGATGTGGACGCCATGTCCGAAGTACTTCGGCATTCGCTCGATGCGATCGGAGCACCACCGGAACAAATTGGTCGCTCAACAGATCAATTCCTCAGGGACGTTCGGCAAGACGACAGTGAGCCATTGACGGCGTGGGTCGATGCAGCTGCCCTGCAAATCAACGCGGTCAATGAGATGTTGGATCGAGCGCGAGATCGGTTGCTGGAACTGCCGCCCCGACTTGATCCGAGTGGACCCGATTATGCCGCGATGGAATCGCTGCCGCCCGAAATCCGTGCCGCCCTGCGGACTTGGATCGGCCGCGAACTGGTCAGGGCACGTTACTACGACGAAGCCTTGCCAATCTTCGCGGAAGTTGATCCTGCAATCTCGCCCGATGCTGCCTCGCTACTGTTCTACCGAGCCGTGTGCTATCACTCGCTCTTGAAAACGAAAGAAACGCTTTCGGAACTGCGGACTCTGTTGCAGCACAAAGAAGAGATTCCTGTTCGGTATGCTCGTATCGCTGAGATGATGATCGCCGATATCAAGCCCCTCAAAGTGGACTCCCTCGATGAGATTTCACGACTCATGACGGACGTGACGCGACGATTGGACCTCGGCCGCGCCGATGATCCCACCCGACAGCGTGAACAGGAGATCATCGACAAACTGACGAAGTTGATCGACAAGGCTGAACAACAACAACAGCAGCAACAACAACAACAACAACAACAACAAGGTAGCCAGCAAGGCGGCAACCCCAGCGATGGTCAGTCTCAGCCGATGCAGGACAGTCAGATCGCGGGAGCTAGTGGCCAGGGCGACGTGGACCGCAAAGATACGGGCGACAAGAACGGGTGGGGCAACCTTCCGCCCGCTGAACGCCAAGAATCATTGCAACAGATCAGCCGCGACCTCCCCACGCACTACCGTGAAGCGATCGAAGCCTACTTCCGAAAACTTGCCACCCAGCAAAAGTAGCCGACTCACTTCAATACTCGGGCGCGCCCCAGTAGACTCGGGCACGCCCAAAGGAAATTACGGATGCGTTAAAAACGTCTTCCACGATTCATATCGAGGATCGTCGCAGGAGAACGTCATCAGTGGATTGAATCTTGGTTTCGTCGGATGCGTCAGCAATTTCATGTGTGCCTGTTGCGGCGTCCGTCCACCCTTGCGGCTATTGCACCGCAGGCAACTGCAGACGATGTTCTCCCACGTCGTAGCTCCGCCGTGAGAACGCGGCACGACATGGTCGAGACTGAGTTTGGCAATCGGCTCAGTCTTGCCGCAGTACTGACAGCGATACTCATCGCGGGCGAACAAGTTGCGACGATTGAAACGCACCGTTTGGGCGGGCATCTTGTCGAATCGGGTCAAGCGAGCGATCCGTGGGACCTTGATTTCAAATTCGACCGCCTGCAAATATTCCTCGCCCGGCTGTTTGTCCAGGGATGCCAATTGACTTAATTCGCACCACGAATCGAAATCGTAGCTGACGTACTGACCATCGTCGCTATCAATCACTTCGGCGCAGTCGCGATAGAGTAACGTCATCGCGCGGCGTACGTTGACGACTCGGATCGGCATGTAGAATCGGTTCAAAACCAGCACGTTCGTATCTAAAACTCTTGCGTTCATGGATACTACTGTCCTCTCGCTTGGTGAAGCTGGGTGGCAAGAATTCGTCTCGTCTATATTAACGGGTGGCACAGCGCCGTTCCACTTCCAGCGGCGGATTGTTACAACCTATTTTGGAACCGCCGACGAAGCCGCACGCTCGCACAGTCGCTTTCCACGTTGTCGAAAGGTTCGCAATCGCCATGCTTTTTGCGGTGCCTTTGAGACGGTATTTGCCGAGCCCGGGTTCGCCGTTTACAGGGACTTCATCGAATCATGTTCGAAACCACCGAAATTTTTCACTCGCTCGTTGTCGCCGTTGTGGACGAGGCGAATACCGGAAAGGCGACTTCGTCTGGCTGGTTGACGGGACTTCACGAGTCAGCGCGCCCGGTACTGACGTCGGGCGGCACATTTTTGATGGCGTCGCTGCTGGTTTTCATCTGTATAGCCGCATGGCTGCTCAATCTCGTCGCCTTGCCGGGCAATTGGCTCGCCGTACTGACGATTGGCGTCTACGTCTGGTTGGGACCGGAATCCGGACGGGGACAGATCGGACTGGTACCTCTGGGGCTGGCATTTTTGGCCGCCATCATTGGGGAAGTCCTCGAATTCGCTGCAGGTGCGGTCGGGGCCAGCCGGGCGGGAGCGAGTCGCCGGGCGACGATCATGGCCATCGCCGGTTCGATGATCGGAGCGATCGTGGGCAGCATCATTGGTTTGCCCATTCCCTTGGTGGGCCCCGTCCTCGCCGCCCTGCTGTTTGGTGGCTTAGGAGCCACCGCCGGCGCAATGCTGGCCGAATGGAATGATGGCAAACCGTGGCGAGAGAATTGGCGAATCGGTCACGCCGCGTTCTGGGGACGGACCACGGGCACCGTCGGCAAAATGGCGGTCGGGTTGCTGATCGTGCTGATTTGCCTTGTGGCGGTGTTGATTTGACATCCAACTAGGATTTTCCAGCAAATTTGGCTAATCTGACGGAGGTTTTCGCAATTTCTTGGTTTCTTACTCGCGGCTAGCTGTCTTTCTCTTATGCTCAAAGCGCTCGAGCTGGCCGGATTCAAGAGTTTTGCGGATCGTACCCGCTTTGATTTTCCCGATGGAATCACGGTCATCGTCGGACCCAATGGTTCAGGAAAATCCAATATCGTCGATGCGATGAAATGGGTGTTGGGCAGCCAGAGTGCGAAAAGCCTGCGTGGCAAAGACATGTCCGACGTGATCTTCAAGGGATCTCAAACCCGTGGTCCAGCAGCGGCCGCCGAAGCCACGATCGTCTTCGACAACACTGGCGGCCAACTTCCCGTCGACGCCCTCGAAGTCCACGTCACCCGCCGGGTCTACCGCAGTGGCGAAGGCGAATACCTGATCAATAATCAAGCCGTGCGGTTGAAGGACATCCGGGCGCTGATTCGCGGGACCGGGATCGGCATCGATGCCTACAGCTTGATCGAACAGGGTAAAGTCGATCGGATGTTGCAGGCCAACGCCAAAGACCGTCGTGCAATTTTTGAAGAAGCCGCAGGCATCAGCCGTTTCAAAGCGAAAAAAGTGGAGGCGGAACGGCGACTCGCACGCGTCCAGCAAAACCTGACTCGGCTCGGCGATATCGTTGACGAAGTCGCCACGCGGCTGAAAACACTCAAAAGCCAAGCTGGCAAAGCCGAACGTTATCGCCAAGCCAGCGATCGACTCAAGGAACTGCGAACCGTCGTCGCCTGGACCGATTGGCTGGCTCTGTGCAGCGACCTCGAATCAGCTCAAACGCGTCTGAAGGAATCGACCCAGGAGCACGCTCGGCTGGAGCAGGAACGCGAGTCGCTCGAAGAGCAACGTCAGACCGCCGAATTGGGATTGCAGGCAATCGCCGAAGAAGCCCGGGACGCGGAGCGGACACGTGGCGAACTGTCTGGCGAAATCGCTCGGCTGCAAGGACGACGAGAATCTGATCACACCACCCTTAACGAACAACGCCGTGCCTTGGCTGGACACTATCGCCGCCTGCGCGTCACCCGAACGGCGGCAGGTAGCGCCACCGCTGAATGGCAGAAAGCCATTGCGGACTGGGAAGTCGCCCAGACTCACGCCGCCGAAGTCCTTGCCAGAAAACAAATGATCACGGCCGACCGAGATCGCCTACAAGCCGAGGTCCATGCGATTGCCGACCAGCGTGATGCCTTGCAACGCGAACACCTCGCGTCGGTCCGCCGCGTCGCCGACCACGAAGCCAACCGGCAGCGTGTCGCGCAGCAGATTGTGGAAGCCAAACGAGCGATCGCGGAGACGCAACGCAATCTCGATGTCGCGCATGAAAACCTGCGATCCACCCAGGACGATCATGAGGCCGCCGCCGCGCTGCTCAACGAGCTCGTATCAAAAATAGCGGCGTCGCAAAAGTTGATCGAAATCGCCGACGCGAAACTCGCTGAAACTCGCCGACTCTTTGAGCGTCGGCGTGATGAGATCGGTTCACTGAAAATTCGTCTGCAAGGTATCACTGAACGAGCCAAGGTGCTCGGCGAACTCGAGGCACGACATGAGGGCGTCAGTGGCGGCGTGCGCGAAATTCTACATCTACCTGAGAGTGTGCACCGAGGTCAGCTTGTTGGATTGGTCGCGGAGTGTTTTGATGTTGATCGTCAAGTCGCGATGTTGATCGATGCGGCGCTCGGGCCACGTAGTCAATACGTGATCGTTCGCGGTCCTGAGGTCAATGACGCCATCGCCTCCGGCGTGATTAAAATTTCAAGCCGCGTGGGCATCATCCGCTTTGACGAACTGCCCAACCGTAGGCCTGGCGATCAGATCCGTCTGGATGGGCTCGCCGGTGTGATCGGACGAGCGGACCGAATGGTAGAGTGCGATGAAGATCTGAAACCGCTCGCCCGCCATCTCTTAGGAAATACTTGGTTGGTAGACTCCTTGCCGACCGCGATGGGTTTGCGAAAACTTTCAGGTGCCGGATTGCGTTTTGTTACCGCCTCCGGCGATCTTCTCGATAACGATGGATCGAGCGTTCTCGGACCTCCAGGCGGCGAGCATGGATTAATCAGCCGCCGCAGTGAACTGCAGGCCGCTCGGACTGAGATGCAGCACTATGGGTTTCAAATCGGCGAAGGTGAAAAAGAGCTGGCACGTCTGGCTGCCGATATCGACGAGCACGCCGCCGAACTCGGACGACACGAGCATTCGCAGCGCAACGGGATCACCGCCCACGCTGCCGCCGAAGCCCGCAGCCATCACGTTGCCGAGCGGCTGGCGGCTCGCCAGTCATCGGTCGACCAACTCAGCAGTGCGATTAACGAACATCAGCACTCGCTCGACATCGCCAAACAGCACGATTCCGAACTGCATGCTTCGATCCTCGCGGGGAAATCCGCGATTGAGACACTTGAGCAACAACGCTCGGCAATCGAATCGAAACTCGGCGACGCGACTTCGAGGCTCCAATCCGTCCAGAGTGAAGCGATGAGCGTCTCAGTCGAATCGGCACGATTGGAGCAGCGAGTCGAGTCCCTCGCCACGGCAGCGGAGGTGGCGCGTCGAGACCAAACCCAACGAGAAGCGGCCAAACAAGAAATCCGTGACGCGATCACGCATACTCGTACACGTCTCAGTCAAATTGAATCCAGCATCATCGGCGCCGAAGATCGTTTAGCCGAACGAATCGTTGAACTCGACACCATTGACGAGCAACTCCGCGAATTCGCCCACCGCGCCGAAGCCCAACGTGGGGCGGCCAAGTCGGTGCAGTCGAGATCGCAGAATGCTGCCAAAGCTGTCACCGCAGCCACGGAAGAAGTCGCGTCGATCTCTTCCGCACGTGACGCTGCGGAACTCAAACGCAACACACTCGCAGATCGGATCGCCGAGGACTATGGCATTGACCTTCGTAACGACGAGCCACCCGATGAACTCGCCGAGATTGAGGATCGCGATGAAGTCGATGCAGAAATCAGTAAACTTCGTGCGGCGGTCCAGAACGTTGGCTCCGTCAACATGGAAGCGCTCGACGAACTCAATGAGCTTCAGGTCCGCTACGACGAACTCCATGGACAGTACCAAGACTTGACGGCAGCGAAAGATTCCCTGCAACGCGTGATCGCTCGTATCAATTCGGATTCTCGCCGATTGTTTCTCGACACCCTCGAAGCGATCCGGCAGAACTTTCAAAAACTCTATCGCAAATCCTTCGGTGGGGGGCACGCCGACCTGGTGCTTGAAGAATCCGACGATCCACTTGAAGCGGGTGTCGAGATTGTCGCCACGCCACCGGGAAAACCCAGTTTCAGCAATTCGCTGCTGTCCGGTGGGGAGAAGGCCCTGACCGCCGTCGCACTCTTAATGTCGATTTTCCAGTACCGTCCCAGCCCCTTCTGTGTGCTCGATGAAGTCGATGCGCCATTTGACGAAGCAAACATTGGACGATTCGTCACCGTGCTCAACGAGTTCCTCGATCAATCCAAATTTGTTGTCGTGACCCACAGCAAGAAAACCATGACAGCGGCAACGACCCTCTATGGCGTCACGATGCAGGAATCCGGCGTCAGTAAACAGGTCTCGATTCGTTTCGAAGACGTCAGCGAAGACGGCCACATTAGCGCTGCCTAAGACTGGGCAGGCAATAATAGTCGCCTTTCGCTCCGCGAAGGGTGGATTGCAACTTTCGAGGAGCAAAAAGCAATATAAAACCGCTTGATCCCTCGCCACGCCAGACCGACGGATTTCCTCTTATGAGGTTTTACTGCATTCAATTCTCTTTCGCTAAGTATTGCAGATCAATCAGATCTTGCGAACGCCCCGACGCCTGCTTCATCTTCCGTGCCACGCCAAACTCACAAACTGAAGTGTGCCACTCGTCTGAGCAGTGGCGAATAGATCGTCGAGTGGTCCATGGCTGAGGTGCAGTGAGTATCCAACGAAGAGCCGACAGCACGAGAAAAGCTTCACAGCGATTCATAACCGAGATAATCTTGCATTGATTGTACTCACCACATCATGAAAAATGAATGAGACGCGACAAACGGGTTATCAGCACGGGTATACTCACTCTCCCAACACGCTAAATTGGTAGGCGTTCGGTCAGTGGTATCAAAATCGTCCCCATTCCCGACCGGCTCACCCACTTTTAATTGATGCGACGAAACTCCATGACAGACCAGTGGATTCAGGGCAATCTGCCCGACGAAGATCTTGCCGAGTTACGCGAAGCAAAAGAAACGCTCGAGCATCACGGCTTGGCCGACCGTTTGACTGAGCTTGTTGGAGCTCCGATCACCGCCTCGATCAAAATGCTACCATCCCTTGCCGAGGATGCACTGAACACTGCGGTCGACAAGTCACTCAATGCTGCACTCAAGGTGGCACTGCGCACCCTCGGTGAAGAAACGTCGACCGGGAAACCAAAACTCCTCAGCCACAAATTGATGGCCGGATTGTCTGGCGCAGCGGGCGGCGCATTTGGACTCTCCACCGTAGCGCTGGAACTCCCTGTCTCGACTGTCTTGATACTTCGTAGCGTAGCCGACATCGCGCGATCGCAAGGCGAAGATCTGAAGGATGTCAAGACGCAGCTTGCCTGCTTGGAAGTGTTCGCCATCGATAGCGGCAACGAAACGGATCCCGACGGCGATACGGAGATCGGGTACTTCGCAGTCCGCGCCGCGATGAGTAAACAGATTGCCGACGCTTCGAAATATGTCTTGAAATATGGCGCCAGTGAGACTGCCGCGCCGCCCTTGGTCAAGCTCCTGCAAATGATCAGCCACCGTTTTGGGATGGTCGTCAGCGAAAAGGTGGCTGCTCAGGCAATCCCTGTCATCGGCGCTGTGGGCGGTGCTCTCATCAACAGCTATTTTATCGACCACTACCAAGACTTGGCTCGCGCCCACTTCACGATCCGTCGGTTGGAACGAGAGCACGGCAAGGCGCTCATCGAAGAAACGTACAACGCAATGGACGTGTAGCAGTTGGTTGATGCAAGCGTCACCCCGAACCAGAATCATTTCGCTACATTAGGGCCATGCAATCTTCCAGTCTTTTCGCTGCGTTCGATCCTATCCCTGAGCGTTTCATCCCGGCAAAAATTGTCTCAGGTGGCCAAACTGGAGTGGATCGTGGGGCGCTCGATGCGGCACTTGCAACGGGAATCGAACATGGAGGATGGTGCCCGGCAGGTCGCCTGGCCGAGGATGGGCAAATCCCTGCAAAGTACCAACTCGCTGAACTCCGATCTCGCTACTATCCTGACCGGACCGAAAAAAACGTGCGGGATTCGGACGCCACACTGATCTTGTACCGCGGACGGATGACCGGGGGTACCAAGCTGACCCAGCGACTGTGCCGGCAAATCGGCAGGCCGGAACTGAGCGTTTCGATCGCAAATCCGAGCCGGGCGAGAGAAAAAATCGTGGCATGGCTCAATGAAGTCCGCCCTCCGACACTCAATGTTGCCGGGCCACGCGAAAGCAACGCGCAAGGCATCCGAGAGGAAACCTACGCCCTGCTATTGGCGACGTTGGTCTAATTCGATTTCAGTTGCCATCGATGAGTATCCCCATCCGCGTAGTTTCTCGGCGGCGAATTCACCAAACTGTTCCGCCTCGATCGCAGCGCGTGCCTCACGCATCAGTCGCCCGTAATACATCAAATTATGATGCGACAGCAGAATTGGCCCGAGCATTTCATTGGCATTAAATAGATGCCGCAAATAGCCACGGCTATGTCGGCATGCCAAACATGAGCAGTCGTCCATGATGGGGCGAACGTCTTCACGATGAGTCGCATTTCGTAGCTTGAGCGGCCCTTCATCGGTAAACGCCAAAGCGTTGCGACCGTTTCGAGTCGGCATGACACAGTCAAACATGTCAATTCCGCGAGCGATGTTCTCGATCAGGTCGCGAGGCGTTCCAACACCCATCAAGTAGCGTGGCTTGTCTGCCGGCAAATACCGCGTCGTCACCGCTGCGGTGGCATACATTTCCTCGGGAGTCTCACCCACACTCAGGCCACCAACGGCGTATCCCTCAAACGGCATCGACGCCAGCTCCGTAGCACACTGCTGGCGAAGCACTGGATCGAGACCACCCTGAACGATTGCGAACAGCGACTGCTCCGGGCGATCGGAGGCTTCACGGCATCGACGGGCCCAGCGAATCGAGCGTGCCAGTGCGTCCTCCACCTCCGCGGCCGAGGCTGGCAATGCGATCACATGATCGAGCACCATCGCAACGTCACTGCCCAGTGCCTGCTGGATCTCGATCGAATGTTCCGGCGTGAGCACGATCTTTTCGCCGTCGAGATGCGACCGGAATGTAGCCGCTTCCTCAGTCACTTTGCTCAGCGCCCCCAGCGAGAAGACTTGAAAGCCTCCTGAATCGGTCAGAATCGGACCCTCCCAACCGCACATTCCATGCAGCCCTCCGAGTTTGGCTACCGTCTCATGTCCCGGTCGCAAACGCAGATGGTAGGTATTACCGAGGATCATGTCGGCGCCCGTCGCGGCGACTTGATCGATCGTGAGCCCCTTGACAGTCCCGACAGTCCCGACGGGCATGAACGCTGGCGTTTGAACATCACCATGAGGCGTATGAAAAACGCCCCGGCGAGCACCATCGCACTCCTGCAGCAGTTCGAAGCGAAACACTCCGATCAATCGCCACGCATTTTTAGGCCGAGATCAGCAAGTTTTTCACGGACTTCATTTAAACTTGTCACGCCAAAATTCTTGCACTCGAGCATGTCGTCACCGGTCTTGCGGATCAACTCACCAATCGTGTTGATCTGAAGACGCGTCATGCACTTGCGAGCACGTACCGACAAATTCAAGTCCGCGATCGGTCGTTCGAGCAACGCCTGCTCATCGGCCGACATGTGCGAAGTATCGATTGGTGGATCGCTGGCCTTTTTCTCACCCGCGAACTGACCGAGGGACAAGCCTTTCTGCTCCAGCATTTCGCGAATTTCGACGAGGCTGGTTTCGCCAAAATTCTTACTACCAAGCAGTTCCTGCTCACTGTGCCGAGTCAACTCGCCAATGGTCTCGATGCCCATTTTCTGCAGACAGTTGCGGCTCCGAACACTCAGTTCGAAGTTCGTCACGGGCATGCTGAGGATTTGCGTGAGGCGATCGTTGCGGCGCTGTGCTTCTTCGTCATAGAGCATATTGCCCGTTGCTGACGCATCCTTCATGTAGAGCGCCGTGCGAGGGTGGCCGGGGAAGCAATCCAAGATCCGTTTGTAGCACTGCTGTGCCTTCTCGTAATCATTGCGATCCTCGTACATCACGCCCAAGTTCGTCAGGGCGCCCAAGCCGGTTGGAAATGCCTTGGCGGCGCGCTCGTAGAGTTGCAATGCCTCCTCGTCATTACCCAAGCGATCGTTTTCGAGGGCGAGGCCGAACAAAGCACCCGCATGATTTTCGTCCGTCGAAACCGCACGCTGATAAAGATTGATCGCCTCGTCCATCCGGCCACCAATCAGTGCGGCGGTGGCGGCACGCTGATACATGTAGTCGGCGGTTTGCTCAGCGGGTCCAAAGATGTCATCGAGAATGGCCATCGCCTCTTCGATTTCACCCGAGTAGCGTTTCGCTTCTGCAACACCGATTTTGCAGCGATCCTCGTTGTAACCGGAAACCTTTGCGTTTTGATAGGCACTGATCGCTTCCTCGTACTGGCCCAATTCAAAGCGACAGCGAGCGGAGTAGAACAATGCCATCGCACTGCCGTCTGCGGATGTCAACGTCTCGAGAGAGTCCTGGAACCGCCCTAACAAGAACTGGCAAACACCCATTTTGGTGCGTGCCGCTGGCGTCAAAGCATCGTCCTGCTCAAGTTCCTGGACAGCGTCACGAAGCTCGCCGAAATGCGCGTAATTCTCCGTAATCGCACTGCGAATCTCTGCAACTTCATTCGGACCGAATGCATTGCTCGTGATGACCATTTGCTTCAAGTCGAGCACGTCGAGGTCGACTTCACTCATATCTGAGATTCCCAAAGGAAAGGAGGTGTTCGCAATACCGACACGATTTCGCCGACGAACCCATGCCATGAGAGGGACGAATTCGAATGCATGAAGCCAGCGGCCGGATTTGAACCGGCAACCCTCGCATTACGAATGCGATGCTCTGCCAATTGAAGCTACGCTGGCGATTGCGGAGGGCGTAGATTATCGAAACTCCAGCAAACTCGTCAAGCGGTCCCCCACATGCGAAAAAACACGTGTCGAGAATTTGCCCGATTTTTCCAGAAAAATATCCATGGCAAAAACCCAACTCCCCCTTGCCAAGCGGTACCGCAAACTCTACCTTTCCCGTCCCGTGGCACACGGCAGGCCAACGCGAAAACCGCATCGCCCAACCCACCCATGCACCCCTAGCTCAATTGGATAGAGCATCGGTCTACGGAACCGAAGGTTAGAGGTTCGAATCCTCTGGGGTGTATCTCTCTTTTTTATCGTGATTTGCCGACTTAAACGGCGACCGGCGGACGTCCGCCGAGCACACTTTCAAGACGACCCAAACGGGAACTTTCCCGTTTGGCTTTTTCGAAAGGTGCATCCGATGCCAATCTTGACGAAATCCATTCCAAAATACCGCAAGCATTCCAGCGGTAGTGCCAGAGTCACCTTCAACGGACGTGACTACCTTCTCGGTCCCTGGAACAGCAAAACGTCGATCCGCGAATATGATCGAATCGTTGGCGAGTATCTTGCAAGCGGCCGAAGCCCCACATTCGGCATCGAATCCGAATCCTACACCGTTGCCATGTTGATCCGCGACTATTTGCGGCACTGCAAAGCGTATTACGGGACGGGAGCGTCCAGCGATTACCACAACACAAAATCCGCGGTAAGGCTGCTGCGAGATCTGTACGCTGAGCATGATGCTGCCGAAGTTGGTCCAGTGGCGTTCAAGGCGATCCGGCAAAAGTTGGTCGACACGGGACGCACCCGCCAGGGAATCAACAAGTCGATGAGGCTGATGCTGCGAGCGTTCAAGTGGGGAGCGGGTGAGGCGAAGATCCCAGCAGAGGTGTTCGAAACACTACGCTTGATTCCGTCCCTCAAGCGGAAGCACACCGACGCGCCCGAATCCGAAAAGGTTACGCCGGTAGCCGATGAAGTTGTGGAAGTGACAATCAGCGAGCTCTCCCCCATCGTTGCCGACATGGTGCGGTTGCAGCGATTGATCGGTTGTCGTCCCGCGGAAGTCTGCAACCTCACACCATCATCGATTGATCGATCCGATGACGTTTGGGTGGCGACATTGGCCGAGCATAAAACCGCTCACCACGGACACACTCGCACTCTGTTCATAGGTCCCAAGGCGCAAGCGATCCTCGAGCCGTACTTGTTACGTGACGACGACCTTTGCTTGTTTCGCCCCTGCGATGCAGTAGCACTGCGTCGCCAGCGTGACTCAGAAAACCGAACAACACCGCTGTCGTGTGGGAACCGCCCTGGACTAAAACACGACCAAGGAGGGTTGAAAGGCAGGAAAGCGAAGAAGACACCGGGCCGTGCGTACACAACATGCAGTTACCGTCGTGCGATCCACAACGCCTGCGACCGAGCGTTCCCGGCACCTGCACCACTGGCGCAGCGACTGGGGGAGTCCGTCACCGCACATCGCCGCCGTTTATCCGAGTCACAGTTGAACGATTTTAAATCATGGCAGTCCGAACACAGGTGGTCTCCCAATCGGTTGCGTCATGCTAAGGCGACCGAGACGCGAAAGGCATTCGGACTGGAAGCAGCACAAGTCACGCTCGGTCACAGTTCCGCCGACATCACCCAAAACTACGCTCAACGGGATGAGGAACTCGGCAAACGAGTCGCACGTCAAGCAGGGTGATTTGATAACCTGAAGCTAGCATCGGCCCGGGACTAACTATTCTGAGATGCGTCGACCGGTGGCGATTCTCTTTCCCTCCACCGGTCGGCGTGTCACCGACGCCCACCAAAGGAAAGAGAAACACGATGGATGAGCGACACGAGCAGCAATTCCTACGCGACAATCAACATTACTACAAAAGGCAAGGGCGTAGCACTGCACCTGGACCGACACGATGACAACAACCACGAGTAAATACCCAAAGGAATTCTTAGCCTTTCGATTGGGGAGGCTAGTGGTACAACTACCGAGAACGATCGAAGTCGCATACTTGATCGACAGTTGTCCACTTTCTAGCGTCTGCTTTGACTCCAGTGACCGGCCTCATGTACGAGATGAACACGGTAGCCTTGACCGAGTATGGGCCGACTTGGAAACGACGTTGCAGCAACTGTGTGCCAATGGCCAGGACACTGTAAAGGAGGAGGCTGAAAAAACTTTGAAGGCTCTTGCTGAAGTAATGCACCAAGTGACAGATGGCCTCCAAAATGGTGAGGCCGCTCGACTTGCGGAATACCACAGCGAGATCAGCGATATATCGCTTGAGTATTCACGCGAACAGTTTTTCGAAAGCCCTCTGAGTAAATTCCTGGTGAAATTCCGAGGTGAGGAAGGACAACCTCCGAAACAGGACGAAATCAAGTCTCCGCTCAGAAGTGAATCCTGGGATGGACTCAAAAGATGCATCGACGCACTTGTGTCTCGGCTCGATGAATTATCTAGGTTCTTCCACATTGGTCGGTCGTTTGAACAAGGCTGTGAACCCATTCGAGTCAAGGAATCAGTCGAATTCGTCGGTAAGTCTTGGAACGAACTATATCGTAAACTTGCTAGCGACGTGGACGAGCAGATATCTATTTTGACAGGTCTTGGTCTCGAAACGTCGGACTTGGCGTGGAGCTCAGCACCAAAACTTGATTTTGAAACGCGACGTTGGACGACCGTGTCAGAGATCGAAGAGCGGCTGAAGTTATTTGGAATTAATGAAGATCAACCTATCGAAACAGAGGCTTCAGCTAATCCGATTGAAGCCGATCGGGCGCGGCTGAGATCTTCGCAACAGAAAGCCTTGTTTGATTGGATGGTGAAACAGCGATTTGGTGGCACGTTCGACGAATTGCGGAGGGTCCCAGGCGCATGGATTGACAGGGAGAGAATATCTGACGACGGTATTGAAAGGAAGCTGAAAGAGATCCGTCGCAAGCTACTAAAGTCACGATGGAAATTTGAAATTAGCCGGCGTGGCTGCGAATTCACCTGGCGAGTGCGTAACGGCGAGAAACGCAAATAAAGGTACTACGGTACCGCCAACTGTACCCCGAGGGGTACCGCACCGTGTGCGAGCATTGGTGAAGATTTACTTCACAACGCTCATGAGTTACGCGAAATGCGAATCCCACACGAAGAAACCTCCCTCCCTCTCGTCGATGCGGTCGAAGCAGCCACTGGCCGCCGGCCTCACCTTTCAACAGTCTTGCGATGGTGCCAACGACGCAACCGCTACGGCATCAAGCTCGAATCATGGATGCTCGGAGGCCGCCGCTTCACGTCCGTTGAAGCCGTCAACCGGTACAACGAGCGAACTACGGAGGCTGCTGACCCTGGCATGCCATCGTCCACGACAGGACAGCGGTCCAAGGCACACAAGGATGCTCAGCGTGAACTTGACCGGGAGTTTGCCCCAAAGCGTATTTGATGCCGTTCCACATATTCCAATGATTGCTCCACGATAAACCCGGATGGACCAAATTATCACCTCCCGTCAGGCGATCACGCGATTTATCGCCGCTCAAACTGCTGAAGCTATAGAACCTCGATGACTGGGCAACCGGCAACCCCCTGACGCTAACAATTGTGAGTCAGGCCAGGGGTGTTGCCGGCTGCCTACGTTGGCAACCAAGTTCTTAGATTTTCATGGATATGGGAAAAAACGATGAGACATTCAAACGACGAAACGAAACAACAGAAGAAAACCCGCAAAACACGGGTGAAGGTGCCCATCCAGGCTCCAGAAGTTCGAACCCCGCAGAAGCCGAACACGCTGGAAGATTACGACGAGTTGGTAGCGCCGATCAACCAAAGATGGCTGAGCGGATGTCGCATCGGTTGACGGACGAGGTGCTTTGCGGGATGACCAAGCAGCAAGCAAAGGAACATGTCATCGCAAATTGGGAAGACCTTTCCGGCAGCAGCCAAGAGGGGATGGCTCAATACAAATTGCACGGTCGGATGGAAAAAATCAGTTGGAATTCACCAATTCTGACTTTTCTCATCGAGCGACACGGAGGTTTGGTGATGGGGTCAAGTCGCGCTGACGTTCATTATTGGAAAGTTAACTTGAAGGAATGCACCGCTGAGATAGAACGCAAGTCGTACCGCCAAATTGACAAGATGGCACCACGTGTCCGTATCGCTCCAATCGTCGATGAGATTGTTGCCGCGTTATTGAGCGGTTCAACCGACGAACGTATCGAATGGAAGGAAAATGGCGAAGCTCACGTGCTGACGTCCAAGCAGCTTTTCCCCGGCAGCTCCGGTTATAGCGAGACGGTTGGGGGGAGACGAAGGAATTTTCGGGATAAACTCAAGACCCGTTTGGCAGAGGTTGGGTGGACATGTGAGCATGGACGCGGGATTGAAATCTGTACTCGCTTGACAGGGAACCACGACTCGCCGTGAACTTCATGTCCGATGAAATTGAGTAAATTGAGTGAACCGCACCACTTTGACGAGAAACTACAAGAGTTGAGCGGTCAAGATGCCGTGTCGGGCTAGCTTACCCTGCTTGAAATCTTGGCCGGTGGTAAGCAATTCGCCAATACGGATACCGACACGGTGTGTCGCGATCGTTTGACCCAACGGAGGAGCCGTTGGGTCAAGGCTCACGTACGGATCTGTGCGAGGGGCGGCTGGCAACAGCAGTCCCTACCGCGATTCTTAAAAAATCTTCCACTGTACTCCGACCCACCTTTCCGTCCGATGAGCCCTAGAAAAGCGAGCAAGACCGATTCGTTACGTCGATGTCATTGCATCAGCCACGCATACTGGCTTTCTTGCTCGCCGTGGGTTGGATGTTTTGGTTGTCGGTTTCTGTGGCGACTTCGAGGTGGACCGATGTGTTTGCCTCGCAGTCGAGTTTGTCGGTTTGCGTTTTGACGTTGCTGCTTTGGTGGATCGTGTTGTGGTGGCTGTTGGTTGATGGGAGGTTGCGTTCGTTGCCTTTGTCGCGACGCCCTCGACGGTCGTTTTCACGGCGCAAGCTTCCTTTCGCAGGCGACTCTTCCGCTGATCACTATTCTCTTTGTCGATAGCGGTTAGGAATTGAACCAGTTTAGCGGTGGTGGCGTGGTTGCTTGTTTTGATGGGGCGATCCTGGATCTCGCGGGCGGCGGCGTAGATCAAGAGCTGTCGATGGATGCCCCATAGATCTAAAGCGTTACCACTGCGATGGCACTTAAAACAACGAAAGATATGCCGCTCAATATAGACTGAGAACGCTCGAGGGGCGTTCGGTGGGGTGCCGTTGCCGGCTGGCGGGGAGGTCGCGGACGCAGAAGGGGCAGGGGCCGCGAAGCTGACCTCCAACTCGACGACTCGCTGTCCAGGACATCCAAACCAATACGTCTTCAATGCGTAAAGAGACGCGTAACTCGCGATAGTTGATGCTCATCGCAGCGGCACCTGATGGGAAGTCGGGCCACCGCTAGGACTGCTATGAACGTTGAATAGCCGCAACTTGCTTTTGTTCGGTGCGGTGCTGTCGATACGACTTACCCTCGAACCGAATCACGATCGCACTGTCGACGATGCGGTCAAGCATCGCAATCATCAGTGGTGGGTCTTCTGGGTATTCGCTCCAGTCGCTGAAGTCCACGTTCGTAACGAACGCAGTTGAGCCGCGACCACTGCGCGCGTCGATGACTTTGTAGAGCAGGCTCGGGGTATGCGCGACGCTCCAGTCTGTCGAACCCGAACTCGTCGATAATAAGAAGGTCGAAACTCGCGTAGTAACGGACCTTGCGTGTTAACGTTTTCTCGCCCATCGCGGCGGTCAACTCTTCCAGCAGCGTGGCACTGGTCACGTAATCAACACGCGAACCGAGCGCACAGCAATCCGATCATGTGCGGTCCTCCACTCTCTGACCTGGCTGCCGATCCGTGGCGACCCTTACTCGGATGCGAACACCGTCGGGCAGTTCAATAGTGGTGCAGGCAAGAGATGGGGCCGCTTGCTCAGTTGCACCGGCATCTATCAGCAGACCGATGGGGCACCAAAGACTCGTCGCCGCGTTAACCGCGAACCGTCGAACAACTGAGCCCATGTTAAAATCCGGATTTTAAACCCATCCGGACGGTGTCGATCGGCAAGTAAACAACTTCGCTCGACCATGGCCGCGGACCGGTTGAGTTTCAATGGGTTGGCGACGGTGACACGTCATCGAGAAAGTCGGAGCAACCCGCGAGAGTGTCGCCGAGCAGGCGATCGAGAGCGGATTTGGCCCGACGGCGGAGGAAGGAAGCGAGTAGCGATACTTTGGCCGCATCGAAGCAGGATCTGCCCGAAGTGGCACCGCCGCCTATGACGCGTACAACTATCCCCAAACGGAGCAGCGACGGACCGATTCGGTAGCTGAGGATGGTAGGTGAGGTGCACCAGTCCAATCCCACTTTTCAGGAGCTTGGGTAGCCGCACATCACTTCGTGCTGCCCGTCGACGCTCCCCGAACAACATGCCGCAACCACCAGACCGATCAGCGACAGGTGCACCGTCGCGGCGAACCATGATGAAGCGACGTTCATGTTGTGGGGCAGGCAATCTTGTGGTCGGTGAGTGACAATAAATTTTGATCACACTTTTAGTCAGAGCCTTCGTGCGGCGTCGGTGCCTGCACATCCAGCCCTCGCCAACTGATGCAACTGCCGGTGTCGATGTCTAACGACTCAACTGAGGTGAATGCTTCAACGTTGTGCTTCCGTTGACAATTTGAAACCGAATTGGCAATGGGCACGCCCCTGACCATCATGCGTCGGCGCACGCAAATCGCCGATCAGCTCAATGACAGGAAGCAGCCCACTACGACTGAGGCCCGCTGGAATGCCCTTGCTGCGTGGCTCCACCACCTCAACCGAGTTCGCGCCGGCCCTGCCAATGACGCTGCGGGTGCTGGTCTCGCATCACTCACGCGTTTGGTCGCCGCGTCGCCTGGACCTGCGTCGCTTGGACTTGCGTTGCGGCTCTTCAGCGTGTGACCCTTGGGTGCTGACAGCTCGCTCTCCAACGCTGTGAGCGTGTGAGCAACATCGACGTTCTTGCTAGCCACCAGGTGCTCGGGATTTTCTGGCTCCGCTACTGCGAGTTCCGCTGCACGGACATCGTCACTCGCGTCCGCCTGCGCCGAGTCTCCCGTGTCAGCGGCAGCCGCTTCGTGGTTGGGGGCAATCGCAGCGTGATTCGACGTCATCCGATCCAGCGGACTGACCACCTTCACGTCCTCGCGGTTGAGCGAGTGCAAGTAAATTCGCGTCGTCTTGATGTCCGCGTGACCGAGCAACTCCTGGATGGTGCAAATGTCGGTTCCCTCACGCAGCAGATGCGTGGCAAAGCTATGACGAAAAACGTGCGAGCTGATGTGCTTGTGGATCCCTGCCTTCTGCACCGCCGCACGCAAGTTCGCTGGGAACGTATCCTTGTGCAAGTGATGGCGTCGCAGCACCCGGGTTCGTGGGTCGCGTGACAGGCGGTGCGACGCGAACAAATATTGCCACTTCAGTTCTCGTGCAGCAGCGGGATACTTCCGCTCCAGCGCCTTCGGTAAGCACACCGACGCTTGGCCTTGTTCGAGATCGTAGTCGTGCAGCACGCGACGCGATTCCATCCACTTCCGGATATCCGGCACGAGGCTTGTGGGCATCGGTACGATGCGGCTCTTGCCTCCCTTGGAAGCGTGGACTTCGATCACCATCCGGTCAAAGTCAAAATCCTTCATCCGCAGCGCTTCGCTGATCCGCATCCCGCAACCATAGAGCAGCTTGGCTATTAGCAAATGAACGCCGCGAAGATCGGCGAAAATCTGCTTGATCTCAGCCACGCTCAGCACGGTGGGAATCTGCTTCCCCTTGGTCGAACGAATTGCCTCAACTTCGCCCATTTCGCGTTTCAACACGTGCTGAAAGAGATACAGGAGCGCGTAAAACGCTCGATTCTGAGTCGACGGGGCGACATTCCCATCCACGGCTAGATCCGTCAAATGAGTCTCCACATCGGTCGCCTGAATCTCAGCAAAATCCTCTTGGCTCCCAATGCGAGCTAGGGCGTCCCTGGGACTGGCTTCCGTCCTCCCCGCCATACCGCATCGCCGCAGCATTACCGAGCTGATGCTTCGCGTGTTCAGCAGAACAGGTCTACTGGCAAGCGGCCCATTGAGGTTAGACATCGATTCGTTAGATCACTCGTTGGTCGCCCAGACATCGAACCGAGCTACTTTGCCGTATTCGCTGCCCGAGAGTGCGCACCTCCAGCGTTATCGGCCCGGAAAGGCAATCATCGGGAGCGAATAAGTTGCTAACCGCTTAAATTAATCAGCGTTCGCGAATAGCTCTCTTGCCCGGCGACGCGTATGGTAGCGGCGATGGGTGCGGTGACTTCGCATTGCGTCTACACAATCTGGGCTTCCTGCAACCGTACAAAACAGCTTGCCAAAATCGCTGACCAGTTCACACCACGACGCCTGATCCAAGCCCAGACGCGCAGGATCGGCGGGACACTCGCGGGCGTTTTGCCTCGTTTGCCAGAAGCGGTCTGGCGGGCGGTCCAGTCCAACAGTTCCAAGTAGCTCGCCAGCGACATGGCCAGAAAACATTTCTCACTGCAGCGTTCTTCTGACTCACTCGCACAGGGACCCGTCGGATCGAGTAGCTCGTCGATCGAAACCGGTGATAGGAACGAATCACGCCGGTGACGCAATTTCGCCGCAGGCGTTCGCTGTGACTCACTCTTAGCAGGTGATTCGTCTTGTGCTCGCCCTTGCTCAGCTTCTATTCGCCGCTGCACCGACGTAAAGTCGCACTTTTCGAGTCGCTCGCACAACGCTGCTCGAATCGGATTTAAATCCACGTACGCTGCACATGCCAGCAAGGAGGCTTCATCGATCAACCGGGTGGCTTTGTAACGATCCTGGAAAAATCGGCCGTGCTCGTCGTCTTCACGATTCGCCCGCATTGCCACACGCTGGCACAGCAACTGCATCCACCAGCTGATGTCGCTCAGCCTGCTACGAATTTCCTCCCGCTTGATCGGGCAACCAGCGACCGAGTAATCTCAGGCTGAGTCGGTTCCATGGCCGTGCCATCAGGCTTGCGGCGATTCGGGCACAGCATCAACCACCGGCGAGCGACTTCCTCGTCGCCCCATGTCGCCACCACGTCCGGCGCGTGCGCAGGATCAAATGAAAGTGATTTGAGAGCAAACTAAAGCACAGCAGTTCGATGCCGAAATAGGCAGCGAATTGTTGCAAATACTGGTCGATCCAAACTTTTCGGTGGTCGAAGTTCTTGCCAGAGATAGGGTCATCTCCCATGAGAAAGCAGCGTCTGACTGTCCGGCTGAAGACGTGAGCCACGGGCCACTTCGGCGGGATCAAAAACTTCAGCTCGACACACTTGGGCCATCACTCACTAAATTTAATTTGGCTTCACGCACGGAAAGCTCCACCAATCATCATTACCCTCAGCAGCGGCGACTCGACCCCCGAACAACGAGCTGTGTCCCCAAGATTTCCTCCAAAAGCCTCGGAGAGAGTCGGCGAAGCAGCTATGGTAATTTCATTTGGCGGAGCTACAAATGGTAACTTCATACGATTAAGATTCTTGAACTTTTCTTCTGATCGCCGACATTTCTCGAATATTTCCTGGAGGGCTGCACGTGGATGCGCTTTATTTTTATCGCCACAGCCAACACGACGATGTCGAGCTTCGGTATTCCCTCCGTAGTCTGGCCATGCACGCGCCTTGGCTAAACAAGATTTGGATCTTCGGTGATCGGCCTGTCTTTCTTGCGGATAATCAGACGTTTGCCGAGCACGTCCCTCATGAGGCGATGAGCAAACTTGGCCCTTACCGGACGCCCATGACGAACTTCTTCGTCATGCTACTGGCTTCTTCCCACATCCCCGAATTAGCCGACGAATACATTTGGCTTTGCGACGACTTTATTTGTTTGGACAAACTCAGTCCGGAGTCAGCCCGCTCAAGCAGGTACATTGAAGATTTGAGAAACGTGCAGAACCGGGGAACTGGACTCTGGGCAGAATCACTGTGGCGCACCTATGATTTGTTAGTTCGTCTCGGCTATCCGACCTACAACTTTGAGACGCACACGCCAACCTACTACCGGAAACAGTGGATTCAAAGTGCCTTTGCAGATTTTCAGGATTTTGTTACCGAAGATCGGTGGTACGGGATGCTGGGCCCCACGGCGGTGCTGAATCACGCCTGTCTTTACGGTGCAATGGATCTGGTCCATCGTGGTGATGAAGGGCGCTACGTCGGTTTTCACGGAGAACAGCCGACCGACGAGCAAGTTCGAACGGCGTGCCAAGACAAGTCCTTTCTCAATTTCGACGACGGCGCCTTCGGCCCAGCACTCATTCACTATCTTGATCACGTGCTGCCGGATCCCAGTCCAGCAGAAAATACCGGTTTGAATGTTGATTTGCCGACCAGCGAAGCATTGCGGCCCCACATCGTAACTGACAACCAACGCGGTCGATTCCCCCGGCCAGTCGTGGCGACGCGCGCTCAATTAGGAGATTGGTTAAACGACGTGGGACTGTCGGGTTGCGGTGTTGTGATTGGCGATCAGCACGGTCGGTTTGCCGAAACTTTACTGCGCCGGTGGCGGTGCCAACGGCTCGACTGTGTGGATGCCTGGATTTGCCGTCTTGACGACGCTCAGCACGTGGACAAGAGCAATCTTCCGCAATGGAAAATTGATCACGCTTACAATGAAACACGTCGGCGTTTAGGTAGCTTTGCGAGTCGTTGCCACATCCGTCGCGAAGTGCCTGCCGAAGCTGCCAGCCACTACGCAGACCAGTCACTTTGCTTTGTTTACCTGGACGAAAGGCACTATTTCCAAGCGGTTTGGGATCATTTGGAGATCTGGTCGAAGAAGGTCCGGCCCGGAGGAATCTTGGCGGGCCACGATTACTTGGACGGCGTCTTGCCCTCCGGTAACTTCGAGGTGAAATCGGCAGTCGACCAATGGGCTCGCGAAAGATCTCTTACCATTCATTGCACCGGCGAAGAAGTCTGGCGATCATGGATCATCCAGATGCCTTGATTCGATAGCGTTCTTCCGACTCACTCGCACAGAGGCCAATCGGATCGATTAGCTCGTCAATCGAAACCGGAGACAAGAACGAATCACGCCGGTGACGCAATTTCGCCGCTGGCGTTGGCGGCGCTGCACCGCTGGCAGGTGATCCGTCTTGTGCTCGCTCCTGCTCAGCTTCTATCCGCCGCTGCACCGACGTGAAGTCGCTCTCTTCGAGTCGTTCGCACAACGCGGCTCGAATGGGATTCAGATCCAAGTACGCCGCACATGCCAGCAAGGAGGCTTCATCGATCAACCGGGTGGCTCTGTAACCATCCTGGAAAAATCGGCCGTGCTCGTCGTCTTCACGATTCGCCCGCATTGCCACACGCTGGCACAGCAACTGCATCCACCAGCTGATGTCGCTCAGCCTGCTACGAATTTCCTCCCGCTTGATCGGGCAACCAGCGACCGAGTTATTTCACCCCGCGTGGGTTCCATCGCACTGCCATCAGGCTTGCGGCGATTCGGGCATAGCATCAACCACCGGCGAGCGACTTCCTCGTCGTCCCACGTCCGGACGCGAGCGAAGGATCAAATGAAAGTGATTGCTGAGCGAGCTAAAGCACAGCAGATCAATCCCGAAATAGGCAGCAAATTGTTGCAAATACTCTTCAATCCAGCGTTTGCGATGGTCGAGGTTCTTCCCTGAGACAGGGTCATCTCCCATCAAAAAACAACGTCTGACAGTGCGGCTAACACATGGGCCACAGCGACATCGTTCGGATCAAAAACTTCCGCTCGACACATCCGGGCCATCGCTCACCTCATTAGTTTCGAACACAGGAAACTCAACGACGTTTGGCGTTCATGGATTATCCAAATACCATGATCCCCTTCAAAGCAGAGAGCTACATCTGCGGTTAGACAGACCTGCCGGTCCCGCCGGGCGGCAACGTGCCTCAGTTCGCTCCGTCGGCACCTTTCACCGTTGGTAAGCCTTTCTTTGGGTGATGCGGGTTTGTTTCATCGACGCTGAATCTCGCTTCACCGCTTCGTGTCGCGTTCCGCCGGGCGGCATCCATGCCACCGGGCTGGCTCATGCGGCGACCATCCGGGTCGCCGTGTCTTCGGCGAATGCGCTCTAGCCCAGCGTGGCGGGTTCCTGCCGAAAGTTGCGACGCACTTCGTGTGCGTCGCTATCGCTCCGGTGCGCGGTCGTCCAGTGTGGCGGGCTTCCGGCCCGGTGTTGCGACGACTTCGTGTAGTCGCTGCGGTCGCTTCGCGACCCGCCAAGAACGCAAGCGATCAGCAACGCGGCGTTACGGTTCCGACGGCTTGCAAGTGCGTCCTAATGGAAAGTCGTTTGGCCGTCGGTTCAGTTGGGCGTCAGCCTAAACTGAACTCGATCCTTCAAGATCGTGAAGCCATTGTAAATCGAACTGGTCAAACAGCTTTCGCGTCGGATGATCCTGTGGAAGCGACCGCACCTCAAACATTCGATCCAATATCCGATTGCTGAACTCGTCGTATTCTAGTGCTATAGCGAAATCGCCTTGCAGTACGTCTCCAAATTTGTCCGCCAATTTTGTGCCGAATTTCCGCAAAGAAGATTCCTCATCAGGAGTCGCTGGAACACCACGGATATGGCGAAGTATCCAATACGCCATTCCGTCTTCCACGTCAGGTTTCGCGAGTTCTATCATCGTGCTTGATGGATCGTATCGGTCAAACACGACCTTGATGATGCAACGGTCCGATCGGAGTTCGTATTGCAGATCATCCAGCTCGTGAACATGAAACCCTAGCGACTCGGGGAGCGCCGAATTCAACTCATCAACTCTTTGCCTGCGTTCATTATGACTCATGGATTTCTCATTAACCTGGTGGAAGCAATCGTGTGAAGCCGGAGTTCCAGCGGTATCCATGGACATTGATAAGTCGATCAACTTCCTTACCAAATCCGGTCAGTTTCCCAGAGCTATCAAACATGTGCTTACGCGCTGAAACAACAAGAATGTCGTCTCCACGACGGACTGCATCATCAACCCATGCAGCGTTCACTTTGCTAAAGAATCCACCGCGGTGAACTCCAGCGTTGTAGACGTCCTCAGAAACGTTGAGGAAGTTGAAGCCACCTTTGTTGCCGCCCTTCAGGCCGTGAAGAATATGGTCGAGGTGTCCAGTTTGCGCTGGCACACCAAGCTCGCCCATAATGTTCTTGAGATCGGGACCGTAGGCACCAATGACTGTTGTTGTCTTGTTCGGATTGGGAACAAGCCTTGCGCCGGAAGTAGTGACGTGGCTCACTACACTCTTTGGGGCAACATCATCGACCTTTGCTACGATTTTACTCTGTCTGACCAAATCGTCAATGCTGTCGACTTTGGCGATTTGGCGGATGGATTTGCCGGACTTCAGTAAATTCTGGAATCCTGTGGCGGAGTTGATTGCAAAGGCCTTGGAATTGGTCAAGAAAGCTTTAATTGAAGCGACTTTTACACCCGTGCTCGCGATGCCAGCGGCAAAGTCGGTCATGAGCATCCCGGCGTGACCATAGCCCCGCAAGTCCGCATCAGCCCCCGTGGCGTCGTAGTATTTTTCTAGCCCGTTGCTGATAACGTCGACGCGCGAATCACGATCCCAAAGCGATGTTACTCCCGCGACCACATGGTTCGCGCCAGTCGTCACTGCGATTGCCCCCCCAGCCTTTGTCAATACTGGCTCGGGAGCGAGAAACATGGTGACACCGCCGACGACCGCGATGCCACCACCAGCCGTTTCCACGAGCCCCAGGCCCCATCGGCTGCCCAAGCCTTCGTACGATTCGTCGAGACCAAACATCTGATAGAATTGCTGGTCATCGCGGATCGCTCCCTCCAGCTCGCCAGCGATGCTGTAGGCATTGCGAGTCTGGAAATATTTCAAATCCGAAATGTAAATTATTTGCGTCGCGTGATCGATCCAGTAATCGCTCCAGTTCGAATCGGCCAGCACGACACGGTATTGTTGTAGAGCAGCAATGATCGCGTGTTGTACGTCCGGTTCATCTGCATAACGCGTAGTGACTGCTTCGACAATGTCTGAGTTGGAATTGCTTACCGCCTTTAGTAACATCTGACGGCCAAGTACAGCAGCTCCCCACTGTTGGGCAATTTCCAGTTCTTCCGGAGTCAGACTGGTTTCCGAATTGCCATCGCCTCCGTTAGAAGTTAATTGGCGCAATGCGACTTCTGCTGAAGTCTCAACTGGAGACGCAGCGGTCGCGACAGCTTCGCTGGCGAGACTACCCCGCTGCTGCGCCAGGATCATTGTCGGAAAGTTATCGAGCGAAATAGTGGTTGGCTGAGAAGAATCAGTTGCTGGTACCAAACCGGTAGACAGTTCGGTGGCGACATCGACAAGGCTCGACGTTAAACGTGTAGCAAGTGGCGTTAGCTCAACCGACCCCACGAGCGTCCAAAGATCGCCCTTGCTCGTGCCCAACTCGTCCAAATACGCGATGACCTCTGCCGCGGAGTATTTTGTACCATCGGAGATCCTCGTATCGATTGGTGTGGATCGCCTCAATGATCCATTGGCGACACCAACCGTATAGACGAGTCCTTCGGAAACCGGTCGGCCATAATCGCCAGCCAGCGTCCAACCCCGAACCGACTCTAGCGATTCATCTGTGTTGATCTGCCAGAACGTCGCAGCGAATTGGTCTTCGGGTGCGGAGAGGTAGACGCTGTTGGCGGAGGAGTTGTAGCCGTAGTTCGGATAGCCTCCGTAGCCGTAGTAGCTGTTGTACCAGTAACCGCTGCCGTAGTAGCCCCATGCACCCCACCAGTAATTGCTGTAGTAGTGGGCGTAGCCGCTGTTCGATGCAGCATAGATCGTGGTGCGGTAGTTGTTACCGGGGCCGTCGACGGTGTATTCGCCTGTTAGTTCATCGAGTTGGTAAACCGTGGGGAGGGCGAGGTCGCTGCCGCCCGCGGCTGCGTAGGCGGTGGATTGGGCTGTGGCCCACCCTTTCTGGGCAGCAGCTATGGATGATTTTAGTAATCCGTCAGCGGTGGCGTAGGCGTTTCTCCAAGCGGTTTCTCCGTTTCGCTGGGCGATCTCGGCGGTCTTCTGAGCCGTCGCTTGGGAGATCGCGTCGGCTTTGGCTGCGTTGGAGATGTCTGTTACTTGGCTGGCTTGGGCGTTGTAGAAGCCGGCGTCATAGCCAGCCCAAGGCGAGGGATCGTTGTTGGCGAGGGAGGATGCGGCGGAGGCGAATGAGTTGGCTTCATACTGTCGGTATGCGGCGTCAGTGTTGGCCCACGATGTGGCTGATTGAAGGTACGCGGTGGATTCTTCGTTGCGGTAGCCGTTCTCGGCGTTGTTGCGAGTCGTGACGAGGGAGACGTCAGCGGCGACGAGCGCGATGGTTCGGTTGAAGTCAGCGGTGGCGAAGTCGAGGTATTGGTCGGCTTGCTCACCCGCCAAGGCCGATCGGTAAGTGGCGGCCTTGGCGTCTTTGGTCGAATCGAATGTGTCGTTGGCGGTTTGAATGTCGTCTTGTCGGTGCGAATAACTCTCGTTGTCGATATAGTCGCGGTTGGCTTGGGCGATGGCGACGGCTTTTGTTCGCTCAGCGGTGGCGAGTGCGTCGACGTAAGTCTTCGTCGGCGCAACCATGTTCGTAAAATAGTCACGAACGGCGTCGGCCTGGGCGGTGGCTTGGGCGGCGCCCGAGTTCGCGTCAATGATGGATTCGGATTTCTTCGCCGTCGCAATGAGTTGCTGGCGCGAGACGTGGGCGGTTGCCAAGCGTCCGGTGTAGATGGTTTCGGCGGTGTTGCGATCCGACGCGAGATGGGCGTACTGGGTCGAGGCTGTATTCCACCATGCCAGTCTCGCGGTGGCGGCGTCGACGAGGTATTGCGACCAAGGAAGCTGTAGCGTGTTGTCGATGTCGGTGTGGGCATCGACACGGGCGATTTCGCTGGCGGTTGTTAAACTGATGACTGCGGTGGCGGTCGCGGATCGCTTGGTGTTGTTGGCGACGGTTTGGGCAACGAAGAAAGTGCCTTCGGCGGCTGCGCGGGTGTACTGGCGAGTTTCCTCGGCCATCGCGACTTGGGTTTGATACGTTTGATCGAGACCGATCATGGCGATCGAGAAGGTGTGGTCGAGCGAGGTGCTGCTGGTCGTGAAGATTTGTTGCGATGTCGCTTCGGAGTTTTGCCAGGTCAGAGTTGCGTCCGCGATGGCGGTGGCAAAGGTGAGCTTGGCGTCGCCGATGGCTCCATCGTACGTGTCGGTGTAGGTGCTGGATTCAACTTTGTTGGCCCGATCGATTTCGACGAGCGATGAGTGGTGACGGATCGTCAGGTTCGACGTCAAGGCGAGGACGAACTGAAACGCTCTACCCAACCACGTAACGGAATCGCCCATTCATCATCGACAATCAGCTCGCCTGAATGGTAGTCAATAGATCCACCTCGCCGAAAAATTGACATCAGAGGTGAATAAATTTCACCCGCGTCCAGATGGTCGATGTTACCTACTAAAACATGAAAAGCGGAGATGCGTTTTGCAAGCGGGAACTCTTCGGTAGAAACTGTTCTGTTCACTTCACGAAGCAACTCATCAGGGAACGCGACATTGAATATTTCGGCGACGTTGAAAAAAGGATTTTGGCCAGATATGCCCTCCTTTACGAGAAAAGAAGCGGCTCGCCGCAGAAACTCTTTCGCATCGACGCAATCAACCGGATGCTTAGCCGAACCTAACTCCGTCCAGTTAATGGACGCAAGCTCGCGCATTCGAACGTCACTATTCATCCAATTTTCCATTAATCTAGGGACCAAAATCCTGGGAAGCTTCCGTACCGTGGCGGCGGGGGTGCCAGGTCATGCGCTCCCGGAGGAACGCTTCCCCATTGTTCTCCAAAAGGAATCCAAGACGTCGGATCCCTATACGGAATTCCTTGCGCCATCTATCCGCGTTCTGCCAGCTCATGGTCCGCAAATTTTCGGAACCAAGAACGTTGTGCAGCATTAAGTGGACCAGCCTGAGCTGCCTGCCAGACGTAGGCAGTTTCATCGACAGCAGTAAAGCGACTTCGACTGAAAGTTCCGACACCTTCAACTGGTAAACTGTGTGTACCATAAAAGAGATGTTTTTTCAGCGTTAGTATTTCGATTTCGGTAAGCCCCGTATTTTTCGCAACAATCGCGATATCAGTTCGTTTCGCGGCTCGTATCACTTCATAGGCCGCCTCCGCAGCTGCGTCGACATCGTCGGCAACACCCGATCCAGTAAAATTACCCTTGGGAGAACGTGCGGCAGACTTCCCAGCTCGCGCCAGGTCGTCGACCTTCGTACTCAGCGCATACTTCATGCCGAAGACTCTCAGGAGGGCTTCGGCGATTTCGCCGTAGCCGCCATCGCCGTTGGCGAGTTTGACGCCTCCCTGCCAGCCGCGAATTCCGGCGATCGTGCCTTCGGTGACGATGCCCGTGGCGCGGAGGCCGTTGGTTAGCTTCGCGGCGCGGACGCCGGAGGCGAGCGAGCCGATCGCTTTGCTGCCGCCACCGGTCAAAAGCATGGCGGCGTCGCCTGCGACGGACAGTGCGGCCTCGCCGAATTCTCCCTGAGAAGCATAGTCGGCGGCGGCGCCCAAGGGGATGAAGTGTAATACGAATTCGGCTTTCGAGGCAATCGATTCGGCTTGGTCGACACGTTTTCCGTCGAAGATATAAGCATCGACGAGTTCGCGCAGATCCCACGATCCGCCGGGGCCGTACTGCTTCCCTGGACCCAAGGATTTCAATCGCCAATGACCGGAACTCGTCCAGCCCGCGTTGACATACTCGAAGATGAGCGAGCGGAACGTGCCATCGGCCATCGGGATCCACATGGCCACCGCGTGGTAGGGTGTGCGGCCGATGTACTCGGTGAACATCTCCGCTTGGCCCGTTTTCAACAAATGCTCAATGCGTTCATTGGGCACATTCTCGGCGTTGAGTTCCGCCATGCCGAATTCCTGCAGCGCTACATCCCCGTATGCTGCTAAGAGTTCATTATTCTTGGCGTCGTTGAGTTCGCCTTGATTGAATTCGGGTTCGAGGGTCGCCAGATATTGCTTGAAGCCGTCATGGATGCGATCGAACTCTTCTTCTTCGACCAAGCCATTGGCGGCGTCGTGAATGAGTTTGGCAACCCGCGCGGATTCCCAGTCATTGGGGATGGAGATGGCGTAGTTTTCGACCGCGATGGATTCATCGAAGTAGGAAGAACTCGCGTTGATGTTGGTGGGATCGAGTTCTCGCTTCGTTTTGTAGTTGAGCTGAACGTCGGCGATAGCGCGTGTGCCGACCGGGGCATGGGTGAGTCTGCCGCGCGTCCGCCAGAACTCGGCCAGGTCGGGATCGATCGTCTCCAGGATGTCGAGCACTTTTTGGGCGTCGTAGGCGACTGGTGTCGGCGGTGTTTGACTCTGCTGGATGGCGGTGATCGAGCTATTCAGCTCTTTGACAGCCGGAGCTTTCTCGGTCGTGAACAGATTGCTGGAAAGATCGAAGGTATCGTACCGTGACTGAACAAAAACGCCGCCAAGATCGAAAGAAATCTCATCGACATCGTCGTGAACTTTCCAGAAAGAATCCGGGAATTGTTTACTGGGTTGAGACAGGCTGACATGGCTGGCTGATGAGAAATAGCTCTGATAGGGATAACCGTAGCCGTAGTAGCTGCTGTACCAGTATCCGCTTCCGTAATAGCCCCACGCGCCCCACCAGTATCCTGAGTAGTAGTGTGCGTAGGTATTGGTGGAGACAGAAGAAACGGATGTTACGTAGTCATTACCAGGCTTGGCAACGTCGTAGAGACCATCCAGGTCGGTGGCAAGTGGCACGGTTGGCACTCGCATTTCGTCGTCATCAGCGGAAATGGTGGTCGATTGGGCGAGTGCGATAGTATAGCTCACATTGGCCATGACCGCTGCCAAGGTCCCACGCGCCGTCAACTGGGCGATTTCCCAATTGCCCGACGCGTTGGTTTGAGCGATTTCGGCAGTCGACTGAGCGTCTGCTGTGTCAATGTCGTTTGTCCGATGACCGTTGGTTGTGGCAGTGACATTGGCAGTTGTAGCGGCGGCCTGGTCAGCGTCGTAATCCGCCCAGGGGGATCCGTTGTAACTGGCGAGGTTTGCGGCGGATGAGGCAAACGAGTTCGCTTCGTACTGACGATAAACCGCGTCGATGTTCTCCCAGGCGGTCATCGTCTGCAGGTAGGCCGCTGAGTTCTCGTTATCGAAGGCACGTTGTTGGTTGACGCGAGTAGTGGATCGAGCGACGTCGGCGGCAATAAGTGCAATCGCACGAGTTTTCGCCGCCAGTGCTTCGTCACCGAAACGATCGATCTGTTCTTGATCATCCTTCGTTTTCCATTCCGATTTGGCATCATCTTTTGCAACGTCACCATAGTTCCCCTGTCTTCTCGGCGTTGCCGATTGCCCGTTGAACAACGTGACCGATGAAGATCGCGAAGCTGTAGCTAAAGAGAATATAGGGATCAAGAAGTTCGATCCACGGACGTCCAGGCAGCCAGGTGCCTGTCGCATGCGGAAACAAGCAGAAAACAAAAAATGCAGCAAGCGTCCCGACGAATGTTGACCACCACACGTGCTCACGACATTTAAGTGCCATTAAGCACAAAACCCCAATATAAACAAGCATGCCAGCCTGCGCGAATGATGTTTCTAACTTCATCAATGTAAAAGCGATTGCTGAAAATAGAGCAAGACGGAGGCATTCAAAGGTTGCGCAGCGCCTCATTTAACTAATCCCGAAACTGAGTGCTCAAATTGAAGTTAGCTTCGATTTGCTTGAGAGCATAGCGTTCGTAGGTTGACGCATTGTTGACAGCCGAAGTCGCATGAATATAACCAGTCCCTAAAGCGGTGTTGATTCCAAATTCGGGACGGGAGTGATAGGCTGCTGACTCTGCGCCTGGACCGCCGGAAAATACGACATACGCGTAGTCGTCAGTGTCATTAACTTCGTGTGTTAACTCGTGAATTATAATGCCAGCACGCTGAAGGCGGTTCAGCTCCCAGAAGCCCGGTGTCACATAGATTGTTGGATCACTAAACGGCGCACTCAGGAACGGAACACCAATATGCATGAAGCTATAAGCGTAGGCATCTGATCCGAAGTAGGCTAGCGGATTATATCCCGGTTGTATTTTGATGTCATATTCCCCAAAGCTAAGTGCAAGTCGTTCAAAATCAAGTTTTATTTTGTGACGATGATCATAGCGAACCGGGTCACCTTTCCATGTTTTCATGTTGCTTTGTAGGTGCGGGTCACCGAAGAACTTACGGGCGGAGTCATCGTCGGGATTATTGCGAAAATGGTCAAGTGCAATCCATGTAATAGCGGCCGCATCCTTGACTGCCTGCTCAAGCACAGCTTCCTGAGCCATGCTGAAGTCCTTTAGCGTCAGGTCAATCGCAGATGTTCGTCCAAACGGTCCAACAAGACGTTTTTGCTGGCTCGACATTGCGTTAGGGAATATGGGACCGAGGTTTGGGAAGACCCCACGTGAGAAAATGGTGTCCAATGTTGATGCACTGATCCCCCGGAACACATTAGCCAAAATAAAGCCTGGTGCGTTCTCAGGCTCGGCTGGATTTATATTTTCGTCCGGGTAATCATGTTTTGTTGTAATTGATGCTCCAATCGTTTTCGCTGCTAAGCTGTTCAAAGGTCGGTTTTCCATGGGCTCGGGGCGCGCGCTCATTGCAATCAGATCTACGGCACCATAGAGTGTCCAGTATTCGCCCGCTTGCTCGTCAGCGAGAGTTATCGTAGCGATGACCTCTGTATTCGAATATTTCGCGCCGTCGGAAATGGTAGTGCTGACTACTGGCGGCAGATTAAGCGCGCCCTCGGGAACGACATCGGGGGCAACGAGTTGCTCGGCGATTGTGCCACCGTAGCGTGACTGCTCCGCGCCACCGTCCGTTTGATTGGCAGCTTCGTTTCCTTCGACCTGCCAGAACGACGCAGCGAATTGATCTCCGGGTGCGGAGAGGTAGACGCTGTTGGCGGAGGAGTTATAGCCGTAGTACGGATAGCCTCCGTAGCCGTAGTAGCTGTTGTACCAGTAACCGCTGCCATAGTAGCCCCATGCGCCCCACCAGTAATTGTTGTAGTAGTGAGCGTAGGCGTTGTTCGATGCCGAGTAGATCGAGGTGCGGTAGTTGTTATTGGGTCCGTCGACGGTGTATTCGCCGGTGAGTTCATTGGGTTGGTGAACCGTGGGGAGGACGAGGTCGCTGCCGCCTGCGGCGACGTAGGCGGTTGACTGCGCCGTGGCCCAACCCTTTTGCGCGGTGGCGATGGATGATTTTAGTAATCCGTCAGCGGTGGCGTAGGCGTTTCTCCAAGCGGTTTCTCCGTTTCGCTGGGCGATCTCGGCGGTCTTCTGAGCCGTCGCTTGGGAGATCGCGTCGGCTTTGGCTGCGTTGGAGATGTCTGTTACTTGGCTGGCTTGGGCGTTGTAGAAGCCGGCGTCATAGCCAGCCCAAGGCGAGGGATCGTTGTTGGCGAGGGAGGATGCGGCGGAGGCGAATGAGTTGGCTTCATACTGTCGGTATGCGGCGTCAGTGTTGGCCCACGATGTGGCTGATTGAAGGTACGCGGTGGATTCTTCGTTGCGGTAGCCGTTCTCGGCGTTGTTGCGAGTCGTGACGAGGGAGACGTCAGCGGCGACGAGCGCGATGGTTCGGTTGAAGTCAGCGGTGGCGAAGTCGAGGTATTGGTCGGCTTGCTCACCCGCCAAGGCCGATCGGTAAGTGGCGGCCTTGGCGTCTTTGGTCGAATCGAATGTGTCGTTGGCGGTTTGAATGTCGTCTTGTCGGTGCGAATAACTCTCGTTGTCGATATAGTCGCGGTTGGCTTGGGCGATGGCGACGGCTTTTGTTCGCTCAGCGGTGGCGAGTGCGTCGACGTAAGTCTTCGTCGGCGCAACCATGTTCGTAAAATAGTCACGAACGGCGTCGGCCTGGGCGGTGGCTTGGGCGGCGCCCGAGTTCGCGTCAATGATGGATTCAGATTTCTTCGCCGTGGCAATGAGTTGCTGGCGTGAGACATGGGCGGTTGCCAAGCGTCCGGTGTAGATGGTTTCGGCGGTGTTGCGATCCGACGCGAGATCGGCGTACTGGGTCGACGCGGTGTTCCACCAGGCCAGTCTCGCGGTGGCGGCGTCGACGAGGTATTGCGACCAGGGAAGCTGTAGCGTGTTGTCGATGTCTGTGTGAGCATCGACCCGGGCGATTTCACTAGCGGTTGTTAGATCAATTACGGCGGTGGCGGTGGCAGATCGCTTGGTGTTGTTGGCGGCGGTTTGGGAAACAAAGAAATTACCTTCGGCGGCTGCGCGGGTGTACTGGCGAGTTTCCTCGGCCATCGCGACTTGGGTTTGGTAGGTCTGATCGAGACCAATCATGGCGATCGAGAAGGTGTGGTCGAGCGGGGTGCTGCCGGTCGTGAAGGTTTGTTGTGAGGTGGCTTCGGAGTTTTGCCAGGTTAGCGTGGCATCTGCGATCGCGGTGGCGAAGGTCAGCTTGGCGTCGCCGATGGCATCATCGTAGGTGTCGGTGTAGGTACTGTATTCGACTTTGTTGGCTCGATCGATTTCCTGCTGCTTGGAGGCTTCGGCATTGTCGATGCCCAGTTCTTTCTCGGCGGCGGCGACGCCGTGCTCCTGGATTTTGGTGTGATCGGCAGCGGACGAGCGACGCGTGTTTTGCAAGCCGAGCAGGGATGAGACACGAGTGTTGGTCGGCGAGATCGCGCCGATCGCGCGGGTGTGAATTTGCGTGGACTGCGCGTCCGCATAAATTTTATCAGCACCGGCCTGGGCGGCGTTGCGGTTGGCGCGGGCTAGGGCGACGTCGTAGGTGGCTTGGCCGTCGGCGGTGGCGATCGCGGTCGCGTGGGTGACGAAGGCGGGTGAAACGTCGGTGATCCAGTTGGCTTTCGCCTGTGCGTAGGCGGCAGCATAGATGGCTTGCGGCGTGCTCGTGCCGCTGGCGACCGATGCTGCGAGCGAAGTGGCTTGGTTGGCTTCGCTTTGTTGGAAACCCGCTTGGGCCGTGGCCAGACCGGTGGCACGGCCGACGGCGGCGGTCTGCTGGACGTTAGTCAAGCCGACAGCCGCGTTCTCGCGGGCGAGTATTTGCGTTTTGGTCGCAGCAGAGGCGGCGTCGGTGTAGGTTCGATTGGCGTTCGCAATCGCGGTGGCTTGAGTCGCATCGGCGGGGAGGGTCGCGGCGGAGAGCGTGGTTTCGGCGGTATTGATCGCGGTGGCGTACGCGGCTCCGGCGGTGCCTCGGGTTCCAGCCAGGTCGATATTGGCATCACCGAGGCTGGTGGCGCGGGTGATGTCGGCGTCACCGACGGAGGTCGCGTAGGTCACGTGCGCGGCGATGGCGTCGGTGTCGAAGGTTTCGCCGTAGGTTTGCATGGTGGCTTGCAGGTCGGCGTGCGGGTCCGCTTCGGGATCGCTCATCCCATTTTGGAAACCGTAGTTCCAGTAGTAACCGAGTCCCCAGCCGCCCCAGCCGTAGCCCCAGCCGCCGTAGTATCCACCCGATAAACCACCGTAGCCACCGTAATAGCCCCCATAGCTATAGTAGCCACCGTAGTAGCCTCCATACCCATAGTAACCACCGTAGCCATAATAGCCACCGTAGTAACCTCCATATCCATAGTAGCCGTAGCCATACCCATAATATCCATAGTACCCGTAGTAGGCACTTAGATTGCGATCGGTCCACTCGATGTCGGTCCAATCGCCAGCGATATCGAGGTAGTACTGTTGGTAAGCGTCACCGACGTCTTCGGAGTAGGTGGTGGCGAGCTGATTGAGTTTGGATTGCAAGGTTTCCTTGGCAGTGGCGGCTGCGTCGTCATAGGCGACTCGTGCGTAAACGTCCTCCTTTTCGAGCGTGGCTTGGCCAATGGCATCAGCGGTAGTGACATCGGTTGCGGCGTGGGCGATGTCGATCTGGTAGGCAGACTGCGCCGATGCGACGGTATTGAGATGATTGTAGGTGGCGATATTGGTCGAGGTGACGCGGCTGAGCTGGGCCGCGTTGGTCGCGTTGAGCTTAATCAGTCCGGCCACGGAGACCGCGTCTTCGTAGGCATCGCGGGCGACGCGGACGGCATTCGCCCAAATGGCATCGGTCGCGGCAGAGTTGGCTTCTGCCGTGGCCAGGGACGAGGGGTTGGCGGTGGCGATCGAGGCTTTGACGTTGGCGAAGCTTTGGTAGGCGGCGGCTTCATAGATGCCACGAGCGGCGATTTGGTCTTCGCGGCGGGCGGCATCGGCAATGAAGGTGTCGCGGTTGTGGATATTCAGTGCGGACGTAGCGGCATAGCTGTGCGCGCTGTCGGCCTGCAAGAGCGTGACTTGATAGGCGGCGTCGAGCGGGATGACGGCCGAGTCATCGGCTTTTTCGGTGGTGGCGTTGGTGTTCGCCAGGATCGTCTTGGCAGCAAGGATGGCATCGGCCAGCGATTTGTCGGCGACGCCTTTGTCATGGGTGTAGGTTTCGTTGTCAGTGGCGTCGTCGGCGGCGTAGAAATAGCTGCCTTCGGCGGAGTGGGCTTGGGATTCGCCGAGGGAGGCGGCCCGTGAGTCTCGCATCGCTTCCCAAGCTGCCTTAGCAGCGGGGTTGTAAGCGTCCGTGGCGGCCGACATGGCGGCGTTGTAGGTGTCATTGGCTTCGTCGACGTTACTGGTGTGGGTGGCGTAGTCGATGTCGCCGTCCCAATATTGGTTGCCGGACTGGCCCACGGAGATGCTGAACGCGGTGTTGGCGGTGACGGTCGCATTGGCGAAGTCGGTGTTCGCATTGATCATTGCGATTTGGTAGGTCGATTCATCGTCGGCCGATGCATCAAAATGGTCTTTGGACCAAGTTCGCTCATTGTCACTTCGGTCGCCCGTGTTTTCGGTGGTATTGCCCGTGTGCGTGAAGGTATACCCAGCCAAGTCCATGGCGTAGGTGTACTTGGCGGCGGCGACAGAGCCGACGTACGTATCGTTGTGATCGGCGATGTCACCGACGCGATCTTGATCGGTGGTCGCGAGCGTCGTGCTGCGCAGCCGTTTGGCTTCAGCTTGGTTTTGGGCGCGGGTGGTGTTAGCGGAATTCATCGAGATTGCGTAGGCTACCTCAGCGGCACCGGTTGCGGTCGCCCAAGCGGTTTCGATGATGCCCTGGTCGACAAAAAGTTGTGACCAAGTGGTGGCCACCGCGCTATCCCAGACGTTCATCGCTGCGGAGTAAGTGTTGGCTTCGCCGATTCGATATGATTTTAAGTTATTGGCGTCGCCGAGGTCGCGGACACCGACGAGCTGAACGGTAGCAATCTCAAAGGTTTTGTCGACCGGCGCGACGGATTGGACGTAGACGACCTGGGCGGCCGCAATGGATTGGGACTCGTCGCCTGCGATTTTTGACACCGCGATGGCGAAGTCGCGATCCAAGGGGGCGACGGTTTCGTGGAAGACTTTTAAGTCACCGGCGATGTCGCCGGATTGCGTGCTGGAAGCTGACTGCTTGCTGTCTCCATAGGTTTTCCACGCCTCGCGGTAATCTTTCGACCAAGTTTTGTTGGAGTTGATGTTGGCGATCGACAAAGTTCGCCCGGCGTTGTTCTGAGCGATCGAAAGTGTTTCGGAAGCACTGCCGGCGTCGGCGATGGAGACACCATCTTTGGTCCGCGCCGAGATCATCGACGTGTTGTAATCATGGAAGGCGTCGTTATTCGCATTGGCGCGAGTTTCGCCATCGTCGGTGCTTTGCTTGTCTCGGGTTTGAGTGATGTCAGCGAGTTTGTTGCTGTAGGTCTGCTGCGCGATATTGGCGTCGAGTTCGGCGGTATTCATGGCCGCCGCGCTGTCGGACCAGTAAGTTTCTTTGGCGTCAGCATAGCCGTGGTCGAGGATGAGCTTTTTATCGGCGGTGTCGTAGGCGGTGTCATGCCGGGCAGCGGCGATGGCGTCGGCGCGAACTTTGTCCGCATCGGTGACCGCCGTGGTGTGGGTTGCGCGAGCAGTTCGCAGGGATTGGTTGTACCCAAGCTCATTGTCCGCCAGGGCAAGTTGATAGGCGGTCCAGGGCGTGGCGACTGCCGAGTTCCAGGCGGCAAGTGCATTTTTCTTGGCCGTTGCACGATTGACGCCGAGATCTGCTTCGGCTTGGCTGAGGGAAACTTGTTCGGTTTTGCGATTGGCGGCGAGTTGCTCATCTCGTGTCTGAGCGGCGTCGGCGTTCGCCTTGGCAGTATCACGCTCGATAGTGGCACGGGCTTTCTCGAGCGTGCTTGACACATTGATCTTGATGATGCGAAGTTCATCATTGCGTTTAGCCACATCATCGCTGTAGGCTTTGGCTGCATCGTTGAGCGCGTGAGCGTAGTCTCGACGGACGTCGGCATATGACCTTGACCAAGCCGCGTTGGCGGTGATGACCGCGCCGCTGTATGCGTGGCCACCATCGGCATTTGCTTGGTCGCGGGTTTTGCCTGCCGCCAGGATGCTTGCCGAATAAGCATCATAGGCGGCATTTCGCGCCGACTGACTCGGGGCGGGGTTGGAATAGAGGATGTCCCGAAGCGTATTCCAGGCGGCGTTCGATGCGGTTTGGTAGGCACTTTGGGCGGAATTATAGCTTGATTGTGCCGTTTCTCCTGCTAGTTTGATGGCTTCGCTGAGAGTGCCACTCGCGGTATCGAGATCCTCTCTGTAATCATCCCAGGCGGTTTGGCGGGCGTTGTTATAAGTCTCCCGCGAAGCATCAAGATCGGTTGCAGGTTCTTCTTCTAAGTCGTCTCGATATTCATCCGAAGCCGTTTTTCTCGCACCGTTGGCGCGGGTACGCTCGGTGTTGATAGCGGTTTGATAGGTTTGATTTGCCGCTTGGTCGTCCGATCTTCGGGTGTTATTAGCGATGTTTACCGCTGATTGGTAAGTCGATCTCGCGGCAGCGTCGGCAATCTGAAACGACGAGCTGGAGTCAAAGTCGAAAGCGGGGCCGCTGTAGTCCGGTTTGGCTTTCGGTGGGCGAGGTTGCGTTGCGTCATCGGGGACGGTGAAACGCTGCAGTGCGGGTGCGTCGGGCCATTGCAGGGGATCGAACTGGAAGCTCGTTGTGTCTCCGGTGTACGCGGTAAGGGACGCTTGGTAATTGGCGGCGGCGGTCGCTTGTGCGGTGGCCAAGTCAATGGCAGCCTGAGCAATGTCTTGCTCAAGTTGGCTCTGCGCCGCCGCAACGCTGGCATCCTGATCCTCGTTGGCCGTGTTGATGGCGTCGGTGAGATCGGCATCGGCGGCGTTTTGGTCTTGCTCGGCTTGATTTTCCGCCGCGTCGATGTCGCCCTGTTGGTCTTGCTCGTCCTGCGGCGCGCCCGTGTCGACACCGGATTGCAGGGTGAACGTGAAGCTGGACCAGGTACCCAGCAGTGTTTGCCCGTCGGGGGCGGTGTCCTTGGTACGTGCCGCGATCGTCACCGAGCCGTCGGCGAGGCCGGTCGGCGTGAACGACCATGTTAAATCGGCACCCACGATTGTCGTACCGTCGGCGATGGAATCACCATCAGTATCGATTTCGACGAGCATCACACGTCCATTGCCGTGTCGGCTGACGCCGCCTTGGACCTTGGGTTTTGTCGTCACTTTATCGCTGTCGCTCGCACCCGTGTCTTCGGCGAGTGACAGGTTGACGATCGTCGCTCCGGCGACCATTGCGATGTCGTAATTGATGATCAACGACTGCCAGGTTTCCGCATCGATTGCCCTGGTTTGTGGATTGGTGGCAACAGTGCGCACCGAAATGGCGGCGGTGTCATCGGGAAGATCACGTAACTCGATCGTGAACTTGCCACGTGAGTCAGTGGTCGTGGTGAAGTCCGCGTCACCATCGCCGTCGGAATCCACCTCCACGCGCAGATCGCTGGTGTCATGCTGGTAGGTGACGAGGCCGGACAGCGAAGGAGGAGTTCCTTGAGGTGCGTCGCCAGCATCAAAGTCGAGCTGCGATGTCTGTGGTGGTCCGTCGGTTTGATTTTCGTAGGTGAACGCCAGCGTGTGCCAAGAACCGACAAGCCGCGTCGAGCTTTCGGAGTCGAACTGGGTTGCGCACGGCCACTGTGACCGGCCCGAATACGGCGAAATTTGGGTCAACGATGAACCGCCCATCGGTATCGGGGAAAACGGTTTGATCGACGGTGCCGTCACCGTTGGTGTCAACGTCGACTGCGACCGGGACAGAAGAATCACTGATGATTCGACCGCTGATCCGAGGGTCTTCGGTATGATCGTCATCGGCGATGCCGGAATCATTGACGAGGGCCAGCTCAGTGATCGCAGCAATAACGCCGGTCGATGCGACGAGCGAAAACGACAGACTGCTCCAAGCACCTGATTCAAGACTGGAAGTGGCGTTATTGTATGCCACACCTCGGGCGGCGATGGAGATCGGACCTAGCGCCAGACCAGTTGGCGAAAATTGAAAGTTGCCGGAGCCGTCTGTCCGTGTGGTGCCGTCGACAACCCCGTCCCCATTGACATCGATCTCAATCGTCTGTTGAGAAACGCTGCCGTTATTGGTGAGTTTACCCGCGATGGTTGGGTTGCTAGTGACGAGGTCGGTTTGATTGCTACCGGTATCTTTAACCAAGTGGAGATCGAGGACCGCCAGTGGTGTTTGAGGTTTTGGCGTGAGCGTGAACGAAAACGTTTCCACTGCGCCGGTTTCGACCGTATTCAAGATATCGTTGTGCCGAGTTGCCCAGACGTCAATCGTGTGGGCGCCGGCGGCCAACTCGACGGCGTTGTATAGGAACTGGCCGTCTGATTGAGGAGTCGACATCGTGTCAACGACGCCGTCTTGATCGAAATCAAAATGCAGGGTGAGGTCGTCACCGTCGGCGGGCAAGACGGTCCCGATCAAAGTCGCATTGGTAGTGATTTTGTCGGTATCGGACGCACCGTCGTCGACTAGGAGGCCGATGTCTTCGATGTCGGGCAGCGAGAGGGGCGAGTAAGTGAAATAGAAATATTTCCACGTGCCTTTCACGACGGCGGCTGTGTCGCCATCGAGCCCTGAGCTGCGGACAGAAATGTAGCGTGTTCCAGCGGTCAGTCCGGCTGGCGTGAACAGGAATGATGCCTGGTCGTCGACAGTAGCTTGTCCATCAACGCTTCCGTCACTATTGATATCGTATTCCACTTCCACATTCGTGATGTTGCGAAATGGCTGATCGAGGCTCCCCGTGATTGTGGGGTCTGCGGTGTCGCGGTCGGTATTCGATGTTCCCGTGTCGTTGAATAACTCCAAACTTGTTACGTCGGGTGCAGAGGCGTTTTGCCAATGGAAGTAATACTGAGACCAGGCGCCGGTCAAATTCATGCCATAATCTGTATTCCATTCTAGGGCGCGTGCTTGAATGGTGTGGTATCCATTGGCAAACGACACGAAGTAACGACCGAAGTCTAGATCGGAATCCGTCGTCGTGGTCACATCGGCTTCACCGTCCATATCGAGATCAATTTCGACGGTCACGGCCGCAGGCAGATCGGGTGCGTCAAAGCCTTCCAGTGCATCGATACCACCGGTTGTCGAACAGCTTTCGCCGAGGTAGGGGTTAGCGAGATCGCCGCCCGGTTCATCGGCGAGTTCGCCACTGTCGGGAAGCGGTCCCATGGGATCCTCGCATCCGTCGTACATCCAGTCTTCGCCGGGATAGTAACTGGTTTCATTTGCATTGACGTGCCCGGTGATCTGTAACCCCGAAACAATCGGAGGACCAGGGACACCCGCGTCAGGTTGCCCAACTGAGTGAGCCAGTTCCGAGACCGTGTACGCGGATTGCGGAACAGCTTCCAAGGTGAAGGCGAAATCAACCCATGACATCTCGATCACGTTGCTGTTGGTTTCGGTCATCGCAAAGCGATATCGGATCGGAACCTCGCCTTGGAAATCGAGGAGTGATGGGTCAGTCAGTCGTGGATCGTAAACGAACTCGGCAGGCAGATTGGAGACATTGACGTGACCATCAACCACTCCGTCTTCGTCGTGATCAAATTCGACTCGCACGGAATTGCTTCCGAAACTACCGACGACTCTGCCTTCGATTTGAGGATTCGTGGTATGTCGATCGCTATTGTCGTGTCCCGTATCGCGAACCAAACGCACGTCAAGAATTGGATTCGGTGCGTTATCGATAATGGAGATCGGAGTCGACGCCTGCAAGACTGGGGCGCCCACCGCATTTGCCAAGATTAAGTGAAAAGTTTCGGTACCTTCCAGAAGTGCATCGTTTACGATTGTGACTGGAATACTTTGCTCGACGATACCTGCGGGAAATGTAAGCGTCCCTGCAGTCAGAGAGAAATCAGCAGGGGAAGTCGCTGTGCTGGCAACGGCGGAGTAGCCGACGGAAACGCTATCCGCACTCGGGAAATCAAGGCGGACATTGATGAAACTCGTCCCGGCATCCTCGTCGATATTGCTTGAAACGACACTGAGGGTAGGAACAGGCGCGGTAGTTGTGAGCAACTGCAATTTGTAGGCACCGGTGGAATTTGTGCCTCCGTAGCCACCACCGCTACTACTTCCACCACCGCTGCTACTTCCTCCACCGCTACCACTTCCTCCACCACTGCTACTTCCACCACCGCTGCTACCTCCTCCACCACTGCTACTCCCTCCACCACTGCTACTTCCTCCACCGCTAGTACTTCCGCCACCGCTGCCACTTCCTCCACCGCTACCACTTCCTCCACCGCTACCACTTCCTCCACCGCTACCACTTCCTCCACCGCTGCTACTTCCTCCTCCACTGCTACTTCCTCCTCCACTGCTACTTCCTCCTCCACTGCTACTTCCTCCACCGCTGCTACTTCCTCCACCGCTAGTACTTCCGCCACCGCTAGTACTTCCGCCACCGCTGCCACTTCCTCCACCGCTGCCGCTTCCGTAACCACCGTTCCCGTCACCCTTGCTCCCACCAACCAGTGCGTCGTAGTGGGTGTTGGATTGATCACTGACGCCGATAGAATAAATCCCTGGGTGCGATGCTGTGAATGAGAGATAGTCGTCCGCGTAGTTTTCACCCTCAAAGTCGTTGAGACTGCGTGCGTAGCCAACGCGATACCCTACATTCGGCGTCACTTCGATCCCACTGTCGTCAAACACCCGCAAATAACTGTTCAAGTCGCTAATATGGTTGCCAGCGTCATCGGTATAGGCATCGACATCGATAGAGATGGTCTGTCCGGCGGCGAGTTGAACACTGTACAAGTCTACGTCGATATCATCGTACAACCCGTCACCTAAGAACGCATCGATCTCCAACTCCGTCTCTGCCTGGAGTGAGACCACCTGTGCCGCGGCGAGATCATCACCAGCAAGATCGGCAGCCAGTAATTGTCGCTTCTCGAGCGTTTCGCTGCTTAGAAACCGCGTTCGCCGACGTCCAGAACACTGACGCTTCTTCATGCGCGAGAGAAAGCGCCACACACGGTTCGTACTGCTGGAATGTCGGCGATGCATGAGACACTTTCGTACAAGCTGGAAGTTGATCACAAACTGTCCGCTGCATGACGTGCGGACCGGTATCGCCGTGCGAAAAGGCAATGTCGCTGGACCATCGTCAGGTGTTGTGATAACGATGAGCGGTTGGATTCCCCGCGTTCGCTGCGATACTGGCGTCAACCTCCCCGATAGAGCTGTTCGATGCAAGCTTTTTCTGAGAATTTTCTCGTTTTTTTGGTGGCCTTCGCATCGCCCCTGAGCGGTGTCAAGGAGCCCATAAATTTTTTGCGTTAATAACCTCAGGGGATTTTTCACGGAATTTAATGGCACGCTACCAATTGCCCAATCCGGTCCAACGTGGTGGATTTTTAAGGCCACTCCTGCGTCCAGTAATTGCCCGCTCCGAAGGAGCGCGCGTAATACCAGAACTCGCGCACCCGGCCGGACAATGTCCGGTCGGGTGTTGGCGAGTTTTTTAGCTATGAGCCAGTTGGATCAGCGAATGAAGGGCGAATGATCGACGCGGCTGGTATCATTGCACGGTTCCAGCCTCTTGAATCGGACTGGCGACGTGTTTAGGCGAGCACTTGCCTGGAGGCTTCAACGAGCAGCAAGTGGTCTTCCGTCGGTACGGCACATTCTTTAGGGCGATGTGTCGGATAGTTCTAACGCTCTTTTGCGAAGGTGCGATCCTAGATCGAACGGTCCGCATCAACTTGGGTCGGTGCTCAGTACAGAGGGTAGGTCTGTTCCTTGGTGGTTCGTGTCGTGGGCTGGCAGCGGGCTCCTGGGGTGATCGGGGGTGGTGTTGGTGTTGGCTGGGAGATTGACGACAGAGTTTCGAGGAATGAAGTGAAGCTAAATGGTCAGCAGGTCCGATTCGTTACGGCGATGTTTTCACATCAGTCGGCGCATACTGGTTGTCCTGGTGACCGGAAGATGAAAAAGGCGAGCAAGGCCGATTCGTTACGCCGATGTCGGAGCATCAGTCACGCGATACTGGCTTTCTTGCTCGCCGTGGCTTGAAGGTTTTCGTTTGTCGTTTCTCGTTTGGTTGAGAAGTGGACCGAGACGAGCGCGTTGCCGGCGAGTTGGTCGCTTTGCGTTTGGAAGCGGTCGGCTTGGCAGATCCAGTGGTCGTTCTCTTCACGGGATTCTGCCCAGTTGTTTTTGAAGCACGGCTCTCGGCGGCCTCTCTCGCCGCGCGGGCTTCCTTGCGAAGACGACTTTTTCGCTGATCTGCATTCTCTTTAGGTTTCATGTTTTGCAGTGAGTCCTTGAGACCCGCCGGCATCCTTCCGAACGATTCCGTGACCTGGATCATTTGCTTGGGGTCCCAGTCTTTCTCGTCTCGCAGCATCGCCCAGGCGATCACAGCGATCTTACGAGCCAACGCGATCGCCGCTTTCTTCTTGCGTGTTTTTTGTTTGCCACAGATCCTTTCGTAGACGCCCTTGGCCCACGGGTTGTAACGCAGCGAGGCCCAAGCACATTCGACGAGGATCGTTCGGGCCAGTGGGTTGCCTCGCTTGGTGATGCGTCCGTTACGATCAGTTTCGCCGGATTGATACTGACGTGGAACCAAGCCGAAGTAGGCCGACACTTGTCGTCCGTTTTCAAAGCGGTGAGGGTCGTCGAGACACGCGACGAGGATTTCAGCGGTTCGTGGCCCGACTCCGGGGATCGTTTGGACTCGCTTGATGCGTTCGTCATTCTTGCCGATCGCTTCGAGCTTCTTGACGACACCAGTGATCTGTTGGGACAGCGAATCGAGGATGGTCAGTTCGATGTCGAGTTCTCCTTTCCAAAGTTCGTCAGGTCCACAGTCAGCCAGGGGTTTGCGAAACGAGTTGATGTGTTCGCGTCCGGTGTGCCAGGCTTTCTCGCCCGTGGCGATCTCGATCCCATGATTGACGAACCAAGCACGGATGGCGTTCTTGGTTTTGTTGATTCGGCCGTCGAGAGTCTTGCGGTATTTGACGAGCGATCGGAACTCGCGGTGTTGCAGTGAAGGCGTGTGAACGCCTTTGAGCTCACCCATGGCCGCCATCCGAGCGAGCTTGAGGGCGTCGTCCCGATCGGTTTTGCGTTTGACGTTGGCCCACCGCCAAGCTTCTTCGTTGGTGGAGCAGACGAGTGTTTCATGCCCATGATGTTGTGCCAGATCATTGATCCATCCCGAGGGGCCGCAGGCCTCCATGACGACCAGATCGGCCTTGGTGTCCTGGAAGATGACACCGAAGTGTTCTCTCGTAGTGGGTGTCGTGACAAACTGCGTTTTGCGAGTTTTCGAGTCGAAAAGGCAGCAAACGGAGTTGAATTTCCCGAGGTCCAGTGCGAGAATCTTCATGTGATTTCAGTCCATGTGTTTGGTGGGTGGAGCGAATGTGACGGGCAGCCGCAAGCTGCCCAGATCACGGGTTTGAGTCGCCAGTTTTTTAACGAATGGCTCCCACCCGTCAAACCTTGGACTTACATGGATTCTTTACGAGATCAAGCTGGTGTTGAAGCCAAGTGTGCCCTGCGGGGCATCGTCCAACGCCCGAGCCGCGACAACCAGCGCCAGCCCTGCGGGGCATGAAGCAACACTGCCCTGCGGGGCATCAACCAACGCCAGCCCTGCGGGGCATTGTCCGACGCCTGATCAATTGGTGACTGTGACGCAGAGATCGTATCGGATTGAAGAGGCGGGCGAGCCCACGGGTACTACGCTAGACTAAACGACTCGTAACAATGCGATGATGCTGAGCGGCGTTGGTAGCCATTCTCGAAGTGGTTGAGTCGCTCGCCGCCGCCCGCATATCGCCGCCGTTATCGCAAATAGGAATCCAATGTCAATTTTGTACCGATCCGTTATCGCGTTGCTTCCTCTTCTGTTTTCGGTTTGCTTCGCCACGGCGGACGAACCGGTCGTCGGCCCCCCAGAGATGATTATCGACGCACGCATCGAAGACGAAACACTTAACGGAAAACTGTTTGTTGGGACTACGATGGACTGGGGCCAGAATCGTCAATCGTGGAATCGCGATAGAATGATTGAACACGGCGGTCGATCCGTGCCGGTAACAATTGATCGGGGCCGTTCAGTACTCGTCATTCGGGAAACGCGGTTTGCAGTTCCTTTCGACACACTTAAATTCGCCCACTTGAATGGCGATGTCATCGACTCATCGGCAGTTAAAGACTTGCTCAGTAGAGACCGTGCGGTAGTGTTCTTGCATAAGGGGACCGCGATTCATCCGGCAATCGCGAATTCGCTTCACCCAGAAACGGTTGTGGTTACGAGGGTCAGCTACACGATAGATCCTTTGGTGATCGGAATTCCGGAAAAGCGATAACAATGATCGAGATAGGGGCCGCATTGCTGCGGACCCCTCTCACACCACCGGACATGCGGGTCCGCATCCGGCGGTTCGTTTCTTGGAAGCAATCTTGCTCCAGATTTCCTCAAGGCTCGCTAGTCCGTTCTTCTTGAGATAGTCGATCGAGATCGCGACGTGCATCGCAGCACTCGATGACATCACCCAGTATTCTCTTCCACTGCTTCGTGCGAGATGGCTTCGTCCCTACGCACTCCTAGTTTCAACAGCATTCGTACCCGTGTGCGGACTCGGTACCACTGTTTCCAGTAGCAAGCGCGGATGCGCCGTCGAACCCATTTGTTGAGATACTGCAACTGCGTCTTGCGTAGGCCGTAATGAAAGTAGCCAATCCATCCTTGAAAGTACCGTCGTAGTTCAATGAAGCGTGATGACATCGACCGGCCTCCGGTGCGGCGTGTTATCTCCTTCACGCGATCTTTGAATTTGCGAAGGTTCTTCGCACTCACTTCGAAGCGTCCGCCGAAGCCACGAAAGCGGTAACCGAGATACTCGACGTCCTCCGTGCGGCAAATGCTGCTCTTGTCGTGGTTGACCACGAGCTTGAGCTTTCCGGTGAGGTATTCAAGCTTTCACGTTTGGCCTTGTCGTTACTTGCGTAGGGCTGTTCATTCATTTTCAATGGTTCTGGGGCAATCATAAGCGGTTGTCGCCGTACCACGAATTTGGCAAATACATTGCTGCCGTCGGCGTCGTCGTCGCGATGTTGGCCCACGCATTCACGATGATTGCGTGGACATGAGTGACGGGGAACCAAGGGTTGCAAGTACGTACTGGACATAGTTTGAAGACGAACGGGTGTGAATCCCATCTGGGTACGGAACTCTCATTGACGAATTCTACTGCAATGCCGCACGCGACATTCATGCCTTTTTACCCTAGTTGCTTCGGCCATTAGGCGTGCCTTCTCTCTCTCTGAGGCTCCGATTTCAACCACTTAGTCTGAAAGGCTGAAAACAGCCTGATTTGCGTAGAAATCACGTAAATCCCGCGTCAGAAATCGAATTTCGGCGTTTTTGGTGTCACTATTAATTGGGAAGACTTAGATTTTCTGAGTCCCCGCAACCCACTTCCAAGCCCCGTCGTTCAGTCATCTCACTCAGAGATGTCTGGATTGCGGGGCTTTTTTCGTTTCTATCCCATCGATTTTAAAGGAGACCCAATGGCCTTTGCCGTTCTTGCGGCCAGCAGCGTGCTGGTCGTGCTTCTTACCCTGGCTTGGGCGAAGGAGATCCGACTCAGACGTGCTCTGCAGTCGCTCCTGGCCCGAGTCTTTTCCCAATGGAGAAATCCTCGTGAAGCAAACGAACCATCTTCAACGCGTCGCGATGTGCCTGACTCTGCTGATTCTCAGCGTCGCCGGGTGCAATGACTCATCTGACGAACGGCTTGCGGCGTTCGCTCAACAATCGATGGCCGAACAACGCATGCAGAACGAAAGGCTCGCTGATCAGTCCCAAGCCGTCGTCGCAGAAAGCCACCAACTCGCGGAAACCGCGAAGGAACTGGTCAAAAGCGACGCCGAAGCTCGTCGGGAACTGATCGCGGCCCAAACTGCGATGACTTCCCAGCTCAATGAGCAGCAATCGGTCATCTACTCAGGCCACAACCAGCTCGAACAGGATCGTCGCGATATCGCATCGCAACGTCATCGCGATCCCATCATCGCTACGGTGATTCAGAACTTCGGACTGACCGTTGCGTGCGTGTTGCCGCTCGTCGTCGCGGTGTTTGTGATCCGGCAAATGCAATCGCAGGAACCTGATCATGCGGCGGTCGCGGAGATGCTCGTTTTCGAACTGACCTCAGATGAACCACGGTTGTTGCCGGGGCCTATGACTCGGCGTCCAGCTTTGGATCACGAAGACGAGCAAAACAATCACGCATTGTTCAGTGGTGACTCGACGGATGACGTCGAGCCACCGCTCTAACCATTTCACTCAAGCAAAGGAGACCCAATCCATGAGTCATATCGTGGAAATCAAAACTGAAGTTCGAGACGAGGTCGCTATTGGCTCCGCCTGTCGCCGGCTCCAACTTGACGCACCAACGCGGGGCACGGTCAAGCTGTTCAGCAGCGCGGCAACCGGCGTGATTGTCGGCCTTCCCGGCTGGCGATACCCGGCTGTGTTCGACACGCGATCCGGCGAGGCTCGCTTCGACACCTACAACGGCCACTGGGGCAAACAGGCTCAACTCGATCGCTTCCTGCAGGCCTACGCCGTCGAGAAGACGAAACTCGAAGCTCGCAAGAAGGGGCACACCGTGACGGAGCAATCACTCGCCGACGGCTCGATCAAGTTGACGGTTTCGGTGGGAGGTGCTGCATGAGCAAGACCATCGAAATCGTCGTCACGCCGACGGGACAAACGCAAGTCCAAACCAAGGGTTTTACAGGCAGTGAATGTCGCCAAGCTAGTCAGTTCATTGAACAGGCACTTGGTCAACGCACCAGCGAACAACTGACGGCTGAGTTTCATCAACAGGCAAGTCAGCAGCAATCCCATCAACAACGTCACTAACCAGGAGATCACAATTGAAACTCAACACTCGCCTCACGGAGTACGTGAGAGCATGTTTTACGGGCATCTGGATCGAGTCCCACGAGCACCAGGATGCCCTCACCGAAATCGCTCAGCTCTGCCGCGATCAACAGTGGCAACTGGCAACGTGGGACATTGAATCCGGCTTGAACGTTCCCGATCAACCGCAGCAGGATACGATCGGCAACGATCCGTTGACCGCGATCCGGTCGATCAACGCTCTCGCCTCGCCTGATGGCACGGCGATTCTCGTACTGCAGAATTTTCATCGGTTCCTGCAGTCCGCTGAGGTCGTCCAGGCGCTGGCACGGCAGATCGTGGCTGGCAAGCAGAACCGCACGATCGTGGTCGTGCTTTCGCCGGTGGTGCAGATCCCGACGGAACTCGAAAAGATGTTCGTGGTGATGGAGCATGACCTGCCCAACCGCCAGGAACTCGATGAGATCGCTCGGGGAATCGCCACCGAAGAGGGAGAATTGCCGAAAGACTCCGAACTTCAAACGGTGATCGACGCTGCGGCTGGCTTGACTCGCATGGAAGCTGAGAACGCTTTCAGTTTGTCACTGGTCCGTCAGGAACGGATCACTGCCGATGCGGTTTGGGAAATGAAGACCCAAACGCTAAAAAAAAGCGGTCTGCTTTCGCTATACCGCGGCGGAGAAGACTTCAGCAGCCTGGGAGGCCTGTCAGCCCTGAAGGCGTTCTGTAAACGAGCCATGCTACAGTCGCACCGAGGCAACTCACGCAATCGACCGCGTGGTGTTCTGCTTCTCTCACCGCCAGGATGCGGCAAGTCGCAATTCTGCAAAGCACTGGGAAAGGAAGTCGGTCGGCCCGTGCTCAATATCGATGTCGGCAGTCTGATGGGCTCGCTCGTCGGGCAGTCGGAGGAACGCACTCGCCAGGCACTGAAAATCATCGATGCGATGGCGCCCTGTGTGGCGATGATCGATGAAGTTGAAAAGGCATTCGCGGGAATGAACGGCAGTGGAGACTCAGGCGTGGCATCACGGATGTTCGGTACGTTCTTGTCGTGGCTGAATGACCACGAGTCGGATGTGTTCGTGGTCTGCACAGCGAACGACGTGTCCAAGCTACCGCCCGAGTTCAGCCGTAGCGAACGTTTCGACGGTGTGTTCTTTCTCGATCTACCCAGTCGTGAAGAGAAGGATGCGATTTGGAAGCTTTATCGTGATCTCTATGAAATCGACTCGGCACAGAGTGCTCCCGATGACACCAACTGGACTGGGGCCGAGATCAAGTCGTGCTGCCGACTGGCAGCGTTGCTTGATCTGCCTATGAATCAGGCAGCACAGAACGTCGTGCCGGTGGCGGTGACCGCGGCAGAGTCCGTGGGTCAACTGCGTTCCTGGGCCAGCGGTCGATGTCTGTCGGCCAGTCGCTCCGGCATCTATCAGCAGACCAACGGTTCGCCAAAGACTCGTCGCCGAGTCAATCGAGAACCGTCGAACAACTGAAATCCCTTTCTAACATCCGGCTGTTAAAATCCGGATTTTAACCCTGGCCGGACGGTGTCCTCACGTGGGATGCCGTCCGGCTGATCTTCAACTGGCTGGGCGTTCGTACGTCACTGAGCTCGTCCCAGAAGGAGGATATCAAAGCCGCATCGACAGATACATCAACCTGTGACTCTCGCCACGTTTCTGTATTCATCCGGGCATCCACCACCACACTGGCTCTATGGGGAAGGCGAAAGCCTGTCGCCGTTTGAATCATTAATCCTCGAACAACTAGCGACCGCTCGCTGTTCTTTCAATTCGTTTTTTGCCACCCCTGCCGGGAGTTGATCATCGCGATCGGCTTCCGGCTTTTCTTTTGGAGACCTTTACCATGTCCACTGTCCTCGAAGAACCGACGTCCCAAAGCGTCACCACCTCCAGTGATCGACTGCGGTCAACGATGGCTGCGGCCAGGCTCAGTTTCAACTGGCTCGGTGTTCGCAAGACGCTGACGTCCGAGCAGAAGACTCAGGCTGCCGATTCCTTCGACGCGGAGTCGAAATACCTGTCGGCGTCGAAGAAGCTGATCGATACGACCCATCCCGCGTACAAAGCCGTCACGTCGGTGCGATCGCGAGCCGTGTCGTACTGGAAGACGGTGTCGCTTCCCTATCCCGAACCGGGATTGCGGCTCATCAAACGTGAAACCATCGGTGACTTTGACTCACAGATGGAGGCGTTTCGCAATGAGTTGGCTGTTGCCGTTTCCGAACTCGATCTGCATTTCACGGAAATGCGTGAAGCCGCTCGTGACCGACTCGGCGACCTGTTCGATGTGAGTGACTATCCGGCAACTCTGGTCGATGAGTTCGCGATCACGCATGACTTTCCGGCTGTTGAGCCGCCCAACTATTTGCGGCAACTCAATCCGGAAGTTTACGAGTCGGAATGTCGCCGTGTGCAGTCTCGTTTCGTGGAGGCCGTCGAGCTTGCCGAGCAAGCGTTCTTGGAAGAACTCGCGAAGCTCGTCGAGCACTTGACTGAGCGGATTGCTGGCCAAGAAGACGGCAAGCCGAAAGTGTTTCGCGACTCGGCTGTAACGAATCTGAACGAATTCTTCGATCGTTTCCGATCTCTCAACATCGGATCAAACGAACAACTCGATCACTTGGTCAGCCAGGCCCGAGCGGCAGTCAATGGAATCGGTCCGCAGGAATTGAGAACGAGCGAGCAACTTCGCCAGAGTGTTTCTACTCGAATGGCGTCGGTGCAAGCTGGTTTGGATCAACTTCTGGTCGATCGTCCACGCCGCAATATCCAGCGACGACCCCGATGAGCGGTGACATGGAAATTGTCGTCACGTCGCATGGAATGATACGAACCGTGTACTGCGAAGCGATCGAGCTTCACAGACTCGGGAGCATCGATATACGCCGTGGTTCGCACGTCGAACCCACCGACGACGGTCGATGGATGGCCGACCTTTCACCCGTTGACGGTCCGATGCTCGGTCCGTTCGACATCCGTAGTGAGGCACTCGATGCCGAACTTCAATGGCTCAACGAGCACTGGCTTTTGCCAGCGTCGAGTTAAGCCTTCAACAAACGATTTGATTCTTTCCTAGCCCTCGCGAATTGGCACCATGCCGATCGACGAGGGCTTTTTCGTTGACACCTTCCGACTCAGGAACCATCCACATGTTTCAAGCAGAAATGTACCGCAACATCGCTCGTACCACCGGCGACTCTGTCTCCACCATCAAGCGTCTCGGCTTTCTGATCGCCAATCCCTCGCAGCCGATCAGCGATCCGGAAGCCGAACACCTCGGCCCCCACGTCATCGACTGGGACGAGTTCGAGGCCCACCAAGAGGACTTCGATGCGACCACATCATTCGATTTTGCAGCGTTGTAAACCGGACACCGGTTTCACCCCTGCGACCTACGACCGGCGGCACTCTGAACGTGTCGCCGGTCGTTCTTTCGTCCCACGCGGAACCCGACGGCGACGACACCAACACGCGCCGGGGACCACCGCACATCCCCATCACAACAAACCCAGGAACCACAAACCATGAAGATTTTGTTCATCAACAACGACGGCGCCGGATTCGCCAACCACATCGATATCGAAGCCGATACGACGGTGCAATCTCTGTTCAATCAACGTATTGGCGAAGGCAGGGAATCGAACTACTTGATTCGTGTCAACCGCCAGCCTGTCTCAGCAGACCAAATTCTGGTCGAGGGAGACCGAGTCTCGATCACGCCGACCAAGATCGAAGGTGCCGGATCGTGAGTCGCGTCACACCACAAGCCCGCCGCGTCAAGCGTGCGTGGCGGATGGCGGGATTCGTCAAGGCCGCTGTTGATCGTCATTGCATCTCACAGCCGAAGGTTTTTCGAACACCAACAGTGGATAGGGTGAAGCGATGGCAACGCTTGATATCAGTCGCTAGATCACGTCAATATCACGGTGCTGAGCGGTCGCTTGGCAAGCGTCTGCTTGACGCTCTGAACGATTTGCAACGCGAAGTCGACGCAGCCATCTATGTCGCAGTCGCGACGATGGAGGCATCACGCAGTGTGGCGATCGCTGACATCATGGGCGACCTGTTGGCGATCGAAGCCGAATTTCCAGCCTGCGATTTTGACTTCACCAAGAAAACCATCAAGGTCACCACTGACCCCATCGAGATCGAGAACACCCACCTCGGTGCCTTCCGAATCGAATTGGAGCTGCGGTACCTGGGTCAGTCATGTTCCTACCGCGTGGTCGCAGTTGATCCCAACCCAGCGACCTGCTGTGACTCGACGACTCATCCGCACGTGCAGTCGGAAACGCTATGCGAAGGGGAAGGCCACGGGCCGATCAAGTTGGCTCTGACCGAAGGGCGGTTGCATGATTTCTTCACGGTCGTGAACCAAGTCCTGCACACCTACAACCCACACAGTGCCTACACAACGCTTGGCGACTGGTCGGGCACCGAGTGTCGGGACTGCGGCAGCACCGTTGATGAAGACGACATTTGCTCGTGCGATCAATGTGACGCCCAGATCTGCAGCGGGTGTACGTGCTCATGTGATGGTTGCAGTGAAACTTACTGCGACGACTGCATGACGAAGTGCGAAGGCTGCCAAGACCAATTTTGCGGAAGCTGCATTTCAAGCTGCGACCGATGTAACAAACCCTTTTGCCAAGACTGTCTAACGGAGGAGAAATGCGATGATTGCGTTAACGAAGAAGAAGGGGAGGCGACGTCGGATCCCAGCGAGGAATCGTCAGTGTCTGCGGTTCACGCCCTACGCGTGGGCGAAGCTGCTATTCCTGCGTGACCTGGGTGATACCGAGGTCGGCATGTTTGGGATCACGTGCCCGGACGATCTACTGTTGATCGAGTCGGTCGCGATGGTTCAGCAAATCTGCACGCCCGTTACGGTGTCATTCGATGATTCCGCAGTTGCGGACTATTTCGACGATCAGATCGACCAGGGGCACACGCCGGAATCGTGTGGACGAATTTGGCTGCACACGCATCCCGGCTCGTCACCGCTACCAAGTGGCACGGACGAAGAGACATTTCAGCGTGCCTTTGGCACCCCGGACTGGGCCGTGATGTTCATCGTCGCACGCGGCGGTGCCACTTACGCTCGGCTGCGGATGAACGTCGGGCCGGGATGCAATAAGCGACTGGGCGTCGAGGTTGCCTACGACACGGAATTCCCGGAGACGGATCAAGATCTTTGGGAATCCGAGTACGAAGCCGCTGTCACGGTTCATGATCCGTTCACTCGGCGTCCGAGGACACTGACCACTGATCCCTTTGAGTGGCGGGACGACACCGGCTGGTCGGAAAGCGAATGGGTGGCATCTTGAATACCAATCAAGATCGTTTCGACCGTCAAGCGAGTCTCGTTCCACGAGATCGCATTCGCGACATCAGCGTCACGGTGATCGGCGTCGGAGCGATCGGTCGTCAAGTCGCACTGCAACTCGCCTCCATCGGCGTCACGAAGTTGCAATTGATTGACTTCGACACCGTCGAGCTGACTAATGTGACCACCCAAGGCTACCGGGCCGATGAGATCGGGCAAGGGAAGGTCCTTGCCACGACGTTGGAAGTCGAACGCATCGATCCATCGATCGAAATCGACTACATCATCGACCGCTTCCGCTCAATGCACCGCGTCGGTGACGTCGTGTTCTGCTGCGTCGACAGCATCGGGACGCGGGCTGCAGTGTGGCGATGCCTTCAAAGACGGATCCAACTGCTGATTGATACTCGGATGAACGGCGAGACGATTCGCTTACTGACGGCTGAACCCAGCAAATCACGTCACGCCTACGAATCGACGCTGTTCGCCCAGGGTGACGCTCACGCAGGAACCTGCACGGCCAAATCAACGATCTACGCAGCATCGATTGCCGCTGGTTTGGCGGTGCATCAATTCACACGCTGGCTCCGTGATATGCCACTGGACAGCGATTTCACCTTTAACTTACTCGCCAGCGAACTGAACGTCGCCGGCGAATTCACATCTTCAATTCAGGAGAAAAGATTTGCATAGTGCAATCACACTCGGCATTACGGCCGAAAGCTCACATGGACAGTCAGGACCGGCAGTCCGAGTGTCCGTGCCCCTAGACGGTCAGGCGAGCAATGACGCGATTCTTGCTGCCGTCCGGCGTTGCCGGATGCTGGCAGAACAATCGCTTCCGAACGAGCCGCCGCAGCGGGATCCCTCGCAAACAGCACCGACCGGTCACCAACCATCGATGAAACGTTTTGCGACTGAAAAACAGATCAACGCGATCGCCATCATGTCAAAGCGACAAGGCATCACGCTCGACCGCACGCTTCACGATCGGTTTGGTGCATCGGCACTCTCAGCACTGACGATCAGCGAGGCGTCCACGTTGATCGATGAGCTGAAGGGCAAACAACCCGCGTCGAAATAACGTTCACCTCACCCCGACTCGCGAGCCCAGCCGGATCACATCCGGTTGGGCATCGTGAGCCTTTTTTTAGCTATCAGGCAAATGTTCTTGGCAATAACTGATCAATATTGGAATGTACTACTGGGTGCCAGCTAACAACCTCAGGCAACCCGGTCGCACCGGTGGCGTCTTGCAACATCGGCGTTCGCGAATCGAACCAGCACTCCTGGACGAGTCTGGAAAGTGCCTCGCATTTCTTTTGAACGTCATGTAGCCGTGGCGAAAGTGAATCCGGAGTCGTGGGCCGTCGCCCCGTTTGTCGTGTAACGCCGAACGAGCTTGATACAGCGACTGCGGAGGGCATCGCAGGAGGTTCACCGTACTTAACACGCCAGGACTTCGGGGCTTTCGTCGGCAGCGACTTCGCTTTCGTCGGTGAAGTTTTGGTGGACTTGATTTTTGTCTTCTTCGCCATTCCGCTTGATCCTATTCGGGTGATCTTCTGTTTGCAAAAACGTTTTCAATTCAAAAAATGGTTTTTAAGTTCATTCCGTCAGATAGGCAGCTATGCCGTCGGCGATCGCCGTCGCAATAGCGACTTGGTAAGCCTCGTCCTCCAGCCGCGTTTCCTCTGCGGCATTCGTCAAGAAACTGACTTCGACGAGACATGCTGCTGTGGATGCTGGATGGTTGCCGGGTTTCAACACATCGAGCTGTTGCGGCTTGACTCCGCGATCGCGATAACATGTTGCCTTGACAACGGATGCCTGAACCTTGACGGCAAGCTTCTTGCTCAGCTCGGAGGCATCCGGAGCGTGAAGCGTCTCGGTGCCTTGGACTGTCGCATCGTGGAATCCGTTCAGGTGAATTGAAGCGAATGCCTCCGCTCCAAAGTCTTGGCTAGCCCGCTTTCCAGTCGGATTGTTTATCCAATTTGGGAAGGAAGTGGTCGTGATAAAATTTAGAAATGCCGTCAGTTGTTGTCAGTTCCACAGTTGTCTCGGTATGTCGTTATCGGTCGTTTGGTAAGTGCTGGTTCCATGCTTGGCAGCTCATGTCCGAATCTGTCCGGATTCTGTCCGGATTAGTGAATCTTTCTGAAAAAACCAATGATTTGCTGCGTTTCGTAGCATTCTTCAAGGTCCGTATCCGGACAGGAACGGCATTTTTCCTATGTAGTCCGAATTTGTCCGAATTCAGTCCGGAATCACTCAGAGGGCTTTTTCTGTGCGTACGTACACCGTCGAGGGTCCTTTTCCCTTCCGCTCGAAATAACCACCTTCGACCAACTCACCAAGCTCACGCTGCGCTTGACGAGTGACCACACCCGTTACTTGCGCATAGTCGACTGTTTTGTAAGAATCGCCGACGATTGAAAACGCCAGAAACTCTGATTGCCGATCCGACAGTGAAACCGTGGATTCCGGTTGTGGTGCTCGAAAGAGTGTGAGCGAAACCGAGTGTTGGTCGTTTGACCAAGTTGGTAGTTTTGCATCAAGCTTTTTGCACTCTGCGATCAGCTTCTGCGTCCCCATACCAAGTTGCTCCATCAGACCACGCAGATAGAACACTCTGGCAACGTCTGGGTTTCCTGGAACCGAGGCATGCTCTCTCTTCAAATCCGCCGGTTTCCAGCCCTTTGGCAAATCGCCCGGGTTCCAAATGACTAGACGCTCAGGAAAAATCTCAACTCGAATCACCCCACCGACAACGTCGTAGTCACGATGAACGATCGCGTTGACGAGGGCCTCACGTAGCCCGAACAAAGCGTAGGCCGGTTTATCGACGCGACGAATCGTGTCGCTTGCAAAATGTCCGGAGAACCCCGTTCGTTGCTGAATAGTCGTGATCGCTTCACGCAAGATGCGAACCGCTGGTCCCGTCAAATGAACGTCATTTGCTACTGCCCCCGACTTGTCGCTTGAATACGAAACCACACGAACGGACAAGTTAGGCGACCATGCCAAAGGGTCTTTCGCAAACAAAAGCATGGCTGCGTTGGTAAACTGGCCGCTTCTCTCCAATCTCAATTCACGCAACAACTCATCATCGGCATCTGGCACAGTCGCACCAAATCGCCCGACCTCTGCTAGCTCTGTGCGTGTTTGAGCCAACTCCGACTGATCGCAATCGGAGATCGCGAAACCCGGTACAGCCTGATGCTCCCATCGAGTCGCCGTATTGGCTTTCGCTTCGATCATGTCCGAAACGGTAGCCGGTTTTGCTTCCAACGTAGACTGGCCCAAACGAACATAGATTGACCGACTGAATGAATAGGGTTTGTCTGCCCCCTGGGGAACCTCAATCATCGCAATTTGCCGCCCTTCGATGTCGAGCACTGACGCAGAGAAAAGAGGCTTCGGACTAAGCTTTGGCATCACAAAACGGTGAATATCTCGAACCCACGTCTCAGCGTCTTCGAGTCCAACCACTTCGCCCGAATCGTCGACTCCCACAATAATCGTTCCGCCTTGTTGGTTCAGCATTCCACAAATGGTCTTCGCGAGCGTCTCGAAGTGCGTTCGGGGACCACTAATTTCGAGTCGTTCGCTTTCACCTTTTTCGATGAGTTTCTTGATTTCAGCACTCATGGCTTATCCCCTCCGATCTGCTTTTTGATTTGCTCAGCATCCTCAAGTTTCGGAAGGTATTTTTCGGCCAAGTCGCGGTAGCGACGAAACTGAGCATTGACGAAAAGCCGCGCATCCTCATCAGGCCCGTAGTGCTGGACCCAGTTGCCTGCACGGTCCTTCACGTTGGGAACATCATGCCTCATCGCAAGCTCGAACATGTCGATCACTCGCGTATCGGACAAAATTGGACTCCTTTGAAACGGCATGTTCCCCGCGAACTGAAATGGGTAGGCATTATTTTTGCCATTCTTTACTCGATACGGATCAAGCAGCAAACGCGCCACCGCCACATGCTCATGGACAAGAAACCAGCGTGGTTTGTTCAGGGCGATCGACTCGATCAATTCGCGATGCGTGATTGAATTCTCGCCGCTCGCCTCTTTGCCGGTGCCATACGATGGCAGGATGATGCCGAGAAACAGGTCGCAAGTTTGGACGGCATCCAAACACGAATCCATGGCCGAATTACTAGGGTCGACAGGGATCGTTCCCTTGTGCGACATCACGACTTCGTAGCCGTATGTCTCCAACAAGGCGTAGACACTCTCCAGCAGTTCCTCATGTCCGTATACCGACGACGAAACCAGAATCTTCAGTCTGGGTTCTTTCTTCTTTGCATTCGCTGCCGATTTTGCTTTGGCCATGATCTAAACGGCTTCCTTCGTTTTCTCGTCTTTCTGATCACTTGGCAGCGGAAGTTGAGACGGTGGGCTGGCGGTTTTGAGTGATTTCCCGAATAGCGGTCCGTGCTTGCCTCCAAGTCGCAGAACCGTCGTCGGTCTGGTTCTCAGTGACTTGGGCGGTGGGGTGGTCGTGGTGACGATGTATTGGATGGGGATATCGCTGTCTTGAGCGAGAGAGTCGAGAAGGTGGTGCGTGCTGTGCAAGAATTGACGGTAAGCGGCCGGGCCGAGATCGGCTTCACGCGGACTGTCATGGATCAGCAAACCAGGGTGACTTGCTTTCAGAGCTGCACCCAGGACCGCGATTGCCAAGTCGCCTAGCAAAATTGCCAACATCTCGAAACCTTCTCCCGATCCCGTTTCACCGTGCAGAATCTGAAACGTAATGTCGTCCTCGGTCAGATCGACAACGCCCCGGTAGTCGCTCGTGACACATCGCTGAGCCAGGAAATCAAATACGGTTTCGAGTTCATGCAAATCTTTCCGGTGCGCCGCAGTGGCATCCTTCTTCTCCGCTTTAGCCGTATCCAATTCACCGTTGGCGTCGGATAACTTGCTGACGATCGGCGACAGCGACTTGTCGGTCGCGTTCTCCTTCAGCACCGAGTCGATGCGCATCAACTCTTCCCATGCTTTCTCCAAGTCATCCTTCTTTCGTTCTTTCGATCGACGCTTCCGTTCAAGCTTTTCCTTCTCGCCGATCTTTATGTCCATGGCCTCACGAATTTTGGACTCCGACGTGCGCAGGCGCTCGACTAGTTGGTTGATTCGCTCTACAACCTTGGCTTTCTGCTGAACATCGGCAGGCAACTCTGCTGGCACCTCAGCCAATGCGTTGTCGATCTCGTCTCGGTGAAGTTGTACGTGTTCGCACTTGCGATACGCGATATTCCCCAGAACGCACAGCGAGAACGCTTTTTCCTTCATCTGACGCTGCATCTCTTCGAGTTGGCGACGCAGATTCAGGTGATTTGCCATCTCGCGTTCGATCGGTTCCGTCACCGTTTCCGACGTAGCCTCACGCCCCTCGCGGAACTCTTCACTCTCCCGTAGCGAGGCCCTCATGTTGGTGATTACGGCTTCCAAGCCAGCAATCTCTTGATCCAATCTCGCGATCTTGACGACACGATCATTGAGGACGTCACGATAGGTTTGCTGCAATCCGAATAAACTGCTGGCATCGAGCGGTTTATCAATCGCGCCTTCGACGCCAGCCTTATCCAGCACTTCGCGGTAATGCTCGTCCCAGAATTGCAAACGTGAGGTAGCCTTCGTTTTGCGATCCTTCAACGAGTTCACCTTTGTGGTCGCTTCGTGCAACTGATCCTCGATCGCGCGGTCCTTGTCGGTGTAGATCCGCAACATTGCCAGTACGCACCGAATTGCATCCGCCTTGGGTTGGCTGAACCCCATCAACTCGGCTTCGCTGCGAGCCGATCGCCAATCCAGCATCTTGAGGTAGCGGTTTTCTTGGTCGCGCGAACACATCGCCAACAGGTGATGCCAGCGGAGATGGCGTTTCTGAGACAGCAACTGTATCTCGTCAAAATCCTTTAGCGTCACCGCCTGCACGCAATCGCGAAATGCCTTGTACGGATCACTGGTTTGATCGGGCTTGCGAGATCGGTACGATCGCAGCGACTCCGATTGACGTGCATAGCTGGCGTGCCCCGGCGCAAAGAAACGGCGGACACACCAAGTCACGCCATCGACGACAATCTCTGCTTCCACAAAGCCATCCGGGTACGCATGCTGCACACCCTTGACCGTCTTCGGCTGGCCAAACGTCTTTTCGCCAAGGCAAAAACGCAGCAGGCGACAGAACGAGGTCTTGCCCAGTCCATGCCCTGGTTGGAAGGCAACGTCGTCGGTTCCTTCGACTTCGAGGCCCCACACGATGTTCATCCCCGTGGTCAACCTAACGTCACGGAGCTTCGTCCCAGAAACGCTTTCGTTAATCACCAGTCGCTTAATCCACACGGTCGGCAGTGCACGCCATTGCGGATCGTTCAGTCTTGCGGATAGCGTCATCGGGTTTCCTTCCTTGTAGAGTTGTTTTTGAAAGTCCACGTCTTATTGAGCGTTCGTCGCGGTCGCCCACGCTTCCGTTTCGTTCTTCACTTGCTGCAAATCCTCGTTGAGCAGTTGCTCGTGAGTCTCTTGAAAAATGGATTGGTACTGGTCAATCGCGATCATCACCAGTTTCATGTAGTCGTCCGAGAGACAACCGAAGTGTTCCTTTGCCGCCTCAGCAACGTCACCCGGTTGCAGCGTTTCGTAGTCACCCATCGGGATGATTTCGATCGCTTCAGCAGCTTCGAGTGCTCGCAGCACAGCATCCCAGGGAACGGAACTACCCGTAACATCTTTCAGTTCGCCAGGGATCGAGGCGATGCCGTCGGCGAGCGTCTGTTGATCTGCGAGCGAACCCCGCAAGAGTTTGTGAACATTCTGTGGACGCAGTGCCAAACCTTGAAACTCGCTGTATTGGCGTGCATCCAGTCCCGGCTTCCGCAGTATCAAATCCACCGTCAATCCGCATACCAAGAACTCTACCCCTGGTTCGGGGAACGTTGACTTGGCCGCGATCCCAGGTCGTAGCTTTCTGGTTGGCTTTGCGGGCTGTTTCGGCTCGACCGTCACAACCTCCGACTCGCGAGCTGGATGAATCACATCGGCGTAACGCTGGCGGATCTCGTGGGTCCACTGGGCGTAGGGGATGAAGTTGCCTTGCTCGTCGGCGGGTGGTCCAGGGGGCGGATCAAGCCAAGTCTGGTAGGGGACGCCGGTACGGATCGCCTCGGCCATCTCGTCATACATCTTCAAGATCGTTGTCTTGGTCTTGTACTCCCCTTCATGCTTTGCTTCGTCCTTTCGGCGAACGATCGGGAAGGTGTCCATGATGTAGTCGACCGCGTGACGAGGAGTCGGAAAAACTTCACGAAGAGTCGAGCTGTTCTCACCCCATCTTTCGTCACTGCCTAGATACATGTGGAAGTATACTGCGTCCAACTCGCAACGAATCAGAAACCGTCGCCTCTCGTCCCATCGAAATGGTGGGCCGTCATATTCCAAATCGAGAGCAAACCCCCGTATGTCCCATGAGCAAAAGACTAACGCAAGTACACGTCGAGCGATCCAACTCCCGAGCGTTTCGACATCTAGCCATTCATAGCTGTCGGCGTACAAGTCGGCGTTTACAATCGGAAGTTGGCGAAAGATAAAATGGTTAAGATTTATACCTCCCATTTTCTCGCGAAGCGAAAAATCCAAAGCGAACGAATTTAGGTTTCCAACAAGACCCGCGCAATCCGAGTGGCTTCTGCCGGAATAAACCTGCAAAAGGCTATTTCCTGCGGGAATGCGTGGTGTGACACAAACGACACAGGTGCGCTCGTTGGTCGGACTTGTGATTCCACAGAAATGAATTAACCAATTGCGTTTTGTCTTGTCTTGAAGCCGCTCCTCCAATTGCTGACGAGGAACCCAATACTGCGCATTCGGGGTGAAGTTAGCGTCAGATCGCTCCGTGAAGGAAGTTGTTTCCGGCTGAGCCTGTCTCGCTTGATTATTTTCGTTGATAACGATTGACGATGCTCGATGATTGAACTGTTCAACCATCTTCCCTTCGTATAGTGGAAGTTCATCACCGCCTTCGATGCGAGAAAAGTGTTTCGATGCGTACGACATATCGAACATACGAGATGTCGCACCCTTCCATGTTCCATCTCCTGCCTCCGGAATAAAGATCTGATGCTTGCGAAAAATTTGCTTCACCAGTTCGGCTGACATGGTGGATCGAAAAGTCGGGCAGTTGAACGAATTCGGGTTCACCGTTGCAATGTCAGCAGCAGTAATCGAAAACACGCGAGTTGGGTCAGCGAGGTCCGAAGTTCGAGTCAGAAAGAAGCCGAAGTATGACTCCAACTTGTCGGGACGTGCGGCTCCGATTGTCAACAACGAAAATCTTGCTCGGCTATCAACATTCGCAAAGAACTTCTCTCTGTTCTCAAAATCGAAACAAGATCGCAGTTCGTTCTCGTTCATTAAATCCTCAAAAAGATCACTGGTACCCGCATTGGTTACGATCCCGCTTGGAACAATAACTCCGACACAACCTTGTGTGCCACGAAGATCTCGTGATAGCTCAAAGAAGACCTTCCAGGTACTTAGATTTCCAGTTGTTGCAAACTTAAAACGGTTCGAGGTATGAAGGGAATGAGCGAAGGCAAGCAGATGCCTCCGGTGTTGCATCCAAAGTGTCCAGCTAGCCGGATCATCTGTTTCAAGTTTCGCTATAACGTCTTGTCGTCTCGATCGGTTTTCGATGACCGCGATATCTGGGATCTCTGTCGAAAAATACTTCTTCTCTTCAGGACGCACTTCATCCCATGGAGGATTGCCGACAATTACTGAGAACCCACCATTCCAACCGCAACTCTCGTTTTCGGGCTTTTCGTCATTGGCTGGGAGTTGAAACACGTCCGGAAATGCTAAGTGCCAATGAAACAGCCCTTGACAGCTACTGAGTCGATCAATCTCGCTGCCAACATCAAGATTTAGACTTCGCGGATTGCGTTCAATGTCACGAAATTTTCTTTCCGTGGGGCACAGCCTTCCTAAGTCCGTTTCGACTTTCTCCCATAGGAACGCAGCGCACCAAGTATCTGCCCAAAGCCTTGCAAATTGATAACTCGTACCTTTCACCAAATCCGCGTACTTCGCTCGTTTCGCCGCGATCGAATCGAGAGTGTCGTCTTCGGCAGCCGTGAGTTTGGCGAACTCTCCTGCAAGATTTCCCAATTTGAAAATTGGCTCAAAGAGGTAGCCTTGCTTGTTCTTGTAGTCGAGCCGTTCTTGCTTGTTGCGTTTCTTCAGATCAGCACAAACCTTTTTGTCGTCGCCTTCGATTGGCTTGAAGGCGTCGTCGGGGATGCCGTCAGCGAGCAGGCGTGGCGTGGCTCCGATGAGGCTGTTGCCGCACTGGATGTGGTGGTCGAGAAACGAAAGCGGCTTGCCGGGTTCCAATGCTTCCATCCACAGACTGACTTTGCACAATTCGACAGCCATGGGGTTGATGTCGACGCCGTAGATGCAGCGTCCGATGATGTCGCGTTTTGCGTGCTGGATGTCGATCGTGCCAGGCTGGTCGTCGCCGGTGCGAATCCGCGCCAGATGCGTTGCCATTCGTTCCGCTGCTGCGATCAAGAAGTGGCCACTGCCACACGCAGGGTCGCACACCTTTAAGTCGAGCAGTTTACGTTCCGCTTCGGCAGGATCGGGAACGTCGATCGCTTCATTCACAACGGGATCAAGAGCCGAGTCGAGCAGGCAGTTGATGAGCGATGTGGGCGTGTAGTAGCTGCCGGTGGTCTTGCGTTCGTGACCGGCAGCCGTGCCCAGCGTGAACGGACCTTCCTCGGTGTCGATCAGTGGATGCAGTTCCAAGAGTGATTCGTAGACGCTGCCTAGCTCTTCACTGCCGAGATTGCCGAAGTCGACCGGACGCCGGATGCCGCCCCCGCCTCCCGATGTGTCTTCGGTGTAGCAAAGGTTGCGAAACGAGTCGAGCAAGTCCTGGTTCGCCATCAAGGCATCATCGAGATCGGGCGTCGAGTCTTCCGAAAACAAGAACGATCCCATGCCGGGAATGCCCAGCGGCTCGTACCCGGTTCGCAGCTTCAGGAACAAGACCTTCAACGACTCGTACAGGTCGGTGTGCGCCGTGCCGCGTCTTTCATAGGCCAGTGATCGGATACGCCCGACGCTGTAGAAGCGTGCGTATCGCTCGCGGACTTCGGCAGGAGTGTCGAGCGGGTGCAGCAAGTTGTGCCCTTGCTCGGAACGTTTCTCTTCGGCGACCAGCAGCATCAGGATGCGGTAGACCAATCGGAGCAATTGCCGATAGAAGTCTTGTGTGGACAGTTCGCCACTGCGGAGTCTGGCACGAAGCGGATCATTCCATTTTGTCGTTAGGAAACCAGCACCGAGTGACTTGATCGCCGACTCGACACCGTCCCGAAGTTTTTCGCGTGCCCGTGTCCCTTGTTGATCCGCTTGATTGGCCCATTGCTCCAGCCAACAATCTTCGGGACTCTCTTTTGCATCTTCGCCTTTGCCACTGCGACGAATCTCGACTCGCGACTGATGGCATAAACAGAACAGCAAGAAGAAGTCACCATAGACCTCGCCATCCATCATCGCTTCGAGATCAAATTCAACGTTTGCAGCCCGAGCAAGTGCGGCATTGTCGCGAAGCAAAAACAGTTTCAATCCGTTGGTAACAAATCCCCAGCGATGCTCGGCACTACGGTTGAGTAGTTCTTGCAACAGACTGTAGGGAGCACGGGTAGCCGCACCGGGAACGTTGGCTGTACGGCGATCCAGTGGCAAACGAGCGGAGAGTAAGTGAATCGGGACATGATTCTCCCATCCGTGGCTGACGGGATACTCCTTTCCGTCAAAATCGATCGCCTTCTTGATTTGCAACCTTCCGTATCCGAGTTCCTGGAACAGCGGCAACAACCATTCGTCGCGGGTCAGTGTCGTACCAATGTCTGACGCGGGCAGCGCATCAAACTTCCGCCGAAACGACTTCCAAGCCGACACACACTGGTTCCAAGCCCGCGCAGCCACTTCGTTGAGCCGTTCACCACTGCGCAGGTGATAGTCCTTCGGCGTCAGCCCAGGCAAATCAGGGTCGGAATTGACAACGCGCGTGAGCAGATCGACTGGCAACAATAGGCCAGCGGTCGTGACGGTGGAGAAAGGGTTGTGTGAGCGGGTGCGCATTTTATTCACTATCCTTTGCATAACGAGGTTTGGACAAATGCTGGTTCAGCATCTGCCAAGACACGCTATCTTCAGCAAGATCAAAGACCACATCGCATGTTCTGCCATGCTTTTCCCACAACGAAGCCCCGTGTTCGTCCTGAATCAATCTGCGGATCGAGTTAATGCTTTGATGAGAAGGCGGGAGATCATCCTGCGTCGTCTTGGGGACTGCTCCATCGAACCCCCACTTCGGCAGCGCGTTGTAGCCGAAATCGTCGATGACTTTTCCGTTGATTTGCGTGAGATTTCTAGCGGCGTTCGTAGCAACTTGTTTGAAACCTGCGCGAGATAGCTTTCCAGCGATTGCAGCGAATACAGTTGCCCCAATGCCTTTGCTTTGTTCAGTTTCCGTGACTGCAATCTCTCTCAATAACACTTCGTCGCCATAAAAGCAGAGCCAGTACTTGACCAATCCTTGGTTGACTTCGACATGTGCAGCGGCTGGATACAATCGACCCGATGACGGATGCTTTTCCCTACTCACTATCTTTACCGAAACTTTCATTCCTTCAATTCTAAACAAGTCCACCGCGTCAGACACCTTTAGATATGCTTGAACGAACTGCTGAGGGCTGAGGCCGTTCACGCTCTCATCAGGCAGTTGGACCGATACAGGCGAAACATCATTCATCTAGGAAACTCAAGGATTTTGGTCTTCACTGTTTGTAAGGCGAGGAGTGCGCGGGATCGTGTCATTCACTTGTGCTTCCACGTGTAAGCTGCTTCGGTCAACTCGGACGGAAGTACGATCACGCCATCTGCTGGTTCGCCAACGGCGACAGCCATGCCGCGACTAGCACGAACGGCGGTCATAAGCCCGACAATGGCGTCCAATTGATCGTGGGAAATGACCGGCAGTTGAATGCCATACTCAAGCACGCTATCCCAGTTCACCGAAACGTTGCTGAGCAACTGAAGTTGATCTTCCTCCAGCAAGGTGCCGCTCACTCTGATGCCGAGGTTGCCGCATTCTTGTCGTAAGTATGCGGCCCTCTCCAGTTGTCCGCCCAGTGCTTTCTTTGTTTGAGGTCTCCACCCGAGTCCGACGACGAAGCAGGCATGTGGGTGGACCTCCAACATCATTGGGGTCGTTCGAGTTTCTACCGGGCCAGGTTTATCGAGCAGTTCATATCCGGTCTTTGCAAGTAAGGAGTACAAATCCCAGCCTCGCTTCATCCATTCCGGTGGTTTGTCTTTTGGCGTGTTGTATAGCCCGATTCCTTTCAGTTTGAGAATGACTTCACAAATGCGAAAATTCTCGTACTTCTTCTCAGGAATGCTGTGACGCTCTCGGAAACTTGCCACTTGTCCCGTGTTTTCTTTCGACGGCGCGTCGATTGCAACTGTCGTCGGCTTGTTGGATTCAATCCATTCCTGAAACTCGGTGATGGTTGTTACAGACGTGAGCCGCAGGGAGTCACCATCAAGGTACGCAACGTCCATGGCTCGGCTGGAGCCGGTAATGTCAATGCAAGCAGCTTCAACGCTCATTGGTTGGCTCCTGACGACGCGGGCAGATACACATATAGCCCAAGCACATCGGGCGGCAATTGCGGTTCGATGCTGTACTTCACACCCGTTCGTCGTGCGGCGGTGCGGACTCGCTTGTGGGCATCGAGCAGTTCTTTTCCATGCGCTTCGGCCACGTCGTTCAATTGCGGGCGGAGATGATCGAATTCGTCAATCACTTTTTGCACAAAGTTTCTCGCTACGTCGTCGCTGACGTTGTCGTCGGGTTTGGCGAGCAATAGGGCTTCGGCTTCGTCTCTCGTGAGCCACTGGGCATTGGACGGCGAACTGCGGAAGCCGACAATTTGGGTGTCTTCAGCCAGCAGTGGATTCACGTCGTTTCCTGCGGTCGTGATGATGTGGTACCGCAATCGAAGCAACAACAATGTCGTACGCTTCGTCACTTCTTTGGTGCGAATGACACCGCACCGGGCGGCAGGGACGGGGCCGTCGAGGACGCTGGCGGTATCGAGCGCTGAGTCCATCACATAGGTCGCGAGTCCTTCCGTGATCGGATGCGTTCTCGCGAGGTAGATTTCATCGTCACCAACCGTTGGATTAAATCGGGCCGCAAACTTGATTTGCTCACGGATGGATTCACGTACGGCACGGGGGGATTCGGTTAAATCGAACTCGAATCGTCCGTCACGGTGACCGACGACGCCATGAAACGCCTTCACGCTACTACGAACAAAACTCTCCACATCGGTGGCGGAACCGATCGCGGACTGAATCTCGGCTACTTCCTTGGCGACTTCGTCGGGCTTGATTGTGTTCTGCGCAAACAGCGAACGACTCTTCTTCTCGCGGTCAGCGGCGTTTTGCCACTCTTCGTCGAACTCGTTGGTCATCGGCTTGGCAACTTCGTCCTCCTCAAACGGCAACATCTGTTGCTGTGTGTCTTTCTGACGTAACAGCAGTCCTTCGTACAGTGCTTCGAGCACCGCGTTGCTTGTCGTCGGCACGGGGACGGATACGCCGAGTGCTTTGCGGATCGCTTTGTGTTTGCGAATCAGGACTTCCAGGACGACGCCGTCGATTTGGTTGTCGGTGCCGTAGTACGTCACCACCTTGACGTCCTCTTTGGGCTGGCCGAATCGGTCGACGCGACCCTCACGCTGTTCATGGCGAGTTGGATTCCAGCTCAGGTCATAGTGAATCACACTATCGAACAGGTGTTGCAGGTTGATCCCTTCGGAGAGACAGTCAGTGCAAACCAGGACATACTTGTCGTTGTCTCGCAATGCGTTGATTCGCTGCTCTCGTTCAGCAGGGGGAATGCGTCCGGTGATCGCGATCACGGTGACATTCTTGGGCAGGCGTTGACGGAGTTGTTCGGCCAGGTATTCCGCAGTGGCGATGAATCGGCAGAACAGAATCGGGCGACTGCCATCGGAGACCAGCTTCTTGACAATCGGAACGATCCGCACGAGTTTGGGATCACCATCGCCTTCGAGCTTGTCGGCGGCACGGGCCATATCGAGTAGTCGATTGCGTTCTCGCTGCGCATCGGTTTCGTCTGATTCGGAGTCGGCGAAGTCGGCACCTGCGATCACATCATTGGCTTCGCCGGATTCTTCGGAGTCATCGTCAAACACGAGCGGACGGCTGATCTTGTCGACTTCTTCTTCAGACTCCGCCGATATTGCTTGCAGCTTGCTTCGCAGCGTTGCCGCTGCCGCCGCCGGGCTACTGGCGAGTGCGCGTAACAATGCGAGCGCGGCCCACCAACGAACCCGTTGGCGTACCCGTGACATTCCCTCGGAGTCCTGCACGACTTCGCGGGCGTAGTTCAACAAACGCTCGAACAGTTTACGGTACTCGGAGTTGCCGAGTTGGTAGGTTTGCTCTTGCTCCAGTCGCTCGGGGAATGCCGTGTCGGATTTTAGGTAGTGCCGAATATCGCTGCGTCGACGCTGGACAAAGTATTTGGCTAGCTCTTCACGCTGGCGTCGGTTGTGATCGCCCGAAAGGTCATTGGGCAGGTCGGCGAAAGATGAATTGAGCAGACCGAGCAGCGAACGAAAGCCGTCTTCATTACCAGAGTGGGGCGTAGCGGTGACGAGCAACAAGTGTCGTGAAGGATCAGCCGAGAGCGCTTTCACGACTTCGTGACGTTGCTGGCGCGTGCTTCCCTTTCCCGGTTGGGCGGTTGAAGTGCAAGTGTGAGCTTCGTCAACGATGACTAGCTCGGGGCATGACTGGATGAAGTCGTACCGTCGCGATTCACTCTTGATGTAGTCGAGTGACACGATCGTGTAGGGGAAGACATCAAAGACGCTTCGATTGCCGCAAACTCGGTCCAGACGCTTGGCGGTGCTGGAGAGAACGAGTTCAGCTTCGATATGGAACTTCTCGCGAAGCTCTTCCTGCCATTGTTCCGCAAGGTGCGGGGGGCACAGCACGGTCATGCGTCCGACTTCGGCACGGTCCAGCAACTCGCGTGCGATCAGGAGCGACTCGACCGTTTTGCCAATTCCAACGTCATCAGCGATCAATAGACGAATGGGATCGAGCTTGAGGGCCATCAACAGTGGCACGAGTTGGTAAGGACGCGGTTCGACATGAATCTTTCCAAAGGATCGAAACGGACCCGCGCTGGATCGAAACCCTAGCCGAATCGCATCACGAAGCATCCGGCAGGATTGAAAGTCGCCCAGCCGAGTCGGATCAGGCAGGTCAAACTGAGCTGGTGCGACGGTCTCCAATTGCATGTCGATACCGGCGACTTCGGCGTCGGTGCCGCCCAGCGGTCGAACAACTAAGAAGTCTTCTTGCGATTCGGGTAAGACGACCCATTCACGGCCACGAGTCTTGACCAAGGTTCCGACGCTGTAACTCATACTTTGACTCCTGCATCGACCGCTTGGTCAACGTTCAAAAACTCGGATGGTTTGCCTGCCCAGGTGACGAAGACTTCATCCCTGGCCCTGGTGAGCGCGACGTAAAGTAGTTGACGCTCGCGTCGATACGCGGTGTCGTAATCGCCTTGATCGCGATATTGGCTCAGTGTGTACGCATGGGGGACGATCCCGTGACCGCAATTCACGACGAAGACAATTTTGAATTCGAGGCCCTTGGCCCGGTGCATGGTTCCCAAGTTCACGGCCTCAGCGATGTCCATGTCTGGATCGTTACTGAGTGTCGTGACGCTAACGCCAGCACTCGTCAGTGCATCACCAACGGAGGTTAAATTCGATGCCGAGCGGGCGAAGACAGCGATCTCGTTTGGATTCAATCCTTGCTTGAGCAGTCGTTTGATGCGGTCAACGATGAAGTCATCTTGTTCCTTCGCATTGGCGAGCGGCACCAAGGTTGGTGCGGGGCCACGCAGCAGACTGCGTGACCGCCGATCTTCTGTGCCGTCGTTCAGGTCGTCGCTCTCAGCCGACAGCAGGCCGTCGGCGAATTTTCGGATTTGCTCCGTGGTGCGGTAATTGATTCGCAAGATGTGCGATCGACCTCGGACATCAATGCCAAGTTTCTTCAAGCTGAAGCCACCCGGATAGATCCGCTGCCCCGCATCCCCAAGCACCATCAAGTTGCCAGGGTCTTTGGCGGTGAGGCTGCTTAGAAAACGAAGTTCTTGCGGTTGTAAGTCCTGCACTTCGTCAATGATGACGGCGTCGAAGGGGCTTTCGGCCTTGCCATTTTCAACGGCCTCGCAAGCCGTGCGACAGATTGCTGACCACGGCAATGCGTGAGCATCATCGAGGCTCTCCCAAACACGCTCAAATACCTTCCAGCAATCCTTTCGCTGCTTGACCGTTAGTGGTCGTCCGCGTCCAGTTCGCAGAGCATCGCGATACTCGTCCCAGGATTTGATACCCTGTGGGTCAATGACTCCGTTCCATTCGGAAATCAAAAAACCGGTGTCGAATAGAAACCCTCCGAGAACGTGATGCCGTTTGAGTAGTGCTTCAATTTTTTCGGCATCAACCGGATGAATTTTGGTATTCGTTCGCTTTGCGATCGCCAAGGCTTGCGAGTGAACGGTACTGACCGTGATACGTTGCTCGATCGAGCCGTCGAACTCTTGCTGTGATCGAGCACAGAGAACATGAATGTTACGTTCAATGTTTCGACAGAGCGTTGTGACAAACGATGTCAATAACACTCGTTTCCCCTCGGCGGCAAGTCGTCGTGCGCGGTGCATACCAACGACGGTCTTGCCCGTGCCCGCTGCACCGGACACTTTTACAGGTCCGTTGAACTTTTGGGTGACCAGCTTTCGTTGGGATGGGTGCAGGAACCGCACCCAGTCGTCGAGCGGCTTGTCCAAGACCTCTGCCAGTTCCGCTGCGTCTTGAACGACCCAAAAACGTCGCAGGTTGTCTGGGTTGTCTTGGATCGGTGCCTTGGGCGACACGGGTTCGGGAGGCGTCACCAATTCGCCGGTTGCGAGCGTGAACAGTCGTTCGGCAATCTCTTCCGGCAACTTGGCTGCTACGGCAAGCAATTGATCTTCGTTTTGAATTTGACGAACCGTTGATAGCCAGTCTTGAGGAAGCCCCAGGCTGACCAAATACTCGTCATCAAATTCGGCAAATATCCTTGGAGCTTCATACGCGGGTGCTACCGCCTTAATTTCATCCTCGACACTCTCTGCGGTTTCAAGAATTTGAAGCGTGCCCGTCACTGGATGGGTGGCCACACGCCTGCGCTCGGCCCATTTGTAGGCATCTTGATGATGTCCAGCGTAGAGGAGCGTTGTCAGGCTGTCCGACTGATGAATGATCGTCCGCAGATCCTGAGTGATCCTGGCGGACTTCATGCACGTATCCTTGCCGCCTTCGATGGTCTCGAAGTTCAAGCCCTTTGTGCTGGGATCGTCCAAGAACTTCGTGAGGAAATCCAGCACTCGCCCTCGATCAGCGGTACTCAGTTTTTTGGTTGACGCCGAAAATGTTTTGGCAATGGTGACGGCGCTCATTCACTTGCTCCAGACATATCGGGCGTGCTGAAGGCATCCAGCACTTTTTGCTTGGCATTCGGATCTTCTACGTTGAGTGACAAGGCAATTGCTCCGTCGGCTCTAATCGCAGCAACCGCAGCGTCGGTGATGTTGGCTCGATCCACAACCCAAACATGTCGATCGTTCATTGCAACATCCAAAACGTATGCACCAACAACACGACCATTGGCCGAAACGTCGCCGCCGGGTTCGACAGTCACGCCAACGGTGTCGTTGAGTTTGGTAGCGAGCGATTGCCACGCAGTCGGGTATAGGTCGATATCAAACTCGTCTGCGATTGCTGGTTCCTCGTTGCTGTCTCTGACGATCGCGTCCTTGGGTTTTCCAAAAATGTTTGCATGTCGGTTGATGATCTCGTCCCAATCTGCTTCGTGATGGAAACGCAGCACTGTGATGCCGTAGTCTTCCATCTCCAGCGTTTTCGCATCATCACGGCTGACACGATCTGGGAAGTCGTGGGGCGGACCGTCGATGTAAATGGCGGCTCGATGCTTGTCGTAGAAAAAGTCGGGGCGTGTGCTGCACTCTTCCAAAAACTTCTGGCCGGTGTTCGGTAACTTCAAGTCGCGAGCCGCTAGATAGTCCAGCCAAGATCGCTCCAGGTTGCTGTCGCAGCGCTGCTTCAGTTCTTCCAAGTGCGCCGACGGCGACTTTGCACCCGGCGATGACTTGACGGACGATTTCATCAGATCAAGTAACAAGTCTTTGATGAGCTTGCGATCCAAGTGCTCGTGGTCTCGTTGGTTCGAGTAACTCATCAAGCAATCGTAACACGCCGCTTCGCAGTCCTCCGACGCCCCCTTTGCTCGACGCAGGTCGTCTCCGTTTTCCGGATCGAAATGGCAAAGTCGCAACGCTTCCTTTGCAATCGCAGCCAATGCCGTCGGATCGTCCAAGATTCGTCGCAAGACACCTGCACCGCCTTCGGCAGATTCGTACAACAGCAGTTGGCTACGATCGGTTGTCGACGGCAACGGTTCCGCTGCCAATTCGTTGTCTTCGAGCTGATAGATCGTTTGGATCGCTTTCTTCAGCGCGGCTTGCAAGGTTGCCATTGAAGCGAGATCGAGATCTTTGGGTTCTACGATCAGGCAGTTGCGACGATCCTCGACAAAGGGAACCACACGGGCTGCACGAGTGGCGGTTGGATCGCGATGCTCGTCGTCCTCATCCGGCAATTGATCGTTGCGTTGCCAGTACCCGCGTTCGGTATCAAGTAGAAATCCATGCTGGTCACGATTCGCTCGCCGTCGCCAACCAAGATTGATCCGCCAAATAGTGGCAGCATCGCCATAGGTCAAGCTCATTTCAATTTGCGAAGTGCCCGTGACATCAGCGACACGATGTTGGGCTAGCCCACTGACTTCCTTGAAACGGAGGCCGGTACGAAGCTCGTAACCCATTCGCAACCGCTCTTCCTCGTCGGAATTGATTCGGTCACGACGACGGGTTGCAACGTTTTGCAGTCGTAGCAGGGAGTCGACACGTGCGAGCCTTGAGCTGTTGCAGTACTCGCATCGGTCGGGACCAGCCTCACCGGCGGCAAGTTCGTGCATGTAAGCACAGTCTTCGCATTGCTTGGCCGAAGTCGTCAGCGGTGAGTCACCGTCGGCAATCGGAAGAATGACTTTGTTGACGAGGTATCGTGACCCTTCGTGGTAGATAATGCTCTGCGGGCCGAACTCCGAGATTGCTAAGAATCGAGGACGTGAAAGAAACTCGTCCTGCCCTTTCGCCCGTCGCCGAGCAGGGATGAATGCGGACAGTGGCAGCCGGGGGAAGTTGTATCCCGGCAAGAACCCTTCACTCGCGAAGTAGCGATAACTGTAAAAATCCGACTGCGAAGCGTTTCGAGCATCCGTCAATAGTTCGATCTGAGCTTCCGCCTCTCGCCGCAAACGACGGGCTTCGTCCCACTGCGTTCGCAATGCGACATCCCCGATCACAGCATTCTGTCGCTTCAGTTGATCCCGTGCGGCCAAAAAGAGGCTACGCCAGCGATCGCATGCTTCTTCAAAAGTATGCAATGTGTGTTCAAGCGTGTGGTTGAGCCACTCGTCTTGATACCAGTCAGTTTTCGATAGCTCGGTTGAGATAGTATTGAGAATCGACTCAGCTTTCCTCCGTGCGGTCTGCGTTGCGCCAGCATTTGACAGCCCTGACTTCACACTTGGCAACAGCTTCAGCGTTGGGTCGATCCCTTCGACATCCAACAAGTCAGTCAGCGAGTTGCCAAGCCACTGCCCCGTCTCGGCCAACCACACAGCGTTGACGTGTGCTCGGACGAGGTCTTCGTTAGCGAGGTCGAGTCGTGGTGGACTGACCGCGCCTGCGACCATCCGATCTGGTTGACGGAAAAAGTACTGATCGTGTGAGCTTCCCGTCGTACAGTACGTCAAAACGAACGCGGGTTGTCCGCTACGGCCAGCACGCCCGCTTCGTTGTGCATAGTTGGCAGGCGTCGGTGGAACGTTCCGCATGTTGACGACGTTCAACTGTCGGATGTCAACGCCGAGTTCCATTGTGGGCGAACAATACAAGACCGGAAGCTTGGCATTGCCAAAGTCTTGCTCTCGCTGCTCACGTTGCTGGTAGGGAACCTGTGCGGTGTGCTCCTTGGCTTCGAGTCCCCGTAGGTTAGTTGCAACTGATTTGTAGAAGTCAACAAAGAACTGATTCGTGCGTCCGCCTTCTCGTGGAGGGTTGGGAACGCGGATCGGATCATGGAACGCTACTATGCCATCCGCCATGCACCACTTCATCGCCGACGCCGATAACTGGTAACCAGGAACATCGTCGGGATCTTCGTCGGATCGCGGTACAACCTCAACGACGTATCCGGCGGAGGCCAGAACGCGAAACAGATCTTGAATGATTGAATCTTTATCAACCAGTTTCAACTTCTGCTGTGTCTGATCGAACTCCGGAAGCGTTGAAACACGACCGAGGTAAATCCCGAATCCACTGCGACCGGACATGTACGTGTAGAACTGGCGATCATGCGGGCGTCTGCTTCGCGGGAACACGGCGGCAGCGATTTCAGCACGCTCCTGCTCATCAATTGCCCAGGGATCGCGAAGTCGCTGAGAACTCTGTTGCTGCAAACGCTCGAAGAATTCTGTTGATAAGTAGTCAACGTCGATCGCCAGCTCACGCCTTAGGAAATCAAGCAGTGCTCGCGAAACACTTTCGCGTGTCTCGGGGCTGGCACCAGACAACGCGATGTGCGTGCCGTTCCAGAACTCGTTGGCTCGACAAAGGTTGGGAAGTGATGGATAGTCAATTTTTAGTAGACCGCACTGTTCCAGGTTGGGCGACGTGACTCGCCAACCACGTTTCTGGTCACGATAGATTCGATACCCCAGCACGTTTCGGAATGCACGTTCCGTATCAGCTCGCTGAGCAAACTGAACGCCCGGCTCCTTCGCAAATAGCTCAAATTCCAAATTCAACGCTTTGTAAACCCGCTGTGTCAACTCATCGTGAGCGAGTCCTTCACTGCCAGCACGCGCGACTGCCGTGTAGAGAGCCGATCGCAATAGGCTGACTTCGACAAAGTCATTGAAATGGCCTGCTTGCAAGGAAGCATCTTGGCGATTGTCCGTGAAGCTGAGGAGCTTCCGGGCAAAGTCTTCCAGGGTTGGTTCTTCTCGCAGCAGGCGAACGCTGGAGATGCTCAGAATGGTGGTTGCCGTGCTTCGACCGCCGCTACCCAACGTTGCAAGCTGGCCAAAGTCTGATGAACCGCGCCGAACACGATAGGACACGCCGCAGTTCTGGCAAAATCTGAACGGAGTGCTCGTGAACCAATACTGCAAACCCGTCGCGCCAACGCGCCCGTCGGGCTGGATCAATACGCTGCGTGGCAGTTGGTCTAGCAGGTTACGGCGAACGCGGCTGTTTCCACGATGCTCCTCCAGCCAATCATCTGGCAAACGACCGAGAACTTCCATGTCGTCAGTCGGCCATGGATTGCTAGGATCACGATAAAGAAAGCCAGCTTCTTCGTGCGGTGATTCGTCGACTCGATCGGTCAGTTCTCGCGGTCGAAAGTAAACGCCACCGGTAGCAGCGTCGTTCACCTTCCATACCGAGTAGTAATCCGCACCACACTCACGACAGAAAGCCAGCGGCAGTAGCACTTTCTCACGGTCGCTGCCGGGAACAAACTGCTGGCCACTAATCGAGTGATAACGACAGTCATGGTCTTCAAGAGACGCGAAGACCGCGTCACCGCGACTGATAAACTGGTGCAAACGAAAGGCAAACGGCTTTCGTTTCGTTTCGGGGTTCGGGTCGCAGTTGTACCCGGCCAACAGCCAACGTTGGATCGCCACTTCGCACACATCGACATCCACGCCTGTGAGGTTGGCCAGTTGTACTCCCGCACCCTCACTCCCCTTGATCGACTGTGGCTTGGCACGCACCAAACGGTTTGTGCCGTCTTCCCGACGCAGTCCGAAACAGTCTTCCAGCCAGCTTGCGATCGGCGAATTGATAAAGCTCTGATACTCATTGGGCAGCGTCGGCAAATTGACGTTGGCAGTGAGGGCATCCAGAGCATTAGCGGAACTGAAGTCAAGTTCGGGTGTTTCGCGAGTCAGCGTCTCGCCGATGATTGAATCCTTGCTGACATCGGCACCAAACAGTCGCGTGGCAACTTCTGCAATTTCGGTACGCTGTTCATCGTGGGTTCCACCACTTGCCATCGTGGCGGAAGTGCCAACGCACAACATCTCCGGCGACTGACAAGCTTCACGAACCCGTCGGACAAGTAATGCAACATCAGCTCCCTGACGCCCTCGATAGGTGTGAAGTTCGTCAAGTACCAGAAAGCTCAGGCCGCTTGCTGATCGGACAAGCGATTGCTCAAACGGACGAGTGAGCAGTAGTTCCAGCATGACGTAGTTCGTCAAAAGAATGTCCGGTGGATCACGAACAATTTCCTCGCGCTGCTCTCTCGTTTCTTGTCCGGTGTATCGTTCAAAACGAACCGGTTCCTTGCCGTTAAATCCAAGGCTAAGAAACTTTTGCAACTCCCCGTACTGACTGTTGCACAACGCATTCATCGGATAGACGACGATTGCCTTGATCCCCCGGCCACGCCCAGTTTTCAAAACATGATCGACAATTGGAATAATGTACGAAAGGCTTTTGCCAGACCCCGTTCCAGTCGTGAGAACGTAATTGTTGCGAGCGTTGGCCTGATGGATCGCGTCCACCTGATGCTTGTGCAAACGCATCGGTTGCCCGATCGGGTTTTCAGGCGTTTTGATGCGGAAGATATCTTTGCATTGACCGTGAAGCGTGCCTTCGTCCACCAGTGCATCGACCCAACCACCCATTTCAAAACTGGGATTCATCTGAATCAGCGGCTCAGGCCAAAGGGCTTGATCGGTCAGGCTTCTCGCAACGAACTGACTCAACTTCTCTTCACGAATCTTGACGAAACTTCGAACATACTCGGCATAGTCGTGAACCACGTTGTCGCGTAGTCGAAAGACGTCCATGAGAATTTGCCCGACATAGTGCTGATTGACTAAAAAGTACGAACAGCATACGATAGTGTCGGAGGGGCCGCAATCAGAGGGGCCATCACGATCATGCGTGAATCACCAAAGAGGTAGTTTCGATGCAATTTGGACCGCGAGTCAGAGAGCTGCGAGCACATCACGGATTAACGCAGAAGCAATTGGCTGACTTGCTCGGCGTCAGCATGTCGTACATCTGCAAAGTCGAAACCGAGCGACTTCACTTCGGTGACTACCCCAGCGCCAAGTTCATCCACAAACTCGCAGATGCCCTCGACGCCGACGAAGACGAGTTACTGCTACTAGCCGATAAAGTCCCCACAGCCATCCAAAAGCGAATCCGTCAACGTCCCGACGCCTTTCGTAAGTTCGCGGCGTTGGATGATCGCATGATCGACAAGGTGCTAAAACAGATTGCCTCGAAGTAGACGCGGGCACCGGCAATCCAAGTCGACATCCCAGCAGTGGCATTCAATCCGACAGCACATCTACTTGCAAGAGCAGCCACAGCATGACGTATCGACAACACGACTCAACGAAAACTCGGGTGACGCCGGTCTTTGACGCGTTAATTGAACGAGATAGTACGGGAAGAGCATGGCTTCCGAACTTGCTTTCACTTCCAGAGCCCAACGACCGCAATGGTGAGTTGCAAGTGTTGAGTGACATTACTTGCGCGGCATGGGGAACGAATGAGCGAGGTCTGATTCCACCACTCAGCCTGTTGCTATGGTTGCTTCAAGGAGCGGAACCAACTTCACCGAAATGCTGGAATTGTTCCGAGGCAACCAACGAGAAACGCAAGCGACTCCTTGAGCAACGTGAACCGAATTTTATGATCGAGGTGTCAGAACGCCTCCGTACATCTGGATACGTTGATAAATCATGGTACTGTTTTGAAGGCAAATCTAGTCCAGACGTCTACATCGAAACAGACGAGTTCGTGATCGTGATCGAAGGCAAGCGAACCGAACATTCGACTACCACGAAAACGGACTGGATGCCGGTTCGTCACCAAATGATTCGGCATCTTGACTGCGCGTATGAAGTGAAGGGGAGTCGTGAGCTTCTTGGGTTCTTTGTCGTCGAAGGCGACGATGGTTCAGCGAGTGTTCCGCAGAAGTGGATCGAACTGTCGAATGCAACGCTTGCTGACGATGCTGTTGCCGAAAGTCTGCCGCATCGAACGAGCGAACAGCAGCGGGAAATCATGTCTAGCTTTCTAGGCATTACTACCTGGCAAGCGATTTGCGAGGCGCTTGATCTTCCATTGAACACGCTGCTGGACGTTGCCCCGAGCTAAAGTACGCCATGAACTTGGGCTACCTGAGGACGTTAACGTGTGCTGTGGCGAAGTGCGTTCCGGCAGTATCACGGCGAGCGTCTCGGACAAACCGCTCAACAGCGGCGACGATCTGAACCCCATTGCTCAGCCGCAGCCTATGGGGAAAGCGATCGGGGCTCTTTCCTACGTCGTTTCGTGTCATGGTGCAGCCGCAATCGGACCTCCTTGGAAACCGTTGTTTCACTGACGTTGAACTTCGCGTTGGTTGTCGTCAAAGCAGGCTTACTGTTAGTTGGGCGACGGCCCAGGAAAAGGAACCATTTACGTCAGCGGCAAGAAAGTCCGCAACGGACAATTGTCGGGAAATGTGACAGCCTACGCATATCCCGTTATCTATCCACTGCCAAAACTAGCAGGGGCATCAATCGTATCCCCAGTGTGGAAACAATTGATGCCGTTTTTTTATGGAGTCGGCGAATCACAGGAATGCGTGAGTTGATGAAAATAGATTTCTCTTCAGCATTGGACGTGGCTCAAATTGTATCGTTCTTCAATTCTGTCCCAAAGGTAGCTCGCGATTGGATCGCTGGCTGGATGATCGCGTTCAGCGTTCAGCGACGCCATATGGGTTGGGCAGAGCTGCAAACGCCCCCGTGCCAACGCAAGTAAGAATTCATTCGCCGCCTCTCCCACGTTGGTCATGGCCTGATCGAAAATCGTTGCGATGATGCTTCGCATGTCTTCGCTTAGGCCATCGTCACATGAGTAATCGAGTTCAGCAGCGTGAGCCGCTCTTAGAAAGCAAGCCTGAATGATCCCATCATTGAATCGCTCGAAACATCTTGGGGAAATAACGCGGCGAACGTGGTCGGTTTGACGAAGCGAACGATCGCTACCACGCTTGGCTCTTCTCAGATTGTGTAGCACTGCCACGATCGTGGCGTAAACGTCCGCGTGCGATGGACGACGGCCTTCACCAAAACAATGTTCGGAGTAATCAAAATTCCAGAACGCGAAACTGGGTCGGAGTTCGAGCTTCTTGCCGGAGCGACTCGGGAGAAACAGGTTGTCGCCCAGCCCGCGCACATTCGCCGACATGGAAAGTCGAAGTTCTTCACGGCGCTGATCTAGTTCCTCAGGCAGTGGGCGAAATACGTCGGACAGCATTTCAAGTTCATCTTCCCACGAATTGCATCGTTCAGGTCTCCATGCGGGAAAGAAGAATTCATACATTGTTGTGACGCTGTGTTCCTGCGGATCGTTTGCGCCAAACGCTAAATCTTTCTGAAGGCTCGTCGACAATTCTCCGTCTTTGGTTCGGCAAAACGCGATAGTGTATTTGATGGCTCCACCCACTTGAGCGAATCGTAGACTCTTGGACACCTCGGACAACGCCCGACCTGTTGAAACAGCAGACGCCGCCACAATGGTTGTTCCTCCTTGTTGCGGTTCCTTTCCGCTGCTCGCCTGAAGCTCCTTCGCAGAAACGATATTGACCATCTGAACGCCATTCTGATTGGCAAACGCTCCAATTCGACCAGCAAAGTGCTTGGAAGCATTGTCATTCAGATGGACAATTCGCTTGGTATTTGCTGATACAAGGTGAGATGCAAAACGATCAAACGTTGATTGGAATCCATCGACATCGTAGAACAGATCCGTCGAAAACAATGGCAGCAGGTCCAGGTAAACTTCCTGCGACGCACTGCTGCTTTCTTGTTCTCGATAGTTCGCACGAAAGACACCTCTTCCTACGAAGGGCTTGAAAAAGCCCGAAGTCTTGATTGGCGCATCTTTCGCAACGATTAGGACTGGCTCAACCTGGGGGCCCTCTGGGATAAACTGTTCTTCCGAGATTCTGACGGCGGTTGAACCAGTACACATAGGGCAGGAATCCGCTGAATAGCTCTGGATTAGTTCGAGACCATCTGGGTTGTCGCTAGCATGAAACGATAGATCGCATACCGCATTTTGCGATTTCGCATCCTTCCCGAGATAGTACACGGTCGAAATATGCTCGCGTCCGATCTTGGCGTGAGCGATCACATCGTTCGTGAGTCGCCCGCTCGTCGAGGCGGAAATGAGCACGAGCGAGCGATCAGCATCAAGAAAAGAAAATGCCCGCAAACCGCTGTAGGAACCAAAACTATCCAATACGCATTCTGACCGTTGATCGCCAAACTTTGAAAACAAACGCAACATTGCAAATGCGATGGAATGAATCGCTCCAGTGTCCGTGTAGATTCGGTTCATCTCAGCCGGGCACGCCGCCAAGCAGCACGCAGAGATGAATTCAATTTCGACACCACGAACCAAAACATTGGCTGTCCTGAGGAACCCATCGCAATGCCGTCCGGAGGGCTTGATGTAATGAAATGCTGGTGATCCATGGATCAGTCCGTTGTAACGCTGAAACAGCGTCAGCATTCCCGTCTGCACTACCTTCTCAATGTTTTTGAAATCGCTTTTCTGCAATCCGCTGGCGTCGAAACAAATATGGGTGACAGTCGGCGTGTCGACGTAGCGAGATGCTCCCGGCAATCGTGTCTGAAGCCGTTTTGACTTGCAAAGTACGGACAGGTCTTTCTGTTTGTAGGATGGGCCGATCAGCAACACATCATCGGGCGGAGTGCTCTGGTCACAGTAGTTGCGGATTTCGTCTAACAAGTCATCTTCTTGACCATGTGAAGTCAAGAAACAGACGAGGGTTACTCTTCCCGTCTCTCGCAAATCGCTTACCGGAAATGAGAAAATGTTGGGCATGATCGTCCTCCCCTACTTCAATGGAAAGAGGATCGTAAAAACCGTTCCTGCAACGTCCGCTAGGCCGTTGGGTCGGTTCTCGTGCTCGGGTGACAACGGGAGCATCAGTCCAGTTTCACTCTCATTCTCACTGATTGGACAGTCGATAAAATCACGAAGCATGGCGACACGTCCCGTTCGTACACGGACAAACGCCGACATGCGTTCCAAGGTATTCATGACATCGAAGAGTCCGACACCGCGATAGGCTTCGGAAGATGTTGTGCGATGCACTCCAAGACAGGCGACACAAGCATCATGCTCTTGTTCGACTGTCGGCTCCTCTGACTCCTCGCTTTGGCTAAGCCATCTTCTCGCCAGTCCCGGACCGGAATCGAAAACCGATAGCTCAGCGAGATGAATGGGTTGCCCCGGACGATTGCCAGCGACCGCATTCATGTACTTCTCGATTGCAGAGTTTCCGCCCGCCGCTTTGCCGATACTCGCTTCGGGAAGGTATTGACGAGTGAAGAGAATCCCTCGAATCGACTTTCGCAGATCCGTTCCATCGACCTCGGTACGAGCCCAATCGTGGGTGTTGTGCATCAATTCGTACAGGATGGCACCCAAGCCTCGAATCACGTCAGTATTCGCTTTGACAAACTTTTCGGAACGGCGTTCGATCAGCAACTCTGCGAATCGTTGAAACTCAGATCGCTCTTTGAACTTTCCATTGGCATGGTAGAACGGAACGATTTTCGCTTTCGTACTGCGGTCAACGCACGGAAGGAAGGTTCGGTGACCTCGGACCGATCGGTCCAATGCAGTCTCCAACGTTTCATCCGCACGCTCGTCCTGGTTGCCGGTCAATTCGTTGGTTGAGGTCGTCATTCTATCCACCCACGACTCGCACCACTTGTAGGCGGTCGGTCGGCAAGATTGATCGTCGCTGCTTCGGACATCACCCGCCATCAGCATTGCCACAAATCCGAACGCACGAAGAGATAGCTTCTCGACAAAACGATCGAACCCCCCATCACTGGCGCTCTTCTTTAGCCAGAGCTTTCCCAACGGATTGTTCTTCGCCCAGGTGAAAAAAAGCTGCATGAGAGCAACTTCACCACCGAAGAAGGCGCTACTGATGGTATCGTGTGCCTCAATATCTTGGTTTGGCTCATGTGCAAGCGTATCTAAGAACGCCTCAACGCGTTCCACGTTTATCTCACGAGTAAGTTGAAGTCGGGACATTCGGAGTTGTTTCCTGAGAGAACATCGAGGCTTGAAATGCGGTGTCGTACAGGCGAGTTGCTGTCGTTGCTCGAAATAGCAGTTGGCAATTCGATTTGGGCTGCGTCTTTTGTTTGCTCCGACGGACGATCCTCAGATGACCACTGCCACATCAATCCGCTGGAGAAACAAACCGAGCACAGCGTGAGTAGACCGGTGCCGATCCAAAACAATGCCGATGGCCGCATCGCAGCGGCAATTTTGAACACATCTCGGACGATCGAGACTCGATCGCGTCCATTGAATCCAATTTGTCTTCGATGCCATGCTGCACGAGAAAGTCGAAGGATCGGTACGAACCCGCTCCAGCTGCACCGAAGCGGTTTTCATCGTTTGACATTTGCGGGACCAGTTCGCCATCGAGTGCTTTTGCGAGAGTGTATTGGTCAGCTGAGCCAGCGACGATCCTCTTGCAGCCAAACCGTTCACGAATCGACATGCGGTTTTGCGTGCAGTCTCGATCCTAACCGGCATTGCCACTGGCTTCGCCAGCGTAGCATGACGTACAAAAACTGCACCGTGTCGCGTGGGGAGTTGAAAATTCGGAGATTTCAAAACATGATCCGTAATGAACGCTGCCTTTGTTGACTACACGGGACAACAAGTCTACGATCGAGCAACGCCCGGAACAACTAGGCTTCCAGAACGCGAGCGGTGTCAGATGAAACTCGGAAACCATTTACGCGAACTCCGAAATGCTAAAGGGCTCACGCTGCGCGAACTTGCTGTGCGGGTCGATGTTGGCTTCACTTACCTTTGCAAAATTGAAAACGACAAACTCGATCGCGGTCACACCCCTTCGGACGCACTGCTACACAGATTGGCGGAAGAACTCGGCGGTGACGAAAAGGAACTGGTGATACTGGCAGGACGCATCCCCGAATCAATTCGACGCCGTGTCATTCAGCGGCCTGATGCGTTTGCCGTCCTTACCCAACTTAGTGACACGGAACTCGATCGTGTACTGAAGCGTTTGACCACAATGAGACCGAGATGATAAATGCGGAATGAAGATGAAATTTGTCCGATTTGTCGAGAGAAAGCAGAGAAATCCTCGGTGCCAGGAAAGATGGATTTTCGAATCTCGTGCCGTCGTTGCAAACTGTATGACATTGACCGTCGAGCCGAAGTAAATCTTTCCAATGGCAGTGACGCGACGAATGCTGCAATTCTGTCCGGGATAGCACGACACCAGTACGAAACGAGTCCACGAGAAGAACCTCCGAGACTCGTCTGGGTTGAAGTCGAAGGAGATCGAGATGGCCGCTACCAGTTTCTGGGATTGCCGAGCGAGCGTCTTGCCGCTGCGGAGAAACGTGCCCGGCTAATGCAGTACTTTGGACGACAAACAGACTGGACGCCGGGACACGAGATATTTCTGTCGCTGCCGAGTGATTTGTCGCTGGCTTACGCCCGATCCAACTCGGAGCTAGACGTTTACCTGAACGAATTAGCGAAAGAAGGGTTGATCGAGACAGAGAACACGAGTTCGACAACTCGATGCGTTGTACTGACCACAGAGGGAGCGGACTACGCGCACGAACCGTCAATGCCTAAACAGCCGGTCTCGAAATTGCGAATCTTGGATGTCGAAATTCTAGGAGACAAAATTGATAGCGGCCTGTTTGGTCAAGTATACGCTGGCTTCCAGCAAACGCTTCAGCGAAAGGTTGCGATCAAAGTTATTCAGCCTGAGACCAAGCCAAACGCCATCGACCATGCCTTGGGACTCGCGAAAGTGCGGCATCCGAATGTGGTGGTGGTTTACGAAGTCGGTTCAGTTTATGTACCGAAACTTGATGCCTACCATGATTGCCTCGTCATGGATTGGATCGACGGCAAGCCCATCTCGAAAATTTGGAAGAACTTGACGGCCAGCGAGATCACAAGCATTTCCACGCAGCTAGTTGATGCGATTCAAGCGTGCCATGATGCTGGTGTAGTCCATCACGATCTTCATGCGGGAAACGTAATGGTCACCCGTGGTCAGGTAACTTTAATCGACGTTCAATTCACCGAATCCGCCAGGTTCTCTCGAATATCCACCGAACCAAAAGCGAGGCTGATTGAAGCGGACTGGTCAGCCGTCGCGCGTATTATCCGTACGGTAATTTGGAGCGCGGACGCTGTTACGCTACCAAATGAACTGGAATCGGAATGGCCAAACGCAAAGTCGTCGGACGACGTCCGTTCGCTTTTGAAGCGTGCTCTTGCTGGTCAGTCGGTCAGCCACGGAAACCCTTCTGACTTGGGCGAACCTGCGTCGCAATTCGCGGGATTTTCGGTCGAAGACCGTGCTGTCATAGAAGCGGCAGGCACGATACTCGTTTCAAACAAGCGTTTTGATTCCTGGATTCCTGTTGACGAGATCAGGACACACATTGAAAAGACTTTTTCAATCGGTGAAGAAGAGGTTCAGTCCTCAATTAGGATGCTCATCGAGCATGGCTTAGTTCAACGCGGTGACAGGCAAGTACCCAGCGGCATCATGCTGTCTCACTGTGGCTTCCAAGCATTTCTTGAGTCAAAACGCCATGGATATGTGAATGAAGTTCAGGCGGTAAAAGTCTCACTGGTTAGTAAGGGATTGGTCATCGACACGGAGATTGCCGAGTCGCTTCAACTTCCGCGACCCGTTGTTGAACAAATACTTCATCAGCTTGAACACGATGGCTTGATTCAATGCTCGGTATACAACACGGGAACGCACGTCCATAGCCTTTCAGAGCACCTGCGACGTGACGTTGCCAAGGAATCTTGAATTCAGCCTGCATGACAACTGAATGCTTCACTCGGGACACATTACGGCGAGGCTGGAAGTCCTAGCTGATCGAAGAACGCTCGGTTCCTCTCAGTGGCTGCATTAACGATGCGATCGAACGATGAGACTTCAACGTAAGGACACGTTCGGAAACAACTTCGGCAATCGTGTAAACTGACTTCGTCACTTTACACGGAGGTTTTCGATGCAGAATGTTTACGCGGTGGATGTCGAAGTTCAAATGCAGAATTTGTACCAGTCGCTCAGCGAGAAGGATCGACGGCGTTATGCAGCTGTCGAAGCCAGCAAGTTGGGCCATGGCGGCATCGGTTACATCGCAGACCTGTTGGGTTGTCATCCCGATACCATTGCACAAGGTAAACGCGATCTTGCAAACCTGCCTCACGATGAAGCTCAAGGACGCATCCGTAAAAAAGGGGGGGACGCCCAATTGCTAGCAAAAGCCAGCCAGGCATCGTCGATGCGATCAAGGCTGAAGTCAAAACGCAAACGGCTGGATCGCCGGTCCGCAGCGGCCAAATCTGGACGAACATGGGACTGCGAGTGATCGCCTCGGCAATTGACCGACTCGACTTTAAGCTCTCACAGGGTGTCATCGCCGACATCCTTCGAAACGATCTCAAACTGGGCCGTCGCAAGATCTCCAAAGACATCCCACTGGGGGCCAGCGAGCATCGAAACGAACAATTCGAGCGGTTGCAGCAGCTGCGCCGAGAGTACGAACGACGTGGTTGGCCGATTCTGAGCGTTGATACGAAAAAGAAGGAATTGATTGGGCAATTCGCCCGCAGTGGGCGTTCCTGGACCGATGGTTCGTTGCACGCTTTTGACCATGACTTTGGTTCCTACAGCAGTGACTCCAAAGCGATTCCCTACGGTGTTTACGATACCGTTGCCAACGAGGCGTTTGTCTATCTGGCGACGGGGGCCGATACAGGTGAACTGGCCGCCGATGCGGTGCGTCGATGGTGGCATCGCATGGGTCGGAACCGCTACGCCGGTGCGGAGGGCATTTTGCTTCTTGGTGACTGTGGAGGTAGCAACGGTTACCGCGTGCCGCTTTATCGTGAGCGACTGCATCGGCTCGCGGTCGGGATAGGAATTCCGATCCGTGTCGCTCACCTGCCGCCGTATTGCAGCAAGTACAACCCGATCGACCACCGACTGTTCTGCCATCTGACTGCGGCGCTCAGTGGTCGCTTGGTGGAATCACTCTCATGGATGCAAATGCTGTTCTCAGAAGTGACGACACGTCCTGGTCTCAAAGTTGTCTGTGAACTGGCTCGCAAGGTGTATCAATCAGGAATCAAAGCCGATTCAGAATTTCGCAAAAATGAACCAACCCAACGTGACGCCCAGCTCGGTCAATTCAACTATGTACTGCCGAACTGAAATCCCGAAGTTGTTTCCGAACGTGTCCTAAGCATTGTAATGTTTGTGATAGAAGAAGTAGCCCATGCCATCTTCGGTTCTTACGGCATCGTGCATAACGCATCTCGCTTCGACCGTGGGCGTAATGTCACAGAGGACGTGACAGAACCCTGCCTGCCGCATTTCCTCCCTGAATGTGTCGCGGTTGCTTGGGGTGAGTTTTCGACGGGATCCACGGTTTCGGCTCATGGTATCTTGGATGCTATCGACGTTGACACCTTTGGTCACTCCCGATCGCGTGCGCTGAGCCCTGCCAGGTATCCGATGTGGAAGACGTTCCGCATCGCCGCGAAAATGAACTCGTCGTCTTCGCCGTCATCGCCTCCAATCCCTTGGCCAACTAACTTCGCCTCGATCTGCTCCAGTTGGTGAAGGAAGAACGCGAAGTCTTTCGGCGTGACACGCGACTGGATTTCTAACCTTCGCTCGCGCCAAATTCGCGCATCCTCTTCACGGTCGCGTCGGTCTTCTTCGTCTTCGTATTCAGTCATTTTGGATTATACCTGACAGGATATATTTCACACGATCGCAGTGGCCTCACCACTCTCTGCCGACGGCCCAACACGCGAGCGAAACCAGTAACGCTTCGCCGCTCTCGATTTCTGATCCCGCCATCAGGAAGTAAAATGAGATGAAGGCAAACACGATCGCAGCGGCGACATTCAGCGATGGTCGTTTGTCAGGCGGTTGCGGCTCACCCGGTTCATCGACCTCGGATGCTGGATAGTACGGGTTGATCACGTCTCGCCATCGCTGACCGGTCTGGCTTCTTGGTAGGCTGGATCCCAGCCGAGTTCTTGTAGCAGGTCACGCCTTTTCTTGAGGTACCGTTTCGGCTCCATGGATTGCCGGCTTTCCTCGAGTAACTCCAACGCTCGCCCATTCTTGCCGGCTCGCTGCAACATCCGATCCTGAAGGAGAACGAACTCGGGCAGGTCTGGACTCGCTTGCGTTGTCAGTCGCTGATAGGCAGCTGCAACCTGTGCTTCATAATGATCTGGATTCGAAATCGGCCATCGCGCTCGCACTTCCGGCAATTCGCGATAGGCCAACGCTCGTCCTAATCGGTATCGAGTGTACGCCAGGACCCAATCTGTCGGTGTCGCCCCGAGTCCCGTCGTGCTGCACCTGGAAACTCGTGAACAACGCACCGTGAGGATGGTCCCTTCTCCGCTGCCAGCCAGATCGAAGAGAGGTTTAAAATCCGGATTTTAACCGCCAGTTGAAGGCGACGTTTGCCGAGACCTACGTGACCCAGACAGCGTACGCGAGACTGATCGAGTCCTGGATCCCGTCATGCGTATCGATTTGCGGTCCATCCCCTGGTCACATGATGAAAAAGCCAGCTTGCTGGTTGGGCTGTACCATCGGTTCGACAAGCAGTCACCGTGGACGCTGGGGCTGGTAGTTGTACGCACGCAAAATCAGTACAATCAAGGCAAAAATGAGCAAGCGATGACTAAACAAGTGTGTTTCCGAGCGACACGATTTCTGAACACCCCGTTACAAGGAAAGTCCACCCAGCTCGCTGGTAAAGAATTCATGCTGGGGGATGTTCTGATTCAAATCGCAGATATCGAAACTATCTCAGCAAGTATTCGCCGCAGTGTCGATGATGGGTTCATCCGAAACTTGTCGGAGGCTGGGATAAAATTTGAAAATGCAGGTAAGCAAGTGCAAGACGAAATTAGGACATGCAAAAAAATGACTTGCGACGCTATTGCACAAGTGATACGGATGCTAAAGTTTTACTTCATAAATACGCAAATATCCGAAACCGAGGTAGCTAAGGTTCCAAAGTGGGAATGGTCGACTGACGAAGTTAGCTGGCAGACGTTGCCTTTTTCAGTCGTGATGGGGTCCGTCAGAATTCGACTTGAATCGTGCTACACATTTGATGTTTACGAGTATGCCAAGAAGGCGTTGAATGATGAGCGATACTTCTCGACAGCATTACATCATCTACACAACGCAATGAATTCCAGCGTGCCACGAAACGCCTACATCGATGCTGCGATTGCTGCTGAACTTGCGATCAAAGAATTCTACGCAAAGAGGGTGCCTGAACTCGAAGAAATGCTACTTGAAGTCCCTTCGCCACCCGTCCACAAACTTTACGGGTCGTTGCTTGAGCACTATACTCGCGAGCGTTCGCCTTGCGTCACAGCTCTATCTCACGGAGTCACAAAACGCAATCGACTTGTGCATCGACCAAATAGCGAGGAAGTAACGGCAGAAGAGTCCACGAAATACGTTAACTATGTACAGCTGGCAATTCTACACCTTCTAACGCTGCTCTATACTGATGATTCGTTGTTGCGACACGAATTCGACGAACTTAAAAGCCAACTGATACCAGCCAAGTGAACCGTGTCACCCCAGACCAGGCCCCTGGTTCGCCCTGTGTGACGTGCCAACGGCCAAACCGACCAACGTGTTGGCAAAGCCGTTAAACGGGCGAACCCGCCATGGACGGAACCGGTCACAACCTGAACATGGTGTAACAGGTTCCACCAGAATGCCCTTTAGCCGTGATAGTCCTCTGGCCTAATCATACCCAGCCCCGGCATTACCGATGGAGGCAGTCCGCTGGCCGCGAGCACGGTGGCTCCTTCTAATCGCCGATTGCTGCCGGCACCAGTGATGCTGCCAATCGCGGAAACCGTACCCGAACCACTCGGAATCGGTTCTGGTGTTGTAGTTGTGGTAGTGGTTGGGCGTGTCCTGACTACAGGTGGAAAATACGAAGGCGGCAATACGAAAATGTATTTGTCCGTATCCTCGAAACTATCTGGATCTGTTATCCCGCTCTCAATCGACTGCACTTGATTTTGAGCAATCTCAAGTATACCGGTTGCTAGTGGGTGATAAAACGTAAAAGCTGCCAAGGCGGTCAACGGAATCAATGAAACGGATATCACCTCTTTGGTTTGTTTCAGAAACGCGTAGAACTTCCCCACGGTTCCTAGAAATCGACTGTAAGCCGGTGGTTTACCCTGGATAGACACCTTTGGATCAATTGGCACGCCCAACTTCTGCAATAGACGGTTTAGTTCTTTCTGGTCTTCATCGCTCAAGCCTTTGTAGCTCATGCGTCGCACCTTTCTTGTTTGTAACTGTTCACGGTTTAGCGCGTACGTCGAGCCAAACTGCTTGAGTTAGGTTCGATTCTAGCCGATTGGTAGCAGCGGCGGCGGTCGCTGGCCGCGAAAGAAATGCTCAAGCGATGTCCGCAGAACATCCAACAGTGATTTGTTTTGATCCGAGCAGGTTGCCAATACCGTCCATATCCGTTCGAGCCATCGTTGCCCGCCTTCGCTCTTACTGCCCTGGCTCACCTTGCGGTCAATCACCACAAAACGAATCGCTTGTTCGGCGATGTTGTTTGTCGGCTCCAGGCCGGGTGTCGTCAGGAACTTCAAGTAGCTCGCGCCATCATTGGCAAAACGCTTCGAAAGGTTGCGTGCTTTCTTGTCATCGGGAACGCGGAATCTTGCTCGCGTCAGGACCTCCATCGCCGCGTCTTCCAATTCGCCATCGAAACGTCTCCCCAATGCTTCGCGTCGATGAATCACACCGAACATTTCGCGAATCGCGTCGAGCAATCGACTCGACCAACCATGCGTCCGCCCAGTCGAGTGCTCTTGAAGGAAACGCAATTCACGAATTAGGTGGGCAAAGCAAAACTGGATGCTGCAATCAGTCAGTCCGCGATACTTGTGATACGCACTGAAGTAATCGCAGCCGATGATTCCGTTAAACTCTTCACCGAGCACGTCGAGCAACACACCGCTGCCGCGCGAGGCATCGATTTTGAAAACGGTGAAGCCTGTGCCGCGAAAGCACCACGTCCACATGCGTTTGCCACTGTCGCGATGTCCTGTCTCGTCGATGTTGAGGATCCGCTGAGCCCTCAAGCTTCCCAAGAGGTCTTCGTAGATCGGTGCGATCGCTTGGCTGATCTTGTTGATAATCTTCGCCAACTGGCCGCGAGAGAGTTTCAGCTCGTAGACGTCGAGGAGGTATTTGCGGATCGTCGAAAGCGAGGCATGGCAAGTCCCTTTGAGAAAGCCAATGATGCTGGAAAGCTCGACGCCGCACAGTCCAGCTTTGCGAACCTCCGGTGGGATGGTGCAAACAACGGTCTTGTCACAGGCGGCACAGTGGCTGGCAAGCGATTGATGCTCGGTTGTTTCGGTGCGGCTGACAATCTCAATCTGCTGGAGACGCGAGACAGGGTTGTCTGTGTCCGTCGTAACGGGGCCACCGCAACATGGGCATTGCTCGTACGAATACTGCGTCAGCCATTGCAGTTCGTCTTCGGGGACCGTTGGCCGCACCGTCCTCTGATGGCCCTTCTGGCCGCCCTTTTTACGTTTGCCGCTAGGCTTTCGCGGTCGGATCGGCTTCACAATGTCCGAGGAAGGAGGCTTGGAACTATTGGATGAATTCTTGGTCGCCGCGGCTAGCTTAGCGCTCACCTCGTCGAGCTTTGCCGTCGTTTCGCTGAGTTGTTTGACGATAGCGTCGAACTTCCGCTCCAACTCATTGAAGCGTTGCTCCCAGCGTTCACATTCCGGACATCCGTTCCCAGTGCTCATGGCGTAGAATTCTAACCGACATCGCCGAATCCGCGAATATCAGTTTTAAAACCGTGAACAGTTACTCTTGTTTACTGTGTTCTGTTTTCCACTCCCGGTAGCGACGATCTAGCTTGGGCGACACGAACCGCCACCCGTCGCGTTTGCGTCCATCATGAACTAGCTCCATGCCTGATGCAAGACTACCGGGCGGCACCAAGTCGACCACGGCCCCACCGCGGTAATGCACCCGCAGGAACCGGCCGAGTTTGGTTTGCCTTTGCTGGGCGACGTGTTCCATGAACCCAACAAAGCAAGGGTCGTCCAGGGCGTCTGGATAGTATTCAAGTGCCCTCGCCTCCATCACTTCGTAATGGTCGTCGTTCGAGTCGCCACTTGCGAAGACTTCAATCTTGGTGATGAGCTGGCAGAGGTGAGCACAAAGTTTCAACCGCAGGTTTACCGCCTCGCACCAGTGCCTCGTATCCGTCTCTATCCAGGCCCGTCTGGCCCGCGAGCCGCCGAACACGTCGAACGTGCCCCGTTGGCTGGGCAAACGCGGCACAGGGGCAAACCGGCTATGGGTGGAGCTGGTTACAACCTGAATATAACCCTAGTCTTCCTCGGGTGTACTTTGCTGTTCGATGGCACCCATCAATTCATTAATTTTGGATTTATGCCAATTGTCCGTCACCTCTATAAGTGCAATTGCGAGTTTCCTGGCTGCTTCAGGCTCCAGTTTGATGACAACCACTCGAGCATTACCGATACCATCAGGGTTGTTTTCTTCCATCGTAACTAGGTTAATCGTTTCACCATGACCATGGACTGTTATTGCGTGACTACGAGGCGTCGAATGTACCCCTAACTTCATTTCGGCCCAGGCGATAAGGTTTTGCAGTGGTATCGGTCTCGACAGCATTGTGTAGTCCGTTTATTGAAGGGAATGTAGACAGATCACCAGGTGCGGCCCGGTTCGATCACATCGCATGATACACGCCACGCGGACCGACTGCGTGGGTGACCACCTGCCTTCGACGGTTCAGTCGTTGGTCGCGTACCGCGCAGCCGATACGGCCGAAGCCCAAACGTTGATCGCCGGCGATTTGCAAGTTCGATGGGACTTGCTAGCCGACGCAGCCAAGAGACCGTTGGTTTGGAAGGCGATTGCCCGACAAATGGGACCGCAAGCACTGCGAATGAACCTCAACACGCTTTTGCGTCACGACGCATTCAAGAAGCCTGGAATCCTCGGACTCGCAGGAACCGACAACGCGATGATCGACTACGTGGCCGGCCAACTGGCTGATCGAAAAGCGATCGCTGCCAGCCGTCAGTTCCCGTACCAGTTCCTGGCCGCTTACATAAACGCATCGGACGAGGTTCCAGACAAGATCAAGACGGCGTTGCATGACGCCGCCGAGATCGCGTGCGGAAACGTGCCAACACTACCGGGACCAGTCATCATCGGCCTTGATACTTCAGGTTCCATGGCGAGTCCGGTTACGGGTAGCCGAGGCCGTGGAGGAACGTCGAAGATGCGATGCGTCGATGTTGCGGCACTGTTCGCAGCAGCGATCCTGCGTCGCAACCCAGACAGCGTGGTGATTCCATTCGATACGCAGGCCTATAAGGTCAAGGTCGACCCAAGCGATTCGATCCTGTCTCTGTCAGCACGCTTGTCGAAGTACGGAGGCGGAGGAACGGATTGCTCGTTGCCATTTGTCGAAGCCAACACGCGATACGCGAAGCAAGCCTTCGCTGGCATCGTATTGGTCAGCGACAACGAAAGCTGGATCACCTCGGAACGCCCTTTTGGTTACGGCCAAAACGGCTCAACCGGCGTGATGACCCAATGGGAGAAGTTCAAGACGACCCAGCGTGCACACGGCATCGCCGATCCAAAGCTCGTCTGCATCGACATCCAACCCTACGGAACCACGCAAGCACCCGAGCGAGACGACATCCTGAACATCGGTGGCTTCAGTGACGCAGTGTTCAACGTTGTCAGCTCGTTCCTGGAAAACGACGCATCCCGCTTCGTCCGCGAAGTCGAATCCGTCGAAATGTAAGCCGAAAGGGGAACCGAAATCCAAAACGCCCGCGGAGGAGCAATCCCTTCCTGGGCGTTTTTCATTTAGAATCGTTGACGACGTCAGCTGGCCTTGCTGGAATCCAGAAACCAACAATCTGTGGTCCTGTGCTTTTCAATCATCCGCAAAGACTCTCAGGAACCCCGGAAACGTGTCGTGATCAATCTAATCGAACTTTCTGCGACCGGATTTGGATTTCTATGCGTTTTGCTGACGATTCGCCGGAGTGTCTGGTGCTGGCCGACTGGGCTGATTCAGGTCTTGCTATTCATCATCATTTTTTACGATGCGAAACTGTATTCAGATTTGTTGCTGCACGTGATCTACGTTTTTCTTCAATTCTATGGCTGGTATCACTGGACTCGTGCAGATGCTGACGATGGAGACCTCGTCGTGAAGTCACTTGCGATTTCATGGCTCGGTTGTTGGCTCGCCGTAACGGTAGCTGGAACGATCGGACTGGGATGGGCGATGGCCTTGTGGACGGATGCATCGCTTCCCTATCCCGATGCGTTCACAACAGTGGCAAGTCTGGTTGCTCAGTTCTTACTCGCTCGACGGTACGTTGAAAATTGGGGATTCTGGATCTGTGTCGATATCGTTGCCATTTGGGTCTATTCTACCAAAGAGCTTAACGCGACTGCGGTGCTCTACATTACGTTTTTGTTGCTAGCCAGCGCTGGGTTGGTGATTTGGAATAAGCAGTTGGTGAAGCAAAGCGCGGACGAGGTCGCGACGTGACTTTGGGATTGACGTTAGGAAAATATGCACCACTGCATCGCGGGCATCAATTGGTCATTGAGCGAGCAATTGCCGAGAACGACCACACCATCGTAGTGATCTATGACGCACCGGAGGTCACCCCTGTTCCTTTGGAAACGCGAGCCGGTTGGATCAGGACATTGTATCCGAGCGTCGAGGTCATCCTAGCAAAAGATGGGCCGACGGTTGTGGGCAAGACCCCCGAGATCACCTCGCTCCACGACGCCTATCTGCGTCAACTTTTGATGGGCCGAGACGTCACGCATTTCTACAGCAGCGAGTTTTATGGCCATCACGTGAGTCAGGCGTTGGGGGCGATTGACTGCCGCGTCGATGACGATCGAAAGCAAATTCCAATTTCCGGGACCGCAATTCGTCAAGAACCCTATCGATTTCGCAGCTACCTGGAAACCATCGTCTACAGAGACCTGGTGACAAGGATCGTGTTTCTCGGGGCCCCCTCGACGGGCAAGACAACGATCGCCCGTGAATTGGCCACACGTTTAAATACGAAATGGGTGCCGGAGTTCGGTCGCGAGTACTGGGAGTCGCATCACGTCGACCGCCGGCTAACGCTGGAACAGCTCGCGGAGATCGCGGTTGGGCATCGCGAACGTGAGGACGAGATCATTGCGAATGCCAATCGGTATCTGTTTGTCGATACCAACGCGACCACAACGTATCAATTCTCTCTCGATTATCACGGCGAGGCTCACCCGACAGTGGCAGAGTTGGCGGACTCATGTCGTGATAGATATCAACTCTGCTTTGTTTGCGACACAGACATCCCGTACGATGACACATGGGATAGAAGTGGCGAAGTGCATCGCGCGAAGTTTCAGACGAAGATTGAGTCGGATCTCGTTCGCCGAAACATCAACTTTATCAAGCTTTCCGGTTTACTCCAGTGCCGTGTTAGCCGAGTCATCGAGAGTCTAGTATCACTGAATTCATGAACAAAGTCTCAAAACGCGAATCTACTACCGGATGCATCCTGGGAACCGCGGTGGGCGATGCGTTGGGGCTGCCCTACGAAGGTGTCTCACCGCAAAGAGCACCGCGATTGCTTGGGCCGCCCGATCGCTACCGATTCCTGTTGGGTCGCGGCATGATTTCTGACGACACCGAACACACTTGCATGGTGGCTCAGTCGCTGACTGATGCTCGCGGCGACGTTGGCGTCTTTACCAAGCGTTTCGCAAGTCGGTTACGGTGGTGGATCTTGGCACTGCCGGCGGGCGTTGGCAAAGCGACCGCTCGTTCGGGGATCAAATTGTGGTTAGGCGCGAAGCCACAAAACGCCGGCGTCTTCTCCGCAGGCAACGGGCCGGCGATGCGAGCAGCGATTTTCGGAGCGGCGATTGACGATGTGAAGCTGATGCTTGAAATGGTGCGAGCATCCTCGCGGCTGACGCACAGCGATCCGAAAGCGGAATACGGAGCGATCGCCGTGGCGTTGGCAGCAAAGCACTCACGCGATCACCAAACCGTTGATGCGAACTCGTGGCTCGATCACGTTGTCGATGCAGTCGGCGACGATGGAGTCGAATTGACCGATCTGCTTTGTAAAGCCGTCCAGAGCACCCGAGCAGGGGAATCCACATCCGATTTTGCGCAAGCCTTGGGGCTAGCCAAAGGTGTCACCGGATACACCTATCACACCGTACCAGTCGCGATCCACGCTTGGCTCTCGCACCCGAAGGACTTTCGCGCAGCCGTCACCACGATCATCCGCTGCGGCGGCGATGCCGATACGACCGCCGCGATCGTCGGCGGCATTGTTGGTACTGGCGTCGGTGGTGAGGGTGTTCCCGAAGAGTGGATTGATGGCCTATGGGAATGGCCACGCAGCGTGGCATGGATGCGTTCGCTCGGCGAATCGTTGTCCGACTCAATCGATGGAAATCCGATCACCGTCGCGAAGGCTCCCTCCATCAATCCGGTCAGCGTCCTGCTTCGCAATCTGCTATTCCTTCTCGTCGTCCTCTTTCACGGTTTCCGCCGGCTTGCCCCGCCATACTGATGCCCACTGAATCGAAAATCGTCGACCATGACGAAATCGAAGCGAACCTTCGCCTGCATGTCGATCGACTTGCGGGGCTGATCGGCCCACGCACGTTGAAGAAGCCCAAGACGATTCAAGCGACCATTGGCTACATTGAAGGTCAGTGGACCGAGATGGGGTATACGAATGAACGTGAGTGCTACGATGCGCTCGGTAACGAAGCCACCAACCTGATCGTCGAGCGCCCCGGAACCAAGCGGTCCGGCGAGATCGTGTTGCTGGGAGCCCACTACGACACCGTCTATTCAACGCCCGGCGCCGACGATAACGCTTCCGCAGTGGCGGTCATGCTGGAAGTCAGCCGTCTCCTGCGCCAACATACAGGTCGGCGAACCGCACGCTATGTCGCGTTCGCGTGCGAAGAGCCACCGTACTTCAACGTCGATGCGATGGGCACCCTACCCGCCAAATACCGGGGCGAAATGACATCCGAAACAGCGGCTGCTTCAGTGACTTCGTATTCGACGTCCTCTCATTGTTTCAAAAAAACGCCTCCCGCTTTGTCCGCGAAGTAGAATCATTCGAACTGTGAGTTTTCGTGGACCCCACACCGACGAACGAAGACTGAGCGTTTGCGGCAGAGCAATTCCACGCGGGCGTTTTTCATTATCGTCTCATGGAGTCGCCTTTTTCCAATCAACCTGTTGTATCAGGCTCGTATTGGGTCTGCTGGCGAGTCCGTCACTGTGTGTTATCATTTCCACGGAAACGCATCTTAATATCAGGCGCACTGACAGATTAGTGGGAAATGGAAAAATATCAGACGGTGAGCAGAAGGTTCTGCAAAGACTGAGCGGACGTTCCGTTGGCATGACCGCACGAGAGCTGGCGCGGTCGTTGAAAGCTCGGCCGAGTGATGTCAACCAGCTGTTGCTGAAGCTTCAGAGCAATAGGCAAGTAGTGTTTCGAGGTGGCAAATGGTCTGCCGTCAATTCACGTGCTGATCTCGGTAGCAATGTGTCTTCCGGCAGACTCCCCTCCAGTCCATCGTCAACTCCCGCCGCGATGCGTCATCCTGATCGCCAACGAAGCAATTCTGGGGCGAGCGATGAACGTGCAAAGTCACCGACGAATACCGCGAGAGTCCTTTCTCGGAATTTGGATCGTAGGGGATCGCGTTGGTCCACGTTTCGACGTCTTTGCGATTATTATGCTGAATGCGTCCGTCTGGATCAACGGTCCTCGATCACCGCTACGGCTTCGGACGAGTTCGAGACAATCGTTTGCATGGATGGATCGCTGCCTAACTCCTCGCAGCTAAGCATCCGCACACGTGAATCCTGGCATAAGTGGGTCCGGAAGGTAACGGAAGACGACTATGTCTTCGTTGGGTACCCGTTGCAGCGTTACCGTTGGCGAGACACTAAAACTTCTGAAGATGTGGACTTCGTCTCACCCGTGTTCGTGCTCCCATGTCGAACAGAATTGCGTGGAACCGATCTCTACCTGGAAGCAGTCGGGCCGGTACGAATCAATGAGGGATGGCTTGAACGCCGTCTTAAGAATGTCGATCAGCGACGCACGTTCTTAGAACTATGTGGTGTCGATTCAGCGAGTGACGAGGGCATTAATTCAACTTCGTGGAGTGAATGCGCCAGACTGTTGAATCACTTCTATCCGGACTGGCAAGTCGAAACACTCGACCCAGGCCGAATCCAGTCATCGCCGAGTTTGTCTAGTTTAAGCAAAGACGGCATCTACAACCGTGCGGGATTGATCATTCCAAAAAAATGGAAATTCACTGGTGGATTGTATAGGGAACTCTTGAAGCTTGCGAATGAGACTTCGGATGAGCAGCTGGATAACAGCGCGTTAGGGTGTTTCTTTCCCCACGATGCAGCACGCACAAAACCCGTTAGCGACATCGACGCAGAAAGCTGCGATTCATTTCCGGATGTTGTTGGTGCTCAGGTACTGACGCTCAATCACGAACAGATGGTTGCGTCGCGTGCAGCCGCGAAACACGATCTCTCGATCGTTGTTGGACCGCCAGGGACAGGGAAGTCGCGAGTGGTCGCCTCTGTGCTGGCTCAACAAGCATTGATGGACCGCAGTGCGCTTGCAGCCAGTCGAAACCACCAGGCATTAGAGGCAGTGGTCCCTCGCGTCAACGCCATTACTGAACCCTGGCCGATCATGCTTCGGCTTGCAAGACCGTGGGGGGCTCCCGCTGACATGTCGATGCAGGCGGCGATCAGTCAATTGGTTTCGAGTGACCTTATTGGTGATCGCGACCATCTCAACAACGTTCGTGCTGCCTTGGCTAGGCGAATTGCCGGTCACGCAGATGCGTCCCAGGTGGTCTCGAAAGTTGGAGATCTGCGTGAGACGCTTCGCAAGCGATCGTTCGACTTCGACGAGGTGACTCGTTTGGTACCGGAGGCCTATCGCGATATTGCGATCCGCGGTCATGGTGACTTGCCTAGCGAAGAAGACGTCGACGCGGCGATTGCGTTACTTCGTGATCGGGTACCGTTCCAATGGTCAATACATTGGTTGTGGACGAGACTTTTTGAAAAGAAGCGGCTTCACCGCGCCCTCGCATCCGCCGCGTCGATCGACAGCGAAATGAAACGAGTCTTTGATAAGGCTGGGAAGCTTCCCGGTATGAGTCGCTTGCCGTCGCCGGAAACCATTTTGTTTGGCAGGCAAGTGCTCCAGTTCTGGAAGCCGATGGTGAAAGGAAACGAAGCTGCTCAATTAGTTCGCGAACTGCGAAGTCAACTCGACGAACTGCCACCGACTGATGAAGTGTGTCGCCGCGAATACGAGGCTGCGCAAGAAGTAGCAAAACTTTCAGCAGAGTCCTTCTTAGAACTTGCACGGCAGAGCGGTGCCGAGATCTCCGACGAAGAGCGAAGTCTGCTCGCCAACATTCTAGCGACGATTGAGAATCGTAGCGGACTCGACACTGAAGCGGACCATCTTCGTTGGTCTGAAGCAATGCGAAAAGCATTCCCAGTATTCTTGAAGCACTTTCCGTTGGCCGCTACGACCAACCTGTCCATCCGTCGTGACATCAATTTGCAGCCCGCAGTCTTTGACCTGCTCATAATCGACGAGGCCTCTCAGTGCGATATCGCCTCGGTGATTCCGCTGATGTATCGTGCCAAGAGAGCAATGATCGTCGGCGATCCAATGCAACTCTCGCACGTTACAAGCCTGTCGTCGGCGACCGATCGCCACCTAAGGCGTCAGTTCGGCGTTGACGACATTGATTTGGAACGATTCAGCTACCGAACATCATCAATGTTTCACTTGGCGAACACGTCACCGAGTGTTGGATCACGCGTATCGCTTCGCCAGCATCACCGTTGCCATCCTTCGATTGCCGCGTACTGCAGCGAAACATTCTACAAAGGTTCGTGGACAGTTCTGACGGAGGATACCGGCAAGCAGGGGATCGAGTGGACGCACGTTGCCGATGATAGCCAGCCCGCGCCGGGCGGTGGTGCCCTGAGTCAACAGCAGATCAATCAGATTTGTGATGAGATTAAGCGTCTTCACGAAAGTGGATACCAAGGGTCACTTGGCGTGGTCACTCCGTTTCGACAACAGGCCAATCGGCTCCGTGACGCGATTCATCAGTCGTTGCCCCACGACTTCGTTGTGGCATCTCGATTACTGGTCGATACAGCCGATGGTTTTCAAGGTGATGAACGCGACACTGTCATTTTTAGCTTGGTCGGTGGGGATAGATTGACCGAGGGTTCGCTTCGGTTTCTTTCAGGCGGTCCGAACCGATTCAACGTCGCAGTTAGCCGTGCCAAACAGTTGTTACATGTGTTTGGCGATTTGACTTGGGCACGAAGTTGCGACATCCGGCACATCCGTATTCTCGCGGAATTCTGTGATCGTGAAGCGGCAGAACGATCAAACGCGGTCGCCGCTGGCTTTCGCACAGACCTGGTGGGGCCGGTCTGGGAACCGGCTCTTGCAGAAGCCATGAGCAAAGCTGGGCTTCCGTTCCACCAACAGTATCCGGCGTGCGGTAGGTACCTTGATTTCGCCTTGTTCACTGAAAAGATGAAGCTGGATGTCGAAGTTGATGGCGAGACCTATCACCGCAGCGGTAGCGGCGATCGGGTATCAGAAGACATACGGCGAGATCAAGCACTGATTGCCAATGGTTGGACGATTCTTCGATTCTGGGTTTACGAACTTCGCGAGGACATGGACCGATGTGTTGAAAAGATCAAGCAAACCATTGGCACAGAGGGTTTGAAATAAGCGTCCCAGCCGTTGTCAACGCAGAGATAGACTTCGAGCCTATCCCTCGCCAGAGCAGTAACTACAATGGCCTTCCCAGGGCAGCTATTTACGGCTGAAACCGGAGTCTTTATTCGTATTTCGCCGTCTCGTTTTCATGTCCGCTTATCCAGAACTAACGTCGCGTACCGACTACCCGGCGACCGGGAGATCGCAAACGCCGGTTCACCAAGATGTGCCAGATGATGTTCGCGCCGAACTACCGTCAAAGCTCTGGCCGTGGTTGATCGGGATTGGAGCAATTGTCGCGTTTTCTCTCCAAACGTGGTCGCTGCTTGGCCTTTTGGATGCTGGACGGCAGGAGTCTGATTTCAAAGCAAAGGTCGCTGCTTGGGAGTCCGCCAACAAAAACCGCCAAGAGGCTACCGATACATGGAATAGTATCCAACAGCAAGCGAGTAAGAATTTCGATCAACTGAGAGAACAGTCGTCGCTGCTGCAAGGCACCATCGACTCCCTTCAAAAACAGCGAGACCAGCTCGTCGAGACGACAACATCGCAAGCTAAGACCCTTCAATTACTGCAGGCAACGCGGGAGGGGCTACAGAACGAGCTGGACTCAGCAAAAGCGAAGCTTGATGAAGTCAACCAACAGAAGCTGTCCGCGGAATTGGCGGTCACGACTTCGCAGACAACTCAAACGCAAACTGAAAATCTCAACGATCAATTGATCGATCGCGGCAAAAAGATTAAAGCAGCTCTAGCAGCTTTGGAAACGGAGTCGGCCAAAGCCGAGGCGGAAGTCGAAACCCAGGAAAATCTTCTCAGCAAGAGTCAAGCAGAGCTCGCAGCGATGGAGGCTCGCGTCTCACAGTTCGATGCGTTCTTGCAGAAGAAGCTTGCGAGTGTTGCTGAATTTAAACTGCAGCAAGAGAAATCTGCGGATGCAGCGAAAAAGTTGGAGGCGACCGCGGAGGAACTTCGTCAACAGACCGCGGCCGTTGCGACGGCGACCAGTGAATTGCAGACGCTCAAGAAGCAGGTTGACGATCAGACCGCAACGCGAGATCAAACGGTCACGGAGCTGACGTCAATTGCAGCGGAAGTCAAGAAAGCAGAAACACAACTTGTAGAACTGCGAAAGAATGAGCAGCAACTTGCGGATCAAATGGTATCCATGACAACAACGCTCAATTCGGCGGCGACAGATGCATCAAAGTCACTGGCCGAAATTTCGGCGTCGGCCGCCTCAACCATTCAGGAAATGGCTGCGAAGGCAGCAGAGGTTCGCAAAGCAGTAAGCGAAATCCAGGTACCTGTCATTGTGCCGCCAGCCGCGTTGTCTGAAAAACCGGTTTCCTTGCCTGAAGAAGCAGTTAGCTTGCCTGAAGAAACGAATGAAGTCGATGGAGACCAACCATGACCGACCCAAATTTCTGGTCGATTGTGTCCGTTGCGCTCGCGTTGGCGGTCACGTTGATTGGTCCGCTGTTGGCTTTTTTGGCCTACGAACACCATCGCCGTCAAGCGATTCGGATTTCTGAGCGACTGCAATTTCTGCCAACGCAAGAAGAACACGCAACTTTGCTCGCTCAAAACGAGTTCCTGCGTGCGGAGTACGATACGCTCAAAGACCAAGTCTTCGACGCTCAGCAAACCATCGAGGCGGCCCAGAACCAGCGGCAGTGGATTGAAGATGCGAAGGAAGATATTGCTCGACTCGAAGAAGACAAGAAGGAGGTTGCGAGAATCCAAAATGAGCTGGAGTCGACCCAAACGCAGCTTGCTAGTCTGAACGAACAAAAATCCGGTTTGGACGGTGAAATCGCCGAGCGGAAATCTCGCCTGGAAGAGCTGGACGACAAACAACGTACGCTTGCGCGTGACTTGCAGGATCTGGAAAGAGAACTTCAGCGAGCTGCGGCACTTCGGGAAGATCTAACACAACTAGAGCACCGCAAGAAGGCGGCACAGGAACAGGCAGAGCAACTTGAGCAAGCTGCAGCACAGTTGAAACGTAAGCTGGAAGATCAACTCGATCAGCAAAAACGTGCCGCGAAAGAAGAGGCGGAACGTCTCGAACAAGCAGCGGCCCAAGCGAGAAGGAAGCTCGAAGACGAACTGGAACAGCAGAAACGAACAGCGAAAGAAGAAGTCGATTCACTCGATCGTGAACTGAATGACCTTAAGCGGCGTCGCGAGGAATCGGAAGCAGCAGCAAACAAGGTGCAAAAATCACTCGATCAGCTGAAGAGCGAAAAGACTGATCTGGAGAAAGAGCGCCGAAAACTTGCGACCGAAGTTGCTGAGCTCGAGTCGAAGTCGAATGCACTAAATGCACAAATTCCGACCTTGGAAACCATGTTTGACAATCTCTCGTCGGCCGTGGCTCAGCGTGATGGACCGACCAAGCCGGAGGAGAATGAGATCTGGCAGCCGGTCTTGCCTGTCATCGCTCCGTCACAACAAAATTCCGTCAGCGAACAAGAGTGTCTCGACGATCTCGACGGTAGCCTAAGGTCGCTTGGATTGAAATTCGATCGCCGCACGTTGTATGCATTCCACACGTCACTCAAGACGACCGACAGCTCACCGCTGGTCACGCTCGCTGGTGTTAGCGGCACGGGCAAAAGCGAATTACCCAGACGCTACGCTGAAGCGACAGGCATGAACTTCCTCAACGTAGCCGTCCAACCGCGATGGGATAGTCCTCAGGATTTATTCGGGTTTTACGATTACCTCGAAAAACGTTTTCGCCCAACCGATCTGACGCGGGCGCTGATCCAGATGGACCCGATCGGCCCTGAAGAAGGCCGGGGTTGGAATCCGCCCGATAGTTACCTAGACAATTGCTTGCCAAATCAGTTGCTTTTGGTGCTGCTGGATGAAATGAACCTCGCTCGCATCGAGTACTACTTCAGCGAATTCCTGAGCCGTCTGGAAACGCGTCGCGGAATCGACCCCAGTAACGCGCAGAAGCGAAAGCTTGCGGAGATTTCACTCGACGTCGGTGGCCGGCGAAGTGGAGAGCCACCCATGCAGCTGTTCGTCGACAAGAATGTTCTGTTCGTTGGAACGATGAATGAGGACGAAACCACCCAGGCACTGTCGGACAAGGTGATTGACCGGGCAAACGTATTGCGATTCGGAAGTCCCAACTCCATTGTCCCTGTGCCAGCGTCAGAGCGAAATGGTCTAGAAAAGGGACCGCGTCCGCGTTTGACGCGCGAAACATGGAACGGCTGGTGCAAGACTGCATCTAGCCTCAGTAGCGAAGATGAAAGCACCCTATTGGGTTGGATCGGCGAGTTGCGTGGCTCAATGGACCAAGTCAATCGTCCATTCGCCTATCGTGTCGCTCATTCGATGCTTGAATACGCCGCGAATTACCCGCGACTTCACGATGCGTGGCTCAATCATGTTATCGCCGACCAGATTGAACAGAAAATTCTTCCGAAATTGATGGGGCTCAATCCTCAAGATACAAGCGTTAGGAATGCCTTCTCGACAATCGACCGAATTCTTGAGAACGTCGACGATGACGTTTTGAAGAACAGGATTGATATCTGTCGTAAAGACGATTACTTCCTATGGACGGGCATCGACCGCACCGAGGTCTAACGTGATGGAACCGGCGATTGATTTGGCGGATGTCGCACCGGAAGAGTCTCCGATTCTGGACGCATTGGAACAGTTCGCACAGTTCGCCGACGAGATCTACGATGCACCACGCCCTCGAACCATTCATTGGGAAGGGAATCCGAACCGAATCGCGATGCGAAGTGTGGGACGCGTTCTATGCAAGTGGCGGCATGCGTGCAAACCAAACCGTCCGCCATTCGCTTTGGTGGTCCGCCTTGCAAGAGATTTGCCAAACGTGCTCGCCGATGTCGCAGGCCACCCCAAACGAATTCTGCAGCGACGGCGTGCGATGGAGCCGATCAATCGCCTTCGTGAACTCGATTCAACCTGCGTCCGTTGGCTGACACGTCAACCGGGTAACACGCTCGCTGAAAAATCAGGCCACCGACGCACCGTACTCGCAGTCCAGCGTTACGAGAGCGTTGACACGCTGGAAAACCGTGTTGTGCGTGATTTATTGAGAAGGTGCGTCTCGCTGGCAAGTGACTACCTGCGTCAACATCAAAAGAATTATCCGAACCATGACTGGATTCGGATGACAGATAACTTCAGGAAGCTCTGTCGCCGGTTGGAATCGCTGCCCCATCTGCAAGAAGTTTCTGGCTTGCCGAGCCTACCAAAGCCAAATTATGTGTTGCTGCACGAATCACGCTACAAACAGGTTTGGCGTTCGTACATGGAAGTCATTCGTCAGCAGCGTCGACGTCAACAATTATGGAATTGGCGACATCAAGCGTTTGCCGACATGGTAACGGTTGCTTGGATGAGTTCCGCCAGCCGTGGACTGCCTGAGCGACAGATAAGAAAGGCTGCTCATCGTTTCGATCTGCGGATTCGTGAGACGCCTCTCCACGGTACATTCTTTAATTGGACCGGATTACCGCCGGTGTGGTATCCGAGCAACGAATCCGCATTCTACATCGGACCAATCGAATCCGCCGGCGACGTGGCGCAACTCATCAAGAGTTTCGGCGTCGACTTGGATGTGGCGAAACTAGTCAAGAGTTTTGGCAGCGAGGACCAAGCTACCTTTGTCACAACATGGAACCGAACGGAATGCCGTGCCGCCAAGTTAGAGGTCGCGTTTGCAGGTGACACTCAGCGGGCCGAAGGTCTTGGCGACCTTCGCTACGGCGAAAACGAAGCCCTGCTCACTCTGATTGATTGCTTAACTGGATCGCAAATTAGTCAGCATGTCGTTCCACTGGCATTGATCGAGAACCCTGATTCTCTCGACACGCTTCACCAGGAATGGTGTCTATCGTGAATTCGTTGACACCGGAGCAACATGCGTGGGGAATCAGCATGGGAGCCATGCATTGGTCTGCCTACGGCGTTCCATTTGATCGCGGGCAACACTCAATCGAAAAAAGGCCAAACGGCAAGTGCATTCCGGCGTCGGTGTTATTAAGCCGAACGGTCGGCGAGTCGCTGAGGCTGGACTACTGGTCGCCGCCCCATCCGCGTGGAACCGCCGCACCCTGGCCACCCGAAGCCGCAGTGAGCCGAGATACCGGTAGCGGTCGTTTCCCGATCGCCGCCGCGTGGACGGGCCGAGCAGACGACGGCAATGAGCTTTGGCGCTGGACGATTGATGACGAGGACCAAGAACTGAGTTCACTGGACGCAATCGCGAGCGGTGCATCTCAGCTTGCCAAGATTCATGCCAGCGGCGCTCCATCAGCGATCGTAATCCCCAATGACTTCCGGCAGCGAGAACAGCAAAAACTGCTTGATACGTGTGCAGCTGCGGGCGTCAACGCATCGTTGCTTTGGCTTCCCGTCGCCGCCGCACTTGCCTGGCTCGAGCAACAGCGAGATACCCTGAGGCCGCCGCAGAGTGCATCCGATGATCCGCTGACGCTGCCAATCGTTCATGCTGATTGGGGGCAAGTCCGATGTTCGACGCTTCAACTTGTGCCAACGAAAGCTGATACTGGATTTCGATGGATCCCGGCTCGCAAACGCCCCATCGTCAGCGACTGGCACACTCCGGGATTTGGTTGGACCGAAGCCGCCGGATGCGACGCGGTCAATTCACAAGCAATTTGGAAGCAGCGTTTTGCTTCTCCTGTGCTGGCTCACCACGTAGGTTCTTCGATATCCGAATCGAACCTATTGGAGCAAATTCCAGGTTGGTCAGTCGAGCAAAGGAGCAGCTGGCAGGTTGACCTCTCACTTTCCGAGCACCTGAACGGGATTCCATCATCGGCCGCCATTGTTGTCTTAGGAGATTTCGCCAATCAGGTGGCTAGCGGAGAGCACGTTAGTCGGCACATACGCGTCCGGGAAGCAAGCCGGATTCGCTCGCTGATCGCCGATGGCGTCGTCGGTGAGAGCCTTCTCGCTCGCGGCGCAGCGATCTTTGCGCGTGATCGGGTTGAGTGCCGGATCAGCTATCTCGACACGCTTCCTGGCCTTGAACTGTTCGTCGATCGAAATCATCGATATGACTGGCTTAGCCTTCTCGGGGACACAGACCAATTCGTGCCCGGCGGCGAAGAGTGGAACCTCCCTCGTCCGATCGAAGGCCTCGCGCTGCGTCGCGGTGCAACCAGCATCAAACTGGTCGTCGCCCACGACGAATACGATGGCGTGCGAGAATTGCAGGTTCGTTTGGATCATTCAGCAGAGCAGGATCTTGCGGCTCGTCTTCATGTGTCTTCTACGCCTGCACAAGGGAACGCCAAGCTTCGTTTGCTAACCGACACTTACGGAACAGTGCCGGCACGAAATATTCAAGCAAAATGGGATCGCATGGCACCTCTGCTGGACGAGAAAGGGGCAGCGATCGGAAAAGAAGCCTATGCAGAAAGCCGTCCGCGGGCTTTCCCGAACCTTCGTCCACGCCCAGCGGAAACCGGGCGATGGAGAGCGTTTCAAAACAGCGCAAGGCAGTTTATTGAAGACGTACATGGTCTGGATGGCATCAATGTCAAGCACGCTTCATTAAGCCGGTTGCTCGACACGGCCCGAGTCGCATCCGGAACCTCGGCGATCAGCTCCGACGGGCATGTTCCGCCAGGAGAGGATCAATCAATCGTAGACGATTTGACGAAGTTGATTTTCGCATACGTTTCAATACCGCCAACCAGAATTCAACAGAGAACACACGACGAAGCGGTCAAGCTTCTTGGATTCATGTCGGCGAACTGTGAAGGCTTGGATGCTTGGATACGTCATGACATCACTCGATCATCCAAGACAGACGAGACCACTTGTATCATCGCGGGAAACTGCATTCGCAATCCGAAGACCGCCTCTATTTTCGTTCGGCAACTGCTAGCTGAAATCCCATTAGGAAACCAAAAGCGGCTTTTGAATTATCAAATGCAGGCTCTAGGACGACTGCTAAGTCAACGGCAAGATGCGATGAGCGAGTTTCGAATCCAAGATGCACTATTGCTAGTCGAAGAGTGTATCAACGTCTTCGACGACGAGATCAAGAAAGATAACCTGGCATGGTTGTTTGAACATAGCGGATTGGTTGTGGTGTACGCGCTTCGATACCGAATCTACGAACAAGGTTTCCTCGAACCAGACTCCGCCCTGGCGCTGCGAGCAAAAGATGTCTTTGCCGTTGCCATCGAAAAATTGGCCGAGCGACGTGACCAACGCTGGCGATATGGACAGAGTGGAAACTTCGTCAGCCAAGCACGTGCCAAACGCCTCCTGGCAGCTCTTAAACAACTAATCGACTACATCGACAAACGTGGTGAAGGCGACATTCTGATTGCACTAGGCGATTGAACCATCCGAAGTGAGGCCTCTGGCTTGCGATGGCCCGAGTTGCTACCAACCTCGCGCCTGCTAGTTTAAAATTTACCTGATGCAAAAGCGTCTCTTTCAGCGTGGTAACAAATGAGACTAGGAGCATCGGGTAGAAGGTGCGCACGCCGTCTCGGCGGCGAAGCCGCTGTCACTGAGTAGGGGACGTGAACTTTCGCTTCATAAGTGCGACGTCGTCTGAACCGATAAAACTGAAACGTCTTCGGAGTTCCGCATCCGCTCGCTTCGTGTTGCGGCCACAGCCTCCTCGAAGTTTCTGGTCGTCACGTCGCAGCTTTGGCGAGAATGCGTGCCAGCGACGATTCTTCGCGGACTGACCGACCGCCTACATTCGCAGGCTTCCTCTCCACTGTGTATCGCCTCTCTGCAGTCGCCTTCGCCTATTACTTGCATCTTGACCGATTACATTTGGTACACTGTCCTTCGCTCCAATTCTGTTTTCGTAACGAGGACCGGCTTCCCAACGGAAGCGGCACCCCACAAGTTCGCACCTCTTTCGGCCGCACCCAGTGCACCCGGTTATGCGTCATCCGTATTGGCAAATCCATATTCGCAAGCCGAGCCGCGTGAACCTAAGAGCTCCTCGGCTATCTCACACAACCCATGAACGTGATTGATGGAAATCCCGTCGTACGATCAGCTGATGCTGCCGCTCTTCACGGCTCTTACAGTGCTGGGTGGTTCGGCGTCGATTTCCGAGATCGATGAATATGTTGCGGACCATTCTGGTTTGCCTGCCGAATTGCTCGACCTTCCGCACAATGCCGAGAAGAGTAATCAAACAGAATTTCAGTACCGGCTGGCTTGGGCGCGTACGTATCTTAAGAAAGCGGGCTTGGTTGAAAACTCGAGTCGCGGCGTGTGGGTGATCTCGCCAGACAAACGCGACGTGCAAACGTTCGATCCAGGGGATATTGTTCGGCAAGTTCGCGAACTACACAAACGAAAACGCGCGGAACGCGATCTAAATGAGGAATTTGTAGCTGATCCCGATGATGGTCCCGCTGAAACGGATACGTGGCGTCAAACGCTTCACCAAGTCCTGACAACCGAAATCGACCCGTCAGCATTCGAACGCCTGGTGCAGCGCCTACTGCGAGAGTCGGGCTTTGTCCACGTAGAGGTGACCGGCCGATCTGGCGATGGCGGCATCGACGGCAAGGGCATCGCCCGCATCAATGGCTTACTCAGTTTTCACGTTCATTTTCAGTGCAAACGTTATCAGGGTTCTGTGTCGGCGTCTCACATACGCGACTTTCGAGGTGCAATGGTTGGCCGTGCGGACAAGGGATTATTCATCACCACTGGAACGTTCACACGAGATGCTGTTCGTGAATCAACTCGGGATGGTGCGCCACCACTCGACTTGATAGACGGGGATCAGCTCGCCGATAAGCTCAAGGAGCTTAACCTCGGAATCGAAACACGGCTGGTCGAACAGGTTCAAGTGAACGAAAACTGGTTTCGCTCAATCTAGCTTTTTGACGATGCCGCAGCAGAGCTCAGGATTGCTCCGAAGTGCAGTTGTAACAGTCGGCTATGGCAGCTGGCGGCACTATTATACCGCCTCCGATACGATGCCGTGTTTCGAGGCGACTGCAAGCGTTCAACTTAATCAGGTTGTTCCGGTGCAGACTGAGGTAATCAGCAGACCAGTTTGTGGCCGCATCGTTTCGGGACGAGATTGACACCGTCGCTGACCAAATATCTCGCATCGCAGCGAAAAACTCATCGAGGAGTTAGTTCAAAATGAAAAACCCCCGCAAATCGAGGTTGCGAAATCGTGGAGGCGTTTTCTCAGGCCACATGTGCGGATCAATCCGTGTGAGTTCGATAATCATTTGGTGGCTAAAAAAATCCGCACCTGCCCTGCCGGACTGTGGCCGACCGGGCGGTAAGACTGGATGAGCCGATTTTACCTTGGTGCCGGTAGCCTTGGGATTTCTACATTCTGGTGGACGAGGTTCTTGCTCTCGGCGTCCTGCTCTAGATATTCGGTCAGCAGTGTGCCAGACTCGGGCAGGCGGTGATCGACTTCGCGACCGTTCAAAAGCAGGAATCCAACAAGGATCGGGGGCAGCACGCACGCCACCAATAAACCGGTCGCTTTGATCGATGTGGCGATAATCGGATCGCTACGTTCGAGTCCGGTCCAGTGAGACGCCTTGCCGCTTTGACATGGCCGCGATCGCATTGACCTGCTTGTCGGTGGCAAGACGCTCCGCGGACTGGTGGTGCCCGGTTGGAGACCGCTGGGGACTTTCCCGTGGTGGGGGCTCGCTCGGAAGTGATTGTTCCGCCAGTACACGGCCACCGTCACATATACATAGCGAAAAAACGGCACAAATTTTGCCGTTCCCGGCTATTTCAACCCACGGTGGAGATGGCAGTCGCAAAAAGGGAGCTAACATTCGATCCAAAATACAAGAACCGGTGATGAGACGGCTTGCGGCGGCCGGATCCCCCAAACTTCTGGCGTAAAGCACCGCGACTGCGTGCGTCGGTCGACAAAACCATAGCCCACCAGAACAAATCGAAGTACGCACCGGTGTCGGCCTCGAATGGCACTAGCTTAAGGCTTTTTGGTTCGTCTCGTCGTCAGCTGCTGAACGGCGACGGTCGCCTGCATTCTCTCTGATGGCGGATTTATTCGCGCAGCGGGCGACGATGTCTTTGGTTTCGAATGCGATTCTGAGTGGCGATCACGGGGATTTATACGACAACGCTTCTCACTTCGTGGGAACAAAGAGAGTCGTCGGCTTCACTGACGGTTCCGTGATTGATGTCCTAAAACCATTTCGACTTGTTGTGCGGCAGCTTGGTCGTGTTTCGAGGTTGCGTTAGACGCGCTCCGCGCTTTCGTCGGCGTTTGCGCCCGCGGCTCCCAACGTCCAGGGCGATCAACTAACCACGCCTCGATCTGCTCCAGCTGGCGAAGGAAGAACGCGAAATCTTCTGGCGTGACACGTGACTGGACCTCTAGCCTTCGCTCTCGCCAAATTCGCGCATCCTCATCGAGGTCACGTCGGTACTCTTCTTCGTCGTAGTCGGTCATTTTGGATTTCACCTGACAGGGTATTTTTCACACGAGCACAGTGGCCCTACCGCTCTTTGCCGGCTGCCCAACACGCGAGCGAAACCAGTAACGCTTCGCCGCTTGCAGGCTTTCCTCGAGTAATTCCAACGCTCTCGCACTTCCGGCAGTTCGCGATAGGCCAACGCTCGTCCTAATCGGTATCGAGTGTACGCCAGGACCCAATCTGTCGGTGTCGCCCCGAGTCCCGTCGTGCTGCACCTGGAAACTCGTGAACAACGCACCGTGAGGATGGTCCCTTCTCCGCTGCCAGGCAGATCGAATCGCGGTAGTTAAAATCCGGATTTTAGGACCCGATTGCAGGCGATCGTTTACCTTCCAGACAAACGCGTTCTCTGGATTCCCAGCTCCAATCGTGATCCCGGTTGTCAAGCCAATCCCTGCGAGAGCAAGTGCAACGCGGTAGGTAATTGAAGTGGACCCCAATATTCGGACCACGAGCTAAGATAGAAATGTTTCGTTTTGAGCAGTAAAACCAGGACTAATCCAAGATCCCATTTACCGAGAAGAACCTTCCTGGATTCTTTGAGAAGCATGATTCTCAGCTATTTAGACGCATAGACGACAACGAGTGGGATGGACGCAATGACCAGGTATTCTTGCTCGGATACCGCTCTCTTTGCCGCGAGTTGTACGCGAAGCTACACACATCCTCAGCGTGGATCCCGGCTGCCAGAGAACATGGTGATTCTGGCGGAAAGGAGTTCGCTAACTGGTTCGGACCAGGTACGGATTTGGCGCTGGAGGAACTCGAACGAACAAAAGGCATTGCGGATCAAAGAATACTCCAAGACGACTTTCACGCTGAATCCTTAAATGTGTCATTGGGGCGTGACTTCCCGATTCGCGTTGGCGGGTGTATTGCTCCAGATTTTGACTTCAAAGGAAGAGCTTGTTTCGACCTTCCCGATTATAATAGCCCTCCAATGACAGCCAGTTACGTTCGGGGGCTCGACTTCGATTGGGTGGCAATCAGCTGGGACGCGATGCTTTTGCCTGCTTGGGCTTGGGGGTGCTCGGGGGCGAGCAAGAGAGCCGTGGCGAAGTTTGCGGCGGCGGCTTGTGGATCCATGCGACTGAGCTGCAGGTAGCCGAGACGCACGTATGTTTCGACATCGTTGGGGAAGGCATCGAGGACGTGATTGTAAAGCTTAATGGCGGTATCGGTGTCGCCGACGCCGGCACATGATCCCGCGAGCGCAAACGTTACGTCCATATTCTTGGGATCATGCTCGTGACAGCGCTGGAGCTCGGTTCGCGCGGATTCATAGTCAGCCAAGCCGATGTGCGCGAGTGAAAGTTGGTAGCGTGCCGACCAATGACGTGGGTTGGTTTCCGGCCAACCGATCACAGCGATCGCAAACAAATTTCTAGCCGTTTCGTTTTGGTCCAATTCCAAGAGTAGTTGCCCGTACCGCTGAGCACCCCGCAGGTCACCAGGAAATTCGTTGACCGCACGTTGGTACACCTGTACCGATTCATCGATCCGGCCGGTCCATCGTAAGCAATCGGCCAAGATGAATTGACTTTCGGCGTCACCGTTAAGTTTGGCGATCGCATCGCGAGCACGGGCTTCGGCGACTTCGAATTTGCCCGACCAGTGCATGACCTTGGCGAGGTTTCGCAGCGCGACTCCTTGTTTACGCGGATCGATGCGACTTTGGATCAACGCGTCCACGTCGGCGAGCGTTTCACTGGGAATATCCTTGGTACCGAGCGCGCCGGGCGATAACCATTTGGACCGCCGCATCGCATCGGCGATCCACAGCGACAGGCGGCGGTGGACGTCGATGGTCGGATGAACGTGGTCCAGGAAGTATTCGTCGCCCAGTAGATCGTGCCCTTGTTCGGCGAGGCAGACCTCGCGCAGTTGCCGGTCGAAATCGACCACACAAACGTCGTCCGCCTCCGGCAAATCGCGAACGATTTCCAAAAAGTCGTCCGGTGCGCGAAGCGGGCAGATATCACGATTCAGCGCCGTTTGGAACGCTTCCTTGGCACGCGCGAAGTCCCGCTTGGCGAAAGCAGTTTGGGCGTCCTGAAAATCCGTCGCCTCGGGTTCGATCTTGAATGGGCTGCAATCCTTTTCATTGGACGCAGGCACGACAAACAGGATCTTCGCGCCCGATCCACGAGCGATGTCGATCATGCGATTGAGGTTGAACTGGAAATGTAGTCGAACATCGCGGCGCCACTCATTGTCGCGAACATAGTCCGATGGGCCAACGGTGTGATTGAGTCGTTCGTCGACTTCGGCGGGCAGCACACTGACGTTGGGATTCGGTCTCGTGTCGCGTTGACGCCGAAGGATCGAGTCCATGCAGCCATACGTGCGAGTCTTGGCGAGCCACCCGCTCAGCCAAAGCCGTATTTCGGATTGATCAAAGAAGTCGGCGTAGGTGCGACGTTCCAGGAACTCGTTTTGGCCGGTGTAGACGATGAAGATATCGGGTTCGTAGGCGGTCAATTCCTGCATCACGGTGGCAACACGAAAGCTCGCGTAGCTAACACCGCCGGCGTTGACGACTTCCCAGTGGGTGGTTGCGTCGATGTGCGGCAACCATTCTCGAAGCCAGCCGCAGAAGGACGTGGTGTCGTCGTAGGGGCGTCCGAACGTCGTGGATCCACCCAAGCAAAAGATGCGTTTGGTGTTGGCTGGTTTGGCGGCGCCGAATTGTTGGTCGTTGAACCAAACCAATTTGTTCCCTGCCGTTCGAAGCCATGATTTCCCGGCGTCATCGGTGAATGGTTCGAACAAGGGGACTTGGCTTGAAAAACCGATAAACGGGTCCGCGTGATCGGTCGATCGTCCGACGCCCAGCAGCGTCAACGCGAATTCGATCAGCAGTAAGCACAGGCCCGTTGTCACGATGCCGAAGCAAGCTTTTTTCCTACGGCTGAGTTGGCGACGTGTCATGCTGGCGGATGTGATGTTGCGAAAGGATTCAGAGATCCGTGGCGGATAATTCGCACCAAGTAGGCAAGTACGGTTAACAAGCCGGGTCGCACGCGAAGTTGGTCCCCTACGAGCGTCAGCACTTTGCAAGTCTACTGCGTCCCTCCGACTGAGCCCATTCAGCATTGATAAATGGTCGGATCAAACCATGTCTTTCAGAGCCTTGAGTGGCAGCACTTTGACCACATTTCGGGCAGGCTTGGCCTTGAACACTGTTTCTTCTTGGGTGAATGGATTGATTCCCTTGCGGGCTTTTGTCGCTGGTTTGCGGATCACTTTCACTTTCATCAGGCTAGGCAGATTGAAAACACCTGGGCCTCGTTTTCCAAGGTTCTTCCCCATTAACGTCGAAAGCTCATCGAACACACTCACGATCTCTTTCTTGGTCAGGCCCGTGCCCTCCGCCAAAGCCGTGACAACCTCAGCCTTGGTCATCGCCTTCGCTGGCGCCGCAGTCGTCTTCTTCGTCGCTGTCTTTTTCTTTGCCATGTTCATTTCTTTTGAAGTGGTATTTAAGATAATCGCAGAAAACTATGTCTCGGCTTGTTGAATGTCAAGTGACACCTGCCTGCAAAGCTTGCCGCAGGTTTCAATTCACCGGGTCATGCACCCAGTGTCGAAAACTTCGGTCATTGTCTACGAGCCTCCGTGGAGAATCGGCGAACAGGAGATGGGCTATGGCTTACTGAATTGCCTGACTTCAGGTAGCGCAAAATTTCGCTACCTTTTCTCAATCCACTTCGAAGCAATCATTGGGCTGAACAGCACAAGCAGTAACCCCAGCGGCATCAATCCACCATTCAGCATGTTGTAACCGGAAGCAATCCGTTCCCAAGACAGCCCCACGACAAATCGACCGAACAAGATTTCAAATGCCACGGTCAACAACAGCCAAATGAAGCCGACAAACAGCAAATCCGAGGGTTACTTTGCTCCGATCCATCGAATCGTCAGGCAAGCGATTCCAAGGATGATCACCGAACCAGTGAACACACCAATCTGATTGGAGCGGAATTCGCCAACAAGAGGCACGAGATGAATCGTCCGAAGGATGCCGTGAGCAATCTCGGCAACGATGATGCTTACCCGAACGCACACGTTTTGGTTATCAACAAATCACTTGCCTCGAGTGTCTGGCACGGACGATGGCATCTGGCGGCGGCTAAAGGTGATACCGTTTGCGATTGATCTTCGTGACAAGGTATCAGAGACTGCCGCTCAGACCGTTCGACTGCAGGTGTCTGCCCGGTTCAAGGTGCTGGCAGCCATCGGGATTGAGCGGATTGCCTCGACAACTAAGCTGATCGCCGTGTCGTGATCGGTCGTGATGATTCGAAAGATCACCGAGCCGCTGCACATCCAACTGCTGACTGCCGGCAAAAGCGTGTCCTCATAGCCCCTCTACCTTCCAGACAAACGCGTTCACTGGATTCCAAGCTCCAGTCGTGATCCCGGTTGTCAAGCCAAGCCGTACGAAGAGCAAGTGCAACCGCGGTAGGTAATGAACTCAACAACAGCGTAAAGAACAACGCTCGAATCACACACTCGAATGACGACGCCTTCAGGTGCCCGGCCAAACCATAGAAGGCCCAGGCGGTTATGGAACACAACGGCACCCCTCTTGATACTGATACACTCTCGCTCCTTCGGAGCCACTGACATGAGATCAAGATGTCCTTGGTCGAATCGCTCGATCGATACTTTCGTGTCTTTGAAGGTCTGGCGTTCAAGCGAGACCGCTTCAAGGACTACTTGCTGTCCGCAGGAATCCCATGGCCGCGATCGAACGACGACAGACAACCGCCCACAAGCGGCCCGGATCGCCACCGGATCACGAACCTGAGTCTGCACCGAAACTATGTGCGACATCGAAAAACTCCTTGATGGAGAAACAGACGGACCAGCACGAGCGCACCACGCAACCGCTGAAGGCTAATCCATCCCATCAAGGAATATGCCGCACTTCATCTGTTAATTTAGCGATAAGGGATATTCAGAGGATACTCAACCAATCGTGGCCGAGTTAGTGGCGTGGGTAACTTTCCCAATGGGGTGCGTGGTGAGCGCCATTGCAAAGGGATCTGAATCAGAGCCGACGTCCGCTCCAGTTGACTATTCCTAAAATGTGCCTGGATGCTCTCACCGCGTCGTGCATCTGATAAACTTGCTTTGCGGAATGGGTCGTCCCAATTCTGGTCTGACCGATCGCAATGCGTCGGGATCGATCGGTACGGAAATCAGACGGGCAGCCCAATTAGAGAGCTGGACTTTCTTCACCAGACCATCTGCAAACTCAATAGCCCCCCAGCCACTTAGATGCCAAACCAAATTGACTATCAGAAGTTACGGCGCAAGATTGGACCTTTGCGCTACCAATCTTCAGAAAGTGATTGTGTACCGACAACTGTGGTCAATGGCTTGCTTGTTCTTCTGGGTCGACGAATCCATCCACGCTTGTTACACATGATCTGGGCCATTTCCCTCGACGCGTCACACGGAACCGGATCAGTATCCTGCCATACGCTGTCTAGCATTTTGAACAATTGGTTCACGTCGGCCTATCAAGATGGTTGGGAGAAAGGCCAATTGCCATTTGTCTCTGACATCATTGAGGGTGATGCTGTTCACCTTCGTCGAAACAACCCACTGACCCGCTCGATCAATGCTGGTGGGATCTGCTTTCTCGTTACATCCAATGGCGGTCACTATAGCTTGCTTCATTCGGTAAACGGTGGGGAATACATAGGATTCGACCCGTATCTAAAATTGAGGAAGGGCTCGATTGAGCAGAGTCGCATTTATGCCGAGTATTCTGGCCTCGCGAATGTTATTTACCAGCGGCATGAAATCGATGAGCTTTTTCGCGACGATGGTAATCAATGGTTGCACGTTATTGAGCCGGTGGTTTTCACTTGAAACAGAGACAGTGCTGACGATAGCGCAGAAACTTCGACTAGCCCGGTCTTACACTTGTGTCCGTCTGGGCGGTCCCGGCTGTGGCACGTCTTACTCTTTAGATTTGGGCGCATTCGGAATTGTTCCAGACCGAAACCCTGTCGCCCGTCGAAACCTTAAATCGGCTGCTGTCTTCGACCGTGAAGACGGCAAGCATTCTCGAACCCAATCTTCGCTCCATGATCTGGTTGTAACGTCAAGTCGCTTCGGATCGACTAGTTGGCGTCGTCAGGTCGCGCTTTGCTTGTGCGCCGTCTGGCAAAGCAAACTCGCCGCATCTTCTGCATATAATTATGCGAATGACTGGCGGCCATCCACGACGATTGCCGCACCACGTGGCCGGTTTTTCGCGGCACCCTGGTAATTCCAATCCGCCCCTGTAGATAAACACTCGATTTCGCTTGACCCACCCATGGGGAGCCCGCCTACTTGCCCAACGGATAGCCCGACGATCAGCTCCGCCAACCGGCGAAAAGTCCCTATGCGTCGAGCGAGGGCAAAGATCACCCCGTCGTGGTCTGGATTCATGGTGGCGGGTGCCGCATCCGACGTGGAAAACATCGTTCAAGATGCTTCACGCCAGATGAGCCATGCGTGCCGCCAGTGTGCCGCAACTATTGTTGCGGTCACGTTCGACCTCGTCAGATCAATTCATCGGAGCCGACTCGAACGCTCGGCTGAACGAATCGCGGAACCTGTTGTGCGTGGGCTGCACTACCGGGCTGGAAGCTGACTCGCTTTGATCGTCGTCAACATCCTGCGTGACCGATTTCATCGCCTCGACCATGCTCTTCGTAAAGTTGATTGACTTCATTGAGGCAAGGGCATTCAGGGACTTCATATGGCGGTTGAACGCCGACTCGATCTTCTTGAGTCGGTGCTCGCTGATTTGGACGTTGTCTGCAGGGCTCTTGGCTTCACGCCCCTCGTGGAAGTAAAGCTGCAGCCACGTCGCGATCGATTGGTCGACCAGCATCTTTTCAACGACCGTACCGTTCGTCTCCGCCATGAGATCACGTTTGTGCTCAGCCATCTTCAGCAGAAGGCACTCGCGCCAGAATAGATTTTGTCCGGCAATCAGGTCGATCCACTGAAGTTGCGTCTGCGAAGCCAGGTCGCCGCAACTCCAGATGTACTCCGGGTGCTGACGCAAAATCCGTCGCAAGGCTGGAATCGCAGTACGATCACCCTGACTAGCGGCTTCGCGTAGATCCCCGAACGTAGGCTCATAGTCCTCCGTCGCGGTAGGAACGTTTTCATCGTTGATAGTATTAGCGTCAATCATCTTTAAGGTTCTCCATCCTCGAGATCGTTGGTTGGCGTATCCGATTGAAAGCATGAGGGAATGAGTCACATCGCTCGTACTGCGAAGGTGCCGTTTGAGCAGCGATTCTGCAGCAGCAGTCTGCTGACGCTCTTCACTTAGTTGGCGTCGGACCGCAGCCTTTCGCTCCAACCACAGTGACTCAACTTCGGCCAACATGCCGTTGCCGATGTACTTTTTGCGGCGGCGTCCGTCCGACAGACGCACGCTCCGGTAAAAATACTTCTTGTCGCCGCCTCTGGTTTCCCATCCCACCTTGTACTACTCTCCCAAAAGCCCCAATGCTGTAAAATCCGGATTTTACATCCTGTGATTGTACCAGATTCGATAAGTGAACTCCAACAGCATGATTGCAAAAAACATGAAAAGGACCAAACGAACCAGCCCAGTCGAAGCAGCGATCAAAACAAACGAGCAGCGTTACGACATCGGAATGGAAATCCGGAAACAATGCGGCCTGACTTCACCGCTTGGACGGATTGCGTCTCGTTGCCCACGCCATGTCGTGCGCGTTGCTGCACCTTCCGTCTACACCCGATCGAGTGAAATCCGGATTTTTACACGTGTCATTGCACCCGTTTCGAAAAGAGAACCCTAGGCAGCGAGCTTTTAGCCTCCAGGCAATCACGTCTGTCCTTTCGGCTGTGGCGATGCGTTGAAAGTGCTCGCGTTCATCCAGGATTACTTTTTGAACGCTAATCAACGTGTTCAATTCACGAGCCACTGTCACATCGCGCGGCCCAGAGTTCGTTGCATTCAGTTCAGCACGAACGGCAAAGTGAGCACAATCAGCAATGTCTTCATCGAACCATACTGAGAAGGGTGGAATCCTGATGTATTTAACTCCATCCCGACGGGCTCCGAAGTAGAGTTGCCAAATGGACTGCAATGTTTCACGGATTCTCGGTCGAGCGAGCGGTCTCAGCACTTGTAATTCGCGTAAAAACTCGCCATTGCCTTCCACCAAACAGCCTGACAGCCAGGCAGGCACAGAAACTACGAACCAGTTCCTGACAAGGCTTTGATCAGGACAAGTACCCAGCGACCGAAACCAAGATCTTGTTGTCGGTGTCACAGGAATCGACGACTGACTCAGAGCGTGACATGAAAAAAATCAGCAAAGCGAAAAGAATAAGCCCAGTCGAAGCAGCGATCAAAACAATCGAGCAGCGTTACGACATCGGGAAGGACATCCTGAAAACATGTGGCCCAACTTCACCGCTTGGACGGATTTCTGAACTGGCGGATCAGTACGGAATCAATCGTGACACAGCCCAAAAACTACGTGCGATGGCATCTCGGGACACGGGTTACATGAAGAGTGAGTTGAACACTTGGTTCAGGCTGTTCAGGAAAGAGAACCATGCCCTCTCGATCAGCCATTTTGTCAAGCTGGTCAGCGTGCCCAAGGGTAGTGAGCGGGAGCGTCTTACTCAGGACGCTCTGACCAACCGTTGGAGCAGTCATCGGCTTCAGAAAGAGATAATCGCTGTCCAGGGTCGCCGGCAAGAAGGTGGACGCAGACCGACAGTCGTTTCGGGCAAGGCGTTCAAAGCTGAGCTTAAGCAGACGCTGTGGGCATGGAATCGGTGGCTAGAACTCCACCTCGAAGCGAACCCAAAACTGAAGCCCGAAATCACCAAAGAACTCAACTCGCTCAAAAGCAAGATCGCGAAGGTGAACGGGTTGATTGTGAAGTGAGTGTTTGAATGGTCCGCTTGGAACTGACGAGATTGACTCAATCGCCGAGCGATGATTCTCCGCGTCCGACACTCGACCTGAGCTGAACAAGTAATTCAAGCAGTTCCGAGAGAAAAGCTTTGCTCTTTCAATCAGCCACTTTATCCGGTTCATCAGCATGCACAAAGACAGGGAGCGTGATCGATTGACCCGTGAACCACTCAAGGGCAAGTGGAGCAGTCACCGGCTTCAAGCGGAGATCATCGCTCAGCAGGGTCGCCGTCAGGAAGGTGGCCGCAAGCCCACTGTCATCACGGGTAAAGTAACGAGGGGGACCCTGCGGGCCTGGGACCGCTGGCTTGAACTGCACCTCGAAGCGAATCCGACCCTTCGACCGGAGATCAGCAAAGAGCTCGAAGCAATCAAGACGAAGATCGCGAAGATCGATGAGTTGCTCCAGAATCAATCGATTGGGGCCTGAGACCTTGATAACCGAGTGACTTGATCCTGTTGTGTGGCGGATGCGCTAACCGATCTCAACCACATCACTGCTGTCGAACGTCGTCAGTGCTTTCGTTGTGGCTGTCACCGCTGTTCCACCACCATCACGTCCGTAGTCACCGTCGTCGTCGCTGTTAACGTCAATGTCAGTGCCGCAGTTACCATCATCACTGCTTTCACCAGTGTCACCGTCGCTGCCAGGATGCGAACGAATCCGAGCCTTCACCAAAGCGAATCGGTATCCCCTGAAAAAGTGGAGGACTTTCGGACGTCCATCAGTGGTCCAATGTCAGCACCCCGTGGCAGTGAACAACATGCTCTGGCCCGACAGGGCACACAACGCACGACTCGTGCCCGAGCCCGGGTTGCCAAACAGCAGGATGCTCTCCCGACGATCCAAGCACATTCCGGCGCGGAGCGTTTCCAGTTGCTGGCGAACGTTCATCGGTAATCGATTCAGATCGAATGAGCTCCAGGATTTTCCGGAGGGAAGCAGAGACCGGGTCATCAGTCGCCGGATCCGTCCCTCACGTCAGTTTTGGCATTCGAGCGTCGTCAGGTTCGAAAGGGATCGATGCGTGTCCGGAAGCTCGGGACGTCTTTCGTTGTGACGGCAGATACGGGTCGCCGCGATACGATCGTGCTGTTTTCTTGTCCATCAAAGCCATCCTGGCAGCAGTAGAGAGTGGCTTGCCAGCGGCCAGCCAACGCCTGAGTTCAGATACTTGTCCGTCCGTCATCATGGCAATCTCCCTGGGAAGTAGGAGCTTGCCATGATGAGATCACTTCCCGTGTAGGGGAATTCTAATTGTCGCTGAGAGAAAAAACCAATTGTCGATAGACACTCGCCAAAAGTCTCTCTCGTCTCCAACGAATCGACTGAACGGGCTGTTTGGCCGGTCGCTGGAGCCGAGCCCAGCGAATTAGTCCGCTGGACTGACGTAAAAGGAAAAACGGGAGCCGGATTTGACCCGGACAACTTTTATTCAATTCATAAAGTAAAACTTTTAAGAGGCAGGACCCGGACAGGGCCCTTAAAAGGGCCCCTGTCCTGTCCGGGTCAATCTTCTGCCGGACAACCGTGTCCGTCCGGGTTGTCCGGGTTGTCCGGGTGCTCTTCGTTTGAAGGCGCCAGCAAGAAGCCGTTGTGAGTTTTGGTGCCTTTTTTCACCTTTCCAGCAACGATCAAGTCCTTGGCGAGTGCCAAGTCGATCACTTTTGTGACGTTCGCATTGTTCACCTTAAGTGCTTCCCGGATCGCCGTTTTCGTGTCGCCATCCGGGGTATTCTCCAAATATTCGACCAAACGATTAACTAAGTAATTGGCGTGGTCCTTCTGCTCCTCTGTTTTCTCCGTGTCCTTTTCCTGCTTGAGCTGACTGGAGGTCCTGACTTTCACGTCCCAATGCTCACCGGCAATTCCGTTCTTAGACCCTCCTTCGTCCACATCGAGCCCCCAAAGCGCACTGTGGCCCGCTGAGCCTCCTGCACGCATCCACAGTTCGTGCAGGCCGCTTCCATCGCGGTACGGTGACCGGCGAGATAATAGGATCCATTGTCGGGCGAACTCGGCGAACCCTGACTGACTGAGGTCGTCCAGGTCCAACGGCTTTTTCGAAGTTCTGTAATCGAGTTTCTTGGTGTGATGCACCAATATGGGCGTGCAGTCGTACGGCAGGCAAGTATCAACCACCTTTTGCAGCAGCGGCCCCATCTGTAACACGTTTCCGGCACTGATATTCGTGTTTGCGGCGAACAAACCAAGGTACATCGGATCAAAGATCATGACGTCAAGCTTGTTTTCTCGGACGTACTCGGCAATGACTTCTCGTTCCTCATCAACCGAAAAGCTCGGCATTCGAAATCGCCAATGGACTTTGAGGTCCGTTAGGCTCAGGCCTTTCGCTTTGCAGACAGCCAGCGCCTTCTTTTTCAATGTTGGCTTACCTGATTCACCGGATATCAAGCCGACGCGGTAAGGGTGTTCGACATCGAACTTACCTAGAAACCTGGTGTTGAAACCGGCAGCCAAACTGATTGCCAAGTCCAGGACCACGCTTGTTTTGAGAGATTTCTTCGGCCCACCGAGAATCAATGGCTCGTATTGGACCATCGTCCGGTCGATCATCCATTCGTGGGACACGTCCAACGCAGCGAATTCGGAACTGGAAATGAAGCAGTCGTCCGCAGTCCGCCCTTTGACAGGGCGGGCATGCTGAAACAGGTCCTGCAAGAATGGGTCGCATGGATTCGGTGTAATCATTGGTCCTGCTCCTCGGAACGAGCCCACTCACGGAGGTCCTTGAACTCCATGGGTGGGTTGGCAACGAACACATCTATCCGGAGTGCGGACTCGAGCCGATGCGCAGCTTCTTCAGCACCACGCCTTCCCGGCCACGAACCATCTCGCTTGGGGTCGTTGTCGCCCAGCACGAGTATTCGACCGGTTGCTGACTTAAGCAATGAAATGAGAAGTGAGACTCCATCAAATGCAGATGGCCGACCGATGACGTTCCAGCCCAGACTGAGCCCGGCGGCAGTGTCGCTTCCGCCTTCGACGACAATTATCTCAGGCTTGCTAGCGCTGAATGATGCTGGAATGTAAAGCCCCCGACTTCCACCCGAAACGAATTTCTTGGTGCCATCCGGAAACCGCTTGAGCAATCCGATGACGCGTTTTTGATGATCACGCTCGGGAAAGAGCCAGCAACCGTCCGGTGCAGACCAGGCAACCTGGAGCTCCTGAAGACTATTTGGAGAAACCCCTAACGAGTTGGCCAGCTCTTCAATTTTTTCAGGCGTTGTCTTATCAAGAGCCGACCGGTGAAGTGCTGCTTGATCCAACTGACTTGAGTTGTCGGTTTTGACTGGCGGGTGCCTCTGCCGAAGCTCCAGCTCTCCGGGCCCCATGTCTTTCACAAACAGTTCCTTCGCCTCCAAACCAATCGCTTGTAAAATGTCGCCGAATTCGCAGCCAGCGTGACAATGTAGAAGCACCCTGCCATCTTTCCCTTCGCTGATTGCGAGGCTTGGCTCAGTGTCGTCATGGTATGGGCATCGAGCGATGTAGCCCGCCCCCGATTGTCTGACCCCATGCAGATGGGACAGAACGCGATCAATTGGCCTTTCGTCGCCTGAAACACTTTGAGATGCAGCGTTAGGTATCGGCTCCTCATCGACCGTATTGATCTCGAAAGTCTCGAGCCACTCCGCAGACACGGGTTCATGGTCGCAGATTCGATCGACCGCCGCTTGTCCGGCTAGCCACTTTTCGCCGTCCCAGACCTCGGTGTAAAAATCGTAGGTATGGTGCAGTCCTGGAAGCCGAACCCAATTTCCCAATTTACTTCCGTCGAGCGACGGTTGCTTGGGAAAGACCTCGGGGGATTCGGCGAGTCCAAGCTCCTTCCAGTGTGCGACAACGGCGTTGCCAAATCGGTATACCAGGTGTGTTGGAACAGGTGAGTCAAAGATGACCAAAATGTGAAAACCGCCACGGCCATTCGACTTAAAAAGTAGAGGCCCAAATTCACCCTCATGCAGCATTTCGTACAGATCCAGGGCTGCGAGTTCGTTGACCTTTTCCGAATCGGCATCAGGGTCGCCGTGATGATCGATGTCGATGGCCATCCAGTGGCAAGAATTGTTGGGGCTGGTCGTGTGGAGGCCGATCAAATTACCTCGATCCTCGGCACGGAAATGCGCCTGCAATACTGATTCCGATAAACGGCTTTTTACGGTTAATGCCTTGCCATGTTTCCGATCATCGAGGGAACGGTATTTGCCGTAGGCGTCATCACGGTTGATCAAATTTGCGACGGCAAACTTCGCGAGTCGCTCGGCGTTGTTAGACCAGGCGTTTTTATTGTCAATGAAATTGTATTTAATTAGATTTTTAGCCATGGGGAGTCCCTGTTAACTCGCAGCATGCGAGAGACATTACGATGTGTGCAAGAAAAAAGGGGGCCGCCCGCGAGCGAGGGAATCGAGCCGTCCTTGGCCCGTACACCAACGAGCGACCCCGTAAACGAGTCTGCGGCAAATTGGATGACGCCAAAACGCTGTAGACTCAACGAATTTCGAGGGTTAGGCTGGCCTACGAAGGAACTCGTACGGCACCCTGTGCGAGGCGTTCCTTCTCGGAACTGCAGCTTTCTCGAGCGATGTTTATATTGACGCAATTCCGCGCAGTGCCTTGGCAGCCTCGGCGATTGTGCCTGTCCCGGTGAACGGATTCGGGATCCAATCGCCTGGTTTGGTGTAGGCCTTGAGCCGTTGATCCGCGTGGCGCTGTAGATTGGGCGCAAGCTCAGTTGAGAGGCTTGATGGCGGAAGAAAGGAACGAGTGTGGTATCGCAAGGTTCAATCTCTGGGAGTGAGAACTGCGGCACCGCAAGCGCTGGGGTCCTTGTGCCTATAGAGTGACACCTCAGGTGTCAACGGTTTCTGGTGACCTGCCGACTTGACAAGCCATGGGCATCCTGGCATCGTTTGATGCCAGTGTCAACAGCCCGCCCGGTATTTTTTTAGTATGAAAAAAACCATGAACCCAACAGCCCGTCGAGTAGAGCGTCTTCTAAAGCTCCTTTTCGCCGATATTCAGCAAAGGGAAGCAGCTCGTCAGCTCGACGTGACGCAATCTCTTTTGTCACGAACTTTATCGGGAGAACGTGAGCCCTCGAAAACACTTCTGAGAAAGCTGGGTGCGTTTCCTGGCGTTAACGTACGCTGGCTTTTGGATGGAATCGGCGAGCCGCTTGTCGCTGGCGGCACAACACTTCCCGTGATCGAGCAGCTTCCAAAGAAACCCGGAACCAAGTGGGAAGAGCTTGAGCAGGAAGCAAAACGGTTTTGGATCTCGGAGGCCCGGTTTTCAGAAACTCGGTATTGGTGGCGAGTGAACGAGAAAACTCTGCGTGCTTGGGGCGAGTGGCGATCAAGATGCAAATTCGCCCCCGGGGACCATCTTTTGTTGGAAACCGATCACCGCCAGATTGAAGCCCTGCCCGGGAACACGCGGCTCGTGGTCGCATCGCATCCTGAACTCAGTTCTGGAAAACCGATGTGGGGCATCCTCGATGAAAAGATGCATTTCACTCCGCTCGCAGCGGAAAGTGGATACGTCCCGCAACAGCCGAGACCCAACAAAAAGCGTCCCAGACGCAAGATAACCCGGAACCCCGCATTGCGGGATCGACCCGGCGACCAGGATTTTGCAAACCACGATCAACACTTGCAAGCACCGCAGACCACGAAGCCGCCGCATGTTGTTGTCGAACTCACGCACATCATGGCCGTGGTGATTGAGATGACGTCCTCGTCCGTGCTCAAAGAGTAGAGCCCGAATCCTATCTTCCAATCCCTTCGACAGCTTCGGCAAGCGTGATGAGAAGTCAGATCAGAGGCGGATTGCACGGACGTTGGCTTACTCGTGGGAGCCACGCGCAAGCATGTTTTTTATCACTCGCGGATTTATCGGCGACGCGGTCAGCGGCTCGATTGGCCAGCTCCATCAAGGTCATTGTCGAAGAATCGTTCTGGGGCTCCATCAAACCAGCCCACAGTCTTTCAGCTCGCGTCGGACGGTAGTGGAATGCCCCCCGCACCCTGTCGCGATCGCTCGAACGTCTTGAGTTCCCGCGTTTCCCCGACCATCAATCTAGCCTCACTTAGTCGATTGAGAGAGCTTCCCGGGGGCATGTAAAGACTTTGGGGGCTCTGGCAACGTTGAGATCGATGATACCGAAACTGGGCGAGGAGAACCATCATCACGCGGCAGGTCAGATTCGTGGATCGTCCGAAGCGGAGGACGCCCCTCCCGTCTATCAGGCCAACTGGCTATCGGAGGCTTCTGAAGATCATCACCGAGAGCGTTTAGTTCTAAAAGCCTAGGCGTTGGACAGGACGTTTGCTCGCCAAGTCGTCGGCGGCGGTCGTGACGGGCTTTGGCCTGGGCGGATTGAGTGAGCGATCCCGCTTCCCGTAATGCAATACTAAGGTTGAGTTCTGAGTGCACTTTTTTTGAGGTGTTCTTCGACAGTCTCACAGCCTTATTTGGAGATGTCGATCATGAAGCAGGAGTGCCGGATGGCCTGGGCAACCACAGTGGCATTCTCCTGACCCAACAAATTGATCAAGAATTCGCTCGCTTGGATTTGTCTGAGATCGGGTTAGCCGCCCCACGTTGACCATGGTGCATCGTCTGTCGAATACTCACTCCTGAGTTATCGGGAAAAATCCCGTTTGCAAAACCCCGATTCCCGAAAGCCCTGCGTTTTACTGCATCAAACAGCAAGTGATTGCAAGCAGTCAATTTAGACGATAACCTGTGTAAACCCTTGTGAAAGTGTGATTTACGGGTACGAAAAATCGAGTCTACGGAACCGAAGGTTAGAGGTTCGAATCCTCTGGGGTGTACTCCTAAAGCCATAAGCCACAACGGTTTATGGCTTTTCTTTTTGCGCCGACTGTATCCAATTTGGTCCTGCTCCAATCCGTATCCAATTTCGGCCATTTTGAAGCTCCGTTTGATTGATGAAAGCGGTGCTGGGACGATGTTGGTTTCAGCCAGCTTGTCGCCACGTCATGAAGCGAGTCACAGGCAGTCGTAACCAGCACGAACAAACGACGACGCCGTGACCGAAGGCGTCTCCTGTCCGCCCAGTCGCCTGATCGCACTGGTTACATTCGGTAGCTCAAATCGCTCGTCGTAGATTTCAGGCACAAAGTCGCTGCCATCTGAGTCCGCACCGGGACCGTTCATCGAAAGAGCCCATCCCGCCCGCTGCTTCTTCAGCCACCCATAGAACTCGTCGTGATCGAATCGCCCAAGTTGCAACCGTGACCGTTCGGACGTGTACGGCGGATCGAGAATCCTTGCGAGTCGGCGTTTCGTTGTGACTCAATAAACGACAAACGAAAGCTCTGTGGAGCCAAGCTTTGGTCAACCATCGTCCACAAAGCACTACTCGCCCTCCGCAGTATTGCCGCCGTGAGTGGATAATCCTTTCACTTCGTCCCGTTCTGTCGCAGCCATGCCTTCTCGGATCGAATCCCAACGAGCATCCGAATCGCCAGAAGGCAAATGACTCTCCAACCAAGATCGCACCTGATCGGCAGGGTAAGTTCCCAAAGCTAAAGCGATGGCGTCTTCCATTTCTTCTCGCATATCGAAATAGGCGATCCAAGCTTCGTACATCCGTAGATGACTGTCTCGGAAGATCGATGCGATTCGCCGTGACTCTTTCTTGTAGAACAAGATGTCAATGCAATCTAACGCCATCGATTCCCAATAGCTGTCTTCCTCGGATCGAGTGCGGAAGATCTGCCTGAGCTTCGCCGAATATTCCATTGCCTTCCGTAGCTGCTCCACGTCGTTAGATGTTCGTGATGGGAACGGATCTCCTCGCTCACGCCGTTGGTCCAGAGACGCCTCATGCTGTTGAGCCAGCTTCTCTTTGCTCCTCTTCAGGGCCATGTGCAGTCGGTCAATCATCTGAGCCATCTCGATGATGGAATCTTCAGAGATGTCTACGAAGCCCTCGAAGTCGGTGACTGAACGAGTCTTGTTCAAGATCTCCTCGACTTTGGCCCCGTACCAAGCCGCCTCTCCCATACCTGCGTGCAGATCAGGGCTCCACAGTCGCTCAACCGGGCTGATGCCGAACAGTTCGCAGATAGCCTGCAACTGATCTCGGTTGCGACCTTCAACTCGTGTGAGCCCCCGTGAGCAAACCCTGCGGACCCACTGTTCTCCAATGCCGCAACGCTTGGCCAATTCCCGTTGGGACATGCCCCTAGCTTCGAGCAAGCCCCTCAGATTCACCTTGAAGATTTCGGCGTCCATGGAGGCTGTAGCAGAAAGTGTAAGGACTAAAGGCGACCAAACGCACGTTGTAGCAGAAAGTGTAACAGATAACCAATTTCATTAAATAACACCCGCTTGCAGCCCGTGGTTGGCCAGCGAGGCAAATTCGCCGCCCGGCCAGCCATCTCGATGACGCCCGACGTTGGGCCTCCGAGCTTCAATTCCGTTTTCAGGAGAACGCCACATGGCAACGACAAATGCAGAACAGCAACAGCAAAGCTACTTCCGCCAAAATTTTCGATTCTGGCTTGAGAAACGCCCCAAGGGGACGCTGGGCCAGCTTCGGAAATGGCTCGAAAAAGTTCACGACCAGTGCTCAAAGTTTGTAGACGGCGAAGATCCGCCAATCGAGCAAACCAAAAGGATTCCGTCGCCACTGTCGGAGTACCTCAACTACTGGGCCGACCACGATGGCGAGTCATTCTCTTACCGGGAGGCACAGATCGAAGAAGACATCATGAACGTCGAAGGATTCATCGAAGATCTTGGGCCGAAGACCAAGCTTGCCAGTCTCCCAGTCTTCGAGGTCGCTTAATACATGGCCGCAAAAACGTCACACACACAATCACGAACTAGCAGGAGAAAACCATACATGACAACCAAACAATACCGACTGACCAAGGCCGAAAAGACTTTGTTGGACCGCATCCAAGATCGAGACATTCTCGGTGTCTGCAAGCTCATGGCGACAAAAATGTATCGAGAGCACATGGATGCGCATCGTGGAGCAATGTGGATCGACGACGAGTTTCCAGAGGCCGAAGGAGAGGGCCTGATATTCGGCAACGACTCGTTTTCGACAGATGTTCGTGCCCGGAAAGAGGTTGCTCAGGTTGTAGCTAGGCTCGACAGTCTCGCCATTCGGGTCTTCGGTTTTGGTCTGGGGCCAAATGGAACCACATGGGCACTGTGGGTGGATTCCGACGACGAAGACCTACTCAATCTCATCGTTTGGGATGTTTGGTTCGAGATCACCTGCGGGAAGGCGAATCCCATGAAGGAAGAACTGAACGAATACCTCGATGAGATGGGATACGACGTAGCTGCGTAACCGCCTCTGAAGAGGATTGACATAAACTTGGCAGTCATGAAGGGTCTCGGCTTGAAAGCCGAGGCCCTTCGCTTTTGGCATTAACCACTTGTTCCCATGGTCCGGTCAAAACAATTCTCCGGCTTAGTTTGGACTGCCCAAGAAATGTGCCATATAGTTTTTATGAAGAAGTTGGCAAACACCAATTGTTAACCCTCAACGGACTCAAATTGGCTTAATCGGCGTCAATCTGAGGCTTAGCTCCACACCGTTGCGGAGTCACCCCCTTCGATAAAAATCCATTTGGATGTTCTGTCTACCGGTATGCGCCGACTTGGTGCTCCGGTCTCAAAGCATCTTCAGGGAGAACGGAGGCGGACTCTGTTTGCGATCCATTTTCCACAGCACTGAAAGAAGAAAACAATGAACAAAGTTGAACAGCTTTCACTTCACGCAATGTTCGATGCCTACTCAGATTATATCGAACTGGGATCAGTCGCCTCACCGGCTTGGTCTAACCGCCGCCTAAATCTCGTGCGACGACTAAGCATCGCGTGAAGAATAACTGGCGCACTCACAGGCTTGTTGCGTAGTTCCATTTTGGCAGAGCTTCGTCGTAGATGATGTTCATGCGAGACTTCATTTCGTCGGTGATTTTCTGGCCGGTCTCATAGGCACGGCGGATTACATTGACGGTCGCTCGCAGGCCCGTTCGCGTTCTGGTTTGTCGCATCAAATTAACCACCGTTTCAAGTGAATCAAACAGCCGGCCTGAGCAGGCCCGGCCCACATGTGCAAAGAACCTACGTTCAATCGGGTTGTACTTGCTGCAGTAGCTCGGGAGGTGAGCGACTCGAATCGGCAGCCTGATCGATTCACTCAGCCGCTGAAGGTAGTACTTGAACAGATGGCGGTTGGCGGCATTGCTGCCGCCGCAATCACACAACAGCAAGATGCTTGTCGCCCCGGGATAGCATTGCCTGCCAATGCGGCTCCAGTACCAACGCAAACTTTCCACGGCAAACTCACTGGTGTCATGGCTCAGTCCAAGGTTGATGTGCCCGACGTTTCGGCGGATGTCGTAAATTCCGTGAGGGATCAATTTGCCGTCCGCCCAACTCGGGAAATCATGATCGAAAGCTTGCAGGGCGGCGGTGCCGTAGATCCTTCCCTTGCGGTACAGGCGACCAAGGAATTCCTTGGCTTTGGTGTCCACGGAAAAGACAGGATTGCCTTCACGCTCGTACATGTCTGTCAGATCGCCGATTCGTTCAAACTGCTGCCCGCGATCGGGAGAGTGTCCCCCGGCAATGTCTTTTCGGATTTGCCGCAGTCCCAACCCGATCTCGCGATACCACGTCTTGACGGTGTTGCGATGGACCGGCGTCCCCGCAGCGGTCACCTTGTCGGCGGATTGAGCTGGAGTTTGGCTGGTGAAGACGGCGTCGGGATCATCAGGGTCACCAGCGGTTTGCAAATCCAGAGAGTCAATCAGGTTGCTTTCAAGCTCGCTGTCGGAGTCGATTCTTTTTTTCGGCCGCCACCGGGGCGACGAATCCGACCGGCTGCCGGATCTTCAGGGAGCTGCTCCATTTCGCGGATACCGCGTTCGATCGTGCTCCGGGAGACTCCGAGCAGTTTCGCGATGTAGCCAATGCCGCCGTGCCCCAACCGCTGGGCCTCCAAAGCAGCAAATCGACGCTGATCCTTCTCGGATAGCGTTGCAAAGTAGGCTTGGCTGCGCTGCTCGGCGGCGGCGTCAAGTTGATCTTTGAACTGAAATGTCATCCGTGACACCGTGCGAACGAGGAAAACTATCGAATGCCCATCAGTCTAGCCGATCGCTCCGAATTCGTCACTTGATGATCACGCGATGCTAAAGGAAGTCCATGCCGACTTGCCGCTTACTTCGTTGGATCATGCCGAGGTTCAGTCGTTAGTCGATTACTGGCGATCTCGGCCACTTGCCAAAAATTCAGACAGGCCAATCGCTTCGAAGACAGCCAAAAATTACATCTTGGAGCTTCGAAGGTTCTTGACATGGCTAGACGCACATCCTGCAACGTCGTGGTCGATGCCATCGGATTTCCATCGATTAAACACGAACCCAGTTCGTCTCAACTCCGACTTTCGGAGCAGGATTGAATCCCGTCGAAGATTCAGCGTCGATGAACTGCGGCTCTTGTACCAACACGCTCGGGAAGATGAGCGGCTCATATTCCTGCTTGGACTCAACTGTGGCTTCGGGGCTGTTGAGTTGGGACTGCTGATGGTCGAAGACTTTCACCTCAAACGCCAGCATCGTCATCCGTTGAACGAAGAGAGGGGCTCCGTCCTTGTCTTTCGCCGTCCGAAAACGAATCACGTTGGCATGTGGCCGTTGTGGCCGGAAACGGAACACGCATTCGAGGGATTGATGGAAGGAAGATGTGAGAGCACCGGCCACGTCTTCAAACGCAGAGACGGGGCACCGTTGTACTGTCACACGTCACGAAACCCAAGTGCTGCATTTGCGAATTTATGGCAAAGGCTGACGAACAGAGTCAGCGAGCAACATCCTGAGTTCCCCCGTCTGCCCCTCGGAATGCTTCGAGGTACTGCCTTGAGTCTCCTGAAGCAGCATTGCTCTGGCGATATCGTGCGTGCTTTTTCCGGCCACGGCACCGCATATCGGGATCATGTTTACCGCACACCCGATGGCCACCATGAAGCTGAAGCGTGTCGGCGACTTCGAGAGATTCTCGAACCAGTTTTCGAAGATGAGGCCAACTGACCGATTCTCACCGTTTCAAACCAATCCCAACCAGAGACCTCCGTGTTTTTCCGTTACGGTCTCAAAAACCAACCATTCCATGAACTTGTCCAGTGTGGACATGACAGTTTCGTTTCTACCTAAAAAGAGAAATTTATGATTACTCACAGCCGTAACAACGGCACCTTTGCTCTCGGGCAGCCAACGCACCACGAACTGCTCGAATCGTTTGAGCGAAAGGTGCAAATAATCTGTGACCGTGTAGCGTCAGTAGCCCATGGCTATCACTCAGGATGCTACATCGTCGGCAGGCCCGGAACCTCCAAGACTTTCACGGTCAAAAAGGAACTGGATCGACTGGAAGCACCTTCGACGCTTCAAAACGCCCGCATGACGCCAATGGGGTTGTTCAGCTTTATCGCCGAACATCCCGAGCACGTCATCGTGCTGGATGATATCCCGTCGTTATTCAAAAACGATCAGGCGATGCAAATCCTGATGGCCGCATTGGATGGCAAACCCGGCCAGCCGAGGAAGGTCACATACAAATCGAAGGATCAGGACATCCACGTTCTGTTCTCGGGGTCCATCATCGCCATTTCCAATCTTCCGCTTCGCCGTGACCCACTGGCACAAGCGCTAGGAAGTCGAGTGGTGATGCTGGAACACGAACCCACGGATGAAGAGATCGCCGCATTTATGCAGCATCTTGCAGCCAAGGGCCATGCCGACTTGTCGTCAGATGAGTGTCTCGAAGTTGTCAACTTTGTGATTGCTGAGACACGATCCTACGACATGCGACTGGATCTTCGGCATCTCAACAAGGCATGGCAGGACTTCCGCCAAGACAAACACGGAAGATCAAAGACGCCATGGAAGGATCTCGTTCGCACCAGCCTCCAGAAGATTGCCTCGGAGCCGATTCTTTCGATGTCCAAACGTGATGACATCGAACTCCAAAGGCAAAAGGTCCGGGATGCAATGCGGAAATTCCCAAATGATCGGCAAGCACAGTTGGAGATCAGCGGTCTCAAGCAATCGACATTTTACAACCGTCGAAAGGAGGTGCTGGCCGAAGCCGAATTCATTGCCGCATAAGTCGCCGACTGCTGAATTCTCAACTGACTTTCAAACTCAAAAACGACCCTACGGAGGGCCGACCGCTACCGGTACGCACCGAGCCAGAGGCCCTCCATTCAATTCAATAACCAAGGACTAACAAATGAACAAGCAAACTACCGATATCAAGATTTCCGACATTCAGGTCTCTGATCGTTTCCGCAAGGACCACGGCGATCTCAAAGAACTCGCCCAATCCATTGCCGAACTCGGTCTCCTTCAACCGATTGGCGTAACGCCCGACAACAGACTTGTCTTCGGCGAACGTCGTCTCAAAGCTGTGCGAGATATTCTCGGATGGGAAACGATACCGGTTCTGGTCATCGATATCGACTCGATGCTGCATGGCCAATACGCCGAGAATGAACATCGCAAGGACTTTACGATCAGCGAACGTGTTGCGATTGTGAACGCACTTCGGAGCTACTCTCATGGCGGTGATCGAAAATCGGACCAAGTTCGCAATGGCGACAATGATTCGCTCACCTTGGCTGAGGCGAGAAAGCAAGTTGGATTTGGCAAAGACAGTTTCTACAGAGCCGAAGATGTCGTTGAGCGAGGGATTCCTCAACTTGTCGATGCGATGGATGCCGAAAAACTGTCAATCAATGCTGCACATGAATTGGCACAAGCCGCTCCAGACGAACAGCAAGAGTGCCTCAATAAGAAATTCGATGAGGGCCGGGCGACCGCTCGGGCAATTCGGAAACACCTACGCTTCATTCGCTGTCGGAAGGCTCGGGAGGAAGCGGCGGAACGGACGCTTGAATCCCCGAAGTCCGGTGACGAGATTCAAATCCACCATTGTCCATTCCAAGATTTGGAATCTCTTGCTGGAATGGAACCGGAATCAGCACGCCTAGTCTGCACGGACATCCCCTATGGTGATGACTTCGTGGATCAGATCGAAGAACTGGCTGAATTTTCTGAGCGAGTGCTCATGCAGGGAGGAACATTCGTGGCCTACCTTGGACACCACCGCTTCAACGAGAAGCTCCGTGCCCTCGACAAGCATTTGAACTTCCAGTGGCTCAGCACAGCCGTATGGACGGGTGCTCGCAACGGTGTGCCCCGACTGAAGCTGGTCAGCAAATCGATCCCGATAGTCGTGTATTCAAAGGGAGAGTGGGAACCGTTGCACATGTGGTCGGACACATTCGTGACAGAGCACCAAGAAAAAGACTGGCATCCGTGGCAGCGTCCGCTCGGCGAAGTCGAGAACCTCGTCAGGTACTTCAGTCGGCCCGGTGATCTGGTGATTGATCCATGTGGTGGGGGCTTCACAACGGCCATCGCCTGTCAGCGAGAGAATCGGCGGTTTGTTGGGTGCGACATCGACAAGGCCGCAGTCGCAAAGGGGCAAGAACGCCTCAAGCTGGAACAAACGCAGCCCGTTCTCCAACCGATGAAGCCGGTTAGCGTCAACGACATCACTGAAGGTGATTGTCGGCAATTGATCCCAAGCTTGCCCGAGAAGTCGATCAACCTTGCCGTTACATCACCGCCATACGCCGATCAGCGAAAGGGAATGTACCCCGGAATTCCAGAGGATCAGTACGCAGACTTCACCGTGGAGTGGATGAAACAGCTTTGGGATAAGTTGACCGACGACGGGTCTGTGATGATGGTCATCCGCCCTCACATCAAGCAAGGCGTGATCAGCGATTATGTTCTGAGAACTCGTCTAGCCCTACGGGCATTTGGGTGGAAGGAATGTGAGGAATTGATCTGGCACAAGCCAGACGGCGGCAACGCCACCGGCAGCAACCGTCGTCCTCGGCGGTCGTTTGAACACATTCTGTGGTTCAGCAAGACGCATGTTCCGTACATCGATACCAAAGCGTGCGGTGAATGGTCAGATCGACATGGGTTCGTGGGGAAAAATCGATTTGGACTGGGGCCAAACAAACCTCACCACACCGGCCCTTCAACAGAGTTGAACGACGGAATATCTCGGTCAGCAGACGTAATTCATGTGCCTGTGGCGAAAGTCGCTAGGGGAATCATGCACCCTGCAATGTTCCCGATCCCATTGGCCGAGCACTTGATTAAGACGTTCTGCCCAGAAGGCGGCACAGTGCTGGATTGTTTTGCAGGATCGGGAAGCACGTTAATAGCCGCCAAGCAACTTGGTCGCCAGTTCTACGGCTTTGACATCATGCCAGAGTACGTTGAGATGGCACGGCAAAGACTGGCGACGATTAACGAAGCAACGGAGGTTCGAGACTTCGACTACTTCCGTGAGGAACTCAGGATGATTCTGGAGGATTGCCTCGAATTGGGAGGGCCGACATCCAAACGTCATGTGCAGGAGTGTTTGAGAATTTTCGAATACTCACAATTCGTGGACTTTGAAATCACGCTGGCTTCCATGCCATCGAAGCTCCGTGAATTCTACGAATCGCTGCCGCTGACCTTGGCGGCCTAGTAACTGAAGTTCCAACGATTGATAGCCATCAGCCACGGACGGCTGATGGCTATTAACGCAGATCTCGAATCCTCAGTGCAAAATTTGCATCGGAAAGAGGGCAGTCGTAAAACGCTGTAGTTGTCTAGGCTTTTCGGGCTTTCGGATGAGTTTGCAGTAGTCGTGTTGGAATAATGGAAATGGCTGGCCTAGTTGACGTTTGTTTTGGCCACGGCGGGTGCGGTAACAACGCAGCGATACCATTGTTTCGACGGTATCAACGGATCTTCCTTGTTGAAATCAGGCCGCTAACCCGGTGAATGACTCGAACGGGGTTATGAATCGAGCGATTTCATCGGGGTTGATCCTGAATGGAGCCTCTGGATCGACTGGGACGGGCCTAATAGTTTCGGAATCAGTGAGTCTTGTCAGAGATTTGAAGAAGTTGAGAAGAGTAGTTCGTATAAAGGATGTCCTCCCCTTCTTCCTTTCTTCAGTCTGCGAAACATCAGGCAATTCCAGCATCGCCATCAACTCTTCACTAGCCTTCCACTTGGCAGCTTTTCCCTTGTGGTACTGACCATCCAAATCAGTCCAGCCAATCGAGTAACTTTCATCTTTCCAGTCCAGCAGTCCCAACTTGGAAAGATGATCCCTGATTGAACTAAACCGTTGGCAACAGAAAGCTCGGTTGATATCACCAGCATCCTTGACTGACTTCCACATTTCACTCCACCGCTTTACTGGCAGCGAGCCGTCAGGATTCATATTGTTAGTGAAGAATTTGAGCAACATCAGAAAAATGGCGACATCTTCAACCGTCGCCACTGTCTTCCCGGAAGTTTTTAGTTGATGCGCTTCCATCAATGTCTCTGCAACCATCCGATAATGCCCATCAACTTCTTCAAGCTCCCCGTCGCTGATGTGCTTACCTGTGGTCGATCCAGAAACTTGCCGTGTACCTGAAGACTGACGAGATTCTGAAGACGGCTTGGCCCTCTCTTCAACAATCGGCAATCGTTGCAAATCATTGACGGTAACGATGGTCGTGTTGCGAAGTGATTCTTCATCTTCGACAGTTGGAATGCGGGGGAATTTGGCCAACGTCCCGGACTTGTAAATCAGGACTTCATATTTTGTTTCGCCCCACTCGATAACGGGCAGGGTGCCTTTGATCTCGACATTTTCTACATCGAAATCATTTTCACTTAGAACTTCTCGCAACCATGGCTGAAGCCGATGCAACAGAAGGTCATTGATGTGCTCGGCACCGCAACCGCATTTTTCGAGCACAAAAAACCCATGGGCACCGTTGCCGTGGGTTGAGACCTCGATGTACAGATTCGGAAAAAAGTGTTCTTTAAGAAACTCAGCAAACGCCAACGCTCCCTTGAGACTACCGAACTTCTTGCAATCAATGTCGATGAGAACAATCGTCTCAGGATCACTTGGTCGGGAATTTCCGGCAAAGTAGAACGTATCGATCTCGTTCCGGTGATCCCGAAAGTTTCGGTTTGAAATCTTCTTTAGCCAAGCCCTGCTGTCGAACCGCAGATCTTCGAAGAAGTTCAACACTTGCTGGTTTGTGTTGATGTGGATTGGGTGACATTTCCCCTTCTTGTCCACGATCTCTTTGCCGAAATCGATACTCGATGTTCGGTTCCTGAGCCATGTATAAATTGATCGTTCATTCTTTGAGACACAAAGATCGAGGTCGTCCCAATCTTTCGGGCCCAAAGATTTGCTCTCGGATTCCAGTTTTCCAGATTCCAGAATGTTTGGATCACAAAAACGGCGGTGCGAATCGAAACAATCTACCGACATTCTGTCGATTAGCTGTGAAAAAGCTTCGTCGTCTGTATAGATACTTGTAGTTGAATTGGGCATGAGAGTGTCCTTTTTTGCGGGCCGGTCAGTTCCATGAGTTGGCCCGTTTTTTATGCGCTGCCGATTATCCAGATTCTGGCTTATAGGTCAAATTTTTGTTCTTGCGTTCGGTTGCGATCATCGACGTGATGGCGTGTGCTTGGTCCGATGAGTAATACGCCCGCCTCCGTAGCTGTACTTCTGGGTACGGAAACGTCCCTCTTTCAATGCGTGACTGAAACGAGCCGTAGTTCATTCCGATGTTGCTGGCCAATTCGCCAACACTCACCAGACCCAAGACTCGTTTCACTTCCTGCTGCGGCAATGCGAATAGGATTCTTTTGATTCCAAACTCGTCGCCAAGTGTTTTTAACAGTTGCTCCTTGCTTTTGTTGTCCATGCAACACCTCCTACTCTTATGTAGTAATGTCACAACGGTTTTCATCAAGCACGCAAAGAATTTGTGTCACCGTATATTTCTGTTTGACTTTATTTTTTAACTCGGCTACCTTCTTCCTTACGACATGAAATCTGTCGCACGAAGAGTTTCAATGAGCTTCCTTGGACGCATTTATTTGTGTCCCCCACCTGCTCCTCTCGTGCAACATGTCGGACCAGACTTCGTGAGCGATTGCCATGCAATCGACCGCTGATTGTCTGATTTTGTACAGGCTCATAGAGCCATTCAAATCCCTTGGTGATCACAGTGCGTTGCTGCGCTGATGATGTGCCGACAAGAGCAGGTGGATTCAATGAAGACTATGAAGAAAGAGACTTCCAATCAAAAATGGTGGTGGATCGCAATCAACGGTGCATCCTGTGCAGCTTATCCAGTGGACTCAAGACATGTCCCTACGGTCGCACCTACTCCAGAGCAGTTGATCGGCTACCGGACTCAACATGAGCAACTGGCGGCCCAGCGATTGATCCTGCGGGAACCGATGGAACAGGTCAACGAGTATTTGGAAGGGCTACCGAGCCGTATTCAATCGGGCGAGTTGCGTTATGTCCGACCTGCCGAGCCCGAGCCGCCCACGCATGGACAAACGCACTGGATTTTCCCGAGCGATGAGGTTGTTCAAGACGTTCTTCCACGGCAGATTCCGAATTCGACAACAACGCCGACACTACGGAGTCTAATTCCGAAGGAAGCGATTGAGCCGTTAAAGAAATTGGGGCACACCGATTGGCTGAAGATCGTCAGCAATCGTCTCGGGCATCGTTTTGAGCTTGATGAAGGCGTTTTGGAGACGCTGGCGGATCATCCAGATTTTCTCCAGATGATGCTTCACGCCTCTCGTTTGAACGGATGTCTGCTAATCCAGTTTCTTGCTTATTCAAAGCTGCTGGCCAATGGTCCCAAAATTGTCCAGCCGAGTGCCGAGCAATGTGAAGCACTGACACATGTGGACCTCAACTTGAAATTTCGGGATTACGAGCAGCCTTTCCCAGCTTTCGTCATTGAACTCCCTGTCGAGATCCAACGTCAACTTACCGAGCAATATTCGGTCACTTGTCCACGCTTCGCAATTCCGTATTACGACCGTGCAAACGACTTCCTGACGGTATTTTGCGAACACGGGGGAGGAGACGCTGCTGGAAGCGTTTGCACCGTGTATTCCCGGAACTCTTTGGATGAGATGATGGAAATGCCGCTCCAGAAAGTAAATGGTGAAGATGGTAGCGACTTTCGCCAAGGAATGGCTATTCAACGAATTGCACTGAACCTATCGCTGCTACTTACCAGATACGGCTTCGAAGAAAACGGCGCATTGGATGCCAAAGCATTCAGAAAGCAGTTGCGAGCGACCAAAAGTAAGTCAGCTTCAAAGCGGCACAGAGCACAGCGATTGCTCGATTCGAGCTTTTCGGCGATTTCGCTGAGCCAAGACGTGCAATTCCTTCACAAAGCGGAGCCTGGTTTAAGTGTCGGCCAACATGAAGGTGTATTGAAGTCACCTCATTGGAGGCGTGGTCACTTCCGCCGAGCACGGGTTGGCACTGGTCGATCCGAGACACGCCTTGTCTTCGTTAGGCCGTCTTTTATCAATGCCGGGCAATTCAAAGGCGACCTTTCGGACACGCAGTATCGGATCAGGACGAACAAAGCTGTAGTAATAAACTCGGCATGAAGAGTGACGTTAAGCAGTGTTACCTGCGTGCCTCTGCGGTGCGTAGTCGGCGTCTGAGCCGGGCGCACCGGGGGCGTAATCCAATCTGCGGCCACCCTTTTTCGAATTATGGAATGGTTGAAAGAACAAACGGTTTTAAGGACGAAATTATGAATGCTATGGATGTGATATCGAATATTGAGCTATGCGACAGACATGCTCTTGAAATGCTCGTCAATTTCCTTGGCCTTGAAGAGTCAACGGAAAATTTGTGCAAGCTGCTTGATGAGGGCGGGGCGGTTGAGGACTTTCGGGAGTTCGTTGAACTGAACCTTTCCCAAACCGATTATCAGGACATCCCACTTGATGAACGGGGAGCAGAATACGATGAAGATTTTCGGCGGGAATTGGAAGCCATGGATAATGATGACTCGCCTCATGTCTACGGCTACGGCGAACCAGACGAAGATGAGTTTGAACCCGATGAGTGCGATCTGATGCAACTTGCGGATTCTTACCTGCAAGAAGCAGTTTCAATTTCTTGCTATAGCTTTGTCACCGGATGTGATGAAGAACGCTTGGCGGAATACATGATGGATCGATTCGAACGTGTCGCAAGTCACTTGTCAGATGCAAAAAGACGAACCGTCATTGACATGGTTGACCATCAGAAATCTGCCTCGACTGGTGATGAATGGCAAGTTTTCAAGCATGTTTGCAGGCCGGGCTTGTGGAGCACACCAGCCAATATCAATGCAGTTCTGCGTGTCGCTGAATCGATCCCGGAGCAAGTATCTCCCGATCAGGATTCACATTACGGTCCTGAGTTCCTTGCAACGCTGCGAGCCGTTAGGGATGCAGAAAGAGCCAAGAATGGATCGAACTGGCTAGAGGAAGGATTTTAACAGGTCACATGGCTTACTTTCTTTCGAAGATCACCAGTTTCACTTCGAGTTTCGATTCCAACTTTTTTAATTCGTCAAGCATGATCTGCTTTGCCTTTTCCTGATCGAAACTGCCAGAACCGGCACCGATTAGTGGGAAGGCGATTGACTGAAAGCCATGTTCTTCAGCGACCTTGATTGCATTGCGAACAGAATCTCGGATCGACTGCTCTGAAGCCCTCCAAAGCATATTGATCCCGGCGACATGGATGATTCCCTTGAACGGGAGCGCCCCCGCCGAGGTCAATACTGCTGATCCAAGTGGCATCGGTCCATGCTTGGCGAGTTCCCTAAAGGGACCAGTGCCACCACGTTTCTTGATCGCACCCGAAACGCCTTGGGGAAGTAGCAGCCACCACGGGATTATGTTGCGGTTCCACGCATTGACGATCACATCAACGTCTTGATCGAGTAGGTCGCCTTCAACGACAGTGCAATGTGTCATTCGTCCCATGCGCCCAAGGAACGACGGAGAAAAACGAGTTGGCCGAGATGGTAGGCATTGTGGTCGGCCACGAGTAAAGCTTCCCGCAAAATTGTCTGGCCGTCACCATGAGGGATCGGGACGTATAGGTCTGTGTCTGGATTTGCGACGAGATCGCACATTGCCAACAAGTCATCCCGGAACGATTGGACACTCTGGTCCCACGATTCCGGTGCTGGTGGTTCGTTACCCACTGGCCAGTAGCCATCCGGGAATTTCGGTGAGACATGATCTGGGTTACGAGAGAACTCCAGAATGTCCCATTGGCAAACTCGCAGGTGTTCCAACAGTCCCCAAGCCGTATGTGAAATTCCGTCAACCTTAGCCCCTCGCAATTCTACAGGAAGACCGGCGATGGCCTGCTCGAAACCAAGATGGGCACCGCCATCCTTCAGCAGATATAGGACATGTTCTCGGACAGATTGATCAGACATCGTTTCTCCTCAAATCTCTTGGATCGCACGAATGTATCGGTCAGCCGACCGCTTCATCGCTGACTTTGCATCAGTACCGACCACCTTACCCCACCAAGCTCCGTAGATTCGGTCGAATTCAAACCGCTCGACGGCATCGACAATCTGGCGCACGGTCGAGACCGGAAGGGGAATTAGGTTTGGATACGAGTACATGAAACTGACCCAACGACGGTCCTGAACGACTTGCAAGATATCGCCGCTCAGAATGGCTCCCTTGCCACGGTCTCCTTCAGGCCAGTGCATCACGGTTCCGCCTTCGAAGTGGCCGCCGCAGCGGATCAGTGTCAGGCCGTGCCCAATGTCTTTGGTTTCGCCTTCCCAGAATTCGATGGCCGGATCTGACCGCATCACCCACTGGCGGTCGGCGGCATGAAGGTAGATCGGGCAATCAAACGCACGGCTCCACTCAACCATGCTGGTGTAATAATGAGGATGACTAATGGCGATGGCGGAAATCCCGCCGATTCCTTTCACCATCTCGACCAGACCGTCATCGATCAGAGGAATGCAATCCCAGAGCACGTTTCCATCCGGGTGCGTGACAAGTAACGCACGTTGGCCGATTGCAAATGAGGGCTCCATTCCAATCCCGTACAGACCAAGCTCTTCAAGCCTGACGACACTGCGATGTGTCTGCCTCAATCCGTCGAGAGTCGTCCACTGCTGACCATCCCAGCCGACATATTGCCGTTCATCAGTGCAAGTTTTGCATTCGCAGGGCGGTTGTTCTGTTTCGGCGAATTGTGTGCCACAGGTTGTGCAGATGTAGTTCGACATCATGGTTCTGCTTTCAGTCTTCCCCGCCGACTTTTCCATCGAACTGCTCGAAGACGGTTCTCACATGAATGGCCAGTGCTTCGACCAACACCGGATCATCGGACGAAAGCGGCGTATTTGGACTAAGCTCTCCCTTGCGAGCCGCAAGTACGATAGCTGCCAGAACGTGTTCGACATCAACGGGCAAATTCGTCGGTTCTTCGAGTTTGATCGCCAAGTCGAACAACAGATCTGCCACAAATGGATCGACGGTAGCTTGGCCCGCTGGTGTGACCGAAATACCGGGCACGATTTGATGGTCGCTGGCCTTGTTCACGGATACCTCACTTATTTGATTGAAAGACGGCCAACTGCGGCAGGTGATCACTTAACGCAAACGATTCGTCGTCGCTGATGTTGAGTCGAAACGCTCCTTCAAACAGCGGCCTTGATTCAGTCACCCGTTGGGCAATTGGTCCAGCGGCCATGACGTAATCGATTCGCCACTTGGGAATGTCAGACTTGATCGTGGGGCCTTCGCCTTCACCGACCTTGGCAAATGTGTCCATCCAACCAGCGTCGATCCAAAGTTTGTATTCAGCAGTGTCAGGCCCGTGGTTCAGATCGCCGATCAGGAGCATCGACCGCTCAGCATCGAGATCCGGTTTCATCGATTCGATCATAGCTCGAATCTCTCTCAAACGAACGGTGGGCTCGGCGGTAGGGTAAAGATGGGCGGAATGCACGATCAACGGATCGCCGCTAGGCAATTTTATCGTCGCTCGACCCCAGTGTCGGGTGAACAACTCTTTCGGTCTCTCGCCCTTCATTGGGGCGTTCTGAGAATCGATGATCTCGAACTTACTCAGCAGTGTGCCCGGCCAATTGCCGCCACTCGGGAAGCGAACGTGATTCATTCCCAGCAGTTCTGCGACTTCTTTCGTCAGTTCCTGGTTGGGGGATTCTGAGAAGTTGATGATGTCGGGATCGTGCAGAGCCAATTCCATCGCCAATCGCTTTGCCATTTGGCCTTTGTTGACGGCTTGCTGGGCCAATTGGCGTTGATGTGGCCAGCCCGTGCATTTGTAAATATTGTAGGCGATGACTCGAAGTGGCTTGGTCGTCTGTTCATCAGCGAACAAGTCCGCATTTGCTACGGCAAGACTGGCTCCGAGTGCTCCGTAAAATTGTCGGCGTGAAATCGTCATCGTGTTCTCCATGGTAATGTCCGCCAATTCTATCCCGGCTTTGCTTGCTTCGATAGAATTGGGGCAATGCAGAATCCCTTTGAGACAATTCGAGTTGAAGTAGCCACCGTGTCGCACCTTGCAATCACGTTCCTTTTCTTACCTGCCATCGTGGGAATGATTAGTTGCGTCACCGCTTACGGGGATGATCCACCATTCAAGATCACCACAAAGCGTGATGACGACAAAGTGGAAGTCAAAGCCGAGGAGGACAAGACGTACTTCTTGGTTCAAAGCCCATTTGGCATCGGTCAAGCAAACATCGAACGCAGTGGCAACAATTGGCCGATCACCGTGATGTTGCGGTTGCACTTGAAGGGACTTGAGAAATTAGAAGTTACCAACGGCAAAGACACTCTTGAAGCTGCCGTTTCGAGTCAGGATGCCAAGGTGCGACTCTGGAAGGACGGCAAGGAAGATTCACCACTGAATTCGAAGCATCCGTACTGGATGCAGATTCGTCTGATCGGCAAGGATGGAGAACCAGTGGAAACGATTCCGTTGAAGGACGGCTACTTCGAGATGCGGTTGCCCAAATCCTTGTTTGAAGACAATCCGAAGTCGATCACGCTAAACTGGATTGACTTTTATCGTTGAACAGGGAGTCCTAATGAATCTCGCCGTCGATGTGATTTCTGATGTCATCTGCCCGTGGTGCTACATCGGCAAACGGCGGCTTGAGAAGGCCATCGCTGCCGTTGAGGGTCAATACGACGTGCAGGTTCACTGGAATCCATTCCAACTCAACCCGACGATGCCAAAGGAAGGGATCAGCCGCAGAGAGTATCGCACCAGAAAGTTTGGAAGTTGGGAGCGATCATTGGAATTGGATGCCAAGGTCATCGCTGTCGGTGAATCCGAAGGTATTCAATTTGCATTCGACAAGACGGAACGAACGCCGAACACGGTGGATGCTCACCGGCTCATTTGGTTTGCCGGTCAGAACGATTGTCAGGATGCGGTCGTCGAGGCACTGTTCCGAGCCTACTTCACTGAGGGACAAGACATCGGCAATCAGCAAACGCTCATTGACGTGGCTTCTGAATCAGGATTGGACCGGAAAGCGGTGGAAACCATGCTCCACAGCGAGGCAGGACTGGAAGTCATCGCTCAAGCTGGCAAGCGATCTCAGCAGCATCAAGTCGATGGTGTTCCATTCTTCATCGTCAACAATGCGATCACATTAGCTGGTGCGCAGACCCCTGAGAACTTTCTTGATGCGATCAAACAGGCCACCGCATGAAACGCATTGAACCCAACTCACTGCAAAAGATCGAACTGACGGATGGAGGTGTTCTTCTCTACGATGAAAAGTTTCTGCCCTCCGAATTGGCGGATCGATTTTTTGTCACAATCAGGGATGAGTGTATCTGGGAGCAAAAGCCGGGGATCTTTGGACACATGCAGCCTCGACTGACGGCTTCCTATGGAGATGAAGGTGCTACCTATCGCTATTCAGGCACCGTCAATGTCGCCCTTCCATGGACGCCGACGCTACTGGAGATCAAAGAGAAGATCGAAGCTGTACAGGGCCATTACAATTACTGCTTACTAAACCGCTACCGTTCAGGGCAGGACAGCATGGGGATGCACGCCGATAACGAGCCTGAAATGGGGAACGTAATCGGCTCGTTGTCGTTGGGAGCCACTCGGAACTTTCGGATAAAACACAACAAGACAAAGGAAACGATGAGCTTCTCTCTTGGTCACGGTTCGCTCATCATCATGGCTGGAACGATGCAACAGTTCTGGAAGCACGAGATCCCAAAGACAAAGCAGGCGGTTGAAGAGCGGATCAATCTGACGTACAGGCAGATTTTAGAGCCTGCACGACATTCAAAGGACGCCATAGGTAATTGAAGGGAATCGGAATGGCCAGAAAACGAAATCCAACACTGCACCCAGCCTGCAAACTATTCCCATTGCTCGGTGAAAACGAGCTTCAGGAACTTGCCGACGACATCACCGAAAATGGACTTCAAAATGCCATCGTCCTGCATGACGGCAAAGTCCTCGATGGCCAAAACCGCCTTGCTGCCTGCAAGTTAGCGGGGGTCGAGCCAACATTTGTTGAATGGAAAGGAACCGGTTCACCGCTTCATTGGGTGGTCTCTCAAAACCTGATGCGGCGTCACCTTTCGGCCAGCCAGCGAGCCGTTGTGGCACTCGAACTGCTTCCGATGCTGGAGAAGGAGGCGAAGGATCGGCAAAGGAAGTCACCGGGCCGAGGCAAAAAAGGTAGCCAACAGTTGGCGAACTTAGAAGCCAGCGGCAAGGCCAGTCAGATTGCTGCGAAGCTCGTTGGAGCAAATTCCCGTTACATCGAGATAATCAAGCAAGTCAACTTGAAGGCTCCCGACCTGATCGACGAGATCAAAGTGGGACGGATCAGTGTCACCGAGGCCAACTGGGTTGCCGACCTTCCAACGAAAGATCGCAAGAGTCTGATGTCTGAGATCAATGGTGATGGGCTCACCGACGAGATCATTCGCCAATGGAAGTCTGATCGAAATGGCAAAGCCAAAAAGCCGCAACGATCTGTAGCACGCCGCACCGGGTCCGCCGAATTGATCTTGGGAGATTGTCGCACCAAGCTCAAAAAAATTCCGACCAGCAGCATCGATGCCATCATCAGCGATCCAATCTATCCCGAAGTGAATCGAGAATACGGCAAGATCACGGAGGCCGAATGGCTTGACCTCATGGCAGTCGTCGTAAGTGAGTCCAAGCGAGTCCTCAAACCCAAGGGGTCAGCGGTTTTCATCCTGCAACCGAACTTTGACAAGATCGGCAAGATGCGGCTTTGGCTCTGGAAGTTCATACTTCAGGCCGCTGAGGAATGGAACTTGGTTCAGGATTGTTACTGGTGGGCCATCGATACGCTTCCATCAGCGGCAGCCAACCGAAAACACGGACTCATGCGGCAAAGTGTGAAGACGTGTGTGTGGATGGGCTCCCCGGATTGTTATCGCAATCAGGAAGCCGTGCTGTGGGAGGAGAGTGAAAAACACTCAACCCGGAAGTGGTCGGATCGAGCGTTGCAGAATCGGCCCAGTGGTTACACGGTGCGAGAAGGACGAACGGCGCAAACTTCAGCGATGCGTGGCGGCACCGTTCCCTTCAATCTCCTGCCGATTCCAAATGCCAACACGGACGACACTGGTGGCCACCCGGCTTCAACGCCCTACGATTTGGCGGCATGGTGGTGCCGATACATCTTGCCGCCCAAAGGCGTATTGCTAGACATGTTCTGTGGATCGGGAACTATGTTGGCTGCCGGGCTGGACTGCGGAGCCTCGAAGGTGATCGGCATTGAGAAGGAACGGAAGTATCTGAACGTGGCGAAGAAACGGTTTGGTTAATTCCGGTTGTTCAGCAAAAAGCGATTGCGGTGAGACGACGACACTGAGAATCAATTTCTGCTTTGCGATCTTGTTCTGAAGGCAGTCCGGTTTAGGGGATTGCCGCAGTTTCGCTTCCAGATTTCCAAGATTCCAAATCTGCTCGTTTGGATTCATCGAGTTGGCGTATCTCACAGAGACCCGAAGACGAGTCACTAGCCATCGCCCTTGAGTGACGCCACCCACTGTGCCAGTTCCTTCAGATCGGCTACGTCCATTCCGAGGACAAGCTCCTGCCGGTGGATGTCATGAATGGCGAGCATGTGGTCTTCATGGAACACGATCTCGTCACTTTGCTTCAGGCCATGTAGCCGTGATTCCACAAGCGGATTGTCCACAGTCCCTCGTAAGAACCTGCCTGACCGCTGCTCCACTTTCACCCAGAAGTCTTCACCCCAGCCTCGTGACGGGACATCCTGCTTCGGCAGCGGCACTAACGATGCCGGATGGCTGTGCCGCAGGATTGGCTTGGTCATCTCTCCGTTGCAGGTTGGACAAAAACATTTCTCGGGGGCATCTTCGTGAACCGAAAATCGTGGCGAATCGATCCGCAGTTCGACAAATTGGCCGGGGCTGATTTGCCGTTTGATGACATCAGGCGGGATGTGGAAGTTCTCTGGATTCTCGTCGTGCATAGCGACCCCGTTCACCAACCGGTAATCGTTGGGGAACTGCTGAGATTCGAAATGCGGACCAAGTGAAAAAGTCATTCGGCGTCTACTCTCCATTTTCGCTGTCGTGTTGGTTGCCGACGTGCCCATTCTAGCGGATGCACATTTTAACCAACGCTCGCTCGTTTCTGCGAAGCTGGCTCCCAGCAGTATCCTATCGAGCGAAAATCTGCTCGGTTAAAATCGGATCTCCAGCATTTCCTCTCCGTGCGCTGACGTCATTCCCAATGCGGCGGAAGAGATGTAACGGCCACCTCCGGCTGCCAAGCGAAGCCCAGCCGTATCCACAGACTTTTACCCCCGAACCGGAACATCACAATGCCACGAATCCTGATTGCCTTCGCCGTTCTCGCTTGTGCTATTGGTGCGGCTCGTCTCGATGCTGCCGAGCCGCAACTAGGCCACATGGTCTTCTTCACGCTGGCTGAAGACACAAAGGAAAATAGTGAAGCTCTGGTTGCCGCCTGCCAGAAATACCTAAGCGGCCACGACGGCACCGTCTACTTTTCGGCTGGGGCACGAGCGGAGGAACTCGACCGGGAGGTAAACGACCGTGATTTCGATGTGTCACTGCATCTGGTCTTTGCCGACAAGAAGGCCTACGAAAAATACGCAACGCATCCCCGCCACCTGAAGTTCATCGAGGAAAACGAAACTCGCTGGTCCACCGTCCGAGTATTCGACTCGTACCTAGCATCACCGGCTTATGAAAGCATCCCCACCGCTGCCAAAGGATTCGCCGGAATGCTGCGAGGCAAGGTCGTCGGGACGCAGGAGGGGCAGATTGTTGTCGAGGTTGCCGAGATCACGAACGTCTGGAATCACAGTAAAGCCGAGAACCCGAAGGCGATTGCTGGAAAGAAGGTAGTGGTGAAGGCACGAGACGGTGCAGAACAGATGGGTCGCTTCATCAGCGCCGTGAAAACCGGCGAGTCGCTCAAGCTGGATGTGGCCAACCGGGAAGGCGACACGCTGACGATCCTCGAACTGACCGAAAGTCAGCGTGAACGGGTGAAGGAGTAGGGGCAAAGGAATTCCTGATCGAAAAGCGGCGATAGAGTGACTCTGCTTCCTCCTGCGCCGCCGTGCGCCCACGGCTTCTTTTTCTGTCATCATCCGGTGGATATCCCATGCCATGATTTCCGGTTGTCAGGTCACTGCTTCGCTTTCAAAGAAAGCAGCAGGCGAGGGTGATCTGTATAAATTCGCTGCACGCCCGAATCATTCCGAATCTGGATTGGATGTCTCAAACGTCAACTGACTGGCCTTGATCCACTCGACTTCCAGCTTGAATGGTCCCGGCTTCTTGTCACTGAGTTGAATTCCCATTCCCGTTACGTTGCTGGGATTAAACTTCTCATTCGGAAAAACTCTGCCTCGCCATGTCGCCACGAACTTGTCCATTGGCAACGTGACTTCGATCCACTCGTCTTTCTTGGTTTTGAACGATTGTTCGTATGAATTTCTGCTGACGCTCCTTGGCACGTTGAGACGGAAGTTGTAATCACGACCGTCACCACGAACTCGGATCACAATTGCATCGTCTTTTTCGAGCCCCAACTTGGCTTCTCTCGATCTCACCGATGCGAAGCCGCCGTTGTTCTCCAGCGACAACGTGCCGAAGAACTCCATATTTTTGTCTTCGTTGATCTTGAAGCGACCATCGGAGCGGCCACCCATCACACCGTCATTAACGGTTTGCCATTGTTTTGCGGCCTCGGCGTTCTCGAAGCTGAAGAGGACTCGATCCTCGGCCATCAGCGACGAGCCCCCGAGAAAGACGATCATTAGTAGCGTTCGTAGAATCATGTTTTATCTTCCTCGTGAAGTGGGCTCTTGATCAAATAATCGGCGGTTCAGGAACGCCGAAAGCTGGTCGGCGTCATCTGTCCCCACTCGTAGGATACCCTTTCGCAACGGCAGTACCACACAGTCACGCCCCCAGATGTTCCAGACCCAGCCTCCCCGGAAGCTCATGTGGATGCCCCAACCATCGAGGATTGTCGTCCGTCCAACTTCGACGCTGACGATGTTCTCGTACTTGATTGATCGTCGAAACAAAGGGATTGGCCCGAAACGGATCGACAGTCGGTCTCCTTTGTCTTCGACCGTGAGATGATGGAACGAGGCGGCAAGAATGAGCATCAGCAAGCCAGTGAGTGGAAAAACCCATTGAATCACCGGCTCGTTGTCCAAGATCCAGCCCAACACAAGGAACATGACGGCTGTGCTGTAAACGAGCAAGCAGAGCGGCGCTCGCTGCTTATGTCGGTAGTTGTCATTCATGAGGTGAATGTCGTGGAGTTGTTGAATTTTCTTCGCTTGCCAGCCAGACTCATCGCACCTGTGGAAGTAGGCGAGCCGAATGCCCGAACCCAGATGCAGACGAGTGGAGCCGTGGCGACAGCAGAAACCGTGATTTGCAAACCCCGCTTCCCAATGGTCTTCATTGGTACTGCCTCCAATCCGGCAATCCACGCCGCATTGCCTTCGTTGTCGAAGCAGCATCGAACTCTTCTGGATCAAACTCGCCTGCCCATTCCAACATCCGGTCGTGTTCTTCATGTTTCGGATTGGCGATGGCTTCAAGGAACTCGGCATAGCCCCATACTCCACCAACATCTTCTGGCGGACAGTTTCTTTCACCTTCAATACACACGGGATATCGACCACCTTTCTCCGCTTTCAGGCACCCCTCGAACAAGACTTCGTGTTCCCAGCCGTCACCGAAGTCGTACTCGTAGCGGAATTGGAATCGCTTGCCGTCCTTGGGGACGATTTCTCTGATCTTGGTCACAGTCGAATCGACACACTCGAAGTCCTCAAAGCCATTATCGAGAAGTTCGGGGTCACCGTAGCGTTCCCCGTCTATCTCGAACTGATGAAGATGTGAGTTCGTCCAGCCCATTGCCGTCTGGATGCGTTCATGAAGCTTGTCGAGCGTGGAGTCTTTGACCTGAATCCGTCGCCAAATCGGAGGTTGGGATTCGAGCAACGTGATCTTGAATTGGTAGAGACGCTCCGAGGCAGGAATGGAGCCAATGCCTTCGACTTCTTCGAGGGCTTTGGTGACGGCATCGACGACATGCCGCAGCGAGTTTCGGATCATGCCGTTTTCGGCATGGAGTCGAGCAGCCTCAGCCTTATCTCTGATCGATTCAAGTTCTTTCGAAGTGAAAGAGATCGTGCGAGGGTTCTTTTCGTCGAGCTTCAGACGGTCGGCGAGTTTCGGTTGAAGATCAGCGACGACTTTTCGCTGGGCTTGGGAGAGAGCAATCATCGTTTCAGCCTTTATCCGCCATCGTTTTTGTCGAGCCATTTCTCAACCGCCTCGTTGTGTCGCCCGCCCGTCACACGGACGGACGATTATCCCACGCATCACTCTGCTTTTTACGAACATCCTTAATCCACTGCTCCAAGACAGCGATTTCTTGATAGTAATCATTGGGTGTTGGATCATTCCGATTCTGCTCTGCGCACTTTTCGTGATTCAACTCCGAGCAACGCTTGTAGGCTTGACGCATTGTCACACAATCCGAAATTTCAAGAGCGGCGATCTTCCACACGTTCTTCGTATCGACGCTTGCGTTAAACCTTTCGACAACCGGCGATAGAGCTTCAGCAACCGCTCGCTCCCAGCACTTCCGAAGGCGAATTGAGAATGAATTTGTCTGCGAATTCCACTGAACGATTCGCCCATTCTGGTACAACCCTTCGAATTGCTTTACCTGTCGGCGTATGCCATCTGCAAGGTCTAAAGACGGTGCTACGGTCGATGGAACCCCGTCGTCCACTGCGCCGCAATTGTCTCCCTGTGGAAAACGATTTACGGTGAGGTATTTCGCAGGCACACCTAGCTCTTTTGTGTGACGGCTAACAAGGTCCAAAAAATAGACATCGTGTGTGAAGACGATCACTTGCCTTCCTGTAGCTGCCTCCTGTGCAAGCCGTTTTGCAACGGCTTCCCGGTGTTCATGGTCGAGTGATGACACAGGATCATCAAATACCAATGAAGATCGGTGGTCGGAGGTTGCAAGTTCTGAAAAGAATGCTGCCAGAGCAATACAACGATACTCGCCTTCACTTAGCACACGACCCAGCTTGACTGAGCTATCTCGGATCAAAGCGACCCGAAATTTCGCCGCACCGTACTCGCCACCCTCTCGTTGCAACTCGATTCGCAGATGGTGAATGTCCATGCGGCTGATTTCAGCGGCAAAGCGATCCCGCCAAGCATCTGTCACGAGAGAATCGGCAAACTCAGTGCTCTTTCTAGTGATCTTGTTTGTGTCGGTTTCAGCAAGTGCCAATTTAACTCTGGCCAGTTTCCGTTTTCGCTCAATTTCAGCCTTCACATCTTCGAGAATTGATTTGAGAAAGACCCGATCCTGCAACTCCTTCAATTCTCTCTGCAGCGGATTTGACTGCTCTTCATCTGCCGATGCACGAAGTTCGGCCACCCAAGCTTTTCGTTGCCGAAGTTCGTCACCGATCAGGGCATTTGGCACGCCTGTAATTGGACGAATGGCTGGCCAATCTTCATCGCTGTTTGCCTGCGCCATCCTTCCCAGTCTTACCGCACACTCTCGATAGAATCGCCGAAGGATGTGAGCCAACGTCTGGTTGTCCAATTCCTCTTCGAGAAGCGAAATGTCCTGCCTGACCTGTTCAGATGAAAGTGAGGCCAATCGAAGGGTTTTGCGGGCGGCGTCAATTTCAGACCGAGCAGCATCTACCGCCTTTTGCGCATGATCTTTCACAAATGCTTCAAACCCCACTAACCGTTTCGCTGCCTCTTCAGCAATGGGTTGAGCGCACAACAGGCACAATGCTTTATCGGTAGCTGGAAAACACTGGTCTGGATATGCCTCACTTTCCGAGTATTTCCGTGCTGCTTCCCAAAGCGATTTCCACGTCTCTGACCCAATACCTTCCAAGGTTTCGTCCTCGAACGCCTTGCTCGCTGCCACGCTTGCAGCCTGAACAGCGATCCTTTCCGCATTCAATAAATTTTGAAAGGCGGCTACTGCGGTATCATCTACAGCACTAGCAAGGGATTGCACCCTCTGAATAACAGCAAATAGTCTTCGGTTTCGTGCTTCTTCCTGCTCGGCGAGTTTTCTAGGATCGGACTTTAGAGCTAACAATAGTTCGTCAATACGAGACATGTCCTTGTCGGTTAGTGCTGCGATTCGTTCTGCATATTCGAAGGTACTCTCAGCGCTTAGTTCATGCAAGAACTTTCCTGCTTGCGTTTCCTTGTCGCACTTCAGATCACGCATTCCTATTGGAACATTTGCCTCAAGAAGTGCAGTCGTGGATTGGAGTGAAGACTTGAATCGGCGGCAGATGTCGCTGAGTTCTTTCAAAATGCGAAGCGGTTGTGGGATGTAGGCCGCTTCATTCTTTTCATCGACATGAATAAGAGCACACTTCGAGTCGAACACACTCACCGAAGACAGGCAGGAATGTTGCGTTGTGCCCGAAGTCCAATGAAAGTGTGGTTGCTCTACGGCTCCGACCTTATAGGTGAGCGTTGCGGATGCGGGTTCGGCTGGCTTTTGATCATATACGTTGTGCAAGATGTCTTCGGCAGATCTTGCCCGACACACCGACTTCAATATTCTCGTGTAGCCAGACTTCCCCGAGCCATTATTCCCGAAAATGACTGTGATGCCGTTTTCATGGAAACGCAAGCTTTGGTTACAAGAAAGCGCATTGACGTGCTTTGGATTGCGAATCCCAAGAAGCGTCACTGAAGAGGCGGAAGTTGCGTTCGTAGGGACATCACTCAATGTGACCGGAATTGGTTCACTCGATGTTTCACCGTTTTCCAACAGTGAGTGGTGACTCTTGAGTTGCAAGAATACCGCAGCTTCTTCTTCCCTAGAAATGGGGCATGAGGAGCAAAGCCTACGAAGGGCGTCCCGTTGCCATTCTGTTAGCGGCGTGGCATCGGCCCACTCGACAATCTGTTGTAATGCCGAAACGGATGTAAGCGGCTCGCCTGTTTCACTCATGATGCCCCTTTAATCAATTTGGTCGCAACTCGTTTTCGGATTCGATCCACGAATATCCCAATTTCTATTTGTCCTACTCATCGCCCAGTGTCTCAGTCTCTTCTATACCTTCAACTGATTCACCTCCATGCCATTCAACTGACTGGAGTTTCTGTGTGGCTGCGTCGTGGAAGAACAGAAACTCGTCGGCTGTATCGAGGAACAATCGAAGGCACTGACCATCCTTGACGGGCTTGACCACTTCTGGATCGCTCATGCCCTTCTTCCAGAAGTCGATGTCACCTTCGAAGCGTCCTTGCTGCCAGACGTAGGCATTTTTGTTTCGAGCAGCCATGAACCACCGTCGCTTGCCTCCCACTCGATACCTGAGAATGCGTTTGCGAAGGTAACACTCTCGACTGGCATCAATCTCCTTCTCGAAGTACGAAGTGACGGCAGGATTAGTGACCCCCGCCAGAGCAGACTTCCAGTCCGACCACTTCACTTTACTGGTGCCACCATGCTTGCGACCTCGTGACACTGACTCCTTCGCCAACTCGGGAGCAGGATAGACATTGGAGCAGACGAGATACTCCGAATCGGTTGCTGAGTCCTTTGCCATGGCGATACGACAGCAGGTAATATCCACGCCGTATTGCTCGCTGAGCCATTCTGCGGCGATCAAGAGTGCATAGTCATAGCCCTCGGCAATGAGAATGATTCGCTGCTGCCGGTTGATGTCGTCACGATCAACCTCCAAGAACTCCGCTAACGCTTCCTGCTGATCGTCATTCAACAATTCGAGAAAATCATCTGGTTCCCACTGCGAGATCATTCCCGCATAGGAAATCGCCTGAAGCATGTGCAGTTTGTGATTGCCACGTTTAAGTTCAACAACGACACAACAGCCCTCTTTATCGACAGCTAGAAGATCGATGCGATCCTGCACGTTCTTTGAGGGTTCTATCTCTTTTCCGATCAGGAAGAGTTCCAGTCCGAGTTCTTTGAAGAACGCATCTGGACTGTTCGAGATGAACTCTTGCAGGTCGTACCGCTCCGTGATCGACACATCCGCAAGCGTAGGCGTATCGAGTAATGAGAAACTCTGGCTACTACGGTCGATTTTTAGCACGAATATTCCAACAAATGAAAAGGTCAGGTCACTCCACGAGTGGTCGCTAACAAATCTGCCGACATTTCAATATCAGGCCGATGCGTCAGAGACCTTTCCGGCATCAATATCGAATCCAGCCTCTCGAAGACGCTGGCACAATTTCGGAACTACCTGCCTGATGTGATCGTTGTAACTAAGCCGGATGATTCCCTGAAGGTCGGAGGGAATCTCCAAGTGACCTCTGGCAACAAGGGCCATTCGACTTCTTGTCAGCGATGACAGAAGCATCCCAATTTCCAAGATTACGTTTTGCCTTGCACGAGGCTCAGCCTTGTCGGGACCGTCCTTCTTTGCATAACCCATGTCGTCGGGAGTCAATAACACAATGCCGAAATCTGCCGAATAGTCATGGCCGATCTTGCCCTCCAGCGCTTCGATGATGGTGAGGCCACCACCGCTTGAATTCATGAGAATGAATGGCTCAAGGCCGAGTCGTCTAAGCACCAATTCGAGTTGATCTCTAGAATCGCTGTCGTGGCCATGGACAACAAAAATTTGTCTACCTGAAGAAGCAGCGGAGCTTTTTCTTGCAACGAATGCCGAAACTCCATCGCCATTCGTTGCGTTTTCGACAGCAGCCTCAAGTGCAGCTTTTATATCAGCCTTCCCTTGAATTTGTATGGTGCCAGTTGACTCCCACCAGTTGATGACGTCACCGCCTTTTCCCGGTTGTCGAAACGTATGCTTTCCATTGCCGTCATCGGACCAGTCACCTTGCAACTGTTCTGTTTCCAATGCGTGCTTGAGATTATCTATGGTGCCGTTGAATTTGGGCATCTGTCGTTTCCCCGTGTATGTCTTCGTCAAAAGTTATTCGTTCGTCTCTTCGCCAGTAAGTCGCCGCCCCTCATTGGACACTTCCCGTTTAGCGTCTTCGACCATGTACATAGATTTGCAGCCGGGACAGAACAAGTACCAATCGTAGTAGTATGTCTGGCCCGACTTGACGGTCTTCTTTTTTGGGACTTTCTTGACGACTGGCGTTGCGCATTTGCGGCACGGCTGACCAACCTCCGTCATCTTTGTTTTCGAAGCTGTGGATTTCGCCTGATCATTAGTTGTGGTCAGTAAAGGAGTCGCAGCCGGTTCGGGGGCATATCCGCCAGAAAGTTCCTTTGCGTGTTTGCCGAACCGGAGAACGACTCCATACCCACCTCTGCCGGGATTGGGAACGGCACCACCATCTGTGTAAATGGTAACTTCCTTCAATTCGGTTGTGGTTTCTTGAGTCGCTGGCATGGTCATATGTGAAATTCCGAATCACTCCTTTAACTCACCTGCGATGGCGGCGAACTGTTCGAGAGCGGTGGCCAGATCGTCGGCTATTTCTTGTGCGAGCACGTCGGGCGACGGGAGGTCATCGGACTCTTCGAGGCTCTTGTCTCGGAGCCAGAAGATGTCGAGGTTAACTTTGTCCCGTTTGAGCAGGTCGTCGTAGTCGTAGACTCGCCAGCGGCCTTCGGAGTCATCTTCAGTCCAAGTAGCTTTGCGACGATGACGGCTCTTGGGCTTATAGCAGTTCACGAAATCATCGAGGTCGGATCGTTTGAGTGAGTTGGTTTTCAATGTGAAGTGCATGTTGGTACGCAGGTCGTACACCCAAAGCTTCTTCGTCCAAGCCTGTTCCTGAGCGGGCTTGTTATCAAAGAACAAGACGTTGGCCTTAACGCCTTGGGCGTAAAATATTCCAGTGGGAAGACGCAGGAGCGTGTGGACATCACATTGCTTCAGCAAATTGCGACGGACTGTTTCACCAGCACCACCTTCGAACAGCACGTTGTCGGGAACGACAACAGCACATCGGCCATTGATTTTGAGAAGTGCCTTGATGTGCTGAAGGAAATTCAACTGTTTATTCTTAGTCGTGACCCAAAAATCTTGTCGCTCGTATGAGGTGTCCTCTTTTTCCAACTCGCCTTCTTCATTAACGATTGAAAAACTGCTTTTTTTTCCAAACGGTGGATTTGTGAGAACGACGCTGTACCGATCACTTGGATCGGCGGCGAGTGAATCCACGCCCGATTTGACCGGGCATGGATCGGCATCAATTCCATGCAGATAGAGATTCATAATGCAGAGGCGGGCCGTGTTCGGCACTAATTCCGTGCCGCTGACGAACTTTGTTCGCAGATGTTTCTTCTGATCTTTGTCGAGTTCCTTGCCATATTCGTCTACGACGAATTGATGGGCGGCGAGAAGAAAGCCACCCGTGCCGGTCGCAGGATCGCAAACGGTGTCGTCTGGGGTTGGACGCACACAATCGACGATTGCTTTGATCAATTCACGAGGGGTGAAATATTGGCCTGCACCCTTCGGGGATTCGGCGGCACTTTTCGAAAGTAGACCTTCGTAAATATCGCCTTTCACATCGGCCTGCATCGCCGACCAGTTCTCGGTGTCAATCAGATCAACAATCAATCGCTTTAACGTGGCAGGATTCTGGATTTCAGGGCGAGCCTTCTTAAATATCTCGCCAAGCATTCCTTTTTGCTTCCCAAGTTCTTCAAGAACATGTCGGTAATGAACTTCGAGTTCATCGCCGTCTCTGTCCAACAAGCTTTGCCAGCCCAATTTCGGCGGGACGATGGGTTTACGGTTGTGAGGCGGCTTGGTCTGCTCGTCGGCCATCTTCAGAAAGAGCAGAAATGTAATCTGCTCGGTGTAGGCCATGTACGACAAGCCGTCATCACGAAGGACGTGAGCGAAGTTCCAAGCCTTATTGACGATTTGCTGTGATGCGTTGCTCATGAATGGTCACTCGGCGTTGGGTAGAGATGATCGAGAAGTCCTCGTTCACGGGCAACTTGAAGGGCTACGGCTGAAAACTCTGCTGTGTGGTCGAGGTAATCGGTCAATTCATCCAAGGCCTCATCGTATTTGTTCTGTTTGCTGGGAAGATCAGTTGCCAACGACTCAAGTTCGTCACACAGTCGACCCAAAGCATCAATAAGGTCTTTTCGTCCCACATTCCAAGTGCCCTCATCCAAGTGGTAGAACTGAATTGATTCTGCCGCTCGTTGATGAAGCCACGAATCCGTCTTCGCAGAAACCGTTGGTATTGGCCTACCGCTTGTCAAATCAAAGCTGAGAAGTCTGCAATCACCTGCCACGGTTGGGTCTAAAAGAACTGGCTCTTCATTGCACTCTTCCGCTTCGCAAGTCGCTCGTGGGCATTCTTGCTTCAGAGGGAAGTACGTTCCCTTTCCAGCGAGCTTGCCCGTAAGATAGTCACGAATTCTAAAATTTGAGGTGGGATGGGAGATTCGGTAGTTGGTCCAATCAAATGCACGCCACCAGTACCCAGAATGCTTCTCACCAGCGACTTTGCCTTTAGGACGGTAGTGCTCGACGTGGGCGTTACCCTTTTGGACAATTGCCTCCGAGTACCAGCATTTGAAACCACCTAACCCCCAGAGAGCCTCACTAATAGCCGACCACTTTTCTGCATTGTCCTTGATAAACTTTGCTCGTTCTGCTGGGTCGGAAATTGCAGCGATATCTGTCTTGGCGGTTTCTAGGTCAGTCAAATCAACTACCTTTGGAACAATCTTCAGCTTGACGAACCTCATTCGCTGACTCCCTTTTCGAGAAGCTTCTTCGCAAGATCCTGAGCAATATGCTGTCGGAGCCGCCACTTATCCTTTTCAGGGGCCGACTCTTTCAGCAATGGCTGCTCCTCCTGTGCTTCAGTAATTGCTCGTATGTACTCCAGATACAGCGGGTCTCTGGCAGACTTGCTGAAGTCCAACTTGCCGAGTTCTTCGTTGAGTCTTGCCAACTCAATTCGGTCTTCATCTGTCTTTGGTTCCTTAAGCGCTAACTCACGCTTCGCATCAAGCTTTGTCAAAGTCTCCGGGTCGAGTGCTGCACGCAGGCCAAATAACTCGCTGGTAAGAATTGCGGAAAAGCCCATTCCCTTCGGGTTACTCGTAGGATGGAAGCTGATGATACGATCATCAGTCTCCCGTTCAATAATGACGACTTCCTGCTTTTCAAGTCCGGCGAACGTAAGTGGGCTGTGAGTTGTCACGAGAATTTGACTGTTCAGCGGCTCTACTCCGTACTTGCGAAGGTTTGCGAGAAGATCAAGGCACCAAGCTGGATTCAAGTGCGTGTCCGGCTCATCGAGAAGGAAAAGACTTTCGTTCTCTGCCGTGAACCGCATAAGGCCAATGATCGTGAGCAACTGTTGCTCGCCTTCGCTTAGTTCATTGAATGGAACCGGCTCGGCTGCATCGGTCAGCTTCACAAGTATGCGGACATCCTCCCCAGTCTTGCTTATTACGTCGCTGAAAATGCCGCTTTCCAGCCGAGCGAAAAACTCTTTCGGCTCAAGACCTTCTGCGACTCGCCGTACAGCGTCTTCTGACGGGAGAAACAAAAACCGTTTTTCCTTTTCCTTCGTCTGACCTAGCGTAATTCTTTCTCGTTGCTTTCCGTGCAGAGGGGCAAAGGCATTATCAAAAAGAGAATCCAGCAGCGGCGCTACCTTTCCAGCGACCTGCCAGAACCGCTGGTCGATCTCCGGAGAAGAAGGCGATTTAGCCTTGTAGTAATACGGTTCATGAAGGGTGAACAGTACTGAATCGAGGCCGTCGATTCTGAACTCACTGCGAAGAAACTCTTTCGCCTTTGCATCGTTCGCAGCAAAGAAGGCCAACAGGGCGAACTGACTATGCTGCGGCTTAGCAAGAAACAGTGGGCGAAGCGGTGCTTCTTCGCCAGTAATTTGTTGCTTGTAATACAACTCTTCGTGGCGGTCGAAAATGTGATCAAAACGACCCGACTCACCTGAGTAATAACCAAAAACATAGAGTGGAAGCAGGCGATCAGGATTTGGCCTTTGCTGTCCATCCTCCACGATGGGCCGATTGCGTTTGTAGAACGCTGTTTGAGTAACTTCGCCGTACTCCCGTTCTTCGGCGGGTAGGGTCGAATCGCCGCCATCCGGTGCGATTTCATATTTTCGACTGTAGTATGCCTTTCCCTGTTGGAGCGACGAGGTGATTCGCACGAAATGTTCGTTGCAGTGGTACTCAATCCGATAGCCGAATCCGGGGTTGTCCTCGTCTGCCTTAGCTTCAAGGTCCAAATCTCGAAAGATCAGTGCCAAGGCTTCAAACAAGTTTGATTTTCCAACTCCGTTTCGTCCAACGACAACCTGACGAGTGCTATTGAGATCAAAATCAACCTCAAAGTCTCGCAGGTTCTTGAACGATTCGAGCCAGAGTAGATCAACTCGCACGACTTAGGCACTCCTCATACGCAAAGTGATCTGAACATCTGCGGGCCACTGATTTGTGGCCACCCCTTCTGGACGCAACTCTTCAATTCTGTCTGAAATTGACCTGAGTTCTCGATAGAAGTCCTCGATGTTTTCGAGCGTGCGCCCCGACTCCTTCAGGAGTGAGTCTGGAGACAGACCATCTGGATATTCTTGAAGGACATCAATGAGCGGGCGACGTTTCATTGCCATTCTCTTTTTTCCTTGCTTGTTGCCTTTTGCGTTTGTGCTGGAAAGTGCATCTCGTGTTTTTTTAATCCGTGCGAGTAGTTCTTTGGCAGACTCAGCATTCGGATCTTGTGGAACTAACTTTCCCGCAAACGCCTTTTGCAAGATGCTTTGGCGAAGTCGAGATGCTCGAATGATGCTGAGGTGACAGTCCCGATCCGCCCGGTCAATTGATGAAAGCGTGTAATCTACCCGTTCGGCAATCTGCTTTTGCTCTTCAATTGGCGGAAGCGGTAGAGGCATTTTGGCAAACGAAACCCCTGTGAAGTGTTTGATTGTGCTGCCCGTGAAGAACCTTTCGAGCCGTCCAGACCTCGCCAGATGCTCCAGAACAATGACGAGGAAACTAGGGAAAAGTCCTTCCGTACAACGCACTCGATGCAGCGCCTTTTGAAATCGCATGTTTGGAATCTGATTAAGCCAGACGGATGCACGGCCCGGCTCTCCTCCTTCGCAAACCAAGACATCTCCTGCCTTGAGACCGAAACGCACTTCTTCATCAGCATCGAAGTACATTTCGAGCAGGTCATCTGTATCCACACTTCGCCAACGCACGTTGACGTTTCGCAAATACGGCAGTGGTTCACCTTCGGTGTGTTTCTTTCGATCAAGCATTTTCCCAAGGCACGAGTCGGCCAATTGCGGCACAGTTGCCCAGCACCAACCATCGGGAAGATCTGACAGTTTGCTTGTGTCTGGGCCAGCCGGTTCCTTGTATTTGTCCTTCCAATTGTTGGGGGGCTTTTTTCCTTTCGATTCGTACTCAGCGAGTTTGTCGGCTTCCCATTTTCGGCGGCGTTCGGAGAGGATTCTTTTGAGCAATTCTGAGGCAGGTTCGATGTCGGGATGGGCCGAACGCCACTCTTGAGTGAGTCGGCCTTCGACTGCTGCTTTAAGCACGGCGGCTCGGTAACGCTTCAAGTTCGCCTTCGCCCGCTCCAACGCCGCCACGCCTGCATCGAGATCCGAGAATAATTCTTCGATCTTCGCAACGATGCGGCGTTGTTCGTTCAACGGCGGGACGGGGAACTCGATTCGTGACAACGCCTTGCCAGTCAAGTGTTTGATCGTCGTACCCGTGTAGTGCCGTGCAAATCGTTGAGTAATTGTTCCGTAGTACACAAAATACATTGCAAAATGCGGGTCATACTCATCGGTTCCAAACCGAACACGGTGCAGCGCTTTTTGGATTTTTGCGTCCTCTGCTTGGCCTTTCCAGACTGCGGCTCGTCCCGGTTCGCCCCCTTCGCAGATTACGAGATCTCCGTCACGCAAACCAAAGCGCTCTTCCTCACCCTCCTCAAAACGCATTTCCTTGAGGTCACTGAGGTCAAATGTGAACCATCGGACGTTTACGTTTCGCAGGTAGGGCTGCATCGTGCCTCGGTTCTTGTTCTTGTCGAGCATCTTGCCAAGGCACATCTCACGGGCAAGTTCTCGGAGTGGCATCGTCGGCCATGGTGACGAGGTGTCGTTCATGCCGCCAACCTCGCATTCAGTTCATTCAGAATCGAAGTCAACGAGTCTCCGAACAATTCGTATGCCCGGCCAAGCCCTCCAAGCTGATTAAACGGCACATCGTCAAAATCGTCAGATTCAATCGTCAGGCTGCTTGCGATGTGGTCTTTGATTGCGTTGAGCCATTTCAGTTGTTCCGCTGAAAAGCTGGCACCGGCTGCTTGCTGATCGGCAAGCCATTGCTGATAGCGTTGTTCAACTGTCACGCTTACAGGAATCAAGTCGTTTTCAGGATCGAGGGCATGACGAACAAGTGCGATCAAATCGACAAGCTGCCTGCCACCATGAGACTTTACTTTCTCTGGCTCAACGGCTTCGTAGGCGAGCCATAGTCGTTCGGGATCAAGGGAAAGAGGAGGACGCTGGATCGCTTGCATCAGTTCTTTGACCTGTCCATAACGAAGACCGGCTCGATAAGGTCGAGAGTATAGAATCTGCAACGCTTCAATTTCGTCCTTGTTTTCGTCGATGAACTTCCGGAAGCTCGTCAACATTGATCGGGCTCGCTCTAATGCGGCGGCATCGAACTCGGCTCGCACCAGTTTGTCCTTGGTCACTTCGTCAATCACTTGCTCCAGTGCTGCTTGGATCGCAAGGATGCGGTTGCGAAGCTGCGGATTGTGGAACGGTTTGAGGGCTACTCGCATTCGTTCCTGTTCCACTTCAGCCTTCTGCTCGTCACTAGGCTCCTGACCTTCGGGGATACTAAACTTGTTTATCGCTTCTTCCTGCACGGCGTCGTTGTTAATGCTGTTCAGCAGATTGTGAGCCAGCGTTTCCGGAGTATTGCCACCAGCGTCGTCGGCAATCTGTTGATGATCTTCCGGCGTGAGTCTTTGGCTGAGGCGAGTTATTCTAGCCGCCAGTGTGGAAACCAAATCGGCATCGGCGACTCCCGTTGCCACAGTGTTGAGCACTTTCTCCAGTGACACAGATGGTTTTCGATCCAGCGGCTTCGAGCAGGATTTGTCACTTTCACAAACGCCAACCGCATCGACGATGACAAAGTGTGTTTTGTGCTTGGCGTCTGGCGTGACACTTTGCAATCGGTCAGTGTCGATGATTCGGCAACCTCGGCCTTTCATCTGCTCAAAGTAGCCCCACGACCGGATGTTTCGCATAAAAAGCAAGCACTCCAGCGGCTTCACGTCCGTACCCGTGGCTATCATGTCCACGGTCACAGCGATGCGAGGATTGAAGCTGTTGCGAAACTCGTTGAGCAACTCTTCGGGTTTGCGGCCCGTGGTCTTCGAGGTGATTTTTTGGCAGAAATCGTTGCCCTGTCCGAACTCTTCCCGAATGACTCGCACGATGTCGTCAGCGTGCAGATCGGTTTTGGCGAAAACAAGAGTTTTCGGAACGGTATCTCGACCGGGAAAGATCTCAGTGAAGAGCCTCTGCTTGAACGTCTTGATCACCAGACGAATCTGATCTTCAGCAACCACATCCCGGTCAAGCTGGCTAGACTTGTAGGTCACGTCATCGTCGAGTTCACGATACTGTTTGGCTTTGGTGCGGCGATCTCGGTGCGGAACAAACTGGCCGGGCTCTTTCTTGAGCTTCGCACCCTTGCCACTGATTTCTGTCTCGATCCGATACACGTCGTATCCAACATTGACGCCATCAGCAACAGCGTCCTCGTGAGTGTATTCCATCACGAGGTTCCGATTAAAGAATCCGATGGTCTGTGCCGTGGGCGTTGCTGTCAGCCCGATCATGAACGCATCGAAGTATTCGAGCACCTGTCGCCAAAGGTTGTAGATGCTGCGATGGCATTCATCGACGACAATGAAATCGAAAGCCTCAATCGGAATCTTTGCACTGTAGATGACCGGCAGCGGTTCTTTGATCAGCGACGGAGCCGTCTCAAACAATGAGCCTTCTTCGTTTTCTTCCTCGAAGTTTTCTTCACCCTTCAGCATTGAGTACAGCCGCTGAATGGTTGTGATGCAGACTTTGGCCGCAGGATCGAGCGTGTTTCGCTTCAATTGCTGGGCGTTGTATTCTTCAGTGAACTTGTAGTTGGTGTAGGGACTGATGTACTGCTGAAACTCGTTGAGCGTCTGGCGTCCGAGATTATTGCGATCTACAAGAAACAGGATGCGTTGAGCCTTGGCGAATTTGATTAAACGATAGCAGGCTGATACTGCCGTATAGGTTTTGCCAGATCCCGTTGCCATTTGCACCAACGCTCTCGGTCGATTCTCGGCCAGCGATGCTTCAAGATTTGCAATTGCCTTCGACTGGACTTTCCACAATCCAGTCGTATCGAGTTGTGGCATTTCCCGTAGGCTGGCTCGAAGCTGCTGATCCAACTTGATCAAGCGGCACAGTTCTGCGGGTCGGTGGAATGTAAAGACTTCCCGGCTGCGTGCATCGGGATCTAAGGAGTTGGTGAACTGAGTGACGGTCCCGGTTGATTCGTATGCGAACGGCAAGGGTAAATGATAATGCGGCACTTCAGACGGCAATCCGTCCGTGTACTTCGCAGACTGGATCTCTACTCCAGTGAGACTGTAACCTTCTGGCTTAGCCTCAATCACACCAGCAGCCTTGCCATCCAGATAAAGCAGGTAGTCGGCATAGCCCGAGTTGAGTGGGAATTCACGAACAGCCACGCCAACTCCGGCGAAGATATTCATCTCCGACTTGCTTTGCACGATCCAGCCAGTCTTCTCAAGCTGACGGTCGATTTCCTGCCTTGCTTTCTGTTCGGGAGTCATGCCGCCCCCTCAGAATCGACGGTCGCTGCTTCGGAAGAAGCTGGCATCGATGCAGATGAAATATGTGGCTCGGGAATGCCTTCGCTGAACAAACTCTGTTGCTCATCCATCCGCAAGACCTCATCGACCTCAGGATCAGAGACGATCTCAGGCTTCGTTTCTTGAAGTCGTCGCTGCAAATTGAAGGTGCGCTGGTGGGCTTTGCGAAGAACCGTCTGGTAGACCATGGGGATGATCATCGTCTTTTCCCCTACTGTCATCTGCTCCAAGCCCTGCTCAAGAGTCGCTCCAAGTACATAGGCGACAATATCCGTGCTTGGTTGGACTCTCCCTGCCTTTCTGATCTCTTTGGAATAATCTCGTGCCTGATCAACTTCTTTCTGAGCGACACAAAATCCGCCACGTTTCAATTCCAGTATCGCTACCTTACGAACTCCAGAAATTTCTCCGGTTACGTCGTAGGCATCAGCGCAGTAGGCTCCAATGGATGTCTCCGGTAAAGCAACAAAATCAGGCCTGCGTTTCGGCGGCTTGTAGCCAGCGCCACCCAGAAAGCGACCGATGACCTCAGAAAGTCCTCGGTTTGACCTGAAATCTACTGCCTCATATTCCGGGCCAAAAATCCAGAGCCCTCGCTCAAAGAGTGGTTGCAGATCATGCAGTTCGTCGGCAAGTGGATTCTCGACCAAACGCTCCATACGGTCGATCAATTTCAGCCGCCGATCCAATTCATTAAGCACGATCTCTGCATTACTAGCCGTCCATTGCTGCATCAACGAATTCCAAGTGTCGAGATCGTCGGCTGAGCAGGCTGCAAGTTGAGCGAGCAGATCGTAGCCAGCCCGACTTTGTTCCAGTTTTGCCAAGACTTGGACTGTGCGGCTCAGGTCTCGATCTGTCATCGTGGGGCATTTCTCTTGCACCTCGTCGATGAATTGCCCAATCGTCTTTTTGGAGATCGTCGGTAGTTCACCCATCAACTCCCGACTGTTCTGAATTGCGTTCTTCTTGCGTTCTTTGCGTGTTGAAGACAACTGCGTTTGAATTTCCTTGATAACGTAGCCGTGAATGGCCTGTCGCATTTCGTTTGTGAGTTGATTCGCATGGAAATCAGACCAATCCGCCTTTACATCCTGTCCGGGCGTAAGGAAGTCCGCCATCACGATAAAACTGAATTTCTTAGCCTGCTCAGTGCGCCCATCAAGGTAGGCACCTTCATCATCCAGTCTGTCCCAACTTGGCTCTCCAACTCTGCGCTGATTCACCCACCATGTGATTCCACGAAGTCTTGCACTTCGGTAGTGCTCAATTGAATCGATGAAATGGACGGTCATCACACCGTGATCTGCCAGCGAGATCTCAGTCGTCTTCAACCCCTCCAACGACATCAATTGAACGGACTGTCCATTCACCTTGATTGACAGAGAGGGATCGACAATGAACTTCGAGCCGATCAGTTGTCGGAGTTCGTCAACTTCAATCAAATGTCGTTCAAGGAGAGCAGAAATCTTTGTCCCGTGTCCATTCGAATTGGCTTCAGAGAGAAGCTTGATCTGGAAAGGAGTAGTGCCCGACATCGCAAGTCCGACTTGGATGGAGATGCGGCTTCCTTCTTTGGTCGTTGAGATTTCGTATGAATCAGCGAAACAGAACGGAGCGTGACGCCCCTTCCCACTTCGACCGAATGCCTTTCTCTTAATCCCCTTTACGGCCTTGGGGAAAATTACATCCGTCCCTTGTTCTGCCGCTCTGTCGTAACAAAGAGTCCGCCAACGTCTTTCGAATTCGGCTTTGGTCATTCCAATCCCGTTATCCGAAATCGTGAACGTCTCGCCTTTCTCACTGGGCCAGTTGATATCAATTTCTGTCGCCCCGGCGTCGTAGGCGTTGGCAATCAGTTCGAGAACCGCAGTTCGAGGCTCACTAATGATTTGCCCTGCATGGTCCTGCAAGAATCGATCAGCAAAGGCGAATGGCGTTCCGCCAAACAGCGTCGGTTGGTCCTTCGTTTTCTTCTTCGCCATGTGATCTTCCTCAACAAGCACGCTTTTGGAGGCTTTGCGGGTCGTCGCCAATCTCCCCACTGGCCGATTGTTGTCTGCGCAGTACAAATAATGTACGATCTGGGCGGTCGAACAGCAACCAGCACGAAGGGCCGGGAGCGGCAAAGCGATGACGTTTGGCGAACGAGTGCGTGAACTCCGCAAAGCAATGGGGATGACCCTGAGGGAACTCGCTCCGCAGGTCGGCGTCGGATTCACATATCTGTCCCGTGTAGAAAATGGTCGGCTTAATTACGGCGATTATCCGTCAGAGGCGCTCATCCATCGTCTGGCGTGTGTTCTTCACGCCGATGAAGACGAGTTGTTGATCCTTGCCGAAAAGATCCCTGAAGTCATTAAACGACGAGTAATCGAGAGACCAAATGAGTTTCGAGTACTCGCCGAACTGTCTGACGCTGAACTTGAAAAGCTCGTGGCAAGAGTCGGTCGCTCGAAGGGGAAGCGAACAGGATGAAGATCCTCTTTCTTCACGGCTGGCACAGCGTAGTTGGCGGCGTCAAACCGTCTTACCTGAAGAGCGCTGGCCACGAAGTCCTGAACCCCGCACTAGATGACGACGACTTCGATCTGGCCGTTCGCACTGCTCAGGCCGAATACAATCAACACAATCCTGATGTGATCGTCGGCTCTTCCCGTGGTGGTGCAGTCGCCATGAACATCGACAGTGGAAACATCCCGCTCGTTTTGCTTTGCCCGGCATGGAAAAATTGGGGGACGGCCAAGACGTTGAAAGCGAACTCCGTGATCCTGCATTCACGCCAAGATGACGTGATCCCCTTCGCCGACTCTGAGGAACTTGTCGTCAACAGTGGCCTACCACCGGAAACGCTTATTGAAGTCGGCACCGATCACCGCCTTGCCGATCCAGAGCCACTCAAGGCGATGTTGGAAGCGTGTGAGAAAGCGGAGGCTCGTCAATGAGTACGGCAGACCCGCTGGAAGACTTGAATTCGGAGCTAGTTGTCATCAAAGAACGGCAGCTTGATCCTCTTCGAATACAGCGGCACATATTTGAACAGTTTGCAAGTGCAACTCAGCCTTACGTTGGGACGCAACATGGTGCTGTGCTGGCCGACTGGATTGCTCAGAACTACTTAGCGTTCGCAATAACTTCGGTTCGACGGATGCTTGATAGGCGTCGTGACGCTCACTCGCTCATACGCTTTCTACAGAAAGCGGGAAAGCATCGAGCGATGGTTTCACGGCAGCGGATGCACCGGAAATTTATCGACGCCTTTCCAGACTTCGCAAACAAAACCGCAGTCAAAAAAGCAGATGAAATGTTCGATTATGGTCTCGGCCAGACGGGTGAGAATGCGCTAACGAGCGGCATCATCGATGCAGACGTTACAGCACTGGTACAGGCAGCGGAGAACGTGACGCAAATCGCAAATAGCTGGATCGCACACACCAGCAAGTCGCCTCAACTTTCTAGCCTAAGTTATGGTGAACTTCACGCAGCAATCGACACTTTTGAATCGATTTACAGCCGCTACCATTCTTTGATCGTCGGGAACTTGCCGCTATTTTCGCCCCTCGAAGACTTTGACTGCCGTGAGGAGTTTCAGAAAATATGGCCGCCTGCGTAATAATTTGGTGCAGGATGGGCTCCCGAACCAAGTCAGCGTAGGCAGAAGTGTGAAAAATTTGAGAACAGGAACCGATGACCAGTAAGGACAATTACCACCCGCCCGAGGCAACTGCTGGAGACCACGCTCACACGCTTGTTCGTGCTGGTGTGGGATCGATTCCTTTAGCGGGTGCAGCGGCAACAGAGCTATTTCAAAAATTGATTGCTCCTCCATTGGAGAAACGTCGTCAAGAATGGATGGAGTCCGTTGCCGAAGGATTGCGGAAACTTGAGGAACAGCAACGATTATCGCTCGACGATCTTTCTGAGAACGACACGTTTATCGACGCCGTGATGTCTGCATCTCAAGCTGCCATCAGAACCAGTCAATCAGAGAAACGTGAAGCACTGAAGAATGCAGTGCTAAACTCATCGCTGCCAGATCCACCAGACGAGTCCCGCCAGCAGATATTCATTAGTCTGGTTGATTCGCTCACCGTCTGGCACCTGCGCATTCTCCAGTTCTTTTTCGATCCGGCTATCGTATTTCGAGAGCAATCCAAACCGGCACCACAATACTCAATCGCCGGAAGTCTCTCGCAATTGTTGACGGCAGCCTACCCCGAACTTTCAAGTGAGCGGGAGCTTTATGATCAAATTGGGAAAGATCTCTACGACAGAGGACTCTTGGGGACCAACGGGTTTCATGCGATGATGAGCGGACATGGGGTTTACGAAAAACGAACGACGGCCATGGGAGAACAGTTTCTTCGGTTTATCTCTGAGCCGAGATAGTTCAGTTAAATCACGGGAGGAACGACATGACCAACGACAGTTTCCAAATCCGCCAACTCGCCGTCGAACTTCAGCCCCCTGAATCTGGAAAACAGAGCATCGTGCTGACCGACGATGACAATGCAAAAGTTGTATTGTTCGCCTTTGCTGCTGGCGACGGCCTCAAAGAACACGTCGCCCCAATGCCTGCGATCATTCAGATCATCCGAGGTGAGGCAGAAATGACGGTCGGTGATCAGGCCGTGGCAGGCAAGCCGGGAACTTGGATTCAGATGGCAGCCAAAACGCCCCACAGCATCAAGGCTAAGACTCCATTGGTCATGCTGTTGACGTTGTTGAAATGATGATGGGGTAAATCAGTGCTCGATCCTGCCCCCATTTGGACGTTCACCAGCAAGAAGCCACTTACGAAATGGTACGGCCACGTTCATCTCCTACCCGATAAAGTTGTTGGCCAATGGTTCTGCGCAGATCGGACGACAGGGAAACGGGATTGGCAGGCCAGATTGTTGCGTCCAAATACCATCTGTGGTTTTGATTCAGGGATCATCGTTGCCAGCGAGATGAGGTCGGACGGGCCATGGACGGCAGACTTTGGCTGTTACGGAATTTCTATGGAAAGCGGGCGGCTACTTTGGACCTCTCACGGTTCTGGTATTTGGGGCCGTATCGTTCGACTGCTGGACTTTGTTCCCGGCTTCACTAACGAATTGCGAGACACGCCCCATCACGTCGAAGACAGCGAGGTGTTTTGCAACAGTGGGCGGGTGCTCGACGTTAAAACCGGCAAGCTGCTTCACCATATGGACGGAAACGAAGTTCAGTCTTTCGAAAAGCCACTGGCAATTGGTTCGCAGTTTGCGGCCAGCGGTGTGGAGCGTCATCATCCACGGGTCAAAGTGGCGGACAATCTATTCCTTCGACACGCACAAGAAGCGGAAGGATGGCAGCGTGGGACACTGGAGATCGCCGCCGAGACCGAAACGGGAAACACGCTTTGGGCGTTCTCCATCAAGCAGCTTGGCCGCCACATCGGTTCGTACCGACTTGTTCCGCCGTTTCTCTACTTGCTTGTTTCCGATGAGTCGAACTCAAAACCACATCCAACGAAGGAGCACTATGCGTTACCGAACCCGACCCGGTGGCATTTTGTGACACTCAGTATTGAGACAGGTGAAGTGATCCAAGACTTCTTGCTCGGTGACGAAAAACACAGCGAGTGCAGAATCGAAGATGTGGATGCCGATGGGCTGCTGGTCGGACGGGCAAATAGAGAACTGACGTACTATCACACAACGCACCACGTCTAAAACTCAGCCAAGCGACAACGCAGATGTTGAATGAGACGCTTCACTGGAGCTTCTATGCGAAACGACCGCTGACCCGGTGGTTCGAGCATGTTCGTTTGCTCACGGACAAAGTGGTCGGCCAATGGTTCTGTTTAGACCGTCAGACGGGAGCCGTTCTTTGGGAGCGAAACCTACGTCCCGATGAGATCGTCGATATCACCGATGGCGTAATTGTGGCGAATGAGCGAAGAAGACTTTCGTTTAGCTCGGAAAAGCATGGCTGCTACGGAGTTTCACTGGACACCGGAAAGCTGTTGTGGACTTCAAATTCGTCTGGTTTGGGGGAGGGACTTCGCCGTCTCGCCGGTTGGATGGACTGCCCTATTTATGTCGCCGACCAGCGAGTCTATTGCCGAAGTGGCAGAGTGCTCGACATAAAGACCGGAGCATTGTTGGAACGAATCCCGAAAGAAAGCGTCGAGAAATCTAACTCGCCGGAATCAGAGACGATCATTCTGGGACGAAGTAAGCGTTTGAACGATCCCGTTCGATTAAAGGTGAGTGAAGGGCTTTGGCTGTCCCACAAATTGGAGGCAAAGGAGAACGCCGATCCAACGGACGAGGAGTTCTTCAAGTCCGTTTGGGATTTTCATCTGTTTCTAACCGCTGATGGCGGTGAAGTCCGTTGGAAGTTTGATCTTGCGAACACCGGCTACGAAATCCGCTACTGCCCCTACGAAGAGAAGTGCCGCTACTCGTTTCCGTTCCTATACCTACTGGTTTGCGAGAAGCGAACGACTCGGAAAGAGAAGAGTGTGGAGGTTTACAGCCCGTCGCAGTTTCATGTCCTGACTTTGGACGTGAATACGGGCCAGATTATTCAGGACATTCGGATCTTCAACGAGCCCAAAATGCAGTGCCGCTTTGAAGACATCGACGAAGGTGGCGTGCTGATCAGCGATTCCGAACGCAATATGCTTCTCCTTGAGCGGATTCGTGTCGATTAAGCGAGGTGATTGATGAATCCTTATGAGCCATCCGAGGTCATCGTGTCCCATGATGACATCAGCGAAACAAAGCAAAATGCTAAAGATCTCTATGGGGTGCAGTCGGGCAGGTAGCACGTGTTTCCCTTGGGTTTCAGCATGATTCCAATCGATTTGTCTGAGTTATCGGTGGAAGCTCGGCCTGGGGCATCACCAGCCGATCCCAGATGCGGTTCCAGATCCCACTGCGATTGGCGGTGCGTAGATCGACAATGTACTGACCTGTTTGGCGATGCCAACGCATTCCCGATTGCTTAAGCCGCTGGTTGAAGATGACTTTGCAGCCAGCCTCCGTAATGCCGCTACCGATTGGATCACCTCTGCGTTTTCGCTCAGCGAAGTCCATGTGGCTGCGGTACTTCTTTAGATAGTTGATCGCGGTGTGATAGTCGTCCTTCGTCCCTTTTAAACCGTTACGACGCTTCTGCTGTGCAGCACGAGCGACTACTTTGCTCACCGCATCGTCCTCGTGACGTAGTGTGTGACGCTGTTGCTCGGCCCACTCGCTGGCTCGTTCGCTACCTTTGCCGAAAATCGAAGCAGCAAGCAGAGAGACATACTCACAAGCGTGAAAGAAATCCACACCCCAACTCCACTTCAAACGTCGGCCCGTCACCGGATCTTTCATCTTCGAGAGAACCTTCTTGAAATAGGACTGTGGGTGAGTGCCAGCATCGGTTACGTAACGCAGCGATGGCGTCTTGCCACCGATCCGAGGAAGCACACCTTCAATCACATGGGTCAATCGCTTTGTCATCGTAGGCTGATCACGTTCAGGCATCTGCCCCAGGTAGATGGTCCCCAATCGCTTGCGATTGCGATCGTAAACGGCAATCGTTCCGCAGGAGGCTTCCTCCCAACAAGGCCTCGTTTGCACAAAGACACCATCACGCCCCACCTGAAGTAAAACATCGTGTTTTCCGGTACTTTGACGCGCCTGCTCGATCCACTTAGCTAGCTGCTCAATCGCCTCGTCATCATGCACCACTCGAACTTGCGTTGCCAGGTCCGCAATCACTCGCCGGTAGGCTTCGACCGATGGCCTTACCCCAAAGCGTTCGCTGATCATGTCCAAGGTGGGTTGCTGGGGCAGATCGGCGGCAAGCCGCCCGGTGACTTCCGCTAACGCGGGTGTCATCCGACCGGCGACCAAGCCGAGGCGGACATCCAGCGGAGCGACGCCAGATGATTTAGCTTGGGTGTTCTGATAGAACCAACGTTGGTAAGTGACTTGGCCGAATCGTGTGTCGACTTCTTTGGGAGTGCGTCGATTGCGGCGGAAGGATTCGCCGTTGAAGTCAAACGAAGATACCGTTTGATCTCGGTCACGGGATTCGATTCGTCTGAATGTTCGCTGCATGATCACACGAGCCAATTCGCGTACGAGGCGTTCGAGTCGTCTTTCGAATCGATCGGTGCTGGCGGGAGTGATTTCCCTTCTGGAAAAAACATTGTACCACTGCGATGACTCTCCAGATGACGGCGATTACCTCAGTAGCGAACTGTGGCTCGAAGTCATCGAAGAGACGTTTGAGAGAAGCGAAAGTTGTGATAGGCTTATTCATGGCGTCCGTTCCGATTGAGATGTTTGGCAGCTAACCAAAAACGTTCAGTAGGACACGGACGCCATTTTTCCCCAATAGCAATCTGAAATTTTTCAAATTTCAGATGCTGCTACCTGCCCGACTGCACCCTCTCTATGGCAAACGATGGAAATCTTGCACTGGATTGGGCTTGTTTGCTGGCCTATCCCTCTGGTTCATCTTCACACGTTTTGTGCCGGTGTCGGAACCAGTCTCTTTCTTGGTTCAGGGGTTCTGCCTTGCAGGCTTTTCGTTGCCCGCTTGGCTGTGGTGCTTTCCAAAGTGCCAAGAACTCAAATTGACGTATCTCTTCGCCATGCTTCGGAACCTCGTCGCAATCGTCATGATTTGGTGCGTGGCCGCCGCAGCTTATCGCCTTGGTGATGCTAGAGTTGCCAATCTCAGTTGGATCACTTGCATAAGCTTGTTCACGCTGTCAGAGTACCTCCTCGAAACACGCCGTTTAAAATCCCCGATCAGCCGATCCACGCTGCTGCTCATTCTCTTTTGCTTCATCGGCAGTTCCATTTTACTTGTGGGATCGGTACATCGGCTCCCGTGAATCAGTCGGCACAAGTCAGTTACACTTGCGAAAGCCATTTGGAATTCGAGTTTACCGAAGCTGACGGCAAGCCGCAGAGACACACTGCATTTAGTCTGATCGACAAGTTAAAAAAGAATAAAAAGCTGTAATGACCGATGCCCCAAAAAACCAACTTGCCCGAGAAACTCTGCGTGGCTTGCGAGCGACCTTTCACTTGGCGTAAAAAGTGGGCAAAGGTTTGGGACGAAGTGAAATATTGCAGCGGCAAGTGCCGCAACAATCGTGACGACAAGGCGACCATCAAGTCAGAGAAATCATGAAAATATTTGTCGCCATTATTGGTTCTCTGCTCCTTCTGTCCGTCGCTGCGTTCTGCCTGTTCGGTTTCTTGGCGACGTTTGAACCGACCGACGATGTGGCTCAGTTCATGATGTTTCGGATTGGCTACAGTGTGACCGGTTTGGGTTGTCTGGTCGGCATTGGCTTCTTGATCGCAAGAGTTGCCAGCAGATGAGTTGATGATGCTGAAAGCACAAATTGATTCCGATGCTGTAACTCACCAACGGCAAGACACATGATTCGTCGGTTTTTATGGTTTGCAGCTTGGTTCCTCACCGGTGCCGTCTTTTCGGCTACACCTTTCGTCGTGCGTGGGCACCTACTTCACGTCGCAGAAACGGCTCGGGGCGAGCAAACGATGGGACCGGGTATTCTTACCTTTGTCGGACTGCTGGTAGCTCCAGCAGGAGGGGTGTGTTTGCTTCTGATCGCAATGATGGTGCGCAAACTGAAGCGAAAACGTCAGGCCATTGAACATGGATTATCTTCGACGGACGATCAGACCCGCTGAAAGACTCCAAAGAAGAAGTGCTGTTCCTTGCCCCATGGCGTGGCGTGAACGTGGTTTTGACTGTTCACCAACATGAATCGGTTGCCGAAGGCTGACGCCATTGAATCAGCATCGTAGCGACACACGGGCAGGCCGCTGCACTTTTCGGGACCATCGGTGGCAAATGTTCCGATGATCAGATGCCCTCCCACTGGAATCGATTTCACGGCAAGCTCCACATACGCTTCACGATCCTTCGGCTCCGTCAAGAAGTGAAAAACTGCTCGGTCATGCCAGAGGTCGAACGTGCCCACATTCGAGATGGAAGTGACATCGGCTTCGATCCATTCGACGTTGGCGGCTCGACCACCAAGGCGTTCCTTCGTTCGATCCAGTGCAACATTGGAAATGTCCAGAACCGCAACTTTACCGATCCCGATGTCGAGCAACCGGTCCACCAGAAGCGATTGACCTCCCCCCACGTCGATCACGCTGTTTGGGGTCGGCGACACTTGCTTGATTAAATCGAGCGACAACGAGGGATCAGCCTCGAACCAACTCACTTCGTCGTTGGCCTTGGTCGTATAAACGGCGTCCCAATGGTCTTTGCGGGGCATAAATCTCGTTTCCCGATTTGGACTTGACGTAATTAGCGAATGAATTCGCTACCTTTTCTCACGCAACTTCGAGGCAATCATTGGGCTGAACAGCAGAATCAGCAAGCCCAGAGGCATCAGTCCACCATTGGCAATGTTGTATCCCGCCAGAAGTTCTTCCCAAGTTAGCCTCACCACAAAGCGACCAAACAGGACTTCGAAAGCCACGGTCAACAGCACCCAGATCATGCCGATCAACAGCAATTCCGATGGCCGCTTGGCTCCAATCCAGCAGATGGTGAAGTAGGCGATCACGAGAATGATCGCCGAGCCGGTGAATACGCCGATCTGATTTGAACGGACTCCGCCGACCATCGGGACCAAGAGAATTGCCCGAAGAATGCCGTGAACGATCTCCGCAACAATCAGGACGAGCCAGATCGTCAAACTACGAAGGACAAGTCGCCATTGATTGTCCGCCTCGGAGAATTTCTCGGATGGTGCGTTCACGGTGAATCCCGCTGTTCACTCAGACGTCTTGTCGTTCGACTACTTCGTCAGTTTCTTCTTGGCAGTGGTCAGACCCTTTGAGATGGTGTCCGCCGACTCCGCTGCATCCATTTTGGCAAGCACCATAAACGCCTCGCTGAGAACTCGTTTAGTTTCCGCAACCGAGATAGCGGTCTTATCCGTATCTGTGCGGCGTGACACTTCGTTGTAAAAGTCATTCAGTTTCATCGAATTGGTCCATTCAAATCTACGGGAAGTACGCCATTCAGACTGGCGGGAGTAATTCTTGTTTATCGCCTAACGAACTGCAAATGCCAACCCATGGGGCATCAATTCCACAACCTCTGCCAGAGTCATTTCCGAAACCTCGGCGTCGTTCAGTTGAAAACGTCGCTGAATATCCATCGTCAGGGATTCGATCTCCATGCAATCAGCGGTTTTCCAAAATCGCCAGCGTGGAATGGTGGCTGCAATCAGTAGCAGCAAGATTGGAAGCTGGTAGCCAATCACTCGATCAGCGACCTCAGTTCGAGAAAGTGATCGACAACTGAAGCTCGGTCGCAATCGACACCCACACGAAGTACGGCATCTGCGTATCTACTCGCTTCGTCGCTCGAAGTCTCGATGACCACCGATTATTCAGCGCCTTGCCCGTTCTGCCGCTTCAACTCAGCCACGTCTTTTACGAGACGTTCGACGACCGAAACCGGCTTTCCGGCAGCATCAACTCCGCCTCCCCAGAGAGATGTTTCCTCTCCTTGCCCTCGCCAGACGACGATCTCGCCACCATCTTCTCGGCCGTACAGTGCCACTGCTCGCTGTAACCCGTCCGGGCGGGAAACTGAGACGACCATTCCTATGTCTTCATTTTTATAAAGAGAGACATTGAAAAGTTTCTTACGATCATCGTTGTTTACCGAAAGATGCCCACTTCGTCCCGCCGACGCCATCTCGACGACAATCTCACCAGCAGCGTTGTGAACCCAAAAATGGTCGGTTATATCATTGTTCCGAGAAGGGAGAAGGACCGGCACAAGCAGGAAACCCAGAAGGCCACCAAATACTATGACCATGAAACTGACGAATTTCAGACGGCGTTCCAATGCGGCGACACGCTGGTCTAAGTCTCTCGATTGCTCATTCATCGTTTCATTTCCTTTCGCTGTTGAAAACACCATGAAGAACAATGGCAACACCACGATCTCCGTGAGCGAATTGCCAGTGTATCACGGGGTACAGATATTAACGTCGTCAGCTTTGATCTTCGTGTTCAGCTTCTGAGATATTCGCAGGATCATCGAATCGTGCCGCTAAGATAGTTTTGCATCGTCCAGACGGTTCTTCTTTCTCGCAATGAACTGAACGACGGACGCTAGACCCGTGTGGAACTCTCCCTCAACAACCTCACGCTCGATCTCCCGACAAAGTATCACTTCGCAGTTTGGAAATTCGCTTACGATGGCGTCAGCGGTCAGCAGCATATCAGGATCTTTTGGGCCACCCGTGTCCCGAGCCAATTGTGACTTTGAGTATGCTTCGAGAAGGATGATCCCTCCGGGTTTCAGGCTTTGCTCCACCAATGGATACAGTCGCCGTCGAACATCACTTGGCAGATGTGCAGAAATTGACACAACTGAACCGTAGAAACTCGCAGGCGGCTCATACGTTGCAAGGTCAGCAACCTCGGTGGTGATGCGAACACCCCTCGATTCGGCAAGCTTTTTGGCTTTTGCGAGTCCCGTTTCTGATCCATCAACACCAAGGACTTCCAATCCGAGTGAGGCCAGAAAAACTGCGTTTCGTCCTTCTCCTTCCGCTAGGCTCAGCACCGGGCCGGTGAGAAGCTTTGCATTTGCTACGAGAAACGAATTTGGTTCGGTTCCGTATGCAAACTCGTCGCTACTGTATCGCTGATTCCACATGAATTCCCTCTGCTTTCGATGAACGGTTCGGCGCCTGTGCTGAGTTTTTGGCTGAGTCGAATATCATTTCTTAGCCGATGCCGCTGCGGGCAAATTCTCCAAGACACTTTCCGCAACTTGCTTCGCTAGTGCTTCGTTTCCCTGTCCATTGAAATGAACGCCATCGCCAGAAATCCACTCAGCATGATTCTCGACCAGTTCAAAAAGGTCGTCGGTTGGAATGTGCTGTTCCGTCATGATCTCAGAGGCGAGTTTGTTTCGCCCTTTGACTCGATCTGTCCGTTCAGCGAAGGTTTCCAAGTTGGTCTTCTCACGCACAGGCGTCGTGGTCGCCCAGATGAACTTGGCATCACCAGCATGTTCTTTCACGGCGAGGACCGTTTTTAACAGACCGTCACGATATTGATCTTCTGTGTAGCCCCATCCGTGAAGACCGTTGTTGAAGTGAATCACCGAGAACTTGTACTGCTTCAGCAGCAGTTTCAGATCGTCGTTGAACGTGGGATCGGAAACACACTTCGATGTGGTCAGCCGAGCACAATAGGCTTTCCCTGCGAGATGCTTTTCCACGGCACCGAAGTATCCTCTGGTGATCGAATCGCCAACCAACAGCACTCTGGGAAGGTCGTCTTTGTCAGCGTCAGTCACCCAAATGTCGATCCATTCGATACGTTCCCGCACTGGCTCCTCAGCGGATGCGAACGGAACGATCAATAACAGTGGGATCAGGATGTAGAGATGTTTCACGAAAGTTGTCCTTTGGATGTCAGTTGGTGTACCACTCGATTTACCGATATTTCATCTCGTGGCCTCGGTTTCTTACGGTGATTCTATCAATTTCACAACCTCTGCCAGAGTCATCTCCGACACCTCGGCGTCGTTCAGTTGAAAACGCCGCTGAATATCCATTGTCATTGATTCGATCTCCATGGCGTCCGAAATTTTCCAGAATCGCCAACGTGGATAACAGGCTTGGTAAATATCCATGATGCGGTCGGTCGGGGCGAACTGAAAGCGGTCATCGGGATTGAACGAGAACGCCTCGCACAACATCCGAAGCAAGCCGTCTGCCTTGTCATAATTTTCGTTTGTGCAGGTCTGCTTCCAACGCTCCGCTTGTGACTGCCGATCCCGAAATGGTCGTGGAAGTGGACGACAAAACAGACGACCGCTCCGCCGCCAGTCCCAGAGAATGTTGGCTGAAACCAGCAGCGGCAAGACTGAAAGTCCAAAATCAATCAATTGATCATCGCCCCCAGTTCCAGAGCGTGATCGACAACTGCAATACGGTCGCAATCGACACCCAGACGAAATAAGGAACTTGAGCCACAGCGACCCATTTGTAGTGCCTCCAGATGATGACCGACATCCAGATGATTGTCGCCCAGACGATCAAAATGTCCAAGGCAGCCAGCGGCAAATTCCTCAGACCGAACTGAATTGGCGTGAAGATTAGGTTGGCCACGAGGTTGATGCCGAACGGCAACGCCACCATCCACGGCAACTTCTTCCTGATGGCCTGCACGAACACGAAACCGAACGTGATCAGGATGATCGGATAAAGACACTGCCAGACAAAACCGATTGTGGACGGCTCCGGTGTCCAGCTTGGCTTTTCAAGGCTGTTGTACCACTCGATCCAAGTCATTTTGCTTTCCAAAGAAAAAGTCAAAATCCACACCAAATTTTGCGTCCAGCTTACTACTTAAAGGTGAACAACTTTGTGTGGAGTCATCATGATCGTATCTGCAACCGAACGACGCAACGTCCTGAAGCTGCTCAATGTCTCGGAAACGGCACGCCAACTTGGCGTTGATGTGTTCCGGCTTCATCGGGACATCAGAGCGGAGAAAGTGTCAGGCCCAAAGATTCGTCTCGGAAGACGACTGTACTTTGGGCCTGATGATCTCGATTGGCTACGCACGCACTACACGGAAGGAAGAGATAATGTACATTAAACACGCACACAAAAGAGCTTATTCTGATTGCCTTTTGTATCAAGAAAAGCCTCACGAATGGTTCGTAGATCGTTCAGTGAATTTAATGTTTGAGTCAAACGACGGCACATTAGAATTTATGTGGGTCAAGATTCAACATGTAGATTTTCCCGATCTTGTTGGAACCTTGGAAAGCACACCGATTTTGTGTTCTCACATGAAGTTTGGCGATGAAGTTTCCCTGTGTCGCCTACAGGTTGCAGGCGTAGAGGTTTCCATCGATGAATGGTGGGAGGAAGTGCAGGCGTATCTTGCCAACGGCGACTTCTGCAACCCGCACCTTGGAGCACCAACGTCAAATTTTGGATTCGAGAACCTGTTCAACGGAGCGTTCCCGCCTCTACAGGCATTGAATTACTGGAAGACGTGGCAGCCTGAGCAAGACGAATCTTTGCAATTCCAGTCGGGGAAGGCGATTGTCGGCCACTAATAGTTGGCCACAAATGAAAGAAAACACCGTCAGTGATTGGCTCACTGGCGGTGTCTTCTAAATTTATGTTCTCAAACAATCTAACCGACTGGCCCACAAGTCACGTCGGAAAAGGAGTCACATGTATGATAGTAACAACGAATCGATTTCTATCGATCAGCAGAGAAGAAACCGCTGCACCAATGTACTCAGCCGTCTTTACGGCATGGAGTTCAACCTGATCCCAGTCAGTGGGAAGCATCCGCCGTGCATCGAGTGGAAGCCATTTCAGACGGAGCGAGTCTCTGTCGAAAAACTTAAAGAATGGATGCGGGGCACATTCCGCACCAAGGACGGAAAAAAATTCTGGAAACCAGAAATTCTTAATTTTGCCGTCGTGACCGGGGCAACGCCGTGGTCATCAACCAATCCGGGAATCATCGTCATCGATTCAGATGACGAAGAGGCAGAAGCTCTGGCCAAAGAGTATTGCCCCGAAACGCCAATGATGCAGATCACCGGCAAAGAAGGTTTTCATCGGGTTTACCGCAGACCCGAAGACCACATCAGCAATCGCCAGAAGACGATGATCGATGGGAAGAATTACAACCTCGACATCCGTGGCGACGGCGGCTACATCATGGCCCCCGGTTCGATTCACCCGAAAACACAAAAGTTGTATCGGGAACTGGAACCATGGACGCTGGAACTTCTGCATCAGTGCCCCGTCTACGATCCAACGTGGATAGCTTGCGAACGATCCCAGCCAAAACGAACGACTTCGGTGGCCGTCAAGGCGGATTTCGCCAGTGAAGATCATCAAGATCTCATTTCGGACATTGATCTTCCCATTGAACAACGGGAATCGATGGCAAAGCGGTATCTGGAATCCGTACCGGGAACTCAACAAGGCGATGGAGCGGATCGACGTTGCACCGCACTCACCCTGAAGCTGCTGTATGGGTTCGCTCTTCCCATTGATTCTGTCCAATCGTTGCTGACGGTGTGGGGCCAGAAGGATGATCAGCTTGACGATGCCGGTGGCTGGTATCCATGGACCGACGAAGACATTGCTCGAAAGATCGATTGGTGCCTTGGTGAAGAGTATCGTGGCGAAATCGGCGACCGACTCAACAGCCATGGGGATCTCGGTGATTTGGAAGCGAAAGTCGATGGAATCGTCGAACCTTTCGAGGTCGGTCCCACCATCAACCCCAAAGATCAGTTGGAAATCGCCAGACTATTCTTTCGAGATTGTTTCTCGTCTAGTTACGGCGGGAATCTGATCCATCATCAAGCCACATGGCACCACTGGACTGGCAAGCGATACGAGACCACCAGCGACGACGACATCAAAGCCAAACTCTGGAATTGGTTGTCGCATTGTTCCGTGAGGACCAAAGAGAAGCTGGTCTCCTGTCAGCCATCACGGGCACTGGTGACGGGGGTGATGGACGCTCTGAAGGCGGTTGCCAATCAATCTTCTTCCATCGAATCACCGTGCTGGCTCAGCCATGGTCCCGAACAGGTCATCGCTTTCGATAATGGCCTGCTGGATGTCGATGGATTCCTGAAGTCGGAAATAGTTGAACTGATGAATCACACGCCACAGTGGTTCTCTTCCAATTGTCTTCCCCATCGGTTCGACGCCTCGGCGAGTTGTCCACAGTGGCTCGATTTTCTGAGTGATGTCTTCGACGGCGATCAGGAACGAATCGATACGCTTGGGCAGTGGTTCGGTTACAACCTGATTGCTGATAATCGCCAGCACAAGATCGCCATGTTGATTGGTCCACCACGAAGCGGCAAAGGGACCACGATGGCGGTGATGTCGGCCATGCTGGGTAAACATAACATCGCCAACACATCTCTGGCTTCGCTTGGTGGCCGGTTCGGTTTGGAGCCATTGGTTGGGAAATTGTCGGCCCTGATCGACGAAGGACATCTTGGCAAATTCAGCGACACTTCACAAATTTTGGAACGACTGAAAGCGATCTCTGGCGGGTCAGAACAAACCGTGGACCGAAAGGGAGTTGCCGCCTTGTCCAGCGTGGCGTTAAAGATTCGCTTCACAATGGCCGTCAACGAATTGCCACGATTGTCCGATTCATCGGCGGCGATGCGGGCACGGTTATTAGTCATCCCGTACTTCAACACTTACGAAGGCAACGAAGACTTTGGCTTGGTTGATCGCCTATTAACCGAGATTCCGGGAATTACTAACTGGGCACTGGATGGGCTTCGGCAACTGCGGAAAACAGGCCGGTTTATTAACCCAAGTGCTGGCGAAGAGATTCTGCGGGAGTTCGTTTACTTGTCTTCACCGGTCCAGTCATTCGTCGATGAATGCTGCGTGGTTAATAGCGATGCCAGTGTTCGTCGGAACGATTTGCAATTGGCGTGGCACATCTGGTGCGACGACAACGGCCATGTTCCCGGTAGCGCTGCTGATTTTGGGAAGAAATTGCGGTCTGTAATTTCTCGAATCGGTGATGTTCGAAAGCAAATCGATGGTCGCCGAGAACGACATCACACTGGTCTCGCCCTGACCCCCGAGGCACGCACCGACATCATCAACAGACGACTTGGTGCCTGATTAAACAGGAATTACGTCCAAGTGCGTCCAAGCAGCGTCCAAGCAAAACCCAGTTTGCTTGGACGCTTTTTTATGCGTTTTTCCAGTGTTTTTGGTGTTTTCTGGCATCTGCGTCCAAGGCGTCCAAGCAAATCACTAATTCATTTGAATATTTGAAATTTAGAAAATGTAATTTTAGAAAAGAAGCAGAAATGCCAATTTGCTTGGACGCCTTGGCCACCTTGGACCCTCCGTTTCTTTTTGTTGATGTCGCTGGTGATGCCGAGGAAGAAAAGAAAGCGAACGGAGCCGTTATTAACCACAGACTCTCATGTGATCGCCCGTCTTCGTTGAACAAGCGGGTGTTAACCGTCGAATGGCTGATGCTTGTCCACTTGCACACAGGATTCCCGAATCCTGTGATCACCCAGCTACTTCAAACCCCTCCCGTTTTCATTCCCGATAAAAGAGCTAACACCCGCTTGATCGTCGTTCAAATCAACCTCCTCACAGGAACGACGACATGCCAAACGCAAACGAAATCCGCCAGCAGATCACCAACGACATCATCGCCGCTCTTTCGAGCAACGAGTTGCCGCCATGGCGAAAGCCGTGGGCAAACGATCCCAACGCTCCCGGACTTCACACGAGTTTGAGTACCGGTAACTCTTACCGGGGAATCAACCAAATGATCCTGCAACTCTCGGCTTGGAAACGCAATTTCACTTCCAAATGGTGGGGAACATTCCGGCAGATTCAAAGCAATGGGGGCTGCGTCAACAAAGGCCAAAAAGCAACGAAAATCATTCTCTGGAAACCAGTTGATCGCAAGCGAACAAGCGAGCAAGGCGAATCAGTTGACGACAAGTTCTTCGTCATGCGAGAATTCGCCGTTTTTAATGCTGATCAGACATCAGGCATGGAGCGATTTCAAGTTGGCTATGACCAAACGGAAGTAAGCAACGAGAATCGGTATGGTGAAGCCGATGACGTGATCGAAGCCACCGGTGCCGATATTCGATACGGCGGCAACCAAGCGTTCTATTCTCCTTCAGGCGATTACATCCAGATGCCGTTTCGTCGGCAGTTCGTGACGCCGGAAGCGTACTACGAAACTTGCTTTCACGAACTTTGTCACTATTCCGAAAGCCGAACCGGATTCGACCGAGCCCAGCCTGAGAACTCTTACGATTTCGCAGAACTGGTTGCCGAAATTGGTGCGTGCTTTTTGATGGGCGAATTGAATATGCCCACGACGGAGAATCTCGAAAACCACGCTGCCTATTTGAAGTCGTGGCTCAAAGGGATGAACGACGACCCGAAATTTATTTTCCGGGCAGCGGCTTCGTCGAGCAGATCGGCCGATTACATCCTCAGTTTTAGCCGAAACAGTGAAGCGGTTGTGGAATCAGTCGAAGAGCCTGTTTGTGCTTGATTGCCTTTTCATCTAACAGGGCAGTTGGTTTTTCCAACTGCCTTGTTTGGGATAACACCCGCTTGTCCATCGTCCTGATCGGGACAGCCACTCGGAACACCGTTGATGATCGCAAGACGACTCAGCTTCGGCACTTCACAAAACAGCGTGAGCCATTGCGATACCTCTGGCCAGTGAGCGATGGAAATCTGCTGTTTTCTGCGAAGCCCTGAAGTCACCGCTGATCCATTCTCGGTGTTTCCGTTTGGTCTTTTTAAGATTCCAATTTTCCAAGATTACAAATCATGACTGATAACAGGTCTCTGCACGGCGGACCCAGCCGACGACGAGTCAAGGAAGTCCGTTCACATCTTTGGCGATACGGTGTTCGACCAAAAGGCGATGCGTGGCATTTGACTTGGGTTTGGGCCTGTGCAATCGGCAGTTCCTATTACCACTTTCGGTGGCCTTTGCCATCGGAGATCGCAAGCCAATACATGTTTCTGTTGCTCTGCGAGATGAAAGAGGGACGGTCTCTCAGGCTGCCATTTCGAGCCGACCAAGTTCAACCGGAACCAGTTCAAAACATGTTTCCCGAAGAGCCGCTTTTGGAAATCCCGGCACTCAAGCGTTCTTCAAGGTAACACCCGCTTGGAAGACATCGCTCAAATCGGCTTCGCTGGCGAAATTGCGTGAGAATTGTGTTGTGTGGCGATAGGGCAAGGAGGCCCTATTTTCACTTTCCAAATAACACCCGCTTGGAAGGCATCACCAAATCCAACTTTTGTAACGGAGTCAATCGATGCCACAGACACCAATGATCACCGAAGAAGAACGGGAACAACTTCAACCACTGCTGTCGCTCATCCGACATCCAGACCAGCTTTACGCCCGCACCATGTCGGGTGAATTATTTGACTGTGCCGACCACGCACTGATGGCGTTCCAGATCTGGCGGCGAATGGGCCGTAACAACGAATCCACCGGGGCTGCTTGGCGGCGTTTGATGGAGAGCGATTGCCCAACGCAGGACGTGATGGCTCTGGTTGCTTTTCACATTTTCAACGGGATGAACGGCAAGTAACACCCGCTTGTCATTCCAATCAACCACCAAGGAGCAACGAAATGAAAAACACCGAACCAATCATCACCAGCCTAAGCCAAGTTGTGGGGCAAGCCCGAGCCGTGCGAGTGCTGCAAACCGCACTTGATGCCTACTGGCACGAACGAAGCAAGCATGGCGAAGACAACGTGTCGTTCCCGCACCTGCTGATGGCAGGCCCCGGTGGCACGGGCAAGACGATGCTGAGTGAACTTGTCGCTCGTGAGCTTTGCACCGAAGTCCATGTTGAACTCGCTCAGAACATCAGCAACATCGGGCAAATGCAAGGTTTGCTGATGATGCTCGACAAACCGGGCCAAATTCTGTTCTTGGACGAAATCCATCAACTAAACGAATCAGTTCAGGTTTGTCTCTACCGAGCTTTGGAAGAGCGAAAACTGTTCCTTGGTGGAAATAAAAAGCCGGTGACTCTGCCACCGTTCACGCTGATCGGTGCGACCACTCACGAGTATATGCTCACCACGAGTTCGAGAGATCGATTTCAAATTTTGATCCGTCTGTCCCACTACGACACGGATGAAATGACCGTGCTGATCGAACAACGATCCAAACGTCTTGGCTGGGGCATCGATCCAAAGTCAGTCCATGAACTCGCCAAACGAAGTCGTGGTGTTCCGAGACTCGCTGTTCGAATGCTGGAAGCAGCCAAGCGATCCTGTTCCGCCAACGGTTGTGATTTCATCGAGAGCATTCACGTTGTCGAAATGCTGGAAATGGAAGGCATTGATCCTCTTGGATTCGATCCGGTGGAGCAAAGCTATCTTCACCTGCTGAAGCAACACCAAGGAGCGGTAAGGCTGAATGTACTAGCCACGCATCTTGGATTGCCCCGTCAGTCCATTGAAATGTTCGAAAGCGATTTCATTCGTTTGGGACTGATCACCAAGAACGAAAAGGGACGCTGCTTAACACCCGCTGGACACGAGCATGTGAAAGCCAGCAACGGCTGATTTTTTGTGCTTCCACTGTCCGATTTCTGCAAGGCAACTGAACGATGACCGTAAAAACAATGAACGACAATCAGCCGAAAGCTGCAATCACCGTGAGCCGGATGTGCTCGAAACTGGAAATGTCACGCAGCCAATTTTACTGGCATGTGAAGCGAGGGACGTTCCATGCACCCCTTCGATTGTCCAACGGGCGACCTTACTTCAATGCTTCTCAAGTTGAGGACAACTTGAAGGCAAGGGAGCTTGGGATCGGGGTCAACGGTGAATACGTCCTGTTCTATGAGCGATCCGAAACTCCAACGAAGCCAAAGGTAACACCCGCTTCCAAGGCAGATCACACGGGGCTGCTGGAGAGCCTTCAGGCCCTCGGCCTCAGCGGCCTGACGAACAGGCAAGTCGCTGAAGCAGTTGAGGATTGTTACCCGAAGGGCACCAACAGCGAGGACGAAAACGACATTCTCCGAACAGTTTTCCGACATTTGAAGCGTTCGGGAATTGGCTGATTCGTGCCCGGCGACTACCCGGTGACTGTTTGGGACGCCTGCGAAATTCGTTTGGTGTCCGTCAACTTCCACAAGAAGTTGGCAAGAAGTGTGTCGAGAAACTGTTCGATTTACCAACGAAAGCTGTACGAAAGATGAACGATAACCAGTCCGAGAAGTGTTCGGAATTAAGCACGACAACTCCTATTATCTTGCGTTCGCCTGATTCGACGACGGGTCAGATCATCGAACAAGCCGACAACGATGACCAACTGATAGAACTGTGGCTCCACGGTCGGCCCAAGAACACCCAACGTGGCTACCGCAAAGAAGTGGATCGATTCAGTGACAATGTGAACAAGCAACTCCGTTCGTTGAAGTTGATTGATCTTCAGGCGTTTGCGGACCACCTTGGGCAATCATTGAAACCGTCATCGGTCCATCGTGCCATCAGTGCCGTAAAAAGCTTGCTCGCATTCGGACATCGACTGGGCTATCTCCAATTCGATGTTGGTCGAGCCTTGAAATTGCAAGGCTTCAGGGATGAGTTGTCCGAGCGAATCATCAGCGAAACGGAAGTTCTGCGAATCATCTCTTTGGAACCCAATCCACGAAATCGAGCAATCCTGCTGACATTTTATGCGGGCGGTTTCCGTGTATCGGAAATTTGCGCAATGAAGTGGCGACATTTACAAGAGCGTGATTCGACCGGTCAGATCACCACCTTTGCCAAGGGTGACAAAACAAGAAGCGTTCTGATGCCCAAATCAGTTTGGGAATCGCTGATGGCTCTTCGTGGTGAAGCACCATTGGATGCACCAGTGTTTCGCAGCCGCAAGAAAGGTCACTTGTGCGAATCAGCCGTTTGGCGAATGGTCAAGAAGGCAACCAAACGTGCCGGGATTCCCAAGGACGTTTCGTGTCATTGGTTTCGCCATGCTCATGCTTCCCATGCCTTGGATCGTGGCGCTGCTATCCATTTGGTTCAGGCGACTCTAGGTCATTCGTCGATTGCGACAACGGGAAAATATTTGCACGCACGTCCATCAGACTCCAGCGGCAACTACCTTCCTCTTGGCTAACACCCGCTTGATCTCCAGAACAAATCAATCCCTTTTTGGAGATCAAAATGAACCAAACAACTTCCATCGCTGACGGAAACATTCCTGCCGTCAAATCAGCCGCTCAAGACGCCAACGCCATTCAAGATGCGGTCAATCTCGTGGCCATTGTTGGCTGCTTTCATCGCCATCTCATCGCACTTCGTCAAACAGGACTTGGCGGCGACGGTCTCAACAATCACCCGGTCTCACTTGCCTTTGTGAGCAAGCTGAACAGCCTTTGCCGGATGACGACCGAACGAGAGATGGCGGCATTCTCAGCACTTGATCGCATCGAACAAGGTGAGACAGCAGAGTACGAAGTCATTCCGCTCTAGCGAACACCCGCTTGTAACTCGTCGCAGTTGGCTCCTTCGGACCACTCGTTCCGACCGCCTGCGACGAGAGAACAAGCGAGAATAAAAATGCAAACCAGTTGTGTTCGATCAGGGCAAGTTGAAGTCGGAATCGTCACCCACGAAGGAAACGAGTTTTCCGCCATTGGAGCAAGCGTTGTCGGTCGCAGTCTCACCGCATACACCAAATACACTCGGGGTGACATTCATCTCACCTCGTGGTGCGGCCAAACAGTTCTTGCTTGTCGATCAGAAGTCGTGCAGCGGTATTGCGACGATTCACTGGCGATATTGTTTCGGCTCACCGCCAATCAGTTCATCGTTGGTTATGCACTCGCCGACAACGGGATGCTCTTCCGTGGCGAATTGCTTCGTCACGGCGATGAAGACGACGCTCGATACCTTGCTTGCCAGTTAGCCGATCATTTCGCCCAGCTTGATGCGGATGACGAGGAAGCGTTCGCCTTTAGTGAGGAGGCGTAACACCCGCTTGTTTTGCATCAAACCCAATACAACTTTTGGAATGGAGCAAATGATGAGTGAGATTAAAGCAAGCGGCAACCTGCACGGACACGATCTAACGGAAATTCCGGTCCTGAACCCCGGTGATTGGTTCGGCAAAACATGGCTGATCGAAATCGGGGGCAGCTATTCTTCGCTATTCCTGATCGTTGAAGCCAATAGCATGAGCGATGCGATTGACGAGTTGGCGAATAATGAAACTTACGGCCATTTGATCAACGTCGAGGACGAGTACCTCGGCGACTATCCCGAAGACGACCGCCACTACGGTCCCTGTGGGCAAATTCTGGATCTCGATCATCTTATGGCTTACGGCCAAGAGGGAGCCGAGATCCCATTCCTTTGTCGCTATCACGGCGAGGGCCTGCCCGATGAAGGCGTTCTTCCCACTGAGTTTGAACACGTCGATGCGGATTAACACCCGCTTGAATGACATCAATCCACTCACTCAAAAGGGAGAACAAAGATGGGCTGGCTTTTTAGGCAAGGCATCACTCGCAAAGAACTGATCGCTGAACGCACCGAGTCATGGGAGCGGCAATCGGGTGAAACAATCGTGCGAAGCGAATGCTTGGCAAGGTGCTTTCATGGTGGCGGATTCAGCGGCGTATTGTGGGCCGTCTGGGAACGTCGATTCGTCAAGGATGGCGAAGAGGTGCAACCCAAGCAACGCTGGATCACTTGCGATCTGATTCAATATCGTCGTGATTCTGGCTGGGGTTACAAAGACATGGATGAGTCCATGGGACCGTATTTTTGGTCATGTCCGATCAAGTACCTGAACATGGTTCCCATTGAGCAATACGGCGGTAATGCCAAATGGCGCAAGGAAGTGATTGAACATCACGAACTCCAACGTGAAAAGCGACGATCACGAGCAATCAGCGTCTAGCCAACTTCATTCTGGCAACACCCGCTTGTGGATTGTTCGAGCCAACAACACCGGCTCACCAAAATCCACAAGCGAGGTAAATCAACAATGAAACCAATGGAAGCATACGAATACGCCGCAAGCTGGGGATCGTTTTTGAGAAGTGGCGACCCCGGTGCTTGCATGTACGGATTCAATTCAGACTGTCGGCCTCAATCGGAAGAACATCGGCAGGCCGTTATCGAATGGATGAAACAATGCCGTTTGAACGTCACCAGCCGACCCGAAGATTTTGACGACGATGAACTCGAAAAGATGGATGCCTTCATCGAATTCATCACCAAGAGAAACATTAAAGACAAAACCGCTGGATCGTTCATCATCGAAATTAGCCTTTGCGGATCGGTGACTTGCTGCACCACTGAAGGCCAAGAACTGGAAGGCGAAATGCTTTGGGATATGAATGATTGCAACGGTTCCGGTGATGCCGAACCCGCTTGTAAATACATTCTTGAAATTTACAAACCCGAATTCCGAATCGTGCGGAACGTCGGTGGTGAGTTTCAGAATGTCGTTGCTTCCAAAGAGGAAAAGCTTCAAGTCTGTCGTGAGATCTACGGTGGAAGTGACACCTATTTCACTGATGAAGATAACGCAAATCTTTATCTGGTTTGGGCCGCTGCTTCCAATTTGGAAGCAATGCAAGAGGCGAGGTAACACCCGCTTGTTCGACATCAACAGAGCCAAGGCAACACGCCTTGGCTCTTTCTTTGACACACACAACGGAGAACGTCATGAGCAAGCGATTGTTCAACTTAGGTCAGGTTGTTGCCACCCCCGGTGCCTTGGCTCTTCTTGAGAAACACAACATGACGCCAATGATATTTTTGGAAAAGCATGCAACTGGGAATTTTGGGGATCTTTGCCAAGACGATTTGGACGCCAATAACGAAGCCATTTGGAATGGCGAACGGATTCTCTCGTCTTACAAAATCAACGAGACGGACAAAATCTGGATCATTACTGAAGCTGACAGAAGTTCGACTTGCTGCTTGCTTCCAGAGGAGTATTGATCCATGCCTCAAATCGAAACCAGCGTGTTCGACACGCTGTACACGATTGTTTTCACGAACACCACGTTGGGCCGCACTACGGAACAGGGGCTCAATGTCTGGACGTGTGAAAACGTCCAAGCATTCCACCAGTCACTCGATGTGCTGAAGACGAAACCGCATTGCCGTGTCATCAGCGCCGGTCCCAGCGTCGTCAAGCGAGAGAAATAACACCCGCTTGAAAAGCATAACCAACACTTCACTTTTCAAGGAGCCAACAATGGCCGATCAAACCGAAGCGATTCGCAAGCAAATAGTCGCTGAACTGAATTCAGAGGACAACACAAAGGCTGAACTCGAAGCCAAGCACGGCAAAGTCTGGACAACTTCCGAGATGCAAGAGGAGTTCGACGCTCTCGGATTCATGGCCCCGTTCATCATCGTTCGCAAGCGTGACACTGGTGAACGTGGATCGCTGATGTTCACTCACTCGCCTCGCTTTTACTTCAGCTTCCAACCTGAGTAATTCGCACCAAGCCAAAGGGACCATCGACAAGTTCGGTGGTCCCTTTTTCCATGCGTCAACTAACACCCGCTTGTTGGTTGTAACAATCAACAACACTCAACCGGAGAACAGCGATGGCATGGTCATGGTCACACAAAGACGGAGCATATGCAGCAATTGAACAGCAAATCAATGAGACAGCAGAAAAAGCCAACAATGGCGACAGCGAAGCAGCCGTATGGCTTGAAGTTGTCTGGTCTGAATGGGTCGCCAGCAATTGGCGGGAGGATCGAGTGACAACAGACCTCGATCTGAAGAAGTACGAGCGATCATTGGCAAGGGCCAAGCGACAGGGCGAATCACTGGGCTACGACAAGCTGGCTACCGACATCTGGAACTGGAGCAGTGAGCTTTCAACTTGCACCAATGGCGGCTGGAATGCTTGGTGCTGCCCCTTTGGTTGCCATCTGATTCCGTTCAGCGTCGAGGTCGAGTGACAATCAAGAGAATTGCAACGTCGATGTTCTTCACTTTGAAGCATCGACGTTACAAAGTTAAAAACCAAAAAATTATTCATCGATTACTCCGGGGGCTACCACCAGAACCCCCTCCCCAGCAACTACGTCGCAAAGTTTCTTTTATACACCACCTAGTTTTTTCCTCGTGGATCGTGGCGTTGCAAAAGTTGCGACCTTCGAAAAATCACGCCGGTAGAAAATTGCTGGAATCGATTGTGAAAATAGAAGGCCCCGCAAAATCCCGGCCTGAAAAAACGACACTTACATAAGTCGATGTACTGAACTCAATTCGTTTTACAAAACTAACAAGGAACCAAAAATGATTTTGCGAGCACAACCAGTTGGCGAACACCCATCAGTTCGATTCATCATCCTCAATGTGCGGAACAATTTGATGTGGGATGGCGAGTCATTCGTCGATGACTTTGATCTGGCACGCAAGTACGCTCATCCGAATGACGCCTGCGCTGACATGCAGGACATTTTGAAGGAACACTACGGCCAACTTCGACGACGAAAATTTGTCGTTCCTGTGGAGATCGAAGCTTATGGAAGTGTTTCGCAAAAGGAAATTGCCGAGTACCTCTACCGAGCATCCGTTCTTTCAGTTCGCACCGAGGAATTTGGAAACGGACCGGCAGAATGCTTGGTGTTGCCTACAGTTCACTGGGGCTACATCAGGGAATTGAAAGTGCCGTTGAGCAAACAGCCAGACAATCCGGCTGTCGAATGGGGATTGGAAGATGATGACGGAGGTGAAGACCAATGAACCTGAAAGACCAAATTCGACAAGCCAGCGATGTTCTTCGTGAAGTGGTAAGCCAACCCAAACCGACTTTGGGCATTGACCTCGATGGATGTGTTGACGAGTCGCCGAGTTCCTTCAACATCCTGACGCATGTTTGGCCCGGTGATGTAATCGTAATTACGTTTCGCAGCGACCGTGATAAAGCGATTGCCGATCTGGAAAAGCACGGCATCAAGTTCACCGATGTTGTTCTGGTCAACAGCTTCGATGCCAAGGCGGAAGTAATCGCTGAAAAGGGCATCTCGTTTTACATCGATGACCAACCCGAAATGCTCAAGAATGTGTCCGCTAACGTAGCGGTCATGCTGTTTCGCAATGGAGGCAACTTTGATTTTGATGATCGAAAGTGGATGTTGAGCGACCACACAGGGAAATTGCTCGGAGGTCGCCGATGAGGACATCCAAGATTGCGATTTTCTTCCGGGCCACAGTCATCGTGTTCGTCATTTACATGATGCTGGCATGGGCATGGCACTCCATCAACAACACATTACAAGCTAATCGACCCAATTCATATAAAAGGAGACAACAATGTTTTTGAAACCACTCGAAGTCGGTGGGAAGTTCGTTATTTCAAGACTCAATGACGACACGTTTTGGGACGGATTTAGATTCGTCGATGATCTCGTATCAGCCAAACGCTATGAGTTTCAATCTGGTGCGCTAAGTGAGATGTTCGAAATTGAAGATCAATATGGCGAATCAGCTAAGCAACGGACCTACATCCTTCCAGTCACAATCGAAGTGACCGGAGATGTGACACGCAAAGAGATCGGTGAGTATCTCGAATCGGCGGCCAAGCTGATCATGAATCGTGATGAGTTTGGGAACGGTCCTTCTCCCGAAAGCTACGTCGAGCCAGAGATACATTGGCATTTCATCAAAGAGATGCCTGATCGCCTTGACGAAGATCCTGATGAGCCGCACTTCTCTTGGGGCTACTACCCAGATATCGATGATCTTTAGTTTTTACTTGCCAAGGAGGAAACGAACTTTGCGGACTTCAAGATTCGAGATTTTCATCAGAGCCACCGTGATCGTGTTCATCATCTACATGATGATCGCATGGGCATGGAATTCGATGACGAACACCAACTTTTGGAAGCCTTGGGAAATGGCCATCAGTGCCGTGCTCACTGTGTTGCTTTTCGGTGGCTTTGCGTGGGCGTTTGTCAGAGTAGGCATGGCTTTGATTTATGGTCGAAGCTCCCAATACCACGCTTATCGTCGAAGTGGCGGTGATCCATACTTCGACAGCTTGCCTTGGCCGCTCAACCCTGACTCAAGACAGGTGAGAGAGACCGGGATGGCTGAGCCAAGGACTTCATTTGTGCCACCGGCCAGTTGGAAATTCCAATGTCCGGTTTGTGGAGCACGACAGCCATCACTGGTCTGTGTGTGCTGGAATTGCGATTACGGAAGCGATGGGGACAGCACCGCTTACTTTCAGAAGCACGGAATTTCAAAACCAGATGAAATCAGTGAACAGGATTGGGCCGAGATCAGGAGGCGTCACGATGCCTGATTTGGAAGAGGTCATCGATCAACTTTGGCTTCACAACACTTTTGCGGAAGACCCGTTCACCGTTGATCGTGCCTTTGCCGCCATTTGCGATGACGGGGAAGTTGCCATCGATGGCTTAATCTGGGCTTTGGGGCACCCAGATTTGGGCCTGAAACTTTTGGCTCTGAGGCTGTTGAGGGAGTTTGGGTTAGAAGCAAAAAGGGCGTTGCCAGCGGTGGTCAGGTGTCTTGCCGATGAAGATCGATTGGTTCGGCTGACGGCGATGGAGACGGCAGGCTTGGTGCAAAGGTCTTCGGCCACACTTCACTGCTCAATACAATACCATATCGATGATCCGTAATGACGTAACGGGGGCATTTGGTGGCCAAGTAGGCTCGGCTCCAACAACCGTGGCCGTTCGTTGTAGCTCGATTCCGGCGAAGCTCAGCACGTCGCCAAACTTGACGAGTTACAATCGGTTGTTGCCCGATTCGGGAATTCGTTAGGAATCGAAAGACGCTACTGCAACTTGCCCAAACTCGGCTCCTAACCATTCAAGTGCTTCATCGAGCGGATCATACGGCTGCCCATCAAAAGCGTTGTAATGTTTATCAGCAACCGTGGCCCACGAATGTCCTAGATAGATCGAATCCAAAGACATGTACCTCTGATTGCTCTTAATCCTCGTTGAGCCAGTCTTTCGGAGGAACTTCAGTTGTTTATCGGGCAACTCGGTCTTCTTTTTTTTCTTCGGCTTGGCGGTCTTCATCTGACCGTATCGTCGTCCGAGGCTTGTCCAGACCGTCTCCTTTGTCTCGCCGTTCTCGACTTTAAGCTTGCTCACGCCAAGAGGATTTCCTCGTTGGTTTGTCAGAGCCAGCGTGGGGTGTTCGCTCCAATACTTTTGCAGAAGCTTCAGAGTTGTCGGCCAAAGTTTGTAATTGACGACAGGTGGATTGGTATGACGGCGGGTCTTTGAGCGTTGTCGAATGATACGCCCTTCATCAATTTTCACCTCAGACTTAAGTAGTGCGGCTACATCTGAGTTTGTAAATCCGCAGTTCAGCATCAGGAGGAGAAATAGCCGAAAGTCCTCGGGGACAACATCTACAGTTTTCTGGAAATCAGCAGGTGTCCACAGGTCATCGGTGCGGGTCTTTTTGGTGACGCCAGTGTCATCTAAGTGGACGAGAAAGAGGAACTCCCGAGAGTCAATATTTCTTGGTAGATGCTCAAGTTCAACGTCATCCTGCCGCCACGCCCAACGAATCCACTGCCGAGCCGCATTGAAGATTCCCTTGGAGCGTTGATGCCCCCATGCGGGTTGTGATAGCACCCATTCGTAGAAACCTGTCACCGTCGTCCCGTCAATCGTGGAGACGTGAGTTCCCTTCTTGATCCACTCTAAAAAATATGGCAGCCTCTCAGCAAGAGTCCCCCATGTTCGTGCAGTGATCACACCAGCATGGACTTGCTTTTCTTTGAAGGCAAGAAACCGATCCACTTGGTGTCCAACAGTTTGAGGCTGCTTCTTCTGATGCGTTTCAAGCGTTGAAAGTTGCCTAAGTCTCTCTCTCCATTGTTCAGGTGGTTCGTAGCCGACCGAGCCAAACGATTTACACAAGACACTGCTCTCATCAGTGCTCGTGACGAAATCCTGTCCGCAGAATTGAATGACGAACCTCTTCTCAGATAGACTTACGCAGTCGGGCAAGCAGGTATCTAAGGGAGGTAGTTCGTCACCTGACTCAAGTTCGACAAGAAGCCCAGAAATCGTTCTTGCGAGTTCCTCTTGCAACTCATCCTCGTCGTCTGGCACACCGAATCGGTCATACCATTCCTTGCATTTTCCCAGCACATCTAGGTGGTGGTGATATTCATCACTCCATGGACGCTCATCTCTTAACGAACTCAACCAAGCGTGGTATTCAGCGACCGCAGCTTCGTAGCCTGCTGCTGAATTCGGGTGATGAAAATACTTGGTCGTTCCTTCCCGAAATTTCTTCCAGCATTTACGGGGCTTGAACCACGAGAGGATCAGCCTAGCGCCACGATCCTTCTGCTTTTGATGCCACTCTGTTGCCATTTGATTACTCCTTTGATTTGACTACAGCCAAGGGCTGTATCTAAAGAAGTGTATCCAATCCGGTGATTCCCGTCGCTAGTATTGGATACAAAATCCACCAAAAGGCACCTAAAACACAACGAAAAGAGCGTTTGCCTACGGTCTACGGAACCGAAGGTTAGAGGTTCGAATCCTCTGGGGTGTATTGAGTTTTCAGCACTTTTTGATTTTCTGAAAAGTGTTGGGGACAGAATCGGGGACAGAATTCTTTTTGCTGACGAGCGACTGGATCACGACGGGCCAACCGTCCTGATCTGCGCAAAACCCTTCCAATTGCGATGTGTGTTCTAGGTTTCCCTAGATTCGCTGGAGGGTTTTCTCATGGCTCGAACGCCAAAGCCTTGGTTTGACAAAGCACGTGACTGCTGGAAAGTCACCATTGCAAGCAAACGACACAATCTTGGCCCCGACAAACAAGCCGCGATGGACGAGTTCTACCGGTTGATGACCAAACCGGTCGAAGTCCAGAAAGTGGACTCGATGTCCTTGCCAGCCATTATCGATGCTTTCCTGGAATGGAATCAACGGCATCGTGCGGAAGACACGTACGAGTGGTACCGCTATCGGCTGCAGCGTTTCATCGATTTCTACCCACGGCTGTCGATCGACGCTTTGTGCCCGTTTCATGTCGAGCAATGGGTCGATACCTATCCAGATTTTTCTCGAACCTCCCGGAGAAACTACTTTCGCTCCATCAAGCGATGTTTGAAATGGGCGATGCGCCAGGGTTACATTGTCCGCAATCCGCTGGAAAACCTGGAAGTGCCATCGGGCGAACGCAAGGAGGTCGTCGTCGACGAGGATGACTTCGCAACCATCATGACCTTCGTTCCAGACGATAACTTTCGCGACCTGCTGATCATCAGCCGCGAGACTGGATGCCGTCCCCAAGAATCGCTGCGAGTCGAAGCTCGCCACGTTGACCTACCGAATTGTCGTTGGGTATTTTCTATCAGCGAATCAAAAGGCAAGCGGGCCATGCGAACGGTCTACTTGACTGATGAGGCAATTGAGATCACCAAGAAATGGATGAGGCGATCTCCCACCGGCCAGATGTTCCGTAACAGTCGCGATAATCCCTGGACAACTGACGCGGTTAATTGTCAGGTCGACCAGATTCAAATCCGAATGGGCAAACAAGAGATGAAGCGGCAGGGGATTTCAATTTCGGACACCGAGATCGAGAAATTTATAGTAACGCTCAATCCAACCAAACGAGTCAAAGGTGTCGAGCGATTGAAAAGACCAGCCGAACTTCGCTGTGAGGCGAAGGGGAAGCTGACGAATCGAATGGCCAAGTTGCTTGCACCGCGATATTCGCTTTACAGCCTGAGACATGCTTTCGCGACACTCGCCCTTGAAAGGGGCGTGGATTCGGTCGCGGTGGCCACATTGCTGGGGCACGCTGACACCACGATGCTTAGTCGGGTGTACAGTCATATCGCTCAGAATCCCGCATTTATGGCCGAGCAGGCGAAGCGGGCTGCTTCGGCATCTTAATGTGTTTGAGCGGTTGAGTGATTGGTCTTGCAGGCGCGGTCTCCTTCGTCATCACTTCGGAGGCCGTGCCGGAGAGGAAGGTATCCAAATCGCTTCGGCCTATACGAATCGTTCCACGTCCCAGTCCGATCCGATGTGCTCGAATCCGCTTCTTGGCGATCAATCCGTACACCGTGGAAACAGCTACGTTCAAACGTTTCGCAACGTCGTTTACCGTCAGCATCTCGCCGAATTGACCTGATTCGTTCATGATCGCCACTAAGTATTCGGGACAGTTTCCGTTCGACGTAGTTTTGGAATCCTTTCGCGGCCAGCGGGAACTCCCTCACGCCTGATCAGCCAGACTGCATAGTGACAGAGCCCCATCTGTAGAATGAAATAGGTTGCATTCACCAGCTTCCGCTTGCAGGAACCGAACGCTTCCCAATAGCTGAATCGTGGATCACGGCTCTCTGCGCATCAATGAATTGCAATTTGGCGTCGTTCGGCGTGCGCTATGCAGTCCGCCAGATGTCGCTCTCAGTGCATTGCGAAACCAAACCGGCTGCGCGGAAAGAGCAGTTTTTGGCCCTTCCAAAAGTGTTTTAATTATTACTGCGCAAACACGGCGGTCTTGCGATTGAATTCATGGGGTAGCGTTCGACCTGCCATCATCAATGGCGGACTTGGTCGGCCACCCCTTCCGTTCAAGCCGAATTCAACCTCAACGAAGGAAAAAGGGAAATGGCCACACAATCGACGATCGAATGGACCGAAACGACCTGGAACCCGGTGACGGGATGCAACAAGGTTAGCCCGGGATGTAAGCATTGCTACGCAGAGCGGATGGCTAAGCGTCTGAAGGCGATGGGGCAGCCAAGATACCGAAACGGTTTTGCGGTCACGCTGCAGGACGATCTCATTCAACTACCTCTTCGCTGGAAAAAACCGAGGCTTGTCTTCGTTAACTCGATGAGTGATTTGTTTCACAAAGACGTTCCCGATGAGTTCATCGCTGCGTGTTTCGAAACAATGAACCAAGCGTCGCAGCACAGTTTCCAAATTCTGACAAAACGGATCGAACGCGTCGTTGCAATGGCGGACTTGTTAGCTTGGGGCAAAAACATCTGGATGGGAACAAGCGTCGAGTCCGCTGAGTTCCAGCATCGCGCAGAGACTCTGGCAGCAGTTCCAGCCCAAATACGTTTTTTGTCGGTTGAGCCACTTCTCGGTCCAGTTCCGAAACTACCCATGGAGGGGCTGCATTGGATCATTGCCGGCGGCGAATCCGGTCCAGGTGTGCGCCCAATGGAACCGGACTGGGTTCGATCAATCCGAGACCAGTGTCAGTCGAAGCAAGTCCCGTTCTTCTTCAAGCAATGGGGCGGAGTCAACAAAAAGGCGACCGGTCGTATTCTCGACGGCCGCACTTGGGACGAAATGCCGAAAAGCACATAGCCCTCGGGCTATTGTAAAGCCTAGAGGCGCAACATCATCTTGAGCCCATTTCGTTCGCCAAGTCGATCGAGTATCACCGCGAGAGCGGGATACTTGGGAGTAGGCGAAGTTGGCGATATCGGTTCCGGCAGCGGCTCGGCACTGCACCGGAATGTGGATCCAAACAGCAGTGCCGCTCCTGGCGGCAATTGACAGTTTGACCGCTGGCGATCCCGAAAACTCTTCGCAGAATCATTCGGCATCTATAACCGCAGCACGCAATTTCCGTCCGCCTTGGCATATCCGGCGTCGGCCGCCGGAGCATGGAAATGGCCAACTGAGTAAAATGTTCGTATCCAGGCGCGAATAGTACGCCCCTCCATAACGCGGAGGAAGCGAATGTTTCCAACACGGTGGGTGCAGTCCTGGGCAGCAAACGCAAACGACGATCTGCTTCGCGAGTTAATCGCGATTTGGCGGGAGCTTTCACCCAAGAATCGCTTGACGTGTTCGGCGTGGTTTCTGCACCATCGGCCCCGTCTTCGTGCTGAATCCGCCGCTGAGCGTCTTTTTTCTGCTCGATCAAATACTTGTTCCGGGCATATGACGAAGCGTTAAAACTAATTAGTATTGCAAAATCGTTGCGGGATTCGAGTTCGGTCGCCAGATCAACCGAGCCTTCCCGAGTAAATTGACGCCCGTTCGTTGGAGTTTTTGGATGTCTCGCTCCCCATACGCAATTCGCAAAGGATTTGAGTATCAAGACCTCGTTTGTTGTCATTTCATTCTTTCCACAATTGAGCTGGGCAAGCTTGACTGCGAGTTTGAAATTGAATCAGACATCGTTTCACATGTGGATGACCTTGTCCTTTACGAGGGTGCTGACTCGGTCGTTGGGAAGCAGGTCAAGTTCCACGTCAATCAAGAGTACGTAGAATCGTTCGATAGCATAACGAAGAAGCGAACTGCAAAGTCAACGTCCCTGATTGAGAAATTGTACAAGGGATGGATTTCACTACGGGCTTCTGGATGTGCGAATGTGCGGATTGAGTTCGTGACTTCAAATCCTGCTGAACGAGGGAGATACAAACTCGCGCCAGCAATCGAAACCGCCACGGGTCGTATCCTTGAGAAATTTTTCACCCATAACGACTACCGTAAGCCATTCGAGCATTTCAAAGACCTTTTGGATATTGAAGAGGACGAACTCCGCCTCTTCCTCAGTGCAGTGGAATGGCGGTTCAACTATGAATCCATTGTTGGTCTTCGACGGCTGATATCCGATTCCCTCAGACGACTTCAAATGCCATCGGACAATGACGCAGTTTCACGCCTGGTTGAACTAATAGGCGTATTAGCGAATGCAGACCGAGGACGGATGAGCTTGCGTGGTTTTATTCAGGAAGTGTGGACAACCTCTCGATTCCGCGACGCATGTGAACAGAGATTCCCAAACATTGATTTCGGGAGTTCCCAACAACGGTGCGCGAATTCCGTTGGCGTAGCGATTGTTTCAATCGAAGTAATTCCAGCCATAATGAGCACTCGATATGCATGTCTTGAGGAGCCGTTTCCGTTTTCCGATTTTCGATTTGGAGTGACTGCGACAGATAAGGAAGGTTTGCTTGACGAGAACCGAAGAGCATGGAGGTTAGATTATGAGGAGTGGCTATTGAAACGAGTTGATTCCGTTCTCTCTGTGATACCAACGGATGAAGTTGATCTCGTCGTGTTCCCTCGATTCAGCCTTCCGGTTTCCATCGCTTCAGCTGTTGCCGAGTGGGGAAAGGAAAATAACGTTAATTGTATCGTCGGCGGCCACTCGCTTCCGCAATCTGAGAAGGACTTGGGTCTATATCAGACAAGCCTAAACATTTCTTCCGGACAGCTAGCCGATCCAGTTGATAACTTGGTTGTTGATATAGTCGTGCGATTCAATCGCGCAGGAAGAATCAGTGCGTCAACGATGGACACACCGTTCGCTCGCTCCGAGAACGTCGTTCGTGCGGCGGATTCGGTTGCACTTGAAACAGCAGACGGCTGGATCAACGTTGTACTCTTACCATCAAAATCAGTTGCTCAGGTTTTCTTCGATTCCAAGCCTGCAAAACCGGAACTCTGCATTCTTGCTACAGGGATTCATTCGTCCGATTTGCTCAATGAACTAAGTAGGTCAGAGATTGCGACCGGAATCCCGTTTGCCTTGGCATCGTCGGATATGACTTCGCCTGGGATCGTGTCGCTTTGCGATCCAAACGCACCACCACCAACCCACCATGATGCCTGGGAAGGAGTCCGAACATTTACTATTACTTATGACCGTTCTCATTCTGGGTGGAGCGCTTCCGTCGCAGACGGATATAGAATTCCACTTGTTTACTATGCAGGCGAAGGCGAGGAGCAACTAGAAGATTGCCGCTTACTGCGTGGTACATCGAGCAGTCGTACGAGCGCAATCGAGTCAAGTCAACGCGGCGATTCAAAAGCTTTTGTACAGTGTCAAACGGAATCTTCTGCTGAATTCTTTTTTCGGAGGGGTTGCGAAGCGGAAATTGCAATTCGTATGCAACTTCAGAACGCTTCGACTGAGCAGATGGTACGAATGTCGGAATCACTTTCCGCGATTTCAAAGGCAGTCGATCGTTACCGTGTCGACGCACTCTTGCCACAACAGTTCACTGCGTCACCACAGAAAGTGATACCAGCACGCGTATCAGAGTTTCTGAACCGATCTAAAGAGAAGGCTGATATCGGGCGATTTCTATCTTCAGTTCAAGAAAAGAAAGTTCTGTTGCTTCATGGACAGCCTGGAATCGGGAAAAAGGAACTTCTTTCGGAAGTCCAGCGACTTCAGGCCAACCGGCAAAACTGGGTGCGATTCCGTTGTATGCCTAACTCCCGATTATCTGAAACTCTCAATCAATTGTTGGTGCGACTGGGGGTGCAAGACGCTATCCCAACTCAAGTTGACCAGCAACTTTTTAAGAGAATAGCACAGGCGATTGAAGGATGTGGCACCGAAGTTGTCGTACTAGAGGACGCTGGTTTTCTTCCAATTTTCCGGGAGCACCAAGACCACAACGTCTTTCTTGAGTTGCTCACATTCTTTTGCTCAAACGCCCAAACGACTACAATTGCGAAGCTCGTTTTTGTATCGAACTTTCGTGGGCATCTACAGTTTTCCAACAGCCACCGAATGGATTCGATTTTGCTTAAAGGGCTTGAGGACGAGTACATCGTAGAGTTGATCCAAGAACACCTGTTGACGGTTCCGTCGAGATTCGAGCAACCGACGGTGGATGAACTGTGGAGCCTAGCTTCTAAGCTGCACGGCCATCCGTTCTTGGCGAGACTTGCTGCCGTTGTGCTTGAGGAAAGCACTGTTGCCGAGGTAACTGAGAAGCTCTATACAAGAATTGAAACTCGAAATTTTGTACTCGGAAGGCTCCTAGCGGGAGTCACGCTGTCCAACAAGGAGAAGGAGGTTCTTGAGTTTGCGTCGGTGCTACGGGTTCCGGTAACCTCGGAAGCATTTTCGGCATTTGGGGGACCCACGACACACGCGTTACTTGAGAAGCTACTGGATCGCTTCTTGATGGTTTTCGAGGATAACAAATACAAGCTGCATCCCGTGATGGTGGAGTTCTTCCGGGCTGGAATTGAGGATTCAGATTCGGCGAAGCGAATCCACTCTTCTGCGTATGACTATTTCAGTAATCTTGTACGTCGGAGAAATCCTACGGTTGAGGAGCGTGCTGAATATATTTATCACGCGATTTCTAGTAATAAGTCAGTTGATATGGCTGACATGCAAATGTTCGCAGGTTCGATCCGTTCAGCTTTAGATAATGCTGTACGCAGTCGAGACTGGGACAATGTTGAAAACGCTGCAATACAATTGTTGTCTGTTTGGCCTTACGACATATATGGCCAGATCGCCATGGCCCTCGCGTTGGAGTCATCAGGACGACAACAGGATGCCGGTCAGTATGCAGCTTCCTTAGAAGAAGTGACACGTGAGAGCCTTTGGCTTGGTGTTGAGTATGTCAAGAGTCTGATCCGTCAAAGAAACTATGACGGCGCGGAGCGAAATCTCGCGGCCATTGAGCAACGGTTTTCCGATGATCCGCGTGTTGTATTGGCGGCGGCACAATTGCATGAGAGAAAAGGTGAGACTGATGAAGCGGTAGAAGCTTGCGAGTTGGTTCTTTCACGTCCTGGCGTTAAGGAGTCCGACGCGTTTTTGGCAGCCCTGATGCTTCGCGATACGAATCGACTTGATTTGGCTGTCAAGCATTTAGAGAGGAGGTACGAGGATACCGGGTTTAGGAATGATGGGCTCCTCCGGCTATATTCACTAGCCTGCGTCGTGACCGATCACGATCCGCAGGCTGGATTGCAAGTGTTGAGTGATCTATGGAATGCAGCACCGGATGATGGTTTCGTTGTTTCCGACTACGGCATGGCGCTTGTCGCGGTCGGAAGAACGAGCGATGCGAAATCAGTACTCGACCGTGGAACGACCGACGTACCGCGGCGCTCCAGAGGCTTCCGGCCGGTATTGGAGGCTTATGCGTTGCTTCTCGAACGCCAAGAAAAGTTCACCGAAGCTTTTCAGCGGTATCGTGACGCCATTGCAGGCTCACCAAACCACCTACATTTGTATCGAAATTTCGCAAGATGCCTGTTGGCAGCGGCTGCAGCATACCGAGAGAAGACGATGTCTGCCCAAGAAGATAGCGTTGTCAGCGAAGCGAAGAAGGTTCTAAGCACGCTGTTGCAAATGGCTCCTCGAGACGAGTGGGCATCCAGTATGCTGCATAGGGCTGAGCAACGCACATACTGACGACGAAATGTGTCTAGCATCTAATCGATGCTGCGTTTTCTATCTGTCAACAAAAGTGCAAAACTAAGTTTCAATAATGTTTCATGGTAACGGCACCGGTATTGCGCAGGCGAGTCCTAAACCCGACGACGCATTCAACTTGACCGAAGTGACAGATGTCACCACGCCGCGGGATCCGTGACGTTCCAACTGGAATTGCGGGTGCCTCGACCAAAACGAACGACGTTGGAACCGCGAATCCGCAATCCAACTCCGGCGGTATCGAAGAAAGGCAGAAAGGGACAGGCAAGTTTCGCTTGACGGTTGCGAGCGAATGCGTACGACACGCGTGGTCGCGACAGATTGCGGAGCATTTTACCTCGATCCTGCAGGGAATTGGACACTCACGGTTGGTGCGATGTGGTGCGCAAGTTCGGCGCATCTTCAATTGGGCGGTGGTTACTCCCGAAGGTTTCGCGGGCGAAGCGTGCCGTCGCGGTTAGGGCTTGCTCGGTGCTCACGACAACCCGCTGGGTCTGCCTTCGGTCTCATTGCAAATCATCCCAACAGCTTACCAGGATATTTTGGGATAACTGCTGCGCTGTCCCCCACTGCACAGTGATTTTTTTCAAGTCAAGGCAATCAATGGACCAAGTCTGCCGGTGGTGGGCGCCGTTTTACAATCAAATCGCCAAACGCTCCGCGCAGACGAAGTGTGAAAATCGGGTGTCCCCTTTTCCCCGGGTGTCCCCTTTTTCCCCATCCCCAAAGTGGAGATTACCCATGAATCCAAAGTGACTGTCAATCCTGCGACGATTCACCATCCGCGCCCACGGCGTCAGCACTCGCGGCTTTGACTATCGCCGCAACGTTCGGACCTTTGGCGGTACCATTCTGCTCCGCCGTCAATATGACCTTCAATGCTTCTGCACTGACAGCGTAGTCAGCGTTTTTGGACGCTTGGATTCGGAACAGCTCATCAGAAGCGTAAGAGAAGTTCTTCCAACGTGCGTGTGGATCGAATACGCTGTCAATCACCGACGCGACGACAACCCCGATCGATAGCGCAGTTGCGAACGAGGGCCAGGATCGAATCGCAAATGGGATTAATCCCGCCGATAACGCCGCCGACAGTCGAATGCCGTAGTAAAGCCGCTGGTATAGAATTGATTTCTGGTAGAATTCGTGTTGCTTTTCGTCGATTGCTTGCTGAAGCTCAGACGTTTCGTTTGAAGCGGGCGAACGTTTCATGGGCCGCATTGAGGCCGGCTTCTTCGGGATTTTAGGTGGCGGCATGACAGTTGAACCAGACAGTGAGTATTCTTCACCAGTCGCCCGGCAAGTAGCTAGCCGTACATTCAAGCGACTGGGTGTGCAGTATCTAGCCATTAGAACCCGGCAGCTAGAGGGGACATATCCCGGCAACCCAACCGAGGGTACTTGGCCCAGCTCCGGGATGAGGGCTATGCGAGCCTTCGGTATGACGCTTGATGAAGACTGGCCCATGCTGTCGTCGATCGACGACTACCCGCCCGATGAACCCAAGGGTTTGGACACGAAGGCGAAGCAGTTCCAATGCGATTTCTACCAACGCATTCGAGACACGGAGGAAGTTCGACTGATCTTAGCAAACCAAGGTGCCGTTTCTGTTTCGATTGGAATCACCGACCAGTGGTATGAAGCAGACCGAGGAATCATCTATTCACCTTCCTCAGACGAGGAAATCACTGCAAGTCACCAAATTGTCCTGACAGGCTTTGACGTCGAACGAATGTGCTATTTCTTCACTAAGCATCGCGTGAAGAATAACTGGCGCACTCACAGGCTTGTTGCGTAGTTCCATTTTGGCAGAGCTTCGTCGTAGATGATGTTCATGCGAGACTTCATTTCGTCGGTGATTTTCTGGCCGGTCTCATAGGCACGGCGGATTACATTGACGGTCGCTCGCAGGCCCGTTCGCGTTCTGGTTTGTCGCATCAAATTAACCACCGTTTCAAGTGAATCAAACAGCCGGCCTGAGCAGGCCCGGCCCACATGTGCAAAGAACCTACGTTCAATCGGGTTGTACTTGCTGCAGTAGCTCGGGAGGTGAGCGACTCGAATCGGCAGCCTGATCGATTCACTCAGCCGCTGAAGGTAGTACTTGAACAGATGGCGGTTGGCGGCATTGCTGCCGCCGCAATCACACAACAGCAAGATGCTTGTCGCCCCGGGATAGCATTGCCTGCCAATGCGGCTCCAGTACCAACGCAAACTTTCCACGGCAAACTCACTGGTGTCATGGCTCAGTCCAAGGTTGATGTGCCCGACGTTTCGGCGGATGTCGTAAATTCCGTGAGGGATCAATTTGCCGTCCGCCCAACTCGGGAAATCATGATCGAAAGCTTGCAGGGCGGCGGTGCCGTAGATCCTTCCCTTGCGGTACAGGCGACCAAGGAATTCCTTGGCTTTGGTGTCCACGGAAAAGACAGGATTGCCTTCACGCTCGTACATGTCTGTCAGATCGCCGATTCGTTCAAACTGCTGCCCGCGATCGGGAGAGTGTCCCCCGGCAATGTCTTTTCGGATTTGCCGCAGTCCCAACCCGATCTCGCGATACCACGTCTTGACGGTGTTGCGATGGACCGGCGTCCCCGCAGCGGTCACCTTGTCGGCGGATTGAGCTGGAGTTTGGCTGGTGAAGACGGCGTCGGGATCATCAGGGTCACCAGCGGTTTGCAAATCCAGAGAGTCAATCAGGTTGCTTTCAAGCTCGCTGTCGGAGTCGATTCTTTTTTTCGGCCGCCACCGGGGCGACGAATCCGACCGGCTGCCGGATCTTCAGGGAGCTGCTCCATTTCGCGGATACCGCGTTCGATCGTGCTCCGGGAGACTCCGAGCAGTTTCGCGATGTAGCCAATGCCGCCGTGCCCCAACCGCTGGGCCTCCAAAGCAGCAAATCGACGCTGATCCTTCTCGGATAGCGTTGCAAAGTAGGCTTGGCTGCGCTGCTCGGCGGCGGCGTCAAGTTGATCTTTGAACTGAAATGTCATCCGTGACACCGTGCGAACGAGGAAAACTATCGAATGCCCATCAGTCTAGCCGATCGCTCCGAATTCGTCACTTGATGATCACGCGATGCTAACAGTTGGGGGGAGGATTGGGGAGTTCATGGTAATGGAATTCTGTCGTTTGAATACCTACACAATCACATGATCGAGGCTTGGATTAGCCACAACTATGATCGGGCGGACATCTATACCGACGAACCGGGACCAAACGTTACCGACCTGACTTGGATCATGCCGGACTGGGGCGGCATCCTCAATAAGCTTGATGCTCCGATGCCGCTTGCCGGTGTCGAAATCTACGAAAAGTCGACTGAAAAGCGTATTGGCTGGGCCTTCATTATTCTTCGGGATGGCTATCTGGATGTTGAAGAGTTCTTCGTTATGCCAGAGCACCGGAACAAGGGGCACGGCCTTTTACTGGCAAAACGACTCCTGCAACTTTCTGAGGGCAGATCGATGCCTCTACGTCTGTGGGTCACATGGGCGGACTGGAATGAGACAAACGTTTATAACCTTAAATGGATCGCAACTCAGTTGGATGTCCAAATGTTTTGGTCACCCGTCGCTTGGTCCCCGGTCGTGATGCTTGCCCAAAACCCAGCGTACCATCGCCGGTCAAACGTCCGTCCAAGCGTGCCGAACGATGGCAATTTGGAACCTGCCGACATCGAAAACGGCCCATTTTCTACAAAGTAGCTGATCAACGCCAAGTGCCAAGATAATTTGACGAGGGTACGGGGGAGGAAAGCTACGAGGACTCTTTTTGGTTCTGTCGCTGGCAGTTTTGCGCTCCAGTGGCCGACACGAATGGCACTAGCTTAAGGCTTTTTGGTTCGTCTCGTCGTCAGCTGCTGAACGGCGACGGTCGCCTGCATTCTCTCTGATGGCGGATTTATTCGCGCAGCGGGCGACGATGTCTTTGGTTTCGAATGCGATTCTGAGTGGCGATCACGGGGATTTATACGACAACGCTTCTCACTTCGTGGGAACAAAGAGAGTCGTCGGCTTCACTGACGGTTCCGTGATTGATTGAGGTGGTGACCTGATCCCGGGCGCGCTCAGGGCTTAGGATGGCCGCTCAAGGAGATTGCCAGAATGAGCAAGAAGCCCCTCAAAGACACCAGCAAGTCACGACGTCAGTTCACCGATCAATTTAAGAACGATGCGGTTCAGATGCTGCGCGACGGCCATACCGCGAGTTCAATCGTCGACCGGCTCGGCCTGACAGGTACAAACTTGTTGTACCGATGGAAGCGAGAGCAGTTGCGACAAAGCGGTCCAGTTGCTTCCTCGCTCGACAGCCGAGTGAAAGAACTGGAAACCGAGCTGAAGAGAGTCGAGCGCGAACGCGACATTTTAAAAAAAGCATTATCTATTTTCAGCCGAAGCGATTGAATGATCGATTTGTCGCGGCGGCAGAAGTGATTCATTCGACGAATGCATCAGCCACCGAGGTTTGTCAGGTTCTGTCACTCTCGCGAAGCTCGTTTTACGGATTCCAAAAGGCGGCTGAACGAGATGAATCAACGCGGGCAGAAGAGCTTTCCCCGACAATTATCGACATCTTCTGGAAGCATCGGCGACGCTATGGATCCCGACGTATCGCCAGTGAATTAGCTGACCGCGGCATCATCGTTTGCCGAAGAACGGTTGCGGAATCGATGAAACTGCAGGGTTTAAAGGCGATCCAGCCCAAGTCGTTTCAGCCAAAGACCACTGACAGTCGGCACCGGCTGGGGTACAGCCCAAACTTACTCCTGGATTCTTTCGAACTCAATGCGGTCAACAGACTGTGGGTCGCTGACATTACGTACGTCCCCCTCGCAGATCGCCGCTTCGCCTACTTGTCCATGATCATGGATCGATTCTCAAGACGACTCATCGGATGGAAAATGGATGTAACAATGACCGAGCAACTGGTCATTGGAAGTCTGAAGGATGCGATTATGATTCGACAGCCTGGCGGTGAATTGATCCACCATAGCGATCGCGGTGGCCAGTACGCCGGCAATCGCTTTCGCCAAATCCTCAAACGGTCATCGATTCGACAGAGCATGAGTCGCGCAGGCGACTGCTATGACAACGCATTCATGGAAAGTTGCTTTGGAACAATCAAGACTGAACTCGAGATGACCGAATACGAGACTGTAGCTGAAGGCGAGCGCGAACTCGGAAGTTACTTCAGCTATTACAACCAAGATCGGAAGCACTCGAGCCTTGGTTACCAAACACCCAACCAGTTTGAATCCACTCACCCAGGTCGAGAATAAGCCCTGAGCGCGCCCGGGATCAGGTCACCACCTCAGATGTCCTAAAACCATTTCGACTTGTTGTGCGGCAGCTTGGTCGTGTTTCGAGGTTGCGTTAGACGCGCTCCGCGCTTTCGTCGGCGTTTGCGCGCCGCGGCTCCCAACGTCCAGGGCGATCACCGACGCGGTGGTAGGCGATCGTAGTGAGCATTGCATCAATCAACTGTGCACGACGCTCTTGGCGGGCAGCTTCAATCTTTGGAGCAAAGGCAGTCAGTGCTTGCTTGGCTCCTTTGAAACTCACCTTGCGTGGGTCGATGTCGTTCTCGTTGGCGGCAACGGCCATGACCGTACGGAGCAGGTTGTACGCCAGCAAGTGAGTCCAAATTTCCTTGTGAACCATGTCCGGCGTCTTGCAACGGAGGATGTCCATTTGCAATGTTGACTTGATCGACCGGATATCGAGCTCTCCGCTCCACCGCCTCTCATACAGATCTCCAATCTGCGTCCCATCGATCGAGACATCGAGAATCGTGGTAATGACCTTGAACTGTTTGACGCGGTTGTTCTTGTCGCGCGCGTCAACCGTCACCTGACGCATTGACAACTCTTTCGGATAGGTCTGATATCGCTCACCCGTCATTCCACGCGGCTTATTGGGACGCTGCCAAACGATGATGTCGCAATCGACTCTGTTCTCTGATGTCCAACTACCAGTGCGATCGTGCTGAACGTGAGCAACCAGGTCGATATCTCGTTCGCGCAGTTCACAGGCGATGAAGTAATCGTCGAATAGGGCATCGGCAAGAACCACATCACCAGGCTTCAGGGTATCGTACATTCGTCGGAAGAGATTCGTTTCACCTGTTCCCTTTCCGCTATACGCCGCGATGGATAAATCGTGGCACGCGCCGGTCGCCAGCGACAGCAACACCGTAATTCTGGCGAGGGGAAATCCGATCCCCGGCTTTTGACTCGGCGGCTGTGGGTACACCGCTTGATTCTCGACCGTGTCCGGCATGGATACCGTTGAACCGTCAAGAATAAATATCGAACGATCGTTCCATTTCCACGCGCCCGCGGGCACGTTCGACTGTAGCTCCTCCGCAGTTCGTGTTGCTAAAGCACGAAAAACCTCTGTGGGAATACGACTTCGCGCCTTGCAATAGCTGGCCGTATTTGGCGAGCAAACCGTTTCGCCATTTGCAGCACGATGGGCGATGACTCGCGACACGGTATCACGGCAACTGTGGTCTTCGCTAAGTACCTGGCTGAGGAATCCCCAGATCGTTGTGATGGGGTTAAACACTCGGTCCCGAAACTGGACACCATGTTCGCTGAGGACGTCCAAAATATTGGCTTCGGTTACAATGTCTGCAAATGGAAGACCCTCATTTCTCGCAAATCGAGCGTGCAACTCCTTCAAGCTCGGCATTCCATGCCCTCCAACGTCGTCCATCAAAGCAATTTGCGTTCGCGGTCACCGCAACCAGCGTTTACAGTCATCATCGCGGCGACACGGACACGGTTGGTCACTCGGCGTCAAGAAGCGGAGAAAAAGGCGAATGTCAGCTTAAGCTAGTGCCATTCGTGGCCGACACCGGATACTTTGGTTTCGTCGACCGGAAGAGAATCCGGCGTCGGCCGCCGGAGAGTGGAAGCGAGTTGGAAAGCCTTGATCGGTCCTAGAAACTCATCCGATTTTGTCTGTTTCTAGGGAGTGACTTGGTGCGGGAGTGAAAGAGATTGGCCCTAATTGAGTTCTGGAAACTTTTCTTCTCCTGGAACCTTTACTTCTCGTCCAACGCAGTCATTTCAGCCGGAAACTTTCTAGTATCACTCAGGCCATTCCTTTCACCACGCAACGTGTGGCGTAGTACTATTACCGCACAATCCGTCGGTTCACGACTTGCGAATCCAGCCAAGTTGGTACCTCGCTCTGAGATCGACGGAGAAATGTAGGGTACCTGGTTTGAAACTCGAGTCTATAGTCCAAGATCCCAGGAAAATGTCTGGTAAAACAGGGTTGTTGTCCCAAATCTCGACCGTCACCTCGTCTAAGTACTCAACGGTGTGATTCAACTTCCATTCCGAACCAGTTGCCATAGTTTTACTTAGAATCGTCGATTTCCCTTTGTCAATCTTGACCCTGACTTCGATATTGTCCTGTAAAACAACTCCCTGCTGAACAACGCATTTAAGTGTTTCCAAAATGATGGCACTCTTGCTGTCTAGATTGTCTTCACCTTCCCAATCTGGTCGAGAATTCGGTCGCGTGTAAGTTTCAATGTAGCCGTCCTTCCTCCAGCTGCCTGTACGCGAATCCCAGATCCAGACTTCGCCGTTAGCGGATTTCGGTACGTACCAAAATTCTTCAACGGTGCCGAAATGTGACCAATCATAATAGTTAGCGAATATTTGCGTAGTGCTACTGAACGGTCCCAAATCTTCATTGCCAGCCGAATCCTCGAAAGCAGGAGTTACTTTAGACCGTTCGAAAATATCGACTTCGCCTCGCTGATCTTGTCGAAATGAGACATTAGCTGGAAGCGCGTACCAAACTCGAACTTCCCCCTTCGTAACTATTCAGCCTTCTGATGCCGTGGAGGCAGCGGCGGCATGACTCCGGTGGCCGCGTACGTGGCCAGTGCGGATAGGATCGTGTCGAGCGGTTGGTGGCCGCGAACCCGCAGGGTTCGCAACACCGACATAAGTACCGATTGAGTCAACGCACCTCGGTCGCTGTGATTGCAGTAGCTATTTTTGCGAATCATCACCGCTGGACGTATCGCCCGTTCACCGGCATTGTTGTCCGACGGAACATCGTCGTACCACAAGAACGTGAGTAATTCACTGCCATACTTGGCCAGCCGCTTGGACAGTCGATTCGCGTCAGGGTGCTCCCATGATTCACTGCCTAGCTTCGCCAAACGTTGCTCCAATCTGGCCACTGCCAGATCGTAGTCATGCTCCGGCAGCTTGCCCTTCGCTGCGTGCAGCTTCTTCGAGTCACGAAAGACACTGACCAAGCGACGCGAGAATGATTTCCACTCCGGATGTTCGCCATGCTTCTCGCTGACCTTGGCGGCATCGCGCAGCAAGTGAGGCCAGCATTTCTGCTTGTCAGCGCACACGACGGCATCGTACGGTGACCAGAAATCTGTGATCAACGTGCCTTCGAAAACATCGTAAAAGAACTTTTGAATCACCGGCGAACCGCGGCTTCGATCAATCATGTAAAAGACACTCTGGTCGCTCGCGAAACACCACAGCCAGTGTGTTTTGCCGTTGACTCGCCAACCCGTTTCGTCGGCATGAAGCTTGCCGCTGGCCAAGCTTTCGCGATGAATCTGCTCGTACCAAATAAACAACAAGTCAGCCAATCGGTGCCACATCTGCACTAAACCACCGGGCGTGACCTTCATTCGCAAGTGAAAGTTGAACGTGTCAACAATCTGGCTGATCGTCAGACCCTGCAGGAAGTGCAGCAACGCCGAAAGGACCAAAGTTCGATTGCCCAGCGTGCAGCGGGGCAGTACGTCGGGCAGCTTGGGTTCGACGCGTTTTTTGCAGTTTGGACAATAATCTCGATGAAGAGTGTCTTCGGTGATAACCGGTTTAAGGTCTTCAGGAATGTCTTCGCTACGTCGTGTTCGTGTCTCGCCCGTACGCTTGAGCTCGCCGTCGCAGTCTGGGCAGCGATCGTACTGGTGCTCTCGCGTACGATCAGGGTCGGGCAATGGGGGGCGTGTTCGTCCCGTGTGGCCAGGCTGCCCTCCACGTTTCCGCTTGTTCTTAGGAGGCGCCGCAGGCGGCTTCGAAAAAGGTGGGATCGTAGCCGGAGGCGTGTTTGGTCCCGCAGACTGGGTTGTCCCGGCGATTCGCTGTTGGAGCGCCAACATCGTGAAGGCGATTATCTCTGGTTCAGAACGCGCAAGCGCGAACGCTTCGCATTCGCTAAGCTGGTTGTTCATCACCTTGTCGAGCAAGGTGACGTCGATCGGATGATCGAGAACGATAGTGACTCCGGTTCCGTCCATGGCCCCAACAATAGAGCGGGTTCCACCGATTCAGCCAAGATCAGTTCCAGGGAGCTGAATAGTTATAGAAAGTCATCAAATGTGAAACACAGCTTATTCGTAATCTGGAACTCAATAAATCCAGCGGTGATCTTCGTATCAGTTTCCTTCAACACCACGAGTTCGATTCGGACAGCGGCGAGATCAGCAAACGCTTTAGTTGGGTAACCGGTCAGTGCTATACACGATCAAACGCTCCACTTCTCCAGCCTTGATCGCGTCAAGCAACCGTGAAAGCTCTGGTCGATCCAAGCTTTCGCTGGACTGACCCTCGTCGGAGAACACCGTCGTCACGGTCCATCCCCTCTGCAAAGCAAGCGATTGGCACAAATTGGGCTGGTTCTGGCAGGAACTATACGTGAGTCCCCTGGTTCGAGATTGACGAACATAGACTGCCGCCGCTTGGGTCATTTCCGATCCGGCGCCGGGGCCCAAAAATTCTCGTTTTTCGTGTTGGGAGGACTATCCAAAAGAACTTGTCGTGTATAGCGTTGTGCAGTACAATGATCGTCGGTGAAACATGTCAACGAAGGATTGAAAGAGTTTAACACGCGATGCAAAAGAATAGTTCATTGATGGTGCGACTCGATGAAGAATCGAAGGCAATGCTCAGCGCTGCCGCCGAACTGCGGCGAGTGAGTGTGAGTGATTACGTTCGCAGTGTTGTCATGGGTCAGGCCGAACGTGAATTGGCAGCGGCCCAGTCACACACGATTGCGATGACGCCAACTGAACAACTGGATTTTTGGAACGCGCTCGCCAAGCCACCCAAGTTGACCAAGGCGCAGAAAGGACTCGGAGCGATCATGCGAGGCGATGCGTGAGCGGCGTTCGCTATCCTGACGGCTGGCGAGTCGAGTTACTGGCTAGGTCGCACAATCGGACGCGGTTCCAATCCGGCCAGGACGAAGTCGATGCGTGGCTGAAGAAAACGGCGTTTCAGCGTCAAAAAAAGCACCTGAGTTCGACCAAGGTATTGCTGGACTCCGAAAGCCACATCGTCGGCTACTACACGCTGGCAACGTCCCAAGTCGACTTTTCTGACCTACCCGTCGAAGTTGCCAAGTCGCTTCCCAATCGGCAGTTGCCCGTCGCAGTATTAGCGTGGCTCGGCATCGACCAATCGTTTCAAGGGCGAGGCATCGGAAAGCGTCTACTCGCCACTGCGTTAAAGGATTGCTACGACGCAGCCGAAACCTTCGCGTTCATCGCCGTCATTCTCGACTGCGTCGACGCCCCTTCCAAAGCGTTCTATCAGCACTTCGATTTCGCCGAACTCCCTGGCTACCCAATGCGACTCTACCTGCCCTTCAAGTTATTAGAAAAACTCGCGGTTGATTGAAACAGAGAGTCTCTGTTCAAGTAGAACTCCATAACCTGACGGTCACTCGAAGTTTTTGATCGCTTGAACCATAGATCAACCCCGAAATCAGCTTGTGAAAGAGCCCCAATGAAAGCCACTGTGATGGCCACGGAGAGACTACCGTATGCTTGGACAGGAACGTGACGCCTTTGCAGTCCGCCGTGGCAGCGAGGAACTCCGCTTCTTGCTGCGGGGCGGGTCTGGGAAGCTGATCCAGGAACTCACCAGCGTCGACGCCCATGCTGAGATTGATCTCCTCCATGGTGTGGACCGAAAACTTGCCACCGAAAACCAATTCTCAATGGTCGGCTGCGTGATTGAAGGCCGCTTCGGCACAGAATGCCTGTGAAATTTCCTGAAGCAAAAAAGACCCACGTATTGGCGGAAGCTGCATCCGCCGTAACTTCTTACGGATGGATCACCACGGCCATTAGGTAAGCGACCATAATGACGACTGACACAGCTTTACATTTTCTCATGATCGTATTGTAGCTATCGCAGTGAACCCATCCATCAGCCACTGGATCCAGCAGGTCAAACACGGGGATTCCGTTGCGGCCGATGAAATTTGGCAGCACTACTTCGATCGCTTGGTCCGCTCGGTTCGAGCGCGCTTGCAGGGCGGCAACCGAGCGGTGTCCGACGAAGAGGACGTGGTGCTGAGTGTGTTTGACAGTTTTTATCAGGCGGCTGAGGCCGGGCGGTTTCCGGACATGGCCGATCGAGACGATTTGTGGTATTTGCTGCTTCGCATGGCAGCGCGTAAGATCGTCGACAAACGTCGTCGCGACGGCCGGGTGCGTCGCGGTGGCAACGTGCAGATTCAATCGATCCACGCGGGTAGCGACGACGATCGCGTCATCGAGATCATCGGCAACGAGCCGTCGCCCGAGATGGTCGTGACGATGCAGGAAACGGCCAAAAAGTTTTTTTCGGTTTTGGGTGTCGGGCAACTTCACGATTTGGCGGGTGCCAAGTTAGAGGGCTATTCAAACGCGGAATTGGCCCTCCGTTTTGATTGTTCCGAACGAACGATCGAGCGGCGATTGCATCTGATTCGCGAAAAATTACAACAACCCATGAAGTCCGCCCATGAACTTTCGCCAACCACAACTACCGATCGCGACGCTCGAGCGGATTGACGATCTGTGTGCGGATTTTGAAAAAGCGTGGCAATCAGGCGAGCGTCCGTCGATCGAAAGCGCCATTCCGGGCGACTTGACCGGGAAGCCACACGACGCCCTATTGGCCGAATTGATCGCGTTGGACATTGACTATCGAAAACGACGCGATGAAACGCCGACCCAGCAGGATTACGCCGAGCGGTTTCCCGATGCGAATACGTTGATCGCCGAACTGTTCGACGCATCGGAACGGTCGGGGCGTCCGTTTCAGCCCGCATCGATCGAGCGGGTCGCACGGTTGTTTCCGAGTTTGAAGATCATCGCATTGCTCGGCGCCGGCGGCATGGGAGCGGTTTACAAGGCGCGTCAAGAAGGACTCGATCGCGTCGTCGCGCTGAAAATTCTGCCGAGCGAGTTTGCCCACGACGCCGAATTTTCATTGCGGTTCACTCGCGAAGCCCGCACGTTGGCGAAGTTAAATCACCCCAGCATCGTGTCGGTTTACGAATTTGGACACGTCGACGAAACGTTTTTCTTTTTGATGGAATACGTCGACGGCCCCACACTTCGCGACGTTGTTACCGCCGGCGAATTGTCGCCCGAGCAATCGCTCGCGATCGTGCCTCAGTTGTGCGACGCGTTGCAATACGCCCACGAAAACGGAGTCATTCACCGCGACATCAAACCCGAAAACATTCTGCTGACTCGCGACGGATCGGTGAAGATCGTTGACTTTGGATTGTCGCGAATTTTGGGCGGTTCGACGTCAACGAACCACTTGACCGGCACGCATCAAGTCATGGGGACGCCACGCTACATGGCCCCCGAACAATTCGAGGGCACGCACGCGGTCGATCATCGCGCGGACATCTATTCATTGGGCGTCGTGTTCTACGAATTGCTGACCGGCGAATTGCCGATCGGGCGTTTTGAAGTTCCGTCAAAAAAAGTCGCGATCGATGTGCGGCTCGACGACGTCGTCCTGCGAACGCTCGAAAGAGAACCCGAGCGACGCTACCAAGCGGCCAGCGAGATCAAATCGGACTTGCAATCGATTAGCCAAACCGAAGGCGTCGACTTGGCGATCACGGTCGACCAAACTTCAGCGGGCGCAAGCCACCGCACCGCTCCATCGGCCATCCGATCATCTGGCATCGCCGATCAAGAACTCGCGGCGCGGATGCTATTGGGGCGACGTGATTTGATGAACCAAGTTCGCCAAACGATGCGACCGCTGGTCCGATGGCAGATTTTGCAAATCGTCATCGGCATCGCTCTGATAGGACTGGGCGTTTCCGGTTGGTCGGGTGCCGGCCAGTCCAACGCACGGTTCGCATCCGGCCTGATCATGCACGTCTACGGCGTTCTCTTGATCGCCACCGCCATCGCGGTGATCGTTCGCATCAAGAAGATCGACTATTCCCATCCGGTCTCCATCATTGCCGATGGATTGGGTTCGGCAAGATCGCTGTACTTGCGATTCAGTCCGCTGATCGGTTTTTCATGGTGGTGGTTGTGGATTCCGGCGGGCGTCGCGGCGGGCTTCCCACAAATGTTGTATCCAACCGCCCTGATCCCATCGCTGGTCGTTGGCGTCGTCGGTTTCATCGGTTCGCTTGTACTGTTTCGTCGCGGCCGGGTTTCTGGCCGATACGGCAACATGGCTTGGGAAGACAAAGTGGGCGGATTGAGTTTTCGCGAAGCCCTCAAATTGGTCGATCAAATTAAGCAAGCCGAAATCCAATAATTCGAACCAGCCCCACCATTCACCCACGCACCGATTTTTTTGCCGGCCATTTTCTTGCCCGTCATCTTCTTGCCAAAGCTTCACAACACCTCATGAAAGCCATCCACGCCGCGAGATACGGTCCACCAAACACGTTGAAAATCGCGGACCTTCCCAAACCCATCCCTCGACGAAACGTTGTGAGCACACTTCGCCGATTGAAATTCGAAACGCTTGACGAAGCCGCTCAAGAGGCAAGACGTCTTCTTGATTTCGGCTACGTCCGCAGCGGAAACTGGTCGTTGGGTCAGATTTGTCACCACCTGACGTTGGTTCAGAACCCAAGCATTGACGGTTACCCGTTTTGGCTGTCGCTGTTCGCACCGCTCAGGCCCGTGATGCGTTGGTGGCTGTTGCCAAAGTTACTCGATACCGATTCGCAGCCTCGCATCCGCACCATCAAAGCCTTCATGCCGCCGGACGACAGTGACGACGCATTCGAAGTGGATAGGTTTCACCGAAGCGTTGACCGAATGATGGATCACACGGCACCCTTTGCACCGCACCCGGCGTTCGGTCGCGTCCCTCGGCAGACGATTCTGCAAATTCATGCCGCTCATGCTGCTCATCATCTGAGATTTCTGCAGGCTCAATAACGAAAGCTCAATCAGGCATACTTCCCCGCCACGGCAAAGACGACCAGCGCGATGCTTCAACCAACTCGCAAGACAACGAAAAGCTTCGTGACACCGGAAAAACTGGCCGATTGGCTTGAGGCTAATCACGCGTCCGAAAGCGAACTGTGGGTCAAAGTGTTTAAGAAGAAGATCGGAAAGAGGAGTGTGACTTGGGGAGAAATCGTCACGGAGGTACTCTGTTGGGGCTGGATTGATGGCATCAAGAAATCGATCGACGATGAGGCGTATTTGCAGCGAATCACACCGCGGCAATCTCGCAGCATTTGGTCCAAACGCAATCGCGAGAATGCATTACGGCTTATCAGCGAAGGCCGAATGAGGCCACCGGGAATGGCTGAAGTCGAAGCTGCCAAGGCGGACGGACGTTGGGAGAATGCATATGCCCCAGCGAGCGAAAGCGAAGTGCCGGCGGATTTCGTCAATGCGGTTGAGCGGAATTCGAAAGCCAAGTGTTTCTACAAAACGCTCAGCAAATCCAGCCGCTTTGTGATCACCACCGGATTAACGTCCGCGAAGAAGCCAGAAACTCGCGAGCGGCGGTTTCAAGAGTTCATTGACATGCTAGTCCGTGGCGAAGAGCCTACTTTCGGCTTGAAGAAGAGCACGAAGCCTTAATGATTGGCTCTCTCATGGAATGGACGGGCGAAATCCGCCGGGGCCGATCAACGTCAGTGGTGCACGAATTTTTTTTCGGAAGAATGGTGTCGAGCAATCGAGGGCGATAGCGGGTGCAAGGTACCCAAAGCAGAAAAGGTGCACGATGGTTGGTTCTACCGATGGTGACTCACGCGGTGAATCCTGGTCTCCCGAAGTCGACGTGAATCGATTAAGGTAAATGGCTCGCTGCGAACTCAGCAGCGAAGAAGAAAGGGCGATGTATCGACTGATTCGTACGTTTGACCCGTGGAAAGATGCTTTTACGGACGCACTTGTCGAGGAGTATCACGTATGGATCGCAAGCATGACGCGGGGGGAGCGTTTCGATACAGTACGGGAAACTATATCATGGCAGCGAAATGGTTTGGTAGCCACTTGATTGAGCAATGGTGGTGAGGTGGGCGAAGAGTGTTTGCGCGACGCCGCGACCCTGCGTCAGTTTTCAGCGTCTTTGTTGGGAACAAGGAACCCCAGGTGATGGCTGGCGTGCATCCTAGCGGTCCCAGACAAGTCGATCCCCAACGGAGCCAAGTTGGCGTGAACGAGAAACACCATGCCTGACGCAGAAAAACAGAACCTCATTGAACTGCTCGATTCGGTTGTGATAGCGGCGGTACGGAAAGCGAATCGTTTCGTACACGCTGGCAAAGGATGGTTCAGCCGAGTTCACGTTTGTTGACACCGAAGGCCGCGAAACGACCGAGAAGTACTCTGCGAATTCGCCGCGACGTCCCGGCTCAGCACCGCCGCGAGGAGGTGACCGACGTTGAAAGTTTGTATGGTCGCTATGGCTATTATCTTCAGTGCCGTGCCTGTGCGACTAAAAAGACTGTGCCGCAGAAATGCGAAGTTTGTGATGGCAAAGCTAAGCTTCGAAAAAAAGGCGCGTGTTTCTATCGTGATTGCGAAACGTGTGCCACTCAGAATCTGCTGCATATCAACCCGAATCCGTCGTCAAGTGGGTAGTTATGGCGAAACACTACGACATCATCGGTGACATTCACGGTCATGCTGCTGAGCTAAAAAGCCTGATGATATCGCTTGTCTACCAGCAGCATGGTCTTGGCTATCGGCATTCCGATCGAAAGGTTGTTTTCGTTGGTGACTTCGTGGATCGAGGGCCAGTAATCGGAGATCTGTGAGAGATGGCTACGTCGCGAATTGTGTGTGCAGATAAAGGTAAGCTTGGCTGGCTCGGACTTCGACACACGTTCCCGAACGTGTTCGGCAACCTTCGCCAACTCTGTCTTTCGATCGCTAGGGATCGCTTCAATTTCCGTTACTCATTCATTCAGATATCGGAGCAGTTCCGGATAGAGCGAGCTAGCTGATGGCGCGGGTTGCTTTGCGATCATCGTTGGTCTTTCTTCGTTGGTCTTTCTTCTGGCTCGATGCGAGTTAGCGAGGTTCCAATTCTCGGTTCCGCGGAGGATGGAATTGCTGTGGTCAGCTACGGAATGCAGCCGTTTTTAGCATCTTGACGATCGCTGGGGAAGGCACTACGCTTGCACGCTGACGCAAACACGCATTAAAAAGAGAGTTGGCCATGAAACCACAAGAAGCATCTCAGTGTTGCGGGCCGATCGATGATCTGCTCGACGTTGAACTCTTCAAGGCGTTGGGGGAGCCGACGCGGTTGAAACTGTTTTCATGCTTGGCTAAGTGCGGTCGTGCCTGTTCGGTCACCGAATTGGCTGAGTGCTGCGCAGTTGACTTCTCAGTGGTCTCGCGGCACTTAGGAGTGTTGGAGAAAGCCGGCGTTCTCTCCGCGACGAAACAAGGGAGAATGGTCTTCTACGAAGTTCGCTACAAGCACCTGACAGGCGCGTTTCGCACACTGGCAAAGGCAATCGAAGGCTGCCGTCCCAAGCGTGGTGCTGCTAAAGCATCGCCCTCGCTTTCCCCGAGTTCACATTTCGCCGTACGGGGCGAATCCGTTCGCAAGTAAACCAATCAGAAAGACATTCGTAATGGATCAAGCTGAAAAACCAGCGATCAGCTTCTTTGAGAAGAATCTCACCTACTGGGTCGCCCTCTGCATGGTGATCGGAGTGCTCATTGGTAAGTTCGTGCCAGCCGTCCCAGCCTTTCTCGCAAAGTTCGAATATGCGAAAGTTTCGATTCCGATCGCGGTTTTGATCTGGCTGATGATCTATCCGATGATGATGAAGGTCGATTTTGCCAGCGTGAAGAACGTGGGCAAAAATCCGAAAGGGCTTTTTGTTACCTGGATCGTGAATTGGCTCATCAAGCCGTTCACGATGTTCGGCATCGCGGCCTTCTTTTTCTACGTGGTCTTCCAACCGTGGATTTCACCGGATCTGGCGAAGGCGTACCTTGCCGGTGCGGTTCTGCTTGGGGCTGCTCCCTGCACGGCGATGGTTTTTGTTTGGAGTCACCTGACACGCGGGAATGCGGCCTACACGGTCGTACAAGTGGCAACCAATGACTTGATCATCTTGATTGCCTTTACGCCCGTCGTAGCGTTCCTGCTTGGAATTGGTGGGATCACCATTCCATGGATGACCCTGATCGTCTCCGTGGTCTTGTTCGTGGTCGTACCACTGGTTGGTGGAGTACTCACGCGAAATCTGGTGATCCGCTCGAAAGGTGAAGAGTACTTTCAAAACGCGTTCATCCCGAAGTTCAACAACATTACGATCGCCGGCCTGTTGCTGACACTGGTTCTGATCTTTTCGTTCCAGGGAGAAGTGATCATCAACAATCCGTTGCACATTCTTCTGATCGCCATTCCGCTGGTCATTCAAACGGTGCTGATATTCTTTCTAGCCTATGGAGTTTGCTATCGACTTCACTGCCATCACGACGTTGCGGCACCTGCGGGCATGATTGGTGCATCCAACTTCTTCGAGCTTGCTGTGGCAGTTGCAATTACTTTGTTTGGTGCATCGTCACCAGTGGTGCTGGCAACGATCGTGGGTGTGTTGGTCGAAGTTCCTGTCATGCTGGCGTTGGTTGCTTATGCAAACAGGACCAGCAGTTCATTCTCGAAATTTGAAGCCAGTGGTCCGCAGTAAAGCCGAGCTCAAAACGCTTGAGCTCCCGAATCATTCATGGTTCGCAATCGTCTCCAGAGCGATTCTTGCCATGCAAAGCTGGGAACAGTGCGGAAATTCCGCGCAAGATCGGCAGTCGTCCCACTCGGCGAGGTCTGTCTCTAAAACACGTGAGCGGACCCACATCCCCACTGGACCGACTTCACGGAGTTTGAATGCCTTTCCATCGACGTGATGACGTTGACCGTGTGGAAACATTTTTCCACAGCAGTGTTTGTGGGGTGTTTCGGGCATGGAGGCACCTCCTGAAAAAACTGGGTCAATGATTTGATTGAGCCGTTGAGACTCGAATGACTCCGTCTTCCATTTCGTAGATCGTGTCAAAGACATCCAGTGTTCGATGATCGTGCGTGACGACAATGACTCCTGCGCCGTGTTGCCTGGCGACGTCGCGGAACAGTTCCATCACCTGCCGACCGCGAAAACTATCGAGTGCGGCAGTCGGTTCGTCTGCAAGCAGGACGCTGGGATGATTGGCGAGCGCTCGGGCGACCGCGACTCGCTGTTGCTGTCCGCCGGAGAGCATCGAGACTTCGTGGTTGGCGCGATCACCGACTCCAAGTGACTCGAGCAGTTCTTGAGCTCGCTTTCCAGCCGCTCGGTGTGACAAACCATTCAGCTCCATTGCAATTTGCACATTCTCGCGAGCATTCAAGAAGTCGATCAAGTTGGACTTCTGGAAGACAAATCCGATGTGCTTGCGTCGAAACGCTCTTACATCGGTCTGGGGTTGGGGACCATCCATGACCAACTCGTCACCAATCCAAATCTGGCCACTGGTGGGTGGATTGATCAGACCGATTGCCGTGAGAAAAGTCGACTTGCCAGAACCACTAGGACCTAACAGTGCGACCACTTCACCTTGTCGAACGGAAACGGAGGCATCCTGCATCGCGATCACTTCGGTGTTCCCCTCACCATAAACTCTGCGAAGACCACGCGTCTCGATGGCCAGCTTCGTTGATTTTGGTCCGACGGAATCGGTCAGTTGAGTAGCGGTTTTATTCATGGTTGCCCCCGCGTTAGCTCATCAACACGTTGTTGGGTTCGACCTTCATCGCTTTCCAGATCCCCATCAAGCTGGACAGCACCGAAATCACGAACACAACAATCGCCAACTGAATGAGATCTTCGTTTGTCAGAACCACTCGACGGGGAAATCTCGGAAAAAGCTGAGTGCCTACGGCATACGCGACGAGGTACCCAAGCCCGCCAAGCAGTAACGCTTGCTGAAGGATCATGCCGAGAATAACGCGATTTGGTGCACCGATCAGCTTCAGCAGTGCGATCGCATAAATTTTGTCGAGCGTCAGTGTGTAGATAATGAGCGCCATGATGATGGCGGCGATGATCGTCAGCAGCACGCGGAACATAAACAGTTGCTTGCGGGCCTTATCGACGATGCCTTGAACCAGCAGGTCTTCCTGGCCGGCCGTGGTGTACACGGAGACGTCTTGCCAGCTTCCGATGAGTGTTTGAATGCTTCCCAGATCGGCTCCAGGTTTGATCGTGACGAGCACCGCACTCAATGAAGGCTTGGCGATTGCCGGCAACTGTGACGCGGGCAGCGCCAGTTGCTCAGTCAACTGTGGCTGTTGCAGAAAAACCTCGCTCCCTTGGCCGCGATTGTCACGCGCGGCCCGTTCCAATCGGATCGCTTCGGAAGGCGAATCGAACTGGATGGCTTGTGAATCGAGCAACGTCGTGAAGGCCATGCCGTCACCTCCGGTGCCCACCATGCCCGCGGCAATCCCGACGATCGTGTATTCGTCTTTTCCGAGGGATAGCTTCTCGCCAAGCTCTAGTCCCAGCGACTTGTCGGCGATGATTTCAAAGTGGTTCTGACGCAGCGGACGCCCCGCGATCAAGGGCAACCATTCGCCCTTGTCTTCGGGCCAACTCAATCCCAAGATCGACATTCGCAGCAGCGCGCCGCGATGCTGTCTCTGAATCGTGTGAAAGACGAACTCGCGCGCCGATTCTACACCCGGTACAGTTTGCGCACGATAAACCAAGCTCGTGGGTACCCGCGATAGCTCAGCGAACGGGCCACGCGTATCTTGCTGAACGATCCACAGGTCGGCTCCGATCTTGTTGATCAGGAATGTGGCATCTTCGAGCAGCCCTCGATAGATGCCGGCCATTCCCATGACGATCATCAGCAACATACCGATGCCGACAGTCGTGATCACAAAACGACCGAGGTTTTTGCGGATGTCTTTGAAGGCGAGGTTCATGGGATCAACACCTTTCTGCGATCGCCCAACTTTGCCGTTGGCTGTGATGGCTTGATGATGATTTCACTAGCGACCAGCCCCTCGAGGACCTCAACCCTATCGCGGCCTTCAATGCCTGTCTTGACAGCTCGCCATTCTGCTACGCCGCCAGCGTCGACATACAGGCCCTGCTGATCGCCGTGTTTTAGTAGGAATCCAGCAGGAACCCAAACACAGTCTTCGACACGTGCGGTTTCGATATAGACTTCTGCCCGCTGGCCAATGGCCCAAGTCTCAGGAAGCTTCAACGCTCGGACGTCCACGGTGAACTCACGAGTCTCACGATCGGATTGTTTACCTAATCTTGCCACAACACCTTCAAATGCGTCTGTCGGCTGTGATCGGAAGACAATCTTCGCAGGCTGCTGGTCTTTGAGTTGGTCCATTTCGGTCTCGTCGACCCATGCCGAAATCCACAGTTCGTCGAGCGAAATCAGTTGCAGAATAGGTGAACCGGGAACTACGATTGCCCCGGCGTCGCGTTCTCGTTCGATCACCAAGCCGTCGAACGGAGCGAGCAACTTGGCGTCATCCAAACGTGCCTCTTGGAACTTCAGTGTTTCGCGATTGAGTTGCACTTGCTGTTCAGCCTCCAGCAAATTCGCTTCAGCTCTGAGCAGTCCGGACTTTGACAGTTCAAACGCTTCCTTTGATTGATCGAACTCCGATTGGCTGATCGAGTTTGCCTTGGACAATTTCTGGTTGCGAATGATGTCTGCTTCGGTCTTAGTGAACGTGGATTTGGCTTGCTCGATCTCGGCGCGAAAGCGACCCAAGGTCGCCTCGGACGAACCAATGACCGCCGTCGCCATTCGCACTTGTTGAGCTAGATCCTCATCGTCCAAGCGAACAAGTAGTTGCCCAGCTTTGACCGCCGAGCCTTGGTCGACTAGCACATGAGCAATTCGGCCTTGAATCTTCGGGCTGACCGTCGTGCGAACGCGTGCTTCGAGCGTGCCCGTACCCATTACACTCCGCACCACAGGACCAGTCGCTACCACATGACTCTCGACTGGAATCGGCTGACTGCGGATATACCAGACAATGCCGGCGATGATGGCAAGGACCAGCGGATATTTGAGTGTTCGTAATACTCGGGTCGATTTGTTGAACTGGTCTCGCACATCGTCGATCCATTTTGGCTCACTCATCCTGTGCTCCTTCGCACGCTTTCGCCTATCGCCGAAGCACGATACGTTTGATTAAAATTTTTATTCCTGTGATTGGACACCCGCTGGTAAACAGTGTCTCAGCGCACCCCTTGAAGTTCCGCGATCAACCCCTTTAGCTTGGCCATCGCATCCTTGTTGATGCAGTAGCAAACGCGGGGCCCGTCGATTTCGCCCTGCACCAGACCGGCAATCCGGTGCGAAGAACTCGCGGCTGGCGCCGTCGGCTCACTAAGTCCACGCCATTCGAACCCGATCCGTTTGATGCGGGAGGTGTTCGTGACCACGATGGTGATACTATTGCGAGAAGACTGCCTATCGTGTAGGGTGAGGTTGCCTCATTTTGATTTTTCTTGACAGTAAGGTCGCCATCCCACTCGTGTTTCGTCTGTTTTTCTTGTCGTTTATCGCACTTCGTGTGGTTGCGTGCCCGGTATGTTGTGCCGGTGGAGGTGACAATGCGCATGAAGTGGTTTCCGACATCAGGCCGTTGCACTCCGATTGCTGTTGCAGTCATGAGGGGCCTTGTGGCGAGGGGGACGCGCCCCCTACGGATTCCCCCTGTCCATGCGAAGGCGGCTGTGAATGCCAAGTTGCTCCCGAGACTCAGTCGCGTGTGGTGTTGAGTGTTCAATGGATGCTGGAGTTTGCCCCGCTCAGCTTGGACACGCTTGACCTATCGAAAACGACCGTCGTCCGGTTCAAGGAAGTGCCTCGCCGACTCGATCTGCCTACGGGGAGATCGGTGCGCATCGCGCACGCTTCTTATTTGCTCTAGGCCGCTGCTGGCCATCGCTTTCTAACCAGCGAACTGTGTTGCCGTTACCAATCTTGGTTCGTCGCTGCGCCTGTCCGTTTGTCGTGACTGGTTAGCTTGCATCCACGCCCGGGTCGTGGTCGGGATCGCAACGGTTTCGTTCCCGATTCGTTCAATCTTTTACCAGCAGGAGTTTGCTCGTGAGTCATTCCATTATTGATGCGACGAAACAGAGGCCAATCCGGCAATCGGCCCAGCCGCCCATCAACGACCGTGGTGTCGAGACACCTGAGATTCGACCGGGTACGAAGTCAGAGCAACATGAACCGTTGCGGCGTGCGCTATCCCGGGTGCTGGGCGTAATCGGGCCCACGCTGGTCCTCATTGGTTTTGCTGCGGTGTTTTATTACGGACATCACAACGACTGGCGAATTCCGAAATTCGCCGCTTTGACCGGTACTGCCGACCCAGTCGCTAACGATTGGTGTGATGAGCACGGGGTGCCCGAGTCGATTTGCGTTCAGTGCGACCCGACCTTGATGCCGGAAGGACCTGACTATGGCTGGTGCGAAGTTCACGGCGTGCATAACTGCGTTCTGGAACATCCCGACATCGCGCAGTTGAAAAAGACTCCCTCGATCTTGCCAGATGACTTGGAACGAGCATCCCGCGCCTTAACGGTTGCTCCGCGGAAAGAGAATAACAGTGCTTGCCAGGTTTATCGAACACGAATTCAATTCGCTTCGATCGAGTCCGTGCGGCAGGCTGGCGTTGACGTCGAGCTGGTGGAACGTGCTCCAATCGTGGAAGCGATCACGGGCAGTGGCGAAATCGTCTACGACCCGACCCGCCAAGCCAGTCTGGCTTCACGACTGCCGGGGACGGTTTGGTTGGTGAACAAGAATGTTGGCGACCCCGTGGCCAAGGGCGAGGTATTGGCTGTGATCGATGCGGCAGCAGTCAGCGAGCTGAAGACAACATTGCTGAGGGCACTGGCCGAACGAAAGCTACAGCAGCAGAACGTCGCGCGTCTGAGCGAGGCTCGCAACGCCGTCGCCGGATCGCGTATTTTGGATGCTGAGGCGGCACTCGCGAAAGCCCAAGCTGATGTGCTGGCCGCCGACCAGTCGCTGCGGAATCTGGGACTACCCGCCGATGTCAACTCGCTGCAGGGGCTGACCGAGCAGCAAGTGCTCGACGAACTGCGTTTGCTCGGTATTCCCGATTCGATGCGCGATCAAATGAATTCTCAAACGGTCACGTCCAACCTGTTGCCGGTCCGCTCCCCGATCGAGGGCGTTGTTGTCGAGCGTAGCGTGGCCCGAGGTGAAGTCGTGGATCCAGCACGGATTCTATTTCAGGTTGCCGACGTTCGCCAGATGTGGCTGACGTTGAACGTACCGCTCGAAAACATGGACCAACTCGCCCTCGGACAGACGGTGAAATTTCACGCTGACGGAAGTCGCGAAACTGTGGTCGGGAAGCTCGATTGGATCAGCACGACTGCGGATCGCATGACGCGGATGGTTCGGGTGCGAGCCGTGCTGGATAACCCTGACGGGCGCCTGCGAAGTGAAACGTTTGGTACCGGCGAAGTTGTCTTGCGAAACGAGTCTGATGCGATCGTGATCCCCACCGGTGCATCGCACTGGGAGGGATGCTGCCAAGTCGTCTTCGTTCGCGACAAGAACTACTTCGACAGTCCCGAGAGCGCCAAGCTTTTTCACGTTCGCAGCATCCGCTTGGGAGCCGTCAATGGGGATCAAACCGAGGTGCTATCGGGTGTGTTGCCAGGGGAAGTCATTGCAACAGCGGGTAGCGACGTGCTCCGCGCCCAATTACTAAAAAACAGCCTGGGTGCAGGTTGCTGCGTCGTCGAATAAAGGTCCGCGAACATGCTTAATTGGCTCATTGATTTTTCACTCCGACACCGCGCCATGGTGATTTTGGCGACGCTGCTGTTCGCCGTTGTCGGCGGTTTCTCGCTACGGCAACTTGATATTGATGCGTTTCCGGACACCACGCCGGTGATGATTCAAATCAATACCGTTGCGCCATCGCTAGGCTCCGAAGAGATTGAGCGACAGATCACGTTTCCGGTCGAGCAAGCGATCAGCGGGCTGCCGGGACTGGACCAGCTCCGTTCGATTTCAAAGTTTGGACTGTCTCAAGTCGTCGTGATCTTTGATGACGACATCGACATCTACTTTGCCCGACAACTGATCAACGAACGGTTGTCGACCGTCGAATTGCCCGACGGCATACAGCGACCTCAGATGGGTCCGGTCTCCACGGGCTTGGGAGAGGTGTTTCACTACGTCTTGGTTTACGACGGTGCTGATTTTTCGGAAGCTTCGCGGGAAGAACGCATCAAACGAATGAGCGAGTTACGAACCATCCACGACTGGGTGGTCAAACCGCAATTGCGGTCGGTTCGTGGCGTCGCTGAGGTCAACAGTTGGGGTGGTTACGAAAAGCAGTATCAAGTGCGTCTCGATCCGGAGCGGCTCTTCAAGTACGGGCTGACATTCGAGGAGGTATCGGATGCGATTGCGTCCAACAACGAGAATGTCGGCGGAGGTACAGTCACCGATGGCAGCGAGATGTTGCTGGTCCACGGTGTGGGGCGAACTGTCAATCTTCAAGAGATCGGCGATATTGTGATCACGGCGGTCAAAGGCGTGCCCGTGCGGGTGAGCGACGTGGCTGATGTCCAGCTCGGCCATGAGATTCGCCGCGGCGCGGTCACCGCGAATGGACGCGGTGAAGCCGTGCTCGGTTTGGGATTCATGCTGATGGGCGAGAACAGCAACGAAGTCACATGGTCCATCAAAGAGAAGATTGCCAGCATCCAAGCCACGTTGCCACCGGGTGTGAAGATTCAAACCGTGTACGACCGCACGGAATTGATCGATCATGTCATTCACACGGTTCAGAAGAACCTCTTCGAAGGTGGATTGCTGGTTGTCGCCGTCCTGTTCATCTTTCTTGGCAATTTGCGAGCAGGCTTAATCGTTGCCATGGCGATTCCGCTTTCGATGCTATTCGCATTCTCGGGCATGTTGAAGTTCGGCATTGCGGCCAGTCTTCTTAGTCTCGGGGCGATCGACTTTGGCTTGGTCGTTGATAGCTCGGTCGTGATGATTGAGAACTGCGTGCGGCACTTGGCTCATGACAAGCAGGGCAAAAGTCGGCTCGAAATCATTCGCGACGCGGCGATTGAAGTTCGCAAGCCGACCATGTTCGGTGAACTGATCATCATGATCGTGTACCTACCGATACTGACGCTCGAAGGCGTGGAGGGAAAGCTGTTTCGCCCCATGGCGCTAACGGTGATCATGGCATTGGCCGGTTCGATGGTGCTTTCACTGACCTTGATGCCGGTATTGGCCAGCCTGTTTCTGCCAAAAGATATTCAAGAGAAAGAGCCGCTACTGATTCGAATCCTGAAACGCCTCTACGCGCCGGTGCTGCGATTCACGATGCACCACAAGACGTTTGTCATCGGCTCGGCGCTGTTGCTGCTTGTCAGCGTCTTTGGACTCGTGGCTCCCAATCTTGGAAGCGAGTTCGTACCGCGTTTATCTGAAGGTGCGATTACGATCAACGTGGTCCGATTGGCGGGGACGACGCTGGAAGAATCGATTCGCTACAACACGAGAATGGAGCAGGTGCTGCTTGAAAAATTCCCCGATGAAATCGCTCAGGTGTGGAGCCGAGTGGGCACGGCCGAAATCGCGACCGACCCCATGGGCACGGAATTAACCGACCTCTTCGTCACACTTCAACCACGCGAGAAGTGGACACGCGCCGGGACGCAGGAAGAGTTGACGGTCGCGATCCAGGAAGAGCTGCGAGATCTACCAGGCCCACGGCTTGCCATGTCACAGCCGATCGAGATGCGAATGAATGAGATGGTCTCAGGTGTTCGCAGCGATGTTGCTGCCATTCTCTACGGCGACGACTTGGATTTGATGGTGGAAAAAGGCAGCGAGATTGAGCGGGTATTGAAGACGATTCCGGGCGCTGAAGATGTCAAGGTCGAACAAATCTCGGGACAACCGCTTTTGCAAATCCGTGTCAAGCAGGATGAAATTGCGAGGTATGGGATCCCGGCCAGCACTGTGATGAATCTGGTTCGTTCTCTTGGGACCCACAACGTGGGCGAAGTTTACGAGGGTCAATTGCGTTTCCCACTCATCATCCGTTTACCAGAGAAGGCGAGAGCGAGTCCCGAAGCGATCAAGCAGATCTTGGTCGCAACGCCGTCGGGACAACGCATTCCGCTGTCGCGTTTAGCGAGCATCGAAAAAGTAGATGGTCCCAACACGATCAAGCGGGATTGGTATCAGCGACGGATCACGATCGAGTCGAACGTGCGAGGGCGCGATCTGGGCAGCTTCGTTGCCGAAGCGAGACGCGTCGTTGCCGAGAAGGTCCAGTTGCCACCGGGCCGCTACCGAGTCGAGTGGGGCGGCCAATTCGAAAACTTGCAACGCGCCCAGTTGCGTTTGATGATCGTGGTTCCGATTGCCTTATTAATGATCCTGGCATTGCTGTACATGACGTATCGCAACTGGATTGATTCGATACGTGTGTTCACCGGTGTCCCGTTCGCCTGGATTGGCGGCGTTCTGGCCCTGTGGATTCGCGACATGCCATTCTCGATTTCGGCGGCGGTCGGGTTCATTGCGCTGTCCGGCGTGGCGGTCCTCGACGACATGCTGCTCGTATCGACGATTCGGCAACTGCGCAGGCGCGGTCGTTCACTTGACGAAGCCGTGGAAGAAGCCGCGATGACCCGATTGCGACCTATTTTGATGACAACGTTGGTGGCCAGCCTTGGCTTCGTCCCGATGGCATTCAGCACAGGCATGGGCGCGGAAGTCCAGCGACCACTTGCAACGGTTGTGATTGGTGGCGTATGTAGCGCGATGGTGATGAGTTTGCTCGTGCTTCGAGTGCTTTACGTTGTTTTCAATCTGCCAGTAGAGAAGTTTGAAGGAGATGGAGACGATGGTGATGGTCATCATCGTCAACCTCACGAACCGACCGATCCTGTGGTCGAGCAGGAACTTGAGCCAGGGCATCCGCCCGAACGCAAGCGACTGCCCGAACCCGTGACGGTATAGTTTTCCCCCTGATTCGGCACTGCCGAAGGAGTCTTTTCGATGAAGATGAGTTGGATTTTAGCGACGCGTGCATCTGCAGCTGTAGTACTGGTGGGCGCGCTCGCGTTGACTGGATGCAGTCAGAGCGAGACAGCATCGGACGGAACCGCCGAACCGGTCGCGGCAACGAATGTCGATCTCAGCCACGGCGGATGGTGGTGCGTCGAGCACGGCGTACCTGAAGAGGAATGTGCCCGGTGTGACAAGACATTGGTGTCGACATTCAAGGAGGCTGGCGACTGGTGCGATGAGCACGACCGCCCTGAATCACAGTGTTTCATTTGCAACCCCAAACGATTCGATAAGTTTGCGGCTACCTACGAAGCCAAGACTGGGCGCAACCGCCACAGCCCGAATAGGCCTATCGCCCATTTGATTGTCGTGGCGGGGGCAAGAAGAGCGTGCTTTGCCAGCCTGCGAGTACGCTCGCCCCCAGCCACTTTTTTCAGCTTTCCCGTTTCACCCTCGCCTCCGCGAGGAAATCAACCTCAGAATTTCGAATCCGTCTTTGTTCATCGCGGTTGCCACGCTTGCGTTGACGCCAGTTTGCTGTGGACGCCGCAACATGGAAATCGATTGTTAGCCAGCGTCGAATCACGCCACAAAGTGCTCTGTCACTAAGATTCGCCTGTCCCTAAGGTTCCTGTCCCTAAGGTTCCTGTCCCTAAGGTTCCTGTCCCTAAGGTTCCTGTCCCTAAGGTTCCTTCGCTAGAGCAATTTTTCCGGCGGCACTAGCCAGTTGTGCCGCCAGATGGACAGGTGTTGTTGAGTTGGGGAGAGGAGCGTGCTGTCGAGCTCGCTGTTGACCAATGTATCTCACGGGCCGTGTCAGCTAGATTGATCACCGCAAATTTTCCATGCTCCGCTACGAACGACTCCATGACGCTTGATTCCCATTTTAGTGATTCGCCCACGCTCGATCCGCCAGGCTCCATTGTGGTTCTCGGCACAACCCCAGTTGGTATCGAGGCTGCCTTATACGGCCGGTATCTTGGCTACAACGTGAAGTTGCTGGCGGGGTTGGATGTTTGGTCACCGCAACGGCCCGATGTTGGTACTACCACCGAGCGAATCGGTCCGACTTTTCAAAATGATTGGTTCGCCCGCCATTGGCTCAGCGATGACCCGATCGCAGCGCGCTGGGATGAGGCGATGCCGATGCTGCCCGATCAATGTATCTCGGCGCTAGCCATTGAAGCGATCTCGGCTCAGTCCGAGGATGCGGCCTCTGTCTTGCCAATCACGATGCGCCAATGGATCGAAGATGGTTTACAAGCGGTGTTGGAAACCGACCTGCTTCGAGGCCGCTGCTATCCCAAGACATTCGTTGAGTCCATCGAACTGGTCGAGTTAAACAGCGAGGAAAATGAGGACAACGGCGACCTGGGAGACTTCGACGACGATGACGACGAACCGATCCCGCCAGATTTCTTATTGACGTTCAGTGGCGACGCGATCGACAAGAGCGGCGCCCACGACTTTCGGTGTGAATGCATCATCGTTGCCGATATTCCCATCGATTCATTGGGGATGAGCTTCGAATTGCCGGCTGATTATTTCTATCAAATTGCATCAACTGGACAAATTACCGCCGCTCAGGAGTTGCGAGCCGGCAGGCAGCAGATCACCGATATCTACGCCCAATTGGCGGGGCGAGCGGACTTGGACCTGTACCGTCCTCGACGCTTGTAAAATTCAAACGCGTTCAAGTGTCCCCCGATTCAGGCGGCGTCATCGCCACAATCGCAATTCCTAATTGATCGGCCAATGCAATTGTCGCCTCGCACTCGAGCAGGATTGTCCGGCCGGCCTCGATCGCAATGGCAACTCCACCGGCATCGGCAACGTTCTGCACGGTTTGAGTGCCGATCGTTGGCACGTCAAAACGCATGTCCTGGTTAGGCTTGCTGACTTTGACCAGTGTCCAGCCACCTCGCTTGCACAATTCCCCGCTGCGGCGGATGCACGCATCGGTTCCCTCCATGGCCTCGACCGCGATCACCGTCGCGTCCTTGACCGTGACCGCCTGACCGATATCGAGTCCGCCCATTGTTTTCGCGATCGACCAGCCCAGCTCCGCGTCACGCCGACCGCGAGCGGAAAGCTTCCGACGTGTCAATTGTCCTGCATTCACGAGTAACTCCGGAGCAAGGCGAGTGGCAGAGCAAATTTCAAGGTCATGTCGATGGTAGGTGTCGATGACGGCGTGCAGCAATCGATCATCACGAGCGTCACGGCCCCGACCGAGGAGCAACGGACCAAATGTTCGGATACAGACGAGGTCGGGGAAATGTCGGAGCCACACCGAACCGCCGTAGAGCAAATCGGATTTGAACAATTTGCCCGCCATTGTCACCTTGGCGACATTGTGTCTTTTAAAAAATCGCAGGTGCTTACCAAAGCGACCCACGCCGGACCAGAGTACCCGATCGCAGAATGGCTCTATCTCACGCCCAGCATGCCCTGCGATCGCAACGCAGAAAACGGGATGCCCATCACATCGCAACCGTGTCGCCACTGAGATTGGAAACCGGCCCCATCCCGCAACCAGCCCCACGGGCTCACCAGGAACGAGTGCCACGTCGACATTGTTCCGAACCTGGTCGTCACCGATCATCCTGCGGAGGCCGAGCGTGATGGGCGCAGCTGGCGGCGGAGAGAGTATTGTGGACACTGGATCAAGCCGCTTTGGATTTTGCGTCGCTCGATTCATCGTCCCGAGACTGCATGAGAGCTTTCACTTCCCGCTGCAAGACTTTGATATCGCGGCGCATCTCAGGCAGTTTTCGCTGGACCGCGAAGACTCGCATCTGGTCGTGCTGCGGTGTTGCGGGTGATCCGATGTGAACACCGCTCTCCAAACTATCCATCACACCGGCTTGCGCACCGACGATGACCCCGTCGCCCAGTTTAATATGGTCTTTCAGTCCGACCTGACCAGCCAACACGACGTAGTCGCCGGTGATCGAGCTGCCGGCGATGCCGACTTGGCTGCACAGCAGATTGTGTTTTCCGATTCGGCAGTTATGCCCAATCATGACTTGATTGTCGATCTTGGTCCCTTCGCCAACCCGAGTGGCTCCGTAGGTACCTCGATCGATCGTGACCGCGGCGCCCACTTCAACGTCATCGTCTATTTGCACATATCCGAGTTGAGCAGTTGGAACGTGTTTTCCGTTGACGTTGCGATACCCAAATCCGTTCGCCCCGAGCGTCGAGCCTGCATGAATCACCACTCGCGTTCCGAGCCGGCAGTAGGAGTACAGCGTCACGTTAGGATACAGCACGCAATCCGCCCCGAGGGTGCAACCCGCGGCGATGCTCACCCCCGCGTGAATCTTGCAGTTCGGTCCAATCACAACCCCCGCGCCGATCGATGCGGCGTCACTGATCTGGGCAGAGGCGTGAATCGTGGCGGTCGAGTCAATGCCTGCCCCTGGGACGGCGTCACCAACGGGCGGTCGAAAATGAACAATGATTTGAGAGAATGCGGCATGGGGGTCGGCCACAATAATTTGCCACCCGGGCCCACCGTCTGGAAGCGATTGAGCAGTGAGTTGAGCAGGCGTGATCACCAGAGGGGCTTGGCAGCCCCGGAGTGCATCCACGTGCGCGACGCGGTCGACCATGGTAACCTCCTCAGCAGCTGCTTCTGCGGGAGGGGCCGCCCCGGAAATGAAAACACGGGTTCGCGGTGGCCCACTGGCGACGAGAGGCAGCAATTGGCCGCCGGTCAGCTCAGCAATCTGTGCGAGTGTTAGAGCGTTGGACGTCGCCGAGAAATGTCGATCGATCATCGTGGTCATGGGATCAGGTGTCCTGTCAACCGATTTCAGAGGTAAACTTCACTCTGATCGTCTACCAGACGAAGCGAGGTCGGAGCAACGGTAGTTTCGCGAAATATCCTCGTTCCCTGGTTTCTAGTCCCCTGATTCCTATTTTCCGCGCCCGCTGATTTCCAGTTGCCCGGCACCTGCCTGGGACCCAAGAAAACCGCAGGTACTTACAGAAAAAGACCGCGGCACGCGAGTTTCAGTGGTCCTCAGCGGAGGCCAAGTTTTCATGGCTCGGCATGCTTTCCGCCAACCGATTCTCACGTTGACCAAAGGATCGCGGAACGACGAACGACGACCCATTTAGTTTGTACAATTATCTTCCCTCGAACAATCTGGCGACGATGAAAATGTCGCCGGAATCGTGTTGGCCGTTTTCTCATGATGGAGTGTTTCCGTGTTACGGTGTTTGCTGCTCTCAATGCTCGCGTTTGGGAACGCGTTGATTTCTGAGCGTGTCGATGGTGACGATGGTCGCCCTCGGCTCGCTGTTCTAACGGACATTGGAGGTGATCCTGACGATACGCAGTCGCTGATCCGATTGATGGTGTACGTGAAAGAATTTCAAATCGAAGCCTTGATCGCGAGCGCCTCAGGCACACCGGGTGAATTGAAAGTAGCAGTGACGCAGCCAGATCTCATTCGCAACGTGATCGACAAGTACGAGCAAGTACTTCCGAACCTGCAGAAACACGGCGACGGGTGGCCATCGGCAAGCTCGCTGCGCGGTGCTGTCAAATCGGGAAATCCACAACGAGGCATTTCGGCGATCGGCGTAGGACATGATACTGAAGGTTCCAAATGGCTCGTCCAACGGATAGACTCCGGCACCCAGGACCGACCACTGAACATCGCTATCTGGGGCGGACAGACCGATTTGGCGCAGGCTTTGTCGTTCGTCAAGCGCACTCGAGGCGGCAAGGGACTCGCCGATTTTGTCGTGAAATTTCGCGTCTACGATATCAACGATCAAGATGGAATCGCCGATTGGATGGCGGGCGAGTTTCCCGGCATGTTCTACATTCTCGCCAAGGCACCGCGCGGGAAAGACAAACGACTGGGCACTTACCGTGGAATGTATTTGACCGGCGACGAGTCACTGACCAGCAGACCTTGGATCGAAAAACACATTCGGTCAACCGGACCGCTTGGCGCGAGCTACCCCATCAAGACCCACACGGTGCCAAATCGGTATGGATGTTTAAAGGAAGGCGACACACCATCCTGGTTCTATTTTCTTCCCGACGGTGGCAATGATCCATCAGATCCGGCCAAGCCAGGATGGGGCGGGCAATTCCAGCTATCCAGAAATGGCTGGTATCGCGATCTGTCGGCCACGGACGATTTCGATCCACGGACCACCGTGTCTCAGTGGCGAAACGACTTTCAGGACGACTTCGCCCACCGCATGCAGTGGTGTGTCGAAGAATAGGCCGCAAAGTCTACCTAACCCGATCATCTTTCCTGAGCGTTTTCTTCCGGCGTCTCAGCGTATCGATTTGCGTTGATTCAGTGGGTATTCCTAGGCAACCAGCAAAACGAGCGCCGATATCCAATTGTAGCAACACCGACGCATGGAGCCGAATCACTGAAATCACCGTAGCAAGTCCCGGAAGGGAATTCGCGGCGACTGATGGCGGGGCGACTGCGAGCCATGGCGGTTATTTCTCTCTGCTGTAGGCGGCATCAGATAGCAATTCGGGCAGACGCTATCACACCTTTTACTACGATCCATCATGGAATTTGGGGAGTTAATAATAGCAATGAAGCTACATAAACTAGCATTGATCGCAGCCGTCGCCTGTGGTGTTCCCACTGGCATCACGTACGCCGAGCAGTACAACGAAACTCAATTAGTATCACATGCCGCGACATGCGACTGCGGTCAACCGGTTTGTGGATGTGAAACCACCGAACCGTCTTACCAGCTGGGAGACTTTGGGCTCGGTGGCTGTGACGAAGTTGCCTGCGACGGGGGATGCGATTCCGCTGGCGGCTGCGGTAGCAGCTTGTGTGGCGGCAAGGAGCTCGGAGATCCCTGGACCCTCTTCGGCGAACACAACGGCTGGACGGCTGGTGGGTGGACGGACATTGGATACCACTCCAGTAACAACGCAGGAATTGGTATTCTCGGGGCCACCGTGCCTCCGTCCGCCGGAGACGGTTCCCCTGCCAACTTCAACAACTACGCCGACCGCGTGCAACTGCAACAACAGTGGTTGTATGCCGAGAAGGCGACCGATGGCTCAGACGGATTGAGCGTCGGCGGTCGGATCGACTACCTATACGGCACCGACGGACCCGACACCCAGGCGTTCGGTATCGCCAACGACAGCTACGACAATTCGTGGGACAACGGCGGTGCATACGGCCATGCACTTCCCCAGCTCTATGGTGAAGTCGCCTACGGCAACACGAAAGTGAAGATGGGTCACTTTTTCACGATCGTGGGGAACGAAGTGGTAGCGGCGACTGGAAACTTTTTCTACAGCCGCCAGTTCACGTTCTACAACGCCGAGCCTTTCACGCACACCGGCGTACTGGCGACGCATACGATGAACAACGACAAAACGACACTGTATGGCGGCTGGGTGAGCGGCTGGGATAGCGGATTCAGTGACAACGGAGACGCGTTCTTGGGCGGCATTGGCCATCAGTTCAACGATAACTTTAGCTTGCTCTACACCACCTGCATCGGACGATTCAACGACGATCGCGCCAGCAACAACTTTGGCGAACGCGGTTCGGTCCACTGTTTCATCGCGACGACTCAGTTGACGGACAAGCTGTTGAACTTGACTCAGTTCGATGTTTTGGACACGACTGATGCCGCGGACTCACTGGTCCGTCGCACCTATGGCTTGAACACGTACTTCATCTATCAGATGACCGACCGTCTCGCGTTGGGCAGCCGGACCGAGTACTTCAATTGGGCAACGCCCCAGTTGCGTGCGGCACCGGCTGGTCTCCAGAACGCAGACTTGTTCAACCAAACTGTCGGTATCAATTACAACGTCAATGCCAACGTAATGATTCGCCCCGAAGTACGCTGGATCGTCGATTACGATCGGACCGGCGTGAACGAAGACTTTGCACGCAACAAGGCAATCTTCGGCATGGACGCTATCTTCACGTTCTAGGTCACTACGAGAAAGTGATCTCTTAAGAAACGCCATTCCGGCATCGCGCGGCAGCGCGATGCCGGTTTTTTCATATCGTCCCGTGTTGCCCCTAACCGACCCGCGGTCTGGAAATCATCAGTTCGGCAGCCGTAGACTCGAACACTGGGGGAGATTAACTCACGGGTTGATTCCGTACTTATTTACCGGGGGTGTTTTTCAACTGACCTACTTGCGATTTCAACGCCGCCACTTCCGATGTCAATTTCTCAACTTGCGCGCGCAGTTGTTGGATCTGTTCTTCGAGCGAGTCGCTTGGTAGTGTTGGATGTTGCGACTGCGATGGATAAACTCGACCGCTGTACACCCGTTGTCCTGATGCGTCCTGGTAGTAAAGGCGACCCTGTTCGTCGCGTTGCCAAGGCTGCCCCGTGGGAGTTGCAGGTAGCGGTTGCTGGTTCTGCCATGCCTGCTGATTTTGGAGTTGTCGGTTTTGGTCACGCTGCATCGTCTGCTGCGGTGTCTCGACCGACGACTGGGCAGCTTCTCCTAAGCCTGACCGTATAGCATCGCCCGGTGACTGGCCTTGAAGGGTCCCCTGCACGGCGCGACTTATTCCGCGCTCGCTCGCAGATTGCGTAGCGCTTTGTGCCGCGTTCCCATTCGCAGGCACCACTTGTTTATTAATAGCACCACTAATCACGTCGCCAACGTCTTGGGCCGCGACGAGTGCGGGTGAGAGCGAAAGTCCAGTGATCGCGACGCCCCATAGCAGCGGACGTCGCAGAGCATACACGCGTTGAGTTCGGTTAATTGTCATCTTCAGTTCCTCCGTAAGGTTTTCCTTGGACAGTAAGATGTCGCTGACATTTTAGAAAAGGGACCAGAATTCAGGAAATGGCGAAGCAAATTGGGTGCCGAACTTCAGGCGCTTTGTCACTCGCCTCACCAATGAGATGGGTGGGGGTTTAACCGGCGAAGGGGCGGATGCAAAATAGCGAATCGCTTTTAGAGCCTATCCGAAAAGGGGTCTGACCCTTTAGAGACGCATCGTTTTACAACGTTTTTAGCGGCCTCGCCGGAGAGGGTCAGACCCCTTTTCGAATCGCTTTTAGGCCAACGACTGGGGGTCTGCGCCTTCGGACGCATTTGTCATGCAACGTTGGTCTGCCTCAACCACGTCTCCAAAATCAACAGGCTCCACAACCGATAGCCATGATTCTGTTCACCGGATTGATGGGAGGCCACGAGCGAGGCAATCGCGTCGGGTCGGAAAAAACGGTGAATCGTAGCATCGGAAGCGAGCATCGTGTCGTTGACCAATTCTCGGAATTCGTTACGGAACCAACTGCCAACCGGTATGCCAAACCCCATCTTGGGTCGCGTGAATATCGAGGCTGGTATGCGATCGCCAAACGCATCACGGAGCAGCAGTTTGCCTCGTCTGCCGCGAAACTTATATTGCACCGGCAATGACGCGGCAAACTCGACAACGCGGTAATCGAGCATCGGCTGACGCACTTCGAGACCGTGAGCCATCGAGGCAATGTCCACTTTGGTCATCAAATCACATGGCAAATATGAAAGCACGTCGGCGGTCGATGCCCTCGTGACGAGGTCGCGTCCCTCGCTACGTCCCCATGCTCCTTCGAGAAACGCGATGGGGTCCTCGTCGGGCAATTCGGCAGCGAAATCATCGCTGTAGAGCGAAGCCCGTAGCGACTCCGGGAAAATCTGTAGCCAATTGAGGTAGCGGCGCACCGTCGGCTGCCCCATCGCTTCGAGAAACCGCTTGGCTCGTCGGACCACGCTGCGGCGTCGATTCGAATCAGGTAGCCGCTGAATAAGATTAATACCAGGTGCATGGTGAATAGGAAACAACCGTTGCAGTTTTTGGCTCAACCAGAGCGCGCGATAGCGATCGTAGCCCGCGAAAAGCTCGTCGCCACCATCACCCGAGAGCGCCACGGTGACACTTTGCCGAGTGAGCTGGGACAGATACCAGGTCGGGACCGCTGACGAATCGCCGAACGGTTCGTCGTAGTGCCACACCAGCTTGTCGAGAATATCAATCGCATCGGGCGTGACTTCGAACCGTGTGTGATCTGTTTTCAGATGTGCCGCAACCTGCGCCGCATAAGCGGTCTCATCAAAATCAGCAATGGGGAAACCGATGCTGAAGGTCCTCAGCGGAGTGTCAGTATGATCGCCCGCGAGCGCCGTGATCAGCGACGAATCGATGCCGCCAGACAGAAACGACCCGAGTGGCACGTCGCTGCGCATCCGAAGTCGAACCGAATCGCTGAGTAGCTCGCGCAATCGCTCGGTGGCATCGCGCTGCGAGATGGCGACTTCTCGCGAGGGGTCATAATCCCAATATCGTTCGACACGAAGTCCTTGGCTGTTGAGAACCGCATAGTGCCCCGGGGGCAGCTTGTGGACGCCGTTCCAAATCGTTCCGGGATGTGGGATGTATTGATACGTCAAGAACTGGTCCACTGCAGGCGGATCAATCTCTTCGCAAACGCCAGGCACCAGTGCGAGCGATTTCAGCTCGCTGCCAAAGACCAAGCAATCCTTCTTGAACGAATAGTATAACGGCTTTTGGCCGATGCGGTCCCGGGCGAGGACCAGCCGGTTTTGCGTCGCATCCCAAATCGCGATGGCGAACATGCCATTGAGATGTGAGAAGCAGTCCGTACCAAGATCTTCGTAAAGATGCAAAATGGATTCACCGTCCCCCTCCGTCGCAAAGCGATGCCCCGACCCCTCGAGTCGATTGCGAAGATCTCGGTAGTTATAGATCTCGCCATTGAAAACCATCCTTATTCGGCCGTCTTCATTGGGCATCGGTTGACGCGAACCGGCGACATCAATGATCGAAAGCCGGCGAAATCCTAACGCGACGCCCATCGGATTTCCCCGGGCATCTCGATGCTCTGGATCCGTCCACACCTGCGCATCGTTGGGTCCCCGGTGGGAGATCACATCGGTCATCCGCGAGATCAACGCATCATCAACGCGTTGGTCATCGCGCAGCCAAACCGAACCAGTGATACCACACATGCGTGCTACGCCAACCTCCAGGAGCATTCTATCGAAACATGAATCCCCAGTATCACTGAGACCCGCGGATTCCAATAGCCCAGCGGGCGTGTTGGAGGAAAGAGCACCTTCTCAACGAGAAGAACGCCGTGTGCTCTCACCCGCCCCGCACTGCGTTTGGAGAGGGTGATATTTGCCAGGCCTGACTCATCGCAGGTCGATCTGAAGAGGCTGACGGACTATTCGAGCGACGTCGTCTCCCGACCCGAGATACTGCCGGCGGCTCCCCAAATTCCATAATTGCTGGCCGAGCCAGCAGGAGGTGCACCGGGGGCGGTCGTTCCGATCGGGCCTTGATTCGTATTGCCCGTGTCGATGCTATCGGTGATGAATTTGACAGAGCCGTCTCCCATCAGGACATGGCATCCACCCTGGTGTCGACTGCCGGCGGTGAAAATGCCTCCAGGTCCATTGGCGTCGCCTCCACCGCGTACACAGTTGGCAGAATTAGGTGGAAAGGTTTCACCGACACCGGTCATCATGGGCTCGCCCTGAGCCCAGTTAGAACCGCGAAAGCGATTTTTCGCTGAGCTGGTATCAACCGCCAGTTTCACGCTGGGTTTGTAAAAGAGAGGTCGCAGAGGGTCGCGTGCAAAATCCAAAACGTTCGTTCTCGGTTTGTTTCGCATTGCGGTTCCGCTGCCGTTGCGAACCAGGACATCTCCAGCGAGTTCTCGCGTTCCACTGCTCCGCTGAATTTCAGCCATCGCAACCGAATTACTCAATCCGTCGAGGCAGTCCCGAAAACGACGCACAAAACGATCTTTGAAAAAACCTCGATGCTGGCCGATGTTCTTGGGGTTGCCGGCATTATTACGCGTGTTGTTGCAGTTCCAAAACGAGTCGCCGAAGCTGAACCCATAATTCAACTGGCCCGTTGCGACTTGACCATTGGGGGCCACGTCCGATGGACAAAGAATCATGTTGATCTGGGTCCGCCACGGTTGATAATTGACGTTGTAAGGAGCCGGGCCCATCGCAGGCCACTGATGCCCTCCTGCGCCCCTGAACGGATTGGAGATCTGTTGCCAAACGGCTTGCTGCTCGAAAAATGGTGTCAGACCGACCATCGCTGAAAGCCGCGATTTGTTACTATTCGCTGGGCTATCGCCGGGCAGACCCGAACCTCCGCCCTGCTGGGGCAACTGTTTGTACGTCGAATGGTAGTTGTGCAGTGCCAGCCCGAGCTGCTTGAAATTGTTCGAGCACGACATGCGGCGGGCCGCCTCGCGAGCAGCCTGGACCGCTGGTAGTAATAGTCCCACAAGCACCCCAATGATGGCGATCACCACCAGCAGCTCAACCAGCGTGAAGGCAGACCGCCTCCGATCTACAATACGAGTCATTCTAAAAGTCCTCTTTCAAACAACCAGAAAAGGCGGCACCTGCTGGATATTCCAAAACGAACAGGCGTCCCCGGTGCCCCGTTGGAGCGAGTGATACACGGCCAGAAGAAGCGCTAGGTTCGAGAATGCGGTTATCGAACAAATCCCAATAAAAAAAGATTGCGACCGCACCTCCCTCGGACCGCTACGCCTTCGCGCCGAGGTGCCAAGAGCGGCTGCTCGCACCGCTATCATGACGAATTAAGCGCCGTTGTCAACCGTAACTGTGAACAGGGGATCGATTCCAGCCGCTGCTGACTTAGCACCGATGACCGTCACAGCTCTAGTACCTACAGGTGCAGAATATCGTTAGCGAAGACAAAGATCATGAGCGCGTAGCAGCGCCAAGACCCCCGCGAACGTCAGTCGCATTTCCAGCGCCTCGTCGAGTCGTTTCCCTCGGATCGCCTCGGCGGTCAGGAACATCATGTGCCCGCCGTCGAGAGCAGGGATCGGCAGGAAATTTAAAATTGCGAGGTTCATACTGAGCATGGTTAAGAACAACAGTTGTGCAGAAACCCCCTTCTTAGCCTCGCGGCCGGCCTCGCGAGCAATTCGAATTGGGCCGCCCAAAAATTTCGGCGAAACCTTGCCGGTCACCAGCATGCCCAAGAACTGACCGACATGCTGGAGCCCTCGGACGCCTTCACGCACACCGAGGGAGACCGCATTGCCGAACGAGCTGGCTGTTTGAACCCGTGAGATATCGTCGAAGTTCAGTCCGCGATCGTACCAATCTCTGTCAGACGTCCGAAGAGTCATCGTCGCTTCCACGACTGAACCCTCCGGTGGGCGTGTCGCTTTGACGAGCACCTCCGTCCCCGTGGGCAGGATTTGGACCGTTTCCATCAACACACCGAGTGGCATCTCAGCGCCGATTTCCCAGCCTTGCTGAAGTTGCTCGATCGCCTCTTCGCTGAGTGCTTGAGCGAGAGTTTCCTTCGCCTTCTCGTTAGCGAATCGAATGCGAACTTCTTTCACGACATCGCCGACGTTCAACTTGCTATTGGAGTCGGTCAGCTTCGCGATCGTTGCGCTGGAGCGATAGGCAAAGCCCAGCGGTGTGCTGGCGATCTCTTCGCCGAGCTGCGACACGGGAGGAAATGTTTGTAGCGTTTCGACGGGCGTGATTGTCAGAGTTATATTTTCAGCGGACTTGTCGTTCCCCCGGCGAACAACGATCTCGACCGGCTCGCCTACGGGCCACGACCGCAGTAGCAATGCGTAGACATCGATCGCCTCGTCCCCATCGACCGAGACGATTTGGTCGCCAATCTGCATGCCAGCTTTCGCTGCCGGGCCGCCATCGATCATCGCCGTGACTTTGTCGATCCCGAAACGCACACCAAAATCCTTTTCCCGCTGTGGGGCCAGCGTCACGATTTCCTTCTTTCCATCCGAACGAACGAGCGTCAACTCGATGGGCTTCGATGGGGAACTGTAAATCTCGTTGAGCAGCGGGGCAATTGGCATCGGCGCCTCCGAATCGAGTTCGTGCCCATCCCAAGCAACGACTTCGGCCCCAGCATCCTCATCGGTCAATACCTGCGCCGCGGAAGTGCCCGGTGTTGCGAAAAACTGGGAGGTTAACTGCGATCCCACCGGTCCATAAATGCCGATCATTCGCACGCTCGGCTCGAGCGGATACGGTTGAGCGGTCAACGCGTATTCACGTATTTCGCTGCCATAAGCCACACGAATATCGACGGCTCGGTCTGGGTGATCCATCCCGCCGAGCACAATGTCAGAAGTCATCTTGCTAAAATGCATTTGCTGATCGTCTTCGTCGCCCGCGACCGATGTGACAAGACCTCCGGGTTGGACACCGGCTGACCATGCGGCCCCGCCAGGGGTCACGCCGCCAACCATCGCGGGCGTGTAAGGCACCCCGTAGAAATAGGCGACGGCGGCAAACAGGACGCCAGTGATGACGTTCATGACGACGCCCGCGCTGATGATGACCATCCGCTGCCAAACCGACTTGGCGGGAAAGGATCGCGGATCGAGCTTGGCAGGTTCGCCGTCATCGCCTCCCTCCCGGATCCGGCGGGCTTCTTCTTCGGCTTTGCGGGGATCATCGTCCTGGCCGAGCATTTTGACATAGCCGCCCAGTGGAATGATTCCAATCCCGTATTCGGTCTCACCATAAGTGAACTTGCCGAGCGTTCGGGGGAACTTGATCGGGCCGATCTGGATCGGCGGGTCAAATCCGACATAAAACTTCTCGCATTTGACGCCGAACATTTTCGCCGCCAAGAAATGCCCCAGTTCGTGGACAAAAATCACCAATCCGATGCCCATGAGCACCTTGGCCCACAACCACGTCCCGCTCAACAGCGAAGCGAAAAAACCGGGATCATCGGTCGTTGCCACGAGCGAGGCGACGTGCATGCAGTCAAACAGAGACATGAATTCGGATGGATTTAGAGCAAGCGAAATGGGATCAAAACCGGAATACGGCTAGTAAACATGAATGGTTTCGGCAATTTTTTGAGCCCGGCGACGTGACCACTCATCGAGCTGCAAGAGTCGATCGAGACTCGGTGTGAACTCATAGTTGTGGTCGGCGAGCGTTTGTTTGCACAGTCGGGCGATGTCAGTAAAGCGAATTTTACCGCCGAGGAACAGAGGAACTGCCACCTCATTGGCTCCATTGAGTACCACCCCGGCCGTCCCGCCGACCCGAGCGACCTCAAATCCGAGCTCGAGAGCGGGAAATCGCTCCATATCCACGGGCAGTAAACTCATCTCCCAGCTCCGGCCGCGATCCAGCGGCGGTGCCGGACAGGGCCATCGGTTCGGATACGTTAACGCATACTGGATCGGCAAACGCATGTCTGGCGGACTGAGCTGAGCGATCACGCTGCCGTCCTCAAATTCAACGAGCGAGTGGATGATGGACTGGGGATGAATGACGACCTCAATCCGATCCGCGGGAACATTGAATAGCCACTTCGCTTCGATGACTTCCAACGATTTATTCATCATTGACGCAGAGTCAATGGTAATTTTCTGGCCCATCTCCCAAGTTGGATGATTCAACGCTGCTGCGGGAGTCGCGTTCTGCATGTCGGAGGTTGACCAATCGCGAAACGGCCCGCCGCTCGCCGTCAGGATCAAACGGCGTACCCCTGGCAGGTGTTTCACGCCGGCGGGGCCGCGGTCCGTTGGCGAGTCGTCTGGCAGTCCACCGGGCGGATAATTCGTCGTCCGGTGAGCGGCCAAGCAACGGGCTTCGGCGAGGCACTGATAGATGGCCGAGTGTTCGCTATCAATGGGCAGTAATTCTGCACCGCTTTCCATTGCCGCTGCTGTAACGACGGGACCCGCGATGACTAGTGTTTCTTTATTGGCCAATCCCACCCGCTTTCCCGCCTGAACAGCCGCTAAAGTCGATTCCAGGCCCGCACGACCGACAATGGCCGCAACGACGGTATCGACGGATTCTGAGGTGGCTGCTCGCACGAGAGCCTCTGGGCCCACGTCGAGGCGACAGTGGCGGTGGAGATCGAACTTTTTGAGTTGCTGTTGCGTCTGGGACTCACGCGCCGGGTCTGAAACGACAACTGTCTCGGGTAGTGGCTCAGCGGCCCGCGCCGCCGCGACGAGTTCATCGATACGGCTGTGACCCGAGAGCGAGCAAACTCGCCAGTCATCGTCTGGGGACGATCGGGCGAGACTGGCAATGACGTCGAGCGTGGCCGCACCGATGCTGCCGGTCGCACCCAGGATCGCGATCCGGCGTCCATTCTGCATACTAGTGCCCTTGATCGTCCAAAAAGTAGGTTGGCAACAAAATCTGAAGTTGCGGCGTATGATGCACGAGCCGGCCGATGACTACAATCCGGATGACCGGACATTTGTCACGTCAACGCCACGGTCACGAAACACCCGTCAGTATTTACCTTCAGCCACGTAAGCTATGAGCGAACAACCGAAATCTTCCCGTGGGTCATCTGAGCACCGCGGTAGCGGCAATATTTGGTTTGTCTTGGTCGTCATCGCCGCGGCTGTCCTCGTCAGTGCATTTCTGGTTTCGGACTCGCGAAAGCGACTGCGGTATCCTGATTTAGTCGCGTTGCTGAGCCAAGCTGCGACTCTGCGCCCCGACGCCGTGCTCGATGCCAGCCCTGAGTCGGCGATGGAGCAAAATGCGCTCGATCGGGGAGCAACCGTCAATCTTCCCAGCACCAGCGAGGTTCCAGATAAGAACCCCGAACAATCTGCGGTCCCGTCAAAGCCTGAAAACGCTGTCGCCAAGATTGTCGTCGCCGACGACGACGGGAAGTCCTACGAATACAGTCATCCGACGTCGATCCTCGTCGCGGACGACCGGATCACGGGCCAAATCGACTACCGAGTCCTGACGGGACGGGCCAGCGACGCGAAAGTCGCACCCTCGCAAGTGAGCTTCGTCACCATTCGCGGATATCCCAATGATGCCCTCGGAGCCGAGTTGATCACGCTGCTGGATCGATCGGGCGTCACATGGGACTATGATCGACCGAGTCGATTTCTGGAGACCCATTGGCCTGAACTGTTGATGATTGGCGTGCTGATCGCTCTGGGCATCGTGATGCTGCGACGCATGGGCGGAGTCGGATCGCCGATGTCGTTCTCACGCAGCCGCGGCAAACTTTACAGCGAAGACGATCTGCCGACGACGTTTGAAGATGCGGCGGGGATTGACGAAGCAGTGGAAGAGGTCCGCGAAGTGGTGGATTTCTTGCGCAACAGCGACAAGTACCAATCGCTCGGCGGACGCATTCCCAAGGGCGTGCTGCTGGTGGGCCCTCCTGGCACGGGCAAGACATTGCTCGCCCGCGCGATTGCCGGTGAAGCGGGCGTACCCTTCTTTAGCCTATCCGGTAGCGACTTCGTAGAGATGTTTGTCGGAGTGGGTGCCGCGCGAGTTCGCGACATGTTCACTCAAGCCACCAATCGAGCTCCCTGCATCATCTTCATCGACGAGCTCGACGCGCTCGGGAAGAGTCGCAGCGCCAACTCGGTCGGTGGTCACGACGAACGCGAACAGACCCTCAACGCGTTGTTGGTGGAGATGGACGGGTTTGGCGCTAACTCGGGCGTGATCGTGATTGCTGCAACCAACCGCCCCGAGACGCTTGACCCGGCGCTGTTACGGCCCGGGCGCTTCGACCGCCACGTGCTCGTTGATCGCCCCGACGTTGCCGGCCGAGAACACATTCTGACGGTACATGTAAAAAACGTCAAACTCGACGAAGGAGTTGATCTGCGGCGGATTGCATCGATCACCAGCGGTTTCGTAGGTGCGGACTTGGCCAACCTCGTCAACGAGGCCGCTTTGCTTGCCGCCCGTAACGGACGACCCGCCGTGGGGATGGATGAATTCAATGACGCCGTTGAGCGTGTCACTGCGGGACTCGAAAAGAAAAACCGGGTCATGAACGAGGACGAGAAAATCCGCGTCGCCTATCACGAATCGGCTCACGCCCTCGTCGCTGCGGCGCTGCCCAACACCGACCCGGTTCACAAGGTCAGTATCATTCCACGCGGCCTCGCAGCATTGGGCTACATGATGCAGCGTCCCGAGTCGGAGCGGTTCTTGATGACCAAATCGGAACTGGAGAGCCAAATGAAAGTGATGCTCGCCGGTACGCTGGCCGAGGAGATGGTTTTTCAAGATATCAGCACCGGCGCACAGAACGATCTCGAACGCTGTACTGAAATCGCGCGCAGTATGGTCATGGATTACGGTATGAGTCGCATCGGCCGAGTCAATCTTCGCCGCAGTACCCGTTCGCCATTTCTCGCCGGTGGCGGTGTCGGTGACTATCAAGTCGTTCATAGCGAAGAAATGTCTAAGAATATCGACAAGGAGGTTTCACGGATTCTCGAAGACATGCTCATGCAGACCCGTGATATCCTGCAACAACGCCGCGACGTTCTCGAAGCTGTCACTCAGCGATTGCTTGAGGTCGAAGCGATTGACAGTACGGAGTTAATGCGATTGATTCGTGAACACAGTTCTGGCCCCTGGTTGGTCCCGGGAACTGTCAACGCGAAACCCAAGGCGAAGATTGTGCCACGAAAGAGCGACGACACCGCGCAAACACCATCATGAGTTCGCGCGGGTGGTCCTGCCGCTCCGCCGGCCGGTTCCGTCAGGTGGAGGCTTCGAGGCGTTCGTCCAATCCCACCGTAGCGATGTGTTCGGGCCTGATTGAGGCGATCAAAACATGCCGCCTGGCACGCCACCGGCCTGCTGACCTGGGGCTGGGGGACGACCGCTCCAAACCGGATCCGGACCGACATGAGACTCCCGCAGCGATTCCATTAGTTCGGAAATTTTCTGATGTATGCCCCGCGTTGTGCTGACCAGCAAAGTGGGGCGAGCATACTCGCCATTGCCAACGGGTATTATAGTGGATTCGCCACCGAGGACCTCCCAGGCGTCGGGGTCGATGTATTGGATCATCGTCGTTGCTGAACCAAGATCACCTCGCGGCAGTCCGGTGCCCTCGAGGAAATAGAGGCGTGGAAGCAGCCTCGTGTTCTCGTCGTCCATCGTCGTGACTTGGATCATGCCGCTGCGGATGGTGTGCGTTAGTTCCAGATCCTGCAGTATGAAATCCAAAGCCTTGCCGAGTGGCAGTTTTTGCACGAGCGAGTCTCGTTCAGCAGAATCAGTTTTCTTCCCTGTCGCTTCGTTCTCAGCAAGAGGATCTTCGTCAGAGGTTTCATTTTTATCGTCGAGGCGAGCGAACACATCGGCGCGGATTCGACGCTTTCTCACGTTCGCCTGTTCTGACGTCGTGCCGCGCATGTATCCGCGCACAGGAGTATCTGCCGTCAACCCAACTCCCTCGAGTGCGGTTCGATTCACAGTCATCGGAAAGTCAACGAGACGCGAAAATTCCGCGATCACAAGTTCCAGTTCGGTATCATCCTGAGGCAGCGCCACTTCTGTCGCCAGGGCCTCGTCAACCTTCGCGATGAACTCGTCCGACATCCCCACCCATTTGTCCGTCATCATTCCCCGCTTCGCTAACACCGAGTAATCAACCGTGATCGCGAGCCCCTCGTCTTGGACTTCCGCTCGCAATCCGAGCGGCTGCAGGAATTTCCGCAGCGAGCTTCGCAGCGGTTGGTGATCACTTTTCATCGTGACACTGGTTTGTGATGGTTTCAGTCCCGCCTGTTCAACTGCCCCCGCATCGACGAGCACGGGGACGCCGAGCTGTTCGGAGAGTTTGTCGGCGAGCGCGTCCAGGGTTGCCGTTAAGTCGATACTCACCTCGCTATCCATCTTCTCAGCGACCCGCCGTGCGACTTGCGTGCGGTAATCGGGCTCATTGGGTTGCGGCTTTTCAGGCGGTTTTGGCGGAGCCGCAGGAAAGGGATTGGCAAATGGGGGCGGCGCGGGCGCGGCTGGTTGATTGGGAGACAGTGCTGCTCCGAACTGACCCACGACAACTTGCGGGCCATCACCACCTCTGCGGCCGTCACTCATTTGCACTGTCAGTGGGCGTGCACCATGCTCACCGAGAGCAGGGACTTGGGAGAGACACAATCCGGCAACCGCAGCCGTGGCGAGACAAGCCCCGGCCACCCATGAAGAGACACGAAACATTGTACTTCCAGACTTGGAAAGAGAAGAGAGATTGACCGGCGGTCCGGTCGGTTCAGGCAAGGAACTGGGCTGGGCGGTGGACAGGTCCATGCCCGCTGGGATCGTTTGGCTGGCAATATCCGCCGCGACACTGTCGCCCACTTGCAGCATCTGCACTGCGGCATAGGCGAGAACGGGGACGATGCCGCGATGGCGGAGCCGCGCGGCCAAGACCTGTTTGCCGCGCTGAACGTGGCCGCGGATGGCACCGACCGTTGACTCGAGTCGTTCGGCAATATTTTGATAACTATCGCCTTCGAGCAGGTGCATGACGATGGCGGTGCGGTATTGGTCGGGCAGCTTTGCCAGTTCCTCATCGAGTACGATGGCTTCGTGGCGGCGTGAAAGTACTACGAATGCTTCCTCATCGTCACCAGCGATTTCGTTCATTTCAATTTGCTCGGTCGAAGCCCGGGAGCCGGAGGAGGTGTCCGTGCGACGCCGCTGTTTTAAGGTCGTCTGGGAGGCGCGGGTGGCGACGCGGTGCAGCCAACCGGCGAGTCGGTCGGGGTGGCGGATCTGCCAGGCAGTTTGCGCCAAGCAAACCCAGGTCATTTGAAACGCATCGTCAGCATCTTGATCCTGACAACAGTGCCGGCGGCACACGCTCAGAACCAACACGCGGTAGCGCCGGACGAGTTCGTCAAACGCAGCGCGGCTGGCGTCACGCCGCCAACCATCGAGAAGATCGCGGTCGCTAAGCCGACCGAGTAGAACGGGTATGGGCAACTGCGTCGATCTGGGCAGCGGGCAATGCGGCGGTAGGTGAGGATTCGTTTTATTCATGGCGACTCAGAAGGTTAGAGAGCCGAGCTTAGCGGATGGCGCAAAAAATCTAAAAATCATGGGTCGATTGAGCGACCATCGCCGGGGCTGTGCTCAGTTCCTGCGGCTTGTGATCGATCACAACGCCGTGCCTTGGGTGGATCGCACACGCCTTAATATTGAATTTTTATCCCATCCTGACAGGCCGTGGGGATTGCACTACAATGGTGGGCTTCACGAACTCAAATATACCACGTTGCCAGAGGCGGACTGGCCGACGTGAGTGAAAGATCTATCTATGCAATCGCAGTCACAATCGCAGGGCCCGTCCGAGATGCAGTCACAATCTCAGGGCAGCGATCCACCGACCGACTTCCCCTGTCTGAGTGGCTACCAGTGCGATGGGTTTTACGATGAAGTCGTCACCGACGAAGGCGTGGCTCGTCCCGATTCCATTGCCCTGGTCGATCTCATCAATCGGCTTCCCGTTGGTGAACTCTTGCGGCGGCAACGGGCCATTGAGCGTTCGCTCTATCAGATGGGCATCACGTTCACTGTCTATAGTGACAACGAAGGCACTGAAAAGATCATGCCTTTCGATATTGTGCCGCGGATCATTTCCGCTGCGGTGTGGGCAGATATTGAGGCGGGGTTGAAGCAACGTATTCGCGCTCTGAACCAGTTTCTCGGCGATGTGTACGGTGAGCGGCGGATTATCAACGAAGGAATCATCCCCGCTCGGATCATCGACTCCTGCCCGCAATACCTCCCCCAGTGCATGGGCTTGAAGCCTCCGGCGGGTGTATGGTGCCATATCACGGGCACCGACCTGGTCCGCGACAACGAAGGGAAGGTATTCGTACTCGAAGATAATTTGAGATGCCCCTCGGGCGTATCGTACGTATTGCAAAATCGTTCGGTGATGAAGAAGAACTTTCCGCGTGCGTTTGCGGACTCCAGTGTTCGTCCAGTGAACGACTACCCGTCGCGGCTCTACCATACGCTGCGGCAGATGGGGCCAGGTGGGATGCTCAATCCAACGGTCGTCGTCTTGACCCCTGGGATTTACAACAGCGCGTACTACGAACATTCGTTCCTCGCGCACCAGATGGGTGTTGAGCTGGTGGAGGGACGCGACTTGTTGGTCGAAAAGGATCGCGTCTTCATGAGGACCACCGATGGATTGCAGCAGGTCGATGTGATCTACCGGCGGGTTGATGATACATTCCTCGACCCAGAGGTATTTAACGAGGACTCCGTACTCGGCGTTCCCGGATTGATGCGTGCATATCGAGCGGGCAACTTGGCTCTTGCGAATGCTCCCGGCACCGGCGTTGCCGATGACAAGGTGGTCTACGCTTATGTGCCGGAGATGATTCGTTTCTACCTTGATGAAGAACCGATTCTCCACAATGTGCCCACGTACTTGTGCGAGAAAACGGAGGATCGCGAGTACGTGCTCGCTCACCTTGACGAACTCGTCGTCAAAGCTGCCGGTGAATCCGGTGGCTACGGAATTCTGATCGGACCCCATGCAACGGCTGATCAGCGAGAAGAGTTTGCGGAGAAGATTCGTGAGAACCCGCGCAACTATGTCGCGCAGCCGACACTTCAGTTATCGCGAGTTCCCACCATGGTGAGTGAAACTCTCGAGGGTCGACATGTCGATCTGCGCCCCTACATCTTGTGCCGAAGTCCCGAAGACGTTTGGGTTCTACCCGGTGGTCTCACGCGTGTTGCGTTGAAGAAGGGGTCACTCGTCGTCAATTCCTCACAGGGCGGTGGCAGCAAAGACACCTGGGTCGTTGCTAGCCCTGGGCAAACAGTCGCGCAGCCCTAGCTTTGAACCGTCGGATAGGCTTCCAATCTGTCGATCGAATCTCGACATACTGGAAGGCTTCCCCAAGCTGGCCCTCCATCTCACTTACCGCTTTCTCTGCTGAACACTCACACATGCTTTCTCGCGTTGCCGAATCTGTCTACTGGATGAGTCGCCAAATCGAGCGGGCCGAGAACATTGCTCGGTTTCTCGAGGTCACGCTGCACTTGATCCTTGATCAACCGGAGAATCTGGTAGACCCATGGGACCCATTGGTGCGCGTGACGGGTGACGAGAAGTGGTTCAAGGAGAAGTACGGCGCACCGAACCAGGAGAATGTCGTTCACTTTCTCGCTTTTGATGACGAGTACCCTCATTCGATGCTGACATGCCTGCGGGCGGCGCGGGAAAATGCGCGTGGCGTGCGCGAGAAATTGTCGTCCGAAGCTTTCGAACGGATCAATGAGTTCTATCTATTCGTTCAGGCTGCGTCCCGGAACGAGTCACTCGACCGGAACAGTCAGTTCTTCGATGATATCAGGCAGCAAGCATTACTTTGGAGTGGTGTGTTCGCGAGCACGATGGCCCAAGATGCGACTTGGCACTTCGCAAATGTCGGTCGCATGTTGGAGCGGGCGGACAAGACCTCGCGAATTCTCGATGTGAAGTACTTTAACTTGCTGCTGAGCGTGGACCACGTCGGGACGGCCATTGATGATTTGCAGTGGTCGGCGTTGTTGTTGGCGATCAGCGGCTTCGAGGCATACCGGCGTGACCATCATGATGTCGACATCGAAAATGTGGTGGATTTCTTTCTTTTCAATCGCACCTTCCCGCGTAGCGTCCATCACTGCATCGCGTCAGCAGGCTGGTCACTCGGTGAGATCGACCAATCCTCTCGACTGCGTCAAACCAGTCCGTCGAGTGAGAAAATGAATGCTCTCCAAGATCGCCTTGCGACCGCTGAGGTGAAGGAGGTTCTCGCTAGCGGAATGCATGAATTTGTTGATGCGCTGCAACGTGAACTCAACGACATTGGTACATCATTGACGGAAGACTATTTTCAGGCTTCGCGTCAGTAGCATCCGCCCGAGGAATCAATTTGGTATCGGCGGCATCTGGTACTGCGAGCAGTGGCGACGGGTCGCCACCGACACGAAAAACCCGCCTCTCATTATTCCGGTCGTTCTCCTATCGGCGCACCGACGACCTCATTTCCCTTCGTACTCTCCTCTGGTTTTATCATGACGATCCGTGTTGCACTCCATCATAAGACGTCATATCAATATGATCGACAAATTATGCTCGGACCGCAGTTGGTTCGACTACGTCCGGCCTATCACGGTCGCACACCGATCCCGGCGTACGAGCTCACCGTTTCACCGAAAGATCATTTTGTCAATTGGCAACAGGACCCGTTCGCCAATCCGATCGCAAGATTAATTTTTGAAAAGCCCACCGATCACTTCTGCGTCACGGTGGATTTGATTGCCGATATGACGGTGATTAATCCGTTCAACTTCTTTGTAGATGACGCCGCAGGTGCGTTCCCTTTTGAATATGACGCTGAGACACGAAAGCAACTCGCCAGTTATTTAGAGCCAGCTGAGTCGACCCCTGCGCTGAAAGAATGGGTGAAGTCGCTCCCCCAGTCCAATGACCGGACGATCGATTTCATCGTTGATATCAATCGCGCCGCCCAACAGCGGGTCGACTATAAGATTCGTCTCGAACCTGGAATGCAGACACCGGAAGAAACCTTGACACTGCGAAGTGGCTCGTGTCGAGACTCGGCATGGATGCTCGTGGAGACCTTTCGCCAGATGGGACTGGCCTCACGTTTTGTGTCAGGCTATTTGATTCAACTCGCTGCGGATCAGGAATCCCTTGACGGCCCATCCGGTCCGACCGAAGACTTTTGTGACCTGCACGCTTGGACGGAAGTCTACCTTCCCGGCGCCGGTTGGGTGGGGCTGGACCCGACGAGCGGGTTGCTAGCGGGTGAAGGACACATTCCTTTGGCGTGCACGCCGACCTATTCCGGGGCTGCGCCCATCAGCGGTGGGCATGAGCCCTGCGAGGTGTCCTTTGAGCATGAGATGAGCGTCACGCGAGTGCACGAAGACCCGCGAGTGACGAAGCCGTATTCGGACACGACCTGGAAGGAAATCCTCGCTGCCGGCGATCAAATTGACGAGCAACTCGCTGCCGGCGACGTGCGTTTGACAATGGGCGGCGAGCCAACGTTTGTTTCCATCGATGACATGGATGATCCGCAGTGGAACACTGATGCGGTGGGCGAGGACAAGCGGGTGTTGAGCAACGTGCTGCTGAAGCGGTTCCGCGATAAGCTTGCCGACACGGATCAAATCGGTGACGGCAGTTTACTGCACTATGGTCAAGGCAAATGGTATCCTGGTGAACAGCTACCTCGCTGGGCCCTGACATGTTTGTGGCGACGTGACGGCGAAAAAATTTGGCAGGACGAGAAGTGGCTGGCCGACGAGGGACGCGATTACAAGCACACTCACGACGACGCAAAAAAATTTATTCGTGTGCTTTCGCGAGAACTTGGAATTAGTGCCAAGATGACGTTCCCGGTACATGAGGACATCTTTCACTATTTGTGGAAAGAAGATCGGCTACCCGTCGACGTTGATCCGACTGATCCGCGATTGAAGGATCCCAATGAACGCGCGATGCTGATGCGTACCTTTGGCAATGGACTGAGCACACCCGTGGGATACGTGCTGCCCCTGCGCCGCGCCTGGTGGCAAGCCAAACCGGGCTGGATCGGCGGTAAGTGGCCGGTGCGCAGCGAGAGCGTCTACCTTATCCCGGGCGAGTCCCCGATTGGACTACGCTTACCGCTGGATAAGCTGCCCACCGAGTCGTACCGTACGGCACCATTCTACTCCACGCCCTTCGATCCCACGATGCCTCATGGACCGCTTCCGGTCAATGTTCGGGGGCCGGGCGTCGATGCCGAAAACGTTCGCGGCATGGAGAGCTACGTGGCCGCACGCCAGGGCGGTACGAAGGCGGGTACTCGTTCGAGCGGTTCTGATGACAAACCGTCAGAAGCTGTCAACGAACAAACTCTCGATGACGTTGATGAAGATGATCTACCGACTCATGATGATGTCGTTCATACGGCATTGTGCGTGGAAGCTCGCTTCGGGAGATTACACGTATTCATGCCCCCGGCACAACGTCTTGAAGACTATCTCGATCTCATCTCCGCCGTTGAGCAGACGTGCGAAATGACGGAGCTCGCGGTGGTCGTCGAAGGTTACCTGCCGCCCGTGGACGACCGGATCGACTATTTCAAAATCACACCCGATCCGGGCGTGATCGAAGTCAATACGCAGCCTTCACCGACTTGGCGCTCGCTGGTCAAGTTGACACAGACGCTTTACGAAGAAGCCAGACTGTCGCGTTTGGGAACCGAAAAGTTCGATCTCGACGGCCACCATACTGGAACGGGTGGTGGTAATCACATCGTAATGGGTGGTGCCAAACCGATGGACAGCCCGTTCTTGCGGCGCCCTGATCTGTTGGGAAGTCTGATCCGTTGCTGGCACAATCATCCGTCACTGTCGTATCTATTTAGCGGCAAGTTTATTGGTCCGACCAGCCAGGCGCCTCGGATGGACGAAGCCCGCAGCGACTCTGTCTATGAGATGGAGATTGCCCTCGCACAGCTCCCCGAGGTTGGTGCAGAGACGCCTCCATGGTTGGTCGACCGGTTGTTTCGTGACCTCCTCGTCGATACGACGGGAAACACCCACCGAGCTGAGATTTGCATTGACAAGATGTACTCGCCTGATAGCTCGACGGGACGACTCGGATTGGTGGAACTGCGTGGTTTCGAGATGCCGCCCCACGCTCAAATGAGTTTGGCTCAGCAACTATTGATTCGCGCGGCGGTGGCTGCGTTCTGGGAAAATCCGTACTCTGAACCGTTGGTGCCATGGGGGCCGATGCTCTATGACCGCTATTTGCTGCCGTACTTCGTGTGGCAGGATTTGCAGAAACTAACCGGGGAACTGCAGCGATCTGGATCGCCAGTTCGCGCCGAATGGTTTGCACCTCAGCACGAATTTCGATTCCCGCTGATGGGCGAGGTAGTCGTTGACGGTGTCCGAATGGAACTGCGAAGCGCGATCGAGCCATGGTATGTGATGGGTGAAGAGGCAGGATCGGCGGGTACGGCTAGATTTGTGGACTCATCACTCGAACGACTTCAGATTCTCGTCGACGGGATCGATCTGCAGCGTTACGCGGTGACATGTGCGGGACACCGTGTTCCACTGCAGAAAACCGGGGTGACTGGCCAAGCCGTTGCGGGCGTCAAGTATCGGGCCTGGCAGCCGCCACGGTGCTTGCACCCCACCATTGGAATTCAAACGCCGCTTCGTTTCGATTTGATTGACGTCAAGGCGCGACGGAGTGTGGGCGGTTGCACGTATCATGCTGTCCATCCTGGCGGCATATGCAGTGATAACTTTCCAATCAATGCCAAAGAAGCGGAATCCCGTCGGGCGGCGAGATTCGATGCATTCACGATGACGGGCGGGGAGATCCAAGTGCCTTCGCTGCCGCCGCTCACCGGATCCGAGCCCTACCCGCTTACAATGGATTTGCGCCGGCTTTAGAATGACGAGCCCCCATCGGAATTCATCCCCTCACGCTAGAAAACATTGTCGACTTCCATGGCAACGACCTTGTCGCTGGCAAACTATGAAAGGCCGGTCGGAAGTTTCGACGAGTGCCGTGGGGATGATGGATTCATCCGTCCGCACTGGGCGACGATTGAGAGCATGCTCAATCGGATCGGAGCCAGCGGTCTGGGGGATCGTTCGCTCCAAATCGAGCAGCTCGTTCGCGAACATGGATTGACCTTTCAGTTCGATGCCGATCAGAAACCCTGGCAGTTGGGGACGGTCCCGGTCGCGTTGGAGGATCATGATTGGCGGCACCTTTCCCACGGGCTGGCGCAGCGAGTTCGCGTTCTCGAGGCCGTGCTCGATGATTTGCTCGGTTCACAAGTCCTCATTCGCGACCGTGTCGTCCCACGAGAGATCGTGTGGGGCAATCCCTACTTCTATCGCGCCTACCATCAACTTGGTCGAACTAGCAAAACTCCGCTTGGTGAGGGACATACGCACCAACCGGCCACGTCGAAACGGCTTCACGTCACCGCTTTTGACGTGGTGCGGGGGGACAGCGGACGGTGGTGGGTGACCGGTGATCGGACCCGAGCCCCGAGTGGACTGGGACACCTGTTGGAAAATCGCATCGTGCTGAGCCGCGCGCTACCGCACATGCACCGTCGCGCTAACGTGCGGCGCCTCGCGGCATTTTTTGAATCATTGCGGTCCCACTTTCGCTCGCTCGCGCCACGATCCAACGAGAATCCGCGTGTGGCACTTTTGGCCCCCAGTTCGGGTAGCTACCGAGAGTTTGAAGATGCTTACCTAGCTCGATATCTGGGCTACACCCTGGTCCAAGGTCGTGATCTCGCGGTTCGTTCGGAGCGATTGAATCTCAAGACGCTGGGCGGATTGATTCCGATCGAAGTTCTGTGGCGACACGTGTCGGATCAGAACTGTGACCCGCTCGAACTCGATCCCACCGCTCTCGAAGGTTGCACGGGCTTGTTGCAAACAGTCCGCGACGGGCACGTTGCCGTGGTCAATTCGATTGGAGCGGCAGTCGCAGAGATGCCAGCGCTGCTGCCTTTCTTGGACGCAGCAGGTCGTAAATTGCTCGGCGAGAATTTGGAACTGCCAAGTGTCGCGACTTACTGGTGTGGCGATCCCGGACCATGTCGCTTTGTGCTCGACAATCTCGACAAGCTCGTCATCCGTGGAGCCTTTGCCGTCAAGGAGTTTGAGCCACTCATTCCTGAACGAATGTCCGCGGGCGAGAAGGATGACTTGGTGCGCCGGATCAAAGCGAAACCGCACTGTTTTGTTGGACAGGAACGATTATCGCATAGCCTCACTCCGGTGTGGAGCGACGGGCAGTTGAGTCCGTGGTACCTGTCGCTCCGATCATTTCAGTTGCAGACGGTCGACGGTGTGGAAGTGTTGCCCGGCGGGTTGGCACGGGTCAGTCGTACGCCTGAGTTATTGGGCACCTCCGCCACCAGTGGGCAGATGACCCAAGATTGCTGGATCATCACGAACGACCCCGTCGACCATGAAGCCACGCTTCTGACGCCAGATTCCGAGACAATACGTCTGCGTCGCAGCGGTTCGGAGTTGCCCAGTCGTGTTGCCGAGCACTTGTTTTGGTTGGGGCGATATACCGAACGATGTGAATCGGTCGCGAGGTTACTTCGCACCACGCTGATGCGGCTAGCGGGTGAAGATGAGCTCGAGGAGTTGTCTGAAATGCCGCGGTTGATTAATGCGCTTGCGGCAATGGGGCAGCTTGAGCCTGACTACGCCATCGAGGGACTCGACGGCGCGATGCCACGACTCGACGTGATGTTGCCCGAGAGCGTCTTTGATACTGGGAAAAATCGGGGTCTGCAGTCCGCAGCAGAGGGCGCTCTGCGTAATGCGTCGGCCGTACGAGACCGCATCTCACTGGACGCCTATCGAATTCTGCGGGCGTTGCACAACGAGGTGGTCGTGCAAGATCGACCGCGTGGTGGCGACGTGATCGCGGCCATTGAACGACTCAATCACTGCATCACCTTGTTGCTCGCGTTCAGTGGATTGGCGGCAGAGAGTCTGACGCGCACTCACGGGTGGCGGTTTGTCCTGCTGGGACGCCGAATCGAGCGCGCGCATCAGACAGCCGAACTCCTGCTGGCAACGATGACAGAACCTCAAGGCAATGAGAGCAGTTTGTGCGAGGCGATCCTGGATGCGACTGACAGTCTCATGACCTATCGCTCACGTTACCTTGCTCTTACCCAGCCCGCACCGACGATTGACTTGCTCGTCACAGATGAGTCCAACCCACGGTCGTTGCGGTTTCAGATGCACGATATCGAGCAGGTACTTTTGGAACTACCGACCTCGGCAGCCCAGGTGGGACTGGGTGAGGATGAACGAATTGCCGCTGAATTGATGCGGCGACTGCTTGTCGCGGATGTATCCAACCTATCGCGTTGGAATATGGACCGAAAACGTTCTGCTCTGGCCGACTTGCTCGACGATGTCTGCACGACGATGCCGAAGCTGGCCAATGCGATCGAAGCTCGCTATCTGATCCATACATCTGCATCGTTGGCGTTAACCGGCGAGCCTGCGAAGTCGAACTCGACAATCTATCCGCTCGTGGGGTTGTCGTGATCATGAAGTCGGCGCAATACAAAATCGTACACGAAACATCATATCGATATAGCGAGCCCGTCGCGCTCTGTCAAAATCAACTTCGCATGCGACCGAAGGATCACTCGCACCTCGTGTGTCATTGCTGTGAATTGCAAATTGATCCGCAGCCGACATCAATCAGTCAGCACACCGATTACTTTGGCAATGTGGTGGATTCGTTTGCGATTGAATCAATGCATCAATCGTTGCGAGTACGCGTCGCCAGCAGCGTGACTATCTCGATCCCAGACGCGACGAATCTCGCCCAGGCGCTCCGTGGCGCGACGTGATCGAGGCATTGAGGCGAGGAGCCCAGCCGGCGGATTGGAGTGCCAGCGAATACACTTTTGCGTCCCGCCGCATTGAGTTGAACCCCATTTTTGGGGACTATGCGCGTGCGATCATGCAGCCGCACGTGAGTGTCATTGATGCCGTGGACGCATTGACCAAACAGATCAACCTGGATTTTCGCTATGACACGCAGGCGACGGATGTCAACACAACGACCGAAGCTGCGTTCGGTTTAAAGGCGGGCGTGTGTCAAGATTTTGCGCACGTGCAGATCGCCTGCTTGCGCAGTCTCGGTTTGGCAGCTCGATACGTCAGCGGCTACCTCCGGACTTACCCACCTCCAGGCAAGGCTCGATTGGTAGGCTGCGATGAGTCGCATGCCTGGATCGGGGTATACGCTGGGGCGGGGATTGGCTGGGTCGATTTTGATCCGACCAATGCAGTCCGCGCGGGCACCGATCATATCCCAATGTGCCTCGGTCGCGATTACGACGATATCAGTCCCATGCGTGGGATCGTGATGGGCGGCGGCAAACCAGCACTGAAAGTCAGCGTCGATGTTCTGCCAATTGAATAGTTAGCGTCGCTATGCCTCCTGCCCCTCGCATTGTCGTGATCGGTGCCGGTGCCGCCGGAATGATGGCGGCTGCGGTGGCGGCACGCTGCGGTGGTCACGTCGTTGTGCTGGAGAAATCGCGTAAAACCGGTGTGAAGATACTGATGTCCGGTGGGACGCGCTGCAATCTCACCCACGACACCGATGCTCGCGGGATCACACGTGCATTCGGTCACGCGGCTCGCTGGCTACAACCGAGCGTTGGCAGGTGGTCGCCAACGGACTCGATCCAGCACTTTCATCGTCTTGGTGTGCCAACCAAACGCGAAGTCACAGGCAAGATCTTTCCCGTTAGTAACCGCGCCATTGATGTCCGCGACGCTCTTCACCGCGACATGATCGATGCCGGCGTGCGGCTAGAGCTAGCATCACCTGTGCAATCGATCCGGCGTGACAACACGGGAGGGTGGATCGTAACGACGCACTCACCGACCGGCCAACACGAACTCACCGCTGATCGTGTGATTGTTACTGCGGGCGGGCGAAGTTGGCCAGGCTGTGGCACGACGGGTGATGCCTATGGGTGGCTGTCCGAGCTGGGTCACACAATCGTGCGCACTCGCCCGGCCCTGGTTCCGCTAGTTGGTGGAACCGACGCCACGCGAGCTCTGTCGGGATTGACCCTTGACGACACAATTGCAGAAGTCCACCAGGCATCTTCTGCATCGTCGAAGAAACCGCTTATCCGTCGCCGTGCATCGTGGCTGTTCACGCACTTCGGTTTTTCGGGACCTGCGGCAATGGACGTCAGCGGAACGATCACTGCCGCAGCGTCGTTTCGCGACACGCGTTTGCAACTCGATCTCGTTCCTGAGATCAGTGACGCAGACCTGCGAGCACTGTTTTCTCAGCGGAGTGGACAATACGGCAAACAGCTTGTGGCCTCGATAATCGCGAGCTGGTTGCCGTCGCGACTCGCCAGTGAACTCGCAGTCACCTGTGGAGCCAAGACAACGAGTGGCGACAAAACGCTTGCCGAGTTCTCATCGAGTTCTGTTAATCAATTGATCGATCACCTCAAACGATGGCACCTGCCCGTCCGCGACACGCGTGGATTCGCCAAGGCCGAAGTGACGGCGGGTGGAGTCGCGTTGGACGACGTGGACCGGCGAACGATGCATTCCCACCATTGCCCAGGTCTGTTCATTGCCGGTGAAGTTTTAGATGTCGATGGCTGGATCGGAGGTTATAATTTCCAGGCCGCCTTTAGCACAGGACGTGCGGCTGGAATCGCTGCAGCGACCGGATGAGAATGAGGTCGGTAATCGCAGCACAATAAAACTGTTGGCGGTTAACTCTCCTGGTGAGGACGGCGCTGTGTCTGCCCTCCCTCCAAGGCTATTGCCGCCGCTTCCAGTAGTGCTTCATCAAGTCGATCAACCCACGATAGCGATAGGCGCTGTCGACATAATGCTCGATGACGTAGAACACGAAGTAGTAACAACGGCAGAAGCTCCAAATGGTCAGGCCCAGCAGGACGACGTTTTGCAAGGTAACGATCGAGCCGAGTAGCAGACCTCCTGACAAACATCCCAGGACTAGGAATAGCCCGGCCTTGAGGATGATAACACGCTTGGACTGCAAGTCACCGCGCACGTGAGGCGACGACGTAGCTCGGCGGGTCGAATTCACGGATTGGTCGTTCGCAGGCGCCCGACCATGGCGTGGCGACGCCTGCTTGGTTGTACCGGTTCTAGCCATATCGCTCTCGCAGTTCGTTCGGATTCGCACCACGCGCGAATGCATATTGAATTCGCCAGTTTAACCAGGTTTGCCGGACGACGCCTCTATCTAACCAGCGACGGGGATCGACAGTGACGGGACCGGGAAGCATTTGGGGTCGATGGTGACGCAATAGCAGTGACGACAGCATGACATCCTCCATTAACTCAACTTCGGCGAAACCGCCCGCCTTTTCGTACGCATGGCGATCAGCAAAAATTGCTTGATCGCCGAAAAGACGTCCGAATAACCGAGCGCGCAATGAGTTACCAAATTCGAGGCTCCGGAATCGCCAGCGGGGGTCCTCAATTCGTTGGTGAAACCCTCCCCAAGCCGGCCAGCCCGCTCGCTCGATTTGTTCAATTGCGGTTTCTGGTAGCCGATTATCCGCGTGCAGGAACAACAAAAAATCTCCGCGAGCAATCTTGGCGCCAGTGGCCAGTTGCCGCCCACGCCCCCTCGGTGCATCGATTACAATCACGTCCTGCTCGTGATCAGGTGCCATTCGTAGGACTTTCGCGACCGTATCGTCTGAACTGCCACCGTCGCAAACAATGATCTCCTGGCATCGCATTGCTCCCGCGTAAGTTAGCGAGGTTTCGATGATCGGCGACTCATTGAGCGTCGGAATGATGATCGAAACCGATTTCTCCATCTCACTCTCACTCTCGACGTCTATTAATTCCAATGATTGCTCGCATTATCGTAACGTGTTTCCTAGCCGCCTGCGTGTCGGCCGATCAGATCTCCGACGCTGCCGAGGAAGCAAGTTCACACCGTGTTCTGCTACACGGTCAGAAGGGTCTTGTGATCGTTGAGTCCAATGGTGATGTTTCTTGGCAAATGCCATGGAATGAAATCCATGACATCGCGATGCTCGACAACGGAAACATTCTGACACGCCGAGGCAATCACCGGGTTGTGGAAATCGATCCGAAATCGAAATCGATCGTGTGGACATACGATAGCGGTAGCGAAAACGGGAATGCTGGCAAAGCCGTCGAAATCCATGCATTTCAGCGTCTGGAAAACGGCAACACAATGATCGCCGAATCGGGTCCGGCACGTATCATCGAGGTCAATTCGAGAGGCGAATTGGTCCATGAAGTCAAACTCGTCACCGATCACCCGAGCACCCACTCGGACACTCGCTTGGCTCGCAAGCTCGACAATGGAAACTACCTTGTCGCTCAGGAGGCCGACGGAAAGGTACGTGAGTACGACGCCGACGGTCAGGTAGTTTGGGAATTTGAAGTGCCGATGTTTGGGAAGACGGAGCGTAGCGGACATGGTCCCGACGCGTTCGGCAACAGTCTCTTTTCAGCGACACGTCTGGAGAACGGAAATACACTGATCGGTGGCGGCAACGGGCACTGTCTGCTCGAAGTCACGCCGGAGAAAAGAATTGTTCGCGAAATCCACCAAGACGATCTGCCTGGAATTCGATTGGCATGGGTGACCACTGTTGAGGTGCTCGAAAATGGAAACTGGGTATTCGGCAATTGTCACGCAGGCCCAGGCCAACCGCTCCTGATCGAGCTCAATCCCGAAACAAAAGAGGTCGTGTGGACGCTCGATCGTTTCGATGATTTTGGCAACAATGTATCCAATTCGGTACTGCTAAAGAACTGATGAGTCACAGAGCGACGCCAACAGGACTCTTCCCCGACTTCGGCCTTGGAATGGGCTGCACCGCAGGCTCCCCGGCTGCCCAAGCTGGGAGGCGTAGTCTCCCAGACAGTGCATTGCCAGGCGGAGCCGGGGAATAAGTCCGCCGAAAACCACCGTGGAAACTTATGCCTGAACCGTCGCCCCGAGAAAAGCTTCCTACCCTGAGCTTGCAGTCTTTCGTATTGACGCTCAGTCGGGGGAGGGGCCGAATGAACTACCCAGCCTTACCCTAATCCCATGGCAGCGGCTTCGTCGGTGAAGATCGTTTGGGCGCGATCGGGGCCCACCGATAGTATACCTACCGGCACTCCCACTAGCTCCTCTATCCGTTTGACATATGCCAACGCACCCGCAGGGAAATCTTCGACCGATCGGACATTATCGACCGGCACATTCCAACCGGGGAGCGTTTCAAGTATCGGTTTGCAACGTTTGAGTTCTTCAGCGTGGCTGGGCACGTGATGGATTTCTTTGCCATCCAGTTCGTAGGCGACGCATACTTGCAACTGTTCGAAGTGAGCGAGCACATCCATCATCATCAACGCTAGCCGCGACACGCCCGACAGACGAGCCGTGTACCGTACTGCGACGGCGTCGAACCAACCGCAGCGTCGGGGTCGGCCGGTGGTCGTGCCGAATTCGTTACCCAGCTTGCGGATTTTCTCGCCGGTGTCGTCATTGAGTTCAGTCGGGAACGGCCCCCCGCCCACGCGCGTGCTGTAGGCTTTGCAAACGCCGAGTACGTGATCGATCCACTTCGGCGGCACACCCGCACCCGCGCAAACGCCCACACCACTGCTATTGCTGCTGGTGACAAACGGATAGGTACCGTGATCAATATCGAGTAGTGCACCCTGGGCGCCCTCGAATAAAAGTTTCTGGTTCGCTTCGGCAGCATCGAGAATCAGGTCGGTCGTGTCCGCGATCATCGGCGCAAGTCGTTCGGCCCATGACGCGGCCAGAGGCACCATCTTGTCAGGCGAGATGGTGGCAAGTTCTTCGTTTGACGCGCCAAGTTGCCGCAACAATTCTGTTTTCTGCTCGGCAACCACAGCGATTCGTTCGTCACGGGAAGGTTGTATCAGATCGGTCATCCGGATCCCATATGTGCGTCCGACTTTGTCGCGGTAGCAGGGGCCGATGCCACGATTCGTCGTGCCGATGGACTCGCCCTTGACGCTCACCGCATTGATCGTTGCGTCTTCGATCATGTGCCAGGGCATCACTAGGTGCGCACGATCGCTAACCTTCAAGTTGCCAAGCACGTCGATTCCACGCTGGGTCAGCTCGTCGATTTCTTGCAGCATCGTGGTCGGATTGATTACGACACCGGGCGTGATGAAATTTTGCACATCACCGTGCAAAATTCCTGATGGGATGTGGTGCAGTTTATAGATCTGTTCCCCGGCAACAACGGTATGCCCCGCATTGGCTCCGCCTTGGTAGCGGATGACACAATCAAAACGAGGCGCCAGCAAATCGACAAGTTTGCCTTTCGCCTCGTCGCCCCACTGCAAGCCAATTACGCATGTACCCGACACAACAAAAACCTAAATAAAGAGAAAAGAAGCGTTGAGAGTTCAGGGTTCAGGAAATGACACGTCTGCTGCAGGTTTCTATCCAAACATGAGCCGTGAATCCTTTCCTGTCAGAACCCTCATTCCGCTGCTTTGACGGCCGCGGCGGCATTGATGTGGAAGTGTTCGTAGACAGCAGCAGACGGGCCACTGGCTCCGAAACCGTCCATTCCCACAAACTTGCCTGCTGAACCGATCCAGCGATCCCACGACATGCGAATGCCCGCTTCGATGGCAACCCGATTCGTCACTGCGGGGGGCAGTACCTCGTCGATGTAGGACTGCTCTTGGTCAGCGAAGATATCCATGCAAGGCATGCTAACGACCCGCACCTTCTTGCCTGCTGCGGTGAGCGTCTCGGCAGCATCCCGCGCCATGAACAACTCACTGCCACTGCTCATCAAAATCACATCTGGTGTGCCGTCGCAGTCACTCAAGATATAACCGCCGCGCTTACAGCCTTCTGCTGATGCGTACTTCGTGCGGTCGAGCGTAGGCATGTTCTGACGCGACAACACCATCGCGGCGGGATGGTGACAATCTAACATTGCCGAACGGTAGCACTCAGCGACTTCGTTGGCATCGCCGGGGCGATAAACGTTCAGCCCAGGGATCGCGCGATAAGCCGACAAATGCTCGATCGGTTGGTGGGTCGGCCCGTCTTCGCCCACTCCGATCGAATCGTGGGTAAGAATGTAGAGCGTCGGCAGATGCATAATGCTGCTTAACCGCATGCCGCCACGCATGTAGTCGGTAAAGACGAAGAACGTCGCGGCGTAGCCACGCAGTCCCGAGAGACAGATACCATTGGTGATTCCCGCCATAGCGTGCTCGCGAATGCCAAAATGCAGATTCCGACCAGCGAACTGGCCAGGCAGAAACTCTCCTGCTCCCGCAAAGGTCAAATCGGACTTGGTGCTCGGTGCCAGGTCAGCCGATCCGCCGATCATGAAGGGAACATTGGCAGCGATGGCATTGAGTACCTTGCCCGAACTGTTACGCGTTGCGTCCCCTTTCTCGCTGGCCTCAAAAACAGGAATGTCCTTGTCCCAACCTTCAGGCAACTTACCTTCGAACATTGTCTTCAGCTCAGCCGCCTTCTCCGGTTCAGCCGTTTGATATTTCTCCCAGACCTTGTCCCAAGTCGCGGAACCTTCCGCGCCGCGAGCACCGATACCGTCAGCGAAATGTTGCTTCACGCCGTCCGGGATATAGAACTTCTTGTCTTCGGGCAACCCATAGGCCTTCTTCGCAAGCGCTACCTCGTCCCAACCGAGAGGAGAGCCGTGGGCACCATGCGTGTTCTGCTTGTGCGGTGCGCCATAGCCGATGATGCTCTTGACAATGATAAGCGTCGGCTTGCCCTTGCACGCATGGAATTGGGCAATGGCTTTCCTTAACGCTTCGACGTCGTTGACGTCAGGGATCCGGATAACATTCCAAGCGAGTCCCTCGAACCTCTTTCCAACATCTTCGCTGAACGCCAGAGTTGTTTCGCCCTCAATCGTGATGTGGTTGTCATCGTAGATCCAGCACAGGTTGTCGAGTTGGAGGTGTCCGGCGAGCGACGCCGCTTCACACGCCACTCCTTCCATCATGTCGCCATCGCTGCAAACTGCGTAGGTGTTGTAGTTGAACAGCGTCAGGTCGTCCGTGTTGTAGTTGGCGGCAAGCCATTTTTCGGCAATCGCCATGCCCACGCTATTGCTCAGACCTGCTCCCAGCGGTCCAGTGGTGGTTTCAATCCCCGCCGCGTAACCATACTCGGGGTGCCCGGCGCAGACGGAACCAATCTGGCGGAAATTCTCGATATCCTTCAGTGTGACGGACTCTTTCGACGTCGGTTTGCCGTTCTCGTCGGTGGCTTTCGTGCCGATCAGATGCAAGGTGCTGTAGAGCAGCATCGAGGCATGACCGCAGGACAGCACAAACCGATCTCGACCGGGCCAATTCGGCCGCGCCGGATCGAAATTCATCGTATTTTGAAATAACTCGTACGCGACCGGAGCCAGTGCCATCGGGGTCCCAGGGTGGCCGCTGTTGGCCGTCTGGACGGCGTCCATACTGAGCGTACGAATGGTGTCGATTGCCAAAGCCTGAAGGTCAGTCGTCGTGGCTGTCATGGACCGTGCCGAGGGGGTCAGGGGAGTGAGGTCGAAATAGGAATTTCCCGCAAATCACCGCAAGTACCGAGTTGCAAACGGCGGATTTTAAGGCCGCCAAAGCCTACTCGGCTCGGCCCGCTCAGGAAAGGGGACAGATTTCGAACTGCTGGCCAGGAACCTGTCGTCACAAGCTGCGTTTCTCTGATAGCAGTGGCCGGGTTTCTCCATTGGGCAGTGGCCGGGTTTCTCCGTCAGGCAGGGGTCGGCTTCGGCTCGCTGACAGGCGGGATGGTCAATTCGGACGTGCACAACGGGCACCGCGTCGCTTGAAAGGGCACCGTTGAACGGCAAAACTCACACTTTTTGTCAGCCGGTTCCGATGCGGGCCTCGGTTCGTTGAACGCACCGTCAAGTTGCTCGTCCAGTCGATTGACCAAGCGTATAACAGCAAACATGGCGATGGCGACAATCAACAGGGCAAGGCAGCTGTTGAGAAAAACTCCGTAATTCATCGTGACGACGCCCGCCTCCTGGGCGGCCTGTAGTGTTTTGAATCCGCCTGCGGGCTCATCTACCGTCGCCGGCACGTGCAGCACCCAAAACAAATCGGAAAAGTCGGCGTTGCCGGTCAGCAGCCCGACAGGTGGCATGATGATGTCACTGACGAGCGATTTAACAACTGTCGTGAATGCAGCCCCTACCGTGAAACCGATGGCCAAGTCGACCATGTTCCCACGGAGTGCGAACTTCTTGAAATCATGGAGAATAGTCATTCGGAAAATCGAAATGGTGCGGGGCAAAGTTGAGATCGACTGTCCCGTTTTGTATCCCGTGAAGGCAGCGTCCAATCACGAACAGTCGAAGTGGAAGACCGAACAGTATAGCAACTTTCCCGTGAGCACAGATCGCCCTCGAATGACCCGGCCCATCGATAACATCGCGTCGAATCGACAAGTCTCGAAGTGCCCACAGTGTGGCTGGCCGTGTTTTACAAATCGTGCTCAAGCCGTTGACGTCCAACCAGGTTATTGGAAACCTGATTGCTGTCCCCGCTGATTTCACGAATCGCTACAAATTTTTCTTCGACATCATCTCGGGGGTCGATTAAGCAGTCCGAGACGCGGCTGCGTGAAACCCGGTCAAGCAGAATTCCAGATTGTCCACAGTCGAGAATCGTGCAGTTCGTGACGTTGAAGCGGCGACTGTTTTTGATCACGAGCGCAGCGTCTCCATCAGCACCGCTGTCAATGTGGTTTCCACTGATCGTGCAGCCGTCACACCTGTCAAACGTGATCCCCAACTTTGCTGACGACCCATCCCCATAAAAATATCTCGGGTTGCGATCGAAAACATTGTTAGACATTACGATACTTCGCGAGTTCACTACTCGCACGTTGGAAGCGTAGCCCTTCCACATCGTGTTTCCGGTGATGGCTACGCCCCTCGCGTTCTTGATATCAATATTGTACTGAACATCGGAAAGTACGTTATTGGCAATTGTGATATTGCCGTTCCGTCGCTCTGAAGTGAACTCCAGCGGATTTGACTTGGCGTCGATGCGGATGTTAGCAGATTCGGGAGCATCGTGAGTGTGTTGTATCGTACAGCCTACAATTGCCACTTCGCCAAACGAACCCTCACCAGAGTTCAGCAGCACGTTGGCGGCAGGTTCTGAATCCGCACCGCCCATGTTGCCTTCAATGTCACAGGTACCGATGTGGACGTTACGCACGTCGCCGCCACGGATCACCACGCCGCCCTGAATGTTGTAGCTGATGTGGCAGCCGACAATATTCGATTGATGCAGATTAACCTTATCGTAAAACACACCCGTGCCGCGATTCTCATAGAGGTGACAATTCGAGATCACGATGTTGCGATTGCGGTTGACGAGATGAATGCCGTGCAGTGCTTTGCGAACAACCACTCGCGTCACCGTGAGCTGCATGGCGCCATCGGCTTCGATTCCGCATGCATCTGTGTGCGCACCGACAATTTCGATCCCATCGATCATTGGACTGCGTTGATTATCCCAAACGTTGTCGTTGACCGATTGCGGCGCGGCGGTCCCTTCGTGTGTGCCGAGCATCCGGATTGCTGGCCCAGCACCTTCCATCGTGAGCCGCGGTGTGCCGTCGCCAACCAAAGACGTTTGTCCGACAGAATCCAGATCAACGTCAATCGACTGCGTAAGCCGGTAGTTTCCGCTGGGAAAGCGGATGGACCCGAGCTTTGAATCAACGGCTCGCTGGATCGCCGCAGTGTCATCGGCAATTCCGTCACCGATGGCGCCAAAGTCGCGAACCGTCAGTGCGCCATTGGCTGGTTGTCCTTCAGCACGCTGCTGAGCCATTGCGACGCCAGCAGAGATGTAGGGCAGCATGACAAACCCGAACAGGAATGCAGTGAAGTTTCGCAGTGGATGTCGTCGATTCATGGTCAAACACCATCGCTCTGAAGTTCGTTGTTTGTTTATGAAGTATGCTACGCAAACGCCTTACGGAGCATTGCCAGACTCTTAGGAACCGCGGTTTCATAGGATTCCTGGCCCTCAAATTCCAATGAGATGTAGCCGCGATAATTGACATCGCGAAGGATCTTGGCGACTCGGTCGTAGTCGATTTCCAGCGTGTACCACGTGCCGCCGCCATAGTAGGTTTTGGCTTGCACGAAAACTGCCTCGGGTGCCAATTGTGCATATTGCTCGTATTGATCCTGCAGAAAATTGCCGGTGTCCAGTGTCGCGCGTAGCCAGGGCGAATCGATCTCACGTATCACTCGCAACACGCCCTCTGCCGTTCGTCCCAGTCCCCAGTGATTCTCCAAACCGAGCACTACACCGCACTTCTCAGCCGTCGGCAAGCACTTCTCGAAACCCTCACGGACCCATGCGAATCCGTCGTCGTCGGTATAACCTTCCAGTCTCGGTTCGATGCCGTTATTGGCCATCAGTTCATCGAAGTCACCCGAGGTACCCCAGCGTCCGGTATTGACTCGGATGGTTGGAATTCCCATGGAGTAGGCCATCTCAATGCAACGAATTGTATGTTCGACGTTCTCCTGGCGTTTCGCCGCTTCGGGACTCACGAACGACTGGTGCGTTGACAATCCACATAGATCCATGCCCAGACGAAAAGCGCGTTGCTTGATCCGCTGCAGTGTCCCGGGTGATTCATCCTCCATCTGGACGTGCAGAATCTCGACGGCATCAAACCCCGCATCCCCAGCCAGATTCACGCACTCTTCGATCGATAACTTGCTGTCGTCCCGGTAACGCCAATACGAATAGGTTGACACGGCAATCGGATTGGGTCGCAACGTCTTCGCCACTGGTGCCGACGACTCGTCTGCCTTCGCTACTTGGGTCGGATCGAGACCATTGAGCATCATCGCCCCGGTTGCTGCGGCGACCGAGCCGACAACCAAGTGGCGTCGATTGATTCGAGATTCGTTCATAAGAAAAGTTGTTTCGGAAAACGCGAAATTTCTAAGTGGGACACGAGAGTTTAATCTTATCAGGTAAAGTCTGCTGAGGTGCGAAAAACAGGTTGTGCGATCGAATAGTCGCAATTCCGAGGAGTCGCGATTCTGTGCCGAGTGTCCATCACCCTGATTCGCTCCAATCATTCAACCGGATTTCATCCTCACACGTGGAGGGCAAACAGATGGGACGAAACTTTAGCTCATCTAACGTGGGCATGGAGGGAGCGATGCTCCGGCGATACAAGCGGCAATCGCGACGGCGCGGCAGCGATGGGCTGAGTTTGTCGTAGCGTTCGAGCACACCGAAAGTCCTTTCAATTCAGATGTGGATTCGGGTCTGGTCGAAGTTTGACTCGTAATGAGACCTCTTTATGACGCGGGCCGTGAAACGATACCGCTCGGAGTGAAATGTCGATTTCTTCGTTTGATTGGGCGCGGCCTTCTCGAAGGATGACGGTTCTCCCGCGTGTTCCGGTTGTTGGGTGCGTTGTCAAGCTAGAGTGACTTTTTTGAGCAAGCAAACTTGGGCGACGGCGTTGAGTTTGACGAAAGCTTCTTGTGTCGAGGCGACGGTTGCACCGAGCCCTTGTCCCGACACCGCGTCCGAGTTGTGTGCTCCCTCCCCCACAGCCGGTAACGCACTTGCCATGATCCGTCGAGTGACGGATCGCTGGCGGCGGCCTCTGTCTCGAGTTCACCCCCCTCCGATTTGACTCAGGCCGCCGCCGAAGTTTCGCGTTCCGTACGCCCTTCACGCATGAACACCGCCGACGGGCGGATGAAAACCTCCTATGACCCAACACTCCATCAAAATCGCGTCCGACTCACTAGCACTGGACCGCTTGCAGTTTGCTGAGCGGGCGGTCGCTGGGGCGCTCAGCCCGGATATCGACGCAACGTCTGCTCCGGCTCCGAACTTGGCATCACTATTGCTGGTGGTCTCGGCCCAGAGCAGCACGCTCGACGATGGTCGCTGGCAATTCTCGATAGAAACGGCTGGCGGCGAGCCAATTCTCGAAGCGGAAGATCGCGAGCGGGGGGATCTCAACCGCTTAACGCTTCTAGCGGCTGTTCGTGGTTTAGAGGCCATTGACGGGCCTTCCGGAGTAACGCTACTGAGTCACAATCGCTATCTGATTCGTTCCCTCACCGATTCGCTACCACGTTGGCGGCGCAGCGATTTTGTCTGGGATCATTTCGGGCGGCGAGTAGAAGTACAGCACGCCGACTTGTGGCGAAGGATCGACCATGCCCTGAGTATTCATGAGGTGCAAGCCTGCTTGTTGACGGCGCGAATGGTCAGCCGCCCCGGAGTTGTCGCGCCTCAGAACAGCTTGACGGTGACGGCTCCAGCGCGTTCGGAACGCCCTGTCAGCTCAAAACGCATCGATTGCCCGCATGAAGAACCGTCTCCGCCGCATAATGGAAATCGCTTACGCGACTGGCTATTGCAGTCAGCGGTCGACACGAGTCATCGGGCGAATCGCATCGCCATGATTGGCCAACCAGAAACCTAGTCCCACCGGAAAATTGGCCGCTCCCCGCCTCCCACCCTCGTGAACCTCACCGGCTAAGCAGCTGCTAGATACGAAAAGATCGACGTTTATTGACCCCTCTTTCATCTCGATTCGCACGTCCGTTATGAACACGCAGCTCACGCTCTCCAGTATTGAATCGCTCCTCGATGGAAGCATCGCCGATCCCAGCAGTTTGCTTGGTTGGCACTCGGTCGACTATCGTGGTACTCCAGCAACCGCTATTCGAATGTTCCAGCCCGAGGCACATTCGATCTTTTTAATCGATTCCGTGTCAGGATTGAAACGACCGATGCGACGCGTGCATCCTGAAGGCGTCTTCGAAGCTATTTTTGACGAAATACCTGCGCAAAACTACAAAATTGAAATGATTGATAAACAAGGCAAAACGACCGAGACGGCTGACCCTTACGCCGCACCGAGTCTGCTGACGGATTTCGACCGTTATCTCATTGGCCAAGGTCGGCACCACAAGATCTACGAACGGTTGGGTGCTCAACTCCGCACTGTCGACGGTGTTGACGGTGTGAATTTTGCCGTGTGGGCTCCGAATGCCCGCGCCGTCCAGGTGGTCGGAGATTTTAATGGTTGGGACGGTCGCCAGCACGGGGCTCGCCAGCTCCCAAATCTTGGAATCTGGGAACTGTTCGTTCCCGCCGCTCGGATCGGTCAACGCTACAAATTTCGTATCCACAGTGAACATGGTCACTGGATGGACAAATGTGATCCGATGGCGTTTGCCTCCGAACTGCCCCCACTGACCGCAAACATCATCACGGACATCAACTCGTATCAATGGAACGACTCGGAATGGATGCATCGCCGCAGTGAGTTCAACCCGCTGCACGCACCCATGAACGTTTATGAAGTCCATTTGGGTAGCTGGCAAAAGGGCCCTGGACGAACCAACGGCTGGTTGGACTACCGAGATCTCGCCCGCCGGTTGGCGGACTACTGCCACCGCATGAATTTTACTCACGTCGAATTAATGCCGATCAGTGAGCATCCATACTCAGGCTCGTGGGGTTACCAGAGTGTCGGCTATTATGCACCGACGAGTCGCCACGGCAGTCCCGATGACTTCATGTTCTTTGTCGATCATCTGCACCAAAACGGCATTGGTGTGCTCGTCGACTGGGTTCCCGCGCACTTCCCCAAAGATGATCACGGACTCCGCCGCTTCGATGGATCGGCATTGTACGAGCATGCGGACCCGCGCCAGGGTGAGCATCCTGATTGGGGCACGATGATCTTCAACTTCGGTCGCAATGAAGTACGCAATTTCTTGATCGCCAACGCGGTCTTTTGGCTCGACAAATACCACATTGATGGACTTCGCGTTGATGCAGTGGCGTCGATGCTATACCTCGATTACAGTCGCGAGGAAGGGGAGTGGATCCCGAACCGCTACGGTGGACGCGAGAACCTCGAGTCGATCGACTTCTTGCGTGAGTTCAACAATGCCGTGCATGAGAACTATCCGGGCGTGGTGACGGCAGCGGAAGAATCGACGGCCTGGCCAGGCGTTTCAAAACCGACGAGCGATGGCGGACTGGGATTCACGTACAAGTGGAACATGGGCTGGATGAACGACTCGCTGCGATACATGCGCAACGAGTCCATCCATCGCCAATACCACCAGAACGAACTCACCTTTAGCATGATTTATGCGTTCACTGAGCACTTCATGCTGCCGCTTTCGCACGATGAGGTGGTTCATGGCAAAGGCTCGCTGATCGGCCAGATGCCAGGCGACATGTGGCAGAAATTCGCTAACTTGCGTTTGCTCTATTCGTACATGTGGACGCACCCCGGCAAAAAGCTCTTGTTCATGGGTGGAGAACTCGCACAGTGGAACGAATGGAATGAAGATGATGGGCCGCAGTGGTTGTTGCTCGATTTCGCGACGCATCGCGGTATCCAACAGCTCGTCTCGGATCTGAACCTGCTCGTCAACGAGAATCCTGCTCTGCACTATTTTGATTTTGGTCCAGAAGGTTTCGAATGGGTCGATTGCCAGAATGCAAAGGACAGCACGTTGATCTATTTGCGCAAGGGCGACGCCAGTCACGCCCCCATGCTGGTCTGTTGTAACTTCACGCCGGTGGTTCGCGAAAACTATGCTATCGGTGTACCGACGTCTGGTTTTTGGAAGGAGGTCTTCAATAGCGATGGCGCAGCGTACGGTGGTAGTAACGTCGGCAATTATCCCGGTTGTCGTACGCGGGGAATCAGCCATCATGAGCGGCCTGACAGCATCTCGGTAACCTTGCCCCCACTGGGGACCACCATTTTTCGACTCGAACAGTAACCTGCATGCTCGAAAACGCCGAATACGTCGAACAAGCTTACCTTTTTGATCTCCTGCGAGAGCGTGTAGCCGAAGGCACGCCAATGCAGGAGTTGCTCGGCCAACTCGGTCACGAATTGCTCGCAACTACACGGCTGCCCGTTGCGATCGAATACATGCTGACGGAGCTACGGCATTCGGGACTGATGGGCGATGCGATGGCGCGACTTGGACATTATTTTGCCTCATTTCAAACATTTTTGATCCGCGAGTCAGAAAGCGAAACGGGGCGATTTTCGATCCACTTGGCGCTGCAGGTATTGCAAGCCGATGCCAAGTTACGCGCGGACTACACGGCGCGGTTGGAGTCGATCGACGAAGGCGGAAGCCTTGGCGAAGCATTCCAAGTCGTGCCGCGCGGCGGGAAGCTGACAGCGGAGGGCATGACTCAGCGAGCCCGCAGTGGGTTCTTTTTCTTTCAATTCGAAGTCTTATCGCGAAATCGGCTGGGCTACGACGCGGGGTTGACGGCAATGAGCAGCGATCCTGTCTTCGACAAGGATTGGGCAAAATGGCTATTGAACCTCCGAGCAAATGTCGGCCTCGTCGATTTGGCCGACCTGCTCTTTCTGGCCAGCGAGGAATATCGCCGCCGGTTGCTCGCCGAGGGGTTGGACACCGATGGCAAGGGACCGTTCCTGTTTGGCGAGAAGGAGGGGCGAATCGCGTTGGCAAACCGGCGCAAAGACCCGGTCTATCTCTTTGGCGCGATGCAGCGGCATCTCGATTACCCGCCCGTGCCGCGACCTGTCATCGTTGAGACCGATAGGGACACGATCCCCGCCATGTTGCGTCGGATCGAACGCCTTGAATCCCGCATCAAACTGATGGAGCAGGAACAGCGTCAGGAGTTCGACCTGAGCAAGTATTATTCCAAACCTGACGATGTTTGAGGTACTTGCAAGCGTCAAATGGTTTCGCTGCGTCCCGTGTCAAAATGTCGATGACTCGTGTCTATTGGTGCGGGACGGCTGTTCAACTTCGCACTCATCAATCCGAACCCTAAAGGCTTTTCTCGATGGAACCGCTTGACCTCGCCAAATTTGAATGGAAAACCGCTGTCCGACAACTGACGACAGACGACATCGACGCATTGATGGAATTGTCGGCCAAGTGCTTTCCCGGAATGCCGACGTTTGGTCGCGAAGAGCTCGAGAGCCAGATCGAGATTTTCCCGGAAGGCCAGCTCGTCGTTGAAATCGATGGCAAGCTCGCTGCGTCCTCGTCGAGCCTGATCTTAGAATATGATTCAGGGTTAGAGTGGCACAACTGGAAAGCGATATCGGACTCCGGCTACATTCGAAATCACAAACCCAAGGGGGACACGCTTTACGGCATCGAGATTATGGTCGATCCGGAGTTTCGCGGGATGAAACTCTCCAGACGTCTCTACGACGCACGGAAAGATCTTTGCCGACGTATGAACTTGGCACAGATCATTATTGGTGGTCGCATCCCGGGATATCAGCAGCACGCCGACACCCTATCGGCTCGAGAATACATCGACAGTGTGCTGGAGAAGAACAACTATGATCCTGTCCTGACAGCTCAATTGTCCAACGGGTTCATCGTAAGGGGGCTTATTCCCAACTATCTCCCCTCCGATAACGAGTCCGGGGGCTACGCGACCTACGCGGTGTGGACGAACCTGGAGCACATCCCCGGTGCCAAACGTCGCTTTCATCATGTGATCGAACCGATCCGAGTCTGTGTGGTGCAGTATCAATTGCGGACGATCAAAAACTTCGATGAATTCGCGCAGCAATGCGAGTTTTTCCTCGACACCGCGTCGGATTACAAGTGCGACTTTGTGTTGTTTCCTGAGCTGTTCACGACGCAGTTGCTATCTTGCGTTGACGCGACCCGCCCCGGCCAAGCCGCCCGGCAACTCGCTGCGTTCACGCCGCAGTATCTCGATCTATTCACCGAGATGGCGGTCAAGTACGACCTCAACGTGATTGGCGGATCGCAGTTCGTGATCGAAAATGACACGCTCTACAATGTTGCCTATTTATTCCGACGCGATGGGTCGATTGGCAAACAATACAAGATCCATATCACGCCAAGCGAGCGAAAGTGGTGGGGCGTCAGCCCTGGAAATGCCGTCGAGGTATTTGATACCGACTGCGGCCGGATCGCAATTCAAATCTGCTATGACATCGAATTCCCGGAACTGACACGAATTGCTACTCAGAAAGGAGCATCGATCGTCTTTGTTCCCTTCAATACTGACACCCAACACGGCTACTTACGAGTTCGCTACTGCGCCCAAGCCCGCTGCATTGAAAACCATCTTTACGTCGCAATCTCGGGCTGCACCGGCAACTTGCCGTTCGTGGAGAACTCGGATATTCACTACGCCCAATCCGGTATTTTCACGCCAGCCGACGCTGAGTTTGCGCGTGAAGCCGTCGCTGCGGAGTGCAATCCGAACGTCGAGACGCTGATTATCCACGATCTCGATTTCGAGCAGCTCCGCCGACACCGCGAACAAGGCTCAGTCCAAAACTGGAATGATCGCAAACGAGATCTTTACAAAGTCGTCTATCAAGAAGACGGCAAAACCTACGAGGTTTAAGCACCTGCGGGTGGTTCCTGAGTGCAGGTAATTAGGTGACTGAGACGAGCTCTACGTCGCGATCATGCACCCAACCGGTGTGTCCCTGAGTCGTGCGAATGCGCGACCATGCACCTCTTTGGCCCAGCACCTCGACGCGATGCCCCTGAGCTGTATCGAGCGTCACGACTGCATCGAATTCTTCACCATCACCCGCATAGAGCTTGACGCTATCGCTGACCATCACCGCATTCCAGGGGGATCGCGAATTCGATTGCGTCAGCAGAACCGATCCCAACGAAATCAGCAACAATGCCAACGGGAGCGCGGCCCATCGATAGACTGGAAAACGCCGCTGGATAATTCCAATCGTCATCAGTCCCCAGAATACAACCGACGAAAGAACGAGCGTCCAGATCAGACTTTCAACGCCAACGAAGTCTGTTAGCTTATCGTTGAGACGCGCGATGGGATGTGCCGACCTCACGTTGGTCGTCTCGCCCTCGACCTTCCTGTTTGCAAAGGCGAGATTTCGTTTGGCCTGCACATTCCGCGGGTCAATCAGCAACGCCTTTTCATAACTTGCAATGGCGTTGCCAAGCCTCCCCGTTTGAAGGTCCGCGTTACCCAGATTGGTAAACAATTCGGCGTTGTTGATACCGCTGTCAATCAGCATCTGATACTTCGTCCTCGCCAACGCCAGAGACTGCTTCGCGTCAGCGGAGTCCGTTTCTGCAGTGGCGATTCCTTGTTCATAGGCAGTGGTCGCTTCAGAAAGCAGCGTCGATTGCTGTTGAGGCGATAGATTAAGATCGTCTGCATCTCTCTCCGCAGCTGCGGTAATTGACAACGGTGTCAAAGTGAGTGCTAACATCACGAGCAGGCGCGCTGTCGTGCTCTGGAGCGACAAGGGTTCCGTTGATCGCTTAGTCGACCCTACTTCACGGTTCGTTTTCGTACGTCGTACACGCGCAAGCTTGTTCGTGGCAATGGCTGAGTCCACTCGCTCCACCAGCATTTTTGCTGCCTCGGTGACATCCTGCAGAGCGGGGGCTTTGATCGAGTGACTCGGGGAAAGGAACGACTCCACTTCGCTAGCGACATGGTATAAGCCAGAAAGTCGCAATGCGCCGACAGCTTCCGTCGCCCGCACCTCACTATCTTCTCCGTTTTCCGATATCAGTATCTCTCTACGGTTTCCGGTGCGCCGCAAGATGAACACGACCAGAGCTTGCTTCACTTCTTTCGTGTCCCCAGCTTGATCAATCGCAGCCAAGCATTTTGCCTGTGGAGCTCGTAGACTTGGCATCCTCGCTCTAATCGCGTGCCCATATTTCAACACAACGATACCGAGCCATAAGATCGGCGGTGCAATCACAAAAGCCCACCACCAATTCGTCTCCGAGCGAGCCGACTGCGTCGTCAATACGGTCGCTCCGAAATGATTGGTAAGATCCGGCAGTCCTTGATCGGTGACTGCCGGAGTTTCGCCAAGGGCCGCGTTAGGCGTGCTATCAACGATCGCATCGAGCGCCAATGTTTCCGACTCATTCACTGTGATCGCAATGGGCTCGCTAGCTACGGCTTCGTATTCTTCGCTATCGGGATTGAAAAAGCTGAACCGAATCGGCGGGATCTCATGAATGCCAGCGCGTCGCGGGCGAATTGTGGTTGAAAAGATCTTCACGTCATCCTGCACGAATCCAGCCAATGATTCATCGGGGACCTTAAAATCCTTCGTCAGATTGGTCATTCTTTCCAGTGGCGGTGCTTGGACCAACTCCATCGGCCCCGTTCCTCTGATTCCGATCTGCAGTGTGATGGGATCGCCTGCATCCACTGTCGTCGGCGTTGCCTGCGTGACAACTTGATACCGTCCGACAGCACCACGGTAGTCATCAGGACGCCCCGCGGCGGGGACTGGTAGAACTTCCGTCGCATCGACGCGCACGTCACCGACGATCGGGCGCGTCCTGGTAGGCACGCGCCGGTTACCGAATGGGGAGCCGAAGAAGTCGTCATCGAGCATCCGTGACAATGGCGAATGCCCACCGAAGAAATCGTCGGCAAACGAACTCTCTAAAGGAGAGCGAGACAGCCCCATCTCCGTCGGGTAGTCGACAACAATTTGCACGTCGCTCGCGTCGATCTTGCCAGGTCGCTTGGGATAGACCGTGGCAGGAATGCGATAGACGTAGTAGCTGTGCTCCGTCCCGGTTCCGTCATCACGCAGAACCTCTTCACCTCCGGGACGCTGACGGTTCTTCGCTAGCTCGTTCATGCGATCAGCGAATCCGCCCCACGAGCTGGATGCTGAGATTGTTTCCCACATCTCACCCTCGCTCATGAAGCGTCCCGTCTTGGGGTCGCGAAACGGTTTGATCCAAATCTTGAGCGTCAGGTCGAGTGGTTGTCCGACGAAAACCTGCTTCTTTCCACCGTCGATCTCTACAAACATCAAGTCGCCCGTTTCACTCTTGCTGGCAACGAAACGCTGCGGCTCAGTGGATACCATCTTCCCGTCGACCTCGAGCGTGAGAGCAGGGATCGTGAAGGTCCCCTCTCGTCGCGGCGTGATGATGTACTGCAGCGTCGAACTGCGGCTCTCGCTACGCCGTCCGTTGATAATCGTGATCTGCGACATTTGTTGAGGCGTTCCAGCCAAACGAATATCGCATCCATCGATGCTCGGCAAATCCGGTTCCTGATACTGTGAAGCACCCTGTATCGTGACTTGCAGGACAACCGGACGCCCCACGTAGGTCTCTCGCGTGGAGATCCGTGTTTCGACACTTGCCGCGTTCGCTGACACAGTTAAACAAGTGAGCGATAACAATGCGTTGAGGATATTTTTCATGATGATCTCTTTTTAAAATCCGATTTTCGTCTGTAACTACCAGTCTCGCTCGGTGGGTACATGTCGGCTGCGCTCTAATTGTTCTTGCCGTAGCCGCCGGAGCATGTTGCGATCACGAACAGCTTGCAACATCTTCATGGCTTCCTCTTTTGTCATCAGCTTCTCGTTGTGAGGCGCTGCCGAAACAGCGTTCTGGGGCTCACCCATGTCCTGCTGCTCGTTGGCTGGCCTGAGTTCGCCCGCTGGTGCAGGACCGCTTTCAGATTCCGACTGTTCTTCAGCATCCGGCTCCCCAGTCGCCTGTTGGTCTTGCTGAGACTGATCGGTCGATTGCTCCGTCGAATTCTGTTGCTGTTGCGAGCCTTCTTGAGGAGTCGACGGATCTTGCTTTTCAGACTGTTTTGGCTGTTCTGAATTCTGCTGCTCCGTTTGTTCCTTCTGGTCCTGTCCATCTTTTTGCCGATTAGAATCGCCGTCCTGCGATTGAGAGTCTTCACTCTCCTGCCCCCGTTGGGACTCGGGATCTTGGTTCTCTGAGTTCTGCTCGTCTTGCCGCTGCTGTTGTTCTTGGTTTTCGTTTTGCTGCTGTTGTTCTTGCTGTTGCTGTTGTTCTTGCTGTTGGTTCTGTTCTTGCTGTTGCTTCTGTTCTTCCTGCAATTTCTTACGCAGTTCGACGGCCAGTTCGATATTGGCGCGGGCGTCAACGTGGTTGGAATTGGCTCGCAGAGAAGCTCGATAGTTCATGATGGCCTGATCGAGCGAGTCCATTGCCGCTTGCTTATTCGTTTCGGCCGAGGCGACTGCTTCGGCGTAGAAACAGTCGCCAAGGTTGTAGCGGGCCGCTGCAGCCAGAGCCGCGTTTTCGGACGCTGAAGCTTCTTTGAAATGGACCTTGGCACCCGCGATATCCCCTTCCCGATATTCGGCAACGCCGAGGTTGTATTTCACTTCGCTTTGGATGGCTTGCGTGGGGGCGATCTCGCTGTAATCCGAAATGGCCTTGGCAAACTCGCCTTGACGGACGAGATCGTTGGCGGCATTTAGCTTGGCGGCATTTCGCTTCGTCGCCGAATCGGCCCTCACGGGCGTCGATGCAAGACTTGCAAGACATATGAATACGGCGATGGCGAGGCGGTTGGTCGTTTTCATTGTCATCATTTACGCAGCTCGGTTGATTGGTTCGGAATCGATATGCACAGAATTCTTGGCAACCAACTTCGACTTCGCAGGTCGCGTCGACAGAAATACCTCTAGTAACAAAAATATCAGTGCCGGCACCACAAACCACTGGTATCTGGCAATATAAGTGTTGATCCGTGCCGTCTCGAAGCTTTCCTGGGGCACGTTAGCAACGTAGCTTTGATAGACGTCCGCCATGTTGACCCGACGTGTCCCAGCAGGGACATAGGCCCCGTCTGTTTTCTCTGCGATTTGCTTGAGAATCTCTCCATTCATCTTCGACCATACCTGTTGCCCGTTGTATTCGACAAATCCGCCACGGCCGTTGTCAGACTTCGGAACGCGCGCGCCTTGATCCATGTCGCCAAGGCCAACGGTGAAGATTCGAACTCCCATGTTGGCATAGAGCTTCTCGGCGATAGCGACGGGATTGCTTTCTTGATCCTCACCGTCGGTGAACACCACGATCGCTTTGTGGTCCTTGGTTTTCGTCAAAAACCCGCTCCCCGCTGCTTCGAGGGCGTCGCCTAATCGTGAACCGCCACTGCGTACGCTGTGGGGACCAACCGAATCGAGTGTCTGTTTGAAGTCGTCATAGTGGCTCGTCAGTGGCACCGATTGACGTGATTCTCCCGCGAACGCAATCAGCCCGACACGATCGCCCGTCATCGCATCGACCATGTCCTTGATCTGCTGTTTTGCTCGCGCGAGTCGATTGGGAGACGCGTCCTCAGCGAGCATGCTGCGCGAGACATCGAGCACGAACATGACTTCGATGCCCTTCTGCGGCACCTCACGCCAAGTTTTTCCCCAGCGAATATCCGTCAGAGCAATCGCGAGCAGCGTCAGGCTGAGTGACACTAAAGTCGCCGACACCCAGTGCCGTGATTGATTGCCTGGGGTCAAGATGCGCTCTCTTAGCCGAGAGGATGCAAACAGGTTTGCGGAACGTCGCCGCGCCACGCTCGCCCACGCCGTCAAGCCAATCGCTGCTGCGACAATCCCGAGCAGATACAGGCTATTTGGATTTCCGAATTGTATGTCCATTGGTATGCTTAAATGAAGGAGTCGAATGGTCCTTAGGCAGTCATCTCACGCAGCCACGTTTGCTGAAGTAGAAGTCGAGCCGCCAGCAGCCCAAACGCGATCAGCAGCAGCGGGGGCAGCGTGAAGGCGCCGGAATATGGCTGAACGGCGAGTTCGCGGTAATCGACAAAATGTTTCGCTTCGACATTTGTTTTTTCCAGTTGGTCAATCTCGGTATAAATCTTGGTCAGAGAATTGGTATCAGTGGCTCGGAAGTATTTTCCCCCTGTCACCTCTGCGACCTTCGTCAGGGTGTCTTCATCAATGTTGACCCTCACCCACTGCATCGTCTGGCGTCCGAACAGATCAGTTGCCGGCACAGGGGCTTCGCCTTTTGTCCCCACGCCGATCGTATATACTTTGATTCCCATTGTCGCAGCGAGTTCGGCCGCGGGCACGGGATCGAGTTCCCCTGCGTTGTTCTCGCCATCGGTGAGCAGGATGATGACCTTACTCTGTACCTTCTCTTTTTGCCGGGCATCGAGTGCGTTCAGTTTCTCAACTGCTAGCGAGATGGCGTCACCAATGGCGGTTCCGTCCTCGCTACGGTTAGTGACGATACGAGTCTGATTGAGTTGTGAGATTAAAAACGAGTGGTCCAGTGTCGGAGGTGTTTCACTATCGGCGTAGCCGGCGAAACTAATCAGCCCAACGAGATCGCTGAAGCGGCCGTCAAGATCGCGGGTTTCATCGCCGGCAACAAACTCACCCGCCACCTTCTTAATCGCTGTGAGGCGGTCGACCGGCTCGCCATCGACTTCGAAATCCATCGCCTGCATGCTGCCACTCCGATCGACAACCATCTCGATTGCGATGCCCTCACTTTCCGCTATCGTTTGCTCACGTCCTTCTCGCGGACGCGCCGCACCGAGAATCATGAAAATGACTGCACCGAGCGTGAGAGCTCCCGGCAGCCAGGTCAATCGCTGACGCAGCGTCGGCGTCATCTGCTGAGCAATTTTCAGGCTGCTGAAATGGACCGCGATGCGACGGCGACGCGAAAAAAGTCGCCACGCCAACATCGGCACCATCAGGAGAAGCAATAAATACCAGGGGGAATAAAACATCGGTTTTAACGTCTCCTACCTTCATCGGCAGTTGCAATGGCTTGTACGATGCCGCGAGCATTCTCAATCGCGGCCTGAACTTCGCTCCGCGTCATTTGCAGACCGGCAAATTTAGCCGTATCGGCTTGTGCGAACAATTCTTGGAGTCGTGCAATCACGTGAGGGTCGACGCAGTCACGCGAGTCGACTTCGTCGATGACTTCGTGCGACGTGTCGCCTGATGCGGCAGTGTCGAATTGCAACAGCAGAAAGTTTCGCACAACAGCAGAGACTCGCTGCGCAGCGTCTTCGATTTCGGCAGGACCGGTATCGAGCGTTCGTTGGAGTTCATCGAGTTCATCCAATGCCCAGGCTTTTGCAGTGACAGTGCGTCGGCGCCGGTGAATGGCAACGCCCCCCAATGCGAGCGCGGTCAACGCTGCAGCGCCGCCCAGCGTCCAACCAACCCAGTCGTATGAGGGGACGACCGGAACATCGACATCGACCACCGACTCAATGTCGCGAAACTGGGTTGGATCTGCGCGGTCCTCCAGAACGCTGGCGACGTGAATGGTCGTGGGTTGAGATCGCAAAAGTGCGGCATCCTCCGAGGCATTCCCGTCAGGTACCACCCCAATTTCAAGCACGGGGATCTGTTGGTCGCCGGTGAAGATGGTCTCAAGTATCATTCGCCTCCTCCAAACTCTCATCTCGGGCGAGTCAGTCTGAGGTAGATCGAACTGGTCCGAGGTGCTGAGGATGTCAAACTCTGCAAATTTGCTGCCAATTTCAGGGAACGTCACCCTCGATCCGCTGGGCGCAATCACAGTCCACTGCACCGTAAACGGCTCAGCAACCTGCACCGAGTTGGTCGAGGTTGTGACGGCGATGGTGGGCGGTGTCGCGGCGACGTTGGCTGCGCAAGCGACAACCGACAGCACGATCAACCCGGCGATATGGAATCGCAATGGAATCATGTTCGGTTCTCCCGTTGATGAAAATACTTGTGCAGGGGATCGACGATATCCGCACCGGTTTCAAGATGGATGGGCATCAACCGCAATCGCCGAAACAGCTGATTGCGAGCATCGGATTGCTGACGAAAAAGCTCCGCATACCGATTGCGATTCCGACGGCTGGCGGTATCGAGCGTGATAATCTCTCCGGACTCTTCGTCCTGCAGTCGCACCAGCCCCACGTTGGGCATTTCGTGCTCACGCGGATCGGTGATGACCACGGGAATGACATCGTGCTTCCGAGCCGCGATTTTTAGCGCTCGCTCATAGTCAGCGTCCTGAAAATCGCTGATCAAAAACACGACGGTTCGTCGTCTGCAAACACGGTTGAGGTGTTCGAGTGCGAGTCGCACGTCGGTCCCCGTGCCCATCGGTTGACAATACAGCAGTTCGCGGATCAGACGCAGAACATGACGTGAACCTTTGCGGGCAGGAATACTTTTTTCGATCCCGTCGGTGAAGAGAGTCAGGCCGACTTTATCGCTGTTCTTAATCGCCGACATCGACAGCAGCGCGCCTAGCTCGGCAACGAGCTCTCGCTTGGTCTGCGTCGTCGTCCCCAGCTTTTGCGAGCCGCTGAGATCGACGAGCAGATGAACGGCCAGCTCTCGCTCTTCACGAAACAGCTTGACATAGGGTTGGTCACTGCGGGCGGTTACATTCCAATCGATTGTTCGTACATCATCGCCAATTTGATAGGGTCGAACCTCTTCGAATTCAATACCGCGTCCCTTGAACGCCGAGTGCCAATTGCCAACCAACAGCTCGTCGACTTGATGAGATGTCCGAATCTGAATGCGTCGGATCTTCCGGAGGATTTCGCGTGGAATCATCGTCGTTTCTTTCGCTGGGCTAGGACTAGGGGGTTGCCACGTGGTTCAAGATTTCGGTCACGATCGATGCACTCGTTCGCTCCTCTGCTTCGGCCTCGTAGGTCACCATGACTCGATGCCGTAGCACGTCGAGTGCGATCTCCTTGACATCCGCGGGTGTGACATAACCCCGCCCTGCGAGAAACGCATTCGCCTTCGCAGCAAGAGTCAAATTAATCGTGGCCCGGGGCGAGCCACCGAACTGGATCAAGTCTCGCATTTTCATGCCGTACGCTTCGGGGTTGCGAGTGGCCATGACCAGATCAACGACATAGTTTTGAACCTTCGAGTCAACATAGATCTCATCAATCAGCTCGCGCAGACAGAATTTCAGAGGGCGAAGTCACTGCTTCAATCTCGAACTTCGCCGACGTCTTACTCATCCGCTGAAGGATTTGGAGTTCCTCGTCGCGGTTGGGATACTCAACAATCACCTTCAACATGAACCGGTCCGTCTGGGCTTCGGGAAGTTGGTAAGTGCCCTCCTGCTCGACCGGGTTTTGCGTCGCCATCACAAGAAATGGATTGTCCAGAGGAAACGTTTCCGAGCCGATCGTGACCTGGCGCTCCTGCATCGCTTCGAGCAGCGCACTCTGAACCTTGGCGGGAGCACGGTTGATTTCGTCCGCCAAAATCAAGTTCGAAAAAATCGGTCCCTTCTGAACAACGAACGTTTGATCCTGTGGCCGATAGACCTGGGTTCCGATCAAGTCAGCAGGCAATAGGTCGGGCGTGAATTGCAAACGTTGGAATCCGGTATTGATCGCTTTGGCGAGACTCGCCACCGCCGTTGTCTTGGCCAAACCCGGTACACCCTCGATTAAAAGGTGTCCATTCGCCAAGAGACCAATTAACATTCGATGAACGAGGCGTTCTTGGCCGACGAGCACGTGACTGACCTGCTCAACGATCCGCTGAAACGGTATATTTCGCTTTTCAATTTCATGAGTGAGTTCAGAAATTCGCTCGCGGGTGGTCGACTGTTCGAGCATTGGTTTACCTAGATGTGTGGTAAGTTGAAAGTTATTTTTATGATCTCAAGGGAATGCGTGGGCACTAATGCACGGGCTGTGCCAATCACGGAAAAAGTGCAAAACCCCTGCAAAACACGGGGTATTGCTCCGCTTATGAGTGCTCGCAGTGGGGCAGAAATCCGAAGTGGGGAATTTTTCCCCATCTGATCCCCGCGGTTCACTCGCATCCGATCTTGTCACCGACCAAAGTACGTCATGAAGCCAATTTTGTTTCGCCGGAATGCTTTCTCTCTTCTTGAGGTGTTTGTCATAATTGGAATCATCGCGATTCTGTTGGCAATCTCGATCCCCGTCGTGCGTGACATGCGATCGCTTGCTCGGCGCAGCAACTGTGACCAAAATCTCACGCGGTTGCTACTTGCTTGCCAAGCTTATTCACTGGACTTCGGACATTTTCCGTCCGGCACATTGACCGGCTCTGCCGAGGTGTTTGAAGGTGGGCGCGGAGGCGATTCGAGTGAGGATTCGCACTTAATCATCGCGAGCTTGCCCGAGGGGTATCATCACAATTGGGCGTCCTCCTTGCTGCCGTATCTGGATCGCAAGACACTCTATGAAGCGATCGATTTTGACGTCGGTGTGTATGCACCGGAAAACAAGGCCGTGCGCGAAACCGATCTATCATTCCTTCGCTGCCCGGCGTCAGTTGGACAGCAGGTGTCCAACACAACGAGTTACGCTGGGATGCACTCGAGTGTGGGAGAACCGATTGGCGTCAATGATGACGGGCTGCTGATGCTCAATCGCTGGATCGTGCCCGACGAGGTTCCCGATGGCATCTCGTACACAATCCTGATGGGCGAAAAGCTATCCCCTCCTGAGTACGATTTGGGCTGGATGAGTGGCACCCGCAGCAGTCTACGAAATGCTGGCACGGCGATTAATGCGAACATTCCGCTCGATACCTATCACGATCCCGCATTTGTCGGGGGCCTCGGCAGCCTTCACGCTGGCGGTGCATCGGTCGGCTTGGCCGACGGTGCCGTTCGATTTCTCCAAGATTCCGTCGACATGGAAGTCTTTCAAGCGATGGTCAATCGCGATGATAAGTAGCTATTCCCCGCTCGCTGCGGTCTTCCACTACCCGGGCTGGAACGACGACCTTTCGATAGGCGTAAAGATCTCGCATCGCGAGCGTGTTTACCAGCGTGATCACCCCGCCCGCGATCGCCGCTATCACGGCGAGGTGCGCGGGGATGCCTGAATCTTCGAATCCATGGATGGATGTCCAAGCCCAGTCGATGATCTCGATGTCGTTGTACATCGACGGCAAGTCACCATTGAGCACGACATAAATCACCGAGGGCGCAAAAGCACTGCCGGTCAAAACGAACAACAGTGCAAACAGCGCCACCGGCAACGATAACTTCAAGCGAAGAGCGAAGGGCAACGTCAATAAGCGGACGATACCAAGGTAGCCGGTCAAGTAGCCCCTCATTGTCAATGCATAGAGGATCGGATCGGTCGTTACGTTGTTTGGGTTCAAAGTCGTCGTAATAAAGCGAGACAGTTGCAATCGTAACAATCCATGCAGCCTGCTGGAGCAGCATCCAGTAGCGAATCGAAGTGCTCCGGTTTTCGGTCACCGGCGCAATTTGCGCTGCGGCCGCTTTGATAAACAGCACGACAAATGACAGCGCCATGATCGAAGTCAATGCGGTAAACAACCACGTCTCCCAGTTCGCAGCAACACCACTACCAAGAATCGCAGCCAAACAGAGTATTTCAACGATGAATTGGCCAAATACGATCACCGCCAGTAAGCCGATGATCGCGAAGGACTGTCCTACGAATCCAGTCGTCATCGGCGCGATCATCAAAGCAAACGCACTCAGAAAAAGCCCCGCCATCAACACGCCGATCAAAATCATGCTGATTTCCGCCAATCCAACACCACGCAGCAGATAGGTGAAGGCAAGACTTGGCACCACAGCTGCAAAGTACAGCATCATTTGCAACACGGCGCTGGCGAACTTCCCACGAACGATCTGACTGCTGCTGAGCTGCGAGATCGAAAGCAACTCAAACGTGTCGTTGTCAATTTCGCTTGACAACGATCGAAAGGCGGCCAACGGAACCAAGCCAAAGATCGGTATTGCCATCACAAAGTAGTAGCCAGCAAGCATCGTGCTGCCGGTGGGAAGATAGTAAACCTCCGGTGCATTGAAAACAGTTCCGAGCACCGTCCACAGAAGCGTCGCAATCAACAATAAAAAGAACGTGACCAGGAATTGTCGGCTCTTGAGTGACTCGCGAGCTTCCTTGATTAGGATCGGATTCAAACGATCGGTTGCGTTGAAGACGAGTCGATCGATCCGGTTCAGAAAGCCCACGCCGTCCGGATCCATCGCCAGGGCATGGTACGGGATCTCGACGCTTGGACCCAACCGGGCAACTGACACAGGGTCCGCGGCGGCGGCCGCTGGCTCATCACTCATTGAACTTGCCCCGTCGTCACTGACAAAAATATGTCTTCCAATGATTGATCGTCACTGCGGTATTGCAGCACGCGAATGCCTGACACCAACAATTCTTTTAATAGATCCGCCTGCGTATCGCGATCGCCTGTCATGGAAACATGAACGCGACTGCCGTCGACGCGAACCTGCGCAACGAACTCTTTGGATTCCAAATGCACAACGACAGGCTGCGGTGGTCCGATGATTTCGATGCAGACGTGGCGGTGAGTTGCCGCGTCACCGCGTATCTCATCGACCGATCCAGTCGCCAGTAAACGGCCTTGTTCAATGATGCCGACGCGGTCACACATCTCAGCCAACTCCGTCAAAATATGACTGCTCACTAAGATTGTTTTCCCGTCCGCTGCCAAGGTTCGAATGATCTTGCGGAGCTCAATTCGAGTCCGGGGATCAAGCCCTGCGGCCGGTTCATCTAAAATCAGCACCGAGGGATCGTGGATCAGTGCCACATGATCACATGCCGGGCGAGCGAAACCTGTGGATCGACGACAGGGAAGCGTGCGCGATCAACTTCCGATATACCGACAAATGAATTTTTTGGCAGCAATTTTAACCATCGCGAGAGCGTCCGTTCTAGTATCGGTCGGTCGTCGCTCGGGGAGCTCGAGTTGTAAACCATTGACCAACCGCTGCGGACATTGGGAACAAATCCATTTGCAGGTAGTTCACGGCCGCCAATCAGATCACGGACGCCTTGCTGAGACGAGACTCGCATAACCGCCGACTCTCCGCCTTCCACCAAGTCGACCGAATGGAAAATCGATTGTGAATCACGGTAGATCAGCGGCCCGATGGTTCGCTCACTGTGATTATGGATGACGACTTCTCCATTCTCGGAATTGATTTCGAAGCTTACCGGCAACGCCGTTCCCACCTCGGGTCGAGTAGCCAGATACTGCACCTGAGACCTGGTGGGGAGGAACTCACCTGACCCAATCTGAGACTCTTCGGTCCAATGAACGCGTCCCGCTGGCCGAACGTCGGTTCCCAAATAGCGACTGAAATCTTGAACGCCCGACGGCAGTACCGCGAGCACGAGCGACTGCCGATCAAATCGCAGCGAATCGCTTCCGAACGACGAGAAAATCGTCGAGCGATCCTGATCCACGACAACCCGATTCACCGTGTCTACCCATGTCCATTGGTGAGTTCGCAGCTTCGTGCCCACACCGTCGGATAAGATTGCAAAGGCGAAGAGGCTGCTGGTGAACAAAACCGCGAGCGCCGGAGCGACGAAATAGAGGAAGTACAAACGATCGAGTCTACGCAGCACAAAGTAAGCGATCGGTCCGACCAGGACTACGAACAACGTGTTCAGAGTCAAGAACGATTTGACTGGTGGACCGCCCACCGATTCAATCAGCCATCGCCAGTAATTCCTATCGCCGGCTTGATAGTCAATGCCGTGACGTTCTACCCAGGGCATTTCAGTGATGAACTCGGTCAACTTCGATTCCAAAGCGATCCAAAACTGAAATGACCCTGGAAACGGGTCTTCGTCGTGAACCAGGACGATTTCTCCCATCCCGAACTCGGCCGATTCGATTCCGGCTGCAACCTTTTCTGCGGCCACCATCACGGTCATCTCGCTGCCCGCTTTTTGCAGGTCATCAAATACGTCTTGGCGACGTCGAAACTGAGAGTTGCCAGACTGCTGCGACATTTTGGAGAAATTGCCGTACCAGATTGAGTCTGATAGCGACGACGTATCGTTGAACTCGTCTAAATCGAACCGAACGGTGATCTCGTTCCGTTTCGGCACCCTCCTGCTAGAGAGTTTTTCGAACGACCTGGCGTTCATCGACTTCTTGGCGGCGTCGAGCGTGGAATCGTCTCCGTATGCTAGCAGCCTGCCGCCCGCAGCCACGAACTGCTGCAACGCTCGGGCCTCGCGGGGATGGTCGTCGATCAGGTCGATCCACGTCGCAGCATGAACGATGATCAAATCCAAATCGCTGTACGCCAGCCATGCCGCCGCTAAATCACTCCGAGGCATGACACGAAACTGCAGGAACGCATTTTGCGTCTCCTCTGCCAAGCCTCGGGATTCCTTTGACGATAGCCCCCGAACCCGAGAGCACCGAGGCGACCATGCAGACGATGGTCCAGGGCGTCCCGGAAGAATTACGTGGATGCAGCGGCTTTTTTTGAGAGATCATCGTTTTGTGCCCAAGAGGGCGCTCGGTCAAAAACGCATCCCAAGCCAAACCAATGAGAAAAAAAACTGCGTACGCAATGAAGGTGGCGACGGTCATTTCGACCAACAATAGGGTGACCTGCGCCCAACGCGCGCCGCTGACAGCGACCTGGCAGAGAGTGAAGAAAACGGCCGCGACGGTCACCAGACCGATCAGCCAGCGGATCGAGAATCGTGGCATCGGTTTTTGTGGTAGCTCGTCTATCATGTCGTCGTCCATCACTAATTCCTCTCAATCGCATCACCCGTAAAGGTCGCCAGCAGCGAATTCCACCTCCAGACGACAATCATAGCGTTTCTGAAGGTGGGCAACCGCTCCGAAACGGAGCAGCAAGTTAATAGGGGGAACTTCCGTCAGGGTAGCGGACGTATTGCCAATGAGCGGGGCTTGTAGCTAGTAAGGCCGTGATTCCTAGCGGCTATCATGACCCACATGAACGTTCAGCGGAGACCGCGGCTTCTGAACGATCGGGAGCGGTGCGTTTAGCCGAACGCCCTGCGTCGCTCCTGTCGCCTTGAGATCGGCGACTCCCGCTTCCGACCGCCCCGTGACCCGTCCGTGCGCGAAGTACTTTCGTTTTAATGGAGTTGTGATTCCAATCGTCCCTCACTTCCCCGACGCTATGGGAGTTGCGTGGCTTTCCGCTGCATCGTTACCACGGCATGCAACCCGTCGTCCAAGAACGTTAGTTCTAACCGGACATCTTGCAGCGATTCTGCGAAACTAGCAATCCGTCCACGTGGTCCTTCGAATGGTTGCTGCGGCTCTGCGGCCGTTCCATGCACATCGCATGATACCTGGCCGGTGTCGGGATCGATGGAGTATTTCCCGTGGGTAGGGCAAACGAGTGATCCACCAAATAAATCAATGGCCCGTTGACGAGTCGTGGCCATACTCGCTTTGCCGTCATTCTCCCGCAGCACCGCGCGGGCAACGTGGGATAGCGGCGGCAGATTGTTCAGGCAAACGTGCCGTTCCGACTCAGCCCAGCCAATACGAAAATGTGGCAGTATTTTCCTCCAGTGTTCGGGACGCACCCGCACCAGTCCGTGGGCAGCCGCAGAATTGTCGATGGGGTGGGCGTGGGGATCAGTGTCGCCAGATGCACGCAGGTCCGCGATGATTTCTGGCGTGCTGGCGATGTACAGCCCGTCGTCGAGTCGCATCCAGTAGAATCGCCAGGTGATGGGGCCAAAGCGAAGTGCGTAGGCGCGAATCGTCGGATCCTCCACGCCTGAGAACTGGAAGGTGTCCTGCTCGATTCGCAAAAAGCCGCCCCAGCCAGCGTCGGGATGCCGTGCGATCTTCGCTAGCAACCGGTCGAGTTTCTCCAGCGTCTCGTCCACAATCACCGCATCTTTGACCGGCACGGAGAGAGAGACAGGCGTGTTGATCGCCAACGCCAAGACACCGAAGATCGACGCATCGGGTGACAAGAACCGTTGTTGACCGGCAAGTAGACCGACCAGGCGGGAGACATTGACGTCGACCAAGGGCTGGCCATCACAAAGGTGAAACGCAATTTGATTGCCGATCCCCTGATGTAAAAATCGGTCGAGGGCAAGTTCCTCGACCAAACGATCTCGCTGCGTAAAGAGCGGATATCGTGGGGAACCAACGCCACGGCCCGGAACGCGAACACGAGCCAGCGGTTCGCGAATGATTTCGTTTCCTGAGCGCGTGATCAGGTGTGCTACAAGTTGATCGGACGATGTTTCGGGTAGTCTAACCACTGCACCGTCCGCCATAAGTGCTCGCCCATCGTCGAAATCGTCGGTGAACAAACCTTGGCGAGGATCAGAAAGATCGACGTCCAAGTCGACAGGCGCGGTCCAGGGCACCGCGTGTGCGTCATCGACGACCAAGACCATGAGCGTATTGGACGTTCCATCAGTAACGTCGCGAAATCCGCTTTTCTCCTGGGGGCCGCGGTAGATTGCCTGGGGGTTGCTTGGGAACACGAATCGAGTCTTCCCCCGCTTTGCGAGTGCTGCCGAACCTGCGGAAAACACATCGGGGATTTCATTGGCGAGTGGCAAATTATGTTCGCTATTCCACGGCTCATCGAGATGGAATTTTTCGTAGAGTGCCTGTTCGCCCAGGAAAGGCAAAATCTGCACACGCCAACTCAGTCGCTCCTTAGCGGGCATGTTCCCATCCCAAGCGGAGCTGGGAGGGAATTGCTGATAGGCGGAATGAAAGTTATGGATCGCCAAGCCAATCTGTCTGAGCGATTGTTCAATCTGCGCAGTGCTGAACTCCGACGGGGACTGTAAGTCCACAACCTCCGCCTGTTGATCGGCGGGGATCGGCACAGGATTCTCGATGCCCATTTGATCGAGCAGGCGGCGTTTGTCCAGCTTCAAGGCGAGCGAAGCGATGTTGCCCTCGGAAACCGGTAGGGAATCAAGCTGTTCCGGTTTGCCACCGAGCACTTGACTCATTTCCATATAGATGGAGTTGTTGATTAGCGGCAACACGATCGTTTCAACGCGTGTCTGGTCCGGCGTGACTCGAACACGTACGGCAATCGGATCAAAGAAAGTTCGCCAGTATTGCGAGTAGGAATCTACAAATTCGCGGTATTCATCCGCTTGTGACTTGGGCACGTTCAAAACAGGTATCTCGCAGCACGGCACCATCGCATCGGGGGAGCCGTGATGCGAACAAGAACAGCCTTCGCCATCAGTAAGTAACGAATACTCGCCCCCGGAAGGACAGACGAGGTCCATTGGCAGCTCACTGTTGCCAAGAGAATCGCCGGCCCGGAGCTCTTCAATCGACTGTGCCCGGTGACCATGTTGCGTCAAGAATAGCAACTGAGCATGCCGAATCATTTGCAATCGACTCCGGCAGACCAACCGATTTCGCTGCGTAAGCTTCTTCTGCGGTCCGATCAGGTTGCGAATGAATGGATCCGACATGTACACAAATCCGTCTTCTTCGTCGGCGCCGAGTGGCATCAATGTTCGGATGTACCGGAACTCGTCGGTATCGCCGAGAGGATTGATTTGATTCCCACCCTCGGGCTTGTTTAAAATGGTTCTCAGGATCCGTTCAAACGCGACTCGCGAGTTACTGCGAATATGGAGACTGTCGGTCGGATCGGCGGCGAAGACGTGTAACGCTCGATCTGGAGTCGTCACATGCGTGAAAGGAATGTCTAAGAATGTGCCGGAGGTCATGGTTGCCTCAGGATTCTGTGCCATTTGAGCTGACATCAATTGAGCAAGCACGACACGTACCATCGCGGGTTCCTTCAAACGCATGATCAGGGTCGCATCGGTGCCCTGAGCGAAAAACAAATCGCTCGACGCGATCGCGACTTCGGCGAAAGCGGTGTCGTAGAGCGGTTTGAGTAGCCCCGACGTTTCCATCATCCATTGCTTCTGCAATCCCGCCATCGTGCCGGCCGAACGCGCACTGCCCGTCGCTTGCCCCATCGCATAAACGTATCCAAGGTCGGCAAACTCACGCATTTCCAGCAGCTTGCTGATCGAATCGAAGCGAACGAAAAGATGGTCGTCGGGCACACAGTCCGCGAGTTGCGACACGTTCGGCGTTTGGTCCCCGAGCATCTTTTGCCATGGATGACTTTTCACCGTTGGTCCACTCAGGGCATCCACCGAGACTGCTGGCTCGTTATGATTCTCAGGCTGTTCTTCCGTCATCGCATCGAGCTGCAGGCTTTCTTGCACGGCCAACGCCCCGCTGAAGATGCTGTACAGGTTGATCTGAGAGTTGCGGCGTGCGCCAGTTTGACGCCGGGTCATCGGCTCCGGCATCAGCGACCGGAGCTGCGAGACGGACTGCGGATCAGTCGACAACTGCATCGCGACAAATCGCAGGTACAAATCGTCCGGATAGTACGTCAATTCGTGCATGGCCTGCTCACGCGTCCAGGCAGGTGTCGAAACCTTTGGCGATTGCGCCCCGGCGAAGCTGCACACTGCCAAGACGATCGGGATCGTGAGGAGTGGGAAAACGTAGCGATTCATGATCTGTCGTGCCTCGATGAACGGGGTGGCCGGGCGTCGCCAGGCATTGGGAGTGGTAGCTGCAGTCTATCAAATCTGCTGGTACGGCAATGTTATGATGAGCGTTGCAGATGAATGCGCGATGACGCAAATTCTGTGATGTTGACTAAATCGATGCGTCATCGCCTCTCACCGCTCGCCGCTTACAGACGGAGGACATCTGTCATCATGAATCCATACCAACCGCCAGACGAGGCCGATGAGCCGTCACCGCCGGACGACGGAGCCAGTCTCTCCACCGATGAACTGTATCCACGGGCGTTGGGAGACGTAGCTTGGTTAGGAGGCGTGACAGGGTGGTTGGTGTGGTCCGTCGTGACGAAGTATTGGAATCTGTCTGATATGTCTGATTCGCTCAACTATCTCATTGCTGCGGCGTGTATCACGGGAGGCATGCTGGTGATGTGGCTGTACTTAAGATTGGTTTACGCCAACAGATCCGTAGGTTTGCCCTTCTCTGCCCTGGCTCCAGGTTTGGTTGTTTTGGCGTATTTCTGCGTCGTTGCAGCGACGCGCTATCCGAGTGTTAAACAGTCTGTGGTCGGCGCACTTTTTCTGACACTGCTAATTTCGCTGTTCGATAGGCTCGTCCTTGGGAAAAGGCGGTATGCCCGGGCCGATCGGCTGCGACGAAAGCGGATCTTTCATCGAAGAATGCACAAGTAAATGCGGTATGGTAAATTGAACGAATGCCCCCCATCCTCGCTTAGAGAGAGTTTCATGCACCGTCTCATCATTGGTTGCAGCGTCGTTTGTGTGATGATCTGCACCCTATTACCAGCCTCCGCTGAGACGTGGACCGATACCACAGGCAAGTTTTCGATTGACGCCAAGTTCCAAGGAGTCGAGGGAAAAAGCATTATTCTGCTCAAACCTAACGGGCAGAAAATCACCGTGCCGATCGCTAAGTTGAGCCCTCAAAGCAAGGCCCAAGCAAAATCATTGTATCAGGCGATGATCCGCGCAGTGGAGGAAGCCGCCGACTCCGACGCGAGTTCAGCGTCCACTGGGACGGCTCCCATGCATGCGACGCGGTCACTCAACTTCCAGCCGCCGACGCCGCCCGCCGTTTCAAAAATGCCTGCGTTCCCTGACGGTCTGTCATTGGAACAAACCATTGCGTTTATCGAAACACAAGTGCTCGATGGGCATCTCGAGGTCGTGTGGTACGCATTGCCAGACGAGATGCGAAAGACCTTCGACGACCCACGGCTGCGCAAGGCCGTCAATCCGTTTGTCAATGAACAACAACCGATGATTTCGGAGGCTGAATCGCTCGTCTTCGAAGCCATCGAGGTACTCGTGACTCAGAAGAAATTCGTGCTTGGATCGCAAAAGCTTGCCGCTGTTCCAGCAGAGATTCTTCCACTTGTCCGCCAAGGATACGATCCAGCAGTGGGTGTGGCCTACGAATTAGCTGACTTCGGATTCTCGTTCGATCCCGAGCATCGTAGTGTTAGTGAAATGGTGGATTATCACCTGCCGAGAATTGGTGCCCATCTAAAAGATCTGCTCGCAGTAATTCCCGAGGAAACGAGGTCGCAAGTGTTCGCGGGGATGACGGTAGAACAGATCGACGACGATCATGCGGTGATCCATATCCCTAACGCAGCACCACCCGAGACGCCTGGCTTTGACGGTCCAACAACTAATCTGGTACCTGAGGACATCAAAATGGTGCGTGTGGCTCAGCGATGGGTACCTGAGGCGGTCGTCAACACCTGGGAGGATTTGCGAACGAAACTGGATTCCGGAAGTATTGATGCAGAGATGAAACAGGTTCAAGCAAAGAACGCCGCTCAGACTCAGGGCGTTAATATGATGTTTGGAATGTTCAAGGCGATGATCAAGAAGTCGCTCGATGGCCTGCTTGCGGCAAAGACACAGCAAGAATTTGACGACGCACTGAGCCAGCAGGGGACAATGCAAAGCGATGAATTCGGTGAGATCGAGTTCACCGACGGCAGCGAAATGGAGTTTCAGATGGGTATGAGCGGAATGTCCGGCGGCGACCAACCACTCCCCGAAGCGTCCGGTCCCGTTCCGCAAGGCTGGACCCTTGACCTACAGGAGATGACGATCCCCGACAAGCCCGCCGTTGCCTATTTCTTGGGTAAGGGAGTAGAGATCGCCGATGCCTCACTTGAAAATGGTATTCTGGAGCTGTGGGGCAGCGACCAACAGGGGCATTTCAACGACAATGGATTCATCATCTTCCTGTTTCTCGAAGAAGGTGAAAGCATCGAGGGCAAAACATTTGCGGTGACCACGAAAACGGGATTCGGTTCACCACATGTGCATCGCAAACTGCGAGGTGATAACATGAGCGCAACCGAAATGATGACAGGGGGATATGCTATGAAGCTGGAGTTTGGCAAAGCTGCAGGCGGCAAGCTTCCCGGAAAAATCTACTTGTGTCTCCCCGACAAGGAACGCAGCATGGTTCGCGGAACGTTTACGGCGAGCGTCGACCAATGACGAATCGTCGATCACTGATTCGCTTGGCAGTCGGTTGGGAGTGCGGCGGGATGGCGATCGCCTTTTGGGCGGCGGTGATCGTGGCGTGATATCCGGGAATTTGCCCGTAAATCTGGAGAAAGCGCGCTTTGGAACGTCTGGATCAGGCTCCAGCCCAGGAGGAGTATCCCGGATCATGAAACGAATATTACAGAGTTGTTGTTCTTCCATTCTCGCCGCTCTGGCTGGGCTGGTCGCTGCCCAACTGGTCGGCGGGATGTGGTGGCCGTCTGGCGGCGGCGTGACCCTGATGGGAATTGGACTGATCACGGCAGGATGCTTGGCCCGTTGGCTGGCGGTGCACCGAAGACTCCCTGTTTCGGTCTTCGCAAGCGGATTCGGTGCGATGATGGCCTGTTTCTTTGCCGCTGCGACGGCGGAACAGTTGCCACCGGGCAGCTTCGAGTGGATGCTCAAGGGCGGCCTCTTTGGTGCCTGTGTAGGCTTGCCGATCACCCTGGTGCTCTCGCCGCTTGGATTGCTCGAAAAATCGAGCGTCACAGAATCCCCAATGATTGAGTAGGCAGCGCTTACGTTGCTGGCGATTGGATGGGAACCGGCGTACTCGGCCTCTGGACCATCTGCATCGTTTGCCCGCAATACAGACTGGATAGCTCTGGATTATCTAGCAATAACGTGCTGTGTCGTGTTTCTTACGGCACCCTGGGTGAAGTGAAGAGGGCGCTTGGGGGGTGGCGGCAGCGGGAGCATTTACGTCGGCTCGCTGCTTTCCCTGGATTTGCGGGGATCAGCACTAGCGTCTATACTTACGGATGATCTGTTGATCCTCAGAATGCCATTGTTCCGAGCCCACCTGCTTTCGTCGATGATTTGTCCCCCCTGACGGTTCATCGACTCCCGCGTCGCAAGATCTTTTAATGTTGAGTTCGATGCTGCGAATCTTATTGCTGTGCTTGCTGAGCTCGACGGCTGCTGCAGCAGCGCCGCAACGACTGAATTTCAATCGTGATATTCGCCCGATTTTGTCGAACAAGTGTTTTGCATGTCATGGCCCAGATTCTCAGAATCGCGATGCAGGGTACCGGCTCGATACCAGCGAAGGGGCCTTTGCAGATCTCGGTGGTTATGCGGGCATCGTTCCGGGAGATCCGGACGCCAGCGAATTGGTGCTGCGCATCACGAACGACGATGTTGACATGCGGATGCCCCCCGAGTCGCAAAAGAATCCGCTCACCGATGAAGAGATCGAGCTGCTGACTCGCTGGATCGACGAGGGAGCTGAGTTCACGGGGCACTGGGCGTTTGAGCCGGTGCGCAGGCCCGCGCCGCCGACCGCTCGTGCCGCGACCGCGGGGGCGGTTGATGCCTTCATCGCTGCGGAGCTTGAACAGAAAGGTTTGCACTTCTCTCCCGAGGCATCGCCCGAGACGCTGGTTCGACGATTGCATTTGGATTTGACGGGTCTGCCGCCAACGCTCGACGAGGTCGATGCTTTTATCAACAACCCCGATGCCGAGTTTGAGGCGACCATCGATCGATTGATGACCAGCCCACAATTCGCCGAACGGCTCGCAATGGATTGGCTCGATGTCGCGAGGTTTGCTGACACAAATGGTTACTCAATCGATGACCACCGTGACATGTGGGCGTGGCGGGACTGGGTCATTCAAGCATTCCAAACCAACATGCCCTACGATGAATTCATTCGCCAGCAGTTAGCAGGTGACTTGATAGAGAATGCCACCGACGAGCAGAAGATCGCCACTGGGTTTTTGCGCAATAGCATGAACACCCACGAGGGTGGCACGATTGCCGAGGAGTATCGAGTGGCCGCGATTATCGATAAAGTCGACACGGTCTCGACTGCGTTCATGGGTCTGACGATGCGATGTGCTCAGTGTCACGATCACAAGTATGATCCGATCTCGCAGCAGGATTACTATCGGTTCTTCGCGTTCTTCAACACCTCCACCGAGCCTGGTAAGGGAGGTGTCAATGGGAATACGAACCCCATGATTTCGGTCAATCCGGTCATTCAAGATGATGTTTCGTTCCGCAAGTCGCTCGACTCCCGCATTGCGGCACTTCAGTATGCCAAAGCTCATCCCGAGAATTTGCTCGGCGATGCGAGATTAGTTTGGGAACGGGAAACGTTGGCCAATTTGCAAGCGGTGGCAGCCGACTCATCCGATGCAGCGTCAGACGCCAAGACATTTCCTATTCCCGCTGAGAGTGAAGCCGACGGCCTATCATGGATATGGTCGAGCACCACGGGAACGGGGGAATTCGCCTACTTTCGTAAAACGTTTGATTTGACCAGCGTACCCGAGCAGGCTCAACTGCTGGTGAGTTGCGACAACGAAGCTAAGATTTGGGTCAACGGGACGCTGCTTGGAAAAAATCCTGATTGGCGAACGCCAACGGTCTTGGATATCACGTCGCTGCTAACCATCGGCGAAAACCTAATCGCGATTGCAGGAAAAGATTGGGAAAAGGGTGGCTCGAAAGCCGCACTTCTCGCTCTCGCGGCCTTCTCCGATGGCAAGTACTTGCCCACCGACGCCAGCTGGATGGTGACTTCGGTCGCTCCTAAAAAATGGAATCTGCCGGGGCGGTGCAACGATTTTTCGCCCGCGTCGGTGGTCGCTCCTTATGGCACGCCGCCTTATGGCAAGGTGTTCGAGCGGCTCGGTGATGCGGGTGTTTCCGGTCAACACGGTGCATTAATCACAGCGCTGAATAAGCCTGATGAGCAACGCAGTCGTGACGATCAAAACCTGGTTGCTGCTGAGTTTAGTAAAGCTAATTCTGAGATGGGGAAGATTCTCGCAAGCATTGATGGTGAGATTGGCGTGCTAGAGAAATCACTCGAATCGGGCAAGACGTCCGTGATGGTGATGAACGAAGCGGCAGCCGATCGGCAGACACCGATCCTGATCCGTGGTCAATACGACCAGCACGGCGAGATAGTCGAGCCTGGGATTCCTGCTATCCTGGGCGAGTTGCCCGATGCGACGAATGTGGATCGACTCGCGTTGGCGAATTGGCTGGTCGATCCGACTCACCCCCTCACTGCGCGAGTCGCGGTGAACCGCTACTGGCAATTGCTCTTCGGCACAGGGCTGGTGAAGACCGCTGAAGACTTTGGTTCGCAGGGTGAATGGCCGTCGCATCCGGAATTGCTCGATTGGTTGGCCGCTGAATTTGTCGATTCTGGATGGGATGTGCGCGCGTTGCTGAAACAGATGATGATGTCGCGCGCCTATCGTCAAAGCTCCGATGTCAACGAGGAGCTTCTTGAGAGTGATCCATACAATCGCTTGCTAGCCCGCGCGCCGCGATTTCGCTTATCTGCGGAGGCTGTTCGCGACAGCGAGTTGGCAGTCGCAGGGCTGCTCGATCTCGAAGTGGGCGGCCCCAGTGTGTTTCCTCCCCAGCCCCTCGGACTTTGGAAAGAGGTCAGCCATTTTGGCTACCCAGGCTTCTTTTCGGCGCAGCATTATTTTGCGGATCGCGGGAACGACGTTTATCGCCGCAGCATGTATATGTTCTGGAAACGCACCTCACCACCGCCCGTCATGACGACGTTCGACGCACCGAGTAGAGAAACATGCGCCGTGCGACGATCGCTTACCAACACTCCGCTGCAAGCACTCGTGCTGATGAACGCGCCTCAGTTCGTCGACGCCTCCCGTGGACTCGCGGTGCAGATGTTGAGGGCTGATGAATCAACGGAACTCCAGATTCGCCACGGATTCCGACTCGCCACTGCTCGCAACCCGTCACCAAAAGAATTGGAAATATTGGAGGCGGGCTACGAGCGACAGTTAAAGTATTTTAACCAGTCGCCATTGAGAGCGGTACGCTATCTAGGATTGGATGATTCGCCGACGCCTGGGCGACCAACACCGATTGACGCTCAGGGGGCTGCGTCAGACGCATCAGTATTTGCCGCGATGACTTCCGTCGCATCGTTGATACTGAACCTCGACGAAACAATCACTCGCGAATGAGCAAAACGATGAATGGACATGATTTGACCTCGCGTCGCGCTTTCATTAGTCAATCATTTGGAGGAGTGGGTGCTGTCGCCTTGGGATCGATGCTCGACCGCAGTGCGGTTGCGAGCGTCCACGCCGTCCCTTCGGCTTTACCTCACTTCCCACCATCGGCCAAACGGGTCATCTATCTTTTCATGTCAGGTGGCCCCTCGCATATCGATTTGTTTGACTACAAAGCGGTCCTCGAACAACAACACGGAAAGGAACTGCCGCCGAGCGTACGGGGCACTCAGCGACTGACGGGGATGACGTCCGGGCAAAAGGGGTTTCCGGTATGCGGGCCGATTGGAAAGTTTGCTCAGCACGGCGAGTGTGGTGCATGGATCAGCGATCTGCTGCCGCATGCGACTACGATCGCTGATGATATTGCGATCATCCGCTCGATGAACACTGAAGCGATCAATCACGATCCGGGTATCACGTTCATCAACACGGGTTCGCAGATTCCTGGCCAGCCGAGTGCGGGGGCGTGGGCGAGCTACGGTTTGGGCAGCGAGAATCACAACATGCCCGCCTACGTCGTGCTGTTTTCCCAGGGCAATGGCAAGAATCCAGGCCAACCGATCTTCTCTCGTCTGTGGGGCAGCGGGTATTTACCGTCGAGCCACCAGGGCGTGATGCTTCGCAGCAGTGGGGATCCCGTGCTGTACCTGAAGGATCCTGACGGCATAACGCGAGAAAATCGTCGCGAGCAACTCGATGACCTGGCAGCGATGAATCAACTGAAGTTCCAATCCAGTGGCGACCCTGAGATTGAGACTCGAATTTCCCAATACGAAATGGCTTTCCGAATGCAAGCCGCTGCACCGGAAATTGCTGATCTATCAGACGAACCGGCGCGTACGTTTGAACTGTACGGCGAGGAGGCGCGTCAGCCCGGCACCTACGCATTCAACTGCCTGATGGCGCGGCGCATGGCTGAGCGAGATGTGCGTTTCATTCAGCTCTTTCACCGAGGCTGGGACCAGCACGTCAGTCTCCAGCCCCATCTCCGTGCCCAATGTCTCGATACGGATCAAGCATCTGCGGCGCTCATTATTGACCTGAAAAGTCGGGGACTATTGGACGACACGCTGGTGATTTGGGGCGGCGAGTTTGGCAGGACTGCCTACAGTCAAGGTGCGTTGGGAAGTGGTCGCGACCATCACGGACGCTGCTTCAGCATGTGGATGGCGGGCGGTGGGGTGCGGGGCGGTGCGTCACACGGCCAGACCGACGAGTTTGCGTACAATGTCACGGAGAATGGGGTGCATATCCGCGATCTCAACGCGACAATGCTGCACTGCTTGGGCATCGATCACGAACGATTTACATACCGCTTCCAAGGGCTCGATCAGAAACTCACCGGTGTCGAACACGCGCACGTGGTGAAAGAGATTTTAAACTGAAACTCGACAGCGGACGGTCATCGTTCGTCGGAGTCCACCTATTGCGAAGACCCACCGCATCTCCACCTAAAAACTATCCTCTTCGATCGGCTCATGTCCCACTGGTGTCAGCAGCGCCTGCCAGATTTTAATGTCGACGGTGTCGCTGATATATCGTGTCCCACCATCGGCCATGCCTGCGTTGACTCCTTCGGCGCGGTTCGATGAAGGTCGAGCAAAATTCGCAGCGGTGGTGGGCGTGATTATCGTCGCGCTGATGCTGCCTCCCGGCACGGGACCGTTGATCGCATGGATCGGCTGGCCCTTGTCACCGTGCTCCCAATCAACACTGTGCCAAACCAACCCGTTGGTGAATCGGCTGAACTTTGGATAGACAACTTCGTCTGGATCATTTTGGAACACCAAGTCATCTTGATCGGTGAACCCACTCCGGTGCCACGGCATCGCACTGAGTGATTCGGAGAACAAGATTGTGTTGCCTTGTCCGTCGGTAAAATCGTCGAGACGAATAGGCAGTCCCGTGGGCACTCGAGTCGACACATCGACTGCACCTGGTGCACGAGCATCCATCAGACTGTTCATCGCTCCGTACTTTGGCAGTAGAGAGTCTGCGAACGATAGCGTCTGCGACTCTCCGCCAGGCGTGTGAATCAGTCGCGTCTGTTTCGGATCGGAAGTGGGCGTGAAAGCCATACCTGTGTTGGCGATGTAGCTGTTGCGTCCGAATTGAATATCGTCCTCATTGCTGCTGGGACACTGAAAGATTGAGAGATTCGGAGCGGCATCGGTACAAAAACCTACTCCACTGACTCCGGTCGATAGCGGCCTATCGCGACTGCCACCACTGACCACGGGGTAGCGATCCTCGCTCCACATTTCGTAGGTCGGCTGAGCGTCGAGCCATGGCAAAATCGACACCGCCCACGTCCCGATTTTGCGATGCTGGACCAGCGCATCTGGGTCGACGTCGGGATCGGACGGATCACTCAGCTCACCGGTCAGACCGAACGTGCCGAAATCGTTTACCCACGACGGCATCTGATTTTTGGTGTTCTCGTACTGGATCGCGGCGAGCGACAGGTTTTTGAGTTGGGTAGCGCACCAAGTCCGCCGCGGTAGGGGACGACCTTGGTCGCTGATGATGGGCAGTAACAGTCCCAGCAGAATGAAGATACAGACAATCACCGCCGCGAGTTCAATTTTAGTGAATGCGTTTCGCCGTTGATTCATGGAATCCTGCCTATCTGGGTTGCCGATACATCGTCCCGTTCATGATCTGCATTCACGGTTCCTGTCGTCCCTTCCAAGGCTTGAAACCTCGCCTATTCAATTTCCTGGGGCTGACGCCTCAAGCTATACGCTACCGTCGCTCTGCGGCTCCTAAGACGTGCCCCATCCCGGGGCCAACATCATCTTAACGCGCCCGGATCACGCGTTGGGTAACCGGGTAGTCGCTTACTCAACCATCGTCTAAAAATCACACTCATTTCAATTACTGCAACCAACGAAAAAACGATGCTGACCATCGAGAAATATTCCTTCGGCGTGGGCGATCGGTTTGCTCACCAAGCGGCCGCGCAGTTGCGTGCCTTCCAAATGCTCGCTGCTGACGGCATCGATGTTGCTCCGGTGTGGAACAAATCCAACCGCGAGCACAGCTTCGTCGAGTCGCAACCGCAGAGCGTGTACGACGCCGCGAAAGTCGCCGTGGAAAAGCTGGGGTGGGCCAAACCTTGGCACGTCGATGCCGACCATATCCAGCTCGCCACGGTGGAACCGTTTTTGCCATGCAGCGATTTCTTTACGATCGACGTCGCCGACTGGATTGGCAAACCTGCACCCGAAAACGAGATCAATGACTTCGTCGATCGACATACAGAGCTGGTGGGAACGCTCGAGCTGGCCGGATTATCCGCACCGCTCGAAATCACCCGTGACGATGTACGCCGGGTTGCCGAGCAGTACTTGCTCGCCGTCAAAGAAGCTGCAGTCATCTATCAGCACATAGCCTCGGTGAAAGGCAGTGGCAATTTCATTGCGGAGGTTTCCATGGATGAAACCGACTCACCACAGACGCCACCCGAATTGCTGATCATCTTGGTCGCCATGGCCGACGAAAAAATCCCAGTCCAAACGATTGCTCCAAAATTCACCGGCAGGTTCAACAAAGGCGTTGACTACGTTGGCGACTTGTCCCAGTTTGAACGTGAGTTCAATGATGACTTGGCCGTGATCGCACATGCGGTCAAACAGTATGGGTTGCCTGAAGTGCTGAAGCTGAGCGTGCACAGCGGCAGCGACAAGTTCAGTCTGTATCCCATTATCCGCAAGTCGCTCCAACGCACCGGTGCGGGACTGCACATCAAGACCGCAGGGACGACGTGGTTGGAGGAATTGATCGGGTTGGCCGAAGCAGGCGGTGACGGTTTGGAGCTCGCCAAAGAGATTTACTTGTACGCCCTCGACCATGTCGATGAACTGTCGGCGCCTTACGCCAGCGTAATCGATGTCGATCCGAGCAAACTGCCCGACCTTGTGACGGTGCAGCAGTTCAGCGGCAGCGAGTTCGCTTCGACGATCCGCCACATTCCAGGCAACCCATTATTCAACCCGAGCATGCGGCAGCTGCTGCACGTATCATTCAAGGTTGCCGCAAAAGCGGGCAGCCGTTACACCGACATGCTCGTCGCCAATGAGGAGGTCGTCAGCAAACAGGTGACAGAAAATATATACGAGCGACACATGCGGCCGCTGTTTATTGGCTAACGACTTGCTGATTCCATTGTATTTGAGCTACGATCCCGTAGCGGTAGCGAGAGATGACAGGAAGTAGCTCTCGCCATCATCGCACGGGGAATGCTGCCACGATCACAACGACGATTTCGTTGATCGACTGTTCCGTCGTGTCGATCCGCAGATCGCTCACCTCGCGGTACAGCGAACGCCGTTGACTCATAACCGAGACAATTTCGTCGGCAGGCGTCAGACCGGTGAGGGCAGGACGTCGTTGGCCGGTCGTTTCATCCCCGGCCAAACGCATGGCGATGGCGTCGGGGTCCGCATCCAGCCAAACGCACCAGCCAGTGGCGGCAATCAGCTCTCGGTTCGCAGGACGCAAAATCGCCCCGCCGCCTAAAGCGATGACGCTCGGCGAATTCTCAGCCGTACGTTTCAAAGCCTCGGTCTCACGATCGCGAAAACCGGTCTCACCCTCAGTGGCGAAAATCTCGGCGATTGTGCAAGCCGCAGTGGATTCGATGACGTCATCCAAATCGTAAAACGGCCTGCAGAGATGGACTGCCAATTGTTTTGCCACCGTGCTTTTACCGCATCCACGGAAACCGGTGAGATAGAGGTGAGATGGAGTCATCAAAATGAATTACGAACTTCAACGTGGCTGCGAGATTGGACTGGTTTGATCGCGTCGCGGTTGCACACGGCTGATCCGTGCGGCGGGCTCATCATTGCCGGGTTGCCCCCCAAATAGAATGCGTTCTTTGTCCGGCGCACCGCCCGCTGTGCCATTGAGCGGTAGCGGATGACTCGGCGGACGCAGAAATGATAGCAACCCACTGGTCTGTGCGGATACCAGTGCATAGGCGCTATGTGCTGGCGCGAAGAGGCGCGTGAGATTGAGCGAAGCAGACCACGTATCACTCGACTTGACTATCGCGCGTCCACCTGCCGAAACCACGACCCCGGCCGGCAACCATTCTTTTCCGGTCAGATTGCGGCAAATCCCCTCGACGCGAAGTTGAGAGGCATACAAATCGAATCTGAACGCCAACGCATCAAAGCTGAAATTGTCGGCCGTTGCGACGAGTAGTGTGCATCCCAAATCCTCGGCAAGTCGCGGCAGCAAGGACGCTGACATCCAGCCTTCGTGGGCGACGAGTTGACCGGCTACGTTAACCGATCCATCCTGGCCCAGCTGGCAGCGGTCAACCGATACCGTCGCTTTGCCGGTAACCCGGTGAGGTAGATTCTGCGTGAGCTGTCCTAGATCAATGTTGTGGAAATGTCCGGCCAGGTTCAGCGACCAAGTCGGGTCGGTGATCCCGTCCTGGAGCGTGCCCGATACGCTGCCGTCGAATGTTGCATCAACTCCCAAGCCGTTAACGGACGGATAATAATCGCTCAGTACCGCCAGAGGCAGTTTGACTGCGCCGCTCTGCACCGACCAAGCCGTCGTGGGCGGCGAGTTCGATCGATCCCGGATGACTTCGATGTGAATCCCTTCGCTGTCCGGCGGGTGCCCCGCAGGGATGCAGCGAACCGTCGTCAACACGACGTTCTCTCGTGTTTCCAGCCAAGCGTCCAAGTCCTGGATCGTTTGTGCGGCCGAGCCGCTCCGCAGCGTGACATCATCGGCGGCGATCCGCACTGGTAGGCGGGTTTGCTCGGGCCGGCAGAGAAAGCGACGATGCAGCAACTCGGCGACATGCTCGAGTGACTCGACGTAAATCTCGGGTTGACTCAGTAGGATCACCGTCTTCTCACGCTGGGAAATCCACTCCACCGAACGAACCGACGCGATCGGGCGCCTTGTCTCTGGGTTCGAAAGCCGGACGCCCGAAAGTCGCCACGTCGACGGATCGGCTCGCTCAAAATTGCCGATTTCAATATGCAATCCCGTCATCAGAGCCACCTGCGACTCGATCGCTCGGCAAGCCCGACGGTGATACCACGGCGTCCAAGTCACCAGAATCGCCAGCATCGTCAGGGCCGTGGGAGCAGCGCAGCAACCAACGAACAGCCATCGAGCAATCGCCCGCGTCGTTCGTTCATGCATGGCAAATCCGTCCTGAGCGGAAACGAGTGAGAGCATCTAGCTCCCAAAACTACCTAAATTTCCTCGCTGGTTGAAATACCGAAAGCAGGATTTTTAGCGGCCCAATGGTCGTCCGGCCCTCCCACAGGTGGGTTCGACCAACGCGAGTTTCGCTTGAGCCGCTCAACCGTTCCGCTGCCAGCAACTTTCAACTATTTTGGCTCATCCGACCGAAGCGTGCGCGATGGGGACTGGAGGTTTTCTGAGGATCGCGGTAGGGGCGGCTGTTGCCAGCCGCCCCCCGCACAGATCCGTACGTGAGCCTTGACTCATACGGCTCCTCCGTTGGGTCAAACGATCGCGACACACTGTGACGCTACCCGTCGTGATTTCCCGTGACGCTCCAATTGATACTTGTTCCGGCTCAGAGTCCGAAGCATCGACGCCAATCCGGCAATACTTCCCTTCAGTGAGGTCCCTTTCCTCGGCGGATTCCGCCACTGCGGTCGCAGCTTTGTTCACCCGCGTCGACGGTACTACGGCCTCATCTGCCATCCCATCCGCGTTCATACCAGAATTGCGCTCATAGAGGTTCGCTGGTCGCCCTGGCAGTGAGTCATCACGACTTGACCCCAGGGGCAAATGGGACTTCCCGGTTCTCGCGTTTGGAATTTTCCACGCATGCACAGGTTCTTCGACTCCGCCATGTCCAGACTACCCTTACCAAAGCGGTGTAGCTGGTGTTGCCTTCCCGACGCATATGACACGGTCGGCACATGGAAGACCTGATTTCGGAGCTCAATTAGCTGGCCTACGCTTCCCCCTGCACGGACGCTCAGCACGACGTTGTTACCTTCGTCGCACCTCCGCCGGAGGCCGAAGTAGTTGGTTAGACCTTCCTCGTAAGAAACTTTCATTCTCGATTCCAAACCGGTTTTATCCCGGCACTCCATAACTCAAGTGTCCAATGATTTGTTTAATAAAAGCGTCCTCGGCGAATCGAAACTCGCCGAGAACCGTCGGCACCGTTGGCGCACCGTCGACCGGGATATCCCTTGTCAAGTTGCACCTCTGCAGAGCTTAATTCCGTTTCTCCCGGCAGACCCAGTATAAGGTCCAGCGACAACTCGCACAAATTATCATTGGACGCTTGAGCCATGGAGTGCCGGGATAAAACCGGTTTGGAGTCGAGAATGAAAGTTTCTTACGAGGAAGGTCTAACCAACTACTTCGGCCTCCGGCGGAGGTGCGACGAAGGTAACAACGTCGTGCTGAGCGTCCGTGCAGGGGGAAGCGTAGGCCAGCTAATTGAGCTCCGAAATCAGGTCTTCCATGTGCCGACCGTGTCATATGCGTCGGGAAGGCAACACCAGCTACACCGCTTTGGTAAGGGTAGTCTGGACATGGCGGAGTCGAAGAACCTGTGCATGCGTGGAAAATTCCAAACGCGAGAACCGGGAAGTCCCATTTGCCCCTGGGGTCAAGTCGTGATGACTCACTGCCAGGGCGACCAGCGAACCTCTATGAGCGCAATTCTGGTATGAACGCGGATGGGATGGCAGATGAGGCCGTAGTACCGTCGACGCGGGTGAACAAAGCTGCGACCGCAGTGGCGGAATCCGCCGAGGAAAGGGACCTCACTGAAGGGAAGTATTGCCGGATTGGCGTCGATGCTTCGGACTCTGAGCCGGAACAAGTATCAATTGGAGCGTCACGGGAAATCACGACGGGTAGCGTCACAGTGTGTCGCGATCGTTTGACCCAACGGAGGAGCCGTATGAGTCAAGGCTCACGTACGGATCTGTGCGGGGGGCGGCTGGCAACAGCCGTCCCTACCGCGATCCTTGAAAACCTCCGGCGCACCCTTCGGTCGGATGAGCCACTATTTTTAGCTTGGCAAAGAGCGAGTCGCACCTCAATTGCGACTCCATCGCAAAACGACAATGAGAACGAAATCCCAATCAGGGGGTGCGGCTCGAAGCGCGATCAATTGGCACGATTGAGGGTGTGACTCAATGAATCCATCCATGGAGGTCCAAACGATTCGTCTGGCGTCAAAGTCAGCCCCCTGTTGGGATAGGCAATTGTGTTAATAGGAGTTGGTGTCGTTATCTGCTACGTAGCGAGAAATCGATGGGCTGCATGTCCTGCTTGACAGTTGCCGTCAGTCGGCTCTGAGTGTTGTAGATGACCGGCACGACCGGACGCGCCCTTCGCCGCACGTGCCTGCCCTTCAATTCTTGAAGTGCCTGCTCATCGTCGTGCGCGAGTTTCTGATCATTGGCAGACTCGATTTCGATACGATGAGTGCCAACACTCGGACCGTGTTGAGCGTCGCTCTGGAACTCACCGGAACGAATGTCAAACGACGTTTTGGGACCGGGGGTGCCGCCGATTGGTGCAAACCGAATTGTCCCTTCCTCGAGCGGCTTGCCATCGACGGTGACGCTTCCGCTCACCGCAGCAGTCTCCCAATCCTTTTCGGTGGCAGACTGACAGCCCCCGATCAACGCTATCACGCCAACACAGATCAACCCACACCATCGCGTTGGATTATGAGCAGTATTTTGCCTAAAGCGCATCAATGACCTCTCCGCCATTTCTTGTCGCGAGGGCATCGACAACGACTGAATCCATGCTCTCGCTCAGAAAATGGACGGAGCCATCGGCATAGAGAAACTGCAGTCCACCCACGTGATCACTGCGGAACGAACGGACCCAATTGCTATCGAAGATACCGTCGCCAGCCAAATCATTGGGATTGAAGGCGTACTGCGTGGTCACACCCGTTGAACCAGGATAAGGATTTCCCCAATAGGTGAACGAGAAACGTGAGGAACCTGCACAGTCGCCGCTACTAAACTTGTAATCGGGCAGATTATATGCAGTCTCGCCAAACATCATTGTGTTGGACGAACCATCTAGAAAATCGCGGAAGCCGGTCTTCTTTTCGACCGTATCGCTGTAAACAATCGCACCATTGAGGCTAGGACGTGGGGTACCGTAGTAGGACCAGTATTGATCGTAGTCTTTCGACCCAATCGACGCGGCATAGTTTCCTGGGGCGCGTCCAGAATCGGAATCGCAACTCGGAACTTCTCGTCGCATGGACGAAGAAGGGCACAGGAAAAACGGTATTCGCTGGCCAGTAACTGCGACATTCTTGTGATGCGAGTTACTCAGAGCAAAATCATACTGCTCGAAAGCGGAACCCTGTTCGATCATCGGCAGCACCGACGTGAAGATACTGCCGCCACTGAGCGTGCCATTGGCGTCAACGTTGGGAAAACGGTTAAATGTGCTGTGGTAGTTGTGGACTGCCAAGCCGATTTGCTTCATGTTGTTTTGGCACGACATGCGTCGTGCCGCTTCCCGCGCCGCCTGCACCGCCGGCAGCAACAGGCCGACCAAGACACCGATGATCGCAATCACCACTAATAGCTCAACTAAGGTGAAACCGCGCGGGGTGGATTGCGGAATACCAGACACAACAGAACGCTTCATTGCTTGCTCCTCGAGATATCCCCAGCGACTGAGTCGCTCCACCCTGCCGATGAGTCGGCAGTGCTGCGGTGGACAGGGAAAAACAAAACGGACGTACTGCACGCTTCACGTTGAAACGTCAGTTCTCGTTCCGAGCGTGGCTGGCAAGAAGATCAAGCAGGCGTTCTTCGCAATCGCGAAGCGGCTCGATACGTCCTAGGAGGCTGGCTGCGTCGTCGGCGATCATTATCAGCTTAGTGAGAATGATTCTCATCATAACATGATGACGTCGAGTCAGATTGTCAAGCAAGGCGGTGAAAAAAATCGAACATTCCAGCTGGCGTGGCCCGCGTGTTCAACCACAGCGCCCCCCATGCCGATGTTTTTGATCATCTTCGCGTTAGAGATCCCGGAGAATGCTTTCTACGGAAATTCATTGATTTCGGCGATTTATCGAGAGCGACTTCTGAAGCTTCACTCGCGAGTCGACATCACGAATCTGCAAGAGAACGTGGAGGCGAGGTTGCGACCAATCAATTTGGATCAAGCCGTAGTTTGGCAAATGGAAAGTCGCTGGATCAGCACGGTTCGCATTCTTCGTCGGCGTGCCTCGTGGATGGATTTGATTGAGACTACTGGATGTCAATTCGTAAAGCGGATAGGCGATGTGGGACGGGTCGACTTTGGACAGCTCTGCCCAATGTCGATCGCCGCTGAGCAGAATCACCCCGTTTGCACGCGTGTCAGCGATCAGGTCAAGCAGTCGCTGCCGTTCGCGAGGAAAGTTCGACCACGATTCTTGCCCAGCATCCGCCGCCAAGCACTGGATGCTGGTCACCAACAATCTAACGTCGGCGGGCTGATGCAGTTGCTCTTCGAGCCATTGCCACTGCGCCGCCCCCAGAATTGTTTTCTTGGGGTCATCATCGGGAACATACTTACCTCCGACGCGTTTGTCGCCGATCTTCAATGGCGAACGAAAGTACCGCATGTCAAGCATGATGACTTGCAACCGCATGCCCTGCGGACCAAACGTCTTCGCTTCGTAAACTCCAGGTCTCTTGCGACGAACGGAATCGGTTGGTTCGCGCCAGAAGTCCAGGAACTCCTTTTCAAACGCCTCCCTCTGGGGAAAGTCAGCACCGCCATCGTTCTGACCGAAGTCATGGTCGTCCCACGTCTCCATCACACGCGTCGAGGCCAACAGCTTTTGGACACCTGGCTTACTCGACAAAATGGCGTACTTGGCTCGCAGCACCTCGACGTTATCGGTGTCGGCATAGATGTTGTCCCCGAGCATCAGCAGTAGCTGGGGATGTTCGGCTGCGAGCGTCGCGAGCATCGGCAGGTCGAGTTCTTGGTTAATGCACGAGCCAAATACGATTCGAGTAATTGGCTCGCTCAGCGGAATTTTGCGATACAAGTTCCATGCGGTGATGATGCCTCGATGATCCGACGCGACGTGGTTGTCGAGCACACGTGTTTGCGTCGGCGCGACGCCATAATCCGAGTTGAGCGAGTTGCGGTGGAACAGAACATAGTCGATCTGTCGCTTGGGTTTCGCGACGGGGATCGTCGGATGCTTTGCTTCACTGGATAATGTCCACTGTTCTCGAAGCCGCGCCAGGACCGGGCTGTCGGGCGTCGCATTGAGGTCACCCGCGAGGCATACCGGATGGTCGATCGACTCTGCGAGCTCGTTGATAAAGGTGACCGAAGACAATCGCTGATTCGGTGAGCGGTGATCCAAATGAGTCGCCAAAAGTGTCATTCGATGCGACGCTGGCAACTCAAATTCAACCTGAAGCACGCCACGCTGCTCGCCCCCATCGTCGTTGGGCAGCAGATGGTTGGACGCTTGAGTGATCGGAAAACGCGAAAGGACCGCGTTGCCGTAGTGTCCACCTTCGAGTGCAATATTGCCGCCAAAGGCAACGTGCATCCCCAACATCTCCCCCAACTGCTGAGGCTGGTCCTCACTCTTGCTGCGCTGCACCCGCTGGTCGACTTCCTGCAAGGCAACAATGTCAGGATTTGATTCGCGTATCACGTCGGCAATTCGCTGGAGGTCCAGTTGTCCGTCGACGCCCTCGGCATGATGAATGTTGTACGACAAAATTCGCAGCGTTTGAGGGTCCTGCGCCACCGACGCGATTCCAGCGGCGCTGAAGAGTGTCGCGGTAATAAAACAAGCCAACAGGCGAATTGGAAACAGCATGGCAGCAACGACCGAATTTTATGGGAAACTGTGCATAGCGGCACTATAGAACACATCTCAATTGGTCATGCGCGAAGACTTGGAGCCTATCCGTACAGAAGTTTGACCGTTTAGAGGCGAGTCATTTTATACGGTATTTACCGTTCTCGCCGGAGCGGGTCAAACCCCTTTTCGCATAGGCGCTTGATAGCCCGGCAGCATCCGAATGGATGGCAAGTCGGGCATTCGCTGCAGCGATCCACCTCGGCGAGAGGGATTTCTAGGCGTTACTCAATGGCAACACCACGGCGGTCGTCCCGCGTTGCGTTCAGTCACGATGGGAAAACGTTAGCTATGACAAATATCGATGGCAGCACCCATCTTTGATCTTCCCTACTTATTCTTCCTTGACCGCGGACCCATCTGCCACTAGATTGCCCTTACGAGCGCCGCGACCTCATTGTCGTTTCGCCTCGCCCGCCTGCCGCCCACCTTATGGCTACCTGTTCGAGAACATCTCGAAAGGATCGGCGATGATCGTTCCAATTTTGTGAGGAATATCGTCGTGTTTGATAAGACCAAAATCTCCGTTCTGCGAAATCGCAACCGTGATGTGGTGTCGCTTTGTATTGCTTTGGCCACGGTGTTCGGCCTTCCATCGTTCCAGACCGTTTCTGCTGAGGATGTATCGGACATCGAGCGACCGGTCAGTTATCAGACGGACGTTTTGCCGCTACTGCGGACGAAGTGTTTCGGTTGTCACCAGGGGGCGAAACAACTCGGAGAATACCGGATGACGGAATTTGCTTCGTTGCTCCAAGGTGGTGAGTCGGGCGCGCCCGCGATTGTGCCAGGGGATGCAGATGCAAGTTACTTGGTCACACAGATTACTCCCGTGGAAGGTGCTGCGGAGATGCCCAAAGCACCGCAGCCGCCGCTCAATCCAAGCGAGATCGAGCTGATTCGCAGATGGATTAACGAGGGCGCCGTCAGTGATTTAGTCGCCCCGGCTGAACCTCATTACACGCCGAACAATCCGCCAGAGTATGCTGGCCCCCCCACGATCCCATCCATCGATCTTTCGCCCGATGAAAAGACGCTCGCGATCGCCGGTCTCTACGAAGTCATCTTGCTCGACACTGAGTCGGGTAAAAATCGATCGCGTCTCGTGGGTACGAGCCCGCGTATCAATTCAGTTGCGTTTTCGCACGATGGCGCGAGGCTCGCAGCAGCGGGCGGTACACCTGGCGAAAATGGCGAACTGCAAGTGTGGAACGTTGAATCTGGAAAGCTCGAACTTTCCAAGATGATCACCTTCGACACGCTCACTGGAGTCGCGTGGTCACCCGATGACACACGCATTGCCTTCGGCGCCAACGACAATGCAGTTCGAGCAGTGAATTCAGAAACAGGTGAGCAGTCGCTTTTCCAAGGAGCACACGATGACTGGATTCGTGACACGGTTTTCACGAATGACGGCAAGCATCTTGTCTCGGTCGCGCGGGATATGACGTGCAAACTTACCGAAATCGCGACGCAACGTTTTATTGACAATGTCACCTCGATCACGCCGGGTGCTTTGTCAGGGGGCTTATCGAGCGTCACGATTCATCCGTCGCGTGACGAAATTATTGTAGGAGGGGCTGATGGGATCGTGAAAATTTATCGCGTGTTCCGCAATACCGCGCGAAAGATCGGTGACGACGCGAATTTACTCCAAAGAATGCCCCCGATGCCGGGTCGGATCTACGCCGTCGCGATCAATGATCGCGGCAGTCATCTCGCTGCCGTCTCGACAATCGACGGGAATAGCGAGATACGCGTATGGAGATACAACGTCGACACAGCCAAACCCGCCAGCGAACAAATCGCTGAACAGACGCTCCAGTTGAAACTACCGGGCGTCGCGACATACAGTCTCGACATCACCCACGATGGCAGCGTGTGGATCGGGGAGAGTGACGGCATCGCCCGACACATCGATTCCGCGGGGGCAGTGTTGGCCGCCCACCACGTTACCGAATATACGGTGGGCGACTCGCTCGAATCGAATTCCTTTGATGCTCAGCAGTGGACGCAACATCAGAACGAGCGCCGCGCCGCAGCGCTGTCAAAAAGCACCGAAACCGCCGAGATCGACGAAACAGACACGACAACCCTAAGCGACAGCGAGATCGCTGCACTCACAATCTCGCCGACAAGAATACAGCTTAATTCACCCTATGAATATATCCAGCTCGTCGCCGTTGCAACGCTGAAAGACGGTCAATCGGTCGATGTCACTGACCAGATCGAAATTCAACCCCATGCCGCCTTCGCTATGCAGTCGTCCGGCCTAATCCGACCTCTCGCCAATGCAACCGGCGTACTCCACGTCGAGGTCGGTAAGTTTCGCAAGACCCTCCCATTCCAGAACGTCGGCCACGAGGATGTCGCGGTCGACTTCATTCGCGATGTCAATCCAGTGCTCAGTCGCCTCGGTTGCAACCAGGGCACCTGTCATGGTGCTCAAAAAGGAAAGAACGGATTTCGTTTGTCGCTTCGCGGGTACGATCCGATTTTCGACATTCGGGCGCTCACTGACGACCTCGCCGCGCGGCGGATCAATCCCGCTGCACCTGAGAGTTCGCTGATGCTTCGCAAGCCGCTGGGCCTCACACCGCACGAAGGTGGGACAATAATGTCCCCTGGCGATCCCTACCATGCTATCCTACGACAATGGATCGCCGCGGGATCAAAATTGCAGCGTGATACGCCGCGAGTCACCTCTCTCGAACTATTTCCACAAAACCCAATTGTGCAGTCAACGAGTGCTCGACACCACGCCCGTGTGGTAGCTCACTATGCCGACGGTGCCTTCCGAGACGTCACTCACGAAGCCGTGATTGAGAGTGGAAATACCGAGGTCGCGACCACACAGGCTGGCGGCGTTTTACACGCAATTCGCCGCGGCGAAGCTCCGGTGCTGGCGCGCTATGAAGGTGCGTATGCAGCGACCACGTTGACGGTGATGGGAGATCGCAGTGGTTACGAGACCTCTGAACGAGTGGCTTGGAACCCGATCGACGAACTGGTTGCACAGAAATGGGAACGCATGAAGATTGTTCCTAGCAAAATTGCCGATGATGCAACCTTTCTCAGACGTGTTCACCTGGACCTTACCGGTTTGCCACCATCGAGTGATGCGGTTCGCAACTTTTTGGATGATCCGGCATCCACGCGCGAAAAACGCATGAAGGTGATTGATCAACTCATTGGCAATGAAGACTTTGTCGTGTTTTGGACGAACAAATGGGCAGACCTCCTGCAAGTCAATCGGAAGTTTCTAGGTGTCGAAGGCAGCCAGGCGTACCGCGAGTGGATCCGTGAGGCGGTCGAGGAAAATCGACCCTACGACGAAATCGTGCGTCAAATTCTTACCGCAACTGGTTCCAACCAAGCCAATCCACCCGCTTCGTATTACAAGGTCCTGCGGACGCCCAAAGAGACCATGGAGAACACGACCCAATTGTTCTTGGGCATCCGTTTCAATTGCAATCAATGTCATGATCATCCTTTCGAGCGATGGACCCAAGACCAGTATTACGAACTCGCGGCGTACTTCGCGCATGTTAATCGCAAACGCGATCCTGCTTCGGGAGATCGCAAAGTGGGCGGCAGTGCTGTCGAGCAAGCCACGCCGTTGTTCGAGATCATCGATGATACGACGACCAGCGAAGTCGAGCATGCCCGCACGGGTGAGCCTGTCGCTCCATCGTTTCCCTACGAACTGAAATCTCCAGATCAGGTTGATGCCGCTAGCAAAACGCTGACCGCAGTTCGAAGTGACATTATCAAAGCTGCTGGCGATGAAAAGACTCGCCGCGAACGACTTGCCGCGTGGATCACCCATCCGGACAACCCGTACTTCGCTCGTAGCTACGTCAACCGAATATGGGCCTACCTTACGGGCGTTGGCTTGATCGAACCAATCGACGACATTCGTGCCGGAAACCCTGCGACGAATCCCGAGTTACTCGATTATCTTACGAGTGAATTCATTCGCTCGGAATTCGACACTCGGGAGCTGATCCGGCTGATCTGTCAATCACGAACGTATGGATTGTCCGTCGAAACCAATTCGCTCAACGTCGACGACAAGCAAAACTATTCGCACGCGTCGCCGCGACGTCTACCTGCGGAGGTCATTTTCGACACAGTACATGCGTTGACCGGCTCGGTCAGCAAACTGCCGGGGATGCCGGAAGGGTCTCGCGCGGCGGCTGCGACCGACGCGGGCGTGACCTCACCGGATGGTTTTCTCGCCAACCTCGGGCGCCCAGCACGGGAAACTGCCTGCGAATGCGAACGCAGTGATGAACTGCAACTCGGCCCGGTCATGGCCTTGATCAGCGGGCCGACCATCGGTTCGGCGATCAGTGATCCGGAAAACGACTTGGCTGAAATCGTCGCCCAGAACCCTACCGATCAGTCGCTCGCCGAAGAGATCTTTCTCCGCGCAATCGGACGGGCTCCTACACCCATCGAGGTGTCGGCGTTCACTGCCATGACCCGACAGATTCAGACCGATCACGAGCGGCTCGTTGAACGACTCAACGCTGCTGACGCGAATTGGAAGATCGAATTCGAGAAACGCGAAGCCGCGCGACTTGCGTCATTAGAAGAGGTGCAAATGCGGATTGCCGCCCGGCAAATGGAAATCGCGGAGGATCAAGCTCGCTTGAGCGACCAACGAGACGCTGCAGTTGCACAGGCGAAGCAAGAACTTGCGGATGCCAACGCCGCGATACCGGCCGCGATCGAGGCATGGATCGCGAAAAATCAAACGCAGGGCAACCCGGAATGGTTCCCGCTCGCACCGCAAGCATATTCAGCCAGTGGTGACATTGTGCTCAGTGTTCTGCCCGACCGCAGTGTGCTGGCTGCTGGTAAAGCCGCCAAGGCGACCTACACGCTCGATTTTGAAACCGATCTGAAGCATATTACCGGTTTCCGCGTCGAAGCCATCGCGGACGAATCGCTTCCCGGTGGCGGTCCCGGATTACCTAAAAACGGGAATTTCGTCGTCACCGAAATCGCCGTTCGTGCTGGCGCAGACCCTGCGCTTCCTACGCAGAAATTACCCGTAGCGAAAATAGCGGGTGGTAAAGCTGACTATCTGCAAGCTGGATTTTCAATCGAGCTCGCCTTTGACGGCGAAACCGGCAATCAAAGTGGTTGGGCAGTTTCGCCCATGCTTGCCCGCGATCACTGGGCGACGTTCCAATTCGCTGACGAGGTGCCGACGAAGGCGGAGTCCAAAACACGCTTGCGTTTTGTCATTTCTCAAAACCACTCTGCGACGAATCACCTTCTGGGACGATTTCGCATCAGCCTAACGACTCATCAAGCTGAAATTCCGCTCAGCACAACCGAGCCACTCGCAATTGCGTCAACCGCATCGCCAGAACACCGGACGGAGGCCCAGACGAAGTTGCTGAGCGATTACGTTTTGTCTCAAGATCAACGCGTCCAAGCAGCGCAGGCTCAGCTAGCGATTGCTAGCAAACCGATTCCGCCAGACGAAAAGCTCGTCGCATTGCAGTCCCGTCAGGAGCGTCTTGCGATCACCACGCCGGTAGACGCGGACTTGTTGACCCTTCGTAAAAACGTCGAGCAGAGTCATTCTCAGCGAGACCACGCGAGGCTTACCGCTACACAAGATCTTGTCTGGGCGTTGATTAATTCATCAGCGTTTTTATTCAATCACTGAAGAAGCTAATAGCTATCAGCTAGTCAAAGGAACTCCGATGTTGTCGTTCAAAGGCCATGCTGGCAAAGACCTCTGTGATTCCCAACTTGGATCAACACGGCGAAGTTTTCTGCGTGTCGGCGGGGCTGGGATGCTGGGTCTTTCGCTACCCCAATTATTGCAACTCCAGTCCGCCCAAGGGGAATCAAGCGTAGGGAAACAGTCGGGCGGGCCCGGCTGGAACAGAGCGAAATCCATCATCTTGGTGTACCTGCAGGGCGGACCAAGCCAGCTGGACCTCTGGGATCCGAAGGAAAATGTGCCCGACAATGTACGCAGTCAATTCGCGCCTATCAGCACCAAGATCCCGGGCATCAAGTTCACTGAAAACCTGCCCCGGCTGAGCCAGATCAACGATCGGTTCACAACCATTCGTTCGATGTCCTACACACCCAATGGTTTGTTCAATCATACTGCCGCGATCTATCAAATGATGACCGGTTACACGACTGACAAAGTCAGTCCATCGGGACAACTCGAACCGCCGTCCCCCAAAGACTTTCCCAACTTCGGCAGCAACATCGTCAAGATGCGACCGATCGACGAACCGATGCTGCCCTTCGTGATGCTACCGCGACCCCTGCAAGAGTCCAACGTGATCGGCAAAGGCGGCACGGCAGGATTTCTGGGCAAAGAGTTCGACCCCTACACGCTCTATCCTAGCGGCGATGACATGTCGATGGATAAGATGGAACGCATCCGCACGGATGACCTCAGCTTGCGAGACGAGGTGTTTGATATCCGATTGGAGCGACGTGCAAATCTTCGACAACTTCTCAACGAGCAGATGCCCGCGATCAACCAGGCCGTCGAGAACTTTCAGCTGGATCAGTACTACGATCGCGCTCTTTCGCTGATCATCTCTGGGCGTGCCCGTGATGCCTTCAAGCTAAGTGAGGAAGACGATGTGTTGCGTGACGCCTATGGGCGCAACACGTTCGGCCAGAGTTGCTTGCTCGCCCGGCGACTTGTCGAGGCCGGCACGCGAGTCGTGGAGGTCATTTGGCCCAAGGTTGCCAATAGCGACAATCATTCTTGGGATCACCATGTCGACCTCAGCAAGAGGATGAAGACGCAGTCGGCGCCCATGCTCGATGCGGGTTTGACAACACTGATCGAAGATCTGGACCAGCGTGGGATGCTCGATGAAACGCTCGTCGTCGCAGTCGGTGAATTCGGACGCAGTCCCCAGCGTGGCGTCAGCACGAGCGGAAATAATAACTCCGACGACGGGCGAGATCACTGGCCCTATTGCTACACCGCAATATTAGCCGGCGCTGGCATGCGACGCGGACTGGTTTACGGCAAGAGCGACGAAACCTCGTCGGCGCCGATCGAAAACCCCGTTCATCCCGCCGAACTGCTCGCAACAATCTACCATAGTTTCGGAATTAATCCCGAAACGATCGTATACAATCACCTGAACCAACCCCGTGAATTGGTCAAAGCCCAAGCGGTGACGGCGTTGATGGGATAGCCAAACAATATCGAGTCGGTTTGTGTGGATATTGGCCGTATTGTTTCGCGGCTTGCTCGAGATCGAGACGGTTGGCAGATTGGTCGCGCAGGCTCGAAATAATCAACTTGCCCGCTCGTGCCGTCACGACTGTTTCATATGCAAACAGCTATCGATCTTCCGAACCAGCACTTGGCTGTCGAGTGGCTTGGTGGTGTAGTCGGTGCAACCGGCAGCCATGCATTTGTCGCGATCGCTCTTCATGGCGTTTGCGGTGAGCGCGATGATGGGTAGGGCGCAGCCGCGTCGGCGCAGTTCGGCAGTGGCTTCGTATCCATCCATGACCGGCATTTGCATATCCATAACGATCAAATCGACTTGGGGAAACGTTTTGCTGGTAATGAACTCGACCGCCTCTCGTCCGTTGGTCGCTGTACACACGTGCCCCCCCGCCTTTTCAATGAAGTGCTGAGCGAGATAGCGAATATCGCGACGATCATCAACGACCAAGATGCGGGCAGTCAACGATAGATCCTCGTCGGGCTGTTCCGCGGTGACGACGACGGACAGGTTTGGTTCAACCAATGGTCCACACGCCATGGCTTGGATGTCCAAGGTAAACTTGCTGCCTTTCCCCCATTCGCTCTCGAGCCAAACAGCACCGCCAAGTGCGAGAGCCAGTCGCCGGCAGATTGCCAGACCTAAACCGGTTCCTCCGAAAGATCTCGTCGAGGTATTATCGGCTTGGACAAAAGGTTGAAAGAGCGTTTGCTGATCTTCGGACGAGATACCAATGCCGGTATCAATGATTTCAAATGTTAGTCGGCACGAGTAAGGATTCCCTTGCGAATGGCCCGATGCGGATGAACCGAGGTTGATCGACTCTCCCAGCTGGTACCGACAAACCACTCGGACTTCGCCCTCGTCGGTAAACTTGATCGCATTACCGACTAAGTTCAACAGAATCTGTCGCAGTCGCACCGCGTCGGTTTCAATCAACTCGGGGATCGGGCCTGCAAACTCAATCTTCAGCGGGATATTTTTCTCGGAGGCTCGCACGTCCATCAGCGAACGGACTTCAGCAAGCAGGCCATCTGGACGGACAAGATCTGTTTCGATTTCCATCTTGCCTGAATCAATCTTCGACAGGTCCAAAATGTCATTGATGATGTTCAGAAGGAAGTTACCGTTACGACGAATGGTTTCGACGACTTGTAGGTTGTCTGGATCAGTCAAGTGGTCTTTTAAAATGTCCGCGTGTCCCAGAATTGCAGCCATGGGTGTGCGAATCTCGTGCGACATGTTTGCCAAAAACTCTCCTCGCGAACGGTTCGCGTTTTCGGCCAACTCCTTCGCCGATTTTAATGATTCTTCGAAAACCTTGCGGTCGTTGACATCGATGACATAACCCGTGTAGCCGACAAATCTGTCGTCGGCACCGAAACGCGGTCGGCCGACGTCTACGGCCCAGCGATAGCTGCCATCGGCCAGCCGCAGTCGGTACTCCGACCAAAAACTTTGGCGAGCGTTGGCTGCAGCTAAGAATTCCTCCCCGGCACGCTGCTGGTCATCGGGGTGCGTGGCGCGCGTCCACCCCAGCCCCATGCCTTCTTCCTTGGTTTGACCCGTTGTGTCATACCAACTCTTCGACAAGAACGTACACAGGTGCTCCTCGTCGGTGACCCACAGCATGGCGGGCGAGGCGTCGGCAATCTCACGAAAGTAACGCTCACTCTCACGGAGCAGGTCAACAGACACCTGTCGCTGTGTATTGTTGTAGAAGTGGCAGACGACGCCGTGGCGATTGTCTGGCAAAACGAAACGCTCGATCGACCAATCGTACGTTTCTGTGTCTCCGCTATCCGCTCGACGCTCGACCAGCGGCGGCGCGACATAGGATTCGCCGGTCGCCAGGGTGTGCTTGAAAAGTCGAATCGCTTCGTCGGCAAATTCCTTGGGCCAAATGGTATTCATGACTTCTTCAAAGGGGCGTCCGATCAACGGATTCACGTTGATGAAAACGCTTCGTGCGCCCTTGCTGACGTACCGAATTCTCAAGTCGGCATCGACGACGTATAAGCCGTGCGGATTGTCAGTGATCAATCGTTGAAACGTCTCATGCGACTGCCGCAACTCCAGTTCCGCGGTTTTGCTTTCGGTCATGTCCCATTGCAAACCTGCGTATCGCAACGTCTTCCCCGCTGTGGACTTGATCGGTTCAGCGACAGCGACCAGCCACCGCAGTCCCAATGTCGGGTGATGGATACGAAACTCGGTACGAAACGGCTCGTTGTTCTCCACCGCACTGGACCAATGGGACATGATTCTGTCACGATCCTCGTCAACAATCGAGGCAAACATCACCGCGTCGCTGGGTCGGGTGGCAGCGTCAATTCCGTGGAGGCGACGGAATGCGGAGGACCAATACATCTCCGTCTCGCTCCATTCCCACGCCGCCATCCCTCCGGCTTGGATCGCCATGTCTAATCGGTGTGCCTCGCGGTGCAGCCTCATTTGAGCGAGGTCTTTTTCGTGCAAAAGGTCACGCAACTCGAATTGCCGCATGCGGTCCCGCAGCTTAGCCAAGACCGTGCTAATGAAAACGGCGATTCGCAGCGGACGGTTAATCAGGGTGACGTGTTCGAGGGTCAAGATCCGCTGCAATGTTTGGGACCCGACCTCGCTGGACTGTAACAACACGAGGACCGGTACCTCCGACCACTTCGGTTGTCGATCGAGTGATATTTTTAAGTGTGTGATTGCAGCGTCGGTCAGATGTTCCTGAGCGACCAAGGCGATTCCGGCTCCTTCGAGGATCGTGTTGGCAAACGTTTCGATCGTGGTGCAGCAACACACGTCGATGTTGTTCTGCTGCAGAATTTGACGACACAACTCTGCATCCTGCGGCGTTGGAGCGTAAACAACGACACGTTGGTTACGCCAGTCTTCGGTAGGCCCAGGGGGAGGTGGAAAGTCCTCGACAAGAGCATCTCTGAGCGATTCCATCAGCGGTTTTCACCCTCCCTTTCAATCAAGTTCTCATGCTCACCAGTAAATTCTGGCACACCCGATAGAATACCGCGAAACTCACTCAGTGGCGGACCGATCTCAATGCCGCGATTGCTGAGTTTGAATTCGCGTATGGTGCGTTCGTGCCGACCGGTGCGTTTCTTGAGCACTGAAATCGCTTGGCGAATCTCACCATTTGCCTCGAAATAGCGAAACAGCACGACCGAGTCCGCTAGATAACTGGCGTCGACTGGTGTGTCCATTGTTTGACCTAACATTCCATGCTGGGCGACGATTACCAGCGTCAGGATGCCGCGATTGCCGAGATACTGAAGCATTTCGTGCATCTGTACGATCAGGAATTTTTCATGTGGCATCGAATTCAAATAGCCATTGATGCTGTCGATCGCAACAATAGCGACACGGCGATCTTGATCGTCCGGCAAGATCGCATCGCGAACTAGGCACGCGAATTCACTTGGCGTGATTTCACCCGGAATCAAATTCACGATCTGGATCAGTCCGTCGTCGACGTGCTTCTGCAAATTGAAACCCAACCCCTCGGCGCGAACAAACAGCGACTGCATGCTCTCCTCAAACTGAAACAAAACTGATCGCTCGTTACGCCCGGCAGCCGAAATTGCAAATTGCAACGCCATCGAGGATTTGCCGACACCCGCTGGCCCCAGTAACAGGGCGCTCGTTCCAGCGTTGAGCCCGCCGCCGAGTAATTCGTCAAATTCTTGATTCCCGCTGTCAATCAAATTCGTTTCGACATTGACCACCGATTCGTGGGGCCCTTCTCGGGGATAGACATTCAAGCCACCGCGAACCAGCCGCATGTCGTGGGAACCGCCGATGAACGTCGTGCCGCGATGTTTGATGATTCGCAGACGACGCCGCTCACCGCCATAGTCCGACAACACGTGTTCCAAACGAATCACTCCATGCGCAATGCTCTGAAGGTGCTGGTCGTCATTGCCCGAATAGTCGTCTAGCAGAAGCACCGTGCAGCCGCGCCCGACGAAGAATTGCTTCAGCGCCAGAATCTGTCGGCGGTAACGAAGCGATCCTTGTGACAGCAAACGCATTTCCGATAACGAATCGAACACCACACGCTTCGGTTGCAACTGCCTGACTTGTTCCAAAACAGCGTCAACGGTTGTGCCAAGTTCGATTTCCGATGGTTCAAACATGGTATATTGCAATCGAGTGGCGTCACGCCCCTCATCGCCCACCAATTCGAAAATATCGATGTTGTCGAGCGACCAACCGTGGGACTGCCCGACTCCTTCAAGTTCTTGCTTTGTTTCTGAAAGCGTGACGTATAGACCCCGCTCGCCATGGCGCGCTCCGTCGAGTAGGAACTGCAGCGCAAGGGTTGTCTTTCCGGTGCCAGGCATACCCTCGATCAGATAAAGCCTATCGGATGTCAAACCCCCGTGGAGAATGCTATCGAGCGGTGGGACGCCCGTGCTAATTTTTTTTTGTATGTTGGCGGCGCTAATGATGATGCCCCGATAGGGTTCGGATGTGGGTTGAATCGTCGCGGTTAATTGTCGTTGCGGTGCCTGCACATGCAAACACGTTCGGCCTGCCAACCGCTGTCGTTTCCACACGATCAAACGGCGGAACCTGAATGTTCACCAACCGAGGCGTATATAGTGAAAGTACCGCTGCGCCAGTGCAAATTTCTCTTCAGCTGGGGCGTCGTTCACTCAAAAACGCAGACAGTTTAGTGGAACGACCAAATCGGCGAAACGTCTGACGGAATGCTCTTTCACCTTGGTGTCGATTGGAGAGCACGGGGGGTGCAGGCATCAAGAAATGTTTCCGAAGCCGAGCAATTACCTCAAACTGGGCGTTTCGATCGGCGTATTCCGTGAAGGAAACCGGCAACACCTCCCCCTCCCCTCGAAGCGAACATTCTACCAAATTCAGTGCGATCTGTTTATTTGTCGTTTCTCATCCCGAAATCATCGTATACAATCGCCTGAACCAACGCCGTCAATGGGTCCAAGCCCAAGCGGTGACGGCGGTGATGGGATAGCCGGTAACTATCGGGTAGGTTCCGTGGATATAGCCCATATTGTTTCGCGCCTAAGTTTTTGGTTCTTGCTTTTTATCGCGACGTCAGTTCGTGCGCAGGAGAAAGAAACGCCCTCGAGTTACGACGAAAGCGAAGTCCTTTTTGTCCGCCGCATCGCGCCGTTACTGCGCGAGAGTTGCCTTGGATGCCATGGGCGTGAGTCTGACGTTGTCGAAGGTGGTATCGACCTCCGCTCGATGGAGACGCTCCACGCCGGGGGCGACAGCGGCCAGCCTGGTGTCGTTCCTGGTCAACCTGACCTCAGCTCTATTTATGTCGCCTCCGCCCGTGGGGAGGACGAGTTTGCCGCTATGCCGCCGAAGGACGCCGAGGCACTTGACCAAGTGCAGCTCACGTGGCTGCGTCGCTGGATTGAGACCGGAGCGAAGTGGCCTTCGGACGAGAAACGTAAAGCGATCGAGGGCGCGTTCGCCGGCAAATGGTCGGTTGAAGATGGAGTGACGGTCAAGACATCCGGCGGCCTGGATAGCAACTGGACCAATCGCCGGTACGATCCTGCCGGTCTATGGGCGTATCAACCGGTTCAGCCAAGCGAGGATCGTTCGAATGTCGATTACTACATCAATAACGGCCTCTCTGAGGGCCTCACCGCTGCTCCACGAGTTGACCGACGAACACTCGTTCGCCGCGTGACCTTTGACCTGACTGGTTTGCCTCCGACTGCTCAACAAGTCGCTGAATTTCTAAATGATCCCGCTGAAGATAAGGCCGCGATGGCTTGCTTGGTCGATCGACTGCTGGACTCACCTCATTATGGCGAGCGAATGGCGCAGCACTGGCTGGACGTGACTCGCTATGCCGATTCGTCTGGGTTCGCCAATGATTACGAACGCGGAAACGCCTGGCGCTATCGCGACTACGTCATTCGATCGTTCAATGACGACAAACCCTACGACGAGTTTGTTCGCGAACAGATCGCCGGAGATGAGATTCACCCTGACGATCCCGAAGGAAAGATTGCGACTGGCTTTCTGCGTATGGGACCTTGGGAATTAACCGGTATGGAAGTTGCCAAGGTGGCGCGAATGCGTTTTCTCGACGACGTCACCAATGCAGTTGGGGAGACATTTCTGGGTCAGTCGTTGCAATGTTGTCGGTGTCATGATCACAAGTTTGATCCGATTCCAACTCGCGACTACTACAAAGTTCAATCCATCTTTGCGACGACGCAGCTTGCCGAGCGCCACGCTACGTTTTTGGATGATGAGAACACCAGCGGTTTTGCGGAGAAGAAATATCTCAAAAGGCGAGAGTCTGAGTACGAGGCGACGCTGGACAGTCTGGACATTATCCTGCTTCAGAACGCTCAGAAATGGTACGAGAAGAATGGCGGCGATTTGAAGGCCTGGGATCAGGCCGTCGCCGTGGCGTCCAAGAACAACTCGCAGCGAGGTGTCTTCAATGCCGCCCGCAAGACGATCTCACGTGGCGGCGTCGATGAGAATCAATATCCTCCCAAAAACGTGGGCTTCACGCCGCAGCAATTTGGACTCGAACGCATCGCCCGCAAAGGGCTTGAGCGACTCAAGTGGGAACTCGATCGCCATCAGCCGTTTGCGTTATCGGTCTACAATGGCCGCACGCGAACCATGACGAGTGTCAACGAGCCGCAACGATTACCCAAAGACATGACGCACGGCAAGCTAGAAAAGTCCTTCATCCACACCGGTGGTGACCCGTTTGCCGAGGACGCACCGGTGACGCCGGGTGTGCTAAGCGTCATCAAAGACCATCTTCCCGCGGACATTCCGCAAACGATGGATGGACGGCGAACGGCATTTGCCCGATGGATTGCTGATCCAAAGAACCCGTTAACCACCCGCGTCATCGTCAATCGCATTTGGCAGTGGCACTTTGGTCGGGCGATCGCGGGCAATCCGAACAACTTTGGTTCAACCGGCAAACGCCCGACGCATCCAGAACTGCTCGATTGGTTAGCCAGCGAACTTGTCGCCAACGAATGGTCGATTAAGGACGTGCATCGTAAAATCCTGAACTCCGACGCCTACTGCCGCAGCTCGGTACACCCCCACCCAGAACAACTGACTCAGCTCGATCCGCAGAGCGAATCCTACGCCGTGTTCTTACCAAGACGTCTGAGCGCTGAGGAACTCCGGGATGCGATGTTACTCGTCAGCGGAGAACTGAATCAAATGCTCGGGGGAATCCCTTGCCGGCCGATTATCAACTCGGAGGTCGCTTTGCAACCGCGTCAGGTGATGGGCACGTTTGCCCCAGCGTGGACCCCTAGTGCACGACCGGAGCAGCGAAATCGTCGGTCAATCTACGTGCTGAAACTCCGTGGGTTGATCGACCCGACTTTGGACGTGTTCAATGCACCCTCGCCGGATTTCTCCTGCGAACGGCGAGACACATCGACTGTGACGCCACAGGTTTTCTCAATGTTCAATAGCAACAACTCCCAAGCCCGCGCGTTGGCACTGGCAAAGTATGCCATGACCGAATCAAACGACCCCGAGCAAGTGATTCGAAACATTTACCAACGCTTGTTCGGGCGCGAGGCGACCCATCACCAGATCGAGCGATGCCTGTCGCATTGGAAACATATCGAGACAATCCTTCCCGAGGAAGTCCCGCCACCTGTAATGACACCGCAGGAAGTGGTTCGGGAAGCCGTTGAGGAAAATACTGGAGGACGATTTACGTTTGTGGAAACACTTTACGCGATGGCAGATTTCGAACCCGATACACGACCAAGTGACCTGACACGTCAGGAGCGAGCGTTGGGGGACGTATGCCTGGTGCTGATGAACAGCAACGAGTTCGTCTATGTGTACTAAACCGCTGCTGTATTCGAAAAGATTTTGAAATGAACTCGAGAAGAAACTTCCTTTACAGTCTGGGCACTTCTCTTGGCAGCGTCGCACTTTCGGCGCTTCTCGCCGACGAGGTCGATGTTGCGCAACCTTCAGATCGAGGCCAAGGAGCGGCACCGATGGCACCCAAGTCCGGACATTTTCCTGCCAAAGCAAAGAACTGCATCTTTTTAATGATGGAAGGAGGCCCTTCGCATATCGATACTTTCGATCCCAAGCCTGCGCTCGGCAAGCTGCATTTAAAAGAGTTTAATCGCGGAGGTGAACAGAAGTCGGCAATGGAGAGCGGAAAACGCTACTATGTCGAAAGCCCATTCAAATTTAAGCAGCATGGGCAGAGTGGCGCGCACATGGCAGACAACTGGTCGCATCTGTCCACCGTCGCCGATGAACTGTGCTTTTATCGCGGATGCCAAGTTGACAGCGTTAATCATCCGACCGCCATGTACCAAATGAATTGTGGCAACCGGTTCGGTGGAGATCCCAGTTTGGGGGCATGGGTTACCTATGGACTGGGCAGCGAGAATCAAAATCTGCCTGGCTTTTTGGTGCTTCCCGAGGTGTCCTACCCGCAAGGCGGTGCAGCAAACTGGAGCAACGGATACTTGCCGGCGTTTTACCAAGGCAACCTGCTGCGCCCCAAGGGCTCGCCTATTCTAGATCTACAACCTCCCGCCGGCGTCACGCCGCAGAGGCAGCGTGCCAACCTGGATCTGCTACAAGAGGTCAATGCCGATCACGCCAATCAGCACCCAGGCCACAAAGATTTGGCAGCCCGCATTGAGAGTTATGAACTCGCCTTCCGAATGCAGATGGAGGTGCCAGACGCAATCGACCTCACAGGTGAAGACGTCAACACGCTCGAGATGTACGGCATCGGGGGTAATGAAACCGATGCGTTCGGGCGCAAGTGCTTGCTCGCCCGCAAGATGGTGGAAAAGGGAGTACGGTTTGTTCAGCTATACAATGGGTCCTGGGATAGTCATGACTATATTGAGAGAGCTCACGGCAATTTAGTTCGCGGAGTCGACCAACCGATCGCCGCTCTCATCGGAGATCTGAAACAACGGGGCCTGCTCAACAGTACGTTGGTCATATGGTGCGGGGAGTTTGGCCGCACGCCGGATAATGGCGTGCGGGGTGGCGTGGCGTACGGTCGCGATCACAACCCCAACGCGATGACCATTTGGATGGCCGGCGGCGGTTGCAATGCCGGACATACGATCGGCGCTACCGATGAACTGGGCATGACGGCGGTGGAGAACGTACGCCACGTTCGAGATTTTCACGTGACTTTGCTTCGGTTGCTCGGTCTCGATGACAATAAGCTGACGTACTACCACGCCGGACGATTCAAACAACTCAGCCAATTCGGCGGCAAGGTGATCGAGGAGTTAATTTCGTAAGCACTTTTGAGGAGCGTGGCGGGCTATCCGTCTTGCTCGAATGCAAGTGAACTGGCGACTCGCCTCGCACAGCTCACCGCATTTTTAACGACCCATTTTCTGACCTTGCCCCCGTGTCCGTTCTGGTCAGTTATTCGCGACCGCCTTCGATCTTCCCCAAGGCTTCTTCAAATGTCTTGATGTCCGCAGGCGATAACTGTGGGCGGTCCACCCGGACCGTCTCCGTCGGGGACAGCGATATCTGCGGTGATGGTGAATGAGGTATCGAGCCGATACGGCGCATCGCCCTGGGGCAGGCCGGTCATGTGTGAGGTGTAGACGTACTCGGTGCGACCGGCCGTGAGGCTCGGACGCGCGGCCGCCATGCGTGCGCCGACCGAGGCGTCGAGCGGCAAGACCTGAAACTTCTTGGCTTCCTCTAAGAACATCGCACGTATTACTCAAACGCCGCATACCGCCACCGCTTGAGGTAGCCGATTAAGTCGCGCATCTGGTCGACGTCAAGAACGCGCTGCAAGCCGCTTGGCATCATCGAAACATCAGAAGGTCTGAACAGTTCGATGTCTTCTCGATGAATGAGACGAGATTGACCACCAGCGATCCGCAGTGTCACCGCGTCACTTGACTCACCGGCGAGCAAGCCCGTGATCGCTTCACCATCGACGGTGACAACGTTGTAGGTGACGTAGGATGCGTCAATACCCGCATTGGGGTCTAAGATCGCTGCGAGTAACGCGGCAGGAGTTTTGGTTCGGCTGTCGCTGATATCGGGTCCGACAGCGTACCCGACACCATCGATCTGATGACAGCTGGCGCAGTTCTGGACGAACAATGCTCTGCCAGTCGCCACGTCCGCATCTTCGATCTGTTGTAACGCCGGTGCATATTTCTTCATGGCTTCTGCTACATCGCCGGGTGGCGCAAAGACGCGTTTGCCCAAACTGGAAATATGATCATCGCGGTGGTTTCGAAACCAATCCATGGCGACTGGATCGACAAAGCTGCGTGGCACTGAATCGTCGTTAATACTTGTTATTAGCCAGATTGCGGTGGCTGTTTGCAGCTGACAGGCGGAGACAATTGCAGCACGATCTGCAGGTGAAAGCTCGTCAACATGTTCGATGATATAGTGCTGACACCACTGGCGATCTCGCTGCATCAAGATCCGAAACGCGGCAGTTCGAAGCGTGGTTGAATTCTCTGGCTGCACCAATTTCCGAATCTCCACCGCCAGCGGATCGAGCGTTCGGCACCACTGGAGAGCATCTGCGCGCGTCGCGTCGTGATAGGAGTCATCAACTGCAATCGACTTGGCGAGTGAATCAATCAGAGGCTTGAGTAACTCAGTACCATCAGGAACGCTTGCCTTCTCTGCGCCGTTCCTGCTGGCGGCGCCCCTTTGCCAAGCCGTCGCCAATTGCATTGCGACGGCGGCGTCGGCCACCTGGTTCGCGAGGTCCTCACGGGTAGCGATCCAATCAGCCAGCAACTTCGCGCTGTGTTGCGGTGCGTGAGCCGCTGCACGCAACATCCAGCCCTCCATCACCGCGGCCGGTATGCGAGGTTCTTCATCGAGACCCCCACTGAGAAGGTCGATGGCAGCTCGTCCTGGCAGCGAAGTCAATAGCTTTTCTATTCGGAGGTGATTCCCATCTCGCTCAGCCAGTCGGATGATGGCTGCGAGATCGAGATCTGTACTGTCGGCGTCGTTGGTGGATACAGCAATGGCCTGCAGTGCCGACTGCCGTACCAGCAATGTTGGGTCACTCAGAGAACTCGCTAATTGCCGAAGGCTCGGTCGCGGCGGGCCATCAGGCCGATTGTCAACGCGCATTTCCATTGCGAGGGCGCGGACCCGTGCACGGTCGTCGGCGCACAGCCGATTGAACTGATCCGTCGTGAGCTTGCCCCATCGATTGAGTAGCATCGCACTGCGAGCCACACCACTGGGTTGATTCAGATTCGCGGCGAGTGAATCCAGCACCGCGACCGAGGGCAACAAATCCACCGAGTAATTCGCGTACCAGTACGATGATGCCAGTGTCCGCCGCAGCGGGTCACCCGACACCATTGCATCTAATGCTGCATCGTCATTCGTGATGGCATGAATCTGCGGGACGGCGTCCTCAGCAGAGATTAACCAGATCCTGCCTAGGTCATTTCCGGCCCAAGTATCCGGCCGATTCTGCAGCTCCGGAGGTGCCCAGTGCGGATGTTCAATCACCGCCCGCGACATATCGACAATTAAGGCGGCACCATTGAAATCCGGCACCACATCAACGGGCCGAAACCAATCGTCGGCACATGCAAGCCATTCCGTTATCTGATCTTCACGTTCACTGTGCCAATTTCCATCAATCAGTTCCAGCGTTTGTCGCTGAACCAAAGAGCCCGTCGGCTCACACACCAACAGCCATTCTGTGCCTCGCTGGTTCCGCCACCCAGGAGCACGCACACCACAGGCGGCACTGAATTGCCCGGCGTGCAGATTACTAGTCGTCCATGCGTTACTAATTGGTACAACATGCGATTCGAAACCAGCGCGGCCGGCGTCGGCTATCCCGTCGCTCGCGTTCAGATGTGGATCACCAGCGATGAGGTCGGCGGGAATCGTCGATACGATCGCAGGGTTGCGATTACTGCATCCGATTCGTCGATTAAAATCATCGATACTCAAGCCATGCTGACTCTGCCCCGAAACGACACCCCAGGCCCCGCCGTGAGGGTCAAAATAGAAATCATGGTTTTGCAAATTGATCGCCTGCGATCGCGAATCGAAACGTGCGTCGACGGCACGGATCTGACCTCCACGGAGTCCTCCGGCGACATACACAAATCCGTCTGGGCCCAAGGTCGGGTGATTGGCACGCAATTGTTCGTTGTCGATTGTAAATCCCTGAAACCAAACCTCTCGCACGTCGGCTTGGCCGTCGCCATCAGTATCTCGCAAGCAAGCGATTTCGCCAGCCGTCGTGACGATCGCTCCGTCGCGCCAAGGCAGCACGCCAGTGGCAAAATTCAGCCCCTGGACGAATGTCGTCGCAGTCTGGAATCGACCTGTCGCGTCGCGATCGCTCAGCACGCGGATGCGGCCGTGAAGTTCTGTTTGTCCCGGCCTCGGAGTGGGATAGTCAGGCATCTCAACGACCCACAATTTGCCATCGCAGCTCCAAGCGGCCGAGACGGGATCGATCACATCCGGCTCTGCGGCGGCTAAACCCACCGAATAGCCATCACGGACCCGCAGAGCTTTTGCGGTAGCCGTGACCGAGTGATCCGTGTGAGCATTCGAAGAATGTCGGGGAAGCTCAACACCATGGGCGAGTTGCGGGATCGGAACCAGCAGGGTCGTCACGGCACAGACTGCAACCTTGAGTGAGTTCTTAGTCATCGGGGCTGAATTTGCTGCGAGAGTGACAAAAGAATGTCGGATATTTTGTCGGATGCATCGAACTGAACTCGATTCGTCCCCATCCAGGTCTCATATCCACCGAGTTTGTGCTGGGCGGGTGTGGGCAAATATCCGTCGCTCCCGTTTGCCAGCTCAATCGTGAAAGAATCCGTGAATGGGCTCCGTTTTTTGAGATCTAATCCCATCTCGGCAAACACCTCGAATGGGATCGACATCACACCGAGATCACCGATGCGAAAGACCTGCAGCAGGATGGAAACCTCGTCGGGTCCTTCCTCTAAACGTTCGACACGGTCGGCATAGATGCTGGCATGACGGTGAACGCTAGCCGGGTCGCGTCCCGGATCCTGCAGGCTAGCGAAGTATCGCTGCATTTCTAAATCGGGTTTTCGCATCTTGAGCGTAAGTTCCTCGTGGGCCGTCGCCAGTGGCACCCAGTCATGATACTCGATGGCCTTCGACGCGGAGGCGACTTGTTCGGCAACCAATTTCGATACTTCGTCGATCCGCTCGTAATGTTTTTTGGAAGGAATCTTTTTATTACGGAATGGAATATTATTAACATCGCCACTGGTGCCGTTAGTCATGATACCGACAAAGCCAGACTCCGCATCGGAAACCCCGAGCAGTCCACCGATTCGTTCGGAAAACGCGGCAAAATAGTCTGCCGAGATATCGCCTACCGGCACTCCGCCGACATAATGTAGCGAGTAGTTAGCGAGTATTGCGAGCGGCGCTCCCTCGCTCGCCTGCACGGAAATGAACGAAACTTCTGGATCGGTAGGGCCGGCCGGTTTGACCAACGCGTCACTACCATGCGGTGGATTCATGCGAACTTTGTCGACGCCACCGAAGGGATTGGTAAGCAGTGTTTCGTCGTTCATGTACCACCTTCGATTGTGGACTTCCGACGGAACATTGACACCTCCCCACCCAATCCGAGCAGGCTGCAACCGCTGCTCAGCCGCTACGACGGCATCAGCGATTCGCCTCGCCACAAGCTGTTGATAGCTACTCAGTACGGGCTCTCCGTTGACATAGCGTGAATTCCTCGCCGAGACGCCACTATGTGTGTGCGTAGCGGCCATCAACACGTTATTAGCATCAACGCCCGTTTCCGCATCGATGAGTTTCCGCGCCGTATCGAATACTTCGCGAGGGACGCCCACGTTGTCACAGATCGCAAACGCGATCTTGGATTTGCCATCGTCGAGTAGCAAACAGCGAACATGCAGTTCGTCATGAATATGGGTAGCAGGCGGTGAATCCCAGTTGCCGACAATCGGCATACCGAGGGGAGTTTTGATTTCCACTTTCGCGGCACTGGCACGAAACACATGCGTGTTGGCTTCTGCGGCGACAAGTACGCCAACACTGCCCAGCAAGTCTCCTATCCAAAGCGCGGCGGTCATCACGCCAAATGCCACCAACGCGTTTCGGCGTCCGGGCAGACTTACCAGTTCAGTTCTCATTGGTTAAAACCTTTTGTTCTGCGATCGAGCCTCGGGCTTACTCAGTCAGCATTCTAGCACTGCAGCGGTGTGCGGTGGCGTCGATTACGATTAGATTTTTCGGCTGCAGGAAATCAGTTGAATTCGAACCAAATGTCGCGAAACCAAATTTGCTATAAACTGGCGAGAGTTCCAAATATCCAAAAAAGGAGGCGGTATGCCCACGATCGAGGGAATCCAGGAGTTTCATCGGGACGGCTACGTTTTGATACCCAGCGTGTTCGATGCGGACGAAATGGATGGGCTGCTTCGCTATTCCAAGGGCGATCGTTCCCTCGATGCCCAAGCGAAAACGCGTAAGGATGCCAGTGGGGGCGAGACTCGCTTAGCGGTTCGCAATGATCTTGATGATGACTCGATGTACACCGCGATTGTGAGATCTCGTCGGATCGCTGACAGGATGGAAGCTTTTTTGGGTTCAGAGATCTACCATTATCATCACAAGATGATGCTCAAGGAGCCGCGCGTCGGCGGAGCGTGGGAATGGCATCAAGACTACGGATATTGGTACAACTTTGGTTGCCTATATCCCGACATGGGCAGCGCATTGCTCGCCGTGGACCGCGCCAATCGCGAAAATGGTTGCCTGCAGATACTGAAGGGGTCTCACCAAATTGGACGGATCGATCATGGCAAGACGGGCCAACAGGAGGGGGCCGATATGGATCGCGTGGAGGAGGCCATGAAGCATCACGAGTTAGTGTACTGCGAGATGCAGCCGGGCGATGTGTTATTTTTTCATGCCAATTTGCTGCACAGAAGCGATAGGAACGATAGCGAGAATCCGAGGTGGTCACTGATTTGCTGCTACAACACCCGCCATAATGATCCGTTCATCTCCGGCAAACATGCCAGCTACCGTCCGCTAGATCGCTGGGATGACGATCGCGTGCGGTCGCAATTGACAATGCATCCCGGAGTGGATCCATGACCCGACTCGCGATGCTGGGGACGGGGCTGATCGGTTCTTGCTACACCCAAGCCTTGCACGCCGGCCGTAGTCAAGATCGAGTACATCTCGTTTATTCACGCTCGGACGAGAATGCGAAGGCGTTTGCAGGGAAGTGGAAGATAGGGCAGTGGACCACCAGTCTTCATGAAGCTGTCAACGACAATGACATTGATATTGTGGTCGTGGCACTGCCCAACGATCTGCATGAACGAGCAGTCGTTGCGGCAGCGGAAGCGGGAAAGGCTGTTTTGTGTACCAAACCTCTGGGACGCAATGCCGACGAAGCCTTGCGGATATTGCGTGCCGTCGAAAAGGCTGGAATCTTCCATGGGTATCTGGAGGACCTCGTATATCCACCTAAAACTTTAAAAGGTTTGCAATCCGTTCAGGCCGGTGATCTCGGCAGAATCCTTTGGGTACGATCTCGTGAAACACATCCGGGACCGCACAGCGATTGGTTTTTTGATAAACAGCGAGCTGGCGGCGGAGCGATCATCGATATGGGATGTCACTGCATTGAGATCGCGCGAACATTCATCGGAAAAAATGTTCGACCGGTCGAAGTCGTGTGCTGGGGGGATACCCAAGTCCATCCCATCGACGCCGAAGATCACGCCGTCGGCATGGTCCGTTATGAGAATGGAGCAATTGGTCAGTTCGAAGTCAGTTGGGTATTCCGGGGCGGCATGGATCTGCGAGATGAAGTGGCAGGGACTGAGGGCACCCTGTGGCTGAACCATTGGTTGCGCACGGGAATTGAATTGTACGCGGCTAAAACGACAACGGGACACATGGCCGAAAAGTCAGAAAGCAACGGTGGATGGATGTTTCCCGTCGGCGATGAAGTCGCCTCACTTGGATACACTAACATGTTTACCGACATGCTTGACGCCTTCGAACAAGGACACGAACCGGCCGAAACATTCTACGATGGCTATATCGTCAATGCGATCATCGACGCGAGCTACCGGTCGATCCAGTCAAAACGCTGGGAGCCAATTGAACTCGAGATTTGGCGTCCTAACGGAGCCCTAGGCGGCGGCGAAGGCGAGTCTGACGATTGAACTGCTCAACATCGTTGGGATTGTCAATCCTCGGCAGTCGCGTGGGACGCTGTTGCTCAATGGTCACAGGATCGGCAGATTGCGGTGTCGATGAATCAGGCGCTGGCGAGCCTGGCTGCGGACTGCTCAAGTGCGAAGCCACGTCCGCAGGATTGATTGGATTGAGGGGCGGGAAGTTAGCTTCTTCGCTCGTGTCGAAGGAGGCTGGCTCAACCGTCTCTCTCATCGAATCGGACTGAACGGGAGGCTGCCCTTGGGTTCTCAGCGTAGCAATCCAGCGCGTCAGCGCCGTCGCCAATGCCGTTTCGTGGCGGGTGATCGATGGGCGGGTCGGCGACATGCTGCCGTGAGCAGTTATCGCTTTCTGAACCAATTTGCTCTGCTCCGGATCGGATGAATCGCAGAACGGGAGCGTTGCATCCAAGTTGGCAAGAGTGCCGGGCTGCGTCATTCTCGTGGACCCGGCTGGAGGCAAGGCGAGGTTCCAACTCGTCGCAGCCCCAGATTTTTCGTGATGACACTCGGCGCAGCGAGCCATCAGAATAGGTTGAACCTTGGCAGTGAACTCATAAACCGACGCGGGCGCCACTGACGAGTGCACCGACGTCTCCGACTCAAACACTCTCGCGTCGGTGGACTCAATTGATTCAGCATGGCCAGCGACCTGAATAGAATCACTGCTATCGCTGTCGTCATTGAACTGTGCCGTCGCGATGTGTTTTACGCTCGTCGAGGGGCTGGCGGATTCTTCCAGCAAACTCCTTAGGCGCCGTTCGAGCTGAATGGCGCTGGGATGGTTCGGCGCAACCGCGTAGACCTTCATCAACGCCTCGGTTGCGTGAGCAGGCAACGCATTGTCGATACACCACCGTGCATCACTGATGCGTTGGGAAAGGGTCGGTGCGGAACGCCGATGTTGAGCTTGTATTCTCGCTTGAAAGAGTTGCGGAAGGCTGTTTTCGACGGCGATCACCTGATTGCTTCGGAGCGTCAATTCTGCCTCGTTTCCGCGACGAACGATGACGGAAGTGCCTCGCCGAAAGATGGTTCCCTTGAGGACTTGATCATTGTCGAGCAGGGCGTACTGACCGCTGCTTTTAACGGTCGGCGCAGCCTGCCCCGCCGTGTCGGCCAACGAAGCGGCGCTGACGCCCCAGCACAACGCGATGGCAAGCACCGCCCTGAGTCGAAAGCGCCCGACCACGGTGTGGGACTCAGCGGACAAACGGAGAGAGGGAAAGGATGGATCCATGATGAGCACCGCTAACAGATTGCCCGCAGCGACATCAAGACGGATCGGCGGAAATCGGGCCAGGGAACTCTAAGCGACCGGTTTCTTCATGAATTCCGTTTCGGCAGCGATGTCGCTGTCGTCCGGAGTGGCATCGCTATCGACTTCGAACCATTCCGGTTCGAACTTCAAGTATCCGCTCTCGCCCCGATCGGCACGTGCGAATGCCACATTGGTACCGAGGGCAATGACCGCGTCGCCCATGGCTACGGCGGGATAACAACGAGGTTTGTTCTCAGGACTTGGGTTGCGAATGCAATAGGCCCAGTGTTCAATTTCCTCTTGGTATCCGCGGCTGACGGGACCGGATGTCGCGGCCTGAGCAACCGGAGCGGCAAAGTCTCCCGATGCGGAGGTGTCCAGTGCGTAACCGCCAGACTTCTTCGAGACGCCAGCCTTGCTGCTTGTGTCGCTGTCACGGTAGAGGTAAACGTCCGTTTCCTTGTCCATGACCAGTGTGCCTTTGGTCCCCATCACGACTTCACCCCAGCCACCGAAACCGTTGCCGTTAATTGACGAATAGGTGACGACGACCTTTTTGTTGGGGTCGGTGTTGTATCCCGGGACCGGTGCAATTTGCTCGTAGCCGTTCTTGGTCTTCTTCGACCTAGGATAGTCTTCAACAATGTCGTAGTAGCCGACGTCGAAGGATGCGGGGTACTCGGGACCAGGGAATTCGTACATGCAATAAATGTGATCACGGACTTCACGATCCAGTGGCATGATTTCACGACCACCTACGGCATGAACCGTCAACGGATGAACTTTCTTGCCATCATCGCGCAACGAACTGAGGAAAATGCTGACCGCATCAAGTTGGTGCGAACCAAGTTCGGCCATCAATCCAGCGCCGGTGCGCTGGAACAGTCGCCAGCGATGGAGTTCCTCTTGGGCGGAGAAAAGTTCGTCGCCCACCGAAAAATCTTGGTAGCCAAAATCCTTGGGGTCCACATTCTTGTCCGCGTCCCACGCCTGGAACAGCGCGACTTCGTGCTGCAAGCGTTCAATTTCATCGGGATCTCTTGCTTCCTTCAGCGCTCGTTGACGATATGCCAAATCGCTGGCGATGCGATCAAATACTCGGTTGCTGTGAGTGATTTTCTCGCCACCGGGGATCGGCATCGACCAACTGTCCGAACCTGGCAGATTTCCACGGTGCCATTGAGCCCGGATGTGATGGAGTTGCCCGAGCAATCCCCAGCGAATCAGGTTAACCGCGTTTTCGTACTTAATGTTGTAGTGGCGTTGGTGACCGGTCGCGAGGTGCAGCGGGTTACCTTGTTTGTCTTTAAGTTCACCGGCCATCCGCGACATGACCTTACACTGGGCGACGTTGCGTGCCATCAGTTTTTCGGTCAGGACGTGCAGGCCCCGTTTCATGGCCTGGGCAGCGACAGGAGCGTGCAACCACAACGGCAGCGCGATAATCACCGCTTCGATATCGGGATGATCGAGGCACTCCATGATGCCGCCGGTAGTCTTGCCATCGTAGACTTTGACGTTTTTTCTCGCTTCGGCTTCATCTTTGTAGCCAGCGACGTTGATCAATCCTGGACGTCGTTGAAGGGCAGAGGAACTCGACCAGTCCCCATGAAACGCGCGGTGCTGACCAAATGGGCGAATGTCACAGATTGCTTTGACGTCGATATATTCCGGATTGCAACCGCCAATGAGCACGTTGCCTTCGTCGCCGGTCCCGATGACCGCCACGCGGACTGGATCGGCAATCTTTTCATAGCCGAAATACGCTGCCCCAACGCCAGCACCACCGACGGCACCGGCCGCCACGACGCCACGCAAGAAGTCACGACGGTTGACGTCGTAATAGCTGCCCACGGCATTGTAATAGTTGGATTCGCCAACGTCACGTTGGTCTTTGGAGAGTTTGTCAACCATCGCAGGTAAGGTTCCGGGAAGGAGTGGATGCTAAGAGCCTATCCGAAAAGGGGTCTGACCCTCTCCGGCGAGGCCGCTAAAAACGTTGTAAAACGATGCGTCTCCAAAGGGTCAGACCCCTTTTCGGATAGGCTCTAAATGCGGAAGAGTGTTGGACAGGGGAAGGAAACGCGGATTAATTGACCCGTACGGATTCGTCGGGGCCATAAGTCCTTCTAACGAGGAGATGCAGGAAAAAATCCAGTCCGGCGAAACGTCCGGCACCGGTAGCCGCCAGGACAAAACATGCCAAGCTCTCGACCAATTGGTAATTCGATGAACCCGGTCCCGTCGTCGGTGGATACTGGCTCAGGAACACCGAAAACAGAAACAAGCCAACCGCCAACGCCGCGACGGGTGTGAACAGTCCGATGATCAGCATCCATCCCATGATCACGTCGAAGTAGGGAAGCATGCGATCGATCACACTTGTGTCCATCATCGCCAAACGCGGACGTACCAGTTTGTACGGGCGGTGCTGGGCAAGCTGTTCGTCGGTGGCGAGGTTATTTTGAGCAGTTTCGTAGTTTTCCCAAATCATATCGATCTGTTTGAGCGTTGCCGAAACCAGATTATTCAACTCTTTGCGGACCATTTCTCGCTGACCGCCGAGGGACGTCACGCCGTCACGGACAGGATCCGCGTCCAATTTTGCGATCCGATCCAGGCCGAGTCGGTATTCCTGGATTGCATTAGCATCCAAATCGATCACGTACTCGTATTGTTCAACGGCGGTGATGTAATTGTCTTGGGCGGCAGCCTGTTGCTGGGCGTCGAAACCGAAATGATTGGCAATATTATCTCGGTAGCTCGCCCAAATGACCATGGTTTGGTGAGTATCCAACCGCGTCGCACCATCGTAATCCCAGACCATGTGACGAAATTCGTTGGCGAAGGGACCTTTTGCATTGGCAAAGAAGGGCTTGGCCGACCAATTCCCCTCGCGTAGTTTTTCCGTACCCTCGGTGAGGAAATGGAATCCCACCGTGATCCTCAGGATAACCAACATGGCCATCGCCAGATATCCGAGAATGCGGGGCGAGAGCCCGTAACCGACGGCCAAACGAAGAGGTAAAAGAAGGATTTTGGCCACCGAGTGGGTTCTCCAGACGAACTCAAGAAAGAGGGATTTGCACACAAAATGGTGCGCGGCGGGGTAACAGTATGGCAGCGCAGCGGCCATTCGCCAAGCGTAGTTACGGAAAAGCCCGCACCACGGCGGGCTACACCTTGCGCCTCCAGGTCGACTCGCTAAAATGTTGCGAGCCTCAACCTCCGCCACGATTGTTTTCCTTCACGCCGAGTGCACATGTCGATTTCTATTATGCGTCGATTCACGTTCTGTGCAGGCCACCGATTGGTCGGCCATGAAGGAAAGTGCCAGAACTTACACGGTCACAATTATGTGCTTGAAGTCTACGTAACCGGACACGAGCAAGACGCAGTTGGTCGGATTCTGGATTTCAAACAGTTGAAAACTCGTTGCAAGAGTTGGATCGATGAACACTGGGATCACGCATTTGTTCTGTGGAACCAGGATCAAAATGGGCTCGATGCGATCCGTAGCTCCAAGCCCCACCGCGTCTATGAACTTGACAGCAACCCGACCGCCGAAAACATGGCGAAGCACTTTCTCGACGAGGTCTGTCCGAAGATTTTAGGTGATAGCGGGGCGACGGCCTTCAAAGTCCGACTGTGGGAGAGCGAAGAGACCTACGCCGAGGTATCGCAGAGCTAGGATGAGCGAAACCCCCACCGTCAATGAATCTTCCCCCGCTGCGAATGATGGCGACCTCCACGAGGCCAATGATCGCCCGTGGGAGCGGCTCGAAGAGCTTGCCGATGTCGGCGACGCCGAATCGCTATCGGACTACCTCGACAGTCTCTCCGCCGGTGATCAAGCTCTCGCGTTGAGCCGCACCGACGAGGCTTATCATCAGCTCGTCCTGACAACGCTTCCTGTCGAGGACGCGGCCGAATTGTTGCGACACTTGAGCGAGAGCCAAGCCGCTGAACTCGTCGAATCGTTGCCAGCCGGAGAAGCCGCTGCAATCGTCTACGAGATGCCCAGTGATGAACAGGCTGACTTGCTAGGTGACCTCGACGACGAGCAGGCTGCTGCGATTTTGGAGGCATGGCCTCGAGCCGACGCCACGGCAGCCCGCGAACTTGCCGCATACAGTGACGACGTGGCGGGGGGATTGCTCGTCCGCGAAATCTTGCGATTCAACCGCGAGACGACTGTGGCGGAGGTCATCGAGACGCTCTCGGCGAACGCGGAGGAGTTTCGCGACTACGACGTCCAGTACGCATACCTGACTGATGAAAACGAGCGGCTCGTGGGCGTCGTGCCGATGCGGAACCTGTTGTTTGCACGCCGTCGCGAGCCGGTTGCGGACATCATGATCGCCAACCCTCTGTCACTGCTTGATACGACGTCGCTGGATGAGCTAATCGAGTTCTTTGACACGCACCATTTTCTCGGGGTGCCAATCGTCGACGCCGAGGGCGGGCTGCTCGGCGTTGTCCACCGGAACGCTGTGGATTACGAAGCGACGCGAGCTGCCGAAAGCGATTTCCTAAAGAGCCAAGGGATTATTGGCGGTGAAGAACTGCGGACAATGCCACTCATGCAGCGTGCCCGCCGCCGGTTGAGTTGGCTAAGCATTAACATTCTGCTCAACATCGGTGCCGCCGCCGTGATCGCCGTGTACCAGGACACGTTAGCCCAGGTGATCGCGCTCGCCGTTTTCCTACCGATCATTAGTGACATGAGTGGATGCAGCGGCAATCAAGCCGTCGCGGTGAGTATGCGCGAATTGTCACTGGGTCTGGTCCGTCCAACCGAGATGCTGCGAGTTTGGATGAAGGAGGCTTCCGTCGGTCTGATCAACGGCGCGGCCCTTGGACTGCTCGTCGCGATTGTCGCTGTGATGTGGGACGGCAATCCATTTTTAGGACTGGTCGTCGGTGTCTCGTTGTTCATCAACACCTTGGTCGCCGTTTCGATCGGCGGCACGGTGCCATTGCTACTCAAACGTCTAGGATTTGACCCCGCCGTCGCCAGCGGCCCGTTGCTGACGACGGTCACCGACATGTGTGGGTTTTTTCTCGTCCTCGGACTGGCTACGATGATGATCGACCGGCTGGTATAGGCTGGTCCGCTAAACCTTTGGCGTTGACGGAATCGGTTCTTCACGGAATCTTCATGAGCGCAGAATTTCTTCCTGTGCTCACCGCCCCCAAGGGGCATCGCTGTGAAAGCCGAGGGCATCGCCCTGGGTTTCGTCGACGAGCGCAACCGGAAGCCCCAACGAGGCGGACCTTTTGAGGATTCGCTAGGGCCGCCCCGTTGGGGCTAGTTCCCGGTTTCGTTCGGCAAAACCCCAGGCCATGCCTGGGGCTCTCCTAGGACTGCCCCGCTGGGGCGAATGGCGGACCAAAACTGGCGTCATCGGAATTTCAGACAATACCAAAGATTTGGCGGCTCAGGCTTAGGCTGAGCCGGTGAAAGCAGTGGTTGCCCCACACAAACGGCCAGCAGCGAAGCGATCGTTGATCGACAAGAAACAGTTTTCCTTAACTCCATTGCTGGGCGACGTCGTCCGCCAGGAGTGCCATTAAGTCGTCGTCGTCCGAGTCGCTTGCCTTCGTCGTCGACGCGACCGGCGACCGTACACCAGCCTCATCCGACGCATTGGTTGGAACGGCGACAATCGAGTCATCGGCGAGCTCGGAGATCACCTGGTCGGTAACTCCTGTTGTGCCCGCATCATCGGTCGTATCACCTGCGACCAGGGGTGCCTGGGGAGCAGCCGCGCCTTCGGAGGATTTGGTCGAATTATTAAGCGTGTTAATAACCTGCAATGCATCGATCGAGGTAACGTAGCCATCCCCATTGACATCGAGGAAAAACGGCTTGCCCGTGTCCGCAGCTTCTTCGCCTTCAGACTCTAGACGGGACATGGAGTTAATCACGATCAATGCATCAATCGCGGTGACGAGGTTGTCGTCATTAACGTCCGCAGGAATTGAAGCGTTGTGCAATGGTTCGGCTGAACCGGTGATTGTGATCGAAGCCGTATCGTACTGAATGTTCTCAATCGGCACAGGCGAATCGTTCTTGTCAATCAACGTACTTTGGAAAGGGAAACGATCGGCCGGTGATCCTGTAATGGATGTCGTTCCCGCACGGGTGCCGCGAAAGTAAATCGTAGCCAATCTCGTACCTGAGCCGCCCAAGTCCTGTTGGTTGGAGCCGAATTCATCAATCAAGCCGGGACGATCGTTCACGCCAACGGCGGCATCACGCAAAAACTGAGGATCAAACTGAACATCAAAGTCGAACGTGTTCGGATCCCCACCGTTGTTCACTGGGATAGTTGACAGGAAGTTCCTGTTGTAAAGAACATCCAAGAACCCAGCAAAAACGGCATCCGTTGGCGGGCGTCCTGACCCCAGATCAATGGCGTCAATGCGGAGACCGAAGCGTTGCCCGACGGGTACCGACGTGATTGGATTGCCAGTTTCATCAACAAAAGTGAAGTCATAATTGACCAGCGGATTCTGTACGGCACCGACTGTCATCGTCACTTCGGCAATGCTGCTGACGGTTCCGAACGTTGGACTCTGCACGGTCAAAATATAGGTGAAACTATCGAAACCGCTGGCACCGATTCCCGGCGTGTACGCGAGATAATCGTTATTGAGATTTCCGTCATTACCGACGTCGACGCGGACCACCGAACCATCGCCGGCAGCCTGTTTGATCGTCAAGCCTGTGATCACGTCCCCCGGGCTGATCAGATCATTGGCAAGCACATCGAGCCGAGCAGGGGTTCCCGGACGAATGGTCTGGCCCTGCGAATCCACGCCGACAGGGAAAGAGTCATCCAGCGCGACGGGAAAACCGTCACCTGGAGGCGAGATGTCGATTTGGACGGAATCAAAGGTGATCTGATCGTAATTCAAGACGACTGGCCCTGATGGGGTGATCAGGGTGGTCTCGCTGACAGCGGCGTCAGCCGGATCGGTTTTGAACGTGGCCAATCCGGCCCCGTTCGCTTTCATCGTGACGGTGAACAGCTCGGTAAAGCCAGGGAACGATGCCAGGTCTGGGGATCCGCCGATTGTTGCAATATCACTGAGTGATTGCACGGCACCGACCTCGTCGATAATGCCCGGCGTCAGCGTGTTGCCCAGTTGGAACGTCGGGGTTTCGAATTGGGGTCCAAACGTGATTTCAAATGGGAACGAACCCGTGCTGCTGGCGACGGGGGAGACCAATTCGGAGGTGTAGAGCAAGTCCGTGAAAGCAGACTGCAGACCTTGGATTGCGGTTGATGCGGGGACGGAGATATCGTCAACGGAAACGCGAACATGAAATTCTTGACCGGCCTGCAGGCTTAGCAGCGGAGTATCATTGTTGGCATCGAGCAACTCGATCTTGAATTCCGCTTTATTATTTTGTAACGACTGAGGAGTTAGCGCGATCGTCACACGAGCCATCTGTGAGGTCTGGCCAGACGCATCGCTGATCGAGTAAGAGAATTGTTCTGTACCGGTAAATCCATCAGCTGGCGTGTACCGGACGCCACGACCCGACGAGTCAATGGTAATTCTGCCACCGCGAGTCCCTTGGGAGACCTGGGTGATTGTCAAACCGCCGGCGACCGAGGCGATGTCGTTGTCGAGAACGTTCAGTGGAACGTTCTTTTCGTTGCTGGCGACTTGGAATGTATCGTCAACGGCAATGGGTTTCTCGGTTGCGAATTGAACCGTGATGTTTACGTTCGCCTCGCCGACTGGATCCGGATTTCCCTGTTCGTAGACTGTGTACACGAACGAATCAGGGCCGGTAAAGCCTGAGCGGGGCGAGTACAGGACGACTTGCTCACCAGGGTTGCCGGGACGAATCGTTAATATACCGCCGTTCTCACTACGCGAAGGGATGCCGATGGTCAGCGGATTACTAGGCAGGTTATCGTCGTTGCTGAGCACGTCGATGACAAATGCGTTTGCATTTTGAGGCACGGTGACAAAATCATCAGTTGCCAATCCATCGTTGTTGCCCGCCGAAAGAATGCGGATTGCATGATCCTCGACTTCGCCGCTATCGGCTGGTCCGCCCACGCCAAGGCCAGCGGTCAAACTGTAGCGGAAGCGGGCGAAGGTATCGAGCACGCCGTCGGCACCGACGTCGAACGAAGGTGGCAATGTAATGTCAATGTTATGACTGCCCGTACCGAGCACAGCATCGGTGCGAATTCGCTCGCCTGGATCGAGGAAGTCGCCGTCGGCGTTGAAGTCAATCCAGCCCTGTAAGAAAGCTGAACTTCCAGTGGTGTTATTGAGTGACACGGTGATCGTGCCGGTGCTGCCTGCTCGAATCGTCTTCGTGACGACGACACCGTCCTCATCGTCGATCTGGTCCACGGCGGGATTGACTACGTCGTCACCGGTGGCGGTCGCATTCGGCTGGCCATCGTTTTCCCGATCAATTTCCGCACCAATCGTCAGGCCAGCGGTGACGCCATGACTTGGTCCGCCCGCACTGATGGTCGTTTGGTAGGAATCGGGGGCGTCCCCGTAATCACGTGAGGACAGATTGCCAAAGTCAAAGTGGCTACCCAGTGGGGCGCCGATGAAGTTCACCGTGTACTCACCTTCGGCATTGTCGGGGAGGGTGGGCTCGAAACCCGGTTCGGTGACTTGGCGTATCGCAAACGGCCGACCGAGGATCGGCAGGTCGAGGTTGTAAAATCCATTCTCATCTGAGACATCGAAAGGCTCGCCCAAGTCAGGGCGATTGTCGCCATCAAGGTCAGCGTAGACGTAGACACCTGGAATGCCAGGCTCGTTTGAATCGAGCGCGCTATTGTTGTTCAGATCTGCAAACACCTTGCCCATGACATCAGGGTTGACCTGGGAAAATCCGAAGGCGGGACCGCTCGCGCCGCCAATGCCAACCGTCACGGTCTGGCTGGCGGGGGTCGTGGCAACGAAGTTACTGGGCGATTGGACGACCAGGGTTTGGAGGCCGGGCGTCGCCCCCGTGATCAGGTAGGAACCGTTCGCATTGACGACCGACGATGGTTCGTTGAAGTCCTGGGTACCGTTGCCGTTGTAGTCCAGGAACACGGTCGACCCCGACACGATCGCTGGTTGACCCGTGGTACCGCTATTGGTCAGCACGCCATCGAGCCCGACGGCGACCGATTGGGAAGTCGCAGACAATGCCGGTGGCATCGCCACCAGGGAATAGGTTCCGGGTGCGGCAAAAATCGAATAGGTGCCTCCTGGACCACTGACACCGCTCGGCTCGGACGCATCGAGTTGGCCGTTTTGGTTAACGTCCAAGTACACGCGTGCGCCAGGCAATCCTGGATCGCCAGTGCCATCGCCGTTTCCATTGAGGTCCGAAAAGACTTGACCACTCAGCGTACCCGCCGTGCCGCCATCGCCGCCTCCCGTTGTGTTTCCCTTTCCGGTCGCCAAGGTTAACGATAATGATTGAGGGCTGAAAAGCGTTCCAAAGGTAATGTCTTCGTTTGGTGCAACGACGTCCGTGCGGAAGCGCACGGGAACATCGTCCTGGGTGCCAAGAATTCCGTCAAAACCCACGCCCAAGCGGTTCAACGCGTTAGCGACCGGGTCTTGTGCGTCGCTATCAGCCAGAGAAAGAGTGTTGTTGAGAGGATTGGTGGCATAAAGTCCAAAGGTTCGCGAGAGCTCCGCCGAAGTGGTTGCTCCGATTTCCAAGCCTAACAGATCTGCTTGACTGTACGCGGCGCCGGTCTGGATAGCTGTTATTGCGGCAACTTCGTTATCCAGAAACACCAGCACAGTCTCAGACGGATCGAAGTTCCCTACGTCGACGGTCTGAGTGAGACCGAGTAGTGGTGCGTTAATCTCAGGGAACGAATTCACCGAGCCAAAGACCACCCGCGTGACGAGAGGATTGTTGCCCGGGTCGGGATCGTCAATGCTATTGAGGATTCGCACACCATACTGACCAGGAATACCGGTCGCTGCGAAGTCGCCGTTGACACCATAATTCCCGAGGTCTGCGTATTGCTGCTCAACGGCGTTTGTAATCCGGCGAGCAATCTGCGTGTACTCGTTCTGCGAGCCGACGACAACACCGGCCGCCGTTAGCGTCTGATTGATATCCGGTACGCGGAACCGCCCGCCCGCCGGTACTCCAGCATTAGTAAGGTCTTGATTGAATTCGTCCCGGGCGAAACTGCCACCATCGAAGTCCAGGAAGACAATCTGCTCTTGGCCGATCGGCAAGCTTTCAGTAACTGGCCGATAGGTCCGTAAACCTAGCGTGTAGTTGGTAAAGCCCGTTTCGGCCGACACGGAAATCGTGTAACGACCATCGCGTGGCACTACTTGGGCGGCCTGGGCGTTGCCGAGGGTTTGAAGCGGCGATTCAATCGGATAGAGCGAAGCGGGGATAGCCGCAGCTGGATCGTCAGCGTCTTTGGCGAACCAAATGCTGCTGCTAGGCTGATTCGGGTCAGTCGCATTGGGCAGCGAGACCTCAAACGACGTTGCCGCGCCGATGGTGGCAATATCGAGGATATCACCCGCCTTCAAGTCGACACTGAAATAGTCAATGTCGGTGATAAATTGGCCACCAACCTGCTGGAAACTGACCGAGCCGCTGACGTCGACCGTGTCGCGCTGCCCACTCCCGTTGCCCAACGGTATGAATTCGGCGTTAAGATAGGAGTCGTTCTGACCACGCACCCCCGCAGCTTCCTTTTCGATGTATTTAAAGGAAGACGCAGTGCCGACGTTTCGCGGGCCGTCGTAGTCAATCGCATTGGGAATGGGACCGAGCGGGTTCGCCGCCAGTAATTGACGTCGCTCAAGGCCTTCCATTGATAGCCGACGCGGTGCTTGGCGTCGATTCTTTGATTTGTCACGGCGACGCGAGCGTCGACTACGTGGAGACCGGATGGCGTCCGAGTGCCCGGCGGTGTCCGAGGAGGAAGACCAATCCGACGACGGTTGGGAAGGCTGGCGATGAATCATCGAGGGTCTCTGGCGGAGGGGGTCCGTAGGACCAGAAAAGGAAAAGTTTCAGGGGGAACGCAAATCAATGCAAAATTCTTACAAATATACACGCGCTGACACGCGAGTCTAATTCGACACCTTGGGCTGTCAACGAATTGCAGTCTTTACGACGCGATTGTGATCGACAAAGTTCCCATCTTTCGTAGCCCGGCCTGACTTAATCGCTAAATCCGGATCGCCAAGCGAGATTTGACGCTCCGCGAGGGTACTCTGATTTTGTCGGCAATTGGTCAGTACGAAGTTGAATGACGACAAAATTTGTCGTCTGTAACGATTGTGCGGATCGCAGCATGCGGAATCGTCTGGCGCACCGCCACCTGACGATGAATCCTTCGGAACCCCATTTTGATGAATTGCCCACGAGAGTCACGATGCTTGATCACACTTCCGTCCGCTCCTCCGCCCCCCCTAACCCATCTGCCCCCCCTAACTCAGCCGGCGACCGAATTCTCGGGATCTGGCGACTCGGCCAGCGGGTGGCGCAAGGACGCGGATCGGATCTGTTTCTGGCTCAACCAGCCGATAGCCGCGGGAATCCGCGGTTCGACTACGTTCTCAAGACCGTCCGGCAGTTCGATTCCCGGTGCAACGAGAATCTCAGCACCGCTGCCGCAAGCGCCAACCTGGCCGCTGGTGCAATCCGCGAGTCCCAGCGGCAGATAACGACGGCGATCCAAGTGGCCGGCGTAACGCACCCCAATCTGATCGCGATTCTCGACGCCTCCGATTCGCCGCACGCGCCATACCTAGTGATGCCACGGCTCGACGGCGTCGTGATGGATGAGCGGACTCGACAAGTCGAGCAGTTCGCGGTCCCACTCGCCTTGTGGTGGATCCGGCAAGTCGCTCAGGCGCTCGCAAAACTCCACACCGCAGGCTGGGTCCACGGGAATGTCACTCCCGCCAACGTCCTTATTGATGCAGGAGGCCACGCGACATTGATCGACCTCGGATTCGCCGCCCGCACTCACACGCCGCTGCACCGGACGTTTCGAGGAACGCCCGGTTACGCCTCCCCAGAATTGGCGGCGGGGACAACGGCCGCCCTCCCGGCGATGGACACGTTCGCACTCGGACGAATGTTGTGGGAGAGTCTTGCGGCGACGATTCCCAGCGCCAGAGGCGCGATTGAGCCAATCGCTGAGCTGATTGAAAAAATGGTCGCCGCCGATCCACAACAACGTCCCGTCATGTGTGAGGTCGTGCAGCGTTTGCTCGCTCTGGAAATTGAAACCCTCGGCGAACACATCGGACCCACCATCGCCCCGCGATCGATGGCAGCCTAGGCGAATCAAACAGAAGGTTCTCGCACTGAACTGTCACAACTCTACCGTCTTGGACAACGTGACGGGGACTCCCGCGTTTTGAATACTCAGTTCGAGTTGCCACAGACCTACGCGGCCCATGGGTGGCATTGCCAAAAACTTGCCCTCTCCGACGTTTTCCATTTCAAATCGGTGGACCTGTTCGGCGTCGGCGTGGTGGTAAACCTTGCCCAGTACTTTCAGACTCGGAATCGGGCGGCGCTTGGAATCAGCGAGGCTGACGTGGATCGCTCGCAAACCACGTCCGTCGGCAACATCAGAAACATCGATCTGCACGGCCCAGCCGAGTTTTCCCGCTGCTCCCGCCGCCGCGTGGGCAGAGTCCCAATCCAGCGCGGCCTGGTGGTAGTCGGGGACAACTGCCAGCGCCGGATCACCGATCGTGAGCCTCAGTGCCGTTCCCAGGATCGTGATTTGAATCGCGAAAAGCAACAGCACCAAGCCGATATAAAATCGCTTTGCTTTCCGCTCGGAGTCCACCTCGTCATCTGATTTCGACTGCATGAAACGCCTCAATGGGTTCTAGCTCGAGGAGCGAGATTTATTGTTGGACATACCGAGGTTTTCCAGCCGAGCGCGGAGGGTGGTTCGAGTGATTCCGAGATACTTGGCCGCCTGCGTCATATTATTGCCAGTCGCTCGGAGAACCTCACCAAAGATTTCTTTCTCAGCCATACTCACCAACTCCCGATGGATGTCTTCGCTACCGGAGTCGAGCAATCGACGGGCGAGCGAGGCAAAATCAAGTCCATCGGTTCCCGACCCGCCGTCCGCTGACGAAGCGGTCTTCCCGTACGGGATGTTGTCTCGCACGCTCGTTGGAAGGTGTGCCGGTACGATAATCGGCCCAGGGGCTTCGAGCAACGCGTGTTTGACAACACTCTGCAATTCACGCACATTTCCCGGCCAACCATACTGACAGATCAGCTGAATCGTTTCAGCCGCATATCCCGTGACGTCCTTGCCGAGCTCAGTGGCGAAGCGATGGAGGAAGTGGTTGGCCAACATGGCGATGTCATCACCTCGATCTCGCAAGGGAGGCACTTCGATCGCGTATACGTTGAGTCGATAGTACAAATCGCTCCGGAACTCCTTGTCTTCGATCGCTTGTTCCAGGTTACGGTTCGTCGCCGCGATAATTCTCGCAGTCGTTTGAATGGTTTCAGTTCCGCCAACGCGTTCAAAGGATTGATCCTGCAATACGCGCAGAATTTTAGTTTGCATCAGCGGAGTCATGTCGCCGATTTCATCCAGCAATAGGGTGCCCTCGTTGCAGAGCTCAAACTTGCCGACTTTTTTGCGATCGGCACCGGTGAACGCACCTTTTTCGTGCCCGAATAACTCACTTTCGAGAAGATTTTCGGGGATGGCGGCGCAGTTGATGGCGAGAAAACGACCGTCCGCCCGCTCACTGTACTGGTAGATCGCGCGAGCAATGACTTCTTTGCCCGTCCCACTTTCCCCGAGGATCAACGCGGTCACGTTCTGTCTCGCTACTCGACCTATCGAGCGATAAACCTCCTGCATCGCGGGGCAGTCACCAATCAATTGGTCCGTTGACGCATCACCGGGCGGGTCGTCGCTGGAGTCGCTGGGAACAATCGCGGGCGTGCGAGTCATGCGGCTGGTTTCTGCCGCGTCTTCAATGAGAGGAATGAGGGTGTCCGGGTCGAGTGGTTTGAGAATGTATTCAAACGCACCTCTCCGCATGGCTTCGATCGCAGTCTGCGCCGTGCCACGTCCCGTCATTAAGATAATGGGAACTCGGGCATCAATTCGATGCAGTTTCTCGAACGCTTCCATCCCAGACATATCCGGCAGGCGAATGTCGCAGAGGACAACATCGGCGGGATGTTTTAAGAATGAGCTGATTCCCTGCTGCGCGGTCTGGCACGTCGTGACCTGGTCCTCGGGAAATGCCAATTCAATGGCCTCCAGAATCAGCGGTTCGTCATCAATCACCAGTAAGTGCGTCATGGTTTTTTATCCAGTACTTCGCGAACGAGTCGCAACAGATGTTCGTCAGTGTAGGGTTTGGGCAGGAAGCCATCGATGTCCTGCATACGGCAGCCCTCGTTGCGAGGCCGTCGCAGCCCGCTGCTCGCAATGATCTTGGCGTTCGCATTGCACCCTCGCAGAATTTCCTTGGTTTGAAAACCGTCCATACCAGGCATCATCATGTCCAGCACAACGACGCCAATTTCGCTGGATCGTTGCTTGAAAATCTTGATCGCTTCGGCCCCGTGCTTGGTTATAAGCACGCGGTAATTACTCGATTCCAAGGTCTGCTGCGCCATTTCCAAAATCATTTCTTCGTCGTCGACCAGCAAAATCGTCTCGCCCTGGCCGAGCGGAATTACCTGCATGGGCGTGTCGTCAGCGGTTGCGACGAGAGCCTTCGATTGGGACGCGGGTACCAGTATCGAAAACTTGGTGCCGATGCCCGGCTCACTGTCGACGGAGATGTCGCCTCGGCAAGATCGCACGATGCCCATGGTCGTGGCGAGCCCCAAGCCAGTTCCTTTTCCCTGCTCCTTGGTCGTAAAGAAAGGGTCAAAAATTCGGTCGATGATCTCTTTGGGAATGCCCTCGCCCGTGTCGGAGATTGTCAACAAAATGTGCGGCCCGGCACGCAGACCATCGCTATGGGCAGCTCGCTGCTCGTCGACGTCGTAGTCCTCCACCTCGATCACCAGTTGCCCGCCCGTCGGCATTGCATCTCGTGCATTGATCGCAAGATTCATGATGACTTGCGAAATTTCAGTGTTGTCAGTGTCGATTCGCTGCAGCTTCGATGGCACGTGGACCTGCATATCGATGGTCGGCGGCAACGTGTGGGTGAGGATTTCTTCTAGCTCAGCGAGTAGGTTTCGCACATCAACCGATTGTCGATCAGTTTGTTCACCGCCGGCAAAAGCGAGTAACTTTTGGATCATCCGGGCGCCGCGATCGGCGCTCGTGATGATGTTATCGACTAATCGCTCGGGAGACTTACTACCTCGGCGGAGCAGTTTGGCACTCATCACGATGGGAGTCAGCACGTTGTTCAGATCATGTGCCACCCCGCCAGCAAGTGTGCCGATGCTCTCAAGTCGCTGGGATCGGCGTTCCTTGGCTTCCTCACGCACTCGGTCCGTCGCATCGATCATGAACACGAGTTGAGCGGTAGGTTGACCGTGGTCGTCAAAGATCAGCGAACGTCGCTTCTCGATGACTTTTTCCTGACCGAGCGAGTCGATCCGCGAAATTTCCGCAGCGTGGCTTCCCTTGTCCAGCAGAACTTCAGTGTCGGCTCGCCATTGCTCGGCGCGGCTGGGGAAGAGCAGAAGGACGATGTTCTGGCCAATGGCGTCGTCAGCAGAGATTTGAAATAGCTTCTCGGCACCGCCGTTCCAAGACTCGATCTGATCGCCGAGACCGCAGACGACGATCGCCTCCTGAACTTGACCCAGTATCAGCGCATATTCCTGTTGCCGAGCTTTCAGAATTTGCGTCTCGGAGACGTCCCGAAATTTTACGGTGGTGAAGTGATCATCGTTCGATATTGTGCGGATGGCAGTACCCTCGCAGGAAAACGCTTCCCCGCTGCTACGCCTCATCATTCGCTGACCGAGGGGCTGGCCCATTCGACCGGACGCATTGAAGTCCTTGACGTTCTGATGCGTCATCTGCTGCTGGTCGTCGGGAAAAAACTCGAGCAGGCTGTGGTTCCGAATAGCCATGTGCCCCGGGTCGACACGGAGAATCTCCGCAGCGGCGGGATTCATGTAGCGAATTTGCAAATCATCGTCGAAAGTGAGAATGCCTTCGAATGCGGACTCAATGACCGCCTGAAGCTCATTCTGCTGATGTATCAGATCACGTTCTGCACGATCTCGTTTCTTGCGATCGACGATCGCCGCGAATCCCGCGAATGAGATCAGACCGATCGCGAGCAAATTCCCAGCGGTGATGGTTGTGCGTGATACGGCTGTCCGCTCACGCCTACTCTCTTCGCTGTCCGCCAGTCGCTTTTTTTCGACTTTCAAAATCTTTTCGACAGCGTTGCGGGCCTGCTTCATCGTGGTCTGGCCCGCCACATCCACCAACTCGACTCGATGGTCTGGTGCGGTCCCACGATCTTGGTCAGTAGTTGCCTCGCGTGATAAGTGATGATGAAGGGGCGGTTGAGTCAAGATCGTTCTCTCTAGATACATTTTCTGACGCTCGAATGCATCGTGAAGAACGACGGCCTGGTGGAGAACCTCTGGGTTGTCCGACGTCAACTTAATCAGTTGCCGAACCTGTTCAGCACCTCGGTCAATGCCGCTTTCATAGATGTCGAGAAACCGGCTATCGTTTGTTAAAAGACAACCCCGCTGACCGATTTCAGCGTCCTTCATCGCAGACAAGATTTGATAGGTCGCTTCGCGAACGGCGTATGCCTGCGTCGCCTTCTCCTCGCTCCTTCGAATCGACACCGTATTGACGTAGGTGATGATCGCGAAAACTGCCACAGCAAGGAACGCCGCGATAATCGCAACTGGCAAGAGGTACGTGCGTTCGGGACGGAGCATAAGGGGAGGCCAGCGATGGGAATCACGAGGTGCAGGCAAGATCGATTGTAGTGGCTCGAACTTGCAATTGGTATGCGATGTGCAATGTTTTGCGTGTTGAAGTCAGGGCGGGCTTCGTCCGTGCCAAATCCCTTCTTGAAAAATGGCGATGGTGAACACACTGGACAGGCGACATCCCACCCTCGATACCGTAGTGGAGGCCCACGCGCTGGCGACGAAACAGTGGTGGGGCTGCAACTGGCGAACTCAGTTCGGACCGCGGAAGTTGAACCTTCGCGACGTGCGGTCGCGTCAAGCTCGTTTAATTGCCAATGCAACTTCCGGTGAAGAATCCAGTGCTTGGGAAGCAGCAACCGAGTATCTTGTCGGCATTGAAAACGACGCGTCGGATGCAGAAGTTGCTGCCGCCAAAGCAGTTTTGTTGGTCCGCCGAAATTCATGGCGCAAAGCGCTCGGCGCGATCGATGAAGCCGTTGTACTGGAAACAAAATACCGCCACAGCATCGTCTGGGGGCCCGTCCGTGAAGAAATCGCGGCCGGGATCGACGGGTGACCAGAATTCAACCGCAGCGCACAAAGTTTGTTCGCCATGGGTGGTGCACGAAGAGTGGCCGTGGCGGACCCAGTTGAAGATCCTGTACCTAGAGCTCTTTGCCCGGCTCCGCCGCGAGCCATTCGCTCAGTTCCCCCTCCCTGGGAACGGGGCGTTTGCCATGGTCGGTCTGTCGATCGAGTTCTTGATAGCGAATCTCGATAAGTTGCAATGTTTGCTCAAATTCTTTATCGAGATTGGCCTTTACCCAAGGCTCAGCGTCGTCCGCGTCGAGGAAATTCAAGATCGATGGAAACCTCCCTCGATTCTTCGTAAAAAGTTGGGTGGCCGCTTCGAGCACCGGAGCACTCTCGGCGCGAGTTAGCTCAATCCGTTTACGCTGCTTGACCGCTGAGACAAAACGCAAATTCAGCTGTGGGTCGCTCGACAGACGAACATGATCCATCTCGTGGCAGACGAGCGGGGAGTTCCAAAATCGGTCAAGTTGGGGCATTTTTCGCAGCCACACTTGATGCTCGACGAACAGATCCAGCTCGCGGTATCGAATTGCAAATGCCAATCGTTTCGCGCGCGAGGTTTCTGCCCACCCCCAGCGGCAGAGGCTTTTGAATGAGTAATGCGCGTGGTAGCTGGTCGCGGCGTCAAAGCGTCCTTCCTTTTCCGTGGAGCGGCGATGTGGGTCGACCGTCGATGGTCGCTCACCTCCCACCAGGAAAGTTACATTTCCGCGTTCGATCAGCTCACGGAATCTATCCGGCGGTGCCGGTAAATCGCTAAGTTCGACTTTGCGATGGGCCTGCTCGTCGACCATATCACCCGCTAGGAGCGCTGAGATTCCAACCGGTTCCAGCACCGCCAACGCAGTTGTGAACATCCAGATGACGCTTCGAAGTCGATTCAAGATCATTCCAAATGTCCGCCCAACCGTCTCAGCTTCACCGCGATCATCACTACCGCAATGGCGATGATCATCATGCTGCACGCAAAGTACCCGAGCACGAACAGGGGCTGTCCATGGTGTGACTCCGAGAGCTCATCCACACGCATCAGATGATGGTCCATCGGTAGCGAGAATAATGCTCGGAAGGGACTGCTCATGCCGACAAAATCCACCCATCGCTGGGCCATCGTCGAGAGATTCAACGTCGCGACAAGAGAATTCATCCCGGCCGGGATGACATAGAGCACGATCAGCACGACATAGGTCGTTATCAATGCCATCGAAGTTCGTGTCTGATAGAGCGACGCGGTGATGGCTACAAATGCGTTGACAACTGACACCATGATCGGAATCGCAAACATGCCGGCAATGAATCCCCAGTTAGAATAGAAGTCGGGATTGAGGAGAAATCCAAGAATCATTGGCCACACGAGAAAGCTCGTCAGAACAAACGCAACGCGGAACCCAACAACGAACTTGCCCCAGAATATTTTCCACGGTGATAACGTCGTCGTCAGCAGCATGTCGAGGGTCTGCCGCTCGCGTTCGCTCGTAAATGCTCCAGCTAAAAACACGGGGCCAACGAGCAGATTGAACACAATCACATAGACTGCGAACCAAGGCGAGAGCGGCGTTTGCCAGAACAACAACACACCCATCAGAGGAATCGCCAGCAAAATACTGATCTGGATCACCAGCCTCAGCATTAACGTGCCCTGGCTAAAGATCTCTCCATGAATCTCTTTGTCGTACACCGGATTGGCTCCGTCCTCCATTAACGAATCCCGGCGCGGTGGTGCGAACAAGCGGTCCGGGAACTGATCAGGCTGGATCACCAGCCCGACTGCCTGAGCGGCCTCCTGTTCAAGGTCGATGATCTCCTTGCCCTCGCTGCCCACATCCGGTGGATAGAGCAATCGGCTGGCCGTGGCCGCGCACATCAAAATAACGGCGGCGATGGCAAACGCAGGAACGACAAACACAATCACTTTCAATCGCAGCAGTCCATCGGCAGCGAGCGCCTGCCACATCAACACACCGCCGATCACCAATGGCAAGATCACTAGATAGCTGACGACGAGTGAATTGCTGGTGCGAGAAAAATAACTGCTGCAGAAAACGCCAATCGAACCGAACAGAATCACCGAGACGAACAGACCGAGGTACGCCGCGGCGACTTCGTACACACTCACTCCCCCGAGCGGCAAGAACAGCACGATGATCGGCAATGAGGCCACAATCAGCAGTGCCAAGTGTGTCAACGCCGCGACCAATTTGCCCATCACAATCGCGCCCGGTCGCAGCGGACTCGCCAACAACATCTCATAGGTTTGGCGTTCCTTTTCACCCGAGATGGTTCCCGCTGCGAAACTCGGGGCGATCAAGGACGCGATCACGTACTGGCCTAAAAAAAACAAATCGACTAGCCGCCGTGCTGAAGGTGGATTCTGCGTCAAATCCAAGTGTTCGTCAGTCGGCCACGCGATCCACGTGACCGCAGCGAGCAGAACTTGATAGACCGCCAGCAGTACAAAGGCACGATCGGTCCGCAGATTCACGAGCAATTCTCGCTGCAGCACCGGATTGTTGTTCAGCCCCAAACCAAACGGCAGTGTCCAACGAGCAGCCGGCAGGGTTGGAGACGCATGCGTGTTCACAGATTACTCACGGTGATGTTTGGATGACTACAATCGCGTTTTCGATTTTTCGCCCGCAACCTCGATGACATAACGCGGTACAGCGAATCCAGGCAATCGCGATTCTAGCTGCGCAATCAATTCGCGACCACGCTGCTGAGGAACTTCAAAATGAGCGCCTCCGGTCACGCGGTCGAGCTGATGGAGGTAATACGGAATCACACGGCAGTCGATTAACGCACGCGACAGCGTCTCCAAAGCATCGACGCTGTCATTGATACCTCTCAACAACACGGATTGATTGAGGACCGGAATTCCCGCGTCCACCATCCGCTGCAGCGCCGACGACGTATCGCTGTCAATCTCCGCAGCATGGTTGCTGTGGACAACCATCCACGCTGTCAGACGTGAATCGCGCAGCCGTTGAACTAAAAAGCGGTTGACTCGTGAGGGGATTACAATTGGCATGCGCGAGTGAATCCGTAGCCGCCCCACATGGTCAATCGCTTCTATTTTTGTGAGTAGCGAATCCAACGCTTTGTCGATCATTGTTAGCGGATCACCGCCGCTCAGAATGACTTCCTCGACGTCCGTTCGCTCGCGCAGATACGCCAGAGACGGCTCGTAGGCTTGACTCCGCGAGCCCGTTTCGACATAGGGAAACTCGCGGCGGAAACAGTATCGGCAGTGAACTCCACAGGCGCCCGTCGTGATCATCAGGGCGCGAGAGGCATACTTATGCAGCACTCCCGGCGCGACGTTGGCCTGTAAATCACCGACAGGGTCGGCGTGGAAGCCCGGTGCTTCGATGCCCTCTGCCGCCACGGGCATGACCTGCCTGAGCAGCGGGTCTGCCGGATCGCCAGGACGCATTCGAGCAGCGAACTCGCGGGGCACGAACACGGGAAAATTGTGGGTTTCGCTCTCCTCGGTTGGCTCCCCGCCTGCCGACGGGTACTTTCGCCGTGGGGCGCCCCCATCGAGTCCCAACAGCCGCCGCAATTCGATGACCGAGCGGATCGCATCTCGCATCGAGTCGAGCCAAGCATCGTCTTCATTTCGAACCGTCGGCCGAGGGGATTCTTCCAGCTCGGTCGAGCTGCTAAAATCCTCGTCGGCGTGGGGCGGGACAACTTCGCCCTCGTGGGGCGGGACAACTTCGCCCTCGCTCGTTAAACTTTTCGCCGTCCGATTCACAATCACCGATTATTATTCCATTTGGGAGTGGAGCCACCCGTGGCAACTTACAACACAAGCGATTTTCGCAAAGGCCTGAAGATTCAAATTGATGGCGAGCCGTATTTGATGACGGAGATGATGTTCGTCAAGCCCGGAAAGGGCAACGCCATGTACAAATGCAAGATGAAGAATCTGATCCGTGGCACCACTCTCGACCGGACCTATAAGGGTGGCGATTCGCTCGAATCGGCTGACGTTGAAACGACTTCGGTGCAGTTCCTCTACCGACAGGGCGACGATTACGTATTCATGGACGGCGTCACCTTCGAACAGTATGAAGTCACCTCAGACGTTGCGGGCGATATCTGGAAATACCTCAAGGATGGCATGGAATGTTCGATGACGCTCTACAATAACCAGCCCATCATCGTCGAAGCGCCGCAACACGTGCAGCTGGAAGTCGTTGAAACCGCCCCCGGCACCAAGGGCGACACGGCTACGAACGTGACTAAGCCAGCCAAAATGGAAACGGGTGCCGAATTCCTCGTGCCAGGGTTCATCAAAGAAGGTAACGTCATCAAGATCAGCACGATCACCGGCGAATACGTCGAGCGGGTGAGCAACTAGTGATTTTTCGACCTGATGGCGTCGTCAGTTCCAACGCGAACATACTCATCGTTATGTATTTTCGCCATCGCGTCTTTCATCGTGCGCACGCTTGCGGCGCAGGTAACGCGTCGTTGCGAACCGAAAGCGATGCCACCACGTGATTGACCGTCATCGGCAAGAACGCTCGCGCTGGCATGGATCTCCTTCACACCCGTCTGGTGGACCACCTGTCGAGCATTTTCCGCGTTGACCCCGCCGCCCGCCAATACCGTGAGCGAGGTTGCTTGTTCTGTCAGTTGGCGGATCAATCGCGCGCCCCCAATCGCTGTCGACTCCTGTCCTGAGGTGAGCACTCGATTGACGCCGATTTCTTCCAGTTCACCCAGGACGGCGGACGGGTCGGGCACGAGATCAAAAGCTCGATGAAACGTTGTCTGCAACGATCCTGCCGCCTGAATCAATCGCTGGCAGGTTTTTCGATCCAGGTTTCGCTCAACCGTGAGAGCGCCGAAGACGATGCCCTGAACGCCAATCGATTTTGCGATTTCGATGTCCATGAGCATTGTATCGATGTGATCCTCGTCGTACGCAAATCCTCCGTCGTGCGGCCGGATCATCATCATGACGGACATTTCCAGATCGGAAACACATTGTTTGACCAATCCGAAACTCGGCGTCGTTCCGCCTGTGGCGAGCGAGCTACACACCTCCAGTCGATCGGCGCCACCAACCTTCGCCGCGGCAGCAGAGGCGACTGAATCAATACAGACTTCCAGAATGACGGGCAATGCAAAGCCTTTGTTAGAGAGTCCGTAAAAAAAACGGGCTCATCCGACCGAAGCGTGCGCGATGGTGACTGGAGGTTTTCTGAGGATCGCGGTAGGGACGGCTGTTGCCAGCCGTCCCTACCGCGATCCTTGAAAACCTCCGGCGCACCCTTCGGTCGGATGAGCCAAAAAACGGGCGTCGACATACTACCATGCCGAGCCCGTATCGATTTGAGTGCAGTGGATCGTGGGACGGATCTCCCGCATCCGTTCTTAGCGGTGTTACGGAAGACTCTCCACTTCCTTCATCGCGGCCGTACCGAGGGCACCCCAGAGACCATAGGGGCTCGCAGCTCCACCGGCGTCCTGCGGGAGCCCAGCGGCTTGGTTGCCCGACTCAATCGATTCGGTGATGAACCGGATTGCCCCATCACCCAACAAAACATGCACACCTCCCTGGTGCCGACTACCCGCTGTGCAAGTGCCCTCTCGCCCATCACTCTTGAATCCTTGGCAGCTCTCTTTGTTCGGCGGGCGAACCGTGTTGAAGCTTGTATACATCGGCAGACCGCACATCCATCGATGCCCTTTGTTCCATTCGTCGCCGTGGCCGTACTGCAAGTCAGCAGATTGCAGATAGAACTGGGGACGCGTCGGGTCAATCACCGCTGTGGTGCATGCAGCATTATTTGGATTGAAATAATGGGGGTTGTTGTCGATGAACACCGGCTGCGCGATAATTTCACGGTTACCCATATCGCATACAATCTCACCACCCATAATCGTGTTCGAGAGACCGTCCAGCACATCGCGAAAACGGGTTACTCGTCGGGTCTTGAACATCCCGCGAAGAAACTTGTCGGCGTTCGCATCAGTACTGGTGTTCTGATCGTTCACGCCGCCGCGGTCGGTCCACTGAATTCCATCGCCGATACACGCCGTATAGTTGTTCGACCCAAAGTTTCCTGCGGATGTCACATAGGGATCACTGGGGCATCGATACGAACCGACTGTGGTCCGCCATGGCGTGTAGTTCTTATCCCACGGAGCGGGCCCCATTGCCGGATACTGAGTGCCGAGCGAGCCATCGGCATTGACAACTTGATACGGGTTACTGATTTGCTGCCACAATGCTTGCTGTTCAATAAACGGCAGGACGCCGATGAGGAAACTCAGCATATTGTTATTGTGAATATTGGCAGGTGGCACTGTGCCGCCGCCCTGCTTGGGGAGCTGATCATAGGTCGAATGGTAATTATGCAGACCGAGTCCAATCTGCTTGAAATTGTTGCTGCACTGCATCCGCCGAGCCGCTTCACGAGCGGCCTGAACAGCGGGCAACAGTAATCCGACCAAGACGCCGATGATCGCGATGACCACCAGCAGCTCCACCAGCGTAAAGCCCTGGTGTCGCTTAGAGGTATTCATAAAAATTACTCTTTTGAAAACGAATTTGAAACAAAAATCATAAAGTTAATCGTTCGCCAATAGGCAAGGAGTCCCCGGGTACGGCGACCGCCCAAACGGCCCGCCAGAACAGTTCTGGGAAGGCAGCTAGGAAAACCAACCTGCCGACCTTTGAAACGGACGCACAAAAGTGTCGACAGGTACCCGAAACAACCCCGACAGTTAATATTTTAGCCATTACGTCCTGTACAGGCAAGGTATTTTCCTTGCGTGGGATCCATCGTCAGCGGATCGAAGCAACTCAACGACGACAGAAGGGGGTGGATGAGACCCCTCCGCGACGTTCCCCGGGGGCAGGTTTATCCTGAGCACGCCGCGTTTGTCCCGAAGCAAGCGGCAGCCAACTGGCGATGAAGATGAGTCGCGTCTACTCCACCCGGTCAGCAGTGACCCATCCGATCCCACTTTCGGAACTATTCGCGTTCTCTGGCGGACGGCGCCGCGTAGTGTGCGGCTTGTTCCGCCTTTTCTTCTTCGCTCATGGGGGGTGGTGCATCCGATACGGTAGTGGAATTATCGGGGCCACATCCGACGGCGTATACTAAGGACAGGGCCAGCAAACCAAGTAAGGTCCAGTTTTTTTTCATAACGCTAACGCTCTCATGAGGTGAGACAAATAAATCATACCCCGCAGCAGGGTTGAAATCTTTCCGCTATTGTCGCGTCGACGCAATTGAAATGCAATTAGTTCCTTGAAAAATAGTCGAACAGAGTTATTCAATTTCATTCACCCAAGTGACAATGTGCCCTGATGCCGAAATTGAAACGGAAATCGGACTCAACGTCCCCGCACCGGCCCATCGCAGTTCACTGGCGATTCGCTGTGATCGCGATTCTCGCTTTGCTCGTTGGTACGATTGCAGTGCGTTTCGGCCTGCGCCGGTACCAAGTGGCACAATATGCTGCTGCGGCTCGGGCGGCTCAAAAGTCGAAGAACTGGGGAAGGTTGCACTTTGCGGCGCGACAATGGTTGGGCCGGGAGTCGGACTCCCCGCAGGCGTTGCTGTACGCCGCGGAAGCCGCTGACGAACAAGGCGATTTCCGATCTGCGGCAGACTACTTGTTGAGGGTGCACGCCCCCGACGCATTGGCTGTCGAAGCACTTGAACGACTCGTTGTGCTTTATATCGGACCTTTGAACCGGCCCGACCTGATCGAACCGACGATGCTGCGGCTGAAGTCCATCGCCAGCGATCCGTCAGTTGCCGATCGTGAATTATTGCGATATTACGGCATCAGCGCACAGCGCGAACGAGAAAAACGATACGCTCGCGAGATCATTGCCGAGTCCGATGACGTGATACGGGCCGCCTTCATCTACCTGATGGAAGTTGACGCCGTGCTTTTTGGTCACGGTGAAGAGATCTGTGCGCACTGGCTCGAGAGCGATATCGATCGTGAACTTTACCGTGTCGCCAAGCTCGTCAATCACGCTCGGTCGATCGGTCTGAGTGAAGCGGCGGATCAGTTGGTCGAGAATGAGCAGCGCGAACAAGAGCTGGCCAAGCAAGAACAGGAGCTTCTGAGATGCTTCGCCGATTACCCAAACAACATCGAGCTGCTGTCATTGCTGATCGCAACGGCAATTGATCGCGGCGACGTCGAGCGAGTTGCCGAGCTGCTAGGCCGTGTGCCCGGTTCGGCTGGCAATGACCCACGCTTCTATCGCTACAAGGGCTGGGTGCACCGCATGCGAGACGAGTACCCCCTCGCCGAGGCAGCCTTCGAAAAAGCGATCACGATCGACTGTTATGACTGGCGAAGTCGACACCAGCTCGCCGAGGTTCTGAGGCTGAGCAGTCAACCCGAGAAGGCCGCCGAGTCACTGGCGCTCGCCGCGATGGGCTCCGCCGTCCGCAAATCCATCTTGCAGTTGGATAATCTGGAAAACATCCCCGACGACCTACTGGAACGAATGCGCGCGTATGCGGCGGCGCTTGGCGACGAGGTGGTCGCCCGGCGCTTGCGAGATATCGTTCTTCAACAAGAAGGAGCCCGGCCCTCGCCATCTCGCTAACGCAGTTTTTCGCCGCGAGCGTATTTCCCCAAAGTTTCCTGGTACCTGCGTTTGCCTTCTTCGACGCTCTTGCGGATCGCTTTGGTGCTCTCCTCGCTTTCTTTGCGTAACTCGGCGATCATCTCCAACGATTCGATTTGGAAGCCGCTGATAGAGTCCACCAGCTTTTGCACCGATTCCGGATTAATCGTGCTACCGTATCCAGCCTTCAAAGCGGCGCGTTCGAGTTTGCGTCCGAGGTTGGCAACATCCTCTAAGCCTTGGTTGACACCATCCTTCATCGCCTCGGTGGCCTGCGTGACCTCATTGAGTCCATGTTGGCTGGTGTAGACTGTGCCGAGAATGGTGAAGACGTGCTCGTTGGTGGTGAAGAACGTGACGGCGCGGCGGAACACGCGTTCTTTCACATCGTGCGTCTGCTTGAGCTTGGTGATCAGTGTCTCGCCGACATCGTAGCCAATTTCGAGATTTTCAGCGATGTCTTTGAGAAGCTGATAGGTTTTGTCCTCTTCTTCGAAACGTTGCCTTGTTTCGTCGCGGCGAAGCTCCAACTTGCTTTTGCCCCCCTCATCGGTGCCAGTGTACTCGTCGACGGCTTTCTGCGAGTCGGCGAGTCCCTTCTTGGCGGCTTCGAGAATTGGCAGGTCTTCGTCGAGCAGTTCGCGAGCAAGCACCTCCGCCTCTTTCAGTGCAAAGCGAAAGTCGATGTACGCATCCATGATCTGCTCTTCCGACTTCAACGCCACCTTGGTGTCTTTCGCGACGTCGCCATAGACCTCGACAATTTGCTCGAAACGATCACTCGGCGTGCCGCGCCGCATTTTCATCCACCAGTTGGAAACCTTTTCGGTACCACTGATTTTGCCGTCATCGAGCTGGGCGATCAAGCGTTTACTATCGTCACGAACCGAATCGAACATCTGCGCGATGTCCATGTAGCGATTGCCGACCTCGACGCTCTCCACATTCTCGCGAACAAGAGTATTGAACGAGCTCATGTGCTTAATGACGCTGGCTATCGCAAGCACCTTTGCTTCGTCGATATGCTTAACTTCCTCCAGTAGGGTGAGCAATTCTTGAGGAGCCTGGTTGTCCGAAGTTCCAAACTTTTTGAGCGTCTCCAGCGCACGATCAAGATAGTCACGCATCGACGTTGTGCGAGTATCGAGATCCTGCTGGTTTGATTCCGAGGCCGAGGGCTGAGATTCGGCTTGGGATGCTGCAGGCGCATTGGCTCGTGCTTGTGGGCTCATGACCTGAAACTCGCGGATAGCGGAAGGGAACGAAGAGGCTTTCCAATAAGCTATCGTGGTGAGCAGCCCGCAGCAATCAGTCGGCCAGATTTACCTCTACTCCCAGGAGACCGCTTTGTCGGCGTAGAATAGTTATCGTGAATTGCATTGTTCCGTACCGGCTCGGACTCTATCTCCCTGGACCGATTCCATGACAGCCAAATCCCACGCCCAGGCACAAGCCCCCACTCCTACCGTGGCGTCCTCGTCTGTCACACCATCACCCGCCGAACTGAGTCGCAAGCGTGCCGAGACGAAGCTACCCGGTGAAGACATGACGATCGCTGAGACTCTCCGCGTGATGGACGTCGCTCGCGAAATGCGAAAGCAACGCGAGAACGCTGAAGAAATGTTTAGGCATGACGAAGTCCGCGTGCGACTGCGCGAAAAACTGATGCGGACCGCCGCGATGTCAGGCGACCGTGTTAGCGAAGCAGAAATTGATGCCGCGATCGATCAGTATCTGGCAAACCTGCACACCTACAAAGCACCCAATTCGGGGGTGAAGAAGTTCGTCGCCTACTGCTGGATCTGGCGATATCGTATCGCCACCGCTGCGGCAGCAGTCGCGGCTGCGGGAGCGTGGTTCTTCCTGTAGACTCAAGCGACATGTTGCTCTCTCTCTTCTCTCTCGTGACCCACCCGCATCATCACCCGTCCTTATGCCGATCTCTGGACCTCAAGCTCACCACCAGCTTATTCTTGCCTACAACCAAGCCGCTGCGAAGCTTGAGCGACTCCGCGGTCAAATGAGTCAGGTCGAGCAGCAGCGTGATGAACTCGACGGTCAGCGCGATGAGACGTTGCGGAAACTCGCCCAGCACTACCTCCCCGATCTGACGATGGACTCGGTGCAAAAAACCTGCGCCGAAATTCGTCCGTCAATTCGAGAGATTCTCCTGCGCATGGAAGGACGCGTGAGAGAGCTGAAGTCCCAACTCGAAGATGAAAATGAACTTCGTGGCCACCTGGAGGTCGGCTTGCAGAAAATAAACGAGCGACTCGACGCGGCTGAAAATCGGCAGGATGAGATCGCCGCTCAGGTGGATACATACCTAACTGAGCAGCCCCAATTTGTGGACCTCTCCAATCGTGCCGCAATGGCGGAGGTCGCTTTGCAGCGAGCCCAAGATAATTTGGACGAAGTCAGCCAGGACGCCGCTCGAAAACTTCCGGCCTACGACGAAGACCGGTTGTTCACCTATCTGAAAGAACGCCACTTTGGAACACAAGAGTATCTGCATCGCGGCTTCACCCGCCGGATGGATCGATTTGTTGCGAATTTGGTTGATTACAGGAAGGCCAAACGCAATTACGATTACTTAACCAACACGCCCGCCGCGATGCAAACCATTATCGCCGAGGACGGCGCGGCCTTGGAAACAGTCATGGACGAAATCCAAGGTTACCGCGATCGGGCAGTAGAGAAATTCGGGCTCCCTGAGCAGATTTCGGCGGTCGAGGAGCTCGAAGCCGAACGCAAATCAGCGATCGAGGGGCTCGGCACCCAAGCCACGGTTTGCGAATCCATTGAAGCGGAACTCAACGAAGCCGATAGTCCCCAGGGTGAATTCTACCGCGATGCCATCGACCTATTTCGAACGATGCTCGCGGACAAACAGTCCAGCGAGCTGCGGCACGAGGCTCGCCAGACACCCGAGTTGACAGACGATCAAATCGTTGCCTCCCTTCGAGGTATCGAAACGCGAATGCAACAGTCCGAACATCTGGGCTTGGGCCATCACGAGGAACTGAAACAGGGCCAAGAGACTTATCAGGCCATGGGGCGCCTAATTCAGCGTTTCCGAGCTTCGGGTTACGACCGTCCCCGATGCCAATTTTCAGACGAATTTGATTTACCGGGGATGCTCAGTCGGATTGTCACCCCGGCCGACGTCGATTCTGCTTGGGACTCCATTCGTCGTGCTCAAAATTGGGGCCCCACAGCGATGGACCGAGCGACGGCAGTGGCAACCCACCCGATCGCCCAAGTCCTCGTCAATGCGATGGCACACGCCGCAGCCGGCGCGATGAGTGAACACGCGCGGCGTGCGGGCCAGCGATCCAATCGGCGGGGTCGGTAGTCCAATGACTGTTGTTCTGTCGCGTCCCTACGCTTTCGTGCCACCGTATCGTGGCAACACTTGGCCCACCGTCATTCAAAAGCTGCGGTTAATTGACCGGCATCTGCGTAAACATGAATGTGTTTTCGAGTACGAGCTTCGGCACCCCGAACGGCTGAGCGAGTCCGTGGGCGCAGGTCATGGCGTGCTGTTGGCCCCGAATCACTGCCGCTACGCCGATCCGATCGTGCTGGGGTGGCTCGCTCGCGAAGCCGGCACCCACCTGTATGCGATGGCGTCCTGGCACCTCTTCAACACTACCGCGTTTGAACGTTTCGCGCTGCGGCGGATGGGCGCATTTAGCGTCTATCGCGAGGGCAACGATCGACAAGCGATTGAAGCTGCCATTGACATTCTCGCCACCGCCGAACGACCCCTCGTGCTGTTCCCAGAAGGCACCACCAATCGCACCAACGATTTGCTTAAGCCCTTGCTCGAGGGCGTTAGCTTTATCGCCCGCACGGCTGCGAAGAAGCGAGAAAAGGCGGGTCACGGAAAAGTCGTCATGCATCCAGTGGCAATCAAATATTTGTGCCTGGGAGATGCCTGGCAGTGGGCCGATGAACAACTCCGGCAACTCGAATCCGCCCTGAGTTGGCAGCCCGCTCCCACGACCCGTGATTCGAGTCGATTGATGCCACGGTTGCTGCGCGTGTCCGAAGCGTATCTAGCTCTCAAAGAAATCGAGCACGTCGGGCAAGCTTCAGCGGGAGACCTACGCCTCCGCCGAGACGCGTTAGTCGAATTCCTGCTCACACGCTGCGAGGCTCGGTACCGCATATCGGCAAAAGCGGAGGAGGGTGTGCGAGAACGGGTCCGTAAAATTCGCGCAGCCGTAGCCGCAGCGTACTTTGCCGTCGACGAAAATGATGGCGAGGCCGCGTCCCGCGATGCGACGCCCTTTCTCGTCGATGCTGAGGCGGCCGATTTGGCTCAGTTCCTGTTATCATTTCCCGACGAATATCTCTTGCCAGGTCACGTCACTGATACCCGCGTGGTCGAAACGATCCAGCGCATCCAAGAGGCCATTTACGGCAAAGCCACGGAAACGATGCCAATGAAGGTGGTCATCGAGGTCGACCATGCGATCGACGTCCCTGCCGAGCGCGGCCCTAGAGGGCAACCCGATCCACTGCTCTGCCAACTCGGCGAAAGATTGCGTACAATGATGAAATCGCTGTCGAGCGAAGCCCGCGACTTCGAACGCGACCCAGGCTGACCCTTTATTTCCCACTGCATGTTGCAGGATCAATCATGACCATTTTTGCTGACGATCCACGTGTCAATTCTCCATCCGCGCGATCGTCAACGGCAACCGTGAAATCGTCGCTCGCTCTGGTCGCGGCGCTCGGCCTCGTCGTCGGTTGCCACAATGAACCCCCGCCTTTGGAATTCGAGCCGAACCTGGTGCACTCGATGAAATACGAGATCAAGGAAGGCATGCCAATGGAACAGGCGGGCGAAGACGCATTCTGGATTACCACCGAAATGTTTGGCACACCCGAAAATCCAAAACTGCCCGCGATCGTAACGGAGGACGAAGACCTCGCATCAATTGTCTCGATGGAGAATCTAGAGCGGGCATCGGGTCGCATCGGCCAAGAAGGTCGGGGGCTGTTTCAAACTCACTGCGTGACCTGCCACGGAACGACCGGCAACGGACGTGGTGAGTTGTCCTCGACGATGTCGCCTTATCCACGCGACTACCGCAAGGGAGTGTTCAAGTACAAATCAACCGCCCGGGGTGCCAAACCAACCCGAAAGGATCTCGCTGGTTTGATCAAGAACGGCATTAATGGAACGCGGATGGTCGCGATCCCGAACTTGACCGAGGCAGAAGTACAGGCACTCGTCGACTATGTCATTTACCTGTCATGGCGGGGAGAGCTCGAGCGGCAACTGGTTGACGACGCGGTCTATGAGCTTGACTTCGAGTCGGGTGATCGGATCATCGACCCGACTGCGCAGAATGCGACTGGCGAAGCAAAAGAAACATTTGACGACTCCTGGGAGCTCGCTGAGGATTTTGTAAGCGAAATCGGTGAGGCGTGGTTCGAAGCACCCGACGAAGTCGTCGATGTCCCCGATCCGCCAGAAGGTTTCGTCGTTCCCGATTCGCATGAGGAGTTCCTCGCGGCCATGCAAGACGATCGTGCCGAGGTGCTGACCGCATCGGTGCAACGCGGTGGCGAGTTGTTCAGGGGCAAGATCGCCTCGTGTAGTAAATGTCACGGCGATCAGGGCCGAGGCGATGGCCAGAACACGGATTACGATGACTGGACAAAAGAATGGACGCTCAGTATCGGCATCAAGCCCGAAGATCGCGAGTCGCTGATCAAGCTGCTCGCGCGAGGACGCTGCCCCCCCTTAATGCCACTCCTCGCAATTTTGCCCTCGGCGCATTCCATGGGGGCTCCAAAGCCAAGGATTTGTACTTGAGGATCACCCAAGGCATCGAAGGCACCCCCATGCCCGCCGTGACCTTTGTCCCCGGCGAGTTTGAAGAAGATGACGTCTGGCACCTCATCAACTTCATACGCTCCCTCCAAGAGGATAGCGAAGAGGATGCGGAACCAACGCCGGACGCCACACCCCAACAAGCGACGTAGTAAATTCCTCTAATTTACAGCTCGTCGCTCCAGCGATTAAGCGGTTTTCATTTGTATGAGTCAACTCGAAAGGCAACGAAGATGAGTGTGTACGACCAACAGTCTGAAGTTATCCGAAACCGGCCGGGGTTTATCGCTGCGTTGGACCAGAGCGGCGGAAGCACGCCGAAGGCGTTAGCGGCGTACGGAGTCGCTCCGAGCGCATGGAACAGCGAGGAGGAGATGTTTCAGCGCGTACACGAGATGCGCACGCGGATCATCACCGCCGATAGCTTCGACGAGAGCCGGATCGTCGGCGCCATTCTGTTTGAAGACACGCTTGACCGGAAAATTGAGTCCAAACGCACCGGCGACTTTCTGTGGAATGTCAAACGCATCGTGCCGTTCTTAAAAGTCGATCAGGGGTTGGCCGGCGAAGCCGACGGGGTGCAGTTGATGAAACCGATGCCGAAGTTGTCCGGCAGCTTAGAAAAGGCAAAAGAGCAACCGGTCTTCGGCACGAAAATGCGCTCCGTCATTCTGCACGCGAGCGAATCAGGGATTGATGCCGTTGTGAACCAGCAATTCGAAATCGCCAACCAAATCATTGATGCCGGATTGATGCCCATTATTGAGCCTGAAATTGACATCCATTGCCCTGAGAAACTGCAAGCCGAACGGTTGCTCCGCCAAGCGATCCTGAAACGACTCGAGGGATTGCCATCGGATCGAAAGGTGATGCTGAAACTGACACTGCCCGTGGTCGACAATCATTATGAGACGCTCGTGTCACATCCCAAAGTGTTGAAAGTCGTCGCGTTATCGGGCGGCTACGATCGCGATGAGGCCAACGACCGACTCTCTCGCCAGAACGGTGTCATCGCGAGTTTCTCGCGGGCGCTGGCGGAGGGACTTCACGCGGACCAGTCCGACCAGCAATTCGACGAGACGCTTCGCAGTTCTATCGAGTCCATCTTCGCCGCCTCGACAACGTGAAACCTGCGATCATCTCCTGGGCGAGCGACTAAGAAATACAGATTCGGCTGAAAAAACCAAGTGTTAGGGAGCGTACACTGCAACTCACATACGCTTTCAGCTCGGAGAGCTGAGCGGCAATCGCCTCAAAACAATATCAAACATGACGATAACTGATGTCGATCGCGAACTGGCGTTTTCGAAGTGGTTCACCCCCCCATGGATTCCGTTGGCTGGCGTTACCGGCAGGGATCTGTCGGCCTCCGGCCTTTCAATCGGTCAACGCCCCGCGAGTGTTTTCAACTGCTCCAACAGCGGACCGTCCGATAGTTGCGGGTCGTTTGAGTCAGCCCCATATTTCAACAACGCTTCGGCGAGTCGTTTTACCACCACGGCGTTTCCTGTTTCTTCGTAGTGATTGTTTAACTCGTCTGGATCAGATTGTAAGTCAAACAGCCAAGGCTCGTCGGCCACGGAGATCACGAGTTTGAAGCGGTTAGTGACCGCGGCAACCCAGCTCGGCGTGTTTGATGCCGAACGCAAAAAGGTGATGTCTTCCCAGTCTGGACTCGGTTTGCCCTTGAGCAGGCTGGACGCATCACGTCCCTCGACTTGCTCAGGAACCGGCTTGCCGAGCAGGGATAGGATTGTGGGCGTGAAGTCAACAGTACCCAACGCCTGATCGACCTGAGTACCGGCTGGGATGATTCCTGGCGCGGCAATGATCATCGGAATTTTGGCGCTTCCTTCATACGCAATTCCCTTGTTCAAACGTCCGTGTTCGTAACACAAATCGCCATGATCGGACGTGAAGACAATAATTGTATTGTCGATCAGATCCAGTTCGGTCAACGTCCGCAAAATTTCGGCAATATTGTCATCGATCAGCCGTACCATCCCAAAGTATCTCGCCATGGAAGCTGCATTGAACCTTCCGACATCATTCTGGCCATTCGCCGGTGCCCATTTCGGATTCTGTTTCGACATTGAAAACGTCATGGGTGCGCGAATCGCGAGATCCATGTACATGTCGTCGTAGGGTTCACGGACGGTGTTGGGGCCATGAGGATCCGGCAGACTGAGGTGGAAACAAAAAGGTTGATCGGCGTGATCGCGGATGAAGTCCATTGCTCGTTCAGCCAACCAGTCCGTTGAAAACGATGTTTCATCCGCTCCGTCGACGTTGTAATTGGGTTGTCCATTTTTGTTCGTCGCAGCGACACGCGGTCCATCTGCGGTCAATTCGAACTTCTTCCAGTGCCCCCGATTGAACATGAAACGGTTGTCCGAGAATCCAAACTGGCGTTGGGGTGCCCACTGCGGTTTGCCTGGCCCGTCCAGGTGCCACTTGCCGGCATAACCGGTCGCATAACCATGGCGGCGGAGTACCTCAGCAAATGTCACGACGTCACCATTGAGCGGTCGATTGTTCTGATAGCTGCCAGTATTTTGCGGGTAGCGACCGGAAAAGAACGCGGCCCGCGAGGGCGTACAGACGGGGCTGGTTGCATAAAATGATGTACAGACTGCTCCGCGGGCAGCGATGGAGTCAATCGCCGGAGTTTCAACGACGGCCTCTTTGCCCCAAACAAATCGCTGCTCCTTTGGCAAAGTCTCGCGATAGCAACCCAGCGTGCGGAAATTATGTTCGTCAGTCTGAATGATGAGCAGGTTCGGAGGTACCGCGCTGGCCGCGACCGAACTGAAGGCGACGAAGAAGAACAGTAGGCGAGTCATGATTCCATCCAGAAGTGGTCTCATATCGATTTCAATTGAGCCCCGACAAAGGAGCGTTTGAGCCAGTGCGATTGCAGGCCGCGAACACACGATTTCGTCATGGTAGCGGATCTCGCGGAACCTCGCTGGAGTTGACCGAGTGACGTGTCCTATCGCCAAAAACCTGCATGGATTGCTAACATGTCAGATTGGCTGTCAGACCGCTCATTTCATCATCCTTTCGAAGACCAAAATGCTCGCTAAAGAACTCAAAACCGGCTCTGTCGTGGTCCACGACGGCAATCCATGCGTGATCAAGGGAATCAACGTCCACTCCCCGTCGGCACGTGGTGCGGCCACGCTCTACAAGTTTCGAGCACGCAATTTGATCACGCGAAACAAAGTCGACTTCACGTTGAAGGGCACCGACATGATGGATGAGGCGGACTTTTCACGCCGCGACGTGCAGATGCTCTATACGGACTCGACGCATTTGTTTCTGATGGACAAGGAGGATTACCAACAGTACGAGATCACGCTGGAAGACGTCGACGAGGAACTGCCCTACATGACCGAAGGTTTGGAAGGTATCCGAGCCATGATCTACAACGACGCCTGCGTGGGACTGGAACTACCCGCCGCGGTCGAACTAACGATCACCCAGTGTGATCCAGGGGTCAAAGGCAATTCGGCGACCTCCCGCAACAAGCCCGCGACTATGGAAACGGGGCTCATCGTCCAGGTCCCGGAGTACATCAAGGAAGGTGAGCGATTAAAAATCGACACTCGCACCGGCGAGTTTCTCGCCCGAGCGTGATGGTGGCCGCAAGCTTGCGATTTTGGATTCCCAGCAAGCCTATCCCGGTTTGTCTCGCGGCGCTACAATGTGGCATTTTCACGTGACGGGCAGCCAGCGATGCCGATTATTGAAGTCAACAATCTGACCAAGCACTACCGTGTCTATCAAAAACACGAGGGGATTGGCGGCAGCATTCGCGGGTTATTTCACCGCGAGTTTCGAGACGTTCACGCTGTCCAGGGCATCAATCTCACCGTCGAACAGGGTGAATTCGTGGCATTCCTCGGTGTCAATGGCGCGGGAAAAACGACCACGTTGAAACTACTTTCCGGTGTGATCCAACCCACCCGCGGTACCGCCACCGTGATGGGCTACGTCCCCTGGCTGCGGCAGAACGAATACCGGCGACGTTTTGCGCTCGTCATGGGCCAGAAGAATCAGCTCTGGTGGGACTTGCCCGCCCGCGAGTCGTACCGGTTGCACCAACATATTTACGGAGTCGACCCGACCGAGTTTTCCGCTCGGTTGGACGAAGTCAGTGATCTGCTGGACGTTACCCGCTTGCTCGATCAACCCGTCCGCGAGCTCTCGCTCGGCGAACGGATGAAAATGGAATTGATCGCGGCGTTGCTTCACAACCCCGACGTTTTGTTTCTAGATGAACCCACGATTGGGTTGGATGTGATTGCCCAGCACAACATCCAGAAATTCCTGCGCTACTACCAGGAGAAGCGTCGAATCACGATTCTGCTAACGAGCCACTATATGAAAGATATCGCGGCGCTCTGCCGCCGCGTTGTCGTGATTTCTCGGGGGAAGATCGAGTACGACGGATCGCTTTCGGGGATCATCGACAAGTTCAGCGGCGATAAGCTCGTCACCTTGCAGTTTGCCGCGTCCGAGTCGCTCACGCTCCCGAAGACGCTCGGCAGCATCGTCAAAGAAAACTGGCCCAAGATCCAGTATCGAGTCCCTCGCGGCGATGTTCCCCGATTGCTCGCCGAGACGCTTCGCGATCACGCAATCGAAGACGTGGTCGTCGAAGACCCGCCGCTCGAGGACGTGATTGCAGATTTGTTTCGCGAATCGATGCAGAATCAAGACTCTGACTCCAGCACGAACAACACCTCAACCAGCACTCTATGATCACTCTCGAAAACATCTCAATTGGATTTCGCGGCCCACAATTACTCGATGACGTCACCGTACGGATCGGACGCGGCGACCGGATTGGCTTACTCGGACGCAACGGGGCTGGCAAAACCACGCTTTTGAAAATCCTCGCTGGCGATATCACTCCTGATCACGGCAATGTTGTCGCTGATGCGGGCGCAACCCTGCGAGTGGCGCGTCTCACTCAAGACGTCCCTGCGGACATTCGCAGCAACGTTCATGATTTGATGTTTGCCAAGGCTGATGATATCCCTGGGTTGGCGGGCTCGCTCGGACCCGCGGACAAAACGACCAAAGACGACTGGGAAATTGAACAGCTCATTGAGGAAACACTTTCGCGGATGGCGCTGTCGGGCGATGCAATGTTTGAGTCGCTCTCAAGCGGGATGAAACGACGCGTTCTGCTGGCACGTACGATCGCGGCCGAACCGGATTTGCTGCTGCTCGACGAGCCAACCAACCATCTCGACATCCATTCGATCTTGTGGCTGGAAAAATTTTTGGCGAACTGGTCGGGAACGTTGATGTTCATCACCCACGATCGTTCGTTTCTCCAGTCACTCGCCAGTCGGATCTGGGAAGTCGATCGCGGCCGCCTGTTCGATTGGACGTGCGACTATCCGACCTTTCTCAAACGAAAAGCCGACGCGCTCGATGCTGAGGAGAAACAGAACGCACTCTTTGACAAGCGCCTCGCTGAAGAAGAGGTGTGGATCCGGCAAGGCATCAAGGCACGCCGGACTCGTAATGAGGGTCGTGTCCGCGCACTCAAGGCCATGCGGGTACAGCGGGGTGAACGCCGGTCGACCGAAGCGACCGCGCGACTCAATCTGCAATCCGCAGCGCGCGGAGGTGCCCTCGTTGCGAAACTGGAGAACGTGTCGTTCGCGTACGGGGACACGCCGATCGTCAATGACTTCAGTTCCCTCGTGATGCGTGGTGACAAGATCGGCATCATCGGACCCAATGGGGCGGGCAAAACGACGCTACTCAAACTAATTCTCGGGGGCCTCGAGCCGACCGAAGGCGATATCAAACTCGGCACGAATTTGAAGGTCGCCTACTTCGATCAGCTCCGTGATACACTCGATCCCGATCTGACGGTAACCGAGAATGTGGGCGGCGGTAGCGATAAGGTCGTCGTCGGCGACAAAACCAAACATATCGTTGGCTATCTGCAGGATTACTTGTTCACTCCCGAGCGTGCCCGGACGCAAGTAAAATACCTTTCGGGCGGTGAACGAAACCGCGCTTTACTTGCCAAGCTGATGACGCAGCCCGCCAACGTCATCGTGCTGGACGAACCCACCAACGACCTCGATGCGGAGACGTTGGAAATGCTCGAAGAGCAACTCGTCGGATTCGATGGTACGTTGCTGATGGTGAGCCACGACCGCACGTTTCTTAACAATGTCGTCACCAGCACGATTGTGTTCGAACACGACGAAGCCCCCGGAACTGTCAAAGAGTACAACGGTGGTTACGACGAATGGGAAGCGGCCAAAGCGAATCGGCAAAACGAGACACCGACCCGAGTTTCGAAAGCCAAGATCAAAACACCTGCCAGCACTGGAAAAGACAATTCTGGTCAGGCGTCTGTCAGCTCTGCGCCTCAACGTTTGAGCTACAACGAGCAGCGAGAGCTGAAATCGCTGCCCGCGAAGATCGAATCGCTCGAAGCCAAGATTGAACAACTCCATAGTGAGATGGCGGACCCCAAATTTTATCAATCTGGCAGTGAAAAGATCGCGGCCACGTCCAAGGTGCTCCACCAAACCGAATCTGAATTGGAAACGGCTTTTGCACGCTGGGAAGAATACGAAGCGCGTGAGGCGGCTACGTCATGAGCTCACGAAGCACCAAGAGCAAAGAGTTGAAGTCTTGGTACGATCATCCTCAATACTTCGACATGGTGTTCCGAGATGAAACCGCAGACGAAGTTGATTTTTTTCAAAGCGTCTTCGATAAATATTTGACGCGCCCCCCAAAACTCTTATATGAGCCCGGCTGCGGTAGTGGACGTTTGGTTACGGCGATGGTGGCGAAGGGCTTTGACGTCACGGCAGTGGACAATAATTCTGCAATGCTCGCCTATCTTCGCAAGCGGTTGACGCGCCGCCGACTCAACGTCGACTTGGTGCTCGGCGACATGACGACGCACGTTTGCCGGCCCCCCGTTGATGCTGCATTCTGCACCTTTAATACCTTTCGGCATTTGACGAATGCGGATGCCGCCGAGCAGCATTTGCGTAGCGTCGCGGCATCACTTCGTCCCGGTGGCGTTTACATCCTCGGTTTTCACTGTATCCCGCTGGATGCCGATCCCGAGTGCACCGAAAGGTGGAAGGCAGCGCATGCGGGAACACAAGTTAGCGTGACGCTACGCGTGATCGATTTTCAACGTCGACAGCGGCTCGAAACCTTGCGTGTCTCGATCAAAGCGACCAAGCCGAGCGGCGTGGTTGAGCGAATCCGAAGCGAGTTTTTGCTGCGGCTATACACTCCTACGCAAGCAAAGATGCTACTCAAGCGCGTCGAGGACGTGTTTGAGATCGCCGGTGTCTATGATTTTGACTGCGACATTGATCAGGAGCGGAAAATTGACGAAGACCTCACTGATGCGATATTTGTGCTCCGAAAAACATGATCGTTGCGACTGACGATTTCTCTATCTCTAAGCAAGACAGTTTCATGCCTAACGAACTCGCTCATTCGCTCAGTCCGTACTTGCTTCAGCACCAGGATAATCCTGTCCGTTGGATGCCCTGGGGTGAGGAAGCGTTTGTGAAAGCGCGATCGCGCGATGTACCGATTTTTCTGTCGGTCGGCTACGCCGCTTGTCATTGGTGCCACGTGATGGCGCACGAGAGCTTCGAGAATGACGAAGTCGGGGCCTATCTGAATGAACATTTTGTGTGCATCAAAGTGGACAGGGAAGAGCGACCCGACATTGATCAGATCTATATGAACGCGGTTCAGCTAATGACCGGTCATGGCGGTTGGCCAATGAGCGTGTTTTTGGATCATGATGGCCGACCGTTTTACGCGGGCACTTATTGGCCATTAGTGCCGCGTGGTGGGATGCCAGGATTCCCGCAAGTGCTCGATGCACTCGTCGATGCCTGGGCAAACCGCCGTGACAGCATCGCCGCGCATGCCGGCGAGATCACCGAGGCGTTGCAACAACTCGCGATCGGCACCGGTGCGACGGGAGATCAGGTTCCCGGCAGCGATCGCATCGGCGTAGCCGTCGAGCAACTTCTCAAGAGTGTTGACCAGACATGGGGCGGATTCGGCAGCGCTCCGAAATTCCCGCACGCCACCGATTTGGAACTATTACTGCGTGTAGGCTCCCGGACTGGCGACAGGCGGTTAATCGACGCCGTAGAATTGACGCTCGACCGGATGGCTGCGGGTGGGATCCGTGACCACGTCGGTGGGGGGTTCGCCCGGTACAGCGTCGATGGACATTGGCTGGTGCCGCACTTTGAAAAAATGCTCTACGACAACGGGCTTCTTGCGCTCGTTTACACTCGCGCAATGCAGGTGACTGGAAACCCGCGGCACGGCGGAGTCGCTGCGGAAATTCTCGACTATCTGCAGCGTGACATGATGGATTCGTCCGGAGGAATCCACTGCAGCGAAGATGCCGACAGCGAAGGCGTCGAGGGCAAATTCTATGTTTGGAATCCCAGTGAAGTTGTGGCGGTGCTTGGTCCAGAACGGGGTAACCGATTTTGCCAGATCTACGACATTACCGAGCGAGGCAATTTTGAGGGAAACTCAATTCCAAACCTGCAGCGAGCGGCCACAGATTGGGCAAACAATCTTTCGATCCCGCTCGAGCAGCTCGAAGTCGAGCTCGCTGACGATCGTGAACGACTTCGTATCGTTCGTGAGCAAAGGATCAAGCCGCAACGTGACGATAAAATCGTCGTCGCATGGAATGCGTTGGCAATTCGTGCCTTCGCCATCGCAAGCGTTGTCATGGGACGCGATGATTATCTGGAGACCGCACGAACGGCCGCGAATTTCATTGTCGATTCGATGCGAGATAAAGAGGGGGATTTGCTGCACGTGTACCGCGCGGGCACGGCGCATGGAGCGGCATTCGTTGACGATCATGCGTTGTTTGCCGAAGCGCTGATTGATCTGTACGAAGCGTCTGGCGATGACTTTTGGTTAAACCAAAGTCTCAAATTGGCAGATGCGTTGGTCGCTCGGTTTATGGATGCCGCTGACGGTGGCTTCTATTTCACTGCCAGCGACGCGAGCGGATTGATCACGCGCAACAAGGACTGGCACGACGGCTCGCTTGTCAGTGGCAACGCATCTGCTGCCATGGTGCTCCTCAAACTGTCGCGGTTGACTGGGGAAAACCGATTTCAGAACGCGGCCACAGGCGCACTGCGGGCGGGCGAAACGGTCATCCGGACCCAGTCCCGAGCCTGCTCGGCACTGATCAGCGTGCTCGACGAACTGCATCACTACCAGGGAGAGCTGGTGATCGCGACCAGTCAGGGAGTGAGCGCCGTGGCAACCGCTCGTCAGGTTTTGACAAGCTACCAACCGGGACTGAGTATCGCGTGGTTGCCGGTCGGTCGGTCGTGTGATGACTCACCTTTGGCCGCGGGCTTGTGCGTCGGCAAAAAATCCCTGGGCAAGACATACAGCCTCTTCCGCTGTCGCGATTTTCACTGCGAATCACCGGTGATCGATCCTTGAGGCGGTGATGCAGCAATATCGATCACCCCCTCAGAGCCTATCTGAAAAGGGGTCTACTGCCAATCAGTTTGCCAGGGCTGAGCTGCGTGGGATCGAGCACGAGGTGTTTGATCCGTTGCCGTTTCCATGTGTACGTGACGTGTACTCTTCCGTCGGTGGACTGGATGATTGCGGGATAGCTGAACTCGGCACCCTGCTCTTGCTCCAGCACCGCTGCTTCGTACCACGTCATCCCATCATCTGAAACCGCGAGGTTGAGCAATCCGCGTTTGCCCCAGCCGCTCTGGCCCGTTCCCAGGTGGTTGTAGATGAGCACGTGACGTCCGTCGGCGAGCGTGACCGCTTCGATACCTGAGTTGGGATTCGGTAAATTAGTGTCTTCCATCGCTGACCAGGTCTGGCCGTCGTCGGTGGAGAGACTAGTGGAAATAACTCCTTCTTGAGTCCGGCAGAGAACCTGCAGACGACCATCAGCATGGGTCAGGAAGGTGGGCTGGATAGCGTTGTATTCGCTCGCTTGATTGATGGGGCCGATACGCTGCCACGATCCAGTGGGCATTCCGTCGACCAGCGGCACCGCCTCGAAGTGCACGCGCCAGCCGTCGTACTCGGTGGAAGATCCGCAGAGAAGCATCGTCCGACTATGCGTGAGAATCGGCTTGCAGCGAACCGGTCCGTCGATGCCTTCGGGAAGACGTTGCCGATCACGGAATGTCCGTCCACGATCGTAGCTCACCATCATCTCGCCCCACCACTGGCGCGGGTTCGGTCCGACTTTGAAAAACAGCAAAGTGGGCGCATCGCCTGGCGGTTGGTAGAGCACCGGGTTCCAACAAGGGTAACGCAAAGCATCGTGCTGGACTCCGTCGGCAACCTCCAAAGGCGGACTCCATTTCGTGCCGTCGTGATAACTGGTCCAGATCCCCACATCTTCGTGACCTTCCTTAGTGCCCCCAAACCACGACGCCACCAACCCGCGTGTCGTTTGGCAAATCGTTGACGCGTGACACTCCTTGAAGGGAGCTTTGTCGAACAAGAATTCTTCCTCAAGGAGACCGGCCAAACGCGGCGGCTCCAGTGTATCGGGCCGTTTCGCTGAAGTTTGTTCGGCGCTAAACGAGACACAGTCCGCGTGGGCAACGTGATAGATTCGACCGTTTTCGCTGCCGACTAATAGGTCCGGTTTTCCATCGCGATCGAAGTCGCAGACCGCCGGGCTCGACGTATGCCCCGCGACATTGCGTGTGGCCAAGTTCCCGATTTTTTTTAACACGACTTTTCCGTCGCGAGTTTCGCAGTTGCGATACCACGTTGCGTTTTCGGAGTTGACCAACAGGTCAATGCGGCCATCACCGTCCCAGTCGACCATGGCCATTTTGACCCGGCCGGAACTGCCACACGTGCCAGCGTTGAGCTGGACAGCATCGCCGAATTCGTCAGTAAAAATACGTTGCGCTGCTCCGCCGGCCGACCGCAGGGTCAGATAACCTTCCTGGTCAAGCATGACCAGATCCAGCTTGGCGTCCCCATCGAAATCGATTGCCAGCGGCGTCGTCCGCCACTGCGTCAGCGTCTCGCTCGAGGGCGCCTGCCACCAATACCAAACCGGTGGTAATTCGCGTTGGCCGGCGTCAAATAGCTGTTCGTGCAGCACACCGTTTTCGTTGAGCAGCAGTCCCACGCGACCGAGGATCGAGTTATACACGATGTCGCCGTCGCCGTCGCCGTCCCAGTCGGCCACGGACAACGTGGTGTAACCCCATTTGGCTTCGCACGGACCTTGAATCGAGCCGCTTGGTCCAGCCATCACCCGAAACGGCTTTTTCCCGTTTTCTGAGTGAACATTCAGCAGCACCGGAGCGTTCCATTTCGGCTTGCCGTTCTCACCGGTACCGAGATTTTCGAAAAAACCTATCGAACCGGCGGTGTTTCCGCACAGGATGTCTTCGTCGCCGTCGTTATCCCAGTCGTATGTGAATGGTGTCGCGAGGGCTCCGAACTTCAGTGTGTCGGCCAGTTGTCGAAAATAGGCAGGCGATTCGAACTGCGGCACTCGGTCGCGAAGTTCTCCCGTATTCTCGATCAATGCGACGCGTCCATCTTCGTCCCCGACAATCAGATCGATGTCGCCGTCGGTGTCCCAGTCCACTGCGGTGGGCGTGATCATTTGCAGATGCATGACCAGTGGTTCGCCGTCACGCTGCTGAAGTTTTTGTCCCGCGGCGTACCGCGGTTCTTGCCGTGATCCCGTGTTCTGAAAGTACGTAAAACCATCCAGAAACTCGCCGCAGAGTAGGTCCAGGTCACCGTCGCCGTCGAAGTCCGCGAAGTTGGGGGATGGCCAACCGTAAACGTCGACCTCGCCGCCACCTGCTCGGACCCGAAACGGTGTATCAGAGTAATTCGGGTCCGCGTCGCTGCCTTGGTTCGTGACAATGTAGACGTAGCCGTGCAGCGGACCGTTTCTCCAGTTGCCAGCGTTGTCATAAGCGTGGTCCCAGCCCAAATCGCTCCAATCGCCGATGCCGATGGCGAGATCATGATCTCCATCACCATCGAAATCGACGTAACGCCACATGTTCGCCCGGGTACGACCGTGCGCGTGTGCATTCGGATCGAGGGGTGCTTTGATCTTGTGTGGTTTTGCGAAGTCAAACTTGCCCGATTTTTTATCGCGTCGATATTCATGACCGGGTTTTAAGATGACTGACTCACCATCGATGTCACTCAGCATCATATAGTGGTATCCGTTACCGACGCGGACTGCCGGTTGGAAGATCGGCATTTTCTTATTTGCGTCCTGCGATACATTCTCGAAGTAGTAGGTGCCTTGGGATGGTTTGTCGGGGCAGCCAACGAGCAGGTCCATGTCACCGTCACCGTCGTAATCCAGGGGCATCGGATACGCCCACAAGCCCACTCCGAGATCAACCTCCAATTGCGGATTATTGTATTGCAGTGGGAGCAGTTTGTGCTCAGGCTCCTTCGCCACAACGACGCTAGTACAGCAGAACATGACGACGAAACAGGTCGGCGTCATGCAGGAATGTCGATTGCGAGGATGCATGGTGGTTCCGTTGTGAGGGGGCGATGATCGTCGATTGACTGCGCCGCTGGAAGAACCTGGATGGTCTGCGTCTAAGCATCCGATGGTTCTATAGACTTCGCGCCATTGTGACCGATGCTCTGGGGCGAAGCAAGCATGGGACGTGTCAATCCCCACTGACTTCGTCCGTCGCATGGACTCCAATGACGTCTTCGTCCTCGATCCCGATCGCCACCGCACATGAAATCTGATAGCGTGACACGGAAGCGTCCCTCTCGCCCGCGATTCGCCAACGTTCCATTTGACCCAGCCCAGGTCCCGTTTTTTTATGGCACGGTGGTGCTGGTTTGTGGGACGTTGGGTGTACTGGCCAGCGCCGGGGCAGACCGTCGGTGTTTCCGTATTTACGGACTTTCTGATTCAAGCTCATCAGTTGTCGCGGAGTTGGATCAGCTTTGCTTACCTTGCTGGCACGATCGCCAGTGCGATGTTGATCACCCGGGCTGGCCGTTGGTACGACCGGTGGGGTGGGCGTTGGGTCTCGGCGGCCTCCGCCGGGATGCTCGCACTCGTCTTGATTGGGATGAGTTTTTCGGTTGCGATTGCGGAATCGGTCGCTTCTATCCTCCCAGCCGAGTACCGTGGTTACGCTTCGTTGGCTGTCTTGTCGTTTGGTTTTTTTGCGATGCGTTTTTGTGGACAAGGCATGTTGACCTTGTCATCTCGAAACATGGTATTGGAGTGGTTTGAGACACGTCGTGGTATGGCGCTAGCGTTCATCGGGATTTCCATTGCGTTTGGGTTTTCACTGGCGCCGGCATTGTTCGAGTGGTTGATCCAGAGCGGGGGTTGGCAGTGGGCCTGGCAGACGATCGCGATTGTGATCGCCGTCTATGCCGTGATTGCGGTTTGTTTTGGACGCTCTCGACCGGAGGACCACGGCTTGCTTCCTGATGGGCCGTTTATCAAGCAAAATCGGAAGACCCATATTGAAACGTTGAGCGGCCGCCAGTTCACGTTATCCGAGGCGCGGCGGACGTTTAGTTTTTGGGTGTTTACGTTCAGCGTCGTGCTATCCGGCTTGCTTCTAACTGCGTTCTCGTTCAACGTCGTATCGATTTTTGCCGATGCTGGCATGCAACGACGTCAAGCGGTCGCGATTTTCGTGCCGGCAGCGTTTGTCAGCGTCGTGGTGGAGTTTGCGGGCGGTCTAATCAGTGATTACGTCAAGCTGAAATATTTGGTGATGGTTCAGCTAGCGGGAGTCGTGACGCTATCGCTGAGTTTGTCCGTCTTGGCCGAGGGACCGCCGGTGATCTTCGTGGTCCTGGGCATGGGGCTCATGCAGGGTATGTTCGGAATTATCTCCGCAGCCACATGGCCGCGTTTCTACGGCCGCACGCATCTCGGCGCGATCTCCGGATTTTCAACATCGATTGTAGTTGCCGGAACGGCGGTGGGTCCGTATCTGTTCAGCGTGGCGCACGACCGGTTCGGAAGCTACCAAGCGGCAACATTGCTGTGTGCGGTCGCAGCCATGGTGCTATTCGCTGCGTCACCTCGCGCCGATCGTCCACAATAGCCGGACGTAGCGAGATGTCACGCGAAAGGGTCGTCAGCGACGATGGAAGCTGCTTGAAAATGCTACCGAGCTTTTCTCTCACCTGTTCTCATCCTCTGCCCCTTCGCTCATCATCCAAGTGATGATCGACTGACCGCGTTGATCAAAAGCAAAGCTGAATCGGCAGGAATTGATCCGGCTCGTCGCGCCATCGCTGAGCCATCAGTTGCAGCGTCTCCCATCGAGTGGCATGGTTGGGGGACTCATAATCAGGCTCTTCTGAAGGTAGGTTATCGAGAAGCTGCCTGCGGACAAGCATTGCTCGCACTTTCTGCGTTCTCACTGCGCCAGCACGCTCGCAGGTCAAGCAGAGTAAATAATCTTCAACTGTCGTCGAAAATCCAGCGTCCTGTCGCAGGTGTCCGATAGCAAAACGCTCGCTGATCTCATTCAGTACGGAATTGAGATAATACCATCGATCCGCATCGGGAATCGGAATCAGTGGGTCAGATGGCGTGGTGCGTTTTGCTAGTTCAATGATCTTCGTTGATGCAGAGCGATTGAGAAAGATATCGTCAACGTCCATCTCGAGAATCGTACGGATCTTGAGCTGACCTTCATGAATTGATGTGAGAGATACGTTAAGCCGATCTAAAAACTCTCGCTTTTGCCAGAGTACGCGTGACCGCCTACCCGCCAGATAGGAGGCGACACCTGCCGCAGCAACGATCCAGATCAATTCTGGCCAGTTATCGGTGAGGTAGTTCAGTAGAGAATTGATGATCTCTTGCATCGAATTCAAGAAGCCCAATAAGAGCCTATCCGAAAAGGGGTCTGACCCTCTCCGGCGAGGCCGCTAAAAACGTTGTAAAACGATGCGTCTCCAAAGGGTCAGACCCCTTTTCGGATAGGCTCTAAGTGTAATTCATGGTGCGTCAAGATACCTCTCGCCGCTCTCGTCGTCACCATCGTGGGGACCAAGTCACCATCGTGTGGACCCATCAGCTGACGACCCTGCGCGGGTCATGCCGAAACGAATTGGACCAACGCCGACGGTTGGAAGTATGCTCGGTGTCTGCATGCAGCCTCTTTTTGCGGGTAGCTTTCCAGCGGTGGTCGAACCGCATGATTATAACATATTCCACGTGCCACACGCATCGGCGCGGAAATACCCGAACTCGCACCGCGAGCTGAGTCGGCATGTTTGTTTGCGTCTCATCGCCGATTGAGAGGCCCGCGAACGGGAAGCACGCATCGGCATCATTTGCAACCCATTTGTTGGGGGCGGGAACGGATATCAGAGGAATACGAGTCTCGGTCGGCATAATGATGTCATGGCGGAGCCGATGGCTTGATCAATGACTCGGGAGTGGTCACGATAGGGAGGTGATGTTCGCTGCCATCCCGCCACAGATTTCTTCATGATTCTTGCTGACAAAACACGGTCGTTCACCCTGGTCGTTTCGAAGGGCCAGTCGCGAAATCCTGCTAAACGGGCGTTGGAGCAAGCGATTGCCGATGCGGGTGGGAAAATATCGAAGTTGGATGTTGTGGTGGTTCCCCACCTCTATGACCTCCCCAAAAACGGGGAGGCGGTGTCGCGACTGCGTGAAATCGACGGGGACATCATCCTCGCGAGCTGGATCTTTCCTCGTGCCGCTCATTGGGTGCTCGATCGCAACGGAATCGATGGACAAGTTGGGCTCGTCGAACTGGGGGCTGACGAATCTGTCGACGACACGGCCGAAGACGGGAATGCCTCGGTCGAGACCTCAGCCGGAGGGACGAGCGAAACGGAGACGGTCCAGCGGATGACGGACCTGTATCCGCGAGCGGAGCGACAGATTTATGCGATTGATCTGCGGATATCCGAGGACACGTCGGATTTCGTCGCGGAGATTCACCGGATTATAGGTGTCGAAACCCTCGAAACGCAGGTGCTACCGATCGTGGGTGGAAATATTGAGTCGGTCGAGGAAGCGACCGGCCGGCGGTGGTACCCCGTGATTGACTACAGCCGTTGCACCAATTGCATGGAGTGCGTTGATTTTTGTTTATTTGGGGTCTATGGACTCGATGGCGTCGAGAGCATTTTCGTTGAACAGCCGGACAACTGCCGCAAGGGGTGTCCGGCTTGCAGCCGCGTGTGCCCTGAGAACGCGATTATCTTTCCGCAGCACAAAGCACCCGCCATCGCGGGCGCGGAGACTCAAGGTGATGAAGGATTTAAGATCGATTTGTCACAGTTGTTTGGCGCGCCAGCTGGTTCGGACGATCCGATCGCGACGGCGGCTCGCGAGCGTGACGAACAGCTATTGCTCGCCGGACGAGGCACCGTCGGCGTCGATTCAGTTTTGAAAAAACGTCAAGCGGCACGCAACTCCCAACCCAAAGACGAGTTGGACCGACTCGTTGATACGCTCGATGAGATGGACCTGTGAGTAGTCAACCTCCACCTCGCGGTGCGAAGCAACAGCGGTCGTATGATATTCGAGGCGTGGCTCTCGACATGGACGGACTGCTCTTCGATACGGAGAGGATTTATTTCCAGGTTGGTGACGTGGTACTGCAACGGCGTGGGTTCCGCTTTAGCACTGAGCTGCAAAAGCAGATGATGGGCCGGGTGGGTCTGAGTGCGATCGGGCAAATGATTGCGTTCCATCGACTCGATGACGAACCCGCAGCGCTGCTAGAGGAGTCAAACGTCGTCTACGGAGAATTGTTGCTCAAGCATCTCGAGCCCATGCCGCAAATGGAACAGTTTATCGATCACCTCATTGGATCGGGCGTGCCGTTCGGTGTCGCGACAAGTAGTCAACGAAAATTCGTCGAAATGATCTTGCCGACAACAAAGTGGTTTAACGAACTTGCCTTCGTCTTGACGGGCGACGACGTCAACCAGGGGAAGCCCCATCCGGAAATGTACTTGAAAGCGGCTGAGCATCTTTCGATTGAGCCTGGATCGATGCTCGTGCTCGAAGATAGCGGCAACGGTGCAGCGGCCGCGGTGGCGGCGGGAGCCGTGACCGTCGCGGTCCCCAACGAACATTCTCATGATCAACCGTTCGCCGGCGTGGACTTGGTTGCCGACACGCTCGGCGACGAACGGTTATGGGCGATGCTGCCAAACCCGTCAACGCAAAAAAATGCTGCGGAACGTTTATGAGCAAAACGTTGGTCTCGCGACTGACCGGAACGGGGCAATCGGCTGTCGCGGTCGTTGGTCTGTGCGGTCCGCGCGCGAGGAATTCTTATCCTACTGTTTTGCTCCGGCGACAAATACTCCATGGCGAGTGGGTCAGGTTCGCTATGGCAATTGGCGGCCACTCCAGGATTCCGGTTCTGAGCAGGTCAACGGGGAGTCAGTTGTCCTAACGCCCATCGCGGACGACCATTTCGAGATTCATGGACACGGAGGGGCCGCGGCGGTCTCTCGAATCATGGACTCGCTCGTGCAGCTCGGTGCGGCAGTAGAGTGCGGGTCGACTTGGCAGCAGCACGTCCTCCATCGAGGCGACAGCGTATTTGAACCGTTGATTGCCGAAGCGGAGCACGTGCTCACTCAATGTACCACCCGGCCCAACGCCGCCATTGCATTACAACAATATCATGGCGCACTCTTGGAGTGGACAAAGAATTGGATCATCCGGCTTGATGAGCAGCCGCTGTGTCTCAGTGATCTCCGAGCCGCTGCGAGCGTCGTACTCGACCGCTATTCGATTGGACGCCACCTGAGCGTGCCCTACCGGGTCGTACTCGCTGGCCCGCCCAATGTTGGTAAAAGCAGTCTCGTCAATCGTATCGTTGGCTACGGGCGCAGCATCACGCATGACGAGGCGGGAACGACGCGTGACGTAGTGGAGTGCGATACCGTGATCGGCGGAATTGTGATTCGGCTAGGTGATACGGCTGGTATTCGTTCGGGTGGCGGGGTAATTGAGCGCGAAGGTATTCGTCGCGGGTCGCTCGCGATTGCGGCAGCGGATCTGGTTCTGGTTGTCGTTGATCCGATGACCGCAAATGAACTTCGTGTCATTGAGCAGACGGTTGCCGAACTAAGCCGTTCCGCAGTCATTCTGCGGGTGCTCAACAAAGCGGACCGTATCGACTCTGACTCAGCCACCGGAGGTGCCGTCGGGAACTGCGTTCAGACAATTGCAACAGCGCGTGCAGCCGGTGCAGACCCTGGTTGCGGCACACTCGAGCGCGGTGACGGTATCACTGATCTCGTCACAGCAATCGGCGATCGTCTGCGTCCCGCGTCACTGGAGATCGACGCGCCGATCCCGATCAATGATCGACAGGTTCGGAGGATCGAAGCGGTAGCAAACGCCGTGAACAGCGAATCAGCCATCGATCAACTGCGACGTTTACGTAGCGGATCAGAGTGATCGCGATGCCAAAGAATAAGTTTCGGCACAGTGTACTCGGTGAAATGACGCCAGCTCTCATGTCGCGGCTTTCCGAGATGAGCCTCGATCCCGGCGCGAAATCGAAGCCGGATTCGCTCACCTCAGCGAGCCGTGCGGTGCTATTTGATATCGCGTCGCTGCAAGTCAAAGGCATTCGCACGTTCGGTACTCCAGTTGTCGAGGACGCTGCCTGGTGGGTGACCCGGCAATCGCTACAGCAATCGACTCATTACGCCGTGGCGGCACTCAAAGCGAGCTGGATGGGTTCGTCGCGAGTAGCCGATCTCTGCTGCGGACTCGGCAGCGATCTGATCGCAATCGCGCGTCGCGGACCGGCTACCGGCATCGATATTGATTCCGATTTACTTGCTTTTACGGCCGCTAATTTGAACTCCGCTGACGTCTCGGCCGATTTGTATCAGGCGGACGTGACGACGGGCGAGTTGGCGCGATTAATCGCGGACGCGGAGCTCCTTCACATCGATCCTGATCGCCGCGTCGATGGCCAGCGGCACACCGCGGCCGAGGACTTGGTTCCCGATTGGACGCGTGTTGCTGAATTACTGCAGTCCTGTCGAGGTGGTGTGGTGAAACTTGCTCCCGCGACGCAAATTCCCGGCGACGCCAGTTTGAGTTTTCATCGGACTTGGATCGCGGCGAGCGGCACTGTTCGCGAGCAGACGTTGATTGCAGGCGCGGTGCTCGATGCTGCCTGGGTTCGCGAGCACGGCATGAAGAGTGGCGGGCGCTCGGCGATCTCGATCCGCGGTGGGTTAGCGAGCGTATTTGCTCCGGACGCTGACCTCGATTTAGCACCTTGCCGATCTGGTGCTGGCGTTGGCCAGTGGATCGTTGACCCTGATGCCGCCATCCGAGCAGCGGGACTGACGGAAGTATTTGCCGCTGCAACACGCACGCGAGTTGTCGGCGGTCCGAGTGGTTTTCTCACCTGTGACGATCCCGCTGGCCTGCAACAATGGCCCGAGATGGCTCAGGTCGCTCGGGTGATTGACGTTGTTGGCTGTGATGATCGCAAACTACGCCGCTGGTTTCGCGCCCATGACGGATATCCACATGTGATCAAGGTGCGAGGCGGTGATATTGATCCCGCTGCCATGGGTCGTCGTATGAATGAGTGTGGTCAATCGCCCATGGGTCTGTGGATTGGACGGCAGGGAAAACGGACGTACGCTGCCATCACCCAATGAATCGTTTTCGCCGTAACCACATCGCGCCTCTCCTTGGTTATTCGCTATAATAGACGAGGCAACATAATCATCTCCAATGAGGGAGCGGACGATGCAAGGTAAAGCAGTCGCAGTTTGGCGAGGCGGACTCAACGAGGGTCATGGCAGTTTGCATGGGGGCAACGATGCGTTCGACGGCATGCCATTCACTTCTAATTTTCGAAAAGAGGCGCCAGGGACTACCAATCCCGAGGAACTACTTGCTGCCGCACACGCGAGCTGTTTCTCGTTGACGCTCTCGATGATCCTTAGTCAAGAAGAAATGGCCGTGGGTAAAATTGAGACCGAGGCCGCCGTGACACTGGAAAAGACGCCCGCGGGACTGGCGATCACCAAGTCGCACTTGATTGTCCGTGCCATCGTGCCGGGTGTGGATCCCGAGCATTTCATCGAGGCCGCCAAGCAAGCCGAAGGAGATTGCCCGATCTCCAAGTTGATCAACGAAGTCACGATTGAGACACATTTAATCGACATCGGATGACTTCTCGGACTTCGAGAAATGCGGGGACCAACATTAGCGACCGATTTCGCTAAACTAAATGCTGTCTCGTTTCCCGAAAACTCGTTCCGAGGATCCCTCCGATGAATCAGATTTTTAGCGTTCTTAGGCCGGTGACGATGATCGCCGCCCTTTTCACTCTGATCGGTTTGCCACAACGTCCTATTCCTGCAGATGAAGTAGAAATACAGGAAAAATTTTTGGGCAGTGGCGTGACTCAAAAAATCGGCGGATATCGTCCGCTCAATGCCACTTTGCGAGAAACAGCCGATGGCATCGAGAAACAACCGGAAGGCTTGGTCAACCCACGTTATGGAGATCTCAAATTCGGAGACAAGGAGTTCGCGTTTATCCTTGACGAACCCCAACCGACCGCAGCCGAGAGTGACGATGACGACGACAGCGAAAAGGATGCGGATGAAAAGACGAGCACGAAGAAGGAGTCAACTGCCGATGACAAGAGCGCCGGCGGGGACGGCTCTCCAACAGCCGAGCCGCGATTATACGTCGACTCCAATGCGGACGGCGATTTAACGAACGATCCTCCAGCCGCCTGGAAAGCTACGCCCAGCGGCCAATACAAAATGTACAGTGGATCGACTCAGGTCAAACTCGGCGACAATCAAATGGCTAGAGTGAATCTGTACCGCTTCGACCCGTCCGATCCGAGACGCAAAACGATGGCGAACATGCTGTTTTACTATGGCGACTTTGGTTACGAGTATGAATTCGAGCTCGATGGCAGGCCGTTTTCAACGTTCGTCGCGGGCACGATGAACGCCAACTCTCGATTGCCGATCGATCGGGATGCCAATGGCAATATCAGCCGAAATTTTGAGGTCGCCAGTATTGGAGAACCCTTTAACTTCACCGGAACGTCCTACGAATTTAAACTCGATGACGGTCAATTGCGTTTGCAAACCAGCGATGAAGCTGTCGATCAGTTGCCACTTCCACCGAACCTGAGCATCGGTCAACCGGCGCTGGAGTTTACCGCAACCACACTCGACGGCGAAGAAGTCAATTTCCCACGCGACTATGCTGGCAAACTAGTTATGCTTGATTTTTGGGCGACGTGGTGCGGTCCCTGCATCGGCGAGATCCCTCACATGAAAACCGCATATGCGAATTGGCATGACAAAGGTTTTGACATTCTGGGGATCAGCTTCGATCAGGAAGGCAAGGAAGAACTCCTCAAGAAGTTTCTTGAAGAACGCAAAATACCTTGGGATCAGGTCTACGAAGGCAAGTTCTGGGATACCACGATCGGCAACCAGCACGACGTGAGTGGAATTCCATTTGTCCTGCTCGTCGATGGTGACACCGGCAAAATTTTGGCGACAGCGAAGGAACTGCGAGGGACAGGATTGAGCGATTTTATTGGCAAGACGCTCGGCGAAGAGGTCGGTACGGACGAGAAAGATGGCGAACCAGACGAGGAGGCGAGAGAATCGAACGATGAAAAGTAAGTCAACCTTGCTCTGAGCTTTCGACCTTCACGCCCATAAATGCTTTACTGAGTCCAAGCATTTTGATCTCGGCCTCGATTAAGGTCGGCTCAGGTATTTCGAGCGTTTGAGCGACTTCGTCAGCGACCTGCTGTGCGAATCTGACCCGTGCAAGTTCGAGCTGAGCTTGCACCTCGTTTGGACCGATCGCTCGGCCTCCAATCGGGGTGAGACGTCCAGCCCACTGCTTTGGGGTTTCCTTTGGATGCGCCATCGCGATGCGCAGGACGTCGTGGAGGTAGTCCTCTTTGGGAGTCTCGTTCTCCGGTGCGTTGAGTCGGGTAGCAGGATCAAACCGGCGTGCATGCTGATAGCGTTCGAGGGAACGCCAGCTCCGTTGGAGTATTCCATCTCGCCAATATCCGAGCCACTGGGGCGACTCCAATTTGGCGACGACGAGTTGGGGTGCTGTGGGCGCGCTGGAGGCGTCCAAGCTTTCCAATTTGCCTTTTTCGAATTGCTGCACAGCTTCCTCGTACCGGGCCTTAGCGGCAGAGCGAATTCCGCGGACGAGAAAATCTCGCAATCGACCGCGATCATGCCCGCTAAACCCCGCTCTGACCAAGTGAGTGACGAGAATCGCGAGAGCTCGGTCGGCTTCTTGATCACTGCCAGCGACATCGATCATCAGGCGGCGCATCGGAGCTAGGTAGCGTAGTGCGTACCCGGCGGCACTGCCAGCGCCGGTCCAGGTTTGCTTGGAGCGACCGAGACGCACGCTACTGGAGAGTTTGATCCACTGGCTTGAAGCCAGCGAGTTGCCTGACGAGCCACTCGATCCACTTAATCTCAGACCGCCCTTGGTAGAGCCGCCCGCGTTCGATGCGGTTTCCGAGTTCTCAATTGATGAAGCAGTCGATTCGTTCATGCGCGCATTTTAACCCCACCACGGGCGTTTGTGGTCTTCGATAGTACCGTAATCCTATTTTTGCACAAATATTCTAGCAGATTTTTACCGATCAGAGCGGGTTCGGTCGAAAAGGGGAGTACCCGTCGAACTGGAGGGGTGCGGAGGGGTCGCTACCTTCACGACAACAATGGTTGCCTGGTACGCTCTGGGGCCCACTTGGAACCTTCCGCGTGGCTCGCCGCCTTTTTTTCCACCAGTCCCCTGCAGCCCCCTCATTTCAGTGCGTACCCCGATTAATGAACTCGCCGACGCGATGACGCTGACCCAGGCGTTTCAAGCGGCCGACAAGCAGCTCCGCGTCAATCGACAAGGCGGAAAGTATATTCTGTTAAAGCTATCTGATCGCAGCGGTACCATCGCTGGGATGATGTGGAACGCCGACGAGGCAGTGTTCGATCGGTTTGACCGGGGCGACTTCATTTTCTGTCACGGTCGCACGCAAGTTCACAACGGTGCGTTGCAGGTGATTATCACGCAAATCGAACGCATGGATTCTCACGAAGTTTCCGTCGATGAGTTCGAGCGTTTTGACGCTGGACAAGCCGATCGGCAGCTGGCGAGATTGAGAGAACTGCTCTCAACCCTCTCCCAACCGTTTCTATCGAGGCTGACGGACTGTTATTTCAACGATGCTTCTTTTGTGGAGCGATTTCGCGTTTCCGCTGCAGCCGTCTCTAATCATCATGCCTACCCTGGCGGGCTCTTGGATCACACGCTCAACATGATGGAACTGGCCCGGCTGATAGGTGCCCGCTACGGCGAACTCGATACCGAGTTGTTGATGATGGGCGCATTCCTGCATGATCTTGGGAAAACTGAGGAACTGAAGTCCGGCGGTGAAATCAGTTATACCGATCGGGGACAATTGCTCGGCCACATCGTGATCGGAATCCAAATGCTCGACGAAAAAATTCGCCAGGTTGAAGGCGAGAGCGGTGAGACTTTCCCGATCCAGCTCCGTCAGCAACTTGAACATCTCGTGGTGAGCCATCACGGCAGTCAGGAGTACGGCAGCCCCAAGATCCCCGTTACCCTCGAAGCGGTGGCCCTGCATCATATCGATAACCTCGACGCGAAACTCGGTACATATACGTCTGTCATCGAGCAAGACGTTGCGGCGGACGGAAATTGGACGAACTACACACCATCGATCGGACGCAAACTCTGGAAAGGAGGGAGTCGCGGTGAATGACCCAAACACTCAATCCGACGAGGTCAAATCAGCTGTCGTTTTGCTCTCCGGTGGACTCGATAGCGCCACTTGTTTCGCGATCGCTCGCGAGCGGGGATTTCGAGTCCTTGCGATCAGTTTTCGCTATGGACAACGCAATATCGCTGAGCTCGATCGAGCCACTTCGCTCGCGGAATCCATGGGGGCTGCTTCGCACCGGATTATCGACATTGATCTGGCGCAGCTAGGGGGTTCGGCGCTAGTCGATGCGAACATTGCGGTCCCGAAATCGGATCGAGTGGAAGACATTGGCGGCGACATACCGGTGACCTACGTGCCAGCCCGCAATACGATCTTTTTGTCGTATGCGCTGGCTGTGGCTGAGACCTGCGGCTCGACGGACATCTTTCTCGGCGTCAATGCATTGGACTACAGCGGCTATCCGGATTGTCGCCCAGCGTTCATCAAGGCTTTTCAAGCGATGGCGCGATTAGCAACGAAGGCAGGTGTCGGGGCCGCGAGCGACGACTCGCTCGCGGATAAAGGCGTAAGGAGGTTGCACATCCACACGCCGCTGATCGCGTTGACGAAAGCTGAGATCATCGCGGAGGGATTGCGGCTTGGTGTTGACTACTCTCGTACACTTTCGTGCTACGATCCCATAGAGATCGACGCGGATAACTTCCGTTCATGCGGCCAGTGCGATGCCTGCCTCCTACGAGCCAAGGGCTTTGCCGCCAATGGGATCACCGACCCTGCCAACCAGGCAGCTGCGGACTAGTTACCGGAATGTGTTAGCCGTCGACCGCACGCTCACGATTCACGCGAACGCGATGCGGCTTTACGCATTTCCGTATGTGCAGGTGCTTAGAGCCTATCCGAAAAGGGGTCTGACCCTCTCCGGCGAGGCCGCTAAAAACGTTGTAAAACGATGCGTCTCCAAAGGGTCAGACCCCTTTTCGGATAGGCTCTTAGTGCAGAAGGAATGCGTTTAAGTTCCAACCGGTATCGGTCGTTTCGACGAAGCTCGACGCATTTCGGAAGAATTTCTTGACCTGCGAGTAAGGCGGTAAGTCACCCGCATCCGGGCGTTCAAGTTCCTCTTGCTCTTCGTCTTTGAACATCCGGCGGATGATAGCCGAGAGGACCGAACTATTGTCTCGGAGTTCACCTTGGCGCAGTAATTCGTATTTCGTTTCCAGCGAGTCACTCAATCGCACTGTTCGCTGAATCGCGACGGAGTCGGCACCATTTTCTCTGGTAATTTCGAACAAATCCTTGATATCGGCTTGCGATGCTAGGCCATCGCCAGCACCAGATTGAATTCGCTCGGCGGCTTCGACCAGCAGTTCAACATGGCTAGCAAACATCAAATAGGGCGTGCTGGACCCCTTTGCCTTGCCGACCATCGCGATCGCCCAGGTATCGAGCAAGGGTGGTTGTTCCTCCTCAGTTCCTTCAAAGTCCGCAAAATCGTCAAAGAAAGCCTCTTCCTCCAAGTCGTCTTCGGACCGCTCGACTTTCCAGATGTCGACTCCGGGAACACTTTCGACCAACGTGACATCGGGTTCGACTTCCATAGCTTTCTTGACAGCTTCTTGTATCGCCGCTTCGTTGCGCACTTCAACGGCAATGAGCATTCGCTCGGAGTTGGTCGATGCGGGCTTGGTATTGTCGGTTAGGAGCAATAGGTGTTCGCCCAGCCCGGGTAACACGTTCTTTTCTAGGTCGATCTGTGGCCCTTCCTTATCATCCCGAATCCCAGCGATTGTCGGTCGGAAGATTTTGTCATTGAACGCTTCATCGACGAGCGTTTCTAACGCCCAGAAACCTTGCTCGATCTTCCAATTGATTTGTGTGGCCGTCGCAATTGTTTTCGGAATCCAGCTGGGCAGCGGCTCCAGTTTTGCATTGGGGAATTGCAGCATTCGAGCAGCGAGGCGATATCGATCGGGCTGCTCGGTTACTGGTGGTGCGTGGATGTATCCGCGATGCAGTAGGTCGTACTTGCTCTGCGCAACGACGACCGTCCCTCCCATCGCTTGGACAGCGTCGAAGCCTTGACTTTCAAGCAAGTTGATGATCTTTACTTTGTTTCCGCGGTCCACTTTGGCAACGTCGCGGATGATGCGTCCCATAGCGATTGGGCGTACATACCATTGCACAGTACTACCGGGCGTGTCGACGTGAACTCTCGCTGCGACTCGCTCACTCACTGTCTGATACAATTCAGCGTCGGCGATGGGCGTTTTCAGACCACCGGTCGGTATGGCTTCGAGCATGTCAAAAACGACCGAATCTCGGTTAGCCGCGATCATGCGATCATCTGTGAGGACGATCACAACCTGCTCAATCTTCAGCTGGCCTGGCTTGGTCTTGGGTTTGTAGACTCGAACTGCCTCGCCGAACTTCTGAACGTCACTTCGCGTGGCACCGTCGGCTTTCAATTCCCCATCGATCCGATCGAGTATCTTAGCGGCATCGTCGTGATTGCCCCGAATATCCGCGACGACTGCGAGGCACGAAGGGCGGCGACGTTCATTTTCGAATGGCAGCCACGCCGCGACGACTTCGCCCGACGCGACTTCGAACAAATCTTTGGGTCGCACCCCAACTTTATCACCGACGTTCTTCCACATGCTGCCGTTGGCACCAAAGTTCGCTTCTAGAAGCGGCTTCATCACATCGTCTTGACCAAGTTCGTACAGAGTGGTTTTCTTCCACACCTCGCACAATGTTGGCATGTCCGCCACGCGAACAACGCCAGCAGTATCGGCTGGAAACAATCGCAAAGCGCCTACAAAATCTTGAGCGGCTGATTGTTCACAGCGACAGACCAAACACGTCTGGAAAGCAGTTAGCATGAGGACGAGCAAGGCACATGCCCGTTGACGTGCAAAACACGCCCCCGTACTGCGGTGGTATGAAAAACGATGGATCACGTCAAATTCCGCTATAGATTGTTCGAAGCAGTAGAACTGGACATGATATCCCACGGGCTCTCACCGCGAAATGGTGCGTAGACGCGGGCCCCACGCTTGCAACCCGGCAACCCCCTCCGGGTGACCCCGGTGGGGATCGATTGGTATTCCGCAGCCAACGCCACCTGGGTGGTGCCTGTCAAACCCTTTCCGGGGCGTCCATCGAACCGGGTCGGTCTGGAAGTTGCCTAAAACAGGAAGATTGAATCGATTCCGAACGTCGCCTGTTCGTCCGAGTTATTGGCAAGGATCCCGGTGGCATCCCCCTCGATCCAATCCCAGCGGATTTCAGGTCGGATCAGGACGTTCGCATGCGGCTTGATGTTCGCACCAAGGGTGCAATCGTACGCATTGACGTCATTGGCGAAAATTCCCTTGGCGTCGTACCATTCAAATCGCCCCCCCAGAGCCAGACAGTCAGAGACGGTGTACATGAGGTAGCTGTTGTAGCTGAATGTATCACGGACGGAGTCACCAGCACCGTTTTCGGTCTGCAGAATGTCGATGGTGGTGACGTACCCAATCCGGTCCGTGATCGTGGCGTCGGACACGATCGAGTGAAGGAAACCTCGTTCGCTATCAATGGGCGTGGAATAGGACTTGTCGAGCCGACCACCGGTGGTCATGTACGAGAGCCTGTAGTTTTCAGTCACCGCCCAGGCAATCCCGCCCAAGAACGCGTCTCCGTTGTCTTCGAATCCACCATTCAAGCCTAGCGTGTAGCCACCATAGAGCGTTAAGTCGGTATTCACTCTGTACTTCGCCAGCGCACCGGTTTGGGTGCGAGGCTCGCTGTAATACATCGTGTAGGTGTGGCTGTAGAAAAAGTTATCCGGTGCGGCGACCGTTTCGTACCCAACAGGGCTAAAGAAGTGACCGATCTTCACTGACAGGTTGCCGTAGCCGACTTCGCCGTAGGCCTGCGGAAGTGCTTGCCCATATCCACTATTATTGGGGCCATTGTCCCAGAAATTGTCCCACGAACCGTTATTAATTCCGAACGCCTGGGTATCGGGACCATCGGTTCCATAGATGTAATCAACTCGGCCGCCGAAATCCAATCCCCCGCTCGTGTCGAGCGTCTTTTCCGCAAATACCCACATTTGCTGAGCCTGAAGCTCGTTGGCGCGATTGTTGAAATTCGGCAAGGATTTGTTGGAATACCCCAACTGTGCCCAGCCACCAGCGGTGAACCCATTGGCGGTGCCAAACAGACAGAATGGTTCATTGATATTGTGACGACACCCGTCGACGAGCAGCCCGCCAACAGCATCCTCTTCTTCTTGATAAGTGCCGACGTCGCCGCCCAGCTCGACGTAGTCAGTTTCGTAGGTCGAAACGACTTCGTCGCTCGCGACATACTCACCGGCGTCATGGAACCCAATTCGTTTGATGGGCGCCCCGGCGGTAGCGTCTTGTTGGAACACCGCGTCGGAGACAAAGTTATCCTCAGCCGACAGCACCATTGTGGTGGGCCCGATGGCACCCCACGACGCAGCCGCTCCGCCAATCGCCAACCATAATGCAAATCGTTTTGTCAACATCTTAAGTGGATCCTTCCCCCGATGGCTCCCCCGATCCGCTGAAACCTGCATTACGCTTCCACCAACCGGCCATCGTGCTACGACGCACCGGAAGACGCGCCCCGTTTTGAATGAGGTGCATGAGCGACACAAGCCTCGAAATCAAGGATGAATGTCTCAACCTTCGTATCGGCCGGAATAATCGGCAGAATTGAGACGATCGGCAGGAAAAGACCAATCCGCACGCAAAACGCGGCCCCGAATGTTAAACTGTACCGATTGGGCGAGCGTGACGGCCGCGACGTCGAGTAACACGCAGCGTTTGCCCATGGGCGATTGATCGATTCCCCTGCCCGTCCCAGGCGATGACGTCGTTTGGCCTCTAAGCTCCCCTCAAGTGAAGCCAGGGGAACGTCGAACCGAGCGAAGCGGAGCCATGTCTCCGCGATCCCGCGGGCTGGTGTCTCAATCATGTTGCTCGGCGTATCATTTCGTTTTTATCCTTGCAGCGCCACACCCGCACAGAAGTATTTCGAGTTTGATGAGTTACCTTCGATACCTGCTCTTGCTCGCCTGGTTTCTCGGTTGCGGCCACCCCTTCGAACTGGCCGCCGCTCAGACGCCCGCGGATAACGCCGAGGACGGCAGCTCAGTTTCTCCTGCGAAAACGGTGGGCGTCGACGATGTGGCTCCCGACGAGGCAATCGCGAAGCGTCTGCGGCGAATCTTTGAATCGTCGGGATATTTCACCCAACTTGAGGTGGACTCGGACAGCGGAATCGTCACATTGCAGGGCGTTGCCGATTCGGACGAACATCGGCAATGGGCGACCAGTGTCGCACAGCGGACGCAAGATGTCATTGCTGCCATCAATAAATTGCAAGTTGAATCTAAGGTCGATATTGTTTCGAGCCGCTACATTGTCCAGGAGAGTTTGGGGACCCTGTGGAGCGAGTTTCTCGTCCGCTCACCACTTTTGTTTGCGGCACTCTTAATTATTCTTTTCACGGCATTGCTGGCAAAATTGGTTGGCTGGTCGCTCGTCAAACTGCTGGGCAGTCGGGGTCTGCGGCTGAGTTTGCAGGATCTCATCCATCAACTTAGCTCGATCGGCATCTGGATCGTCGGACTGTTGACCGCCACCGTCGTCGCGTTCCCCGGCATGACGCCGTCGAAGGCGCTGACCGTTTTGGGACTGGGCTCAGTTGCGATTGGGTTCGCTTTCAAAGATATCTTCGAGAACTTCTTCGCAGGTATGCTCATCCTTTGGAAATACCCGTTCGATCGCGGCGACTTCATCACGTGCTCGGGACTGACCGGGAAGGTCGAGCAAATTACGATTCGCAACACGATGATCCGTGGGCTCGACGGTGAGCTGTCGGTGTTGCCCAACGCGACCCTGTTTAAAAACAATGTCGATGTCCTGACCAGCCAGCCCCAGCGCCGCGTGCGAATCATCTGTGGTGTGGCCTACGGTGAAGACGTCGACGCCGCGCGGGACGTTATTCGAGACTCCATGCTAAACTGTGATACGATTTTGGGCGTTCGCACGATCGAGGTGTTCGCGCAAGAATTTGCGAGTTCGAGCATCAATTTTGAAGTTGTATGGTGGACCGGTTCAAAACCGACTGACATAAGGCGCAGTCGCGACCAGGTGATTTCCGCGATAAAACGTGGCCTCGATGACGCGGGAATCGAAATTCCGTTCCCATATCGCACCCTAACGTTTCAGAACGATTCGGTTGCAGCGGCGATCACCGACAGAGTAAGCGAAATCACCCACGACCGCACGATGCCTGACGAGTCCACAGCATCTGATCATGGTTAAGAATACCGGACAAGAAGGTCCTCTCGGAGCATGGTGTGTCGGCGTCAAGATTGCTGCTCGTGGAGCGTGGTCGGATCGGGCGAAATGGGTTGCGCCTGGGATTGGACCGATCTGCATCCTCGTGATGTTTGCAGGGGTGCTTAGCGGTCGGGAGCGTTTGGCGTTTCGCGATGTGGGGTACTTCTACACGCCCCTGTATCACCACGTCGCCCAACTGTGCCACCAGCAAAACTGGGGAGCCTGGGGCGATGCGATTTGGAATCCGTCCGATCAAACCGGCATGCCACTGGCGGGCGAAACCACCACTGCGGTGTTTTATCCGTTGAGGATGCTAGTGTACTCGCCGGCGTGGTCAGCTGAGATGGCGATGGGCGTCTACGTCGTACTGCATCTCATCATCGCCTCGCTCACGGCCTACTTCTCCGCACGACGATTCCGCTGCGTTCGGTGGTCCGCAGCGATAGCTGGCGTAATGTATCCGCTTTCGGGAATGGTACTGTTTTTGGCCACCAATCCTCCGTTCCTCGTTGGTGCGGCATGGCTGCCACTGCTGATGACACCGCTGATTATCAAACAACGCGGAATGGTGCGGGCGGTGTTGATTCCCGCAGTTGCGATGTCCATGATTATCTTGGGTGGCGATCCTCCCACGGCGCTGCACGCGGTGATCATCGCCGGCACCGTTGCGGTATTTCGAATGGCTATCGCCTGTTGTCGTCGTAAAACGTCGCTTCTCCGCCAATTTCAAATTGCAAAAGTGACAGCGCTCCGGGCGTTCGCAGTTGTCACATTGGCGGCGGTGTTGGCGGCACCACAAATTGCAGCTTCGATCGCGTGGTCGGCCCAGAGTGATCGTGTTAGACACAATTCTGCACCAGAGATTTTCAAAATTCATGAACAGGTCGATGCGTTCTCGGTACCGCCGTGGCGGTTCGCGGAGTTTGTCGTACCGAATTTGTATGGAACACCTTGGCCGATCAATACACGCTGGGATCGGCTCGTATTTGACGGTGGGCAGATGAGACCCGAGACGGCGTTGTGGACGCCAACTCTCTACAGTGGGCTGCTCTTGCCGGTTTTGATCGTGCTCGGTTGGCATCGCAGTCAGAGGCGATTAGGGATGTCCGATTCGCAGATTGACGCTGCGATATTTATCGTTTTCCTATTGTCGATCGCTGCTGCGATGGGCGCGTACGGTCCAGTGCACCGACTCTTGCATGCTTTTTTACCCGGTTATAATTCTCTCCGATATCCAGCGAAGTGGTTGCCCTTTGCTGCCTTCGCAGTCGCCATCGCGTCGGCGCGGGTCGCTCGCAGGCACGAGGTCACGCGGCGCGCCGATGACCATGCCGTTGACTTTAATCGTTCTCAAACTCGAACATCCAGGCTTCGTTGGGGGCTGGTTTGGATCGGGTTCATAGCGATTTCTACGTTCGCGGCCGTCGCAATCTCGCGTCTCCATGGCCGAATCAGCGATCCATTTTGGGGGCCCTTTCTTCCTGGACCGGCCACATGGCACTTTCTGTTCTCATCGGTGTGTGCGGCCGCTCTGATCGCTGCGATTGCATTGGCCCGACATGCAAGGTGGTGGCTGGCGGTGATCACGATCGATCTCATGATTGCGCATCATCAACTGGTACCCACGGTCAACCGAGCAGCAGAGTCCCGTCTACTCGCTGGTGAGCAACAACTTGACTCCTCGCTGCGTTGGATGCGCGTCAATCAGAACGGAGGTTTTCCGATTCAATGGTCCGAGCAGTCGGATCCTCATCGCATGTTGACGGTCGAAGCCGGCTTGAGATTAGCTCGTTTTGGACGATGGCATCTCGAGCACGACGCCGCGGTTGTCAACAACCTCGTTTCCATCGGCTCGTACGAATTGGCTGAATTTTGGTACTACGCTAAATTGATCGACCGCGCGGAGGCCGCGTTGCCAGAACACCACTGGCGAGGCTGGGCTCGATTACTGGGAGTGGGCGGGCTTCTGCGATGTCGGGGTGGAAACATTGCCGCCCTCTCCGGAACATCCGATCGCTTCCTACCGGTGATAACGCAGGAGCGACTGAGCTTGCCCAGTAATGCGTTGCAAAGCGAGCTTACAATCCGCCGACACGTCGTACCCATCGGCACCGACCGTGCAGCGACATGGAGTGAGCTGCTGTTGGCTTACTCCGACGAGCAGGTCGAGGTGCCCGCCCGAGTTCCCGCTGACATCTCTACGAATTCAGAACGGGTGGTGGTTTCGCGCCGCGTCTACCAGGACGGGAATTGGTTCGCAAACCTTAGCCCCCGCGAGAACAAATCGCCGCCATTATCCGCAGAGGTGTTCCCCGTTGATTTTCTCTCGCAAGGCATCCTTTGTCCGCCCGGAAAGTGGCGAATTGAGTTTTATTACGCGCCCTGGTGGCACCCACCCGCAATCTGCCTCGCTGCGGGCGGCTGGATTGCCGTCTTGATGGCAATTACCTTCACGCGATTTCGTATTCCAATGCGTCGTCGATCGCTCCTTGAAATTCAGCGTCGCTGAGCTTGAGAAGTTCCTGCATGTTCTTGAGTGTCGCTAGCTTCTTGGGCGATAACTCGTCGTCGCCACCGGTCGAAGCCAAGAACATGGCCTGCAGGGCCAGCATGCGTTGGTTCATCGTCCAGCGTTTGGAAACACTCAGCACGTAGTTGTCGGCATGGATACCGGATTGCCGAGCGACTGATGACAGCCTTCCTAGCTCTTCGCGGCCAAGGCGTCGATCAAACAGGACATCCGCGATCGATTCGAGAGATTGAATCTCGGACTCGGTAATGGCATCGTCGAGAAGGGTCATCAGCACAGCCGAGCGAATGGCTTCGTCACGAAACTGATCTTCGCGGACCTGTTCATGAGTCGCCCGATCCATGCGCAGCACGGTCTCATCCCAACTGGAGCGACATCCATCGCAATGCACAAACGTTTCGGCACTTCCGATCGGCACAGTGGGAATGAAATAGAGGGTCAGGAAAGGACGTCGAGCACGCAAACGGTAGGTTTTGGACGCATTGCACGTAGGGCAATAGAAATCGCCTCGCTCCCGCGTGCGCGTCAGATTCATGGTCCCAATCAAAATCATCTTCGATTCAATGCCGAGAAAGAACTACGTCTTTATTTCGACATTTTACTCCACTGGCGCGCGCCAGGGAAATGGCGGTGGTCAGGAATCAGGGGTCGTCCACTACCGTGAGATGGACCATGAGTGATCCTCCCGTCCCGATCATAGAGAAGATGACATGTCCGCAAACTGCCCCGCCGTTAGTCAGAAAACATTCAGCGATAGGGAGTTTCGCGCGGGGCAACGAATTCGTTACGCTTTAGGGCCTCAGAAATTTAGTTCGCGTCCTCTCGATCCATGTTTGCAATGTCTCAACACGCTGATGCTTCCGCTTCGACCGCGTCCGTCCGTCCCGTTCGCAAACTATTGGCGGCAAACCGCAGTGAGATTGCGACGCGAGTGTTTCGTTCCGCCACTGAACTGGGTATTCGTACTGTTGCGATCTATTCGCACGAAGATCGTTATGCCCTCCACCGCTTTAAGGCGGACGAGGCGTACCAGATTGGCCAACCTGGCGAGCCGATTCGTTCCTATCTGAACATTGACGCGATTGTTGATATTTGTAAGAAGCACGATGTCGATGCGGTTCATCCTGGGTACGGGTTCCTGTCGGAAAATCCCGAATTTGCTCAGGCGCTCGAAGACGCGGGAATCTTATTTGTGGGACCCAGCGTGCGTTCACTGCGGGATCTGGGCGACAAAACCAGTGCTCGGCAATTGGCCGAGGTCGCCGGCGTGCCTGTCCTCAGCGGCACTGCAGCGGCGGTCACCTCCCTCGAGGACGCCCATCAGGCAGCGACAAAGCTAGGCTTTCCAATCATTCTGAAAGCATCCAAAGGCGGCGGTGGCCGCGGGATGCGGGTCGTTCAGAAAGTCGAGGAACTCGCGGGGGCCCTCGAGGCAGCCCAACGGGAGGCGAAAACAGCTTTTGGAAGCGATGAAGTCTTCCTGGAAAAATTTGTCCAGCGGGCCCGCCACCTCGAAGTCCAATTGCTCGGCGACCGACACGGCAACCTGGTCCATCTGTGGGAGCGTGATTGCAGCGTCCAACGTCGCCACCAAAAAGTCGTGGAACTTGCGCCGGCGCCGAACCTGCCTCCCCAAATGCGAGCCGAACTTTGCGAGGCGGCGCTGAAGATCGGTCGGGCCGTCGGCGGTGGGAGCGGCTACGAGAACGCAGGCACCGTTGAATTCTTGCTTGACGTCGACGAGAACAAGTTTTACTTCATCGAGGTCAACCCGCGAATTCAAGTCGAACACACGGTAACTGAGGAAGTCACGGGTATCGACATTGTTCGCAGCCAGATCCTGGTTGCGCAAGGCTACTCGCTCGGCAGCGATGAGGTTGGACTTGGCTCGCAAGATGCAATTCGCACCAACGGATTTGCGATGCAGTGCCGCGTGACGACAGAAGATCCCGCAGCCGAATTTCGCCCCGATTACGGGCGAATCAGCCATTACCGGTCAGCTGCCGGATTAGGCATTCGTCTTGATGCGGGCAGCGCCTACAGCGGCGCGGTGGTGAACCCGTTTTACGATTCAATGCTGGTGAAGGTCACCGCTCGCGCCCGAGTCTTGCTGCGGCCGCTTCGCGGATGGATCGTGTCTTGCAAGAGTTCCGAGTCCGCGGCGTAAAAACTAACATTCCGTTCTTGTTGAAACTTGTCAATCATCCGACGTTCCTGGCAGGTGAAGCCACCACCCGGCTGATCGATACGACGCCGGAATTGTTTAGATTGCCACGCCGCCGCGACCGAGCGACGAAGCTACTGACATACTTAGCCGAGACCATCGTCAACGGCAACCCGCTCGTGGTGGGGCGTCCCGTTGCGACGCGGACGGAGCCCGCGCCCGTCCCAGACTATCCGCAGCGAAACAAACCACCACGTGGCACCGCCGATATCGTTCGCGAAGAAGGTATCGAAGGGCTGACCCGCTGGATCCAACAACAGAAAGGTTTATTGATTACCGACACGACCATGCGAGACGCGCACCAATCGCTGCTCGCAACTCGTGTACGGACGTTCGATATGCTCCAAATTGCTCCCGCCTACGCGCACCTAGCACCGGAATTGTTTTCACTCGAAATGTGGGGTGGAGCGACGTTCGACACCAGCATGCGATTCCTCAAAGAGTCACCCTGGCAACGACTCGCTGATCTCCGTGCGGCCGTCCCGAATATTCTGACACAGATGTTGCTGCGGGCTAGCAACGCGGTCGGCTACACGAACTACCCGGATAACGTGGTTCGCGTCTTCGTGCGAGAAGCCGTCCAGGCTGGCATGGACATCTTCCGGGTTTTTGACGCACTGAACTGGGAAGTCAATATGCGTGTCGCCATGGACGCTGTTTTGGCGGAAGGGGGTATCTGCGAAGCATCGATTTGCTACACGGGTGATTTGCAGAATCCTGGACGCACTAAGTACGACCTCAAGTATTACGTCGATCTCGCCAAGAAGCTGGAGGCCGGTGGTGCCCATCTGCTTGCGATCAAGGACATGGCGGGACTACTCAAGCCATCCGCAGCTGTGACGCTGATGCGTGCTTTGCGCGAAGAGATTGGTATTCCAATTCATTTGCATACGCACGACACGGCAGGCATTCAGGCATCCACCTTGTTGGCGGCAGCCGGGGAAGGATTGCAAATTGCCGACGCAGCACTGGCACCGATGTCGGGCGGCACTAGCCAGGTAAATTTGAATACGCTCGTCGAAGCACTTCGCTACACCGATCGTGAATCATCGCTTAACACGCGAGCACTAACCGACCTGGCAACTTACTGGCAAGCAGCTCGTGAGTTCTACCGCCCCTTTGAAAGTGACGTCCTGCCAGCTACGGGTGATTTGTACGAACACGAAATGCCTGGTGGACAGTATACCAATCTGTTCCAACAAGCCCGCGCCCTCGGCCTGGCAGATCGCTGGCCGGGTGTGTGCCGCGCTTATGCCGACGTCAACCGCTTGTTTGGCGATATCGTCAAGGTCACTCCGACCAGCAAAGCGGTGGGCGACATGGCGTTGTTTTTGGTCGCCAACGATATGTCGGCTGACGAAGTGCTGACGTCGAACAAACAGCACGCCTACCCCGCCAGTGTCCTCGATCTCATCGGCGGCCGGATGGGACAGCCACCAGGCGGTTTTCCCCCTGAGGTGATCAAGGTTATTCTAGCCGGAGACGATCCGCTACTGGATCGCCCTGGCGCGACTATGTCGCCGGCTGACATGGATGTGGCCCGCGCCAAGGCGGCCGACATGACCAAAGAAAAACCGAATGATCGCGACGCCGTCACTTATCTCCTCTATCCGAAAGTCTTTGAAGAGTTCGCCGCACACCGTGAGAAGTTTGGTGACGTCGCTCCGCTGCCGACGCATAACTTTTTATATGGCCAACAACCGGGTGACGAAATTGCCGTCGACATCGAACCCGGCAAACGACTGATTGTCAAATTTCTTGCCGTCGGTCAACCGCACCCCGACGGCAGCCGCACGGTGTTCTTTGAGCTCAACGGCCAACCACGAGAAGTTGCCGTGCTCGACCGATCGCTCGACGTCCAAATCAAAGCCGCAGTCCAAGCCGACGCCGACGATCCGACTCACATTGCTGCGTCGATGCCGGGGATGGTCATTACCGTTGCTGTGGCGGAAGGTGATAAGGTCAAATCCGGTCAGAAGTTGTTTGTGCTCGAAGCAATGAAAATGGAAACCACGATCAACGCGTCAATCGATGGGACGGTCCAGACGATCCATACCCCCGCTGGTACGCAGGTCGAGGCAGGCAACCTGCTTGCGGTGGTCAAGTAATTTGCTCTGGTCGAGTAGGCGAATCTTCAACCTGGCCCTTCGTATCAGCTAAACTGAAATTTCCAGCCAATTGGCTCGGACGATGGTCACCAATCGAAGCACATTGACGTGTGAGGATGTTGACTACTCTTTGTAACTATTCAGCCGCTTGGTACTTTTGAGGCATTGGCGGGATAGTGCCGGTGGCGGCGTAGGTCGCCAGGGAAGAGAGGACGCAATCAAGTGGCTGTTGACCACGAACTCGTAGTGTACGCAGGACCGTCATCAGTACAGACTGCGTCAACGCACCCCGATCGCTGTGATTGCAGTAGCTGTTCTTGCGGATCATGACTGCCGGCCGGATTGCCCGCTCTCCGGCGTTGTTGTCCGACGGAACATCGTCGTACCACAGGAACGTCAGCAGCTCATTGCCGTACTTTGCCATCCGCTTGGAAAGTCGATTCGCATCAGCATGCTTCCAGGATGCACTTCCAAGTTTCGACAGACGTGATTCCAATCGGGCAACACCTGTGTCGTAATCGACTTCCGCAAGCTTTCCTTTTTGAGCGTTTAGCTTCTTGGCATCACGATACACACCGACCAGCCGACGCGAAAATGATTTCCACTCGGGATGATCGCCATGTTTCTCGCTGACCGCCGCAGCGTCACGCAGCAGATGCGGCCAGCACTTCTGTTTGTCGGCGCACACCACGGCATCGTACGGTGACCAGAAATCCGTGATCAACGTGCCGTCAAAAGCTTCGGTAAAGAACTTTTGAAGCGCCGGCGAACCGCGACTTCGATCGATCATGTAGAAAACGCTGTCGTCACTTGCAAAACACCACAACCAGTGCGTTTTCCCACTCACTCGCCAGCCCGTCTCATCGGCGTGAAGCTTCGCACTGCCAAGGCTTTCACGGTGAATTTGCTCGTACCATGCAAACAACAAATCCGCCAACCGGTGCCACATCTGCACCAATCCGCCGGGCGTGACCTTCATTCGCAGGTGAAAGTTGAACGTGTCGACGATCTGGCTAATCGTCAGGCCTTGCAGGAAATGCAGCATCGCCGAGAGAACCAACGTGCGGTTGCCCAACGTGCAACGAGGCAGGACGTCAGGCAACTTCGGTTCAACCCGTTTGTCACAGGCCGGACAGTAATCGCGGTGAATCGTGTCTTCAGTGATGACCGGCTTGAGGTCTTCGGGAATGTCTTCGCTTCGCCGCGTTCGTGTCTGCTTGGTGCGTTTGAGCTTGCCCCCGCAGTCGGGGCAAGACTCGCAGCGGTGTTCACGCATCCGATCGGGATCAGGAAGTGGCGGTCGAGTTCGTCCGGAATGTCCCGGTTGGCCGCCACGTTTCTTCTTGCCCTTGGTCTTTTTCGGCTTCGTCGGCGGCTTCTCGTAGGGAGGGATTGCCGAGGATGGCGTGTTGGGACCGGTCGCAGACTTCTCGCCAAAGATCCGTTGCTGAAGGGCAAGCAACGTGAAAACCGCACACTCTGGATCCCCACTGACGAACTGACGAGCCTCGGCTTCGCTAAGCTGGTTCGCGAGCAGCTTGTCGAGCAACGCGGCGTCGACATGCGGCTCAATAACGGTCGTGGGTTTGGTTCCGTCCATGGCACCACTAACAGAACGGATATCGCCAAATCAGCCAATATCAGTTCCAGGGAGCTGAATAGTTACTACTCTTTTATATATCTCGCACCCGTCCCACCTCTGGCGCACCATGTTAACTGAACGAGTTTTCCCCCTATTCCTGTTCATCTTTACGTTCGCCTCGGCACACGCCGGTGACTTGACCATTCACTCTTTTGAGCGACAGGAGTTGAGCGGGACTTATTTCTCCGAAGGTGCCAATACGGGTGACATCAATGGGGACGAGGTGGCGGATGTTGTCTATGGACCGTATTGGTATGCGGGTCCGGATTACAAGGTGAAGCACGAGATTTACAAGCCCTCAGCGCAGAATATGAATGGCTATGCGGACAACTTCTTTTCTTGGGTCCGCGACTTCAATGGCGATGGCTGCAATGACGTGTTTGTTGTCGGCTTTCCTGGAACTCCGGCGTACGTTTATGAGAACCCTAAACAGCATGGACTGAGCACTCATTGGCAGAAGCATCAAGTGATTGACTGGGTGTCGAACGAATCCCCACAGCTGGTCAATTTGTTGGGCGACGAAACGCCGGAGTTGGTTTGTACGCGTGATGGCTATTTTGGTTTTGCGACGATCGACCCACTCGATCCGCTTGGCACATGGGTTTTTCATCCAATCTCAGAAAAGGTCACGGCGACAAAGTTTGGGCATGGCTTGGGCATTGGAGACATCAATGGCGATGGCCGGCAAGACATTATTCATTCAGGTGGCTGGTACGAACAACCTCAATCGAATGCCGACTCGTCACGTTGGATCATTCATCCGGCAAAGCTATCGACGGGCTATGGCGGTGCGGAAATGTACGCCTACGATGTGGACGGCGACGGGGATAGCGACGTCATCACGAGCGAAAACGCACACGATTTTGGATTGTCATGGTACGAACAAGTCAACGATGGCGATGCGATCGTCTTCCAAAGGCATCCGATCATGGGCTCGCATCCATCGGAAAACAAATATGGCGTGCTGTTCAGTGAGCCGCATTCGGTGGCGCTAGCGGATATCGATGGCGACGGATTGAAAGATATTATTACCGGTAAGACTTACCGATCGCACCACCAGCAAAGCCCGATGTGGGACGCGGGCGCGGTCGTCTATTGGTTCAAACTCGTGCGCGGTGACGAGGGCGTGGACTGGATTCCCTATCTGGCTGATGATCAAGCCGGAATTGGGCGACAGATTTCTATCGCGGATGTTACTGCGGATGGGCTGCTCGATATCATTGTTGGCGGTATGAAAGGCGCCCACGTTCTGAAGCACAAAACAATGTCGGTGACGACTGAGCAGTGGCGGGCGGCCCAGCCGCAAGTCTACTCCGGCACGCAGCCGCCATCTGCGGAAAACGCTCATGCACTGCGAGGCCCAAAGTCGAAGATCAACGCTACGACAGCTCGCGTTGATGGAGCGATCGAAGGTGAATCGCTGAAGTTTCATGCGACCGGTGGCACTGCCAGGACTCAGGACATGGCGCCATTCAAGGCGGACAAGTGGAGCGACAATTCGCAACTTTGGTGGAACGGAGCGAAACCGGGAGATACGCTGACGCTAAAGCTCCCACCATTCACCGGCGTCGTTGATCTGGAAGTCGTGCTGACGTGCGCGAGAGACTACGGCATCGTGCAGTTGTCCTTGGATGAAAAACCGCTCGGGGATCCGATCGACCTCTACGACACGAACGTCATCACGACCGGTGTGCTTTCGTTCCCTAAACTGTCGGTTGAAGGAAAACAACACACTCTCGAAATCCAGATTGTTGGGGCGAACCCTGATGCTGCCACGTCGTACATGTTCGCGATTGACTATTTGCGGATTAAAGAGTCGGATGGAAAATTTGTTGCTGGATCGTCTGCGAGCATAAGTGGGGCGACTCCCAATGCGAAAGCGAAATCGGCTGCCGGTGAACTGCCAAAGTCGCGTGACGGACGCGACTTGAACCTGGGTTTTGAATCAGGCGCGCTAGACAATTGGACGTCCGGCGGAAACGCATTTGAGGGCCAGCCGATCCAAGGCGACACAGTGACGGCTCGCCGCAATGACATGTACAGCAATCATGAAGGCAAGTTCTGGATCGGCGGCTTTGAGAAATTTGGTGATGAGCGAACCGGCACGCTGACTTCAGTACCCTTTGTGGTGTCACAACCCTACGCGTCGTTTCTTGCCAACGGCGGCAATACTGAGGCGACACGCATCGAATTGATCCGTGAGGATACTGGCGAGGTATTCTATAAAATCAATGGAACGAACAGCGAAACGATGCGCCGAGTCGTCGTGGACCTTCGCAATCTCGTCGGCAAAGAGATCTTGGTCCGCATCGTCGATCAGGGCCAAGGTGGGTGGGGGCACGTGAACTTTGACGACTTTCGTTTCCATACCGAACTCCCTTCACCGCCGACGCCCGCTATGGTTGTGCTGAAGCCCGACGAGTATCCGCACTCGGGACTCGACGCCGAACAAGCTGCTGCGGCGATGAAGGTACCCGCTGGGTTCTCAGTCACCGTTGGCGCGTCTGAACCGGCGGTCATGCAACCGATTGCGATGGCACTAGACGATCGAGGCCGCGTTTGGATTGCCGAAGCATTTGAATATCCGGTGCGTGCAAATGGTGACAAAGGACGCGACCGTATTCTGATTTTCGAAGACACCGACGGCGATGGCTCACTGGACGATCGCAAGGTGTTTTCCGAAGGATTGAATCTCGTCAGCGGCTTGGAAGTCGGGTTCGGAGGCGTCTGGGTTGGAGCCGCACCGTATCTGTTGTTCATCCCGGATAAGGATGGCGACGATGTGCCTGACTCGGCACCGGAGATTCTGCTCGACGGATGGGGGCTACAGGACACGCACGAAACACTCAATACGTTCACATGGGGAATAGACGGTTGGCTGTACGGCTGCCACGGGGTTTTCACGCATTCGCGAGTTGGCAAGCCTGGCACGCCGGATGCCGATCGCGTCCCCCTGAACTGTGGCGTGTGGCGCTACCATCCGACACGGCATGAATTCGAGGTGTTTGCACACGGCACGAGCAATCCGTGGGGCGTCGATTTCAACGATCACGGTCAAGCATTTATTACCGCCTGCGTGATTCCACACCTGTACCACGTCATCGAGGGCGCACGGTATCAGCGTCAGGGCGGCCAACACTTCAATCCGCACACGTATCGCGACATTGTGACTATTGCGGATCACTTGCACTATCTCGGCGCGAATCCGCACGGGGGAAACAGCAAGTCGGATTCAGCGGGCGGAGGTCACGCTCACGCGGGAGCAATGATCTATTTGGGGGACCGTTGGCCCGAACAATATCGCGATCAGTTATTCATGAACAACATACATGGCCAACGATTGAACGTCGACATTCTCAAAGCCGACGGATCCGGCTACGTAGGCTCTCATGGGACTGACTTTTTGCTCACCGGCGACAACGCATCACAAATCTTGAACCTGCGTTATGGGCCTGACGGCAATGTGTGGATGATCGACTGGTACGACATGCAAGCCTGCCATCGACCCGAGGTCGCTCAACATGATCGGAGCAACGGCCGGATTTATAAGATCAGCTACGGCGACGGTGGTTTCGCTTCTCCTAATGTCGATTTGGCTATCGCCAGCGACCAGCAGCTTGCTGAAATGGTGCTACATTCCAACGATTGGTATGTACGCCACAGCAGGCGTCTGCTCCAGGAACGGGCCGCCAGCCGAGCAATTGCTCCGGAAGCGATTGCACGCCTGACCGAGATTGCCACCACGCATGCGGACGACACACGTCGCTTGCGCGCCGTGTGGGCTCTTCACGTGACGCAGTCATTGGACGAGGCGTTCATAGGGAAATTATTGAACGACACGAGTCCTTATGTGCGGGGGTGGGGCGTTCAGTTAGCGATGGAATCCGCCGGCAACGAGCTTTCAACGAATCAACTTGCTCAGTTTCTAGACATGGCCGCGAACGATGAATCGCCGATTGTGCGGCTTTATTTGGCATCGGCAACGCAGAAATTGGCCCTTTCCTCCCGGTGGGCAATACTGGAATCCTTGACGTCGCATCCCGAAGACGCTGCAGACCACAATCTGCCACTGATGTACTGGTATGCTGCTGAACCTCTGGCGGACGTGGATCCCACCCGGGCCCTCGCGTTCGCGATGTCTGCCGGTGGCCGCATTCCGCTCATGCGAGAATTGATGCTTCGGCGCATCGGTAGCGATGGTGAAGGAGCATCCTTGGACGTGTTGGTGAGTGGTCTGAGCGATGCAACTAGCCCCACGATACAACTCACTTATCTGAAAGCGATCCGATCGGCGCTGAAAGGTCAACGCTTGGTCGACGCGCCGCCACAGTGGAGTGAAGTATCAAAAGCACTCCTAGTCAGTGACGACAGCGAAGTGCGGCTGCAATCGACGGCGCTCGGTGTCACATTCGGTGACGAAGCTGCCATCGAATCAATGCGGTCACAGATTGCCGATTCATCCGGCGGCGCGAAAGCCAGAGTAACGGCGTTACAATCTTTGTTAGATGCCAACGATCGCGGGCTGGTTCCGACGCTGGCGCAATTGCTTGAAGACGTCGCACCGCTTCGAGAGGTCGCAATTCGCGGCCTTGCGCAATATGACGATGTGAGCGTTGGGCCGGCATTGCTCGCAGCGTATTCCGGATTCACACCAAGCCAACGCCGGATGGCCCTGGCGACACTGTGCGCACGCCCCGGATCGGCCGGCGTGTTGCTCGATGCCATCGAGTCCAAACAGATTGTCGGCACCGATCTGACGGCGGACCTTGTCAGCCAACTTCAGTTTCTCAACGACAAGCAAATTGACGCGAAACTAGAACGTGTCTGGGGGACTGCACGTGAGTCCGCGGCCGATAAGCTGAAACTGATTGCGGACTACAAGTCGCTTATCGAGTCGAGCGAGCATCCCCAGCCGGATATCGAACTTGGCCGCGCTGTTTTTGCTAATACTTGCATGAAATGCCACCAACTTTATGGCGTCGGATTCAAGATCGGGCCCGACTTGACGGGATCGAATCGATCGAACTTGGACTATTTGCTCAGCAACGTGGTGGACCCGAGCAGCGTGATGGCTAAGGAATACCAACCGACGATCATTCTTACCGCGGATGGACGAGTCGTCAGTGGTCTGGTGAAGTCCGAAGACAAGACTTCGGTGACGATCCAGACAACCGATGCGAAGGTCATCGTTCCGTTGAATGAAATCGATGAACGAATTCAGAGTGAAAGCTCGATGATGCCCGACGACCAGTTGAAACAGTTTTCGCCTCATCAAGTACGCTCACTGGTCGCCTATCTGCGGGCCACTCAGCAGTCGCCGATGTTGGCAACACCTGAGAATGAATTGACGCTATTCAACGGTTCTGACTTGACCGGTTGGTCGGGATCCGACGGGCTATGGTCGGTCGAAAACGGCGAGCTTGTCGGACGCACCGCTGGACTGAAGCGAAACGAATGGATTGTCAGCGATCTTTCAGCCGAAGACTTCCGATTGACTGTCGACGTGAAGTTGGTTGATAACGCTGGAAACAGTGGAATCCAGTTTCGCAGCAAATCGCATGACGGCGAGGTTGCTGGTTACCAAGCCGACATCGGGGAGGGCTGGTGGGGAAAACTCTATGAGGAACACGGTCGCGGTCTGTTGTGGGACAAATCGGGCGAGCAGTACGTCAATCCAGGCGACTGGAACAAGTACGAAATTGTGGCCCAAGGCGATCACATTCGCACGTTCATCAACGGCCACGCTTGCGTTGATATGCATGATCCAGCAGGAGCGACCCGCGGCATCATCGCCTTTCAACTTCATAGCGGCGGCAAGACCGAAGTCCGGCTCCGAAACATGAAGCTGGAAGTGCTGCCTAAGCGATGACCTCGCAGTGGAATAAGTTGAGTTTTTACAGGGACGGGGTGTCGCTCGGGGAAGCGATCCATTCGGCAGTGCTGGATGGACGAGTAGCTGGGCGACAGCGCACCGTTTTGGGTGGTTTGCGGTCGCCTGTGTTTTGGGGCCAAATCAGACCGGTTGGCATCATCCAAACCGCGCAAATGCTGACGCTGTGCCCAACACAGCGTCGCTGACTTCCAACCAAGTTCCCTTTCCCCGAGTCTCTCGCATATCGGCGGAGAAACCGCAATCGCCTCGACTGGGCCGGTCCAGAGCCCATTTTGAACATGCTATCAGCCGATGCTCGGTGGCGGCATTCTGCGAGGACCGGATCGTAGTTAAATCGGACGAAAACAAGCCGCAGCCCGAGCTGAAAAGTGAGTGGCCCTTCCTTCGCTCTGCACGCCATCCGGGAATCACGCTCGCATCGAATCGACGTTAAAATGGAAAGGCTCTCCGCCGGAAATCTCGATTTGGGAAGGCCTACTCACCGAGGGAAATACGATGTCAAACGCACTTCAGTACGCACCACAGTATACGGTGAGTGACTATCAGCACTGGAAGGGAGATTGGGAGCTTTGGGAGGGTGTCGCGATTGCGATGAGTCCCAGCCCGTTGGGGCGGCATCAGACGCTCGTCTCGCGGATCGCCACGCTGCTTGCGAATGCGATTGAAAAATCAAGCTGCAAAGCTGAAATGTTGGTCGAACTTGATTGGATCGTCAGTGATGACACAGTGGTCCGACCGGACGTGATCGTGGTCTGCGGTGAACCGCCTGAACGTCACCTTGAACACGCTCCAGCCATCGCCGTGGAAGTGCTCTCGGATTCCACTCGCATGAACGATCTCGGTTACAAACGGAAGCTTTACCAACAACATGGCCTTGCCGCATACATCATCATCGATCCGCAAGACCAAGCAGTTACGCTCGATCGACGTCAATCCGACGGCAGCTACCAGACCAATTCTTTGACCGAAGCGGTAACATTGGAAATCTGCGCCGATTGCACGCTTCTATTCTCAATCGAGACGCTTTTCCGTTGATCAGGAAAATGGGACGAGATGATTGATCGCAGGATACGGGTCAAAACTTCAGGCTCATCCCACGGAAGCGTGCCTCGTGAAATTGGTTCCCGTCGTGTCGTCGAAAATCTGGACTCCTGATCTCACTAAATAACACACGAATGCCATGAACCATACGCCGTATACTCGCCCCACGAACGACACACCGCTGTCCCCGGCGGAGAAAAAGGAACTGCTACAAAACTACTTCTCTCATTACGAGAAACTTGCCCAGGAGGAACCACACTTGCTCAACGTGAAACTCGAGCGTGCCGCTGTGTCGGAACTGCTCGATCAAGTCGGAAGGCTGTTGTTGGAACAATCCCAGCGACTGACACGCGTGCCAGGCCCAATGCGTGAATTCCTTCATGCCACCGAGCCGCCTGAATGCATTGCGGGTCGTCTACCGACCGAGTTCAGAGCTTTCTGTCTTGCCCTTAACGCTCTCAAACAGTGGGTATCCGCAGAATCATCGGCTACCGATCGATTTCTCCTCGGCGGAACCGCACGCGCACAATGCCGGAAGGTCGCCGATCACTGCCTGATTACTGGCGAGCGTCTCGATGAGGCCGACCTCGAACTGCATCATCCGTTGAGAGACGGTCGGCCTCCAATTCCACTCTCAAAGAGCGGACATAGACGAGTCGAATCCACATCGGATTATGCGACGGACCCAATCTACGATGCGCTACGAGACATGAAACGCCGAGGAAATCGCTCATGGGTGATGTTGCGCCGAGGTTGCATGGCGCTCGATGGGGACGAAGTTACCGAAATGACTCCCGCCGTGCTGGCCAGTTCCAAGACGTTCGCTCGACAAGCACGAGCGGCGACCGGACTCAGCTTTCGAGCATTGGTCGAGTGGCTCGACACGCGAAACTTGGGCGAATGAACGAGATCAATTGCTCAGCCATCTGTCAACGAATTGCGAAGCGGAAGTAGTCAAGGTCAACACATTGCGCGGATTCGCCATCCTCAAAAGACCATGCGCCCGTCTGCTTTCCGCATCGAAGACGTTCTTTTGTTATGAAGCCAATTCAGTATTCGCTCACTCTGGCGGGGAACGGGAAAGGCCGCGGGGGTCTTTGATCTCGCCCAAGACTTCGCATCTTCGGTGCGTCGAGCGATCTCCTTCAAAAACGCCGCCCTGCTCTTGGCTCGTTACGGTCAAAAAGAGGTCTGACCTGGTTTGACCCATTAGATTTATCTATCATTAGATTTATCTGACCCATTAGATTTATTCCTAGAAATGACTAATTCTCCACAGGCATCTCCCGTCGATGAAGCCGGAGCAGCTTGAGGAGGGACATCTCGGCGCGTCGGTGTCCGGACCGCTAACACACCGAGGCGAGTTTGCCCCCGAGTTTCGACGCCGAAGTCGATGCAACCGAGGCGGTTTAAGAATTGCAGTTGCGAGGCATGCAGTGGCGGGAGTCGCTCCCTTAATCATTTAACTCTGATCGTCATCTGCGAGACGAGAGAAGCTGAAAACCGAAAGCCAAACCTGACCCCGGCGACAGCCTCCCGTTCAGTAATATGGTGATAAGCGTCCGGTATTACCTTTGGATGAACTGGGTTTTCGAACAAGTGCCCGAAGGCGCGGGTATTCGAAAACAATCGCAACTCGCAGCTTAAACGAAAACTGCTAGACTTCGGGCTCATGCAGGCCGCTTGAAACGGAAAAAGCCGAGAAAACTCGGTATCGGAAAACCACCCGCGCCACACGAATGCGGGGAGATCATGCGGCAGTCTTTCCTCCGATGGTCCTCATCGCGTGAGCCTGACGCTCACCACTCGCTGTTGATTGTTGGCATCTGTGACCAAGAGCGAGACGTCCTGTTTGTCAGAGTTGGCAACCAACCAGGAAAACGACTGTTGAGCATTGGTTACGTCGCGGCCTGCAAATCTTGTGATTCGTTCTCCAACTCGAATGCCCGCTTTGGCAGCGGGACCGTTGGGAGTGACTTGGTCAACAACCACGCCCGCTGGGGATTGCGTGATCACGACTCCCATTCGCCAGGGATGTTGAAGCAGTGACTGCTGCTGACTGAGAAGTTTCTGCCGGACCAGCGCCGCATGCTGCTTGGCCTCGGCAGAATCGCTGCTGGACGTTGCCGTGACTTCGTTGATGACGGCAGTGAGCGATTGAACGTACTGACGCGACTGCTCGTTCATCAGCCGCCCACCGGATAGGTTCTTGATGTTTTCCATCTGCTCTTGCACGGAATACGCGTCGGTCCCTTCACGTATCTCACCAGGATACGTCTTTGAAACTGTATACGTGACCAATCCACTCGTTCGCCGATCATCCAGATAAGACGTCGACTGCGAAATCCGACCTGACAACGGTGCAAGCGCTTCATTGCGAGTGCGGGACCCCACCCGAAAGACCACTGATTCTGTTTTGTTGAACTCGAAAGCAATCTCGCCTTCTTGATTCGTGAAACCTTCTGCCACTCCCTGATTTTTCGGAAATACACCGACCCACGCGCTGCCCCAGGGGCGTTCGCCTTGAGCATCGATTCGGATCACTTTTAGCTTGACGGTCACCTTGTCTTCTTGACCATTCGCCGATGTCGAAAGACACGTACCGAAAAAAACAAGCGATCCGAGCAACGATACCCTCAACATAATGTCACCTTACCTTCAACTCAAAATCACTTGCTGACAGTTCAACACTCTCGTTCTGTGGAATCGCAACGGCAATTATCATCAAGACTTTGACGTGTCGCGACTTCGGAAATACCTCGTAGCGGATCTCGCTTTCATCCCCAATGGGAGAAAGACTGACGAGCGAATCTGACTCGTCGTAACTCAAGAACGCGTTGTGGTAGGCTATTCGACAGTTATTGGGCGGGATGAGTGTGAATTCAAAATCGTCCGGCCTTCGCGAGCCGGTGTATTGGTCCAAATGCAGCGACTCCAGTAGAAAAAGATTGGTCTTGTAGTTCTCAAAACTGGCTAGCTCTTGCGGACGCGGCGAAAACGCCATGAGCATCGAGTAGGACTCGGCGATATTTGAGAAAGAAACCAAACGCTCCCCCACGATGTCGTGTGGCTTCGCCGGCCATTCTCGATACAGTCCAATCGAGATTGGGTTAACCATCATCATCATGGCGCTGGCAAGCAAACCTGCCCAACAGATTATCGACCGCGGATCCCAAAGTTTGGATTTGGGTGTTTCGCTCTCGTCAAAAGCCTCTAACAAGCTCGGGTCGGTCAGCGACGACTCGTCTTTGAAGGGCAACCATCTTCCCTGGCCGTAACCACTGGGCATGCCATTGTCCGCCACGTAGACACCGTCGCCCAGATCCGCTCGACCTTCAAACGCATGCTTGGCAGCGATGTAACCGGAGCAAAACAAGAGTTGTATTTCGCTGGGGCGAAACGCATCCAAGTCCGTGCGGATCCTTCGGCTTCGCCTTTGCAAATCTGGAGTCAATTTTGCACCACCGCCCTCGGTCTCCAAGTCTTCTTGCAATCGGATGAATTTGAACGCCCTCTCATGAACGCTGCGTGTTTTACTCTCACCCTGCGGAGAATTCAGTATCTCAAACTCAAGACGTGTGACTCGATTCATCAAGATATCCGTCGCGCGTGAAGCTCGTCCGACGAGATACCGAAAAGCACTGTCGGTCGACCAATCGAAACGCCGCTCCGCATCACTGACAACCGTCAGTCCATCGCCCCCGGCAAAAATCCGACTCGCTCTCAACCCAAGATTGTCGAACACACCCCCGTCAACCAAGCACTGAACCTCGCTCATTTTCCCCTGGTCAACTTTTAGTTTCCGCGGATCGATTAAGACAGGCGAAAACAACGGCGGGAAAGCTGACGAAGCGGCGACACATTGGGAAATCTGGAACGACGCCGACGCGATTCCGTTCTCCTGAGACACGCTGTCGATGATGTTCGGATAGATTCCGGTGTCTGTGAAACACGCGATATTTCCCGTCGTCAAATTCGTCGCAAGAAAATGAAACGTGACGGGGACATCGCGCAGGTCCTGCAACGAAGATGACTTGTAAAGGCGTCGGTATCCCTGCTCAAGAAACGCGACGGGCCGAAACCACTGATCAAGCGTCCGAATGACGAACAGTGCGGGAACGATGAAAGCCGCCAAAATCAGCCACGACATCAATCGATCGAGCCCGATCCAAAGCCATACCGTGGTAAGCATAAGACTCAGGCCAAGCGACGCAAGGATCAAACACAAAACCGTTTTGCGAATGATCGTCTCACGTAGACCGCTTTGCGCAAAACCAACGAGTTCCGAAGCTGCGCGGTCAAACTGTTTTTCGTTCCCACAGTAATCGCTCCAGTTAATCGCCAGATGCGCCGCAAGAATGCTGCCACCAGAAACCGAGAAAACACGATTCACATCGGCCAGTCGATTCGTTTCTCGAAGATACCGGACTGTCCCTAGATGAAACATGGTGGCGCGGAATCCACCCCCGGAGAGCAGCAACGATATCTTTTGCCTTGGCACCTGCAGCCCACCCCCGTTCAATGACGTACTTTGTCCTGATAACTGATCGCGAATTTACTCCCACTTGCCCCTTGGTTTTACCAGAGATGGCGAGGGTTTCCCACTCGCGCGGCCAGATTTTTCGCAGTGAAGAGGGAGAGCCAGGCCCGAAACGCGTTTTCGGCTGAGCAGACGCCGCGCCGCGCGGCGAATTTGGCGTCGATGGGACAAGAGACGGGCACAATACGTGTATCTGAAGGATTGAAGTGGCCCTTCGGCGCGCACCGCCAGCCGGTCCGGACTTCCCACGCGGAAAAAAGTGCGAGACTTGGCACCGGGTTAAAGGAAGTCGGGATCGATTACCAACTGCAACTCGCGCGTCCCATCCGTCTGAGCCTCACAGTACTCCGACTCCAAGAATTCGGCGTCAGGAACGAATTGCAGATCGGGCGAGGCTCGCTGCGCGGCGCTCGAGACGTGGCGTGGGTGCGGAGCGGACCTTCCCACAGACCGCAGTGGCGGAACAGTAGAACAGGGACAGGCAATGAATAGTTGCCCTCGAACGCGATACCATTGCCGATGGTTTCGCTGCTCAAAACCGTGACGCTGATGGAGGTGATGAAGATGCCCAGGCAAGCTCGTGGGGAAGTGATCGATCCAAATGAGATTCAGATCCCCCACTGTATCGAGAGATGCGTCCGCAAGGCGTGGCTCTGTGGGACCGATCCCGTTACGGGAGAGTGCTTTGAGCACCGCAGGGGCTGGATCCACGACCGTATGAAATTCCTGGCATCGGTGTTCGCTATCGATTGCCTGACGTTTGATCCTGTATCAGCCTGAGGTTCTAGCGTCGCGGCGCCAGCGATTGTCTGACGTGAGTTGGTATGCGCTGTCTCGCCGAGAAAATTGCCCGCCGCAGTAACGCCGAGGACGAAGCTCGCGGCCACTTTTGGGAAGGACGTTTTCGGGCACAGGTGCTCCTCGATGAAGCGAGCTTGTTGGCGTGTGTGGCCTACGTTGATCTCAACCCGATTCGTGCCGCCATGGCGGAAACGCCTGAATCGAGCAAATACACCGGAGGCAAGGATCGGATTGACGACTTGACTCGCAGCTCAGATCAGACACGCGAAAGCACCCATGACTGGGAGCGAAGCCGCGGTCGCCAGCACAGTGGCTGGATGAGTCCGATCGAAATTGACGAGCAGCACGATCCTGTCGGGCCGCACCTGGATCAATCGGGCAGGCGAGGCAGCCTGAAAGGTTTCTTAAGTTTCTCTTTGGCGAGCTATCTGGAATTGCTCGACTGGAAGGGACGTCAACTCCGCAGTGACAACGTCGGTGTGATCCCCTCGCACTTGCAGCCGATCCTCACTCGCATCGGCTTGGATACCCATGCCTGGTGCGATACTTTCTCGCCTGCCTGGACCAGACCGGACAGGTCAGGCCAGACAATTTGATGAACCTCATCGGCAGCGTTGCTCATCTCAGCTTGAAGTGATTCGGGAACCGTCCATTGGTCATTCTGCGAAGTCGATCCATCGTCGGCTGAAAGCAGTGGCCCTGGCGTGACAAAGAATAATGCAACCGAAGCGATTGAAAGAGTCAATTACATAGCAAGTCTTATCGTGTGAAAATTGAGTTAGATCGGCATTGTTTGAAAGCGATGCGACCGGCTATCGCGTTACCATTGAAACGGAACCGATAGAGTCGGCATCGAGATTCGCTTCTTTCGGTGGAGCCGCTGCCCCGCCGCGATTACCACCGCCACCGCGCCCACCGCCGGTTGTCAACGTGTCGTGCATGTTCATCGCAAGCAACGTGGCAAATACCACGCTGGCGATCAGCACACCGCCGCCAAGCAATCGTGTGCGTTTGACTTGCCACCACATCATCAACCCGGAGACGCCCCAAAAGACCATCGAGACGAACATGGCATCGACCAGCAATGCCCAAATCCAACGTGTATCGAAACCTGGCGAATACATCCTGGCTAGATGCAATCGTTGTAAGAATGTTTTGGTGTCCATCGTCGGTCGGTCGTCTTCTCGAACGGATGTGATACCGCCGCCACCTACCGAATAAGTCACCAGGCACGGAACTCCATCGGCTTCGGCGGCAAATACGAGACTGGCCGACCGGCGACCGCCAAAAGCTTCGCCCGATGACAACTTCAAATCATCTAAAATCCTGGGCACCGCCGACTGGATTTTGGCGAGAGGATCATCTGGTAATTGTACCGATCGAATGTCGGCGATCGGGTTAATCTTGGGTTGGTTCTCGGCGGCGGGATCACTCGGTTTGACGAACGTCGTGCGAACTTCGCCGTCGCCGGTGACTGGATTGATCGTGACTTGAGGGGAGACTCAGGGGGACAGAGCACTTGGACAACGGGTTCATCAACGAAAGCTCGCGATTGCCTTCACCGCGCATCTCCTGGACGGCTCGGATGCATCGAAGCTAGACAATCGCGAGTGAAACGTGCTGTGTCCCTGAGTAATGTCTGCTGTGGATTTTTTTCTTGAGGTCTGCGATGTCTTGATCGGTGACTAAATCGTGGTCGACCGCCGGGACGGGATCTTGAAACAATTGTGGTTCCGCCACCCAAGGACCCAGGCAGCGTGATACGGGCCCCATGTCGCGGTGGATCAGCTTGTACCAAGCTTTGGCAAACGCTTCCTCGAACTGTTCTGGGTTGTCATGGAATCGCTTCGAAATTTTTGCGTAGGCCGGATCCGTCTTCAATGCCAAGTCGGTCGTAAACATCATGGGGGCGTGTTTTTTGTCGGGGTCGTGAGCATCCGGAACGGTGCCCTCGCCGCCGCCTTCGGCCGGGATCCACTGTGACGCACCCGCCGGGCTTTTGGTCAACTCCCAGTCGTAGCCCAGCAGGTTTTCGAAGTAGTCGTGGGACCATTGCGCCGGGGTGGATGTCCAGGCCCCTTCTAAGCCACTGGTAATCGTATCGCCCGCGTTCCCGGTACCGTGCGAATTCTTCCAGCCCAGACCATCCCGTGCGACCGGAACGATGTGTTCGATTTCGAACGTGACTACTGTCAAAGATCCGGCTGCTTTGCAGTAGGCACAACAATCGCCGAATGCACCGCGAACCTGTTGCCTGACTTCGAACGAATATTTGTGGCTCATCCGACCGAAGGGTGCGCCGGAGGTTTTCAAGGATCGCGGTAGGGACGGCTGTTGCCAGCCGCCCCCCGCACAGATCCGTACGTGAGCCTTGACTCATACGGCTCCTCCGTTGGGTCAAACGATCGCGACACACTGTGACGCTACCCGTCGTGATTTCCCGTGACGCTCCAATTGATACTTGTTCCGGCTCAGAGTCCGAAGCATCGACGCCAATCCGGCAATACTTCCCTTCAGTGAGGTCCCTTTCCTCGGCGGATTCCGCCACTGCGGTCGCAGCTTTGTTCACCCGCGTCGACGGTACTACGGCCTCATCTGCCATCCCATCCGCGTTCATACCAGAATTGCGCTCATAGAGGTTCGCTGGTCGCCCTGGCAGTGAGTCATCACGACTTGACCCCAGGGGCAAATGGGACTTCCCGGTTCTCGCGTTTGGAATTTTCCACGCATGCACAGGTTCTTCGACTCCGCCATGTCCAGACTACCCTTACCAAAGCGGTGTAGCTGGTGTTGCCTTCCCGACGCATATGACACGGTCGGCACATGGAAGACCTGATTTCGGAGCTCAATTAGCTGGCCTACGCTTCCCCCTGCACGGACGCTCGGCACGACGTTGTTACCTTCGTCGCACCTCCGCCGGAGGCCGAAGTAGTTGGTTAGACCTTCCTCGTAAGAAACTTTCATTCTCGATTCCAAACCGGTTTTATCCCGGCACTCCATGGCTCAAGCGTCCAATGATAATTTGTGCGAGTTGTCGCTGGACCTTATACTGGGTCTGCCGGGAGAAACGGAATTAAGCTCTGCAGAGGTGCAACTTGACAAGGGATATCCCGGTCGACGGTGCGCCAACGGTGCCGACGGTTCTCGGCGAGTTTCGATTCGCCGAGGACGCTTTTATTAAACAAATCATTGGACACTTGAGTTATGGAGTGCCGGGATAAAACCGGTTTGGAATCGAGAATGAAAGTTTCTTACGAGGAAGGTCTAACCAACTACTTCGGCCTCCGGCGGAGGTGCGACGAAGGTAACAACGTCGTGCTGAGCGTCCGTGCAGGGGGAAGCGTAGGCCAGCTAATTGAGCTCCGAAATCAGGTCTTCCATGTGCCGACCGTGTCATATGCGTCGGGAAGGCAACACCAGCTACACCGCTTTGGTAAGGGTAGTCTGGACATGGCGGAGTCGAAGAACCTGTGCATGCGTGGAAAATTCCAAACGCGAGAACCGGGAAGTCCCATTTGCCCCTGGGGTCAAGTCGTGATGACTCACTGCCAGGGCGACCAGCGAACCTCTATGAGCGCAATTCTGGTATGAACGCGGATGGGATGGCAGATGAGGCCGTAGTACCGTCGACGCGGGTGAACAAAGCTGCGACCGCAGTGGCGGAATCCGCCGAGGAAAGGGACCTCACTGAAGGGAAGTATTGCCGGATTGGCGTCGATGCTTCGGACTCTGAGCCGGAACAAGTATCAATTGGAGCGTCACGGGAAATCACGACGGGTAGCGTCACAGTGTGTCGCGATCGTTTGACCCAACGGAGGAGCCGTATGAGTCAAGGCTCACGTACGGATCTGTGCGGGGGGCGGCTGGCAACAGCCGTCCCTACCGCGATCCTCAGAAAACCTCCAGTCACCATCGCGCACGCTTCGGTCGGATGAGCCATATTTGTTTGATCCCAGCCTGACACCCGTTTACCAGCTTGGAGTAGTCGCCGAGGTTCAGAATCTTGGTCGCGAACTGTCGCGGTTCGTGTCCCGAAAACTCTTGTGGTTTTGCTGTCGCTAAGCGATGACCTCGCGAATGACTTGACCAAAATCCTTCTCCAGCCGTTTGCGGCCGGGAACAACCAGTTCACGCGGGTTCAATCCGAGTTGGTGAAGGACGGTCGCGTGGATGTCCGTTACATAATGACGATCTTCGACGGCATGAAATCCGAGCTCGTCGGTAGCTCCGTGAGTCATCCCGCCTTTGACGCCCCCGCCAGCCATCCAAACCGAGAATCCGTAGGGATGATGATCGCGACCATCGGAACTCTGGGCACCCGGAGTACGACCAAATTCAGTCGCCCAGACCACGAGGGTCTCGTCGAGTAGTCCTCGTTGCTTCAAGTCCTGAAGTAAGGCTGCGATGGGTTGATCGGTCTGTTTGCACAGTTTGCTATGGCCCGCTTTCAAACCTTTGTGGCTGTCCCAGTGCCCGGCTCCGCCATTGCTGCCATGGTAAACCTGCACAAACCGAACGCCGCTTTCCACCAACCGGCGAGCGGTCAACATTTGGCGTCCGAATACTTTTGTTTCGCTCTGATCAAGTCCATATTGTTGCTGGGTCAGTGCTGACTCGTCTTCCAGCCGCACGACGTCGGGCACCGCCGTCTGCATTCGGAACGCCAACTCATACGATCGAATTCGAGCCCTCAATGCGTCATCGTCAGGAAATTGTTCCGCTGAGATTCCATTGAGTTGACGCAAAAGCTCAAATTCACTCGATTGCTCTTCTCGGTACACGCCCTCTGGGGGTGCGGCGTACGGCAAGGGGGTGTCCGAATCAATGTCCAATGGCACGCCATCGTATTGAGGACCTAAATAGTTCGCACGATGACACTCCCGGCCACCGCAACAGTCAGCGACGGGTGTCCCCAGAACCACGAACTGAGGTAAATTGTCGTTGAGAGACCCCAGACCATACGTTGCCCACGACCCAATCGTGGGAAAGAATCCGTCGACACGGTGCCGACCGGTATGAAACTGCAACTGGGCGCCGTGGTTACTGTCTTCGGTCCACATCGAACGAATCACGCAAAGGTCGTCGGCACATTTGCTGACGTGGGGGAACCAGTCGCTGATTTCAATCCCGCTCTCACCTCGTGGGGCAAAACCAATCTGCAGCGGAAAAATTTCATTGCGGATAAAGCCATTATTGGGGTCAAACGCCACGACTCGCTCGTTCGCGAGAAACGGTGACTCCAAGACTCTGGCAAATGGTGTTTCGTTGATTGTTTTCCCAGCCAACTCATTCAGGCGGGGCTTGGGATCAAACGTTTCCATATGACTCGCCCCACCGATCATGAACAGCCAGATCACGCTCTTCGCCTTCGGTGCAAGTTTGGCCAAGTTCGTATCGGCGACGCCATCGCCATGCAGAAGACTGGAGAGGGCAATACTGCCAAATCCCAAGCCGAGGTCTTGCAGAAAACCTCGTCGGTTCCGTTCGGAAAACAATTTGCTTCTATCGCTGGGTAGATTCATGTTCATCGCACCGTCACAAAATCGTTGTGGTTGACCAGCACGTGAATCAGATTCTCACGTGCCCGTCCTGTCGCGTCAGAGGCGGGAGGCACAGTGGTTTTTGCAGTGCCGGTTAGCGCGGCGAGCTGAGTCGGCTCGGACAAAAGCTGGGTTTGCCGATTCAGAAAACGCTCGCAGGCAATCTTCTCCTCTCTCGTTGCCTGACGCCCCAGGATAACTGCAAAGGATCGCTGTATGAAATCGGAATTGTCGCTGGTTTCACTACTCACTCGTGCCGCTGCCCTTCTCGACTGGTCGATCGCGAGAGGACTGTTTGCCAGTGCAAGGGACTGCTGAGGGACGACGCTCTCAGATCTTCGATAGCAGTCGGTCGGATTGGCCGCGTCGAACACGACCAGCATCCGCATTTGCTTCTCGTAGGCATGCCGAAAATAGAGACTCCGCCGCAGCACGGTTTCACCTTCGCGAAAATCAATATCTGCGCCTCCCATCGTTCGGTCGAGCGTGCCCGCGACGGCCAGCAAACTGTCGCGAACCTGTTCCGCATTCAAACGGCGAATATTTGCACGCCAAATATGAAGGTTGTCGGGATCCATCTTCGAGTTATCGGCAAACGCTGCTACCGAAGTTGGCGTGGCTGACGACGTAACTCGGTACAGGCGCGAATTGAGAATTAATCGGTGGATGTGCTTCATGCTCCACTGGTGCTCCATCAGTTCGACAGCCAGCCAGTCCAACACCTTCTGGTGGACGGGCGGCGGGGCTCGAAGTCCAAAATCGTCAACGCTTTGGACCAGAGGCTCACCAAAGTAGTGCAGCCAAATGTGGTTGATCGCTACTCGCGCCGTTAGCGGATTATGGGGGTTAGTGATCCAATCAGCGAGCGCCGTTCGTCGGCCACTGCTCGTCGTTGGGTAGCTCGTTCCAACGGGAGTGAAGTTGCCATCGGTCGCGACCAAGTTTGCCGAAGCGTCAACAAGTGTTTTTTCCGCCTTGGAAAGTTTCTTTTTCGCCGCATCGATTGCTGCCTTTTTCTTCTTCGCATCCGATTGATTGGACTGCTCTGCTTTTGCGAGGACGTCCCGTTGCTTCAGCAACTCCAAAAGGGAGTCCTGGAAGTGGAATATGCGTTCAGCATTGGCCGCTTCAACCGCAAGATTTGCAGCCGTCGCTTCATCACTGAGTTTGGTTCGGGTTGCGTCCCAGCGTCGTTTCAATGACTCCATACTCGTTTCAGCCACGGTAACCTGTTGGCGAGCGATGGCGACCTGCACTTCACCAGCATTTTGGTCGCTATTGATAGTTGCGAGTGTCGCCTTCGTCGCGTTCAAACTGCTGCTCGCCTCAGCAAGCTCTTCGGATTCGATGTACTCACGCAGGAACGGGTTCGACGCGATATTCGGCAGGTTCACCGACCGGACCTGGTAGGGAACGGAAATGATTTCTGGAAGGGCGGGATCGAGCGGGTGCTCTTTATCGGGATTCTTTTCGTTGCCGCTGACGTACAAATAGGTTGGGGCATTAAGATCCGCGTCATAGGCGCGGGAGGCCCTGTTGATTTAAATCGGCCTGTCCTGGCAATCGCTCCGTCCGCACCTGGTGAGGTTCAAAAATTGCACGGAAGGCGTAATATTCGCGCTGGGATATTGGATCGTATTTGTGGTCGTGGCAGCGAGCGCAGGCAATCGTCATTCCAAAAAATGCTTTGGCTGTGTGCTCAACCGTCGCGTCCAACCAAATGTCGCGATTGCTCTTATGAAAATTGCGGACCAGAAGTCCGGTCGCTCGCAAGACTTCCAGGTTTTCGGGATCGATCTCGTCGCCGGCGATCATCTCACGCGTCATCGCGTCATATCCTTTGTCGGCATTAAGCGATTCCACGATCCAGTCCCGCCAATGCCAGATGTGTCGCTGACTGCCACGAAGTTCGTCCTTGTAACCATCCCAATCACTATACCGCCAGACATCCATCCAGTAGCGCGCCCAGTTTTCGCCGTACGCAGGATCCGCTAGTAAGCGGTCCACTCGCTCTCTCCAAGCATCGTCGGACGGGTCCGCCAGAAACGACCTCTGGTCTTCAAGCGTTGGTGGCAAACCGGTCACATCAAAATGGAGCCGTCGCAGAATCGTTGCTGGGTCAGCAAATTCAACGGGAACCAAACCCACGTTCCGCCATTCGTCAAACGTCAGTGAATCGATTGGGTTGGCCGCCCACGGTTGGGGAACATTCTTAGGCAGCTCGGATTTCACGGGCGATTGATAGGCCCAATGCTCTGAAGGCGAGTCCATGATGACTTCGTCCGCAGGGCTGGGGGCACCGAGCTCGATCCACTGCAGTAAATGCTGGACCTGTTGATCGGTTAACGGCGTACCTTGTTCGGCAGGCGGCATTCGCTCGTCGATGTCGGTCGCTGTCACACGCTCGATCAGCAGACTGGCGGCAGGATCGTCTAAGTCCAATATGCCATTGGGGTCGTCTTCGCCACGAATCAACGCACCTGCGTCGAGTCGGAGTCCAGCCTCTTGTTGAAGGACACCGTGACAGGCACCGCATTTCTCTTGGAAAATTGGCTTAATGTCGGCTTCATAGTCGACGTCTGCTCTGAGCGGTGATGTAACGCAGAGTAGCGTGGCAACGGCAAGGAGTGTTCGCGACATAGGTGGGACAACTGATTCGCGGAAGGTAGGAAGCGCTCAGCATAACCTCTACGGCGGCCGCGCGTCCAGTATTTCCGACCTCTTGAGATTTTCGCATTCGCAACCAAAAATATCGTTTATTCAGGACTCCAGTTTCTGACCTATCGGCCGCGGTCGTCGAGGGCAGCATCGTCGCTTTGTCGTCCGAAAGTACGGACGTTGTGTTGACGACCGATGAAATTGCGGTACGTAGCGTTTGCAGCTTCGGGCGTCAGTCTGACAGCGATTAGAATCACCGGGCGAGAAGAGACCACTCGAATTTCGAGTAGGTTCGTGCCGGTAAGGGTCAGGGACCAATCAGAGGTAGTCCGGTGGCTCATAGTTGACGGGAGCAATGGTTTGCCCATCAATGCATAGACGACGGGCCACTCACAGCATTTCGCCTTGCGCTGGACAGTCCGGTGGGCGCAAAAAAAACGGGGTGAGTTTCTTTTTTGGAAGAAACTCAGCCCCGATTTGGAGTCTTGACGTTTTTCACACTCTGTGAGCGGTTTCCCCGCCCGAACCCGCTACCGGCTGTTCGTTTTTCGAAATGATATCCGAACAGACACGGCAAGCGGAATTCGTTCTGGGAAAGCGATGCTCAGCGTGGAAAGCGTCCTCTTTGACGTCGCTTACTAGGCAATCCACCAGGATGGATGATTAGCATCCGCAAGATGGTGCTGCGTCGCAGCAAGGCTCAGCAACTTGGCAATCGCATCCGCCATTGTGACTACGGAAGATCTTGTGCAACAAGCCTTTCAGGCACGATTGACGGGGAGCACAGCAAGGAGCTGCTTGGCCACAACCGCTGTCACAACCACAATCCGAAGCCGATCCGCAAGAATCGCAACCGTTGTCAGCAGCACAGCAAGGAGTTGGGCAGCAAACAGTCACGGGAACTTGACGGCAAACAACGCGTGGAACGCACTTCGTCACGGTGTAAGGCTCGCACACTTGGCGGCACTTGGCTACACGGATCGTGTCTTGGTAGCATTCTTTGCGGCAAACGGTGTGACACACAGTCTTGGTGCGGCACTCGGGAACCATCTTGCAAACCTTGTAGCTGCACACTTTGGTTCGGCATTCTGGGACCATCTTGCACACGGTGTAGTTGCAGGTCTTTTGACGGTTTTCGCAAACTGTCTTGCAGACGGTGTAGTTGCAGGTCTTCGTGTGGCATTCTGGGACCATCTTGCAAGTGGTGTACTTGCAAACCTTTTGACGGTTTTCGCAAACCATCTTGCAAACCTTGTATTCGCAGGTCTTGGTGCGGCACTCTGGGACCATGGTGCAAACGGTGTAGTTGCAGGTCTTTGTGCGGCATTCTGGGACCATCTTGCAAACTTTGTATTCGCAAACCTTGGTACGGCACTCAGGAACACGACGGCATACGGTGTAAGGAATCTCGCGGGTGCGGCATTCTTTTACGTACTTCGTGCATGTGACTTCGCGCTCTTCGCAGGTAGGAACCCAAACTTTCTTGCAGATCGTCTTGGGGCAACCTTGAACACACTCGACGCGGCAGCGCCGGGGATGTATGTCGTACGGCATGTGCACGGATCGTAGTGACACGTTCCGGGCTCACGCACTGTACGGCGAATCATTGGGCCGGGAACTGTTTCGGTCACTGTGTCCCAATGTCCACCCTTGACTTGAATGGTCTTGGTGTACTGTTGTGGAACGCAGACGGTGTAGTTCTCGGTGCGACATTTGTCTTCACGCACGGTGTTGTAAACCGTGTAGTTGATGTTCCGTGTACGAGTTTCGTAAACGGGCACGCATACAGTGTAGTTAATCGTCTTTTGACGAGTCTCGTACACAGGCTTGTTGACGGTGTAGTTGATCGTCTTCGTACGAGTTTCGTACACAGGTTTTTGAACGGTGTAATTGATCACGCGTTCGTGTTGTTCGTAAACGGGCTTCATGACCGTGTAGTTGATCGTCTTTTGGCGAGTTTCGTACACTGGTTTCTTGACCGTGTAGTTGATCACTCGCGAGCGAGTTTCGTACACAGGCTTGTTGACTGTGTAGTTGATCGTCTTTTCACGGGTTTCGTACGTTGGCACCATGACGGTGTACTGCACTTCCTTCTGGACCGTTTCCGGGACCATTCGGGTGCGATTGACGACTTGGTCAACGTAATACGTTTCATTCCGGGTGCGGTGGCGAGTCTCTTGGACTTGCTCCATCACCGTTTCGCGAACGGTACGCATCACGGTGTAAGATCCACCGTTAGCAGTCCCTTCACTGATGACCGCACCAGGAGCGGCAGCAGCAACGGAACCATCGACGACGACTGAATCGCCTTCGACAATACCGCCGTCAGCAACGACGGAGCCGCCGCCACAGCTGCTACAGCCTTGGTAACTGATCGTGCTACAATACGCAGCATGAGCAGCATTGGCACCCGACACAACAGCGATGAACGCTAGTGCGGGCAGTAACCACAACCTTTTCATAACACTTTCCTCTCAAGTAACGACGCACGGGAGCGTCGCAAGACTTAGCTTTCCACTGGCAGCCGGAACCCCCCGGCATCGCCCATCAACATCGCAAGTCATTTCCAGCAACCCAGTCCATGTGGAGCGAAAACGGTAGATACCGCGTTGCGTCCCCGATATCTCTCTTGTCCGCGTGTTACCGGTCGGCCACACTAAAGCCGTCGGTCGCTTACAAAAGCGGGAGGGTCGAGTTGCAATCACTCGCCGCTAACAATCGCACAAGGCGTGCGGGATAGCGAAAATGATTCCGATGCACAAACTACATCGTCTGCGGATGAATCATGGAACAAAGAAACCTGGCTGACCAGGTAAAATATCGCGACTGGGCAGTGCGAGCGTGCCGTCCGCTCGGATGTTATCGTTTGTTCCGATTGTGCAGCCTCCAGCTTGGGAAAATCACTTCATGACCGCCTTCAAGCCGTTTCAGCCCCCTACCGAGGATGGTTCCGGTCACGTTGCTCGTACCGATTTGTCTACGCCTGCAGTGGGGCGACTGAGTTTGTATTTTCGCGAGCTGCACCGCCTTCTCGACGCGGGACAAACATCAACGAATAGCCGTGACCTCGCCGCGATGGTGAACGTCTCCGCAGCAGTCGTTCGACGTGACCTCAGCTCGATCGGATCCGTGGGCCGGCGCGGCGTTGGCTACGACGTGTCGTCACTGGCCGATCACATCGGGGCCGTCTTGGGCAGCGGCGTTCACTGGAAAGCCGTCATGATCGGGGTCGGATTCCTGGGCAACGCCTTGTTACGCTACCGCGGCTTCGAGCGTCTGGGATTCTCGCTCGCTGCTGCGTTCGATACGGACCCGGCCAAAATCGGTGGCATCGTTGGGAACACCCGCATTCTACCAATGGACGAACTCGGGCCGGTCTTGCGGGAGCTCAAGCCCGAACTCGCCATTCTCGCTGTTCCAAGCGAACAAGCCATGGACGTGGCCGCCCAAGTCGTCGGACTCGGCATACAAGGAATTCTGAATTTTGCCCCGACGACGCTGCGCGTCTCGTCCGCCGTTGCCGTCATCAACGTGGACCTCGCCAGCGAGTTACAGCAACTTGCCTTCCGAATTCAAAACGGTTAGTTCGATGTATACGCGGCATGGCTGCAACCTTTCCGTGTCATACGATTTTCACTTACTGTGGGCGGCCGCGTGGTTTACACCGATCCGTGAACCATCGCATGCACCTAACTCGCCGAGTTGAGTAAGTTACCAGAGCCGATGCATCGATTTTGCCGCTTCGGAGCCAGTTCATTCGTGAAATCAGGAGCGAAGTGTTTCGACGAAACAGCGGGACGCCACTTCACGAGGGTGCGGCGTGATTGCTCGACTGGGAAGTGTCGTCAGCACGACGCAGACTGAATCAGTGGTCGGATCCGCCCAGCAGATCGTGCCCGTGGAACCCGTATGACCGAAGACATTGTCTCGGGCGGGGCCGTTCAAACCGATTCCCAGATCGAATCCAAGACCTCGAGCTTTCATGCTGGGTGGATTTTGATTCTGGATCATCGTGCGAGCCGTCTCCGGTTGCAACATCATCCCCTGAGGGCGCAGAAATGCATCCAGAAACCGAGCCACGTCACTCGCCGACGCAAACGCTCCGCCCCAGGGAGCTCCAAGTTGACGCCAATAGCTGCTGTTCCAGTCCCAGGATTTGGTACGTGGATCTCCCGCGCCGGATTCGGGAGCCGCGTGTTCGACCTGGCACCGCATTAATGATTCCTTTTTCAATCGACCCATTCCCAGAGCCGTCTGCTGGAGCCGCAACGGCTGACAGACAACTTCGTCCACCATCGTGTCAATCGGCAAATTCGTGATTCGCTGAGCCACTTCCGACGCCAGCAGAATGGCCATGCTGGAATAGCTGTATTTCGAACCCGGCGCGAACAGCAATGGAGTCCGAACGGCTGCGGAGACGAATTGCGACAATGGGCTATGAGCTGCTCGCAGTTCAGCATTTTCTGGCAACTGATCAGGCAGACCTGAGCTATGCGTCATCAGCTGTCGCATTGAGATATGTTCCCGGCCGTCGCCCCGAAATTCGGGCAGATACTTAACGACTCGATCATCCAGCTTGAATTCGCCCGCATCGTATAAAGACATGACTGCCGCAATTGAAATGGGCTTTGAGATCGAGCCCAGCAAAAAGCTGGAATCCACCGTTGCACCACCGTAAGCCTGCGAGAAAGCTTCGTCCTGCTGACGCACGTAAAACGTAGCGGATTCGACTTGGCCCGATGCGGTCGCATTCCGCAACACATCCGCGGCAGCATCAAAACGGCCCTGCTTTACGGCAGCTAACAGCGGCGTTCCGACGGCCAAGCCCAGCCCGGCATAAAGAATTCGGCGGCGTTTCATAATTTTACTTTCAGGTTGTGTTGTGGAGCGTCAGTTGCCAGCGTGCATCCTCGCGATGGCCGTGCGCGAGCATGACTTCCGGGACCTTCTCCTGGATGTTTGTCGGGCGGTACAGATCGCCTGTTGCCAATACGCCAGGTGCAATCTCGAAATGACCTTCTCAACATTATATCGATCTCCCTCGTTCTTGCTGCGAACCACCGGATCGAGAGGCGAGAGCTACCCAAGTGTACCAAGTGCCCTGTCTCAAGTGGTAAGATTAAGAGCCTATCCGATAAGGGGTCTGACCCTCTCCGGCGAGGCCGTTAAATACCCTACGAAATGACTCGCCGCCAAAGGGTCAGACCCCTTTTTGGATAGGCTCTAAGGACGTTTGTAGTATCGTTGCGAAGGTGTCGACACCGATCGTTGCGGTGCTGGTGAAACGGTTGACGCGAGTAATTGCATCCTCGATACTTCAAGTTGATTGCAGAGGATGGAATCGCACGTCCAGCTGCTGGTAACCTACGCGGCGTTCATATTGTTCTTCACGCTCGAGTAGAGGCACGCTCCGGAGCACTTCGATGCGTTCGACACGTTCACACAGCGACTCCAATAGCGATCGAATGACGAGTCTCGCGTGGGCAGCGCCCTGGCAGAGATGCTCGCGAAAACCGAAGGAAACGTGTGGATTGAGGCGGCGATCCAAGCGAATCTTCTCCGGTTCGTCAAATACGGATTCGTCATGATTCGCCGACGCCCAACACAACCCCACACGCTTGTCCGGCGAGACGGTGACACGGTTACCGATCATGTGGTCACCACGAACGACTGACCACTGCATTAAACTCAACTCGGCGACTCACGTGCATCGTCTAGTTCATTGCTTTAGGCTTTGGTCTCCACCAAACTGCCGTCCACGGACGAGCGTCGAATCTCAGACATAATCATTCAAGATGTTTTCCAGCAGCTCCTGGTGACCGCTTTGAAGTTCTGGTTCACCAATCTTCATGGCGTGCTGCTGAAGCTCGGAGAAGTCGCACTTGCCGTTCAGGATTTTCCGACCCAAATCCGTCTCCCAGCCCGAGTAGCGTTGCTTTACAATTTCTTCGAGTACACCGTCTTGAAGCATTTTGGCTGCGGCTTGTAGCCCTCGTGCATAGGTGTCCATCGCTCCGATGTGCGCATAAAACAGATCGAGAGGATCGATCGACTGACGGCGAAGTTTGCAGTCGAAGTTCAGTCCGCCGTTCGTGAACCCGCCGTGCTTAAGAACTGAATGCATAACAAGCGCGGCTTGGTAGCGATCGGTAGGAAACTGGTCTGTATCCCAGCCGAGCAATTTGTCGCCTCGGTTTGCGTCGAGCGAACCAAAGATATCGTTCGCAAACGCATACTCGATTTCATAAAGGAAGGCGGTGTTGGCTAGCGTGGCATGGTTTGCCTCCAGGTTAACTTTGATATGCTCGGTTAGTGAATAACGTTGCAGGAAAGCGTGGACGGCAGCGACATTGAAATCGTATTGCCGTTTCAACGGCTCGCGGGGCTTAGGCTCGATGTAAAACTGGCCCTTGAACCCGATCTTCTGCTTGTAATCGACGGCCATGTGAAAGAACGCTGCTTGTTGTTCTTGGTCGTGCTTCACATCGGTATTGAGCATGGTGGCATAGCCTTCACGCCCGCCCCAGAACGCCTGACCTCCGGCGTCCAGCTCGTGGCAGACCTCGATCATCTTTTTCGTCTTGGCGGCTGCCCACGCGAACACGTCTGGCGACGGATTGGTGAAGCCTCCCGCCATGAATCGGCGGTTCTCGAAAAGGTTTTGTGAACCGAACAAGACTCCAATGCCCGTCTCTTGCATCTTCTCTTTGACGAGTTCGACCATTTGGTCGGTCCGCTTCAAGCTTTCGGAGAGTGTGTCTGCCTCGGGAGCCAGATCGGTATCGTGAAAGCAAAAGAAGGGCACGCCCAGCTTACTGAAGAATTCAAACGCATAATCCAATCTCGCTCGCGCCATATCCATGGGATCACCGGCTTGCTTGTAAGGCCGTTGGATCGTCGGGTCGCCAAACTTATCGGAACCGAGGCTGGTCAGGCTGTGCCAGTACGCAGCCGCAAAGCGAAGATGCTCCGCCTGGGTCTTTCCCATGACCTGCTCATTAGCATTGTAATACTTAAAGGCAAGGCGGTTGTCCGAGTCGGGTCCCTCGTACGGTATCTTATCGACGTTGGCGAAGTGGGTTTTGCTCATGATTGAAACGATTCTAAACGGAGGTGAAATGATACGCGGCAAGTTTCATTGACCGAGACAGGAGCAGTTCTTGTTTCGCAAATGAAAATCGTTGAATCTACGAATTCGCTATCGCACAGCTCGTTAAACTGGTTTGCCAGTAACAGGCAGGATGGCCCCAGTGACAAAACTGGAATCCGCGTCGCTGGCGAGAAACACATAGGCGGGAGAGATCTCCTCGGGTTGCGCTGGCCGCTGCATCGGCGACGCGCCCAGTTTCTGTCCAAAGGTGGAAACCTGCTCCGCAGTGACGCCATCGTCGGCCGGATTGAGCGGCGTCCAAACGGGGCCAGGCGCAACGCAGTTGACGCGAATCCCCTTGTCCATGAGCTGTTGAGCGAGCGTCTTGGTGAGTGTGTGAATCGCACCCTTGGTGGCTCCGTAATCAGGCAGCCGAGCGCTGCCTTCAAAGCCGACTTCGCTGCCGGTGGCAATGATCGCCGAGCCCGGCTGCATGTAAGGCACGGCTTCACGCGCCAATCGCATGTAGGCATAGACATTTGTCTTCATCGTCTTATCGAGCTCTTCATCGCTCAATTCGGTGATGCTTTCCTTGCGATTTTGACGACCAGCATTGCTGACCAACAGATCGATACCGCCGAGTTCATCGCAGGTCCTTATGACTGCCTCAGCGCAAAACTCGGACGATGTCAGATCACCTTCGATCATCACACAGCGACGCCCCTCCTGTTCAATCGCTCGGCAAGTCTCTGCGGCGTCGGACTCTTCCTCAGGCAGGTACGTGATCGCTACGTCAGCACCTTCACGGGCGTACAGATAAGCGACCGCACGTCCGATTCCGGAATCTCCCCCGGTGATCAATGCTCGCATTCCCGTTAGTTTTCCAGATGGTTTGTAGCGAGGCGCTTTCCATCGCGGTTGAGGATCGAGCTCGGACTCCAGTCCCGTGCCTTCAAGATGCTGCTTCGGGAACGGAGGTGTCGGCTCTGATTGCATCTGTGGCTTTGTGGTCGAATTGGTTGATTGGGTGGACATGCTTTACTCGCAATAGGTAAAGGAATGGGATCGCGTCGGAAGCCAACCTGGATCAGCAAGGTGAGCTGCTCATGGCGACGCTTGGAACATCTGGCAAGGCCTGCAAATGGGATGCCTGCAATTGGAACGCTTTGGGATGGAATAGCTCCGTCCGAGCAAAACAGGATCCTGCGCCCGCGACCTGGCTTCGTGAGACCGGCCGTGGTCTGGCATATCTCAGCACTCGCATTGGTCCTTGCTGACTCTGAAAATGCTGACTCTGGAAGGAATGAGAATTGCTGAGCTCGGAAATGGTTCATCCGATCCCGCCACTTCAAGCACCGTCTCTCAACAAACCGTCTCCTAACAGAGTCATAGGAGCTCAAAATGATTCCTGCATGGTTCACCGTGCTTTCCATCGCGATACTTGGACTGGGGGTGGTTTGCGCCCTCTGAATTGCCATCGATATTCTTGCCGGTCATCCCCAGCACATGTGGATCATGAATGTGGTATGGCCGGTCACCGCCTTGTTTGGCACGGTGTTTTCCGTCTGGGCCTACTATCATTATGGTCGCCTGGCGACCCGCCAAAAGGTCCAATAAGCGAAAGCTTCCGACGAGAAGCCACCTAACAAAGCCCAAACTCCGTTTCCCGCGATGGTCGGCAAGGGGGCCGCTCACTGCGGAAGTGGCTGCACGCTCGGCGACGTTTGCGCCGAATTTTTGGCGCTCGGCTTCCCGGTGGTGGCGACCTGGGTCGGCTGGAAAACACTCTTTCCGGACTCTCACGAGGGCAAAATATTTGCCGTGTGGATCCTCGACTATCTGTTTGCCTTAGTCTTCGGTGTGGCTTTTCAGTACTTCACAATCGTTCCGATGCGCAACCTATCGCCGGGCAGGGGCTTGGTCGCTGCCGTGAAGGCGGACGTTCTCTCACTCACCGCTTGGCAGGTCGGCATGTATGGTTTGATGGCGATAGCGCACTTCGTACTTTTTGCCAACGTATGGCAATGGGCTCTTGGCGAAAAATCGGCGATTTGACGCAGGTGACATGAGTCCGAATCGATACGCAGAACCTGACCGCGCAGCAGTTATCTCCAACTGACTTCCAAGGCAGGCGGTTTGCAGCGGGCTAGACCGAAGACAGACCCAGCGGGTTCTCGCGAGCACACAGCCAGCCCTGCCCGCGACGGCACGCTTCGCCCGCAAGACTCTCGGGCGTGCCCGCCGCCCGCTTGAAAATGCGACCGAACTTCCGCACCACATCGCACCAACCGTGAGTGTCCAGTCCAATCCGCTGCAAGATCGGTTGTAGGTGTGCCGGAATACTGCCGATTTTATCGGCTCGCAACTGACGCCCAGTCCAGTCGAGCAGCTCCAAATACCTCGCCATCGACACCGACAGGAAGCCTTTGCTGCTGGCCCGACGTCCTGACGTTTCCACGGCGGGGCCGACCTCGTCTGACTGTTCATCAATCTCGATCGGACTCATCCAACCGCTACGTCGCCGACGACGACTCCGCTCCCAATCGTGCGTGCTGGGCCGACTGCGATCCTCTCGCTCGCTCAGATCGTCGATCCGATCCTTCGCCCCGGTGTACTCACTGGTCTCCGGCGTCGCTGCCAATGCCGCACGGATCGGATTGAGGTCCACATACGCCGCACAGACGAGCAAACTGGATTCATCGAGTAAAATTTGCGCTCGGTATCGACCCTCCCAAAAGTGTCCCCGAACCTCGTCTTCGGCGTTGCTCCTCCGAGCAATATTCTCCGCTGTGCAGCGCATCCACCAACTGATGTCGGAGAGCCGTCGTCGCCTTTCCGCCAGCACGTCGGGCTGATTGAGGATCATGTCCAGCTCCGGCTTGCTGGGATCGGCGGGAGAACCATCCTCGTTGCGCCGTCGTGGAAATAACCGCAGCCAACGCCGCGCCACTTCCTCGTCGGACCATGCCGCCACCACGTCAGGCCGACTGCGCAGGACGAGGTGAATGTGGTTGTGCATCACCGAAAAAGTCAAGCAATCGATCGCGAAAACCGAAGCCAAGAACTCCAGTCGATCGCGAATCCAACCACGACGGTGTTCGTACGAGTTCCCCGTCAACGGATCGTCACCGCAGAGAAACGCTCGGCGGACACATCGCTGAATGCAATGCACCACCTGCACTTCGGAGGGATCGAGAACTTCACCACGAGCTTGACGGGGCATCCGATCGTCTCCACTAGGAGGAACAGCCTGGCCGCGCAACCGTCGCGACCGCTTCTATCGTACGCGTTCGAGCGGAAAGGTCAAGCAGAAGATGCCTGTCCCTTTCTGTTCTGGTATCGAACCACCCAGCCGGACGCAAACAATTTCGGGCGTTGAACGGAATTAATCCAGTCGCAACGGATTGAAAGGCCGGAGGCCGACAGATCCCTGCCGGTGGCGTCAGCCACCGGAACTAATCTTAGGTAGCCTCCCAAGCCCAGCGGGCGACACATATCGTGCTGTTCTCTGGCGTGTGCAGAATGTGTCGACCTCCGGTCTAGCAGCCTTCCGATCAAACGAATCCGGTGGCTCACGCCACCGGCAGTTCATGTGCCGCCCGCTGGGCTGGGCCGGTGGCCTTGGGAATTGTCCGAACTGAGTCCGTCTACGAACGTCAACGATCACTCGGTCCGCGCGGAAGATCTTCCATTTCTAATTCGCCCCGACTCGCTGACTCGGGTGTCCCGGCTTGTTCTGCTTTCTTGCCGGACAGTCTCGCCATCGCAGGCTGAAGCATGAAATTCATATAGGCGTCCCAAACGCGAGGAGACACGACAACTCGCCACCTCTCATTTTGCTTCACGCAAGTTAGCACATCGCGTGACTTCTCGGAAAGATTGGGCATGCCTTTCACACGATAGACAACATGGGCGAGCGAGTCACCCTCGGCGACCGACCCAAGAATGATTCGCACAGCAGGCGAGTCTTCCTCCGGGGGTGTGGGTTCGCACATGTACTCGGCGAATGCCTCTACGGGTGACATCGCTTCGATCTCCCCGGCACTGGGCACGCGGTCAAATATCATCTCGAAGAAACCGGTGTCACCGCTGCGGCGAAACATTGGTGATGCCGCAATGATGGATTTTCCGATCTGCATTGCACTTGGTTCGTGTACTACATCAACCAACGCTTTTTTGTCTGATTCTGCCAGCGCGTCGAAATAAGCTTTAGCGGCAGCTTCCGGCGATTGTGCAGCAGAGACCGCCGACATCGATAGGCACAGGATGAGCAGTGCGATCTTCATGTTTCTTTGGCGGGATGCGGTGTTTCAAACGTCGGAGCCAGATCTATCGCAGATTGTGCAAAAGTTGGCACAACTGGACGGCAGGAGCGGATTATTGATCTTGAGGCCGCTCCGACGGAGGGGGGAATGGCGAAGTTGCGCGGTAGGTGGCGTGGATTCATAACGACGGAGTGCCGCATAGTCTGCGACACAGTTTAGCAACTCATCTCGTCGCTGGGGCGATTTTGCGAATTTAAGAAGCGCGAGGGATTTCAGTGTTAAAAGCGAGGAGAATACGTTAGACTCGGTGGTCTCCCGCCGACTGCGCAGCCCCGTCCTTCCCGTGCCGTAGTCACCCCGCCCACCTTTTCATAGCCGGTCTTTTGCATGCGCCACTATTTCTGCTTGCCGATCCCGTTGCTCTGGCTCGTCGGTGCCGTTGCCTCAACGGTTGTTACCGCTGCGGCAGAGTCGCCTGTCGCGAGCGAAATTCCTGTATCGTCAGTGCATTTTTTGCGAGAACACTGTCTTGACTGCCACGATGGCGCTGAGGGCGAAGGTGATTTCGATGCCACCTCTTTGACGACGAAACTCGACCAGCCCGAACATTACGATGAGTGGGTACGAATTTACGATCGCGTTGAAAAGGGCGAAATGCCGCCGCCTGAAGACGGTGGACTACAGCGACGCGAATTAAGGTCGTTTCTTTCGCCGACCGGCGACGCACTCAATGAGGCTGCTCGATGGTATCGGTTGCGAGATGGACGCGTCCAAGGTCGCCGCTTAACGAACATGCAGTTGCAGCGGACCTTGCAGGATCTGCTTGCGATTGACGTTCCATTGGCAAAGTTGATGCCACCGGAAACTCGCACCAGTGGATTTGTGCATTTGGCTGACGCTCAAACCATGTCCCACTTTCAATTGCAAACCCACCTGCGAGTTGTCGATGCTGCGCTCGATGCGGCATTGGATCGAGCCACACTTCCGCCAGGCGATCTGACGCGTGACTATGGTCCCGCCAAGATCGCGGACAAGAAGCCCGGTCGCCGCAATCGGGAACCAGAATTGCGCAACGATCTCGCAGTGACCTGGTCGAGCGGATTGATCTTTTATGGCCGTATTAACTCAACCACTGTTCAACATTCCGGCTGGTACCGGATTACTGTTACCGCATCGGCGGTCAAACCGACTGCTGGGCAAGCGGCGAAGGAGAGTTCATTGGCGTCCGAGCCGGGCGTGTGGTGCAGTGTCCGTAGCGGCGAGTGTGTTTCGAGCGCTCCGCTACTGGAGTGGATCGGTGACTTCCGCGCCACCGAGCAGCCCCAAACAATGACTTGGGAGGCGTGGATTCCGCACGATCACAAGTTAGAAATCCGTCCCGCCGATGTCACACTTCCACGCGGTCAATTTAAGGGTGGACAGGTTGGGTTCGGCGAAGGGGAATCCAAAAGCATTCCTGGAGTAGCAATTCATCATCTCACAATGCAGCAGATTCACCCCGGCGGTGAAGTCGACATGGTCCGCCAACGGTTGTTTGGTCAAAACCCATTGCGCTTCGACAAAACGACGAAGAGCAGCCTCCCAGATCTCTCCGGCGTGTCGGACGCGGCGATTGAGCAGCAGTTGAGTGACCAGATTGAACAATTCGCACAGCTCGCGTTCCGCCGGCCGACCGAACGTGTGGAATTGTTGCCTTACATTGAGTTTGCTGCTTCGACGTGGCACCAGAATGTGGGCGACGGCGACGAGCGTGAGCATGCGTATGTCGAGGCGCTGCGTGCTGGCTATCGAGCTGTGTTGTGTTCGCCCCGTTTTCTGTATTTATGCGAGTACACCGATGAAAGCGGACGACTGGACGATTGGTCTCTGGCTTCGCGGTTGAGCTATTTTATTGGTGGATCGATGCCGGATGCAGAGCTGCGGATGGCGGCGTCGGAGGGCCAACTTCAGAGTCCCGGTGAGTTACAACGGCAGACCAACCGACTGCTTGCGACCGATCGTGGAACACGTTTTATCGAAAACTTCGCCGCCCAGTGGCTTGACCTCGTCGACATCGACTTCACGGAGCCGGACCGGCGATTGTTTCGCGATTTCGATCCGTTGGTGCAGAATGCCATGCTCGCCGAGACGCATCTTTTTCTGCAAAAAATGCTCGACGACGACATGCCCATCAGCCGGCTCATCGACTCAGACAAGACATTCCTCAACGAGCGATTGGCACGTTATTACGAGCTCGACGCCGATGATTTTCACGGCGACGTGACGCTCGATGATCAAATGCAATACGTTTCTCTCGATCGGAAGTCGCACCGTGGTGGCTTGCTCAGCCACGGGTCGATCCTTAAGGTCACGGCCAACGGTAATGACACATCTCCGGTGCTTCGCGGTGTCTGGGTATGCGAACGATTATTCGGGGAGGAGATCCCGCCTCCACCCTCGAATGTTCCTGCTGTGGAACCCGACATTCGCGGTGCCAAGACGATCCGTGAATTGCTGGCCAAACATGAAGCGAATCCGGCGTGCGCGGCTTGTCACAAGAATTTTGATCCGCCGGGTTTTGCTCTGGAAGTCTTCGACGCTGGTGGCCAGTGGCGTGACCGATATCTGCAGCTCGACAAGGGAAAGTACAAACGGGGCGCCATCGTCGACGCCAGCTACACGATGGTCGATGGGCGGTCTTTTGACACGTTTGAGGAGTTCCGCACCATCATCGCGAAACAGGACGAGAGACTGGCGAGCAATCTTGCTTCCCAACTTCTTGTCTTCGCGACCGGAGCCAAGGTCGAGTTTTCCGACCGTCCAGTCATCGATCAGATTGTCACTCAGACGCAGGATACGGATCATGGATTTCGGTCTGTCTTGCATGCCGTCGTTGCTTCCGACACATTTCTAAAAAAATAGGATTTCATCATGGATTGTCGATCTGCACATTTCAACTTTCAAAAATATCTCGACCGCCGCTCGGTACTGCGCGGCAGCGGCGTGGCGATGAGCCTGCCCTGGTTATCGGCGATGCGTTCGGCGTTTGCCCGCGACGTCGATGGTAGCGCCCCCGCTCGCGAGCAACCGCGTCGCTTCATGGCAGTCACAGTGGGACTCGGCTTGGTCAGTGAGAACTGGGTACCCGAAGGCGAGGGCAAAAAATACGAATCCTCGCTCTACCTCCGCTCACTCTCGGATCTGCGTGATCGTTTAACAGTCGCATCGGGCGTCTCGCACCCTGGGGTCACCGGTGGTCACCGTGCCGAAGCGAGTATTCTGACGGGCACGCCGATGGGCTCAGCCGGACGAGCCGTCAACACCATTTCCATCGATCAATTGCTCGCTAAACATCTTGGCGATGCCACCCGGTTCCCCTCGTTGGTGCTCGCAACGAGCGGCACGTCGAGCCCCTGCTACACGGAGAGCGGTGCGACGATCTCACCAGTCACCTCGGCGGCGGCATTGTTTGCGGAACTATTCATTGATGACTCGCAGAAAGAGCGGATGAAGCAGGCGGCTCGTGTGCGACAGGGTCGCAGTATTATGGACGTCGTTGCAGAAGATGCACGCTCGCTGCAACGAACGCTGGGTCGCGGCGACCGCGACCGGCTCGATGCGTATTTTACGAGCGTCCGTGGGCTCGAACAACGAATGCAGCAGTCGGAAGAATGGGCGCGGCGACCGAAACCCGAGGTGGATGCGAAACAGCCCGTTGATATTCGCAATCCAAACGATCTGATTGGTCGCTTTAAAACGATGTGCGATGTCGTCAACCTGGCGTTACAAACGGACTCGTCGCGGTTCATCACGCTGCATCTTCCTGGGGCTGGCGGCGTGATTCCCATCGAGGGCGTCGATGAGGGGTATCACTCGCTCAGCCACCATGGACGTGATGAAACGAAATTGGCTCAACTCGCAATTGTCGAGGAAGCCATCGTTAGCCAGTGGGGTGAGTTCCTGCGATCACTCGCTCAAGTTGATGACGCTCACGGAAGTCTGCTCGATGACACCACATCGATGTTAACGAGTAATCTCGGTAACGCATCCAATCACAGTAATCTCAACATGCCCGTGATGATTGGCGGGGGACCGTTTCAGCACGCTGGACACCTTGCCTTCAGTCAGAAGAACAACTATCCCCTCGCCAATTTTTACGTTTCTCTCCTGCAGAAGTACGGATTGGAAATCGACCAATTCGCTAGCAGCACGGGTACCATGAACGGATTGAGCTAGATCATGACTTGCACACTGTTTTTCGTTTCTCGGCGTCTTCGCCGCGATGTCGCTCTGCTCTCCGAGCTGTCAGCGGATGACACCCCTCCCGCCCGCTTTCAGCTTGGAGAGCTGAGCGACAATCACCGGAAACGAAGATTTCAACCGGTGTTCACTGCTGCGGTTGTACTGGGCTGTCTCTTGCCGTCAGCTCTGTTCGCAGAGCGATCTCGCAATGCGCCGCCCAACATTGTGCTGTTTGTTGCCGATGACCAGGTGTTCGGCGACAATTGGTTCTCCCCTTTAGCGACAATTAGAATTCCCTGTTACGAGTTCTTGTCGAGTGCCTCGTCGGTAGTGGATTTGCCAGCGGTCACTGCTTGCTTGGCCTTCTCCACGCGATAGCTCGGAACGTTCAACTCGATGATTACGCTGTGATGCACCAAGCGGTCGATCGCTGCGGCGGTCGTCATCGCGTCCTTGAAGATCTGGTCCCACTTCGAGAACGCTAGGTTGCTCGTCAACAGCACGCTGCCCCGTTCGTATCGCTCCGCCAACAGTGTGAACAGCACCTCCATCTCTTCCCGGCTCTGTTGCACATAGCCCAGGTCGTCGATAATCAGCCCCTCGAACGATGAGAATTGTTTGATCAACTTCGGAAGTCGCAGGTCTCGCTTGGCGATCAACAGTTGCTGCACCAACAAGCTGCATGTCGTGAAGAGAACACTGCGTCCCGATAACACCAACTGCTCCGCCAACGCACATAACGCATGGCTTTTACCTCAACTTTGGAGATACTCCTTTTAGAACGAGACATGCGCACACTTTCCTTCCTTGAGACGGCGTAGTTCACGAACCGCCAGTTTGGTTCGTGGGAAAAGGTAACAACCGAAGACAATGTCTTTTTCTATTCGGATCTTTCCCTTGCTAATCTTGCGATAAATCCACTCGCGTTTCACTCCGACTTCCTCAGCGATCTGCTTGGTGGTGTATTTGTTCGATGGATGATTGCCTTGTCGAAGTGACTCAAGCTTTGATGTGATCCCGTAGCGATGCTTGGTTTTCATGACGATCCCCGATGTAAATTCGCCACCTCGGCACGGTACGTATCCTTCGTCGTTCAAGCTTGTGACAATTTCATCTGTTGTCGCACCCGACTCGTTTAACTCACGCACGCGATTGGCTACCTCTTCCTCCAGCACGCCATAGCGTCTGGAATGAATCGGCACTTGACGCTCCACTTCACTCACGTACCCTCCTTGCCAGACGATGCGAATGCTGACGATGCCATCATCGCCTCGATCAAGATTGACTGCTAGCACAAGTGTACGCAGCAACGCTTTGCGTGATTCTATTGCGAGATCGTTCCACATGCTTGGAAGATGTTTCCCGACATCGGTAAAGGCTTTGCGATCGCGCGCTGATATCTGCAACGCTTGAGGTGGCTCAGACTGTAGATCATCGAGTAATTTGCGAGCTTGTCCAAGCTCTTCCAGAGATTGCTCCCATCGACGTTCTAATGAAGCTGCGATCAATCGGTTCTCAGGATCGACATGATTGTATTGTCGCTCCGCGCGAGACGCAGCATAGCTGAGCCGCTGAACATCTTGCCGAAGATGATTGAGTTGGTCGTGGTGGGAAACGAGTTGCTGCTTGGTTGCCGCTTGTAATGCATCGATCTGTGCCGGAGCGATCGCTGAGAAAAACTCCGCAACGACGGCCTCATCAATTCGCTTACCTGAAAGAAACTGGCACGACTCTTGACGAAGTTCGCCCTGCAATTTGGAACACGTGTATTGGAACCGCTGGTCCTTGTAAACCACTCGCATCGCATGACCGCACTTGCCACAGCGAACCAGGCCAGCGAGCAACGCGGCACCTTTTCGGGATGCATCGCGGCGTCGAAATCGCGACTGCATCGTGCGATGATTTTCTTCCATTTTTGCTTGGATTTCCTCCCATTTCCCTCATGAAATGTAGGCCGGATAGACATCCTTCACCAATGCCAACCAAGCCTCTCGCTCTTGTCGAATCCGCCCGGCGGCCGGACGGCCAGGAATCTGTTTGGTGGGAACTGCTTGACGTCGGCCGTACGCAAATGCTCCAGCATAAGCAGGATTCTTGAGGATCGAATGGATCGCCGAAAGGGTGGGCGGTTTCCAGAGTACCTCGTCAGCATACAAACCCGATGTTTGCCGACGTGGGATTTTTAATTGACACTCGACGAAGTATTTCAGCACTTGCGAGCCGCTGCCAAGCTCATCGAATTGGATGAAGATCAACCTAATTCGCTCAGCGATACTCGTGTCGGGATCCACAATCACTTCGCCCGTTTCAAGACGAACATATCCCGTCGGCAGATGATGAGCCAACTCCCCACGTTTCGCTTTTGACATGCGACCGGCATGGAGTCGTAGTCGGAGACTATGTAGTTCCGCTTCACTCATCGTTCCTTTGAGTCCCAGCAGCAAACGGTCATTGAAGTCCCGAGGACTGTAAACTCCATCGTTGTCTCCAATCAATGTGTCGGACAACGCGCAGAGTTCTAGCAAGCGATGCCAGTCAGCGCAGTTGCGAGCTAGTCGCGAGACTTCATAACCGACGATGATTCCGATCTTCCCAAGCCCCACGTCGGCAACAAGCTTCTGAAAACTCGCACGACCTTCGGCGTGCTTCGCCGAAATGCCTTGGTCTCCATCAATTACGTCGACTTGGTTCGATTTCCACCCAAGTTCAAGCAACCGCTCCTTGAGTGCTCGTTGATTGATCGCGCTCTCGCGATTCTCTCGCACTTGTTTGGGATCGGATTGGCGCAGGTAAACGATGCCTTGTCGGCTCAGGTGCGTCGGCTGGATTTTGATCGATCCGTGCATCTTGAATCTCCTCCTTGAGAATTTGGCAAATTTCATTTTCCACGGCGCGTTGTACGTCGGGCGGCAGATCTTGCCACAGGTTTTGACTGGGAATGAGGCTCACGTTTGGACCTCTTGCGAGTGGACACTGATTGAAACAGCGTCAGGAGGTTCCCAATCGCCTCAGCCGTCAAGATCGATTCGGGATCAGGGAATGCCTGCAAGGGGGCCAAATTGGTACTGGCGATCGCCACATAGCCGTAACAACCCGAGCGAATCTCGACATGGCATTGGCGGACGTGCCCTGGCAGTGTTGCAAGCCCGGAAAGTCTGAATGTCTTGCCAAACAGAGGATGTTTCGGATCCGTGACTGTAATTTCACCCGCGCATACCTCTGTAACCAGCGGGGTATTGCGGTGGTTGGGGTTTCCCCGAGCCCGGTTTGCCGAACAGCAGAAGATTCTCTCGGCGATCCAAGAACGATCCGTCGCGAAGCGTCTCCAGTTGCCGGCGAACGCCCAGCGGCAGTCGCGTCAGATCGAACGTCGTCCAAGTCTTGCCTGCCGGAAGCTGGGATCGTGTCATCATCCGTTTGATTCGGCCCTCGCGTCGGAATTGGCATTCCAGCGTCGTCAGTTCCGAAAGATAATCCAAGTAACTCAGATTCTCCGCTTCCGCCCGCGTCGCGACGGGAGCGAATTGATCCCGGAACGTCGGCATCCGCAGCTCCTTGAATTGCATCGTCAAGCTTACGCTCGGGTCCGTCTTGGTCACCTCCTTGCTCCTGCTCGAGTCTGCTTTGCGACGTGCCGATGAGGGCTTCGGTTTCAGTTTCGGTTTCGGTGTCGTTGTCATCAGTTCCATCCTTGGAAAACGTGGGAATCAAACAGTTAAAGTCATTCAAGTCCGGTGGCTCGACGGCGATGTCAATGGCCAACGATTTCACGGGCCCGGCAATCGCTTCGCAGGCAACCACCTGCCGGCGAAGTTCGTCGATGTCGATGGCTTCGCCCGCAGCCACGAACACTCGTACGATATCCTCGACAGCTTGTTGGCTTTCGTCGGCGGCGAGCTTCAGTATTTGCAAATACATCTTGTCGGCAACCTTCTCGCTGTCAAAATCTTGGGGCCACCCAAAGAATCTTGGGGAATCTTGGGGCCACCCATATTCTCACTTGGGTTAAGAAAATCAAGACGCCACCCAAGTTGCGACTCGTGTCCGGTGGCGGATCGCTTGACACCAAGAACTGAAAATCCAGTGGGCTCTTGGCGAAAAATCGGCGATTTGACGCAGGTGACATGAGTCCGAATCGATACGCAGAACCTGACCGCGCAGCAGTTATCTCCAACTGACTTCCAAGGCAGGCGGTTTGCAGCGGGCTAGATCGAAGACAAACCCAGCGGGTTCTCGCGAGCACACAGCCAGCCCTGCCCGCGACGGCACGCTTCGCCCGCGAGACTCTCGGGCGTGCCCGCCGCCCGCTTGAAAATGCGACCGTGGAATCTTGGGGCGGAATCTTGGGGCCACCCATATTCTCCAATCTTGGGGCCACCCATATTCTCACTTGGGTTAAGAAAATCAAGACGCCACCCAAGTTGCGACTCGTGTCCGGTGGCGGATCGCTTGACACCAAGAACTGAAAATCCAATGGGCTCTTGGCGAACAATCGGCGATTTGACGCAGGTGACATGAGTCCGAATCGACACGCAGAACCTGACCGCGCAGCAGTTATCTCCAACTGACTTCCAAGGCAGGCGGTTTGCCGCGGGCTAGATCGAAGACAAACCCAGCGGGTTCTCGCGAGCACACAGCCAGCCCTGCCCGCGACGGCACGCTTCGCCCGCGAGACTCTCGGGCGTGCCCGCCGCCCGCTTGAAAATGCGACCGAACTTCCGCACCACATCGCACCAACCGTGAGTGTCCAGTCCAATCCGCTGCAAGATCGGTTGTAGGTGTGCCGGAATACTGCCGATTTTATCGGCTCGCAACTGACGCCCAGTCCAGTCGAGCAGCTCCAAATACCTCGCCATCGACACCGACAGGAAGCCTTTGCTGCTGGCCCGACGTCCTGACGTTTCCACGGCGGGGCCGACCTCGTCTGACTGTTCATCAATCTCGATCGGACTCATCCAACCGCTACGTCGCCGACGACGACTCCGCTCCCAATCGTGCGTGCTGGGCCGACTGCGATCCTCTCGCTCGCTCAGATCGTCGATCCGATCCTTCGCCCCGGTGTACTCACTGGTCTCCGGCGTCGCTGCCAATGCCGCACGGATCGGATTGAGGTCCACATACGCCGCACAGACGAGCAAACTGGATTCATCGAGTAAAATTTGCGCTCGGTATCGACCCTCCCAAAAGTGTCCCCGAACCTCGTCTTCGGCGTTGCTCCTCCGAGCAATATTCTCCGCTGTGCAGCGCATCCACCAACTGATGTCGGAGAGCCGTCGTCGCCTTTCCGCCAGCACGTCGGGCTGATTGAGGATCATGTCCAGCTCCGGCTTGCTGGGATCGGCGGGAGAACCATCCTCGTTGCGCCGTCGTGGAAATAACCGCAGCCAACGCCGCGCCACTTCCTCGTCGGACCATGCCGCCACCACGTCAGGCCGACTGCGCAGGACGAGGTGAATGTGGTTGTGCATCACCGAAAAAGTCAAGCAATCGATCGCGAAAACCGAAGCCAAGAACTCCAGTCGATCGCGAATCCAACCACGACGGTGTTCGTACGAGTTCCCCGTCAACGGATCGTCACCGCAGAGAAACGCTCGGCGGACACATCGCTGAATGCAATGCACCACCTGCACTTCGGACGGATCGAGAACTTCACCACGAGCTTGACGGGGCATCCGATCGTCTCCACTAGGAGGAACAGCCTGGCCGCGCAACCGTCGCGACCGCTTCTATCGTACGCGTTCGAGCGGAACGGTCAAGCAAGATAATGCCTGTCCCTTTCTGCTCTTCAGCGGAACGGTCAAGCAAGATAATGCCTGTCCCTTTCTGCTTCTCCTTTCTGCTCTTTCTGCTTCCGCAGTGCTCTGACTATTCGGCATCACCGCGTGCCGTGACACCCTCCTGGGGTGGCGGCGCGATGATGACTGCCACATAGGGGAGCCCTTCTTCGATCTTAGTCCGCTCTCCTTCTTTGCCAACAAGCAACCGCACGGGCCGAACTGCTCGACTACCTGGTTCATCCGGAAGCGTGATGTTCGCCTCGCCACCGAGAGGGCATAACCAACCAGCAACTTTAACCAACAAGCGACCGTTTTCACGCTCAGGAATGTCTCCGCTGACAGGGAAATAGGGGTGTTTGCCGCCAAGACGGCCATCCCATACGTCATTGTCAATGATATCGTCCGCAAGCAGCCCATCACAAACAGGCACCCAGTCTGTGACAGCAAAATATTCGTGCTCACCCAGCTCTTTGAGCTGCTCTGCGACCCAAGACTCAACGGCGGGGCCGTCCTCCTTAGGAGCGCGTGAGTTAACGGGAACGATGACTTTGACGAACACCTGGTTGAACCGATAACGCGCGGTCGACCCCGGCGTGGGGGCCTGAGCAGATAACTCGGCAGGAATGCCTGCGATTATGTTGAAGAGCAGTAGGCAAGCGAAACTAAGGCGCCTCATTTTGGACCTCACCACGTGTTAGTAGTAGACAGAACGGGGGCGGCACCGCGGCGGGTGCGTTGGACTACGCTTCAAAACCGGCATGATCGCCCTCTCGCGTTCAACGCTTGGTTCCCAAAATATGAGTTTCAGTTCGTCGTCAGTTAGCGATCTGGAGCCGTTGCCTTTGAGTATTTGTTCAAACTCCACAGTTGTATCCGCAGCGACGCACCACGCTAGGCTTTCCAATAGCGACGTTGGTTCGTCGGTAAAGCACATAGTGACCCGATTGTAACGGGAACTTTCTCTGCATGCCAATTTTCTCGGGTTCTCGCAGCGTCTATACGCATGTGCGGAATCCGGACAAACGCGGCAGCTTGAGTCCGCTCGTCGATTGATGGCTGCGGGACGAGGTTGCAGAGTGGGTCGATGTTTCGTCCAATTATGTGAAGTTGTGCGAGCGTGTTGAGCGGCGGCGCAGGATTTCTAATTGAGCCGGATCACGATGCTCTTTGTATCGATGGGTGTGGTTACTTTCTTGGTTGGCGATCTTTTTTTCGCCACCTTACGTTTGGTCACCGAGCGATCTTTCGCGGTTGGCGTCTTTTTTGGAGTTGGCTTCGCTGATGATTGCTTCTTGACCAACACAACCTTTGCGGTTTTCTGCTTTGCCTGCTTTGGTTTGGCGACCTTCTTCTTAGGTGACGTCTGCTTGGCTACCTTCTTCTTTCCCGCTTTCGGCTTCGGTTTCTTCTCAACGTTCGTTTTTTTCTTCACGGCCTTCTTCGCTGACTTTGCTTTCACTGTTTTACGCGAATTTTTCGCGATGACCGGGGCTTGCGCTGGTGAGTCGATCTCAATCCCAAACATCGCGCCGAGATCCTCACCGGCAAGTTCGGAGTTATTTTCCAGACCCATGGCGGACGTTGCATTCTCAGCCGTCATGGCTTGCGAAATCAATTCATTCTGATCCACGCCGCGAAGCAAGAACAGCAATTCGGGAGCGCTGTCGAGCCGATTGCCGACACCGTACAGCGTTGCGGCGAGATGCTTGCAGAGCGAGGCTCCATCAGGGCAATTGCAACGCATTTTGATTTCGCTACTCGCTGGGAACATCCCGCGCTGCGGGTCCGTCATCCGGCTGATGGCATCAACGCCGAGTTTGCCACGCATCAGATCGAGCAATGAATGAATTGATGTACTGCAGTCACGGCAAATTGCCTTCCAGTCAGCATCCGCCATTGGCGAGATTTTTATCGTGATTTCGTACAACGACGAACCGCACACCATTGCTGTGATCTGACAGTGTGTGATCCGCAGGTCGGCAACCGAACCATTGCGAGCGTAGGTGCGTCCGCGCGGCAGGCGATTGGAGTAATCACTGTACTTCTCCAGATGCGTGCACCAGTTCTTGCCCCAGAATGATGTCGCGATTTTCGTGCCTGTCACGTTGAGCGGCTGCAAAGTCTCACCCTTCTTCAATCGCTTCGCCGCTGCCGCTTTGCCTCGCGACAACCGCTGGTGGACGGGGACATAGGGCGCAAATCCGCGGTACCAGGACATGAGAAGGAACTCATCAGTGTGAAAAGTTGGTCGGTGACAATATCGTTCACTACGTCGATCCCTACACTTCAGCCTTGTTAAGATCGAGCGACACAAAGTCGAGCAGTTGTGCGTCGTTCATCTCAGTCAACTGCACTTCATCTTTGCCGTCGGCACCAAACAATTCCTGACTGAGTGCTTTCTTGTCGCGAATCATATCATCGATCTTCTCTTCGAGTGACCCACGACAGACAAATTTGTGTACCAGAACGTTGCTTTTCTGGCCGATGCGAAACGCTCGGTCGGTCGCTTGATCCTCCACTGCAGGGTTCCACCAACGATCAAAATGCACCACGTGCGAGGCGGCCGTCAGGTTCAGTCCTGTGCCCCCGGCCTTGACCGAGATCACGAAGAACGGTGGTCCCGTTTCAGTTTGAAACTCCTTGACCAACTGACTTCGCTTCTTCGTTGCGGTTTTTCCAGTGAGCACCAAACCCGCTCGCTCAAAGATGCTGGCGAGATAGCCAGCGAGGGGGTCGCACATCGATTGAAACTGCGTGAAGACCAGCATTTTCTCCTGCTTTTCGATCAATGTTTCGGCAATGGACCGAAGCTGAGAAAATTTGCCCGACGCATCGGGTGCGAACGTCGACTGCTTGAGATGTAGCGCCGGATGATTGCAAATCTGTTTGAGCTGCATCAGCGCTCCGAGCACCATCCCACGACGCTGGATTCCCGTTGCGATCTCGAGTGAGTGCTTGAGGTCATCCGTAACGGCCTGGTACAAGGTCGCCTGGACTCGAGTCAGCCCACAATCGACACGCATCTCGGTCTTCTGCGGCAAATCTGGCACGATTGCCGGATCCGTTTTCATCCGCCGCAGTACATAGGGCTGAATCAATTTCCGCACACTGGCAAGCCGTTTTGAGCGAGACTCGTCATCTTTCGTGTTGACGAATCGTTTGAAGGCGGTGGCGGTACCGAGCAATCCTGGTGCGCAGAAGTCAAACAATGACCACAAATCGCCGAGATGATTTTCAACCGGCGTACCTGACAGCAAAATGCGCCCGCGAGCCGGAATTTTCTTGATTGCCTTGGTCTGGGCCGCACCGGAGTTCTTGATAGCCTGTGCTTCGTCCAAGATCACAAGATTCCAGTCCATCTCGGCCAACCATTTTTGCCTGCGTGCCAGCCCATACGTGGTGGCAACGAGATCGTACATAGCAAGCTCCTTGATTGGATCCTTCGCAATTCGCTTGAGCATCTCCGCGTCGAGGCTGCTACTGTGGTCGATCAGCATCTTTAGATCGGGTGCGAACCGACTGACCTCACGCTGCCAATTTCCAATTAACGACGTTGGCAAAATTAACAAGCTTGGTCTGCGTTGATGACCGGGGCCAGCATCCGGGTCCTTGTTCTTTCCTCTGGCCTTCGTCGTACCGGTTGCTGCACCCTTGGATACTGTTTCGCGAGGGTATTTTACGTGCAACAATAACGCGATGATTTGAATTGTCTTACCCAGTCCCATGTCATCGGCCAAGCAGACACCGATCCCCAACTGGGTTGCAAAATGCAGCCACGCAACGCCATCGGATTGGTACGGTCGCAACGTAGCTCGCAGACGATCGTTCTCCGCAATGGCGACATTTCCATCGGGACGCGCAGTTTTGCAAGTGTCTCGCGGAGCCATTCGCCGGCTTCGACCCGCGTCCAAGACTGCACCGATTCATCGACATCTTGACCTGTGATCGCGACGCCAGCGAGCAATCTCATGCCTTCGAGGAAACCGATTCCGGAGGCATGGGCATCGCGAAGTTCTTCCCACTGCTGTAGCGCCGATTGCAAGTGAACTGCGTCGACTTGCACCCATTTTCCTCGCAGCAGCGTCATGCCTTCGCGGGCGGCCATCAATTGGGCGAGCTCGTCGCTATCGAGGGGCTGGCCATCGATGGTGACGTCGATGTCCAAGTCGAGCGACTCGCTGCCGAACTGTGACTGTTTTTTTGACCCGACACGGACGGTAACTTGCGGTCGCGGCGGGCGAGAGGCGTTCCACCAATCGGGAATACGGACGACGACGCCGGATTCTTCGAGTTGCGGTACGCTGGAGAAAAACTCGAACGCTTGCGAAATACCCCAGGCCTGGGGTGAAAACAACGCCTTCGACTCAAGTAGTTTCGCGATTGGTGGACACGCGGTCGCTGCCCGGGATACCGGCGTGAGCAAGGCATCAAGTTGCTCGGAATTGCCACTCGCGATCGACGCTTTGAGAGCTTCGGAAAGCGCGATGTGACGCGGCGCGCGGCCGGTTGACTCGCTGCTTGTATAAGTGGCGAGAAACGCGAACGGCCGTTCAGGATTCTTCTTGTTCTCGGCCAAATGAAAGGTCACGCGTCCGTGCAAATTCCATTCGGGTCGCAAAGAATGAAGGAACGCCGCCAGCCCACCGTTGCGCCGGCTAGCTTTGGCGGCCACGTGTTCGTCGAGGTGTTGCCACAGCTCAGCGAGCGACTCAGGGGTGGCATTTTCGAGCCCGAGCATGGGCGGCGCCGCTGCGAGGATTTCCTCTATCGTTGCGAAGTCAGGGGGTTCGGGCGAACACCAATCCGCACCGGCGGACGAATTGCTTCGCCGAAGGGCCGTGAAATAGCGGTTGGCGAATGCTCTCCAGAATTGCAGGGATGCCGGTAGTGGACCATCGGCGGCTGACGAGACGAGATGAATCAGTCCCGCTGCTGGCGAGCTTTCAAACGCCTTGACCAGTTTGAGTGGCAATTCCGCAGCGACCCCGAACGCGACATCCTCGTCGGTTCCGGGGATCAGCCGAAGCTGGCCGGTGGGTGAAACGGCAACTCGGTAAGCATGTGGCATAAAATTCTGCTAATAAACGGATAGTCAAGACGTTGTCACTCGTAGGCGAAGCGGTTTCGCCACCCATTGAGATTTACCCAGTTCTGAATTGAACCACCATGGCGGTCAAAGACGATCCCGGCGCATCGGGCGGTAGGCCCGGCGCCAGCAGCGACGACGACCCGTCCGAGCTAATTGCCCTGGCAGTCGACGAGCATCAGCGCAGCCTGCTGGCGTATGCGGCTGGATTGCTGCGTGACCCGGTCGCGGCTCAAGACGCGGTGCAGGATACGTTCTTGCAGTTGTGTCGAAAAGCACGCCAAGTCGCAGGCAGTGACGAGCCGCCGACGCTCACCGAGTTTGCGGCGCGTCTCGCCCCCTGGTTGTTCACGGTCTGTCGAACGCGAGTGATTGACATGCAACGCAAAAAAACGCCTCAGAGTTTCGCCAGACGGCGAGACGCCAACGAGTCCAGTGACAACGCGCCTGAAGCGTTGGTGATGGACCCCGGCCCGACGCCCGCGGACGCGGCCCAAGCAAGTGAAGAACATCGAAGGGTGGCCGATTCGATCGGCGACCTGACGCCGAAACAGCGTGAGATCCTACAACTGCGAATGCAGGCTGGGTTGAGCTACCGCGAGATTGCCGACGTCACGGGTCTGACGACATCCAACGTCGGTTTTCACCTGCATCAAGCCGTCGCGTCGCTACGAAAGCAACTCGCAACCGCCTAAAACCGATCAAAACACACCGAAAACTTTACAGGTATACGAACATGTCCACTCCAAACGAACTCTGGGACGATCCTCGCATCACGGCATACGTGATGAACGAGTTATCGCCGAGCGAAACGACGCAATTCGAAGCCGAAATGCAACAGCAACCACTCTTGGCGAATGCGGTTGACGAGGCCCGCCGCGTCACCGAAAAATTGACTGGATTCTACGCGGAGATGCCTACGTCGACACTCGACGCGAATCGCCGCGAACAGATCAGGGGCGCAGCGACGACACCGCTAGCCAGCGCCGATACAGACGCCAATTACACAGGTTGGCGGATCGCGACGTGGGCGATTGCCGCATCGATCTTGATGCTCGCCGTTGCCCTCCCGCTGTGGCAAATGTCGAAGCACCGCGTGGCGAGCAATTCGGTCTCGGACCGAGGGTCCTTCGAACATCGCGAGACGGATGGATCGCAGCGTGACTTAATCAAACCGAATGCATCGACGGAAGTGGATACTGCCCCGCTCGCAAACTCAACCCGCGACGCCCCAGCTGATAGAGGTGTGAAGCAGACGCCTGCGCCGCGGTCCGACACCGACGAGCTGACAGAATCTCTCGAAGCTTCCCCCGCGATGAAATCCATGCGATCTCGGTCCTTATCCAGTCCACCGCCCAGTCCACCCGCTCCCTTCTCTCCCGCCCCTGGACGTGGTGCGATCGGAAAGAAAGATCAGGCGAAAGACACCACGGCAAGCAACACGCCATTCAGCGCAAACGGTCCTGAAATGGAGTCAATGATGATGGGGTCGGACGCAAGTATGATGAGCGGCATGGATTCTATGGGAATGGGCGGTGGAATGATGGGCATGGACGCGTCAATGGACGGTGTGGCGACGCCGCACGCGCCCTACCAACGCGGTGTCGAGACGGAACCCGCAGCGAGAAAGAAGATGCCAATGACCGACCAAGGCACTGGCCCCGGTTTGCCGGGCGACAAGTTCTCACCGCTCGACGACAACGAGTTCCGCCGCGTGTCAGAACATCCCTTGAGCACTTTCTCAATCGATGTGGATACAGCGAGTTACGCGAAGGTTCGGAGCTACTTGCAAAGCAACCAGTTGCCCCGACCGGACGCGGTGCGAATCGAGGAAATGATCAATTACTTCGAATATGACTACAGTGGTCCGTCGGCAATCGACGGTGAGCCGAGCGATCCTTTCTCAGCCGCGATGACTGCGGCGATCTGTCCTTGGGCGCCCGAACACCGTCTGGTGCGAGTCGGCCTACAGGCCAAGCAACTTACTGAGAAAGAACGTCCCCAATGCAATCTCGTGTTCCTGATCGATACGAGCGGCTCGATGAGCAGCCGTAATAAACTGCCTATGGTAATCGAGGGACTCAAGATTCTTGTCGACGAACTACGCGACAACGACCGCGTTGCCATCGTGGTCTATGCAGGGTCGGCCGGGCTGGTGCTCGACTCGACACCCGTCGAGGATCAAGAACGAATTCTGCGAGCTCTGACGCAGTTGCGATCGGGCGGCAGCACGAACGGTGGAGCGGGTCTGCAACTCGCCTACGACACCGCGCGCGAGCATTTTTTGGAGAACGGAGTCAACCGCGTGATCTTGTGCAGCGACGGTGATTTCAATGTCGGCATGACGGGCACCGATGCGCTGGTTCGTGAAGCACGTACGCAGGCCAAATCGGGTGTCGACCTCACTGTGCTCGGTTTCGGCATGGGCAATCACAACGACGCCATGATGGAAAAAATCTCCAACGACGCCGAAGGAAATTATGCCTTCGTCGACACCATCGCCGAAGCCCGCAAGGTGCTCGCTGATCAGTTGACGGGAACACTCGTAACAGTTGCTAAGGACGTCAAGATTCAAATTGAGTTTAATCCTGCCGTCGTATCCGCGTACCGATTAATCGGCTATGAAAACCGCCTGCTCGCCAAAGAGGATTTCAATGACGACACGAAGGATGCAGGTGAAATCGGTGCTGGCCACCAGGTGACGGCGCTCTACGAAGTCGTGCCAGTGGGTGTGGACGCCGGTGCGGTCGCGCCGCCAGTCGATCCGTTGAAGTACCAATCCGCAGAGAACGCGAAGCCTGAACCCGGTCAGGCGACTGACTCCGGCGACCAGGATGACATGCGGTCTTCATCCGCAGAGATGTTGACGTTGAAATTGCGTTACAAGCAACCGCAGGGAACGACGAGCAAATTGATGACGCGGGTGCTCGACAGTTCGCGGACGCCGTTTGACCAAATGGATAGTGACTTCCGTTTTGCAGCTTCGGTGGCGGCATTTGGAATGCTGTTAAGAAACAGTCCATTCGCAGGTACTTGGACGTACGACAACGTCGAGCGAGTAGCCGAGATCTCAGTCGGGTCGGACACGCATGGGTTACGGTCTGAGTTTGTCGACTTGGTAAAAACGGCTCAGGCTTTGACCGTCAAGGAGTAGGCACTCACAGTGACGGCTACTTCAGAGCTTGGCGGTTGGACGTGTCGTTGCAGCAGGAGTGAGCTCGGCCAGGGAAAGTTCAATCTTTTCGAGAACCTCTCCAACTGGGTTGATTAGTCGGAATGTGGCAGTGGCGTCTTCTTCAGCCACATCAAAGGTGAACTCGCCGAATGCGATGAAGTCATTTCCCTGGTCGTCGCTGCCACTGTAGCCAAACAGCTGTTCCGGACAGTTCTTGACCAATCCGGGAGGACCAGAAACGCCGCCTAACGTCGCCGGCTCCAACTCATAAAATGCATAACCCGATGGTCTCGGGATGCGAAACCCACGCGCGCCGTGACGATCACCGCTGACCAGCAGAACGCCACCGATCGATTCTTCCTCAATGAGGCTGAAGAGTTCTTCACGGGCGGCCGTGTCCCAGCTGCCCCAGGGGGTCTTTCCGTTACTGACGTAGTCGCTCCACATCGTTCTCGCTGCCGCGATGATCTCTGGGTCCGTGAAATCAGCCTTTTCGCCGGATACGACGGGCCAGGATTTTTGCCGTCCGGCAAACATTTGACACGTGGAGGTGGTCACTCGACCTCGTCGAGAGATAAAGAGAAACTGCTCGGCTTGCGGGCGGCAGCGTGAATCGATGGGTCGCTCCGAAGGCGTACGTGATCTCGCCAACGCGACGCCAGTCGACTGTACGACGATTCAGTCGCCGAGAAACGAGGTGCCAATGAGTTTTCAGGCAGGGCCTATCTATCTTTTTTCGCTCGGTCCGCTTAGGTTGTGACACTCATTGATGCGAACGTTGTGACAAACCGACGGAATTTGAAATGCGAATTGGTGTGCCGGTCGAGACGTGGCCGGGCGAACTTCGAACGGCTCTTGTGCCGGGCAATGCGAAAAAGCTGATCCGTAGCGGCTTTGACATCACCGCCGAATCCGGACTTGGACGAGCGTCAGGTTTCTCCGACGAGGAGTATGCTGAGGCGGGCGTATCGATTCTGACTGATCGCCGTGCGGTGCTCTCCGAGGCTGACTTGGTTTTGCGGGTTCGTCAGCCTGAACTGGGCGATATCGAGACGCTGAAAAGTGCTTGCGTGCACGTCAGTTTTCTCGATCCCATGAATCGTCGTGATTTAGTTGATGCCATGTCCTCGCGCGGCGTCACGGCAATTTCGATGGAAATGATCCCGCGAAGTACGCGAGCTCAGAAGATGGATGCTCTTTCGTCGCAGGCGAACCTGGCCGGATACGTCACTGTGATTGCGGCTGCATACCACTGCCCGAAGATCTTCCCGATGATGATGACACCCTCCGGCACGATCCGCCCGGCGCGGGTGTTCGTAATCGGTGCTGGTGTGGCGGGATTGCAAGCCATCGCAACCGCGAAACGGCTTGGTGCCCGAGTCGAAGCCTTCGATACGCGTCCGGTTGTGGCCGAACAGGTCCGTTCGCTCGGTGCAAAATTCGTAGAGATCGATTTGGGCGAGGTCGGTCAGACGGACCAGGGATACGCTAAGGCACTGACGCTGGAACAAATCGAGCTACAAAAGGCCGGGCAGGCCAAAGTGATCGCCGAGTCGGATGTCGTGATCACGACGGCCCAGTTATTTGGCCGACCCGCGCCCCGAATTGTCACTGGGGAAATGGTCGCATCGATGCAGCCCGGTAGCGTTGTTGTCGACGTGGCTGTGGAGTCAGGTGGTAACGTCGAGGGCAGCGTACTCGACGAGATCGTTGACGTCGGTGGCGTGAAGATCTTTGGTCTCGGCAATCTTCCGTCGCAGGTCAGCCGCAGTGCGAGCGAAATGTTTTCCAACAACCTGGTTAATCTGATCGAAGAATTCTGGGACGCTGAAGCAAAGGTGTGGACAATGCCGCCTGATGATGAGATTGTCAAAGCCGCCGTGATCACGCGTGACGGCGAAATTGTTCATCCGATGATCCAAAACCAATAATTAACGAAGGTTCCAAGATGGAATTGGTATTCTTAGGTTTCGTGTTGATGCTTTCGATCTTTTTAGGATTTGAGCTGATCTCGAAAGTTCCCTCTACCTTGCACACGCCCTTGATGTCGGGGGCCAATGCGATCTCGGGCATTACAGTGGTCGGTGCGATCACGTTAGCCGGCGGCGAACTATCGGGCTGGGCAACCTGTCTGGCGGCTCTTGCTGTCTTTTTCGCGACCGTCAATGTGGTCGGCGGATATATGGTGACCGACCGGATGTTGGGAATGTTTAAGAAGAAAGATGAACCGGAGGTACGCTCATGAGTGAGGAACTAATTGGTGCCGTTTACATCGTCTCGGCAGTTCTGTTTATCTTCGGTTTGAAACTGCTGGGCTCTCCGGCCACAGCCGTTCGTGGCAACCAGCTTTCAGCGCTTGGCATGCTCGTCGCTGTGGTCGTCACGCTGGGTGCGAAAGAAATCATCGACTACCGCTGGATCGGACTTGCCGCTGTGCTCGGCACTGTGGTGGGCGTCATCGCGGCCCAGCGAGTTGCAATGACGGGCATGCCCGAGATGGTGGCGCTTTTGAACGGTTCGGGCGGCCTCGCCAGTCTGCTGGTTGGTTGGGCGGCACTGGATCTTGGCGGTGGGGACGGCGGCTCGCAATCAGCCTTTACGATTGTAACCGTTTTGTTGTCAATTCTCATCGGTGGCGTTACTTTTTCAGGCAGCATTGTGGCGTGGGGGAAGCTGTCGGAAGCTATCCCGAGTCGTGCCATTTCGTTCCCGGGACAGCAGATCGTCAGCCTGGCGCTGCTGGTTGGCACGATTGGCTGCGGCATAGCGATGGTTGCCCAGGCCGATGCGGTCAATCCGATCCTGATCTACCTTGTCATTGCGTTCTCGGTACTGCTCGGCGTCATGGCGGTGATCCCGATTGGTGGCGCTGACATGCCAGTCGTCATTTCGCTCTTGAACAGCTACTCAGGACTCGCCGCTTGTGCTGCGGGTCTAGCGATTAATAACACGATCTTGATCGTCGCGGGAGCACTCGTGGGTGCGGCGGGTATTATCCTGACGAACATTATGTGCAAGGCCATGAACCGTTCGCTCAGCAACGTACTGTTTTCGGGATTCACGGCAGCCAAGTCGGCGACGAAGGTCGAGGGCGAAGTCAAACCGATCACTCCGGACGACGCTTATTTAATCTTGGAAGCGGCATCATCGGTCGTGATGGTGCCAGGCTACGGGATGGCGGTTGCTCAGGCGCAGCACGTCGTTTGTGAACTTGGCGAATTGCTGCAGGAAAACGGAGCTGAAGTAAGCTATGCGATCCACCCCGTTGCCGGACGCATGCCGGGGCACATGAATGTGCTTCTGGCCGAAGCGAACGTGCCCTACGATCAATTGATCGAAATGGACGATATCAATCGGCGGATTGAGAACGTGGACGTGGCAATCGTGATCGGTGCCAATGATGTGGTCAATCCCGCAGCACGCGAAGACGAGAATAGTCCTATCTATGGGATGCCGATCATCAACGTCGATCGCGCACGCACCGTGTTTGTGCTGAAGCGATCGATGGCATCGGGATTCTCGGGCGTCGACAATCCGTTGTTCTTCAAGCAGAATACCCGCATGTTGTTTGGCGATGCCAAGCAGTCGATTTCGAAGGTGATCTCGTCGTTTAAAAACTGAATGGCGAGGGTCGCAACCGACCGTTCCATTCTGGATATTTGAGTTGATTAACACACTCCTGCTGCCCGAACTCCGCGAGATGCTTTCGCTCGGCCAGGAGTCAGAGCTGCGAGAGTTCTGCATCGCATTGAATCCTGGCCGCACTGCCGAGTTCATGGAAGGGCTCGATGATCCCGACGTATGGCGGGTACTTCAGTTTGCCGAGCCGGACCGACGGGCGGAGATCTTTGGCTATTTTGACGAGGCTCGACAACTCGCGATGCTGGCGGGCGAACCGGCCTGCGAGACGGCGAAGCTGATTGAAGAAATTCCGGCCGATGATCGTGTCGACTTGATCCAAGGTCTCCCCGCCGCGGCGGTCGACGAGATCCTGCCGCTCCTTCCGATCAGTGAACGACGCGACATCGAGCGTTTGCGATCCTACGTGGAGGGTACTGCGGGCGCATTGATGACCACGGAGGTCGCCAAGCTCGCTGAAAAGCTCACCGTGGGTGAGGCGCTCGATGAACTGGCGAGGATCGCGAGTGGCCTCGAAACCATCTATTACCTCTATATCGTCGACGACAACAATTTGCTTCGCGGCATCGTTTCGACGCGGCAGCTGGTTGCGTCGCTGAAGAATAAATCACTCACGCTCGGCGAGTTGATGGAAACCGACATCGTGGCGGCGTTGGCAGCGGAAGACCAGGAATCGGTGGCGGAGAAGGTTGAGCGATTTAATCTGCTCGCGATTCCAGTCATTGACTCAGGCCGGCAAATGCTTGGAATTATCACCCATGATGATGTCATCGACGTTGTCCGCGATGAGTTGACCGAGGACGCGCAGCGGATTGCCGCCGTGGATCCCTTTGATGATGACTTTCTTCGCATCGGCCTTCTCACGCTTTCATACAAGCGAGGCCTGTGGTTAACAATCCTTTTTTTTGCGGCATTGTTAACCGCATTTGCGCTGCGGCACTATGAGGGTGAGCTAGCCGTTCATGCCTGGTTGGTCTGGTTCATTCCTCTAATCATCAGCTCGGGTGGCAACTCAGGCAGCCAGTCCGCGACTCTGGTGATCACAGCCATGACGGGCGGCGACGTCGAGCTATCGGATTTACCCAACGTGCTAATGAGAGAAATCTGCGTGTCACTCATGCTCGGTGGCTTTTTGGCGACAATCGGATTTGTGGTCGCTCTGTTCGTTGCTCCTTCCGCCATCGCCGCGATGATTATCCCAGTCACCCTGCTAAGCGTGATCGTCTGTGGCTGCCTCTGTGGTGTCACGCTACCGATCCTGTTCAAACGCCTTGGACTCGACCCCGCAATGATGAGCAATCCCTTCGTCGCCGGGATTGTGGATATCATGGGGATCGTCATCTATATCAATGTCGCAAGAATAGTCTTCCACTTATGATCAAATTTCAATACGCTGCCCTCGTTGTTTTGACTTTCCTATCGTCGTCATTGACTCCCTCGTTCGCTCAATCCAAGGCAGCTGCCGCACCCCCAAATGTTATCGTGGTGCTCGCTGACGATCAGGGCTGGGGAGATTTAAGTCTGCACGGGAACCCGAATCTGTCGACGCCGAATATCGATTCTCTCGCGCGCAAGGTGCCCATCTGGAGAATTTTTATGTGTGCGCGGTATGTTCGCCAACTCGAGCTGAGTTTTTGACGGGACGTTACCATCCGCGGATGGGAGTCTACAGCACCTCGTCCGGCGGCGAACGGTTCGATGCGAGCGAGCAAACGATCGCGGAGTTATTTCAGCACGCACACTATGCGACCGCGGCTTATGGTAAGTGGCATAGCGGCACGCAGTGGCCCTATCATCCCAATGCCCGAGGATTCGATGACTACTATGGTTTCTGCAGCGGTCACTGGGGGAACTATTTTGATCCGATGCTCGAGCACAACGGGCAAATCGTCCGCGGCAAAGGTTTTCTCCCTGATGACCTGACCAATCATGCGATCGATTTCATGAGTGCCCATCGAGATCAACCTTTCTTTGTGTACTTAGCACTGAACACACCGCATTCACCGATGCAGGTGCCGCAAGACTATTGGGAACTTTTTGCAGACAAGAAGATCGTGCCGGATTCGGCAATTGAAAATGCCAAGCGACAGGACACGCCGCACACCCGAGCGGCGCTGGCGATGTGTGAGAACATCGACGACAACGTAGGTCGCTTACTCAAACACTTGGAATCAACCGGGGCGGCTGACAACACGGTGCTTGTCTACTTCAGCGACAATGGACCGAATGGGTCTCGATTCAATGGTGGCATGCGTGGTCACAAAGGCTCAACGTTCGAAGGCGGTTTGCGTTCGCCTTGCTTGATTCGCTACCCAAATCGAATTGCGCCTGGCACTGTGGTGAAATCAGTAAGCGGCGCGATTGATCTACTGCCGACGCTCGCAGACTTTGCGTCGATCGATTGGTCATCACAGCAGTTGAAAGGCAAACCTATCGACGGGGTTTCTCTGGTGGAACAATTGACGCAGCAGGCGTCGTCAGCATCCAACACGTCCCGGCTCCTCTTCAGCGAGTGGAACCATCGATTGACGGTACGGTCGGATCGCTATCGCTATCATGATAGCGGCAGATTATTTGATATTACGAGCGATCGGGCTGAGACGAACGATATCAGCAGAGTTCAGCCCCAGGTCGCGAAGCGACTGGCCAAGCAACTTAACGATTGGAAAGCGAGCTGGTCCGAGGCGGATTTCAAGCCAAATCGACCGTTCCCGCTCGGCGATCCAGACGCACTTTGGACGCAACTGCCCGCTCGCGACGCCACCTTTACCGGTGCGATCGAGCGCAGCAATCGTTTTCCGAACTGCACTTTTCTAAGGAACTGGATTGATACGACGAGCGAAATCGCTTGGGACGTGGATGTGCTCGGATCGGGTCGCTATGAAGTGCAGATGTTTTATGCCTGCCCGCAAGCGGAAATTGGGTCAACGATCGAGCTGTCACTCGGCGAGGAGAGGTTGAGGACGACGATCGACCGACCGGTCGAAAGCCCACTGATCGGAGCGACCGAAGACCGTGTCCCTCGTCAGGAGGGATACGTTCGAAACTGGCAGCCGATGACTTTGGGAGTCATGACACTGACGCCCGGTCGAACTAAGTTACGTCTGAAGGCGACCAAGGTGGCTGAGTCACAGGTTGCCGAAATGCGATTATTGATGTTTCGTCGTCTCGATTGAGGAAGTCGATCAAGTCACGAACGGGTAGATCGTGGTCGAGTAGTTCACGAAAAAACCACCTCCTTTTCGGATAGGCTCTAAAATACCTGATTCAGCTGAAAGTATCCCCTGGCAATACTCAAGTTGGTAGTCTTAACCCCAGCGGTCTGTTGATGGAGTCGTGCTCGCGAAATTCAGTTGCGACTATTAATTTGAGGCGTTCGCGAAAAAGAGAATCTGCTGTATCGCTCGCACGTCAGGTTCGCAAATCAACGTCCCGCTAGCCTTGATGTCGCAGTGCCTCGGTAGGATGTAAACGAGTAGCTCGATAGGCTGGCAACAACGCACCGACCACACCAATGCCCAGCCCGATCATCGCGCCTCGCAGCCACACCGACCAAGCGATCGATGGCTGCAATAGGCCACCTGCGGCATCGGTCGCCGCCAACAGCGTCAACAACGCCGCCGCCCCAATTCCACCCAGGATCGTGGCGACGATTGCCAGAATCACGGACTCCAAGAACACTGTCACCGCAACACGGCGGGTCGGCCAACCGATCGCTCGCAGGATGCCAATCTCGCCGGTTCGTTCGAGCACGCTCGTCATCATCGTGTTGAGTGTCCCGATGGCGCCGACGAGCAGGGCAATCGCAGACGTCATCCACGCCATGGAACCGGCGAGCTGCATCCGCTGGTCCGTCTCCACGAATTCATCCGTGGCCAGCGCGAGCAACTTCGGATCCACTTCCTCAATGCGTGAGATCACTGCCTCCACTTCGCTGGGGTCGGTATTCTCGGCGAGCATCACATTGATGTACGTCAACTGTCCTTCGCGCCCCGTCAGGCGTTGGAGGGCGGTGAGCGGCAGAATCATCGATCCGTTTTCCCAGATGCTACCGCTTTGAAAGGTACCACCCACGCGGAACGGTTCGTCAAACAACATCACCTCACCGCCGACTTCCGCGTGCATTCGTTCGGCAAGATTCTTGCCAAGATAGAGCATGTCGGCATCACTACCGTCGGTCGATTTTCCTGGAGCGGTCAACCCATAATCGGCAAATAGCCAACTGTCGGTGCGAATGCCCATCCCGGGGATGCCGTAAATCTGCTGGTCTTCGATCGACAACGTTTCCAGCAGCACGCCAGCAGCACTACCGACACCCTGGACTCGGGCAATACGGATAGGAAATTCGTCCGACAGCGAGCTGCTTAAACGATCTGCTGACCCCTGCCTCGAGATGACGAGGTCCACATGATGCGACGCATAAACATTGCGGAAGGAATCTGAGAACCCGTCCGCAACGCCGACAAACGCCATCACCGACCCGATCGCAGTGGCCAAAGCCATCAGCGTAAGGAAGACGCGAAAGGGACGTCGCAACAGACCTTTGAGTACAAAACCGAGAAACGTCACACAGCACCGATTGCTTCGTTTTCTTCTACTACCTCTTCCTCGATATGGTCAGGCTTCTTGAAGCAAACTAACAGAATGATATAGCAAAGCGCCATGGTCAGCGGCACCAATGTGGTAACACGAAGTGCCATCCGACTACCATATAGGTTGGCTTCCTTAACCGGTTGTGCGTCCTCGTCGACGTAAACCTTGTTGGCCTGCCACCAGTCGTATTGTTTTCGCTGCTCGCTGAACTTATTGGTATCCCACTCGTCCCCTGCAATCTCGCGCTCCGCTTGGATTCCCACCCCTCGATCAGACAACATCGCGGTGGCTGAGCCATCGATTCCCGTGATAGCTGGGAAAAACAGGAACTGATTTGGATTAGGTGCTTTGACCCGTTCGTAGGTGAGTGGAGCATCCTCTTGCAACTGCTGCGAGGCGAAATAGTCTTGCTTGTATCCGATGCCTGGGCCACCCAGAAGGCCTGCCGAGAGCATGCCAACCCCACCCATGAGCGCCATCCCAATCGTGGCACTTTGCGGGAATCTTTCGCCAAGGACACCCAACATCGTCGGCCATAAGAATGTCTTGCCGACTGCGTAGACCGTTGCGGCGAAGAACATAAAGTAAACGTTCGTGCCGATGCTGATCAAGTACAAACCTGTCGCCCCGATCAGTGAACTGCAAAGCAGCAATCCTAGCGACGAGATGCGATGCACGATCGGTCCGGCAAAAAACCGCAAGACGGTCATCAAAAGTGAGGTGTAAATGAACAGCGATGTACCGAGCGCGGCGCTACTGAGAATGCTGGCAGAAATCTTGTTAATCCAACTATCTGTCCCAAGTTCCACGTAGCCGACGCAAGCATGAGCGAACAACAGGATCAAGAAAAACGGCGTGATTAAACGCGTGATCATGTTTCCATAGGAGACGGTTCCTTGTTCTGCAGCGGTCTTGGGAAACGGCTCAAACGTGATGATGAGTCCGTAGATCACCACAGGAACCAAAAATGCCGCCATCAAAATTTCCCAGGCCACGTAGGGCTTGGCGAATACGATCAATCCGCCGATTACCAAACCGGCTGGCCAACCCGAGTGCAGGATGTTGAGGTAGTGCGTCTTCTGCTCGGGAAAGAGAGTCGCAGTGAGTGGATTGATGACGCCCTCGCAGATCCCGTTGCCAATCGCAAAAATGAACATGGACAAGTACAACAACCAGTACACCGCGTCCTTGCCGCTGGCGTTGAACACGGGGGTGGCGAAGAACAACATCACGGCGGAGACGAGGTGACACATCAACGCGATCTGCATCAAACGCTTGTAGCCAATCGTGTCAATCAAAAAACCTGCAAACAAGATGACGACCCCGAATCCGACCAAGCCGCCACCGGTGATCTCACCCAGCTCCGTCATCGTGAAACCGTATTGGCCCGACCAGACCTCCAGAAGTCCCCCCCGTACCCCGAAGCCGATACCGGCGGCAACGAGGCAGAGAATCCCAGCCAGAAGCAGTTTTTTTCGATTTTCCATAACGTCCAACAAGTTGGTGGTGAGTGAAGGGAGGTGGCGATAGAAGGCGGCTTGCCTGTGGCAGCAAACGGCTGCCTAAGTAAGGGATTGCGGAAGTATAGTCGCTCTTGACGCCGCAAAATAGCAGGCTGAGTAGCCGAGTCTCTCGGAGACTCGAGATATCCAGTAGCGCCTTGCCGCTCACTGAGTTAGACGTCCTGCCACTCACATAATTTGGCGAACGTCGGCGATACCGAATGATCTCCTCCGACCCGCTTGGTGGATTTTGCAAACCATTCCCACAGGATGCTTTGATCATCTCTGAGAGCATGGTTTTACTCCGCCCGGCCGCCCCACTCCTGATCGTACAGTCGGACGAGAATCTGATCGTTGAGCCGATTCGTCAAGACTGCGATGGTCTGCTGATCGACGGGCAGATCGAAGAGTCCGTCCATGGCCGCGTCATTGAGAAATCTCAGCCCTGAGATCGTCTCGCTCAGTCTGGGCGGCAATGACCAAAGGCGATCCACTGCATTCTTGTCAGTGGATGGAGGAGTCGTCCGGATAGGTCGCGCGAGCGCATAGCCCCAAACGCCGAAGGTAGGCACGCACGCGTGATAGGGCGTGACGTCGAATCCAGATTGCCGGAGCGTTTCGAGGATGCACCAATACGACTTTGGCGCAACCAAAGGCGATGTACACTGGATCGCCATCCCCGCGTCGGGCGTCAGATGTCGCTTCAGCTGACGGTAAAAATAAGTAGTGTAGAGCTTACCCACTGAGTAGTTGCTGGGGTCAGGAAAATCGACCACGACTGCGTCGAATGGATTATCCTCTTCGGAGCCGTCGACCGCTGCGACTTTTCGACGATCCGTCGCCCACAAGAACGCATCTTGATTAATCACGGTTACTCTCGGATCTGAAATCGAATCCTCGTTTAAGATTGCCAGCGGCTCGAACTCGGTCGCCAAGCGAGTCATCGCTGGATCGAGATCCACGAGCGTGATCGATTCAATGCCGGGATATCTCAACAGTTCTCGCACGGCCAACCCATCACCCCCGCCGAGCACTAACACCCGCCTGGCGTCCCGGCACACGCTCATCAGTGGATGCACGAGTGCCTCGTGATATCGATACTCGTCAACGCTGTTGAACTGCAAATGTCCGTTGAGATACAGCTGGAAGCCACGCTCATCCTGCGTCACGGCGATGCGTTGGTAGGGTGACGTGTCGGCGTAAATAATTCGTCCACCCAACGTGTTTTCCTCGGCCAATGTGGTCATGGAATCCGCTTTGATGAATCCGACAACTAGCAGGCCGATCACGAGTACCGCCCGGCCGCGCAATCCATGCAGTCCACGTTCGGCCAATAAGGGACGCAGCAAGTAGGTTCCCCACAATCCCACTGCGGCATTAAGCAATCCGAACAGGATAGCTGTTCGCGTTAACCCCAACCGCGGAAGCAAGAAGATGGGGAACATCACCGAGGCGAACAGAGCACCGAGATAGTCGAAGGTGAGCACACGAGAAACCAGTTCGCTGAACTCGAGATGTTCCTTCAAAATCCGCATCAAAAGCGGCAACTCGAGCCCCACGAGAATCCCGATCAACAGCACACTACCAAAGAGAAACGGCTGGAACCAATCCATGAGCGGAAACGCCATGAACAACAAAGGAGTCGAAAAACCGCCGATTAGCGCAAGTGCCAGCTCGATCTCGATAAACGTTCGCGCCAAACGGTCGTCCAGGTACTGCGACAACCACGCGCCAACACCGAGCGCCGACAGATAGACACCAATGATGAGTGAAAACTGCGTTACCGAATCGCCGAGCAAGTAGCTCGCCAGCGTGCCAGCGACAAGTTCGTAAACCAGTCCACACGTGGCAAGTATCAGAACGTTGACGTACAGCAGGCCGAGAGGAGCGCGGTCGATCAAACTGTTTAACCCTGAACCGCGGCGGCAATGATCATTGACATACCCAGCACGATCGCCGCAACGACGATGGACACAGCGATGTTGTGCTCTTCCCCGATCTCATGAATGATCGAAAAAGGCGTCAACTTCTCCGTGAGAATCAAACATCCAATGAACACGACCACCCCTAACAACGAAAACACACTGGCGGCGATCAGATGTTCCAGCAACAGATCCAAGCTGATGTCTCGGGCAGGTGCAACAACGACGTGTTGGACAGCCTCGGGGCCAGCGGGATCAATTTGAGCGAGATGATTCATGACATTTTGTTTGATTGAGAGTGGTTGTTGATCGAGTGTTTATTTTCCGCCGCCCCAGGAGCCTCCGTAGCCGCGACCGTGGTAAATGCCGCCACGTGATCCGCCGCTTACAAACCCAGTATCGGGGGCTCGCCAGTGAAATGCCGTCGCGAAGCTGAACCAAAGACAAACCACGATCCCTACGGCGAGGTAAAACTGAAGCAATTTCATATTACGATTCCGCTGTGGGGTAGGGGTTGTAGTCGCTGTTTTTCCAACGCTGGGTTTCGAAGTGATATTTGTACGCAATGATCCCCAACGGAACGATCGAAACGAAAACCATAGCGTAAAACCACATCCATGGATCTGGCCCAGCCTGACCCGCTGTATAAAACCATGCGCCGCCGAGCACGTGCATCATCGTGATGAAGGCCACAAATGCCACCCACGATACCCAAACTCCCACGTGAATCGCGGGCGAGGGCTGGAGCGGGCCGACGCCCCAGGGCCGCGTGAGATTTTCCAGCCCGAAGGCCGCTTTGACTTCGTCCACAGTCAAGTAGATACCGTGCGAAACGTTCATCTCCTCGGTACTGCCCGAAGTGGACGACTCAAACGAGAGCATGTGCGGGGGGCTGATGTAATCACTCGTCGCGACCACGTCCCCTTGATTAACCTGCCAATAAAATTCGCCCATGCAGGAGCGCACATAGGCGCGGCCACGATCGAAAATGCGATACGTGCGATCTTTGTACCGGACAGAATCGTAGTTGCGATTAAAATTGCCGTCGGTGACCGGCTCAACGTACGACCAGTGCCGATCATTCTCGACAAGCCAGCGAAAACCGAACTCGGGATTGTGCAGCAAATACTCCCGCCATGGAAAAGCCGTTCCTTGATACATCGCGTAGCGATCCATGCATCCGATCACGGTGAACTCGTGATCGCGGACCTGATCGATTTGTTGAAAACGCCCCACGCTCCCCAGCGGTATCGAGGGTTTGACGAGGCGGTCGTCGAGCGTTTTCAAAATCCGCAGTTTGCCAGCATTGACGTCCAACAGCGCTCCGCAATTTGGGCACCCGACACGCATCGTCTGGTCGGGCATCCGCAAGTCCAACGGCCCACCACATTGCGGGCAGCTAAGCGACACCGCTTTCACAGGACGCGTCGATTCATGCGCGAGCGGATCGACGGCGGGAGGATCTAGATTTAATTCGGCTAACGATATCGTTTTACCAATAGCCAAGCTTCGTTTCGCCTCGGATTTCTCGGGGTCATCGTATTCAATCGTCGCGAACCAATTGTCCTGCCCGCGCAAGTCGGCATAGGCGTGATCGCCCCCGGGACGGAATTCCCAAGGAATCTCACCCTGTGCCGTCACGGCCTTGGCTGTGCCCTTCTCCATTACCGTCAGTTCGGTGTCACCCAGGCTGACTTCGTCTCCAAGATTGAGCGATTCAAAGTCCGGCACGCGGACCCGGCGATCAATGCGTCGAGGAAACGTCAATTGCAATTGACCCTGCGCATCGGCCAGCCAAGCGACTCGGTCACCCGGCAGACGCAAGTACCACTCATCCCAGAAACCGCCTGCAGCATGTTGATACTGCACACGTCCAATGCATTCGAACGGTCTCCCTCGATACTTGCCCGTCGATCCCAAACGCACGACGCTTTCGGTTTCGGCGAGCTCGGAGACCTTGCCGATCAGCTCCACATCTCGGTCGCCTCGGGCGATTGCGCTATGGCAGAATTCACACACGGCGACCATCGTCCCGCCGGAACGAAACTCGACTGGCGCTCCACAGTTCGGGCAGTTCGTCGACTTTTTCTTGAGCGTTCGAGCACCAATCATCGCAGCGTCTCCAACGCTGCCGCCGGCGATTCAGCTGCCGATGGAGAAGTCGAATGTGACCACACTCCACGAGGCAAAACGCGGACAAATACCGCGTCCGCACCCAGTGCTGATCTCAACTCCGCTTCCCATGGCCACTCGGCCTGATCGCGGCAGCAAACGAAGTTGAGGGTGGTCAATCCATACTCGGGATAAGTGTGAACGGCCAAGTGCGATTCGCTGAGCAGATACAACAGTGTCACCCCGTGAGGTGCATCAAATTGATGTGATGCCGGAGTGCCGATGACGTGCAATCCGAGTGCATCAATCGCTCGCTGACAAACAGCCGCAATCGTCTTGACCGACTGCAGCTTTGCCGAATCACAACCACTGGCGTCGATCACCCACTGCATCCCCACGCCCACGATCGGCTTTGCGTCAGATCGCCGCGGGGGAGGATGCATGCTCAAGATGGAATCCGTATGTCTGTGAAGCGCTAGCCGCGGGTATCGGGCAGAAAAAGCGCCGTGCGGAACCGGCGGCTAGCGGACCGCTGAGGTAATCGCTTTCGAGACATCAATGCGACAAAAACTCACCCGAAGCGCTAACGAGGATTAATCTAGCGTACCTCGCTGGCGAGTCGGGGCTGGCGAGTCGGGGCTGGCGAGTCGGGTTGATAAAACAATAGGCCGCGAACGCCATCGGCACACACGATTATGTCGGTTCAGCCCTTCTTTGCAAGCTGTTTTTCAATCTCGCTGACCAAGTCGTCGTCAGATGGCTTGGTGGCCGAGCGATAACGATTGACGAGTTGTCCGTCTCGGCCGATCAGGAATTTCTCGAAATTCCATTTGACCGGTCCCGTGCCCGCTGGCGGTACCGTTTGGCTGGTCAGATGCTTGTACAGATCGCAAGCCTCAGGAGAGTTGACCTCCACCTTGCTCATCATCGGGAAGGTGACGCCGAATTTTGCAGTGCAGAACTGTTTGATCTCAGCGTCGGTACCCGGCTCTTGGCCGCCGAATTCGTTGCTCGGGAAGCCAATGATTACGAGACCTTTGTCCTTGTACTTTTTGTACAATTCTTCCAACCCAGCATATTGCTTAGTGTAACCGCACTTACTTGCGACATTGACGATTAGCACTACTTTGCCTTCATAGTCTTCCAGATCGACCGTCTCGCCATCGATCGTCTTGGCTTTGAAATCCAGCGAGCATTCATGGTCAGCCGACTTGGCGTCGGCGGCCGAAAGGGGCGCGGTCATGAAACATCCGAGGGTCAGGGCGAGTAAAAAGAGTCGAGTCATGAGTCGATTTCCAGGAGGTTGGGAGGGAGAGAATTGGGATTCACGCTATGATAGTAGGCTAGCCAACGGCGCTTGACCAGGGTTTATTTTAACCGCAGTATCCGACTGCAACGATTTGACTGCAGCCACAAGAGAGAGTAAGACGATGACATTGAATGGAAAAATTGTCGCCATCACCGGCGGCGGGACTGGGATTGGCGCGGGTTTGGCTCGTGGTTTGGCCGCAGCCGGCGCGAACGTCACCATTGGTGGACGCCGTAGCCAACCGCTCCAAGAGGTGGCAAAATTCACCGATTCACCGCTACCCATTCGCACGCATGTCATTGACGTGGCCGAAAACGCAAGTATCGAGGCGTTTTTTGCCGATGTTCGAGACACTGTCGGACCCATTGATATTCTGATCAATAGCGCGGGCATCAATATCGCCAAGCGGACGATGGCGGAGATGGACCCAGACGAATGGGACCGTGTGCTGCGGATCAACGCCACCGGCGCCTACCGCTGCATGCGTGAAGTTCTGCCTGCAATGCGTGATCGACGCGATGGCCTGATCATTAATATTTCTTCGATCGCTGGCAAACGAGCGATTTCGTTGGGAGGAATCGTCTACTGTGCGAGCAAATTCGCAATGACCGCGATGGGAACGGCAGTGGCGAACGAGGTTCGCCATGAGGGTGTGCGGATTACCAACGTGTACCCCGGCGAAGTCAACACGCCCATTTTAGACAAACGCCCCGTGCCGGTTTCTGACGAACATCGAGAATCGATCCTTCAGCCCGAAGATATCGCTGACGTAGTGCTGTCGATTTGTTGTCTGCCACCGCGCCTGTGTGCCTGAGATTGTGATCAAGCCCACGACGCAGGAGTGGGTCTAGCGTGGGCCGTTCCATCGTGTGGCTTGGAAGTAGTTACGATTGATTTTCATCGAGGTGTCTGCTGTCCTGGCTGCACCCTCTGGAGCGAAGCGTGGGAGGGTCGAGAAACGAGCCTTTAGCGAGTTTCTGGGGCAGGGTTCATCGCTCCTCGCGTCCATTAATCTTTCTGCTCAAACGTTCCCATCAGCACGGTTTGTCCGAGTACGTGACCATCGATCGCCCTAAGCAAACTCGCCTTGGTGGCTTTGGCGGCAGCGAGATCCAACTTCTGATCCAACGCATAGAGATGGAATCGATATCGATGCGGTCCCGTTCCCGGTGGCGGCAGCGGTCCGCGGTAGCCCACATTGTTTTTGTCGAAGCTGTTCGTGCCTTGCAGTGCGTCAACCGACGCAGACAATTCAGTCTGTTGCGGGAGGGCTTCGGTTAACCCACGAATATCGTCAGGCAGATTGTAGATGACCCAGTGGACCCAAGGCCCTTCGGGACGCGGAAACGCACGGCTGGGGGCATCCGGATCATCGCAAATGATCGCGAACGATTTCGTCTTGTCTGGAACATCCGACCACTCCAGTGCTGGCGAGACGTCGTCGCCGATCCCTGTGTATTTCTTCGGAATCGGTTGACCTTCTTTGAACGCGGGACTGGTTAGCTTCATCTGTTTGGCTCCTGAGGGTTGTTGAATAGCGTCTTCGTTTGCACCAGTTTGCGCCATCGCTGGGTACGCAAATAATGCTATCGTGACCACGGCCTGGATCGTTCGGAAGAGCGGTTTTGTAGAGTTCCGTGAGTGCATGGGGCTAAACCTTTCTAATAACAACTTGACCTAAAGAATCGCGAGCGGATTGCGTTTCGCTTCGAGGGTTCCTCGGGTGACGCCAACCCGGTTGTCGGCGGCTAAGCTCCGCCACACGTCGGGACCGCTGACCTCACCCGAAAGCAAACGACGATAGAGCTTCAACGTCTGCTCAGCATGTGACGCTGACTCGTCGAGCAACTCCACCCGGAACCAATTCACCCCCCGATCGATCAGTGACGAGACAACGTCGGCTGAGCTTTGCGGGGTGGCGTTATAGAGCGTGTTGCGGCACGCAATATCAGCTTGCAAGACGTGCATTTTACCAACCCGATCGCGCAGTTGCACGACGTGCCGATCACAAGGCCGCCCGCAATTGGTCTTGTTTGTTCCCGGCGATAACACGCTGCAAAACACGCAGTGCTCCATGTGGAACATCGGCATGTGCTGATGCATCACCATCTCGATCCAACCGCCAGGGATCGCTTCGATCAAACCGTTGAGCTGATCGGCGTTAAGGTCGTACGACGCGGTTACCCGTTGAACTCCCCGGTCGATCAACCACTGCGCCGAGCGGTGATTGGCGACGTTCAGCGAAAAGTCGGCAATAGTCGGCACCTTCGCCGCCCCCGCAGCATCGATAGCGGCCAAGTTTCTCGCCAAGATACCGTCAGGCTCGTACTTGATAATCTGGCGGATCAACCCCATCTCGCCTGGCTTCTGCATGCGAATCGACGCAACCCACGTCGGTACGCTAGCGGCGCGACCGATCCGCACCGCATCGCGATGTGTTTTCACGTCGTGAAAGTCGACAATGGCCGCATCGACTCCAACACTCACCGCGGCTTCGAGTTGATCGATCGTCCGGCACAGCACCGACAGCTTGGGTGACGCAGAGGTCGGTTTGTCAAATTCCTCTCGCAGTCCGCGAGTCAATGCAGTGCCCGCCTCGATATCAATGACGCGGACCGGAGACTGCTCAAGCTTTGCTTTGAGATTTTCAACCAACTCGCGTCGAGCCGCATTGATCATCGCTAACGGGACCATGGGCGCACCTGAGATGTCTACATCCAGTCGCCCCATGTGAAACGGCGTGCCACCGAGTCGCCCCAGCTTGTCGGCGAGCACCTCCTGCGTGACCGCATGTTTACGGGCCGCTTCGAGAGGCATGTCCGAGCTGACGTTGCAAGAAATGAAAGGCGCGGTGGATGCGTGCTGATCCCTGTGCGATACGACACCGGTCAAACGCAGCGCTTCGCCCACTTTCGCGACGACACGAAAGTCGAGTGGTCGCGTCCGGCGCGGTTTCCCGCCGAAACTCGCGGCGAGTTTTTTGTTCAGCTTCGGATCGTCGTTCTTGAAAACGAGGGCGCCATCGTCGATGCGGTGAAAATCGATGGAACCTCTGGCAAAGCCAATCCAGACATCGCTGCCAGCTGTTGCGGTCCTCCATTTTTCGTCCGACGTCTCATCGACTGTAGCCGGTACGCTCCGTCGGTTCGAGCTGCGGGATCTCCCAACCGAAGAAGCCGTCGGTCGATGAACGCGGGACCTTGAGACGGACGGAGCCGTCGGGGAATGATTGGAGGCAATCGAATAGACTCGCCCGCCTTGATGGTTATCGGCAAAGCCGCTGCCCGCGTAGGCGCTGCTGTCTGCGGTGGGAGGTCGGGAAGCGATCGCCAGTCCATCGCCCAAAGACACATCGGCGGCCAACGCGATGCGAATCTCATCGTCACGCCTATCGATGATCTGGCCGAGTATGATGCCTTGCTTGGCAGCACGGACACCAGGCACGAGCCGCTTGTGATCATTGCCCTCCAGCCAGCCGGGCGTGAAGCCGCGAGAAAAGGATAACTCCATTTCCTGCCGGTCGTGATCGCTTACTCGTACAGTGCCTTCGGCGACGGCTTGATCGATCGCACGGCGATAGTGGCCGGTGATATTGGCAACGTACTCAGGGGTTTTTAACCTCCCTTCAATCTTGAGACTATCCACGCCAGCGGCGATCATGTCTGGGATCGCAGCGTAGCCCGCCAAGTCTTGCGGCGAAAGCAAGTAACGCACGTCCCCCAAATCGCGATCTTCGCCATCGCAGACGAGTTCATACGGCAATCGGCAGGCTTGGGCACATTGGCCACGGTTAGCGCTGCGTCCGCCGAGAGATTCACTCGTCAAACATTGGCCGGAATAAGCGACGCACAACGCACCGTGAATAAATGATTCGAGCGGCATCGCGGTCGCCGTACGAATCTTTTTTATTTCCGCGATCGACAACTCCCGAGCCAGAACGACCCGCGCCAGCCCCAGGTCTGCCGCCACCGCGATCGTCTCGGCGGAGGTCAAACTCATCTGAGTCGACGCGTGGATTTCGAGCTCGCTGCACATCGCACGGACAATTCGAGCGACACCGAAATCCTGCACCAACACCGCATCCACCCCCGCCTCTGCCACCGCCGCGACGACTTCAACTAGTGAACGCATCTCGTCGGGAAACACGAGCGTATTGAGAGTCACATATCCTCGGACTCCCCGTAAGCGAAGCATCTGCATCAGTGTAGGCAGGTCACCCAAACCAAAATTGGCTGCTCGCGAACGAGCATTGAAACCACGATCGACACCAAAATAGATTGCGTCGGCTCCATTTTCGACGGCCGCCTCGGCGCAATCCCAGCTTCCCGCAGGAGACAAAAGTTCAGGTGCGGTGAAAGCAAGTCGATTTTCGCAATTAAGTTCCATCTCTGCAGGATACCCGTAAATCGGAGCACGCCCAGAGGCAGAAATCGTATTCACCCACCCGAATTTCATACCCACTCGTATGCCCCCGTTCCCCTTCTCCTCCCATTTTCTTCCGATGCCCCACTCTCCGTGGGGGCGGCTTGGGCGCGATGCCACCAGAACCACTTTCGACTGACAATCACCGCTGAAGCAGCGCACTCCGAACTTCCCTTTCTTTCCGCTGGCTTCTCTGCTAATTACTGAGAGCCTATCCGGAACGTGGTCTGACCCTTTGGAGACGGGTCATTTTACGAGGTTTCTGCCGGCCACGCTGGAGAGGTGAGACCCCTTTTCGGAGAGGCTCTTCGTCACCATCCAGCCCGGACTCGTCGATCCCTCCGCCGTTTTTTTAGGAAGTCATGCCCAGCCAACTCAACTACCCCTGGGCGAGCGAAATCGTTTCTGCTCGTCTCGGCTTGGTCTGCGGTTTGCTGGTCGCGTGTCAGGGAGGAAATATTTCAGCACAGCAGCCGAGTTGGCAATCGGGGCGATCCCTCTGGAACGGACAGGGCTACGACACGCTGCCCGCACCTGCCCCTACACCCCATCCCGTTCCCGGGCCCGCCCGCTCACCGACGTCGCCAGAGACGCCGACGCAGTGGCAGCAAGGTTTTGGCTTGTCCCAGCCGCCTGGTCAGTCCCCTGAGATCGAGGAAGTTCCGTTGGGCGACCCTCGAATCGCGAACGAAGGCGTTTACTTGACCGCCCCGTCGGGCGCACGTGCCGGAGACGAGATCAGTACTGAGCCTGAGAGCCTAGGTGACCTGCCGATTGGTGCCCGCCTTGACGAAGCCGCTCCTCTGGATGAGCCGCCGCTTCAAGAAGAAATCGTGCAGTGGTACCAGATTCCGTGGCGATGGGTCACCAAAGGCTGGACCAATCACGCCGAACTCGGACTCAACGGTAGCACCGGGAACGCCGTCACAAACGCGATTCAAACCGGTTTAGAGATGAAACGCAAAACCGATACGTACACGCTCGGCATCGATTTCAATTACCGCCAAGCCAGTACCCAGGGACGCAATACCGAAGACAACGCGCGGCTTAACATTGACTACGATCGCTTGCTGGCCGACACGAACTGGACGCACTTCGCTAAACTAGGATTGGCGTACGACAAATTCAAGGCGTTTGACCTTCGTTTAAACGTCAACACCGGTCTTGGGTACTATTGGATCCGCAATGATACCACCAACTTCATCACGCGCGCTGGTGCGGGTGCGTCGCGAGAATTTGGAGCTCCAATTGACCGCTGGACACCAGAAGCCGTGTTTGGCTTTGAAATGGATCATCAACTATCTGAACGTCAAAAGGTTACCGCCAAACTCGACTATTTCCCCAGCCTCCGCGACTTGACGGACTTCCGAGCCGTCACTGATGTGGCATGGGAAACGCTCATCGACGAGGCCGAGAACCTCTCGCTGCGACTATCAGTAACCGATCGTTACGACAGCACGCCGCAGGGGGCACTGCCCAATGACGTCTACTACGCAGCATTGCTGCTCTACAAATTTTGAGTGGATCCTGTGCCAGTATCAGCCGGTTCCTACCGGCCGTTCGCAAACGACCGATGGCCGGTGGGAAGCGGCCCGCCGTCATGCCGCCGTCACGAAAACCAAGGTGCGGTGAGCATTAGAAAGACTGACTTAGAATATGTGCGGCGGCGCGTCGTAATCGCTCAAGTCCATCCGGCGTCACGCCGCTATAACGCGACGTTCCCGCATCGGCTTCGTGCGTCTTTTCCACGGTCACGTCAAACCGCACATACTGCTGCACAAATGCATTGACCTGCCCCCGAGACCAATTCTTCACCGTCTGAAGCAAAGTCAGATGCTCGATTAATTGCTCAGCGTCACGGAAAGCCTGCAGTCGCATCGAATGATGGATAATCTTATCGCCCTCCGCATCCTGCGCAAAAATGAAGAGACCCAACTGATCGGCGTTGACGAGCGCCGCGCCGTCCTTGTCCATGGTTTGCCATGGAACAATTCCACTGGCACCACCGCACCACGCATCGAGCGCCCAAGCTTGAATATCACGGTTGCTTTCGCGGACGTCGTTGGCGCTGCCGTAAACCCAAACCCGCAGTCCATCGCGACGCATCCGATCGATCACGAGTCGGCGATAGTTCTTAAACGCTGACGAGGACACGACCCACAGATCATCGCGTGCCTCAAGCTGCCCGCGGCAAAATTCAGGTCGCGAAATGTCAATACGAAAGTCAATATTGACGGCTGGCGCGACAGCAGCCTCTTCACGCCCACGATCCGTGAGCTCGCCGTAATATTGAAGCGCCCGGTAGTCCCAATAACTCGCTGGCTCGTCGAGCACCCACGGCGCCTTGGTAAGCTCCTCGCGTGAACCTTTGTTATTAAAATAGACTTGAAATTTGGTGTGATTCCAACCTTTCGATTTCGCGAGGTCCACAAAATCCCGCATCACGTTGACATATGTTTCTGCATACACAGGATTCTCGCCAAACGCCTCGAATGCGTTGGGATTGCCGTTAAAAAAGGCGCGACAATTGAGCGGCCAACTCTCGTGGAAACTAAGGTAGAACGCGGGCGCGGCGATCGGGCCCCGATGCCCATCCTTGAACAGTGACCCGTCGAGATACGAACCAAATGCGGCGACAAAGTCGTCCCAGTATGCCGCTTGTGCTCCTGGAGGGATGTCGTCGTAGCGTCTATTATCCATTCTCCGGCCCGAGCGAAGTCGCATGTCGAGGTTCGTCTTGCGGGCACCCGGGGCGGCGGTGTGGTGCGAGTAATACAGGATGTTCGCATGCACACGGTGGTCGTACGCGATTCGCTGGAGCGTCTCGTACTGCTGGACCGTCTCGGGCAATCCGTAACCATTCATCTCACAGGAGAACGTAGCAACACGTGGCAATGCAAACGGTAGAACTTCGATCTCGGTCAACACACGACGTCCGTCGGATAACTCCACAGCGCCCCGCCAGACGCCAGGCTCGGCATCAAACGGAATATAAACATCAGCCACAACTGCCCGATCTTGGTCTGCTTTCAGCTCGATCGATTCCGTCAGCGGCACCAGTGGATCGGGAATATGCCGACCCGATGTCGGAACATAAATAGCCTCAAACCAATCCACACGTGGCTTCTGTGAATGCAGATCGAGCTTGAGAGAAACGGGACCATCGCCCCGTAGTAGCATCTGAAAACTGACGACTTCTCCGGCCGCAGCGGACAGGTGAATCCGATTGTCATGGAAGATCAGATTATTCGTGCGGTAGTCGTCAGTAAGATCGCCGACCGGCTCGCCATTGAGATCGTATTTGTCCGTGACGGGTATCACCCTCGGGTGTAGTCGCGGCGTTTCGCTAGTGTTTCCGAGGGCGTGCCGGTGAGCATCTGGAGACTCAGCGATGCGCGCGGGAATGACAATGGGCACCGCCTCCGAGTGTCCAACTGTCAAATTCAGTACCGCCTTTTCGCTGGCTTGTCCCGTCCGGCTGCGCCAACACGCTTACCCGGGTCCGTTCACGCTGCAACACCTCGTCCGGCAGATCACGAATGAAGATCCTTTGCGGCTTCCCCGGTACGGCCATCGGAATGTTGTGCCGGGCGAGTGGCGTGTCGTTGACGAACACCTCATATGCAAACGCATTTTGAGGGGCAGTCACGGAAAGCTGCAGCTGGTTAATATCCAGCGACACCTGATGAAGCTCCCGCGGTCGTTCCGGGATGACGTGCTCTACGTCATGACATTGCACTTCGAGGTATGGTTTCTTGCTACCTTGTTCATGCGAGAAGACTGTTGGATTGCGTCCGTAGTCCGCCTCATCTTCATGGATTGCGAGCCCATAGGCGGCACCGATTGCCATCGCGTGCACGGCGTCAGGCGGTACGCTCCAGCGGTAAACGCCGTCGCGTAGATTCGTGGGTGAGTGGCCCACCAGGGTACCGCTATTGCCCCCCATTACCGCAGGGAATCTTGCGCCCGCATAACCCCACCCGACGACGCGTGACGTCCCAGAGGTGAATCCAGTGGAGAGGTTCTCGTCCCAATCGGTTGCGATGGTGGAAATCGTTACTCCCGAAATTTCGTTGTCGCCTTGGACACAGACCAATGTTGCTTCATCGACCTGCTTGCCGACGATCGCGCGCGTGTCGAACGCCATCACAACGACGTGTTGATTGCCCTTGATCCGAAGGCGTGATTGTTTACCCGCGTTCACATTCCACTCACCATCGACCATGACGATGGAGTTGTCTTGGGTGACCGGCAACAGAAACGTCTCGGCCGACGCAGCCGGGAAACGCATGATGATAACGAGAAGCAAAAATCTCAGTCGCATGGCTAAACTCCGATGGGCCCTGGGCAGAACTCGATGTACCGCGGTGGGTCAGATTGTAGCTTGACACAAGGTTCGCGGGTGGGGACTGCATCATCAAACGTAGCTGTTGCTAGCAACTGAGCACCTGAGAGATGAGACCGGCGGCTTCCTCTCCATTACGGATTCGGAGTTGACAGCAGGGTAGCGGAGGAATTAGCCTTCAGGCCGTCTCACCTTCGCGGTCGAGGGGCCAGTAAGCTCGGTCCCTCGACTGCTTTGTTTACTCTGCAACAAGGCCTTACGATGAGTGGTTCGTACTCTCGCCGTTGGACATCGACACCACAAACAGCAGCAGACCAAGCAGACGTATCATCTTCGAAGGAACTCGAAGCGAGTACGATGACCAGCGGTCATACCGCGACGCAGTGCAGTGACATTTTCGGCGCGCCGTTGATGCAGGGACGCCGCAGCAACGTGCAAATGCTCGCACCGCTGCATTATCAGTCGGGGTATCAATACCCGCTGCTCGTGTGGCTGCACTCATCCGGGCATAATGAGCGGCAGATCGAACAAGTCATGCCGCACATCAGCACTCGCAATTACGTGGGACTCGGTGTGCGTGCCCCGCAAGCAACGGACGTTCGCGGCTTCGGATTCGATTGGCCGAGCGGTCCGAGTGCCCTCGCCAAAGCAAGCGATATTGTCGGCAGTGCCATTGAGCAAACGCAGAACATTTATTCTATCCATCCCGATCGGATCATTTTAGCAGGCTATGGCAGCGGGGCGACGATGGCATGCCGAATCGCATTGGCACACAGCGATCGCTTCGCCGGCGTCGTGCGTGCCGGAGGTCAATTCCCCCGTTCTCGTGGTGCCATGAGGGATTTCAAGCGGCTTCGAGCACGACGGTTACCAATGCTTTGGCTGCAAGCGATCAATGGCGTCGACGATGATTCGCAAGTTCTGAAGAACGACGTCTCCATGGCGCAGTTGATTCAGGCCCAGGTTGAGATTCGACAGTACCGAGGCGATGATGTGATGAATACGGCAGCATTGAAAGACATCGACCGGTGGAGTTTTGATAAGATCATTTCGCCGAAGCCCTTGGCGACCTGCGTGGGCGATTCGGTGTTGGACGATACGGACCGAATGACGGTTGGTTTTTCGTCGAATTGATCCTCTTTTTTGAAGCCACGTCATGAATGCATCGGTCGATCCTAAGCCGCAAACGGACCCACAGACGGACGAACTCCAACCCACGGGCCCGAAGATCTTGCTGGTCGATGACGATGTGGAGATCGTCGAAACAGTCAGCTATGCGTTGGAATCGGCAGGCTATCACGTCGTCGTCGCTCGCGACGGCAATCAGGGACTCGCGCTCGCCGAACGAGAAAGCCCGAACTTGATGATTCTTGACATGATGATGCCCAAACGCAGTGGTTTTCTGGTGCTGGAGAAGCTGCGCCGCGACTTCGATTTGCCAATCCCCGTCGTCATGATCACGGGTAACGAGGGCAGCCGCCACCAAGCCTATGCGGAACTTCTAGGCGTGAGTGAGTACATTCGAAAACCATTCCCCATGGATCGTCTGCTCGATGCAGTCGCACGGTTGTTAGGACAGAAGGAACAATCGGCTGACTGATGCAGTGCCGTCGCGCTCGCGGGTCGAACTCCATTGACGCGGCCGTCCCCGCTTCGGGCGTCCTGTGGAAGATGCAGGTGAGCCCACTGATTGCCAATTCGAGGCCCGAACCTGATGATGGGAGCGACGCTCGTTATGCCATTGACGCCTATCTTCTACCCCTGCCTTGAGATTCATGTCCGTTTCCACTCCCTCCACGTCGCTGTTGGCCCAGTCGCTGCAAAATGACCCGCGAATTGCCGAGGCGAAACGCTTGATCGCGGAGGCCGTTGGTGAACATTCTGCCAAGGTCGAAGCTGTCGCGGCTGCCGACGCTGAGCGAACTGAATATTACCAATCGATCATCGCTGACTACACACGAGACCGCGGTGCGCCGCCGATCTGGCCTTACTTTTCATCGGGAATCGGAAACGGTCCGTACGTCGAGCTCGCCGATGGCAGTGTGAAGCTCGATTTTATCGGCGGAATCGGCGTCCACGGTTGTGGACATTCGCATCCCGATATGATCGGGGCAAGCATCGACGCGGCGATCGAAGACACAGTTATGCAAGGAAACTTGCAGCAAAACGTGCCGAGTGTGGAGATGCTGAGTCGACTGACGAGTTTGGCCAGCCAAACGGGCGCGCCGTTGGAGCACGCATTTTTGTCGACCAGTGGAGCGATGGCGAATGAAAACGCTCTCAAGCTAGCCTTCCACCATGCTCATCCCGCGCGCCGCGTGATCGCGTTTGACAACGCCTTTGCCGGACGCTCGATCGCACTGGCGGCACTGACCGATCGCCCCGCCTATCGTGAGGGCATTCCAATGGCAATCGCCGTCGATTATCTCCCGTTTTTGGACCCTCACGATCCCAACGGGTCGACTCAGCGGGCCGCCGACGCATTGAAAAAGCTGCTCGCTCGCTACCCTAAGCAGCATGCCGCGTTCTGGGCCGAGCCGATTGCGGGGGAGGGTGGCTATTATCCGGGTAGCCACGAGTTTTTCGCGACGCTGTGTCGGCCGCTGCGGGACACGGGAATTCCGATCATTTTCGACGAGATTCAATCGTTCTCGCGAACCAGCCGGCCATTCGCGTTTCAGCACTATGGGCTCGATGAATTCGCGGATATTGTCACGGTGGGAAAAATCACCCAGGTCTGCGCGACGCTATACCGCAAAGAATTCCAGCCCACCGCTCCCATCATCAGTCAAACGTTCACTGGATCGACGGCCGCGATCCGGACGGGGCTCAAGACACTCGATCTACTCGAGTCAGCGGGCTGTTTCGGCAAAAATGGATTAAATGCTCGCCGTCATGAGTATTTTGCCGCAGCACTGGAAAAGCTCGCCAGGAAGCACGACGGTTTGATCCGTGGCCCCTATGGAGAGGGCATGATGATGGTGTTCACGCCCGGCGACGGATCGCTCGAACAAGCTAAATTGCTGATGGGACTGCTCTTCGACGCGGGATTGCTGGGATTTCTCTGCGGTGCGTCGCCCGTCCGGATGCGTTTTCTGCCACCTCCCGTGATCACCACCAACGCGCATATTGACGCCGCGATCGAGTTGCTCGATCAGGGTTTGGCGGAAATGAAAGCAAAATTGGGCTGAGTTCACGAAAAGCGACCTAGAATTACCGGTGTTCTCTACTTTGTGGGGTGCATCTCCGGTTGAGGGGTTTTCGGTAGATCACTATTATTCGCTCATGAAATACAGTCAGCTTGATCGCATCATCCTGCTCGAACCCGGCCAAAGGCTGGTCGGGGAACGCACGTTGGATGCCGACGAAGAGTATCTGAAAGATCATTTTCCTCGCTTTCCGGTGATGCCGGGGGTGATGATGCTCGAGGCGTTGCATCAGGCGTCGGTTTGGTTGGTTCGCATGACGCCCGGTTTTGACGACGCGTTAGTATTGCTGCGAGAAGTGCGGAACGTGAAGTTTGGCGACTTCTTGTCACCTGGCGAAACACTGACGGTGGAAGCCGAGTTGTTGAAAGTGGATGGGGCGATGACCACCATCAAAGCCCTCGCGAGGAAAGGTGATCGGACCACCGTGGCAGCGCGGCTGATTTTGGAAAGCTGCTCTAGTGGCGATCCCGAGCATCTTGATACCGACAGCGACCTCAAACGTCTCGCACGCGAGCAGTTTTTTCAACTCTATGGTGATTGCCCCACCGTGGCTGCTCTCCGGCAACCGGGGGAGAACGCAGCACCCACGATGACGCTCTAAAACTTTACTCTTTCACTAATCCAAGAATAGGAACTCACGATGTCGCTTGATCAAGACGAAATTTTTGAAAAGGTCCAGGCCGCCCTGGTCGACGCTCTCGGCGTAGACGAAGACGAAGCGACCCGCGACGCTACCCTCGTGGGCGATCTCGGTGCCGAATCGATCGACTTCCTCGATATCGTATTCAAGCTCGAAAAATCCTTCGGTATTCAAATTCCCCGCGAGGAACTTTCACCAGAGGACATTTTGACCAACAGTCAGTACGTCCAAGACGGTGTCGTCACGCCCGAAGGCATGACCGAACTGAAATCGCGGATGCCTTGGGCCGACCTCTCCAAATTCGAGAAGAACCCACGCGTCCAAGATTTTGGTAACCTGCTCACCGTCGGTGACCTGTGCAGCTACGTCAGCAGCAAGGTCAACGCGTAACCATGCGTTGGCTTTGGGTAGATCGATTCACCGAGTTTGTCAGTGGTTCACACGCCAGCGGCATTAAGAATGTCGCTCTCGATGAAGAAGTGCTCGATGGGTACAGCATCGGATATCCCGTGCTGCCGCCGACATTGATCATCGAGGGACTTGCTCAAGTTGGCGGGATTCTCGTCCACGAGCATTTCGGGTTCACCAAGCGCGTAGTCCTGGCCAAGGTCGGCTCAGTGAAATATCACGCGCCAGCAAAACCGGGCGACACTCTGAATTACCACGTGACGTTAGGCCGCACCCAAGAACTCGGGGCGGTCGTCAGCGGCACGAGCCACTGTAACGGAGAGCTGCAAGCCGAGGCGGACTTGATGTTCGCGTTTTTAGAAGAGGGACATCTTGTCGATGGTTCTCTATTCAATCCGGGTGACCTGCGGGCGATGCTGCGACTGATGAACTTCTTTCACGTCGCGGTGACCTCCGATGGTGAACCCATTCCCTACTACAAGAATCTTTGAGCGTCCATGTCGCCGCGCCGCCGAGTCGTCGTTACTGGGATCGGAATGATCAACCCAATGGGTTGGGATGTCACGACGGTCTGGTCAGGTCTGAAAGAAAGCCAAAGTGGAGTCGCACCGACGACTCTGTTTGACGCTACCGGATTCCCCACGCGAATCAGCGCGGAGATCAAAAACTGGGACATCACCAAGGCTGTTCCCGACGGTGACAAGCATCTCCGCCGTGGGCGGCACACCCAGTTCGCGATTGCTGCGGCGTCGCAAGCTGTCGCAGACAGCGGTGTGCTCGATTCGATCAGCGACCCGACGCGCATGGGCGTGTACCTGGGCAGCGGCGAAGGTAACCAAGATTTCGGAACATTCAGCCGGATGATGGTCGCGGCCCTGTCGACGGGCGAGTACGACGTTAAGCGTTTCATTGCCGCTGGGATCGATCTGCTCGATCCCGCTAAAGAACTCGAGCAAGAACCGAACATGCCAGCCGCTCACCTGGCGACCCGCTTCAACGCTCAAGGCCCAAATTTTAATTGCCTAACTGCGTGTGCGGCGAGCAGTCAAGCGGTGGGCGAAGCGACGGAGATCATCCGTCGTGGCGAAGCCGACGTGATGCTCGCCGGTGGCACCCACAGCATGATCCATCCGTTCGGCGTGACAGGTTTTAATCTGCTGACGGCGCTTTCGGAGAGCAATGACGACCCGACAAAAGCAAGTCGCCCCTTCGATGCCGGACGCAACGGTTTTGTCCTCGGGGAGGGCTCGGCGATGGTGATTCTGGAAGAACTCGAAGCGGCCAAGAAACGCGGAGCGACGATCTACGGCGAAGTCGCTGGGTACGGCACCACTGCCGATGCGTACCGAATCACCGATATTCCGCCTGACGGTCACGGCGGCATCGCAGCGATGCGGATGGCCATCGCCGACGCGGGCCTGACTCCGGCCGACATTGACTACGTCAACGCTCACGGCACCAGCACGAAAGTGAACGACCGCGTCGAATCGAAAGCGTGTCACGAAGTCTTCGGCGAATCCGCTGCAACGACTCCCGTCAGCAGCACAAAAAGCATGATGGGACACTTGATCGCCGCCGCCGGCGTGACGGAAATGATCGTGTGCTTGATGGCGATGCGAGACAGCGTCCTGCCCCCAACAATTAATTACGAGAATCCAGACCCAGATTGCGATCTCGACTACGTCCCGAACCAAGCGCGCGAAGCAGAGCTGAAGTACACGCTCAACAATAGCTTCGGTTTCGGCGGCCAGAATGTGACCTTATGCCTCAGCCGCTTCAATGGCTAGCATTTTTCAGCATTGAGCGGGGCTTTGTTTAGTCTCCGCCTTCGCGTGAAACCTCCGTCAGATTCTTTTGAATTCCAAATGCGGTCGCTCGAATTTGCTCCGCGATCGCTGGGTCGACGTGCTCGTAGATCTTGATCAGGGAAAGATACGGGGGCAAATAATTTCCGTCGATTCGGATGGCCTCTTGAAATGCCTGCTCGGCTTCTGAAAAACGCCTGAGTTTTCCCATCGCGAGCCCCAAGTTATAGAAATGCTGCGCAGACCTCCCAATCGCAACCAGTTCCGAACCCACGCGAGCCGCATCGGCGTATTGTCCAGCATCGTAATACACCGCAAACAACACATCGAGTGCCTTTTTCCGTTCCTCGTCGGGTTGCTCATCGAGCTGGACGACACGTTCGGCGTAGGCGCGGGCAACCTGCCACAGGCGTCTGAACTCCTGCTCTGGCGTATTTTTGCGTTGCCGTACCAACCATTCGGCCTCCAGCCTCGCTAGCGAAGCGATCGCGACCAGAACGTCGGTATCGTCAGGTGCCACCTTGGCGTAGGCAATCAGTTCTCTCAAGGGTGATAGGGATCGTGACTCTGAGAGAAACTCTTCATCGGATTCGAATCGAGATTTATTAAGGAACCAGGTTGATCGGGCAAGCAGATCGCTTCGCTTTCCAGCATCTCCGTCCGACGCTGCGTCGACGGGACTTTGCAGGCGGCGAACCGTTTCGACCGGTGCGTCGCCGACATTTCCCGCAACCGCTGGGTTCACCGGACGATTTTCGTGAACGCCGATCCGGTGATGGGTGGTGGCCGTGTGAGGAATCTCACTGTCCACGCGAGGCATGTGGCACTCCACGCAGTGGTTCTGAGCTTGCGCAATTCGATCATCGATCGGCAATCCACACGCCGAGTCTTCGTGACATTGAATGCAATAGCTGCGTTGCAGTTCGGTAACGTCCCTGTTCGAGGGATTATGATGTGGATCGTGGCAGGAGATGCACTTGAGTGAGTCTGATTTTAGAAAGCATTGACTTTGCCAGATTTGGTCGAAGTGATTGACGAACGTTTTCTCCGCTTTGCCGCTCTCGTCCACTTTGTAAGACACCCTCGTCGCATCGAGTCGTTCACCTGGCCGAAAGTCCCAGGGGGTCTTTCCGGGAAACGCGACTTCGAGATCACCTTGCAGATGACATTGAGCACAAATTGCATCGGCAAGATCGCGACTTAACCGACCTGGATGAACAATCTGGGCGTCCGATTCCGCTTGCTCGACCGTCAGGTCGGAGGGGTCGACGTCGTTAAGATGAGCGACGTTTTCAAAATGAGCGACGTGAGCTTGGCCAGGCCCATGACACCGCTCACAACCAATTGCGTTTTCGGAAACCGCAAGGATTTCATTGTTACCTTGCACTCTTGAAACATTCCCGGCATGGCAAAACAGGCAGGTGTCGGAAATGACGCGAGTCATCCCAATTTGATGGCGGTCTTCATACCCCGGCGCCATCGCATAGCATTTCGGTTTGACGTACCAGGTCATCGGCGACTGCACTAGAAAAGAATCGTCCTGCAACAGATAACCCTGCGCGAATGCACCACTGCCGATAATGTATTTCACAGGTAGTTCGGCCGTCATGAGCAGCACTTCGGATGGGGGTCCGTCGTTTTGGGGTTGGATCGTCAGGCTCTCGCGATGAAGCAACTTGCCAGAACTTTCCAGCGCCGAGTAAATCGACTTGCTGCTGGCATGACTAATCTGACCGGTCGGCACCTCAGTGTCGGGAGTCCAGAGTGATAGCGAGCGACTGTGGTGACTCGCGTTGTACGACTGAAATTGAGAAGGGTGGCACTCTGCACAACGCGCCGTGCCGACATACCCGGCTGGTAAATGCGCTTCAAATCCTGGGCTAGAAGCCTCGCCATGTGTTGCATCGCTCAGTGTGACCGCTGGGTTCGCTGTCGACAGGTTCGGGACCGTACTAGGATCATCGGGGTCAGCGATCGCAGGCGTTTCTCTCGCCGACTTAGCCGCGAGATCATCGGCTCGCCAGGGTGACCAATGCCACAACGAGAATGCAAGGATGAAGGCGACTACAGCGAGCAGCATCCATCGTGTTGGTGCGGGGGACATGGAATCGATTCAAAAAGTGTGTTTTGCGGTGCTCTCATGGGCTGCGCTGTGTCCCTTCGACAAGTGTCCCTTCGACAAATAGACATGCCGGCCACATGCCCATGGGAGCAAAGCTAATTTACCTTTCCGATGGCTCTTTCCACCCACTAAGGATCTCCAACCGCAGCTCTCAGCGTACTCGACAGCTTTGCGCATGTGTTCGGTTTGATGTGGCATCCTGAGCTTTTTTTTCTAAATCCTCGTTCTCAAGATGCAACCTCGCCGATGGCCGAGCATGTGCCCTGAGCTCCCATTCCAACAGGGTAGCCCCTTCTCAGATCTTGCGTCGCCCGGTTCGTCCCCCCCCGGACTTCGCGTCGCCGCAATGTCGTCAGCTCTCAGAACTGTTCGCGGATACACCATCTCAAAGACACTTTGCGTTCGGAGAGCTGAGCGACAATCGGCGGAACAATCGAATTCTGACGGCCTTACCTGTAACAAAACTGTACATCAATCCTCTGATTCGGTGAGGCACTTCGCGTTGGCCACCGTCTTACGGCAGGCGACTCCCCCTAGAAGCAGAAAACATTACTGGGATCACCATTTCGATGTGTCACCGCGTTCCAATAGACGTCAGATTGATCCGTCATGCCGGGTTGGTAACCGAAGAGATGACAACCGGCTTGCGATCAAGTCGCCGTAGTCGTGGCTCGCCAATCTCTATATACTCCTGCCCCAGCGCCGGGGGCGATTCGCCCTCCCAGAGGCGAGGCTCGCATCTGCTGGAACTCACTACTTTCAACCTGAAAGCAACACCGCACATGTCCAATACACTCACCGCTCAATCATCCTCCCAGTCCAAACCCGGTGCGAAGCTTCCGACCACGCTCGGTGATTTGGATCTGCCAACCGATGTCCGGCGGCATCTGACGGTGACGCTCGGTCACTTCGACGATGGCCGACCACCTGCCGACGAATGCGACCGGCGATATCTGTACCGCGCCCTGGCGATCTCCATTCGCGATCAGCTGGTACCGGAGTGGCAACAGACGTGGCGGCGGATGAAAATGAGCGATGACCGCAAGGTATATTACCTTTCACTAGAGTTCTTAATCGGTCGCTCGTTGACGAATGCAATTCAAAACCTCGATCTCGACGAGGAAACCCGTGAGGCCATGCATGCCTACGGAATGGAACTGGAAGACGTCGCCGATCGCGAGCTTGATGCAGGTCTCGGCAATGGCGGCCTCGGCCGATTGGCGGCATGTTTTCTCGATAGCTGCGCAAACCTGCAATTGCCCGTCGTCGGCTATGGCATCCGTTACGAATACGGAATGTTCCATCAACACATTGAAGACGGCCGTCAAGTCGAGGACCCCGATCACTGGCTCCGGGATGGAAACCCCTGGGAAATCGTCCGTGCTGAGAGCACGCGGCGCATTCGGTTCTATGGTCGTACCGAACAGCAGCCAGACGCCGCTGGAAAAATGCGTCCACGCTTAGTCGGCACGCATGATGTTCTGGCAGTGCCCTTTGATATGCCCATTCCGGGATATCGAAATAAAACCGTCAACACGCTGCGATTGTGGAAAGCGTCGACCACGGACGTGTTCGATCTCGCTGAATTCAATGCAGGCAGCTACACCGAAGCGGTCGCGACCAAGATCGAAGCTGAGCAGATTTCGATGGTCTTGTATCCCAACGACGCCAGCGAAAACGGCAAAGAACTACGTCTGAAACAGCAATACTTCCTCGTCTCAGCGTCGCTTCAGGACGTGATGGATCGCTGGGTCAACAAATACGGAGAGGATTTTTCTGAGTTCGGACAGAAGAACTGCTTCCAACTCAACGATACTCACCCGGCCTGCGCCGTCCCCGAGCTAATGCGATTGTTGCTCGACGAACATGGAATGGAGTGGGACGAAGCCTGGGACGTGACGACCCGCTGTATGGCGTACACCAATCATACGCTGCTGCCCGAAGCGCTCGAGCGATGGTCGGTTGCCCTGTTCAGTCGATTGCTGCCGCGCTTGCTCGAAATTATCTATGAGATCAACGCGCGCTTTCTCAAACTCGTGGACCAACAGTGGCCAGGTGATATCGGCATGCGGCGTGAAATGTCGCTGATCGAGGAAAGCGATAATCCGCACATCCGCATGGCTTATCTCGCCATTGTGGGTAGCTTCTCCGTCAATGGCGTGGCGGGGCTACACACGCAGTTGCTGGAGAGCGGACTTTTCAAAAACTTTGCCGACTTATGGCCGCGAAAGTTCAACAACAAAACCAACGGGGTGACGCAGCGTCGGTGGCTCGCTCACTGTAATCCGGGCCTGAGGGAGTTGCTCGATGAAACGATCGGCGAAAGCTGGCAGACTAATTTAACCAAAATTAATCAACTCGCCCCCCACGCGAGCGATCCCGCGTTCCAAGATCGGTGGCGGGCGATCAAGCTCGAAAATAAGAAGCGATTGTCAGAGCTAGTCGCGGAAACCACGGGCGTCGACTTTGACACTTCGTTTATGTTCGATGTGCAGGTCAAACGAATTCACGAATACAAGCGGCAACTGCTCAACGTGCTGCATGTGATCCACCTTTATGATCGCATCCACCGTGGCGAGACGACCGGCATGGTGCCGCGTTGCGTGCTGATCGGCGGCAAGGCTGCACCGGGCTACCACGTCGCCAAACTGATCGTCAAATTGATCAACGATGTCGCCAATGTGATCAACGCCGACGAGAAGTGTCGTGACTTACTCCGCATGGTATTCTTCCCGAATTACCGTGTCTCATCGATGGAGGTCATCTGCCCCGCGACCGAACTGTCCGAGCAGATTTCCACCGCTGGCAAGGAAGCTTCGGGGACCGGGAATATGAAGTTCATGATGAACGGCGCATTGACGATCGGAACCCTCGATGGTGCTAACATCGAGATTCGTGAAAATGCTGGCGAAGAAAATTTCTTCCTGTTCGGGCTCGACGCTTCCGAAGTCGTCGAGGTCAAGAGAGATTATCGGCCCAACGAAATCATCGCCGCCGATCCAGACATTGCTCGCTTGATGAATATTCTTGAGAGTGGAACCTTCAATCGCAACAACCCCGGCCTGTACGATCTTCTGACCGGTGGACTGCGCAGCCCTCACGATCCATGGGTCACGATCGCCGACCTACGCAGTTATATTGACGCTCAAGCCGCGGTGAGCAAGGTTTATCAGGACAGAGAGAAGTGGAATGAGATGAGCATTCTCAACACCGCCGGAAGTGGCTGGTTCAGCAGCGACCGAACGATTGGGCAGTACGCCCAAGACATTTGGGATGTCCACGCGTTGCCTCCGCTGAAGTAAAGCACGATTGATCAACTTGCAATCTCCCCCCCTGGATCTCCTCTCCCCCACGCTTCGTGATCGAGAGGAGTCGTGGGAAGAGGGCTCAACTCGGAGCGCCCACGTCGAATTTCCAGCTTGATCTCGATACGAGTACTCTCCTATGCCTGAAGAACAAATCTTGGTCGTCCCGGCCGACTTTATCAAATCGCTCGGACACCTAGAAGGATTCGAAATCGATGTCGATCGGTTTCTGCTGCCGATCCTCGCCAGTAACCAGCTTTCGTATCGACCGCGCGCCGCAATGGAAGTGGACCCGAGTTTCAAGCAACTGATCCCTTACGTTGTTATGCAGTGGACCGACCCGAACGACGGTTTGGTCCATGTATTCACCTATACTCGCGGCGGCGGTTCCGGCGAATCGCGACTGCGTGCCAAACGCAGCATCGGCGTTGGAGGCCACATCAGTAGCGAAGATGCCGACGGCGACGACGATCCCTACCTCACCGGAATGCGTCGTGAGCTCGATGAAGAAGTCACAATCGAGTGCGATTACATCGACCAACGGGAAGGATTGCTCTACGATCCGAGCAACGAAGTCGGTCGCGTGCACCTCGGCGTGATACACCGATTCACACTCGACCAGCCCACCGTGACCAGTAATGAGGCTGAACTCCGCGATGGTGAATTTTTGACCGTCGCGGAACTGCGATCGCAGTACGATAGGTTGGAAACGTGGAGTCAATTATGCTTGGACGCTCTATTCCCGGAGAGCAACTAGATGCAGTCACAACAAACAATCGATCGGCTCGTCAATTTGATGGATGCCGACGCCAACGTCTTGCTCAACGAATCTTCTGAATCGGCCAGAGAGATTGTGCGCAGCGGTGATCGTGATCGCATCTCACGAATAGAAGGTCAGTTCGCAATCTGTGAAAAAAACGGTCGCACTGTACGAATGGTGCGCACGATCGGACGGCCGATGCGATATTTCATGGCGAAATTGAAAGCCGGTCCGTGTTTGGTAGTCGCAGAACGGATCGACGAGATCGCTGATTGGCTCGACAAGGAAGGCCTTCGAGATCAGTTCGACCCGTCGTACACCCGCATGGTTCCGGCACATTACTTGATCGAGTTACAACTCGTCGGTTGCCCTGATCCGAACCCGGTTCACAAGCGCTTTTTCACGCCCGAGCGGAGTCGATTGCCAGCAGACATTCCGGCGATTGGTCACCAATACATCACCAGGCTCGCTCGGGTATGCGACGCATGGCTGGACCGAATCGGCGAGTCCGAACCCATCGGCGTCCTGTTTTCTGGAGGCGTCGATAGCGGCTCGATACTGTGTGTGCTCTATGACTTGCTGTTAAGGCGCGGCCAAGCTCCGACGAGGTTGAAAGCGTTTTCGCTCGCGGTCGACGGCCAGGCACGAGACTTTCAACAAGCAGCTGAGTTTGTAAGCAAATGCGGTTTTCCTGAGTTGCTCGAAGTCGTCGAAGTCCCTCTCGAACGAATCGACTGGCGACGCGCGATCAAACTCGTCGAAGACTATAAACCGCTCGATATCCAGTCCGCCACATTCGCCGCCGCTCTGGCCGAGGCGATTCGAGAGCGATATGCAGACTGGCGATGGATTGTTGATGGTGATGGAGGTGACGAAAACCTCAAAGACTATCCGATCGAGGAAAACCCTGAACTTACGATCCGAAGTGTCTTGAACAATTTGATGCTCTACCAGGAGGGCTGGGGTGTCGATTCGATCAAACACTCACTGACCTACAGTGGTGGACAAAGCCGCGGGCACTCTCGCTCGTCGGCAGTGCAAAGGGCATTCGGTTTTTCCGGATTCAGTCCCTATGCGGTCCCTTCGGTCATCGAGGTTGCGGAAGCCATCCCGTTCATTGATCTGACCGATTGGGATCACGAATCACTGTATCAGCTCAAGGGGAGCGTGGTCGCGGCAGGCGTTCAATCCGTAACCGGGATCGAAATGCCCGTTTTTGAGAAATGTCGATTTCAACACGGGGCCGTTTCACGAGATTCGTTCGAACGCATTTTCCCAGAGTCCCCGGTTGAATATCGCCGAACATTCCGTGAACTCTGCGCATGACCCCCCTTGCGAAACCGACCACCGGGCGCGCGTATGGCGTCAGTGTGGAACAAGAACCCGTCGGCCCAAGCCAGACTCGACCGACACTGACCCTACTACTGACCGCCCGCCGCTGTCCCATCGAGTGCGTTTTCTGCGATTTGTGGAAACACAATCACCCCGAACCGACACCGGCCGGATCGATTCCGAATCAAATCGCAGTCGCGACGAGTTCATGCCCCGCGATTGATCGATCTTGGGCCCTCAAACTTTACAATGGCGGTAATTTCACCGATCCGCTGAGCGTCCCACCGGCGGACTGGCCATCCATTACGAAGCTCTGTGAACCTTTTGGACGCGTGATTGTCGAGAATCATGCGACGATGTGTGGCGATCGATTGCTGCGGTTCCGCGATCTACTCACTCAGGAACTCGAAGTCGCCGTGGGACTGGAAACATCCAATCCCACCGTCCTGGCCCGCCAGAAGAAAAAAATGACACTTCGCGATTTTGCGAATGCAGCAGAATTCTTGCGAGCCAACGAGATCTCGCTCCGGTGCTTCGTGATGTTGCAATTGCCGCATGCCGATCCCAATCGCTGCGTCGACGATGCGATTGAGTCCGTGGTCCACGCCGCCCGCGCCGGGGCGGTTTTTGTTGCCATTATCCCCACCCGCAGCAACGCCCCGGAGATGCAGCACCTTATCGTTAGCGGCGATTTCACACCACCAACCCTGATGCAATTGGAAACAGCACTCCACGAGTCCCTCCTATCCACGCAGTCGCAAGGTCTGGACTGTATCGTCACCGCGGACACATGGGATATCGAGGCGGTGAAGCACTGCCCAGACTGCCAAACTTTACGTGTTGGAAATATCCGCGCGATGAACCTCACGCAACGGTCACGGAAATTAACTAACTGTGCTGCGTGCCAGCGGCTCACTTAAGCACACTTGTAAACCGACATAGTCTCCCCTTTAGGTTCTTCTCAGAGTTGAGTGGCAGTCATCCAGGATGCGGGATTTTCTAAGCATGGGCTCCTACGTCCAGTGAGCAAAAGGGAACCCTCGGCTAGCGCAAGCTCACCGAGAGTTGACCGCACCACTGGCGCGCTATCGACCGGATGATCCCTTCCCAAGCCCGCGTCCCCGCAGAGCTTGAGTCGAATGGCGTGGACTTAGTGAGCCGACGGCGCTAGCCGCGGGTTCTTCACGCCGGATTACCGTTCAAAAACTTGCAGCTAGCACTGTCCGCTCACTTGCATAACCGCATAAGTCCACGCCATTCGAGCTTGAGTCTTTTATTTCCGGCACGTGAATTGGAAGCGATTCCAGGATGAATGACAAAATGACTGGACGCAGGAGTACATGCCTAGAAAATCCACCACGCTGGATCGGTCTGGGCAATCGGTGGCGTGCCACTCAATGCCGTGAAGTCCCCCCTCCACCAGGCTTCGCGCGCGCGAGGGGAGAATGGATAGTTCTACTTCGCGTGGAAAAAAGTGACAGACACAACGCGAGTCAACCTTAAAAAACTTTGGCGGTCCAGCTCAACAACGTGGCTGTGAGTTGCATGAGACCCATTCTTCGAACGTGCTGAATTCCGGAGATGGGAAACTACTTTCTCAAAGAAAAATCTTCGACATCGGTCCGTGGCTCACCTACGCCTCGTCGCCATCCTGCCTACATGCAGTAGGCGTCCCCCCAGGAGCGAGAGAACCCGTTTACTACAAATACATCGCCTGAAACCCATCGCCTTGTTCAAGCTGGTGCTGCATTGCATCGATGCGTTCTTTGGTTTTCGTCAGATCGCCGGCTTGGATGTATCGGTTGAACTCGACCGCGACGGCGTGCTTGACCGATTCGGCTAAAAACTCGACCGAGGTTTCATTGAGCCACGGACAGGTTTCTTGGTTGAGATGGATGATCAGATCGACGCCCCGCGTCTTCAAATCGTTCTCCCCCGTCAGCACAACCCCTTCGACATCGAATTCAACCATACCGCTGGTGGGATCGTTAGTTAAATGAAAACGGCACACCGCTCGGTGCAGGTAATACGAGTTAAGCATGCCGTGCTTCGTCACGGCCGCCTTCACCCGTAACACAAATGCCTCGTAGGCTGGCGAGGCGTCCAGTGGCACGTCCAAACGTGCGACGCTGCGAAGCGGTAAGCAGTCAAATTCGAATTCCACCCATTGTCCAAGCATTTTAGCTCTCCCTATTTTCAGTTCGTGACATCTTTCACATCTTCAGCGAGTGCCCGTTCAACGCCCGCTGAGATGTCGTGTTGTGACGGATTACACAGTAAAAAGCGAGGTCATGTGAAGAGTGTGATCAATGCGGTTTAATTTTCGTGATGGAAAACACGCTCCAGCGACCTAAAAAACGTTCGGATTTTTCTTGACCCGGCTTCGGGTACCGTTTCAGATTGAGCTTAGACGAATGCGAATTTGTCAGGTGACTTTCGGGGCACCCGGAGTTCCTCTTTTTCAATCTTTTCGAATTTGGAGACAAGTTATGACCAAGACCATCGGCACTGGCTCTCGACCCGCCATGGACCCTTCTTCTATGCCCGGCACGACGGCACGTGAAATGATGGTCCGTAATTTGATCACGCTCGACCCCAATATGGATGCATTGGAGGCCCTCGATGTTCTGCTGCGAAATCGCATTTCGGGCGCCCCGGTCGTCGACGAAGACGGAGTCTTTATGGGGGTCTTCTCTGAGAAATCCTGCATGCAATTTGTCGTTTCGCTCGCTTACGATGGGATGCCGAGCACTGACGTGCAGTCGCTCATCGACAAGAATCCTCCGACGATCAGCGAAGAGACTGATCTACTTTCGATCGCCCAAGCATTTCTGACGCAGTCTTGCCGCCGTTTGCCGGTGCTCGACGACGCCGGTCGGCTTCGCGGTCAAGTTTCTCGTCGTGACGTGATGCGATCCGTTCGTAGCTACTTGAAGACACCTCACAAAACCGCTACCGCATCTGGGCTGTTCTTCAGTGCGATTCTGTCCACTTCCGAGCGACGAGTCTGACGCACGAACGTTTTGAGTTGATTTGCATAGAACGAGTTCGCGGGCGATGTTTCCCGTCCCGACGTTGTCGCGGGTGGGTCGACGAAACGCGGTTGGAAGTTTACATTTTTGTTTGGTTAACGGTCTTTAGTGATCGCGTCCATCAAACCTTCCTCTCATCAATCGACTCATGGCTGACTTTTTAGAGCCCGGCACCGAAGCGCCCGCGTTCACGCTGAAAGATCAGGATGGCAACACCGTTGAACTGAGCAGTTTAGCTGGCAATCCTGTCGTGTTGTATTTCTACCCTCGCGACAATACGCCCGGGTGTACGACAGAAGCCTGCGCATTCCGTGATCGGTACGACGAAATCAAGGCGACTGGCGCCCAGCTCTTCGGAATCAGCGCGGATACCGCGGAAAGCCACATTAAGTTTCGCGACCAGTTTGCACTTCCTTTTCCCCTGTTGGTCGACACGGACCATGCCATGAGCGAAGAGTACGGAGCGTGGCGTGAAAAGAATATGTACGGCAAGAAATCGATGGGAATTCAACGATGCACGTACGTGATTGATGCCGAGGGAAAAGTCTTCAAGGTGTTCAAACGTGTCAAAGTCGATGGTCACGATCAACAAGTGCTGGATGTGCTAACAGGACTGGGATCGTAGCCGTGACGCGTACACCGAAGTATTGTATCGGGATCGACTTAGGAACGACGAACAGTGTCGTGGCATACACCAAGGTGCACTCACAGGAGTCCAATGAGCCCACCACCGGCCGCGACCAAGCACCTGAGATCGAACTGTTGCCGATCCCGCAAATGGTTGGGCCCGGTCAGATCGAGTCGTTTTATTCGCTACCATCGTTTTTGTATCTGCCGCGCCAGAGCGAAGTCGATGCGCTTCGGATAGACGCATCGATATTGCCTGGGATCGACTCGTCAGCCGCCTTTCCCGATCCAGATGAAGGCGTCGTTGGCGTCTATGCGCGGCAGCAATCGGCTGACAACCCCCAGCGGGTCGTTGTGGCGGCGAAGAGTTGGTTGTGTCACGCGAGCAGGGGGCGGACCGACGCGGTGCTGCCCTGGCAATCGCCCTCCGAGGTGCCGAAAGTCTCAGCTTTCGATTGCACGCGGCGATACCTGCAACACTTGATTGCAGCATGGCACGCGGCATTCCCGGACGCGCAGATCGAACAGCAGCAGGTTGTTCTTACGGTTCCTGCCTCGTTTGATCCAGCAGCTCGCGATCTCACCCGCCAGGCGGCGATTGAAGCGGGACTGAGCGACCAATTCGTGTTGCTCGAGGAACCCCAGGCAGCGGTTTATCGTTACCTCGCCTCAACCGGCGGTTCCTGGCGGGAGACGATGAAACCCGCTGATACGCTCTTGGTTGTCGACGTCGGTGGTGGAACGACAGATTTGACATTGATCGGTGTTGCCGAAGAAGACGGTGAGTTGGTGCTCCGCCGACGAGCAGTTGGCCGCCACCTATTGGTCGGCGGCGATAACATGGACTTAGCCCTCGCGTATCAGGCGTCCGAGAAATTCCATGCTCAGGGTCACGAACTTGATCCCTGGCAAAGCACCTCTTTATGGCACGCCTGTCGCGATGCCAAAGAGCGACTGATGGCGAGCGATGGGCCCGAGGAACACTCGATTTCCGTACTCGGTCGGGGCAGCTCATTGATCGGGGGCACGATCACGGTGACGATAACGAGAGAGGAGGCCGCTGACACCTTAGTGGAGGGTTTTTTTCCTAAGTGCGACGCCGACGCTCGGCCGCAGGCGAGCGTGCAGAGCGGATTCCAAGACATTGGATTGCCCTATGAGTCCGACCCCGCGATCACAAAACAAGTGGCAGCATTTCTGGCCGATCACTTGGAGATTGGCGACAGTGCCGAGGGGGCCACGATTGACGATGCGAATGTCTCGCAGCTACTGCTCAACGGTGGCGTATTCCGCAGCGATTCGATTCGCGAGCGGATGCAGTCGACCGTGTCGAGCTGGTTCAATCAGTCGCCGGCCGCGCTCAGCGGTTCCGCCGACCTGGATCATTCCGTGGCCATCGGTGCGGCGTTTTACGGATGGACGAAGCTTTCAGGCGGCATCCGCATTCGCGGTGGCACAGCCAAGTCGTACTACATCGGCATCGAAACTGCAGGTCTCGCAATCCCCGGCGCTGCCCGACCGCTGCGGGCTGTCTGCGTGGCTCCGCATGGGATGGAAGAGGGTAGCGAAGCCGAGGTTCCCGGCGAGGAAGTCGGCGTGGTCGTGGGCTCTCCCGCCAGATTTCGATTCTTTTCGTCGACCGTGCGACCAAGCGACTCGCCAGGCACTCGATTGGATCGGTGGACGCCTGACGAATTGCAGGAAGGCGAACCGATTGAATTGACGCTTGAAGACGAGCAATCTGGCACGACTGTCGCACCGACTGGAACGACGCATCGTACGTTTGTTCCAGTTCGATTCCAGTCTCGCGTCACCGAACTGGGGATGTTTGAACTATGGTGTCACAGCAACCAATCGGATCGGCGATGGAAGCTGGAATTCAATGCCCGAGAAGGCTGACCTTTTCGGCAAGGACGTGATACGATGCGTGTGGCGACACTATTTTGAAGGCGACGTTTTGAAGGCGACGTATGCTGACTAAGCAAAAAAAACTGATTCTACCCGCGACCCAACGCGATATGATGCGGGCCGCGGGCAAAGTCAATGGCAAATTAATGGATTTCATTCGTCCGCACGTCCAGGCGGGGGTCACGACACTCGCGCTGGACCGGCTTATCCATGACTGGACCTATGACCACGGATACAAGGCCGCGACGCTGGGGTATCAAAAGTTCCCGAACTGCTGCTGTATCAGCGTCAATGAGGTAATCTGCCATGGCATTCCGGACACCTACGTGCTGCGGGAAGGCGATATTGTGAACGTCGATATCACCACCATCGTCGATGGCTGGCACGGTGATCAAAGTGAGACGTTCATCATCGGTGAAACGACTGAGGAACGCCGGGCGATTGTCCAGTGCGCGTTTGATTGCATGCACTTGGCGATCGATGCACTCACGCCCGGATGTCGAGTCGCTACGATCGGCGAGAGCGTTGTTCCCGAGGCGGAGGGTCGCGGGTTTTCGGTCGTTCGTGAATACGTCGGCCATGGTTTGGGGCGGCAATTCCATCTCGACCCATCGATCCCGCACTTTCCGAACAAACAAAGCCGTATGGATCGGTTGTTCCCCGGCATGTGTTTCACGGTCGAACCGATGATCAATGCTGGCAGTCGCTACGCCAAAACCGACAAGGTCGATGGCTGGACGGTGCGAACCAAAGATGGGCGCCCGTCGGCCCAGTTCGAGCACTCCATCCTCATGACGGAATCGGGACCGGAGATTCTCACTTTGACCAAGGATGGGCCACAAAAGGGACACCGGTTCTGATCGGAATTCGGCTGCCTCGCTGACGCGTCGGGCTAGTAAATCGACAGACCGCTTGTCGCGGTTGCGTCGTAATCACCGGGATAAGCGTCCAAATGTCTCGCTTCGCTGCCCCGTATTCAAACATACTTGACGCTGATGCTGCCACGCAATCTTACGATCATTTGCATTACCTTCGTCGTGTCACTTTACTGTCATCGCGTGCATCAAAGCACCAAGACGGCGATGGTGGTAGGCGAAGCACTTTCGCTCATTGACCGTTATTACGTGGAGCCAGTCGATGATCGTGAACTCGTGATCGCGGCTCTATCGGGAATGACGTCGAAGCTCGATCAGCACAGCGAATTTATTCCACCGGTTGCTTACCAAGCGTTTCGTGACAGCATTCAGCAAGAGTTTGCGGGCATCGGTATTTATGTCGACCAACCCGATCCGAAGGGACCGGTGCGGGTGATTACGCCATTGGTCGGTTCCCCCGCCCTCGCTGCGGGTGTTTTGCCGGGAGATGAAATTATCGAAGTCGATGGCAAGGGGGTGACGACGCTCGACATTCGCCAGGTCAGCGATCAGTTGCGTGGGCCGGTTGGCACCGAGGTCACCCTGACATTGCGACGGGGCGACGACGATATCGAAGTGAAGATTGTTCGTGCGTCGATTCAAATGGAATCAGTAATCGGCAATCATCGTGACACGAACAACGCTTGGGTCTACCGCCTGCAAGAAAACCCTCGAGTCGCGTACATTCGGCTTACCAGCTTCGGTGATCGAACCGTTGCCGAACTCGAGCGTGTTTTAAAGCAGCTCGACAACGACTTCGATGCGCTCGTTCTGGACTTACGTGGAAACGGTGGTGGATTGCTGCACGCGGCCGTGGCCGTCGTGGACATGTTCCTCGACTCGGGTAAAATCGTGTCCACCAAGACGCGGGGCGGTGTGCTTGAGGAAGAAGATGTGGCGACTACGGGCACCCTCGTCGACACGAATATTCCGATGGCGATTTTGATTGACCATGATTCAGCCAGTGCGAGTGAAATTGTCGCGGCGGCACTTCAGGACCACGGACGCGCGATTGTTGGAGGCACCCGCAGCTTTGGCAAAGGAACCGTGCAAAACGTCCTGCCGCTGGAATTCGGACGCAGTGCCCTGAAACTCACTGTTGCTAAGTACTACCGGCCGAGCGACCAAAATATCCACCGTGGCAAAGACGACGATGAAGAGGATGTGTGGGGCGTCACGCCTGATCCTGAACTGAGTGTCGAGATCGAACCAAAACGCTTGCAGCGATTAATGTTACTCTGGCAAGAGGCATCCTATCCGTCGCTCAAAGGTGTCGACCGACGAAAGTTCCTTGCCAAGCCAGTGGAAATGGAAAATGTGAGCGAGCCGGAGTCTCCCGTAGATGCCATCATTGAGACGAGTAAAGGCGACACGATTTGGCAACTCGACGAACCACTTAGAAAAGTCGTCGAGCGAATGATGTTGGGACTGAGCCAACCGAGGGCCCCCGCAGCGGCTTAGCATTTATTTCTCTGCCTTTACTGGCATGCCGCTCATCAGCTACGATTGGAGCAGCTCGCATCCGCCTCCCTCCTTTCCATGGTCTTTCTATGAAATCGCTAGTTTACGCTCTTGCCGGCATTGCTGCTCTCGGCATCATGATTGCTCTGATTGCCGCACCAAGCAAAACACCTTCGAATACGTCTCCATCCGTTTCGGTGGCACCCGCGACGATGGTCGCTGCATCACCAGAGGTCCTGAAGGAAGCGGGCACGTTGACGTTGGAAGTCCCCAGCATGCAATGCCAATTCGCTTGCTATCCAAGAGTGAAAGAGACTTTGGAAAATGCCGGTAGCGTGAGCGAGGTGACTCTCGCCGAGCAGCCCGATCCAGAGACGTTGACGGTGAAAAAAGTCATCGTGAAGTACGACGCGGGATTTGATCTGAGCAAAGCGCTTGCGGAGTTGAAACAAGAAGGATTTTCTGACGCAACTCTCATTCAATAACTTGAACGCTACCGGCGGTGTCTTGTTGGTTGGCCATGGCACGCGGGACGCCCTCGGCACAGCAGAATTTTTCCGCCTAAGCGAACGGTTGGCGGAATGTCTCAGCGACGACGCCGTGGTGTGTCCGTGTCTGCTGGAGTTTCAGCGGCCATCGATCCCCGAAGCGTGGCGAACGTTGATGGCCAATGGCGTCGAGCGTGTCACGGTGGCTCCGCTGCTGCTGTTTTCAGCTGGACATGCCAAAGGCGACATTCCGGGCGAGGTTGCCACCGTTCAAGCTGCGACGCCGGGGGGCGACGACGTGCGAGTACGTTATGCCCGACCGATCTCACGCCAAGCTGCGATGATCGAAGCCGTTCGTGCGAGATTAAAAGAGACGCTTCGGTCACAACTTACTGCTGCCGAGTCGACACCTCGCACGGCGGTGGTGATGGTGGGTCGTGGCAGTCGTGATGTGTGTGCGAGTTCGGACATGCGCGTGCTCAGTGAGGTCGCCGTTCGCGGGCGAAATGCAGGTTCGAACTCCTCTCTCGCGAATGAATTTGCAATTTCTTCCTGCGGATTGTTCACCACCTTCTACGCGATGGCCGAACCGCGCTTACCCGCCACGCTCGACAAAATTGCAGCTTCGGGACGCTTTGATCGAATCGTGATCCAGCCGCACCTGCTCTTTGCGGGCCGACTCTATAACGCGATTGAGGAACAAACCCAACAAATCGCAGCAGCGTTCCCATCTATTCAGTTCGACGTGTCGCCGTATCTCGGCCCCTGCGATTTCGTCGTTACCGCGATCGCAGCACGAATCCGCGAAGCGGCATAGTCGTGCGGCGGCTTCTCGCGTCGTGAGCAAGGAGCAGTGATCCAGCTCCGACCGACGGAGCCGGCTGCCTACAATGAAGACCTGCCCCTCTTGACGCTCGGCGCGGTGATGCCACGATATCGGGCTCACCATTTCTCTCTCCTCGCAAATTGACAAGACCTCATGCTACGTCGCGCAAAAATTACCGTTATTGGAGCTGGAAACGTCGGTGCCACGTGTGCTCACTGGTGTGCCGCCGCTGAGCTCGGCGACATTTACCTGCTCGATATCCCTCAAACCGAAGATATGCCACGGGGAAAAGCCCTCGATCTGATGCAGGCTTCACCGATCATGGGGTTCGATTCCAATATTGTCGGCACGACTGATTACGCTGATACTGCGGACAGTGACGTGATCGTTGTGACAGCCGGTATCCCACGTAAACCTGGGATGAGCCGTGACGACCTGCTGGCCACCAACGCAAAGATCGTCACCAGCGTGGCCGAACAAATCAAAGCGACCAGCCCCGACGCAGTGGTGATTGTCGTCAGCAATCCACTCGATGCGATGGTGCAGCAGATGTGGAAGGTAACCGGTTTCGATCACGCCCGCGTGATCGGTCAAGCCGGTGTGCTCGACACGGCCCGCTATCGGACGTTCCTGGCGATGGAACTCGGCGTCAGCGTTGAAGACATCAGCGCCCTGTTGATGGGTGGTCACGGTGACACGATGGTGCCGATTCCTAGTTGCACGAGCGTCGGCGGCATCCCCGTTACGCAACTCATCGAATCGGCTCGGCTCGACGAAATTGTTGATCGGACTCGCAAGGGTGGCGCCGAGATCGTCGCATTACTCAAAACCGGCAGTGCCTACTACGCCCCAGCGGCCGCGTGCACGCAGATGGTTGAGGCCGTTGTGAAGGACAAGAAACGTGTCATTCCGGTGGCGGCCTATTGTGACTCGCAATACGGTGTGGGCGGATACTACGTGGGCGTGCCCGTCGTGATGGGGGCTGGCGGCGTCGAGAAAATCATCGAGCTCAAACTCACCGACACCGAAACAGCTGCCTTCCAAAACAGTGTTGACGCAGTGAAATCGCTCGTCGCCACGATGGACGAATTGCTCTCAGCGTAAGGGTGGATGGTTGCGACGCCTGAGCCATCGTGCGCTCGCGGGCAGTTGATTCTATTTGTAGTCGCGATTTTCAGAGCGTAATACTGGCCCGAAACGCCAGGGCGTGATGATTTGATGTGCTTCGCATGCGACGTGCTGCGCGTGTGGCGTCGGGCAAGTCGATCGAAGGCCCGCTAGTACCGTCAATTGTGCTAGCCTATTGGGTGTGTTTTGTCTCCTCACCGATTTCTTAGGCGCATCAATGATAAGATCCCCACGAGTCATTTTCGTTCTGCTCTGGAGCATTGGGTTTTTCAGCTCTCACGCCGCATTCGCGGATACCCCACCCAACATCCTTTTCCTGTTGAGTGATGACCAAAGCTACCCCTATTTAAGTTGCTATGGGGACAACAACGTCGACACTCCGAACATCGACCGTCTGGCCCATGACGGGATGAAATTCCACCGTTTCTTCACCTCGGCTCCCCAGTGCGTCCTTTCTCGCGCGTCGTTCATGACCGGCAAGACGCCTTTGGTCGCACAAATGATTCGGTTCTCATCTCCCCTTCCACGGGATCAAGCAACAATCCCCGAAGTGCTGCGAGCGCAAGCCAACTATTACACCGGCGTATGCGGCCGTTCCTATCACCTCGATGGATCAACCAAGTTGAGCACGGCGGTGAAACAGGTCTACGGCGAACACGACATGAAAACGTTTGACGACCGTGTCGATTACCTCAGGACGGGGTCCGACGCGAAGGCAGTAGAACAAACGATCGAATTTCTCGACAGCGTACCTTCAGGGCGTCCCTTCTTTCTGTGGACGAACTTCAGCGATCCCCACCATCCTTGGAACGCTCCAGCGGAATTCCGTCCCGATCCTGCCTCACTTCAAATTCCCCGTCACCTGCCTGATCTACCGGGAGTGCGTAATCAACTTGCCGATCACTGCGCCGAAATCAACAGAGTCGATCACAATATCGGAAAGATTCTCGCGGCGCTAGAGGACCGCAGTCGGATGGATGATACGATCATCGTCTTTGCTGGAGACAACGGACAAGCGTTGCCACATGGCAAGGGGTCGCTTTATGATCCGGGGTGCAACGTCCCGTTCGTGGTCCGCTGGCCGGGGGTGGTGCAGCCGGGCCGTGAATCGTCTGCGCTGCTCTCCGGCGACGATCTTGCCCCCACCCTTCTGAAGGCGGTGGGTTGCAATCCTCCAAAAACAATGACAGGGCACAGTTTCGTTGCTCTGTTAAAGAATGATCGATATCAGCCGCGTGATTTTGTTTACACCTACCGTGGTCCGCACGGCACCGCACCGGTGCGTGTTGACGCGCCGAGTGCACCCTACGACATGGCACGCGCTGTGCGGAATGACCGGTACAAGCTGATCTACAATTGCACCCCCTGGCCTGTGTATTCGCCCGTCGATTCTCGCGGAGGGGCTGCCTGGAAGCAGATGGAGTCAGCATACCAAGACAAATCGCTAGATGAAAAATATGTGAAGGCATATTTTGCCAACCCAAGACCGGTCTATGAGTTCTACGACCTGAATGAGGACCCAGCTGAACTCAATAATTTGTCAGGAGATACCAGCTATCGGGACGCCGAGATTGAACTGCGTACTGCCTTAGCGCGACACATGATTGTTGAATTCGATCATTTGCCGCTGCCCGATACGCTAGAAAGGTGACACGACCGTGAACGGTATGGTTAGAGCGGCAAGGCATGGTCAAAGCGTCGACGCGAACAAACGCAACTGACAATGGACTTGAACAACGCGACCACTCGAGTTCGATCAATATACATTTCTTCTGCTAGATACCGAGACTCTCATGCTGGCACGACTGAAGACGTTCACATTGCTGGGCATTGAGGCAATGCCTGTCGATGTGGAAGTCGACATTTCACCTGCCGCGATGCCCAAGACCATACTGGTCGGATTGCCGGATACGGCCGTCAAAGAATCCACGCACCGAGTTGAACGGGCAATCTCCAACAGCGGCTTCATCCGCCCCACCGATCGGGTCGTGATCAACTTGGCCCCTGGGGATTTGCCCAAGCAGGCTCCGTCGTTCGATCTTCCTATCGCGTTGGGCGTACTCGCAGGCAGCGGCCAACTCGATGCAGAACGGATTGAGGATTACGCAGTCGTCGGCGAACTGGCTCTCGAAGGTATCACGCGCCCGATCAAAGGCGTATTGTCGATTGCCATTGAAGCTGCAAAGGACAGATCGCTGAAAGGACTGATCGTGCCGTCGGAAAATGCTCAGGAGGCCGCCGTGGTAGAGGACCTTGAAGTCATCGCGGTCGATTCTCTCGCGCAGTGCGTGGCATTTCTTGCTGGCGAGATTGACATTCCATCTGTCCCCAGTCGCCTGGAAGAAATCTTCGAACAATTCAGTGACTACGACGTCGACTTTGCTGACGTACGGGGCCAAGAACTCGCCAAGCGAGCAATGACGCTCGCTGCTGCTGGAAGGCATAATTTACTGATTTTGTGACTAGTTAGGCTTGGACCATGTGAACGTCATTTTTTCCCTGAATTGCCAGTTAATCGCCGCCCAGCAAGTCAGGGGTGTGAAGAATTTTTCCGTGTTTCTCAACGAACCTGATGGGGATTTTTGGATTGTTCAGATCCCCTTTAACGGCGTGATCCGCTTCCCACTTCTGATAATACGGCTCTAGGTCTTCAGGGGTCAGAAGATAGATCGCCTCCAATTCGATCCCGCTATAGACGGCAAAAATCCAGTCAACCTGACGATACTTCGCAATGATTGTCGGGTTCATGTGGTGGTGAGTGGTGAACGATGGGCTTCCCCTTCGCTGGCCACGCATGTTAAACCGGTTCACAGACTTCAACTCGAATTCGTTGCCGTCAGCGTCAACGGCATCATTGCCTTCACGACCGGGTAAGCCTTTAATCCCCAACAGAAGTAGAACCTGAAGTAACTTCCCGCCGTTGTCTTGAAAGATATCGAAGATCCCGTGTTTAGTGGCAAGCTTCTGGTATTCACGTATTGCTGGAACTAATTCCAGGAACTTTGAAAAATCTTCGTGCTGCGTGAACCGCTCAATTTCATCAGGCATCGGTGTGTTCCTTCAGCAATTCGGGAACACTGACACCCAGGGCAATGGCAAACCTTTCGATATTGTCTAGCGTGATGTTCTTTTCACATCGTTCAATCGCACCAACGTAGGTTCTATGGACTCCAGCAACATCGGCAAACGCATCTTGCGAAAGTCCTTGCTGGTTGCGAAGTCGTCGCACGTTTGCAGCGAAGATTTCACGAGCGGTCAATTTTGGGGGCTTGCTTTTCATCGCCCATAGGATCGCTAATTGACACCTATAAGGCGACATTCTATAAATAGCATTTAAGCTAAACTTTTCCTGACTGACGGAACAAAAATGAAAGTTCGAATGAAGACTGATCCTGTTTACACAACCCGAAAAGGAAAAGCCTTCGTTGGCGATTCGCTCGAACTGCTTGCCGAACTTCCTGACGAAAGCGTAAATTTGGTGGTGACTAGCCCCCCATTTGCACTTCAGCGAAAGAAATCATACGGGAACGAAAGCCAAGCGGATTATGTTGCATGGCTTGCTCAGTTCGCCAAGCTGGTTCATCAAAAGCTTCGTGACGATGGCTCTTTCGTCCTCGACTTGGGCGGAGCCTACAGAAAAGGTGTGCCAGCCCGAAGCCTTTACAACTTCCGGGTTCTCATTCACTTCTGTGATGAAATTGGTTTCTTTCTTGCGGAAGACTTCTATTGGTATAATCCTTCGAAGTTGCCAAGCCCCATCGAGTGGGTTAACAAACAAAAAATACGTGCAAAAGATTCAGTAAACACAGTTTGGTGGTTTAGTAAAACTGAACGCCCGAAAGCTGACGTTGGCAATGTGTTAGTTGAATACAGTGAACGCATGAAAAAACTTATAAAAGATCCTGAAGCTTTCTACGATCCGAAAAAGCGTCCGTCTGGTCACGACATTGGAAAGAATTTCGGTAAAGACAATGGAGGCGCTATTCCTTCCAACCTTCTACAGATACCGAATTCAGAATCGAACGGAACGTATCTTAGTGGATGTAAACAACTGGAAATCAAAGCTCATCCCGCCCGATTTCCAGCCAAGTTGCCACAATTTTTCATAAAAATGCTGACAGATCCAGGCGACTTAGTTGTTGATATCTTCGCTGGATCTAACACGACTGGTTATGTTGCGGAAACTGAAGGTCGCAATTGGTTGTCATTCGATGAAAATCGTGATTATGTAGCCGCTTCAGCCCTGCGATTCTTGCAAAAATCAGCCGACATTAAACAGGTATACAGCGAAGTCTTACATCAAGAAAATATAAAACTTCCCCAAGCTGAACTTCAGCAACAACTAATTTAGTAGTTACTTTTTCCACGTTTGAAATTCGTTATAAACTGCTGGCTTTTCTACCTCATCCCTGTTCAAGTTTAAGTTGTTGGCGATTTTGTTATAACTCTCTAATGCTTTCGTGGCGATTTCAAAAGCCGGGTGTTTTCGAACATACCCATTTTGCGAAACAATTGTTAATCCGTCTGTTCTCAATTGTTCGTTGGCGGTTAAGAACGTTTGCCATGAGTGGCATAACATCACCAAATTTTCTTTGCAATTGTCGGCTACTTCATGTTCTAACCGCTTATACAAATCGAATCCCTCAGAGTTCAACGCCTCGATTATATTTTTCTTCATTCGTTTTTTTGCCATAGTGTCTCCGTGTTGTTTGTAAGATCCTTTCGCTTAATAATCATCTTTACTATTTTGCGAGCCCGAAAAAGTGTAGCCCACAAGGGTGCGATAGTATCTTACTTAAAGCAAGAGAATTTATACCACCCCCCTTCTGTCTGAAATTAATACTCCGTTAGTTGCTTTCTTCTGAATCATTCTTCGCAGGGGAATATCGCTTAGATAGTAACTCGTCTATTTCATCGAGTTCGCTAGTTTGACCCTGACACAAATTTAATAAACCCATATATCGCAACACCATATCGGCGGCATTTCTCATAATGTTAATACTTGGGTGTGGCTTCAGCCCTGACGGACCTTCTATCACCGTTCCGTTTCTTAGTTCATTCTTGCTGTCTTGGAATATCGCAAGGTTATAACAAAGAATGTCTAACGCTCTTGCGGTTGCCGGATCTTTTGTATTCACTGACTGTGATAACTTGGATTTATGCCCTCCCGACATTTTAATAAGATTTGCTTCTCTTACACTTACATTAATTTCGTCGCTCATCTATCCCCCATCTGTATGGTAACTGTCTATATATAGACACTAACTTAATTATTTTATTCTCAAAATCGCAACCCCTTTCGAGAAAACATGCGAGGTTAGTCGAACGATATCCATAGCGACCCTACTTCCAAATATTCTGCTTGCCGCCCATCGCTCTCGTGGATCTTGTCTACCGTCAGCCTTAGTTCGTTGTGGTCAACCTCCGTCATCTCAGCCCCTCGTCTGATTCAATGCCGCCCATGGCTCTCGTGGATCTTGTCAGCCGGTCATCTGATCCATTGCCGCCCATGGCTCTCTCTCATCTCGTCTGACGTGTGGAACGACTCTTGTTCGAAGCCCGCAAATGCCCTTCTAACGCCTTCCCCGTGTATCTTGGCATGATTTGACGTGTTCACAGTCAAACGTCGTCTACGACCCATCTACGGGCTTCTCTCGGCTGGATCTTGTCTCTCGTGGATCTTGCCTTGTGAATATCTGATCCAAACGGCTCGATTCTCATTTGTCCTTTGTCATGATGTCGTCAGCTTCCGGTTTGTTTTTTTTTTTGTTGTTGTTGTTTTGAATCTTTTCATCAAGATCGTTAAATCATTTGTCATCAAGATCATTTGACATTCTCGGCTAAACCATCTGTCAAATGTTCTTTGTCACCTAGATCATTTTTCATTAGATCAATTGTCATTTGTCAATCTCGGCAAACTCAATGAGTCAAAAACTAACATTTGCCGCTCTGCCTCCTAGGACTTAGGGTAAATGACATATGACACATGACGAAAGACAAAACGACCGAAAAACCTTATGACAAATGACAAAAGACAAAAGACGGCTGTTTTGTGAAAATCACCATAAGTGCATTTTCGCATTATGCTCTTATGAGAAGGGGGTCGTATAGGAACACAGCTAAAGGCATGTTTTGAACACAGCCTATGTTCCTATACGAACACAGCCCTATGTTCCTATACGAACACAGCCCTATGTTCCTATACGAACACAGCCTATGTTCCTATACGAACACAGCCTATCACCTTAAAACAAAATAACTCATGTGCGTTAAGGGAAAAGAAAACACCACAACTACATCATACACTTGACCTTTTATCGAAAAAAACAAAACTAAAACCCGGAAGCTGACGACCTGATAACCAACGAAAAAAGACTGACAACAATTTTGCTATCAGTCTTTTCTGCTATTCCCAATCGATCATTTGAACTAAATATTTCGGTCTAAAATGATCTCGTCGGGTCTGCCAATACGATAGAGGCTTGCTACATGAGTTAAATTAGACCCTATTTTCAGTCGAATTAGAACCTTCCTTGCTAATAGAACCTTTATTGCTCGGTGAATGACACTCCGGCTTCTACCTGTGTTGTTGATGATTTCAGAGTAACTGATAGACACCTTGCCATCTTTCTCATATCGCCACATATAGGTAAAAACAAACCATTCAGAGTTTGAAAGGATGTTTGCTCCATTGTCTACCAGGTAGTTATACGTGGTAAACCTATGCTCATTCTTGTTTTTCTTATCGTTCGAGCCTTTGCGTTTAGCCTTGGGCTGAATCAGCGGCTCTTCGTCTTCATCGTCATCAATGCCATTATACAACTCGAATAACGGTTTCTTATTATTTCCACTCATTGCCCACCGTCCTTTCGATATCTTCATCAACGAAGTTTAGCCTATTATTCCAACGTTGAAATTTTCCCTCAAAGTGTAAGTGTATATCTTTAGGCTCATCATTTCTCGCCTTTTTGTGATGAAGCATCCTATGTGACGGGTCGCCGTCCGGTCGATCCATAATGTATAGATCATCGGAAGCATATTCGATTGACGAACTACCTGCCATGCGACCCATATTTATGTTACCATCGTATCCCGCATTTCCATTTCGGTTCATCGACGAAATTACTATCGCCGCTATTCCATGCTTGCTGACTAGCCGTCTAATGCCACTCATAGCAGCGTCAATTTCAGACTTCATGTCTCTTGCCGGTGCGGTGCGGTCCACTTGAATACATTGGATATAATCTAAACAAATAACATTAGGCTTGAACGCTTTCACATATTCTTCTATATTGATCAAATCAAAATCGTTGTCAATGAAGCAAAATCGGTCGGCAATACTTTGAATATAATCATCACATTCTTCGCATCGTTCTTTTTGTTCATCGGTCCACGTTTTTCTTCTGATCTTTTTAGAATCCACTTTAGCAAGCCGTGAGATTTCCCGAATTCTTACTTGTTTAAGGGTGAGTTCGCAGTTCACCATCATCATTTTTAGGTTTTCATCAAGTCTTAATGCTTCGAATAACATCTGACATGCAAGGCTCGACTTGCCTTCACCAGGTTGCGCTGCAATCACAGTAATCGTTTCGGGTTCTAATTCAAAACCAATTATTCCTACTTTATGAATAATTGGCATTTCATCGCTAAATAAATTATACTTTGATTCCATTAGTCTGGTCAAAGTGTTGAGTGGGTACTGATCTTTCGGGTCAGTACCTTTTTTTATTTCATCGTCGTCGTCGTCGTCATCGAAAAACTTATTCATTTTGCGAACCTCCTTTTAGTTGTTCGTATTGCTTCATTCCATAAGCAATTCCTTTCTTCAATTGACTTCTAACATCTGACAATGGCTTTCCCGTCGCCTCAGCCGGTCTTCGCAGAATTGCATATACTGATCCTGCTGAACACCCAATTTCCGCCAAGTTTGCCGACGCCTTGAAAATCTGTTCTAGTCTTTTTTCACCTGGTCGTGCTGAGTTCAAAATAAAGCATCTTGTTGATTCATTGATGTCTTTATGGTCTTTCGTGTTCAGCTTCTGGGGACTTGCTGTTGTTGATTGTTTTAGCAAATCGACGTTCTTATTTGTGGGAGGCGATATGCTTCCCACGTCATTAGTCTTCACGTCGTTAGGCGTCAAGTCTAACGCCTCGTTAGGCTCCTCAGGAATCAATTCATCTTGCATTGCCTTTTCTGCTTTGTCCCACAACGAACACATTTGTAATTTCATTTCACGCTTTGGATAAGCGTCAAACTCAAAATTGTTTTTTGCGAAGGTCATAATCTCTGGAATTGACCAACTAAACAATTCTCCGACACTCAGTTTCACCTTGTATAAATATGATTTGAAGTGTCTCGTGTTTGGCGCTCGTAGCGGCTGAACCTTGCGATATATCGATGTGTCGATTGTGATATCGGTGTCGTATAGAACTTTGCATTGCTTCACAACTCCTAGGGCAACATGTTTTAACATCTCGTGATATTTGAGACTTGGCTTTCCCCCAAATGACGCTGTTGTAATTCCGACGCAAAAGCCTTTACTTCCACTGAAATAAATAACAATGCTTTCTCGGTCGTATCCATACCACATTAACGTATTAATCAATTCCTTTGTTTGACGCTGGGCTTCAGCAAGGTCGTCACCGCTGTCAATGTCGAACCAAAGGAAATCTGAGAAACTCGGCCCGTCATATCCTTGAACGGAATTGTTTTTCTTCAGGTAGTCTTTGAATTCATTGTCGAATGTAAACGACGAAAGAAAGGTCTCTCTGTGAAGCTGATCTTGTAATCGTGGATCTTTTCTACAATATCTATTGTAAGCGTCTTTAGCGTAGACACATTCACGGTCTGCCGTTTTGCCGCCGACCATGACAAACCCGTACATAAAATCGCTTGGTCTATATTCAATTACGTTATTTGCTTCCATTGGCAACCTCCTTAACCTCGTCATCTGTTAACACGTCCTGCGCTAATGGATGAACCTGTTTCTTCTCTTCGTCTCGTCTTAAGAAACGAAAGTCATCTACCGAATTCGATGTTTTCCCATCGTATTCAGTTTGGATAATTGCAACTTGAAAAATCATTCCGGCAGGATAGTTTTCTACTTCATCATTGCACGTTATTTGCAGTTTCTTTAGATCGGCATCACGATATACTTTGTTGCGTTCTGTCCAAATTACATTATGCCAAACGGCTTCGTCAATGAAGTCGCCTTCAATGATCTTAAACGTGATCTTCAATAGCGGGTTGCCTTTGTTCGTCTCACCAACCTTCCCGGAAGCCAAGCAAATATAAACGCCTTCAGGCATCAACGGCTTTTCGGGTGCTTTATTCTCATCGTCAAACCAATTCGCTCGTGTTGAAGGGTTTTGGTTGTCATCGCCGAACCAGTTAGTTCTTGGCTTCTCGTTTGTTGTTGCTGATCCATGACGTGAACCGAAGCAATTAGTATTTTTTTCCATATTTTGAATCCTTATTGTTAAGTATTGAGTTTGAGTGTTGAGATTTATTTGTTTTCTTTCAATTGCTTCGCAATTCTTTTGATTTGCTCAGCCGTGTAATAGTATCGCCGACCTGACTGTTTTTCGCCGTCAGGCAAAAGCCCGATAGATCTTTTGTAGTTCAAAGAATTTACTGATATTCCTAGTAGTTTTGCCGCATCGATATTGCTGATAATATCATTTCTGCCTTTGTATGTTCTTGTATACGCCATTCTTCTTCTCCGTGTAATTGTTGAATGAATTTGTCTCTAAGATTATATAGCATTACTGCATTTGTTTTTAAATAAAAATCGAAACTTTTTCAAAAATAGTCTTTTAACATGAATTGGACATAATGAAGGTGCATAAAAAAACCACAATGAGTAATTCCCGTTGTGGTTTCATGGCTTTATTAGATACGCTGGTCTATTATTGATAGCAATAGTCGTCTATATGATCATCACAATAAAAATCTATATGGTCATAGTATCCGCTTTCCCATGATTGCATTGGTAAAGCGTACTCGTCTTGTTCATGGCGTGTAGATCTACCCTCGTAGATCCATTCCCCGTCGACTAGCATCCATTTGTATTCGTCGTCAGTTTGCTGTTCCTCGATAATCATTTTTTGTCTCCCCATTTGCTATTTAGATCTTTTGTATTTCGTCTCACGAAAGACGCATACCATTTATTAATTATGTAATGTATTAGCGTTTCGTGAATTTAAAGTCAAGTAAATTGTGTTGTGATGTCGTCAGCTTCCGGTTTGTTGTGTGTGTCTGTCTTGTTTTCGGGTCTAAAGTTTGCATTTGAAGCAGTGAACACCAGTACACTGCCCGAAATACAAAATTTGTATTGATTCTGTTCGTCGTTTAGTTATTCTCTGTGTCAGTTCAAATGTTTTTACTCAGACGGAATTTCAAGCTATGCCACGAGAAGCATCACCCGAAGTCACTAAGCGAAACGAACGTGTCAGGCAGTTCTATGAAAAGAATCCTGACGCCACCGTTCCTGAAGTCGCTAGCGCTTTGGATATGGAAGTTTCACACGTCAACTATGCTCGTACAAAGCTGGGCCTCGTGTCCGCTCGTGACAAGTCGAAAAAGAAAGTCGCTTCCTCTGATCGGCAACCTGACTTACCGTCTTCAGACGACGCCATAGAACACCTCAAAACGGCTGTTCAGCTAGCCGGGGGAAGGGATGAACTGTTCTCCATTTTGGAACATGTCAAACGAGCAGGCGGCATCGATTCAATATCTCAGTCTCTAGAACAATATCGCCGACTATCCGAAGTGTTTGGGTAGGCAAAAATACCGGAAGCTGACGACCAGTCATGCGGATACAAAATTTGCATTGCAGTTAATTGTATTCAGCTTTCGGTTGTTTTGTGATTTGTTGATTGAGTTTTAAAACGAAAATAGCCACAATGGCTTATTCCCACTGTGGCTATTGTTTTTAATCGCATTGAGTTCAACGGCATTACGGCGATGAAACTACCTCGTGCAACACGTTAATTTTTTCAACGTCAATTATCTTCGTTCGGTTTGCTATTCGTTCGGAATATAGAGTATCTGAGAATATCGCCAATTGCATCTGTCTACCAATGTACTCAACAAACTTCATGATTGTGGCATTGTGCTCCTCATGGTGTCGGTTTGTGTACTCTGCCATTGTTTCAATTGTGATATTTTCAATCGTCCCGACCGATTCGCAAAAATGCATTACGTCCTGAGTGATATCCATGTGGTCCATATTGCCGGTCGAAATTAGGTGTTTACCTTTTGCGACTAGCAATAGAAAATCATACATCCATTGCTTTAGTTGTTTTTGTTCGTTTCTCATTGTGTTCTCCTGTTTGTTTAATTGATTCTTGGCTACGTTGCGTTGCAATATAATAGCGGCAGACCTGGTTGTTGTTATGCTTAACTTGCAAAAAAAAGATATCTCGGCAGGTAGCGGAAAGTAACTTTTTAGCCACCTGCCAAGATTGTGGAGTTTTTGTTTTTTGGGTTTGCGTTGAATCTAGGATTCATTACTCGCCGGATTTTCGTCGTAGTCGTTTTCTAGCAAATCTTCTGCTGTGTAATCAGCAATTGATTCAATGTTGTCCATTAATGAATCGTAGAGCGATTGTGCTTCGTCTTCATTTAGGTTTGCCTGCATGAATAGGCTAATTATGATTTGTTCCACTTCCTTCATTGATCTAATCTCTGTTATTCGTAAAGGCGTCAATGCCGTAAATGAATTGATCCATCAATTACATTGTACGGCTCGTCTTTGAGGTAGTAACGCAAGAATCAAAAAAAAGCCACAATGAGTAATTCCCATTGTGGCTTCGTTGTCTTTGCGGCTTGTCGGCTCTCTATTTCGGCATGTTATCAGCCCACCATTGATTTGCCGCTCGATAGGTCTGTTCTTCGTGTGATCCCGTGTCAGTGCAAAGTTTGGGGTACAGTTTTCGCAGCTTTCCGCAGCCGATGAAGTGGCGTTTCTTTTTACCGTTAATCGTTTTCGATTTCACCCAACCTCTTCCAGCTTCGTGCCAATTCATCACATACGGGCTTTCTCTGTCATGTTGCTTGATTCTTCTACGTCCTGCTTTCAAAAGTGCCTTCGCAACCTTGCTGTGGGTCGTCGATGTCATCTCCGCTATCTCGGCATGAGTCAATTTGAGTTTGTCCAATTCTAAGATTTCACGAATTAGGTTTCCGTCAGTTCGGTATCTTGCCAACTCAGGGTAGATCTCGGCTAAGTCAATCGATCGCTGAACGTCAAGACTACCGATTACTGTGATTCCAGGAGGGGCTTTCACAGTTATTCTGTTGGATTGTTTGTCGTCAACGGGAAGTAAATGCGGTTGCCATGTCAGTTCAGTATCACGCAAATTGAATCGCCATTTGTTTCCATTGTGCAAAGTCACAATAATTTTGCGAAACTGAATTCCCGTTGAATATTCCCTTCCCTTAACTTCAATTTGCTTTATCACTCTTTGCAATGCACGTCTAAGACGTGATCTTGTTTGAACGTCGGTTGCGATGTCAATAACATCTTTGATTGTCGATAGTGCATCGGTTGATACATTTGAAGCTTCTACCTTTGCAGCTTCTAGGTTTGCGATTGCTCGTTCTTTGTCGTCGCCAAGATTTTCGAGCAGGTCAAGTAAGACCCCTGCTTTCTTTCCTGATTTGATTCTTTCGGCTACCTCTTCAATTTGGTTTGTCAAACCATCGATTGTGTCAATTATATCCGGTATTGAATTCGCAACATCTTGTTTTGTGTTTGGCAAGACCGCTGAGAAGTCCAGTTCTTTCGCCCATATTATCATTGACTTTTCGAGTAACTGATAAGGAATAGACGTTAGATCGGAACGCAAATAGGTTTGCTGTTCGGTTGATTCTTTATATCGCAATGGATTCCCGGCAGCATCTACAACTAACTTCGTGAATAGGTTGCTTATCTTTTTAGTTGCTGGTCCACCTGACAATTTACGATCAGCAATAGCCTTTTGAACTTTGTAATACCGGTTTTCACTTATGACTGACGGGAAATAGTCGGTGATAGGTGTTCCGGTAGGCTCTCTTCTGTCTTTCGTCCTCATATGTGGCTGATATATGCCAATTACTGATTTGTCCTTTAAAATTCGTTTAATAGATGAAGATGACCATTTTTTTCCTCTTCCTGATATTGGTTGAACACCTTCATTGTCTAACGTCTTCGCAATTGCTTCTGATCCCATTGACTCGGCTAAGCGAAATATTCGTTTTACAATTGCTGTTTTGTCTTCGATGATATCAAACCCAGTTCGGTCGTCTTTTGGTCTCAACCAACTAGGGCAGCGTGAAGTTAAAATTTGTGTTGTTGCTTTTTCTCGTTTCTTTTTCCAAGCATCGCCAACCCGTTGAGATTTTGTATTTGATTCTTCCCACGCCCGATACAAAACCATGGCGATTTCGAAACTTTGTCCGATGTCATTTTGTCCCGATGAACTGAATTCTCTCTCAGGACTGAGAGTTACAATTATGATTCCCGAAGCTAAGATATCGCCGATTACCTTCTGACCAAGGTAAAGACCTTCCCTTGATATGCGGTCAAGGCTTTCGACAATCAGATAATCACCCGGCAATACCCTTCCCGTTTCAATTGCTGACACAAAGTCGGCTAGCGCTCCCACCTCTTTGTTCTTACCACGGTAAGCGGACACGCCTAAATCTGAGAGTCTGAGAGAGTCATCTAACGGGATTCCCTTTCGTCGTGACCATTCTTCGCTCTTCTCAATTTGCCTGCGAAGCGAAGCCCCTTTGCTTTGCGTCATGGTTGAGAATCTGACGTAGCTGTACGCTCGTGGCTGTCGTGGCATTTTGAATAACCTGCTGAGTGGGAAGGAATTTTCTCAGCCGTCAGTATAGTCTTTTTCGGTGCAGCCGAACTAGGTCTATCATGCTGATGATAGGTCCGCCCGGATCCGGTAAGACGATGCTTGCCAAACGCATTCCGACGATCCTTCCACAGTTATTGCCTGCCGAGTCAATCGAAACGACTCGCATCTATAGTGCCGTCGGCCAACTGCCGTCCAAACAGCCGCTACTGGCCAAGCGTCCTTTTCGTTGCCCGCACCATACGATCAGCGATGCAGGATTGGTGGGCGGTGGCAGCCCGCCATCGCCTGGCGAGATTAGCAAGGCGCACAACGGGATTCTGTTTCTCGATGAATTACCGGAATTCAATCGCAAGACACTCGAAGTCATGCGCCAACCGCTCGAAGATGGTGTCGTGACGATCTCGCGAGCACTTCGCAGCACCACGTTCCCTGCCGACTTTATGTTGATCGCAGCGGCCAATCCCTGTCCATGCGGTTATCGCAGCGATCCCAGACGAAGCTGTAACTGCACCCCACCGCAGATCGAACGTTACATGGGCAAGATTTCAGGTCCCTTGCTCGACAGAATTGACATTCACATCGAAGTTCCCGCCGTTCCGTTTGAAGAGTTATCTGCCGAGACAACGACGACGGAGAGTAGTGCGATGATGCGCGAGAATGTCGTCCGCGCCCGGGCTGCGCAAAGTGAACGATTTCATGACAGTCCCGTGCGCTATAACGCACAAATGACGAGTCGGCAGGTACGCCAGTACTGTGAGCTGAACACGGCGAGTAAGCAGCTGCTGCGGATCGGTGTCGAATCGCTAGGCCTTTCCGCCCGTGCCCACGACAAGATCTTGCGAGTCGCCCGGACGATCGCGGACATTGCAGCCAGTAAAAAAATTGAAGAAGAGCATCTCGCCGAAGCGATCAGCTACCGCAACCTGGACGCAGATTTGTGGGTGTGACGAAATCGCATTTTGAATTGGAGGCCATCTCCTATACTTCGTATCGCGTGATTACGACCAAACACCTTGTCGCAACGATACCGATTCCAATGATGCAACCGAATCTCTTCTCTTCGTGCAATAAACGCCGTCTCGGAGCTTCTCACGACCTGCACGTTGAATCTACTTGCGGAAGTGGTCACCCTGGGAGGACAAAATACGCAGCAAATCGCCCCGCCCAACGCCGAGTCCTAGTAGGCTATCGGATGGCACTGTAATCAAGCTGTTGAACACACTTCCATTCTGAAACCGCTTCCCTTCTGTAAAATCGTCGGAGCCGAAGAGCGGCGTAGACGAATTGCAGACCGCCCACTCCAGCGACCGACCCTACCAACTTGATGAACTAAGTACCTACTCCAGCGAACTCAATAGCTCGCGACCGCGACGCTTTAGGTGGTATCGCCGATGAGTTCGGTGGCTACGCATCTCGTCGACGCACTCGGGCTTCCCGGCGACACAGCAAAACAGTTTGCCAAAATCACTCACCAACTCACACCAAGAATGGCAAATGGGGCGGCAAATGGGGCCGGGGCAAATGGCGGGGCAAATGGCGGGCGGGCAAATGGGGGGCGGGCAAATGGGGCCGGGCAAATGGGGCCGGGCAAATGGGGAAATGGGGGGAAATGGGGCGGGGGGGAAATGGGGCCACCCATCTTCCTAAGGGGGCAAATGGGGGGCAAATGGGGCCACCCATCTTCCTAACATTACCCACAACTACGTGCGCACGACAAAACAGGGCTCTACCTAGCCAGACGGATCACCCAAACTGGCTTCGAGACCCGACGCCGGCTTCCATCAGCGCTTTCGTACGGCTTAGCGCAGCATTGAAAACAACCCGCCTCCAGGTTGCCAGGTCAACAGTGGTCAGAAACGGATCTATACCGCCGACAGGCCGAGCGGATTCTCTTTGGCGCACAACCAGCTTTGCCCGCAACGAATCGCCTCTTGAGCAAGACTCTCCGGCGTTCCCGCCGCACGCTTGAATACCCGGCCGAACTTGCGAACGACGTCGCACCAACCCGGTGGATCCAGTCCAATCCGGCTGAGGATCGGGGCAAGATGCTTCGGGATCGTGCCGATCTTGTCCTGCTGCAACTGACGACCCGTCCAATCCAGCAACTCCAAATACCGGGTGAGCGAGACTGCCAAGAAACCTTTGAAGCTAGCCCGACGACCCGACTCCTCTACGCAGGGGCCAACCGGATCACTGCTCTCGTTAATCTCGATCGGACTCATCCAACCGCTCCGTTGTCGACCACGACTTCGCTCCCAAGCGTGGGTGCTGGCGCGACTCCGATCTGCTCGCTCATCCAGATCGTCAATCCGATCCTTCGCACCGGTGTACTCACTGCTTTCTGGCGTTTCCGCCATCGCCGAGCGAATCGGATTGAGATCGACGTAAGCCGCACAGGCCAGCAGACTCGCCTCATCAAGCAGGATCTGCAACTTGAACCGGCCTTCCCAGAAACGTCCCGTGCATTCGTCTTCCCGGTTCGCTCGCCGGGCAATGTTCTCTGCCACGCAGCGCATCCACCAACTCACATCGCTCAACCGACGACGGCGCTCCGCGAGCACTTCAGGCTGATTGACGATCATGTCAAGCTCCGGTTTCGTCGGTTCCTCAGGCGTTCCGTCGTCTTTCTTGCGGTTTGGAAAGAGCCTCAGCCACCTGCGAGCGACCTGCTCATCACTCCAATCCGCCACAACGTCGGGACGGGTTCTCAGGACCAGATGCAAATGATTGCTCATCACCGTGTACGTCAAACAGTCGATCGCGAAAACACTCGCCAGGAACTCCAGTCGGCCACGAATCCATCCCCGCCGGTGCTCAAAAGAGTGCCCGGAAAATCGATCTTCGCCACACAGGAAAGCACGCCGCACGCATCTCTGGACTGCATGAAAGACCTGGACAACATCAGGGTCAGCAACTTCACAGCGGGCTTTTCTTGGCATGGTGATCTCCAGAAGGAATCGGATTTCGGATGCGAACATATGAAAATACCCCGCCCCACCACGACCGTCAAACGGTGGGTGGCCCCAGTTTTCGCCCACGCAGGTGGCCCCAGTTTTCGCCCACGCAGCCTCCCAAGCCCAGCGGGCGACAGAAGCCATGCACCCGACCGTCTGGGCAGAATGTGTCGACATCCGGTATTGCATCATTCCGATCAACCAACCACCGGTGGCTGACGCCACCGGCAGTTCATGTGCCGCCCACTGGGCTTGTGGAATCGGGCATGGGCCGTATGGAATCCGTCTACGAACGCTTGCCATCAGCGGGCCGCGATGAGCGACTCAACCGCTGCCAAAACGCGTGACACGCGGCTCCGTTGAATGGCATTGTTATTTGCAGGCGTGGGGTGTGGTTAAAAACTCGATCCAAATTCGATTTGACGAATTTTCGACGGCAAGCCGCGCATTGGCGTCCGCGATTACAGAAAGCAGTGTGACCAGCAAGGAATGATCGGTACAGGATGCAGAGTAGCCTCGTACCGCCAGTACCAGGCGTTTGCCGTCACGCCAGTCCCAGTGTTCGCATAGGTTGCTGCTGGCGTCACCAATCGAGGACAAGCAGTCTAACATGGCATCCTAATTTCTCCCGTAGTAGTCGGGAAACCCGAGCTTGAATGACAACTCGTCATGGAGAAACCCAGACGATGCTAGGCATGAGCCCTCGATCAGCGAGGTGGAGTAGTGGAATTCAGAAAGAGTCCTGCGGTTCATGTCAGTCAGCGGCGTAGTGCTTCCATAGGAACTTCAACCAAATAACGCCGAAGGTCACCTGGAATGCGAATCAAATCGAAAGAGTTGTAATCGCGATTGAAGTTGGTGACGCGGGCAATGGTAAATTGTCGCGAGAGCAGCATTCTCGGGTGCACCGCTTTGTTCGTAGCGTACCCTGGGTCACGCGCGTAGCGACACGCCACACACGCCACACACGCGACGATACGACGATCGACCGAGTGGCGAAACGGCATGCAAGCAATTGGACGTTGGACACCACGGGGCATCGAACCGAGGCAACTCGGTCGCAACGGATCGAAAGGCCAGAGGCCGACAGATTCCTGCCGGTGGCGGAAGCCACCGGAACGAATCCTCAATCAGCCTCCCAAGCCCAGCGGGCGACACATACCGTGCTGCTGTCCGGATTGCGAAGAATGTGTCGACCTCCGGTCTTGCTTCACTCAGGTCATCCAACACCGGCGGCTGACGCCACCGGCAGTTCATCTGTCGCCCGCCGGGCTGCGAGCATCGGGCATTGGCCGAATGAAGTCCGTCTACGAACGGTAGAAATCACGGGGAACGGGCAAACGACGTGCAAGCAATCAAGAAAGCGGACCACCCGTTCTCCCGTGCATTTCATGGTTCTTCGCTTCCAAATCACGGTCAGTTCGAACAAACTTCAGTCGGCATTAACGTACTTCATGAGAACAGGTTTTGCTTCGTCAAATGAATGTCCACGAAAGACGATTGTGCCGCTTTGGTCAACGATGATGCACAGAGGGATTGCCGTAACAACGTACTTGCGAGCATTCTCAAAAGGGTACGAAGGGGATGATTCACGTGATTCGTTGACATGGGAATCCAAAAAGTTTGTCGGATTGGACCATAGTCTTGAGTCAATATGGTTCTTCGCAACGGAGGCATCTTCATCCAAGCAAATCGAAAAGCACTGGACCTTGCCGGGATGTCTCTCGTCAATCTCCAAGGCAAATTCGTTGAATGATGACATCGAATATTGACAAGGACCACAAGTCGTCGACCAAAATTCAATCGCGGTGAATTGCCCATCGAAACTCACCGTCTCTGATTCATTCGTTCGCATGTTTTTGGCGACAATTGACGGTGCTATCATCCCTACCTCCGGCGACTCACCGATTGCCTTTAGCTGCGTCTTTAACTCAGTATCGTTCAGTCGACCGAGTTGATGCCCTTGATGCACAAACGCGACCCTCATATCCGCGTATTCTGGTCCCAGGTCTCCTTGTTTCGTTGTGACATGGTAGCCGCGTGGCACGGTTGCGCTTACTTTTCCATAACTCGTGAAAAGCAGATTCGGGGGGAGGCGTACAGAGTTCTGGAAAGATTGGTCTCCAATTTCTGAAAGATCGAATTGGATTAGCTGCTCGGCAACGACTTTACCATCTGCTATAGCAACATACCGAACCTCTTCGGGGAAGTATTTGTCTTCGGCTAGCTCAGCCCACTTGAGGACACGCATTATTTGGGTAAGCATCGCGTGATCATCAAGTGACGAATTCGGAGCGATCGGCTAGACTGATGGGCATTCGATAGTTTTCCTCGTTCGCACGGTGTCACGGATGACATTTCAGTTCAAAGATCAACTTGACGCCGCCGCCGAGCAGCGCAGCCAAGCCTACTTTGCAACGCTATCCGAGAAGGATCAGCGTCGATTTGCTGCTTTGGAGGCCCAGCGGTTGGGGCACGGCGGCATTGGCTACATCGCGAAACTGCTCGGAGTCTCCCGGAGCACGATCGAACGCGGTATCCGCGAAATGGAGCAGCTCCCTGAAGATCCGGCAGCCGGTCGGATTCGTCGCCCCGGTGGCGGCCGAAAAAAAGAATCGACTCCGACAGCGAGCTTGAAAGCAACCTGATTGACTCTCTGGATTTGCAAACCGCTGGTGACCCTGATGATCCCGACGCCGTCTTCACCAGCCAAACTCCAGCTCAATCCGCCGACAAGGTGACCGCTGCGGGGACGCCGGTCCATCGCAACACCGTCAAGACGTGGTATCGCGAGATCGGGTTGGGACTGCGGCAAATCCGAAAAGACATTGCCGGGGGACACTCTCCCGATCGCGGGCAGCAGTTTGAACGAATCGGCGATCTGACAGACATGTACGAGCGTGAAGGCAATCCTGTCTTTTCCGTGGACACCAAAGCCAAGGAATTCCTTGGTCGCCTGTACCGCAAGGGAAGGATCTACGGCACCGCCGCCCTGCAAGCTTTCGATCATGATTTCCCGAGTTGGGCGGACGGCAAATTGATCCCTCACGGAATTTACGACATCCGCCGAAACGTCGGGCACATCAACCTTGGACTGAGCCATGACACCAGTGAGTTTGCCGTGGAAAGTTTGCGTTGGTACTGGAGCCGCATTGGCAGGCAATGCTATCCCGGGGCGACAAGCATCTTGCTGTTGTGTGATTGCGGCGGCAGCAATGCCGCCAACCGCCATCTGTTCAAGTACTACCTTCAGCGGCTGAGTGAATCGATCAGGCTGCCGATTCGAGTCGCTCACCTCCCGAGCTACTGCAGCAAGTACAACCCGATTGAACGTAGGTTCTTTGCACATGTGGGCCGGGCCTGCTCAGGCCGGCTGTTTGATTCACTTGAAACGGTGGTTAATTTGATGCGACAAACCAGAACGCGAACGGGCCTGCGAGCGACCGTCAATGTAATCCGCCGTGCCTATGAGACCGGCCAGAAAATCACCGACGAAATGAAGTCTCGCATGAACATCATCTACGACGAAGCTCTGCCAAAATGGAACTACGCAACAAGCCTGTGAGTGCGCCAGTTATTCTTCACGCGATGCTAAACGGCTGCGTTTCGCCAGGAAGCATTAGCGTGGTCTCATGGCTGTTCACCAGGTGACCATGAGTTTTGTCGAAACTGATTAAAACGGACGTTCCCCGAGGGATGCCTGGTGTCCCCATGTTTGGATCGGGCACACTTCCCGGATGCCCAATTTTGACTTGAAGAATATCGCCATCGTTGAGCAACACCTTGGGATCGAAAGAAGACTTATTGCATAGGTCAACGAAGGCCATATCTGGGTCCGAAGCGAAAAATCGGTATGACCGCAAAGACCGCCAGGGAAAGAGTCGCCGAATTGGATTTACGTCGTCGTACAGGCTTGCACTCATCCCCGCTACCGCAATGTCGCTCTTCAGTTCAGCATTTGCATCGTAGCCAAAGATCTCGGCGAAACTATTGCCGTTCCAAATCGCACAAATCGGCTTCTCATTTCCTCGAAAGTTGGTCGTAACTTCGCTTGATTGCGACAGCGCAGTGGAGAATCTTTCGACAGATTGTTCGGTCCCATTTGGATCGAGATAGCGGACGGTCCATGCAATCTTGGCGTTGGGCAAGGTCGCCAACTGCGACTCGTGTAAGCCGAGCGTTTGTTTCAACGGATTTGGCTCTTCACCGTTCGACACGGTTGACCCCGCTTGAACCAAAAGCACGATCAGGACAGATCGAGCAAACTCGAAGATGGATCGCATAACGAAGCTCCGAATGAGTGGAAGCGTATTTTGAAGAATGACGTAAGTCTAGACGGAAGCGAAGTAAGTCGACGAACGCCACGAATCACGGGGGATGCGAACCAAATCGATAAGATTCAAATCGCGATTAAAGTCGATGACACAAACAACGGTGAATTGCCGCGAGAGCAGCATCCTCCCGTGCATTCGATTGTTCGTAGCGTACCCTGGATCACGCGCGTAGCGACACGCTACCCACGGTCGGCAATACCGCCATCGTACCGAGCCGCCAAGCCGGATGCAAGCAAATTCAGGCGTCGGGCTTTAGGCGTTGGTTACCGCTGCCGAGCATCGAGGTCGCGGCCGCTAGATTCGAGCCTTGGGCGTCGCGGCAGTCAATCCTGAACGGTCACCAGCGTCTACGAACGGCAACGATCACGTGGTCGCCGCGAACGACTCACCACTTCAATAAAATCAAGTCGGCGACTCACGTGCATCGTCTGGTTCGTCGCTTGTTCCGCGTTCGCAGTAGTCGCCGCCCTTGAATGGACCACGGAGCAGAACCCGTCCGTCAGGCAAGACTGCACCCTTCCCTGCAGGAATTGTACAGCGGTTTCTTTCGTTTGTTTTGACGTGACGAAACGACCGCCGGGCGTCCATCGAATAGTCCCATAAGTCTGGTGGTGTATCGGCGCCGTCTATCGAGTGCAGTTGCCATTTGAACCAGTACATTTCGGCATCGACCGGATTATCGATGATAGCGACAGGATGGTCGTTGATTTCAACGTACCATTGGTCGCTCGGTTCAATCGCGTTTGATTTCTTCCTTTGAAACGGCCAGATCACATGCCTGCCTCTTGATGCGACGAACGCTACGAATAACGGGGTATGCGGGCCAAATCGAAATAGTACAAATGGCGAGTAAACTCGACGACGTGACAGAGGTTGAATTGCCGCAAGAGCAGCATACTCCCGTTCATTCGATTGTTCGTAGCGTACCCTGGGTCAAGCGCGTAGCGACACGCTACCCACGGTCGGCGATACCGCAATCGTATCGAGTCACCAAGCCGGACGCAAGCAAATTCGGGCGTCGGATTTCAGGCGTTGGTTACCGCTGCCGAGCACCGCGGTCACTGGATTCGGGCGTTGGGCTACCGCAACCGGGCATCGCGGGTGCTTGATTCAAGCGTTGGACGTTGCGGCAGTCAGTCCTGAGCGGTCACCAGCGCCTACGAACGCTACGAATAACGGGGTATGCGGGCCAAATCGAAATAGTACAAATGGCGAGTAAACTCGACGACGTGACAGAGGTTGAATTGCCGCAAGAGCAGCATACTCCCGTTCATTCGATTGTTCGTAGCGTACCCTGGGTCAAGCGCGTAGCGACACGCTACCCACGGTCGGCGATACCGCAATCGTATCGAGTCACCAAGCCGGACGCAAGCAAATTCGGGCGTCGGATTTCAGGCGTTGGTTACCGCTGCCGAGCACCGCGGTCACTGGATTCGGGCGTTGGGCTACCGCAACCGGGCATCGCGGGTGCTTGATTCAAGCGTTGGACGTTGCGGCAGTCAGTCCTGAGCGGTCACCAGCGCCTACGAACGCTACGAATCACGTGGTATGCGTTCCAAATCGAAAGAGGTGGAACCGTGATTGAATTTGATGAATCAAAAAAGGTTAGTTGCCGGGTGAGCAGCATACTCACGTGCATTCGATTGTTCGTAGCGTACAATCGATTACAAGCGTCGCGACACCTCACCGATACAGCAATCGTATCGATTCGCAATTCCGAAAGCAAGCAATTTCCGGCGTCGGGCCTCAGGCGTTGGAAATCACAGGCGTTGGACGTTGCAGCCTGCGGTTCAGCGAGGTTACCAGCGCCTACGAACGACGGCGGTAACGGGGCCGCCGCCAAAGGACTACGATTTCAAAGCCCGCGTCATCGGCGGCTCCCGTTCACCGCTTGGTTATCCGCCGTTCTCCATTCAGGTCAGAAATTCAGAGCGTTCATCTCTCGATAGATCAATTCACGTCGACGGATTTCATAGTTGAAGTTGACGAACTGAAGGGTACCTGATTGGGGAGACTCGTTGCATAGCGCAGCGTATGAAGTCGAGGAAATCGCTTTGGCGATTGCTGGTGCCGACACACCTTTGGACAGGTCTTCACCTAATATTGCAGCAACTTCATCGCGCAACTTCTTGAGGTCAGACTTACGCTTCAACGCAAATCCGATGTTAAGTATGCATTGCAATGGACGCTCGTAGGACGCAAATTCGTCGAGGATGCCATCGTTTTGTGAGATGAACGTTTCCAATTTCTTGGTGTCAGCCTTGTTTAATGGCTTAATGAATGCAGCGTGTGCTGCCTCAATCTCAAACGCAGGCTTCCATTTGTTGTTGACAATACGTTTGACGATGAACAACGGCCCGTCAAACAGCTCCTTCGGCTGGTCGGGCGAAGTTCGCATCTCGTAGTGTGGTGGCACTTCCGAGAGAACGCGCCAAACGCCGGCAGAGTAGGATCGCACCCAGTCGTTCGTTTTTATGGCCATGGCTTCAGTTCAGTCGGATAACGAATTGCGATCTATCCGCATGTCAGGCGTAGAAAAAGCTCAACTTTATCGGTTGAGCTGATCGCCTGACGTGCGGATAGATCGTGCGTTGAACTTTGTCGCCACACTGTGGGCTGCGCACCGAGTGATGCAGCTGTGACGACGATGATATTCATTCTATCGCGTAGTAACTGTCCGATTCTAGTCCCGGGAGCAGCGGTTGACCGCTTGGGCAACTCAGGGGTGCTGGCGTCGCCGCCACGCCTGCGTATGCACCTTCTACCGCATGTTCCAGGTACCAGTCGTAAAAACCCTCACCATGGGCACCGTCCCAAAACGTGCGATCCGATTCTTCCAACGAACCGGCGTACCAGGGCGGCATCGATTCATTGCCTCGCGAGAAGATCTCTCGCCAGGATGGACGTGGAGTCGTTGATACCACTCGCAGTGTTGCCTGCTCACAACGCGGGCACGTTGGCTCGGTCGATCGTGGTTCGGTGTTCTCGGGCTCCGCCGGTGGGAACTCCATCGCGTCCGCGGCATACGGCAGGCTGGCCGCGTTCATGTCGGCGGCGCAGCGGTGCTGGTAGCTCGCCAGTTGACTATTACTCCAGCCGCCAAAGTATCTTGTTTTTGTCAGTTGATCAGGCTGGATATGGAGGCACCAGCTACGCACGAATTCGCGTGTTGAAAGCGTGATGGGGACCTGTTGCGACTCGCCACCCTGCTTCGTTCCCTCGCGTGCCATGAACGTCACTTCGTGTTCGTCTGCGGTGACGATGCGGGAATTGCTGATCGGTCCACCGGTCAAGTAACGCGTCAGGTAGCGTACCAAGTCGCTCGGACCACTCGATCCTGATGGTGGTGGTTGGATGTAGCTGACCCACTCCAGCGATGAAAGATGTTCGATTAGCGAATTCCAGGCAGCAACTTCACGCAAGTCACCAAACTCACTGTCTGTGTCGAGTTTGAGTTCGCCACGCTCCCGCAACCGTTCTAAGTGCGCGATCGCAAATTTACGAAATGATGCGCGAAGATTGATCGCATCGACCAAGTAGTGACTGTCGCTGTTGTCGGACTCGGGCGGTGCCGTGCTAATTTGCCAACCGCTGTTTTTAACGCCCGGTCCCGAGCCTGGAACGAGCGCATGGACGTGCCAGTGAGCTTCGAGTCTTTGATTCCAAGTGTGCAGCACCATGATCGCCGCGGGATCATAACCCTGTTCACTTCGGATCGACTTTTGAAGGCTTTTCCAGGCCGATTGAAATAACAAGTCAGCGAGCGACTCGCGATTGCTCAACGCCAACCGCGAAAGTTGGCTCGGTAATGTGAACACGACTTGGTAGTAGTCCACTTCATCGAGCAGCAGCTTGCCCGCTCGCTCGGCAAAGTCGTATCGCTTGCTACCGCTGCACTGATTGCAGTGGCGATCACCGCACGAATTGTAAACATGGCAAGTCGCCTCGCACGTGTCACACTGATACTTGTGCCCGCCCAGCACCGAGGTGCGGCACAGCGATAGCTTTGCCAACACACTCTGCACATTGTAGCAAGCTCCGCGATCACGGTACTCGGCGACGTACTGAGCCGCACCGAGTCGAATGATTTGAGCTACGCTGAGTTTCCCGTCTGCTGCCGTTACTCGGCTGGATCGCCAGGCGGCTTGCTCTCCGGTTCGCTGTTCTCCGGTTCGCTGGCCGGTTCCTGCTTGGGCGTCTCGGGGGTCTCCGGCTGGCAGTTCTCCGCGGGTGGTTGATACGTCGGCAGTTGCTGCACCGGCAACCAATCCAGTGGACTGGGCGTCGAGATCATGTGCTCTCGTCGGCAATGCAGATAGATCATCGTCGTGACGAAACTCGCGTGACCGAGCAGTTTGCTGATCGTCAGCAAGTCCACACCCGCTTCGAGTAGCCCCGTCGCGTAGGAGTGACGAAGCGTGTGCGGCGAGATGCGTTTGCGAAGCTTCGCCAGACTGGCCGAGTGCTTGATCGCCTTGAGAATCGACGTGTGGTTGTAAGGACGGTCCGGCAGGTTGCCGGGGAACAAGAGAATGCTCGGTTTGTAGGACTGCCAGTAGTCTCTCAGCTCGGTCAAGAGTCTCGGTGAGAGCGGTACTTGTCGATCCTTGCCTCCCTTGCCGTGGCGGATGTGAATCTGCATCCGCTGGGAATCGATGTCGACGAGTCGCAGGTTGGCCGCTTCGGAGAACCGCATCCCCGTCGCGTAGAGTGTCGTCAGGAAGGTTCGCTGTTTGAGGTTCTTGGTGCACGTGAGCAGCTCGTTGACTTCATTTCGGCTGAGCACGACAGGCAGCGTCTTAGGTCGTTTCCCAAACGGCACCATGGTGACCGGCCATGGGACACGGATCGAATGGGTGTAGAGGTACCGTAAGGCACAAACGGCTTGGTTGAAGCTGCTATATGCCAGATTCCTGCTTTCGATTAGGTAAAGCTGGAAGCTTCTAACGTCTTCCGGGGTTGCCTGGTCAAGCGGCTTTTTAATGAAGTCTGCAAATCGCTTGGCGTGATAGGTGTACGCATCGATGGTGGCGCCGGCCATGTTGCGGATTTTCATGTCCTCTGCCAAGCGGCGGGTGAGTGGGCAAAGACGTTTTTGGTACGGAGTCATGCTGGGCATTCCAGTGGATAGGTAACTTGCCAGCTCCCGAAGTGGGAGTGGCCAAGTAGGAGACCCAGTAGAATTGCCGTCACAAAAAGCGCAACCTCTTTAATCACTTTAATCGTTAAACGGAAGAAATAGTTGTAGCTCACATCCCCTACAATCGGCCGACTACCGCTGGCCTGGGCCGCACCCATCTCACGGCCTGATGGGTGTAATTACAGCACGCTCGTTTCGACATGCTGGCTGAGAATCACCTCAGCGGAGAGGGCGCGTATCCAACAGCGGCACGCCAAAGAAAAAAAGAAAACAGCGAGCGCAGCTCATCACTTCAGTTCTTGGCTGGCATGGATGCCAGCCCTCTACCCGCAGGGATGCGGCCAGGCACCTGGATGCTGAATACCCTGCGGGGCACCGGAGCAATTCGATTAAGTTCAACGCTACGAATAACGGGGTATGCGGGCCAAATCGAAATAGTACAAATGGCGAGTAAACTCGACGACGTGACAGAGGTTGAATTGCCGCAAGAGCAGCATACTCCCGTTCATTCGATTGTTCGTAGCGTACCCTGGGTCAAGCGCGTAGCGACACGCTACCCACGGTCGGCGATACCGCAATCGTATCGAGTCACCAAGCCGGACGCAAGCAAATTCGGGCGTCGGATTTCAGGCGTTGGTTACCGCTGCCGAGCACCGCGGTCACTGGATTCGGGCGTTGGGCTACCGCAACCGGGCATCGCGGGTGCTTGATTCAAGCGTTGGACGTTGCGGCAGTCAGTCCTGAGCGGTCACCAGCACCTACGAACGCCGCCGATCACGGAGCGGCCATGTGTTGATTTGAGATTCCCATAAACGCTTCCTGGCCGCTGCCGTGAATCGGAATGGTTCGTCGTCTACGATCGGCGACGTGTCAAATGCCGTGGCATTAACAGAAGTGTAACGGATTCAAACGTGCCATGGAAACTCAGCACTGGACGGAGGCTGAACGTCGGCCAGGGGGTGGGCGTTGGACTACCGACGAACACCGAAGGTCACCTGGAATGTGAACCAAATCGAAAGAGTTGGAACCGCGATTGAAGTCGATGACACGGAAAACGGTAAATTGCCGCGAGAGCAGCATTCTCAGGTGCACCGCTTTGTTCGTAGCGTACCCTGGATCACGCGCGTAGCGACATGCCACACATGCGACGATACGACGATCATATCGAGTGGCGAAACGGCACGCAAGCAATTGGGTGTTGGACATCACGGGCATTGGGTGGTGCCAATTCGGTCGCCACGGATTGAAAGGCCGGAGGCCGACAGATCTCTCCCGGTGGCGTCAGCCACCGGAACGAATCCTCAAGTAGCCTCCCAAGCCCAGCGGGCGAAACATGCCGTATTGCAGTCCGGCTGGGAAGAATGTGTCGACCTCCGGTCTTGCAACCATCCGCTCAACCGAATACCGGTGGCTGGCGCCACCGGCAGTTCATGTGCCGCCCGCTGGGCCGGAGGTGTTGGGTGTTGGCCGAATTGAGTCCGTCTACGAACACCGAAGGTCACCGGTTATTGGCGTTCGTTTGAAGTTGAGGTTGGGAGAAGATCGTGACGCCAATAATCCGGTGCACCGTTGGGTTGTCCGTCACGGTGAGCTTGGTAATGATGGACGAATTCGAAGTTTGGCCGCGAAGAAAGATGCCCACCAGACGATCGCAACAAGGCAGGCCAGATTTAGTGTCATGAGCGTACAGTACCGAATGGAGAGAATGTCGGCTGTGCCTCCGTACAATCGTCCCACATTGAGTGGGTTTACCGTATTTGCGTTCAGCAAAGCAAAGCTCCCGGCCAACACAGTTGCGGCGATGAGCATGGATCGCAATGACCATTGGGCATAGTCGACGAGAGTACGCATCACGAAGAAGGTACCCGTAATAGTAAGGCCGCCAATAAGGAGATTCGTTCCGGCGATGACGCCATGGAACAACGTGATCAATTGTCCTTTCACGACCCAGGTTCCGGCGTTCCATGAGTACAAGGAAACGCGCACAGGGCGTTCTGGCGTCGCCAGTGTTTGTCTTGGATGATGAAACGAAACCCCAAGCTCAATCGGCCAGCCACGAATTGAATTCGATCCCCAGAAACCATTGGCAGCGGCACTCTCAACAGAATGCAGCCATGGCCGGTGCGCTTGCATCCGGTACTGGTAGCAATTTGCGGTTGCAAACGCGACCAACAGTCCAAAAGAAACGATAGACGGCAGGCAACGCTTCATGTTGAATAGCGACTGAAAAAATGTGCGATGGCAATTTGCAACCGTGGACCCGTATTTGGAGTAGTGACGGTCCACAGCCTTCTCAAGCAACGTTCGATCAGCGCTGTCAAAGGTGATGTCTCGGTCGAGGATGAACCGAAGAGTCGTAATCAGCTCATCAATGCGAGCGGCGTCATCGTCCGGCACAACAAGATGAACGTGACCAGTCGAGTGCGACAAAGGAAGCACCATGTGAATGCGTGCGACAGATTCCGGCACGCTTTTCAGCACCAATTTGTCGAACGGGACACGGTCGAGGTCTTCGGAAGTCAGCATAGCTAGAGTCGGATAACGGCGAAGGTCACCTGGAATGTGAACCAAATCGAAAGAGTTGGAACCGCGATTGAAGTCGATTACATGGAAAACGGTAAATTGCCGCGAGAGCAGCATTCTCAGGTGCACCGCTTTGTTCGTAGCGTACCCTGGATCATGCGCGTAGCGACACGCCGCACACGCGACGATACGACGATCATATCGAGTGGCGAAACGGCACGCAAGCAATTGGGTGTTGGAGAACACGGGCGTTGGGTGGTGCCAATTCGGTCGCAACGGATTGAAAGCCCGGAGGCCGACAGATCTCTGCAGGTGGCGTCAGCCACCGGAACGAATCCTCAAGTAGCCTCCCAAGCCCAGCGGGCGAAACATGCCGTATTGCAGTCCGGCTGGGCAGAATGTGTCGACCTCCGGTCTTGCAACCATCCGCTCAACCGAACACCGGTGGCTGGCGCCATCGGCAGTTCATGTGCCGCCCGCTGGGCTGGAGGTGTTGGGTGTCGGCCGAATTGAGTCCGTCTACGAACGTCACCGATCACGGGGCGGCGACGATTGAATGTCCATTTGAAACCGCACGACTTCGCCGCTCCCGTGCATCGGATTGTTCGCCGACTCTTCGGTTAGCGTGTCAGCACGCAATGAAAGATTACGATATGTTGCATGACGTCGGATTCTCAAATCGGACGGAAACGAATTTAGCAAGGCCCGAACGCGTTCTAACGAGCGATGACCAAAAACGGACTGCTCTATTAGTGTCAGCGCGCAGTCAATGAGCTCAAGCGTGGTTTTGTCCGTGCGGTCAGGTTGACTAAGCAACGATTCGTAGCGTTCGCGAAGTCGTGCCGTTTGTTGGTCAGATTTTCGACAATCGATGCAGCGAACGCAATCGGAATCAAGACCAAAGCCAAGCACCTCGTACCAGTGGCGTTGTTCATCCGCGAAGAAAATGAACATCCTGTCGCAATCGCGACACCGTCGTTTGACGTCGTAGTAATGTGTGACGGCGACCGTTGGTGCCTTTTGACGTGAGGTGTCGGCAACAATCGCCGTATCTGGAATGCGGCAGTCTTTCGGAGAATGCCAATGGATGAACACGTCGCCTCCGTAATCTGTTTGAGGGTTCAAGCCAGTGACGCGTGGAGATTTTCCATAGCGAGGATGGTCGACGTATTCGGCGTATTTGTCAGTAGTGCGCATCATGTCTCTTGTGTCGGCGAACGTTACGCATCAGCGGGGACGGGCGAACGACTTGCAAGCAGACGAGAAAACGGTCCACCCGTCCTCCGTTGCATGCGATGGTTACGACTTCTCTGGTAGCGGGATGGGGTCCGCGAACCACTTGATCAGGACATCGTCGATGAATCGACAAAACTCTTCGGCACAGCGTGATACGTCTTCGTCATTCGTAGACCAGCCAAAATTGTAGCGAATTCCGTTTGGCGAGTTGGGGCGAGTGTATGCGTCGCTCCATGGCCCGGCGATTGTAGTTTCAGTGGAGTCGTTCAACGTAACGTGCGCCATCACGCGGATATCGCGACCGCTGGAGTGTTTTTGAAACCCAATGTGATCGGTGCGGTCTTGGGACGGACGCACATAATGTCCGGCCCCAGCCTTCGCGAATCCAATCGTGGTCAAATGTTGCGCAACGTGCCGAAGCATCTTGTCGCGGGCCTGTCGCATGGCTTTGTCGCGGGCTTTCAATTTAGCTATGCGATCAGTCATGTGCTCTTTGGCGTAACAATAGCTTCAACCCTTGTCAGTAGGGTCGTATTCGAGAATCTTTCCAATACGACCTGAGTGAGTGGGGATGTTTGACCAATACCCCGCAGGCCGCTAGAGTGGTAGTTGATGATAGTCTTCCAAGGCAGCAAAGGCAACCCCGTCAACTCGAAGGATCATTCTGATGACACTTTTGAAATTTGAGATCGCTGTGGCGTCTGCCGACAGCGTGGGGGAGAGCGACCGGGTTTGGTTCCCGAAGTGGCTGCGGCGGTATGCGATGACGTTCCCCCAGGGCCTGGTAAACGAGTTGGCTGTCAATCGCGAAACGACCCTGCAATTTTCCCGCATGTTGTTGGAGGCCGGGGCTCCGGCTTGGCAGCGTTGGCAGGCGGTGAGGTCACTGGAGTGTTATCGCGACTTGGTGTTGGGACGCTCCGAGCCAGATTTGTCGAGCATCATCGCGAAACTCGCGCAATTGGGCAAGCAAGAACGCAACCTTGACTTGGAGGTGCCGCCGACCGAGGAGGAATTGGCAATTATCCGTGGCAAGATGGATCCTGCCGAACCCGTGCTGGTTCAGACGATGCGTGGCGACATGCGTGTGCTGCACTACTCGATGGCGACGGAGAAAGCATATGTGCGGTGGGTGAAGCGATTCATGGGACACGTGGGGTCCATGGATCTGGCGCTGTTCAACGAACGAGATATCGAGTCGTTTTTGACCAAGCTGGCCGTCACTGAGCAGGTGGCAGCGAGCACGCAGACGCAGGCGCAATCATCGCTGCTGTTTCTTTACGAGTGCATCCTGGGCAAGCGGATAGGCTTCTTGAACGCGGTGCGTGTGAAGCGTCCCGAGACGATGCCGGTATGGTTTAGCCGTCCGGAGATCGGGCGACTATTGGAACAGTTGGTGGGCGTGCACCGGATCATGTTTTTGCTGATGTACGGATCAGGGCTGCGTCACAAGGAGTGTCGGCGACTACGGATCAAGGATGTCTGGTTTGATGAGGGTCGTTTGTTGGTGCGCGATGGCAAGGGACAGAAGGACCGGATGACTTTCTTGCCGAACCAAGCGATCGCGGAACTGCAGCGTCAGATTGCGTGGGCGACGCAGCGTCATCAGCAGGATTTGGAGGAGGGGTTTGATAAGGTGTATCTACCGTTTGCTTTGTCGCGTAAGTATCCCAATGCAGGCCGGGAGGTGGGTTGGCGATGGGTGTTTCCGTCGCGTCAGCGGGCGCGTGACAAGCGGAGCGGCAATGTTTGGCGGCACCACATCGGTGAGGAGCAGTTTGCCAAGGCGTTGAAAGCGGCTCAAAAAGCGGCTGGGATCACGAAAAACGGGGCACCGCATTCACTTCGGCATAGCTTTGCGACTCATCTGGTCGAGGATGGCACGGATTTACCATCGGTTCAGAAACTGATGGGACACAAGGACATTGAGACGACGATGACGTATGTGCATGTGGAGGTTGGATTTGACGGTCGTTTGCAAAGTCCAGTTGATCGCCTAGTGCAGGCGGACGGGAAAAGAGGACCGGAGCCGTTAAACTGAGTCAGCTGCAAAGAAAGTGTGACTCAGACAACAGAGGTGTGGCTCCTGAAAAGTGGGTGGTTCCAGTTCGGCACCTGATCGTCTTCAGTCGGCTGACGTAGCGGCGGCCAGAAACCAATAGTGCAAGGCCACTCACTCTCAATCGTCTGTCTTTGCTCATTCGTCGTCATCACCAATCTGGACGCCGTCAATTTGAGCCACAAAGAGGGTCACGTCTCCATCGCAAATTTCAGACGTGAAGGTGACGGCGTTCAACGCTGCGATTCTCTTAAATCGAGCAAACGCCTCGCTTTCCATAGCGTACTCGCCGCACGATCCCCCGTAGTCGTGCATGATGTCGTCAAAGGTAACTTCATCGATCCGGCAATCATTCGCGTCGCCGTGTCCATTGATCAGAAAAGCACCGGCGCTGCTCTGAGAGTCTGCGATGAAGCAAGCATTCTCATTGTATTGGTATCAGTCTTCGAATTTCTCGAGGACGCTATGCCCGACAATCGCTTCTGATTCCTGGCGTTTCATATCTTTTCCTGTCTTCATCGAGGGCAGCCTGCGATCGCCGGGCGAGATAAGCAGGGCGCAAAATGGAATTTTGTTTCTCGATGAATTATCGAAGTTCAATCGCAAGACGCTCGAAGTCATGCGGCAATCGCTTGCCAACACCGACAAGAGGCTCTAATCACTTCCTAAACGATCCAGCCAAACCTCACGTCGACTACCATCGCGGCGATCGGATGCGGACCGAAGAACGCCTCGGATTTCATGTGTCCATCCCTGCTGCTGGGCGATCGCAGTGGCAAGCTGTAGCTGGTATCTCGCTTGAGGAAGCACTGGCACTCCCCGGGCGTTGAGTGATAACTTGCTGAGATCCAGCTTCGACCACGAATCACCATCGAGATCTTCGCTAACCACCGCTTGAATTTCCGATGGCAGCGACTCCACCGCTCCAGCATAGATTTCGACATCCAAGCGGCTATTGTGGGGGGAATAGAGTGCCCACGAGGTCCAATGATCCCAGTGCCAAGCCTCGGCATCATACCGACCACGTCGCTCCGTGAGCGGAAACGTAACCGCCAGTAAGACCAGAACTCTGGCGAGGAGTGTGCGAAGTGAGAGCCACGACTCCCGATGATCAGCGACTCGCTGCGGGGTCGTCACGCGAATGAACAGCCAATAGGCCTGGCCCGCCAAAACGGCGTTCCAAACCAGCACACCGGAGCTATGATTCATTCCCCAAGGAGATAAGAGCGCAATCAAACCCACGTGCATGGCAATCGCGAGCCAACCCCCGAGGACGCGTGAGCGGGGAATCAATAACAACATCGCGATCAAAAGTTCAACGGTCGGAAAGCCCGCAGCCAAAAACAATCGGCTGCGATCGCTCCACTGACTGATGTCGATGTGAGCAAACTTCGCCACCGTCGCTAAAAACTCCTGACCAACCGTGTGCAGAAATTGAAAATCAAACTTGCCGCTCGCGCTGTAAAAATAAATACTAAACGCCAGGATGCGAAACGCGATCAGCTGCAGTTTCATCGGTAGGAGCACGAACATCCAAGCGTATAGAAAGGACTGATACGCCCAAGGCTGCAGTCGATGCTGATCCGTCACGAAGCCCACTGCAAGGCATATGGCAACGCTCAGCCACGCGAAGCGCTGGCGGTACGTATCCCGCGGATTCACGATAACGACGATCGTAGCAATTCCAATGAATGGCCCTGAGACCATAGGCACCCAGACCGAGAGCCAACTTGGAACGGCTACCAACGGAATCGCGGGGTAGTAATCGGTCTGTGTCCACTGAACCGGTAGCCAGAGGCGATACGTCACCAGGACCAAGGTGGCCAATGCGACGGCCCAGTACCTCGCAAAATGTTCTTCGGTTCGAAGTGGTGTAACGTTGGCGTAACCTGGAAGAGTTAGATTCCATTCGCCATTTCTCATTGTGTCGTTTTCAATTGTCCGTGCCGTTTGAGGAACGCCCGATCCCTCGTCGGAAGGCATCAAAGGCGTCGCGGACGTCAGCCGGTGCAGGCCGGCGATTTCCCGAGTCGCGAAGGCCGCGAAGCGCATCAGCACTGTCGCGGCGCGACGACTGGGTTGTTTGCGGAGGTCTCATCCCAAGACTGCGGAGGGCTTCCTCGATTTCACTGGGACTGGCTGCTCCGGAGCGTGGTCCCTCGTCTACGGGTTTGACGTTCTGCCATCGCTCGCGGAATCGACGCAGATCTTGTTCGGTCCACTTGAGTCGCTGCAACAAGTCGGGATCAGGGTCGGTGCGAGTTTCGTCGAGGTAGTCGAGCACCAGGTCAGTGGCGGCTTTGGTGTATTCCAAATCGACCGGATCAGGAAGTTCGTCATCGATCGTGGGCTCGTTCTCACTACCGCCGCTGGATTGACTGCCACCGCCACCCCGCGACGACTCAGGTTCACTGGGCTCTTGAGATGCGATGGAGTCGCCCGATTGGTTGGCTTGGGAGGAGTTATCCGACGTCCCAGACTGGTCCTGATCGCTTTTCGATGCAGGCGAATCAGAAGTGTCAAGCATTGCCTCAGCGCCAGATCGGGAGCCATCCGCGCCTTTGCCATCCTGGGCATCGCTGGACGACGGGTCACCTTGATCTCCAGCGCTTTGATTCTCCTCGCCTGGGTTTCCACTGGACTTGTCGAGTTCATCCGTCTTGCCTTCACCCGTCTTGCCTTCACGAGCTTGCCCTTCAGGCGTCTGGCCTTCGCCTTCACGCGACATACCTTCTTGTCCGTCGCTGTCCTGCGATCCGCCCTCACCCGCAGTACTTTCGGCGTTGCTGGATGATGCATCGCCTTCCGTTGAGTCGGTTGTTTGGGACCTCTGGTCACCACCTTTGCCTTGGCCGCCATTGCCTTCCTCGACTTCGGGGTCGCGCTCTCTATCGCGTCCCCCGTCTTCGTTGTTCGCGCTGCTGGCATTTTCTCCGCGCCGACCTTGAGCCTGATCTGACGGTGATTGTCCCCCCATTTCTTCGACGTCTTCGCCACTTTGATTCTGCCCGTCGTGCCCAGTTCCCGGTTTATCGCGAGTGCCCTCTCCAGGGAACTTCTCTTCAGATTGCTTTTCGGCTGACTGGCCAGCGGCCCCCTGCTGCGTCCCATTTTGGCCTTGGTCGGATTGATCCGACGGGGATTGTCCTTCTCCCTTTGGGGAGTCGGTTGCCTGTTCGTTTTGCTGGTTCTGCTTCAAATAGTCTTGGATCCGCTCAAACGCTTCGGCATCGTCTTGGGGTGGTTCGCTGGGGTCGCTTTGAGACGAGCCGCCTTGTTCTCCGGTGCGCGTTTTGGAGTTTCCTTTCGGGGTTTGGTTCTCGCCCTCGGATTCTTCACCATCGGACGCACTTTCGTCGTCGGATCCGCTGCCGCTCGACTCAGCGCCATCTCTTTCAAGACCCTTGGAGGCATTCTCACCCCGCGATTGCGGAGCGCCATCGGAGCCAGTCTCACCCTGTTGGCCCGTGTCCGGTTCTCCCTGACCCGGTTCTCCTTGTCCCTGTTCTCCCTGTCCCTGTTCTCCCTGTCCCTGTTCTCCTTGTCCCTGTTCTCCCTGTCCCTGTTCTCCCTGTCCCTGTTCTCCCTGTCCCTGTTCTCCCTGTCCCTGTTCTCCCTGTCCCTGTTCTCCCTGTCCCTGTTCTCCCTGTCCCTGTTCTCCCTGTCCCTGTTCTCCCTGTCCCTGTTCTCCCTGTCCCTGTTCTCCCTGTCCCTGTTCTCCTTGACCTTGTTCTCCTTGTCCCTGTTCTCCTTGACCTTGTTCTCCTTGTCCCTGTTCTCCTTGTCCCTGTTCTCCTTGACCCTGTTCTCCTTGACCTTGTTCTCCGGTCTCTCCCTTGCTCCCATTCTCACCTCCCGTTTCCTCTTCCCCCATTCCTTTCTCTTGCTGTCCAGCAATGGCGGCAGTGATTCTCAATCGCACGGGCGGCGTTTTCGTAACACCCGCGACGAGCATATCGTCATTGGGATCGATGCGGTTGTCAGTCGCGATTGCAACCAGTTCGAGTTCATCGCCCACGTTCAGCCCGCTGCCACGAGCTCCGCCGAGCCCATCCGCTCGGCCAGCCACGATGATACGAGATGGTCGAAATCGATACTCAGCGACCTGTTTGCCTTGCTTGCCCTTCGAATCTTTCCAGAGGCTCGATCGAGCAATCAAATCGATGCCACGCCGGATTTCGACTTCGATCTCAGCGAGTCCGAAGTCGACATCGGCAGCATGAATCTCGAATTCTTGCTGGCCGTTGATCGGCACATCCACGGTCGACTGTTGAGGAACCACTATCGTGATTTCTGGTGGCAGGTCTTCAACAATCTTGATTGGATAGACGATCGGGTCGGCGTTGGGTTGATCCGCATCATTCCAAACTCTCAGCCGGTAGTCTTGCAAGGCAATCGCTGCTCCAGCTCGCAGTCGCAGCGGAAACTCGTAGCGAATAGTTGTGCCATCGGCTGCGATCTGCATGTCACGCGACCCGGCAGTGGCCTGGATATTTCGACCTACTTTACGCGGGTTGAATTCGATGACTGCCCGCACAATGGGGCGATTTACTGTGGCGACAAGTTCTACGTGCGTGCCATCGATGCCATGAAGTGCTCCCGTGCGACTGGTGTGACGCGGTTTTCCAGTGTAGGCGGGTGGGTCGTAAATGGCTTCGCGAATCTGCACGACGGGTGTGTCACGAATCGATACCACGTAGGGTCCGGCGTTTGCGTCTCCGGCGACAATCCGATACTGACGTCGGCCCTGCGCGTGGTGCGAAATTGGCACGCTGGCGACAAAACGATTCGGTCCCTCACCTAAATCGCTGGGGAGCAATCGGATAGAGTCGCGGGAGGCGACATCGGAATTTGGCAGGTTCGACACCCAGTGAAAATAGACCGGCTCATCGCGACGAAGATTGGCGACCGTTGCCGCAACCACGAGATTTCGCCCAGCCAGGATCTCGGTATCTCCCGGAGACACCTCGCTGATCCGCACCCGCTTAGGCGCCTCCAACGCTGCCATGGGTCGGAGTAGTCGCTCGACGGACTGGACGGAATTTTTTGGGGAGGCCAGCGTGTAGGCTGCGAGCGCTGCGATCAGGGCAATCGTTGTGGCCCACCATGCTACCAACCCCGTCGCCTCACTCGGGACAGCGACGATGAGTCGAAGTTTCGACGCGGCAGTGTTGCCGACTGACTGAATGACTCGTTGAGCCAGTTGTCCTTGTGGGTGCTCGGCACGCTGGCGCCGCAAACTGACGTAACTTGACAGTGCGTGGCCGAGTTCGGGATGATCTCGCTCAAGAGCTCGCGCAGCGTAGTCCTCACTGATGCGGAAATGCGTCAGCGGCCAGAGTCGCAAGTATCCGTAAACGATTATTATGAAGACGATTCCGGCCGCAAACATGCTGCGACCGATGGTTCCGGGTGAGTAAATCCATTGGTCCAAGACTAACCACGCCAGTCCGACGGCCATCATCGCGATCAGGATGGTCAAGATCCGGCGTGTCAACTCGGCTCGCCATAGAGCGGCCTGAGCTGTCTCGATCCGCGAGAGCACGTAGGAATGCGTCGCATCGGAATTCCGGGAATGCGATCGCGACCCCCCGTCGTCCACGCCGCCATCATGAAGCGAACGCGCGTGGTTTTTGGTCGCTACAGGAATTGCCGGCTCAGCCAAAACGATGCTCGGAAGTGGGGAGCGAGAAGTGTTAGGCGAATTGAAAAAGGGCCGTCAGCACGCAGAATGTCGAACGACACCGTTTCAATTCTAACGTGAAAGAGCGAGGGCGCATCCAATTGGATCTGGTGTTTCAAAGAATTTCAACTCGAGGACGCGGATTTTGCCGCCATTCACGTTGGTTTCTTGGAAAAGGTAACCACCAAAAGTTGCGAAAAATGCAGCGTCGGGACGCACGTGTTCGCGTACGGGTCATTCGCAATGGTCTAGAATGGGGGCACGTTTGCTGCCGACCAGGCTCTGTTTAAACTCGGCGGTAGGGCGAGGCTACTTGCCCTTACCCTATCATTGGCGCAAGATATGTCACTGCGCAACTTTGGGGAATGGCTAACCTTTGCCCTTTAACGAACATGAATCTGTGTGGTCGATGAGTTCCCCTGCACCGGGGACCAAGATACCTTTCTCTTCTCCTTTCGCTGTAAAAGAGCACCTATGAGATACGCTTTTCGGCTCGCCGAACTTCTCGGCCACACCCCCGACCGTCGCAAGCGACCGGGAACGATCAAAGCGATCGTCGAGCACACCGGGCTCGATCGACATCAAGTGGCATCACTGCTCAAGAACGAAGCAAAGTACATCCCGCTGGACGCTCTGTCGCGTTTGTGTGACTACCTAATCGATCAGGGACACGCTACCGCCGACGAGTTGCCCGGAGCGTTGTTCGCAATCAATGCAGAAAACTTTTGGGAGTTGCTTGCCCGACGCAGCGATATCGAGATCGTCGTTGGGGTTCGTCAGGGAGAAGGTGAAGCATCGCCTGAGAACGCGATGGTCGTCGCCAGCGATTCGGTACTCGTGGGCGAATTGCTCAATGGTATCTCCACGCTCGGTGGAGTCGCCAAACACCTTGGCGAAAGTTCCACTTCAGATGCGACAACAAGAACAGAGGAAATTCCCAGCCCCGACCGGATCCAGCAATCCTTGGTGTGGAGCCCTGGTCAGGTATCGTTGGATGATGCGCGTGAGCGAGCGACGGAAGTGTTTGATGGTTTTCAAAATGGTGCCGGAGACCGCGGTATCATTTGCATCGGCAGCGTCAAGAGTAACCCGACAGTCGAGTTGCTCTTCTCCGAAGCATTCGGGTGCACGCCGTTTGTCACTGAGGACGATGTCGACGATGTGTCTGCCCGGTCTTGCCCGTTCTTCTTGCGCTACCGCGACAGTGATCCAAAGCCCGACGGGGCGTCAGCAGGGATGCGGTTGAGCAAGAACGAAGACGCTCCCCACCCCGGCTTCTACTACGAAAAGGATGACGGTACGTGGGAGTACGCCGGCGACAACGGTCGGGATGTTGCCTTGGTCTTTTACCTGTTCCGCGAAGCACTGGGGCGACTCGATATGGTGCTGAGCGGATTTTCAGGTCGCGCGACGCGATTGCTCGCCAAGACGCTGGCCATTCGAGGCGAAGAGTTTTGGCCGCCCGTCTACGAGGAGAGCGGCATTCAAGTCGGTGCTTACCTAGTGCAGTACGAGGATGCCGAAGGCAAACCGGATCGTTCGGATCTGCTGCACAATACTGGAGGAGCGGCCAAGATAATGCCGCTACCGCGAGAAGCCATCGCTCGTCGATTCGCTAGAAGGTAAAGATACGGATCCGGTTGGAATAAAGAATTCGTGGTTCAGGAATAAAGTCATTCATGAACCACGGGGGTTTGTCTTTCTCGAATCCCTCCCATCTCTCCCCTGAAACCTCATTTCCTGATCCCTTTCGCCAATGTTTGATTGCGTTGCTCTCGTCGGTGCCACGGGCGCTGTCGGCCGAATTGTCCTTGACCAGCTCGATGCGCGTCATTTTCCTATGCGTCGCCTGAGGCTACTCGCGTCGGCACGAAGTGCGGGCTCAAAAGTGCGTTTTCGGGATGAAGAAATCACAGTCGAGTTGCTTGAGCCATCGGCATTCGACGGCGTTGATCTGGTCATTGCAAGCACTCCGGACGAAGTGTCGGCACAGTTCGCCCCGTGGGCAGTCAAAGCGGGAGCGATTGTTGTTGATGAGAGCGGGTATTGGCGGATGGACCCTACGGTTCCCCTGGTGATTCCCGAAGTCAATCCTGACGCGGTCGACAATCATCGCGGCATTATTGCCAGCCCCAATTGCAGCACCACACAGATGGTTGTGGCGCTGGCACCTCTGCACGCTGCCGTCGGTATTCGCCGCGTCGTGGTCAGTACCTATCAAGCGACCAGCGGCGCAGGCTTGGCTGGCAATGTGGAGTTGCATGCCAGTGTCGAAGCTTCTCTCAAGGGCCACGCGCACACGCCGTCCACATTCCAACATCCGATCGGTTTTAACCTCATCCCGCAAATTGGTTCGCAAAAACACCTCGGCTACACCAGCGAAGAAATGAAGATGGTGTACGAGACTCGCAAGATTCTGGGTGACGATTCAATTGCGATTTGCCCGACGGCGGTTCGCGTCCCCGTCGCAACGGGGCACAGCGAGTCGATCTTGGTGGAGACTAAACGACCGCTCACAGTCGACGCGGCGCGCGCGCTCTGGGAGGCCGCCGAAGGCGTCACGGTGCTCGATGATCTCGACAACCACGTTTACCCCATGCCGCGCGATTGCGATGGGCAGGACGACGTCTTTATCGGTCGGATTCGCCAAGACATCAGCTCGGATTCAGGTATCGCGTTTTGGTGTGTAAGCGACAACCTCCGAAAAGGCGCCGCCACGAATGCAGTACAAATCGGTGAACTGCTCGCCCGCAGAGCTGTCACGTCGAGCATGCGATGAAACAAGTCGTCACCGTCGTTGCTCCCCACCTGGCTGAGAAGGTGTTGATGGCTTTGCAACGAGCGCCGCTCGAGGGGCTAAGCGTTCACGAAGTGAAAGGCTACGGACGACAAAAAAGTTACCTCGATCAGTATCAGGACACGGAGTACTCCGAAGTGTTTCTTCCCAAAGTCGAAATCACGCTGTGGGTCGACGATTCACGGCTCGATAGTGTGCTCGAAAAAATTGTTGAAGTCACACGGACGGGCCGGATTGGGGATGGCAAGATCATGGTGCTGCCGGTTCATAGTTTGCTGTAAGCGATATCGCCCATGCTGACTGATTCATCGGAAACTGCAAATCAGCAGGATATTGTTTGCCAATCTTGCGGCGCGGTACTGCATGTTAATGCGAATGTCCGTTCGACCACGTGTCCTTACTGTGCTTCGCCGTCCATCATCCGACGCCCCCCGAGCCCCAATCGTCCCGAGCCCGCGTTTTTGATTGCATTTGTCGTTAATCACGAGAGTGCCTCGGCAGCAGTTCGCACCTGGATCTCGCGCAGTAGCATTTTCGCTCGGTCCGATTTTAAGCGTGCGATCCCGAAACTGACCCACGGCATCTATCTTCCCGCGTATTTGTATGGCGCCGTGGCGAGCTCGCGTTACTCGGCGCGAATTGGCGAGAACTACACCGAGACCGAAACCTACACCACCACCGATGCCAATGGCAAAACCGTGACGCGAACACGAACGGTGACCAAGACAGAGTGGCGGCCGCTGCAGGGCCAACATGAGTGCTATGTCGTTGACGTCCTCGTCACTGCGTCCAGTGGTGTCAGTAACCGGGCACTTGAGGCAATCGAGCCGTTTGATCTGCGCTCGTTGCGCGCCTACTCAGATGCCTTCATTTCCGGTTGGCTCGCAGAGGAACCATCGCGAAGCAAACAGGAGTGTTTGCAATTCTCACACAGCGAAACGCTCAGTGTCGTTGACCGCCGGCTCGCCAGTTTCATGCCAGGAGATAGCTACTCGAATTTGCAACGCAATACAAATGTTTCTAATGAGGTCATCGATCTCGTATTGCTGCCGGTTTGGTCCTACGCACTTCGTTACGCCGACGACCAACCACCGTTGCAAATCCTCGTTAATGGGCAAACCGGACGTGTCGGTGGGAACGTACCGGTTTCCACCGCTAAAATTGCCTTGACCGTGCTCGCAGTGGTGGTCCTCTGCGTTCTCGTATTCGTCTTGATTTCGATTGTTCAATAATGGGCGTCTTGCCGCAGTCCAGTGGAAGTGAGGACAGACGCTGCTCTCGGTGTGACTCACCGCTCGAAACGGGAGATCTCCGCTGCGCAATTTGCGGGGCTGCTGCTCCGCGTGAAGTCGTCCAGGATCGCGCTGAAGTGGAGACCACCCTGCTGCGTTGCAAAGGTTGTGGCGCTGCAATCAGTTACGATCCCGACCTGCGAGCGCCTGCTTGTTCGTTTTGTGGTGACGTACTCGAAATACAAACGATCATCGACCCAATCGAGCAGACCGAACTTTACCTGCCGATGACGGTCACGAGAGAACAAGCCTCTGCGGCACTTCGCAATTGGCTCGGCACACGCGGATGGTTCACGCCCTCGGACCTTTCGGCAGCCTCCCAGCTCACCGAGATCAAGCCATTGTGGTGGGTCGCATGGATCTTTGACGCCGAGGCGTTCGTCAGCTGGTCGGCGGATTCGAATGCTGGCGCGGGACGCTCAGCATGGGCGCCTCACGCCGGGCAGCAGCAAATTCGCTTTGCCAATATTCTCGTCTCCGGTTCACGAGGACTGGCCGCAGCGGAAACCGATGCAGTGACGCCGGGGATGAAATTGGTTGATGGTACCGTTACTCCTCACGGAGATGGGGAGCATCCGCTGCTCGAACGATTCGATATTCCACGTAGCCAAGCACGACAGCAGGTCGCAGCCGCAATCGAGTCCTCCGCTGCCCAGCGGATGCAGGAGGAGTCGATTCCCGGCACGCGTTTTCGCAATGTTCACGTCAGTATCGTGCCGCGACGTCTCGTGACCAGACGCTATTCACTCCCGGCTTATGTACTCGCGTACCGTTATCGAGGCCGACTGTACCGCGTCGTGATCTGCGGTCAAGACACTCGTTACATCATTGGCAGCTCACCATTTTCATACGTGAAGTTGTCGGCGGTCGTGACGGGAGCCGTATTCGCCGTCCTGATCCTGATTTTCGCCCTGTCGATTCTTAATCGATAGGTTGGGACAGGTGGTCGCGACTTCTAGTCGACATACCAACGCGAAGCTTGAGCGAGTGATCGAATCGGCAGCCTGGCTGGCGGGTCGGGTTAGAAAATCAACAGCTCGCAGGTGGCTGGACACATTGCTCACCTTGCAAAGCCAAATCCGATGATACGGTACCTACCGGATCAGATTTTGGATGACCGAGCCCTCGACGTCGGTCAATCGAAACTCGCGACCCTGATAGCGGAAAGTCAGCTTTTCATGATCCATGCCTAATTGATGGAGGATTGTGGCGTTGAGGTCGTGAACGTGGACACCATCCTCGACCACATCCATACCAAACTCATCAGTCCGTCCATGACTAACGCCACCGTGGATACCGCCACCAGCGAGCCAGACGGTGAAGGCATCTTTATGGTGATCGCGCCCCGGTACCGCACTATTGTGCTTCACTTTGCCTTGACTCAGCGGCGTGCGTCCGAACTCGGACCCCCATACAATCAGTGTTTCGTCGAGCAGACCACGCTGGTTTAAGTCTGCGATGAGCGCGGCGATGGGTTGATCGACGTCATTGCATTTCTTCGGCAGCTTTGTTTCCAAGCCAGAATGGTGATCCCAATCGCTGTCGTACAATTCGATCATTCGGACGCCGCGTTCGACCAACCGCCGGGCCAACAAGCAGTTGTTCGCAAAAGAGGCTCTGCCCGGCTCTGCGCCGTAGGACTTCAGCGTTTGCGTGGTCTCATTGTGGATATCCATCAGATCGGGCACCGATGCTTGCATCCGAAACGCCATCTCGTACTGAGCGATACGCGTATTAATTTCTGGATCGTAGGACTGCTCAAAATGGGATTGATTGAGACTGCCGAGCGTGTCGAGCATGCGCCGTCGATCTTCGCGTCGTATTCCTTCAGGAGATGATAGAAATAGAACGGAATCACCTTCGGAGCGGAACTGAATGCCCTGGTACACACTGGGCAAAAAACCCGTCGACCATAAGCTCGTACCAGCACCGCCGGGCGGACCGCTGAGCAAGACCACATAGGCTGGCAATTCCTCATTTTCGCTTCCCAAACCATAGGTCACCCAGGAGCCGAGACTCGGTCGCCCACCGCGTCCAAAACCACTGTGCAAGAACATCTGCGCTGGTGCATGATTAATTTCCTCAGTTCGCATTGAGTGAACCAAGGCAATTTCGTCGGCAACGCTGCCCAGATGAGGCAATAGTTCAGAGATTGAGTGACCACATTCCCCATGTTTGCAAAATTTCCACGGCGAGGCAGCGAGTGTTGACGTCTTGCCGATGAATGCGAAGTTGCGCCCGTCCGTCACTTCGGGTGGACAGGGCTTGCCATGCCATTTTACTAGCGATGGTTTTTCCTCGAACAAATCGAGTTGCGAGGGTGCCCCCACCATATGCAAGTAAATGATGTTTTTGGCATGCGCGAAAAAAGGAGGCACCCGCGGCGCGAGCGGACTGGGACTATCCGAAGCCAGGCTGGTGTTGCGGTTCAGCAGGCCTGCCAGCGCGATCGCACCCAAGCTGACGGTGCTCGACTTAGTAAATCCGCGACGGTCGATGGAAAGATTCGTAGGACTCACTGCTCTACTCCTTGGTGATTATTTCGTGCAGATTGAAAATGACAGTGGAGACGGCATACCATGCGGCAAATTCAACTGCATCGACGTCTTCTGGAAAATCGATTCCTTGGGTCAACTCAGTGGCAGTTGTGGGTTGATGTTGCAATGATTTGACTTGATCGTGATGTAACTGCACCAATCGATCGACTTCCGCAGGGGTCGGTTTCCGAGCGACAGCTCGCCGCCAATGCTTGGAAATTGTGTCAGCTACCGAGGTACTCTTCGCCATGACCACCGCATCAATCGCCATCGCTTTTGTCATTTCGACATAGACGGGATCATTCAGCAGCGTGAGGGCTTGTAACGGCGTGTTACTGCGAGAACGCTGCACCGTGCACGATAAACGATTGCTGGCATCGAAGTTGACCAAACTCGGGTAGGGAGATCCTCGCTTGATAACAATGTAGATGCCACGACGATATTTCTCCTTTCCCGGGCTGACGACGTAATCATATTTCTGACCGCCAACCTTGCGCCACAGGCCCTCAGGTTGGTAAGGGCGAATCGGCGGTCCAAACTGTTTCAGAGAAATCAAACCTGAGATGGCGAGGCCGTTGTCACGAATCATCTCAGCGTCCATCCGCACGCGTGGGCCTCTCGCGAGTGACCGATTCTGATCGTCCGACGCCATAAGCGTCGGCGTTAAGTTTGACGACTGTTGGTAGGTGGCGGACAAGACGATGGTTTTCAAAGTATGCTTCATTGACCATCCGTTTTGAATGAAATCGACCGCCAACCAATCGAGCAGACCGGGATGCGTCGGACGTTCCCCCTTGAGTCCGAAATCTTCCGGCGTGCGAACCAGTCCCGCACCGAACAGTTCCATCCAATAGCGATTGACGGTCACACGGGCCACCAGAGGATTGGCGGGGTCAACCAACCACTTTGCCAAGTCCAGTCGATTGGGAGGTGTCGACGCGTCAGCGTCGCGCGATAGCGGATGGAGGCTCGTGGGCGTTTTGGGCTGAATGGTTTGACCCTTGGATCGATAGTCTCCTCGTTCAAAAACATAGGACTCGCGTGGACGATCGATTTCGCGCATGATCTCGGTTCGATCTGCCGCAAGACTTGCGATGCGGCGATCGTGAGCCTCCATCTGCTGTTGAAGTTCCGTGGATTGCGGATCTTTCGTTACGCGATAATCCAGTATGACTTGCCGCTCCTGCTTGTTCCAAGATGAGGCTGGGCGGCCCGCGATTGCGACGACGGTATCGGAAATCGCCTCCAGGGAAACGTCGCCCGTCATCGCGGAAAGCTGGAAGCAACCGATGGTTCGCGATTTGCCAAAAGTTTGACTCATGGTCAGTTTCAGCGTCGTTTCTTCAGTCGCGTCGAGCGGTTTTGCCAACCGAAAGGTTGCTTTGTGTGGTCGAGAAAATTGAGGTGCCACGGCCCATCCCGTAGATTCGTCACCGTCGATGGCTCGGGACACGTCGTACCCTTGCTGCGAAAAGTCAGCTGACGCGTCATTAAATTCAAGTTCGCAGCTAGTACCTTGAGAGGTCTCGACGAAGGCGCGAAACTCATTGAGGACAAAATTCGTTCGCTTGGCATCACCACGACCCGGGCCCTTGCCGGGCAATGACTCGTCAGTGAGTGCGTCCAATTGAATCGCATGAATCATTCCTCCTTGGACTTTTGCAGTGACGGTATATTGATCTGCACCCGGTGGATCGCTTCCCACTAACAATAGGGCACCATCGTCACGGAGGCGATACGAATCCGTATTGCCCTCGGATTCAAAGTTCGTGATCTCCATTGGATAGCTTCGAGGACGCTGGCTTGTGTCGTGAAGGAACTCTTTGGACCAGTCGGCGAGACTCGATGCGAGCTCGGTGCGACGCTTTTTTAGGCGAGATCGAATCGTGCCCTGTTCCCGCTCCACTTCCCTTCGCTCAGCATCGCGCTCCGCATTGGCAATCGGGATCGAAGCCCCGATAAATGCAATGGAGCTGGCGACTGATTTGTCCTTCAAATCCGCCTCGATAGCAGTGTTGTTGAAGAACGCAAGGATTTGGTAGTACTCTTTCGTGGAAAATGGGTCGTATTTGTGGTCGTGACATTGAGCACACTCCAGGGTCGATCCCAGCCAGACCGACGCGGTCGTGTTCACGCGGTCGATCAGCTGTTCGGCGCGAGTCTCTTCGGGTAGGGATCCAGCTTCGACGTTGGTCGGCGCGCAGCGATGAAATCCAGTCGCGATTTGTTGCGCCTGGGTCGCATCAGGAAGTAAGTCGCCCGCGATCTGTTCGATGGTAAACTGATCAAACGGCATGTCCGTGTTGAGTGCCTGGATGACCCAATCGCGGTACGCCCATATGTCTCGCAAATCATCTCGTTGAAAACCATGCGAGTCGGCGTAGCGGGCAAGGTCGAGCCAAGGCCTCGCCCAGCGTTCACCAAACTGAGGGCGAGAGAGAAGGTCCTCGACAACCCTGCGATAGGCTTCGTCTGTCGGGTTCGATTCAAACGCTGTGATTTCTTCAAGGCTCGGTGGCAAGCCGATGAGGTCCAAGTAGACACGACGTAACAAAACCGCCTTCTCTGCGGCAGGCGATGGTTCCCATCCGATCGCATCGAGCTTGGCGAGCACAAAACGATCCACCGGGGTGTGCACCCAACTTGCATCAGAAACTTCAGGCAACTCCGGGAGTTTGGGGGCGACATAAGACCAATGCGGCGGCGGCACGAAATCATCCGGCCAAGGAGCACCCGCGGCGACCCATTTCCGAATCGATGCGATCTCTCGCCGCGCTAAGGGATCGCCAATCACCGGCATGACTTCCTCATGCCCACGGGGCAGTTCAATCCGACGCACTAACTCACTGCCGTCCGGATCACTCTCTGAGATGACACCCGCGTCAATCATAGCCACTCGTTGATCGAGTCGGAGTCCTGCTTCTTGCCGATCTGACCCATGGCATTCGAAACACGACCGCTGGAGCACCGAAAATATATCGCGAGAAAAATCAATGGGCTCCGCAACGAGGGCGCTTGGATGGCATGCCGGAATGGAGAAGCAGACCACGAATGCAGAAATTCGTGCAGCCTGTAAGTATTTAGGCAGGAACATTTTAATACGAAAGTGAATCGGAAAACTCAGTAGCGAAAGCAGAGCGAACGGACATTCTACACTTTCGAGAATGCCCGCGCCGGTATCCTCAGAGCCTATCCGAAAAGGGGTCTGACCCTTTGGAGACGCATCGTTTTACAACCTTTTTAGCGGCCTCGCCGGAGAGGGTCAGACCCCTTTTCGGATAGGCTCTAAATGCGAAAGAGGTAGCGTCTGTAGCGAGGCCGGCTATGATGTACGCTCGGTGGCGGGTACTCGACGCTGGAGCCCTCATTTCCACGGTACAACTAGGGTAAAATCTAGCCCGTCTTCTTATCCGACTCGACAAGACCGACCATCGAAAACTCTCCGTCCCTGTTTCGCGATGGCATTTTCCACTCCGGCCATGATCAGTCACGCCAGCGGTGCTGACAATCAATTGGCCAGACACGAGCAGGACGCTTGGTCGCAGTTTCGACTCACTTTACGCCTTACTATCAGTTAGGAGACGCCTCTTGACCGCTCTCATTCAGTATGTCATCGCCATTTGGTTGATCGCGATGGGTACCCATGCACTCGCGCAGGAAGGTGTGATCGCGGAAACCGGTTCCGAAATGCGAGTTAGCAAGGAGACCATTGACGGGCTGGATTGGTACGACGTGACTCAATGGGGGGTAGAGGGGCGAATTCTTCCGGAACAAACGCGGCAGCAATGGTTCGATCGTTTGCCCGCGTCGGCGGAGAAATCCGTGACCGAGGCGGTTTGGAGACTCAGCCAGGACAGTGCTGGCATGATGGCACGTTTTAAAACCGATTCCCAATCAATTCACGTTCACTACAAACTCAAAAAGAGTAATCTGGCGATGGCTCACATGCCAGCGACGGGTGTGAGCGGCGTCGATTTGTACGCACGCGATGACAACGGAAGCTGGAGATGGGTCCAAGTAACACGACCGAACTCGCAGGAAATAAAGACCGAGATCGTCAGTGGACTCGCGGCAGGTGAACGCGAATATGCTGCCTACCTACCCTTGTACAACGGTGTGGAGTTCATGAGCATTGGTGTTGAACACGGCAGCAACTTCGAGGGCCTTGCGCCGCGAAATCGTCCGATCGTGTTCTACGGAACCAGCATTACCCATGGAGCCTGCGCCAGTCGTCCCGGGATGGTTCACACGGCAATTTTGGGGCGGTGGTTGGACCGGCCGATTGTCAATCTAGGTTTTTCGGGCAATGGCCGGATGGACAAGGAGGTGGGTGACTACCTGACTGAAATCGACGCGGCCGCACTGGTGATCGACTGTTTGCCAAATATGGGCCCCGACGATGTCGCGAAAAAGTGCGTCCCATTGGTTCGCCAATTGCGTACTGCTCATCCCCTGACGCCGATCGTACTCGTGGAAGATCGTCGCAATACGAACGACTGGATCTTGCCCCGTCGGCAGCGACACCACACACTCAATCATGCCGCTCTACGGGAAGCCTATGCTACCTTGATTGACGAGGGAGTTACGAATCTGCACTATATCCCAGGTGATCGCTTGTATGGAGAGGACGGGGAAGGTGCTACAGACGGTTCACACGCTAGCGACCTCGGTTTTATGCGGCAAGCCGAAGTGTTTGAACCGATCTTACGTCGTGCCATCACGGGAGACGCCGCACATGCACCAGTGGGTGAAACCGGATCAACCGATTCGTGGAAAAGAGTCGAGCCGTATTTTTCACCACCGGCGCAGTGGCAGGGAAAGTTGGGCGATTACCATTCACCGCTTGAATTCAGTGACGCAACGCGAGTGCAATCCGCGGATGACTGGGATCGCCGACGCGCCGAAATCCGAAGCGAATGGGTATCGTTGCTGGGACCTTGGCCAGCCCTGATCACCGAGCCCCAGGTAAAGATTCTCCAAGCGGAGCGGCGCGAAAACATCACGCAGTATCAAGTCTCATTTGATTGGGTTCCCAATGAACAGACGACTGGCTACTTGCTGATCCCCGACGGAGAGTCTCCGCGTCCTGCCGTCGTCACGGTCTTTTATGAACCTGAAACTGCGATCGGGCTCGGCGTCGCCAATCGCGATTTTGCCTTGCAGCTCGCTCGCCGCGGGTTTGTAACGCTCTCCATTGGTACCACCGACGCCAGCCAAGCGAAGACATATTCACTGTACTATCCCAGCATCGACGACGCACAGGTCGCACCACTTTCAATGTTGGGCTACGCAGCTGCCAATGCGTGGTACGTATTGGCGGATCGGCCGGAGGTGGATGCGAGTCGAATCGGCATTGTCGGGCATTCATTCGGCGGCAAATGGGCCATGTTTGCCTCTTGCCTGTTTGACAAGTTTGCATGTGCAGCGTGGTCCGATCCTGGCATCGTATTCGATGAAGGTCGCGAGAGCGTCAATTACTGGGAGCCTTGGTACCTGGGCTATCACCCGAAACCGTGGCGTAAGCGAGGGCTAATCACGGCCGACAACCCAGCCTTCGGGCTCTACCCGAAACTCCGTGCTGCCAATCATGATTTGCAGGAACTGCATGCCTTGATGGCACCACGCCCGCTCCTGGTCTCAGGTGGCTCGGAAGATCCTCCCCGTCGCTGGGAAGCTCTCAATCACTTGATCGAAATCAATCGAATTCTCGGGTATTCGAATCGAGTTGGGATGACCAATCGCCCTGAACATGCGCCTAACGACGAGTCTAACGAGATCATCTACGCATTCTTCGAACACTTCTTAATTGCGTCGCCCACCCCCTGCCCTCGCCCAAAGAACGAGGACAGGTAAGACGGCGCGACTTTCGTCGACGCTGTGTTCATTTAGCGAATGACGTTCTCATTCGCTGAATCCGCTTTCTCAGCAATTTCCGTTGAGGGAAGCCGGGTTACATCGCGGGCATTGAGAATGATCTCCATCGCCTGGTGCTGCCATTGGTAAATCGAATCCATGACATGCGAGAGCAAATACGAGTCGACCGACGCGTGCTGAATTAACTTATCGGTCGCCGTTTCAGTGCCTTCCTGAGTGACAACTTCGTCGACAACGAGCCGTTCGTCGCTATCCGCGTTAGGTGCCTCCTCCACGAGCGGTACCGCTCTCACTTCATCGTGATCAGTAGTGACGACGATGTCTGCGATAGCAATTTTGACGGACGCTGGGGCTTTTTCGGGGTCCTCGGTTGCCAGTTCCTCCGGTTCGACAGCATGGGGAGCTTCGTCAGCAATGGGTGCTGGGATTCGCACGCCATCCACCTCCATCATCACAATCTCGGCGATGATGACTTCGTCGGCTGCTGGAGATTCAGCGGCTGGGCCGACGACTTCGACGGACGCTGGCGCACCATTTCCATCATTGACGATTTGTACCGGCGAGACTTCCGTTGGTGATAATATGAGCTCGTCAGGAGCGGTGTTGCTGGATGGTGGATCAAGCTCCCGACGGGCGGAGCTGTCGGTCGACAATGTAAGCTCCCGGCGGGCGGAGTCGTCGGTCGACAACGATAACGACAGGGCCGATGCAAAAAGGTTGCCCGCCGATTCGCCGAGGTTTGCGAGCGTTAGATCGCGAAGGTGATTCTGGTCTGTGAACTTGGTAACACTGTGAACGAGTTCGTCGAGCACGCAGTCCGGCGAACTTGTGACGACGGGTTCGGCGGCCTCCAGCTCGATCGCGTCGTCGAGGTTGGGTGGATCGGGCAGTGACACATAATTCTTCGACCTGATTGGCTGGATCGTCGTGAGCGGCAGGAATTCAAGCTCCAGATCGCGACGAGCGAAGTCGTAGGGAAAGTAGGCCTCCGGTATCGTGACAATCATTGGCGCCGAACCTATACCCGATCGGTCGGAGTCAACGGATTCGTTCACGACTGCTGGGTCGGCTACCGAATCCTCCGCGAGAAATACATCTTCATCGTCGTTTCCCTCTGCAATCCACTCGTCAACATCGTCGCCAAGCCACCAACATTCCAGTGCGGCGACATCGTCGAGCTCTTGCTGAAAGGATGCGACCGCGGCGGCCAATTCCGCCTCCGTTTCTGCGGTGGAAGGTTCTCCCGGCGAGGTTGTTGCGAACGTGGCCGGCTCCATGACGCGGGACTTGTACGGACTCGTTTCAGCAGAAGGTCCTCCCAGTCGTCCGACCATCACGAACGGTTCCAAAAACTGCTCGACTGGAATACCAATTCTTGTTGCCGAGGCGCCGACGGCTGCGGCGATCGACTGGTTAAATTGGCTGGACGTCCGATGGAGCGGTGTCGCTGCAGCGGCGAGTTCCTGAGTGTTAGCCGAAGCTGCGGAGGCAGCATTCTCAGGGCGAAACTCATGGACAAGGATTGAGATACCTCCCCGATAGACCTGCGGCGTTTCCTGCGCTGTGCCGCTCGACGGGCCAGCTATGAGCGAGCTGCTCGTGAGGAGTGCCGTCACCAACACACGGCGTAGCCGCCCACGGCGATTAAGGCAGAAACGAGATGCGAACTTCTTAATGGTTTTGAATGATTGCGATTTCATTTGAATGATCCTATGGAATAAAACCCGCGATCCATCGCCGGTGTGGGTTCTCGTGGGAAGAATGTTTCACGAGAATGAAGTGTCGATGGGTTCGGAGGCCAGCGGGCAATAAAGGGCGCCCGCACGAGGTGGGAGTTTTGAGGTGGGATTGGATTGAAACAGCCGGGCAAAAACGCAAGCGAAATCCGGTTTATTAGATAAGGAACCGGTTTCATCGCCCACGGGTTACACTGCATCGATCGCGGCATAGCATGTTATCGACGACCTCGCCGACTGGGCGGCACGATTCGATTAGCGAAACTGTTCCTTTCCTGGAAAACTCGCCGCTTGTACCGATTGAAGGGAAATAATCGCGTGCTTACGGCCTTGATCGATTGATCCTACGCACCCACACTGACACGAAGCCCATTTTGCTCGACACAACTTGATGATCTGTTATGCCATCTGATTCCAAACAATTGGTCGATCCCACGATCCTGTTTCGTTTCGAAGTGCGATTGATACAGCAGAAGATGCAATGGACTTCACGCGGCCTCTCGCTCCCTGAATCATGTCGATTGCCCTCGTTCGCAGCCCTGTCGGGTGGCCCGATCTACGCCGACCTCCGCGTCGCGTGGTCGGTCGCCGGTATCGGATTCTCAGTCAAAGTCGCCGGCAAGCGAGCCATGCCATGGTGTCGTGACACCCGACTTGACGAGAGCGATGGACTGCATCTTTGGTTCGACACACGAAACAGTCCCAACATTCACCGGGCAACCCAGCACTGTCATCGTTTTCTTTGGTTGCCGGCGGGGGGCGGCCCGCAACGCGAGCGACCGGTAGCGCAGCTGGTTCCCATTAATCGCGCTCGTGGCAACCCGAAACCGATCGGTGCACAGGCGCTCCAGATCCACGCCGCGCCCAAGCACGATGGGTACGAGATGTCAGGCTGGATACCGTCCGAAGCATTGACGGGATATGAACCGGTCGATCAACCAAGAATGGGATTCTTTTATACGGTTGCCGATCGTGAATTAGGGAACCAATCGTTAACCCTTAGCGAGAGCTTTCCAGTTACGGAAGATCCTTCGTTGTGGGGCGAAGCAGCCCTGATACAGCGAGCGCCGTGACCCTTACCTGATTACTCCAAACTCGCTAGCGTCCTGCACACCAGATGGGGATGCAAATGTGTTTCAAAGGTTTGCGACGAGCTCTCCAATGCTCTGGCAATGCAGTGACAATCGCCGCCTGTGACGACCACCCGGCATGGATTGCCGTAAAGGCGAACAAGTCGCTCGATACCGCCGACGACGCTCGACAGAATTCCCAGCCGGATGGCGGCAATGGTTTTCTGCGCGGGCACGACTTCAGAAGATAAAATATCGCCAGATTCGCAGCCTGCTTGCCAATCAATTTGTGGCAACGCATCCGTGCCAGCGGCAAGTGCTCGTGTCTGCATCTCTAGCCCTGGAATGATCGCGCCACCACAATAGACACCGGACGCATCGACCAAGTCAACCGTCACGGTCGTCCCGGCATCGACCACCACGAGTGGCAAACGATACTCCTTCATTGCGCCGAAAGCACCGACGAGCCGATCGATCCCAATACGCTCGGGAACTTCCGTAGCGATGGCGATTGGCAAGTCCGCATGAGTGATTTGACGAAAGCCAATTTGATCGCCGGCAATCGTTCGAGTCTGTTCAATCAGCTCATTTGTTTTCGCCCGATTGACGCTCGCAATGCGAACGTCGGCCGGATCGTTACGCGAAAGATCACACAACGTTTGCGCGAGTGACTTCATTGCATCTGCATCAGATACTCGCTTGACGATCGCGTTAGGCTGACCCGCAAAGGCGACCTTGACTGCGGTATTACCGACATCGATCCCAACAATCACTGCTGCCTGTCCGGTCTATCACGATCGTTGGAATCATTGGTTTCATTGGTCGCGAGGGTGCGGCCCATCGGCGATTGCTTTCCCCACATCTCGGGGATATCACGGGCCTGTTGCTCGTTAGACAACCTGGCCGTTGGACCCGATTTATGAGGCGGAATCCGCCGCTTACTCTTCTTCTCAGCTGGAACATCGACTTCACGGATCGGGCTGAGTTCCTCCCCCGCGTCAAGCATTTCTTGGCGACGCGTTGCCACACGATCCATGATTGCTTCGACCAGTTCGCGCAATCCGACCTCCGCAGCAGCACTAATCGAAAACAATTCTCGTGTGTGAGCAACCGGATTGTCGGCGAAGTATTGCTGCATCTGCTCGAATACCTCGCCGTCGGGATCGAGCTCGCTCTTCGTCATCACGACCAGTTCATCACGGTCCGCCATGCTCTCGTCGTACTGTCGCAGCTCTTCACGAATAGCAGCATAGTTTTCGATCGGGTCGGTGCCATCGACGGGCGTCGGCTCGACGAGATGAACGAGCAGGCCGGCACGTTCGACGTGTCGCAGAAACTCGTGACCGAGTCCAACGCCATCACTGGCCCCTTCGATCAGGCCAGGAATATCGGCCGTCACGAACGAACGCTCCTGATCCACGTCGACGATGCCGAGGTTAGGGAACTTGGTCGTGAACGGATAATCCGCGATCTCAGGACGCGCACTAGAAATACGAGAGAGCAGTGTACTCTTGCCAGCATTGGGTTTGCCGATCAATCCTACGTCGGCGATCGACTTCAACTCGAGCACGACGTGGCGTTCTTCACCGAGATCGCCGGGGGTGTGGATCCGCGGGACTTGATTGGTCGACGTCTTGAATCGTGCATTGCCATGACCACCGCGTCCGCCGCGACAGAGAACGAACGTCTCGCCGGGAGTCGTTAGGTCTTTGATTACGAAGCCGTCCGCGATATCAACCACACTCGTTCCACACGGAACGTACAGACGCATTTCACGTCCCTTGCGTCCGTGACGGAGTGAGCCCTCGCCATGTTTTCCTTTTTCGGCGCGGATGAAGCGGCGAGTGGCAAACGCAGCGAGTGAGTTCACACCGACGCGAGCCTCCAACACGATGCTGGCACCCTTGCCCCCGTCACCGCCATCAGGACCGCCACGCGGGATAAATTTCTCGCGTCGGAAACTCGTGCAACCGTCGCCTCCCTTACCAGCGGTAAATACAACTTCGACGCGATCAATAAACATTCTGAAAAGCTACTAGCTTCGAGCTTCTAGTTGCAAGCGTTTTTGCCGGCGACTGTAGGCGGGGGGTGGAAAAAAAGGCGTGATGACGATGCATCACGCCTTCCTATAGTAATGGGAGTATCTCGAAGCTAGAAGCTGATAGCTAGCCGCTTCTTAAAGAAACTTGGCCAAGCGGCTACACAGGTCGGCGGTGCGACAGGAGTAGCCCCACTCATTGTCATACCACGATACAACCTTGACGAACTTGCCCGAGTCGCCGAGAACCTGGGTAAAGTCAGCTGCAAAGATGCTGCTGTGAGGGTCGTGGACAATGTCGCTGCTGACAATGGGGTCGGTCGCGAAGAACAGGATCCCCTTGAGAGGCCCTTCAGCAGCCTTCTTGATCGCGTCGTTGATCGATTCCTTCGTCGCTTCCTTGGCCAGGTTGCACGTCAAGTCGACGACGCTGCCCGTTGGCACGGGAACGCGCATCGCGATGCCAGTTAACTTGCCTTGCAATTCTGGAATCACCAAACCAACGGCTTTGGCAGCACCGGTGCTCGTTGGGATGATGTTCAGTGCAGCGGCTCGGGCGCGGTACAAGTCGCTGTGCGGTTGGTCTTGAACGTTTTGATCATTCGTGTACGCGTGCACCGTCGTCATCAGACCTTGCTCGATGCCGAACGTCTCATGCAGCACCTTGGCAACGGGTGCCAAGCAGTTGGTGGTGCAGGAGGCGTTGGAGATGCACTTCAGGTCGGCGGTCAGCTTGTCGTCGTTGACACCCAACACACAGGTCAGGTCGGCACCGTCTTTGGCAGGAGCACTCAGAACGACTTTCTTGGCACCGGCTTCGATGTGACTGTCATAACCAGGCTTATCGCCCGCGGCGCGTCCGGTGAAGAAACCGGTCGACTCGATCACGATATCAACTTTCAGATCCTTCCAAGGCAGCTTGCGAGGATCTCGCTCGGCTAAAGCCGCGATCTTTTGGCCTTCGACGGTCAGCGAAGAGTCGTCAAAGCTGACCTCGCCCGGATAACGCCCGTGGACGCTGTCGTATTTCAGCAGCGTTGCCAGGGTTTTGTTGTCGGTCAAATCGTTGATGGCGACGACTTCAAATTCGTCTTGGCGTTCCATCAAGTTACGGAAGGTCAAACGTCCGATGCGGCCGAAGCCGTTGATTGCTACTCGAATAGCCACTTTGCTCAGATTCCCTTTTAGGTGAAGTTCAGTTACCACTGTGTGGCGCGGATTATAGGAACCTTGGCCGCAATTGAAACAGCCCCCGCATCGTCGGACCCACTGCAATCGATCACCCTCGTCATGCCTGAATCGGAACCAAAACCGCGGGAATCAAAGCCTCAGAAAGCAGGAAAACGACTCGGAGCCGCCGACCGAACGGCGTGGCGGCGGCCTGCTGGAGTCGCGTTGGGGACGTGGAGGTATGTTCACGAAGGGGCGATCGCCTCCCGCTACAATGCATTTGTGGCGGGCACGCCGCTTTGCCAGCTCGATCTCGAATTGCTAGCAGAAGTCTTCCCGAGCGCGGATCAAACTCCCGTGACACCAGACCCACGCGAATCTCCCGTCGCTCGGAACCAATTGCAGCGAGAGCTCTGCGAGGGCGATCGATCGGAGAAAAAAAATGATCACGGTAGAAAATGGTTGCTCGATCTGGGGTGTGGCACCGGACGAGCATCGGAATTACTGGCGGCGGCAGGCTACGGCGTGCTGGCAGTCGACCTATCGATCCCCATGCTCGACCAAGTCCGCGAGCGGAATCTCGGTTCGGTGATCCCCATCCAAGCCAACCTTGTTGAACTCGATTGTTTGGCAGCGAACGTCGCCGATGGAGCTGTCTGTTTATTCAGCACCCTCGGCATGATCCAAGGCCGCAGTAACCGGCGACGCTTCCTCGCCCACGTGCGCCGAATCGTCCGGCCGGCCAGCCCGTTTTATCTCCATCTGCATCACCGCTACGCAGCGTTGACGAATCTGCCCGGCTTGAGACAACTGACCATCTCGGCAGTGCGGAGCGTGATGCGGCCCGATTGGGAGTTCGGCGACGCCGTCTACGCCTATCGCGGACTGCCCGACATGTTCCTGCATCAGTTTTCCCGCCGCGAGTTGCTCGCCGATTTCGCAGCGACGGGTTGGCGAGTTCAGCGTTGGGAGCGACTGTCGCTCGATGGAGCAAAACTGCTCGACCGCGGCGAGCGAAGTGTCGCCGGAGGTTTTTTGGTGGTAGTCCACTGATTGGTCATTAAGAAAGTCCGCTGTGGGTTTGCGAAGACGTGAAATGTTTTCGCGACGGATGTCCAAATGTCTTCCCGCAGGTTGTTGCACCGGTTCACGCGGATCCGCGTCCGACTTGCCACACAAACCGCACGCTCATCACAATGAAAAACGCGATCATCGATTCACCTTGGTTGCTTCAAGCGCAGCGACGCGGGGTGATGATTCGCGGCTGACCGCGACGGCGAGCCAACCATCACGCAGTTCGAGTTGACTGATCGCGAGTCCTTGCATGGCGGGATGACCGATTATTCTGGGCCCCGTGATGGGAATGGGGCGTTGCTCGGAGAGGATTTTGTTGAAGAGCGCCCGCACGGCAATTCGTTGGCCCATCGTCATGCCGGGGCCACTGATGCTGAGGTGCCCGTCACGGACGAGGTGTGCATCGAGTCCGCTGACTTCGGGTCGGTATCCCGCTCGGACGATGAACCTCGTTAATGCAGCACCTTCAGGTTCGGACAGACGAACCACTCGCAATGTTAGCCACACCTTCCCCTCGCCGATTTCAACTGTGACCGGTCGCGTGGATGCGAACTCGATCATCGCGTCAGTGGGAACATCCTGAGGCAGCGGTTTGGCTTCCTGGCCGAACAGTTCCATCGTTCCGGCGAAGAAATCCTGGATCGATTTTGCTTCACCGGTGGGCAGCAGCCGTTCCAACGTGTTGTTCAGCGCTGATTGGTGAATCTGCAAGCTCATCCAACTGTCGCTCCACGCTCGAGGGCGCGGGGTGTGGGAGGCAAGCTGCCAATCGCCAGCTAACCGGTAGCGAGCGACTAGTCGGCGGGACGTTGTCTCCAAATCGATGACTTTCGGATCGAGGTCCAAGCGGGCGAGTGGACCTAGCACGAGCTCATCCAATTGAGTGCCAGCGCGGTGTGTCTTCTCCGATACCTGTGATTGGAGTTCCGACGTCACCTGGCTGCGAATTCGGTCGTTGCTGATTCGCTTCGCATCCGGCAAAGTGTTTTGAAACTGGCTTTCGGCGATGCCATGGACGAGCGATCCGATCAACGGCCAGCCTTCATAAGGACTGTGAATACCTCGCAGTCGTTGACCACCGGCCACATTGACGTGGGTCTGACCCACTTGATAGCCATGGGGCCGGATGATCAGAGGCGTGTTTGCATGAAAAGTATTGTGGCCGCTGCTCACGACCGTCACGCCCGATTGGCCACCTTGGCTAAGTGTTTCGACGTCGCCGCGTGTACCGAGCAAAATTCTCCACGAGTCCAATGATGGCTCGAGCTGCAAGCTCAGATCGGACTTGACAGTGCTGACTCCTCGGACGGCGGTACCGAGGACGGTCGTGCGAATCGGTTCGGTACGGACGGGCTGGGCTGGCAAAAATCGATTGAGCAATTCCACTGAGATCGCGGTCCGCAGGTTCGCGTTGCGATAAGTGACATCGATCGCTTTGGCCACTCGCGCTGCTCGAGGATCTTCCGAAAAACGCATAGTCTGAAACGCTTCGCTGACTTTGATAGCGGCCAAGTCGATGGAGTCAGTCTCGCCGCGCTCCAGTTCACTGAGCAGCTGCACGTAATTGACCGGACGAGCCGTCCATGATTGCAGCGCGGCAGCCAGTGCATCAATCGAATCACGCTTGAGCCACTGACGATGCTCCGCCTTCAAGGAATAATGATTGAGTCGCGACAAGAATCGCTGAGCCAGTAGGGCTCGTTGCTCGGCGTCATCGTGCGCTGCTGCGTCTACAATATCGTCCAGCAATAGAAAGTCGGTCCATCCAGATGGATCGCCGGTGTCATGCAGGTCTCGACGAAGGTTTGCCGTCAGCTTAGCAACGTGTTCACCGGAGTTGGACGCTTGCTTTGTGAATACCTCGTTTTGGAACCCGGCCAGCGTGTACAAGGTCGATTCGGTAATCGCATCTGCGCCGGGGACCGATGTCGCAACTTCGCTCGTAGGTGACTTTTCGTCATCACCGGACGCGCGAGCCAATTGCCAAATCGGTCCCCAAACGGCAGCCCGACGGGAGAGCGCGTGGGACGCTCTCAACCATCGGACTTGTTGGTCGCGTGCCGGCACTCGTTCGGCTAACTGCAACCCCGTTTCGGACAAAGCCACGAGATCGCGAATTTTTTCGCCGCTACGCTCGTCCCCAATTCGTGGTAGGCTGCGAAGTTCATCAAGCGATCGTTCCACTTCGTTCGCCCACCTGCCCATGGCCAGTGTCGTGGCTCGTCTCCGCGACGACTCGTCGGCTAGGAGATCAGTATCGCGATGAGTCGCTTCATCGATCGGTTCACGAATGATCTCTGCGGTGCCGTAGGTTTTCAGAGTTTCGCGCGCGGTCGGTTTTGACAGCGATGTCAATACGCTGTTGGAAGCATCTCCGGCTCGGATTGATAGACGATCCGCATCACTGGAGATTGTCGCGAGATCCTGACGCAGTTGATTCGGATGGGGCCAGGTCGCGGAATTGTCGTCTCTGGCGGTCAAAGCATTTGCCACATTCGAGTTCGACGCTCGTCCGTGGCGACTTTCATGTGACGAATCGCTTTCGGGACGCGCGTGTTGGACCACTGGTCTAGTGACCAAATCGGTGACTTCAGGAGCGACGGGCCCTACACGATGAGCGGCGGTCGTGTAACGCGAATCGGAAACGGCTGTTGCCCAACTCGTGACGGGTTTAAGATGCTTCATCCATTTGGTGGTCGCTTCGAGGTTGGTATCCGCAGTGAACGACGCGTCCGCGGTGGCAGCAATAGGATGATCCACACCAGTAGCGAGGACGATGGGTACGACCGGGCTGACGGTCGGAGTCGCCTGGGGTCCCGAGTAGCCTGCGAGTTCTGCCACTGGGTCGAGTACGGGCGCCAAGAGCGTCTGAGAGAACACCGGGTTGCTCAATCCTAAGTTCTCAGCGTCTAACGAGCGTCCAATTTCGTCGCGATCAGTCCCCCGACTCCGTCCGGAATCAGCGCCGCCGGTGGACGTCGTAGCGAAACGAACTGGCATCGCCAGTCCCCGCCGTCCACAATCGGGACGGTGCTCGGGAAATGCGTCACGGAGCGTCCCGAACAGTGGACTGGTGGCAATCTCGTCCGAGCTGACGACCGCCGGCTGCAAAGATGCTTTTTGCACGTGACTTGCATAACCGAGCAAGTCATGGGTCATCGAAACGACACGGGTAATCGCCGATGAACCATTCGGCAATGACTTCGTCAACCGGAATTCCGAGTTCCATAACATCGGCAGCGAAGTCGCCGCAACCAACGCGGTCGAAGCAATCGTAGGCCACAGCAGCAGAGCTCGTTTAACGTCCTTGTCCATTGTTCCAATGCCCGATGTAGGCATCCATTGCAGTGCGGGAGAGGTGCACGGGGCAAACGTGGAATGTGAAACATGCCGGCATTCATTGCCGGTTGATTACCACACAAACCGATCAAGCACAGCGGCTGTCTATGGTGGGAGTGCCGTAGATTGCCTAGACCCGATTGACGACGTGCCCCTTCAACTTTCGCTTGTCGTCACACAGGCTATCGTCGATCAGGGCCCCAAGAAATCAGAATCGCTGGGTGCGACGATGCAGCGGTTAAGAGCGTGGGAATCGAAAGAAACGAGAAATTTGTAGCAGACCGAATAACCGGTAGGGATGGCGTAAGTCGGAGAGTAGGGGAACAGAGCGTCCCCTCAATCGGCGACATGCTGCACGGTTCGATTGCCGCTTGGCAGGATAAGCTGCATGATGGACATGTCGTGCAGCCGACCGATTTTGCGACCAACATTGCGAATATTGCCAACGACTTTGAACCCGCAACTCTCGTGCAACCGCGTCGAACCAGTGTTGGATGAACCGCCTCCAATCAAGGCAATGAGATTCATGATTCCTCGCTGACTGCAGTCGTCAATCAGACGCGCCAACAATTGTTTCCCGATACCGCCACCGCAAAAGTCAGGATCGAGAAAGATACTGTCTTCGGCGCTCGGGTGGAACGCGGTCCGCCCGTAGAAAAGCTTGGTACTGGCATAACCGACCACAATCCCGTCGACCCTCGCTACCAGGAAGGGGTAGCCACCATCGAGGCACGTCAGAATCCGCTGCAACATTTCGGATCGCGTCGGCGGAACCTCCTCGAATGTGGAAAAAGTGTTGAGCACGTAGTGACGGTAGATGCTTGCGATCGCAGCGACATCCTGTTCGGGATCAACTGGTAGTACTTCACACTGAGGTTTGCTGTCGGACAATTCGTGATTCCCTGTTGTCTTCAAGAGGCGACGCTGGACGTTTGGCAACGCGCGTGAAACTGCGTGAAACCCGATGACGATAATTAACAATCAGGGATCGTCTACAAATTGACTCACCCTCGTGGGAGGAAAACGGAGACGCCGCTGGCAAGCGTGGCCGGATCGCAGCGGAGAAAACTTGTCGAGTATTCCGGCCCGGCTCAATACTCCGGTTGCCGGGCTGGGACCTATCGACCACACGAACCAAGTGGAGTGCCGGTGGGAACCCGCCCTCCGTGATGTCGTCACAACCAAAAAACAAGGTTCGGTTGAATGCCAGTGGATTGTCGGAACCGAACTCCGGGGCAGTCGATACCGACCTTAGTGAATCGCTCACGATTGTGTACGACGAGCTAACCGGCCACCTTCAGTTGGGGTCGAGCGGCTGCGCCGAGCAGGTCTCGCAGACGTTCGAACTCATCGGCGTCGGTGAAGTGAATCGTGATCTTGCCGCGACTTCTTGCCGACGCTTTGATCTCAACCTTCGTGCCAAAAATCATCCGCATCTCCTGCTGCATCGCTTCGATGTGCGGCGGGATTGGCTTGCGTTTCTGACGCGACTTGTTGGTCACCTTCACACCCGTATCGGCATCTTCTTCATTTCGCAGCATTTCACCGACTGCCGTCTCGGTAACCCGCACGTTCCAATTTTCGGCCAAGATCTTTCCGGCCATCTGGACCTGCACCGTCTCTTCGCCGATCGGAAGGAGCGCCCGAGCGTGTCCAACGGTGAGCTCGCCAGTAGTCACCATTTCGAGAATCGCAGCAGGCAATTCCAGCAGCCGCATCAGGTTGGCGATGGTGCTGCGGTCGATGCCCAATCGACGAGCCAGGTCATCTTGCTTGCACTGGTGCTCGTCAATGTATCGTTTGAACGACATCGCCTTTTCGATAGGATTGAGATCTTTGCGCTGCAGGTTTTCAATGATCGCCAACTCAGCAACCAAACGGTCGTCAGCCTCGCGGACTTCCGCTCGAATGGTTTTTAAGCCCGCGTGGATCGTCGCGCGGAGACGCCGCTCGCCGCTGATCAGTTGGTACTTTCCGTCAACGATGCGAACGAGTACGGGCTGAAGCTGTTGGTGACTCTTGATACTCTCAGCGAGCGATGCGATCTCATCAGGATTGAACTCCCGGCGGGGCTGGAACGGATTGGCGCCGATCTCCTCAATTGAGAGCTCAAGCGTGCGGATCGCCGATTGATTTCCCTGATTGTTCGTGTCGACCGGGTCCCCGTTGCTCGCCGCGTTCTTGGATTCTGGTGCGAAAGAACTGGTCTGATCCAGCGGCATGCCCTCTTCGTCCATGGGCGAGCCAAGTAGCGCCGCCAGCCCCTTGCCGAGTCGACGATCTCTGCCCCCGGCCGAGCGTGATGCGGCATTGCCGCGCTGAGACGAGCTGGTTGAATTCCCTGCCGACGACCCTTGGGTTGTTGCACTAGTCACGCTGCAGCACCTCCATGCACAGTTGAGTATAAGCGAACGCTCCGCGACTTCGCGGGGCGTATTGAAAAACAGTCTGGCCGTGACTGGGGGCTTCGCACAGGGCGACATCCCGAGGCACAACATTTTCGAAAACGATATCACCGAAGAAGTCGCGAACGTCTTCGTCGATCTCACGAGTCAGCTCCAGCGACTCGTCATACATTGTGAGCAGGATGCCACCAAAGGTCAGCCGCCCGTCCGTCGCTCCGATCACCTTCTTAATCGTCCCGATCAATTGAGCAACACCGACCATCGCAAAATACTCACACTGGATCGGAATCATCACTTCAGTGCTTGCCGTCAAAGCGGTCTCGGTCATCGCCCCAGCACTGGGCGGGCAGTCGAAAAGAATATAGTCGTAGTCATTCATCACGCTATCGAGATGTGCACGGAGCTTCGTTGTCGCTCGCGCGTCCGATGTTGCCATCACATCAGCATCCTGGAAGCGGCGACTTCCAGGCAGGAGACTCAGGTTGGGCGTTTCTGTTTGGATCACGGATTCGATTAGCTGCGATTCGCCCAGCAACGCGTGGTGAGACGACGGATCGCTGCCGACGGCACCGGTCGCGTTGCACTGCGGATCGATGTCAATCAACAGCGTTCGGTTACCAGCAAGAGCGAGTGCGGCAGAAAGATTGACCGCCGTCGTTGTCTTGCCGACACCGCCTTTCTGATTCACGACACTGAAGATCCGAGCCACGTTTGGGAGTTCCTGAAGATGCGTCTGAGGACGATCACTTCTAAGTGAGACTCGCCGCGAAAAGCAAGTGCGGTTTCACAAGAAACCGGCCTTGACGCGAGTGCCGGCCGTTTGCTAGGGCGTTTCACGCGGAACTCAAACGGGCGTGAAGATGAGGTAATCGGCCCTTCCCGGCCGGCGCAGACGGCTCGTCTTCCGAACCCTCCGCTGCGAAGGTGGAAAACCAATCAAGTCTCTCATCGTTGGTCTAAGTCGAGTTGAAACGCGAGGGTAGAAGCTGCGAGCGTTCCAAAAACCGGCGAACAACCATAGCACTAGAATCGAGCATCAGTCCGGCTGGCGAATCCAATGACGCTCCCGAGCGGTCTCTGATTGGGGAGCGTCAGCATGCTCTCGAGGCCGCGTATCACTCGCCAGTCGACCGACAACTGCGTGGGGAGAAGCAGGCCGATCTGCCTGAGCTGCTGCAGGCACGCTGGCCGCCGCAGGTGTTTGCAGAATGGACTGAGGCAGATCACTGGCCATCTGCCACGGTGGTAACTGAGCTTTAGCGTCCGACGGTGGATCGGCTGATATCCGCATCGCTTCGTACTGCCGATCCGACTGCGCGGTCCTATTGTTCGCACTCGACGATGTCGCGCGCGGCGGTACCGATTGTCGGTTAGCCAACGCGTTGAAACGACCGTCGCGAAAGTGTGTCGTTGTCAGTGGCACAGCGAGGTCGTCGTACGTCAACGGTAGATGCAGGTCACGACGGGGCTGAGGCTGGGCGCTGGAGGGGATGCCTCGGAGTGTCTGGAGTGCCGGGGATGGCGCGGATTGCGACGCCAGCGACGTCGCAGGGCTCGTGCGCGAGCTGTTCCAGGTAGCGGGCGCACGATGGCTCGCATCTGAGTCGACGAACCAGGGATCATATGGCACTGAGTCACTCGTGATCGCCAGTTCCGACATAGGGATGGTGATCAATCCGGATGCAGGAGCGGCGGGAGTCTCAACGGCTGCATCGCGGCGAAATGGCAGGGCAGCGATGGTGCCACCGCAAACAATCAGGGCGCCAATAGTTAAACTTCGCACGGCAGGACTCTCACAAGCTGGATGGTGAAAAGAAGACCAGCTTCGTCCTTGAAACGCACATCGATCGCTTCATGCGTGTGCTTCTATCTCACGTATCGGCGGTTTCGTGAGTCAAAATCCTTCAGTTTTCAGTTATGCCGAAAAATCCGAGTATTCGCGACAGTCGCTAACCCGAACGCTCAGGCGGCCTGCTCAATAAACTCACCCGTCAGCTCGGCGATCACCCCGCCGATTGCATCAAGCGTTTGGTCGCGACACACGACCGATCGACCCATCCACGAACGATTCAGCACGACCTCAATGCCGAGATAAACGTCCTGCAAATACAGAGAGCGGAGCGACTTAGTGAGCGAATCGTTCGTGCCGCGCCCAGGATGATTACGACGCACTTTGATGTCTGGCGCAATGAGAAACAACTCGTCGACAAGATCCACGCACCAGTCAACTTCGTCTCGCCGGGACGGGTCGTACAGCAGCCCCACGTCACCCCGCCGCCAATGTCCGTCAGCGGTTTTAGCATCGAAAGTGCGAATCGATAGATGCACGACGTACGACCAGGTTCGCAACATGTCGAGAAGTTGGCGTTGGACCCGATTACGATACGGCGCATATATCTCCTCGATGATCGCGGCGCGTGTCGCCATTGGTAACGCCCGCACAGCGGACGGGAACAGATCGCGGTGATGAAGTGAGCGACCGACATCAATCAGGTCGGAACGAAACTCATTGCAGATTGCGATCCCACCACTGACATGGGCCAGTCGCCGGGCAGCGAAATACGCTTCCCGATCAATACCTGCCCGGACGAGAGGATCGACGCCAATTTTTCCCGCAACCGTGCATGAATCGGGGGACAGCTCCCTACCGACAAAGTGCGAGCGCAATCTCGCAGGAGTCTTCCAGCCGCCAGTGTCGCAGGTAATCAGCAGACTCACGTCGTCGCCCCCGCAGTTGATTCCCCAGTACTCCAGTGATGAGACCGCCCCGTCAAGGACGCCAAATCGGCCCAAAAGTTGGGATAGGTCTTGCGCGTGCAGGCGGGATTCAAAATCTCGATTCCCGCAATACGAAGCCCCAACAAAGCAAAACTCATTGCCATGCGGTGATCGTTGTACGTTTCCAGAACAACGGGCGAATTGCTGGCAATCCGATCGAGCGTCAGAGGATACACGGTCAATCCATCATCGTGCTCGTCGATGCGCGTACCCAGCTTCCGTAGTTCAATCGCGAGATTGCCTATCCGGTCCGTTTCTTTGAATCGATTGTGAGCGACCCCTCGGATTCGCGACGGACCATCAGCAAAAAGCGCGACGACCGAAAGTGTCTGGACCGTGTCGCTAATCTCGCCCATATCCACGTCGATATTCTGCAACCCGACGGTTCCGCCCGTCGGTGTCGTTGTGGCCTGATCGCTCCCGAGGCGCTGAGCCGTCGGTCGGTGATGGCTAATCTCGATGCCAGCGTCAGTTGCGGTGTATTGGCATCCCATTTTTTCCAACACCCGAGCGAAGTCGACATCGCCTTGAGAGGCGTCTGCGGTGAGACCTCGTACTAGCACGCGTCCGCCCGCAATCGCCGCGGCTGCCCAGAAATAGCTGGCCGCCGACGCATCGGGCTCAATCTCGAACTCGCAGCGGTGGTACTCACCCCCAACGCCAACACTTGCTAAACGTCCGTCCGCTTCATTTTGCCAGCGTATCTGTCCACCGAATGATTCCATCAGCGCCGCTGTCATTCGGACGTAGGGCATCGATACCATTTCACCGGCAATTTGGATTTCAATCCATTTGCCCGCGATCGGTGCCGCCATCATCAGGCCACTTAGATACTGACTGCTGACGCCACCACCAACGCTGAGCTTCTGCCCCGACCAGCCTCTTGAGTCGATCCGGACCGGCGGGCATCTTCCAGGTGAATCGGTCGAGATCTGCCCATCAATGACGGGTTCGATCGCCTCGACCAAGTCGCCGATTGGCCGCTCGTGCATCCGTGGCACGCCGGCCAGGACGTAGTGTCCGCCAAACGCGGATAGCGCCGCAGTCAAAAACCGGATCGTGGTACCGCTGTTGGCGATGAACATTTCAACAGGCCTGGCGGAACTAATTCTCCTCGCGTCATCGCTCATCACGCCACCAATGCCCTCAATTACGAGCGATTGTCCGCCATCGACGGGTTTGATGGAAACGCCAATCTTGGCGAGTGATTCAATCATGACCTCGGTATCCTCGCTGACCAGGGTGCCGGTCAGCCGGCTCGTTCCGCTCGCGAATGCCGCGCACACCAAGGCTCGGTTGGTCAAACTTTTACTGCCAGGAGGTCGCATTTCGCCATCCACGGCCCCGCCTGGGACGACACGCACGCTGGAAGACGCAGTTGCTGGGATGGAATCGGTCATGGCGGCGGGCATGGTGGATACCGGGGCGGCACGTGGGCTGCGCACGTTTATGATTAAGTCGGTTATGCGTTAACCAACGAAAAAGGGATCTTTGGACGCAGTATAGGCTTGCTGACCAGGAATCCATAGTGAGCCCACTACCATCAGCGAAAGCGTTGCCGTATGAATCAGCCAGGCCGCATTCTGGGTCATCACGGTATGTGCTGTCACGAGCGACATGATAACTAAAAGGGCTAAAAAACGTCGTTCGGCACGCCGAGCAGCTGTCCCGGTTGCCAATTTCGCAGACATTAAGGCGGCCATCGCGATCAACGGGAGTCCGAGAAGGCTAAGAACCGAGGTAAACAATACAATCTGAGCCATGATTTTACATCCTTGAATGTTCGCCGAAAAGTCTCGAAGGCTTCGTTCGAGCGTCCGATCAGCGTCCTTGCCAATCCGACAATTTCCTTCTCACCTATTTCGCCCGACCTCCGGAAGATCGAACTTGAGGAAATTTGCGAAAAAAACCGCTTAAAAACGGACGCTCATGGAATAACCCGCAAATTCTTCCCATTTTCACTCAGAGCTGCGGTCGCCGATTGCCGACAAGAGGTGTGACAGACACGTTACCAGACGATTTTCACAACGCGATTCAATTTCGGGTTCCGCTATGATTGATTCCCAATCTGCCAGTATGCGATGGTTGGCTTTCGCCACACCAAACTTCGCATTGGCCAGTTTCCTGCTTTGCGGATTGCTGTCCTTCGGCGGATGCCGTTTGTGCGCGGATTGCGACGAGGACGCCTATCCGAGTTACGGCGGCGCTTGGCAACGAACCAATCGTGACTCAGGACGCGTCGGTAGCCTGTTCGATCCGGGCGGTAGCCGAGCGTCGGATCTCTCCCGGCGGGCGCAGTCCGATGGGCCCAACACCTCGAAACGCTTCGATGACGGTGCCGCGACGGACGAAGGCTCCTCAGGCGACAATCAAAATCAGGAGCGTGACAGGATGGACACGGACGGCGTTGAGCCATCGGTACCCGAAAACGCAGATGCCCTGCCCAATGACGACCAGCAAGACGAGGAATTGCGAAAGCTCGAGGAACGTTACCGCAACTTGAAATTGGAAGAAATCTACCACCGGGCACCCCAGCCAAACTCAGGCGACTGGCAGTAGTCGACCGCACCGATGAAAACACCCCTGCTACGATAGGCCATGCAGATTAGTTAGAACGTTGTGGAGTACCAAGGGCCCTCGCGCGAACTGCGGGCGTTTGACCCGGGTTCTCGAAATGCGTACGACCTCCATCCACTCCTCCCGGCTCAGCGAGCGTTTATTTCCCGTGCTAAAGGTTGATCCTCGCAAACTTGTCGGGCCCGCGATGGCCGTAGTGCTGTTCGCGTTCGCCATTCGGCTATTAATTCGCGAAGCGAGCAAGGTTTCTCGGGAGGACTTCGTTCACGGCTTGACGAGCGTTCCGCCCGCCTACTTGTTCATCGCTGCGTTTTTAATTGCGCTAAACTATGGCTTGTTGGCGTGTTACGACTTGCTGGCCCTGCGATACGTCCGTCGCGTTCTACCACTGCGCCGCGTGTTGCTGGTTTCGTTCCTCGGCTATTCGCTCGGCAATAATCTCGGCACGCTGATTGCCGCAGCACCGATCCGATACCGCTTCTATCATCGCTGGGGACTGACCCACACTCAGATTGTGGCTCTTGTTTCCGTCCTCGGTCTGACGTTTTGGTCCGGCGTCTGTGTGCTTGGTGGGATTTCTTTGACGTTGGCACCGATTGAGCTGCCAGCCATGTACGCCATGCCATTTGGGACGCGCACGCTGGGTATTATCCTGCTGAGCATTAGCGTTTTTTACGGTCTAGTGTGCATGTTCTGGCACAAACCATGGCCGATTGGCAAGCTCCATCTGCGACCGCCATCGTTGGGACTCGCGACAGTCCAAGCGTCCATCGCAGCGGTTGATTTGTTAATCTCGGCGACGGCGCTCTACCTCGTGATGCCGGGCAACGCTGTTGTTCCCTTCCCCATGGTGTTAGCTGCTTACCTGGTTGCGATCGTCATTTCGTTGATTTCCCAGGTGCCTGGCGGACTGGGTGTCTTGGAGCTGATTCTCTGGACGCTGCTCAAGGACACGGTTGGACAACCCGTGTTGGCCTCGGTATTGATCTTTCGAATTCTGTATTATTTCCTACCTCTGTTCTTGGGTATGATCGTTTTGGTTGCGCACGAGATTTACAGCGGAGCCGTGGAAGCACGCACTGACGCAAAACTCGAAGCCGAACATCCACTCGCGTTACCCCGCCCTGAATTGGTCGAGGGTGAAATAGCATATAATTATCCTGCGACCGACGATGCCATCTCCGCGTCTATCCCCGCCGTCCCGAACGAAGGAAACGTCATGAACGAGCCCTACAACTCACTGAGCCCCGAGGCCGCCCGCGTGATCCTGCACAAAGGCACCGAGGCACCTGGTTCAGGTGGCTATACGAACACGAAAGACGAGGGGACGTATATCTGCCGACAGTGCAATGCACCTCTGTACCGAAGCGATGACAAATTCGACAGCCACTGTGGCTGGCCGAGTTTCGACGACGAAATCGATGGCGCGATTTTGCACGAAGTTGACGCCGATGGACGGCGCACCGAAATCATGTGCCAAAATTGCGGTGGTCACCTCGGTCACGTCTTCCAAGGCGAACGACTGACGGACAAGAATACTCGCCACTGCGTCAACAGCATTTCAATGAAATTGATCCCAGCCGGGGAGCCTTTGCCGGAGACGATTCGTCATGACGATCCATCGTCGTAATTCGATCGTAAGAACACCGCATTCAAACGAGAGCCCTTGAGATCGATACCATGATTCTGAAAATCAAACATTTCGCGAAACGCGGACTTGACCGCATTGCAGTCGCTACCGGACGGCGACTGCTCCACGCTACGTTCGCGGAGTGAAAGGCGACTATTATCACCCGCTCAATCCTTAACAATCACGGTCGACTCGATCACTCCATCGGTCACCCGGCTACGTATCTTTTGTCCGGATTGCACGTCGCTGACGGAGCGGACCACGTTTCGTTGCTCGTCCTGTGTGACGCTGTAACCTCGGGCGAGTACATCGAGTGGCGAGAGCGCGGAGACGGCGGCGGCGAGTTGTTGCAGGCGACTGCGCTGCTGTTCGACGCGACGCCACATCAGCATGCGCCTCGATCGTCGAGCTCGTCAACCAGACGGCTGCGGTGAAGGACAAGCTCAAACGGGTTTCGAAAGATTGGTCTTGATTCGATCCAATCCAGTCGCTGACGTGATCCATCAATACGGTGAAACAAGCATCGCCTCATGGTCGCATCGAGGGCCTCGAGCACATCGACGAGGACGTCGCGGTCGGGTAGCACGCGGCTGGCCGCATCCGTCGGTGTGAGAGCCCGCACGTCAGCGACGAGATCCGATAAAGTTACGTCAATTTCGTGGCCGACTGCCGACACAGTTGGGATGCGGGAGCGGGCCAGGGCGCGAACGAATCGTTCGTCGTTAAACGACCACAAGTCTTCGAGTGATCCACCGCCGCGAGAGACAATTAGCACGTCGGGACGAGGGTCGAGCCGGTGGGCGGCAGCGATCCCAGCGACGAGGGCCTCAACACTGCCTGGTCCCTGGACGCTAGCGGGGACCAACACAATCTCAATCCCCGCGTGCCGCGACGCTGCGGCTTGCAGAAAATCACGAATCGCGGCACCCGTGGGACTGGTGATGATCGCGATCTTTCGAGGCAGTCGAGGTAACGGGCGTTTCCGCTCGCTCGCGAACAACCCTTCGGACTCGAGTTTGGCTTGCAACTGGGCCAGGGCGAGCTGCAACGCCCCCATACCTTGAGGCTGGCATTTTCGCACCACCATCTGCACCGTTCCGCGAGCGGCGTAGACTTCGATATCGCCGAAGCACAGCAGACTCTGGCCGTCGTCCAGATCGAAGGGCAGTTTTTCAACAACGCTCCGCCACATCACACCCCGCAGTTGAGAGCGTTCATCTTTCAGGGTGAAGTAGAGGTGGCCGCTACGTGGACGGGCGATATCCGTGATTTCGCCAGCCACCCACATGCTCGATAGCGACGACTCGACGGCCTGTTTGATACGCAGCGTGACTTCGCTGATGCTCAGTGCCTCCTCGGCGGTGGCCGCAACCGGCTTACCCTGAGCGATTTTCGTTTTCGTTGATTTCTGGGCGCCGGCGATGCCCTCTTCGCACGCGGTTTCGCCGTCGGGGATGGCCGGGTCACTGCCTCGTCACGGTTGGCACCGTCACCTTCGTCACCACCGTCGCCGCCGAAATCAAATGGAAGTTGTTGGATTGCGCCAGTCATGAGGTCGATTCAACGGATCGCCTGGGGCGGCGTCGCCGTCCGGATTTCGCAAATTTAGCGCGCACATCCGCGACGGCTTCGAGCAGCCGATCGACTTCATTGGGCATGTTGTACAGGTAGCAACTCGCCCGGGTCGTGGCGGTCACTCCGATGGATTGATGCAGCGGCATCGTGCAGTGGTGACCGGCACGTACGGCGACTCCGCGGGCGTCAAGGAATTGTGACACGTCGTGGGCATGGACACCCTCGATGAGAAAACTATTGATGCCCGCTTTCTTCTCCGCGCCCGGCCCGATCACACGAACGCCATCGATCTGACGAAGTCCTGCATCGACACGCTGGCCCAAGACCTGTTCGTGAGCATGGATTTTTTCCATGCCAATGTTAGACAGATAGTCCAGCGCGGCGGCTAAACCGATGGCTTCCACGATGGGAGGCGTTCCCGCTTCGAACTTCTCGGGTAGTTCGTGCGTTGTGAATCCATCCGTCGTAACGTTAAGAATCATCCCGCCGCCACCAAGAAACGCGGGCATGGCTTCGAGCAGTTGCTGTTTTCCGTAAAGCACGCCGATGCCGGTGGGGCCGCATACCTTGTGGCCGCTGAAGACGACGAAATCAGCGTCCCACTCCTGGACATCGATCTGCTGGTGCGGTGCGGCCTGCGCTGCATCGACTAACACGGTCGCGCCATAGTCATGGGCCATTGCCGTCCATTGTTGCACCGGATACTCGCTGCCGAGCGTATTGCTGGCGGCGGCAAAGGCGAACATTCTAGGTTTGAAACGATCGAGATACTCAGCGACAACCGCGTCGGCGATTTCGAAGTTTTCATCCATCGGGATGAACTCGACGCGGCAACCGGTTCGAGCTGCGAGTTGATGCCACGGGACGATGTTAGCGTGATGTTCACTGATCAGCACCAATATCACGTCTCCCGACGCGACGTTCGCATCACCCCACGAACGGGCCACCGTGTTAATCCCGGCGGTGGTTCCTGCGGTGAAAATGATCTCGCGAGTGGAGGCTGCGTGGAGAAACGCGGCGGTTGTCCGGCGGGCCGCCTCATAGGCTCGCGTGGATTCTTCGCTGAGCGTGTGGATACCGCGGTGCACGTTGCTGTAATAATTCCGATAACAATCATCCATCGCGTCGATCACCGCGAGAGGTCGCTGGGTGGATGCCGCGTTATCGAGATAGACCAGCGGCATGCCGCTGGCGACGGTCCGGTCGAGCACGGGGAAGTCCCGACGGATGCGGTCGGTGTCGAGCAAACTCATTGTTCCTCCTCCAAAGATGGACCGCCGAACGATGTCGACCGGTCGGAATCGATTTCGTCATCATTCTCAGTCACACTCGGGTCGGCCTCGGTGCCCACGGGTCGGTGCAGTGCTCCCTGCAATACCTTCCAACTGAGCAAGCAACATTTCTGGCGGTTCGGCGTCAACCGAGGGCCGAAGAGCTGAAGCATGTCATCCGCAGAAAACTGCTCCACTTCGCCAATCGACTTGCCCTCCATTTCCTCGAGCAACATCGACGCCGACGCTTGACTGATCACGCATCCGTCGCCATCGAACCACGCCTGGGCGACTCGGCCCTGGTCGTCAAGCTGCAGATCGATGTGGATCCTGTCACCACAAAGAGGATTCTTACCATCGTGAGCGTGGGTTGCCGTTGACAGGGGCCCCCGGTTATAGGGGTCCTCGTAGTGGTCGAGCACGTTCTCTTGGTAAATATCCTGATCGTCAGGAGTGTCCTGGGGGTGCGGCATCGATGTGCAAACGTAGGCTGGCGTGTGAAATTGGGCAACGTCGGAGCGCCTGTCGACAGATTTCGAAAGAAAATTGCCTAGCGGCTCCACCCTCCACTCTACGCAAGTTGGGAGAAAAAGGAACGGGCCCCGAGCGATGCAATTCAACGTCATTCCCTAGGAGTTCGCTGGGGTTATCATTGAGATATCCTTTCGAGATGAAAACGAAACCTATTTACCGTACCATTTTTCCGCAGCGAGTGAGCGATGCCGATGCACGATCGGCCCCGATTAGAAGCGGGGACTTTTCAGGACTTTCAGCGACGGTGGATCGTCCCGATCACCGACTCGCTAGATGAGAGAGCGGTGGGCATCGGTCCGTACGGGCCCCCTGCCCTTGACCCGTGCGGGGTGCAGGTCCGGTGTGACGTTTCACGCCGGTGGCAAGAGGTCGTTGCCGTATGAGTGGCTATCTGCAGGAACTCACTCTGAGGCTAGCGATCGGTGCTTCGACGCTGGACGCACCGTTCCGAGAGTCACAGGCTCGATGGCTGCTGCGACACCAGCGGGACGATGGTGGCTTCGCCGGACGCGAAGGTGAGAGTGATCCGTATTACACCGCGTTCGCTTTGCGTTCGCTGTGGATTCTGGAGCGACTCGATAGCACTGTGGCGGCGCGAGCGGGAGAATTTCTACGTCACCGGTTGACTCGCCGCGACAGCGTGATTGATTTGATCTCCCTGATTTTCGGTGCCGCGATTTTGGAAATGTCGGCAGGGGAAATTGTGATCTCGGATGCGGACACGACTTGGCGGGAGAACGTCGCCGGAACGCTCGGCGAGCTTCGCTGCAGCGATGGTGGGTTTGCCAAAACACCGGAAGGTCGCGCAGGCAGCACATATCAGTCGTTTCTGTGCGTACTCTGCCATGAACTGATGGAGGTTCCGGTTCCTAACGACGAGGAGCTGATGAGTTTTCTCAACAGGCAACGTCACATTGATGGCGGATATCTCGAAATTCGGGCTGCCAAGCGACCGGGTGTGAATCCTACTGCTGCGGCGATCGGGACACTGAAGGCGCTCGGTCGGCTCGATATCTCCAGTGAGCTCGATACGATTGATTTTCTTCTAGAGATGCAGAGTGACGAAGGTGGATTGACAGCGAACACGCGGATACCGTTTGCGGATATGCTAAGCAGTTTTACGGGACTGACAACTCTGGTGGATCTGGGGGCGGCTGAGCAACTGTCGATCCCTCGTTTGGTAGGCTATGCCAAGTCGATGCAGGCTCACGGTGGCGGTTTTGTTGGATTTGCATTAGACCAGACGCCTGATGTGGAATACTCGTTCTATGGACTGGCCACCCGCGCAATGTGCCAGTTAATTAACCCTCAGTAGCAAAATGGTTCGTTTTGGGCTGGCATTACTGATTTTGCGGATTGTATTGAATACTTAGGCAAATTGTGCCGATTCAAGGGCTAGCGCGTTGTTGAAGCGACTGCGCCGTACCCCACCGCATTGCTGGCGTGCGAATTTGAGCCGTATTTTCACCGGCTTACGCAAGCATCAGGTTGCTCGTGTTTACCCGCAAGAGGCGGACGTCATGATTCTCTGGATGATCAAGCTCATCAGCAGCGTTCGCAAAGCGATTGCTGGCCGGAAGCATCCCGGTCAGCTTGCCTGGGGCGTGGCGCTCGGCGCGTTGCTTGGGATGATCCCGCACGGCAATTTACTGGCTGTCGGCTTATTGCTGTTCGTGCTGCTCCTGCAAGTCAACCATGCCATGGTGGCCCTGGTGGGCGTGGTGGTCACGTTTTTAGCTCCACGGCTCGATCCGACATTTGACGCAGTCGGACGATGGGTATTTGCCCAACCCCAGGTCGCCGATCGACTCTCTCTCGCGTGGCAATACCCACTCGTGCCATGGACAGATCTGAACAACACGATCGTGATGGGTAGTCTCTTGATTGGCCTGGCCACCGTTGGACCGCTGTACTTGATTAGCTATCCCCTCTTTCGAGCCTGGGCCCCCATCGACGATAAGCCTGAGGAGTCAATCTCCGACAGTGACTCAAGTAAAGCGGAGTCGGACCCCGCCGCGGAGGTTAAATCTAGCATTGACGAGATCAGCAATCCGGAACGTCGGTTCGATGACAGTCATGATAATCACGAAGTCAACCGCCCGAATTGGAGCGATAAATCGGACGTGATTGCCACCTCGACGGACGCGTCTGAAGTGGTCGAGACCACGGTCCAGGTTCCACATCCCAACCCCGCTGCGGAGACAAACCAGCTCCCAGCGAAGGCGACGGAAACGCAGGCTGCATCGCGAACGACTCGCGTCGCGATTGGCACCTCCCAGTCTGGTCCGGTACTGAGACCGACAAGGACGAAAACTTCCCGAACCTCACAATCTAAAACCACTGCTGGTCCACACGGGTCGGCGGTCGATGAACAACACAAAATTGATGAAGCGCTCAGCTACTTGCTTCGGCAGTTACGTGATTCCAAAGACAAGGATGTAGCATGATTCGTTGGCGTTTTTTATTGACACGTTTAATCATTGCCGTTGCAGTCTTGATGATTCTGGCGGTAGGGCTCGGCCCCGTCGCGAACTACATCACTGTGGCGGGGCTGCAAGCGTCCACGGGCGCGCGCGCTGAGATCGGCTCCACATCCGTTCGCTTGTTTCCACCTTCGCTGCGATTTACCGACGTACACGTCGCGGATCCACGTGACGGCAAGGAGCTGCGAGATGCCTTCATGGCCGACTCAATCGATTTGGCGATTGACGGTGACGCTCTCCTGCGACGTCGTTGGGTAATCCGTGAAGGCAAGATTAGCGGCCTGCAGATCGGGCGCAGCGAGAAACCAATGGCCACTTTGAATCAGAACTCGAAGTCGCCGAAGAATCCGCAGGTCCCTCGATGATCGCCGAGATGCTGTCCCAAGCAACTAGCGGCCTCTCCGACCGCGCCGAAGAAATCGGCGGCAGCTTAGAGACCGTCAAGACAGGCGACGAAATCCGGCACCGTTGGAAGGCGGAGTACGAGACGCTCGTGACACAGGCTCGCAACTTAGCAAAACGCGTTAAAACCATTCGCGACGCAGCCAAAGGGATCGACAATCCACTCCGTGATTGGCCCGCACTTGAGCGTACTCTCGCCGAAGCCCGTACGGCCCGCGACGAGTTAGTACAAGTTCGCGCAGCCATGGACGAGATGCCCGCCAAATTTCGTGGCGACCTAGTCAAGCTCGAAGTGGCCAAACAAGCTGACCTGGCAAAGGTTGACGCATACGTTCCTGGCGACTTGAGCGAATCGAAAAACTTCGGCGTCGATTTGATTTCGGTACAGATCCACAGCTATCTGACGCAACTTCGCAGCTATGTCGACAACGGTCGAACGCTTGCTAATTACACCGTCGTCGCTCCCGACAGCGAGCGCGTGCGTGGTGAGAACTTCGACTTCCTTGGAAAAAATCGCAGACCCGAGATGCTCATTGAGAAATGTCAGGTCGACGGATTGATGCGTGCCAGCGGTAAGACCTACGCACTAACCGGTTTGGTCGAAAATATGACGCCGCAACCCGAGTTCCTTGCCGAGCCCACACGGGCCCGCTTGCTGCTCGAAGGTCCAGAAAAGGTGCAAGTCGACTACGTTCGCGACCGTCGGCAGGGCACACTGAATGACCGCTTGACACTGCACTGGCCGCAAATGCACGCCGATCCCGTGCGACTGGGCGATGGCAAAAACGTTGCCGTTGCTGTTAACGGCGGTCAGCGTGAAGTGTGGGTGCAGCTGGACAGCCAAGGCGAAAGTGTGCAGGGGCGTTTGGTGAGCAAGCAGGTTGGGGTGAATATGCACCTGGAGGTCGATGGCAAAGCCGCCAACTCTGCCGCCGTGATCTCGATGAACCAGTCGTTGGCCAAAGTTCAAAGTATTGAAGTAGACGCCGCCTTCCAGGGTAACTGGAAGAATCTTGATCTCGATTTGAAGACGAATCTGGGCCACGTGTTCGGCGATGCGTTTCACGAGGCCATTGCTAAGCAAGTTGAGGATAGCAAAGAGAAACTCGCGGCCAAAGTGAACGACGCTCACCGCGAGCAAATGCTACAGCTCCGTGAGTGGATGTCCAAGCAACAGAATGAAGCTCAGTCGTTGCTCGCATCGGCAGATCGCTCGATCGAAGAAATGAGCCAGAAAGTGCTCGCCGAAGCTGGCGATGCCGATAGCTATCTCGGTAAACTTCAATCGAAGCTCGGCAAGAGTCTGCGATAGGCTTGGACTGACCGCATACTACAAAGGCGTTAGGTGGCCCGCACTCGACTGACCTCACCGCTGCGGCACACTCGCATCCCTGCTCCCGTCCACACCCGCAACTCGCCTCGCTCATCAATGCCTTCACAACGGCCTTGGATGATTTGCCTATCGACGGTGCAGCGAATCGTTTCATCCGTCAAGACGCAGCGTTTGCGAAACGCCTGAAGTAGCTCTGTAGGTTCCCAGTCACATCTGATGGCGGATTGAATCACGGCCGGAATGAGTGACAGGAGTACTTCCGCTCGTGTCACGAACTTACCCGTCGCTTTGCAAATGGACGTGGCCGCAGTCTCGTTGAGCTGGGGACTCGAACCCACATTCAGACCGATACCAATGACCGACATTGGTCGGGGATCGCCGTTTGCAGCCAACGGCAAATCGATGCGTTCGATCAGCGTGCCCCCAACTTTTCTTCCATTCATCCAGACATCATTCGGCCATTTCAAGCCACATCGCACTGGCCCAGCAACGTCTTCGATGACTTCCGCGACTGCAACCCCCACCGCGATCGACAACAACTCGTGACACCCATCGAGGACGAGCGAGAGCGCCAGCCCATCCTGTTGGGCTTGCCAAGAACGGCCGAGCCGGCCACGACCCGCAGTTTGGCTCTCCACAAGGACTAAACGCGGCGTCAAAGTATGCAAGGTCGCTACCGCACAAGTATCACCTCGCTGCGCGACGAGCCACTGCCAGCGCTGTTGTGTTGGTCGACGCCATGGAAGGCTGATAATCCAGCGATGCTAGCGTCCCGCTTGCCAGCAGAGAGTCCGTCACGCGGAGGATAGATTCGTCGAGCGGCGACGCCATCAAGTATTCAACCTAGACAAACGAAAACCTCCAGCCCACATTCAGCTACCACAAAACACCCCTCAAAGTACAGCCCACAGCATTCCGCGACGGCGTTGCACAGAACTTCGACTCGGTGCGCTCTGCTGCGTGAAAGCGGAGCAACGCTACTTCGGGGCCGCCGCCAAGCCACTTTACACATGTTTTGGAGCGTGAAAAACACTCGTGACGTCGCCTGCCAGGCTAGCAAAGAGCGATCGAAAATACAACGTATTCGTTCACGCAATATCGCACCTGACCGACTGGAAAATCAGAACGAGGGAGTCGCTCCGGAGGAATCGAGATGACATCCTAAGAGCCTATCCGAAAAGGGGTCTGACCCTCTCCGGCGGGGCCGGTAAATACCGTCTAAATCGACGCGCCTCCAAAGGGTCAGACCCCTTTTCGGATAGGCTCTAAGTGAAGTTGGAGCACAGCTAGTACTCCCCAACCCTAACTCAGCACGTTGGCAGATGTCTTTCGGTGAATGAGCCGTTTTGACGCTCGCCTGCGGCTGACGGACATGTACCCCGCTCGCGCGACCCCGGATTCTAGCGAAACCACAGCAGGATGCATAGAATTGCTCGTCGAAAGACAAATCTCGATTGAATGGAAAAATGGGCAATTCAACACAGATAAGCCGCAACGAAAGTGCGATCAAGCATCTCTGCCGTGCCGACCCGATCATGAAAGCGATGATCGCTGAAGTTGGTCCGTGCACATTCCGTCCCCAGCGGGATCGATTTAGGATGTTGGCTGGCTCGATCATTTCCCAGCAGATTTCCACCGGGGCAGCTCGGTCGATTAAAATGAAGCTAAATGAGCTAGTTGGAGCGGACGGTCTAACACCAGCCAATCTTTCTCGGTATTCGCCCGCTCAACTGCGCGCTGCAGGTGTTTCTCCACAGAAGGCGAGGTACTTGTTGGATCTAGCCGCGAAGGTTCACGACTCGGAGATTAATCTTCAGCACATCGGTCGATATTCGGATGAAAAAATCATCGAACAACTAACCGTCGTGAAAGGGATCGGGAAATGGACCGCCCAGATGTTTCTGATTTTTTCTCTGGGCCGTCCCGACGTATTCCCGCACGACGATCTCGGGGTACGTTCGGCGATTCGTAATCGGTACGGCCTCGACGAACTGCCCGATGTGACGACAAGCACTGCGATCGCATCGAAATGGCGTCCACACGCATCGATTGCGAGTTGGTATTGTTGGCGGTCCTTGGACATCGCCAAAGCCCGCGTGCGCAGAACAGAGGATTAATCTCGATTGCCGACGACCGATGGGGCTAAGGTGGCTTTAAGTTCGCGCGTTCCAACTGTTGCATGACATCCATTTCACGAATTACACCCACGCCTCATGAAGAAGCTCCTTTTCCTTTGCACCGGAAACTATTACCGCTCTCGGTTCGCAGAAATGTACTTTCGTCATCTCGCTGATCAGTACGGACTGACGTGGGAGGCTGACTCCCGCGGTTTACGGATCAGTCCAGGAAACGTTGGTCCGCTGTCGTGTTTTACTCAGCAAGAATGTGATCGATTGGGCATCACCACTGAGCCGATGCGTTCTCCAGAGCCTTTGACAGAAACTGATCTCAAGAATGCCGATTTGACGATTGCAGTGAAAGAGACTGAGCATCGAGCGTTGATGCAATTGAACTTTCCAACTTGGGAGAATGAGATCGAGTACTGGGAAATTCACGATTTGGATTTTGCCACTGCCGACGAGTCCTTGCCTGTGTTAAGGCAGCATGTCGATGCACTAGTGAAGCGACTCTCAGCGGCGGCCTCAAACTCGTGAGCGCATTCGATGCTCAGACAGTTTAGAGCCTATCCGAAAAGGGGTCTGACCCTCTCCGGCGAGGCCGGTAAGAGCGACATAATATGACTCGCCTCCAAAGGGTCAGTCTCCTTTTCGGATAGGCTCTAAGCGTCAGTACTTGGGGAAGATAGCAGGAGTTGGGAATCGGTCTTCGGGGCTGGGATTGAATAGGTATTCCTCCCGGGGTACTTGCATCTTAGGCCAGCTTTCGGGGCGGACACGGACGACTCTTCCGGGGCGAATGCCTTCGATGATCAGGTCGGTCTCAAAACGGATTTGGATGCCGCTGCTGCCCAGAGGGGTTTCTCCATCTGCCTTAATAACGTCAAGGATTTTGCCATTGGACGCAACGTGGGAGGGCCCGTAGTGGCCGGCCGTATGCTTCAAGGTGTTCTCGGCTCCATTCATTTGTGCTCCCACGCCCTGCTGGAAGTCGGCGTAGAGCGAGGACTCCATGCCGCCGAACAGCGTCGCGGTGACGGTCGCTCGGCCGAACTTGTCATATTCGACGGTATCGACCCAGGCCGGCATCCAGCGACCTGCGGATGAACACCTTGTGCGTGTCGGTTTGAAATTGTGCGGCACGTTGAAGGGAGTCGTCGTCCAGCCAGATGTCCGAAATGTGAAATTGGGTGAAAGCGCCACTCAATCCATCCCCTGGTGCAGGCTTCCAGGTGATCCCGAGCAGGACCTCCTGCCCACGGAGATCTTTCTTGCCGCTGGCTGGCCACACTTCCTCGGCTACCAGGTCTGCGACTCCAATACGCTCGCGACCGCGCCAGACACGAGTGGCGGCGTCGAACGTCAACTCTTCTTCCCTGAGGTCGCCGTTTCCGCCGGCTCTCGGCTCGCGGCTGGCGATGATCTTCCCCGCGTTGTTCTTGAGTTCCACTTCGTGCAACTTCCAGACCATTCCCTACGCGCAGGCAGTGGCTCGGTTCGTCTTCGAGAAGGAGCACGTGGTTCTCAGCGGGTGCCGTACCTGTGCCACGATAATGCCCCGCGTCTCTGTTCTTGTTGTCGACCGGCAATACCGGCACGGCGGAAAGCTTCGGATCAGGCGGCAGAAAGGCCCGTACGTGCATCACGGTCCCGAGCGGAACGTCGCGCAGATCCGCCGGCAGCGCCGTGATATCGGATGACACCGTAGGGAAGCATGGCGAAGGGCTGCGGGTCGTTTCGGTAAAACTTGCCCGTGCCTTCCACACGAATGCTACCGCGGCGGTTGGCATGGTCCACGAAAACAAGTTCGCCCCGGTAGGAGTGTGCTTTTTCCAAAGGAGCAAACTTCCCAGGTTCGGGTCGGTAGGGTTCCTCAGCCGCAGATTCCGTGGGCGCCAGCAGAGACGCGCTCAGGCACAGCATCATCGCCCAGCGTGACGCGTGGAGGCGAGTCATAGTTCGATCACCTTATTGCTGTCGCCAAACTGGCCGGTTTCCACTCCCATGCGTTGGGCCATCAACAGCAGCAGATTGCTCATATGGGCATCCGGGTTGGCGGGGCGACTGCAGAGCGAGTAGTGCTCGCCGGGTTTGTCGAGTTGGTAACCCTTGAAATGCCCTTGGTTGAAGTCGAGATGGCTGCCGTGCTTCAGACCGAGATCCGAGCCGCCGGCGAGCACCAGTGGGAGGTTGGCGTTGCCGTGGCTGTGACCGTACGACATACCGCTTCCAAACAGCGCCATCGTCGAGCCTAAAAGCGGTTTGCCGTTGAGGTCTTTGGTCTCCGCAAGCCGGGTGAGGAAGTAGCTGAATTGCTCAATGGCAAAGGTGTCGTAATTGGTGAGCTTCTCCATGTAGCCGAGATCGCCGCCGTGGTGACTGAGCTGATGACGTGACTCGGTGATGCCGATCTCGGGTATGGCGAAGGCATCCCCTTCGCCCCCTAGACTGAACGTAGCCACACGAGTTACATCCGTCTGGAAGGCGAGCACTATGAGGTCATAGACGGTGCGGAAATAGTCGCCCGCCATGGTCTGCGCGATGTCGCGATTGGTTCGCTTGCGATCAGCTTCGGAGACGGCGGGGAGCGGAGTGTCGAGCCAGGCATCGGCCCGTCGCGTGCGAATCTCTGCCTCACGAACTGAAGTGAGGTATTGTTCGATGCGTCCTTTGTCGGCTGCTCCCATCTGCTGCTTGAGTCGGCGTACTTCCGCAAGGTTGTCATCGAGAACGCTGGCCTTACGGCGTAAGGCTCTTCGCTGAGCGGCTATGCCCTCCCTTGGGTTCTTCGAATAGCGACGCAAAGATCTCGCTGCAACGACGCATCGGGGGTAGGCGAACACCGTCGGCCGTCCAGGCTAAGTGATTCCCCGGTGAGGGCGATCTCCATGGATGGATAGCGCGTGTGCTGCGCGGTGATTTCCGCCATCTTCTGGTCGACGGAGATTGTATTGCGATCCGAAGGGCCGAGCTTTCCACCGGTCAGCCAGACCGAGATACAGTTGTGGTGATGGCTGAGGGCTCCCGGATGATGCAGACCGCTGACAGGCGTGATGACCTCGCGGTGCTTCTCCAGAGGCTTGAGCGACCGGGAGAACTCATAGTCGTTGCCCGGCGTGGTGATCTGGTAATTGAGCGAATGAACCCCATTGGCGAGGTAGATGAAGGCGCTGCGCTTCGGCGTGGCGGTGTCTTGCTCGGCCGCCCGGAGCGGGACCATGCATTCCAGCAACGGCAGCGAGATACACGTGCCCATGGCACGCAGCGCGTGACGGCGGTCGATCAACCAGGATTGGGAAAGGAAATGACTCATGACGGTTCCTCGTTTCTAGTTTCTAGTTTGTCGCGGCTACGAGCTCGTAGCATACCAGCACGAAGCGCAAACGCGTGAGTTCAAATAATTCGGTTCAAAGCAAGCGATCCGAGTCAACGGGGAAGTGATTATCAATCTCAATTCATTCATTCACTCGCTTGCGTTTCGCTGTTCTCATCGTTTTCTCATCAGGTCGGATAAGGCCACCGCACGCACGATCTCCTTGATCCGGTATTGGTTCTTCTTTGCTTCTTCGACAATCGCCTCGACACCGTCCTGGTCGTCCACGCTCAGCACGCGGCGAAGGGCGTAGGTGCAAAGATGCTCGATGAAGGCCCGCCGGACTTTGTCGCGGTCTTGCAGCAGAAGCCGTTTGAATTGTGCGACATCGGTAAATGGACGACCATCGGGCATGACGCCAGAGGCATCAACCACCGGATCGTCGCCCACCCCCGTTGGGACAAGCTCGCGGGTGCGCCACTGGCCGATAGCATCGTACTGGTCAAATGCCAATCCCAAGGGATCGATGTTGCGATGACAGGCGGCACAACTCGCGTTCCTAGCGTGTGCTTCGATTCTCTGGCGGATGGTTACCTTGGTACCCGTGGGCGGAATCGGTTCGATCGGATTCACATTGGCCGGCGGTGGCGGTGGCGTCTGGTTGAAAATTGTTTCGCTGAGCCAAACGCCGCGATGCACCGGGCGATGTCGGGTTCCGTCCGAGGTGAGGCCGAGCACGGCACCCATCGTGAGCAGACCGCCGCGATGGTCCTCGGCCTTGAGCGACACTCTTTGGAAGTCGCCCGTCTTCGGTTCCGGCAGTCCATAGAAATCGCAGAGCCGGGCATTCGCTATCGTCCAGTCGGAATCGAGGAAGCCCTCAAGGGGCAGGTTCTTCGCGAACATCTCGCGGAAATACTCGACTGGCTCGGCCCGCATGCTCGTCTCGAGCCAGTCGTCATAGCTCGGGTACAGTCCCTTGTCCGGCGGGAACTTGCCGACGCGGTGCAGTTGCAGCCACTGCCGAGAGAAGTCGTCGATGAAGCGGTTGATGCGGCTGTCGGTCAGAATCCGGTCCACTTCTTGCTTCAGGCCTTCGCCATTGAGGTTGCCGGCCTTGGCTGCGGCGAAGAGGGCGTCGTCGGGCATCGAACTCCACAGAAAATACGAGAGCCGCGAAGCGAGTTCCCAGTCGGTAAGATGTTCGCGGGTCGCTGGCTCGCCCTCGACGAGATAGATAAAATTTCGGGAAGTCAGCACGCCCTGCATTGCGATCTGATAGGCACCGGCCATTGACTCGCCCGCATCGCGTTCTTCCTGGTAGGATTGCAGATAGTCGACCAGCTCCTCCGGCTCCACCGGTCTCCGCCAAGCCCGCTCGGCAAAGCGTCGCAGATGATCGCGCAACCGCTTCGGGCGTCGCATCATCGGGAGGCACAAGACCGTTGCGCCGAGACTTTTCCGCCTCCGTTACCAGCGGTCCTTCCCATTCGATCCAATCGACCAGCACTGTCGAGAAGATGCCGTTCCCTTCGCCGTCGAACATCTGCGGTGCGTTCGGGTTGAGGAGCAACGTCTCGCTGCTGTGCGTAAAAATATATGACTTGCTGGTGAGCTCATTGCGAAACGCAGCGCCGGCCCTGCGGTCCACTACGTCCGTGGCGACGACGCTGAAATGCAGCGTCGTCGGCATCTCTAGAAATACCTCAAACTCATAAATCTGCGGATGGTCCTCTGGTGCCGTGATGTCAAATTCGATGACGCCCTCGACGGTCTCCTCACTGGTCTGTGTGCCAATGCTCAAGTGGGCCGTCTGGCCGCCAGGGGGCCGGATTCCGCTTGCCTGGATGCGAAGTTTGTAGAGCCCGCTATGTTCTGGCCCGGTCTTTCCAAACCAGTTGGGTGAGAGCGCGTTCTCGACGCGACCGGGAAAGAGGAGGTAACGCAAGGGCCGCTTGATGCCCAACCGGTCCAACGCCGCATGCTGGCTCTTCCCACCCCCATAGCGCAATTCCGCTGCGGTCTTGCGGACCGTGCGAGCCTTGCCGGACGTGGTAGAAAACGCTCGGTCGAGTACGATGTCCGCCGCGCGGTAATAGCGATCCATATGCGACGGGGAAAGCGAAAGCTGCGATCCAATGCGCTCATAACCACGCCACAATGTGTCTTCGTTCAATTCTCCCGGCTGAGTGGGATCATAGCGCACGCCGAGCAGATCGTAGACCGTGTTCTGATACTCTTTCCGGCTCAAGCGATAATGCGACAACGCCGGTCGCGCCGCCATCCGCGCTGCTCTACCTTCTTTCAGTCTCGCGTCAAGGTTCGTGACCAACGCCGCAATCTCGTCCTGAGTCGGCTGAGGTTCTGTCTCTGGCGGCATCTCGCCGCTGTTGATTTTTTCCAGGGCCTCCGCCCATTGATGCGTGTCCACGCCTAACTTGAAATCGCGCGACAGCCGATCGATCCGCAGATCACCCTCTTGCTTCTGAGGCCCATGACAGCGAGTGCAATGCTTCTTATGGAAGCTTTCAAACGATCCCGCTCCCGAGACGGAACCAGCGAAGCTGAGGACGAGGACGAGGCTGGAACGAAATAAATTTCGAACGTGCAACAAGGTCTTTGTCAGTGCCATGACGCTACGATCTCCTTCATCAGCGAATTTCCCGCAATATCGATCAACTTGCGATGGAAGCAAAAGTCGAATTCTAGCACATCAGGAGATGGCAGTTTAATATCGCCAGCCTGCCGCGAGCGTCGTCGCCGCCGCAGTGTCAGTTGTCACCGCAGTCGTTGCAGTTTAAGCCGAATCGTCCAACTCTGAGTGCTTCTGGGCCGCTTTCCGGCGAATCGGAGCTCAATGACAAACGAAGTCTCACGAGTATTGATCGCCCTGTGCCGGCACGCAGGCGGCGAAAGAATTCACAACAAAATTGAATGCAGTCAACGATTGTGCGTCATCGTCGACCAGCGACGGACGCTGGATTCTGTAGCGTGTCGGTAGTAAAAACTTCCGTCAAGAAGCATTCTGATCGGTCTACGACAACTGGATTAGAGCCTATCCATCAGGCAAACAGAACAACACTGGAGTCAGATTGAGCGACACATAAATGGACCGCAAGCCATGAAATCGAGGAGTGGAATGCTAGGGGCGGCAATGAGAGTCGAAGCACTCGTCTTCCGAAGAACCCAGCCAATGTACGTGATGCTGTTGTCGATGATCATTCAATTTGGTCACGTCGATCACACCGTCTCTGCACCGGTTGTTTTTCAGAACGATCAGCAACCGGAATTGTTGAAACGTCTGCAGTCCGAAGACGCTGCCGAACGCCAGGTGGCGCTAAAGGAACTTGCCGAACTGAAAGGCAATTCCGGTTTCGCGTTACCAACGCTCCGGAAAATGCTGGACGAGCCGGTGACGGAGGAAACCATTCTAGTCGTACTCTGTTTGAAACGCATCGGTCCAGCCGCCGCTGACACGGTGCCCAGACTGCACGCGATGCTCAAATGTGAACTTCCATCTCAGAAGAACGACGTCAACAACGTGCCGGAATTTGATGAAATGTTCGGCAACAAAATTCCACCTGTTTCGGCTCTGCGATTTGCTGCGGCGTCGGCGATGTCACGTATGGGACCCGCGGGCGAAGTCGCGATTCCAACCTTGATCAAGATGTTGACGGTTCACGTGCCGAGCGTGAAGACCTATTTGAAACCGCGAAAAGGGTTCGCCCCGTCTGCCGACGGTTACGCAGCACTGGGGTATCGCAGCGACGAACATGGCAGCTACAAGGATCAACGCGATTGGTATCTGGTTCTCGTAGTTTCTTTGCTAGGAGAATTCGGTAAGGCCGCGTATGCCGCGGTACCCGCGATTGAGGCCGTGCGAGACGATCCGGAACTGGCGCCCATCGTGAAACTGGCGGCCCTCGATGTGCTGAAGAAAATCCAAAAAACCGAGACGCTACTAATCACGCCGCAGCAATGAATCACGGGCACTGGTTCTGACAACCTACCCCGATGGGATGGCATGCTTAAACGGGTGCCATGCTTACCACGCAGCGGCTCGCTGATGCTTGAACGCCACTAAAAATTATCTCAGAATCTACGAGCCCCCCATCGTTCAGGTACTTGGTTAGCCAACCGTCGTCGGTGATTGAGGACTAGTTGAATGAATAGGAACAACGATGAGAATACGAGACCGACTAACCCAGGACCGCCATGCGGTGGCAGTGCGTTTGAGACGACGCAATGGAGCTTGGTGATGTTGGCGGCCCACCGTTCGTCCGCCGAATCCGAGCAGGCGATGTCGAGCCTTTGTCAAGCCTACTACTTGCCGCTCTATGCCTATGCGCGCCGCCGCCTCGGTGATGCTGAACAAGCTCAGGATGTGACTCAGTCTTTCTTCGCAGCGCTCTTGGAAAAGAACTACTTGAATTCGGTCGATTGCTCAAAAGGACGCTTTCGAGCCTTTTTGTTGACCGCCCTGAAGCGATTGATGGCCAATGAATGGCGCAAGCAAAGGACGCTAAAGCGAGGTAGCGGCAAAATCGGTTTTTCGATCGATCTTGGACGTGCTGAGCAATTCTTCCGTGATGAGCGATCCGCAGCGTTGACGGCCGAACAGCAGTTCGACCGGGCCTGGGTGCGGACGCTGTTGGATCACGTGTTTAAGCAACTACGAGTCGAGTTTGAAATCGCCGGCAAGGCGGAACAGTTCGATGTTCTGCGAGAGTTTATCACGCCGGGTGGCGACCCGGCGGCGATGGCCGAAGTCGCCGATCGGCTGGAGCTGAACGAGTCGACCTCGCGGGTCGCCGTGCATCGACTGCGAAAGCGGTTTCGTCAAGTGCTTCGAGAGCAAGTCGCTCAAACCGTTGTCGATCCAGACGACGTGGATGACGAAATCCGCTCTCTTTTCGCTGCTTTTGATTGAGAGATTGCAGATTTTCGAATTTTGGCTGTAACATTTCCAGGCGTTTGCTTAACTCTTCGGTAGAACGCTAGGAAACCATGGAGAAGAGCAGTGAATCAATCCCAAAATCAATGCCCCGAGTGCGGTACGATCCTTCCCACTGGGACGCGACCGAACGATTGCCCAAAGTGTTTACTACAGTCAGCAATGGAAAGCGGAACTGAATTTGATTCCGCCACTTATGCCGAAACGCTGACACCCGGAACTGATCAGCCAGCGCAGCTCAGTCGCCCGCACTCGGGAGACCATCGCGACCAAAAGGGGGAAGATGAAACAGGAATCGGGGCCTATCGAGATTTGCAGGCGGTACACGATTGGTCAGGTGGAACCGTTTACCGCGCGATTCACCGCCACCTTGATCGACCAGTCTTGTTGCGGGTCCTCGATTCGTCCGCCGACCACGATGCTCGCGCAGAGTTTCTGCGGCGTGCTGAAATGCTGTCGCAACTGAATCACCCTAACACGGTTGGCGTACTCGAAGCGGGGATGGACAACGGCGTTGCCTATGTCGCCGAAGAATTTGTGGATGGACAAACTCTGGACGGTTTTCTGCCTCGCAGTCGAAAAGAAAGATGGGCCGAGGGATTCTTCCCTAATCAAGAACTAATCCGTTCCATGCGTGACGCGGCCCTGGGGCTGCAGGCGATTCACGCGTGCGGATTGACCCACGATCGCCTGAATCCCAATTCACTGCTGGTGGACCAGAACGGGATCGTACGACTGGTCGGGTTGGGCACAGGGGCCGAGGCCAACGATGATCGGTTTGCACTGCCAAAAGTCTCTGCGACTTTCGCTACGAATGAAGATGTTTCAAAGGACGTCTTTCGTCTGGGTGCAACATTTTGTTTTCTCGTCACGGGAAAACTCCCGACGGAAATCGATCCCGTATTGTCTCATCCAAGCTTGGTTCGCCGTATCAAGCAAGCCAATCCAGGTTTGAGGTTGGATTTCTGTCATGTACTGGGCAAGTGTTTGGCTCAACGCGATCGGGTGGCGACCGCCCCCAAACAGGCGGTGCCAGATGACAGCCCTCACGCCGCGCATCCAGCCGCCGATGCGCGTCCCTATGCCGATGCCGCTGAGGTCGCGGATGAGTTATCTCGATTGCTGCTGGTGCGGGTTCAGCGGGCGAACTGGCGGCCGCGAATCTGGTCGACGGTCTTGGAAGGAATGCTCCTCTTTATTGCCGCCGGAATGGTTCAGATTTGGTCATTGCATCAATACGGAAATGGTTTCGGCCAAGGGCCGCTATGGCTAACAACGCTGCCGTTTACGTTGCCCATCCTTTACCTGATCTTGTTTGAAACGCTTTTTGGCTGGACACCGGTCCGACGTGGATTTGGATTTTGTTTGTTGAATTTTGCGGGCGAGCGACCTGCCTGGTGGCGCCGTCTGATGCGCGTCGTAACAAAACTCGTTCTGTGCTTTCTTCTGGAAGCGGTGCCGGGATTGGTCGTGCCCGCATTCGCGATACTTAGCATTCATCTGCCGCTGCCGTTGGTGCTGGTCTGCTTTGTGATCTGGATCTTCTTTTCACCATCTCTGTTGTATCTCACGGCACGGTGGAACTCTTGCGGCTGGACCATCTACGACCTGCTCGCGGGTGCGACATGGGGTGAACAGATTGAAGTCAGCCCGGCCGCCACCGCCAGTGCGACATCAACCGTCGTTGGCGAAAACCAAGCTTCCATCACTGACCGTATCGATCAGTTCGACATTTACGAAGCGATTGGCAGCGGTGGAATGGGATGCGTGTATCGTGGTCGAGATCGAGTCCTCGGGCGAATCGTCGCGGTGAAAGTGCTTGCCGAACCGATGCTTCAGAACCCGTTGCTATTGGAGCGATTCGGTCGCGAAGCTCAGCTGGCCGCCAAGGTCAATCACCCCAAAGTTGCCAAAGTGTTTGGGAATGGGCTCTGGAAGAACACGCCGTACATCGCGATGGAGTTCGTCCCTGGGCGAAATCTCGCGCAGATCATCAAAGACGAGGGGCGGTTATCGATTCCACGGGCTTGGGATATTGTCCATCAAGCTGCGGAAGCGTTACAAGCAGCGGATCGTCAAGGAGTGGTGCATCGCGACATCAAGCCCGCCAACCTAATGGTCGATCCCAGCGGTCGAGTGAAAGTGACGGACTTCGGTGTCTCGCGTCATGTCACGATTGACCCCGGTGTGACCGAGGCGGGTACGATTGTGGGAACGCCCGCCTACATGGCACCCGAGCAAGCGATGGGCAAGACAGTTGATTGCCGCTGTGACATTTATGCACTCGGCATGACGTTGTATCAAATGCTCAGCGGACGACCGCCGCTGAAAGCTGCCGGTGCTGTGGAAATGATTGCCTTGCAAGTGGCCGAGACGCCACCATCGCTGCTGGGTGAGGTGAGCGATTTGACACCGGAGCAAGAAGCGGTACTGATGAAAATGATCGCCAAGAAACCCGAGGATCGCTATCCGAATTACGATGTGTTGATGACCGCCTTGGACCGCTACGCACCAGGCGTGGATCGCCTGGCAAATCCGCTGAAACGGATCGCCGCCGAGGCACTCAATTGGGCGACTGCCCTCATACTCTTCGGGGTAGGCATGCAAGCCTTTTTTCTCTTTGCGCATAAGATTGACATGAATCTAGAAACCTACGGTCGGGAAACCATGGGTGAGATCGTTCTCGGAGTCATGTTGTCAATGTTCGCTATCTTTATCGGAACGTACATTGTCTGCATCGTGCGCAGCGGCGCGACAAGTGGAAAACGGTTCCTCGGGATACGGGCGATCGGGATCGATGGCAAACGAGTGGGTTACGCACGAAGCACGCTGCGGTTTGCTGCGGCGTATCCATTCGTGATCATTCAGGTGATAATGGTTGCCGCGGGGCATTTTGCTCAGCCCAATGCAACTTGGACGCCGATCTTCTTGTATTTACCTCACCTGACCCAAATTCTTATTACATCGACATCGATTGTTCTCTTGTGGCATCATCCCCTGCGGCGAACCCTTCATGACTTGGCCGCTGGCACGATCGTGGTTCGTCGTACCGACTCAACGTAGTGGGATTCGGCTGAATTCCTTTGCCTGCTTTGTGCTCGGGATTTGTTGGCGCAATCCGCTCGTGTATCTCGATCCACTCCAAACGTATTCGTTCAGCGACGACAGGACCACCACCCGTGTGAAGCGGAAAATTTTCCAATGGCAGTCAGGAAATAGTCAACAAAGTAACGTTGGCTGATGATCGTCCGCAGTTACCATCGCCCATTCGGCGTCTGGGTGCACTGCATTGTTCGACTCTTCGTTGTCCTGGCTGACCTTACGCTCGAGTCCTATGGCCAGCAGTGCCCAGCAAACCAGAGCTGGATATGATTCTCAACCAGCCAGAAGTGATCGCCGAACGACGGCGACGGTTGTCGGATATCAGTTGGTGGATGCGGTGTACGGCCAAGAATATTGCTAGACGCAGGAATGCCGAGGACGAGGTTCGCGGTCATTTTTGGGAAGGAAGATATCACGCGTAAGTTTTGCTCGATGAAGCGAGTTTGCTGGTATGTGCGGCGTATGTGGACCTGAATCCGATTCGTGCTGCATTGGCGGAAACTCCGGAAACCAGCGACTACACCGGAGCGAAGGACCGGATCGACGATCTCAGCGAGCGACAGGGTCTGGCAGCAAGACGGCTTCGATCACCTCGTGCGTTCGAACGAACAATTTGAACACTTCCGCCGCTACATCGCCAACAATCCCCTCAAAGCGAAGCTTGCCCAAGGCGAGTACGTGCACTGGAAGAGTAGCCATCACGCTCCGTCGTGATGAGCCCCATTCGCGAGGCGTCATAGGATTAAGACTCGCGGGAATTTTTTACAATCGATTGGTTTGCTGTGGTCACCGCTTTGGTGGGTTTGTGTTCCACACTCGGGCTCATCACGGCGGAGCGTGATGGCTACTTTGCTTGGTGGTTACTTTCTTGCGTCGAGGAGCGCGGACCGCCATCCTCTCAAAAAAGCCGTTGCAGATGTTCCGGTCTGCGTCGACTTTACCCATCCTTCCCCCACTAACGAAAAAAACCATGACGAATGAAATCGATGTCGAACTGCCAACGACTTTTGGGCAGCAGATCCTTGATTCTGTCTGCGACTATCTTGCCGAGGAAGCCCTTGTAAAACACTGCAAGCCAAACGGTCGGCTCGGCCAATGTCGTCCACTCCACTCGATGTTTTCGGTGGGCCGGAATCAGGACATGATCGCCGGGCCGCATCGGTATCGGATCATCGTCGTCCTCAAAGAGCAACTTGGCCTCGCCCTTCAGGACAACGACCCATTCGGCGTCGTCCTGATCGTACCAGTATCCTTCAGGTGATGTGTGGCCGGTGGAAACAATTCGTTCAATGCGGACGTGTTTGTTTTCGACGAGGACTTCGATCAGTTCCTCGGGGAGATCGGTCGGAAGATCGGCAAAGAGGTTGTCTGGGCTTTGATCAGCCATGTTCCTCTTCCGTAATCTGACGAATCACCCGACACGGATTCCCAGCAGCAAAAACGCTGTCTGGGATGTCCCTTGTGACGACACTACCAGCACCAATGACTGTCCGTGATCCAATGGTGACGCCGGGACAGATGATCGCACCGCCACCGACCCAAACATCCGACCCAATCGTGATCGGCTTCCCGAACTCTTGCGTGCGACGAAGGTGTGCGATCATCGGATGGGTGGCAATGAAGTCGAGATCATCGGCAATCTTTTCGGGGACGAACCCGGATGTCAGGCCGGGACGGTCCAGACTCCATGGCACGAGGCCGACCGTGATCAGATGCCGCTTGTCGTGCTTGCGAATCGCCGTGACGAGGGTACGAATCCACTTCCGAGCAACGTCTGGGCGGTTTCGGTTTTGCCGATCCAGAGCGATGAAATGCACGAAGTGCTTGTCACCGAATCCCGGTCCCAGCCAATCATCTCGCTTCTTGTTTCCACCGGGAACGACCGGCTCGTTCATAAGGTCGTAACAAAAGATCGCTGGACTATCTGAACATGTCTTCGCTACCGCTTCCCAGAAAACCGCCTGCGCCGCCCAACGATCCTGCTCGCTCAGCTTGTCATACCACGGCGGCACGTCTTGTTTGTGGTAACACCCGAGCCCAGTGAGATCGAGGTACAGCCCGGTTTGTTCGGCCAATCTCACAAGCCGGGTAAGTTGACTAAGAGAATGCTGCCGTGGCTCGGTCGGACTTTCCATGAACGTGCCGAACTGGAGATGAATGCGGACCCTATTGGCCCCAAGCTCTTTCATCTCCCGAAATGTTGATTCAACTGTGGGCCAGTTGTCATCCCAGTAGTCTTCGAGCAGCGCCCCGTCGCCCTCGTGGTCGTAGTTGAATCCCCATGGAATGAATGGCCTTTTTGATTCGGCCAGCACGAAACCTTTAGCGTTCTCTGAAACTCGCACCCATTCCAAATCTGCTGCCGAGCTATGTGATGATGGTATGCCCGCCATGAGCGCAACAAAGACAAGGGACTTCCACAGCGGGGACATTACCTCTTCTCCCTGAGTTCGCTCACCTCGTTACGAAGCCGTCCAACGTCGTGCCGCAGTTCATCCAGTTGCTTCATGATCTCGTGCATCACATCGCCACCTTTACGCTTCTGATGCTCATGCAGTTCCCTCTCAGTGGCTTCGGCTCGTTGAGTAACATGTTCGGCGACATCGTGCATTCCAGCATGATTCAGGTGCTCAACGGCAATCCTCATGTGTTCCAAGCGGCGGGAAATATCTTCGTGTGGTGCAGCTTGTTCATGTTGAGGCCGCTGCGAAAGATGACCCAGTTCCGCCTCAATCTGTTTTGCCTCACGACGAACATCAGCGAGCCGTTCACCTGCCCCAGCTTCGTCCAAGAGAAGTTTCTCTTCCTGACGCAACTTCTCCAGCCATTGCTTCAGCTTCATGATCTCAGGATGCCGTTGTCCCATATGTCCTTGTTGAAGACGCATGGCATCTTCAAACATGGTGACGGCTCTGCGTTTCAGGTTTATTGCCTCGTCTTTATGGCCTTCCTTAGCGAGTTCGGCAGCCTCCCGCTGCATTGCCTTGGCTTTTTCTCGAAGTTCGTCTGACTCAGATGCCCAGACAAATGAAGTGAGCGCCAAGAATGCGAAGATCGTTGCGCCTAGTTTGATGAATATCATGTGGTGTCCCTTTTTTGAATTGGATGAACAAATTAGTTCGAATCTGGACGGTTTGCCATTGCTTTGCGGCATCGGTGTTCTCGAAGTTGAAAAGGACTCGATCCTCGGCCAAAAGTGACGAGCCCACGAGAAAGATCAGCAACAGCAGCGTTCGTAAAATCCTGTTCTTCCTTCTTATGAAGTGATGTCTTGCTCAGATAATCGGTGTTTCAGAAACACTGAAAGCTGGTCGGCGTCATCCGTTCCGACTCGTAGGATGCCATTTGTGCCTATTCACCGTGGGACATCACTTGACTTTGACTCGCTCAAATGTGACAAGAATGATCTCGCTGAGCGGCTCCGAAGCAAACTCGGTGGGACGCTGTTTGTCCGATGAAACGAAGCACATCTTTCGAGTCTTTCCATCGAGCTTGTAAATCCCCAGATAGTGACCCAGCTTCCCTTGTCCATCAGTCGCCGTGAAATCGATGGACTTCGGTTGTTTCGTCGGATTGATTGTACTGGTTCCGTTGCTAACCTCCTTGCCTTCGGAAAAAATGCTCCATTTTCCATCCGAACCGTTGACCACCTTGAGTTTATTGGCGTCTTCTTCCGACGCCTTGTCACCGTTTACTACGAGGGCGATGACCCTCCAAGTTCCTTCGATCTGCTTACGGTCCTTCTTGACCGCCTCGTCCATTGCATCGTCGGCGTATGCACCGGTTGCAAGAGTGGCAATAAAAGCTCCGACAAACAGCAACCCGAAAAATAAACGTGTCACGATGTACTCCATGAGGAAAGAGAAGTTGAAATCAAATTGTACCAAGCGATCCTAGCCCACATGTACTATTGCAATAATTTTGTCCCTCTCGACAGAGTTCAAGGCTCACACGGTTGTCGTGTGAACGCTACCCGTGTCTGACGAACCAACGAACGAGCGGCACATGGCGATCAAGGTCGTGATGATGCCAAGAGACACCAATCCCCACGGCACGATCTTCGGTGGCGTGATTCTTAGCTATCTTTATCTCGGCGACCACCGTTTCGCATGGGCGGAGGCCTCTTAGGAACCGTTCGGAAATAACTTCGGTAATCCTGTAGAATCGAGGTAACTCGATTCCACGGAGGCCGGCGATGAACAACGTTTACGGACAAGACATTGAAAAGCAGATGCGTCACCTGTACGAGTCCTTCTTTGAGAAGGTCCGTCGACGTTATGCGGCCATCGAAGCTAGCAGGCTCGGGCACGCCGGGGTGAGCTACATCGCGGGTTTGTTTGGTTGAGCAGCAAGGAGTGCTTCGACTTCCCGTTCGACATCAATTGCATGCGAGCCCGCCATTGTGGCGATGGTTCCATCCATTGCGATAACGATGGTTGCCGGAACGACCGACACCCCAATGTGTTTTAGTTTGTCAAATTCGATTGACATGTTATTGGTTCGATCCCAGCCTTGTTTCGCAACGGTCGCTACCGCGCGCTCGAGACCAGAATCGACCGTTACGGTAATCATCTCGACGCGACCTTCCCAATCGTCGTGTCGACTTACAACGTCTTGCATCTTCGTAACCGGAGCATAGCAACTTGGACACCATGAAGCCCAGAAATCGAGGACGACGACCTTTCCACGGTAATCCGATAACTTCTTGGTTGATTTCCCATCCAACGTTGAAAGTACCATCTCGGGCGCTGGCTTGTCGATGAAAGATCGGTATGAAGCGTCATCAATCCCTGTAAGCGCAAGTGGCGCACGCAACAGCGTTATAGAAGTCTCTTTTTCTGTGTTGTTGGGTACCAAGGTGAGTACCAATTTAGTTCCTGATGGACCACGAATCGTGCTTGCGGCCTCGCCGATGGTTTTTCCGTTTAGCGTGGTTTTTTTATCGTCGGATTGAACCGCGACAAGACGATCGCCTTCGTGGATGCGTCCAGATTTGTCTGCGGGAGAATCCGGAACGACGAATCCGACAAATAGCTCTCCCTCGCTTTCTCGCAAGGCGATCCCAACGCCGGATAGCACCGGGTAACTCTTCGTGTCTGTTTCATCCGCGTAGACGCTCGCGGTTGCAATGGCCAGAACGCTCAGGAGGGCAGCACGGAATCGATGAATCATCATGGCGTCTTTCGTGGGCGAACGTTGCCCGTCACCGGGCCGGGAAATTCAATTGTCCATTCGTGAAAACTCGCAAGCCGTCCTTCGGTGCAGTACGCCCAACATGGGCGTGATCTTGTGGGGTGAGAGTCCCCTGTACTTAGTTCCGGTTTCTTTCTACGAGGCAGTATACCAAATGTAATCCAACAGAAAGAGAGTATGAGGCGAGGGCAACTGCGGCGAGGTAACAGACCGTGGAGAGGAAGCCTGCGAAGATGATCGATAAGCCAGCGAACAACACGTGCTGGACATCTGCTCGCCAAGACCTGCCAGGTTACGAACAGAAACCTCATATGAGGCCGACGACTCCAGGCGAGCGGGCTGATGACCGCGAAGCCGAACCGGAAGAAAGAGCGGAGGTAGATGAGGAGCTTGGGCAGGGATAGATCACGACCCTTATTTGGGGAGAGCTGTGGACGTACCGGTCGTGTCGGTTACGGTTCCTGTTACCACGACCGCTGCCGCATCTAAATCGCCCACCACCGTGACGACTGAAGTCGCTTCGCTTCCGATTTTGATCGAATGATTTTGCACATCACCTTTGACGTCGATCGTGATCTCGGCTTGGTCGTCTGGCTGGAACGAGTCCAGGTGAACGATCCCGTTGCTATCAGTGATCTGTTCGGAATCAGCAACTTGCATAGCGTACGTCATGTGCTCTTGCCCCGTCTTCGTCTTGCGAGACGACGGAAGCACCCTCACGCCCGCCACTGGATTGCCCTTGGTATCCTCCACTTGAATTTTCGTTGGCTTCGATGCCTGAGCGCTGAGCTTCACCGGGGCTTGTTGGCTACCATCTTGCACCAATTCGTAGACGCTTGACATGCTGTGCCCCTTTGGCAACGCGGTCAGCAAGTACGCATATTGCTTCCCGGCGGTTGCGAAGTTGTCGAATTTGAATCGCCCGTTGGCATCCGTCTTCGTTTTCAACCGCTTTTGTCGATAACCGCCAGTCCAAGTTTTCTGAACGGCAAGCACGGTTGCGCCGGCGAGCGGGCTGTCTTGCGAATCAACAACCTGCCCTTCGACGAAGATCATTCGCTCGCCAGCAGTTTGCATCGGCGATCCAGCACCGTTGCCCCACATCATCCAACTGATAACCGCGATCAAGCCGATACCGGCCAGCGAGGCGAAGGCTTTACGTGTTAAGCCGACTCGCGGTCGCGACGCCTTCTCGTAGCGGTCTTTCAGCCGCAGAACGCTCCTTGGTTGGATGCATGATTCTGGATTCTGGGCGTGTGCGAGACATGCACTCAGGTCTGCGGTGAGATCTGAGGCGGATTGGTACCTTTCGATCGGATTGCGTTGATGCAGTCGAGCAACAATCGCAGCGAGCCAAGTCGGAATGGCAGGGTTCACGTCCTCAAGGCGTTCGGGCGATTCATCGCATATCATCCTCACTGTCTGGATCGCGCTGTCGCGTCTGAATGGCGAAACGCCAGTGCACATCGAATAGATCACACTGCCAAGGCTGAATAGATCGCTACGTGCGTCAAGCGGTTCGGCCTTGATTTGCTCTGGTGACATGAAGGCGGGAGTGCCGGCAAGGCATCCGGTCTTCGTGAGCTGGTCTCTTTCCACAAGAATCTCACGAGCCGCGTCAAAGCAATCTCGGTAGTATTCTGCACCATCAGCATCTCCACGATCTATTTCATGGAGCCAATAGTAAAAAAACAACAACATGTTCCAAGCGGGTTGAACTTCGTAGGAACGGACCGCATCAACGTTAGTATCTAAACCGTTTTGGATGTACGTCGATTGGCGCACAGACACGAGGTCACATTCAACACTGCGGACATTCCGACTTTCGTTGTCAAATTCTTCCATTTCTCTTTCCTTTGTGAGAACGTCGGTGACGCATCGACCAGCGGCGGGAAAGAGGTTCGCCACGGGTCGACGCATCACGGGGTAGCTACTCCCCTGCCGACTTGAATCATCAGTCTATCAAAATCACTTCAACCAGCGGCCAGCGCAACACGCTTTGCCAGTGCTTGGTCGCGTTCGGCATAAACCTGTGTCACGTCCGCGTTGCGGTGTCCGAGTGTGACCTGGGCGGCTTCCAGTCCGAGAGTTTTCCTTACCTCGGTTGCCTTGGCATGCCGTAGTCGGTTCGGACTCCATCGGTGATCCGATTGCCAAGTTTTCAGTTCCGCCAATTGGCTGTCGGATAGGCGACGCTGCCATGCCGCTTTGGTCTCACCTTCTCGCTGCCCAATTGGCTGGGGCGCAGGGAACGCACGATCACAAGCGTTGTGGATCGCACGGCGGTAACTGAACGTCGTGTACGCTTCCCCCGGTGACTTCTTAGCAGACTTGCCACGTAGGCCCCCACGATCGTATTTCCGGCCCTGTGCGTTGCCGCATGACTTCGGTGTCGTTCGGTTCGCTGCATCGCGTTCCTGACGCATTGCTACGGCCTCACTCGGGCGGAATAGTGGCATGTTGGCTTCACGATCCAAGTACGGCTCGATTATCGCTTGTGCCTTGGGACCCACGTACAGTTTACGCTCGTGTCCGTGGTGGGCGGTCTTGTGCTCCGTCAATGTCGCCACCCATACGCTATCGGAACGATCGAGCGATGCAGGGGTGAGATTGCAAACTTCGCCAGGGCGGCAGCCGATCAACCTTTGGACTCGTACCATATCGGCCACGATGGGAGCCATCGCTGTCAGCGTGATCTCAACCACGTCATCCTCAACCGGCAAGATCGGCTCAGTCTCGGGCGCGGCAGTGCGGCCACGTTTGAGCGATGGGATTAGCCGGAGGGTTTCATAGACGGCGGCGGGTAGCTTGCCTTCAGATGCAGCCCACTTGAAACCACGTAGCACCCGCTTCATCCGTGGATTGATTCCTTGGCGGGTCAGCCCGGCTTCGATCATCGTCTGACGCACGGCCTTGAACGCCACAGGATCAAAACCAGCGGCGTCGTGATCGGCGTACAGTTCCCGAACCGGTTTCAGTGCGGCCTTGATTGAATGAAACTCGCTTCCCGTCTGGGTACCGTAATAGGTCCGGCAGTGACTCAGATAATCCCGATTGAGCATTGCCACGGTGTAGGCTTCTCGCTCGATTCCGAAACTGGGGCTTCGGCCACTTGCCAGGTACTCGGCAATCAGCCGGTCATATTCACGAATCGACGTCTGTGATTTCCAGTCGCCAAGATAGTAATCCCTGCCGTTGAGGGTCACTCTCGCTTGTCCGCTGCGATGTTTGCGCCGCTTGGGGATTCGCTTGGTTGAAAACGCCATTTTGCACGCTCCTGAACACGTTTTGGGTATCTACCCAAAACAAGTTGGTCGAAAGTGTGCTCGGCAGACGTCTGCCGGTAGCCGTTTGAGTCGGCAAATCACGAGGAAAACAGAGAATACACCCGGCAGGATTCGAACCTGCAACCCTCGGTTCCGAAGACTGTTTCACTCGCGTTGTAAGTGACTTCCCTGTAAGTAACTTACGTCAAATTCGACGAATCTCATCAGCGCCACAGCAGCACACTTGCGGCGAGTCGTGTCAGACGATGGCAACCTCTGACATCAACGCCGTTGCAGACTCCGCCGAAATCGCATCGCCGCCCAGCGATGATTTTCAAAGTTTGAGTCGCTTGATCGCCGCTTGGCCGTCTCTTCCTGCCCACGCTCGGGCGACGATTCTTCAGCTCGCTGATGCCTTGGCGTCACCACCGACTGGCTAAGTCGATCACCAACAGTATCTCAAGTGTCCCAGCTCCACCGTCCAAATTCGGAATTTAAAAATGACCATGCAAGCAGAACTCGGCAACATCATCGAGACACTAACCGCGCACGAAGCCACCCTAACCATGGAACTCGGCAACCTTTCCACTCAAGCGGAGCGAGTTGGCGAACAACTCGACCAGATTCAATCGGCATTGTCCGCACTTCGTGACGGTAAGCCGAGCGGTAAGCACCCGCTCCGTAACGGTGGAGCCCCACAGAAAAAACGAACGGCGACTCCCACCGTCATTCAAGAAATTGTGACAATCGTACTTGGCAAGCAGGATCAACTGCGGTTCGATCAACTGCTCGATCAGGTCAAGTCGGAACTGCTCGCCCGCGGACTGTCGCGAGTCGGTGCCAAATCACTGCTCGCTGAGGCGATCAAAATGCCCATTTTCACCGTCAATCCGGATCAGACCGTTTCCATCAACTATAGGAATCCGGGTTGAGAATCACTTTGACCAAATCGGTTTCCTAGTGGTAAACTGGACGTCATGGAGAAAAAAATGCAAATTCAAATTCCTTCAGATCAAGCGCCTTCCGTGAGGTCGCTTGCTGTCAGTGCTGGCATCACGACCATTGAACAATACGTCTTGGACTTAATTGAGCGAGATGGAGAACGAGCGGCAATTCAATTTGCTTTGGATCACGCACGGCGCGGTGACGGGCGTCCGTTTGACGATTTCGATGCTGAATTCCGGAAGCGTAAGGGGATCCCGGTAGAGAACTAAATGCTGACAGTTATCATCATGCCGATTGCCGAATCCGACATTGACGAGGCATACGAGTGGTGGCGTGAGCACCGCTCGGTCGAGCAGGCAAATCGCTGGTACCGATAGATTTTTCCCGTGATCCAAGGGCTTAGCACTTCTGCCGCCCGACGACCCCAATCACCCAAAGCGGCAAAACTTGGTGTTGACATTCGTGAACTTTACTTTGGCATTGGTGCCTATCCAACCCATCGTGTTGTCTTCATCATCGAAGGATCCACGGTAAAGATTTTTCGTGTAAGGCATCTGTCGCGAGGTCGGCTTAAAGCTTCCGATTTTTAATCGAAAGGAACCGCGACGATAATGAAGCCACGCTGAGAGGTTCTTCTCGGAATTTAGTGGCACGGTATTTCAGGCAGCAGGTTGAGTCTTCCGCAATAGAACAGAATCCGGAGACGATAATTGGCAAAAGAACGAAAGCCTCTTGCGGCTGACTTGATGGATTGAATCTTGCTATTGAATCCTTCCGCGAGCCCGTTGGTGACATGATGCCGAAAGTAGCTTAGTAGTCCAGGCAGATGTCTCTTGAGCATTCTCGCAACCGTCTTGATCGGCTCCAAGCGACTGCGAATCGCCCAGCCGTACCAAGAGCGAAAAAACTCCCCCGCTGATTCGGAATCTGCACTCAACCAGAAATGGCGAAAGTTCTCCTTGATCGCCCAAGCACGACCGGTTCGAAGATCACTTTTCTGAAGAATCTGCATCTCCACCTGACCATCTTCATCGAGATTCTCTTCGTTGTACAACAGCAACTGACGCAACCCCGTCAATCGCTCATCACCTTCGGACTTAAGTTCGCGATGCTCCCTTCGCCGCACCTTGTCGACCGCCTCATTGAGATATTTGCTGACATGAAATTTATCATGCACGATCTCGGCACCGGGAGCATTCTTGCTCGTACTGGTCATGAATGCCTGCCACATGTCCAGCGACACCGATTCGACCGCATTTCGCTGGGTTTCGCTCAGTGTTTGCCAAAGTTCATCGGTTGCCATGATGGTGCGATCTTTGGTCACATCAAGAACTCGCCGATGATCCTGGTCAGTCAATACCGAGACGTAGTCATGACCCTTGCCCAGACTCTTTTCGTCAATACCAACGTGCTTGATTTCGTCCAATGTTCGTCGGTCGATTCCACGAGCAACAGCTCGTTCGATCAGCGTATGCACCGACTCCCAATTCAAGTCCAGCAAGGCTGCCGCCCGCGAGACATTCGCTGCGGCCTGAAGAACGCGAATACCGAAAGCTTCGAACATCAAAGTGAATCGAGAGTGCTTTCCCGCCCACGGAACCGCGACCGTCTTGACTCCACATCTCGCACATCGACATCGCGGAACGGCGGCCCTGATCTCTGTCTTGAATTGCATGGTATCGAGGTGTCGCCATGATCTTGGAGGTGCCGTATCAGCCTTGCCGCAGCTGCCTTGGCACTCAGGGCAGGTCAAGGGACCGCCTCGGTGAGAGAGTTCGATTACAACCGAATTATCCTCCAATTGAAGGTCCACGTCGGAGACTGTCCAAGATTCATCGAGGCCCAGCAGAACCCGATAATGTTCGTTGAGATTGTTCATCCCCGAAATGTACAAAAACAAGCCGAAATCGACCATCTGCCACTAAATTCCGAGAAGAACCCGCTGAGATAGTCTCGAGATCTAGCTCGGCGCCCGTGTCGGCCACGAATGGCACTAGCTTAAGCTGACATTCGCCCTTTTTCTCCGCTTCTTGACGCCGAGTGACCAACCGTGTCCGTGTCGCCGCGATGATGACTGTAAACGCTGGTTGCGGTGACCGCGAACGCAAATTGCTTTGATGGACGACGTTGGAGGGCATGGAATGCCTAGCTTGAAGGAGTTGCACGCTCGCTTTACACGAAATGAGGGCCTTCCATTTGCAGACATTGTAACCGAAGCCAATATTTTGGAAGTCCTCAGCAAACATGGCGTCCAGTTTCGGGACCGAGTGTTTAACCCCATCACAACTATCTGGGGATTCCTCAGCCAGGTACTTAGCGAAGACCACAGTTGCCGCGATACCGTGTCGCGAGTCATCGCCCATCGTGCTGCAAATGGCGAAACGGTTTGCTCGCCAAATACGGCCAGCTATTGCAAGGCGCGAAGTCGTATTCCCACAGAGGTTTTTCGTGCTTTAGCAACACGAACTGCGGAGGAGCTACAGTCGAACGTGCCCGCGGGCGCGTGGAAATGGAACGATCGTTCGATATTTATTCTTGACGGTTCAACGGTATCCATGCCGGACACGGTCGAGAATCAAGCGGTGTACCCACAGCCGCCGAGTCAAAAGCCGGGGATCGGATTTCCCCTCGCCAGAATTACGGTGTTGCTGTCGCTGGCAACCGGCGCGTGCCATGATTTATCCATCGCGGCGTATAGCGGAAAGGGAACAGGTGAAACGAATCTCTTCCGACGAATGTACGACACTCTGAAGCCTGGTGATGTAGTTCTTGCCGATGCCCTATTCGACGATTACTTCATCGCCTGTGAATTGCGTGAACGAGATATCGACCTGGTTGCTCACGTTCAGCACGAGCGCACTGGTAGTTGGACATCAGAGAGCAGAGTCGATTGCGACATCATCGTTTGGCAGCGTCCCAATAAGCCGCGCGGAATGACGGGTGAGCGATATCAGACCTATCCGAAAGAGTTGTTAATGCGTCAGGTTACCGTTGACGCGCGCGACAAGAACAATCGCGTCAAACAGTTCAAGGTCATTACCACGATCCTCGATGTCTCGATCGATGGGGCGCAGATTGGAGATCTGTATGAGCGGCGGTGGAGCGGAGAGCTCGATATCCGGTCGATCAAGTCAACATTGCAAATGGACATCCTCCGTTGCAAGACGCCGGACATGGTTCACAAGGAAATTTGGACTCACTTGCTGGCGTACAACCTGCTCCGTACGGTCATGGCCGTTGCCGCCAACGAGAACGACATCGACCCACGCAAGGTGAGTTTCAAAGGAGCCAAGCAAGCACTGACTGCCTTTGCTCCAAAGATTGAAGCTGCCCGCCAAGAGCGTCGTGCACAGTTGATTGATGCAATGCTCACTACGATCGCCTACCACCGCGTCGGTGATCGCCCTGGACGTTGGGAGCCGCGGCGCGCAAACGCCGACGAAAGCGCGGAGCGCGTCTAACGCAACCTCGAAACACGACCAAGCTGCCGCACAACAAGTCGAAATGGTTTTAGGACATCAATCACGGAACCGTCAGTGAAGCCGACGACTCTCTTTGTTCCCACGAAGTGAGCAGCGTTGTCGTATAAATCCCCGTGATCGCCACTCAGAATCGCATTCGAAACCAAAGACATCGTCGCCCGCTGCCGGAATAAATTCGCCATCAGAGAGAATGCAGGCGACCGTCGCACTTCAGCAGCTGACGACGCGACGAATCAAACAACCTTAAGCTAGTGCCATTCGTGTCGGCCACCGGAGCGCGCTAGGCAAAGTTGCTTCGGTCCCAGGCACCTCCGCGGCCAAATTGCTTATCGTAGAGATCGCGGTTTGTCCAACCGCCGTCACTTGGGGGCTATTTGGTGCGGACATCGTAGGGCGTAGTTCGCGCCTTTAATGCTTTGCCGGCTCGGAAGGGGGGGCTTGCCGTTTAAAATGTTTGCTGGTTTCAAGGTCGTCCCTGCGAGTCAAGTTGCCCAAACGGCATCGGCACGCTCGCTCTGGCGGGCAGTAAATCGGTGCGCCCTAAAGTCGCCGTATTGTGGCCAGTGTTCCTTACGCGAATCTATTTCAGTTTATGGGGAGGGTGGATTTTGAAAGATCAATTGAAGGAGTATGTGCGGCTTCGCGAGACGGCAGAGAAGAATGCCTACCAAGGGCTCATCTTCTCACTGGTACTCGTCGGAATTGCAACCAGCCGCGAATTGAAGCTCGGCAACTTTGGCATCGCCGATGGGGGCTTTCACAATGGATACGTCGCGGCATTTGGCGGGCTACTGGTTGCAACAGCATTTGCCAGGTTCTATTTTCCCTTTCGCGAGGCAGTCACTCTGAGGCGTTTGCTGCGGACGGACGTGGATAGCTCTGACGGGTCGGCAACAACGATATTCTTTCTTCGTCGCCCGTTTTCCGCACCAAATCTGTCACATACTTGGCGAAAAGGTCTGATGATCGCGCCGATCGCGATCTTCGCGGCACTTGAGATGCTTTGGACGCTCTGGCTGTTTTTCGGCTTCTCTCATAATGGTGAGTCCATCGGTCTGCTCCGCCTGCTTTTGACGCATTGGAATGGGACGACGGCAGTCTGGAAGTTTCAATCGAGTCAGGTGTACCTCAACACACCATTCCACACGTGGATACAGCTGGCACTGACCGCGTGGCTTTGCCGTGTCACGTATACGGAGACTCGCGAGATTTTGTCTCTCGGAGATTCTCACGCTGAGGTTGGGGCGAGCAAACGCGCAAACAGCAAGGATCAACAGCAAGCGGAAAGAACTTTCTAAATGAGTACTACGTGGAGAATTACGACCGTTATCATCATTGCTACTGCCTTCGTCTTGGCAGGCGCAGTTTTCATGTTGTCGAACCGACAAGTCAGCATTCTCCCGAATCCGCCGCTACGAACGGGCAACACTCTGACTCCGGCATCGACCACGAGTCACGTCTCGATTGTGGTGAACTGCAGCCGAGAGGCGCTTGTCGATCAACTTGAAGGTGCGATTCCGAGGTCTTTCCAGTTCGACACGAATAGCGATGGATTTCGTGCGTATGGAAATCCATCCCGGTCCGATCTACAGATCACCATTGACCCCGTCGGCCGGAGCCTATCGGCCTCAACATCGGTGGCGGGGCGAGTTCAGGTCGAGAAGCGAGTCAAGATCGACCTGCTCGTTACCAAGATTGATGAGCTTGCATCGGTCGATGTTGATGTCACGGGAACGATCCGCGCTTTCGCGTCACCTGAGATCACCGAATCATGGTCTGTCCAGCCAAACTTTGATCTCACGGGCCAAGTCAGTAGGGCAGAAGCAAGGATTAAGCATATTGGAGGGATCGACATTACCGGTCATGTACAGGGCCCGGTAAGCAATGCCCTGAATGATGCCAAACGCGATGTCGAGGCCAATCTGAGCGAAATGCTTGACCCACGCGACGACGCGAAGCGAATCTGGGATGAGATGAGTTCCGTGCATAAGATTGCCGATAGTCCACCTACCTGGTTAAGAATTGTTCCTAGGAAGGTTTCGTTTGCCGGATTTCAATATCGTGAAGACCGTATCAGCTCGGCGCTGGCACTCGAACTCGAGACAACGGTCCACGCTCAGCAAGCACCTCCGGATGTAGAGAAGACGCCGCTGCCAAATTTAGATCTCGGAAATCCGGTCGCTGACACGTTCGAATTACTTTTGCCCACGGAAGTATCCCATCGAGTGCTCAATGATCAGCTCGACGCGGCATTGTCAAAGCAGTCGATCGCGTTGACCAACAATGCATCGATCACCATTCAGGATGTCGCCATCGAACCTCTTGGTGACGGTGTGCTATTCATGTTGCAATTTGAGGCGAGTCAGGGCAGGTTGTCCGCCAAGGGCAAACTTTATCTGGTAGGCATTCCCGCGCTCGACGTGGAACAGAGTGAACTACGAATCGAGCAGCTCGAGTTTTCCGTTGAAACCAAGAATCTATTGCTCAAGGCAGCTGATTGGCTGGCACACTCGCAAATCCTTGACGAGATTAAGAAATTAGCCGTCTTCGAGCTGGAGGATGAGCTAACGAAAGCGAAGGCACGAGCGAACGAGGAATTGGCGCGTCTACGCAAACAGCTTCCAAAGGAAATCCGGGGAAACGTAGAGGTGAAAAACCTTAACGTCGACGGGATCCGGGTTACCAAGGATGGCATTTACGCGATGGTCAAGGCCGATGGAAAGATGTCCATGACGATCGCGAAAGGCTTGTAAACGACCAAGCCATCGCCCACGTTACCCTCTACTCCGTGATGCGCACCGCATCGCGATCATCAAGCGCGAAGCCTGCTTGTCAGCCTGGTAGACGGTTGCCGATGCAGAAGGCAACTACGCAAGCTACGACTACGACCAACGCGGACGGATGACAAAATTAACTTCGCTGGATTTTAGCGGGACGACGCGCGCCCGAAAACGAGCTACAGTTACACCGTCGATTCTTTGATCGACACCATCACCGATCCGATGGGGCGTGAAACGTCCTTCCAATACGACGATGGCGGCAGGCTGTTCAAGTCGATTCAGCCGGACCCAGATGGTGCCGGAGCATTGACCTCTGCCTTCACGCAGTACGTCCGTGATAGCACCGGGAATGTGCTTTCGATCGAAGATGCTTTGGGTTAGGTCTCGTCATTCGATCTCGATGCTTGGTATCGCCCCACCTCGACAACCGATCCAGCCTCGGGGACGACGGACTCGCAGTATGATGCGTTCGGGAACGTGACGTCCGTCACCGACCCGCTGGGCAATGTCACCAATTTTGCGTTCAACCATCTGAACCAGCTCGTCACGGCAGGCAAGGTCTACAGCGGACGGACAGAAAATCGCTCGTACTCGTATGATGGCGTCGGCAATCTGCGGTCCCTGACGGATCGCAACGGACGGATTACGCAGTACGATTACGACAATCGATACCGCACCGAGACCGAAACATGGAAGACAGGCGCAACCACGGACCGGACGTTCGATTATGCCTATGACACCTCCCACCGCCTGGTGTCGATCGATGACAGCGACAGTCTCGCCACGGACTTTGATTTCGCTTACGACGATCGGTCCCAACGGGTCGCCGAGAGCCAAATAATCGGCTTGGTGGGAACTGCGGTCAATTTCACCCGTGAGTTTGACAAGCGAGGCAACCGGCTCGAACTAGCCGCCGACTTTGGCCGAACACTTTCGGGGACCCTGATCTCCACCGGTGCGGTGACCCTGTACGAGTGGGACCACCGCAACCGCTTGGAGTCGATCACCGAGAAGACCTCGGCTGTCGGTAGCGTGACCCAGAAAATCCGGTACATCTACGATGCGTTGGACCAACGGGTCGGCAAACGCTTGGACAGTGATGGGGACGGCGATTTCGATCGCGACGAAGCCTTCTTTTGGACTGAAGGGCAAACGGTGCTACGTGCGACGGACTCCGATGGTGAGGCGGCGACAGAAACATTCACACTTGCCAGCCGGTGCCTGTACGGCGAGATGGTCGACCAGTTGCTGGCGAAACGGTGCAGACGGTCGGTGCCCAAGAAGGATCGCCTGCAACTCAGTCAAGTCGCCGGGTTCATCAACCTCGCTTGCCTGATAGGCGAGCGATGGATCGGAAATAACAACTTTTTCGTATGCAACGCGTTGTTACGTGTTGCATCACTCGAAAACGGACGTTAACTTTACAAAACCGAACCATCGTGACGTTCAGCAGCTCTTTTTAATCCAAATCGTGAGTCGGCGACCATGGAAATTGCAGAAGCCTTCAAGGAAGACGTTGATGACCGATTCCTATCCTGTCTCAACAAGCACATCACAATCGCATACGAGTCCGCGAGGAAAGCGGTCGATTCTCAGGGTCTTGGCATCAACGAAAAATACAATGTCTCTCCCTTAACTCGGCGTGGTCATGTCGAGACTGCATTGCGGCGTGCCGCGAATGAATGTGGACTTGAGCTCACGACGCAGACGACAGGTGGCTTTTGGCGTCACGTTGTAATCACTTGCGGACGCTTTCGTATCACGCAAACTACGACAATGGATTCCGAATCGCCGCTGCGAAAAGCCGCGTACAAGTGCGTCTACGCGAACGAGCAGCAGCTCCTACCGGGATTTGAGGACATGAATCCCAAGCCATCGAAAGACGACCCTCACCTGTACGCTGTCATCATCCATCGAGGCCCAGTGCTTGAGGACGCCCCTGACTTTATGAAGGTAAGATTTCCTAAACCGGAACTGGATGGATATCACCCGGGTGAAATTGATCTCGCGTTTTACGCTGAAATCCCCATGGCTGAATCATCAGTTGACGAAGAGCGGATCGAGGATCACGCAGTACCAAAACTTAAGTTGAAGCAGGAGCGAGGAGCAGGATAATGCGTCCAGGTACTCCTGAATTTAGACGTGACAGACTAAAGGCTGCAAGGGAGGCGCGCGGCATCAGCGGTGCTGCGTTGGCAGAATTGACAAGCGTCACTCGTAGCGCCATTTCCCAATACGAGCGTGGCGAGCAAACGCCATCTCCAGCTGTTTTGCATGAAATCGCAACTGCATTGAATTTGCCAGCTCGTCATTTCTGCATTGATCTCGACGCAATATCCGGTCCTGTCTTTTACCGATCATTCGCAAGCGCACAAAAGCGTTCCCGTATTCGTGCGGAGAGAAAGCTCGAGTGGTTGACGGAAATTGTGGATAATCTGTCGACCATGGTTGAGTTCCCAAGCGTTTGTGTGCCCGAGATAGATTCGGCAGACGATGTGCTTTCGTTGTCGATGGATGAAATCGAAGATATTGCCACGGCCACCCGTCGAGCGTGGGAGCTTGGCGATGGTCCAATCTCGAACGTCGTTCGACTAGCTGAAAACAACGGAATTATTTCGGTCCGTCAGTTTTTGGATTCTGATAGGCTCGATGCGTTCTCTTACTGGGAACATACGGAAAAGAATCCCCTGGTTGTTCTGTCAACAGATAAGAGCTGCTCCGTTCGTTCTCGGTTCGATCTTGCCCACGAAATAGGGCACCTGGTGCTTCACAGGAAGATTAATGGTCGTCAACTTAAGAATGGCGACCAATTCAAGCAAATCGAGGCTCAGGCCAATAGGTTTGCTGGTGCGTTTCTGCTACCGGCGACGACATTTCTGCGAGAGCTGTTTGCGGTCAACTTAGATGCATTCTTGGCACAAAAGGAACGTTGGAAAACGTCCGTAGCTTTGATGGTCAAACGATGCGTGGACCTTGGCGTCGTGGATGAGACGGAAGGCCAACGGTTGTGGGTAAATTTGGGAAGACGTGGATGGAGAAAACGTGAGCCGTTGGATGACGAAATTTCGATTGAAGAGCCGCAATTCTTATCTCGGTGTTTTGAGTTGCTAATCGCAAACGGACCAGAATCACGCGAAGCATTGCTGAGTCAGATGCCTTGGTCAGCAAAGGAAATCGAGGAATTGGTAGGCCTTCGTCCTGCGACTATCCATCGCGCTACAAAGCAGCTTGAAGAAATAAATCCACGAATTATTCGATTTCCAAACTCCGGCTAGTAGCCTCACATGCTTGAGGCAGTCTTGCTAGTAGGACGACGAACCGGCGCCCAGACCCATTTACATAAGAATTTCCGCAGCAATGGTAACATCAGAACACAATGTCAAAGAGCGAATCGTAAGAGCGCACGATATTACTCTTTGTCTCGAACGAAACTCTGTAACAGAATTCGAGAATCTTCAGTTGATCGGAATGGCAACGAGACTTGCGTTGAATTTGCGAGGTGCTGGCCCGGTAAAGTATGAAGTTGTCAAAGACGTCGCTGTTTACCTGTTTGACTTCACGACCCATGCCGTTCGTCCAGTTCTCGAACTGCTTGAGAAAGCGGAGTTTGTAAAACTTGACACGGAAGGGAACACTATTAAAACCGTGCTTCCAAATGTTCCATATTATGATTCTGTCTTCTTGCGACTCGGCGAGCTTGAAGAGGCAAACACAATGTCGGAGCACGAGCAGTTTGCAATTGCGCTTCAGTCTCGTTTGGCTGTATCTCCGCTTGCACACGATACAATTCTCGGCTTTGGAGCAGAGAAAAAACTTATTCAACGAGTGATCGACATCGGCAACGACTGTCAATTTCTTTCAAGCCAAAAAGCTCGAGGCCGAGATATTGTCGTTTCGCCGACCTATTTCACGGAGTCAGCGTCAGCCTATGCAGATTTGGTTGCGGGACACGGCGGTTCTCGTGTAGCAAAAATTCTTACGCTGTTGAAAGACAATCAAGGATGGCCGTTGAGCCTGATTATGCAGCAGAGCGAAATTTCTGGAACCCGCTTAAGCGAGGAAGACCTTGCTGTCGTTCAGTTACTGGCATCGGAAGGATTCGCGCCACCGCCTGCGATTCAAACTGCTCATGCAGGTACAAACCACTTTTTGTTTGGCCCGCCTCCGATCAAAACGGGGGTGCCACCGTTTAAGCGACACGTCTTTGAAGCTGCCATGGCACTTGTCGCCGCAGTTCGTCAGGGGCAATTGCTCCCAGCACAGTACCGCATTTGGTCCCCATTTGCGATTCTGAGAAAACTTCGTGACCAGGGCTTCATCGGTGCCAACTCCGAGGCCCTTGAGCAATACCGCCAAGTCGCGGCGTTGAGGGTTGGAAGATTGATTCACGTAGTCGGAACGAAATATAGATTTGAACTCAATGAACTTCCGGAAAACGTAGAGGCGATCAACTTGGCTATGCAGCTTGTCTCGGGGCAAAGCTCTGCTCCAGGTGCTGACGATGATGTAGTCCTTGCGATACGAAAAGGAGAGTCGTACGTTGATTCTCTAATCGGACGCAAGCGAGTCATAGCAAACAACGTGGTCGCGCCTAATCAAGAGACACGCGATGAAATTGACGGTTTTCTTCTTCGAGGTGCAAAATGAAGGATGCTAAGCAGAAGGATATGTTGTTCAAGCATTTCTCTATCCAAGGTTGGTTCTCACTACCGGAAGTGCCCGTCTACTTTGCTGGTGGGGAGCATCACAAACAGAAACTGATTACTGACATTGATGTTCTCGCGCTTCGTCCAGGTGGGAACCTGCAATGGGAAGTTTTGCTGGGTGATTGCAAGACACTAAAGGGGCAATCCCCAGCAAATCGAGCTATCTGGCTAAGTGGCCTTATGGTTCGATACAAGGCAAGCGAAGGTTTCGTCGTGCTTCAACGAAGACAAAACCAGCCAATCGAACCGGATCACAAGTTATTTGCAAGTTCGCTAGGTATCTTCTTGCTGGACGAGCGGGATTTTACAACATTTGACCGTTCGCTCGTTTTCCCACAAGGCTCTGATGGATTCGGCTATCAGGCAAGCGAGATTTCGCAGTTGTGGTCCGTACGGACTCGATACACGGGCCTTGATCCGTTGGTTGAGTTTCTCTCGTCGGCTGCATGGGAGACACCAGAATTTACACTGCTGTTGCGACGGTCTCTCGGTGAGGGCAAAGCATCCGCCCGTGAGATTGACCCTGCTAAACCAGAGCACATGGCGTTGGTGCTAAATCTATCAGCAGTCTTCTCAATCGGACTTGCGGCCTGTTCTGGAACTGTGTTTCATCGGCAACTTCATCCTCAGTCGGAGCTTGAGCTCTCGGATGGCCTGAAGGTGATTATTTGGGGTGGAAAAGAACAATACCGATTCTTCTCTGATCTACGCACCCAACTATTGAAAGCTAAAGGGTATCCAACTGCAGATTCTGACAACCTTTCGTTGCCACAATGGTCCAGGTTCGTCCAGTTGACGAGGACGTCTCTTGAGCACCCAAAGGCAGCTTTTCAGGTCCCGCACTTACTGCAACTCGCTTCCATTGACGTTTGTTGTGAAAGAGAGGTGCTTCCACACGTTAAACGAGAAGCAGAGCAGCCGCTAATGCTCGCAATGGCAGTTGTTGATTATGTGGTCCGTGCGACTGGTATGCCAGAGGAAGTCCGAAAAAGTGCAGAGATTCTCTTTGTAAAACGAATCTCTAAGGCGGTTCACGCATCCGAATGACTTTTGCAAAATGACAGTTACAGCGCGGGCGGTCGTCTTTCTTGAGTTGCGTTACTTTGACGTACGATCGAAATAATCGCTCTTTTAGTGTCCTTGGAATACCATCCCAACTTTGGGTTAGTTCGCGAAGCAAATTATCGTTTTCTGCACCCACTGCCTCGGAAACGGTCGTTTCCATCCGTGCTTTCAAGGATCGTGCTGTTCCTATTGATGGAGGGCTCAGATATTCCTGGGCCGAGCGATCGGTTCTGGTGTACGGTTACCTATCACTAACTTTCGTTGCGGCATGGTCGAGAATTGTGGCGAGAAATACCCCTCCGCTTGCACCTATTGTCCACGACGGCATGCGGGATCGAATTTCGCCCACGACTCTGGCAAATGACGGGCGGCCAGGGTAATCCGCAAAGGCGAGATGCTGGCCTCTTTTAGGAAGCGAGTGCGAGCTTTTACGTTCATCGCTGACGAAAAATCGCTCTGAGCCCGTCAGGGACTCTTGCCTCGTGCGGCAGATGATCGCGCAGGCGGGGGCAGGGAAGCGTAAGGCGGTCGTTTCATTCGCCTTCGTCGGCCATCATCCATCGGGGCCAAGGGCCTGCCGGCCTCAGCGGGGCGAGCCCCGATGGATGACAGCCGACGAAGGCAGATCAATGCAATTTTTTTTGCAACATGTTGCGAGGAAGCTACCACAACTCATTGAATCCGTAACTCAGGTGCGTTGCAGCACTATCGGCATGCGCTGACAGCAATCTCCGATTGTTCTTTCCTTCATTCATTCGTGAAGACGCGTAACTTCCAGCACTCGTTGGCTTGTGCGATTAGCCGTTGATCAGGCAAACACGCAAGGCAGCGAGGATTGGTGGTGCATCCTTGAAAGGTTTTTACTGTTTTTCACTTACGAATGAGAATGAGAAAATGACAAATTTGAAGAAAGCATCCTATCAGCTGTTCTCCCGACCAGAAGATGAGCGTTTCCCGTGCTTCGACTCTCTGTACGAGCACTGTGCAAGTACGAGAATTGATTCACAGGTTCATTGGAAAGCACCCGCTGAGGTGATTCCGGTGGCGATGGACGGCGATCTTGGTCTGAAACTTACCGGAGAATCTGGTTACAAGCTCAACGATTGGTCTTTCGGGCAAACTTGTTCCGTCGCTTCAATCAATCGAGACACGGTCAATCGGCTGAAAACCGAGACCGCAGTCCAAGTGTTGCTGGAAACACTGCCAGTCGGTGACAAGCCAGTTCAAGTCATGACCAAAGCTGGCAAAGTGCGTTCGCTTCACGGAGCGTCCTACACGCGGCTGTACGACGTTGATGTTTTGAATGTCGTGATGGACGAGGCGTCGGACTTCGCTCCGCCGCCCGTTGGTTTCAACGGAGCAACGGGTCTCTATGCAGGGGAACAAGACATGTTCGCCTTCATGGTCGACAACGACTCATGGGTGGATATCGGCGGCGAGCAATTCGCTCCCGGATTTTTCATTTGGAACAGCGAAGTCGGCCGGCGAACGGTGGGGATTGAAACTTTCTGGTTTCAGCGTATTTGCGGGAATCACATCGTTTGGGACGCAACGGAAGTTGTCTCCTACAAACGAAAGCACACCGCAAACGTGTCCGAAGCCCTGGGCGAGATGCGGATCATCTTGCGTCAGCTCGTCAGCAAGCGGGACGAACGCAGAGATGCCTTTGCAAACTCGATCAAGCTTGCAATGGCGACCTCGCTCGGTTCGAACGTGGACGACGCGACCAAGGCGCTCTCTGGCTTTGGAATCGGCGTCGGCCACATCAAGAAAGCAGTCGAGTCAATGGCAACTCAACCCGAAGGCTTTACCGTGTTTGGTGCCGTTGATGCGCTGACACGCATTTCTCGCCAAATCGTGAATGCCGGTGATCGTGCGGCCTACGACACGAAGATCGGCTCACTCCTGTCGCTGGCGTCCTAGCGTTCGCTCCACACAACTAACACTGGAGATGAATGATGGACCCGCAAGCGACTTGGAATGAGCTACTTCAAGCGATTATTGATCGCGACTGCTACTCAGCGAGCGATCTCGCTGAGTCTCTGATTGACTGGATGGAAAAAGATGGCTTCGCGCCTATCGCCATTCCAGAACTTGGTAACGCAACTGGCGGACCGAATTCCGTGCCGCAAATGCTTAACCGTCTCGTTGTTTACTACGTCTGTCAAACGACCAGCCTTCGCTGTCGTCCCTGAAACCCTAATTTTTGGAGAATGAGTTCGATGACAAAACAAACTGCCAAATCGCCCGTCAAGCGTCCGGTCCACGAAGTCCGTATGGGTCGCATCAAGGCGACGATTTGGGAAAACGATACACGCGAAGGCATTCGCCACAATGTTTCGTTGTCCCGAATTTACAAAGACGGCGCAGCGTGGAAAGACTCGACCAGTTTCGGTCGTGACGACCTTCCACTCGTCGCCAAAGTTGCTGACCTCGCTCACACCTGGGTCTACGACAACGGCAAAACGTCAGAAGCGGTTGCGAAAAGTGAAAACGCCGAGTTCTAGCACACGAAATTATCTGCTAGCTCAGCGTCAATTGGGAAACTAGGCCACAAACAGCCGGTTCCACCGTAGGTTCGATGCACCACCGAACCTACGTCAATCCACTCTATTTATAAAAATAATAAAAAGCAGATCGCACCCAAAAACCTTGGCTGTTAAGCAACTGCTTGATCGAAGGCATTGCGGTCATCGGCGAGCGACGGAACGTTTACAATCGGTCACATTCGCGGATCGACAAGACCTCTCCCGTACCGTCGCCGTGAATGATGTGATCCAGTACCGTTATTCCGAGAAGCGTTCCTGCGTCCGTCAATCGCCTTGTGACCTCATGATCCTCACGACTCGGCGTCGTGATTCCTGACGGATGGTTGTGAGACAATAATACCGCTGCCGATCCTTCGATGAATGCTGGTTTGAACACTTCGCGTGGATGTACCAGCGAGGCATCAAGCGTCCCAACTGTTACAATCACGACGCACTGGACTCGGTGCTTTGTATCGAGGCAAGCTACCACAAATTTTTCTTGATCGCTGGCAGGATTATCCGCCCAGTATCCCTTGAAGAAGTCCATTGCGGCTCGCGTACTGGTTAGACATGGCCGGTCTTCAAGCGATCCAACGAATACGAGTGAAACTTTTTTAACGGAAGCGTACTTGTCGCTTTTTACGGTGAGAGAAGCCACCCGATGTTTTGGCGAACACTCCATAACAAGCGGTTCGTTCGCTTCTTCGAAGAGCAAGTACAACTGCGATCGCTTTTGAATGGATGACGGTCCGATCGCTTCTAAACAGGTCGTTGCAGTTGACTGCATTTTGGTCGATTTCTTCATCACCTGCGCTCCTACGGCAAGTAGTGGAGAGGAATAAAAAACCGTAGTTTGAACCATTTTGGTGCGCACTGCCGGTTACGGCTCAAACTTGTTTCTGGGCCGTTGCGGAGTGCTCTTCCATCTGCTCGGAATGAGAATGTGGTCTCGGGAGGCAAAGATCAAGAGTCAGAGCTGATTCGCCAGTTCACTGGCGAAGGAGATAGCGAACATCAGTGACGAAATTCGCTCAGCATAGTGGAAATTGATAATTTCGTAGCACACTTCGTACGCCAGCGCAAATTGGATGCTTGAGGCAATAGCAAAGTCAGGCCCTATTCAAGTCGATTCTCACCAGCTCTGGAGGCCCAACCATCTGTGTTAACTGTTTCCGGGTTGCTGGATGGATCAAGCGAGGTCGCTTTCTGTTGGAATATCCCGTATGCTTCGGTGAGGCTCGTCGCCGCGATCCGACAACTGAACGTCTTCCGCTGGTCACAGGAGTGCTGCGACCAGCGGTCGGCTCTCGTTTTATATCATCTATTGAGCAGTATTAGGGGATCATCTATTGGCACCTTTTTCCCTCTCCTAAATAGCTTGAAGCCACCGCTGGCACTGACCTTCACGATCAGACTGGACGGTAATTTCCGCGACAGTTCCATCGCGGCCCTCGTGCCAGTCCCCGGGGATTGCGTCCCAATAGCTCTTCCCAGATTTCGCCATTCAACGAATTGTTGCTTGACAACATCCAACAACAAGTCGCCGTCCCCTCGGGGATCGACGTCAATGATCTCTTTACCATCGAGACGTTGGTCCATGACTTCCGCCTGGATAAAAACTGTCGCTGGGTCGCTATCAAACGCAACTCCAGCCGGCCAGCGCTGCTCCGATTTCAGCCGGGCAGCATCGTAGGGAAACGTCTCACGTCGCATTCGAATACTGCGAACGCGTTCGTGGAAGTCAGGAACCTCAGTAATTTCAATCGCCTCCCAGTCGACAGAGGGCGTCCCACAATCCTCCATTAAGATCAACAAGGCTGGGACAGATTTAGGTTCGCCATCATCCGCATCGGGATCATACAGTTGAAACTTGACCTGTCTGGTGATGCAACTTTGAAAGGCGAGACCTCGAAAAATGTCTCGTCGTAGCGTCGAAATTTGCGAGTCAGCGAGTCCCTTCAGTGTGACGACGGTCCACGCGGGCGTTTCATTGTCCATCAGACTTTGGATTTTCGTTTGAAGGCAGTTGTCGCCCTTCATCCATTCCTGAAGCTTCCATCGGTCGATGTCGACCTGACGAATCCACCTGTAAAATCTGAGTTCAGGTATGTCGAGGCCTTCCGTGAAGACACCAAATTGACCGTTCACAGAACCGCCATCAGTAGACGCAATAGCGGATTCAATCTTATTCGCCTGATCATTGTTAATTTGGATCTCTGTTCCAGCCCGGTGCAACCGGCTTGAAATTCGTCGCGACACCGAAAGCACATGCCCGTCGCGGCTAATCAAATGTGCGCCGTCGAGATGGAGCAGCCCAGCGAGTGACTCAGAATCCATTCCAGAAATACTGACTCGGTCGCTTGCTGACCATCGAATGTTGGGGCGTAACATTTCCACCGCGGATTGGGTCGCACGACCGACATCATCAAAATCCAACAGAGCGAAGATTGAACTTTCATTGTCGTCTACCAATCTTCGCATTGCATCGGAAAGCGTTCGAGTTCGCAGTGCAGTCGTTTCAGGTGATGGTCGGCCAGCAAACCCAGGTTTGTCGTCCGAGCTTGTCGCCGACGGACTGCTCGAAAAGAAACTGCTGATGATTTCTGAGGCGTAAGCCATGGGAGATGGTAACCATTCAAATCCATCATGGTCCAAAAGCAATCCGTTCTGACCATAGAGATGAATCACGCGAGTCGGTCGGATATCGAAGATCAAAGCGCCGGACTCTGATAGCCAACTAAAAAACGAATGTCGCACTTCTCGGGGGGGTGCTTCACGATCGAGTCGAGCGGTGCCGATGCTGTGCAGCATCCCATCATGTGCAGAAGCCAGCATGAACAGGCCGTCACTTTGAGCCAATTCAGCGTGATCGCGGATGGCACTGGAGTTCCGCAGATTGAACGGTGCCGGAGGCCGCAAATCAATCAAGCGCGAGAAACGGGAGGTCGACGCGCCGATCGAATTCATCGCTTCGGCAGATAGCAGTACGACTGTGCATGCAAACGGAGTACCTTCGAGCGTCCAGGTCGACATCCGCCGACACATCCTTGCCGCTCCGATTGCGTTCTGTATCGCGACCGGCAACAGTGTCCGCTCAGTATGCTGCTTGCATTTGAGATCGCATATCGAACGCCAACAAGCCTCGGTAAAGAGTTGCCCAGTCGCTCGACTTCCGAATTCCTGGCGATACCAATGGTAGTAGGCCTCATCGTATGGTTGCTTGCTTCGATCCCCCCAATCTTCGGAAACGGACGTATTCTCGAGCAGTGATCCGGGTGGTTTATTGTCATCAAATTTGGGGTGAAAACCATACAGGTCCCCGCCTAAGATCGTTAGCAGGTATTGTCGAAGTCCATCCTCATCCGCCGGTTCCAACTGAGTGAACAATGCCCTATTCGACTCGACATGAAAAGTCCATGCCTGGGGGCTTTCATCCTTCACTCGCGGTTCGGTGAAGAAGACGGCCTTGCCACGCCGCGTTGCACACAGGTAGTGAGCTAAGATCACAGTTCGCCACAACGCAATGGATGCCTCTTCGCTAAACTCATGTTCCCTTGGTAAGGCGTGCACTGAAAGCCCCGCGCGAATGCTAGCTGGCTCACCGCTTCGCTTGGCAATCTGGACGGCCGCATTGGCAGCCAAGAATTGATCTTTTTCAAGACACCGCTTCAACAACTCGGCCATTGTTTTGGGAAGAAACACGGCAAGTAATTCGCAGTTTGCATCAACATCTGGACGCAGCAGTTGATTCGCGCACTCCATCCAGTGTTCGCTCTGACGCGCATTCCACGTCACGCCCTTCGTGCAATCAGCTGAATCGACGAGTGCTACTGGCAGTACCACCACCGAGTTTTGATTCGCAAACATTCCTGCGAGCATTTCCGTAGCGACCTGTGCCGATGCGCTCAACTGACCTGTCTTTGAAGCGGCGAAGTCAATGAGCCAGCAGCGAGTTTCAGGAGACCGAGCCATTGGTGTTGACTCCTAAGCAGACTGCTTAAGGGTGACAAAGATCGCGTTTCTATCGTGCGTTATCCCGACTTCAACTTTCGATCGCTTGTCGTTCAATGCTCCCTGGACCTTATCCAAAGTGTCCTTCCAGTCTTCGGGCGAAAGATTCGTGTATTTGGGATCGGACACCAGCATTCGGACCTCACGATGGTTCTGTACCTGTATACCTTCGACATCTACTTTCGCCATCGGACCAAACCTTCGGACTAACAGCCAAACTAATCCGAAAAGCTCGCCCCATGAAAGTGGATTGCCCCTGACCCACCCTATTTCTAATGGAAGGGAAGATGGTAACGGCATCGAATGTTTGTTTTGCAGATCATGTCCTAGCACTTGTGCATAGTTCGACTTCCATTTTAGTTGAACCATGAAGTTGGTCAGTCTCGCCGCCAGTATACTGGATGCAAACTGAATTTGATCAGCGGGTTGGTCCAGGAACGCGTTACTCTCCTTTCGCGACTTCTCCGTGTTCTGCAATGCAGAAAGGTGATCGCGATACTCCTTGTGATCCCACGTGTAGCCATCTGGCTCATCGCTGCGATCGGCATTGTACATTGCATCGCCTAGGTCGATACACGCCAGAGTGAAGAGATTGTGTCGAGCCTGTTCAGTGATTTTGCCATCGACTTGTTCTGAGCGATATTTTTCCGCCGTTTGCGATCGAAAGGTTGGATCACCGGTGTCGCCGAGCACTTCGCGAATCGCATTTTCAACCACGCCTGGAAGCTCGCTTATGTCGTCAAGAAAATCTGACGAAATAGATATATGTGATTCTGATTGCGAGATGAGCTGCTTATCTTCCTTCGTCGGAACAAAACCGTCACTCTGATATTCAATAGCTAGAACAAAGCGGGTTGCGTTATTGATTTGGCTCTCCCACTCAGGCGGTAAAGCATCTCGAACCGCTGAAATTACTTCATCTTTCGCTATAAGACATGCCAATGGCTTGTCGGTCAAACTTGATGAATTAGATGGTAAAGCAAAAACGAAACGCACGGAGGAATGCCCCAATTCACTGCGAACAAACGCATCCGTGCGTGACAAAATGAAGTGCCGCAGTCAGGAACTGCAGCTCTATAAGTTATCCGCAGGCAAGCGCCGTGGCAACCGATGCAGGCTGGCCCAGATTCAAAACGCGGCTTTCCTCCGCTTTAAGCATTCGAGTGCGAATACTGGAGCGGTAATGCGAGCCACCAGGGATATTCCCGAGCAGCAATTCGTGTAGCGATCGAAACTCTTTATAACCCCGCATCGTCCATTCTTCTGGGCATACGCAGCTAATGGCATAGCTGACAATGTAGAGCTTTCGCGATGCCATGCATTGCTTTGTCAAATTGCGATTGTCAGCCGCAGCGTAACGGCAGTTCGCCAACTCACGTAGATTATGAAAGTACTTCTGAAGCAGACTTTTTGGCTTCATTAAAGCAATCATTGGAGTTTTAATTGGTGGGCTAACTCGCCTGAAACTGTCTTCGCTCTCGCTCGAATACTCTGTCCAAATTCGTAATGCTTCAACAGTTCCCCAGAGTGCTACTCCGGCATCACCGAGACGTTGACTGGGGGTTCGTTCGGGCTGCAGCAAAATCTTCGACGCATTTTGAACTGAACGGTCAATCCGCCAAGCCAAGTAAGCGCGATTTCCAAGGCTGCTGACATCCGTCCTAGCCGCAAGATCGGCCCACATCACCAACGGCGAAACACAACTACGAAGCAGTGTCAAACTATGACGCCAATCGGTCACCGCATCTTCGTTCGGATCGAACTCACTATGCAATGAACTCGCAAATGCATCCACCGTTTGCCACACGCAAAAAGCGTAGTCGTCAGCCCCAGCAATCCGCTCCAAGGCAGACCCCGATTGAAGATGGTCGGTTTGGTCGCCATCAATCTTATCGAGCATCGGTTCGGAGATTTCTAATGCTCCTTCCGGAGCCTGTTCGTGCTGGCTGCTAGACATCGAAGTGTTGTCCTCTATTGATCTCATTCGGGGAAATACCGAAGTCGCTGATCTTCGGGGGTGTTCGTCTACTGCCGTGAAACCAGATCACGGCTGATGATACCGCTCCTTAAATTGGCCGCAAGCCCACCTGCCAATTATATCGAAACTTTACAGGGCCGTGTCGAGCCCGATTTATCCAAGCGAAAAAAACCGCTCAGTTGAACCTGGATACGTTCTGGCAGACCTTGCCGATTGAGGCGTTTTGGGCGACGGCCGTCATCCTGGCCTGGGGTAAAAAGCGGGTTCTCATAGAGATGCAATCTACGGGCCATGTGACATAATAGAGGCTAACAAGACACTCCTGGTTCCAGTTTAGTCGTCACTGCCGCTATCAATTAAACCTCACGAATGACACGGTTTGCCCCAGAGAAGGCTCATTTCCAGTGGGGGAAGGTCGCATAAACCACCCTTATTTTGTTGTTTTGTTTTCCGAAATGGCTGCCGTACGTGAACGGAAACTCGCCAGGGCGGTCTAAAACGCGTCACTTTCGCCATGTTGGTGATCTCATTTTGACATCCAGGATCGGCAACTTTGACATTGAAATGTAGCTGCGCGAGAGTGCCTGGAATTCGCTCTTTGAAAACTAATTTGAGAAGACAAATGCGAGGCTTTACGCAACACGGATTGAAGTGTCGCGTGAGGCCGGTGATTTTCTGAAGGTTTTGGTCCTTTCCCAGGCTAGGCCGATGGTGCGGGCCGAACGCTGGACTGACTTGACCCCTCAGGTCAGCCCACAGTTCAGCCCTATTGAATTCGACGCGAGCCTCGTGGTTCGCGTCGACTCGTTGTGACCAACTACCTGGAGAGAGTGCAATGCTATTTCAAGCCATCATCACCAATTGCCGTCGGACCAAACGGCCTAAGGCACACCACGAAACGTCGAAATACTTCTTGCCCATCAGTAGGGGGAGGCAGCTATGAAGATCAACGATCTTTGGGCTCGAATGTTGTCTGCACGACGCCTTGGCGATTACGTGTTGGTGGACCTGCATGCAGACCATTTGACACTCTGTATGGAAGGCGGCAAACGCCCTCCGAAAGCCCTCTCGCATATTGACGACCGGCAATTCATTCAGCGACTTGCAACAAAGTGGGCTGCTAATGAAGTGCGTCGGTGGACGACGCAAAGCGCGAAGTCACGGTACAGCATTTTTGCCTACCTCAGGACCGATACGGTGATCGGGAGACCTGATGTACAAACTCAATGGAATGAGATGTTGGGCCGATATAACTACCGTCAGGACCTAAAAGTCGCGGCCAAGAACGCGGAGTCACTGATCGAGAAAATCGAAGCATCTGAGGCATCTCCTCGGAGCTTTGAGTTGCTTGCTGATGATGACGTCATGCAGGTCGAGTTTGCGAAATACATCTGCCAAGAGGTGTTAATGAGTTGGGACAGCGAACAACGAATGACGATTTGTTAAACTGTGAACGAATGAATAGCGATTCGTCGTGCTTACCCCAAAACGGATTTACTAATCCGTATCGAGAGGTTTCTTTGGTTGTCAGATCACCGATCCCTCTCGCATTATCACGTTATACATGATTTTTATTGAAATTTCACCAGTCTGCGACAGCCAACCGATAAATCGATTGGCAACATCGTCTGAACCGATCTACTTCTAGCGTACCGACAAACTCTCGCAAAGACTGCTCGATTGCAGGAGAATCCATCAGTTGCATTGCCATCCGTGGCCTCGGGTAGAATCAGGTGCGAAAAGGAATCCTCGAATTTTAACCGATCTGGCCAAATTCTCCGACAATAATTTTCCGCTCGGTCATTAGATACGCACTACCGGTTACGGCTGGGGATGAATCCCCCGCCGTATCGACGTGCGCCGAATCTTCTCTGATTCGTTGGAGGCATCAGCGATAGAGCGACAATTATGCTTACACCGATAAAATCATCAAGGCAGAGTTTTGGTCCCAGTTAAAGAACCGGTCTCAAGGCAGAGAATGTGAGTGATTTACTATCACTATTGACTAAGCTGCACAATCTAATTGCAAGTGGAAATAATGCTTGATAAAGGACGTTATCATGCGCTATAAGGCGGGAAGGGGATTCGTGGAATTCCCGTCAATTTCAGCATGGAGGTAGTCAGGAATGGAGTTTTTCAACGAATCGACAATTGTTCTGATCGCGGAGTCTTTCCCGTCACTGGCGGTCGCGGACGGTGTTTCACCGTGGAATCCGAATCGGCTCGATGTCTGGGCATCGGAGTTTGGGCGGGCCGACGACGCAGTTCATGCAGCGAGGTTTCTGCTTCGGCTTTGGAATTTAAACTGCGACTGGGAATGCGGTCGGTTCGATGCTCAGGTAGCAATCCGAATTTGGGATCGCGTTCACCGTAGAGTGTTTCTTGACGTGGCAACTCAAGATTTATCACTCGCAATTTAGCTCGGAACACGATGACCGACTCCAAGCTACCGGCAGCCGGACTGGTGTCCGTTTCTACAACCTGCGCGAAATCGGTGCCCGCGATCGTGGAACGAGCTGGAAGCGGGGCGAAGTTCGCGTGGGATGAGTTTTTCTTTGCCAAGGTGAGGAGCCCTCACACTCGGCGAGCCTACCTGCGATCAATCAATCGTTTTCTCACGTGGTGCGATAAGCGGGGGCTCGAACTGAAACAAGTATCCCCCGCCGACGTTGGTCAATTCATGGATGCGCTCGAACTAGCGGTGTCTAGCAAAAAACAGTCTCTTGCGGCGATTCGGCATTTTTTCGACGGGTTAGTGACCCGGCATGCAGTGATGCTCAATCCAGCGGCGTCGGTTCGTGGGGAGCGTTACTCCGTCGTTGAGGGAAAGACGCCCGAGATTACTGTAAAGCAGGCACGCTCCCTGCTGAAATCGATCGACACGGTCGAAGTCGTCGGCCTGCGAGACAAAGCGATTATTTCCATTTTGATCTACACCGCCGCTCGCGTCGGCGCAGTGGCAAAGCTGCGTGTGAGAGACCTTTACGACAGCGGCGACCAGTTCTGCCTTCACTTTGACGATAAAGGCGGCAAGTCACGAGAGATTCCCGTTCGTCACGACCTGCAAAGTTTACTGACCACCTACTTAGAACGCGCTGACCTGCAACTCGGCCCCGGCAATGACGCTCGCCCGCTCTTTACGACTTCCGTCAGAAAGACGAAGGAACTCACCATGCGACCGATGACGGCTGGAGACATCGGTCGAATGGTCAAACGGCGGATGGCAGCCTGCGGTTTGCCAAAGCGATTGTCGCCACACTCATTCAGAGTAACGACGATCACCGACTTGCTCGAACAAGGCGTCCCGCTTGAAGATGTGCAGAATTTGGCTGGCCATGCAGATCCACGCACAACGCAACTCTACGATCGGCGGAAGAAAAAAATCACGCGAAATATCGTTGAGCGAATTTCAGTTTGACGGCCTTAATCTGTGCATCCGCTAGCTACGTTAGTCCAAAACTCAAGGAGTCCGGAGATTTTCTTAAGAGACACTGATATCAAAAATAAAACGACTGTCGGTCACCACAGACTTCGAGCGAACACCTTCGAGCTGATATTTTCAACCAACAGACGCACAGTTTCTTGAATTCTGTTGCGATTATTTTTTACTACCATGGAACTGGAAGTCCCAGTTTATCCAACTTCACTTCGAACTCTGATCGCTCCCGATTATTTAGGTTTGCCTTCCCGGAATCGTCGAGCCATCCGAACTCTCTACCGGCCGCGAGAAGCTCAACAGTTCTATTTGAAACGATCAGCTTAAGAGCTTGGAGTTCCAACCTAGAAAGCGAGGTTGCATTCAGGCGGTAGTCTTTGAACGCCTCCCAGGTGATCGGCACCCACTTTGCGACGATTTCCTTTCCGATCACGTCCGCATACGCTCGAATCTCAGACTGCGCGTGGGCGTCCATTCGCAGGGACAAAAAGTGAAGCAAGTTGTGCAGGTCAATTTTCCAGTACGCTTCGGTGTACGTTGATAAAGGCAAGTCCTTGCGGGCTTGCTCCCTAGAGACCCCTGAAGCAAGACGCTCTGCGTAAATCTCTCGCGACATCTCATGCAATGATGACTCCCGTTCAGAAAGCCGCTCACCGACTTCCGGCGATAGCATTGCATCACTTCCCTGCCGGTTCAACGACGATTGAGCACGCCACGATTCCGCGTTAGTTGTTTGGAGAGAGTCGATTGCTTCCGAATAGCGAGTCGAATACTCGTTAACGTTTGCGGTTCGGTGCCTAATCCATTGTCGCCAGCAGTCCATGGGAACGCGCACATGTAGTTTAATCTCGCACATCTCAAATGGCGTTGAGTGCCGATTACGCATTAGGTAGCGAATTAGCCCTCGGTCTTCGTTGACTTTCTTCGTTCCGCTGCCGTACGAAATGCGTGCCGCCTGAACGATCGAAGAATCACCGCCCATCACCTCGACAACACGAACGAAACCATCGTTGAGCACTCGCAACTGCTCAACTGGGAAGCCCACAATATTTTTTCCAGATTCCGACTTGTTCATTCGTGATTTGCCTCTCCGACAGTGCCAAAAATTGCTTCGCCGATACCGTACGAGTAGTCTTGGTTATACTCATTCGCAGGAAGGTAGACGAGCCCGATCGATTCGTTCTTCCAATGTAGACGGAAAAGTGCGATCGATGACAGTTTCGGACCCATCGACGTACAAATAACATTGTGCGACGAAGATACGCCCCGAATCTGATCTTCGATAACTCGTTCACCAAAGTCGCCTTCATAGGCGTCAATCTCAAACGTACGTACATTCGACTTCGATTGAAAATCGGAACGGTATGCGTCCATGAATTGGGGATTTTTCGGGTCGATACTGTCTTTTTGCAGTGCTAAGAACGTAACAGTCGGTTCAAACATCTGAATCAGATGCTTAACACGGTCTGTGTCGTAACCTGCGGTAACCACTAAAGCTGTACGGTTACCAAGGCGACTCAAACCTGACATCTTGTAAGTTAGTCTAGGACGCCCCGGGTCTCGGCTTAGCCAATCGCCATAACCTGAAGGCCGATGATACACGTAGTCGATAGCGCAGTTCTTGCGCCGAAGCAACCAGAAAAGCTGCCAGATGATTTCTCGCGGCATCGTCGAAAGATCAACCAAGACTCGGTCATCTTCTTCAAGCTTCTCAAACCACGGAATCGCCGCCGTTGTCCAGGTGCTTGAAGGGGAGTTTGAAAAGCACTGCCAGCTCTTTAAATCAATCCCCCTACGCTGTGCGGTAGCTCGCACCTTTTCACGAGCAACTTCCGTCCGTTTCACAAACTGGTCCAAATAAAAGATGTCCAGACCTGAAATTTCCTGACTTGAAAGTATTTGCTCCGTACCGAGAACAAACCTGTCTTCCCAACTTGCAAAAGTTACTAAACGACGCGAATTACTCATCCCATAGCTCCTTTTGTGCGGGCGTATCGTCATCATCACTTGAAAATGGAAGCGCCGCCCCTCGGTCTGCGGCCGCCAGCAGGTCCCATGACTTTAGCTGAACTCGAGCGTGCTGTCCGTGCGGATCAAGACCGCGAGAAGGCCAAAGCATTCGATTGGGGACAAAGTAAATTTCTTGTCTACCATCGTCCTTTGCTGACCCCATACGCGTGTACAGCAGCTGCGCTGATATCAAAACTGTAAGCACGCTCGCTAGTTCTTCCATCGCGGGATCATTTCGTTTTGAAATTGAGAACGATATTGCCGCTGGCTCTGAGATGTCACTGCGAAGACGATTGCGAAAGAGAATCGCAAGCTGGTCCAATAGGTTAAAAGCACGTTTCGCGTCTTTTCCAGAGCACCCTTCCAACACTTTATCAAGTTCGTGCTCGGCGAACTTCCAGAGATCTTGACTTCGCTCGATGATCACTTCGGACTGAACACTAGGGGAGATCTCTGAAATGGTTGTTCCGGGAGACTGAGACACACTTTTGTCATACATCCAATAGCACGGCACAAGAAGATTCCTAACAACACCGGTTGATAGATAAACGAGAGTTTCAAAGCCTGAGTACTCAGGCCGGTTTGCTTTCGGAGGTCGATTTCGGAAAAAGTGGGGACGCTTGTATTTGTAAACATGGTCAGAAATTTTCCTCTTGTCATCTCCGTATTTCTCTACGGCCTGTCTGTGAACTTCTTGTTCGGATATCGCTAACTGCGTTGCCATTTGTAGACTTGTCGGGAAAAAAGCATCTGGTTCGCCATCAAACTTGGCGATTTTCAATCTCTTGCGAATCAATCTTCTGGCGTACTGACCAAAGTCAGCGCCGTCATTCTGAAATGGCCGAATCATGTTGATCTTAGTGTAGTCATGACCCTCTAGTATCGAACCACCAGACGCAGTTTTGAGACTCACTCGTTCAAGATTCGTGATCGCCACTTTTAGACTGAACAACGAGTGGTCTCTAAAGGCGACCCACGAGAAAAGCGATCTCCGTTGTTCATCATTCAAATCTTGGGCATCGTCAATCATGAATCCAAAGTGCGAGCTTGATAATTTTGCTGCCGTCCGAAGCGTCCGTAGCATCGGCATTATCAACGTCGGAAAAGAATAGGTCTCAGAGAAAAAAACGTCTAGATTGTCGCGACTGTTGATCGCTCGCTGCGCTTCAAGATTCTTGAAATCCAGGAGCAACATGAGCGATTCAAACAGCCCGCTGCTATCAGGAAGCTTCGCGCCAAGAAGGAACTGAAACTCGTTTCTAAAGCTTTCCTCCTCTTCCATTGTCAGTAAATTGATAGCCTTAGAAAGTGTCGTCGCCAAACCGTACGCGAGCGATATAACGAGAAAATGTTCAGAAATAACCGCCGCGCGGAAATCGTCTAGCAATTGCTGTTCACGTTTTTGATTCAGTGGCGTATTACAGGGAATGTAAATCCCTAAAAACGAAAGGTCTTCCGCCTCCCCTTCTTTTTCACGCCGAAGCTGTTGCACAGGAAAACTGCTGTAGAGCAGCGTCATCGACTTACCGCAGCCTCGCTCACCCACGAGAAATACATTTCGGCTGGATCCAACGAAGCGAGAGAAGTTGAAATCTTCTATGTAGTATTCAAGAATGGTGTCTACCGAAAGATCGTTCGCACCTGCGTATTCAAACGGATTTTCAGTCGTCATTGGAGTCCTCTGATAAATTGATGGCATCACAAAGTCCGTTCGCGACAAAATTTGATTGGCCGAACCGCTCATCTACAAGTACCTCTGTTCCCTGCCCCGGTTGACCAGGAACGACTAAATCATCTAACGAAAAACTTATAGTATCTGGAAATACATTCCCATTAAATGAAAAACTGATCGTGACTTCGGTACGCTTAAATGGTTCGATTACATCGCAGTAGTAGCGAGTGTATCTCCTTTCTTGGTCCAACTTTGCGATTCTGAGTTTAATGTAGTCAAGAAGGGCAACTAATTTGCATTTATCAAGACTCTTTTGTTGGTCGAGGTAGTCATCGAGATCAACGTCATAGGTGAGGCAAATCCGGTTGTTCTTACGGTCGGCAAGAACGGAAGTGCAGCTAGCATACTCATGATAAATATTTGAGTCTGGGTCGTAGCCGATCTTCTCGCGATAAAACTCTGTTGTGCGCTGGGGCCCTTCGGACAACTCGTCAGATAACCTTAGTACAGCGGCGATCGATCGAAGCTGAATCGAGCAATCGTGGAAGTGTGCGTGTTCGTCTAGTTCGATCAATGTATTTTCATCACCAGCTGAGGAGACTCCAGTGTGAGCTCTAGCCGCTGAAAGTACTAATGACTTCTCACGCCGTAACAATGGGGATTTCCCGCGAGCAAAATCAAAAACTTGTCCGATGTTCTCGTTATGTTTCTTGCGACCGAACAAGTTGCCAACATCATGGAAAAGCGTTGCCATTAGGAGAATATAGAGATCATGGCAAGTAAAACCATGGTCCGAACTATCGGAAGATATCACAGTAAGAACGCGTTTCATCACGTCGTCAGTGTGGCGTGGCCCATGGTCGGTAAGGTGTGGCTCAGTTTTTGCGATCCTTTCGATTTCCTTATGCACTTTGGGGCGTGCCTCAACGTACGCCGCAAATATTTCTCTCGCACGTTCGCCTGGTAAGGACGCAAGTAGCTCTTGTTCGACATACAGTTCAAGTTGGTTGTACACCAGCGTCATTTCGTTTCCCCTGTCTGTGCTGCGGCGTTCAACACCGATTCAAAAACGCGTTTTGCAAGCAGTGGAGGCACCGCGTTTCCAACTTGTTGCTGCTGAAATCCAATTGAACCAGTAAATTGGTAATCGTCGGGGAACGACTGAAGCCGAGCCGCTTCACGTACGGACAGACCTCGATCTTGTTCCGGATGAATCAACATGTTTTTGCGGTAATTTCCGATTACGATTGAAGGTTGACTCGCGTTTAGCCGGTGGTAAATACCTGTGTGACAACGAGACCGATCAGCGTAATTGCTCATCATGGAATCGGGAATGTCTTCCCAATTTCCACCTTGTGGAACGTGTCGGTACCTGTCGATTACAAACGGAGCGTTGAGCGATACGAGATTGTTGCAGCAGCCAGTAAGATGACGCCGCATTGTTGTTCCATATGAGGAAGGTTTTTTCCGACCGTATGGCATCCAACAATCGCTGTGTCCGTTGTTCAGTCTTGGTAGATCGCGTATTGCATCATCAACAGTCAGCTTGCTCTTATGAGGTTGAGGAAACTCTAACTCACAATCGACCCTGGACCCCACAAGAAAAAAACGCGTGCGGTATTGCGGAACCCCGAACTCGGAGGCATTCAGTTTCCTAGCCCAAACGGTGTAGCCCAGCTTTTTGAATTCTGCCTGAATTTGATTGACAAACACTCCACTGCCGGTATCAACGATCCCTTGCACGTTCTCGAAAACAACCCAGTCGGGTCTGAGCAACTTGGCAATTCGCAAGAACTCACGGAACAGCCAGTTACTCTCGTTTGCCTGATTTCGCGTTCTTGCGTTCGACCATGAAAAGCCCTGGCACGGTGGTCCTCCGAATAGAACGACGGATTCGCTAAGTGATGTCCACTTTGCAAGAGTTCGTTTTGTTACTTTTCGGATATCGGCTGCGTGAAGCGTGGTTTCGGGATGATTTCGTCGGTAGGTTTCGCATGCCCACGGATCAAGCTCCACCGCAAACTCCACGCCAATCCCCGCCAACTTGGCTCCCAAACTCATGCCCCCAGCACCGGCAAAAAGGTCGATGCCAATCATTGTCCACGCCGTCAGGGGTAATTTGAAGCGGCTAGTTTAGGCGATGGGAAACTCGGGGACCAGTCCGCCAAAAAGTCCGCAGATTTGTAAAAGTTCTCCCAAATTACTGGGACACTTGACTGTTTTATTTGCGTTGGCATTTCCCATTGTGTCACGGTGTCAAGGTGTCAAGGTCCGCTGAAGCGAGGCTTCTCTCTCGCGATCCTCCGATCGCTCGTGACCGCTGCTGCTTTCGCGTCCCGCGAAAGGCTCCACCTTGACTTGCCGTGGACTGGCTCTTGTAGAGCCGATGGCGGGCTTGTTCAATCGGGAAATGAATCACCCTGAATTCCCGGTTCCGGGATCATCAAGGACACGCAAACAATGGAAAAACAAGACGCAATTGAATCCATTCACTGTTCACTCGATGCACTGAACAACGGACGCAATGACATCATCGAACGATATCTGACGACAGCGGCGAGCTTTCGCCGGTATTCATTCCGAAACTTCGCGATGATTTATTCGCAATTTCCAGAAGCTACCCTTGTCCCAGGTTACAACGCTTGGAAGAAACGCGGACGCTGGGTAAAGCCGGGTGAACCAGGAATCGCGAACTCTGACGCAGGGGTCGGCTAGTCAGTCGCACTCACCGCGAGAAACGGACCCCGAGTTATAGCCTTTGCCCTTTGCGATTCGCATACAGAATAGCGGAGCTTGCCAACTGTAAGAGCGAAATTGCTGACGCTCGGATTGATTGCCATCATTGCCCATCTTGCAGCAGTACGTGTGTTTGCTTCCGTAAATCGGGTGATTAGCGAGCTCCTCTACTGAGGTGGTCTCATCTTGATTCTTTTCGCCAAGCTGTTGTTCCATCTCGTTTACGGCATCCGCGGAGAAAGATGCTTTGCCGTCAACGCCAATTGTGAAAGATGAATCACTCAAAACAGACACTCCAAAGTTGTAACGCGTACCGCCTGCAGCAAATGTCAGGATCGGCATCCAGGAAACAATAGGCAGAATCGCGGAGTTAGGAAAGTTGCCGAAAGTTGTTTTTTCGGTTCCTGATTTGGCACAGTGCGAAAGAAGAAAGGAATTGAGCGCAAATTTGCGGTGTGCCTCGCCTGAAGGCCAGAGAGTTATGTCGGTTTTGCAAAAGTTGGCAGGCGGCGGGACACTTAGGACGGGCGACGCTGGCAAGTGTGTTGCTAGCATTTACTCCATATAACGCCCGGCTGCCGTGCGGATCCATTGGCTATCGCGCAGTTGCATCGATACGGATCTACTCAAGTAATGCACTGTGGTTGTGACTTCTAATTGCGAACGTGTTCGGCCCAACGGACACGCAACGCCTTGAGCTTGGAACGCCTAGCGATTTCCCAAAGTGGTAAACCAGACCTAACCCTAGCAAAAATGACATCCAGTGAGTCGCGTGACACGCGGTAAGGTGCAGACCCACCAATCCGATCAAGAAACTTCTTCGAATTGATAGCGGAAATCAATCTTTCCTGCGTCTCCAAAGCGGGAACGAACTCTCCCTTTGCACGTAATCTCATCTCAGCTTTTGGAAGGACTTGCTGACATAGCGTCAAGTAGTCGGTGAACGCAGGCAAATATTCATTGGAATAAAAGGAGCAAAGACCATCGCGGGCGTCGATCAACGCTCGCTTTCTCTTTTTGCGTAAAATTTCCCGAATATCTATCAGCAACTGATCCATTTGCCACTTATGTGCATCCAAGGATCGCTGGCGCTGTTCAACTGCGGCTAGTAATTCCTGGTACGACAAGCGTGCCTCGGTACGGCTTTTCTCAACATCAGCGTAGACTTTTCGGATTCCGGCATAGGCTTGCCATCTTCCGAAAACCCATCCCAATGCAGCAGCGATGACTAACGCAGGCGAGTAAAAAATTACCAGCGAATAAAGGATCTCATCGGAGCCCTTTTCCTCGGCTACCTTGAAAAGAAGCTTCCAAAGCTCGGGAAGCATTGGTTAGTTGCCTGCCGATTTCTGGCCGGTACTCCCGCCACCAAGCTCGCTCACGATCTCGTCAATTATTCGATCGCTGTCGTCATGGGAAGCAAGCTTCTCCATGACCTGATTTTCAGAGCGAGCCAAAACCTCAGCAATCGACTTCTTAATCGTCTGGCGACTTCTGGTCTCCAGTCCTTCCGCTCTGAGCTTAAGGCGAATTTCCTCTAGACTCGTCGGCTCTCGTCCTAGGACTCGTGCAGCGAGAGTCCGTAAACGTCGATTTATCTGATCGTCATTTGGCATATTTCTTCACTCGCGTATTTAGGGGTGTCTGGGCGGCTAAGATAGGAGATCGTCATAGCAGTACACAAGGCGGCGAATCGCCGCCGACAGTACGCGTAAAGAAAGACCTGAGTCGGTCAACGCCTGAAGTGACGCGATACTCACGTGCAATGAACCGTTCGTCAGCGCAGCCTGCAATTCCTAGCCATCGCAAGAATCAGGTGTTTCCTGGGGTCAAACATCGATGATGTCGCATCGTGATTTCGACATTCCCAGATCCATAACTGCCTATAACGCAACTGGTTGAGGTTCATTGCTAGCAATGACTCACCGGAATCGAAACTGAAAACGGTCGGCAATACCCCCAGAATACCGAATCGAAAAAGGGGATGCGAACAATTTCCGGCGGAGGTAATACAAATTTTCGGCCAGCGCGATCATTTCAGCCTTCGAAAAACCTAGTTATGCAGGGTTGAACCCTCGCATTTGTTCCGGTGGCTTACGCCCCTAACAAGATCAATACTTCGGATCGAGTAATCGCCAGAATGCGGGAGACAACGAATCGATGCGATCGCTGCTGATCTTGGTTTCGTGATTGCGGCTGACGAATTCTGAATCGATTATTTCGATTTAGAATTTGTCTCCCCTTCCTTTTTCACGGGATCTCGATGCTCCTTCGTCTTCTCTAAGGACGCCGTTTCTGCTTGCTGCTCTTGTTCGGTCTTTGGTTCAACGTGTTTGCGTAGTCCATTGGTCATGATTCTAACCTGGGTGAGTGGGAAAGAAGAAAAATAGTCGCTTTTGGACTATTCCTGATGGAACTATACGCTCGTTGACTTTTAGGGCAAGTGGCGAATGGAAAAATCGATTGTTTCACCCGAATATGGCGTTCTGCTTGACTTGCTGAGACGGACAAGAGCAAAATCGGGACTGACTCAAGTGGAGTTGGCAAAACGCATCGGTGAGACGCAATCGCGGGTCAGCAAAATTGAGCGAGGTGAGCTTCGCCTGGACGTGATCCAGTTGAGAAGCATCTGTCTCGCCATCGGAGTCGACTGGATCAAGTTCCTGCGGACATTCGAGAGCGAACTCGAAAAGCCACGATGATCTACGACTATCAGCTACCGAGAACCTGCTCGCACCGGGCGTAGTATTTCTGCAGCGTGTCACGAGCCCCCAGCAAGAGCACGATGAATACGGTGACGGCTCCGAACAATTCCTCGATGTGAAACTCACCGTAGGTCCAGCGAAACGTCGCGGTAAACGGTAGCGCGACACAGAGATTTGCATGAAATTGATAATAGCGATAATGCCCGTTGACCAAGATCGTTAACGCTTCATGGGATTGCTGCAGCTGAGTAAAACCATGGTCGGTCGACTGGACTCCCGCGAGACGCATCACCGGATCAATAGTGAGCCATCGCACCGTGCTGACAAGCACGCCCAATCCTATTGACGCCAAGCTGGCGAAAAGAAATCCGCCAATCGTTGGGCTATTCGTCACTGAGCCTGTCAACCACGATGCAATCGTGTCGGAACAATAACTGAACCCAGCCAGCACGATCCAACCTGGGATCACATAGGCGATCAGAATTCCAAAACTGCGTTCATCAACTTCCATGACTGGACGCTACCAATCTTTGCGACTTGGCGCAACGACAGAAAGCAGACGTCGCACACTGTGGCGTAACTTCGGTCGGCAGTTTCCCATTTTGTCACGGCGTCAAGGTCCGCTGAAGCCCTCGCTGGCTCGGGCTTCTCTCTCGCGATCGTCTGATCGCTCGCGACCGCTGCTGCTTTCGCTTTGCGAAAGGCTCCACCTTGACTTGCCGTGAGCCAGGGTTGGGGATGCCGACGGCAGGCATTCACAATCATCGCTTCGTCTGTTGCCGATTCATGGGCGAAGTATTTCCACGGAGGAACATGGCTAGACTCAAGAAACCAAAATTCGACGATAATTTCATTCGCGAAGTGAATGTCAACTATCGCACAACGACAGACCATCGAATCAAAATTAGCAACGCAAGCGATATCGCTGAATTCATCCGATCGGTGATGACGGACAACAGTCGTGAACACTGCATCGCTCTTTACCTCGATGCGTCACATCAGATCGCAAGCTACTCGATCATTTCGATTGGCGGTGCAAACTCGGCGTTCATCGCACCACGCGAAGTGTTCCAGCGAGCGGTACTGATCGGTGCGATCAGCGTTGTGCTGGCTCACAATCATCCGAGTGGGTGCTTGGATCCAAGCTACCAAGACAGAGAGATTACGCGTCGAATGAGAGATGCGGGTGAGATCATGGCAACTCCGATTTTGGATCATGTGATCGTCACTGACCTAAGTTTCCTTTCGATTCGTGAAGATACGATCAACTGGTAACCACCACTCGCGACAGTTTTTGCACAAGATGTGGGAGAGGATCTTTCCGTCGGCTTGTCTCATTGTGCCACGGCGTCAAGGTCCGCTGAAGCCTTCGCTGACGCGAGGCTTCTCTCTCGCGATCATCCGATCGCTCGTGACCGCTGCTGCTTTCGCGTCCCGCGAAAGGCTCCACCTTGACTTGCCGTGGACTGGCTCTAGTAGAGCCGACGGCGGGCTTGCTCAATCGAGAAATGAATCTCTCTGAATTGCCGGTTCAGGGATCATCAAGGACACGCAAACAATGAAAAAACAAGACGCAATTGAATCCATTCATCGTTCACTCGATGCACTGAACAACGCATTGAAGAACGGACGCAATGACATCATCGAACAATACCTGACGACCGCTGCGAGCTTTCACCGGTATTCATTCCGAAATTTCGCGATGATTTATTCGCAATTTCCAGAAGCTACGTTTGTCGCAGGTTACAACGCTTGGAAGAAACGAGGACGCTGGGTGAAACCGGGCGAATCGGGAATCGCGATATTTGCCCCCATGGCGGCTCGCAGAACCAAGGATGCAGCCAATGAGAGTAAGATCGACACCACTCAATTAGACAATGAGTCTGACGACGTTTTTGGATACAAAGTGGTTCACGTCTTCGACATCACGCAAACAGACGGAGAGCCGGTAGTCGAACTTGCACCTATTCTCGGTGAACCGGGTTACAACTTGGACGTGCTGATGGATGTTTACCGAGATCTGGGAATCGAAATCACTTTCACGCAGTTACCGGAGTCCGTTCATGGCTACTCGCTGGGCGGGGAGGTCCGCATTAACAATGATTTGGACGACCGTGCGGCCTTTCGTGTGCTGGTTCACGAACTTGCTCACGAACTCATGCACAAGGATGCGGTGTTCTATCGCGGCGAGATGAAACCGCTTGTTGAAACTGAAGCGGAAGCTGTGGCGTTCGTTGTCTCGACAGCTTCTGGCGTCGACCATCTTGATCGCAGTGCCGATTACATCGCCCTCTATCAGGGTAATGCTGAATTGCTCGAACAGTCACTTGAGAGAATTCATCAGACGGCAGCAAAAATCTTGGTCTTGATTGAACAGCGAATCGGTGATCGCGAATATGAACGTCATCAGGCACACGCGGCGCTTGCAATGTAACACCAGGGGAATTTGATTCCAAAATCTTCGGGGATGCCGTCAGTAACGTAGGTATCCCCTACTTCGACTTTGCTTCGGATCTCGCTCGCATCGATTCGATGCAAAATTTGCAACAAACCGATGCCCGTGATATTTCCTGTCCGTCACCCTCATGTTCTCTCGACTCCACGACACTGGAAGAAGTTCTCCGACGCCATCCGCCATTGGTGATTAGCCGTTTGTTTCATCTTGATCAGATCAAGCAGCTCCTCTGATTTCCTGTGGCTGGTTCCGGTTCTCGGTTCCTTTTCGGTTTTCTTTCCAGAATTTCAACCAGACTCGGTTGAGGAGAATCTGTCATGAGCGTTTCTGCGAGCATTGCAAGTGGCGTGGAAGTCGTCACGCCTGCGTCCGAGGTATGTCATCACACACTTTACCACCAAGATAAAATCGGTCACCCACTGGGGACTTGGCGTAGCGTCGATGGCAGCTACGGCATCCGGATAAACTGCTGCATCTGCGGGAAATTTTTCGGATATCACCCTCACAACTTCGCTGCCTCAGACGACAAGCAATTGGCCGCGTATGAAATTCAACGTGAACACAGCGATATAACGAGATAGTCCGTCGTGTGATGGACTGACTTGGGCGATTTAACTCTCTGGTGGCTGGTTTTTCTTCAGGTTTTCAAGCCCCCAGCCTTTCCATTCCGAATCGAAACAAGCACATGTTCGGGCAGCAAACAGGTGAATTGAAGAGTGAACGTCAACAATCGGACGCAGCCAAATGGCTGGTATCATCAATCGTTTTTAAGTGTTTTTCGGACGGGGAATTCCCCAGTTCTCCATTTCTGGTCATACAGACGAGTCCGAGCTTGACGAAGATTGACTGGGTGTAACCGGCGTTCCGCCGCTTAGCACGCGAGCGTGTAGGCTTGATAGTCAACCATGAGTTCTCGATGCCGGTGGGTGCTTTCGATTTCTCGTTGCATCTGGTCGTCCAGAAAGCCTCTCCAGTGATCACTTTGGAATGCGGCGCGAACATTCAGCATGCTCCGGGCCCCCTCCAGGGTCCATCGCATCCCACTACGCTCCATCCGATCTTTAACCAAGTGACGGCAAGCTCCCTCGATCACGCCCGACGCGATCGGATAACCACGCCGTAGATATTCATCGTACCGCATCCGATCCGCATTCTTTTCTAAGTAATTGCAGATGCGAAATAGATCCTTCTTCGCTTCGCCTGTCAGCTTTTTCGTCGTCCCCAAGCGACGCAGGCCTTTGATCACGCCGCGCACTTCACCTCGTAGAATTCGCAGTAGTCGCTCTCGTGTGAACGCTTTGCGTGTGGCGTCGTCCTTTGAGAAGAGTTTGGATGCTTCCCACACATATGCCAATGCGTGCAAGATATCCAAGATCGGCACCGTGCGTGGACCGAACGATAGATGAAGCATCATCGTTTGCCATAAACTTTCCTGACCGTCCATCAACACAATCAGCACCTGCCCACGCCTCCGACGAGCGGCGACCTGACCCATGATCCAGGCCATCGCCACATGAATCCCGCTGATCGATAGGTCACTGCCGTCGCCGTTGTCTTGGATCTCGGGAAAGTGAGCCGTGGTATTTTTGTTCTGTGGACGAGGCCGTTTGATTTTCTCTTCGCTCTCATCCCGCTCCTCGCGAAACAAGGCTGCAGTGATGTCTTCGGCAGTGCGAACATAAGAATCAACCGTGTACGCGGCGGCAGCGGTCGCCATGCGTCGATTGCGTGGATTCTTCTTCGCCGTTTCAAAAGCAGCCACCTTCGCGGAGTCTTCCTTGACGAGCGGCACACCTTTACAGTCTGCCTGAACAACCAGCAGCTTGGCCTCACTCTCAGGCAGCGGGTCGGGCAATCGACTAAGGAAGTCCCCCGCCGCTGTGCCCAGTTCGGCATTGTTCTTTTCAGCGGTATCGACTGAGAAATTACCTCCCAGGATCTCACCGAGATTGTTCATCGCCTGATCATAGGCTTGATCGACTGCCAGCATTTGAGAGTGTTCTTGCAGCAGGAACGACCATTGTCCTTGTGGTAGCGACAGCAGCGTGAACAACACTTCCATCTCCTCGCGACTCTGCTGCACGTACCCTAAGTCGTCGATAATTAACGCTTCGAACTTGCTCAGCGTCTTGATGTAGCGTTCCAGACGCAAGTCTCGCTTTGCTCGCAACAAGTTCTGCACGAGACTCTGGCACGTTGTAAAGTACACACTCCGACCTTGACGAACCAGTTGATCCCCGAGTGCCGAAAGTAAATTCGTCTTCCCCGAACCGGGCTTCCCAAACAGCAGCAAATTGTCCTGTCGATTCAGAAAGCTGCCGCTGCGCAACAACTCGAACTGCTGGGTCACATGCAGCGGTAACCGTGACCACTGAAACTGTTGCCATGTCTTGCCAGGCAGCAAGTGCGCATCCTTCATCAAACGCACGATCCGGTTCGCTTGACGCGAATCGCATTCCTTCGACGCCAGCTCCGACAAGAACTGCAGATGGGTCCATTGGTCCCGCGCCGCCTGCTCCGCCGTCATCGAGTGCAACTCGCGAATCGTTGGCAAACGAAGTTCCTTCAATTGCTCCGGCAGCGCCGCGATATTCATCGTAGCTGCACAGGGCGACTTCGAGTCCGCTGTTCTCGAAGTCGCAGAACTCCGCCGCGTGCGTGCTTCCGCCGTCTCGTTCTTGATCGTCATCGTACACATCCTTGTGTTGAAGTAGGAAATCAAACTCATGCAAATCAGGCGGCTCGACGGCCACCTCCGTCGGGCTGGGAACCTGTTGCTTCGTGGCAACGAGGTTCAAGACTTCTTGTGCTGAAAGCGGCTTTCCTTCCTGCAGCATCCAACGCAAGATATCGTCAATCGTATCCAAGCCTTCGTGCTTTGCGGCATGAAGGATCTTCAAGTATTGCTTGATCGCTGATGCTTGTGTGGTCTGCTTAACCAGCAAGTCATAAGCCATACGAAAGCGTGTTGTGGGGTAAAGGTGGTGTTGATACTTGTAGTTCTCAAACGCACCCGGCTTGCGGATCAACGAGTCAATCACATGACGAAAGTCGATCAATTCCTTGTCTTTTCCGTACAAACGCGGCATCACTTCCACGCACTCACCGCTGTACCACAACTCGACGTGATCTTGATGGAGCCTCACGTCCATTTTCAAGTCGATGTACTTGCTGCTGACGGAATACGAGTTGCGTTTAATGCGCACGATACAATCGCTCTTGACACGAATGCGATCGCAAGTGAATGTGGCAACTCGCTGCGCCGGCAGTGCAGCAAATTGATTGACTTCTTCAAGTAGTTTCGTTTCACGTTTGGCGTTTCGCTTTTTGACGATGTTGTGAATGAACTCTTGGTACTCAGCGGGACTGGCGAAGTTCCGATTCCCACGCAACAACAAGTTTTGATCGATCGCCGTTTTGATGTGTCCGTTGGAGGATTCAACGTCGCCGTTCTCTTGCGGTTTACGGACATTGATGCGGTGCCCCTGGAGTCCGTAGTGGCTGAGCAACGCTTGATACTGCTTGGCGAATTCTTTCTCTGCGGAGAGGTTGTTGACGGCAGCCGAAAGACTATCGCTTCGCACTCGTTGAGGGACTCCACCGGCAAGGTGCAATGCGTCCTGTAGACCCGTAGCCACGGCTTCGTAGGACTCACTGTGACAGACGTTCAAGTGCTCCCAGTTAGAGTACGTTAGCACGGCATGAAACAGCTTGTGATCGAACTGCTGAGAGTTGATTGTGACTTGCAGGCAGTTCAGATCGACAAAGTCAAACGCGATCACATCGCCGGCGTGATGAACTTGGGGGAAGATGACTTCTTGGTTGACGTCATGTTGCAATTTCCACTTTTGAACACGCCGCTCCAAAGTGCGTCTGAGCGAATCGGGAACGGGCAATGGCTCGCCCGTGTCGACGGTAGAGTTGTACTTTTGCTGCAGGTGTTCCAGCAGTGCGGAGGGCTTCAGTCGAGGTTGGCTGGTGAGCAATTCTTCGACTTCGGGCCAGTAGCGATCCAGCGGGTCCTGTCGCGTCCGATAGGTACGCGGTGGGTGTACAATTTGGCTCGGTAGAACGTCTAACTCGCGATACTTTCTGATCGTCTTCTTAGCCATGTGAAGCTTCCTTGCGATGATTGCTAGCGAACATCCGTTTCGCAGCATGGTGAACATTTGACCCGCTTTTAGATCCGTGAGCATTGGTAAACCTCCGTGAAAGAAAGGGCATTTACACAAGCGTGACGCGAAAAGCTGGGCAGGGGAATTCTAATTGTCGCGGAGTGTGCTTCGGTAATTGCTAGCAAATCCAGCCCAATTCACCGTGAAACGCCACTCCGCAACCTAAATCGGAGTCCGTCTAATTGTCGCGGAGCGATCCGTTCTAATTGACGCCTTACAACACCCGAAGAACTCGCTGATTTACTGAATTCCTTGCTACTCTCAAGTGCATCCGTATACGTTGCAGGCTGTAGTCAGCCTATCCTCGATGTGGTTCGGGCACGAGCGAGCAAATCCGAGTGCGAGTGCTTCACTTGGGATGACGGGGTTCGCACAAAAATCGAGACGGAATCGCCAAAAATCACAAAAGCACTACGCATCACCGAGTCTGTGGGGCGCTCGATTAGTCCTTGCAGCCAAGCGTTGCTGCTATTGAAGTGGCTCTGCTCTTGAAGTCGATCCGTGAAGGCGAGCTTATTAAAGACGTTCCAATTGAACGGCTTTACTCGCTATACTTCAGCCATATTCAGCAGGGAGCACACTAGGTGAACTCTCGGTTCATGTCATGTGGTTCATCTTTGCAGACAGTGCGCTAATTGCTCTGTTCGTAGTCTTTATCTCAAATCGTTGGCAGGTTCTTCCGATCGCAGCTGGCGTCATTATTTCCTGGATTACGCTTCGACTTCAATGGTGCGCACTTTCAGCAGAGGAACGAGTGCCAAATAAGTGTACAGACATCATTGGCGATTGGAAAAGAGCGGTGCCGCATATAGCCAAATACCTAATTGCGACACCTGCTGGAGGTGATTCGACAAGGGATTAAGTGCCATTCAGGGCAGGGTTGTTGCTATATCCGCGGACACGTTCTCTGCGTCGCCACGCAATGCTCTGCCGCTCAACTCATCCTCGCAAAACGATCCAGCCGACGAGACATGTCTCAATGAGTAACTTGAGGCTCGTCTCAAGTTACTCGGATTTCTCCCGGCGAATGAGTCACAAATCCGAAGGGTGCCATCTGCTATCTTTATGTGCCGTCTGAATATCGTTCCCGATTTGGTCTTACGAAAAATAATCACGTTCTTGATATGTGGTATGAGCTTGCTGCCAAAACACACAGCCAGAATTCGGATTACCATATGTTTCCAGGGAGTGGGGACGAGAGCTCCGTGAGTCTTCAGCGGCGTCCGAATATCCAATTCAGCTTGATCCCCTGACTTGTTGAATGCGACCTCCGCCTCCGGTTCCTGCCAGTGCGTCGCGGTCAGCTTCCCGCCGAGTTCACCACGCCATCCATAATCGGCGTCTCGTTTTCCATCGCCAGACGTCCGAACGGCAATTCCGCCTTTCCGCGCTGCCACGTGAAGTGAAATGCCACGCCGATGGGACACGTAGATTCCCGCAGACTCCATCCAGAGGTCTCCATCGACTCGGGGCGCTGGTTTGGCAAGGTTTGAAATTGCCGTCAGCGAACGCAGCAGACTGGTGTAGACATAGTGGACGCTGTACCGTTCATCAATGTGGTGATAAAAATGTGAGGGTTGATCGATGCGTCCAAGGCTGCGATGGACAACCGCACTGGCGACTTCGTCATGCTTCCCGAGTTCTGCCAAGCCGTAGCTCAAAATGTAGTCCGTGTTTCGTGAGTTGACCATGCAGGGAATATCGTCCGCAACACTCAGTATTGAATGAATGTAGCTCGCAGCCAGCTTCATTGCCTGAAGAGCCCGCGCGTCGGCAGAGACCGTGTAATAGTCCCATAGAGCGTCGCAAGCCACGGATAAATAACCGGTGTCCGCGCCGTCGTATTCCTGGAACCAGCCTTCAGGAGACTGTTCTACGAATAGTTGATCCCAGCGAGCCGTCAGCTTGCGATCATCGACAGTTGCGCCCGCATGTTTCGCAAGGCTGCAGGCGGTCAGGGCAACGACTTGCTGGTTGATTGCCTGAGATTCCTGCCGCAGCAACAGGAACCGTGCAGCGCGAGACATCGAATCCTGCAGTGCGGTCGTCGGCAGTGTGTTCTGGGAAACGATGGCAGTGGCGTATAGGCTGAATGCTGTGGGAGGAAAGCCAGCTTCAAAGGGATAGTATTCGTCGAAACTGCCGTTTCGGTTTTGTTGCTTTTGCCAGAATCGCAAGCACCCCGACCGCCATTCGCCGGCTAACTCTGGATCGAATCCGGCAACGCAACCGTTAAGTTGTTCGCGAGCGATCAGGTCAAGCAGCAAGATGCCCTGGTGAAGCACCATACTGGAAAAATCACGAATCTTGTAATGCCAGTGGTTCCGATCAAACGAGCCAAAAAGGGGATGCTCGCTATCGCGGCATAGTTGCGTCAGCATCCGCGGCACAGCGAAACTCAGGTGGTGACTGAGAGATTCGGCGAGTTGCACTGGAGACGATGCATTTTGTGTGGTGGAGGGTTGGATCAAGATTGTTTATAGTGACACGAGTGGCGAGAAGCGAGGATGCCGTACAGAAGCGAACAGCGTTAATGCCGCCTCATCCAGCCTGCTGGCCACATTTCCACCGATGGAGGGGCTGGTGAAGCGGAAGCGTTTTCGTGGTTTCAATCGTAGACTTCAAAGTAGAATTTCTTTTCGTACTTCATGGTGAAACGACGCAGCTTTCTGCGGAGGAATGCAGGCACTCGGTAGTAGCACCAGCGAAAGATCCGACGCGCCAGCACATTCTTGTTTTTCTCGAAGACCAGGTTTTCGAAGTCGAACGTATTGCGAGAAATGAGCTGTTCAGCTCCCTTTTTACGCGGTATGACTTTGACTTTTTCACGATAGTAGCCAAAGGAGACCAGCGCGATCGGATCGTACATTCGGTTAACGCCGAACATCCTACGCAGCTCCCGCTTGTTCGGCAGATGGCAGATCCAGCAGGAACCAACACCGACGCTGTGAGCCAGCAGCGAAAAAGTCGTGATAAAAGCCGCCCCGGACTGAATGTCGTCGCGGTATTCGACGTTGTCGATGTGATTATTATAGAGAAGCAGAAAAGCCTGCCGTTTATTTTTCAAAAAAGCTGCCGACCCGCGCATGTAAAGTTCGTTTAGGATCTTCGAGTCGTCAATGTAGATGACCTTCCAGCGTTGTTCGTTGCACGAGGTCGGTGCGTGCATGGACAACTCAATCAGCTTTTCGAATTCATCAAATGGAACAGGTTCCTCCCGGTAAGACCGGACCGTACGCCTTGTGAAGACAGCATCGAGTAACGGCATATCGAGGTTCGGACGCGAAACCAGAGCCCCCAGACGATAATGCCGCCCATCAAACGGCACGGTTTGCTGTTTGACAGGATCTCGATCACTGTCAAACGCGGAGAAGTTCCTGCTTGCTTCTTTCTGCTCGCCCTCTATCAAATCGTTGTCTGTAGTGCTACTCATTTCAGAGGCCCGCCTTGAGGACCGGTTTTTGAACGGCAAACACGGATATGTTCCAGAACACAAATTTCGCAATGGTGAATGCAGATTGTACAACGAAGATGGAGTAGATGTAAGTAACCGTACACCCAGAACCAGTTGAAGTTACCGGGTTGATTCTTTGTTCAGTCAGCGGCGGGCTCGATTGTACTGCAAATCACCGATTCAATAGTGCGTCAAAGTTCTTTGACAGGACGAGCACGTTCACTCTTATTTCAGGTGCGTGTGCTCTATGTCGCATACACTTAAATCGTATATGTAAATCCCGTACCCTGCCATCGCTACGGGTTTGAACTGCAGGAAGTACGAATAGTCATCTCCATAGCTCATTTTTCCTTGGCCATCGTGCAACGGAACTGAGGTTCCGTGCAAATAGTTTACACTGATTGCGTGCAGCCCTGGCTCGGGTGAGTTGGGTGGCAGTGAATATTTGATTCCGGCAACTCGGGGATCAAAGTCGCCAAAATATGCTAGCGTAAGTGATCGCTGGTCCTGATGCTGATCGAGCCAATCTCGCAAAAAGAATAAGTCTTCACCATAGTCAATGTTGCTACTCAGAAGATGCCGATGTCCATTTTCCGGTCCACCTGCAAATTCGTTGAAATAGGAATGGCTATGAGGGAACACTCCAAGACTACTGAATATCACCCAAATCAACAGAGCAGATACTATCAAGGATAACCATTTATGTTGCTTCGGATGTACTAGAAGTTCGCCGACGCTACCCGCAATCATAAACAAAAACGGAAAAGCCGGTAGCACGTATCGCATATGATTTGTCATGCCGGTGACCGAGCTGATAACACACACGAATGTCAACGCAGGCAGGGCAACAAACAGCAATGGGCTGGCAGTAGGCCATGAAATGCCTTTGCGAAAGAGAACGAAGACTGAAATGCAGAATATTAGCTGCGTCCCAATCGGAATCTTAACGAGCATCGCATAAAGGTAATAGTACCACCAACCCACGCGACGTGTCTCGCCGCGTAGGTAGGAATGGAGTCGACCTTCAAAATCTCTTTTTTGCTCATCGATCCCAAGCACAAAATCTGCTGGAAACGGGACTGGGATATGACCCAAAAAAGTTCCATTAAACCGGTTTCCGAATGGCTCCGGAATCGAGCCAGTCGTCGGTTGTTGCTTCAGTGACTCGCTTACAAACCGAAAGTCTCCAAGTTGGCGAAACGTGCCTTCGAAACCATAACCTAAATTGAAAACGCATAGACCAATTAATAAAATAAGAGCAAGTTGTTTCAACTCGCTACGGTAGCGGTGCGGCGTCCCGCTCGATTCCATTTTGAGACGACAAATCCAAAGGATCGGTAAGAGAGGCAACATGAAAAGAATAGTTGTTTTGGTTAGCAAACCGAGCCCAAGTAGGATTCCAACAGCAAATGCTCCGCTGAAACTCGGTTTTCGACACCATCCCCAAAACCAATAAGTGATCGCGACTGCCATCGTCGCCGCCGGCAAATCGGGTTGAATGGTCTGTGCATTTCCTAAAATATTGGGATCAAAACACCAGAGCGTCAGCGTAATAAGTCCCGCGAGGTGCCCCCACATCACGACAGCCCATCGGTAGCAGAGATAAGCACCAAGTACGCTAAACAATACCCCGACCCACCGCGCGATCGAGAAATACCGAAACGATTTGTATGCGTTGACGGTAACAAAATCCTTGCCAACTCGAAATTCGTCTCGCGATCCGGGTTGGTTTCGAATACCAGACAAGTCTAATTCTGGACTAGACGCCAAAATCGGCAACGAGGCGAGCATTCGAACGAGCGGTGGATTAACGCGGTAGAGACTGAAGCTACCGGTTTGCCAATGGTACAAACCCGCAGGTAAATGCGCGGTTTCGTCATAAGTTGGAGTATGCTGCTGGGCTAACCGAATGACAAGGCACGCATGAATGAGCAAGAGGCCCAACACGATGAGTCGGGTCCCGTTGACATGGCTTCGGAATACCCGCCGGTGATTCGCTTTTGAGTCGCTCATTGTGTCGTAGGTAATAACGTGGGGTATCCAAGTTCGCGTCGAAGACGATTGGCGTCGCTCAGTGAAACATGGTAAATGTAAATGGAGTAGCCAGCGCGAGCGACTGGATGTAGTCGATTAAAATAAGTCAGACAGGGCTCGGCTAGCCAGTGTCGCTGCCCGGCACCATCAAAAACAGAAAATCGATATCCGCGTAAAAAATTGACGCTGATCGCGTAATATCCAGGTTTTGGCCCCAGTTCCCCCCGTGTAATATTGCGATTTGATGCTAACGGAGGGTGCATTGGAGGCAGCTCGAACTCGATCCCGACATCCATTGGAGCGAAGGAACCAAAATAGGCTATCCCAATCGGCTGCGCTTCTGGGTGCTCATCGAGCCATTGTTCGAGCTCTCTTAGGTCCTGCCCCCAATCAATATTGCTATCGAGTAGATGGTCGTGTCCCCGAAGCGGACCGCCGGCAAGTTCATTAAAATAGGATAGTTGGTGTGGTGCGATGAGAACCGAACTGAAGATCATCCAAGACAACGAAACCGCAACTGTCCAAGATACAATACCGCTGTTGCCAAATGCCTTGCTGAGTTTCGATATCCAAATAAAAACGAAGGGAGCTATTGGCAATACGTATCGAACATGACTATTGAGCCCTGTTTGCATGCTGACAAAAACTAAATATGAAACTGCTGGTAGCACGAGAAACGCCTCGTCAATGAGTTTTGCGTGGTACCGTCGCGTCACTGCGATCGCGGTTAAGAAGAGCAGCCATTGGCCAACAGGAACCTTTACCAATAGCCCGTAAAGGTAGTAATACCACCATCCCGTTTCCTGAAACTCACCGCCGAGATATGCTAGTTTCGAATTACTTTCAAAATTACGCTTTAAAGTATCGAACCCCAGTACGTAATCGGTCGGAAACGGAACAGGCAAGTTCGTCAGCCAGGTATCAGCGAAGCGATTTCGCTGCGGTGGCGTTCCACCGAGCGACTCACTAGCGAATTGGTAGTCTCCGAGGAAGCGAAACGACCCATCAAAAAGATAGCCAAGGTTGAGTAGGTAAATGCCCAAAAGAAGAATACAGCAAAGTTGCACGAATTGTCGTTTCACGGACCAAAATTCGATCTTATTGCATGTACGCCAAACGCCCCATAGCACTGGCAGGAACACGATCAGAAGAATTGAGTTCATTCGAGTTAAAAGCAACAAACCTAACACAACCCCACAGCCTGAGGCGCGACCGACGGTAGGCTCTTTAAGCCACTTCCAGAACAAATAGAACTGAAGGCCGCTCAAAGAGGTTGTTGCCACATCCGATGTGATCAATGATCCGTGGGCAATGATATTTGGATCGAAACACCACAGTATCAATGCCAGTAGACCTGCATGTGGACCGTAAAGGTCTCTTGCCCAGCGGAAACAAACACACGCTCCCAGCAGGCTAAAGGGAACACAGGCCAATCTCGCCATCGTAAAATAGTGAAAAACCCTCGCCCCATTCGCTGATACGTAATCATGACCGACAGAAAATGCGGGCATTTGCCCGACGCCTGGAGTGTATCTCGACCAGTCGACGACCGAGTCTGTCAGGAGAACTGGGAGTGCGGCCACGGTTCGCACCAGATGGGGGCATGCTCGGTAGAGTTCGAATCGACCAAATTTCCAATGGCTGATACCAGCAGGTAGATAGGCGACTTCGTCAAAAGTGGGACTGCAGGCGATTGCTGCATAAACTAATAACGCGACGTGGCAGGCGAGTGCGACTACGGCAGCGAGCCTAATTCTACTTGCGGATAACGATTCCGACTTACTCGCAAGGTTCGGCAATTTCGCACCTGTGTGAGTTAGCGTCGGATGTATTGCGCAATCCATCGGGGCAGATGCCAGCTTCGATTCGCCGAACCTTCTCGAGCGTCTGTTCCAGCAGACGACGGTTGCAAGCAACAAGATCCCCGACTATTCCAAGGACCAAGGTCGTAAAACCAATGCAAAGTAACGCCGACCCGAGCACTAATGACTGTATGTGCCCGGCACCGCCATCGAAGATATAATAGTAAAGAAATCTCGCGATTGGGATTGCACCGAGAGAGCAAAAAATTGAACTTGCTTTCACAAATACACCGAGCGGCCGGTACATAGTGTAACTTCGCAAAATAACGGTAGCTGATTTACGCAAAAATTCGGGAAGACTATTGAATAGTCGTGACTTACGCATAACCAGATTGGATCCAACGGGAACCGCAGCGACCGCGAGCTTCCTGTCGCCAATTTGCATTACGGTCTCAATCGTATAGCTAAATGAGTTCACGACATTGATCTGAAAAGCAGCATTCCTCGAAAATGCACGAAGGCCGCTGACTACGTCCGGCACATCCGTTCCAGACAGCTTTCGCACCAGTGAGCTACCCAGTTTCTGCAGTAACCTCTTGCTAAAAGCGAAGTGTGTGATCTTCGCAGTTTCCCGATCACCGATGACGATTTCGACATCGCCATCGACGATGGGTGCAATTAGCTGGGGGATGTCGCTTCCACGATATTGGCCATCGCCATCCGTATTAACAATGACGTCCGCGCCAAGCCGCAAGCATGCGTCCAAACCAGTCCTGAAGGCCTCAGCCAAACCACGGTTTCGCAAGTGACGAATCACATAATCAGCACCACCTTGAAATGCAACCTTCGCAGTGTCATCGGTGCTGCCATCGTCAATGACAACAACAATTACGCAGGTGACACCAGGAATTTGCCTCGGTATCTCCGAAATGGTTTTGGCTAAGGTTTCAGCTTCGTTTAGGCACGGAATTTGGACAAATACCCGCATGACGCGAATTCCTACGTGACGAACAAAAATTCGTTAGCAACACTTTATGCCTTAAAACCGTTTTAAACGCAGCGCAAATCATTTCGAACATAGTTACGCCCACCGAATCTCAGTCTAGTATCGCCAAATGTCATAAAAACAACGGCTTGATCAAAACACTATCTCCGCTTTCGGGAACGCCTCACGAAGCTGCATAACTCCCTTCTCCGTCACTTTCGTGGCCTTCAAGTTGATCCTGCCCCAATCGAGATCAGGGATATCCTTCAATCCGACATCACTCACCTGAGTGCCGGTCAAATCGATTCTTTTAAGCAGAGGAAAATTTGCCAACAGCTTAACGTCACGATCAGCGATGGCGGTGTTCTTGAGCCCGAGATTCCAAAGCGTCTCATGCAGTGGAAGAACCGTCAGATTCGCGAGCCCCGCCCCGGTGATCGGTGTGTCATTAAGAATCAAACGCCCCACTTTCGTCAGTGGTGCCAACTTTTCGATACCGCTGTCCGAAATAGTTACATTTTGCAATGTAAGATCAATCACTTGGTCTGAATAGTCACTCAGGAGATCCATCGCCTGGTCGTCGAAATCGGGAGCATTCCGTAAATCAATCACTACTCCATTATCTCGCTTTGAAAACTTAGCTCCGTAATTCTGCAAATGAGGAGCTGGAGCGGATTGCGGCGCACATCCAATACACGCGAGCAATAACACCGAGACACCGAGGCGGTAGGTGTGTAGGTTCATCGGCGGAAACAGATGTCGGTTCGACATGATAGGCGGCTCTACGAGTTAGGCGGTACGGAAGCGATTTCTAGCCCAGAAGCACATCATGACAAATAAGCACGCTAATGAAAACCACAGTAACCATTTCCATCTAGACGTGGGTTCCGGTGGCACGAGAGCGTCCGCTGGCAAGCTGGCACCACTCACTGATAGCTCTTTTAATGTCATATCGAGATCGGCGCGCGCGTGATCTGATGTTAAGCGAATGCGAATGGGAAAGATATCACTTTCAGGACACTGCTTTTCCGACAGGAGAACCATTGAGCCGTCCACCTCCGCCTCGATGCGGGCGACAGAGCCCTCACGTGAAAAACGGAAGCTGGAAGGCTCTTTCGCAATCGGCGAAATCCCAATTGGAAATTGGATCCATTGCCTCCCGCTGCTGTGTCCCACCTGCTCATTTATTTTTATTTGCTGGCTCCCGTCACTCTCGGCAACGAGGGCAATCGTGATCTTTCGTTCCTTTTCGCCAACGAAGTCGAATTCAAAATACAAGCCGCTTCCGCTCCCGTAATCGGGTGTCCCCAGTGTCTTGCAGTCGAAATCAAGCTTCGCGTGGCCATCGCCGCGGATGGCAAAGACCGTCTTCAAATCGAGCTTCGGCAACTCTCCTTGCCGAGCTTCGTTGCGAACACGTAAGCCATCCCGTATCGAAATGCGATTGTCAGTTGCGTCGAAAGAAGTGACGAAGGTAGGTGATAATAAAGTTGCGCTACCGAAGCGATGATGCACCTCATCGGCGGTAATCGAGCTGTAACATCGCGCCAGCAGAAAAACAAAAAGTAGCCCACAGGCGAAACCGTTGAGTTTGCAATTCATTTCGCGAGCGTCTCTGTTTCGCGCCCATTTGGGCTAAGAGTCGCGGCCATTATTTGCCAGTCGACGCTATTCGATAGAAACTGTACGTGACCGTCGGCAAAGGCAAATATAGCGCCCCCTGGATGGGCAGATCCCCAATTTTCCTTGTAAGGGATTCCCGGTCGATCTGGCAGTACTTGCAGCCCGCTCCTTGCGGACCCCTTACTACCTCCAATCCAAATGGGTTCGTCCCAATACCATGACGTGGGCGTCTGGACGGTCGGATCAAACGACTTCTCCCCTAGCAGTATGGTCGAGCTGAGACCGTCGACAAGGTCACGGAATGACATCAACCTTGGACGATTGGGCACGACGAACGCGTTGGCACCATAGTCTGACTTGGTCATCGCGAGCCCACCAGATTCATAGATACCATGAGCGTCGCTTTGCGGCACGACCGCCTTCCCGCGAGACCGCGACGGACAATTAAAAACGGACATTGGTGCGGATACGCTCCCCGCGCTGTATGCATCCCCCAATTCAACGAAGGGCAAGATAGAGAACGACCATGATCCCGTCTGCTGCTTAGCGGAGCGACTCGAGTCGCCCACCCCCCACGAGAAACGAACATTGATTTCCCGATCGAAAGTAGACGGCTGAACCGCCGTCCCGCCAACGAGTGAAAGCAAGTTGCCCGGTGTGGCACCACCATTATTAGGTATCGCATGGTGGTTGCCATGAAACAACTCCACGCCCAGTGCCAACTGACGAATGCGATTTTGACAGTCTAACCGACGTGCTGATTCCCGTGCCGCCTGCACCGCTGGAGCCGTAATGGAAATCAAAATACTGATGATCGAGATGACAACCATTAGCTCAATCATCGTAAACGCCCCGCGATCACCGCCCTCGGCACGAATTTTACTCGGGCTACTTCGCCTTGACTCACAGTTGACGTGATCGAAAAAGTCAGTCATGCATGTTCTCGCGGAGTAAGTAACTGTTGTTAATGTAAACGGGTTCCGAAGGATCGTCAACATAGAATGATGACCGGCAGCTCACTTATTCCGGACCGCTCAGATTTGGCTTGCTCAATAGTTCGAGCGATACACGAGGACGACGAAAGTAGAAAATGTCGTCTAAGTGTCCCGCACCCTGCCGAGGGTGCTTCCTGTATTGCCATCATCGACGGTGTTCACCGCAGCCGACTCCCGCACCGATAGATGACAGTGAGGCTCATCTACAAAGCTGGATATAACGGATATCGCCATCGCGATCGAACGCGGGAACAATGCGTTAAATCGCGATCCATTCTATACCGGTTCAATCTGACGGGCTCGGTAAAACGACAATTTGCAACAACCCGTTGAACGTCGCGTATCAGAGACGACGAATCCAGCCAGCGTGGCAGATGCTCCGCAGTATTCATTGACGTCCTCGCTGCCGCTCAGCAGGACCGAAGAGCTGATTGATCCAGTCGTTCGACTCCACCAATTTCGACGCATCATCGCCAGACACCACCGCCACTACGATTTGATCGTGAACAGCAAGGAACGTCGGGGCGGCAACGAACGGTTCCTCGGCACTTTGCCAAGCGATGGCGAACTCATTCTCCTCGCCGAGCGGCACCGCCGAAACGCTGCCGGGCATCACAACCCAGCGGCTTGTCCCGACAGAGACGCCAATCAGCGCCAATCCATCCCGCGAGTCAACATCGGATTTACGCCAGTTTTTGGAAACTGCAAGGCAGTGCTCGCAGTCGGCTCGAAGTAGGACGACGAGCACATCACCGGATGTGGGCACATTCGCCGCGAAGCGCTGGTCTCGAAACTGCGGAATTTTCATTCCGATCAAATTATCCCCAAACCAAGCGGGCATTTTTTCGTCAGCCACCGTCGAATTGATTCGCCAGTTTGCTGCGAAAGCGGCAAGCGAGGCGAAAACGACCGCCACCGTCCTCCGCGTCTTGCCAATCGATCACGAATTCGCCTTTCAAACCGGACGCCGTAGCTGATACCGTTCCAGGCATCACAGTCCAGTCATCGCTGTCCACGGAAACACCAATCACAACGAGTCCAGTTGGCTGATTCTTGTCCGATTCTCGCCAGACCAGAGCCACTTCGTGGCAGTGCTCGCAATCTGGCCTGAGTAGCACAACCAAAGCTTCGCCCGATATTGGCATCACCGCCGCTGCGGCAAAACTCTCATCCCGGAGCAGCGGCATTTTCATTCCAATCAAATTATCCCCAAACCAAGCGGGCATTGCTTCTTCGGCCACCGGCGAGTTGATTCGCCAACTCGTCGCGGCAGCGGCAAGCAAACCGAAAGCAACCGCAACCGTAATCCCTCGGATTAATTGACGTCGAGAATCCATGTCATCCCCGCCTCGCCGCGATTTCACACTGCTGCGGCAGGCGAGCAACATGCCAATTGCGACCATGTCCACGGCCAAGGAAATGCCTCTCGGCGTTTCCGAGCCAAAGCAGCCACAATCCGTTTGCGTCCACCATGCCCACGCAGCAACGCAGGCAAGACCCGAGAAGACGAGCAATCCGAACCGATGAGCGATCCGACTAGGAGCCATTGCGATCACAATAGCCGCAAAAACCTCGAAGCCGACAGCCAAGGAAAGACGCAGAGGCGAAGACAGGAGTCCGCCAGAGCCAATGATCTTGGCAGCATCGAACACCTTCATCGTCGCGGTAAGCAACAACACCGCTGCCAACAGCGAACGTATTAAAACCCAGACGTTTCGCATCATTTACTCGACCAACTCCATCAGGAAACCGAAACCGGCGTTAAAACGCGACACCGAGGAATCATAGCAAAACGATTCATACAGGGTGGCCCGAATTGATTCACGCCGGAAACACAAAACACTCCGATCGAGCGTCGTATCCTAGAGCGAGCTTGCAGCGTTGCTATCTTCTCAAAAACCAGTATCGGGCGATCAGGTCATCCTGCACTCATTGCACCACAACCCATCAGGCCGCGAATCACGGTTTCAGATCGACAAAATAAATCGCCGAATACCAAGTGTCCATCCCGCATCAGATTTTTTTCAGAAAATCTTTGCCGAGTCTACTTGAGCTGAGATACCACTGAATTCCGAAGCTCCAACCTGCGGGCGCAAGAAGAAATTGACAGCTCTGCAATCCGAACCGTGCTGCCGAACTCTCCTCCTTGACCGTCTCTGATGGGCGGACCCCGGCAACCTCCGCGTGGCCGATTGGGAAAATTGTCGTCGCGACTCCCCAGAGCAAGCTGTTCTTGGCGTATTCACCGCTAAACAAATAACCAAAACAGCTCCAAATCGCTATTTACCCCAGGAAATCAGAAAAAGCACCGCTCACGCCACCATCAACCAGATCTCGGCCCACCCGACAAAGTGCTTTGTCCCTCAGCTTTCAACCGGGCCAACCTTCGTGCGACCACTTTTGAAAAGGATGCGGACTACGAAGCGTTCGAGAAGATCCTTGATGAGGCTTTGGAACGATTCAAGATAGAACTCTTCGCGTACTGTCTGATGCCAAATCACTATCACTTTTTAGTGCGCCCAGGCGAGGACGGTGAAATGGGCCGCTTTGGGCACTACATTGGGCTGACTCACACTCACCGGCATCATGCACATTACAAGACAACCGGAATGGGGCATTTGTATCAATGCCGGTTCAAGTCATTCCCCGTCCAAAGCGACGAGCGTTTTCTGGCCATCGCACGGTACGTCGAGCGAAATGCTTTCGCTGCGGAACTGTGCAATCGCCCAGCGATTCCCGGTCAGTGCAAAAACACCGTGTTTTACGGGGTCAAACAATGCTAGCGTCTCGCGATGTTTTCGAGCATCCAGAGTCCGTAACTTCATGCTACGTAACAAGTTAAGTTCATTGCTAGCTAAGAACTCACCGGGAATTGCTGACAATCGCCCAGAAGACTAGATTTTGGCAGTTTGCATCACTGGCAGCGCACGACGAGAATATTTTCGCAGCGGATATCTTCGTGGCCGATCCGTCGGACCTCCAATCGGATTCAACTTGTCGCGACGGATTTTAGTAAACTGGAGCCAGACCAGCTAGACTGGAGTGTTAAACTCGGAGTCCCCTTTGGGAATGAAACATGGGTGGAGCACATTGAACGCTCCCAGCACGCTGCACCGCGGCATGCTGAGCACCAACTCGAGTGAGAACTCATTCCTGAACACACTTCGCAAGTTGGGCCGCGTGACGCGTTCTCGAGCCGAGACCGATCAAGCAAGTCGGTGGCTTTCGTATGCTTTGCTGGAAGCGGATAAAGACTTCCGTCGGATATCGGGGCACACGTCACCGCCATTGCTGATTGCGGCGGTGCAACGTCCGCAGCCCGCCCTCAATAATCCTCTTCGCCCCTCTCAACTTCGCGTACGGCGAAGTTGAGAGGGGCGAGCTTGTTGCCAATCCAAACCGTGTCAATTACGTTTTCAACAGAGAGATCATCAAGAGTTTAAACGAAATAAGGGGCACCCACTCGGATTTCCGCGCCCCCCCCTGTTGACACCATTTGGCCATGAAGCCTATGCTGAACGTTCTGTTAGGTTTCGCGTAAGGTTCAAAGACTACTGTGGAGTTGGATTATGACTTTTAAGTTGGTTTGTTTTGTGGTTTCCCTCAATTTGATCTGTGCTATGTCGTTTCTAAGCTTTGGTGAGGATGTGGTCGGAAATGAGATGACCAAAGCCCAGGCCGCTCTACTGACTGGTGCGGAATGCGGATACATCGAGGACGGGGGTGGATCTGACTATACGTGTGCGGGCTGGTGCTACTTCGGGGGCGATGGGATTGAGTCGGTTGAGGAGCAAAGATCGACATCTGGGAATTGTCTAGATTATGTTGATGATGAGTACCAATGCCCTTGTGGGGGGGATTACCTCCTTACTCTCGGTGGTAATTCTTGCGTATCGAGCTAACAGCTGCCATGGCTTGTTTGCGGTGTCGTTGTTTCCGCGAGCGTTTTGTTGCGGGTGTAGTTCTACTGGTGCTTTTCGCGTCGGCCGCGCGAGCACACGGGTGTGTCCGAATTTTGCAACCGAAGCCCGAACGGCTTAGAACTAAAAGGGATGTTGTAGAGATGTGGTTGCAAGGCGGTTTGGGGGGGTCTCCCAGGCATTATCGTGGAATGCGGGGCAGCGTGCCATTGTTTGGTTCTGTTGTCCTTGTGGCTATTGGGTTGTGGGCCCGTTCGTTCTTTGGGTGTAATGCGGGAGCTAACAGATGCAGATTCCAAGCTTTGGGGCAATCGTCCTGGGGGTGTGGCTGAGCTGCTGGGTGGCAGCAGAAGACGAGTTTATTGATCTTGAACCAGGCTCGCTTTCTGGGTTACGTGATCGAATGGACTCGGCGGTCCCGTTTATCGACCCCCCCAGGGAGGGGCAGTCAACGCCCGGCTATCTTCTTGAGAGCGACTTTCAACAGGGTAAAAACTGTGGGCCTAACTCTTTGTATGTTCTGTTGCTGATGCTCGGGGTAGATTGCAGCTATGACGATGTACTAGCGTCCGTCCCCGTCAATGAACGGGGTTCTTCGATGGCTGATATAATTGACGCCGCTAGTGATTTCGGCGTAACGCTTCGGCCCCTCCAGGACGTGCCGCCGGAAAAGCTCGGCAATCTTCCGATGCCTTTGATTGCCAGGTTTAACACGCCTGGTAAATCCGCTGGTAGTTTCGACGGGCTGGGACACTTCGTTGTGGTTACCGGCCATGACGATGAGAAGCGGCACTTTAGGCAGGTTGACCCGTCGGCGTGTTCCTATCTACGTGCCTCGGATGCGGTAGTTGGGCGTATGTTTTCGGGTTTCTGTCTCGTTCCGGACGAGGTGACACCCCAGGCACCGAGTGCTCTGAGGAAGTTGTTGTGGTTCGCTGCGTTTGCAATCGTGCTAAGTTGGTGGTTGATGTTCGAAATTTATTTCAAACGGCAAGATCTCTCCGAGATTCGTTCTGGAAAATACACATGAGATCGGCGAACGCAGACGGCAGAACGCTTACGCGAAGGAGCTTTTCAAGCATCGGCTTGTCGGGTTTGGCAGCAGCCTCAGTTGGCGGATGCCACAGTGACGATGCCGCTCGCGGGCGGATTGAGATTTTGGCAGAACCACGGTTATTACAGCTCCATCCGCTATCGAGATTCCCTCTTTCCTCCAGTGAGCTGCAAAATGCGGCGCGACTGTTGTTGCCGCTGGACTTAGGTAGTTATCCATTCGGATATACCTTTCATGCGATTCGCTTCTGGGGTATCGGAGCGGATTTCGGTACCGACGTACCGTCTCTATTTTCGTTCGACGACGGAAAGTGGGGGCGTGCGGTGTTTCAGTCGTTGGTTGACAACGAAAGGTTTCGTGAAGTAACCGCAGACACTGGTAGGGATTTGCTCTTAGATTCCGAATTCGGGGTCCATGCGAGATGTGCAGACGATGGTGGGTTTGCATCGAGGTTTGTGACGCCTCACGCGGGCGGATATGTCTCAGTGATGGCAGATCTAGGCGTATCAGCATCGCAGCGAGTCGTTACTGCTCAAGGAAGCGAACGAAGCCTTCATGACGCCATAGTCGATGAGGCGAAGCGAGCAAATTTGATGCTTGAGCTTGAATGGGTAGTTACTGGGTTAGTTCGCTACCTTAAGTCTCCATTTTGGAAAAATCGGTATCAGAACGAGATCAGCTTTGATAGCTTACTTGAAGAACTGATTACGAGGACTAGCCGCTCCACCTTAGCATGCAATGGAACGCATCTTCCGTACGCTCTCGCGTGTGCCTATTCGGTTTCCGCTGAAGGTCTGATCTCGAGGTCGACTAGGCAGCGAATAGAAAACGAACTCATCGACTTGAGTAGTCGCTTAGCTGCAACTCGTAGAGATGACGGCCTTTGGGATGAAGAATGGAACGGTGTGGCCGCGAGCAATGCCCGCTCTGCCTGGTCGAGCAGAGGTTTGGACAACCTCTCCATTACTGGCCACGTCCTCGAATTCTTGTCAATCCTACCACACGGACTTAGGCCGAACGACAGTGCCATATCTCACAGCTGCGAAGCAGTTTACAATGCGATGCTTACTAACAGAGTACACTTGACGGACTGGCACGTGCATGCTCCGTATAGCCATTGCGCGAAGGCGTTGATTGGGCTCAACGGATTTCGGTATGGCAGCCAGATTTGGGATGGCGATACCTTTTCTTCCTAGTTCACCTTGCCTTCAAGAGTTTGCCATGCCGCTAAAACGACTCAGCTCGTATCATGGACTCCTTTGTTTAGTCGGAGCGATCGTTCTTCAGCTTTCTACTTCTGACGCTTGTGCTCAGTCTTTTGATGAGGTGATTTCTGGAGTTAATGAATTCGCGAAATCCTTCCGGATCTACCGACTTAAGTATGAGCACACAAGTATAGACATTGAGACCGGGAAGGAAGTCGCATCTTGGACAAGTACTGAGTCTCGTGCCGGATCTAATTACAGAGTTCTGCAATCGCATGGCGGAAAAGACTATCCGGTTGGGTATGCGTGGCACAACGGAACCTGCGTTCGACTCGGAAGGCGCAGGTTAACGATTGAGCCCTCTTACAACGTTGCGTTTAGCCAGATCAGTTCGTATACAAACTATCTTTTCGTTGACGTTACCCCTGACAATGCTGTTCTTGCGGCTCCCGCAAAACGCATTTTTCAAACGACCGAGCCTTCTGGTCTTTTTCCGCTATCCTTACCCGGATCTATTCAGCGGCACCGCGATGCATTTCAGATTGCGCGCGTGGATAAGGGACGACTGCGACTGACGCGAGGGGATGGACGGGATATAATTGAGTTTAATCCCGACAAGGGTTATGTATGCACTTACCGACGATACGAACAATCTCCTGGAAAGCCTCTGCTGGAGGTATTTAATGAGGAACTGACTAACGCTGCTGATGGGCTGTGGCTACCGAAGACTCAGCGAATCATAAAATTCCACTCGGCGTTGACAGATGAGGGAAAGGCGGGTGAGCCTTCTCGTGAGGAAAAAAATAGACTCATCTCTTTCGACGAGTCAGACGGAATTGTCGATAGCGAATTCGAGCTGCCAATCCCAGCAGATGTCAGCATCTATGATCGAGTACGAAGCATGTCCTATAAAAAAGTAGATCGAGAATTAACTCCAGAAGAGGCCCTTAAGAAAGCGGTCCTGACAGCTCAGGCTAGTGGTGCATCGCTGAGTCCGAAATCTGGATCGCGAACGCTCCTGTTATTGAACTCGCTTGTCATACTTTCTATATTCGCTGGTTATCGTTATCAAAAGCTGTCTAAGCGAAGGGTTAGGTGATTTACGTTGACCGGTCCAACCGTTTTCATGATTTGGGTTAACCTATGGTTGTTGCTAATTGCTGGCATCCTAGCCGCAGGTTGGTATTTGCTTAGGGAGCGTTGCGTTGCAATTGAACCGACGGCTTTACGTTTCATAGCGATAGCTGTGTACTGCATTGCGGCGGTCTTTGCTGCTCTGCTCATGAGTACCTTTGGGATTAAAATTTTGACATAAGTATTGTCAGTGTTCACCAAATCCCGGTCCCAAAACTGCTCTCGCACCTGAGCCTGTTGCAGGGGCAGCTTTTCCCTTCGACACGGATAGCAAGCCTGCAGTTTTCTACACAGGCATTCTGTAGCGTCAATCGACTTCTTGGTAGTTGCTTATGATAATCTGCAGTAGAATCCGAAACTGCGATTTGCTTCAGTTTCAAGGGACGGGAGGGGTTGCTCGATATGAAATCTGTGCGGTGCCATGGTTGCGATAGACTTATTCCGAGGTCAACATCGGATAATAGCTCTGGATTTCCTTCGTGGCTGCGCACTAATCTTGGTAGCGATCGACCACACTGAGGGCATTAATGGAATTAACTTTCTGCGCCGTTGGACCTTGAGGGGCATTGGCTTTTCTGACACAGCCGAAGCGTTTGTCTTTCTTTCTGGTATAACGTTCGGATGGGTATACACGGCACGGCTTCTAAAGATTGGGTTATTCGCAGCATTGAGAAAGGCCTTGGTTCGGTCGCTCCAGATTTATGGTGCGTATATGCTTTCGTTGGCCATCGTGCTTATGATTGCATTTCGTTTCAATGACAAATCGTTGCGATTAGACACGATGCTCAATCTTGATGAATCGTTTGCCAATCACATGCTCGCGGCGACACTTCTGTTAAACGAGCCGTTTTGTTTCGAAATACTCCCCGTCTATATACTTATTCTTCCGTTCCTTCCGCTCCCGCTCTTCCTGTTTTCCAGTCGCAAAAAGCTGACAATTTCCTTGTCTTTCTCGCTCTATGTTTTTGCCCAAATGCATCCTGACTGGATAATGCCTCGGACACTTCCGTCGCCACGTCGCCTACACTTCAATCCCCTGGCCTGGCAGTTTCTGTTTGTGATTGGCCTAGCGTTTGGTTCTATTCCGATTCGAAGGCCGACGCTCAGCTGGATAAGTTGTAGCTTGACCATCGCTTCTTGTGCACTCATTTTGATGGGATTTTTGAAAGAAAAACTGCCTGCGCCTATAGCGGATCAACTCTCATGTCATATTGAGACATTACTCGGTCTCTCCACGGTGGAGTTGATCGACAAAACACAGCTTTCTCCACTGAGACTTTTGCACTTCCTTTCTGTCGCATGGATTGTATTTTTGTTATTCGGCAAACCTTCAGAGTGGTACTGCCATCGATCGCTCAGTGCGATCTCGAAACTCGGCGAGTTTTCCCTGCTGGTTTATTCCCTAAGCATTATCTGGGCTTATCTATCAATTCCCGTATTTTTGTTCGTGGGTGCGTCTTCTTCAATGGTGTTGTTAGTCCATCTCGATTTTGTTTTACTCAGCTGGACTGTTTGCTTATTGGTTGGCCTTCGTGGAAATCCACGTCTGAGTCGCTCACGCCGCTTGCGTTAGCCCACGACTGGCGGACACCTGAGATTACTTTTTTAGCTTGCTAAACTGTTTTCGTGAAGGGCTTCGAACTGGTCTGGCGTTTTGTAGCCGAGGGTTTGATGGATGCGTGACGTGTTGTAAAACATCTCGATGCATTCAAACACACTGAGCTGTGCTTCTTGAAGATCGGCGAACGCTTCGAACTTGGTCCATTCATGTTTGATCGACCAGAAGAATCGTTCCATCACGGCGTTGTCGTAGCAGCAGCCTGTACGGCTCATTGAGCACCCGATCCCGAGCGACCGAAGCGTGCCGCGATAAATATCGCTGGTATACTGGCAACCACGATCACTGTGATGCAGCAGCTGTCCGGGTGCCGGCCGCCGCAACTCAGCGGCTGACCGACTCGCGTATCCTGTCAGTGCGTTTGGCACGCGGACCTGGGGCCCGTTTGCCCCATGCATAAGCACATCTGGGTAAATAATTCGGTGTAATTGGCAAAAGTTTTGCACGTATGTTTCTTGGGAATCTTTTCTTCTTTTGCTAGCAAATGTTCGATGGTCGAAATCATGCACGGCATCGTGATTCTCCCTGTTTCACAAACCGGGAGATTCCAATGGCACGTCCATCTATGAAATTTGCAAAAATCACGTCAGTTCAACAGGAACAGCAACTAACTGAAATGTGGAAGACCCATCATTGCCACTATACACGTGTCCGTGCTCACGCAATCCTACTTAGCAATCAACAATACGAGATCAGTGCCATTGTCGACATCTTCGGCGTCGATCGAGATTCGGTATCGAGTTGGATTGACAGGTTTTCCGAAGGTGGCCCCGAAGCACTTGAGGACTCCGAGCACCCCGGTGCGCCGCCGATACTCAGCGACGCAGAACAGCAAACTCTTCGGAGACTGCTTCGAAAATACCCGAATCGACCAGCCAAGGTTCTGAAAGAGCTGAAGGAAAAAACCGGTAAGGACATCAAACGCCCCACCCTGCGGGATTATGCGAAGCGGTTTCGGCTGAGTTGGAAGCGTTACCGTCGAAGCTTGCGGCAAAAACGGGACGAAAAGGCATTTCAATTGGCCAAGGAAGAACTTGCCGAGTTTCTCGAAGAACCCGATCTGAACGTTGTCTACTTTGACGAGGCGGGTTTCTCGCTCAAAGGAGTTGTTCCCTATGGGTGGCAACCGATCGGTCGGCGTTACGAGATCCCCGTCACCGGTGCACACGGCAGCAACGTTCAAACGCTTGGGTTCCAAAGTCAAAACGGGGACACGCACACCTATCTCCACAAAGGCTACGTGAACAGCGAAATGGTGATTGCAATTTATGATGATTACTGCCAAACAATCGAAGGACCAACCGTTGTGGTCCTTGACAATGCCTCGGTGCACACCAGCGGAGCCTTTCAAGCTCGCTTAGAAGACTGGGCGGACAAAGGGCTCTACATCTACCATCTGTCGCCCTATAGCCCAGAGCTAAATGCGATCGAAGGGCTTTGGAAAAAACTGAAGTACCAATTGCTCCCTGTGGAGGCATGGGAGAGATTCAGTACACTGCTAAACACGCTTACGAAAACACTCTGTGAGTTCGGAGACGTGACGTATATGCCCACGCTTTTTAGTTATGCCGAATGAATTCACCCGATGTGCTTAGAAGCCACTCGTGCTGACGCACAGAACGCGGCACATCGCTGAGATGGGATAGGAGTCACGGTGCTCTTGGATCCAGGCGAACTTCACATTGACTCCTTCGCGAAGTACACCGTTGCTTTTTTTAGGATTTCGCGTTCCATTTCAACTCGTTGCAGTTCTCGACGCAGGCGACTATTCTCAGCCTTCAATTCGGTGAGCGTAGCGTCGTCAGCCAAGGGGGCCTGCGGCGTAGCGAGTTTTCGATGCCAAGAACGCAGGGTGGTCGCATCGACGCCCAACGATTCCGAGGCGGCGTTGAACGAGTAGCCTTTCTTGGCAATGAGGTCGACCGTGTTCTGCTTAAACTCAGCGGTGAACGTCCGTCGTTTCTGTTTTCGTTTTTCTGACATGGGAGTCTCCTGAGTGGATTTTGGAAAAAATCTCAGGTGTCCGCCAGTCGTGGGCTAATGCAGACCGCGTATTCGTTCGAGCTTTGACGAGAAAGTCAATACGTGGTTTTTCAAAATTGCAATCGAGGGTGCATGGCACGTCAACTTTTAGGTTGGCTCTGAAGTGGGTGCAGGCACGCTAGTCGTTGACTAGGTCAACGCAGGTTTGCTGGCTTTCCTACTCGGTCGGGTGTATTGGCTGCCTGGGCGATGGGAGATGTGGTCGTGAAGTTGCTCGCCATCGCTGATGATCGCCGAGCGAACATGGCTGATCGCCTCACCTCCGTCGCCGTCATCCCAGAACTTCTCGCTGCCTTTGACCCGATGGTTCATCTCTTTGACTTGCGACTCGATCAAGCAACTGCTGGTCGGTAAACCCGACTGGCGATAGGCCGGATAATTCATCCGTGAAACATTGTTTTGAAGGTAACTAATCGTTTCGGCGAGTTTGGACCGTGGGTCGTCCTCGGGCGTGTCCTGGGCCGGAAAGCCGAACTCGATTTGCTCAGCCTCCAGAAGCCCGATCACCTCGGCAACGTCTCCGCTCCAACAAAGCTCGATCCATTTCAAACTGACTTGCCAGGCCGATTCGGCATCGTCTCGGTAGAGCACACGCGACAACTCGTGCAGACGCTCGATCGGATGAATGAAGTCGAGGATCGGAGTGAAGGTTTCAAATTGGGCTTGCTGGATCGTCCAGTTGTATTTCAATCCGTCGCCTAGAAAGGCCCGACGATCGGCACTGTAAGCACCCCGGTCCTCCGCTTCGCCGCTCATCAGTTCGCCGAAGCGATGCCTTGGAATGATTCGTATACCATGCTGGTTCGCGATCGTGGCGGAGTCATCGACACTTCCGTTGTCCGCGACCATAGTTTTGCTGCGCAAACCTGATGATTTGAGTTTAGCTAGGATCTCCCGGATTGCTCTACGCAGGTGTTTCGGATTCCTTCAAACACGGCAGAACGACGGAGAGGTCGAGACGCCTGGGGCCATTGGACAAAATGAAAAAATTACTACTCAATCAAGACGAGGAAATGGACCTTGCGGAGAAACCAGTTGAATCGAGCCGAAGACCAAAGTCCGTCCGACTCGCCTTGGCGGTGATCTTGCTGATACACGTTGGTTTATTGGCGTTTTCCGGGTTTTGGCAAAGCCCGACCCTGAACGAACCGGGGCACCTTGTTGCCGGCTTGCATAACTGGCGAACGCGTAATTTTACACTTTACCGAGTCAATCCGCCGTTGGTGAGGTTAGCAGCTTCTCTGCCAGTTGCTTTGCTCGGCTACGCGGAAGATTGGTCGGGATATTACGAACATGTTGGTGCTCGACCGGTTTTCGATATGGCCGAGAATTTCATCACTGCCAACGGGCGCGACTCACTGCTGTACTTCCGGCTCGCTCGCTGGGCGCTGATCCCATTCAGTCTACTTGGTGCCTGGATCTGCTTCGCTTGGGCGCGAGACTTGTTCGGCGACGCTGCCGGTTTGTTTGCCGCCACTCTGTGGTGTTTTTCGCCGATGGTGCTGGGTCACGCGTCCATGATCGCGCCGGATGCTCACGCCACCGCGTTAGGCCTTGCCGCCTGCTACACATTTTGGCGTTGGCTCAAGGTGCCCACGTGGCGTCAAGCGATTGTTACCGGGGTCGTGCTTGGATTTGCCGAGCTTTCTAAGACGACCATGATCCTGTTCTATCCGCTCTGGCCGCTGCTTTGGGTTGCTTACCGGTGGCGAGAACGGAATGAAATGTCGCTGACGAGATGGCGTGACGAGGCGGGGATGCTGCTGCTGCGAATGGTGATTGGCATCTACGTTCTCAATCTTGGCTACCTCGGCGAAGGCAGCTTCACGCAATTAAAAGAGTTTCGCTTTGTCAGCGAGTTATTCGCTGGAAACGATGAAGCCGACAGTGCGGGCGGGAATCGATTTGCAGAGAATTGGCTCGGAGCAGTCACAGTGCCGCTGCCAGCCAATTACATCATCGGCATTGATCTGCAACAGCGAGATTTCGAAAACTTCAGCCGCCCATCCTACTTGCGCGGACGCTACGAAGCCAAGGGTTGGTGGTATTACTACGGCTATTCGATCCTGGTGAAAGCTCCCTTGGGTACGCTCGGACTGATTCTGCTCGCGTCCATCACCGCCCTGTTCAGGTTCGGACCAAAACTCGCGGGACGTGACGCGATGATTTTGCTGGCCCCGGCCGTCATTATTTTTGCCGTCGCGAGTTCGAAGTCTGGATTCAGTCACCACAGTCGATACATTTTGCCGTGTGTCCCGTTCGTTTTTATCTGGATCAGCGGCTTAGCGATTTACGTCCGTACATTCGCGATGACTGTGTCGGCAATTTGTCATCGTCCAAAACTGTTGTCATCGATGAGTCCTCGACGGGTAACTTCGTCAATCATGGGGCTGACGTCCCTGTGCCTGCTCGGTTGGTCGATTGGCAGCAGTTTAGCCGTCTACCCGCACAGCATTTCGTATTTCAATGAACTGGCGGGCGGACCGAAGAACGGTCCAGCTCATCTGCTCAACAGCAACATCGATTGGGGGCAAGACCTCCTCTTCCTCGAAAAATGGATTGACAATCAGGAGCCTGGTAACGACACTGCGGTGCATCTCGCGTTTTACAATTACTACAATCCCTTCGATCTCGAAATTTCGCGGATCAAGCCCTGGCCCTTCCGGAGGGACGAAGCCGATGGTGCCGACATACCTGATGGCCTCTATGCAATTAGCGTCAACTTGCTCTACGAGTTCCCCTGGCCCGTCCGCGATCGCGATGGCAAGCGTTACGTCATCGACAATCGACCATTAGCCAATTTACGAGACCAAGAACCAACTGGCTGGGCAGGCTACTCGATTCGCATTTTTTCCGCCGATCAAGTTCGAGCCGCGTACGCCGCACCGGAACGCCCTCGCCTTTGGAATGGTTTTGACAAAAAGGATTAGGTTTAATTTGGAAACGGAGAACTGCTCAACACAAGACAACGTCTTGCTGGAGGGCTCCGTGACTCGCAGTGCATCCCACAAAGCACGAAAGCCGCTCCCCGATGGTTGGCGAATTGCATCGTGGCATTCTTTCAAACCCAGAATGAACCGTCGATCAAAACGCGGACAGAGAGAGCTAGCCAAACTCTAATTTTTAGGCATTCTTCCCTGCTCCTCACTGATGCCGACTCCGTCCTTCGAGATCAGTTTTCTTGACTTGAAAGGATGATTTTTCGGCCGGATTGGGTGACGTCAGCACACTCGCCAAACGCACATCAAGAACCACATGGTCGCAACCGGTTGTGCCGCTTCGGGAAACAGAAGCGAAATGGCGGCAAGCATCAGGAATAATACAAACTGAATCTTGACCATACCAGTCTTACCCAGTCTATTGATCTCTGACCGAGTCGGACGTCGTTAGCTCGGGATAGACATAGATTTTTACTGGTGATCGTCGAAGATTCAGCACCGAATATGGAAGCTGAGAGAACGACTGTCTATGGCGTAGCTCGTTGACTCTCCGCAGAATGTTCAACAACTGACGACGGACTGGCGCGTAGCGGGCGTAGGTTATCTTGGCAAATTCGGCGGCCAAATTTTCAGGCGATCGGTGAACAGCGATTGTTTCAAAGTAAGCCTTCATTTCCGCGTAAGTCACTGCGTCGAGGCGAACGTGGGCGTGCCATTTAGTCGGTCCTCCACCAGTCTGAGCTATACCGCTTCGCCGATAAGAGATTGAATAGCCCGAGAATCGAATAGGGATGCGGCGGCAGTCTTTTATGTGCTCGCCTTCCCCACCATTTGCAGATGGTTGATGCAACGCGTGGTGGCCTTCGGTCAGCATCAGGATGAACCATTGCCCGTATCGAAGGTACTGAGCATTCGCGAGTCCCGACTTGCGGCGCTTCGATCGCTGCCATTCGGAGATTTCGATTCCGTATTTTGCGATCAATTTTTGATCGACTGGTTCTGGCGGTTTGCCGTCTGGGATCTTGCCGGTCGCGTACCAGTAGTAGCCGTGACGTAGGTAGCTCGCGGCGATCAGTTGCACGACGGCTTCGGGTGATGATGCTTCGCATCGGTATTTGGATTTTGCTTTCATGTTCCTCCTTGGTTGGCTAATTCTCTCTTGTCGTTGTCGTAAAACCGTAACCGTAGCTAACGCCAAAACGGCTAATGGAAACTTGGGAACCCGCAGCTATCGCTGTCGGCTCATTCAACCCGATCGAACAATGTTCAATCGAAAAATGGACGTTGATTTGATGGCTCAACGTCCAAGGCACATGTTTACCTTTTCAAAATCCCATCGCTAAGCAAGGGATTCTTTGCTTCGCTGCTTGGTTCCGAAAAGCCGAACGAATGGCTTTCGACAGAACTGGAAGCGATTACGCAGAATCGACCAATTGCCAGCACGGATGCGGAACCGAAATCGCAAATACACTGCATTCCACAGTGTACCCACGCAATTCATAGCACCCGAACTCAAAACCTTTCGACAGACACCACGTCGGATGCAAAACGCAACTCGGGTGTCCGTCGTCAGTTTGCAGTTTTTAGGGTGATGGCTTCTCCCAAAGCAACCACCTTAAAAACGCCTTCTGCTGTCAACCAAGAAAAGCCCAAGCACCGCTGAAGTAAATCAACGGCACTTGGGCTGAACATCAAAACGATTGGAGCTTATTTCAAAATTGCTCCTCAGTCCTTTCGTCGTCACTCTCCAAGGCATCACCCTCGGGTTGTAGTGAACGGGTCACGACTGCCAGCCGTGCAGTGTCCGCGTGCGAGCACGCGAGAAACCTGTCTTGCCCTTCGGCAAGACCACCGCCTCCCTTCCGGAAGCTTTCTACTCAGACCACTCTCCCTCTCTACGGCATTTCAATCACCAAGCTGACAAGGCTTGGCACCGGAACGCTACTTCCGGCAACCGCAGAGACTCCGGCGTTAGCCAACAAACTTCACCCTATGGGTCACGTCGCTAGAGGATGTTACTACTCGATCCACTCTGGTATGTGCGGCCTTCCGGCACGCCATAGTTTCCGACCGCCGCGATGACGCGGCAATCGATTTCCCCCTGAGAACGCAGAAGGTCGGGGTACCCGATGGTCAGCTTCCCTGCCGACCGGCCAGAGTAGAGGTGTCACAGTTTGGCACCGTCTCCCATAAGATTCACTGGCAAGCTCTTGCCGTACCTATTTGGCATTGAGCCTTTCATGGTTGAGCTATTCACGGTCGGTGTTTTAGTCCGATCCCCGAGCGAGTCTCGCCCGGTGTGACCTGTCGCCAGGTTCACAGCTCCCCACGCCAGCACGGTTAAAGGAACTTTGGTTCACACCAAAGCCCGCACACCTTGAAGGTGTTCAGTCCCCGCGACGGGATTTGGCAACCTGCCTCACCCGCTTTGTTCGTTCGCGGCTTGGATGACGACGCTAATCGTCGATCCAAGTCGGTCCGCCTCGCCCGTATTCATATTTTGGTTTTGGAAAGATCAATTTGTGAGCCGCTGGGCGCTAGCCGCGGGTTCAATCTGGCTGGCTATTGTGCCAAACCCAGAACCGACGGCTAGCGCCTTGTCGCTCACCTTGGGTATAGGATCGAACTTTGGGATTACTCTCATCACTTTGGCTCTGCTCACATACGAAGTGAGTACCGAGAGCCGACAAGGATTACTCCAACGAGCCTCCTTTGAACTGGGCGAGCACCTCTCGATGCACCCAGCTCGAAGAGCGGCAGCCAGCGGCAAGTAGCGAACTTGCTTGTTCTGACGATTCAGACACCCCTTAGCCAAGCTGATGAGACTTGGTTTACCGGGGTCTGCCACTCCAATCGTTTCGACGTCAGCGTGTCGCTGTTGACCGATCACCGTATCGGCAATCGGGATTAAGGCGACGACGTTTGCAATAAGCATGACGACCAGCGATTTCTCGCTTGAGGTTCGGTATTACCACCAAATTAGAATGAAATCCAGAACGTGCGCAAAAGAAATTCCCGACCAATTTGACGAGCTTCAAAAACCGTGGTAAGTACGAGTGAATCAAATAACCACGGAGGAAGTCATGAGTGAATCGAGTAAAAAGCCCGCATTAAAACCTGCAAAAACCGTTCGCGAAGGAGCCATTGCCGCGAACATCTGGAAGCGTCAAGCACCGAGCGGCTTCGAGTACTACGACTTCTCACTAAGTCGATCTTGGAAGGCGAAGAGTTCAGGTAGGGAAGGCTATTCGCCTAACTTCTTCATTGAAAACGAAGAGGCGATTTCAGTAGTCGTTCGCGGCGCTGTTCAATGGATTGAAAGCCAGCAAGCAAGCTTGCAGGCCGGAAAGCCTTCCGACCCGACAGACTGCGGCTATCAGCGAGTCACACGCGATCTTTTAAAAGCGGCGAATGGGAGCCGTCAAACTAGGCGGCTTCATCGGTGGAGTAAGCTTTGCCGAGTGAAAGGTGCTGGTCCACACTGCTCCGGCTAGTCCCGCATTGTGATTTAGCGGTGTGTGGATTCTGACGTAGCTGAAAATCGCTTGCCGAGACTGATTAGACTGTGCTACAATGTAACGCAGTCCCATTAAATGTAACACAGTCCCATTAGGAGAACAGTCTATGCGTGAAACAATGTCCCTGTCCCTGACCCCCGAGCAGTCATCGTTCGTCGATTCCTGCGTCGGCACGGGGCGTTACCAATCAGCAAGTGAGGTTGTCCGGGCTGGTTTGAGATTACTTGCGGATCAGGAAGCGATCCGACTTGCGGAGCTTGAATCCGTAAAGAATTTAGTTAAAGCGGGAGCGGATTCGATTGACCGTGGCGAATTTCTGGATGCGACCGAGTTCTTCGCTTCGCTGAAAAAGAAATACTCGGACGCTGAGACGGCTGGCCGCTAACGTGACTGCGAAACCAATTCAACTGTCTCATGCAGCCTCGAACGACATTCTTGACATCGAGTCGTATACGCTCAAAACTTTTGGTGAGAAACAAATACTCCATTTTTTGGAGAAGCTTGAGGCATCGCTTTCACTGATCGCCACGATGCCCGAGATGGGAACGCAAAGGCCGGAGTTCGACCCACCCAATCATCAGTTCCGATACCAAGCTGTCTTGAGTAGCTTCGTGGTTATCTATGAAGAAACGCCGGAGTTCATCCGCATCGCGAGAATCATTCATGGGGCGCGGAATTTGCTTTCCGAGTTGATGAGAGATGCTGGCAATGAATCGACCGACTAAACTTTCGTTCGCTCAAAGTGATCGCGGAGGATGATGGTCCGATAGTGGTCAAAAAGTTTTCCGCCTTGACCTTGGGAGCGAGAGTACCCCTGACGCTTGGAGGGTTCTGCGTGGTCGATCGCTTCCCTCTCAAAGTCATATTGGCACTTTGGGGACAGGGATCGCCAAAAGCTTGAAAATGCGTCATTTCGAATTTTTTCGCGTTCCTGCCCTGCGCGCTCTCTTTGCGTCTGAAATTTCCGTTCTGAGGCAATACGGTTTTTCTGGGCAGTGTTTTTTGCGGCGACCTGACTCGAACTTTGAAAACCTTTGGGGAACTGAATTCCGATTGGCTTCTTGATTGCTTGGACCAAAAAACCAGCACCGCGAGTTTGGCCGTTCAAATTGTACCAGTCGAACAGCTCGACCATCGTCTGCACCGTTTCAGTCGCAACGGACTCGACAAGTTCCATTGCGGTCGCTGGGCCAATCCCGCGTTTGGTGAGTATGGTTTCAAGTGAACCTGAATCAATCGGGCTTTGGACGAGGTTTTGGGTAATCGCTGGCAGATCCGCAAATCGGCGTTTCGGCTTCCGATCGAAACGAACGAGGTAGCTTCCCTTCCCTTGCTTCTCAAACCGCTCACCAATCGCCATGGGCTTCAAATCCCATTCGACTTCGAGTTCGGCGATTCCCTTTTGCAGCGCCCGTTTCATCTGGGCTGAGTTGTAGCCGTCAGAAAGTCGGACTTTGAACTGAGCAAGTTCGTGGAGGTCAATTTCAACATGGTTTCCGTGATAGAACCGTTTGTCGAGGAAGCGGTACAGGCGCTTCGCGACTGGACTTTTAAGCCGGGTGTAGAGTCCCCAGTCAAGCCGCTTGAGGTAGCCTGCTTGAAAGCTTTTGAAGATCACGTCATTCCAAATGAAGCGTGATGCCCCCGGAGCGTTTGAGCCTTGTTGGACTTCCCGGCGGTAGATGTAGAGGTTATCGAAAATTCCAAAATCTCGGTTTACCCAGCTTTTCTCTTCGTGATCGTAGAACGCCCGGTCGGAGTAGATCGAGAGTCCTTTCCAGCGGCGGAGTGATTTTGCAACGCGGTGGTAGTTTTTCGCGTCATCGGTCCACCGGAGCAGTTTTAGAATTTCGTAGCGACTGAAAGTCACGTCAGGTGTGAGGAACTCTTGCAGTTTGGTGATTTGAATGCAGGCAAGTAGAACGTCGTCATCCATCGCAGTTGGTAACCCGTAGCGATCTGATCCAGAGATCGTGAGCGTACGTTTCAACTCCTTCCCTTCCTTGCGATCAAAGACTGTGTCCTCGAAGACCACGGTTTTCTTTCCGTCAAGAGATCGGTCGGAAATGGACGCGAGCGGAAACTCCGCGAGGTTCAGTTCGTCAACACCAGATTCAAAGCTTGTGAGATTAGATGTAGTGGTGGCGATGACGACTTGCCGGTTCTTTGATTCTGAATTTGCTTCCAAAAACAACAAACTCCCTGTTGTTAGTTTATAAGTTTATAATACAAGTTACTGCGGCGAATTCGTCTTTCAGTTCAAGGACTTACAACGAAAAAAGTGTTTCAAATCTCGGTAAAAACAAGAAAAAGGTGTTTCAAATCTCGGTAAAAAGTGTTTCAAGTCACGGTAACCGAACAAAGAAAAGTGTCTCATTTCCCGGTAGGTTATCCACAGGTTCGTTTTCAAGAAATGTGTTTCATTTCCCGGTACATTTTCTTGCCCTGTCTATTTGTTGAAAACCGCGCTCTTCACCCCTTCACTTTAAGCCACTTAAACTTCGGTGAGCATCTCAGGGAATCTTGAAAATGGCAAGCAGATTGTTTTCTTGAACGCCACGTTATGGTTTCACTGCTGCGGCCTCGGTCAGATTGCGTGCAAGTCTGCAAGCAAGCTTGAAAACAACATGGGCGGAAAGTCATCACGCTGGCTTGCGTGATGGTGGCGGAGCTTGCTTGATGCACGCGAGGTTGTACAAGACGCTTGCTGGTTGCGGTGCTGGCTAGTGGTGCCGTTTGCTGAAAGGGTTGCCGCGTGGCGGCTTGGCTCTCTGCTCTGTCTGCATGACTGACACTTGGTCAGTCAGTTTGCTGAAAAAATTGCTTGCTTGATTGCAAGCAGTCATGTAACAAGGCCAGCATGATTATCGCATTAGTAAATAGTAAAGGCGGAGTCGGAAAGTCGACACTTGCAGGTAACCTTGCAGGTTGGCTTCACGCTCATGGTAAAAAAGTGATTCTCGCAGACTGCGACACGCAAGCGTCTTCAAGCGAGTGGATTCAGGAAGCTGCACCCGAGATTCAAACGGTTCGTCTGTCAAACGCGGACGAAGTGCTCGATGAACTGCCTTCGCTCGCAAGGGAAGCAGACTACGTGATTGCCGATGGGCCGGGGTCGCAAACGGAAACCAGTCGAGCGCTGCTGATGTGGGCGGACCTCGCGATCATCCCGTGCAAGGCATCAATGTTCGAGGTTCGCGCACTTGAGAAAGGGACTGCGTTTGTCCGTCAAGCGCAAGCGATCAGGAAGGGGCCACCGGAAGCGATTGCCGTTTTGAGTATGGTCGGGAAGGACTACCGATTGACGAAGGATATGCGGGACGCTGCGGCAAGTTTGAAATTGTCACTTACGGAAACGCCAGTGACATTGCGGCAGGCGTTTGCTGACGCACCGGGGCAGGCGACGTTCGTTTGGCGGCTCGGCTACGCCGCCCGCGATGCGGCGGATGAAATCGACCAACTTTTCCGAGAAATCTTGCCCGAGGTTGTGACGGACAAGGTTCTCTCACTTCGCAAGAGTCGGGGCAGAAAATAAACAGAATCAAAACTTAGGAGCAACAGTAACATCATGGCGGAACGAAGAACACTTTCCAACGCAATCGCAACCCCCGTTCCTGGAGTCGACGAAGAACTCGTTCGCTCGTTCGTGACTCAGAACAAACCATCGGAGCGTCCTGTTGCGGAAGCACCAAAACCGCTCGAAGAAATTCGAGTTGTGAAACGATCGCAAGAAACAACGCCATCGCCGGCGAGTCGCGAAAGGCCCCGTGACGTATCAGTGACACCATCGAGCGAATCAAAACCAGTTCACCAAAAGCCTAAGAAGCCGAATCGCTTCCATCCCGTCGGACTGATTCCGGTCACGGTTCGCCTTCGTCCAGAGATCGCTGGCGCGTTGAAACGAGCGTCACTGGAACGTGAACTTGCGGGAGAAGACGTGTTCACTCAGCAAGCAATCGTTGAAGAAGCGTTAGAGCCGTGGCTCGCGGATGCAGGATTTCTCGATTGACCAGCAGTCATTGACTGACAGAACAAACGGCCCGTGGACATTGGTACTTCAAGCAAGTGCTTAAAGGTTGCTTTTTCGCCGCAGCAAAAAACTTTCAGAATTTTGTTCTTATCCCGATGGATTTTTGTCCGTGACCAACTATTTATGAAGGGTGGCAAATTCCACGTTTCTTGACAGGTTGTAGAATTTTTTCTCGGAGTAAATTCCATGGTGGCAACAACTGACAGCCGTTTTTCTGTGAATCCAGTCGAGCGAGAAGCAACAGGCACGCTCGACCGCATGCGATCGTTCTTTGATCGTGGCGAGTTTTTCACGTCACCTGACTCGACTGCGAGTCTTCTACGCGAAAGACTTGCGACGTTGGTCTCCCTTCCAAAAACGCCGACCGTCTTTCCAAAATTTCGCGACTTGGTTTTGGCTTTTGAAGCTGACTGGACTTTGCTTGCCGAATGTCGCAGCGAGTGGATGCGGCTGTTGCAATCCGTGATTCGGATTGATCCTAAAACCGGTGACGACAATAAGAAAACGTCACACGGTGCTGAAAGAGCTGCGGGAAACTGGCGATCCGAATTGCTTGCTGGTCTCGCGTGGCCACTTTCAATTAGCTCGGCACTCGACGCGCAGCTCTCTTCATTACCGCCGTCAGAATCACAGCGAATCTTGGCGGAGAATCTCCGCGAGGCGGTGAAAATTATGGCGGAGCACATGAGCTTCCAGCTCGACACACTGGTCGATCGGTGTGTGCTCGGAAAAATTGAATGGTATGGCGAAAAAGCTTGCCAATACAGTTTTGTCGAGCGCGGATTGCAGTCGCCCATCTACGGAATAATTTCAGTCGGGAACGGCGAGATCGACATTGCGAAGCGAGTAATTCGAAGCACGGCTGTCGCAAACATTGCTGCCACAAAAACGGTTTCGGTTCATGTTCACGATTTGGTCGACGCGGTGTGTTCCCCGGTATCTCTTGCGATGTCGGAGATTCCGGTACAGGCTCGTCAAGTCATTGATAGCGTACCGAAGTTCATGCAGGGCGATTTGCGGATCGTCGAAGGGAATTTGATTCGTGAGCGGTGCATTCAGCAGGAGCAAGGAGTTGCGGAATGGACTGAGACTTGGACGGTAGTGGAGGACTTGCCTATTTCCTTTCTCTTTGACCCGGCGATTGTGCTCGCGAGTCGCTACGTCTTGATTGGCTGGGTAAACGCAGAACCCGAAGACACGGTCAAGCCAGACCGCGCGAAGTCGTTGTTGATGTCAGCGATCGATCATTTTTTTAAGTGATGCCGTTCACTCCCAAAATTATTTTTCACGAGAGAGAGTTGTCCGATGCGGTTGCGTTTGACTCAAGCTTTGAATGCGTTTTTGAACTACGGTCGGATGTCTCAAGTCACGATGTTCGGGATCCTGGTCGCGTTCATCATTTGGTTCAACTACGGGACGGAACTCGATCGTGCGATTTCGGGATCGCCGCACGCCGAGTCGATCGCCACTTCGGTTGCAGACGATTCGCGAAGAACGCAGAAGCTCGCGACGGACACAGACGACAATCGACGGGAAATCGCCGTCTCGGATGCTTCACCGTCAAGTGCTCCGGCGATTCTTTCGATTGACGAGCGGATGCAAAAGATCGACCGCGATGCGGCGGTTGCGAGGATTGAAAAGCTCGCGAGCGACACCTTGCAACTGGATTTGGATTTGAGGGAATGGAACAGAACGACTTCGGACTTGGCAACCAATGACAGTGGGCGACGCATAGCGAGTGACCGAGAAAGTTTCCTCACTGTCGCGGAACTGTTTAAGTCGGAACCAGTATTAGCGGATGATTTAGCATTGCTCAAAAGCCGGGTCCGCATGTTGGAAGATGAAGCACTGACAGTTCGTCAAGGTCAGGAGTCGAACACTCTGGATGGTGCGGTCACGACCACGAAAGCTTTGTTCGAGAAACTGAGGCAGAGCCTTGACCACGCTGCACTTTCGCTTGCTGCGTTTGAAAAGCGAAGTTTGCTTTTGAAGCCGTCGCAGATGACGCTCAGCGATGCGATCACTTCGGCAGAGGGGGCGCGGGCTGCTGAACTGTCTTCGCAGATCGCGAAGGACAAGCAAGTAGCCGACAAAAAAATCGCTGAAGAAGCCATTGAGGCGGCGGCTGCGTTGAACAATCTCAAGTTGGAGCATGAGCGAAAGATTGCAGCAGGCAAAAAAGCAGAGATACAAGGTGCAATCGACAAGCGGATACTGGACGCGAAAACCGAAGCAGATACGCGACAATTGGAAGCCGAATTTGCGAGAGACTTGCCACAAATTCAGCACTACCTTGGAAGGTTCTTCGCCAAGGGATACACGCAGCCGCTATCCGCAACGCATTACCAGCAAACTTCGGAAAGTAGTCCGGTGTCACTCGCAGCAATCCAGAAAGCGGGCGCTCTCAGCAACATCGTCGAGGGACTTGATGGTGCCTATCCGCGTTTTTTGCACTTAATGTCTTCGCCCACAAACGATCGAGCTGTTCAATCGCCGTACCCGAGATTCATTGGAGGCCACGTCCCGCCGGAGTCTGCGGCAACGGTGCGGCAAGGATACACTTTGCTGAAAAAGTATCAGCACTTGCTGGTTGAGAAGGGTTATCTGGCTCCCTGATGACGGACATGTATGACGGCACGCCAGGCGGCACGTCGCGCTGATCGACGAGGTTCCGCTAGTGGTGCCGGTCAACCGTTGTTGAAGCACCGTTAATCATGCGGAAATACTCGCTTCGATCGCACCGTCCGTTCGGTGTTGGAACGTCACCTACACCTTGTTTGACGACTGATGAAATCGATGACGCACCCAACGCAGCTCAAATCACTCGTCGTTCGTGGCCGTCGCTACAAGGTTTGCGAACAATTGTCGGTTGCTTGGCGGGGTCGATGGAAAGTGTACCACTCTTCGCCGCGCCGCGCGGAACGACGTACACCGCGATCGTTCTGCCCGAGTCAGCGGAGGCAGACCAACTTCGTAGGTCAATCGCGAGAATCCCAGCGGATCAACATTCGTTGCCGAAATTGGTCGACTGGGAAACGGTGGCCGGCCAGACCACGCTTGTCATCACTTGGTGCGATGGACTTAGCGTTGCCGATTACTACAAGCGATTTCGGTCTGACGAGCGATCACCGATAAGCGTTTGGGAAGCCATACGCCGAACGACGTCGATGGCTCACGCTCTTTCGGATTTGCACACCTACGCGGGAGTCATCCACGCCGATATTAAGCCTGCTAACCTGATCATTCCGAGTGATACAGGATCACTTTTCCTGATTGACTTTGGCAGTGGTTGGCAGATCGAGCGGACTGCGGCAAGGAGTGCGGGAGACGGATGGAACGCCGTCTACTCCAGTCCTGAAATTTTTCAAGAACTCGATGCGGTCGATGCACGCGCGGATCAGTTTTCGCTTGGGGTTGTGCTGTTTGAAATGTTGACCGGAAAGCCGCCTTACGCTGGCTTCGGAGGGAAAGCCGGCCATCGAGGTTTCGAATCAGTTGCGAATTCTTTCGTAGCACCAAGTAAGTTCATCGCGTCGAACGAGATCCCGAAATCGATTTTGCGAGAGATTGATGATGTGGTGGGGAGAACTCTCAAGTTCAATCCCTGCGAGCGTTTCGGAAACACTCGCGAATTTGCACAGGCACTTGGCAGCATCTGGCAGTCGCTTCGAGCGAAATCCGAATACATGTCAAAACATAAAACGGTCGCGCAAACGGTGTGGGATTGGTTCTCCCGCTAAGGACCGAGCGGAAAATTAGTGTCTGTTTTCTGGTGTTGCAACGTAATTCCATTTTGGCAGCAGGCGGTCGTATCGAATTCGCAGTAGTTGCTTCATCTCTTCGGTAGCGTTCCTCCCGGTCTCGTAGACTCGGCACATAACGTTGACAGTCGTTTTCAGTCCCGTGCTGGTGCTCGCCTGACGCATTAACTCCACGACGTGATCAAGTGTATCAAACAGCATCCCGCTGCAAGCTCGACCAACATGTGGGAAGAAGCGTCGTTCGATCGGATTGTACTTTGAGCAGTAAGGCGGGTAGTGAGCGACCCTGATCTCGATTCCGATCGCCTCGCTTAGCTTCTGAAGGTCGTATTTGAAGATGTACTTATTCGATGAGTTGCTGCCGCCACCATCACAGGCCAACAGAATCGACGTCGCGTTAGGATAGCGTTGCTTTCCGATTCTGTTCCAAAACCATCGAAAACTGTCGCAGGCAAATTGGCTTGTGTCATGCGATAGGCCAAGATTGAGGTGTCCCAAGTTAGCGCGGCGATCATAGATCCCGTGAGGAATCACGACGCCGTCGGCCCATGAGGGAAAGTCGTGGTCAAACGCCTCAAAGGGCGAACTGCATCGCACCCGTCCCTTGCGGTACAGCGTCCCCAAATGTTCTTTCGCTTTGGTATCCATCGAGAACCAAGGATTTTGATCGGATTCGTATTGTGCGATCAACTCTCCGATACGGCAGAACTGCGCGTCGCGATCTTCATGGTCTCCGCCGACAAGCACCTTGGCGATTTGCCGATGGCGAATCCCCGCGGCGTCGAGCCAAGTGGCAATCGAGTCGCGTCCGGTCGGTGTCCCCATATCGGCAAGCCGAGACGAAAGTGCGCGAGGTGTCATGTGAGTGTAAAAGACGTCATCCTTGTCAGGATCTCCAGCCGTCCTCACTTCCAAGCACGCGATTAGGTTTTCCTCTTCCGCTGATTCCGATTCAATTTTTTTTTCGACCAGCCCCGGGACGACGAACGCGACCGGACGCCGGGTCTTCTGCTAGGTTGCCGAGTTCAGCCAATCCACGCTCAATCGTTTTTTCACTGCATCCAATCACTCTGGCGATATAGCGAATTCCGCCGTGCCCTCTTTGCTTCGCCTCGATAGCAGCAAATCGACGTCGGTCTTTTTCATTTAGAGTATCGGCAAATTCTCGCAAAGACTGCTCGATTGCGGGAGAATCCATCAATTGCATTGCCATCCGTGGCCTCGGGTAGAATCAGGTGCGGAACAGAATCCGCGAATTCTAACCGATCTGGCCAAATTCTCCGACACTAATTTTCCGCTCGGTCCTAACCGTGACACTATCGCTGACTGTCAGTCGCGTGACTGCCAGTACCCGTGTGGAGGTAGCCACTGGAACTCATCACCACAGTCGCTGTGCACCAATTGCCCGCCACGCCCAGCTTGCGTGAACGCGCCGATCGCACCTGCAAACAAGACCGTCTCCGATTCCCCCGGTACGAATGATCGCGGTTTGCCAAATCGACAGTTTGTACATGGCGATGGAACTGGGATTGGAGACTTTTTGTATCTACGATCATCGAGGAGAACCTGGGAAAAAAATCCTAGATCCAGCGTTGCTTTGAACCGCAGATCATCATCAATCGGAATCGCGAAACAGCGTTTGCTTTTTACGTCCAGCAAGATCCCCCAAGGTGATTTTGAACCGGGCATGCAAACTTGGCAAAGGTGCGAGTACAAAGCGAGTCGCATGATGTGGGAGTCGCGAACTTGGAAATCGTCGCCAGTAAAATTGAGGACCGGAATTCGTACCGCATCCGTCGTTTGTAAAATTCGCCACGGCTGTCCAGTCAGATTCGATTCTTGATCTTCGAATCGGCCCCGAAGTTTGATTGGCTTGTATCCGGCTTTGACGAGGCCGTACCACTTGACTGGAACCGGCTCGGTCGCAGACGGGTTGAGAATTGCAGGACTCGCTTTTTTGTATCTTGCGAGTTCCGCGAGGATCGAGAGAAGCATCAAACCGTCGGTCAAGGCCTTCCATACGACGGGGAGCAATGCTAACAGAATCAAGAAAGAGAGGGAGACTGAACCGAAGCGAGCAATCAGCCACACCATGATCAAGCCGCCAACAGAGGCTACTGTGTACCGCATAAACGGCGGCAGCACTGACTCGAAACTCACGCGAAGTTCTTCAACGCTGAAATCCGGCAGATAGTTCAAGTTGGGAATTCGTGGTTCTTCCTTACGCCCCAGATCAAGCCCTTGTTGCTTGTAGGCGATGACGCCAGCTCGCTTACAAAAAACGTAGCTGCCAAGCGACGTCACATCGATTGGTGAGGGGAGTCCTGATTCGCCTTTCACGGCTTGGCACTCCACTTATTCCAAACTTTCAAAACCGCGTTGATGCTGGCTGGCCGGTAGTGGTAGCGAAGGTCAAGGCACTTAACGAGCAACTTTGCTATTGCTGGAGAGGGTGCACAAGAGCGAATCCACACATCATCTCTGTTCGGCGCCGGAAAATAGTTCGACAACGATCATCGCCCAGCTATACAAATCGCTCTGCCAATGGGTGTCGTTCTCGTTGACCTCGGGGGCGCGATAGGGCCTAGTCTTCGTCCATTTTCCTGAGACCGAAATGTCAGAGACCAGTAACTGCGCCATCTCAAAATCGGTAATGTAGCAGTTCGTTGAATCGTCTTCGATTAGCACATTGTCAGGCGACAGCTCACGAACAATGCAACGGTGGGAATGCAGAATTGCAAGAGTTTCCAACAGTTGTGTTCCGATCGACTTGATTCGCGTTTCCGGAAACTTCACCCCACCTTCGAGAAGACTCGCTAAGGGCATTGATGGAATCCATTCGTCGAGTACCCACCAAGCCGACTTATCGGCCATGGGATAGATGTCGATGTGGTTAGGAACCTTCACGCCTCTTGGAAGTAATGAGCAGATGGCAGCGTGACGAATGATGCGTTCTTGCGATTCGCGACGGCTAACGGGTGGCGCGTACAAGGTGTCGTAAAATTTCCCGCGCGCGTGACGGACTGGCTGCTGTAAATACTTGCTACTGAGCTTCGATACTAAATAGCTCACGCCATTTGCTGCCACGAGTTGGGGTGACTCGGTTGACTCAATTGTCCAGCCATTGGGCGGTACTCGTTCGTTCGTGGGCTCCAATTCTTGACGCATCGGTAGCCTGCGCAATTGCTCCTCTCGTAGATCGAGCCCCTTGACGATCGCCGCGAAGGCTTTCTTTGAGCAATTGCCTTTTCGCTTAGCGTCAAAGAGCAAACTTCGCGACACATCAACGGCTTCTGCGAGTTCGGGGATCGTGTTTATGCCTAACGCCTTCATGCGAGCTTGAACGATCGACCAGTCAAGGTTTTCCGTCCGTCTCTGTTGGCCATCCACATGCCTCGAAATTGGACTCTCATTTTGGACTGTGGACACAGTTCTTGGACGCTTCTTCATGTGATTATCTAACCATGGGACTGCAAAGAGACGCGGTCGCATGTCAGCCGGTGAATCCCGTTGACATGTTCACGAGACATTCTAGTTCACGACAGGAGTTGGTTTTGTACGCCAGCCGGAAAACCGCAATCGAAAAGCAAACCTGCACAATGGAGATTCTGCGTGCTCTCTCGTGCTGTGTCCGAGCGTTCACGCGGCGTCAGATTGCCCAAGGCTATTTCGCGGAGAATGGTCAGCGAGCGGGTCGGGTGCTTGCGAGTTTAGTAACGAAGCAATTGATTGTCAAAAATCAAATCCCTGTCCGCGAGATTCTCGTGTCGGCGCAACCACTCGCGACATGGTGTGCTGGGGAGGAGGTCCCGAACTTTGAGTCGGTCGTTGTCACGATTAGGAAGCGCTGGCAATCAGCACCGACCAAGGTGACGCCGGTTTATCTCGCTGGGCCAGTCGCCGCGAGTTTGCTCGGCTACCGTGCGACGGGCAGATTGAAGCGACCCTTACAGACATCGCACGACCTTGGACTTGCTGAAGTTTACCTAACGGTGCGGCGAGATCGGCCACACCTTGCAAAATTCTGGTTTGGGGAAGACATCGCACCGAAGCAACTAGGTTCAGTACCCGACGCGATTTACATCAACGGTGATGGCAAGACATCGCTCGCGTTTGAATTTTGCGGCCTCTATTCAGTGAAGCGTTTGCGAGCCTTTCATCAACATTGTGCTCAGCGGAGGCTTCGCTATGAACTCTGGTAAACGGATTCCACGTCGCAAGCTGCGGGCGGAGTTGGGTGCTCGCGATCGTCGGATCATTGACGAGGTGATTCGGTTGCGAGTGCTGACTAACGAATCAGTACGCGCATTGTTTATGCCGACGTCGAGCTTGAATGCCGCGACCAAGGTAACCGCGCGTCTCGCGAAGCAGGGTTGGCTGAACTCGCTCGAGTACATCGACCGTTGCCAGTACTTCGTTGCTGGGTCGAAGACCGTTCAAACGTTCGGTATTCCAACGAGTCGTGTACGCCCGCTTGGGCCACAGGCTCTAGCGACACATTTGGCGATGCTCGACTTCGTGAGCCGTTCAACGCCACGGTTGCGGGTAATGACGGAGCGAGAAATTGCGGTATTGGTCGCTAGCGAGGCCGAGACGAATCGAGGGATTCCGCACGCAGTCGAGGTGGCCGACCCGTCGGAAATGCTTCGTCTCGTTCGAGTCGATTTGGGTGGCACACCGGCGCACCTTGTCTCGAAGCTGAATGCCGACATTCGGTCGCGTGTGAGCAACAGTCAGTACGCAAGCCTTGTAGCAGCAAAAAAACTCGTGCTCGTCACGCTGACTGCGACGGACACCAAAAAATTCTTGATCGAATCGACGATCCGCAAAAAGTCATGGCCGACCGGCCTTCGTTTCTCGGTTTTCGTTACCCCTGTTCTTTGCCAATTACTCGGAGGATTTAAGTCCAATGTCCATTGATCCGCTTAAACTTGATAATCCAATCGACAAGGAGGCCGTACCTCGCGAGAAATTGCCGATTCAATTTCCTGCGATGCACGTATTCGAGTGGGAACACGTTCGCCAATCAGTGATGGTTCTTAGTGGTGTGGTGCTGGCGTCCGTCGTTTGCGCTTACTACCTGTCCCACTCGGTTTCCGCGCACTTAACGTCAGTGTCGAACGTTAGCCGGACGCTGGTGCTCGCGATGACGGTGGTATTGTTCTTTCGCTGGATCGAACGTTCGCAACTTTCGTTCTACGCGACGGCGACAGTCAACGCGATCTGCTTGTTTGCAACGGCGACTCTCACCTTCATCCCCGGCGGCGTCGGAGTGTTAAACTTCATCTGCTCGTTGACGATGTTGTCACTGCTTTGGAATGCTGCGGAGGTTGCCATCCACTTTCAGAGCATTGATGTTGAGATCCTACGTCGCGACCCCTCGATCGCCGAGAAGCGGCGACAGCAGAACTCCGGCGTTTTGCAGTTCTTCGCCGTGGTGATGGGAATCGCGATGTGTTTCGCAATGTGGTCATCCGTGCGACTCATTTTCGTCCCGGTCGCAGCACTTCTGGGGATGGTCGTTGCATTCAACTTGTTGGGTGGAATCGCTAAGTACCCCGAAAAATTCTTGCCGCTTACGATCAAGCACTATCTCGGGTACCCCGCATCGAGCTTGCTCGCCCCCGGACTGATCCACAGTTCAGCTCCGCATTCTCTTCTCCGCTTGCTCCCGTTGGTCTTGGTGTGCGTTGAGTCCGCGCTGATCGCCGTCGCCGATCACAGTATCGCGAACATCACGGTGGAGCCATTGATGATGGCGGCTTGTGGGCTGCTCGCTGGGTTCACCGCCCTGATGTTGGGTGCGTCGCTGTCAGCACGACCGATCCACTTCGATGTCGACCGAACACCCTTTGACATTATCATTTCAAAACTACGACCAGCGGATAAGAAAAATGGCTGAGAACGATTCCGACGACCTCTACTACTATTACTGGGGACGTGTTGGTTTGGACGCATCACCCATCATCATCAATCGAGATTTACTTCTGGAGCACGTGCACGTTTTGGGACACTCGGGAGCTGGAAAGTCGAGCATGCGTCTCGGCCCCCTGCTTGAACAGACAATCGGCTTCGGCGATCAAAGCCTAATCTTCATTGATCTGAAAGCAGACAAACTTGAAAACCTCGCAGCATGCTTCGCGGCGAAAAAAGAGCTTAAAGAACGAACAGGCAAGGATACTCCAATTCGGATCTTCACGCTTGAGTTAGGCAAGCCATCTCACGTATTCAATCCGTTCCTGACCAGTGGATTGAACAATATGTCCTTCGCGGATCGGATCTCACTCATCACGGAACCACTCGGGCTGTTTTACGGACTGGACTACGGGAAAGGACACTTTTCGGCAAGGAATTCGGCGACAGTGCGGGAGTGCTTGATCGCAAACCCCAGGATCACCTCGTACCACGAGCTGTACAGTTCCATGATGTCGCAGGCAGCGGATGGGACGACGTATATCGGTTCGCAACATCGTGATGACTACATCCAAGTAGCGGAGACAATTCTATCCCTTGCTGGCTGTAGTGTTCTCAATGTGACAAACGCGACTCCTCACTCGGGAGAGACGCTCGAGAATCAGATTGACTTAGCTGCGGCGTTTCAGTCACCGGCAATCTATTACTTTCACCTGACATCCGTAACGTCACCATTTGTTGCGCAAGTTGTTGGTCGTCTGGTTGTCAAATACCTGTTGATCGCTGCGAAAGCGGCGCCAAGAAGCTGTAAAGTTCAAGTCGTAATCGACGAGTTTCAGCGGATGATTTCAGAAAATCTGGACAATGTTTTTCAGCAAGCCCGTGGGTTGGGCATCGGAATGGTCATAGCGAATCAGAATTTCGGTGATTTGCGAAGCGTTGGTCCATCGCTACTCAGCGCGATCGAAGGGAACTGCGGAATACGGCAGTGGTTGTCGGCAACTACAGCGGACGAAATCGAGCACGTTATGAAACTGTTCGGTACTCACAAAGAGATTCAGGAAACCACAAACGTTTCAGCTCATGGAACAGCATTTTCCCGAGTTCTTCAAGACAAACCACGAATTACGGTGACTGATCTGCATCAGATTTCAAACGACCCGTTTCTGAGTGTTACTCAAATCAGGGGCGAACGCGGCGGATTTGCACAGTATCGAGGAGTGCCGTTCGTCGCTCGAAGCGCATTTCATATCACTAAAGATGATTACAAGGAACGTCTTGAATACCCGTGGCCGGATGACCTGCCCGGCATGACCGCAGTGAGCGAGTTGCCGGTTCCACCGACCCCGACGTTCAAAAAACGAGGGAACTCTCGTTCGAAGCCGAACCACGAGGTAGCAACGGCGAACGGCAACCGAGAGCAGGAAGCGATGGATGAAATGTTTGTACCCACCAATGAGGTATAGCATGAAATTTGAACATCCAAATATCGCCAATAGTTTTTCCACGAAAAGACGATCGATGGTGGGGGACGTGCGTTTCCAAAAGCTTGGTCTTCGCGGGGAGCCGGAAGAGCTGCTCGTGTCACTTATCGTGACCCATGGCATCATCACGAAGGCGACGTGGGAAGCAACCACGGTTTTCAGCACGGAAGAACTATCGAACGTGATGTGGACGTTGACACGACGCAAGCTCGTCGTTGCGAGGCCACTCTGCGTCGGAACAACGTACTTCATGCTTTCAAAGTCTGCGGCGTCGACGTTGGAGCTTCCATTGACGTGGGGAAAGGCCCTCGAAGGAGATGGCAAGTTGCGGGCTTTCGCACGCTTACTGTTTTTTTCTCAGCATTACCCTGATGCAGTGCGTCTCTCCAAAGATGATGTCGCTTCTGCGATCGGGCAGAGTGCGGGCGGTTTACCGCAAGGATTCTTTCGGCGTAAAGGAATGCCTGACTGGCTCGGCTTTCTCCGAATCGACGGACACATGACGGGTGTGCCGATGCGATCAGCGAAGTCACTTCGTGATGACGTACTTCGGATGGTCGCGCTCGACATCGTCAAAAGCAAACTCAAACAGGCAAATTTTGGATGGTTCTGGATTTCGGCACGGCAATCCAGAGCAGACGCTGTGATGTCATTGTTCAAGACATTCGATGTTCGCTGTGCGCCGGTCACGGTGGTGGTGATGCCGGAATTGGTCGCGTTGATCCCGGCGAAAGAGAGGGCAGTTTAGCCAACGATATTTTTTTGTAGAAGCAATCCCTTCTGCAACCCCAATCGCTCTCTGCTCAAGAGCCGAAATAAACAACGAGCAACGGTTAGCCATTTATCAACCCGTGTCGAATCATCGTCACGTTTGAGTGGAATTCAAAGGAATTGCGACGAGAAGCAAAACACCAGAGCGAAGATCGGGATCAACAAATTTGTTGGCTCTGATGTTCGGACTGAAAGCTGTTCGACAAGAGCAGCCGCTTAAGCCGCACGGTTAAACAAGGTTGAAAACGGTTTTTACAAGATCGATCGGTAACAACAGAAATGAGTCTGATGTTTACTGAAAGAGACAACGTACACAAGGAAAATATGAAACCAGAAGAAAACAAACCAGTGAACGAAATTCGGATCGGCAGTATTCGCGCGTCCATTTGGCTGAACCGTCAAGAAACGGGAACGCCATGGTACACGGTGACTGCGAGTCGGTCCTACAAGGACAGGAATGGTGATTGGCGCGACGTTCGGTCGTTCAATTACTCGGACCTGCCCTGTGTTGGCGAAGTTCTGGAGCAAGCGATGTCGTGGATTCGAGACCAAATTGTGGTCGACGTTCACGAGGCGATTCCGGGACACGCGATGGATGAAAGAAGGAAGACCAAGGTTTCAAACGTTGGTCGAAAAAAAGGTAGGTCCAAATGAAGACTTCATTTGAACCCTCCGAGGTTGTTGAGACTGGTCCAGTCTTTGTCGCACGCACAGCTTCATTGAAGCTGAACCCAATCGATATTTGCATTGCCCTGCAACGGCATCGCAAAGGCGACTGGGGATTGGTCTGCGACGAGGATCGTGAAGCGAACGATTTCGCATTGACCGTAGGTTACAGGCTTCTGTCCATCTACGACGATCGAGATCAAGTGCGCTTCTGGGTCATCACAGAACCAGATAGTTCCTACACCACCGTGCTACTGCCGTCGGACTACTAGGGTGATGGCAGCAGCAGGTTTTTTTAGGGGTTTCAGAGAAGGTCAGACGTGGATCAAGAGCAAATCGAATCCACGTCGGTTTTCAGAAACGCCGTTGGTAAATCTTTACCGCTGAATCGCAACGAACGGGTGACCGATCGAGTGATACCAGTAGAGACTACCACGAGTTTCGCCCGATGCGCAAGCAAAGGTTTTGGGGGGCCGGCAACGAACATACTTCACGTGTTGTCGGCCCCCGTTTTCTGATTCATTTCATGTGCCAAATCTGGCCTGCCAAATCCAAACGAAAGAGTGCAATCATGAGTCGCCCACCAGTCCATGTCATCCGCATGGGATTCATCAAGGCGTCGGTCTGGAAGAATGACACGAAAGTTGGAATCCGTCATGCCGTCACGATTACCCGTCTGTTCAAGAACGGAGACGTTTGGCAGGAGTCGTCGCGTTTCGGACGTGATGATCTTCCGCTCGTTTCCAAAGTCGGGGAACTCGCCCATGAGTGGATTTTTTTCCAAAGCAAAGATGAAGATCCGAAGGTTGAACAATGACGACACCGTTCGTTCAATCCGAGTTGCAGAAGGCTGGGCGACCTGATGACCAATTCGTCGAAGTCGAACTCGTCAACGCACGAGAGCTTGCAAAAATCCTCTCCGTATCCGAGAGGACACTGTACCGGCTGAAGAGCACCGGTGAATTACCAAGACCTGTCGTTCTTGGTGGAAGTGTTCGTTGGCGGCTCTCCGAGATTCGTCAGTGGATCGCGAAAGGTTGCCCGCGACCAGTGAAGCCGAAATAGTTTCACTGAAGTCATTTCATTTCACGTGTTTGTTTTTCAGAGGACCAAGATCGATGGCGAGCGTTTACCGAAAGACTGTTGACAAAGGCAATCGCCGGGCTGCCTGGTATTTCAGCTTTGTCGATGAAACCGGCAAGCGCCGTCAACGTAAGGGATTCACCGATAAGGCGGCAACAGAGAAGCATGCCCTGAAGCTCGAAGAAGAGGCGAAGATGGTGCGTGACGGGATTCGCGTAGCTTCACCCGAACGTGATCAGTTGACGATACTGCCGCAACTGGAATCGTACATAACGCACCTCCGTCAGAGAGATGTTTCAGAGAAGCAGCTCGAAAACCTCAAGCCACGGCTCGAAAAGACAATTGAAGCGTGCGAGTTTGCCTACGTGACCGATATCGCGGGGCAGCCAGTCGAGGATTACCTCGCGAAGCGGCGTGAAACCGGGCTCGCGAAACAAACAAGCAACCACTACCGACAAGCGATGCACCAGTTTTGCCGTTGGCTGTGCAAACGCTCGCTGATTAAGGCTAACCCGATCACCGATATTCCGAAACTGAACGTCGACACCGATCGCCGCCATGATCGTCGTGCGATTTCAGTGGACGAATTTCAGCGGCTGATTATCGCCGCAGAAAACGGAAAATCTGTCCAAGCAATCGACGGGATCGATCGAGCGATCATCTACATCATCGCAGCGTCGACGGGCTACAGGCGAGGGGAGATATCGAGCTTAACGCTTTCCTCGTTCGAGCTTGACGCAAACCCACCGCACGTCACGGTAGAAGCGTCGTACAGTAAGCGAAGGAAGAAGGACGTTCAAGTTCTGTCGGCAGAGGTCGTGGAGAAGATTCGCGAATGGCTGGAGTTGCGAGAACCCAAGCACCCGACGTTGCTCTTTCCGCTAACCAAGGAGACCTGCGGGTTTGATCGCCGCACGTCCAAGATGATGAAGCATGATTTGGGCGTCGCTCGGGCAACGTGGATCAGCGAGGCGGCGGATGACGACGAGGAATCCAAGCGGCGTGAAGCGAGCGACTACTTGAGTTATGAAAACGCTGTTGGCTTATTCGCGGACTTCCATGCGAACCGCCACACATTCATCACCAACCTCTCGCGAGCGAACGTGTCGCCGAAGGTGACGCAAACCATGGCTCGCCATAGCGACATTCGCTTGACGATGAACATCTACACGCACAGTGACCTCGACGAAAAAGTTGACGCAGTGTCAAAGCTGCCGAGCTTCCGGGCACCCGCGAAAGTGGTCGCTGAAGACATAGCGGAACCGGTAGCGGAACCGGAGGATATCGATGATGGTGACGAATCTTGGCAGCGCCACAGCAGCACATTGGTGGCTGAGGATGGCAAGGATGGGCAGTCTGTGTCAGATGATGCCAAAACGGCAGTCGACGCGACTTTCACCGGTGGAAGCCATAAGTCCATAAAGAGTCAGGACTTGGCAACTCATGACGGAGCATGTCATGAGTCAGAAGGAGTACACCCGGAGGGATTCGAACCCCCAACCCTCGGTTCCGAAGACCGATGCGCTATCCAATTGCGCCACGGGTGCATCGCACAACTTGTGTTTGCAAATGCTGCTGTGCTTTGACAGGATTGATGATGGGCTTTTTCCGTCCTGAAGGCAAGTACGGGACATGAGATCTTCGTGAGAATTTTTGATTCGATGGCTGGTCTAAGGCCGACTCACGTGGCGACATCGGTTCTTAGCGGGAACGGCGCGTCTTCGGGCTTCGGCCGCGGGGAAAACTGCGCGATGGCAATGCCGACCAGTAGGCAGGCCCCAGCAATCACTAACCAGAGTGGTGGTAAATGACGGTTGCCCTCGATTTCGGCGCCGAGGAAGGTCAATTTTTCATGGTAGCGGCCCACCAGTTCCAGCAAGCCGTTATGCAGAAAATGCAGCAACATGCCTGGCAGCACACTGCCGCTGCGGTACGCGACCCAGCCGAGCAGGATGCCCAGCAGAGTCGTTGGTAGAAAGCGTTCGATCAATAGCGTACTACCCACAAAAACATGGAACAGTCCGAAAAGGACTGAAGTCACCATGATCGTTTGCCATGGACGGAGGACCGTGCGGAACGCTGAGAACAGATATCCGCGAAAGCACAGTTCCTCCACCACGGCGGGTGCCAGCGCGAGTGTCCCCAACAGCAGCACGGGTGAAATGGTTTTCCATTTTTCGAGCAATCCACGCGTCCGCTCAATCTGATCTTCATTGAGCAGCGCGATCTTCCATTGGTCGGCAAGCACGAGCGCTTCATAAGCGAACGCCCATCCGCCGAGTGACATCACGACTGCCCCGAGATAGAATCCGATATTTGCGTGCCGCCAACGATATGTCGTTAGCGGGCGATGCCGGCCTAAAAACGTTGCGACGAGCGGAATCAGCCCGAATGTCGCAATCAACGAGACGGCATTGAGTGTGAACTGCAATGGCACGTTGATCTCGCCACCTCGTGATTTCACCCACTGCATCATCGCGTTGGAGACGACAAACGACGCTGGCAGCAACAACGCGACGACCATTCCCGCTTCGGCCACGCTTGGGCGTGCTGAAGCCAACGCAGGACGGCGGAAGAGTGATCCAATCGGACGATCACTGGTGCGATTGACAGCATCACTGCCGAACAGCTTGGCTGCGATTGCAAGTGCTCCAGTGGCGTAAAAGATCGTGGATGCGATCGCCACTGTCGCGCCAAGTAGATGTACGTCGCCCGCCAAAATCTCGCGTGCTAGCAACACGATGTTCAGCAGCGGCGCGACGGCGAGCGGTCCGGTCAGGTTGACGCCGGGCATCAGCGACAGCATCGCGGGCGCAAGGGCGAGCAGCATGACCGGGATCAAATATGCCTGAGCCTCTTTGAACGATCGAGCGAAACTCGTCAGCGACAGCAGCACCGCGGCAAAAAAAGCGCTAAAGAGCACGAGCAGCAAGAAAATCAAGACGGTCTCTTTCACCCCCAGCCCGCCGCCTTCACCAGTGAGGACTTCCATCAGGCCCGTCAGTGACAGAGTGGCGAACATCGCGCCGAGATTTGCCACAGCGGTCAATAATGCGACGCAGACAACGGCGATGTATTTCGCCAGCAACAGCCACCACCGTGGGACGGGCGAGGCCATTAGCGCTTCCATGGTTCCCCGCTCACGCTCGCCCGCAGTCAAATCGATGGCTGGATACACAGCACCGGTGATGGTCATGAGCACGAGTACGAGTGGGATCACCGATGCGAGCACGTTACCGCTCTGAGGCTCGCCGATTTCGTTCGTGGTAACTTGGAAAGATTCAAACTCCGGTACAATTCGCTTGACAATATCCTCAGCGTCCTGCATTTTGAGCCAGTGCAGACGTTCGATGAGAATGCGTCTCGCCGATTGGCTGGCTTGATCACCCGCAAAAGCGGTCACTTCAATCGACGACGGTTCCCCTTCGGCGATCACTAATCTGGCTGCAACGTCAAGCTGATTGTCGAGCAGGGCGCGATCGGGGTCCCTGTCTGGAGTCACAACGACTTTGAACTCAGCTATTTCTCCGCCGCTGGCGTCCATGATCGATGCGGGCGGTTTGCTGCGAGGATCGTGCAGCAGAGACTGCAACCATTCGCTTTCAGGGTCACTGCCGACGCCCACGACAAATCCGTTTGTGCCCGGCCCGGCTGATGAGAGCAGGAACCGGTTCATCGCCATGCTGAGCAGCGGATAGACGAGCAGCGGCATCATCACGAGAGTGAGAATGGTGCGGCGATCACGAAGTGTTTCGCGAAGCTCTTTACGGCTCAGCCGAGCCAGGCGGGACCAGGACAGGTTCACGTAGCGATTTCACTCGAAGAGTTGGAAGGGTTCATCAGATCGTCAAACATCTCGACGAGATGATCTCGTCCCGAAAGGCGGCGCAGCTCCGACAGCGAACCCTGGTACTGCATTTTTCCACGGTGCAGTAGTCCGAATCGATCGCACAAGCGTTCGGCTTCGTCGAGCCGGTGAGTACATACGACGACGGCTTTGCCTTCTTCTCGCAGGTGCGAAATGTAACGAAAAATCGTTTGCACGCCCACAACGTCCAGCCCCCGGGTGGGCTCGTCGAGCAACATCACCGGCGGATCGTGGATGAGACCGCGAACCAACGTCACTCGTTGGCGTTGGCCAGTGGAAAGGGTGCCCGCACGTCGATCGAGTAATTTTTCAATATCCATCACTTTAGCGAGCGTGTGCAATCGGTCCGCCGCAAGATTGGGATCGACGCCGTACAAATCCGCAAAATACAGCAGCATTTCTCGGACACTCAGCCACGGATACACACCGTCACTGGCCGATACAAATCCGAGTTTCGCTTTGGCGGCAAACGGATCAATTGAGGTGCGAATGCCCGCGACGGTGGAGTCACCGCTATCAGGAGCGATCAAGCCGAGGACCATTCGCAAAGTCGTGGTCTTGCCCGCCCCATTGGGCCCGAGTAATCCGAAAACTTCGCCTGGACCGACGTCGAATGAAAGTTCGTCCACCGCGTAAACTGTCTCGTTTTCTCCTACAAATCGCTTCGTCAACGCTTGGATTTTCAACATAATCGGCGTGTCGAACGGGCAGGCAAAATGGAGACGAAAGACGAGGAAACAAATCCTACGCAGCCGCCACGAAAATGGGTCGCCTCGACGACGGACAGCTCTGCCCGTCGAAAGGCTCCAACGCCTCGGGGAGTGGCAAGCAGCAGGAAGAGGACGACAAAGACGACCGAAGGCAGACGAGGATCGCAGTTCAGAGGGGACGCAGACGTCTGGATATGATGATCGATTCAATGGCACCACCCGTATAACCCGACTTGCTGCAGAGTGAACCTGGTGCCCTGCCACGGCTTCGGTGGAAGGACTCCGCGATCGCGACTATCCTCAAGGTGTCGGTGTGTCAGATGAATTTAATTGAGTTTGCAACAACTACCACATGAACGATCGGAGCGATCTCCATGCGTCACGCAGCATTTTCTCGTCGTCGTTGGTTGACGATATCAAGCGGCCTGCTGGTCTCCTCCTGCCTCAACCGATGTGCGATCGCGGCAGAGGATTCCTCCCACGGCGACCCGCAGGGTTCCGCTGTGTCATCGGAGGGCTCGTCGGAACCGACTTACAGTGATGCCAAGACATTTGATTGGCAAATCGGAATGACTCTCGACACGCCGGTCACTTTCACCTCCGGACTCGGCACGTTCCCGATTCCAATGGACTGGCCGGAGCAGACCGTCACCATTGCCAGCCGTGACATTTCCGGCCCTGTCAGCCAGGTGCGGATGCGGGACTTGCCCGGTGGAGCGAGGCAGGCGCTCGTGGGGATTGCCCGCATGACGGCCAATCAATCGCTCGACGTGCTTTTGAACTTTCGCATTGAAAAGCGCAATATCCTTGCTCCGACGGATACGGATTCACTCGTGATTCCCAAACGTGTTTCGCGGGAGATGCGGATCTATCTCGGCAACAGTCCAATGATCGACTCCACCAACGGCAAGATCCGATTGCTCTCGCGAGAACTCGCCAGCGAGGCCGTTGACGACACATCGGCTTGGCAGACCGTCCGCCGCATTTATGATCGGGTCCGGGAAAAGGTTACGTACACAGAGGGTCCTATTCGCAACGCCTCGGATGCACTCGAGGACGGCAAGGGCGACTGCGAAGACATGACGAGTTTGTTTGTCGCCCTGTGTCGCAACGCCGACGTGCCCGCCCGGATGGTATGGATTCCCGGGCACTGTTACCCCGAATTTTATCTTGAAGAGAGAGATGGCGGCGAAGAATCAGGTCACTGGTACCCGTGCCAAGCAGCGGGAACGGAGCAATTCGGTGAGATGCAAGAGGATCGTCCGATCCTGCAGAAAGGCGATCGGTTCAAAGTCCCAGAACATCGGCAAATCGTCCGCTATGTCAGCGAATACTTTCGCTGTGACCGCTCAGGACAAGCGTCGCCGAGGGTGAAGTTTGTACGTGAGATCCAGCATTAGAACTTGCAATCGATGCAAGTAAACTTTACTTCCAAATCGATTCGAGCCGATTGATTGTCAGCTCGTGGAGGTGAGCTGTGCCGCCGATAGCGCGGATCGAGTGGATCGCAGACGCCGTGTTCGGGGATGTATAGACGGCACGGAAATCGTCGCCATCGAATGCATAGGCTTCCAACGAAATTCGATCGACTAGGAACCGCAATCGCACCCTGCCATCTCGCGGCTCCAGATTCGGCAGCAGCGTTCTGAGTTGGCTCTTACCCGTATCATCCGTTCCGGTGAAGGTTGTGGTTCCGGCCTTCGTATCATAAATCACCTGGACGCCTGGCAAATCGAAGACCATCGACTCGGTTGTTCCTGGATCAAATTCGATGGTCAGGTCGACGAGATCGAGGGGCTCTAATTCAGCTATCGCGTTTTCTCCTGCAGGCAATTCGACGTCCGTCTGGCGGTGCGTTTGCTTGACCAGCGTTTCGACCTCTTGAATCGGTTGGTAGAAAAGCCGCGTGCCGTGAGCGGTACTGCGCAGCGTCAACTCACAGGGAAACGACATCTGTTGATTGAACGGCACATCGTAGAGCTCTGCTGCGTTGGGGCCACCTCGCATCCAACCGATTTGAATAGCGCGGCCTTGCGGCTGGTTATAAAACGTCTGAGCCGCATAGAAATTACCGCCGCCAATTTGATACGGGCCCGCTTCGGTGTTGAATTTCTCGCCGTCGAAACTACCGATCTCGTAGTCAAAACTCGCGTCATAGATGACGCATTTCAGCTTTGTTTGGTCGCCATCGACGGGTAGGAAAACGACGTCCATGCACTCGAATGCCCAGTCCCGCATGAGATCCGATGCGAACGTCCAGTCGGTGAGGTTGTGGGACGTGAAGAATCGGACGCGGCCCGGATTTCGCTGCACCCACAACGCCATCACCCACTGGTGGCTCGGTGCGTGCCAGAAAACTTTGGGATCGCGTTCGCCGTCATCGAAACCTTGGTTAGGCACAACGGCGCGACCCTCGTTCCAGTACGTCCAGGTTTCTCCCAAGTCGGTGCTATATGCCATCGCTTGGTAGAATTTCGGTTTCGTGGCAAACGTAAAGAACGCGGCAAGCGTTCTGATCTCTCCGACCTGTTTTCCTAGCGAATTGTTGTCGTCGGTGACAACGGTTCCTGAAAAAATCGTGCCTGCGCGAGCGTCGACGGAATACGGCAGAAGCGAGTGATTGTGTTGGGTCCAGTGCAGCATGTCCGGCGCCGTGGCGTGCCCCCAAGTCATGTTTCCCCACGCAGTCCCCATTGGATTGTGTTGGAAAAACAGATGGTATTTCCCGCCGTCGTAGACCATGCCGTTAGGATCGTTAAGCCAATTGCGCCTCGAACTGAAGTGGAACTGGGGACGTCGGGCTTGATCGTAGCCGGTGTCGGGATAACCGAGCGGTGAAATACCTGGCGTGAGTGAGAACTTATCCCGCTCGTCGATAACGGGGTAGTCGGTGGCGGTGAAAGCATCGACGTTGACATGCCCCCACCCGTCGGTCGCGTGATCGAACACGACGAGTCTCGCCGTGTTGCCGATGAACTCGGAAACATCCTTGCTGACTGTGACCATCGACTCGGAATCGACGCCGGTGGCAAGTTCGACCTCTTTTCCCGAGACGACCAGCTTTACTCCAGTCTCGCCAGGCAGATGTCCAGCACCGATTTTAAACGTAATGTAGGGTTTTTTGATCGTGAACTGCTGAGAGGTGAGTGTCCCGGTCGCCCCGTCACCTCGAGTATTGCCCGCCGAACCCGACTTTCCATCGAATCGCTCGTAGGTACCTACCCAGTAATCGCCTTCATGAAGACTCGGTTCCCGATTTCGGGCGCTGGGATTGTCTCCGCGAGTGGGTTGATTCGTGAATGCGTTCCCCTCGGCCGTCCAGCCTTGGAGCGTGCCGGTCTCGAAGTCGGAATTAGGAAACAGCAGGTCGTCGGCAGATACGCCGCCAGCAAGAAGCGATAACGGGAACGAAATAGCACAGATGAAGTGACGGATCGAAGGTAGATTCATCCAAGATCTCATGAAAAAATGTTGGCGTGATGGGCGCTCTTTGTGGTTCGCAGCCAGACACCATAACCGATCCACGTGTAATAATCACGTAAACATGTAAAATGATCGGTTTTCAGGATTGCCGCAGAAGATTATGGTATTGGCTGCCAGGGGGTTTGGTGACGCGGCGTTTTTTCCCAAAATGCATGGGAGCGTGCGGCACGACGGGGCCCCTATTTCAGACCCTTCTGGTCTCCAGCGTTTGAAAATCGTGTCTCGCACGAATTCGCCTGGGGCCGAAACAGCGGAGTTTTTAGTAGTGAGTAATCAGTCAGGTCGTTATCTCTTCACCAGCGAATCGGTCAGCATGGGCCACCCCGATAAACTGGCTGACCGCATTTCCGACAGCATTCTCGATGCGTTGCTGGCGCAAGATCCCTACAGCCGCGTCGCCTGCGAGACACTCGTTAACACGAACCTAGCCGTCGTCGCCGGTGAAATCACCAGCAAAGCGGATGTCGACTACGAAAAAATCGTTCGCGATACCATTCTCGCAGTCGGGTACGACAACGCCGACACCGGAATCGACGGAGCGAACTGCGAAGTTCAAGTTCGCTTGGATGCTCAGAGTCCTGATATCGCTCAAGGCGTGAACTCGAATGAGACCGGTAAAGAGATTGGTGCTGGTGATCAAGGTCTGATGTTTGGCTACGCATGCGGCGATACTCCCGAATTGATGCCTTTGCCGATTGCATTATCGCACCGGATCATCAACCGCATCACGGAAGCTCGCTTCAACAAGGAAGTCAGTTGGCTGCGCCGGACAATAAGAGCCAAGTCACGGTAGAGTACGAAGGCAACACGCCGGTTCGAATCGATACCGTCGTCGTCAGCGCTCAACACGCACCGGGCGTGAGCAACGATGAGATTCGGAAGTTTATCATTGAAAACGTGGTCAAGCCATCGATCCCTTCGGAACTCGACAAGGGCGACATCAAATATCACATCAACCCGACGGGCAAGTTCGAGATTGGCGGCCCCCACGGCGATTGCGGTTTGACAGGACGTAAGATCATTGTCGATACCTATGGTGGCTGGGGACGCCACGGCGGCGGCGCCTTCAGCGGCAAGGATTCGACCAAGGTGGACCGCAGTGCCGCTTACATGGCTCGCTACATCGCCAAGAACATCGTAGCATCGGGATTGGCCGAACGCTGCGAAGTTCAATTGGCGTACGCGATCGGCGTGACAGATCCAGTCAGCGTTCATGTCGATACCGAAGGCACCGGTAAAATCGCTGATTCGAAACTTTGCGAACTTGTTCGCAAGCACTTCCAGCTGACGCCTGGTCAAATCATCGAGCACCTTCAGCTTCGTCGGCCAGTCTTTGCAGCCACCGCCTCGGGCGGTCACTTCGGTCGCGAGGGTGACACGTTCACCTGGGAAAAGACCGACAAGGCTGATGAACTCGCCGAAGCCGCTGGACTCGTCGCGATGGTTTCCTGAGGGGATATCGGCGGGCTGACCATTCACGTACCCGACGCGGTGGCGAGGCACTTCCAGTCATCCTCGCCCGCCCTTCGGGTAAAATGAGTTCGCTTTACAATCACAAAAGCGAAAATGCTCAGAAAAAGGGTGCAGGGTTTGTCAAGGACTCTGGGGTCCTTCTCTTTGAGATTTTTTCGGCGCGCTAGAACTACCTTCCCCCAATTCCCTCGTATTCTGATTCCACTGCGTTGCGTCGTCGCTTTGATCCTGCTGCTCCCGACGCGGTCGGACCTGATCCGTCGGTGCGACTAGCGTGGATTACCGATCCTCATTTTGATCATGTGTCACTGAGAACTTGGCGGGGTTGGGCACATGAAATTATCTCCTGTGATCCGCATGGGTTGATCGTCACTGGTGACATCTCCGAGGGAGATGATGTTGCCTATCAACTGGAGTGTGTCGCCGAAGCCTTCGATCGCCCCATCTTTTTCGTTCTCGGCAATCACGATTTCTATGGCAGCTCCATTGCCGCGACTCGACGGGAGATCACCATGCTCGCCCGTGAGTATCCACACCTTCACTACCTCACCGATGAGGGTCCCGTCTTCCTGAAAGATGACGCGGTTCTTGCCGGCGACGATGGTTGGGGCGATGCACGCGAAGGCGATTTTCTGCGGTCCACGGTACGACTGAGTGATTTTGAGCGAATCAACGACTTTCGCGAACACGCACCGGAGCAATGGCCGAGGATTTTGCAGCGTGAAGGTCGCGGCAGTAGCGAACGGCTGACGCGAAAGCTCACTGCTTTGCCTGAGAAAGTGAAACATGTCTTAATAGCGACCCACGTTCCGCCCTATCGCGCAGCCTGTTGGTACGACGGACACGTTACAGACGACAACTGGGCGCCCTTCTTTGTCTGCGGCCACGTCGGTGACGCATTGCGAAAAATTGCCGAGTCCAATCCAGAGAGACTATACACCGTATTATGCGGTCACACACACCATGAGGGTGACGCCAAGATTTTGCCTAACCTCATCGTGCATACCGGCTATTCCCGATACGGGACGCTGGACATTGAATCAATCATTCAGCTCGGTGATGAGGGATTTCAGATTCCACATGTTTGCTCCCATTCGAGTTAGTTTGGCGTTGTCCCGCAAACCTCTCCCGTGACGTACGGTAGCTCGGTATCGTATAAGACATTACCACACGCTCTTAATGCCAAAGTGCATGCCTTGCATCATGAATGTGCCATAGTTCACACTCGACCGAGGCGTGTCCAATGTGTTCATCGGATCCATGATGCCCGAGAGTCGCACCGCGTCGGTCATGGCGATGATGTTGTAACCGAAGGTCACGTCGAAACGTGGATACCTGTGCCAACCGACTGACATATCAAATTCCGGCACCCATCCGAACGTGCTCGAAGAATATGACCCACTGTTGGCATCACTGATTAATAGTCCGGTGTCGTTAATCGCTGGAGGGGGCGTATTGGTAGTGATCACGGACCGTCCGCGACGGTCGGCCTGGCGTTTAATTTGCCCGAACCCAACCTTGCCTAACCAATCAAAACTCCAACATCCTTCGCGGTATTGACCGGCAAATCCAAATTGACCGCCGTTGAAATTATTTCGCGTCGCAAACTGATCGAGTGTGGTGAGGTTGTTGCCGATCTGGTCGGGGAACGCGTCCTGGGTCTTCGTGCTTGTTGTTGACAGACTCAGGTCTTCATCGAGGTGCATGTATTGGTAACCGTACAGCACATCGAAACTGGTCCCGAGGCCGCCCGTCAAAAACTGCCGCACCGAAATGTCGCCGCCGTAGACCATGCTGCTGGCGTTGACGTTGACGCCACCAAAACGACCGAAATTCTCCGTCGAGTTCGGAAACGCGATCAAGACCGAATCAGGCACGCCCGCGTTGGTCGTTGGAATCGCAAGGATGGGTCCAGCGTTGATTGCTTGGCGAGCTGAGTAGGACATATCCGCCTCCGTCGCCGTCCAGCCACGAAACACGAGGCTGCGATTGCGTTGATCGTCCAACCACGTGCCAATCGTTAGCCGCCCGCCAGCGGTGAGGTCGTGAAAGGCTTGCTCACCGCCCGCGAGTATGGTTGCGCCAGGAAGCTGTCCGGCGGCATCAGCGGCCGTTCCCTGAGGACTGGTGGTAACGAGGGCGGGAATCGAGTCACCTTCGCGAAAGAGCAAGAGTAGCTCAACGGATCCAAACCATCGGCAAGGATCGAGGCTCAACGAGGCGTTACTGAAGTCGCGGCAACGTCCGCAAGTGTCGCACCCGAAACCATCGCAGCTATTACAATCGTCATACCAACCGTCGCAACTGCTGCAGCCACGACCGCCACACTGATCGCATCCGCCCATTCCATCCCCCCCCATACCAGGAGCATCGGACCACAGAGTAGTTCCCGATCCGATGGGACCTTCCTCGAGCCACATTTCTCCCGATATGTCGTGCTGGATTAGCGTGTGTTGTGGACGAACTGAGCCTCGTCGCATGTCTGGTGTTGGTCTCAGATCGATCGTCCGCCTGTGGGCTGGCGATTGCACTTGGTGTGGGAAACGGTTGACACGTTGCCCCTGCGAGAAGGAGGTGGGTTGAATGCTATCCGTCTCGCTCGGATGCGTCGTTGCGGTTCCGTGGTTGTCTTGCTCGCCTGCCAGTTCGAGCACGCGTGCCTTCCCCCGCTGCACCATGGAGGGGAGCGGACGAAGATTGACGGGGTGAATCTCGCCATCGGCACTGCGCAGTGGCAACTGTGATGTGGAATCAGTGAACGTCTCGTCCGTCACTCCAGCAACAGAATGCTCGTCCCTTGCGGTACTGCGGCTGGGTGGTGGCGTGGCGGGGCCAGCCGGGGGCGTGCCGGGGCCAGCCGGATTGTAGATTGCGCGGTCGGGAACTTTGCTCCGCACCTGGGCAATAACGGAATTCGGCACCAACGCAGTGCTAAGAGCTACGATGGTAGATAGCACCCCGATGCGCGGGGAGACGTTCCACAGACGGCATTTTGGATTCATCACGACGTTCATTCAACCGAGGTCCGTTCAAACAGGACGTACTGAGTGAGGCGGTCGCGCAAAACGAACGCCCGATAGTGATATCGGGCGTTCGGGTTGGGAGGGTTAAGTGAATTTGGCAGGTTTTGACGATTGTGCCGTTTTTACGGGTTTAGCGTTTGCCTGTCCCGAGGTATTCGATGGCTTTTTGCAAGACGGCATCATCGAGTTCGGTGGTCACCTGACCATTTTTGTCCGGCCGAGCAGCGATGTAGGTAGGCGGGACCACGACGGTGGGTTCGACTCCGTTGCGACTGATCGCCCTGCCGCTTGGCGAATAGAACTTTGCGGTTGTCAGGCAGAGGCCAAACTTGCTCGTCGGCATCTTGAAGATCCCCTGCACGCTGCCTTTCCCGTAGCTCGTTTCCCCGATCACAGCTCCCCGCTTGCTGTCGTGGATGGCACCGGAGAAAATTTCGCTGGCGCTGGCGCTATTCCGGTCGATCAAAACGGCCATCGGTACGTCCCAGGTGTTCGCCCGGTGGGCCGCGTAATCAAAATTCTCACGGAAATTTCGTCCCCGGGTGGTCAGAATTCGTCCGTCGGCAAGAAATCGGTCCGACACTTCGACAGCCGCTGACAACAATCCACCGGGATTGTCGCGAAGATCCATAATCAGAGTCCGCATGCCCTCTCGGTGCAGCTTCCACAACGCCTGCTCGACTTCGCGAGGCGTCGATTTTTGGAAGTTGGTTAAACGGAAGTAACCGATTTGGTGGACCGGATCAACAATATGAACATTTTCAACACAAGGGACGTCGACGCGTCGCCTCGTCACGACAATCTGTCTTTCGGGCTGACCCGAGGACTGAATCGTCAAATTCGCCGCCGTGCCTTCGGGGCCACGCAGTAGATCGGCCACGTAGGTCGGATCTTGCTCTTCTGCACGGTTTCCGCCAACGGCAACAATGCGGTCTCCGGGAACAATACCAGCCTCTGCAGCGGGTCCACCTGGAATCACCGATAGAATCAGCAGCGAGTCGTCGCCCGCCTTGAGTTCCACACCCAGGCCCACAAAATTCCCTTCGATGGTCGAGAACATTTCATCCAATTGACCGGGTGAAAGTAAACGGGTGAAGGTATCAAGCGTCGAGACTGCGCCGCTGACGTATTCGAGCACCGTCGCGGTACCAGAGATACCTAATTCCTCGTGAGCCATCGTGGCGACAGCGTTGACGGTCGCTCGCAAGTCAAAACGACTCTGGGTGGAGCGACCCGCGATCCGGTGATGAATTGCTTGACGAAACGCTTCGATCCGGTCACGTCGGTCTGGATCGACTACCCGATCGACAAACGCTGGCTCGGTCAACGCGACTTCGAGAGCGGCCGTTCCGTGCAGCAAAACTCGCGACCATTCAACCGTATCGACATAGTCCGTTTGGAGTCGTTCCAAAATCTCGCTGTATAAGTCCAGTGTTTGCGACGTCGACATCTCCCGAACGCTCTGCAGATACGTCGAATCGTCAAACCTTCGAATGACGTCAAAGTGCAATCGGCTGATCAGCAGTCTTTGATAAAGAATCCGGTCATCCGGAAAGGCCTTGGTGGCAGCATCATAATGGTCGATTGCATCGCCCCACTGCTCCGCTCCCTCCAGTTCCATCCCGACGGTGAGAGATCGATCCCGGTCGGATGTGTCGCTGAGAGACTCCAGGTTCGCCGTCGGAGTCATCCTACCGGCATCGTCGCCCGGATAGACCGCATTGGGAGTCGGAATTTGTCCCGGAAATTGATCCTGGGCAAATGTCGCGGCTGGCGCCAGTAAAGTGGCTCCGGTGATCAGCACCCATGAGCGGAGCGCGTTACTCGTGCGACAATATCGATGTGGGCGAACACACGATAGGCTAGACGACAAATCCATACAAAAATTCCCATGGAGTGTCCAAGCGTGGAGGGGGAACGCCGCGTATTGGACACTCAAGAAGACGCGGCTGAGCAAACGTAGGTCACGATTGGTGCCTGGTCAAAAAACCTCGCCGAAAAAATTCGTTTCATCTCCTCTAATCCGAACATGCCCACCCGCGCAGGTGCGATCGGTTCGATTGGGAGGAAACGGAGAGGAGTGCGAGCTGCACGCCGATCTCATTTTTCCAGGCGGTTTGCGCTTCCGCTGCGCGTGAAAGAAAACTCGACTCAGGAATGTTTCACGATACAAAGATGTGAAACAGACCCTGAAGCGCGATCGTTCGGGCCTCGCGAGTTCTCTTCGGCGTCGAGCAATTAATAGGCAGTGTCGCGTCGGCGGGCAAGCCAAGAACGGCCTCGTCGCTGTGTGTTAGAATCGGACGGCATACGAACGCACCGCAAAACCACATGTGACTCCAAGCTCACGAAATATGAATCGTTTCGCCACCTTACTGTTCGCACTGCTGCCGATCACGTCCGAAGCCGGTCCTGTCTCCCCATTGGACGAAGCGAAATCGACGCAAATTCACGAAAACGTCCCACTTGCTGATGACGCCGAAGGCAACAGATCTGGTCGGCTCGGTGGAAACGCATTTTCGCTGCGCCGCCGCTCCACGCTCGATCTGTGGCGTGACCGTGATCGGTACCGGGGCTCGGTCGTGGCTGCCGCGCGCAGTGAAGATCCCGAAACCGCGGAGCGTGCACGCTGGATCCTGACCCGCTGGCAACGCGGAGTTTTGGTAGATACTCCGCCTGACCTCGCCGAAAAGCTCATCACTCTCTCCCCCGATCAAGCGATTGAGCATCTGCTGGAGGCGGGTGAATTTGCCGCCGCAACGATCGCAATGCAAGAGTCGTACGACACGTTGGACTTTGTCACCGTCTCGGCGCGGGTTTCGATCAATCTCGATCAGCGTTTTCCGGTCTACGCCAGAAACGCTGTCAAATCGAACCGGACCGCTGAATTTGCAGCATTTCTTGATATCGCCAGTACCACCCCGGCGATGGCGGTGTGCCGCCGCGATTGGGCGATGCTGTTTTCAACCGACGATGCACCGGAGATGGAAACCCGGTTGCCCACGTCCGCCGAAACATGGGATGGCGATTTAGCCCATCGGACTCAGGTCTTACTTCATCTACTCGCCGGGAACGTCGATGCGGCAATGAAATCAGCCCGTAGCGGGACCCTGACCGCGCCAGAAAAAGCGGACGGACCAGATCACAGGGGCGATGCGGTGTTTGCCAGCTTACAAGACCAGCAACAACCACCCTTAGTCCGCTCGATACGCATGCTCGACGGTCAGTGGACCGCCATGGCTGTCTCAGCGGAGGAGTCGGCGCGGGCATGGGAAAACGCGGCCATTGAAGTCACCAAGAATCAGCGAGATCAACGCAACCAGGCCAATCCCGGGTCACGCCCGCCAGCACCGACATCGATCCCAGCCAAGATCGAGCTCTATCGTACCGCCGCGATCCGCCAATGGTCCGATGCCTTGATCGCAGCCGATCGCTGTGAAGATCAAAATCGTCGTGCCGCCGCAGTCGCCGGGTTGAGGGAAAACGTGCGAGCACTTGGCAAGCATGAAAAAAAATCGAAATCGATTGAGGAAGCTCGCTCGTTGGCATGGCGATGCCTCGTGATTCACGGTGAACTGGGCGCGGGGCTTGAGATCGTTGGACAAGACGACCCGGCAGGCGCCTCCGAGATTGCATCGGCAGCGTCGCGGCATTCCAGCGCCTTTGAGATACTCGGGTATCCCGCCGACCAGATCGACATTCATCTCGAAAGCTGGATTGATGAAGCCATCTCGGCGCAACACGAGCTATTCGAAGCGATGGACGATCCAATCTCAGAAAAGAAAAATGTTCTGCTGCCCAAAATGGGAATTGTCCGAGAAATCCAAGACCTCCTGGCATTGATTCCGCTGCTCGACGGCGTGAATCGCGATGATGCGGCGTGGCGCATCGCTGAGCGTCTATCGCTGCCGGACCTGCATTTTAAAACCTCACTTTCTTCCAATACCTATCTGGTGCGCGACGAAGTACTGACAGCGCTGCGTTGGACGTCGCACTCAGACTGGATGATCCAGTTAGGAATGCGGGACTGGGAAACAGAATCGACTGCACGCAGTCGCTATATAATCGGCAAGGTCACCGTCATCGATAATTACCAGGTACTGGAGATCCTGCATCGGTTTGTGCAAATGCGACAGCCTCAACAAACGGCTATCCACACATTCCGGATTGCGTGCGAGATTGCCCGTGCCGAATCCATCGATCGCCGCCAGCACGCGGACTTGGTCGCTGAACTGGCCCACAGCCTGAACGATGGCTCGCTGCGCCACGCCTTGGCAGATGACTCCGAGCTGCTGGCATACTTGCGACCAACGATCGATGTATGGAGCGATCTGTTCGTGGCCCACGGGCGCGCTGACTTAGCCGAGACGTTTCTGCAGCAGAGGTCCAGCGTTGGAGACCTTCAAGCCGCATTGACTCTGGCAACGAAGTATCGCTGGAGCGGTCCTGCCGCTGCCAGCCATGATCTTCATCAACTCATCTGGGACGCTGTGGCATCGTCACCGGGTTACGGCAACCCAGCATTTCAAGCGGACATGGTTGCGGCTGTGACGGCCGTTGGCGAGCAGTGGCGAGCTGCACGCGATGCGGGGGATCTCGCGATGACCGCGGATCTGCTGCTCCAGTTGCGAGCGATGGCATGCACTCCGTCGAGCGACATGCGCCGCCAAATCGCTGACGTCCTCGCTGATCTCAGCCAATGGCCGATTGCGGAGGAAATCTATCGCTCGCTCCTGGTAATGACGTCGCTATCGAGCCAAGAACCACTTGCGATGCTCGAAGTTGCTAGAAAGTATCGATGGTTCGCGCTCAAGGCGACCGCGTCGCGAATCGAGACGACTGAATCTGAGATCGGACCGGACCCGGGCGGCAAACTCACGTCCGCCGAATGGAGCCTCCGACGTGACGCAATCGAAAAGTTCGATGGCGCCTTGATCCAAACGCTCAACCAGGTCAGCCTGCGCCCCGAACTCTACGTCGACTTTCCCCGCTCACTCGCCCGTGAGCAACTAGAACTGGCGATTGGGAATTCAGTGTCGCAGCCGCCCGCAGCCACTGCTCAATCCACCGCGCGTTGGCTCCAACGCTCCCAACAGCTCGACAGATTGGACATCTCGACCGCGGAATCTGTATTTCCCAAGCTCGTAAAAATGGGGATGGACGATCGTATTGCATTGGAAATCCGGCGGATGATGGAGGTCGCTGAAAAGCATTTGCGCACTTTTCCAAGCGATGCCGTCGTCGCCAACAATGTGGCTTGGGCGGCGGCGGTCAATAACGTCGAGCTCGACGGGGGACTGCGTTTGGCTCGCCGGGCAGTGCAGATGGAGCCCGATAGCGCCATTTACCGCGACACGCTTGCCGAAATACTAGCGCGGAAAGGAAATTTTACGGAGGCCGTCCAAATCGAACGCGGCTGCCTCATGGACGACCCCGGCCAGTGGCATTTGCATCAACAGATCAATCGATTTGAAAAGAAACTTATAAAGTCGCGTTGACAGCCCGTCGCTGCAATTGATACCTCACTTGGAATTCCAAATCACATACATTTGGTTTTCGCTGTTGAGTCGTCGATTTGCGGGAATTGCGCCTCGATCAGCTCTGCTGACGGAAACGCTTATCCTGCCGCGAAGATTACTGGGTCAATCGTCTCGGCAGGTCAGTTTCTCAGCGAAAATCATTGCGGTACCGGGGTGTTCCCAACGGAACGCCCCGGTACACCGCCCAAAGAATGTCGTGACAGCGCCGCTTTGGCTCACAGTTCCAACCCTAATGTTTAACGCTGACAAACCACTAGTTGCTATCTGCCAGCCAAGGGGTTCGAGCGGCCGGTAGGAACCGGCCTTTCCCGAATGCGGAGCTGCGTGGGAATGCTAGGTCGTTTCTGACTCTGAGCCGCCAAGTGGAACACCTAGACCGCAAGCCATCCGTTACGGAGCGAGGATATCATTACCCTTCTGTAAGCCTTCATTTGGCTCGGTGTAGATGGACGGCATGTTGCTGGGGATTGAACCCGCCGCACTGGAAGGAAGCGGTTTGAAATCTCTACCACGGACGGCGGAGCCGAGCGGGGTTGTGAGCGAGTCATCGATCGTGCGGAGGTATGCCTGCAATTTCCAGGCGGGGATAATGGTCACCCCCAGTTCCTTCGCTTGGGTCTTCAGTCTGGAAAGGGCCTGAATGTCTGCGGCATCCACTTCTTCATCGGCGGTCGGACTCTCACCGACGACGAGGAATCGAACGCTGCTGTCAAGTTTGCCTTCGCTGCTACCGTCTTGACTGATGATCGCCGCGACTTCAGCGCCCGCGGCCCGGACCATGGACGCGACCGAATCCGTGTCCGGTTCATCGTCCTCGTCGAGGTCAATATTCCATGCCAGCGCGATCTTCACACGGCGGCCTGGTGCCCAGAATGGTGAATAGATTTGATCGCCGGGGATAATGGGATAGCGAATTTCAGGCAACGCCACCACCCGGGCTTCGGCGCGGTGCTGGCCAAGAATCTTGGTGACCTGAATGGTTGCTTTCACCTTTGCGTCCTGGAGACGTGTTTCACCTGCGTCGATCACACCGAACGTCACCCCAGGGCGGAGCGCGTCGGCCGCACCGAGGTTGATGTTAACCACGTGACCATCTCCCACAACGTAGGCGATCTGCCCCTGCGTGCTTTCGAAATTGTCGCTGCGGAGTTTCTGCAGTTCAATCAACTGGGTGTTGATCGTCGAGAGCAGCGTATTCTCGCGTTTCTCGAAATTGGCCATATTCGTTTTGAGTGTTCTACGCTCTTCGTTAAGGGCTTTCGATGTTCGCAGCAAGGTGTCGCGATTCTCAGCGCCAGCGAGATTCATCTTTTCGCGATCTTCGGCAAACTTGGACTGTTCCTCTTCGAGCTGCTTGTTAGCGCGATCCTTGTCCGCTTCGGCCTGCGACTGAGCCTTGCGAGCGATTCCCACTTCCGCATCGGCTTGCTCGCGAATCGAGGTGGCCTCATCGCGAGCTTCACTGTACTGCATATTCCGTGAACGGATCGCATTGATGAGGTATTCGGGGAGTTTGGGATAATTCCGGCTTTGCTCGTCGACTTCGGGGCCGAAATACGACATGTTTTGAACGAACAGCTGCGAGATTGTATCCATGTCGGCATCACCGGTGACAGTTGTCGCCAGTTGTTTCCTTTCCTCGACGTTCAGATCCCCCGCGCCGAGCATCGATTTCATCAGCGTTGCTTGACTCTGAATACTTCGCAGTTCGGTATTCGCGGCATCAAGCCTGTCTTTGGCTGCCACGGCCGTCTGCGAGGACGTGCTGCCCCACTGATAGAGGAAGACGTTCAGGGCCAACGAGAGGACCAGGAAGATCAGGCAAGCGATCAAGCTGCCACGGATGACGGAATCGTCGCGTGCGGCCATGGTGAGGATCGTAGAATGAGGAGGAAAGAGGGGGCAACTGCTGCCTAATTGTATTCGCTTAACAACGTGATCGCACGTGTTGAACTGAATTTTCGTTACGAATTACCAGGGATAGGGGTTCGGATCGTCGCGGTTGCGGCGGGTGCGCCGGTAAAGCCGAGGCAGACCGATCGCTCAATCCTCCAGCTCGCGTCGGATATTGCGAACCCGATCCTGAATCAACAGCGGCAATTTGCTACGCAGCAGATTTCGTCCCTGAAACCATTCCGTTGGCTCGTGGATGACGAAGCGGATCTGGACGATCGACGCTTCCGCGTCGCCGGGCAACGCCGCGAGGACGACGTACCCACCCATTCCTGCGTAAGGGTGAGGCGATCCCAACCTGCGCTGTCCCGTCGCCGTCCGCTCGATTGCCCGCCACTGATTGGAAATCGAGTGGGCTTCGGGCGACGCGGACGCGAAGCGGGAATCGAGGATCCAGGTTAAGATGACCGGAGCAGCTTCATCATCGGCGGACCACACCGACCGACGGGCGCGAGCGACACCACTCAAGACGACCTTTTCCAAAAGCGGCAACCGCAAATATCCCAGCGTTTCGTACTCTGGGTCGAGCGTCACACCGTACTCGGACAACTCGTCATTGGTAAGTGATCGCGTCATGGAACTTTCGACATCGTCGCCCTCGTCACCGCCACCGTCGTTGCTCGACTTTGTCTTAGATCCGTCCATGGCAGTGGATTTGAACTTGTCCAATACCTTCGAACGGCGAATCTCGGCGATCGATTGATGCACGACAAAAATCACATCAATGCAGTGGCCGATTCGCTCACCCGCATCGCCCATAATCGCATCGGTCTGCACGAACAGCGGTGCGACGACGGAATCGCGTGTGAAGCGAGCAACACCCTGCGGGCCCGCAATCCTTCGGAGAGCCTTTTGGGCGCTCGCCGCATCAACGGGTTCTCCCGTGATCGTTGCAAACGTCGGAGGCGCCAACTGAACGGAGACGGCCTCGCTGAGTTCGATCCCCGCCGTTGTCATTTGATACAGCAAGTTGGCGTGCTCAGATCGCTCGTCAGAAACTTGTGCCGAGTCCGGAGGGTGCGTCGACGTCTCCGGCGTAACGGATTGTGCTCGCACCGGCGACAGCTGGTTCTGCGGGGAGACGCATAGGGTGGTGACAAAGAACGCGACGAGACGTGTCAACTTCAGATGTGGCCTCGCGATATCGAGCATGGGATCATGGGGTTAAGGAGCGCGGAATAAGCGGAGCTCGGCCTTTCCAGGCGAACATGCGGAGCAGCACTGTCAGGATACAAAGGTCGGGCGTGCTCGTCCGCATTTTGCACGAACCCGATGGCAAAGTCCATGATGAAATTCATTCCGATGCAAATCAGCGGGCGGAGAATCTATCACGATTGCACCAATCGGCAGAAGCGTTACAGAGAGCCGCTGCATGAGTCATAACCGCGTGAATTGGCAAACTTTCTACTGACAGAACGTCTTCCGTGACCGATACCTACTTGTGCATCGGTAAGCTTCACTTGGTTTACCGAATCGGCAAAATCACACCGAGTTGGAATTGGACCTCCCAGTGGCCAAGTACTTACGCAGGTGTCGATGAACAAATTTCCTCTCAAATGAATCCATGGAGACCTTACGATGCGTCGTATTCTAGTACCTGCTGTTTTGGCAATCGCGCTTCTCGCTGGAAATGCTTCCAGCGCCAGTGCATTCGGCCACATGAAATCGCTGTTCGGCGGATGTCACTCTGGTTGTGACAACGCTTGCGAACCGGCTTGCGGCTGCGAGCCAACTTGTGGCTGCGAAATCATCGCTGAGCCGACGTGCGGATGTGAGCCAGCCCACTGTGGTGCGACCGGTGGCTTGCTTTCCAAATTGTTCCACCACCACAAGAGCTCTTGCGACACCGGATGCTGCGAAGTTGCCGCTCCCGTTTGCTGCGAGCCCGTTTGCTGCGAGCCCGTTTGCGGTTGTGAGCCAGTCTGCGGTTGTGAGCCAGCGTGTGGCTTTGAAGAAAGCTGCTGCGACTCAAAGCCCTGCCGTCCTTTCGGTGGCTTCTTTGCTCGCATGTTTGAAAAGAAGCACTGCTGCGATAGCGTTTGTGAGCCAGCATGTGGTTTCGAGCCAACCTGCGGCTGCGAACCCACTTGCGGTATCGAAGCACCCTGCGGCTGCAACTAATCGAAGTTGCCCCGGCAACTGACGTCCAACAAACCTCGTGGATGGAGATGATCCAATCACGGGGTTTTTTCGTAACTTCGTAGAGATGCACTGAAATGGTGCCGAACTGTCCATTGGGCAGGCAATTGTGGCGATCACGCCAACTTGGTAACTTAGGTAGTCCTCCCTTCACTTCTTCATTTGATGGAAAATCTTCTTATGAGCAATCGAACGAATCGTCGTCGTTTTTTGAGCCAGTCTGCGGTGGTAACTGCGGGTGTTGGCTACTTCGCCGGCACATCGCTGGCAGCCGATGAGAAACCCGCGTCGGCGCTCAACGCTCTCGCCGCAGGCTGCATCGGTGTGGGCGGTAAGGGTGGTAGTGACACCAGCCACATCGGAGACCAAGGCGTCCGAATCGCCGCCTTATGCGATGTCGACCGCGATACGCTGTCGAAAAAAGGCCGTGAGTTTCCCGACGCAGAACATTTTGACGACTTCCGCGAGATGCTCGATAAGCTCGGCGACAAAGTAGACATCGTGACTTGCAGCACGCCGGATCACAATCACGCTGCTGCCTGTGTCAAAGCCATGAACATGGGTAAGCACATTTATTGCCAAAAACCGCTGACATGGTCCATCCAAGAGGCGCGCGTCATGCGTGAAACCGCCGAGAAGACCGGTGTGGTCACCCAGATGGGCAATCAAGGAACCAGCGAAGATGGTCTGCGAGAAGCCGTTGAAGTGATTCGCAGTGGCGCGATCGGCGACGTGGCAGAAGTTCATATTTTCTCAAACCGTCCGATCTGGCCGCAGGGTGGCGGGCGACCTGACAAAACCGACCCGATCCCCGAGTCGCTGAACTGGGACGCTTGGATCGGCCCGGCACCGATGCGTCCGTTCGTTTCGGGCATCTACCACTCGTTTAATTGGCGTGGTTGGGTCGACTTCGGCACGGGAGCTCTTGGTGACATGGCTTGCCATACGACGAACATGCCGGTCATGGCCCTTAAGCTATGGGATCCCGTCGCAGTGACGGCTGTTAAGAATCCTGGCATCGTGGAAGGCGAGCAGTATCCCGCCAACAGCGAGTTGAAGTTCGAGTTCCCCGAACGGGATGGCTTGGTCGCTTGCAATTTCCACTGGTACGATGGTGGCAACCTGCCTCCAGAACGGATCATTTCACAATTGCCAAAATCATTCCAAAAGCGCGTCGAAAAACAACGCGAAGGTGGACCGAAAATGTCCGGTGCGGTCGTCGTCGGCAGCAAAGGAATCCTGTTCTCGCCCGACGATTACGGAGCCAAGTACTATCTCTTGCCCGAAGACAAGTTCACCGACTACAAGGTGCCCGAGCAAACGCTGCCTCGGATCCCCTACAAAGCAGGTGGTGACGAACGTCAAAAGTGGGAGTTCGTCCAAACGGTCAAGGGTGAGTACGAGCCCGGTACGATGTCGAACTTCGGTTATGCGGGTCGCTTGACCGAAACCATTCTCGTCGGCAACCTTGCGATGCGCGCCGGCGAAGGTCAGCGCATCGAATGGAATGCCAAGGATTTGACCAGCCCCAACGTCGAAGCGATCAACAAGTTCGTCGGACGCGAATACCGCGAAGGCTGGACACTCGGCTAGACCGAGCGACTACGTTCAGTGAGCAAAAAGGAACCCTCGGCAAGCGCACGCTCACCGAGGGTTGACCGCACCACTGGCGCGCTATCGACCGGATGATCCCTTCCCAAGTCCGCGTCCCCGCAGAGTTGGAGTCGAATGGCGTGGACTTAAGCGATGATGCAAGTGAGCGGACAGTGCTCGCTGCAAGTTTTGAACGGTAATCCGGTGTGAAGAACCCGCGGCCAGCGCCGTCGGCTCACTAAGTCCACGCCCTTCGAGCTTGAGTCCGTTATTTCCGGCACGTGAATTAGAAGCGATTCCAGGATCAATGACAAAATTACTGGACGCAGGAGTACATGCCTGGAAAATCCACCACGCTGGATCGGTCTAGGCAATCGGTGGCGTGCCACTCAATTCCGTGAAGAACCTTCAGTAAGAATGCCCGCACAGTGGTGGGATTCCGCACACTCTTGGGAGATGGTGTGGCATTCAAGTCAGGTTATTGGCCGAGGCGACAAGACTTCTAATCCTCCCGAGGCGAAGCCAGGGGAGGGGCGACGCAGGTTATTGGGGATAGGCGTCTACGCTGGATCGGGGTTTCAGGGGGCGGTCCACTCTCGCCGGGAATCACGCAGAAAGCTGAATTTCCGTCCCTCCCAGCTTCGCCAGGAGGTTCAAGGAGCTTCTGGAGGCATCAGCGTTTCAAACTCACACCACCCTACTACTTTATAGACCGGATCGTGACGTCGCGGAATTCGACGGGGTCATTGTGTCCTGCAAAACCGAAGTGACCCTTCTTGCGGTCTTTGCCCGGATGGGCACTGTCGGCCATGTAGTCGGTGATTTTGGAGACATCTGTTTTGAGGATCACGTTACCGTTGAGTTCCACTTCGATGGTTGAGCCGTCGACGCGGACCTGTTGATAGTTCCACTGTCCAACGGGACGTAAGTAGCCACGTTTGGCGGCGGCCATACCGTAGGCTGAGCCGTGATATTGGCGTGGGTCGAGCTTCGCGTACTTCGGCGCGGTGTTGTCGAGGACTTGCAGTTCGGTCATGGCGCCATAGGCAGGATTGACATCTTTGGGACAGCGAATCGCCAGTCCATTGTTGCCGCCCGGTGGCAGGCGGAAGAACAACCGGACGACGAAATTGCTGTATTCGTCCTTGGTCAACAGATTGCCACCGCGACCGGCTTGGCAGCGGATTGATCCGTCAGCGGTGACTTCGTAATCGTCGACAGCGCCGATCCACCCATTGAGCGTTTTGCCGTCGGTCAGCGAAGTGAAGCCGGTAGTGTCACGGTCAGCCAAAAACTCATTGGCCTGTGCGGCGTTGAGCGGGCGGAGCGTAATGTTGCGCCAGCGAATTTCGCCGCCATGGGTTTGTAATTGGATCGGTCCACGAGGGCGGAGTGGCTCGTCACGCCGCCAGTAATTTTCCATGATAGCTTTGTCGACGACTTGTTTGTCGTTGAGCCAAACACTCGTGCGGGCACCCACTTGGATGACACGAACTTTGTTCCACTCGCCGAAGGGGAGATCCGCGAGCACCAAGGGATCTTTGCCGGGAGCGCCTTCGGAGTTATTCCATAACCCGCCACTTCCCAGGTTCGCACCGAGCGAAAACTTGGAATCTTCCGTTGAATCCCAAATTTGGACCTGGGGCGTGCCTTTGAGATAGATGCCGCTGTCCGCTCTAGCAACCGTTTTATACTCGAGATTAAGTTCGTAATCTTCGAACTCATCGTCGGTCGTGAGGTATGGGCCATGGCCATCGTTAACGAGTTCATCGCCCTCAACCGTCCAGTGCTCGCGGGCTTCGGCGGTCCATTGCTGGATTTTCGCATCCCGTTCGCCGGCCGACATTTCAGCAAGCTTGTACGGATCGAAGTGGACTTGGCCATGCCAACCGTCCAAGTTATTCCCGTTGAAAAGTTCATCGGTGTGAGAGGATTGGGCCTCATTCGAGGCGGAGTCGTCGCCGCGACTGGTCAGCGGAAGCAGCGTGAGACTCGCTAGACAAGCCGCAAGGGAAATGGAAAAACTGGTTTTCATGGTTGGCTCAAGGCGGGGGGCGGGAGGGGTGGTAGAGCGATTGACAAACCTGACGCGTCAGCGACGCAACCGATGCCATCACTCGAATGCATTTCCGGTTATTGTTTTCACGTTATAATCGCGAGCACTTACCAACGGAAAAATTGCAACTTGCAAAGTACCAGTGGGCTGGCGAGCATACTATACCCGGTGGTTGAGTGAGATTGAACTGCCTTAAAACGATCTTGGGCGCCAGAGGATCGGCTCCTCATTTTTTTTGCTAGCAATCAGTTGCAATGCTTTGCTGTTCGCTTAAAATCCGCTCCGTCTGGATCCAGACGTCGCCACCGCTCCTCTCTTTGAAACGACGATGCCTTGGAAATCCCCATTCTAGTGAACATGATTTTTGAGTTGATCGGCGGGCTGGGGATTTTCCTACTGGGCATGAAAAACATGTCCGACGGGATGCAGGCGGTCGCGGGCAACAGTCTCCGGCGGCTGATTGGGTCGATCACACAAAACCGGTTTTTTGCGACGGCGGTCGGAGTACTGGTTACCTGCATTGTGCAGTCGAGTTCGATCACGACGGTAATGGTCGTGGGGTTTGTCAACAGCGGAGTGATGGCACTCTCGCAGGGTGTTGGCGTGATCATGGGCGCGAACATCGGTACGACGATCACAGGCTGGATCCTCGTGCTGAAGGTGGGCAAGTATGGCTTACCGCTGCTGGGCGGTGCGGCATTCACTTATTTGTTTACTAGGAGTGACCGGTGGCGATACTGGGCGATGTTTCTGATGGGAATCGGAATGGTTTTCTTTGGCTTGGAAATCATGAAAGATGCCTGTGCGATCATCAAAGATGTTCCTGACTTCGAAGCATGGTTTGCGAAGTTTCAGGCCGATACGTATTTGGGGGTGCTGAAGTGCGCAATGGTGGGGTGCATCATGACGACGCTCGTGCAATCTTCGTCAGCGACGCTCGGAATCACCATCTCACTCGCCACGCAGGGCGTGATCAGCTATCCGACCGCAGCTGCATTGATCCTGGGCGAGAACATTGGAACAACGATCACGGCGCTGCTGGCGTCGCTGGGGGCCACGACGAATGCTCGGCGAGCGGCGTATTTTCACGTGATTTTCAACTTGATAGGTGTCTTCTGGATCACGCTCGTTTTCAGACCTTATATCGATCTGATTCAGACGCTTGTCGGGGTCAACGTGAGCAAGGAGGTCATCGACAACGGGGTGGCAACCTATCCGCACATGACTGCCGCGATCGCTGCGACGCACAGTGTCTTTAACATCGCAAACACATTGCTATTTATCCCGCTGGTCGGTCCAATTGTGAAACTTCTGGAACGGGCTGTCCCGGGGCGACCGTTTAAGGAAAAACCACGGCTGACAGATTTGGATATTCGGATTTTAGAAACGCCACTCCTGGCACTCGAGCAGTCTCGAAAAGAGATTCTCAAGATGGGCGATGGTTGCTTAAAAATGCTTGACTGGTGCCTCGAGCTGATGAACCAAGACGAACCGGACAAGTCGCTTGGCGATCGGCTGAAGCAGCGAGAAAGGGTGCTCGATTCGGTTCAGGATGAGGTCGCGGAATTCGTCACGAGCCTGTTGGCGGCAAACGTATCTCACTCCACTGCCGAGGAAGGCGGCCAACAACTGCGTGTGGCCGATGAGTACGAGAGCATCAGCGACTACGTCGTCAACCTCGACAAATTTGATCGAAAGCTGCGCCGCGATGGGTTTCGCTTCACGCAGGAGCAGCGTGTTGATCTGGGACGATTGAACCGGCAGGTGACCGAGTATGTCGCTGCGATCCACCAGGGTTTGATCAAGGGCGATCGCAACATCGAGGTGGCCTCTGAGCCAGCATGGAAACGAATTCGCTCCGAAGTGAAGGGACTGCGCCGGAAACATCTCGATGAATTGTCCGATGGTTCGATGCCTCCGGCGGTAAGCGTGGCCTTCATGGCGGCACTCAATGCGTACGTCCGCGTACGCGACCATGCTCACAACATCGCCGAAACGATAACATCCGAGCGATAGGTATTGGACTTCTCAGAACTGGAATTTGCCTTGCGGCCGATGGCGCGATTTCAGTACCCCTAGCGGGACGGCGCCACTTGGGACTCGCCGTTTTCGCGTGTGTTCGACGGACGTATCTGTGGGCCGACGGCGCTGGCGTGCTGTCGATTTACTAACCCGACGCGTCAACGAGGCCGCCCGGGCCATCACTCGCGAGCGGTTCGAGTGCTCCTATCCAATTTGTGAACGCCCCACCCCGCTAGCGCCCACGCGGCAAGAGGGTTCGAAATTCCCGTCGATCATTGAGTTTTCGAAGGCAAATGCAGTGACAAAAACGCTATTTTTATCTGTTGGCGAGCCTAGTGGCGACCAGCATGCGGCTCGCTTAATCGACGAAATTCACAACCGTGCCGGATCGGATTCTCTCCGCTGCCGTGGCTTCGGTGGCCCAGAAATGCGTCGCGCCGGGTGTGAAATCGATCTCGATCTAACCCAGCACGCTGTCATGGGACTGGTCGAGGTGATCCCAAAACTACGCGAATTCTTCCGGTTTGCCGATCAGGCCGAGGAAGTCTTCGCCAGCGGTAACGTTGACGCAGTACTGTTGGTCGATTTTCCTGGATTCAATTGGCATATTGCACGCCGCGCAAAGAAATACGGCATTCCTGTGTTCTACTATTGCCCGCCCCAATTGTGGGCTTGGGGTGCGTGGCGGGTAAAAAAAATGCGGCGGAGCGTCGACCACGTGATGACGGTGTTGCCGATCGAGACCACTTTTTTTGGCGAACGCGGGATACCTGTCACGTTCGTCGGGCACCCGTTCTTTGATGCTGTTGCGGAGAAGGTACTCGATCCGATCGTGATCCGGCAGCTCAAGCCTCAGCCCAGACCGAAATCGTCTGCCGAGCGAGATACACCGGCCTTGCCGACGCAAACGATTGCGGTCCTGCCGGGATCGCGAGACCACGAGGTTCACGGAAATTTCCCAATCATGTTGGAGGCGATCCGCCGGCTGCACGCTGACGTGGAAATCGGTCCCTCCGCAACCCGCTCGCCGACGCAGATTCGCTTTGCCGTCGCAGCCTACCGCGACCGACATTGTCTGTGGTGTCGCAACCAACTCACTGAAGCAGATCAGGATTTACCAATTGACTTCTTTGTCGATCGCACTTCCGAAGTCATCGAGTCGGCCCACTGCGCGATGATGGTGAGTGGATCGGTCAGCCTCGAATTGATGGCACGCGGCACGCCCGCCGCGGTCATCTATCGGGTGGGACGTGTGCTCCACTTTGTTGGTCGTCATGTGCTCCGCGTCGATAGCATGACGTTGCCGAATCTGATGTCCGACCGCAAGATATTCCCTGAATTGGTATCGGTTGGCGACGTGGAACCCGCCGTCGATTTTCTTCACGAGACCATGCGTGCCATGCTGCAGGATCAGTTCTATTATCGACGCCTCAAGGCGGACCTGGCGAATTTAAGGGCCCAATACGGATTACCCGGCGCCTCGGGACGGGCAGCTGATTTCCTGTGCCAACAAATGGGAATTACTGCAGCAGGCGTCGATCAAAGGCAAACCATTGGCCGGGTCGCTGCGTAGGGCCGGAGGAATTCTTCCTCAGTGAATTTGACATCCCCGCGTCCGACATTGGCCCCATGAACAAATCCGGCCCCGCAAATCAACCCGGTCTGAGCGACAACGCTCAGCCAGACCGCACGGCGTCATTACAGCCCGGCACGCCTGCCACGCAGGCAAGCTCCTCTACCTCGTTGTACGAATCTGCCTCGCCCACCCAACACGCGGCTCGTGAATCGAGAGCTACGTCAGGGCTCGATCTGCCGAAAATGGGCGCCGAGGTAGGTTTTCAAGTCGTGAGTGAGGACGACGTTCCACCCATGCGTGCCAGCGGTCTGATCTGCTTGATCTTAGGCGTGCTGAGTGTCTCGGCCATGGTGGCGTGGCAGATGCTTATGCTGCCCATCGCGGCAATTGCAGTCGGGATCTTTGCACTGCGCAAATGGCATGGCCGGCGGCCCGCCGGAACGACTGCTGCCGTGGTCGGATTGGTCCTGGCCTCCTGTTTTGGCGCGGGCGGGCTGACGCTTCCGCTGGCCAAGCGTCATACGATGGCTCAGCAGGGTGAGTATTTCGCGCGGCAGTATCTCGAATTGATCGGCCGCGGCGACATTGAATTGGCCGCAGAACTTCGCAAGGAAAAGCGTAATCGTCAGGTCAAAGGCATGAACCTGCGAGAGGCATACAAAAAAGATGAAGTCGCCAAGTCGTCGATATCGACAGAGGAAGAGCAGAACGTCGAGCGGGACGCGATCCAGCTGGCCGGCCCCGGTATCAAATGGGAATTGGCGTGGCCGGCTCGCGTATACCGCTATTATGGAATGGAGCGAGTCGAAACCGTATGGGTCGATCCGAGCGGCAAAATCCCAGAAAAAGTACTCATCGGTTTGCAATGGTCGCCGGACGACGAGAACGAGGTGGGCAATTGGCATGTCCACCAATTCAATTACTACCGGGAACTGATCTACGCCCCGTCGGTTCTATAATTAGGCAGGTCTCTGCGAGACATGCCCCGAAGGTGGTGATCCGAATCCCGGAAAAGGCTCCGCTACTCAATCGTTGCGGTACGATCGGCTGACGGGCTCATCACGCAGCGGCCTCGTCGGCGCTAGTGACGGGAAACCGGATGACGAAAGCGGTTCCACGTCCGATAGAGCTTTCCACACGCACGCGAGCACCATGCTCATCGATTATTTCTTTGCAAGCCGCCAGGCCTAAACCGGTTCCACCCTTGCCGCTTTCATCGGGGCCCGCCTTCGTCGAAAAATACGGATCGAAAATACGCGGCAACACGTCGTGAGGTATGCCGCTGCCGGTATCGCGAACGGTCAACTCGATCTCAGTCGCCGCGATCTGCGACGAGCCCGTAGGTGCATTCGCGGAAACCCGGATCAATAGGGTGCCGCCTTCGCCCATTGCTTGTCGAGCGTTGGTCATCAGATTCAGCAGCAGACGCTGGATCTGGTTTCCGCTCGCGGAGATCATGGGCAGCTTCTCCGCGAAATCGCACTCTACGCTGATGCGATACTTCTGCATTTCCCTCTGCATCAGTACGAGCGTGTCGCGAATGAGGGCCACCAGGTCGGTAGGCTCCTTGGCATCACTGCGATTGCGGGCCTGAGCGAGGATGGTATTTGCGATCGTTGCCGCGCGCTCGGAGGCTTCAAGAATTTTAGTCAAGGCTTTGTCGCGGCTGGCGGCGTCCTGGTTTCGTAAACCCAACTTCGCGTAATTGATCACTGTCATCAGAACGTTATTGAATTCGTGGGTGGCAGTGCCCGTGAGTTCGCCGAGCGATGCAAGACTCTGCAAGTGCCGAATCTGAGCCTTCATCGCGAGCATTTCTGCATGCGGATCGACAACCGTCTCTGGACGCGATGCCAGGGCCGGACGCGGGGTAGCAGGAGCGTGCGGTCGATGGCTGGAGAAGGTGGCTGAAGTATCTGGCATCATGACACCGTGAGGAGTTAAAGAGCGGCGGGCGCGGCACGAATGGGGAGCAGCGGCTGTCGCTCCTTGATGGATCTATCGGCGGATCCGCTCTTCCTGATAAATCTGGAGCCAATGACCGGCAAAACTTGCCTGAGGTCTGTGGATTGCCCGTTCCCTCCGCCCCGCTTGCGTTCTCGATGCGAAACACTTTCTTATTGACGTCCGAAGTGGCCGCCGAAAACGTCCTGCAGCGTCTGCACAGAATGGCTAAAATTGCTCGCAACAACGGGTTTGAAATTCGCGGCGAACCTCTCGGTGGTGCAGGCAGCACATGGTGCGAAATTCGCGGTCAACGCATATTGTTTCTCGACCTCTCCCAACCTGCGGCTGAGCAAGCACTCGCAATTAGTGAAATTCTCGAGGAGACCGCTACACAGCGTCCTCTGGCGCCCGCGTGAAATGGATCTGCAAGGGACTGCGTGCAACCCGCAGGGACCTGCACGACCTTCCCTAGCGGCCACCCACCGAGAGACGACCTCCCATCAGCCGGCGTCGCCACAAACCCATTGGATGGCGGGATTTGTAGCCAAACGGACCGCGCGGCGGACGGTCCCTGCGACAACTTGGCACAGCGCGTGCATCCTCCGGGTTGAGATCGGCACATCATGGATGGTGCTACCCCAAATTCTCTTTCTGAGACTTCTCAAATGACACGCATGACTCAAACACTCTCTCTCATTACCGCACTGATCTCCGGAGGCATCTACGATACTACCGAAGCCAGCCCCGCCAACTCCATGGAAACGAGCTCGACGATGGTGCGTGGCATCGAAAATAGCGACGAGGACCTCCGCATCATGATCGAAGCCCGCATCGCCCTGGGAAACGAGCTTCGCAGGCGTTAGCAAGTAATCGGCATCGCGCGTAATCTGCTATACTCGCTCATGATAACCTCCGTCACCCCCTATGGACTCAAACCGGAGCGGCACCGACGCTGCCGATGATCATGAGCGACCGTTTGAAAATAGTTGGCATCAACTTCGAGCATTTTCATATGGGCGATTTGCTGCGGATGGCCTTCGAACACCACGGCGTGGAGTTGGCTGGCATTTGCGATGTGACGCCCGAGCGAATGACGGGAGCGCGCCAGGCGTTTAAGATTGCCGATGACAGGGTCTTCACAGACTATCGCGAGCTACTGGAAAAGACGCAGCCTGATCTCGCGATCCTTTGTCCGTCGGCTTCCACCCATGGTGACTGGGTTGAGCGGGTTGCTCCCTTTGGATGCGATATTCTCGTGGAGAAACCCTTTGCCGCATCACTCGCGGAAGCGGACCGCATGACTGCCGCCTGCGAGGCATCGGGCTGTCGTCTCGCTATCAATTGGCCCTCGGCTTGGATGCCCTGTCATCGGACCGCGAAACGCTACGTCGACGAAGGGCACATCGGTGACGTTCTCGAGGTCCACTACTACGGTGGCAATCGCGGTCCGCTCATGCACGGTGCTGACAAAGTCGAGCGAACGCCGGAAGAAACCATCGCGGAAAAATCGAAGAGTTGGTTCTATAAAAAGAGCGAAGGCGGCGGCTCGCTGCTGGACTACCTTGGCTATGGGACGACATTGGGCACATGGTTCATGGATGGTCGCAAACCCATCGAGCTCACAACGATGGTGGATGGTGCCGAAGGCCTGGAGGTCGACGAGCACAGCATCACGATCGTGAGGTACGAGAGTGGACTTTCCAAGATGGAAACGCGTTGGGGAACGTACACGGACCCTTGGACGCATCAACCCCAGCCGAAAACGGGATTTGTGCTTGTCGGGACGCGCGGCACCATCGCCAGCTACGATTACGACACCCGAATTCACTGGCAGAACGAGTGGTGCCCGGCGGGCGAATGGGAAGATGCCGACAGTCTAGTCGCACCCTACCATAATCCAGTGCAATATATGGTTGACGTGATACAAAACGACAAACCCATTGAAGGTCCGTTGTCCGTAGAGATCAGCCGAATCGGCCAACAAATCGTTGACACCGCGGTGCTGAGTGCGAGCGAAGGTAAAACGGTACCCTTGATTGACGGATGAACTCCTGTTGCGGGGGTTCGTCGTCAGGTCAATCGCTCAAGGACGCCGTCGGTTATCGCATGATCGGATAAGCCGGTGAGTTGCCGGTGCTGCCAGGCATGTAGCCTGTCGTCTTGACGCCGCTGGGATTCGTGTCATGGGCAGACGATCCCGATGGGATTTTGGAGGTTGACGCCGTTTGATAGGCAGGCGACGTTGAGGCGTCTGCCTGCGCACTCCCGCTAGGTGGCGACGTTTCAGCGAAAGACTTGCCTAGCGGCGATGGCTGGGAGGGGGGCAAACCTAATGCGGCGACCGCCGTCGTGTCGGAGGCGCTGGTCGCGGGCGGCGCGGTGCTGGCGGTTGTTTTGGCAGCGTTTGCAGCAGGCGGCAACATCAGATCGCTTGGCAAACCGAACCCACTGGATTTTGCCGGAGCCACTGCACTCGATTCAGCGATTGAATCAGGCGATGTCGCCTCACTGAGCGGTGGCATTCCAAAATCCGTTGGCGGCGCTGCCGGTGAATTATTAGCGAGTGCCGAACTCGAATCCGCGACAGGCTGTTTGCCCAACTGGTAGCCCGACGGCAACCCGCCCGCATCTTTGGGTTGAGTCGGCGGGACTGCGGCAGGGACTCCATTATACCCATTGGCGGCGGCGGCCAAATCACTTGACGGACGTGGACTGGTTCTGCCAGGCAAAGAGTAGCTTGGGGGCACGGAGCCCTCCTCCGCGGCAAGCGAGGTCGAAACGGTCGGATGTGGATCATCCTTCGACACAGGTCCTGTTGGGAACCCCGCTGGAACGCCGTCGGCAGGCGTTTCTAGACGATTTCCAGCGAGCGCATAGGGATTCAGGTTGGCTTGCGGACCGACTGCGCCGCTGGTACCAGGTGTGTCATTCGCTTTATCAGCGGCCGTACCGCCGGCGATGGAGGCGATTGCTTCTGGCTGGGCCCGCGTTGAGGGCGGGGCCGGATAAGTGGTCGTGGGTCCCGATCCGGCGAGAACCTCTGCTGACGGTTCGCTCCGACTGAACATATTCCAGCTTGATCTGCCACTGCGACATCCCATCGCGGGGAGACCCGCGATCACGCAGGCGACCAGAGCCGCTCGCGCGGCACTGCGGCGAGAGTGGGAGGCAGAATTGGAGAGAGTGTTTTCGGCGAGTTCCGTTCGCTTCATCGTCGCATCCTTAGCAAGGGAGCGGGGCATTGCTGACTCAATTGGACGTCCAATCATTGCGATCGGCCATTCCAACTAGAAAAACCAGTCAATCTTCGCAAGGTTTGTCCCGTGTTAGGAATTTTCACGACCCGAAGTCAATCCCAGCTCCCGCAAGTCGTGGGAACGGAGCACTAACTCCATGCATCTCGATAAGTTCCGGTCAATTTTCAGTTTCTTCTGCTTTTTTCTTGAACCGAGCTTTTGACCCCGCTAAGGTCTGGAAGAGCACTATCCACGGTTAGTTAACCGGGCTTAGCCCTCCATTACGGGTTTACCGCGTTGAGTGGCGGTGAAGGCTCCGAGTTTTCAGTCCGCGTTACTTCCACCAGAACGAGTTTTCAATGAAGTTTCTTTTTCTTTTTGCACTGACAATTTGCGTCGCTGCCTGCACCAGCGATACGCCCGTTGTCGTTGACGAAGCCGGCATGACACCGGAACAGCAGGCTGAACAGCAGGCCTACGTTGACGCAATGGACACGCCACCCAAGTAGACGCATGACGTCAGGTGCTTTTGGGCTAGTCGATTTTGAGTAGCCTTTTTGTGATGAATCACACCGATGAATGTGCTTGCCGGTGAATTTTCACTGCGGGTTCTTTAATTTCTTACTGACTCGATGAGGATTAGTTCTATGAAACGGTTGTCACGATCAGCGTTCACGCTGGTCGAATTGTTGGTGGTCATCGCGATCATCGGCGTGTTGGTAGGGCTGTTGCTGCCCGCTGTTCAAGCCGCACGCGAAGCAGCTCGCCGGATGAGCTGCAGTAATAACTTCAAACAGATCGGTTTGGGTTTGCACAACTACCATTCGGCCTATAACCAGTTGCCGCAGCACATGACGGGCAACACGCACACGTGGACGGGCAATTCGGCTGTTTGCAATCGCCTGTACATCAGTTCGCAAGTCGGTTTGACCCCGTTCGTGGAGCAACAGGCGCTTTGGCAACAGATCAGTAATCCGTACGATCGTAATAATGACGGGACGCTCGCCTACCCACCCGACAGTCCTCCAATGGGCCCCGGCCCTTGGCAGACATACTATCCACCCTGGATGACAGATATCCCGATGTTGCGATGCCCCAGCGATCCTGGACGCGGGCTGCCCGCGTTAGGACGCTGTAACTATGCGGTCTGCGTCGGGGACGTGATGGAGTTGACGCACAGCGGGGGCAAAAACGAGAGTGGAGTCTATGACAACACCGATCCACTCAACAACGACGAATGCAACATGCGTCGTAGCGGCGGCAGCAACAACAACAACCGTGCGCAGCAGGCGCGAGGCCGCAACCGAGGCATGTTCTGGTGTCGTCACACCACTCGTTTCCGAGATTGCCTCGACGGCCTCTCCGGTACGATCTGCATGGGTGAGATTGCCACCATCCTCGGGGGACGCGAGATTATCTCCGAGTTCGTTCTGAATGGACCTGATACGATTTCCACGTTACCTTCGGCTTGCGATAACCTCGTCAACCCACAACGACCGCGGTTTTGGGCTACCACCGCCAGCGTCGGCGGCGGCAATCAAATTCGTGGTGGACGCTGGGCCGATGGCCGGATCCAGTACACCGCATTCCATACGATCAAGCCACCGAACAGCTTGAGCTGTTTCAGAGGCGGCGACGCATCGCAAGGCATCTCCTCAGCGTCGAGTCGTCACCAAGGCGGTGCGCACGTGCTGATGGGCGATGGTGCGGTGAAATTCATTACCGAGAGCATTGAGTCGGGCAATCAGCAATTGACCCCCGGCCACTCGGGAGCGCAGAGTAGCTATGGATTGTGGGGCGCTCTGGGCACACGCGCGGGTCGCGAGACCGCTCAGTTGGAATAAAGCAGGACGCGGGGCGGCGTTTTTCCGACCGTGTTTGCGGAAAAAACGGTGGCAGAGCGATTGGCTCGGCCACCGTTTTTACTTGATAGACCACCGCACTTACAGCCGGCAGTTGTTGAGTGTCATTTCAAAGACGGCGGTGGCTCCGATCGCTTTGAGCTGGTCCATGACATCCACGACTTCACCTCGCCTTACCATTACCTGGACGCTGCACCAGTCGGGGTCTTCGAGCGAATTGATCGTCGGTGAGTTGAAACCGGGCGTGACCTTTTCCGCTTTGGCCAATTCGGTACGCGGCACGTTGTACTGGATCAGCGAGTAATCCCGTGCGATCACAACCCCCTCGAGCCGCTGCACGAGACTATCGGCAGTGTCGGCGAGCCGCCGAGATTCGTTTTGAATGAGAACGGTTTCGTAACTCCCAATCTCTTCAAGGATACGCAGGCGATTGGCTGCCAACGTGCTGCCTGTTTCCACGAGGTCAACGATCGCGTCGGCTACGCCGAGCTGGATCATGGCTTCGACACTGCCAGCAAGCGACACCAGATGAGCTTTGGCACCATGCTCGGAAAGATATCGACTTGTGACATTCGGAAAGCTGGTGGCGACGCGTTTGCCATTCAGTTCCGCCGCCGATGCGATTTGCTTGTCGTCAGGAACGCAGAATGCGAGTCGGCAGCGACCGACACCAAACTTCATCCGCTCGTGGACTGCGGCGCCCGACTCTTCGATGAGATCGCCACCGGTGATGCCCATATCAATCGCGCCTTCAGCGCAGAGCGTGGGGATATCGTCGGTACGCAGGTACACGAGATCGACATTCATGCCGCTGACCCGGGCGAAGAGACCGCGGTTTTGACGACGGAATCGCAATCCGGCCTGGGACAACAGGTCGGTTGCTAGATCGCTCAGGCGTCCCTTGCTAGGGATGCCCAATCGGAGGTGGGAGTCAGAGATCATGGCCATATTTTATTTGAGCCCATCCGAGAGGGGTCTGACCCTTCGGAGTCGAACATTTCATCGCTTTCTAATCGGCCTCGCCGGAGAGGGTCAGACCCCTTTTCGGATCGGCTCTTGGTCAGTCGGTGGATTGACGAGAGGCTTTCTCGACCAAGCCGGAGGTGCCCTCGCGGCGGGCAAGTTCGGCGGCAACTTCGTCGAGCGAAATCCCTCGCCAGGCGAGCATGACGAGTGTGTGATAGATCAAATCGCCCGCTTCATAGACCGCATGAGCACGGCTCTCCTCACCCATCTCGCCAGCTGCTGCAATCAGTTCATCAGCTTCCTCGCGAATTTTCGCGCCGATCGCCTCAGCCCCTCCATCGAGCAGTTTCGTCGTATACGAGCCCGCAGGACGCTCCGCGGCGCGTTGGGAAAGCGTCGACATCAGGCGATTGAGTGGGGCGAGTGAATCAGGCACGGGGCAATGGCAGTGGGTCGGAGTGAATCGGAGACGGACGCAGATATTAGTCGCCCAAGGAGATTTCGCCAACCGAGGCATGCTTACCTGTCCTTCGCTGGCAGACGGGGCAGAAAAACGTCGAACGCTGCGCCTGAACCATCCTCTGAATCGTGCCCTGACCGCAGCGGCGGCAGCTTTCGCCGGCCCGATCGTAGACTCGGTGCCTATTCTGGTAGCCGCCCGCTTTGTTGAGCGCATTGCGGTACGTCCCATCGCTGAGTGTGCTCCCTTCGTGGGCGATCGCATCGGTCAAGACACCGCCGATCGCCCTCTGCAGTCGGGACCACTGCGGGCCAGTAAGTTTATCACATCGCAGCCGGGGATCGATGCCAGCGACAAACAGAATTTCCGCGGCATACAAGTTCCCAATCCCGGCAACCGCCGTTTGATCGAGTAAAGCGACCTTGATCGCGCGGCCGCTGAAGCCAAGTCGCTCGCGAAGCGCTCCAGCCGAGATGGACAAGGCATCCTCGCCCAAACGTGCATGAACCTGATCATTATACTCATCCGAAGTCAACAGTCGGATCGTGCCGAGTCCGCGCCGGTCCCACACCGACAGTGAGCTTTTGGGGGCTAAATTCGCCAGCGCATCGCACGGCTCGCGCCCTTCCGCTACAGACGGACTGAGGCTTCTCCACAACTCTGACTCCACCAAATCGATTCGCAACCGCAAGTGGTTTACGCTCGGTGGATCTGTCAGTAGGACCAAGCCACTCATCCGCGGCTCGATCACCAGTCGTAGGTCATTTTCGAATAGGATCATCACGCGTTTCCCACGCCGCTCAACCTGGATAACGCGTTGACCGCTGAGTTTCCGGTTCATCTCGTTGACGTTCGGCTCGATCACGCAGGGACGGCACGAGCAAGGCGGCTGTATGACACTCGCGACACGCATCCCAATGACCGGACGGATACCACGACACATCGTTTCCACTTCCGGAAGTTCCGGCATCAGTGACTCGTAGCGTCGTTGCTGTCGGATTGATCAACACGTGTCAATCCGAGTGTCTTACCCGGCGAATCGAGTTCAAATCTGTATCGATTGAGATAGCTCATCCCCAATAGCGGTGTCACTTTCTGATCCGTCGGATCGAGCACGACTGCGGCGACGTCCTTGGCCTCAAACTGACCAATGCGGACGCTGGCGATGACGGTGCCACGACCCGTCGTCGTCTCCCCATTGCCCAACGTCACCGAAAAGACCGGAGCATCCGATGGAACGTCAACCTCCATTTCTGCCGCTGCATCGGCGGGCAACAGGACGTGCGTCGCGCCACTGTCGATGACCATTCGAACGGGGTGTTGATTGACGCTGGCCATGACGAAAAACACGCCGCCGCGTGAGGACTCCAATGCAATATTCTCTTGTACCACTTCTTTTTCAAAGTCTCGCAGGCGACTCTCAATGGCGTCCAGGACCTGCTCCCCATCGATCTCCGCGGAAACGTCAAAATTGGTGTGCATCACGGCCATAGCAATCTGAACCTGGTCATCTTGCATTTGCTTGTCGATCGCTGCCCTCACGGCATCAACCTGCTTTCGCACCTGAAAAACGGATTCGGAGTACTCCTCTTCGGCAGTGTTGAGCTGAGCTCGGGCCGCTTCAACGACCTTTTGGTGCTCATCACGTTGCTTTCGCAGCAGCCTGATGCGGGCGACAGAAGCATTGATCAAACCCGCGACACGATTGTTTTTGGTGACCCCGAGGCCGGCGACCGTTGCCAGTTGGAGGTTAAGTTCCGCTTCCTGATGCTGGAGTTTTTCAATTTCATTGTCATACGCCGTCAGTCTGGCTTGAGAATCGGCAACGGAATTCTGTTGCAATTGCAGCTCGCGACGGCTGCGAGCGATGCCGCTCACTAAACGCGATAACTCGGCTGCTCTCGTACTTTGCAGCGATTTCCCGCTCCGCCGCAGCTCTGCCTCGAAGAGTATCTGATTGGCTTTTTCCACCACCGTATCGGAATACGTCCCCCTCGGTGGAGTGGAGTCTTGGGAAGCTGCTCCCGCAGACAGGCCGTCGCCAGCCAGTGCTACGACGGAAAGGGGACACAGACCGCAGATCACAGGCATCCATATCAGCAGCGCGGTGGCGTGCAGAGCGGTCGTGGGGGGCAGGGTTAGCATTTCCGTCTCATCCGAGTTTTTCAAGCATCGCTGTTCATTGTAGACTATCGAGTCAACGGTAGCCGAATCATTTTAGACCCCCCTAACCTCTGTGTAAGTCGTATTGAATGGATGCCTCCAAATTAAAACCAGTTCCCATGAATTGCCCGACATGCGGCAGAAAATTCTTGTCCGACGAGACGCCAACGCCTCCGTTCTGCACGGCCCGATGTCAGCTAATCGATCTTGGACGCTGGTTTAACGAGGAAATCGGCGTTCCGTTTGAGGGCGATGCCGAGGACACGCCGATCGAATATCGGGATGAGCCACGGGGGTTTGGGCAGAATTGACCGCGCCAGACCTGTTTGCTCGACCCGTCAAATCTCCCACCCCTGACGATACGGGGTACGGATGAGCGTCTGAGCCTGCGGATTATCGCCCGTCGTCAACGCCTGGGCATCCCAGTTAAATCCACCCGCTCGGTACGCGACGTTACCCAACAGGACCGACTCAGCCATCGGGCCGGTGTAGTCGAAATTGCACGTTGCCGGACCACCGCCTTTGCACGCGGCGATCCATTCTTGGTAGAAACCAGGCGAATCAGCAACAAACGCATCGGGGGCTTTGAAATCCGCGTATTTCTCTTCGGGATAGAGTTTCCGTTTATCGAAGCCACACGCCAAGATTCCGTCACTGCCCAGGAACACTGTATTGATGCCGTCGCCCGAAATACCATTTTTTTGCAAAACATCTTTCGGCGTCCCGAGGTACCAGTGCAAATCAATGGGTGCCTCTTGATTGGTCTCGTTGAATCGATACGTGACGTGCATCGACTTGGGCGTTCGCAGTGCATCGACTGGAGGCCCCACCGCATCAACCCGAGTCGGATGTTTCAGACCGAGCGACCAATAGGGAATGTCTAAAATGTGGCAGCCCCAATTGCCGGTTTCACCCGTGCCGAATTCCCACCAGAAACGCCATCCATATGGACAGATCGTCGGTTCATAAGGAAAGAACTTCGCAGGACCGACCCACAAATCATAGTCCAGCGTTGCGGGCACCGGCGGTGTCGTCGTGGGCATCGGTGGCATCCCGCGGTCACCGCCGATCCAGCTATGCACCTGATGAACCTTGCCGATCGCGCCGGACTGAACCAGTTCAACGACGCGGTGCATGTTGGTCATCGCATGACGCTGATTGCCGAGCTGAGTCGCGATCTTCTTCTCTCGAGCCAGATCGCACAAGGTTCGCGTTTCGAACACGTTATGAGCCAGCGGTTTCTCCAAGTAAAGATGCAGGCCATGTTGCATCGCCATATTGGCGGGATGGAAATGCGAATGGTCCGGCGTGCTGATGACGATGGCATCGAGATCGCCCGCAATCTTGTCGAACATCTTGCGGTAGTCGGTGTACCGCGGGACATTGGGAAATTTTTTAAAAGTCTCACCCGCTCGGACTTCGTCTACATCCACGAACGCGACGAGGTCCTGGCCCTTGACACCATTGACATTCGCGGCGCCACGGCCACCCACACCGATACAGGCGATCCGGAGTTTGTCGTTCGGACTCTCGGCGGCAGAACCTCTTTTCGGTGAAGCGCCATGGTAAAAAGCCAGTCCCGCAGCGGTCGCGGTGGAAGCTTTCAAAATATCGCGGCGGGTATGTTGAACAGTCATGATCGGATCGATCTCCTGGCGGATGAAAGTCGGGTGAGGACTGGAGATTTACGCTCGTACGCGATTCCAAGTTGCGAATACTCACCCGCAGCGCTAGCGAGGGATGGTCTCAGCCAACGCGCTGGCGCGTCATTTGGGTGAATCACCAGTCCGATGGATGCAACACTGGAATTATAGCACGCAATTGAGTACGGCTGTTGCCCCACGGCCATCTCACACGTCAATCTCGCTGGCGTCTTCGGCGCGTTCCATGATGAACCGAAATCGAGCCGAGGCATCGCGGCCCATCAGATCACTGATCGCTTTGTCCGTTTCGAGATGATCGTCGATCTCTACCTTTAAGAGTCGGCGTTTGGTAGGATCAAGAGTTGTATTCCACAATACCTTCGGATCCATTTCCCCGAGCCCTTTGAATCGGGTGATTTTGGGCTCGGAGCGGCCACCGTGCTTGCTGACGATCTCGTCGCGAGCAGATTCGTCAGCGGCCCAGTAGGTTTCCTTTCCGATATCGACCCGATACAGCGGTGGGACGGCAATGTACAGCCGACCATCGGCAATGAGCGCGGGCATGTGTCGATAAAAAAACGTCAGCAATAAAGTCGTAATGTGATGCCCATCCGAATCGGCGTCGGCAAGGAGAATGACGCGGTCATATCGCAGATCGGGTAGATTGACGTGAGCACCGATGCCGCATCCAAGGGTTGCGATTAAATCTTGGATTTCCTTGTTCTCCAAAATCTTCTTGAGCGTCGCTGATTCCGTGTTGAGTACCTTGCCCCTCAATGGCAGGATCGCTTGATAATTTCGGTCGCGTCCCTGCTTCGCACTCCCGCCCGCGGAATCACCTTCCACGATGAACAGTTCCGACTTGCCCTTTCCGCCCGAGACACAGTCACCGAGTTTGCTCGGCAGCATGACGCGTTTTGATCCACCTTTGCGAGACACCGCTTCACTGGCGGCACGCGACGCTGCCCGCGCTCGCGCGGCTGCAATCACCCGCGCGATCACGCCGTCGGCGATACTCGGATTGTTGTTGAGCCACTGCTCCATCGCGCCGCGAACGTTCGACTCAACGATCCCTTGGGCCTCGGGATTGTTCAACCGATCCTTCGTTTGGCCTTGGAATTGCGGTTCGGCAATGAAAAGCGACACGATCGCAATCAAACCTTCGCGAATGTCTTCGTGCGTGATCTTGACACCGCGCGGTGTCAGATCGTGCGTATCGATATAGTTACGAACCGCTTTGACAAGTCCCGCCCGAAAGCCGTTTTCATGCGATCCACCGCTTGCAGTCGGGATTCCGTTGACGTAAGAGCGCACGTGTTCATCGGTCGATTCGGTCCATTGTAGAGCTACTTCCAGGCGCTCTTCATTGTCAACTCGATAGGTAAATGGGGTGTCATGAATGGCTCGCGCCGCGCGTTCCTTGATAACTTTGGCGAGATAATCAACAATGCCATTTTCGTGCAGGTAGGTAACCTTGGTCCCGGCAACTTCGTCAATGTAGGTTACTTTCACGCCGCGATGTAAAAACGAAGCCGTTTCGAGACGCGCGGAGATCGTCTCGCCTTGAAACGTGGTCTTCGGGAAGATGGTGGGGTCAGGTTTAAAAGTGATCGTCGTCCCCGTGCCGCGAACAGCGCCCTTCAGCTTCTGGAGTTTCGAGGTCGCCACACCTCGCGCGAACGTCATGCGGTACTGTGCCCCATCTCGCTTAACGACCGCCGTGAGTTCTTTGCTGAGAGCATTGACGACGGAGGCACCGACCCCGTGCAAACCACCCGAAGTCTTGTAGTTGGCACCCTCAAATTTGCCGCCCGCATGCAATACCGTCAGCACCATTTCCAGTGCCGATTTCTTGGTCTTGGGATGTTTGTCGACAGGAATGCCGCGACCATTATCACTGACCGTGATCGTCTGTTCGTCTTTGTGCAGCGTCACGGTGATCTCGCTGGCGTGGCCGTTCATCGCCTCGTCGACTGAGTTATCAACGATTTCCCAGATCAGGTGGTGCAGCCCTGCGGAATTGACCCCACCGATATACATCCCCGGCCGCTTGCGGACCGGGTCAAGTCCCTCCAGAGCGATAATGTCTTTGGCGTTGTAAGAACTCGGTGTTGTTGCTGTGGACATGAGGTGCCGAAAGGCGAAAGTTCAGGGTTCAGGGTTCAGGGTTCAAGGTTCAAGGTTCAAGGTTCAGGCAATCGCAAAAACCAAGAGGCTCGATGCGAAATGCTCTTGTCTACTCGTCGAAATTTCGGGGTGGTTCGATGGGAGTGGAAACGATTTCGGCAATTTTGCCGTTCTTTTGCAACTCGATTCCACGACCGCCTCGCGATGTGGTGCGGTACTTCGCCGTTGAGATTGTTTTCTTGGCACCGCGGTTGGTAACGACTGTCAGCAGATCGCGGTCGCCTGTTGACGGTTTAAAACCGAGTAATCGATCGGTCGCGGCAAGCTTCATCAGAAGTACGCCTTTGCCTGCGCCGGAGAGATAGTTAATCTCATCGACCGGACACACCATCGCTCGGGCGTCGGCTGAAACGGCAAGCACGGTTTCAGTTCCGTGAATAGTCACTACATCAACGATTGACGAGCCTGGTTTCACTCGAGCAAAGCGGCGTCCGGCGCGAGTGGACGGTTCAGCGAACGAGGGCAGCCCAAACCGCATTGAGTAACCGTTGTTCGTGACGGCCAGAGCATGCGTTTCAGGATAATAAACACCCTTGGGGTCTTCGGCGATGTTGCCGATGATCCGAGGGTCGAGTGAAAGAACCGCGACGATCCGTTCGCCATCCTTGAACTTGAACAATTTCTGAATCGGTTCACCAAAGCCAGTCGAGGCAGGGATGTCTTGCATCCGCGCTGTGTAACACACGCCCAGCGAACTGAAGAAGGCGATCGTTTCACGAGTATTGCCCGCCACACAAGCGAGCACCTGATCACCCTGACGAAGTCGACTTTTGGAAGGATCGGCAATCAGCTTCTGGCGTTTTACCCAGCCATCGACGGTGACCATCACGTGACAATTTTCAGCCACGATGAAGTCCTCTTCGGTGTACTCGACCTCCTCCGTCGGCGTGATGATCTTACTTCGACGGCGTCCCTCGTCGCCTTTACCATACTTTGTGGCGAGTTCATTGAGTTCGTCGCGAATGATGTTCCACCGACCGGATGATGCGAAGTCTTCATGATCATCGGCGAGCAACTTTTCGATCTCCTTGACGCGCTTTCGTTTCCCTTTGAGCTCATCGAGAATCACATTGATTTCCAAACGTGCCAAACGATACAGCTTCAGCTCAAGAATCGCATCGGTTTGTTCGGCGTCGAGACCTCCCTTTTCCGCAGGAAACCGCTTCATGATGGTGTCGGCCGCGTCCGCTTTCCCGTCGCTGGCGCGAATGATTTTGATGATTGTATCGAGGGCATCGAAAACAATCGCAAAGCCTTCGAGGATGTGGATTCGCCGTAGCAGAGAATTCAGTTCGTTGGTCAGCCTCGCCGTCAGTACATCAAAACGGAACTTAAGGAAGTACCACAGGATTTCTTTGAGTGATAAACGGCGCGGCGAACCCACCTCCGGGTTTTCCGTGGGCGTCAGGCACGTGAGGTTGACGTTGAAATTCGTCTGCAGTGGCGTGTTCTTGTAGAGATACGCCAAAACTTTTTCTGGATCCGCGTTCTTTTTTAAAAGCAGATCGATGCGGATGTCCTCGCTCGACAAATCACGGACTTCCTCGACCAATGGCAGCTTGCTGGCATACACGAGTTCGGTAATCCGCTCCACCATGTTTGCTTTGTTAACACCGAACGGGATTTCCGTAATACGGAGAATGTCGCCCGTTTTGGAGGATTCGGCGACCTCGCCAACGCCGCGGAGTTTGATCGTGCCCGTTCCGGTCGCGTAGATCTCTCGCAATTCTTCCTTGGTATTGACGATCACTCCGCCGGTCGGGAAATCGGGTCCGGCGATCGCGTCAGCGGCCACGAGCTGGTAATCCTTGATCTCGGGATCACGCAGCAGTTTCAACAAAGCATTGCACACCTCTTTGAGGTTGTGCGGCGGAATATTCGTCGCCATCCCCACGGCAATACCGGTGGCGCCGTTGACGAGCATGTTGGGCACACGTGAGGGAAGCACGACCGGTTCTTCACGAGTTCCGTCATAGCTCGGTTTGAAAGCGACTGTGCGTGTGGCGAGGTCGGCGAGTACTTCCGAGGCAATCGGCTTCATCCGACATTCGGTGTACCGCATCGCGGCGGCATTGTCGCCATCGATACTGCCGAAGTTGCCACTGCCATCGATCATTGGCATTCGCAGCGAAAACGGCTGGCTCATCCGCACCAATGCTTCATAGATGGAGCTGTCACCGTGAGGGTGATAATTCCCCATCACGTCACCAACGACCTTCGCACACTTGCGATGCTTGGCTGTCGAATCAAGCCGCTGCTGGAACATCGTATAGAGAATCCGTCGCTGGACAGGCTTCAATCCATCACGCACGTCTGGCAAGGCTCTCGAGGTGATCACTGAGAGTGAGTAGTTCAGATAACGATCCTGAGCAGCCATCCGCAACGGGATGTTTTCGATTTCACGGAACACGGTCTCGTCGGGGACGCCGCCGCGTTTCGATTTTCTGCTTTTCGTGCCGTCAGAGGAGGAAGAACGCCGTTTTGCCACGCTGGGTGGTTCCTGTCGAATTGGTTGTCGAACGATGGGTGGATTCAAAGCCGTAGGAGGCTAGCGGGCTGTCGATTGAAACACGTTTGCAATTTCAAAGCGAGCGCACTCACCCGCACCAAAAGTGAGGATTGGAAGTGCGTCTCTGACACGTCGGGTAAGTCAACCGACGGTCAGCGAGCCGGTACTTCGGTGAGCCCGAAGGTTGGGCGTTATAGCGAGTTTGCACCTAGTAGTGAAACCCTAACGGTTGCTCCCCATCGGGATCGGATCAAATTGCCGCAAACTGGACGTCGCCGGACTGCAGATGCACATCTAACGAATGTGCAGGTTTCCCTCAATGTGGCGGTCCTAGGGAGCACTGAAGCTAATCTACTCCTACACCGTTCCGGCGTCCGAAATATCCCAAAGTAATCATCCCATCCGGTCGTCGTTCAGGAGGAACGCGCACATGAAGCGAAAAAACATCACAGCCGTGGCGAAGGCCCGAACCATGCGCCGTCGCTATCAATCTGTCCTCGTCGCACTCGCGGCTTCCACATCCCTCATTTCGGGCATTTCGTCAGCGCACGCTTTTGGAGGAGCCGGAAACGCCGGCGGTGAGCGTATCGTCAGTTCACGAATCATCAGTGATACCGTCGTAGGCGAATCCGCCGAAAGCCAGAGCTCGGCGGCGAGCGACACGGTCACCAGTGGCGACTGCGCCGCGGGAAATTGCGGCGAAGGCGGAATCGGATCTCCAGGTCTCGGCGGCCTCCACGGTGGCGGCGTCGCAATGGCTCAAGGTCGCGAATATGGTCAACCCGACTTATTCTATAATTTCTACACGCAGGGTGCCGCGAACCGCGCGAATGCGCAGATGTACGTTTCGCCAGTACCCGTGCCGCCGCACGTGGGGCATACGTTCCTCACCTACCAACCGTTTTATCCGCACGAGATGCTTTATAAGCATCACGACCGATTTCATAACTACTATGACGGTGGGCGTGGTATGAACCGAACACACGTTTCGTACTATTACCCGCCCGTCCGGACGGGGATCAGTAATTTCTATTGGAACGTGCTGCGAATTCCTCGCTAGCGAACCCTCTCGCTCAACCTATTCAACGATCAGGAACTCCGTGATGATGCGTAAAACACTACTCTCTTTGGCCGTCGCCGCTGCTGCTGTGTGCGGCGGGGCTACCGGAATATCGTCTGCCCAGGCTGGCGATTTTTACGGGATGACGAACATTTGGAACATGAACTACGCAAATGCGCAGCCCTGGCATGGTAACTACTACTACGCTCCCTACGGTCAGCCGACCGCGCTCGTTGTTCCGCCCACGGTCAGCATGCGGCAAACGTATTCCTGGGGCGTCAGCCAGAACTTAATGTACCCTGTCCATCACCAGTTCGGACGCAACGCATCGTACCCCGGTGCTGCGGCCCCGGGCCAATTCCAGCCAACCCCGAACTGGCCTAGCCACACCGACCAGTACGGCATCTACTACGTCCGTGGCCCTTGGTGATTCGCCAAGTTCGAAAAGCGGGTCGGTCGGATCGCGAAAACGGTCGAGCAACTTTTCCTCGGCATCGCGATCGAGGCGATAGTCGTCGTACTGCGTCTCGACGGATTTGACTGACATCACCACGGCCGACATATCGGGGTCTTCGGTGATCGTGGCCCCGCGGCTGTGCGCGTCCCGTTCCAGCAAATCGCGTCCGACTAGCGCCTTCAGCAACTTAGTCAGGTCGGCGGGATGCCGCTCGGTCAACGACGGTAGGCGGAAATTCGAGAAACACCCCTCCATGTCAGCCGCCACCAAGGCCTGAACTTCGTCGGCGGTGATTGAATCCAGCTCATCGCCAAGAATCTGACGTAAGTCGTTGACAGCAGTTTCGGGCAACAAGCTCACCATCGGCATTGTGACCGTGACTCGGTCCGGTTTCCGCGACTCGCTGAGTGTCGGCACTCGCCAGCGAACGCTTTTCCAGCCCTCACGGATTTTGTCGATTCCCGATCCGGCCTTCTCGCCCAGCCCAATCAAACTGAACATCGTTTGCAGCACTTCATTCCGGCATTGGCTGACATCCGATGGACTTCGATCGCCGCGCCAATGATCTGCTCCGTAAGCTCATCGCTCATGAATCTCTGTGATCTCTGTGGGTAAATCTGTTCAGAACCAAGTAATCCACTTTTAACCAACAACGCCTTCAGTTTGTCCTCCGCGTCATACGCGGCATTCAAATTCGTTTTCAAATTCTCGATCGCCTCGGCAACGGTGATCGTTTCTTCTTCGATGACCGGTTCGATGTAACGCGGGATGTTCAGATTCCAGTCGTTCTCTTTGATCTCGTCGAGTGGAACGCAACGGGCTACGCCTTCGACATCTTGATAATTAGTCGCGATACCACTGGAAGATCTGATCCACATGGCTCGAAAGCATCTCGTTTTAGGCGCGACCTTTTTTGAATTGGCTGGAAGCGTCGACGATGAGAACTTGCTTCTTTCGATTGGCCGGTTTCGTTTTGCGGAACACCATGATGCAGTCGGCCAGTCCGGCTCCGTAGAACAAATTCGGTCCCATGCCGATGACGGCATCGAGAATGTCTATGCTCAAGAGCTTCTTGCGGATTGTTCCTTCCTTGCCCCCATCCGAAAAACGCCTCGACGCTATCGAGCGGTCAATTGGCGACGGCGAGCTCGGTCGCGAATTGAGGTTTTTGGTTCGATCCGAAACGCCAGCGTTGGACCAGCCCTTCGGCCTCAGCCCGCTCGAGCAGCGATTGGGCTTGGCGGCCCGAAACGTCGCTCGCCTTGGCTGCCGCTTTGATGACCACGGCGGTCTTGGGCTCGGTGCCGACGAACTCGCTGACGAACCGCTCGGCGGTGCATTCGGCATTGGCTGCCTGTTCATTGCTGTGGTACTCTCCAATCTCGTTTCCAACGTGCCCGCCATGTTGCTATTCAAACCGCTGACGGACGTGATTCCGCATCCAGAACAAGCCTGGCTCACTCTGGCGATGTCGAGCACTTTCGCGGGAAACCTAACGTTGCTGGGCAGTGTGGCCAACCTGATTGTCGTCGAGACCGCTCGCAAGGCTGGGATCGAGATCAGAAGAACCGACGCAAGCCCCATCAAAAGCGGCTCCCGGCCTCATGAGGCTAGTCGTGGCTGAGGCCGGGAACCTTGCCGATTGCGGCAACACACCGCGATCGACTTGACCGATTGGGGATTAACCGCAATCAGTTGGCGTTTTGTCGCAACCTCACGCTTCGACCTGTCGCGGCTCAAACCAGCGGTAGATCGTCGGCAGCACTAGCAACGTAAGTGCTGTCGACGTAATCAACCCGCCGATGACAACCGTGGCCAGCGGGCGCTGTACCTCCGCACCGGAACTGGCTGAGATCGCCATCGGGATGAAGCCGAGAGCGCCGCAGCAGGCTGTCATCAGGACAGGACGCAATCGGTCAAGTGCTCCGTTGATCACCGCGTCACGTTGCGAATCGCCTCCGTGACGCAGATGCCGGACATGCTCGATCAGCACAACGCCGTTCATCACCGCGATGCCGAAGAGCGCGATGAATCCAACTCCCGCGGAGATCGAAAAAGGTAACTCACGTGCCCACAGTGCCAGCACACCGCCGGTCGCGGCGATGGGTACGTTGAGGTAGATCAACAGGGCCAGCTTGACGGAGTTAAACGTCATGTAAAGCAACGCAAAGATCAGGATGAGTGCCACGGGAACGGCAATCGATAATCGCTGAGTCGCTTGTTGCAAATTCTCAAATTGTCCCCCCCAACGTAGCGTGTAACCGGTTGGCAGCTCGACTTCTTCGTCAACAACACGTTGAGCTTCGGCAACAAAACCGGCCAGATCCCGCCCGCGAACGTTACACTGAACCAGCAATCGACGGCGAACGGCTTCGCGGCTGATCTCGACAGGTCCATCCTCGGTGATGATGTCTGCGACTTGAGAGATCGGGATGAGACGTCCCTGCGAGTCATCGATCTTGAGATTCAGCAACTGTGCCGTGTTTTCTCGCGATTCAGGACGCAGTCGAACCTGCAGTGGAAATCGCCTTTGGCCTTCAAACACTTGGCCGATCGGCATCCCACCTACGGTGCTGACGGCATCGAGCACGTCGCGGGTGTTGATGCCGTAACGTGCCAAATCATTGCGACGTACCTTGACGCGAAAGTACGACAAACCAGCAATCTGCTGTGCCATGACGTCGGCGGAGCCGGGTACTTGGTTCAAGGCGCGAACCAGCTCATCGCCCTTGATCTTGAGCACGTCAAGATCGTCGCCGTAGAGGCTCAGCCCGATATCCGAACGCACGCCCGCGACCAGTTCTTGGACTCGCAATTGAATCGGCTGCGTGAAACTATAAGAGTTCCCGGGCACATTACTGATCAACGCAGTTTTCATCTGTTCGATCAAATCGGTTTTCGATTCTCCCTCTGCGTATTCCGCATGCGGATCCAGTCGAACGAAAATATCAGTTTGATAAACGCCCATCGGATCATTCGCTATCTCAGGGCGACCCGTCTTCGACACGACCGTTTCCACCTGCGGGAATTTCAAGAGTGTTCGTTCCATGGCCTTGGTCATCTCCGTTGACGTCTCGAGTGAGACACTCGGCAAACGGGCGGCTTGGATCGCGATGTCACCCTCGTCGAGAGTTGGCACGAACTCAACTCCGAAACCGCTGGCGAGCACGACACTACCGACGAACAACAGTGCTGATCCCGAAAACATGGCCAAGGGTCGCTTCATTGCAAACATCAACATCGGTCGATAGGCTCGTTTTAGCGAGCGGACGACGAATGTTTCATTCTGTTTCACCCGCCGGGCGAGAAACAGCGAGGCCAAAACCGGCATAACGGTTACAGCTAAAATCAAAGCCGCGGTGAGTGCGGACATGAATGTGAACGCCATGGGGCGAAACATCTTGCCTTCCATGCCCTGCAAACTGAGAATGGGCAGAAAAACAATAATCACGATCAGACCAGCGAACAGGATTGGCTTACCAACTTCCTTGGCCGATTCACGAAAGACGCTCTCAGGGACTCGCTCACCCTCATGGAGTTTTTGATATTGCATCGCCCGCCGTACACAGTTCTCAACCATGACGACAGCTCCATCAACGATCACACCGAAATCGATCGCCCCCAAGCTCATCAGGTTGGCAGATACGCCCGCGTAACGCATCGCGATGAGCGCGCACATCGCTGATAGCGGGATTGCGGCAGCGACGATTAAACCCGCGCGCACATCGCCCAGCAGCACAAACAACGTGACAACGACCAGCAACACGCCCAAGCCGATGTTTTCTCCAACCGTATGGATTGTTTTTGCAACCAATTCGGTGCGGTCGTAGAAAGTGTCGATGGTCACGCCGGAGGGTAACGATTTCTGGATCTCGGCTATCTTGGCTTTCACATCACCGACGACCTGTCGCGAGTTGCCGCCCATGATCATCATCACCATCCCCACAACCGCCTCACGATCCCCGTCCCGGGTGACGGCACCCTGTCGCAGCATGGGGGCAAACGCGACATTGGCCACGTCCGCAATCCGAATTGGCTTCCCGTCTCGGTTATCGACGACAATGTTGCGGATGTCGTCCAGAGAACTCACTAAGCCTTCCCCGCGAATCAGACGTTGTTCGGCATTGTGGGCGATGTAGCCCCCGCCGGCGTTCCCGTTATTCAGCTCCAGCGCGTCCGTGATTTGCGTCAATGAGATGTCATAGTTCTGCATCTTATCGGGATCGATCTGAACCTCGTAGGTTTTCAGTTCACCGCCAAACGTGTTGACTTCGATGACGCCCGGGACGCTCCGCAGCTGAAACGCAATTTGCCAGTCAAGAGTGGTACGTAGGTCCGTGAGCGAGTGACCCGAACCTGGCTCGGCGCGGACTTCGAACTGGTAGATCTCGCTCATCCCAGTTGCAATCGGCCCCAATTCAGGTGTGCCCATTCCAGCGGGGATCTCCTCCCGGGCCTTCAGCAATCTTTCATTAATCAGATTGCGCGCCCAAAAGATGTCGGTGCCATCTTCAAAGGCGACCGTCACGGCCGACAAGCCGAAGCGACTGATCGAGCGAATCTCGTCCACCCTAGGAATCCCGCTCATCGCGTTTTCGATGGGAAACGTGATAAATTGCTCTACCTCGACGGGACCGAGCGAGGGCGAATTGGTCAGTATCTGCACCTGCACGTTGGTCAAATCCGGCACCGCGTCGAGCGGAATCGTAGCGGCGGCGAACACACCCAGCCCCAAAATCGCCAGCGACAGCAGCACGACGATAAATCGATTGTTCAGCGAAAAGTCAATCAGATGGTTAACCATTTTTATTCTTCTCCCATCAGATCGGCTAGCAACTGCGACTTGAGTATGAAACCGCCTTGGACGACGACAGAGTCACCCTCACGCAAGCCTTGCTCGACGACAACGGAAGTCTCATTTTCTCGTCCGAGTTTGACATCGCGTCGATGAAACTCGTTCGCCCCTCGCAGAACAAAAACAAACGTTTTACCTTCGTGGTCTTGCACCGCCGAAGAGGGAATGAGGATCGATTGGGTAGCCCGCGTCGACGGCAATTCGATATTGACGAACATGCCCGGCTTGAGATGACGGCCGGAATTGTCCGCAATCGCTCGTAGCGAGATTGTTCGTGTGGCCTCGTCCATGACATCCCCGGTGTAGAACACCTTGGCGGTGAATTTCCCATCGGGTAACGCATCGTTGCGAAGCTTGATCGTTTGGTTTTTGAAGGAATCCAGTAGCGGCAGATGCTCCTCATAAATATTCGCCGTCACCCACACCGTCGATAGATCGGCAATGCTAAACAAGAGAACGTCGGGGCGAATCTGCTCACTCAGCACGACATCTTTGGTTAACACGGTGCCTTCGAAGGGAGCCCGGATGGCATAATGCGAGATTGTTTCCCCTTGGCTAACAGGATCAATCTCCTCAATCTCGTTGGCAGGAACATTCAAAATCCGCAAGCTCGTTGCGGAAACGAGTGCTTTGGCGTCGGCCATCTTCACGGCTTGGGATGACATGACGGTGGAGGTGTGGAGCTCGTGCTGGATTTGCTCGATGCGAGATTGAAACGTCGCTTGATCAGCGTTGCGATTTGCTCGCGCCGTCAATAGCTGTTTTCCTGAAACGGCGCCCGTCTCAGAAATGCCTTCGAGACGAGCGACATCCGCTTCAGATTTCAGATAAGCCGCGTACGCTGCGACAACTCGTTCGCGGTAGTCGTCCATCGGTCGATCACGAAACTGACGCTCGATTTCCTCGATCCCAGTATCTTTGCGAAGTGCGTCGAGTAGTTCGTTAGCGTTGGCAGCGATTCTAGTCTGCATGTCGTGTTGAATGTTCGTCAGTTCGACTTGCAATCGATCTTGGTAAAGCTGCAGTTTCGCCTCACCAACCTCGCGGCTGTGGATGACCGCCAGCAGATCATTTGCCTGAACGTGCTGCCCCAAGCTGACGGGCACGTCGCTGACAGTCCCTTCGACCATGGAATAAATATGCGCAATGCGATCCTCGTTGAGTGATATCTTTCCCGTCAATCGCAGCGTGTTCTCTAAAGACCCGTGTTCGACCGGCTCGATCTTGATCCCTGCGGCTCGCCATTGCTCTTCGGGAAGCACCACGACAGCGTCGCTCGCGGCCTTGCCGCTCGCTTGGTCGTTCGAGGGTGATTGCGCGAACGTGGACGATGATGCGGCGAGCATACCGATGACGAACATCGAGAATTTCCAGGTTCTTCGTACTAAATGACGAGTTGTGAGCGCGGACAATGTTTTATTCATATAAAAGCTTTTACAATTGACGGATTCAGAGTATGGATTTTGGGCATCGTAGGTGCAGCCGCCCATTGGGTTGCCGCTGCCCAACGGTGGACTCCACGTGGGGGCGAGGACAGATACGCGGATCGTCGCTGATTGCTCCATCGTTCAGATACCTGTCGGGCACCGGTGACGCAGACGCAACGGATTAGCGAATCACGAGAATATTGGATCGGCGGAACGATCCACAATTATCCAGCTGCTTAGCAGCGGACGACACCCAAGAGTTCAGGCAGAGATTGCCGGCTGTGCAGCAGCGCGACGGTTTGAAAGGCATACCGGCGTGGCAGCGGTATGAGGGGCCTGACTGGCCGTACCGAACTCGCCAGCCCATCCAGTAGGCAAATGCGGGGCGAAACAAACGTGTCGACGGGACGCCCCGTGACCATTTGGTCAGCTCGCCCCTGAGCTTCATCGAAATCCAGTTGACCGCAAGGGTTCGTTGGATAAACCCAGTGCCAATGCCAATCGTTCGGCCAATTTCCAGAATTCGAAAACCCCCCATGACAACACTGCAGGTGGCGAGCCATCTGCATACCGGACACTCGCGAGGAGTAATCGCAGTGGCGGTGCCCCACCGGAATCGGCGCAGGCCACATCATCAACACGAGAAGAAAGATCTCGGTCAACATGCGTGTGGGCTGCGGACGCGACTTTGGCAGCATGAAGGAATGGAAGGTAGGTGGGAATCCAAAACGACGTTTCGGAAGTTTAGTTCCAATATGTCGGCTAGTCAAGTAATTGATTATTCGAGCTTGATTTTTGAGTAATGATGTCGGTCGGATGGAATAGATCATACAACCCGAGTCCTGAGAGGCCGATCATCGGCACCGCCAGCCACCACCAATGCTCGGTCACGGTGCATGCCAGCGTGATGCTGAGCAGCATTACTACGATGGCTGATGCCAGCGGAATGTATCGCAACAGGCTCATTCGAATTATTCTCGCAATCCCGCAAAAGTGCAGTCGACGTGTTGGAGAATGTAGTCAAGCGGCAGATCGAGGCATCATCGCCGACCTCGACGCCGCATGTCGCGTTGGCCTACAATGCCACGTTCCATCTTCTCCGTCTGCCAACCCCCCTCTGGATCGTCACCCTATGAACATTGCGGATCAATCTGTCACGGAAGGCTCCGACGAACTACCGAACGGCTTTCGCTTTGCAGCCGCGACCGGTGGGATCAAAGCCAGTGGAAAGCCGGACGTTTCGTTGATTGTATCCGATCGGCCGTGTGTAGCGGCCTCCGTGACGACGACCAACCAAGTCTTCGCCGCTCCGGTGCAGCTCTGCCGCGAGCGGACACCCCGCGCGACCTGCCGAGCTGTCATCACCAACAGTGGTAATGCGAATGCTTGTACGGGCAATGAAGGCGTTGAAGATGCGATCGACATGTGCAAACAGGTTGCCGAAATCATTGGCTGCGACGCCGAAGACGTGTTGGTCATGAGCACGGGCGTCATCGGCCAACGTTTACCGATGGACAAAGTTCGGCGAGGCATCGAACTAGCCAGCAAAGGGCTTGGCGCCGGTGAACGCCATTTTCTAGCCGCTGCCGACGCGATCTGCACTACCGACAGCTACCGCAAAACAGCTGCGACAACATTTAAAATCAACGGTAAAACGTACCAAATTGCGGCAATGTGCAAGGGAGCGGGCATGATCGCACCGAACATGGCAACGATGCTCGGAGTGATCGTCACCGATTATCCACTCAGCAGCACAGTTGCCCAAACGTCCCTGCGGCGAATTGTCGAGCGGACGTTCAACCGTGTCAGTGTTGACGGTCACACCAGCACCAATGACACGGTCATCCTGCTTAGTAGCGGCGACGGGGACTGGGTCACGTCCAATGATGAAGCTACGACATTTATCGAAGCGGCAACCGAGGTCTGCTTGAAACTCGCGAAACTCCTCGTCGCCGATGGCGAGGGTGCCGTTCGCTTTTTCGAAGTCTCGGTGGAAGGGGCGAACAACGATGCCGACGCGCTGACAATCGCACGATGCGTCGCCGCCAGTCCGCTGGTCAAGACGGCGATCCAGGGTGGCGACCCCAACTGGGGCCGGATTGTTTCAGCCGCAGGTTATGCCGGGCCACCGATCAGCGTGAGCAAAACTTCGCTGCTGATCGAAGGTCGCTGCGTGTTCCGCAACGGCCGACCGCTCGCGTTCGACGCTGCTGATATGAGTGGCCGAATGAAAGCGGCCTCCGAAGTAAAACTGGTGTTAACCGTCGGAGACGGTTCCGGCGAATCGAAATACTGGTCCAGCGATTTGACGGAAGACTACGTCCGGTTCAACTCGTTGTATACGACATAGCGGGCAACTCTCAGCCATCGCTGCTACCTACGTAAGTCGACTGGTGTGGTGGGAGAAATGTTGGGTGAGAAAACAATTGCAGCACAACAATCGGGGCACTCCGCGGCGCGGTGAGACGATCATAGAGTTCTCGGCTCTCACGGCCAAAGAACACTTCCGCGCCATTGCGCCGAAACCAATTTAAGAGCCTATCCGAAAAGGGGTCTGACCCTTTGGAGACGCATCGTTTTACAACCTTTTTAGCGGCCTCGCCGGAGAGGGTCAAACCCCTTTTCGGATAGGCTCTAAATGCCGGTGGGTGCTTTCGGGTAAGTCTTCATCACAAAGGTGTTTTAGCGTTTGCTGACGGCGATCTGGTAGTCCCCCGTGCCTGAACCAAAGTGACGCACTTGTACCAAATACTTTCCTCGCGCCAGTTCGACTTGGATTCGTGCGTTGCGAGATTCACCACTGTCGTCGTCTTCAGCGATGAGGTTGGTTCTGCTGTCTGGACCGAACAACTTCATCATCACGTCAGTGTTCCCGCGAGTCTCCACAACGTAATCGCCGACCGAGTCGGCGTCAAAACTGAAGAGATCTTCCTCGCCCGACTCCTTGATCGACGCTGACACCAGTGACACATTACTCACAGTCAAGCTCACGACTTCCGCCGCATCGTCCTTCGGATAGACCGAACCGATGAATGTCTTGTCGGTTTCGGATAGTACTTCGTTTTCATGGGTCGCCACACCATTGGTTGTCCATCCTGCTGGAAAGGCGTAGAGCATGATCGAATCCTTGTCAAAATCAGTTCCGTTTATCTGATCGACGGAGTACTTTTGGAGCACGTTGTGCCGAATCGTGTTCAAATCCCAATTGTTGGGCGGGCCGCTCAGCGAAGCAATCACAGCCTGCTCGTTCCACTGCATTCCACCGCTTGGGCTTTGATGTTCGTGTGCTAAACCCAACGCATGCCCGAACTCATGCAAAATGGTTCCATCTCCCATGAAGCCAAAATTCATCGTTGCGGCGTGTCGCGGGATGTCCAGGTTGTCTGTGCCGACATACGACCACGCCCCGTCATCCTGAAAAGAGATTCGAATTTCGGCATCCGGTGCTTCGTTGAAGTCGAGCCTGACATTCGCGTATTTCTCCCACTCTCCAGCCACGTTCACAACCGCGTCCTGCTGTTGCGAGGTTCCCCCGAGAAACCGGATCCCCAGTTTCGATCCCGTCGCCCAGCGTTTCCCCTTTGGCATGATTGCGCGAGTTCGCCCATTGCGAACGATCGTTCGCATTGCCCCGGCAGGCGTGGGAGCCCGCATATCTCGCGGCAAAATTTTGTCAAAACACATCTTCGGAATCTTGCTCATCATCTTTCCTTTTGAATCCTACGGTGCAACAAACCCGCCCTCGGCAGGGTGGCTCAATAACCCCCTTTCGAATCTTAGCGGATGGTGCCGTCGAATCAAGCAAATTCGCGGCGCCGATCCCAATTATTTCCAGTACGAAAAACTGTTGCGAATCACGAGTGAACCTCGCTGATCGGTGGGAAACGCGGCCAGCCCCCCCGATCGACCGCAGGCACTTTGCTCGCGGCCGATTTGACAGATCGACGGTAAGCGATATACCATGCAACTCTTTGGTTGCATGTTAGATTCCCGCAAGATTGAAAGCAGACACCAATGAACAAGGTTACGACAGATCGAATGGAGCACGAAATCGAAGTGTCGGCGACCGTTCCGCGAGTTTGGCAAGCGATCACTGATTTTCGCGAGTTCGGAGAATGGTTCCGCGTCAACTTGGAAGGGCCGTTCGTCGTTGGCGAGACGACCCGAGGTCAGATCACCCATCCAGGCTACGAACACGTCACGATGGAGGTGGTTGTCGAGGCAATCGAACCGGAACATCGTTTCGCTTTTTGGTGGCGTCCCTATGCGATCGACCCCCACGTCGACTACTCGTCTGAGTCACGGACGTTGGTCGAATTCACACTCGACGCGACGGACACGGGTACGCTGGTGCGCGTTACCGAGTCCGGTTTCGACCAAATTCCAGCTCATCGACGGGACGAAGCATTTCGCATGAATGACAGCGGATGGGCCGCGCAAGTTAAGAACATCCGGAACTATGTCAAAGAAAACCCATCAACGTCCTAGCAGAGCGGACCTGCACCGCCATGCCTCAACGTTCGCCGCATTGGGTGACGATACGCGTTTGCGATTGTTAACGAAGCTGAGCACCGGTACCCCGCAGTCGATCAAGCAATTGTCGATGGGCTTACCTGTTACAAGACAGGCGGTCACTAAGCACCTGCGGATACTGGAGAGTGCCAACTTCGTATCACAGGAAACGCACGGTCGCGAGCGTCGTTTCATCGCGGTCCCGCGTGGGATCGATGAAGCCCAAGCCGCATTGCACGTCATTGCTCAACAATGGGACGACGCGTTGCAACGTCTCCGGTCATTTGTGGAGGAGTAGTGGCGTATCAGTGACGCACAGACCGGGGGCATTTTGGATACCGTGACACGCTCCTCACCGTAGCAGGTCTTCGATCTCGACAGACTCCTTGCTCCAGGTCGCTCACACACCGGAATACCAGGCCGTTTTTTCGATCGCCAGAATCGCTCGCTAGGCACGTTGTTTGCACTGGCAGATCAGGTCTTCATTTGTCTGCGACCGCTCTCAACCGATGCGTGACCGAAAGGATTTCGTGGCTCAGCTCTTTTCCAAATCGACGGATACGGTCTTTCGAACGGCCATCGTGGCAGCCGTCGTGCTGGTCAGCGTGCTGGGTTACGCGCTGTTTGTTGTTGCGCGATCGCCCCACATCACCGAGCAGAATATTACGATCGAGCAACCCGTGCCGTTCAGCCACCAGCACCACGTGTCCGACATTGGTATTGATTGTCGGTATTGCCATCAAACTGTCGAGACGTCACCGCGTGCGGGCATCCCAGCGACTCAGGTGTGCATGAATTGTCACCGCAAATTGTGGAATCAAACTGACATGTTGGCACCGGTACGTGAAAGCCTGCGTGATGACAAGCCACTGTACTGGAATCGGGTTCACGACCTGCCGGACTACGTGTATTTCAATCATAGCATTCACATTCACAAAGGGATTGGTTGCTACGAGTGCCACGGCCGGGTCGGAGAGATGGCACTGATTCGGAAAGCTCAACCGCTCACGATGCAGTGGTGTCTGGACTGCCATCGCGATCCCCAACAACACGTTCGACCGCGATCGCTGGTCTTCGATCCCCAACCGCTAGACGAATTGTTAACCGTATCGCCTGCTGAAAACGGTAAAGGACACGTGTCTCTCGCCGAGCTACGGATTCAGCTGGCCGATGAGTATCAGCTCAAAAGCCGTACCGATTGCTACACCTGTCACCGTTAACCTGATTTTAGACCCAGCATGACTGAACATCGCTCACTACCGATTCTGTCGCACATGCCGGCGAGTGACCACTCGCCGGGCCGCGAGCGTTCGTGGTGGCGATCGCTAGAAGAGCTAGCTGATACGCATGAGTTCCGAGACTATTTGCACCGTGAATTCCCCGAGCATGCTTCGCAGTGGATGTCCGGTTCGCGGCGAGATTTCTTGCGAGTAATGGGTGCGTCGCTCTTGCTCGCCGGAGCGAGCGGATGCAATATTAGACCGCCCCAAGAGACAATCGTGCCGACGGTTGGGATGATGCGTCACGCCCCCGCGGGATTGCCGCTGTACTTTACCACGGCGATGGATTTTGGGGGTTTTGCAACCGGTTTGACGGTGCAAAGTAGGGGGGGGCGACCTATCAAAATCGAGGGCAACGCGAACCACCCGGCCAGTCTCGGGGCCACTGGAGTGTTCGCGCAAGCTGCGACTCTCGATCTTTACGATCCCGATCGGCTTCGCGCGCCGACCTTCGCCGAAAAAATTGTTCCGCTCGAACGGCTGCGGGAGCAAATTGCTGCGCTGCGCGAGCAACTTGATGACGATCGTGGCCAAGGGCTGCGGATTTTGATCGAAACGTCGACCAGTCCCACGCTAGCGAGACTACTCGCGAGCGTGACCAAGCGGTGGCCGCAGGCCAAATGGGGTGCGTACGAATCGATCAATAGCGACCAATCTCTGGCCGGCCAGAGATTGGCGTACGGAGCAAAGGCAACCAGCTATTCTCCAGTCTACGATTTCAGCCAGGCGGATGTCATTGTATCGATCGAGTACGATTTTTTGGCTGATCGGGACACGCCGGCGTGCTATATCCGTCAGTTTGCCGATGCCCGAAGAATTGCTGGCAAAAGGGGTGGTTCGCAGAAAAAAGAGAATGGCGAACCCTCGATGGTGCGGCTCTACCACCTGGGCGCGACACCCACGCCCACGTCGGCCAAGGCGGACTATCCGCTCGCGATTGCCCCCTCGCGGACTGGCGAAGCACTGTGGGAAGTCGCCGCAAAACTTGGTGTTGTGTCGGGTGTAGGAGAAGCGCCATCGGATGAACGAACATCACGCTGGGTGAATCGAGTCGTCGCCGACTTGCAGACCGCTGGCAAACGTTCGATGGTTGTCGTGGGTCGCGACCAATTACCTGCGATTCACTCGCTTGCTCACGCGATCAACGAGCACACGGGGGCGGCCGGAAACACGGTGAGGTTCGTAAAATCGCCGCAGGTCCGGCCGCTCGATTCGTCGTCCGATGCCAAAATGCTGAGTGACTTACAGGACGAAATGCAAATGGGCGAGGTTAGTGAACTATTGATTTTGGGTGGCAACCCTGTTTTTGACGGGCCGTTTCGTAGTCGTTTTGCCGACGCGATGGCGAAAGTTAATTTCACGCTCACGTTGGCACCATCGGTGAATGAAACGACGGCGACGTCGAAGTGGGCGGTGCCGCAATCACACTTCCTCGAAAGCTGGGGCGACGCGCGGGCGCACAACGGTGTCGCAACGATTATTCAGCCGCTGATCTCGCCGCTCTATCAGAGTCTTTCGGCAATCGACATCTTGACGTTACTTTGCGAAGACTCGGCATCCGGCTACGAAGCTGTACGCAAAACATGGGAGTCGCAGTTGGGCCGGAGCGATGAGGATTCGCGTTGGCAGAGTGCGGTCGCCAATGGCGTGATCGATGGCACTGAGTCGGAGCAAGTGTCGCTTGCGTTCGACGCAGGGTCCCTTGCGGAAGTCGGTCAGGCTCTCGAGCTAAAACGTCAGTCGAGTGCATCCCCTGGTAGATTTGAGATCGTCTGCAAACCCGATCCGACCATTTGGGACGGCCGCTTCGCCAACAACGGCTGGCTACAGGAGATGCCCAAACCGCTCTCGCATGTCGTATGGGACAATACGGTGTGGATCGCCCCAGCGGATGCGAAACGGTTGAACGTGGAAAACGGTGACGTCCTTCAGATTGGCGATAGCGAGCGGGACTTCGTCGAAATTCCTGCTTGGATCGTCCCTGGACATGCGGCAGGTTGCCTCACGGCCCATACAGGATTCGGCCGACGCATCGTCGGGCGAGTTGGTAAAGATGCCGGCGTCGACGCCCAGTCGCTACGAAGGAACGACTCGCCGCTACGGGTTGTCAAGACTCCCCATAAGTCCAACGTCGTGACGACGCAGAGTCATCAAGTCATGGAAGGCCGAGATTTGGCGAGGGCGGGATCGTTAATCGAGTATCTGGAGCAAACAGAAAAGCCTGGGTTCGCTCATCCTCCCTCGCCCGCTCCAGACACCAGCTTTTACCAAGACTGGTCATACAAGCATGACAACAAATGGGGTATGACGATCGACCTGACAGCCTGCGTGGGCTGTTCGGCCTGTGTGATCGCATGCCAAGCAGAAAACAACATCCCCGTAGTGGGGAAACAGCAGTGTGGCATGAACCGGCACATGCACTGGATTCGCGTCGATACGTATTTTAAAGGTTCCCCTGATGAGCCCGAGCACACCCTGAATCAACCCATACCTTGCATGCAGTGTGAACAGGCGCCATGTGAAGTCGTCTGTCCAGTGGCGGCAACCAACCACAGTGACGATGGATTGAATCAAATGGTGTATAACCGCTGCGTCGGCACGCGGTATTGCAGCAACAACTGTCCCTACAAGGTGCGGCGATTCAACTTTCTCAGTTATTCCGATGATTTTATCACCGACCCCAGCCTACATCTGCTATCCAACCCCGAGGTGACGATGCGTCAACTCGGAGTGATGGAGAAGTGCACCTACTGCGTGCAGCGGATAGAGCAGGCGAGAATCAGTGCTCAATTGGAAGATCGCGCGATCCGCGATGGTGACATTCAGACGGCCTGCCAAGCGGTCTGTCCCGCCCAAGCAATCAAGTTCGGTGACTTGCATGACGACAACAGTTCGGTCCGAGAAACTCATGATCATCCTCTCAATTATGTGCTGTTAGAGGAGCTTCATACAAAACCGCGAACCACGTATTTGGCAGAAGTCTTCAACCGGGACGAGGAGAGTGAGGCATGACTCACTCTACGCTCCACGAGGTGCTCGATGTGTCGCCGGAGGCGACGTACGATTCAGTAACGAGTGAGGTTTCGGATGTGGTCTTCGGTCCGGGATCACGAAAGGGTCTGCTTGCCGGATTCGTCGTCGGACTCCTGCTGCTGAACATATTCTTGTTCGCGGTAGGATGGCTATTTGCGTTTGGTGTCGGCGTGTGGGGCATTAACATCCCCGTGGCCTGGGGCTTCGCGATCGTGCACTTCGTATGGTGGATCGGTATCGGTCACGCGGGCACCCTAATCTCGGCGATTCTATTGCTGCTGCATCAAAAGTGGCGAACAAGTATCAATCGGGTTGCCGAAGCGATGACACTGTTTGCGGTCGTGTGCGCAGCGACCTACCCGCTGCTGCACCTGGGCCGCCCCCAGTTTTTCTACTGGTTGGTACCCTATCCGGCGACGACCGACATGTGGCCGAATTTCCGCAGTCCCCTGATTTGGGATTTCTTCGCCGTGTCAACCTACGGCACGGTGTCCTTAATCTTTTGGTATCTCGGCATGATCCCGGACTTGGCGACGATGCGAGATCGCGCCAAAAACCCTTGGGCGGCGCGAATGTACGGGCTGCTTGCGCTCGGCTGGAGGAATTCGGCTCGGCATTGGGCGCACTATAACAAGGCGTACTTGATTCTCGCCGGCTTAGCGACGCCATTGGTAGTCTCGGTACACACCACGGTGAGTTGGGACTTTGCCACAGCAATCGTCCCCGCATGGCATTCGACCGTATTTCCGCCCTACTTCGTTGCCGGGGCGATTTTCTGCGGTTTTGCAATGGTGCTCGTCATCACCATCCCGATGCGACATTTTTATCACTTGAGGGATCTCATCACCGTTAAACACTTGGACAACATGGCCAAGGTGATGCTCGCCTCCGGTCTCGTCGTTTCGTACGGTTATTTGATGGATGCCTGGATGGCATGGTACCGGAATGAGCCATTTGACAGTTACATCTACACCAATCGCTTTTTCGGTCCCTACGCAGGTATCTACTGGGGACTGATTCTGTGCAACTGCATCATCCCGCAGTTTTTGTGGTTTCCGTATTTTCGCGTGCACCCGATCTGGCTGTTCATGATCGCGTTATTCATCAATGTCGGCATGTGGCTGGAGCGATTCGTCATCATTTCAATCAGCCTGCACCGCGACCACATGCCGTCGAGCTGGGAGATGTACTATCCCACGAAATGGGATTGGTTGACGTACCTCGGAACATTTGGCGTGTTCTTGACGTTGCTGATGATCTTCTTGAGGGTGTTGCCCGCGATATCGATGTCCGAGGTTCGTGAACTGTTGCATGAGTCGAAGGAGGAACAGCGATGAGTGACACTTCGCCGTCCAATGGAGAACATGCGACAACGACGACATGGGGTTTTTTGGCTCAGTTCGCTGGCCCCGACGAATTGACGCACGCGATTGAGCGATTGCGAGCGGACGGTTATGTGTCGCTCGAAGCGTACACGCCTTTCCCGGTCGCCCAGGTGATTGACATAATGTCGTTCAAGCGATCACCAATGCCGCGTATTATTCTCCTGGGTGGAGTGATTGGTGGAGTCTCGATCTATGCGTTGCAATACTGGATCAACCTCTATGCATATCCAATCAACATTGGCGGTCGCCCGCTGCACAGTTGGCCCGCGTTCCTCCCACCGACCTTTGAATGCACCGTGTTATTAGCGTCGTTTGCGGCGATAATTGGTCTCATCCTGATTTGTCGGTTGCCACGAATTCATCATCCCTTATTTGAAATCGAAGCGTTCAAAGAAGCGAGTACCGATGGTTTTTTTGTCTCCGTGCAAGCCGGCGATGAACGCTACGACACTGCGAGATTGACGCATTTGATGAATGACATCGGCGCCACCCACACATGGGAGGTGCCGAATGTTTAGGTTTGAACCGTTCGTCATCGCCTTTCGCTCCGCGAAAACTGCCTGCAATGCTCCCTTCTTGGAACGCAAGCCGACTGGCGAAAAACGCCCGAGTCTTCGATGTATCTTCTTCATTGCTTCGTCGGCATTGTTCACCGGTTGCACTCAAGAGATGATGGATCAGCGACGAGTGGAACCGCAGGAGTACGCGGCATTCTTTGCCGACGGGATCGCGTCTCGACCTATTCCTGAACACGCGATCGCCGCCAGCAGAACGGCGCGGGCATCGACCTATGTTGGCCAGACACCTGTCGGTGTTCCGTCACCGGCAGTTGCTCAACTTGACAATGCCGACGGTTTCTGGAATGGACGTGTCGACGGAAAACTTGTCGACTCCATACCCCAACGCATGTTGGAAGCAACGAATCTGCGTTCTATCATCGAGCGGGGGCAGGTGCGATTCAATGTCTCCTGTTCACCGTGTCACGACACCACGGGTAGCGGCAATGGGATGGTAGCGAGGCGGGGCTTCAAATATCCGCCGAGCTACCACACTGATCGGCTGCGAAGCCAGCCGCTTGGTTATATTTTCAATGTTGCCACCTATGGTCGTGGGGAGATGCCAGCCTACGATGATTTCATTTCGACGGAGGATCGCTGGGCCATCGCAGCGTATGTACGCACGTTGCAGTTCAGTCAATACGCGCCCAAAAGCGATTTAGCAGAAACTGATCTGCAACAGCTCGATGACCAGGGAAACAATCACCGCACGGAGGCACCATGAAACCCTCCATTCGCTTTTTAGTTGTTGCCATCATCGCAGCAGTTGTCTGCGTTGTATCCTGGTCGCTCGCGGCTAAGCATTTTTTCGTTGCCTACTTGGCGGCGGCGATGTTGCCATGGAGCGTATCGGTCGGCTCGCTGGGATTGGTGCTGCTGATCATTTTGACGGGTGGGCAGTGGGGCCGCGCTGCGTGGCCTTGGCTGGTAATGAACGCCCGGTTGATGCCCATCGTTGGACTGCTTTTCATTCCTGTGCTCTTGGGAATCGATACCATCTATCCCTGGGCTCAGTCGGATATCCTGAATCAGTTCGATCACACCGAGAATCGTCGGTGGTTCTACGAGACCCCATTTTTTGTGGGCCGGACAGTGTTTTATTTCGTGGTTTGGTCGTCACTGGCATGGATGACGAGGACCGTGGCTGTGGATGCCCGCGCCACCGCGAACGAGCCGCCTCGGACCCGCCGCAGCGTCTTCGCCGAGCCGCTCGGCGACGAAGCCACCATCCTTGGTGGGCAAGCGGTCGCAGGGTTGGGGGCGGTGGCGACGTTGCTAACGATCACTTGGGCGGGCATCGATTGGGTGATGTCGTTCGACCCTTTTTTTGGCTCGACAATTTTTGGGGCATTAATTGGTATGGGAGCGATGCTGTCCGCCATGAGCGGCGTGGTAGCTGCCATTTGCTTTTGGCCTCCGCTGCAGGAATGTTCACGAGATGACAAAACCGCTGGAGATCTGGGCGGACTCTTGCTCGCGTTCTTGATGTTGTGGGCGTATTTCTCCTTCGCTCAATTCTTGATCATGTGGATGGGCAACTTGCCGCAAGAATCACACTTTTATGCAATACGCACCGTCGGGGTGTGGGGCTGGGTCTCACCGCTGCTGTGCCTGCTCGGATTCGCAGTCCCGTTTTTGTGCTTGCTTTCACATCATTTCAAACGAACACCCAGACGCATCGGAATGCTGGCGGTTGGACTGCTGTTAATTCGGATGGTAGAGTTGTGGTGGATGGTACTGCCCGCCGATGGGGATCCGTCGGGTGCGAATTTGACTTGGGCGATCGTCCCCGCAACCATTGCCGCAGTCGCATTTTATCTGGCGGCCTTGAGTTGGTTCGCGGGCCGGGCGACTGCCGCAGTTCAAGCAGAGGCCGAGCATGTCGCATAATCGCACTGACACGCAGATTTCCGATTCGCAGCGTTTGCATAGCCCCGATGGTGTTTGGTCGGGTACCGTCGCCTTATCAAGCCTCGGATTGCTGGTGTTGATCATTCTGGCAATGATCGGCACCTCGTCTGTATTTCATTGGCTGTATCCTGGACCAGCACTGAAGAACGCCGGTGCCGAATGGAACAGCCAGAATGATATTCCTGGTGTGTCGCCGAACCAGGCATATCAACGCGGAAAGATCGAGGCGGAAGAACAAACTTATCTAACCGAGTACGCTTGGCAGGACAAAAAACGTGGGATGGCGCGAATCCCGATCCAGCGTGGCATTGAGTTGATGGCTGAGCGCGACTTAAGTGTTCGGTGGCCCGAACGCGAGGCAGGCGCGGCTACAAAAATAAAGCCAGCGGAGGCGGGGCGATGAATCAGTCCTTCCGCATGTTTCCTGAGGCTGCGTCTCGCTCCGCTTCGACGGTCGACTATCTTTCGTGGGCGTTGCTGGGCGTGACAATGCTCTTTTCAGTCGGCATCGCGGTCGCGATTGTTTTCCTAGTAGCCCGATACTGGCATAGCCGTGAAGTCAACCGCGTATCGACGAAGTCGCGTTTTACACATTGGGTCGTTGAACTCATTTGGTCCATTGGGCCTCTGATCATCATGCTAGGCATCTTCACCTGGGGAGCGGCGGTGTTCGTCGATGAACATCGACCGCCAGCAGATGCGATCGATGTCTACGTGGTGGCGAAGCAATGGATGTGGAAGGTTTCGCACCAGAGCGGCAGGCGAGAAATTAATGCATTGCATGTTCCTACTGGGCAACCCGTGCGGCTGACGATGATCTCCGAAGACGTGATTCACAGTTTTTATGTACCCGCATTTCGTGTCAAGCGAGACGTGTTGCCTGGACGTTACGCGACGATTTGGTTCGAGCCAACTCGTCCCGGTGTCTATCATCTGTTCTGCGCCGAGTACTGCGGTACAGATCACTCACGGATGATTGGAGAGGTTGTCGTGCAGTCGCCGCAAGAGTACGCAGAGTGGCTGGCGGACTCGGGCCGTGTTTCTTTAGCTCAGCGTGGTCGCCGACAGGTTGAAGCGTTGGGTTGTTTGCAATGTCATGGACGGACGAGCGAGCGAGCGTCTGAATCGCCAACCGGTCCTCCATTGACAGGCTTGTTTGGTCATCGCGTGGCGCTCAGAGACGGACGGACCATTACAGCAGACGCGGCATACATTCGCCGTTCCCTCGTCGATCCCAAGTCCGAAGTGCGAGCAGGATATCAATCTTTGATGCCGACTTATGAGGGCAAGATTGAGCCAGAACAGATGATGGAGATCACTGCCTACCTGCGCTCGATTGCCGATGCCACCGGGCCGCTCGCCGGTCCAGGCATCGAGACTTCTCCTGATTCCGAGCAAGAAAAGGGGCAGTAACTGATGAATAGAAGTTCGAAAATGCGAGTTCGGGAACAACATGTCTGAATCATCAAATTACCTGAACGCTGGAACGACACTTCGCTCGTGGCTTTTGACCAAAGACCACAAGCGAATTGCGATCCTTTATATGCTGTCGATTACATTCTTCTTTTTAATTGGTGGTCTCGCGGCGGTTGTGTTCCGAATGGAGTTGGCAACGCCCCAAGGAGATTTCGTTTCTGCGGATAGCTACAACAAAATGTTTTCGTTGCACGGCATCATCATGGTCTGGTTCTTCTTGTTGCCAGCTGCACCTGTGGTATTGGGCAACTTTTTTGTTCCGATGATGATCGGCGCTCGCGATCTTGCGTTCCCACGGCTAAATCTTCTGAGCTGGTACTTGTTCATGTCCGGTGGCTTGTTCACGCTCGCGGTGATCATCTTGGGTGGCGTCGACACAGGCTGGACATTCTACACCCCCTACAGCAGCACGTACGCGAACAGTCATGTGATTTTAGCGGCAACAGGAGTCTTCATTACCGGATTTTCCTCTATTGCAACTGGGCTGAACTTTATCGTCACCGTTCATACCATGCGAGCTCCAGGATTGACGTGGACGCGGTTACCCATTTTCATTTGGTCTATGTACGCCACCAGCGTTATATTAGTGCTCGCTACACCGGTGCTGGCGGTGACATTGGGATTGATCGCGGTGGAACGGCTATTCGGCGTAGGAATTTTTGATCCAGCGATTGGTGGCGATCCCGTGCTCTTCCAGCATTTGTTCTGGTTTTATTCCCACCCCGCTGTCTACATCATGATCCTGCCAGGCATGGGAATCATCAGCGAAATTGTGACTTGCTTTTCCCGCAAAACCTTGTTCGGGTATGGGTTCGTGGCGGCTTCGAGTGTCGCGATCGCGGTGCTGTCGTTTCTCGTGTGGGGGCACCACATGTTCGTAAGTGGGCAATCTGTTTACGCAGGCGTGCTGTTCTCGCTGTTTAGCATGCTCGTCGCCGTGCCATCGGCGATCAAGGTGTTTAATTGGACTGCCACGCTTTACAAAGGAGCAATCTTCTTGACCACGCCGATGCTCTATGCCCTAGGTTTTATCGGCTTATTCACCTTTGGGGGACTGACAGGTATCTGCGTGGCTACGTTGGCATTCGATGTGCATGTCCACGATACGTATTTCATCGTCGCACACTTCCATTATATCATGGTTGGAGGCATGGTGATGGCTTATATGGGAGGACTGCATTACTGGTGGCCGAAAATGAGCGGGCGGATGTATTCAGAATGGTGGGGTCGCGTCAGTGCGGTGATTGTGTTTATCGGTTTCAACCTGACATTTTTCCCACAGTTTGTACTGGGGTATTTGGGAAACCCGCGTCGCTATTACGCCTATCCTGATGAGTTTCAAGTTTTCCATGTGATGAGTTCTGCGGGCGCAACCATCCTGGGGATCGGATACTTTATCCCCATCATTTATTTACTATGGTCACTGAAATACGGCCCGATCGCGGGCGACAATCCGTGGCACGCAACGGGACTGGAGTGGCATACAACGTCACCGCCCCCCACACATAACTTCGAGCAAACGCCGGTCGTTACGGGCCCAGCCTACGCTTACCCGCCCTACGAATTAGGACTGCGTATGGGGGAAGATGATGGGAGCGCTGTGGGGAATGTGAAATTTCGGAGCGCCGTGATATGAGCTCTACGACCAACTCAAGCCCGTCAACGCGTGCGGGCTCACGACTCGGCCCGGTGGCGGTCCAGTTCGATGATGCTGCTCAACAGAAGTCGGCCACCGTTCTAGGCATCTGGATCTTTCTCGCGACCGAGGTGCTTTTCTTCGGTGGCATGGTCGTGGCGTACATTGTCTATCGCCATCAATATCCCGCAGCGTTCAGCCACGCCAGTCATCATCTGAATCTTTGGATTGGTGGTGTAATGACAGCGATCTTGCTCCTGGGCAGTCTGCTGGTCGCGATCTCCGATCTTCTCATCGAGCACGATGGTGATCCCGCCGAGATCCGTCGATCCGTGTTTCGCCGGCTCATTGCCACCGCGCTGTTAGGGATCGCTTTCTTGAGCTGTGAATTTTACGAGTACCATGAGTTGTACACGGAAAATTTGTTTCCTGGTTCCGATTTCGACAACGCGGCATTTTCATCAGCACCTTTTGATGGTCGATCAGCACAGATATTTTTTGCACTGTTTTTTTGCATGACGGGACTGCACGCACTGCACATGATTGTCGGTGTGTCACTGGTGACGTGGATGTCCGTGGCCATCCGTTGGTTCGGAACGCCCGCTGGTTGGGTCAACACACTTGGAGTCGTGGGCTTGTACTGGCATTTCGTCGACATCGTGTGGATTTTCCTGTATCCCATTTTTTACCTCGTTGCTTGATTGTCGAGGAAGCCATGAACGCCCACTCCTCTCACCACAAGCGCATTCGATCGCTGTATCTTGCTTTCGCTGCGCTGATGGTGCTGCTGATTGCAACGATGGGACTGAGCTTCGTTAATCTCGGATCCGCACACACATCAGTCGGTCTGAGCATCGCCGCCGCCAAAACACTCGTCGTGGCGGGAGTGTTTATGAATCTCCTCACCTCGAGCACCACCGTGCGATTGGTTTCAGCAGCTTCGTTGCTTTGGCTCTCGTTTTTCGTTCTGTTCGTGATGGGTGATTACGTGACGAGGGGACAGTCCGAAACACAGGAACACGGTCTCACCAACGGTGATCATGTCGCCAGTTATGATCGTGTGGAGTATCACCGACCAAACCAGACTTCCGATCCCTGATATCTATGTTTCAGTTGGAGATTGCATCGTGACCAAGCATTTAGAGATTAACGAACTTGACAACGGACGCGTAATTGATGTGACTATCTCAGGCAAATTAACCGATGCGGACTACGAGAAGTTCGTGCCGCTAACTGAGCAGCGGATCAAGCAGTTTGGCAGGATCGGCATGGTGATCATCCTGAAGGAATTCGAAGGCTGGGACGTCACCGCGATGTGGGATGATTTGAAATTCGACATCAACCACTTCTCCGATATCAAGAAGATGGCTGTTGTGGGTCACAGCAAGTGGGACAAATTCCTCAGTGTGTTGAGTCGCCCATTCACTGCGGCTGAACTCAAGTATTTTGACGAAAGTGAAATCACCGCTGCGAGGCAATGGGCGTCGCAATTGTGAAACGCTCGTTTTTTTGGTCCCTATGCAGTCGAGTTGTGCCTGACTGCGCTAGCCATCGATGAACCGACACGAGATTCTCCTAACCTGGATATTATTTCGCGGGGACGATCGCTCAGCTTCCCGGCCTGAGAGCGTTTGGAAGGGGGCGGTCGGCGAACAGCTCTGAGAGCAGAGCTGCGAGCGATTGCCGCGTAGCCACACAAAGATCATGGATTGGCAGTAGAGGATGATTGCACCACGGTCCGCGCCGCGCCGCTAGCCCAACCCGCCTGGCCCTGTACAAATCCCCGGATGACGACGGGGCCGCTCCATTGTGCAGGAATCGCGATCGTGGCGGTGCCTGCGATGTTTCTCTGGATGGGGACCGTCACGTGGCCGATGGTGGAGCCATGCGGGTCGTCCATCGGAGGCGTTTTTGATCCACCGAAAGGGGCCGACACTGCGGTCAATGGACGGTCCACACTCACGGTGAGCGTACCGGCAATGGGACTGGTGCAATTCACGCAGACGAAGGTTTTCTTCGAACTAGTAACCTTTGTAGCATTGAGAGACTGAGGACCAATAGGAGCTGCTTCCACGCTCATCTTCAGCGGCAGCGGTGCTTGGAGTTTCAGCGTGGGGTCACCGAGCAGTTGGTACAAACCCGCGTGCTCACCACGTTCCTCGGCTAGTTCCGTTCCGGCTGGTGAGATCAGGCTGGCCAGACCATCGACCATCATCTGAGTCGTCGAACCGGCATCGTTACTTTGCAGTTTCTCGATCGCGGACCGCATTGCATCGCCTAAGCGCTCGGGTGCTTCGTCCTCGTCGCTGCGAAGATAAGCCGATTCGAGCAGTCCGAGCCCGAACCTCGCGTTGCCGTAGGGCATCGACAACCGACTCGCCGCGATCACCGCGATGGGACCGCCGGGCGTCAACAACATGCGTTCGGCCAGACAATCCCCAGGCGCATCGTAGGCGCCCGCATAGCAGGCCAGCATGATTGCGATCGGCGCCCGCGTCGGTGTGGCGACCAACCGTCCGACCGTTTGGTTGTCGAGCAATGAGTCCACTTGCCATTTGCCGTCCACGGTCAATCGCGCCGCTGTTGCTGGCGTCAGCGCCCCGGCATCGTCGGAGGGGCGGCTAAGAAAATTCAGCTGATCGATACTCCCGTGACCCGCATAGACCCAAAACCGCGCGCCGTTCTGATAGCGTGCCATTACCGCGTCGCAAAACGATGCTCCGGGCGGACAAAATGGATGGCCGGGGCTGGCGTAAGCAATCTGCGGCTTCGCGTCCGCTGGCAGAACGCTAGTCAGAACAGTGCGTGTGACCGACTCAATGGCTCCATCGACAAACGTCCCGAACCCGCCCACGCCTGCAGTCAGCTGAAAACTACGCCGCCACGGCCCGAAATCCTGAGACGTCTCGTACCCAATGATACGTTGAACCAACGCTGCCACTTGAGCCGGTGTCACCACCGGTAGACGCCCCACGGCGGTATCATGGGTACCATCGCCATCGAGATCACCGTATGGCAAATCCGACGGGTACGTCGGCGTCGAACCATGGCGGGCGGTTACTTGCGATGGCAGATAAAAGACTGGAACTCGGGCGTCCTGATCAGCGTGTCGCTCAGCGGTGCGATTATTACCGGCATTGACTTCGCGTGGTGCACACTCGGGTGCATCACCGACGAGAAGCACGTACCGTGTCGCCTCGTCGGCCGTCTCGCGGATCCGAGTTAGTGTGTCTTCCGCAGTGAAGCATGGTTGACAAAAAGCGAGAGTCAACTTTTCGTCGCGGCGGAGCTGACACCATGGTTCGAGGGCATCCCGGAAATTATTGGCACAAACTACGACGACATCCGCAGCCGAACTCGCCGATGCGAACATCAGCACGCCCAGCAGGCTGAAAACTGTCGGAGCGATGTGAGTTGCTCGGTCCTCCCACCGGAGCGTTTTGGACGCGAGCACTTTCGGCTCGGAGAGCCGAGAGAAAATCCAAGGTACGGCACTCACTCTTGCGGCGGTCCTTAGGAAGTGGGCGGGGCGCATGAAGATTCTTGAGTGGCGAAATCGCTGTAGCACGAGTATGTCCTCGTTACGTGGTAGCAGGGCGATGGGAGCGGGACGTCAATTGAGTCGTGGGTGGGCCACTCCTGGCCGACACCGAGATTCTTGATGAACCGAAGTGTCTGTCCTCGGTCAATCTACCAAGGATTCCCCGTTCGCAGCAATTTCATTTGCGTCGTGACCGGCAGTTTCGCCTCGATAGCGGCATGCCTCCAGGAATGATTCCAACAAGACTTGGGCGGCGATGGCATCGATTCGCTTCTTCGTTTTCTTGCGTGTCGTCTTGGTCTGCCGGATTTTTTGGTTCGCCGCCACGGTGGTAAATCGCTCATCAAATAAACGTGTTGGCAGGGAGGTGACTTGCCGCAGCCAAACTGCAAACTTGCGTGCCTGCGAGCTTTTGTCGCTCTCGCCACCGTCACAGTGGATCGGCAGCCCGACGACCCAACCAGCGATGCGTTCGTCGGCGACGAGATTCTTGAAATATTCGTCGTCGGCCTCGTAGCCGCCTCCAGCGGGTTGCGTGACTAGATGCACGTCGTGCGGGCTGGCCAATATCCAATCGGGATCACACACCGCGATGCCGATCCGAACCGTGCCATAATCCACCGCTGCGAGTCGGCCGTGGGTGGGAAATTCACTGTCAATATGGGCGAGAGGTTGGCTCATAGAATCGATTCACTGGAAGACAAGTGGAGACGTTGACGAGGCAAGCGCAGCACCGCCCGAAAAAAACGATCGAAAAAATCCATGCATTGCTGCGTTGACGCTCGGGGCTGGGTTGATGAAACTAGGGGTCCTACGCTGCTAGGGCAACGTGTCGCCTAAGTTATTGTAGCCAGACAGCTGCGCCCATCTGAACTGCTGCGGACTCCATGAATGACGTGCGGAGCCGTCCGTTACTTTACTCGCTAAGCTCAATTCAATCTCCATCTCTTCAAAACCCTGCATGATCACCTTGGATAAAAGACGCCGAAAAAAACTGCAAGCTGTAGTCGACAAAGACTTCTCCTACCGTTCTTACTGGGACGATGACGTGGAGGTTCGCTCGTCGGGCAAATGCGGACATGGCGTTTTTGCCGTACGACAATTCTTGCCAGGCGAGCTCGTGATGGAAGTCACCGGCCAACTGATCAGCAAAAAGGACTATGTGGGCAGCGAGTATGTGATGGATCTGGACAAAAAATGGTATCTCGAGCCAAAGATGCCAGGCGCCTTCATGAACCATTCATGCAGCCCCAATTGTGAACTCATTCAGCTCACAAAAACGTCACTCGGCGTCGTTGCAATCTGCAATATCGAAGCGGAATCGCAGATCACGTTCGATTACGCATGGGAGGCGTTTGACTGGAATCCGATCTGTCGCTGCGGTGCGCGCAATTGCCGTGGCTGGGTAGTGGCGGAGGAGGAGCTCAGTAAAATGAAGCGACTTGCCAAGAAACGCGAAAAGAAATCGAGCTAGCGTTTCACTCGTGTCGCTGATCTATCTCGACTTCAACCGAACGACGCCCATGGCCCCCTCGGTCGTTGCGTCGATGCAGGCCTTTTGGTCAACGCATTTCATGCTGCCCTCACAGTCGCACGTCCATGCGTCGGCCGTCGGCGAAGCTATCGAGACGGCGCGTGAGAACGTGTCGATGCTGCTGGGCTGTGAACCATTCGAGATTGTTTTCACAAGCGGTGGTACCGAAGCGAATAATCTCGGAGTGCTCGGTGCGGCGATGATCTGTCACGCTGGCAGCGACCCACAGGACCTCATTCCCGCCTTTCCGTGCAACATTGACGTACCGCCCCCGCACGCCTTGGTCTCGCAAGTTGAAGATGAATCTGTGATTGCGGCGGCTAGTCATCTACGACTGCTCGGTTGGCGAGTGGACTGGGTTCCTTGTGACAGCCAAGGCGCGGTCTCGGTCGACATGTTCGCGTCACGGTTCGAACCCGGCACGCGACTGGCATGTGTTCAATTGGCGAATTCAGTTCTCGGGACGATCCAGCCAATACGCGAGCTCGCCGATCGTTGCCATAGTCGAGGGATTCGCATTCACTGCGACGCTACCGCAGCGGTCGGTCGTATCCCCGTTGACGTGCATCAGTTGCGAGTGGATACCTTGTCGCTGACGGCGCACAAATTCTACGGTCCCAAGGGCGTTGGTGCGTTGTTTGTGCGACGGGGGTTAGATTTGCATCCGATCTCGTTCGGCGAATCCCGTGAAATGGGATTGCGGGCGGGTAGTGAAAACGTGCCCGGTATTGTCGGACTCGGTGCCGCCGCGTCGCTCACATCCCGCTGTGTCGACGAAGCCCAAACAACGCTTCAGGAACTCTGCGAGCGGCTGATCGGCGGATTACGCACGACCCTCGATGGTCGGATCGAAGTGTTGGCCGAGCAGGTCAATCGGCTGCCCAACACGGTCGCGATCGAGCTGGGGATTGAGGCCAAACGAATTCAAAAGGCGGCCCGGCAGATCGTGGTTGCTGCGGCGCAGTCGAAAAGCCCACCCGATGAAATCACGCGCGTGCTCCGCGCGATCGGACGTACCGAACGACAAATCGGCCGCACATTGCGGTTCTCAGTCGGCTGGACCACCAGTCGTGAACAGATCGATCGCGCCGTCGACATGATCGCCGAAGCCTGCGAGTACGCTCCGCATTCGTAAACGGCCGCATCCATCCCGTCGACCTTCGGCCTTCCTCTGACGGCGTCCTAATAGACGACACGGCGTACCCCCGCTCCTCCTTGAAAAGAAAGGATTTCTCAATAAAGTCCTTTGCATTTTGTTGACAGCAACATCAATTAACAACCCACGGGGTACCGTTCGCTCCAAATGACCGGCCAGGGGATGATCTTTTTGGCCGAGCGTCCTCGCCGGAGGGAAAGGTGTACAATTCTGTGCCCTCAAAACAGATTTCGCCCCCCCCTCTGTCACGTATGATGGACCTAGCCTCTCCAGTGTTCCTTGGCCGCCGCTGCCGTTCGATGGAATGTGCCTCGTTTTTCTTTTTTGCGAGCGCGTGTCGATTGCGTAATACGTGTTCCTCATCCTCGGTCGGTGGTGGGAACGTTGCGAGGATCTGTTGGGTCGCGGCCACACGGTTTAACGGCGAGTCAGAGTGAACACTAAGCCGACATCCCAGCAGGTCATCATTGTCGATGACGAGCGAAATATGTGCGAACTCATCGAGACCGATTTGAGGCTGCGGGGCGTCGCCAGCCGGTGGTATACATCGGCAACCGAGGCACTCGCAGCTATCCACGATCAGGATTGTGATGTAATCCTCACCGACGTGCGGATGCCAGGAACGACAGGCCTGCAGTTTTGCCATCAGCTCTCGCAGACGCGACCTGACATCCCGGTCGTCGTGATGACCGCTTTCGGAACGCTCGAGACTGCCGTCGGTGCGATGCGGGCGGGCGCCTATGACTTCATCACCAAACCAATCGAGATGGACTTACTCTCGATTACGTTGCAACGGGCGATCGAGCACCGTCAATTAACCCAGCAAGTCCGCTTGCTCGAGTCGACCCGCAACGGCATCCACTCATTTGGAGAGATTATCGGCCACAGTCCGATCATGCGGAAACTTTATGAGCATCTTGAGCAAGTCGCCGCTTCAGACGCAGCCGTGTTGATTATGGGCGAGAGCGGGACTGGGAAAGAACTTGTGGCCCGATCGATCCACGCCAGTAGCCGCCGAGCGACGCAGCCGTTCGTCGCGATCAATTGTGCCGCCGTCACGGAGACTCTACTCGAGAGCGAGCTGTTTGGTCATGTCAAAGGAGCCTTTACAGACGCAGGCGGCGAACGCAAAGGATTGTTTCTCGAAGCGGATGGTGGCACGCTGCTGCTCGACGAAATGGGGGAAATGCCGATGTCGATGCAGGTCAAACTGCTTCGTGCGCTGGAGGAACGTAGAGTTCGCCCAGTCGGCAGCGACAAAGAGTCTTCCTTCGACGTGCGGGTTCTCACCGCAACGAATCGCGATCTTGACACAGCCGTCGCCGAGGGTCGTTTTCGGGAAGATCTCTTTTATCGCATCAATGTGATCGGCATCGAACTGCCGCCACTGCGTTCACGCGGGACGGATATATTGCGTTTAGCCGAACATTTTGAAAGCCGGTTCGCCAGCGGCGAGAATAAGTCCGTGGCCGGGCTTGGCGAAGGTGTCGCAGAGAAGCTGCTGAGCTACTCCTGGCCGGGCAACGTTCGTGAATTGCGAAACGTGATGGAACGAGCTGTCGCGTTGACCCGCTACAACACGATTACGCTAGAAGACCTGCCAGAAAAAATCCGCAAATTTCAGGGAAAGGAACTGTTCCTTGGCGGTCTTGATCCGAGCGAACTGGTGCCCATGGAGGAGATTCAGCGAAGATACATTCGCCATGTGCTGGAGGCGGTCAACGGCAACCAGAGTCAAGCTGCCCGCATCCTCGGCTTGGATCGGAAGACAATCTACCGCAAATTGAAACCCTCCTAACTGCTTAGATTTGCAGCGTATGTGCCCACAATGGCGGCACTCAGTGTACAAGGTTTGCGATGCGACATCCCTTTGTCACGGTGGAGAATTCACGAAGCTCGGCTCCTAAGGTGGTTTTCGGAACCGCAGTAGCACCTGAAGGTTGCCTGGAACTGCCCGGCGGCGTTTTCACGTTTTCGTGCGTGAGGTTGGCCCCGTGAATGCTTTCGTTGCCTCCTCATCAGACCTTTCTGCCTGCCCGTGCTCATCGTTTGGGCTCGGCCGGACGTTACATCGCTTATCGAAGGCGTTTCTTCTGTGTCGTTCCTTGCTCCTGCGAGACAAACTCGTGATGTTGGCCCAACTACCGCTCTCAGGTGCTTGCCGCTTTTACTGCCTTTGATCTTGGTCGGGTGTTCGTCCGGCGAAATCACGCTGGCTGATCTTGAAGCGGCTGTGGCGAAAGTGGATGTCTCGAAGATCAAAATTGATGATTTGGATATCGCGCCCTCAGCCATGTTAAGTCTGGAATCGAGCGAGTTGACGTTCGGATTTATCAAACTGACCGATTGTGCTCCGCTCGTGATTGCCAAAGAGAAGGGGTTTTTTGACGACGAGGGGCTCAATGTCACCTTAGAGCCGCAGTCGAACTGGAAGATTCTGCTGGACAACGTGATCAATGGACAGCTCGATGGTGCGCACATGTTGGCGGGCCAGCCCATCGGCGCGACCATCGGGATCGGAACTCAGTCGCCGATCGTGACCGCGTACAGCATGGATTACAACGGCAATGCCATCACGGTGAGCAACGCCGTATGGGCGCAGATGCAGGAAATTGATCCGGCCCTCCAGAGCCCCACACCGCCCCATCCAATCTCTGCGGCCAGTCTCAAGCCTGTCGTGCTGAAGTACTTGGCCGAGCAAGGTCAACCCTTTCCGATGGGAATGGTGTTCCCCGTTAGCACGCACAACTATGAAATTCGCTACTGGTTAGCTGCCGCTGGCATCCATCCGGGCATGTATACGCGAAGCGATTTGAATGGATTTCAGGACGCACAGGTTCAGCTCTCTACCGTTCCGCCGCCACAGATGCCGCAAAATCTGGAGGCCGACATCGTCAAAGGATACTGCGTGGGTGAACCATGGAACCAGAAGGCGATCGCAACCCGAATCGGTGTGCCCGTGACGACCAACAGCGAGATCTGGAGGAACAATCCGGAGAAGGTGTTTGGTGTGGCCGAGTCGTGGGCAGAAAAGCATCCTAACACGCATCTGGCAGTTATTAAATCGTTGATCCGCGCAGGTAAATGGCTCGATGCGAAGGATGCGTCCGGCAAGCTGATCAACCGGCCCGAAGCGGCCACGATCCTCAGTCGCAAAGACTACGTCGGAGCCGAGGAAGAACTGATCGCCCGATCAATGACAGGGACGTTCACGTTCCAGTCCACGGACGTCCGTCAGATGCCTGGGTTCAATGTGTTCTTTGAGGACTATGCCAGCTATCCCCATTATAGCGATTGCATTTGGTTTCTCACTCAAATGCGACGTTGGGGGCAGATCATCGAACCGAAACCCGCATCGTGGTATGCCGAAACCGCAAAAGAAATTTACCGGCCCGAAATCTATCGACAGGCAGCGGAGCTGCTCATCAGCGAAGGCAAGATCGATCCCAACGAATTGCCCGCACCGGATTACGACGGCTACCGTGCAGCTACGACCGAGTTCATCGATGGCAATCCCTACGACGCTCACGACCCAATTGCGTACATCAACAGTTTTGAAATTGGAATGAAGGACGAGCTATGAACTGGAGAGGAAATTTACTTCGAGCCTGTGAGGTTGCTGGTCTGCCCATCTTGGAACCCTTCGTGCGATTGGCGGCCGGTGAGGACAAGCGGGAACAGCTCAAAGGAATTGCAAAATATGTGTTGCTTCCGCTGTTGGCCATCATATTGTTTCTGGTGATGTGGAACGCAGCGGCTAAAACGGTCGTTACCGATAGTGCCAAACTGCCCAGCCCCGCGGCGACCTGGGATGCGGGGCGGCAACTAATCGCCATGCACTACGAACAGAAGGAAGCAGACCGCATTTCCAAGCATGAAAAGCTTGACGAAGCTGTCCAGGCGATGGCGGAGGCGAAAGCATACGAGGCTGCCGCCCTCAGCGCCACAGGGTCGAAACAGGATGCACTCGCTGCCAAAGCGGCTTCACTGAAGAAACGAGCTCTCGCGGCGGCGAACTATCAAGCATCAAGCGCGCCAACGTTCTTGGATCAAATTCGGACCAGCGTGAAGACTGTCTTTTTTGGTTTTCTTCTCGCCACCCTCGTTGCGGTACCACTCGGCGTGCTCTGTGGTATGAGCCCCTGGTGCAACGCTGCACTGACTCCTTTCATCCAGATTTTCAAACCCGTCAGCCCTCTAGCTTGGCTACCTTTAGCGTTCATCGTCATCATGTGGTATTACGCTGGATATTCGTCAGGTGAGACGTACTTTGATAAAGCGTTTCTGATCTCTGCCACCACCGTCTGTTTGTGTTCGCTGTGGCCCACCCTCGTCAATACCACACTGGGCGTTGCCAGCGTCGATAAAGATTTCATCAACGTTGCCGACGTATTGCGTTTGTCGTGGTCCCAGCGCCTGTTCAAGATCATTTTGCCGGCAAGCCTCCCGCTGATGTTCGCGGGCATGCGAATTAGCCTCGGCGTCGGATGGATGGTCTTGATCGCCGCCGACATGCTCGCTCAAAACCCGGGGTTGGGCAAGTTTGTCTGGGATGAATTTCAAAATGGCAGCGAACTGACATACGCACGAATCGCCTTTAGCGTGATCGTAATCGGCATGATCGGGTTGGTGCTCGATCGCTTCATGATCTTTCTTCGCAATCTAGTGAGCTTCGGGAACCCTGCCACCGCGTGACGGCATGGTTTCGTTTCGTTTCGCAGTCGGCGGTGTGTGGGGACACATACCGACTGCGGAACGTTTTCTCATTTTCACCGACGCCACCTCTAGGTATTCCACATGAGTGTTCTTCTTCCCGCACCCAGCGACGTCCAAGCCATCAGCACGTACGTGCCGCCCCCGATCCTACAAATGGAGGGCGTCTGCAAAGGCTATGGTAGCGGTGTCACACGCAGCGAAGTCTTGAGCAACATCGATCTGAAAATCCGTGATGGTGAGTTTTTGGCTGTCGTCGGGTTCAGCGGAAGCGGTAAAACCACTTTCGCTCAGTTGGCTGCTGGGCTAATCCAACCCGATCGCGGGACGATCGAAATGGACGGACAAGGAGTGCGTGGGCCTTCTGCTGATCGCGGCCTCGTTTTTCAAAACTATTCGTTATTACCCTGGCTCACCGTCCGGGGCAATATTGCACTTTCGGTCAATGCTGTGTTTCGAGATTGGTCCAAGGCCGAACGTCGCGACCACGTCGAGCGGTTCATCGAGATGGTCGGACTGAGCCACGCTGCCCATCGCCGGCCTCACGAATTATCAGGCGGCATGAGGCAACGCACTTCGCTGGCGCGGACACTCGCGATGAAACCCAAGATGCTGTTGCTCGACGAGCCTCTCTCAGCGCTTGATGCGTTGACGCGTTCGCAACTAGGCGACGAGATTCTCAAGATCTGGCAAGAGGAGCGGCAAACCTGCCTGATGATCACCAACGACGTTGATGAAGCGATCATGGTAGCCGACCGCATCGTCCCACTGACGCCCGGCCCCAAGGCAACGCTCGGACCCATTTTTGATGTCGAGATCGAACGTCCCCGGCGTCGTGCTGAATTGAATGATAGCGAGCATTTTAAAATTCTACGCAATGCCGTTACGAACTATCTCGTCGACGTGCGCCAGCAGGCTCGTGACCGAGAGATGGCGGCGAGTAAACATCTGTCCTTTCGCTTGCCCGACATCCAGCCCCAAGACCTGACCCGCACAGGCCGCCTGATTGGTTAGATCCGCGATTGTCAATAATTGCCGTCATCTAGCCGTGCCTATTTCCCCACATCACGTTCCAAAGGTATCACGTCATGCGTGGCTATGTAGAACTTTTTCGACTTGGCAAGACGTACGACACTCACAACGGTCCCGTCGTCATTGTCGAAAACTTTGACCTGAATCTTGCTCAGGGTGAATATGTTTCCTTGCTCGGGCACTCCGGCTGCGGCAAGAGCACGGTGCTGACCATGATTGCCGGACTAAACTCGATCACGAACGGTGGTGTTGTGATTGACGGGCGCGAAATCGATGGGCCAGGGCCTGATCGAGGCGTCGTCTTTCAGTCACCGTGTCTGCTGCCTTGGATGACTGCCCTTGACAACGTCATGTTGGGTGTTAATCAGGTCTATCGCCATGCGTCCAAGCGCGATCGCGTTGATCTGGCGAGTTACTATCTCAATCTCGTCGGATTGGGAAGCATCTTGCACAAACGTGCGAAGGATCTCAGCCAAGGGATGCAGCAGCGTGTGGGAATTGCGCGGGCATTCGCGTTGAAGCCCAAGATGTTGCTGCTCGATGAACCGTTTGGGATGCTTGATTCGTTGACCCGCATGGAGCTCCAAGAAATCCTGCTAGAGATACTCGTACGGGACAAAGTTACCACGGTCATGGTGACTCACGATGTGGACGAAGCTCTGTTCATGAGCGATCGCGTTGTGATGATGACCAACGGGCCCCGCGCCCGAGTGGGAGCGATCTTCAGTCTGCCTTTCGATCGTCCCAGACGGCGTGGCGAGGTATTGGCACATGGCGACTATTACGACTACCGTCGCAAAATGATCGATTTCCTCGAAGGCCAAGACCGCCGCAAACTGGCTGCAGAGTGCGGCGATGGCGCAGAATCCGAGCAAGCAGCTTTGTCGCTGAGCAGCCACTGAGTCTGAAGCGAAAGGCCAATCGGCGAAAACGTCGACTATTTTTGCAGAAAACGGGCGAGTTTGGCAGAAAACGGGCGAGAAAAACTTAAGTGGGTGGGCTCATCCAGAAATCTGAGCGAGAAATCGCGATTCACTCATTGAAACCGTGCATCTTTCCGATGTTCGACTAAAGCACCTCCAAGTTGAGACTCAATTAGATTTCAGTACCGTGGCTACTTCGAAGCGGCCAGAAGTTATTGAGAAACCGCCTGAAAGGTGCTTATTTACGGCGCGATCAACCCCTTCACTCACAAGTGCCCTATCATGAACGCTGGCTCCTCAGTCGACCAACCGCATACCCCGACTTGGCGAGAGCGTGTTGCCTCATTCATTGAAGAGGCAACCGGCATCGCAAACGCGATTGATTTGATTTTAGACGAAACTCGCATGAGTCCTGCCAGTGGCCGCAACGGCGAACTGGACCCCGCGACCGAGCAACTCTTCGCCTCAATCTCGGATCTGGAGCGAGTGGTGCAGCAGCGGGATAGGTTGCTGCGTGCCGAGGACGCGCCACCGTTCGGCCTGAGTTTGTCCGAAAAATTGCTTTCCACTCGCCAGATCGACGATGCGAGAATGGCGAAATGTTGCGGAGAAGTGGCGGAGCTGGTTGCTCAAACCCACCATCGGGCCACCTCGCTCTTTATCTGCCAGTACCATTTGGCGGCAGTTCCTCGCGAATGGATTGCTCGACTGGCGAGAATCGGCATGCAGCAGAACTCCCTCGATTCCATGCGGATTGCCAAGCCAAACGAGGGTCGATTCAACGAAGCGGCGTGAGGAAGCACCGATTTAGCCCGGTTTCTCTCGCCAGAATCTCCGCCTAAACTGCGTGCTTTCTGTTCCCGATCAAGCCCCGCCGAGCCCGCCCGTTTTTTGCAAACGGTGCTGTCAAAACACCCCATCGAAGGATTTCCAATGGCGAAGGGACTTTTCACCCAAGGCATCGTCGTATTGCTGCGTCAAAGTGTCAGCATTCAAGAGGTAGCTGCTGCCATCGACGACTTTTATCCGTCCGATCCCATCGCCGCTTCGGAGGATTGGACGTTCCTGGGCCCCGCCGTGCTGATGAACATGGACGAGGACGGCAGTGGCAAAGTCGTTGTCGATGTGGTCGACCACCCATGGCCCGATGCCATGGGCCAGTTACATGGCGAATCGTCTGAAACCGTCGACGCGAACGAACAACGCAGAATCGCCGACGCATGGGAGCTTGGTAATTTCGGTCCGCACAACTATCCCGGCTCCTTCGAGCGAGCGCGCGAACAGTCCTGGGTGTGGGAGCAGGGACGCGATCTCGGCGAGCAACCGCAAGCCTTTATCCGCGTTCGCAGTTCCTACGTGCTCGGCGAAGATGACGACGCCCCGGTGTTGCCCGAAGACTACGAGCCCTTCGACGAACTCGCCTTGGTCACCGAAATTGCCGCGGCGATTACGGAACTTCCTCAAGCGATCTGCTACTTCAATCCCAACGGCGAAGTTCTACGCGACCTCAAAACGCTTAATGAGAGCTTTGAATACGCCGAGGAAAACGATTTTCCACCGCTGGATTTGTGGTCCAACGTACGACTGTTCCGCCTCGAAAATGATTGGGCGGTGATGGACACGGTTGGCAACTCACAACTTAATTTACTTGACGTGGAAGCCTGCTTTCATGCGGAATCCTACGATTTAACGGACGTTGAAAGTTTTCTGCGTTTGGTCACCTGTTTCCTCGAAGAGGCCGAAGAGCCGATCGAAGACGGCGATTCGGTCGAAGGCCCAGGCGACATCGTTTGGAAAATATGGCAGTTGGACGACAGCATTGCCTCTCCTCCTCGCCGGGTTCTCAGATGCATGCCCCAGGATGAACGGGAAGTTCCCGAGCAATACCGCGTAGCCGCGGTGGCGCAATCCTCCGATGAGCCAGAACCCGCTTCATGAAGCGGACATCTCCCATCGTCCCAAAACTCTTTGAGTTCTTGGACGATTTAGAGCCTATCCGAAAAGGGGTCTGACCCTCTCCGGCGAGGCCGCTAAAAACGTTGTAAAACGATGCGTCTCCAAAGGGTCAGACCCCTTTTCGGATAGGCTCTTAGCACGTCACCATGATTGCGATTGGTTTCACGCCAAGAAACTCCATCCTGAAGTGGAAGATTTGCGCCGCATTGATTTTATTGCCGTGTCAAACTTGACGCAGCAAGATGTGACGGATGCCGGGGCGGTTTCGCGAATCGTCGGCCTGATCCGTGATGCCAAACCACGGATGACGCCAAACCACGGATGCGTTTTTTATGTAGTGCCATCGACGTGCCGTACTAATCTATCAGCCAACGGCTACCAATGAACAAAGACAAATGAATTCTTCACCCACACCGCTCATAATCCACGCGACGGCGCTGCCAACTCCTCACACCCCGGAGCTGCGGTATCTACCCGAAGGACCTGCTCCGCTACCGGCATTAGGCTGGCTGTCCTGGGTTGCGATTCAGCATGGCCGAGATTCACGCCACGGTTCAATCAATTTACTTAACCTCGCCACCGGCAAAAATCGATCGTTTGACTTGCCCGGTCGCCCCGGCTTCGCATTCGCATGCTCGGACACCCCTGCGGGTGAGGTACCCACGAGGTTTGTGGTTGGAGTAGAGCGCTCACTGGGAATCTTTGATACCGGCAACGGCTCCTGGACTCCGTTCTGCAATGGCATCGACGCAGATGTCGAAAACACCATCATTAATGACGGAGTCGCCATCGACGACAATTTAATATTCGGCACCAAGGATCTCGAGTTTTCCACACCCAAGGCGGGGTTGTATCTTTTCCGTGGCCGCGATCGCGCATTGGTTCGACTGCGCGACGATCAGATTTGCAGCAACGGCAAGATGATCTGCACCGATGCAGCGGGACAATTGACATTGATCGATATCGATTCGCCAACAAAAAAAATTGTGCAGTACCTAATCGACATCAATGCTGGAACGATTGGATCGGAACGTGTGCTGGTCGATTTGACTAACGATCCTGGTGTGCCGGACGGTGCGATCCTGACCCCCGACGGCAATGGCATTATTGTCTCGATCTACCTGCCCGAGGTCGCCGACTATGGCGAGACTCGGCAATACGATCGCAACACCGGAGAATTGCGGTGTGTATGGCGCACTCCTGGATCGCCCCAGACTACGTGCCCTGCACTGGTCGTCGACCAGGGCCGCGTTCGACTGGTCATCACAACTGCAGTTGAAAACATGAGTGCGGAAAATCACCGTCGATGCCCCAACGCGGGTCAGCTGTTCGTCGCTGATACGGAATTCCAAGATCCCTCCAAAATTGTGCCACCGATTTTCGCGTGGGACCAATGAATACAATGTATGTCAGCCTTTCCAGGCTCGCATGCCCCGTCGTAGAGTCAGGCGCAAAAACCTGACGTGTCGATAATCGCTCAATTCTTAGCAGGCTTGCTTGCATCAGTATGTTCACCGTGGACGATACGATCGTGGCGATTGCCTCGCCGCTAACCCCTGCACCGCGCGGGATCGTGCGGATCTCCGGCGATTCCGTCGTGCCGATTTTGCGTCGCTCTGGTGTGCTCGCGGAGGATGACTGCGACTCTCGCTCGCGGCGATTCTCCGCGCCGCTGGAATTGGGTGACTCACTGAGGTGGTTGGATGTTGACGTGTTGCTATGGCCGACCTCTCGTAGTTACACCGGCCAGCCGTCGGCGGAGCTGCACCTGATCGGTTCCTTGCCACTGCTCGACGCCGTGGTCGATCGGTTGATTGCGGCCGGGGCGCGGGCGGCACGGCCTGGCGAGTTTACGATGCGTGCCTTCCTTGCCGGGCGAATGGACTTGCCGCAAGCCGAAGCGGTGCTCGGGGTGATTGATGCCGAAGATGCCCGCACACTCGATCAGGCATTGTCGCAGCTGGCGGGTAATCTTTCGCGGCCCCTCCAAACGGCACGCAGCGAATTGCTCGATCTGCTCGCTGATGTCGAGGCGGGACTTGATTTCGTCGATGAAGATATCGAGTTCGTCAGCGACGAACATTTGCAACATCGCCTGGGCGAACTCCGTGAACTTCTGGAGTCCGCCACCGCCCAGCTCCGTGAACGATCCGCGTCGCATTCGGCGTTGGAAATTGTCTTGCGCGGTCTACCCAACGCGGGCAAAAGTTGCCTGCTCAATGCCCTCTCAAAAACACAGTCCGCAATTGTCACCGATCAGGCTGGGACGACCCGTGACAGCATCGCGGTGAGCTTTGTGGTGGATGGGCATGCGGTCCGCATGACCGACACAGCCGGAATCGAATGGCGAGCTGAACACGAACCCAATTCGGCCGTCCTCGCCAAGGCACAAGTCCAAGCGACCGAGGCGGCATCGCGCGCCGACCTGTGCCTCTGGTGCATCGACATCAGCGACCAGAATCCAGACGCTGCACTGGAGCAACTACGCCAAAGCCAACTTGATTCGGGTAGCTATAAAAAGTCAATCGAGAACTGGATCGTCCTGACAAAAACTGATTTAAACTCCCGTTCTCCATCTTGGCTTGACGCGGTTATGTCGTCTGGGTTTCCTGTCGTCGAGACTAACGTGATGAGCAACGGTGGACTCGATTCGCTGAATCGCAAAATTGTCGCTGCCGCCGAACGATTCGACCCCAACGAAACCGGCGGCGTTATCGGTACGGCCGCCCGCTGCCGCGACTCACTCGCGGCCGCGAGTCTCGCGATTGCCAACGCCATTGTGATGACCAAAACGCAAGTCGGTCACGAACTGGTCGCTGCCGAAATTCGCGCTGCTGCATCCGCCATCGGCGACGTCACCGGCGAAGTCTACACCGACGACCTACTCGACCGGGTCTTCAGCCGATTCTGTATCGGGAAGTAAGTACCGACGGAACAATCAATGTCGCTTTTTCTCAGTCTCGAATACGCGGGGAAACAGCGACTCCGGCGCACGGGAAAATCCGGGTGCAGATATCGACCGTCAAGCAAGAATTTTCATTCACATACTTTTCATTCACATACTTTTCGTTCACATACTTTTCGCAACCGACATTCCAATGGCAACCATCCCAGCGACTGAGGGTGGTGTGACGACGCCGTGGCAAGCGACGTTTTTCTTGGCCCGTCCCAGACGCGACTTCGGTAGTCCAGGGACCGGTTCCCCCTTCCCCTACATCGGTAAGCGGATTTGCCTCCCACCTTTTCGCACCACGCACTCCGATTCGTGGTGGGATGCAGTCGTGAGGCAATACTTGCGAAATGGGAGCCAGCACGTTTCCTCCTGGATCGATGCGCCGGATTTTCCCACCTACGTGGTTCGATACGAGGACCTGCAGTTAGCCACCGAGTTGACGCTGAGGAACCTACTCACGTAATTTCAAAACGGTGATGTCAAACCAGATTTTTGATATTCGCATCCGGCCAGACACGACACGCGAATCGTTGCGCGAGCAGCTTCGCCGTCACGTGGAACTACTGTGAGTTTCAGCGGAGCCAGAGTGACAAGAAAAAGCGCCGCACATACCCACAACCGCCACCTGCTCGACCGTGTCTTCAGCCGATTCTGTCATGGGAAAGAGCGACCATCGGATCAGCCCTATTTCGCGTCCCCTTTTCGGCGTGAGTGTTCCGGGTACAACAAGTCGTAGCTCGCCGGGCAGCCAATTTCCGGCGTGTGCTGCTTCTTTCCTCTTGCACGTTTGACTGTCCGATCTGTGAATCCCCTGCCTTCTGATTTCCGTGATTTGTTGGAAGTATTCGACAATCCCGCTCCCCAGCGAAATTTTACGATTGAACATCACTGTCCGGAGTTCACCTCCGTGTGCCCGAAAACGGGCCAACCTGACTACGGCACAATCGTGTTCACCTACGTACCGGACAAGGTTTGCGTGGAACTGAAGAGTCTGAAAATGTATTTGCAGCGATTTCGCAACGAAGGCATTTTCTATGAGGCGATCACGAACCGACTCCTCGACGATTTCGTGGCCGTTGTCCAGCCACGCCGTCTGCGCGTCGAAAGCCGCTGGACGCCGCGCGGTGGGCTCAACAGTAACATCATCGTGGAATATCCTGAATCGTAGCCAGCTAGCTTTCAAAAGCTGAGTTGATCCGACGCCGGTATTCTCACCCCGGGCGGAGCCGTCAGCCGATCATGTGTTCGCGGTGGTTCAGCGAGAACTCTCTGCGATCATTTGCGGACCAATTTCTCGGAAAAGTTCGACCCACGATAGCCAGATGGCGCTGTGGATCGTAGCCTTGCCAGACTCTTTGAGCTCGGAGAGTTCGGCAGGTGACTCATCGGGCCAGTGACCGATCCAGCCATCGGCGAGCTCGCGGCTTTTCAGTAGGAAATCTCGCTCATCATCGACGCCGCAGCTCAACGGAAATGTCTCGCCGATTACGATGGCTTTGCCCCAGTCAAACTTCTTCAGCAGTTTGATTTCGTCATCCACTTTTCCAGTCTTCGGATACAGGTGCGGCGAGACGAAATCAAGCTCCTCGGCAATCGCCTTGTATGCACCAGGGAAAGGCAGCATTCCCATCGTGATCATGTGAGACTGGTCCTGCGAGCGGATCGCTGAGATCATCTTCTGTGTCCACGCCAGGAAGATATCATCCCCGCTTCGACCCATGGGATCAAGACTTAGTCGTTGACAAAACTCCACCTCGCCCATTTTTCCGAGGTACCATCCCTCCTCCGGCGTCCCCACTGCTCCAGGCTCGTTAACGAGGTCATAGGCGAATACGGCTGGACTTTCGGCACAGGTACGAGCGATCGTCTTCCAAAAAAACGCTTGCGTCTCCCAACGTTGTTGCTCATCGAGTGAATCATACCAGGCCATTCGATCCCTGATTTGGTAACAGGCTAGCCCGGTAATCATGAGGTGGATGCCAGATTTTTCAGCGATCTTGAGAAGCTTTCTAAGCTGTTCGAGGCCTACGGGATCGGCCTTCTCTGGACCGTTCATGAGTCGTGGCATTTCAGGGTGAATCCGCGCCACCGTCGTACCCGCGGCACGCATTTCGGCGAACTCGCGTTCCACTCGGGCGGGATCATCGGCCAGACGCTGCATGATGTCGACCGAAGCGTAATTGTGTCCCCAAGGAACATATCGATCGCCGGAGGGTTGCAGAATGAAGCCGTCCCCGTCCGGCGCGACTGTCACCGTTTCCATTTCTGCCGACCTCACGGCCGTCGACGTGTCCCCAAAGAGTATTGCACCGACCTCGATCGGTCGGTCGGTTTCAATCACATCCACACCCTTGTTCAGTAATTCCCGGTACCGCGTTTCAAGTTCTGCAGGTTGTTTGGCGGTGCCAATATTAAGTTCCTGATCGAGATTACGTGACGTTCCCGCCATGCAGCGTGCCTCTTTGTCATGAATCATCCGCAGCAACTCTTCGTCTTGCGGCGGGTTGTGGCCAACGAACGCGATGACGTGACTCCAGGGCACCCCAGACTTGTCAAACGCATGGAACTTGTCTCGGTCGCCGACCATGACTTCCATGCAAATATCCTCGTCAAGCTGATGGCACTTTTTTGCATCGGCAACACTGCCGACAATCATCATCGCAAAACCTTGTGCTTGGTGCTCGGCAATTTTTTGAACACGCAGCTCAAGCGGAACATCTTTCTGGTCCAGTACGAGGATCGTTTTTCCTTTGGCCCATGTGATTGCTTCGTCCAACGTTGGGATGCGGTAATCGGTGACTCGTCCGTCAATGTCCTTCAGGAAGAGTTCCTTAAGTTCCGCCAGCGTGTGGTCTGCGACGCGACCGGAGCCCGTGGTGGTCCGGTCGAGAGTCGCATCATGATGGAGGACGACCTGGCCGTCCTTCGTCATGCGGGGATCGATCTCGAGCATCGAGGGTACCTGACGCAAGGTATGCTCGAAGGTCGCAATTGCATTCTCGGGAAATCCACCCCCCGGACCTCCCCGGTGGGAACTCAGGAGCGAAAGCGGGTCACCGTCGTATCGCAGCAGTTCCTGCAATCCGGTCGGGCCGTCCGGACTGATGGTATGCAATGAAGTAGTGGACTGACCGTCACCAACGCAGCAAATCGCCGCCGCACTGAAAACGACGAGCAGCGGCAAAGCCAAGCCGTAGGCTTCGATTCCTTTGTTCATCATTGAACCCTTCGCAGTCGATAGTAGGATAAAGTCGGTGAATGAGCGTTACCAACTCCGCGCTGGATTTCGCAAAGTAAGCATGCGAACAATTGACCGGTGAGCGCACCCTCACGCTCACCAAGCGTTCAGATCTACCGTGTGTATTTGCATGACACCGTCCAATTCTCGACCACTCACGATAGCAGAAATCGGAACTGGATATCGACTTCCGGCAATGGTCCAGAACAAAATCGATCCACGTCCTGAGCGAACGCGAAAAGACTGTGGCGTAGTTGCGACCGGCGTGTTCGATAAACCGGTGTCCCACTTCTGGAAGCGACCTCGAATAGTGAACCCATGCTTACGAAAACTCGTCATCCCGCTGAACCATTTCAGCTGGCGATTATTCGGCGAGCTTCATTGGCGTATCATCTCGCTGCTTCATCAGTGCATCGATTCGCTTGGTCTTAACGACATTTTTCGGACCCAGCAGCAAAGCTGGGTTGGCGGCGTGGGTATTCTGGTCCCAGCGAGCGATGATTGAACGAATTGCATCTCCACGTTCGGAATCGGTTCCCATTGCATTCACCTCCAATTCAGCTATCTCGGGCAGTGTATTCAACGAACGCCGCGCGATTATCCGAATCGCCAGATACGGGTCATTCAATGCTTGCGCCAGGAAGATCGATTGCCAGTCCTTGCCGGACACAGCTTGAGCATCCGACCAGCCCAACGTCCATGCCGCCATCGCCCGGCTGGCGGCGTTCCCTTTAAATAGCCATAAAAGGGACGCAGCAATTTCCGACTGCTCAGCATCCAGTTCAGGTTCCTCGATCGAATACCATTCTTTGAGGCAGTCGGCCGTCCATTTCAGTGTCTTATCCAGGTGGCATTGGTTGCATGCATTGGGACGATCGACAGCCAATTCCAGCTTTAAGTCAGGAATGCTGATGGTGTGATTACGATTGGCTTTGAGGAGGCCGTACGCCGTGTGTGGCATGTGGCAGTTATAGCAATTCGATCCCGACGAATCGGCCGAGTGATGAGTGTGTCCGGTTGAGTACCGCTGTTGATCGTGACACTCGACGCATGCATCAATTCCGTACGAACTGGGCTCTAACTGATCGTCGGCCCAATCCGTGTCGCTGCGAGTGTCGTCTGCCGCCTTGTGAAGTTGATGGCATGTTAGGCAACCCATCTCGCCGCGTTGGAAACAAGCTGACTGCTCCAACGCCGTGTATTCTCGTCCTGAGACACGCACGACACCGTCCGAGTAAAACGTTCCTTGATTGGTTTTGACCACGCGGTCGTGAATCATCTCGTTCTTCAGCAATTCTTTCATGCCGGGGCTGTGAAGTTGCCAGACATCGTAGGACTCGCGCAGATCAGAGCCCGGTTGGAACATTATGCCTTCAACGTTGATTTTGCTCTGGTCGCCCTTGAGGGTCAGCACAGAGTGACATTGACCGCAAACTTGCGATGACCGGACATGCGTTAAGTTCTCGGGATTCACGATTGTGTCGCTTGATAAGGAGGCAACCGCGTCATCGTTTCCAAGCAAACCGTTTTGGTACGCGATGTGTTGCTTGCCAGGCCCGTGGCACGCTTCGCAGCTAATCCCGAACTCTGCCGCGCGCGTGTCAAACTCACCGAAAGTCATCTCACGTTCTTGCGGGTGGGTGGAATGACATTTACTACAATCGGAATTCCAGCGTCCGATTTCGTGCGAAACCCCATCGTCCGCGGGCTGCAAGAACGCAGCCGACCTTGGTATCCATTCTCGTGATTCATTCAGAAATACAAACGGCAAAATGGCCAGCGTACGTCGCACGCCAATCGGAAACCAATAGACCTGCATGTGATGGGAACCGGTGGACATCACGATGGGACTCTGAACGCGTTGTGACGCCGCGGCCGTTCCCGGGATTGCTGCGGGATCGAGCAGCTCTACCCAGCAAACATCATCGATTTTTCGCAGGTGATAGTCCCGCCCATTCTGCGACAGTTTTACATCGTTGAAGTCGCCCAATACCACATCGGGCTCGGCGACTTGAGTCATCGTGCGATGATACGATGCGAACCATGTAGCATGGTTGTGGGGATGGCAGTCGCGACAGGAATCCGACCCTACATATCCATGACCGGGAACCTCAATCGGGCGGAATGCCGTGAGCATTGCTGCCGTAGGCAACTCGGTCGGAGCTTCAGGCGTCACTTGTTCCGACGCAAATGTCCTGGGCGGTGGCTCCACTGGTGAAGGCAAGGCCAATGCGACGAAAACCACCACGATGCCGGGTACGAATATCGCCGCTAGAATCGAACGCGTGATCCACCAAACAAGTCCGCCGGCGACCAGCCCAGCGACCAAACTAAAACAGATGACTGATCCATTCATGCGAGCAAACTATCTCGATCGTTGTTCTGCTGCTGCGGGGGTCCCGCGTGAAAAGGCTGAGGTTGAAATAGCAATTGGGCGGCGCTCGAATCGCGCCCCATCGTCCCTCGCCGCGGTCGAGACGTCTTTTAAAGTATGTCCTCGCCATCCCGCATTTGCAACTCACTTGCTGGCACGAACTCGCCGGTGAAGACACTCTTGCGGTCGAATGGCGTCTTTTGTGGTTTGGCTGCCACGCAACGCCCTGCTGCGTTAAACTGCTGGCAACGTGATACGAATGCAAGCGCTTGTCGTTTTCCAGTTCGCTTGGTCCCACCGAGTTTCGCTGTCAGATCTTTGCCATAGGACATACGACCTTGAATTATAAACTGTTTTTGGCGCTCCTTACGATTGTCGCGATCGTCGCGTGGCTCGCCTATGAGGCAATGCAAACGAAACGCGGAGATCAACGCGTTCGTGATCTAATATCGCAACGACAGCAAAGAGATCACGCAGTGGAAGTGCCCGCTCTTGCTAAACCGTCTCCTGACATGGTGGTAAATTGGATTCCAACGGAAAACATTTGGTTCGTCGGCAAATATCAAGATGGCGGCGGTGTCGAGATCCCATTTCGCCCCGGCGAGGCTCCGGAGAAGAGCACGGACCTCACTCCCCGGCATGAAAATCCAGGATATGTGGGCGCAGATCAGTGCCAGGAATGCCACCGAGAGAAGTACGAGTCGTTTCTTGCGACGGGGCACTACAACACCTGTCGACCGGTCAATGCATCGACGATCGATGGAAGCTTTGAACCCGGCTCCAACACGCTTCAAACCTCCGACCCGAACGTGTCGTTTGAAATGATTCGTCGAGGTGATGAGTTTTTTCAGCGCACCCACTTCTTTGACTGGAGCTTTGACGTCCCCATGGACATTATTATCGGATCGTCCAAGATGGCTCAGACGTATTTGTATTGGCACAAAGACGGCCTCTATCAAGACAACGTGACGCACATCACCGACGGCGACCGCTGGATCAATAGTCCTGGTTACATCGACGGAGACGCTGCGTACGCTCGGCCGATTCCGCAACGCTGCCTGGACTGCCACATGACATATTTTGATTTCCGAGGTAACAAAAATCACTATACCCCGGGTTCGTTGATCCTCGGCGTGACCTGCGAACGTTGTCACGGACCAGCCAAGGAACACGTGGATTTCCACCGCGAAAACCGAGACGCCCAGGAGGCGGTCGGCATCACCAATCCGGCCGACCTGGAACGTGAAGTCCAAATGGAGGTTTGTGGGCAATGTCACGGAGGCTCACGAGGTCTCAAGGGCGATGCACTGAGCTATCGGCCCGGCGACCGCCTGAACGACCATTACAGTCCCCCGGACGACGAACTCGACGTGAAAAACAGCGTTCACACCAGTAATCAGTTGACCCGATTATCTCAAAGCGTCTGCTTTCAAGAATCGCAGATGACCTGTATCGATTGCCATGACCCACACCACAACGAGCGGGGGAATCAAAGCCTATTCTCTAGCCGATGCATGGCCTGTCACGAAAGCGAAAGTGATTGCGGCTTCTATCCTCATGAAGGCGTCGACTTTGCTGAGAACTGTATCGATTGCCACATGCCAAAGCGTACGACGGACAGGCTGCGCTTAAAAAGCATCGAGGGCGACGTCTTTCCCCCTCTTCGCGATCACCTGATCCGCATCGACCAGGAAGCAACTAAAGCTCATCTTGCTGAGCAATGAAGTGGCAGATCTCACGGAAGTGGTAGATCTCAGGGGCGACTCCATCGATGAAACCAGAATGGACCGTTGGCCCTCGAACAGTTCTCAACTGAACGTTGAGGAGGCTGGGCAGTACCTTCCATCCATTGGGATGCGTCCAACAAAAAACCTCGCCCGCACATGGCGGACGAGGTTGCGACTATCGATGGGGTGCTATCACCCGGATTGGTTTAGAACTCTTTATCAATGACTTCCGACGTGGCACGTGTGCCCAGAGAACCCCACAACCCGTATGGGCTCGCGGTTCCTGGCCTCAGAGCAGGTGCGTCACGACCGACCGTGTGCGCCTGGAGATTACCGGTATCGATACTCTCAGTGATGAACTTCACCGCACCATCGCCCATCAGCACATGAGCACCACCGGAGTGTCGACTACCCGCAGTTGAAATAACGCCGGAGTGATTTCCGTCGTCATTTTGGTGCACGCAACTGGGAGAGTTGGGCGGCAGGATGGTGTGAAACGCCGTGTAATACGGCCGACAATCAGCCCAGCGAGCGTGCTTTGCCTGAGACAGGGAATTGGAAACCGTCGCAGATGGTGAATAGAACTGAGGGCGCGTCGGATCAATGTGAGCACCCGATTTACATTCAGCCGGCGTCAAGACAGTCTCGTTAGTATTGATCATGGTAGTAATATTTCGGACAAACTCCGCCTTGATCTCATCCTGGCCAGCCGAAGTGCAAACTTCACCTGCAGCGATAGTGTTCGAAAGCCCATCCAAAGTGTCACCGAACTTCATTGCCTTGCGATTCCAAAAGAATCCACGTTGCGCGGCACGACCTCGTGTTACCGCCCAATCCTCGTCCCGGTTGTTTTGATTGCCCCAGAATCCATAGTCATTGACACCACCATTGTGACCTCGGTCATTGGCGTCACCGACTGAACACGCGTAGTTAGTCCGTGCAAGTGAACCGGGACCAGCAGCAGTGGATGGGTCACTAGGACAACGGAATGCGGCGACCTGGGTCACCCAAGGCACATAAATGGTTTGCCATGGGCAGGGACCCATCGCAGGCCACGCACCATTCACACTGCCAGGCAATGTCTGACCCGCTGCGACCACTTGGCTGGGATTCGAGATTTGCTGCCATAAAGCTTGCTGCTCAATATAGGGCAACAGTGGGACCAACCAACTTAGAAACAACCGATCGCTCTGATTGGTCGCGTCGGACATTGAAACGGTTCGCGCACTACCCGTCCCGTTGGTAGGTATTTGATCGAATGCGCTATGATAGTTGTGAATTCCAAGCCCAATCTGCTTGAAATTGTTACTGCACGACATACGTCGCGCCGCTTCGCGGGCTGCTTGAACCGCCGGCAATAACAGGCCTACGAGAACGCCAATAATGGCGATGACGACCAACAGCTCCACTAGCGTGAAACCCGGTCGCGAAATCTGAGATCTTTGCATGTATGACTCGCCTCAAGAAGAAAACTTATCGAATGGGAAACAGAAAACCCAAATGGGGATCGATAGATTAGCAGGAAACCGTATTGTTATGTAAGAAAATCCAAAAAAATTCCCCAATATGGGGCCGCTATTTTGGGCTCGAGCGGCACAAATGCCTCCACAGGAGGGCCCCGGAAGGACGGCGAGCTGCCGGAGCTATCGGATTCGGCTCAGCGCTTCGGAGGCTCGTGAGTCGGTCGGGTTGGCAGTCACAGCATGTTGGTATTGTTCGATCGCTTGCTGTCGTTGACCGGAATACTCGTATGCCTCGCCGAGCAGGAAATGTACACTCACCAGGCGCGGATCGAGGGTCAGAGCGTTCTGAAAACATTTTACTGCGAGATCTGGCTGATGATTCAGCATGTAGGCCTGGCCAAGATTGACGTACCCCTCCGCCATTTCGGGGAACTCGGTAACCGCCCTTTTCAGCAATTCGATGCCGGTCGGGAGGTCGCCCGCCATACTAGCGGAAATACCCATGTTCATATAGCAACTGGCTTCCAGGGATCGTTCGTCATGGACGGAAAGGTTGCAAATCACGGCTGACAGCAATAGCACCGCCGCTGCGGCGATGGCTGACGGCCATCTTCGTTCTCGAACACGCATGCCCAAGTCGACGACGCCCACCGCGGCAAACGGAATGAACAAAACCGCGACCGGATTTCGGTATCGACCTAAAATAAAGAACAGCACAATAGCGGCGATCATCGTTAGCAGCAGCAGGTGATACAGCCACAATTTTCGCCAATTCCCCGCAGTAACAACCAATCCCCATATTCCCAGTGGGCACAGGATGCCAAAGTGCCAAATTCTGCTAAGCTGTAGTGGGACGGAGTACTCTCGAAAGATGTACATGCTTTCGACGTCGGGAACTTCATAGCGATTGAATACCATGAATGTCTTTGCGAGCATCAGCTGTAACCAGCGATTGGGTGACTGCCGGATTTCACCCCAGGCCCGCGCCATCCAAAACTGAGAGACTTCGCGGGCGGACAGCTCATGGCCGATCGCTTGTTCGGCCAATCGTTGCGCATCAGCTCGCTCGTACATCGGCGTTTCACGCCCAGGCACCAAAGGCTCGTAAATTCCGCTCGCATGGAGGTTGTTGCCGATGTAGAAGTTAGGTCCAGCTTGAAATGTCGTGGGCGACCACTCGCCTCCAAGTGAAGCATTTCGAGCCGCGACGGGCAGCAGAATCAACGCGATGCCGCTTGCGTAACAACCGACCAGCCTCCATCGGTGCCACTTCGTGGCGCGTATCCCCAGCAGAATCCAAAGCGGAATCAGCGGGGTCCACAGTAACGCGTTCTCTCGCGTCAGCACCAAAAGGCCCAACGATACCCCCGTCAGAAGGGCGCACCACCACCGCTGCTCGCTTTGCAGGTAAACGCAGGCTGCGATCAAGGCGCACAACAGGAAAGTCGCCAAGGCAGCTTTTTGAATAATTCCGTCGTAATAAATGGCAGGCGGATAGACGGCCAGCATGAATGCGGAAACTAGACCAACTCTCTCGGAAAACAGCTTGCGTCCCGCCACACCGATCAAAGCTACGCCAGCAACGCCCAGCATCATCTGAACCAATCGGATCAGAGTGACACTGGGACCGAAGAGCGTAATCAGAACCGCTAAGAAATAAGGATACAGCGGAGCCTGGTAAAACGTGTTGGCGCCATACCAATCCCCCGCACTGATTTCGAGTGCCCAGTCGAAATACCCTTTGGCATCTCCCAGCAATCGGACCAGCGTCGGGACTTCAAACGTCTGCACGACGTGCAAGAATCGCAGAAAAAAAGCGAGCCCGCAAACGCTCGCTAAGAGGATCGAGAACGTAAAGCGATACCGCGACGCCGAATCCGCAGAGGAATCCCCCGCATTCTCGGGTGCATGACGGGCTGCGTGCAATCGATCTTTGCGTCTAGCCATCAACAACGCCGTGCGTTCTACGAAACCGTCAGCGACGGCCGACTAACTATTTGTGCCCGACGAAGCGGATTCCTTCATCTGCGCGTCGTAATTCTCAATCTCTTGTTGCACTTCAGATGGTGGCCGGGTGTCTTCAATGACTGTATTCCCAGATCCGCCACAGCCAACGGCTGAGACAGCAAGGACACAAAGGCTGAAAGCACACATGGCTGAGTAACACAATCGCGACATAACAATTGCTCGATGGGAAAGGGGGATTGCTAACTTGTTAAAGGAAGCCATTCTTCCTCAGACGGCGACAAAACGCAAGTAGCCCGACAACCTTCCAGGACTAAAACTCGCACCCATGCTGAAGCTGAAACCCCCGTTTTCGAAAAAGGGCGTCCTTCACTCCGAAACCCTGCGATCAATAAGCTCGTCGCATCTTCTCAGCCATCCGATTTCCTAGGCCGTCACCGATCGTCAGTTGACTGGGTTAGTTAAGACATCATTCCGAAGTCCGGCAAGTAAGTTTTCAACAGAAAGCTCCGCCATCTTCTGCCGCGTCTCGAGGGTCGCGCTGCCAAGGTGTGGTGTGATCACGACATTGGATTGGCGAAGCATTGGATGGTTTCTCGGCAAAGGTTCCGGGTCCGTCACGTCCAAACCGGCTCCTCGAATCTTTCGCTCCTGCAAAGCTTGTGTCAAAGCCCCTGTATCCACGATTGGTCCTCGCGCGATGTTGACGAGCACTGCAGTTGACTTCATTAATTTGATTTCGCGTCCACCGATCATGCCCTTGGTGCTCGACGACAATGGAACGGTCAAGACGACATAATCCGATTCAGCCAGCAGTCGGTCGAGCGACACATAAGTTGCTCCCATGTCGTCGCCAACTTTTTCGCGTCGATTGTGGTAGAGGATTCGCATGTCGAATCCAGCGGACCGCCTCGCGACCTGGCGACCAATCCGCCCCATCCCAACGATGCCGATCGTCGTACCGTGGACCTCATGTGCCGTCAGCAATTGAGGTCTCTGGTTGGCAAACTCCGCAGTGCGAGCGAGATGGTCACCCTCGACCACTCGCCGGCCGACTGCCAGCATCAATGCGATCGCCATGTCGGCGGTCGCTCCGTCCAACACTCCAGGCGTATTTCCGACAGCAACACCCCGCTGCCTGGCCGCTTCCAGATCGATGTGATCGACGCCGACACCGTTGTTGCTGATAACTCGCAAGCTCGGCAATCGATCCATCATCTGCCCATCAACGGGTGGATGCCCGTAGGTATAGATCCCTGTAATCGAATCGTCGCGGCCAGCTTCGGCTGCAGACCAAGGCAATCGTTCTACATGTCCGTGAAGCATCGCGTCCAACGCGGGCGAAAGCGGGCCATCGGCGACGACGCGTGGCAATCTCATTGCAGTTCTTTCTCAGCTTGGAGAGCGAGGGTGCTCTGATTTCGACTATTTCTGACGGGAGGACGGTATCATACCTGCGTTTTTTCCGAGAACTACCACTTAAGAATTGATGCAATTATCCGCGTCGTTCGCTATGCCTGTGGACGGAATCGTGATGGTGTGACCCGTCGAAAGTTGACGAATGCCGCTCACGCTTCAATTTTTCGGAGCCGCCAGTGTGGCGATGAAAACTTGATTGACCGGCGGTGAGCCGTCCATCGCCCCTGGCATTCTGCGTACATAGGCGATCTGATTACCTTCGGGCGAAAACACGCAGGCTTCGGGGCGCGGCGCAATTGCCTCGGGGCACGCGGCCGTCAGCCGAGTTGTTCTTCCGGTTGTCGAATCGGTAACGCAAACGCTTGTGTCCATCACGTGAGCGATCCAATTGCCATCGGGACTCCATGTGAAGGCCGATGCAATGTCACGCGAGTTATGAGTCATTTGAATCGTTTCGAGCGTGCGTGGTGATATCGTGCAAAGTTGCACAACGCCTGCATCATCCTTCATGAGAAACGCGATTCGCTCGCCGTCGGGCGAACTTCGCAGCCAGTGACGGGGTCCTTGGATGCCGGGGAACTTGCGATCGCTCGTTCGAGTCAAACGCCGCTGCTGGACTCCTTTGGGAGGGCGTGGTCGGGTCGTTGTTGTTCCCGCTAGGGGACCATCTCCTGTGTGACTTAAATCGTCAGGCAAATCAACAACAAAAACTTCGTTATGATGTGTTCCATTGGGTACCACAACTTCGCCCTGGAAGGCAATCGCCCGCCGCTGACGCTCGCCGTCGAGTCGAATATATCCATCACGTCCGATCCAACCATCTTCACAGGCACGACAGATTTCATCAGACCCGGGAGTAGGGTTGTCGTGCGTGCGGGTTACAAGCACGGAAAAAAATGTGCCGTGGTGATTGCGACGGTGTCGCTCGGCAACCGCAACTACGCCTCCTGGTAGGAAATCGGCCGGAACGCTCACTCCCACTTCACGCTGATTTTGTTCATGTGGCTGGTTGCCCCTGAACGCCGCGAGTACGTGGTCTTCGTAGGTGAACGCGACCCACATTCCGTCGGGCGAAAACATGTGGACGTGGCTGCCTCCACGCAGCGCACCAGGAGTGAACGGCGGGGTCAGATCGCGCGCATCGAGATTGACCGCATGGTCCGGGTATGCCGAATCGACGATCACACCACGACGATGCCACGCGCAATATTTCCAGTTGTCGCTCGGCTTCTCAGGTCCATGAATGAATACGACCTTGTCCGTCGCGGGCGAAGCCGTCACGACGCCGACGCGGGCCCCTGAACTGGAGCGATAAATGACTTCACTCCGTCCCGAAGCCACTTCGACCCGTTCGATCTGCTGCCCATCAAAAATCTCGCCTGCCGCATCTGAGCGAACATCGTAGTAAATCCATCTGCCATCGCGTGACCAAACATTGGAATTGGTCAGGATATGGTTGGTCGAGCCCCATGTTACTTGCCGTTCACTTCCGCTCGGTTCACTCATTTTCGATTCTGGTGAACCAGCAGAGACCGTTGAGACTCTCGCTGCGAGCGGCAGCGTACACCATAACTATAGCGAGCGAAAACAATAGCGAATAAATGAAAAACATAGCGAACGCGGTCAAAAAGTGAGGTCACTTTGAATCCATTAAAGTGGGTAGCTATCACAATGAGGGAATAGTGCAGGCGTTCAATCGGCGACTCTGACTACATAATTCGTGTCTTCCCACTGATCGCCAGCATCCCAACGAAATGTGAATTTCGCCTCGGCGCCACCGGGCAGTTGATCCGTCGGAAGGTCTGCGTAGAACAGGCCGAGTGAGTTGGTCTGGAGAGACGCGTCTTGTCGCGTATTCCAGTCATCGGTACTCCAGTGTACGCTGCCAGTTGCTTGGCAGATGATTCGGAGCACCTTACCTGCTGAGATAGTCACGGGTTGATGGGCGAACGTCCAAACCTCGACGCGGTTGTTTTGCTGTTTGCACGCGTAGCGTTGATACACGGGATCAATGCGGTCGTAGCACACGCCATCTTTTTGACTTCGTACCAGTGAGATAAATTCGGCGTGCGCCCAGCACAAGGGCATCGCCGATCCAGCTGGCTCCCCGAAGAACATGCCCTTGTCGGGAATGTCATCGGCGTCCCACAATTGCTCGGCAAAGAGCCCGCTGTCGCTAGCAAACCCTTTCATCGCCTCGACGTACGACTCCACTTCGCGACCACATGCGAGCTCATAGTGCGCTCGCTCTCCGGTTAGCAAGGGCCACGACCGACCCACACCCGTTCCATCGAACGCAGATCCATCATCGTGCTGTCCGTAGCCGTCATGGTTGTACCGCCTCCAACAAGGGCCGTAGGGCAAGTCATGTTTCAGAATGGCATCGACGACTGCGACGGAGTCAACGATCACCGGGTCGTCGCAGCGCCGTATTCCCAGCCGCACGAGTTGCAGAAACCCAGTATCGACGACATTTTTCGCGGGATAGTCGCCTCCGCCATTAGCAATCGTCACGGTCGCGGTGTTCGGGTCGGGATCGGCAAGACCCGACTGGGGTGTTTCGGGCGTGATGCGAACGTAGTGACGCGGTTTGCCGGGAAGCAGTTCGCCACAGTCCGTGACCGTCCAGGCTTCGAGTGACGCAGCAAGCCAGTCGGCGTAATCCAGCAAGAACTCGGCGGTCTCGTCGTCGGTCGATGGTCCGGCCGCAGATCGAGCGAACTCGGCAGCACAGACGATGGCTGAGATAATGCTAGCGATGGTCGAGGGTGAGTAGCCAGAGTTCTCCTCCCAGCGTTCCTGAGCGGTCACTGGGCCATGCAGTAGAAGGAATCGCATCGCCCGCTCGATCACTTGAGTCGGATCGAAGGCTTGCAAGCCGTCCACTGTTTTCAATCTCCATGCCAGAAGGACGGGTGCGGCAACTTCGTCCAGTTGCACCCCTTTCCAATACGGCGTGCCATCAATGCGACTGTTCTGTGGCATTCCACCATCCTCGCCCTGCACGCACGCCAACCACACCAGCGAACGCAACGGCAAGTCGGTCTCACCGCTGGCGAGCAGCGCTGTCGTGGTCTGTAGCATGTCGCGTGCCCACACGAGGTGGTAGCCGCCAGCGTCGTGGTCGTCTTTGGTTTCGCCCCAGGGGATACTCATCGAGGCGACCGTTGCACCAGAGAATTCCTTGTCTTCATGTGCTAGCAAAACATGCTGGCTAAGCCGAACTAAGGACTCGGTATCTGCATCGTCCGAGAGTCGCGGTGGGGGAATTCGCCTCCACTGTTCGATGAATTTTTCGCGTTGCTGAGCGAAGGGAATTGCGAAGGACTGCAACAATGTTGTCGCTGCACTTTGACGGCTATCACCAAAGCTGACACCAACTGTGAATTCGGTCCCACGTGACAGATCCACTTCGCCCATCATGGCCACGTTGCCCCCTTCGGCTGCCTGGTACTGCCAGTCCATCTGGAAGTTGTCCTTCAGGTCGCGCCAACCGTCACTCGTTCCGACGAACCCGACGCTGCGACGAACGAACTCGGTATCGCAGCCCAGCATCAGATGGACATCTTCACGCTCGGCATGCAGCAGGGGACGACCACCCACGTCGCATGTGTACGCCGTATTATTTCCACCCGTGTCGCGTAGATGGGGTGCGAGCAGGACGTAGACCTTCAATTTATCGGTGAGTGACTCGTCAAAAATTTCGATCTTGACGGAGATCAAAACGACTGATGAGTGGGGCTCGCTGATCACCTCTTTGACGATGCGGTAGCGTTCATCGCTGGCGGTATTGATCTGCCGATACAGCAAGGCATTCGGCTCAGGCCGGTGGGTTCGATGCGTCAAATCACACTTTTCTTCGTGAAAGAAGGTCTCGCCGTCTGAGATGAGTAGCTGCAGATCACGGGTGTTGGGTGAATCCACGTGAGGGTAATAAATCTCGTTAACAATGCCGTGGCTAAGTGTGTACCAGACGTGAGAACTGGTGCTGTATGCGGTCCCAATCCCTTCCTTTGAACTGGAGGTCCAACGCGGAGTGATTCCAGGAGCGCCGGGAGCTTGGTGCATTGTCATCTCGATGGTTTCCTTGGTAGCGAATTCTGCCATGCACGCACTGTACCACGAGCCTATCCGAAAAGGGGTCTGACCCTTTGGAGGCGCGTCGATTTAGACGGTATTTGCCGGCCCCGCCGGAGAGGATCAGCCCCCTTTTCGGATTGGCTCCACGTAGGCAACGCCACCGACGGTGGAAAGGCACGAATCGACGTCGCACATGTACGTCAGGCTTCCCCCTATCAGATACAAGCGAGTTGGGCGTCGACAAGGAAGCCTGACGCACCAACAGCGAAGTTTCTGCCCGCAGCGAGCAATTTCTGACCGCAAAGTCACGCGTGGAGAGGTTGAGTTGCTACTAATTGCGTTTGGCACCTTATCTGCGTTAGGATGGGCGCACGCCACTTGGTCTTCTTTTTTTCATCTCCACGCGAGGTTAGCGCGAATGTCGTTCAACATTGTCGAACATGCCGAGGGTCGAATTATCGAGGTGCAGTTAAGCGGAAAGCTTTCTAAGGAGGCTTACGAAGCGTTCGTGCCGGCGACGGAGGCGAAGATCAAGGAATTTGGCAAAGTCCGCATGCTCGTCGTCCTGCACGACTTTCATGGTTGGGATGCGGGGGCGCTCTGGGAGGACATCAAGTTTGATCTCAAGCACCACAGCCATTTCGAACGGCTCGCCATCGTTGGCGAATCGAAGTGGGAGAAGGGCATGTCCTCATTTTGTAAACCCTTTACGTCTGCCACAATTCGTTATTTTGACATCGCAGATGTCGAAGCAGCTCGGCAGTGGATTCATGAATCACTTTGAAAATTCGAAGATTCTCGCTCCCTACGATTTCTCAAAATTCTCGCTCGAAGCCGTCGAAACGGCCATGAATATCGCGGGCAAGAACGAGAACATCACAGTGCTACATGTGGTTGATCCGGTGCCTCTCTACGGATATTCCGGGGACACTGGACTGGGCATGGCGGGAGGCGCCGACTGGGGATTACCGGAGATCGGGCTGGCCGCTCAAATCGATGTCGATCACGTGAAACGCGCTTTAGAGGCGATGCAGTCCGAGTTTGGCGATGCACGCCACGAAGGTCTTCACTACGATACCGTCGTGAACGATCCGACGCACGGAATTACTGAATACGCTGAGCAAAACAACTTCGATTTAATCGTGCTGCCATCGCATGGGCGCACGGGCGTGAAGCGTTTGCTGATCGGCTCGACCGCTGAACGCGTCGTTCGTTTCGCGCACTGTCCCGTGCTTGTGCTGCGAAGTTAGACTCGCTGCTGCGGAGCTAGCGTTCTTCCAGCCACGTCGAGGCATCGTTCAACGCGGACTCAGGGAAGTGTTTGATGTCGATATCGATCAAATGTCGGATCATTTCAGGCACATTGGCGAGTAACAGATTGTCACTGACCACGGCGAGTTTGCTAATATTAGCATGGTGACTTTCAACGAAATTCATGTGCGCCATCGCGGCGGCGAAGTTGACCCAGCCCGGGAACGATTTTGCGTGGATCAACACTCCCGGCAACTTTCCGCGCTGTGCGATATAGGGATCTATCTCTGCGGCAACAGATGCGAAGTCGCTGGCTTGGAGCGGTTCGTCGGGTTCGATCAACAAGATGCCTTCGGGTAGAATCAGTCTGTGTTTTAACATCTCGCTGTTCCCTGATGATTGGATTCCGAACGCAACTGCCATCAGTTTGGCAACGATCGCCCCGGCAACCAGTCTAGCAACCACTCTAGCATTAATTGCGCCGACACACATGCTGTGTAGAGGCCGGCGAATTAGAAACGGAGAGTTGAGCATTCATGACGATCACTTTGGAACTGGTATTTTCGATTACGCTGCTGCTCGCGGTGTTGATCTCGGGGTACACCCACCGCAGCATCCTGTCGACCGCCGTCCTCTTTCTGTCCGTCGGATTGGTTTTAGGTAGCGAGCCTGTCGGCGTATTAGACATCAACGCCACGGATTCGCTGGTCGTCGGACTGGTAGAGTGCGCTCTGTTTGCGGTGCTGTTCACCGATGGCATGCGGGTTGGCGCCAGGGATTTGGCCAGCGCGTGGAGATTGCCCGGCCGCGCGCTGCTACTGGGGATGCCACTGACAATGCTTTTCACGTGTGTCTTGGCTCATGGTCTGATCGGCCTGTCTTGGCTGCAGGCGGCGATCTTGGGAGCAGCCCTCAGTCCGACCGATCCCGTTTTCGCTGCCGCCATCGTCGGTCGCCAGGAGGTACCACTGCGTTTGCGACGTCTGCTCAATATTGAAAGCGGGCTCAATGACGGCTTGGCACTGCCAATTGTCGTGGCGCTGCTGCATATCGCAAGTTCGGATCAACCTCATTTCTTGCGGCTGACGGGCGAAATCGTTGGTGGGATCGCTTTAGGAATCTCGCTGCCGTGGATCGTTCTGCGGCTGGAAGGTTCTCGATTTTTTGGGGCATCCGAAGACTATCAACCGCTGAATGGTTTCGCGATTGGGTTAACCGTGTTTCTGCTTGCCCAAGCCACGCATCTCAACGAGTTTCTGGCCGCGTTTGCTGCCGGAGTCACTATTGCGTCGGTGAGTCCGCCAGCGCGAGATGCCTTTCATCGGTTTGGCTCGTTGCTTGCAGAAGTATTAAAACTTGCGGCGTTGCTCGTTTTCGGTGCTTTGATGTCATTGGAACTGCTCGCCAAAACAACGTTTTCCGAAGTTCTTTTCGTGGTAGGTATGTTGATTTTTGTACGGGCCATTTCGCTGCTATTGGCGCTCTTTCGCAGTGGGTTGGGCAAACGCGAATGGTGGACGGCTGCGTGGTTCGGTCCTAAAGGCTTTGCATCGGTCGTTTATGGGCTGCTCATTCTGAGATCTGGTGTGGATGGCTCCGAGCGAATGCTGCACATTATCGGCCTCGTCGTCGCAACATCCATCGTGGTGCACTCATCAACCGACGTCCTGATCGCAAAGTGGTTTGATGAGGAGGACGAGATTAGCTCAAGTTGATGCCGGGCGGCGTTCGATACCAGAGGTTGGAGGCAGCGACGGTAAAAATGGCACAATCCCAAAAATTCGCGCAATCGGCATACCAGCGGCGTTTGCTGAGCGCCTCAACAACGCTAAGCGTGACCTTGGGTGAGCGAAAGCTGAGTATGGGTAGTCTACTCGATTTGGTGCCGGGCACGATCCTGCCCATGGAGATATCGTGCGATAGGCCTTTGCGGTTGTCGATCGGCCCGCAAACGATTGGAACCGTCGAAGCGGTGAAGCTGGGCGACCGGTTTGGGGTTCGGATTCGAGACATGCGCCCACCGACACCGGGCTAGCCCAGTGTAGGCCCACTTGCCCCGAAGGGACGGAAACCGCATTCTGTGCCGCAGCTATCAAATGCCCTGCGTTTTCCTCCACTTTTCAATCGCGCATCATGTCACATGACGTCTACGCCGTCGGCAACGCCCTCGTCGACATCCAAACCCAAGTCAAAGACGAACTATTAAAACAGCTCGCGTTTGAAAAGGGCATCATGACGCTGGTCGATGACGAGCGGCAAGCTGGCGTTTTGGCCAATTTCGACTTACCTTCGCTCCATCGCTGTGCCGGTGGCTCGGCGGCCAACACGGTCGCAGCGTTAGCCGATTTTGGTGGTCGGGCGGCGTTTGTGGGCAAGATCGGTGACGACGAAACGGGCGAGTTCTTCCTGAAGGACCTCCGTGCTCTGGGCGTGACGATCGATGTGGAGCCTCTGCCCGGTTCGCCAACGGGCACCTGCGCCATCCTGATCACTGGCGATGCTGAGCGGACGATGCTTACCAATCTCGGGGCATCGGCTCGGTTGAGTCCCGACGATATCGACGAGGCCGTGATCGCAGCAGCGAAATACATCTATATCGAGGGGTATTTGTTCACCGGTGAGTCCACGAAGGCAGCGGCCTATCGAGCCATCGAACTGGCCAAAAAGAACAGTGTGAAAGTTGCCTTTACCGCATCGGATCCATTTCTGGTCAACATGATCCGGGATGAAATCTGGGATTTAATTCGCGGGCCGGTCGATCTGTTTTTCTGCAACGAAGAGGAAGCGATGAGTTTGACCGGGTTAACCGATGCGGTGGCCTGCGCCAGTAAAATTCACGAATCCGCCGAAAACGTTGCCATGACGCTCGGTGCGAATGGATCGCTGCTGATGCATGGTGGCGAGGCGATCGCCATCGAAGGTGTCAGCGTCAATGCCGTCGATACTACCGGTGCGGGCGACATGTACGCCGGTGGTGTTTTGTACGGCATCACCAATGGACTATCATGGAAACAATCCGGTCACCTCGCTTCGCACGCTGCCGCTCGCGTCGTCGGACAACTTGGTGCTCGCCTCGCTACCCCATTCACGAACGCCGAAGTCCGTGAGCTGACTAACGTATGATCCATGGTTCCCAACGTTCTGATCACTGATGACGACGCCGGGTTTCGCCAAACCCTTTGCGATGCATTGTCCGATCGTGGCCTGAATTTACACCAGGCCAGCGACGGAGAGGAAGCGCTCGCGATGATTGGTCAAACTCCGATTCACTTGATATTGGTCGACGTGCACATGCCTCGCTTGACGGGGATTGAGGTGATCCGGGAACTCGCGGGTCGGCCTCTGCGAATACCGACGATTTTGATGAGCGCGATGATGGACGAAGCGATCGAACGCGAAGCGGCGCGGATGCGGGCCTACCGCATCTTACGCAAGCCGATCCGGCTGCGCGACTTGCGGAGTATCGTCTGCGGCTCGTTGGCTGAGACGTACGGGTGGCGGCCCTCTTGAACTACCCGCTGTTATTGCGATTTCTCGGGACGATCTGTTTGCTCATCGGCGCGTCGATGAGTTTCAGTTTTCCGTTCGCATTTCCACTTTTGGCGGAACGCACCCACGTGCCGCCATCGGCCGCGTTCGAGCAGCGTGCTACCTACGGGCTCGTCGCCAGCATGGGGGTGTGTTTTGGTGTGGGGATGCTGTTTCGTTTCTTCGGACGCAGCCACCGCCAGGGCAGCCAGCTATTTCGCAAAGAGGCAATGGCGATCGTCGGCCTCTCTTGGGTATGCGCCACCGTTCTTGGGGCCCTGCCGTACTACTTGAGTGGTACCCAGACGGCCGAGGGGATGCCGATCACGTTCATCGAAGCGATGTTCGAATCCCAGTCAGGCTTCAGTACCACCGGTGCGACCGTCCTGACGGATCTCGAAACACCCGGTCTCGTGCCTCACTGTATTCTATTTTGGCGTTCATGGACTCACTTTCTCGGGGGGCTGGGGATCGTGGTGTTGTTTGTAGCCATCCTGGGTCAGGGTTCAGCGGGCAAAGCCATGATGCGGGCCGAGATGCCAGGGCCTACCAAAGACGGCAGCATGCCGCGGATGCAGCATACCGCGTTAGTGTTCGCCGCCATTTATGTGGGCCTCAATATCGTACTGACAGTCATCTATTTTTTCGAAGGCATGAGCGTGTTTGACTCGCTCTGCCACGCCTTCGGAACGATGGCCACAGGTGGTTTTAGTACCTACAACCGGTCGCTGGGCGGATTCGACAGTCCGCTGATTGAGTCGACGACGATCTTCTTCATGGTGCTCGCGGGAACAAATTTCACGTTGCTGTATCTGAGTTTGATTGGAAATCCTCGACGAATGCTTCGCGATGCCGAGTTCCGCGCTTATCTGGCGATCATCGGGATTGTGACTGCGGGGGTCGTGTTCTTTGGCATGCGGGCTCATGACGATGGGTTTGGCACGTTCACCGCTGCGGTTCGTAATGGGCTCTTCCAAGTCGTCTCCGTCATGACGACGACCGGTTACGGAACCGCCGATTTTGATCACTGGAATAATTTTGGCCGGGGAATTCTGCTGCTTTTGATGTTCGTCGGTGGTTGCGCGGGCAGCACAGGCGGCGGATTAAAGGTGATTCGCATCGTTTTATTTTGCAAAATCCTTCGGTTGGAGATGGAGCGCGCCCACCGTCCACGAGTAATCCGGCCTCTGAGAATTAGTGGGCAAGCCGTGGATGACCCTACTTTGGCCCACAATATCCTTTTGTACTTTTGTTTAGTACTCGCAATTTTTGTGGTTTCGTGGCTGGCCCTGGTGACTTTCGAGCCGAATTCGACGTGGGGGGTGGTCGAGAGTACCGTGGCGAACAAATCCGAAGTGGGAAAAGAGTTGCTCAAGGGCACTCTCGACGACAAACTAGTGGATTGTGCGAGCGCCGTTGCCGCGACGCTCAATAATATTGGCCCGGGACTTGGCGTGGTGGGGGCCACCCGCAACTACGCAGGGTTCAGCCAAGGAGCGAAGCTATTGTTCGTGTGGTTGATGGTACTCGGTCGGGTCGAGATTTTCAGTGTGTTATTGTTATTCGTACCGTCGTTTTGGCGAAGGGCATGAGATGTCAGTTGAGAATTTTCGAGCGATGTCGATTTCATTCATCCTGGCCCTGTTCGTGTGCCTGTTTCGTGGAACGGCTCACGCGGAGGTTCCGGATCGAGCGAGCGACACAGTAGCACCCACGGCCAAACGCACCGCCGTGATCCTGCCGCTGAAAGAAGACATCAATCCGCTCAGCGGCGCGCTGCTCCAACGCAAGTTCCAAGCGGCAGTTGACTCCGGAGTCGACGTGATCATTCTTGATATCCATTCACCAGGTGGTTTCACGATGGTGACGTTCGAACTGATGGACATGGTGCTCGATGCGAAAGGTGTCGAAACCGTCGCATATATCGGTAAGGACGCGATTAGCGGTGCCGCGCTGCTATCGCTGGCCATGGATACGATCCTGATGAAAGCGGACGCTCGGATTGGCGATGCAGGAGAGATCGTAATGGGCGAAGACGGTGCGTTTCGATACACGCAAGCCAAAAGCCGCAGCGTGTTGGCCCAAAGGGCTCGCGATACAGCGGCTGCCACGGGTCGTCCAGTCGCACTTGCCGAAAAGATGACCGATAAAGATATGGTCGTTTACAGGGCAACCAATAAACACACCGGAGAGAAGCGATTCTTCTCGGACAAAGAACTTGCGTCGATGAACGATGTCGAGCAGTGGGCAGTCGGCAAACCGATTCGCGAGGCAGGCAAAGACATGTTTTTTATTGTCAACGGTCGCCGCGCAGTGGAACTGGGGGTCGCTGATCAAATCGTCTCCGGTAAAGAAGATTTAGGACGCGTGCTCAATGTGCAAACGCCGATTCGGGAAATGCAACGGAGCTGGGTGGATACGCTTGTATTGATATTGAACAAGAAGTTTTTTACGTTTCTGCTGCTGCTCGCCGGTCTGATCGCGTTGGCGTTGGAATTCAGTGCCCCCGGCCTCGGCGCCGGCGGCCTCATCAGTCTGCTGTGTTTCGGCCTTTTTTTCTGGAGTCGTTTTCTGGGCGGCACGTCGGGATGGCTGGAGGTCCTGCTGTTTTCGATGGGTCTGCTTTGCATTGCAGCGGAGATATTCGTCATCCCGGGCTTCGGCGTTGCCGGCGTTCTGGGTCTCGCACTCACGCTAGGCTCACTCGTGATGGCGTCAGGGCACTTCTCCACGTCGGGCAGTCATGTCGATTGGAACGCACTCGGTGGCGATATATTGACTGTCCTTGGCGCTTTCCTCGCATTCATGATCGCGGTCATCTTTCTGACCAGCTACATGGGAAGCATTCCAGGGCTGAGCCGTTTAACATTGCAGGCAAACATTGCCCCAGAGGACGCATACCTCACGGAGTCGTCGCCGACATGGCAGCGCGTCCAAATCGGTCAAACAGGCACCACCGTCTCACCACTTCGTCCAGGCGGACGCATCCAGGTCGATGAGATGCTGGTCGACGTGGTCAGCGAGGGAGACTACATCGAGCTGGGCCGCCCAGTACGAGTGATCGCGAAACAAGGCACCCGCGTCGTTGTGCGAGCGGTGTAAGGAACTGGTGATTCCTGGTGATTCCTGTTTGTTGATGGCGAAATTCCAGCACTGGGACTAGGTGAGTGATTGCGACGCGTTTATACTTGGACCCATCGGCGGCGACGCAGGCGATAGCGATCCGACGCAAGCTTGCCACACTGATATCCTACTGGTATACGCGGCGAAATCCGTCAGCCCCCCGCAATCAATTTCCCTCCTACCGTCGGGTTTTTGTCGTTTGTCTGATTCTTGGCATCCCGGAGTAAACGTCGCCGAGCTGACCCATGTGGGGATGCGTCGGGCAAACAATCAAGACTCCCACGCCGTGATGGTCGCTGAATCGGCTGAGCGGTTTGCTCGACGGGGGCATTTGTTTGTCGTTGCTGATGGGATGGGTGCCCATGCGGCGGGCGAGCTGGCGTCGAAAATCGCATGTGAGCAGATCACCATGCGATACATTGGATCGCAGAAGAGTGATATCGGCCAGGCACTGGGAGAAGCCGTTCACCGCGCCAACTCGGCGATTTTTGAGCGTGGACAGAGCAACCCGGAATTCCATAATATGGGCACCACCGCAAGCGCACTGGTGCTGGTGCAAGGCCGCGGCTACGTCGCTCAGGTAGGCGATTCACGAGTCTATCGACTCCGCGGCGGGGTCCTCGAACAGCTCACTTTCGATCACTCGCTCGTGTGGGAAATGGAAGCGAGCGGTCAGGTCAGCAGCGACAGCCCGCTCGGCAAAGCCATTCCCAAGAACGTGATCACGCGGTCCCTTGGCCCGGGCGCTCACGTCATGGTGGATCTGGAAGGTCCGTTCGAATTGGAACTCAGTGATCGCTATCTGCTGTGCAGCGACGGATTGACTGGCCTCGTCGAAGACGACGATCTCGGTGTGTTGATGGACTGCCTGCCGTTGGAAAAACTCACGCCGGTGCTCGTCGATTTAGCTAACCTGCGTGGAGGCCCGGACAACATCACCGTGATCGCGGTAGATGTAGCGAGCGAGAATTTGATCGACCGCACCCAACCACGTCTCAAGCCAGCCGGTGAGGGCACCTTTCGGTGGAGCAGCGTGCATTCGTCGCGGGCGCTACTCGCCGTGACGACGGTCTGCTGGTTGGCTGCCATTGGGCTGGCGATCGCGGCCTTCTCGGGTGGCTCAAAGTATACAGGGTCTGCCATTGTCGCATTCCTGCTTGGTGCGGTTGCGTTAGGAATTTGGGCCAGTGGCATCCTTGCTACCGACGACCGACGGCAACCGCTGAACGTCCGTCGACGCAAACAGGCGAGCCGTCCAGTCCAAGGCAGCTACGATTCCGGGCTTGAAACCTCCGAAATTGCCGTTGGAACCGGCCCCTATCGTCGCTTCCAGGTCGATCAACACAGGACGATTTTCGACCGCCTCGTCAAAATAGTCACGGAGATCCGCGGCTCTTCCGAGCAGTACCACTGGGATCTAGATTGGAGCGGCGTCGATAGAATTGCCATCGAGGCCGGCGATGCAGCCTCCGCAGGCCAGTGGAAATCCGCGATCGAGTACCAATGCGATGCTGTACTCCAAGCGATGGTGCTGCTCAGGCAACAGCAGGATGCGTCGGCAAGCGACACGGCAGTCGACCTATAGAGTCGCCTCGCCGTGAGTTTTGAAAATGAGTCCGTTCGCGATCGATGCAGATGCGAGCATCACGAGTTTCGTCCCTTGCAGGCCGTTAATTTGTTCGCGTTCGCGATTTCAACGCAAGAACACTCAAACCCTATCCGAAGGTTCTTCTCGGAGTTGAGTGGCAGTCATCCAGGATGCGGGATATTCTAAGTCATCCAGGATGCGGGATAGTCTAAGGTCGGTATGTCAATCACATGCTGTTCAAGGGGCGGCGATGGGTCCTTGCCACGTCGCGCGAACGTTGTAGTCGTGCTTCTGGGTAGACGAGGAATCAAATAGATGCTCAAAGACGTCGTCGACGGCATGTGGCGCGAGTGGTCCTTGCACTTCCTGCCATGATCCTCGAAGCAAGACATTTTCGCCACTGGATGCTCGTTGAGGCTGAACAGGGCAGGGCTCGCAATCCTTCAAAGCAGCGATTGACGGGGCGAAGAAAGTCTGAGTAACTCGGACAGTTTTCTTTTCGTCTTCGGCAACCGTGCCCGTCTCGATCCGTCCGTCGCTGGAGTCATGACCCACCACCGGTTCGTTCGTCAGTGCGATGCGGCCTTCGTTGAGCCGCACTTTTTGGACATCGATCTCAATCGGCCCGTCGTGCCGCGCCTTGGATTGTGCGACAAAGTCAATATCGATCAGCTGACCTTCACCCGTCGTGACAGGATTCGCTGAGAATACGAACGCGACAATCGTGCCTGCGCTCTGGTCCACCTTCGCGATGATCGCGGCCTGCCCACTCCATACCGAACCGGATCGAATTTTGGAAGCGTCCGTGGTGACCTCCGCGGGGTCAAACTGAATCCGCACTTCAGCTGCTCGCAATCCGCGAGCGCCAGTGACGTCAATGGGCGTTGAAACTTCGGCTGCGACGGCTGAACTCTGTTGAGTTGGAATTGGCAGGGAAGCGCTCGGCATGGAGACGCTTGCCATCATGCGTCTCGGTTCGAGACACTGCACGTTGAAACGAGAGGGTCGTTTAGCCATCCTTGGCCCGCTAGAATAGGAGGAAGAGAGCTGACACCAGGCCAGCCACCATGCCGTGCCCTCGACGTCAGCATCGAGCGTGTATCGAGACACAAGTACGCAACTTCGATCGCCAACGGCAATCTCAATTGAGTGATGTTTCCAGTTTCACGCTGGATTCATCCTGCCCCTCTACCAAATGCTTGTCGCCGCCAAGGCCTGGTCGAGTGCATTGGCGTCCTCGTTCTTAGGCTGAGTTGAGTAGCTAGCCAGCGGCGCGACCTGATCTTCCCTCAATGGCAGCCGGGTACTCAGTGGCGCCACGACGGTCGAGGAAATGGGTTCACCGGCGGGAGCATCCTGGGTATCTCCAGAAGACGCTGACGCGGCAGCTGCGACCTGACCAGCACCGTTGTTCGCCGATTGGCCTGCGATGCTGTTTGCCGTCTGAGTAGCGTTCGTGCTGGCGTCGATATTGATTTGCAAGATCGTGTCCGTCCAAGCTGTTGATCCGACGGGGCGGACCAAAGAGGTGTGCAGTCGACTGTAAACGTACTGCGGCAGTAAACCGAGCTCTCGAAAGTTTTGATCACCAAGTGTCTGATCGGCCAAGATAGTGGCCGACAACTCGTTGATGCCCCCTTCGAGGTACGCCATCGGCTGCGCCTCGGCAACACGATAGTCACCTGGGCCGATGCCTTCGAAATCGTAGCGTCCCGTCGCATCCGTTGTGGCTTGATGTGTCTCGCCCGTCGTCACATTTGTCAGCGTGATCACGACGCCAGGGATACCCTCGACAGTTTCAGGAGCGTTGTTCGTGTTGGTGTCGGCGTAGACGAATCCCCCAATCTTGTCACTTCCCGAGCCCGCAATGATGGTGATCAGTCCATCGGTGGCATCACTTCCAGGAACGGACGCTGGCGTGACTGGAATCTGGCCTTCGTTCAACGTCACGTTGGTAAGGTCAAGAACCGCCGTGTCACCTGCCACAGCCGAGTCAGCAACAGTGAACTTCAGAATCACGAGACTGCCACTGCCGGTAAGCAGCCCCGCCGAGGCAGAAACGAAAATCGTCACCGTACCCGCAGCGTCGTCCACGTTCGCAGTGACTTGGGTGTCTGTTCCCGTCCAAACCGTCCCCGCCGTGATCGCGTCGGAATCAAGGTCTAACAGCTCCGTGTCGTACTTCAAGTGGATTTCAGCCCCGCGGATGGCGGCTGCGTCATTGACGTTGATGGGCACAGAAACCAATGCTGATGCGTCTCCGGTCAAGTCATCCGGAATGTCGACGGCGGCAAGCAATCGACGGGACTCGAGCGGTTGGACAAACAATGAGCGTGCGCGTTTTTTCATCATGGGCCTTTTGACTCGTGAGAGTGCTTGAAAGTTCCTAACGAACGGTCAGTTTCACAACACGAGGTGAGATTATGCAAGCTAGGAAGCTTGTGCGTGAGTTGGTGTTTTATGCCGGGGGGCACCGCGCCGCACACGTGCGTGGGTGAGAAAACGGCTGATGTTCGGACGTTTTCTATTATCGGTCCCAACTGTCCAGTTACCAGTATCATCTTGGCGACTGCCAGGCTTTCATTTCCCACGCGTCGTCGCGACAGCTTATAGCGTCATAACCGAACATTTACGTCGACTTTGATCGCGTAGGGAACTATTCGTCGATTAAAATAGTCCAACCTCAGAATCCGATGGGTCATAGACTGGAAGCCTTCCATCGGGGCCGGCTGTCACGGCAGACGCCCCGGGTGCTGCGGCCGAACATCGAGATCACGTTTCCCGATGAAGTGGGGGTTTCTCCCCCTCGTCGCCACACCCGTTCGCCGATGGCTTTTCGTGCTGTGTAGCAGTTGCGCCCTTCTCCTTAACTGTAACGTTAACGCAACCGCGATAGCAGTGTACTCCCAGTTCCTCCAGATTAAGTCCTCTTCTCCATGCGTAGTCTTTTCAAGTCGAATCGTTCGTCGTCTACCAAGCGCCGCGTCCCACGTCAATCACGGAAGTTGTCGCTACAGTCGCTGGAAAACCGCCGCGTGTTGGCTGCAACGATCGCTGCTTTTGAACCGTCCGCCAGCGGTTTCACAGCAGAATTCAGTGAGCAAGTCAACGCTGACCAACTGAACCTCTTCGATACCCAAGGCCAAGCAGCAGGTGCGGCCGATGTCGTGCTCCATGGTGCAACGACTGGTGACGTTCGCGGGTCGTTCGTTGTTGACGGTACGAGTATCGCCTTTGTCGCCAGCGACGGAGCGTTAGCACCGGACACGTATACCGCAACGCTCCGAAGCGCCGCCGACGCCTTCACCGATCTCGCCGACGGCGAATTACTCGACGGCGACGGTGATGGCGCCGCGGGGGGTGACTACGTTGCCACTTTCACTGTCGACGCCGCAACCGGTGTCTCGGTTGAACTTCCCGGCATCGTTCGTGGACCGGGTCAAGCTTTACAAGTCCCTGACGGTAGCGGTGCGGGACTGCAAGATGGATTACCTCTTCGCCTGAGCAACTCCGAGGGAGTGACGTCACTCACGATGACGATCCACTACGATCCCTCGATGCTCGACATCAGCGACGTGCAACTGGGTTCGGACGCGCCCGAGGGCAGCCAAATCGTTTCAAACTTGACGCAGCCCGGCACGGCCACCATTTCGTTCTTCTCCATTGATCCGCTTACCGCTGATCAAACCGATTTCTTGAAGCTGATCGCTGCAGTGCCTGAGACGGCGACGTACGGGAAATCGCAGGTCGTCCGCATCTCGGACTTGGACGTCAACGCCGGGGCCAAAGACGCCGTCGCCAGCAACAGTCTGCAAATCGTCGCGTATCTCGGCGACGTCAATATGAATGAGCGCTACGATGCCGAAGACGCGCGTCTGGTGGCCCGCGTCGGAGTCGACCTCGATACCGGCTTCGTCTACTCGGATCCGATCAGCACCACGCCAACGAACCGTCTGTTTCCCACAATTGACCCCGTGTTGATTGGCGATGTCACCGGCGCCGACGGGCTCAGTCCACTCGATTCGAGCGATATCCTTCGCCGTGTCGTCGGTTTACCAACTCCCAATCTACCCGCGATCCCTAACAGCGGCGTAGCTCATGCGCCGACCGATGTCTCGCTCTCGAATAACTCGATTGAAGAATCCTCGCCCGTTGGAACGGCCGTGGGCACGCTAACGAGTACCGACGTCGATGCCGCTAACACGTTTGCGTATTCTTTGGTTACTGGCACCGGAGACACTGACAACGCCGCGTTCGTGATCGATGGCGATCAGATCAAGACTGCCGCAGCTCTCGATTTCGCGACCCAGTCAAGCTATTCCATTCGGGTCAAGACAACCGACTCGACCGGCAAGTCGTTTGAGAAATCGTTCACGGTTTCAGTAACTGAAACCAACACCGCTCCGACTGCCATCGCACTGAGCAGCAGCTCCATTGATGAATCGTCCGATATTGGCACGGCGGTGGGCACTCTCTCGAGCACCGATGCGAACGCAGGTGACACGTTCACCTACGCCCTCGTCGCTGGCGAAGGTGATACCGATAACGCTTCGTTCGTGATCGACGGTGATCAGCTCAAGACCGCCGGCGAACTCGACTTTGCGACCCAGTCCAGCTACTCGGTCCGCGTCAGCAGCACCGATGCCGGGGGACTCTCGACCACCGAGACGTTCACGATCACCGTTACCGAAGCTGTCGAGAACACCGCGCCGACTGCCATCGAACTGAGCAGCAGCTCCATTGATGAATCGTCCGATATTGGCACGGCGGTGGGCACGCTCTCGAGCACCGATGCGAACGCAGGTGACACGTTCACCTACGCACTCGTCGCTGGCGAAGGTGATACCGATAACGCTTCGTTCGTGATCGACGGCGATCAGCTCAAGACCGCGGGCGAACTCGACTTTGCGACTCAGTCCAGCTACTCGGTCCGCGTCAGCAGCACCGATGCCGGGGGACTCTCGACCACCGAGACGTTCACGATCACCGTCACCGAAGCTGTCGAGAACACCGCGCCGACTGCCATCGAACTGAGCAGCAGCTCCATTGATGAATCGTCCGATATTGGCACGGCGGTGGGCACTCTCTCGAGCACCGATGCGAACGCAGGTGACACGTTCACCTACGCACTCGTCGCTGGCGAAGGTGACACCGATAACGCTTCGTTCGTGATCGACGGTGATCAGCTCAAGACCGCCGGCGAACTCGACTTTGCGACCCAGTCCAGCTACTCGGTCCGCGTCAGCAGCACCGATGCCGGGGGACTCTCGACCACCGAGACGTTCACGATCACCGTTACCGAAGCTGTCGAGAACACCGCGCCGACTGCCATCGAACTGAGCAGCAGCTCCATTGATGAATCGTCCGATATTGGCACGGCGGTGGGCACTCTCTCGAGCACCGATGCGAACGCAGGTGACACGTTCACCTACGCACTCGTCGCTGGCGAAGGTGACACCGATAACGCTTCGTTCGTGATCGACGGTGATCAGCTCAAGACCGCCGGCGAACTCGACTTTGCGACCCAGTCCAGCTACTCGGTCCGCGTCAGCAGCACCGATGCCGGGGGACTCTCGACCACCGAGACGTTCACGATCACCGTTGCCGAAACTGCTGTGCCAGTAAACTCGGCTCCAACCGACATCAGCTTGAGCTCGGACACGATCGAAGAGACCGCACCGGCGGGTAGCGTGGTAGGAACTCTCGTCGCCGTTGACGCCGACGCGGGCGAGACTTTCACCTATGTGGCGGCGCTCGTTGAGGGTGCTGGCGATACGGATAACAACTCGTTTGTGATCGAGGGTGATCAGCTCAAGACCGCAGTCGAGCTCGATTTCGCAACCCAGTCCAGTTATACGATCCATCTCCGTGCCACAGACGCCGGCGGTTTGTCGGTCGAGAAAACGCTCACGATCAACGTGACCGAGGCGGCGGCGGCGGACAACTCGGCACCCACGGCGATCACCATCGACCAGAATATTGTCGCTGCGGGGCAACCTGTTGACACCGTCATTGGTGCCCTCAGTAGCGTTGATCCTGACGATGGCGACACGTTCACGTACACCGTTGTGTCAAATGACGGTGCCGAGCCGGACGCTTTTAAAATCGTTGACGGCAACTTGGTTACCAACAAAATCTTCGATGACGCGATCGACGATATGTACTCTGTCGACGTCCAGACCGAAGACGCTGGTGGACTGACGCTAACGCAAACCCTGGAGATCATGATCAGCGGAGTCAACCAAGCTCCGACCGCAATCGCGATCACTGGCAGTTCCATTCCCGCCAACGCGCCGTCGGGAACATCTTTCGGTACCTTGACGACTGAAGATGAGAACGCCGAAGACACTCACACGTACACTCTCGTTGCTGGCGAGGGCGATAGCGACAACGCATTGTTCGTGATTGAAGGCGATGAATTGAAGTCCACCGTGGATATCGACACCACCGCCCAGACAAGCTTTAGTATCCGAGTGCAAAGCCAAGATCGCTACGGTCTGACCATCGAAGGTGTGCTCACACTCTCGATGGAAACGGTCTAGTATTTACGGATAATGAGAGAGCGATCACGCCATGCAAAGGCATTTCTTTGATCGCAAACGCAGAGCGGGCGGCCTTCAGGTCGCCCGCTTTTTTTGGCTCATCCAACGGAGGCGTACATTTCGCGTGAGGGAAGCTATCGGCGTCGCACAGCATCGGGTGTGTGGTCCGATAGTAAGTGTGCGGTCCAAAAAAAATCCACCACACTGTGCCGAATGTTGGAAATCCGCGTCTAACTCGACCCAGCCACTAAACTCTGAGACGAACAAGAGACAAAGGCCCCGCTAAGCGAGGGGACGGACGATGGAGGTGCTACGGTAGTAGTCGTTCAGTGTCTCTGGCGAAAGCACACCGCCACCCAGCCCACTTTTGTTGACGCCACCGTAGGGCACACCTTGTGCAAATACATTGTGGGCGTTAATCCAGCTATTTCCCGCGATCATCGCCTCGGCGACACGAGCCGCACGACCGTCGTCGTTGGTCCACACGCTATTGGCCAGTCCATAATCGGTGTCATTGGCCATCTCGATCGCCTGGTCTTCGCTGTCAAATTTCGCGAGATAGGCGACCGGGCCAAATATTTCATCTTGAGCTGCGACGTTGTCAAGCGTACCAGCTAATAATGTCGGCTTTATGTAATGTCCGGTGTAGCCTTCGACGGTTGCTTCGGTACCTCCGCACAAGCACTCGGCCCCACCCTCTTGGCCTTTGGCGACATATCCCAGGACGCGACGGCACTGTTTTGCATTCACGACCGGCCCCATATCGCTATTGGGATCGAGTGGATGCCCCACCCGAAGCTTCTGCATTCTCTCGGTACATTCCTTGACGAACTCATCGTAAATCCCACTTTGAACAAACCAGCGAGTAGCGTCACAGCAGACTTGACCTGAGTGAAACGTGATCGCGCCAACGAGCTTTTCAGCTGTGTCCGCGACGTCAACGTCATCGAACACGACCGCTGCTCCCTTACCACCGAGTTCGAGCTTGACCGGCACAAGGTTGCGCCCACAGGCTTCGCCGACCAATCGTCCTACTTCAGGTGAACCTGTAAACGACATCCGCTTGATCTGTGTATTGTTCGAGAGTGCTGCCCCCGCATTGGCTCCGCTGCCGGTGACCACATTAATGACACCGTCGGGCACGCCAATTTCTTTGGCTAACCTCGCCAGATAAATTGCTGATAACGACGTGTCTTCGGCGGGCTTGATGACAACGGTGTTGCCCGCTGAGAGTGCAGGAGTGATCCCCCAACCGATTAGTAAGAATGGAAAGTTCCAAGGGAAGATGAACGCGCACGCCCCCCAGGGCTGACGATATTTCCAAGCCTCATAGCCTGGCACGTCAAGCTTCTCACGCGCCTCGACGTTCGCGGCAAGTCGGATGAAATAGCGGAGCGTGTCGACGAAGTTTTGTACGTCGCCCGCTGCTTGCGATTCGATTTTTCCGGCGTCGAGGGCCTCGATCTGCGCAATCACGGGCTTGTGACTCTCGACCGCATCAGCCAGTTTGTTGAGAATCGCACCTCGCTCGTCCTGCGATAGCGCACTCCACGCAGGAAAGGATGCGTTGGCAATGTCAACAGCTTGATCGACCTCGGAAGTGCTCAGGTCATGGATTTCCGCTAGTTTTTCGCCGGAGCCAGGATCCATCGTTGCGATCAGATCGCCTGAGGCGGCCGGAAAGTTCCGACCGCCTACGAAACTGGGAAACGGACTCTGGCTCAAAAATGCCTCGACTTCGGGAAGCAGCTTTGCTGGGGCGGCAATTGTCATAAACGATTTCTTTCTAATGACGGGGAGCAGATACGAGTGCCCATAGTGTAACGTTTTTTTCTCTCAGACATGGCCACTTTGCACAAACCATCTGGCCCTCGGTTAGGCTGTCCCGCCTTGTGGACCGACTGCGCCAGCGGGTTGCTAATGTCGCCGTATGCGTTGTCCCGCCCTGGCTCACTGCCGATCAAGTGGCATGGCATTCGCTGCATCATGGGTCGCAATTGACGCACGCAAGCGTAATACATCCTTAATTTTCCCTATCCCTCAACTGGGCGAAAACCAATGGCGACGACGACGACAGACCATCAGACGATCAAGCAGTGGATCCAAGAGCGAGGGGGCGTCCCAGCGACCGTCGAAGAGACGGCGGAGACGCCCGACGGCATCGGCATTTTGCGTGTGGACTTCCCTCACGGTCACCGCAATGACAGCTTGTCAACCATCTCGTGGGAAGATTTTTTCGCGAAGTTCGACGAATCGAGACTTGCATTCCTGCACGAGGATGCAACCACAGACGGTGAAATCAGCCGGTTCTGCAAATTCGTCAGTCGAGAGTCCTCATGAGCGAATTCGTCAAGATTCGAGCAAACGTTGTCGGATGAAATCCTGAGTTTTGTCCAGAGCGAGCATATTGGTGCGGTGAATGCCGATCTGGTGTGCGGCCTTCGTGGCCATTCCACTTGGCAGCGTGTGGACTAACTCCGGTCCGAGCTGCTCTCTCAATTCCTCTGACGAAGCGTACGGATGGAGTAGCAAAACCTTCCAACTCTTGTGCGTATTCAGATGCGCTCCATTCCACAGGCTCGCTGACTCCGAAATCAGGTCCGTGGGATCGACATACTTGCAACCTGGGGGATATTGGGAGTTGCGATAGCATTCGCGGACAATCCCCAGCGTGTTGTGCTGGCGACCGGGCCCGTAGATGGCAGCGATCCCGGAGCACTTCACATCCGAGGGCCATTGTTCAACGTGCCTCAAGCGGTCGGGCCAAAGCGAGGCGAGGCCGGGGATTTCGCATTCCAAGGGCGCATGTGCTTTCCGCGAACCCATCTGCTCTATCGCCCCTAACCGCGCCAGCAACCCGCTGAGCCTCGCATACATTCCGCTTCCATCGGCGTGTGCCATATTGATTAAAACGTCGGCGGCCTGGCCCCATGCTTCTGGCTTGAGCAAATGGCTGCCGACGTGCGGCGTGCCGGCAAAGATGATGTGACGAACCGATGAGGTCGGATCACCATCACCAACACGCCGATTCTCGATCAATGCTTTTGCAACTAACCCGCCGCGTCCATGTGCCAAAATATCCATGCGGTTGCGATCGTCGGCGCGAGCGCCGAGTTGCTTGCGCAAATCACGCCACAAAGACTGTGCGTTCTGGAGAGGTGATTTCGACAGTGTGTGGTGACTGTACCCGACCACGGCACCGTACTGACGGCAGGCCCACCGAATAAATGATTCTCCAAGTGATTCCACGACACTATCCGCATCGCTAAGTGTGTCGTGCAATAGCAGAAGAATGCGGTTGGGTTTGCCGCCAGAAGCAGTGTTGACCCAACGCAGTGCCGAGTTTCCAAGTGCCGTCGTCTTTCCAGTCGATTGGACTTGGACCAGTTGTTCACTCGTGACCCTCTGTTGATCGTATTCTCGAGAAAGATTTAAGAGCGTACCTGCGTTCCGGTCCATCAACCAATGACCGATTGGCCGCGGCGTGAGGGGGGCGCTGAAGAGCCGCGGTGGAAGCCCAAATTCTTCACGGAATGAGTCATTCTCGTCTAGCCCTTGTTTGAGGAATGACCCCGGCAGCGGGCGATACCCGGTTCCATCGGAAAATTGCCAATATCGCACGCCGTTCTGCTCATCCAGTTCCAAGGCGTATTTATTCTCGGCAATCCCGGCAATCATTTGCTGGCTGTTGAGTACTTTCGGTTCCATCCCAGGTCCACGCAAGAGATCATGCGTCGTCGATACGGAGGATTGGAGCGGGGGCTGCCTCGTTCCCGTTGCGGAATAGCGTTGCCGCCGTATCGTGAGGCTGCGGTCTCGCTGCCGCTGGCGTTGACCCCGTTCGCTGGCTGCGGTGCGGTTTGGTTGCCCCATCGACTGCATGCCGAACGTGTCCATAAGCTTCATGGTTGGATCGCCGTAGAGGATCAAGCTGGCCCAGCTCAGCCCGGTGTGAGTGCCTAAAAATGCACTCGGATCCAGCTCCCTCGTCGTCATGAGTTTGGCTCGGCTTTTGGCAAACCGCAGCGATTCCCCCACGCTCTCACGTTGCAGCAGCAAGGCCTGATAAAAATCCTTCGCCATTTGAAAAGCTACCGCATCACCGATCGGCCACAGCGGTCCCACGTATGCAGTCACACCTTGATTAATGAATGCGGTCGCCAAGCCAAAAACGTTGCTCTGGTAGCCCGCCATTGTGCCTTTGCCCATCCCAGATTCGCAGGCATTTGCGAACACGAGCCAAGGCACCGCACTGCACTTTGCCAACGTGTTGCGGATCTCCACGGCCCAAAGGGGCCCATCGGAAAAGATCCAGGCACTGCGTTCCCGATCGGACTCGACGTATTGAGCATGACCGGCAAAGTGAATGATGTCGTATTTGCCACAACGCAGCATCTCGCGAAACTGATGTGTGGTGACGGTCTCTTGAATGTACACGTCTCGCTCGCGATGAAAGTCCAGCTCATTGCCTAGCTCGATGTGCAGACGCTCGAACTGATCGGCAACTTGCTTGGCTTCCTCCCGAGCGGCAAAGAGCTGCTGGCAGTTAACTGAACCATCCAAGAGCGGGTCCCCAATGATCAGAACCCGTAATCCGCGCTGTGTCCGCGTCGGAACCGGTCTCGCCATTCCACTGGGGGTGGAGAGTTGGCGACCCAGTGCGTATCGTTCGCCAAGGAACGCTTCTCCGTCATGCATCAACTCCCATGGGTAACGCATCAAATCCAGTGGAAGTTGGAGCTGCAGGTGCAGGACATCGTTCGGGTTCTCCGAGAGCACATGCTGCCATTCATCCGCCAACGGACTGTCGAGTTGCTGAATAACGTCCTCGCCAAGTGAACGACCGAGCGACTCAAATTCTCTCAAGTGTTGTTTTGTAATCCATGACAACTGCAAAAGCCCCTCCAATCGACTGAGTATATTCTGGATTGTCTGTTGGTTGACCCGATTGAATTGCTCGGCGAGTGTGGCACCCAATCGAGATGATTCGAGTAGCACACGATAGCCGTGACGTTTCACCGTATTATGAGCAGAGTCATGATCGGCTTGCACCGTATCGTTGACTTCTTCAATCGTCTGTTCGTTGATCGAGAGCGTGACGCAGGGTGGGCGGCGCATGGCACGAAACTGACTGCCCACTCCCGAGATGACCGAATCGGGGCCGGTCAACCGTTTGAGCAGATCGTCCCGCGCGTTGGCGCTAGCAGTTGAAAGGAGAGAACTGATCAGCCGCCACATGTCTCCAGGATGATTGGCAATCAGATTGATCGCGCCAAGTAACGATACCCAATGGACATGCTGATGAAAATCCAAATGCAGATAGCTGGAATTCACAAGTCGGTCGAGATGCTGCGGCCGATGGATCAGTACGCCACTACGCAGGGCTTCGCCGCCCTTGGTCCGTCGTGGTTCGCTCGCCAGCACGAAGGAACGTCCGCTGGTAGCGTGCTGGGTCGACGCCGGTTCCAAGAGTCGGGCGACTTCCTTCGTGACCTTCAGCAAGTGTCTCGCGTTTTCGAAGTTGTCCTTCCACTCGTGCTGGTCGCGACTCTGAAAGTCTTGCCACATCCCTTCGAGAATCTTCAAACGTTCTTGGGCGGCCAGATCGAGTGTGCTGGTGTCCTTCCCATTCTTTCCCGGTCGGAGGTTCCGCTGAGTCTCCGTTAGCCACGCGAATGCGTGTTGTAGCTGTGATGCCAGATCGCCCGGAAAGGATCGAATCCAAGTGTCAAACGGAGGAAACTCACTTTGCGCCCGCAGAAAATCGCGACGGTCCTCCTCTGACTCCTGCCATAGTACGGCGACTTGAGGCGCTTGGATGTGGGCGAGTTGCTGGTGATACCAGAAATCCAGCTCGCCTTTGTCAATGATTCGTTTCAAATGATCCCTGACCGTCAGCAGGAGTTCGAGTAGGTCGTAAGCGATCAGCTCGCGGTCGCTCAGTTCAGCAAATTTCGCATTGCGCTCGTGGAATTCGTTAACGAGCTGCTTGAACACACGGTCTCGCATCTCCCACACGACCGGGTTTCCCAGCGATCCCAACATCGCGAGAGAGAAGGTATCGAGCGACCGCGTCATGCGGTCGAGATGCGTGAGGTCCAACGCAGAAACAATGGGGCGAAGACACCTTTTCTTGTGACGGGTTTCGCTGATTACTTTGACAATGACACTGCCCAGGGCACGAGGGTCGTTCGGATTGGCATAGCCCATGGCTTTGAAGAAGGAGAATAGGTCGTTGGGGTCGTCAACATTTTGCGTCTCGACATCCTGGCCTACGGGATCCCACTCAAGCAGTTTCGAGCATCCATTGATCAAGCGGGAATATGACCATTCCGGGGCACGCTCATTATTTTGCGAGCCGACCATGACTCGAACCTGCGACCTTAGTTGATAGGCAATCTCAAGGAACTGCATCGAGCAGATGTCGAAGGCGACCAAGTCGATGGGGTGACCGTCCCGTTCTTCCACGAGAGCAGCAAACGCATCCCCCAACTCGACGGGATTCATGGCATCCTCTGCCGTACCGTCGTCACAGAACGCGAATAACTGCTCGTAGTCTCCCACCCGATCGACGCTGCCAATAATTGAGTGCGGTTCGGCAATCCCGGTTCCACCTAACACGATGGCGATGTGTTTAGAGGGACACTGTTGAATACCCCAACGGAAGAAGCTGAGTGCGGTTTGAGGATCGCCTGTATTGACCTGCCCCAAGACTTCTTTTTTAATTTCGCCAGCACCTGGGTCAGCTACGAATCGTGTCGCGCCTTCACCGGCTAGATCGTGTTGCACCACAATATACATCTGATCGGATGGCTCGATCGCCTCCATGTCCTGCAGATTCTTGCGAATGCGGCGACTCCATTGGCCATGGTCGCCACATAGATAGAAAAGAAACGTCCACGGCCGAGTGGCTCGATCACGACGCGACGCTGCGTTGGCATTCAGGTCGATCTCAGGCGTTGTCGTCGTAATCATGTTTCTCTCGAACGGAAGCAACTGTCTCATTCAATTAGATGGTGAAAGGGGTCTCATCGTCATACGCCTGGTTGGGTCCGCCAAAAACGTCATGGTTAGGGCTTTGGGTCGCCGGCATTTGAGACAGCACGGTTTTGTGCAGTTCTGAATAGTTGCCGACGAAGTGCCCCGAACTCCACGCACGTAGGAGCTGCCCCGTAAAGAGTCCATTGAATGTCCCATCGAGTGACAACTGATTGTCCTGGCATCCGGAAATCAAACGCACGGACGCCTCGACCGGGGGCGGCGTTGCCGGTAAGTCACGCTGAATCTGATCGTAGAACGCGCGGTTGGTGCGATAGGTTTTTGCAGCCGCCTCCGTTGGCATGCAACGGTATCGTGCACCTTCAATCCCAAGGTTGACTGCCTCAAACCCAGTGGGAGGAGCAGAGAGGCTTAGCGGTGCACGCGAAACCGTACCGCTATGGCAACTGTCCGAGATGAGCAAGATTCGCACGCCCTGCTTGAATTGAGACCACTTCACCCGCAGCTCATCATCAATTAATTGACCGTCATAGAGACACCAGGTTTCATCCAGCAAATCCGTTTCGTCCCCGTTGAGGTCAGGCACCTGTCCGCCATGACCGGAGTACGAGAGAAAGAAAATGTCGCCCGATTTCAGTGACTTCGCGGCCTTGTCGATGGCCGTGAGCAGGCTGTCGCGTATCGCTTTCTTGGTCAAAAACGTCTTCGCCGTAAAACCTCGGTCCGTCGCCAGAGATTGCATATCCTCGGCATCAGCTTCGCATGCCCTGAGCGGCCCCGACCAACCCTGGTAGTGAACAGGATCGACTTCGTTAACGCCCACATGAACTGAAATTCCACGAACCATGTTTCTTTCCTGTGCGGTGGAGTGAATCAACAATCCCGAGGGCCGACTCCCCTCACGGGGTATGCTACCGCCACCCTGCTCCCTAGTCAAACAATTCTGTTGAGATTTTGTGCAGTGAACTTCCACACACCAGGACATTCGGTTGCGTTACACTGAGCCGATCCGAGCGGCGCCATCAAGATGGCGTGGGTCAGGACTTCATGTCTTCGTTCCTGCCCCTCTGTGAATCGAGCGTTTTGTTGGAGTCGATATTTTCTCGGCGTCACTTTCCGAGCGAAACGCGACTACATGTGCGCTCGAAGCCTGTCAGTCTGGAAAGGGTGACGTGCCGTGTTTCCTACCTCCCGCCTCCCGCCGCCCACCTGTTCGCTTTGGAGCATCTATTTGATGATCGAGCATTCTGTGATCCAACACCGCATCGCTTGGAAAGCCTTTCCTCGGCAGATTCAATACTCTGTTTGTTGTTTATGTCTCCAGGCCTGCTGCTTCATCACACCGTTGCCTGCTGCCGATACTGCACGCAGTAACAAGGCGGTCGCGGTGCCGCAGTTGGCCCTCGCGACGTTCGACATCGATGCCACTCCGCCCGTCGGATTGATGATGGCGTATGACCGTGTTCGGCGCGTCGATGAACTTGGGCTGCGTTGTCGCGGAATCGTCTTGATGGGTGCCGGCCAACCCATCGTGCTGTGTGCGGTGGATTGGATTGGGATCAGCAACCAGAGCCAAGATGCGTTTCGCGAACGCATCGCCAAGGCGGCGGGGACAGTACCGCAACGAGTCGCCGTTCATACGCTGCATCAACATGATGCGCCGCGAAGTGATTTTGGTGCTGAATCACTACTCAACCAGATTGGTGCATCCGATCTCGGGGCTCATGACGGGACTTTTGCCAGGCGTGTCATTGATCGCCTAGCGATCGCGGCGAAACAGTCACTCGCTTCGGCGAAGCCAATCACCCATGCGGGGTTCGGCAAGGCGAAGGTGGAGCGGGTTGCATCGAATCGACGCATTCAGGATAAAAGCGGCAAGGTGGTCACCGTTCGCTATACCGCGACGAAAGATCCCGCCATCCGGGCGTTACCCGAAGGCACCATTGACGCCGAACTCAGTGCACTCTCGTTTTGGAACGATGACAAGCCGATCGCGGTGCTGACATATTATGCGTGCCATCCGCAGAGCTACTACCGGACGGGGATCCCCAGCCCCGATTTTCCCGGGATCGCGCGGTTTATTCGTGGGCAGGAAATGCCCGAGACTCTGAACGTGCATTTCAATGGAGCCGGCGGTAACGTCGGTGCGGGAAAGTACAACGACGGCTCCTATGCCAATCGCATGGTTTTGGCCGAGCGCGTCGCTGAGGGTATGCGTCAAGCGTTCAACAACACGGAGAAATTTTCGGTTACACCCGACGACATTCAGTGGATGACCGAACCGGTCCATCTGCCGCTCGCAAAACATCTCGATCGCGAAGTGTTGCTAGATGCGCTCGCGAAATGGGATGGCGTGAGCTACTGGGGCGCCGCCGACAAACTGGCGTGGGTGCTGCGATGCGAGAGCGGGCATGCTATTGACTTGGGATGTCTCAGCGTGGGCGATGTTCCGCGCGTTATACATGCCTGGTGAGCTTTTTGTTGAATATCAACTCGCTGCCAAAGCGATGCGACCGGACCTGCACGTCGCCATGGCAGCCTACGGTGATTACGGCCCAGGTTACATTGGAACAAACCAGGCGTATGGCCAGGGCGGATACGAAACCAGCGAAGCGGCATCGAACGTTGCTCCCGAAGTTGAGAGGGTGCTAATGGAAGGCTTGGGGGCGTTGTTGGAGAATGCGACAGCGGCCGAGAATTCTGGCGAGCCAGATTACGGGAAGGAATTGCCGCGAATCCCCCCCACACCAGCGCAGGAGACTGGAGTAAATTTCGACGTCGCCGACGGCTTTGAAATGCAACTGCTCGCGGCCGAGCCTCTCGTTACGAGCCCCGTGGCGATGGAGTGGGACGCGAGCGGGACTCTCTATGTTTGCGAAATGCGTGGTTACAGCGAGGACCGCGATGATGGTCTCTCGCGGATATCTCGCCTGCGTGATCTCGATGGGGATGGAGTCTACGACGAACGAGCCACTTTTGCCGAGGGGTTGCTATGGCCGACAGCCGTGTTCCCCTATGACGGTGGGGTGTTTGTTGGCGATGCACCGGATTTATTGTATTTCAAAGACACCGACGGCGATGGTGTCGCCGATGTGAAGCAGCGTGTGCTGACTGGATTTGGTACGTCGAACGTTCAGGGTTTATTGAATTCATTTCGTTGGGGTTTGGACAATCGTATTCATATTGCGTGTAGTAGCGTGGGCGGCGAAATTCGTGATCCCCACGCAACTCGCACCATGCAGGGACAGAACATACGTGGTCGTGATTTAGCGTTCGATCCAAAAACTTACCGGTTTGAGCTAACCGGTGGAGCGGCTCAACACGGGATGTCGTTCGACGATTGGGGGACAAAGTTTGTGTCGTCCAACAGTGATCACATCCAACAGGTGATGTATCGTGATGGAGATATTGCGGTGAATCCCTATTACTCACCGCCGCCCTCACGAACCTCGATTGCCGCCGATGGTCCGCAGGCCGAGGTGTACCGCACGAGCCCGGTCGAACCGTGGCGAACAGTGCGGACTCGGCTGCGAGTGGCAGGTCTGGCGAATGGACCGATCGAGGGTGGTGGAAGAGCCTCGGGCTATTTTACGGGCGCGAGCGGCGTGACTATTTATCGTGGTGATGCGTGGCCTACCCGGTGGAAAGGAACGGCAATTGTCGGCGATGTGGGCAGTAACCTGATACACCGCAAGCGACTTGAAAAACAGGGGCTGGAATTGATCGCTCGTCGCATCGATGATCACGATGAATTCGTTCGCTCGAGCGATATTTGGTTCCGCCCCGTTCAATTCGCCAATGCTCCAGACGGATCGCTTCATGTGATCGATATGTACCGCGAAGTGATTGAGCATCCCGCCTCTCTGCCCGCTGAAATCAAGAAGCATCTCGATCTGACATCGGGACGTGATCGCGGTCGGCTCTACCGCATCGTTCCTGAGAATTTTGAGCAACGCAAGACGAGCGACCTGGGGCGTATGTCGACCGATCAGCTTTGTTCGCTGCTCGCCAGTGCTAATGCTTGGCATCGGGAGACCGCGTCGCGATTGTTGTACGAGCGCCAAGACACGGCGGCGTCTGCAACACTGCGGTCCATGGTGCAAACGAACCATTCAGCGTTGGCCAGGATGCACGCGATGTACACCCTCGACGGGATGAGCCAACTCGACGTCGATACTTTAGTGGCCGGACTCAGTGATATGGATGCGCACGTCCGTCGTCATGCAGTGCGATTGTCACGCAAGCTACAGAGCACACCTTCCATCGGAAACAGATTTGCCGCACTCGCTTCTGACCCATCGATCGACGTGCGATATGAGCTGGCGTTCGCGCTCGCGGATGCTGCACCGGAAAATCGAACGACGGGACTGACTGCCATCCTACGCCAGAACCCGAGTGATCGGTGGATCCAGGCCGCCGTGCAAACAGCCATTGGTAGTGAGGCTCCGGCACTCGAGAAGATTTTAAAAAGTGATTCCACACTCTCCGCGCAGGTCGGTAGTGTTTTTCAGACACAACTCGCCGCCCAAATCGCAGCTCGCAAGCGGCATGCCGAGGCGGAACCTAGGAAATCGAACGATACCACAGCAGCTGCCGTGCCGATTCGCACACCGGAGGAGATCGCGGCACGCGCTGCTGTTGTGCAGCGTTATCGTAAATCGTTGAAGTTGAACGGTGATCTGCAGCGCGGACGCAGCCTCTTTAAAACGCATTGCAGCAGTTGCCACCGCGTCGATGACGTGGGCCACGAGCTTGGGCCGAATTTGGCGGCTATCGCAAGTCGTGGCGCCGAGACGCTGATCGCCTCGGTGATGGACCCCAACGGCGAAGTCAATCCTCAGTACCTCAATTACATTCTGCTGACGGCGGACGATCGAATCATTTCGGGAATGATCGTCAACGAGGGCGCCAGCAGTATCACGCTTCGCCAGGCCGACAACTCGCTGGAGACGGTATTGCGGATCGACGTCGAAGAACTTCGTAATTCCGGCAAATCGTTCATGCCTGAAGGGTTGGAATCCACCATTGACGCTCAGTCCATGGCGGACCTGGCTGCCTTTCTAATTCAGTCCAACCGATAACCTGTCCTTTTTCATCTTCGGAGAATCACATGACATCCCCTCGACAACACCAACACGATCGGCGATTGTTCCTGCAGGGCACGGTGGCGATCGGAGCGTCCGTGCTGAGTAGGCGCGCCGTCGCCGACACCGCAACCGACGCGGCGACAAGCGACTGGCAAGCCTCCGGGGAAAAACTTCGCATCGCGATCATGGGGGTGAATAATCGCGGTTCGGCACTCGCGAAAGGTTTTATCGCCAATCCAGATGCGGATGTGGTTTGCGTGTGCGACGTCGATTCTCGAGCGGCGGAGAAAGCTGCCGCTATGATTGAAGATCGGTCGAAGCAGCGTCCAGACATCTCCACCGATATCCGGCGAGTATTGGACCGTGCCGAGATCGATGCCATCGTGGTGGCAGCACCGAATCATTGGCACGCTCCAGCGACAATGATGGGCTGTGCGGCGGGTAAGCATGTTTACGTGGAAAAGCCATGCAGTCATAACGCTCAAGAAGGAGTCTGGGCCGTCGAAGCGGCCCGCAAGCACGACCGGACCGTCATGATGGGATCCCAACGCCGAAGCTGGCCGGCGATCAAGCGCGCGATCGAATTGATCGAGGCTGGCGGGATTGGCAAAGTCCCGTATGCCCGAACATGGTACAACAATCGACGCGTATCCATTGGCCATGGTCAACAAGTCGCTGTACCGGAGTGGTTGGATTGGGATCTCTGGCAAGGCCCCGCTCCACGACAACCCTATGTCGACAATCTTGTCCACTACAATTGGCACTGGAAATGGCGATACGGCAATGGCGAACTGGGAAACAATGGAATCCACGTCCTCGACCTGGCCCGCTGGGGCTTGCAAGTAACCCATCCAAATCGTGTCACAGCGGGAGGCGGCAAATACCGGCACGAGGACGACCAGGAAACTCCCGATACGATGATGGTAACGTACGATTTCCCGGAATCAAAAACGATCACCTGGGAAGGCATCAGTTGGTCACCGATGGGTCCTCATGACGATCAAGTCGGCGTGAGCTTTCACGGCAGCGAGGGCACCCTCATCGTGCTTGGTACCGGATACACTCTGTTCGACGACCATAACAAGGAAATTGAAACGGTGAGCGATGCCGGCGGTGACACCGCCCACATCGCAGAGTTCATTGACTGTATCCACACCGGCCGACGCCCCAACGCCGACATTGCCGAAGCGCACCGGAGCACGCTGTTGTGCCACCTGGGGAATATGGCCTATCGCACCAGTTCCACATTGCACATCGATCCGAAAACGGGCAAACCGCAGGACAACCCCGACGCGGAAGCGATGTGGGGCCGCGAGTACGCCCAAGGCTGGACACCTCGAGTTTGAACATGAATCCGGATGGGATAGAATTTTGTTTTCGGGGACGATCGTCCCCGGACTTACAACGCACTTGTTAGAACTGGCGCCTTCGTATCGCTATCCCCCCAAACTGCAGTCAACATGTCTCGGTTCTCTCTCATGAAATATTCATCTCGTCTCTTTGCCGCTACTTTTCTTCTGATGGTCCTCAACCTCTCAACGCTGCAAGCGGAGGAGGCGGATAGTTCCGATACAGTCACCATGTCGGGAAACCCTCTTTTTCCGGCTCATCCGACCGAAGGGTGCGCCGGAGGTTTTCCAGGATCGCGGTAGGGACGGCTGTTGCCAGCCGCCCCCCGCACAGATCCGTACGTGAGCCTTGACTCATACGGCTCCTCCGTTGGGTCAAACGATCGCGACACACTGTGACGCTACCCGTCGTGATTTCCCGTGACGCTCCAATTGATACTTGTTCCGGCTCAGAGTCCGAAGCATCGACGCCAATCCGGCAATACTTCCCTTCAGTGAGGTCCCTTTCCTCGGCGGATTCCGCCACTGCGGTCGCAGCTTTGTTCACCCGCGTCGACGGTACTACGGCCTCATCTGCCATCCCATCCGCGTTCATACCAGAATTGCGCTCATAGAGGTTCGCTGGTCGCCCTGGCAGTGAGTCATCACGACTTGACCCCAGGGGCAAATGGGACTTCCCGGTTCTCGCGTTTGGAATTTTCCACGCATGCACAGGTTCTTCGACTCCGCCATGTCCAGACTACCCTTACCAAAGCGGTGTAGCTGGTGTTGCCTTCCCGACGCATATGACACGGTCGGCACATGGAAGACCTGATTTCGGAGCTCAATTAGCTGGCCTACGCTTCCCCCTGCACGGACGCTCAGCACGACGTTGTTACCTTCGTCGCACCTCCGCCGGAGGCCGAAGTAGTTGGTTAGACCTTCCTCGTAAGAAACTTTCATTCTCGATTCCAAACCGGTTTTATCCCGGCACTCCATGGCTCAAGCGTCCAATGATAATTTGTGCGAGTTGTCGCTGGACCTTATACTGGGTCTGCCGGAAATAACGGACTCAAGCTCGAATGGCGTGGACTTAAGGCGGATCTCGCGTGAAACAATTTTGAGCTAGCGAAGAACGGCATCCTTGTTGCATCGTGGTTTTTCTTCAAAAAAATCTCAACACAGCAAGGATGCCGTCGATGATTCTGCCACCTCGTGGAACCCCTGTCGATACCAATCGCAGAGCCGAATTGCGTCAGGCACTCAATCCGCACGAGGTGGTCCAGCGGATTGACAATTTGATCCAACTCGATCAAGTCCGGCTAACCGAAATCTTCAGTGACGACGATGTCCATCAGCTATGTGATGAACTTGGAATCAAGTTCCGTGAGCGGGAGTTCACCCCGGCGATCACACTCGGCTTGTTCGTTTCGCAGTGCCTCAGTCGCGGAGATGCCTGTTCGACCGTCCTCACGAAGTTCAATCGTGAGCGAAAACGGCGAGGCCAGTCGCCCTGCTGCGAAGATGCTTCGGCCTACTGCAAGGCGAGGGCAAAGCTCACCGTTGAACTGATCGATCGACTTGGCAAACGCATTGTCGATTTACTTCGCGGGAAAGCCCCTACGCAGTGGAAATGGCACGGGCTAAATGTCTACTTGGTCGATGGTTTGGTATTTCGCGCACCTGATACGCAGGCCAATCAAGAGGTCTATCCTCAGCCTTCGACTCAAAAAGAAGGGCTTGGCTTTCCTCAAGTGCGCTGCGTAGTGACGACTTGCTTGGCGACCGGTTGCATTGTCAATTACAACACCGCAGCAATGAAGGGGAAACTGACCGGCGAGGTAAGCCTTTTCCGTGAAAAACACGGTGATTTCGTAGCTGGCGATATCGTCGTCGCGGATAGCAACTTTGAATCGTTTTTTGATTCGGTGCTACTGAATCGCCGAGGTGTTGAACTGGTTTGCGGGATCAAGGGCTGTCGCAATTCACCCTTTGAGGGCGTCTGCGAAGTGCTCGACGAGAAGACGATTACGTTGAAGAAACCGAAGAATAACAAGAACCGGTTTACACCCGAGCAGTGGCAGCAATTACCTGAATCCATCCAGTATCGCTGCATTCGATACCGACTGACAGGTCGCACCGAAGAGCTTACGATTGTTACCACACTGGTTGACTCAATGCGTTTCAGCGCTGACGAAATCGCAGAACTCTATGGTCTGAGATGGGACGTTGAAACGGACATTGCTTGCTGGAAGACCACGATGGGATTTTGTGATCTACGCTGCCATACTCCCGAAAACCTTGACCGCGAAATAGCGGTCGGAGTGTTAGCCTACAACTTGGTACGCTCACTGACCAACGACGCTGCTGCGGTCCTGGAAATCCATCCGCGTGAAGTCAGCTTTTCTCGTTCACGCGATGCTTGGATATACTTTAGCGACGAACTTGAAACGTCCGACGATCTGATGTGGATCGTGCTGTCGGCAACTTCCCGGCTGGTCCGAGATCGACCCGGTCGCGAAGAGCCTCGCGAGCTCAAACGCCGAAATCAATCAAAATATCCCAAGATGAAAAAACCTCGCCCCAGCCGAGCCAAGCGGATCACGGTCGAGCCCGTGAAACCGGCAGAAAAGCCCTAAGTCCACGCCATTCGTATCAAGCTCTGCAGAGGTGCAACTTGACAAGGGATATCCCGGTCGACGGTGCGCCAACGGTTCTCGGCGAGTTTCGATTCGCCGAGGACGCTTTTATTAAACAAATCATTGGACACTTGAGTTATGCCTCAGAAAACCTCCAGTCACCATCGCGCACGCTTCGGTCGGATGAGCCCTTTTTCCGGGATGGTATGCCGATCCCGAAGGTATCATTTTTGATGATACCTATTGGATCTATCCCACCTATTCCGCTCCTTATCATGAGCAAACTTTCTTCGATTGTTTCTCATCGAAGGACCTCGTTACTTGGAAGAAGCATCCGCGAATCCTCGATACCGAGCGAGTGAAATGGGCCAACCGGGCCATGTGGGCGCCGTCCATCATCAAAAAAGATGACAATTACTTTTTCTTCTTTGGCGCCAACGACATACAGAACGATGATGCCGAAGGCGGGATTGGAGTCGCAGTCTCCAACAGTCCGGCGGGACCGTTCAAAGACCATCTCGGCAAGCCGCTGATCGACAAATTCCATAACGGTGCTCAACCGATTGACCAGTTCGCTTTCCGCGATTCGGATGGTACCTACTATTTGTTTTACGGCGGCTGGCGGCACTGCAACGTCGCCAGACTGAACGATGACTTCTCTGGCTTTGTGCCGTTTGATAATGGCAAGACCTTCAAAGAGATCACACCCGAGGGATACGTCGAAGGCCCGTTCATGTTCCAGCGTGATGGGAAGTATTACTTCATGTGGTCCGAAGGCGGATGGACCGGCCCAAATTACTGTGTCGCCTACGGAATTGCGGATTCACCGTTCGGCCCGTTCAGACGAATTGCCAAAGTTCTGGAACAGGATCCCAAGATCGCAAACGGTGCAGGACACCACTCGGTGATTCATATTCCAGGCACGGACGATTACTACGTGATCTATCACCGCCGCCCCAATTCAGAAACTGATGGAAATTCTCGCGCCACCTGCATTGAGAAGATGGAGTTTGATGACGAGGGATATATCAAGCCGATCCAAATTACCAATGAAGGCGTTGCCAAACGGACGCTGGAGTAGGATGAACGCAGTAGATCTTGTGAATAAAGTCTGTTACTTCTCAATCCGCCAGCATCGGTGGATACGCCGGTTACGAAACTCATCAGGCACGGTTTGCTTTGAGATTTCGTGAATCGAAGTCGCCATGAGCGACTCGGATTCAAATTTAAAACGGCGGAAGTTGGTCGAGAAAAAAATCACACCTCCCGGCCGGACGAGCTTCAAAATATTTTTTAGCAACGGGACCGCGTCGGTTTGCACGTTCCAGTCCTGGTCGGTGCGTTTGCTGTTGGAAAACGTGGGTGGGTCGCAGACGACGAGATCGTAAACTTCGCCAGGACGGTGGCGGCGCACGAACTCGCCGATATCCATCGCCGCGAATTGGTGGTGTGGGCCAGTTAAACCATTTGCGGCAAGATTCTCTTGCGCCCAGTCGAGATAGGTCTGTGAAAGATCGACACTCGTCGTCGATGCGGCTCCACCTGCGGCAGCATAGGTCGTGAATGACCCGGTGTAGGCAAACAGGTTGAGAAAGTGTTTCCCAGCAGCTTGCTCACGAACCATCCCGCGCGTGACGCGGTGGTCGAGGAATAGGCCAGTGTCGATGTAATCGGCCAGATTGACAAGGAACGTCAGCCCGCCTTCCTGGACCTTTATTTTCCGATCCGTTTCGGCTACTTTTTCGTGCTGCGTGTTGCCACGTTGCCGTGAGCGCCGCTTCAAAAACACATTTTGCTTCGGCACATCGAGAGCTGCACCGGCAGTTTCCGCCATCAAGTCCAGCCAGGCTGCGTGCTGGGCAGGATCACGGTCGTGGGGTCGTTCGAATTCACTCAGGTGGAGGTAGTTTTCATAGCGATCGACGACAAGCGGAATCTCGGGGACGTCGCGCTCGTAGAGACGAAAGCATGTGATGTTTCGCCGCGCCATCATCTTGCGGAAATGCTTGGCTCGCTTGCGCAGCCTCGTCGCAAACAAATCGGCTTGATGTTGTGCGTTGTCGGGCAGGGCACCAAAGGCTGCGTCGCCGACGGCGTGCACGTAAGGACGTCCCGTCTTCGCGGGTTTCGATTTTTGCTCAGGCGATTCCTGTGGCTCCGTGGCATCACTCATTGCCTCCGGTTCACTCGCTGGTTTGGGAGTGTCGGAAACCGGCTTGGGCCCTTGGAATTGGTAATACGTGCATTCAATCCGACCGTTGTAGAGCTTGCGGCGACGATTGGCGTCTCGACCAAGTATTCTTTCAAATCCCGAATGGGAGGTCAAGAAATAGAATGACCAGGTTGTCAGGTGTCGAAGCACATTGGGCAGCGAGGCGTACAGTTCTTCAATCTCCCAGTCACGCCCCAGTCGCATGCCATAGGGCGGGTTGGTGATCAAGCAACCGAATCGCCGACTGCTGCGCAGATCGCGGACATCAGCGGTTTCAAAGTGCATATCTGCTGTCACGCCAGCAGCTTCGGCATTCTCGCGAGCAAATCGTAGCACGCGAAAATCAGTATCGCTGCCGAGCAGTCGCTGTGGCAAGGTTTCGAGCACGCCCTGAAGAGCCTCCGTACGGAGCTCCAGCAATGCTTCGCGGGGCGCCTCCTTCCACTGCTCAAAATGAAACTCGCGCGATTGTCCCGGTGCCATCTTCCGCCCGATCATTGCGGCTTCGATCAAGATCGTGCCACTACCGCAGAACGGATCGATGAGCGGTCGGTCGCGCTTCCAATAGCTCAGCATTACCATGGCTGCAGCCAAGGTTTCTTTGAGTGGTGCAGCGGTCACGGCTGAACGATAGCCACGACGATGCAGACTCCGGCCGGTCGTATCGATCGTGATCGTCGCGGTGTCTTTGAGCAGCGCAATGTCGACCGGATAAGATGCTCCTGATTCGGCCAGCTCCTCGGTTGCGTGATCCCGACGCATCGCATCCACGATCGCTCGCTTGACGGCGCGTTGGCATGCGGGAACGCTTGTGAGCGTCGACTTGACACTGCGCCCTGTGACGGTGAACTCACCATCGACGGGAATCCATTCACCCCAACAGATCGCCTTGGTGCTTTCGAACAGTGCGTCAAAATCCGCAGCAGGGAACTCGGCCACGCGAATGAGAATGCGATCCGCACAGCGCAACCACAGGTTGGCCTTGGCTACCGTTTCCAGGGAGCCACGAAAATGCACCCGCCCCGATTCACCAATCGTTGCTTCGATGTCCAGGCCGGCGAGTTCACGACGTACGATCGCTTCCAAGCCAAAGGCACAGGCGGCGACTAGGTCGAAGGTTTGTTGAGAGTGCATGTGGAACCTCGGTCAGGACTCACGTCCCCAGTCTCCCCTCGCCCCGCGCTTCGTGGGGGAGAGGGGCCGGGGGTGAGGGGGCTAGAGTTGCTCGTCGAAAACATTCTTATTTCTGCGTGAGGTGAATCCACTTCCAACAAAAAACGGCTCCAGCGAAGACTGGAGCCGATGTATTCATCTTTCACAATGCGAGGGACAGTGGACTCAGTTCACCGCGACGCGTTTGAATTCAACAATCTCGGCATCGGGACTGAGGGACTTCACGGCCGCTTCGACTGTCTTGGTATCGTCAAGGGCGTAGAACTGGCTCAGCAGGCAACGTTCTTGATCCAAAGCAGTGTTGTCAGCGATGAAGCGTTCGAGTTTTCCAGGAACGATTTTGTCCCAGATTTTCTCCGGCTTGCCTTCAGCTTTGAGCTCGGCTTTGATCGCCTCTTCGGTCGCAGTCAGAACCTCGGGAGTCAATTGACGACGGCTGGCGTATTGGGGCACGTTCTTTACCGGCTTGCCAAGGTTCTCTTTCTCGTTGAGTTCATTCTCGGCAACGATCTGAGCTTTCAGGGCTTCGGTTTCCTTCTCGACAAATTCGGGATCGAACTCATCGGGATGCAGGATTGACGGTTTCATTGCGGCGATATGCATGGCCACGCCACGGAAGAACTGCGGAGCTTCGTCCTTGCCTCCATCTTTGTAGGAAACAAGCACACCGATCTTGCTGCCGGCATGAATGTACGAAGCGATGTTGTCACCCTCGACGACTTGCACGTCCGAGACTTCGATCTTTTCGCCGGTGCGGCCTGTCTCGGTAACGAGATGTTCCTTAACGGTCGTGCCTTCGATCTCCAAGGCATTGACTTCGTCGACGCTCGCGGCACCTTGGTTCATCGCCAAGCGGGCAATGCGCTCAGTCAGTGCGATGAAGTTCTCGTTTTTGGCAACGAAGTCAGTCTCGCAACTCAGCGCGAGCAGCAAACCCTTTTTGCCCTCAGCGATCGCAACAACAACGCCTTCGTTGGCATCACGGTCGGCGCGTTTTTCAGCGACTTTTTGTCCTTTCTTGCGAAGGTAATCGAGCGCCCCCTCCATGTCGCCGCCGGATTCTTCGAGTGCCTTTTTGCAATCCATCATGCCAGCGCCCGTTGATTTCCTCAACTCGCTAACGTCTTTGGCAGAAATGCTCATCTTTGCTTCCTAAATAACAAGAGTCAAATATTTATTTTGATTTGGTTGGTAGTGTGCGCTGCATCAGTGAGCGGTTTGGGCGTTGGCTCTGGTTTTGCGAGAACCGCACTGGTGCTATCACCCAAACGGCCCACTCAATCGACAGGTCGGTTGCCGCGAGTACCGTTACAATGTTTTTACCGGGTGACACCCGCAGCTGGCGCTGCCGGTTCAAAAATGGGAAACCGTGGCAAATGTCAAAACGGCACATGCAGCCAATCCCGCGCCGAGCCGCGGCAATCATCAGGAATGGCACAGCTCGGCAATCGATTTACCTTCAGGAGACGACTTTACTCCCCAGCGGGTTCGGCTGCTGCGGCTTCAGCGACAGGCTCGGCTGGTGCTTCGGTGGCCGCAGGAGCCTCGCTCTGAGCAACCGGTGCGCCTGCATCGGAGGCTTGCGTTTGAACGGTTCCCTTGCCCGCGATGACCGCGTCAGCGAGTTCTCGCATGATCATTTCGACACTGCGGATACCGTCGTCGTTACCGGGAATCGGCAAGTCGATGAGACTTGGATCGCTATCGGTATCGATCAGAGCGACGGTCGTGATGCCGAGACGCTTGGCTTCGCGAACAGCGTTACGCTCCTTGCCTGGGTCAACAATGAACATGACTTCGGGCAGACGGTTCATGGTCCGCAAGCCGTTGAGGTTACGGTACATCTTGCGGTACTCGCGGTTGAGCGACGACTGCATTTTCTTGCTGTAGTCATTGATCTTATCGCCACTGCGGAGACCTTCGAGTTCTTCTAAGCGACCCAGACGGCTGCGAATGGTGCGGAAGTTGGTCAGCGTTCCGCCGAGCCAACGTTCGCTGACGAACGGCATGCCGCAACGCAGCGATTGCTCTTCGACGGCTTCACCCGCCTGACGCTTGGTACCGACGAACAAGATCAAGCTGCCGCCTGCGGCGACTTGCGAGAGATACTTCTTCGCTCGCAGAAGACCGCGAAGTGTTTCGCGGATATCGAGAATGTGGATTTGGTTTTTCTTACCAAAGATGTACGGAGCCATCTTGGGGTTCCAGAGACTGGTGCGGTGCCCGAAGTGGACGCCCGACTCGATCATCTCTTTCACAATTTCGTTTGCCATCAGCTTTTATTTGCCCGCAGTGATGCGGCGCAATCTCCAGGTTGGGTACTTTCACATCGGGTTCGAGAATGGACGCAGACGGTGGCAACCGTGTGCGAGATTCCAGAGCCTTGCGGCCCTTCGCCCCACCAAATGGACATGAAAGAAAAAAGGTAAATTGGCCGGAATACACATGTTTCCGGCTCAGAGGAACGCGAAATGCTACGGAACCGACCGCGTTTCCACAACCCCAGCGGATTAAAAACCCAGTTGATCCGAGTTTTGCCGCTCGATCTCGGTGCGGTGATACATCGCGTGGATCAAATCGATATCTTCCTGTCGTTGTTTCGTTTTACGGCGGGCAAACATTCTCGCTTGCGTGCTGACCATCACTTCGGGGGGAAGCAGTGAAGTTTGCCCAAAGAGACGGGCGTAATTGACGTAGCTCGGCACGTTCCCGGTCACGAATCCGTACATCATGCTGCACACGCCAATCACCTTGCCCGTAAAAATGCCGGTGTTGATGGCACTCTTGGAGTAGTCACCCATGATGCAGCCTAGAAACTGCATCCCGGACGCAATTTTCTCATCGCCGTACTGAATGTTGATCTTGCCGTACGTGTTTTTCAAGTCGCTGTTGCAAGTGCCCGCGCCAAGGTTGATCCAACTGCCCAGATAGCTGTGGCCGAGAAATCCGTGGTGCTGTTTGTTCGTGAATGGCTCGACCACAGAGGCTTCAACCTCACCACCAATCTTTGTCGTGTGCCCCAGAGATACCCCGTCTTTGATCGAGGAGTGCTCGATGATGCGAGTATTCGCACCTGCATACATTGGTCCTTCGAGGAAACAGAAGGGGCCGACCTGGACGTGGTCGTCGAGTACAATCGCGCCGCCCCCAGTGTGAATCGACTCATATTCTCCGAGCGAGACGCCTTCGCCGACGAACACACCGTCCTGAAGCTGGGTGTAGTTGCCCACCGCGATACGATGCTCGATCGATCCGTTAATGCATTTCATGTGCGCCGAAACGACGTCGTGAGGCCACCGAAATTCGTGCAGTGGCAACGAGGAACGCGACGCGGTGGTGGCCGCGTGCCGGCACAGGATCTGGTAAGTGAATGGCTCCGCGGGCTGTTCGTCGCGAGTGGCTTTTCGGCGTGAGCTGAGGTGATTTGCACTCTCGGTCGATTCTGCAACTGCGGCCTTGGCGCGGCCGAGTGCCTTGGCAACTTCGGGGGCAGGCATCCATGCGGCCAGCACGGCGCCAACCGACACCGGCTCGGCGTCGCCATCGGGCTCGATTTCTGATTCACCTCCCTCGCCAGCGGACATGATGACGGCGAACCGGTCGCTACGAATGAGCTCACGCAGGCTTTGCAAATTCCCGACCGACGGCACCAGACGAGCGTTTACCAGCAACACGTCGGAGACGTCGGCGGCCGATGCGTCCAGCGCCGCCAGTGAGGCGGGGACCGACTCCAGTCCATAGTCGGCAGACTGGATCTCTCGCAGATAATCGCGAACATCGCCAATGATTCTCGCCTCGCTGTGCTGGCGCCGTAGCTCATCGAGCCAATCGACCAAGCGATATCCCGCGCACGTGATCCCGTAAGCGGGTCGGGCATGGATGATGGGCGCCAGCTTCTCGACGCGTTCGTCTTCAAAACAGTAAATCAGCATGTGGGCCATTTTTGACAGGGTGGACGGACTCGCAGGATGCGTTTTGCGAGCAGTTTAGCGTCGCAAACCGGTCTCGTCGCGACCCGGTCTCGTCGCGGCCCGCTCGAGTCAGTCGATCGCAACGGGTGGCACCGTGATCCAACGCACACGCTGTGGCTCGACAAGCGAAAACCGTTAAGCGAACGCGCCGAGCAATGATCGTAGAAACCGATCCTTCCGATGGTCGCTCCTGTAGCAACACAATACTGGCAAAAACAGTCGCTCACGCCAAATAAACATAGATACGCATTCAAGAACACTCGCTTCGCCATTTCCCACCGACACCCCGATTGTGGCGGCCAAGGCGTCGAAGTGTGCTGCTACGTAGACGCCGTATCGGACGCATCGCTCGTCTCCGAATGAGACAATCGGAAGCACCAAAAGGACCAGCGATTCATCGGAGAAACGAAGCTGGGGGCGCTTGTTCAACAACCGCCGTAGTCGCTTCCGGTCTCCACGTCGAATGTAAAACTCCGCTTTGTCGAATACACGTCGCCCCAAAGTTCAATCTCCTCGCTTTCAGCCAGATGGATGATGTCAACCGAGTCCGTCGCCAATGTACAACCCGTCGAGTTCCTTCATACGACCACAAATCCGTCGACGCAGCCGAGCGTCAGGTTTCCAAGTCGAGAACCGAAAAAAACGACTGTGATCCCAAACAACTTTCACGATAATGTCGTGGGGTAGCATCCATCGTGTGCTCAAAACAATCAAAACTCGCGCGTCGGGGGTCGAAAAGCGAAAACGCTGCCAAGTGGATGCGCGGCGGCGAATGGGTGTCGCATCGATCGCGGACATCGAACCGTTCTCGATGCCGAGCCGTGCAACCAATTGCTCCCGGTCGCTGATTGGAAATGCGTATTCGCACATGCGTGTAGCAGATCTTTGGTCGCTAGCAGAAGTGGTGCCAATCTTTTCAGTAACGAATTTGACCGCTCCTCCATCCAACAACACGTGAGTTCCGCCTCGATCGCGACCGAAACCTTCCGCACGCGCGAAGCCTCTTTCGTGAAGGGCTTCGAACTCGTCTGGTGTTTTCTAGCCGAGGGTTTGGTAAATGCGTGAGGTGTTGTAAAATATCTAGATATATTCAAACACACTCAGCTGTGCTTCTTCGAGATCGGCGAACGCATCAAACTTGGTCCACTCAAGGTTGATTGACCAGAAGAATTGGTCGATCACGGCGTTGTCGTACTGTCTCGATGGAGGGCTTTTCACAATGAACAACTCGCTCGTTCGCTTAGAGTCGCGACTGAAGGCAACGACGCCATGCCTGCGTATTGCTGCTGTTGCCGCCAGTATTTCCGTGGTCACCTGCCTTTCGTTGTCCGGATGCGGAACATCGAACTCGCTTCGCAAACCCGTTTCAGGACAAGTGACGGTCGGTGCAAAGCGCGTGGAAAGTGGCGTCGTCAGTTTTTTTCCAACCCATGGAACTTCGGGACCAGCCGCGACGTCTCTTATTCGTGCGGGCCGCTATCATTTCACATCTGACAACGGGCCATACGCTGGGCACTACCAAGCAACGATCACTGTCGATCTCACTGAGGCGAACCGCTCTGACGGTCCTCGCTCTCCAGATCCGGTGCCCTCTTCTGGTAATCCAAGTTCCCATGTCGATCCTAAAAAACGCACAATGAACCAACCCTTGGCAGGCAAGCGTGTCAGTGCAAGTAAGGAGTCCGACGGGACGCAAAAGAAATGGAAAATTGACTGTACTGTCCCTGCTAACGGATCAATGGAAGTGAATTTTGAACTACATCCATGAACACTTGTTTCCTTCGCATCGGAATCCGATTCAGCGAATCTGCGATCAGTCAGCCTCGAGCGTGACGCAGATGCGTCGCGGATTTACGTTGGTGGAACTACTCGTCGTGATCTCGATCATTGGCATGCTGGCTGGATTGTTGTTGCCCGCCGTTCAAGCGGCGCGTGCTGCGGCGCGACGCATGAGCTGTTCCAATAATTCAAAACAGTTCGCGCTAGCACTTCACAATTACCACGCGTCGTTCAGCACCTTCCCGTCGGGCAGCACGCTAGCGGGACCTGACGGCTACTCATGGGGGATGGTTTCGCAAGTTCTTCCGTTCATGGAGCAATCAGCAGCCTTCGAGTCGATTGATTTTTCCCAAGCTCACTGTGGCAAGCACATCAAGGATTTACAGGCCCGGGGGGCGAACGATCCGTCGAGTCATCCTATCGGTATGTTGATGTGCCCGAGTGATCCGCACTCAGGCAATTCGTTGCTAAGTGGGCCTGAAGGTCCCCTGCCGCTCTCTGGTGACTGTGGAGTGCTGAACCCGATCAACTATTTGGGAAGTGCCGGCAGTTTGGATGCCGACGTTGGAAGCACTTACCGAGCGTGTGGCGGAATCCCAGGTGGCGTCGGAGTCAATGACGGCAATGGCTTGTTTTACAACGAGAGTGCAAAAAGATTTCGTGATATTTTGGATGGAACGAGCACAACGATCCTTTTTGGCGAGCGGACGATTCCGGAGGACTTGGGTTGGGGGTGGCCTATTTGTGGAGGCAATGAATGCGAGCATTACATCTCATCGACGATGGGACTGATGAAGGGTAACTACGACCGTAGCGAATACTACATTCACCTCCAGCATTACTGGAGCCAACACGAAGGTGGATGTTATCTTACCTTGGCCGACGGCAGCGTTCGATTCGTTACGTATAGTATGGACTATAGCACCTACTGTGACATGTCCACCCGCGCTGGTCACGAGGTGATTCCGTCCGACTTTTAGTGCTGCCTGCCTTTGATCAACTTGTATTCCGTTGGCGTTCCGTGAATGCGTGAAGTAGCATTCTCCGCGTATTTTTGCTTGGTGTCGATCTTTGCATGCTTCCCGCCCCATCACCGCATTTCTTGCCATCGCGGCATTGCTGTTCGGCAATTTCGCAGGTTGGATGCATGTGGGTTGCGTGCATTCTGGACCAACTTGCAGTGCGCATCACTCAGGATGTTCTGCTTGCTAGCTTCAGCTGCCTGCTAGTCATGATTGGGTCCAGGTAGCGGCGTCGGAAGGTTCTCAAACTTGATTTTCCTCGCGGGGATGACTGCTATTGATCTCATGGCAACGCTCGCGTGCGACTAGGCGGGCGGCCACCAGTTCGGGATCGCTCGGATCACACAGATCGCAAGCGAGCATGTGTTCTCGTTGTGTTCTCATCGTTTTCATGCTAGCAAATTGCGGCACCGACATTCTCGCCAACTGGCTTTTCCGATAAACTCGCCGCATGCACTCACTCGATCTTTACGACTATTCTCTGCCGCGTGAGCGGATCGCTCAGGAACCGCTGCGCAACCGCGTCGACGCGCGATTGATGCTGATCGATCGAGCCCGTGGGACAATCGAACATCATCACGTCCGTGACTTGCCCGAACTGTTGCGGGCCGAGGATTCCCTGGTCTTGAATAATTCCCGCGTCGTCCCCGCCAGGCTGGTTGGATACCGCACCCGCACGGAAGGTCGATGGCAGGGGCTTTACCTGAGGAGCGACCCCGGCACTGGCGTGTGGGAACTGTTGACGAAAACGCGCGGCAGCCTCAAGACTGGGGAAACGATCACTCTCCAGGACCGCGATGCCCGGGACGGTGGCCAGCTCGAAGTGATCGGACGCGATGCAGAGGGGCACTTGTTCGTTCGCCCGCTGGCTGAGTCTGTAAAAGATGACCACGTGCTCGGAGGGAAAAATGAAGTTTCCCCGACTCAGTGGCTCGAACGATTTGGCCGTGTTCCGATACCACCCTACATTCGCGATGGCCAAATGGTCGATGCGGATCTGGTGAACTACCAAACTGTTTACGCAAGCAAGCGCGAAGAGGATAAGGCCAGTGTTGCGGCGCCGACGGCTGGGTTGCACTTTTCGGAAAGTTTGCTGAAGAATATCGCGAAAGGCCAGACGGCAATCCACGAGGTGACGTTGCACGTGGGAATTGGTACGTTTCGTCCGATCGAGGTTGCCGATATCGACAACCACACGATGCATCACGAATGGGGGCGTATCGATGCCGAGACTTGCGACAGTATTCGGGCGCGGCGAGCAGCCGGCGGACGCTGTGTCGCCGTGGGTACGACGAGTGTTCGGGTGCTCGAAAGCAGTGCGGCCGCGAACGGGGACGAGCTGCGAGAATGGACCGGCTCCACCGATTTGTTCATCAAGCCGCCGTACCGATTCGCGGCCGTTGACGCGCTAATGACCAATTTCCACTTGCCCAAAAGCTCGCTGCTCGTGCTTGTCAGCGCCTTCGCAGGCCGCGAGTTGATCATGCGGGCCTATCGGGAAGCGATTGAAGCGGAGTATCGCTTTTTCAGCTACGGCGACACGATGCTGATCATTTAAGAGCCCATTCGACCCCAGTCGTCAAACGCCCACGTCAGCCGTGAAAAGGGAAGGGCCATGGTGAAGCCCTCCCTGCCTCACCATGGCCCTGTCAATGATGGAACGATGGCACCGATCGTTCCGCCCTCCCAATCCATGGTACCGGTAGTATCGGACGGAAGCAGACGGAACCTTCAGCAGAAATGGCAGAACCCGCAATAAATTTTCCCGAGTGATGCCAATCCCCCGCTGACTAGGCCAAGTGACTACCTGATAGTGACAGGACCATGCTGGTTGTCGTGGGTGTCGCGGTGTTGGTCTTGTAGTAATCCGGATACCAGCGATTCAGTTCCACGTACATCGCGATCACTGCAATCAGCATGAATAACATTGCCAACAACAGCATAACTGTGTAGACGCTTGGTGGTCGCTTGGCGGGCCGGCCGCCCGGATTATTCGATGGTAGTGTCGACACGATCGCCCTCCTGAATGGCACCTTCACTGTAGTCTGTTTGAATTTCCGCCACGGCGCGGTCGGGTTCGGTCTTGCGGACCCGTAAACGACTGACATAGCGGCCGCCACGTGTGACTTCGAGCAGGTGGCCTTCCCGCAGTCCATCGTCGTAGCCGATCGAAACTTCGACCAGCCTACGCGGTCGATCCACGACGAGAATCGTACCGTTTCGGTCCGGCGGCGACCCATCGAGCGGATCGTTCATGTTCAGACCCGCCGAATCAACGACTTCTTTGTAACGTGTCACCTGTGCCAGCAGCTGATTATTGCGGTCTTGTTGGAGCTGGACGATTCCGCGGAGACTATTCATCTCGTCTGTGAGCTTCAGCGTTTCGGCGAACAGATTGTCCCGATCCTGTTGCTCTTTCCTGATCAGGGAACGCAGCCGATCGGTTTCCGCAGTCAGTTTCTTCAGTTCCTGTGTTTTGCTCTCCTCCGACTGTGCGAGTTCGGTTGTCTTGGCCTGGAGATCTTGAGCAAATTTCTCGCTCACGCTCAAAACTTCATTGAGCTCACCGAGTTTGGTTTCCAAGGCCGCCAGGGCAGTCCGCCTGGCCACTCGCTCACGATCGAGGTCAGCTTGGGTGCGAGCCCGTGCTTCTCGAAGCTGATTGTTGGTGCGGTCAAAGGTTTCGATTTGCGCCTTCAAGCCATTGTCGGACATTACGACGTCACGCCAATTGCGGTGTGAAGCATTGACTGCCAGTGCCAAAACCATGAACACCAGGCTGAGCAATAGGATCAAGACCGAGAAGGATTTCCCGAGTAAGTTCATGGGAAAGTGATTCCAGCGAGGATGAGAGAATAGAGTGGTGCAGCGGGGCGAACAGCGGAATTATAGTTGGCAAAAAAACGGTATGTCAACAAAATTCCCACTTTTCACGCCGCAAGCAGGCCGTCGGTACTACGCAGCGGTGAGTATATCGGTTGTCTGGATTATCCCAGCAACTGCTCCGAAATCTTTTCAATTGCGATCTCGACTGCGTGACGAGATTGAATCAATTGAGTCGCCGCAATCACGTGTGCCGTTCGCTTTTTGGGATCAGCAGCCAAGTCACGCAGCGCAATTGCAAGGGAAGCCGGATCATCGGGTTCCGCCCAAAAACACGTGGGATGCTCCGCGTGGAGCAGCAATTCACGCGTCCCACCACTGCTCGTGGCGATCACGGGCACCTGCAAAGCGAAGGCTTCGAGCAACACATTCGGCATTCCTTCAAAAAGGGAGGGCAGCACCAAGGCATCGGCTCGTGCCATCTCCGGCAAGGCGGGTGTGATCTCACCAGCAAACTCAATCGAGTGCCCATCCTCGCGGCTGTCCCCGCCCACGGCAGCCCATTGTTGCTCCAGTCGCAAGCGATCGTTACCGTCGCCGATCAAACGCAACGAGACTCTTGGCAATGTGTCCCGCCAACAGCCGCGCAGCGTCGACATGGCAGTGATCAAGTCCGACTGGCCTTTTTCCGGCGTCATTCGACCGACGCAGACAATTCGCAGTGGATCGGGATCCGATTTTCGAACTGGCGGTTCGGTCCATCCCGCCGTTCCACGCACCCACGCTACATCAACAGGATTGCGGATCACTATGATTCGCTCGCGCGATAGACCGTAATAATCCGCTGCGGAATCGGCCACTGCCTGGCTAACAGCGATGATTCGATCACTGCGGCGATAGGCGTTGACTAATAACCGGCGTTTTGCCCGGACGAAGCGTTTCTCCACCATGGGCAAAGCCACGTGCGGCGGGCTGACGATCGTCGAAACTCGGCGTACCGCCAGTTTCTTGATCGCAGGATGGCCAGCGATCATGGTGTTGTGAAAGACTCGGTCGTAGACAACATCAATCCGCTCGCGGCGGACGACTTCCGCGAATTCCGCCGCCTGTCGCCGCAGGATTGTGCCCGGGATGCAATCAAATATCGCGGGACTCCATCCTGGCGGCGCTGCTATGGGACTGTGCACGATCACGTCGGCAGGTAATTCGGCGAGCAATTCACCTTCGCGGTGTGTCAGGTACAAGTGCACGTCAAATCGATCCCGGGGCAAATGTTTTGCCAATAAGGCGACTTGGCGCTCACTGCCGCCGCATCGCATCGAGGTCGCCATCAACAGGACGCGGCGGCGGGTCAAACTCGCGCCACCGCTCCGACCTTTTCGGCGATCAACGCATCGAGTTCCGCTTGAAGTTTCGGCAGGATTTCATCGTAGCCATAGGCTCCAAGAGCTTCTTCACCCTTCTTCAGATTGACTTTCGCGGGGCCGCACCACAAACCGAGGTCAGCGTCGTCGGTCTCGCCGGGGCCGTTCACCCGGCATCCCATGACAGCGATGGTGATCGCGTAGTCTTTCGCATACCTCGTCATTTCCTTGACGCTGGCGGCGAGATCCACAAAGGCCTCGTTCTCGACGCGTGAACAGCTCGGACAGCTGATGATATTTAGCTTCGTGTCGTCAAATCGCACCACGCTACGCACCCGGCCGGCTTGGATATCGTTGATGATTTCCTGACCAGCGTCAATTTCCTGGGGCTTTCGCGGATTCGGCAGGGTCAGTGAGACGCGCACGGTGTCGCCGATGCCTTTGCCGATGAGCTGCTCGAACGCGATGCGAGTTTTGATGATCCCTTCGGGTGGCATGCCCGCCTCGGTCACGCCAAGATGCAGCGGCACGTCGGGCCGCGATTCCGCAAATCGGCGATTGACTTCGACCACCTTCGAGGGATCACTGTCCTTGAGCGAAACGACGAAGTTGTGATAGCCGAGGGAGTCCACCAGTTCACAATGCTCGATTGCAGATTCGAGCATTGGCGTGATCGAATCATCAGCCGCGTACTTTTCTTTTTTCGCAGGGTCGACACTGCCACAATTCACACCGATCCGCACTGCACAACCATGCTCGCCCGCTAAATTGATTAAATACCGGACTTTATCCTGCCACGACATCTCGCGGCCGTGATGGTACAGGTGGCCAGGGTTGTAGCGAATTTTATCAACGTGCGGGGCCACGAGTTCGGCGAGCCGAAAGTTTTCTTGCAAGTCAACGGCGAGATTCGCTGTGGTTCGCAGGCGAATTTCCGCCAGGGCAGCAGCGTCCTGCTTACTATCGACGGCAATCCGCACCACCCCCGCCCCCCGTTCTCGAAGCGCTTCGGCCTGCGCGACGGTCGCGTCGACGTCCTGCGTTTTGGTTGCGGTCATGCTCTGCACAGCAATGGGATTCCCATTGCCGATGGTGATGGAGCCGATGGTCACGGGACGCGTCGGATTTCGCTGAATGGACATGGAGTCAGGAAGGGGAGAAATGGAGGGAGATAAAGGGTTCAGAAGCTAGTACTAGTCGCGATCAGCTTCTCTGTCATAGAGTTTGCGGATTTTTTCGATGTCGACATCGACGGCGGGAAGTCGTGGGTCCATGTCTTGGAAGGTCTTCAGGACAATCGCCGCGACACTGGCGTTTCGGTACCATTTTTTGTCTGCGGGAATGATATACCAGGGGGCGTTTTTTGAATTGCATTTTTCAAACACGTCCTCATAGGCTTCGCGGTACTCCTCGCGTTTCGACCGGGTCACGTAGTCGCCGGCATTGAGTTTCCAATGTTTGGATGGATCGTCAAGTCGCTCTTTGAAACGTTCAAGCTGCTCGGCGGGGCTGACATGCAGATAAAATTTGAGAATTCGCGTGCCGTGATCAATGAGCAACTGTTCAAAATCGTTGATCCGTTTATAACGGTCCTTCCATACCGACTTGGGAACAATCTTCTCGACGCGCGCGGCCAAGACGTCTTCATAGTGCGACCAGTTAAAGACAGATACCTTGCCCGCGGCGGGAGCGGCGGCGTGAATTCGCCATAGGAAATCATGGGCAAGCTCCTCTTCGGTGGGCACTTTAAATGGATAAGTTCGGCAGTCGGAGTATTCATGAGCGTTTCACTGTTAGAAAAGTTAATCTTGGGGCGGTGATCGCAGTTAAGCACCGAGAAGCAGCTAAGCACTGGGAAAACGAAGCTCCCCCCGAGTTGTTTCTAGTGGGAAAATTCGCTCCCCACGAGATTCCAGTGTAGCCTCTGAACCTCAAGAGGTGAAAAGACGTCAAAACTAGGGCTGAACATGGGTTGCCAAGATCACGTCAATCGAGCACAATTCCGCTCTGACGAACGAGACCACCTGGAGCGGTGGCTGAGTGGTCGAAAGCGCCGGTTTGCTAAATCGGTGACCGGTTCACGCTGGTCCGCAGGTTCGAATCCTGTCCGCTCCGCTGTAAATGAGTTTACCTGATCGCTGATTCCAAGGCGGCACCGTCAATATTACGGTGCCGTTTTTGTTTTCGCCGGTCAGTTCGGAAGTGTAGCTCAGTTGGTTAGAGCATTCGACTTTTAATCGAATGGCCCTGGGTTCGAGTCCCAGCACTTCCACTTTGGCCAATTTGCGATTCGTCGCAAGTCGGCTTTTTCTATGGACTTACGACAATCCCGTTGTAAAACGCGTCCTTTTCAAGTCAATTGGGTCCAATCGGAGGTCCAATAAGACGGGGTTCCGGGTCCAGTAAGACTCAAGTGGGTAGCGTTCCCGGAGGCCACCATCAATCAATCCAGCGGCAAAAACGCGCGGCTGCACAGTCTTAAAAAATGGTTCTTCTGGGAATTGAGTGACAGTCATCCAGGATGCGGGATTTTCTAGGCATGGGCTCCTACGTCCAGTGAGCAAAAAGGAACCCTCGGCAAGCGCAAGCTTACCGAGAGTTGACCGCACCACTGGCGCGTTATCGACCGGATGATCCCTTCCCAAGCCCGCGTCCCCGCAGAGCTTGAGTCCACGCCATTCGAGCTTGAGTCCGTTATTTCCGGCACGTGAATGGTAAGCGATTCCAGGATGAATGACAAAATTACTGGACGCAGGAGTAAATGCCTTTGAAAATCCACCACGTTGGATCGGTCTGGGCAATCGGTAGCGTGCCACTCAATCCCGTGAAGAACCTAAAAAATCCTGTCGAAGTATCGACTCCCAGCGGTCGCTTACGTTTCGTTCACGCGATTTGGACACTTTGCCCGACGACGTTGACCTTACGACAACGCCGGAGCAACACGCTGAACTTGACCGGCGATTGGCTGCCCACCGTGCTGACCCTGGTTCGGCGATTTCGCACGACGAACTAATGCGACGCAACAATAACCGTCGCGGATGTGGCATCTTTCCTACCGCCCTGAGGTCGAAGAGGGCATTGTTGATGCCGTCACTTGGTACGATGAAAAACGTCTCGCCTTAGGCGACGAATTGCTGTTTGAGTACTTGGCGGCGATCCAACGCATTCGCGATAATCCACTTTTGTTCGCCAAGTGCGGTCTCGTAAATACAGGGGCAAAATCTATTCTCGCGAAGATATCGCCTCAATTCGATTTAGACGCATGCTGAAAGAGGCAATTGCCTTTGGCGAGCAGCAAGTGCCAGCAGCCGCAGTTCCGATCCGCGATCTTGCCCATGAATTGAATCTCGACATGTCTGCGTTTACCAACGAGCGAGCGCAGTTAGCATGGTAGCTCGGTCAGCAAAAGTGGCAGGAGGCACGTGAGAAAGTCACTGACTGGCTGCCAGTGAATTGATCAATTCACCGGCCGTGCTCCAACGAGGGCGGCGTGCTTTGTGATCCGGTGGCCTACCGCGGGACACGCGACTGGATTTCTGACCTTCGCTCTCCACAGGTTAACCAATGAACAAACACTGTCGCGCCAATCTTTGTAGATTTTGCGAAACCTCGATTTGGCGACGAAGTAACGATGTGGTGGCGTAACGGGATCAAAAGCGAAATCCGAAACCCCAGCCTCCCCTCGGTGATAGCCCTCCAATGATAGCCAGTTACGTTCGGGGGCTCGACTTCGATTGGGTGGCAATCAGCTGGGACGCGATGCTTTTGCCTGCTTGGGCTTGGGGGTGCTCGGGGGCGAGCAAGAGAGCCGTGGCGAAGTTTGCGGCGGCGGCTTGTGGATCCATGCGACTGAGCTGCAGGTAGCCGAGACGCACGTAGGTTTCGACATCGTTGGGGAAGGCATCGAGGACGCGATTGTAAAGCTTAATGGCGGTATCGGTGTCGCCGACGCCGGCACATGATCCGGCGAGCGCAAACGTTACGTCCATATTCTTTGGATCATGCTCGTGACAGCGCTGGAGCTCGGTTCGCGCGGATTTATAGTCAGCCAAGCCAATGTGCGCGAGTGAAAGTTGGTAGCGTGCCGACCAATGACGTGGGTTGGTTTCCGGCCAACCGATCACAGCGATCGCAAACAAATTTCTAGCCGTTTCGTTTTGGTCCAATTCCAAGAGTAGTTGCCCGTACCGCTGAGCACCCCGCAGGTCACCAGGAAATTCATTGACCGCACGTTGGTAAACCCGTACCGATTCATCGATCCGGCCGGTCCATCGTAAGCAATCGGCCAAGATGAATTGACTTTCGGCGTCACCGTTGAGTTTGGCGATCGCATCGCGAGCACGGGCTTCGGCGACTTCGAATTTGCCCGACCAGTGCATGACCTTGGCGAGGTTTCGCAGCGCGACTCCTTGTTTACGCGGATCGATGCGACTTTGGATCAACGCGTCCACGTCGGCGAGCGTTTCACTGGGAATATCCTTGGTGCCGAGCGCGCCGGGCGATAACCATTCGGACCGCCGCATCGCATCGGCGATCCACAGCGACAGGCGGCGGTGGACGTCGATGGTCGGATGAACGTGGTCCAGGAAGTATTCGTCGCCCAGTAGATCGTGCCCTTGTTCGGCGAGGCAGACCTCGCGCAGTTGCCGGTCGAAATCGACCACACAAACGTCGTCCGCCTCCGGCAAATCGCGAACGATTTGCAAAAAGTCGTCCGGTGCGCGAAGCGGGCAGATATCACGATTCAGCGCCGTTTGGAACGCTTCCTTGGCACGCGCGAAGTCCCGCTTGGCGAAAGCAGTTTGGGCGTCCTGAAAATCCGTCGCTTCGGGTTCGATCTTGAATGGGCTGCAATCCTTTTCATTGGACGCCGGCACGACAAACAGGATCTTCGCGCCCGATCCACGAGCGATGTCGATCATGCGATTGAGGTTGAACTGGAAATGTAGTCGAACATCGCGGCGCCACTCATTGTCGCGAACATAGTCCGATGGGCCAACGGTGTGATTGAGTCGTTCGTCGACTTCGGCGGGCAACACACTGACGTTGGGATTCGGTTTCGTGTCGCGTTGACGCCGAAGGATCGAGTCGATGCAGCCATACGTGCGAGTCTTGGAGAGCCACCCACTCAGCCAAAGCCGTATTTCGGATTGATCAAAGAAGTCGGCGTAGGTGCGACGTTCCAGGAACTCGTTTTGGCCGGTGTAGACGATGAAGATATCGGGTTCGTAAGCGGTCAATTCCTGCATCACGGTGGCAACACGATAGCTCGCGTAGCTAACACCGCCGGCGTTGACGACTTCCCAGTGGGTGGTTGCGTCGATGTGCGGCAACCATTCTCGAAGCCAGCCGCAGAAGGACGTGGTGTCGTCGTAGGGGCGTCCGAACGTCGTGGATCCACCCAAGCAAAAGATGCGTTTGGTGTTGGCTGGTTTGGCGGCGCCGAATTGTTGGTCGTTGAACCAAACCAATTTGTTCTCCGCCGTTCGAAGCCATGATTTCCCCGCGTGATCGGTGAATGGTTCGAACAAGGGGACTTGGTTTGAAAAACCGACAAACGGGTCCGCCTGATCGATCGATCGTCCGACGCCCAGCAGCGTCAACGCGAATTCGATCAGCAGTAAGCACAGGCCCGTTGTCACGATGCCGAAGCAAGCTTTTTTCCTACGGCTGAGTTGGCGACGTGTCATGCTGGCGGATGTGATGTTGCGAAAGGATTTAGAGATTCGTGGCGGATAGTTCGCACCAAGTAGGCAAGTACGGTTAACAAGCCGGGTCGCACGCGAAGTTGTGGGTCGCGCCGGGATCGTTGGCGAAGTCAGTCAGGGGGAAGGGCCTCGCCGGGATCAGATTTGGTTTTCAAGGGGGGTGGAAGGCTTCGCCGGGGTCAGGCGTTTTTTATTGGTTTTCAGACCCAGGTTCCATTCGATGTCATCGATCGAATCACTCTAACGATTCGACTCGGCCATCCGCTTCGTCGCTCGGCAAATCAAGTTAGACGAGCCGTCCGGATGTGCCAAGCCGAATCGTGCCGAAAGGCCCGAACACGACTCGCCCGTCCGACGACAACACAACCGAGCCGCTATCTCTCGACTAGCCGCCGGATGCGAAAACCGAAAATCCAGCCTGCTGCCGGAGATAGCCCTCAGCCGGGTGATGATGCCCCACACGGTCGGGCGTCACTCGCATTATCATTCCGGTGGTAGCGGCCATCTCGATCAAGGCTGCTTGAAGAGCTTTCCGATCAATAACGTCCACACTTCACGCTTCGCGACGCCCGCCACACTCTGGTAAACGCAACCGATGGAACGGGACTCGAAGGCAGCATCTACGCCGGCCTTGATTCGCTAAGCATTGATTTGCTCGGTCGCGAATGGACGCGGGATGACGGTGCGGCAATGAAGATCGGCCGGTGTCTGATCGACGCGAACTGGGTCCACTCGACGAACGTCGTTTAACAATTCTGCCGGCATGCTGAGCGAGTCGCTGCTCCGGTCGATGAAACCGGAGCATGTTAGCCATCGGCGATTCGGCGCGTCGGTGAAAAAGACCGAAGCGAGTTCGCGTCAACTGTAACTACGCGAAGTCGATGGAACTGCGATCACGAAAGCGAATCGACGCCGAGCGTGCTAGGTCCAATGCCTTGCCCTTAGCGGCTTTGTAACTCGCACGGTTCGGCGATCAGTCCCGTCCGAAATCAGGATCCGCTTTCGCTAATTGGTACTCGGAAAGGCAATCCATACCGCGAAATCAGTCAAGTCTCTGATTCATCCTGCTAGTGAATTGCAACGACATAGGCGGCCCCGTCGTCGGTGGCGGCTGGACAATGACTGCCAAATTGGAATCAACTTCTCTGCCGACCGGTGATGGTGTTTATACAGCACCGTTCGACTACACATAGTCTGGCACCGGCACACTCGAGTACGCCAAGAAAGCGAAGTAGCTCCGTTTGAACATTCCCACGAAAAAAGCCGTCGCAGCAACCATCTGCTGCGACGACTTTGCCACATATCAGTCGGCATTGCCCCATCTTTTGGCAAAGCTCCAACCGAATCTGCGAGGCTGCAATTCCGCCCAGAATAGCTGTAACCGTCAAGCTCTCCGATCATGGCGACGATCCGATTCGTTATGCCAATAAGCGGAAAGACGCTAGCCACTGTTGGTTTTGAATCGGCGCTCGATAAAATGCACCCTGCGTAAACCCTTTCTTTTCAGCGGCTTTCGATTTCGATGTCGAAAGACCAGCACTACCACTCTTAGCACTGCGGTTGTGCCGCGTGCTTGGCTAGCTGGACATAGTCTGGACGGTCGGACGCTTGGTCGTGTTGAAATCCTTCCATCACGCGGCCTCGGTAATAGGTGAACACGCCTGGCATCTGGAACGAATTTTCACGTGGCCAGCCAAGACCGTGACCATAGAATAGACCGGCAACGATCCCCCGCAGCCAGACATCCAGCCCGAACAATTGCCGGAACTCGCCTAGGTCCAAACCAAATTGGCGGTAAAGTCGGCACTGCGGATCCGAAATTCTTGGTACATCGTCCATGCCGTATTGGGCAAAAAAGTCGCGACCATCGCTCTTGTCCAAATGCACCAACACGATCCCGCAACCCGTTGCCTCGATCTCACGTCTGCGCGCCGAGATCTCAGCCAGTGCTTCACGACAAAACGTACAACCTGAATGCCGCAGAAATACCACCATTCGAGGACGCTCCATGGCGAGATGATCAAGAGTTCGCCCCGTGTTCGTGCGCAACTCTGCTAACGGCACATCCGCTTCCGGCGTGTCGTACGCCGAGCCGACCGCATGGTGATACCGAATCGCTTCCCACAAAATGATCAGCAACGGGACGAGCCAGGCGACTTCACTCGCCAAGACCGCCCACCCTGATCGAGTAGGGAAATCAATCGAAGAAAATGCTAACGCAAAACCGGTCACGCCAAGAAGTTTTGTCAGAAAGCCGACCAACACGATCGGCCAGTGCCGATAGGGCTCCGACGCTGCGATTAGAAATCCCACACCGAAAACCGCGACGATCATGCCAATGCATTTCAGCAGCACAGCTTCCGTTGCCGACGCCTGCAAACTGAACCAACCGAGTAACTGCATGGGGAAGACGACTGCGAACGCTCCCCACCCAAAATTAAACAGGGCGGCGAGAAGTAATGCGTACTTCATCCAGCTCTTGGGCTTGTAATTCATAGCTATTTCACTGCGAACATGGATTCAAATGGATGGGCGACCTCAGCGAGCTTTTCCAGGCTCTGGTAGAGGATCTGCCGCGTGCGTTCTTTACTGATTCCGATCTCGTCTCCGAGTGCCCGTAATGACTTTCCCTTTTCAGACCCATCCAGCCCGAACCGACCGCGCACTATGAAACATTCTCGCTCATCGAGAATTTGTTCCATTTCTTTCAGCACGACGGTCGCGGCAGCTTGTACGTCGACGTGACTAGGCTCGACCGATTCATGTGCGGCAGCTGCCCACAACAAGGTTTCATTGCCATCACTCAATTCGCGCGATCGTCGCTTGCTCGCTCGTCCAATCCACCGGGCAATATGCCGCTGCACCGCGTGGGTCAGGTACGTGCTAAAACGGTAGCCGCGGCTGAAATCAAATTTATCAATCGCGTTGAGGAGAATCGTATTCGCTTCGGCGACAAATTCGTCAAACTCATCGTTCGACTTTGACATTTTGCGACACACAAAGGAGATCAAGCGAAGATTCGCCCGCGCGATCTCCTCGCGGGTGTCGCCAGCCTCGTCGAGTAGCCGTTGGATCTCCGCTTTCGTCTTGCGAGGCCGCCGCTGAGTTTTCAGTGTCGCGTTGAGAGCGTGGGCGCGGAAGCGCAAAAAATTAAGTCGCTTGAACAGGAATTGTTCGCCTTCGAAAGTCAGGATCCGACACTCTTCGACCGCTGTCAGGAACGTGGCCGCTGCCTGACCAGGGTCCCGGATGGGTCGATCGTCTTCTTCGACGTAGAGTTCACCGTCAATTTCAGCGAAATCCTGCTCTCGAGCCAACTCAAAGTCAGCATGCGGGATGAACGGAATCTCGGCGTCGGCCACGGCACCCTCCGAAACGCAATGTGGGTACGAATTGATATATGCTGCAGTTTATAGCAGCGGCATCATGAATGACCAGCAAGAATAATGTGGCACCGTCGGGCAATCGGCGCAACAAGAAAATGTGAACCGGTGCATGGGCGAACAGTGAGCCTGCCGACCCAGGTAACGACGCCGAATCTCGCGTAAATACTCAACTTCAAAGCAAGCGGCGAAGAAGAAAATAGAACGGAGACCCATCCTGCTTCGATCATCGCTCCAATCCACCACGCCGCAGGCATGGGGACGTCGGAGCAGACGATAAAGAGCAGTAGACAAAAAAAAGGCGAACAACGCCGACCATGCCAAGCGCACCAAGGAGCTGGAAAACCTGTCTCATCATCGATAGGCGAGGGCAATTTCGAATGCAGGCAGGACAGCTTGTGAGAAGCACGCCTCGGCAAAGACTCCAGACGGGCGGAGCCGTCTGGCGAGTATGTCTTGTCTCCTGCACAGCGCTAAGGACGAGTGGCGATTTCAAGTGGGCGTACCAATCCGAGGTAAGTCATTAAGTCTCGTACTTGCGTCTGCGTTAGATTGTCGATCAAACCACTCGGCATGATACTCGTCCCGTTGGGCTGGATAGAGTCCACTTCGTCTTGAGGAATGTTGGTGATCTCGTTATTAGCATCGCGGATTTGCAGACTCTCACCGGTGTGGGCGACCATTCCCACATGAATCTTTCCAGCCGTCGTGAGCACTTGTTTGCTCGCGTATTGATCACTGACAATGTGCGATGGGTGGAGGATTGACTCCAGAATCTCACGACGCGTGAATCGCTTGGCAATACTTGTGAGTTCTGGGCCAATCGAGACGCCGGTTCCCTCATGACGGTGACAGCTCGCACACTGGGCAGTTTGAAAGAGCGCGTGCCCGGCAGTCGCATCCCCCAACTCGCCGTCATCGGATTCGAGGTAGGTGAGCAGCTGATCGAGATCCCATTTGGATTCGTCCGTACTCGGCAGTTCGGCGGCAGGACGATCAGGAAACGTCTTCGCATACCATTGCTGCCACAGTGCCATCGTGGGCTTCGCGCCGGAGGGCCGCTGCATGCCCGTCCAGTGTTCGAGCAGCTTTTCCACTTTCTCAAACGACGCATGCTGCTGTTCAGCACGCAGTCCCATCAGTACGAGGGCGCGAAGAGCCATCGGGTCATCAGTGGCAATCGGAACGGTTTTCAATTTCGTCACGACTTCTTCTGCCGACGAACCATCGAGAATGTTGAGGCTGCGAACGAGGTAGTCCCAGTTTTCTCCGCTGGGTTTCTGCGCGAGTGCGAGTGCAACAACGGCGCGTCGTTCAGGTTCAGTTCGCCAGATCTTGCGGAGATGTTCGGCTGACTGCTCGTCGCCGGCAGTGGAGAGCATCGCGATGATGCCGGTCCGCAAGCGGCGGTGGACGTCGTCGATCTTGGGTTCGGCGACGAGCTGATCATCGAGATTCCGTAACTTCTCTGCGGTCGCGTCGTCGATAGGACGTGGCAGGCGGAAGATTGCACTGAGGGCTGCGTTTCGCCACCGTGCTCCTTCATCCAAGACCGCTTGCACATCATCGTCGGAGAGATGGCGGGCAAAATCACGGGTGACCGAGACCATGTACATCGGTAGTGATCCTTCGGAATCCTCGCTGGCAATCCGCTCGTACAACTTGAGCATGGCAAACCGCTCCTGAGCGGTCCAGTCACGCTCAATGAACTGCAGGCACATCGCCGTCAACACGCGGTCGAGCTTGGGAGCGTCCGACTCGATGTATTGCATCGCTCGCGGCACGATTGCCTCGGCCTGCAGGTACGTGGCCAAACGGATCAATTCGTGGTTGATGCGTGAATCACCCGATGGAAACTCGGTGGCGATGCGATCGCGCAACCACGGCACCGTGGCCGGTTTGATTCCACAGCGTGCCAATGCAAGTTGGCACAACCGCAACGTATCGACAAAGTCCTTATCGCTGAGGAATCCGTCCATCAACTCACCTGCTCGCTGCAGGACTTCAGCCCCAGTTTTCTCAGACGGATCGGCAGCCACTACAGCGAGCATGCCCACGAGTGAGGTGCGGGTGTCGTCGCTAGAGAGCACCAATTCTTTCCACGATTCCAACGGCATCCGCTGCAATACTTGACGCGCAAGATACGCCACGTTGCGATCGCGACTGGAGAGGAGCGTCAACACTGCGTCGGGATCGCTCGGGAACTGCTCGCTACGGAGGATCGCCTCGCAGGCAGTACGGACTACACGGGCATCACTATCGGCAAGCAATTCTTCCAATCGCTTGGCAGCGCCGCGGGATGGTGACAGTCCAAGCTGCATGGTTGCACGACGTCGAACTGGCTCATTGGCGGTCATGGAAAGTTCAATGAGTAGTTCTTCGCTTGGCACGGGGCCGTACATCTGCATCAGGTTGATAGCGCGGACGCGATAGGCAGCAGGGTTTTCATCGCTGTAGGCGACCCCGGCAACCTGGCGGTCCCAATCGTCACCCAGTTCATGACGAACCGTCGCAATGGCTTGACGAGCCCATGCCGCGTCGAGCTGCGGCTGACGGACCGCTGCAGCGATGCCTGTTCCTTTTTGCTTCATCGCATCGGGAACTTTTCCTTGATAGACCACGCGGTAAACGCCGCCAGCAGTTCCGCGACCCCCGGTGCAGAAATACAAAGCACCATCGGCACCCACGGCAAGGTCTGTCACATTCAGCGGAGTGCCTTTCAGAAACACTTCACTGTCAGCTGAATAGCTGCTGCCATCGGGTTTCAGTCTGACGTTGAGGATGCGTCCTTCGGACCAATCCGCCAAAAACAGGCTTTCGTGATATCGGACTGGGAACATGTGGTGCTCATAGCACTCAATTCCCGTTGGGCTGCCTCGCCCCGTATCGAGCAGGTTCGGCAGCCGATCGAAATAGTACTCAGGCCACTTCGCCCAACCTGGCCGCCAGCCATACTCGCCCGCCTCGGAAACCTCCACCAGCGCCGTCGGACGGTACCATGGAGTCTCTAAGTCGGCTTCCATGTCTGCGTCGTGTACCATCAGGCTACCCGAAGGATGGAATGCGAGGTCGTAGGTGTTGCGCAAACCGCCTGCAACGCGCTCGACGACTTTGCCATCGATGTCGGTTCGAATGATCGTTCCTCCGGGCGCCGCGATGCCCCGACCATGTCCACCTGGATCTTCGAATCGAGGCAGCAAATCGCCTTCGTAAATATCTCGCAGTGTCTCGCCCTTACCGACCTTTCCGATGGGCTGAACGTAGCTACCCAGTGAAACATAGATCATTCCGTCGGGCCCCAGACGCAGTCCGTGAGGACCATGCTCGCCGCCTTCGCCGCGAAACTTCATGAGTGTTTTGACGGTTTCGAGCATACCATCGCGATCCTTATCGCTGAGTCGGTACAGGGCAGTGCCTTCGGGGCCTTTGCCCGTGACAAACACGTCCCCGTTGAGGGGCAGGATGCCCTGGACCGACTCGACTTGATCACAGTAAATGCGAACGTCTTCGGGAACACCGTCGTCGTCACGATCGACGGCGATCAGAAGCGGTCCTTGTTCCTGGGACAGCACGACGTGACCGAATTCGTCGAACGCCATGGCGATCACCGATCCGACTTGCTCGTCGTTGAGGACTCGCTGAACGCCAAACCCGCGTTGGATTTGAAATCGTTCGCTCTGTTCTTTTTGAGATTCTACCGCGATGTCTTGCTGGCGGTCCCAGGGAACCGTTTCTCCGAGCACGCCGAATGCAGAGGCCGACTCCCAGGACCGATCGTTGAATGTTGGATTGTCCCACATGCCCTGCTCTTTGAGACTCGTTCGCCAAGTCTCATCGGAGCTGAACGTGTACCATTTGTCTTCGTTGAAAGGGCGAATCGAAACCCGCGCAACGAGGGCGGCCGTTTTCCCGACGGTGTTCTTCACTCGAATCGCGACGACGTTGCGCCCCGTTTCCAGATAGTCGGAAATCTCGAACTCTTGCAGCTGGCGATAGGATTGGCCTTTGCCAATGATGCGCCCATTGACGCGGACTTCGTAGTCATCGTCGGCCGCAATCTCAACGAAGCCTTCGCCCCGTTCTTTTAGGTTTAGAACTTTGCGGAACCAACAGGTCTCGCCGATTGCGACCTCCTTTTCAGGTGTGGTGCCGCCCGCCCAAATCCACTGGGCTTCGGTAGCGGACGCCACCGAACCAGTCGACAGTTCAGGAAAGAAAGAGAGCCCCAGGCCCGCCGGGGAGACAATGCCGATCGCGATCACGGCAAACAGCGATAATTGACGTCCTGCAAACATTCCTGACGGGCCTTCCATGGCGAGAAATCAGACTTCGTTCAAAACAGCGAATGGAAGTTTCTTCCAAAAACTCCGCCATTTGATTATTTCACGCCCTGCGGTACCAAAGTCGCGGGAGATCACGCAAGCCGAATCCAAGAATTCGCTCGGCCGCCCGACGTCAGATTTCGACCGTATTCGACACCGCTCTCAACGTCTCGGCTTGACGGTGAATGCGGGGGCGTATGATGTGGCTCGCCAGACCGACGACGCCGAATAAGCGGATGACGTAATAATTGACATCGATTTCCCACCAGCGATGCTGGACCGAAGCGCTCGCCGGGTCCGCATGATGATTATTGTGCCAGCCTTCGCCAGCTGTCAAAATCGTTACCAACCAATTGTTACGGCTGTCGTCGGATGTTTCGTAATTGCGGTAGCCGAACATGTGACTGAGTGAATTGACGGCCCACGTGATGTGCCAAACCCACACCGTGCGGAACACGACACCCCACAAGACGATACTGGCAATCATCCGATAGGCAACCGGTTCGTTACCATATATTGCAAAACAGACTGCGGTCGTGATCAATGCGTAGATCACCGCATGGCCGAGCCAAAACAGTCCGGCGGGAGAGGGCAACTTTTCGAGCCACCGGTAGTACGGATCCGCCAGGATATCGCGAGCGTATTTTTCATACATCGTGAAAGTCCCAAGCCGGGTGCGGGTCTCGTGGACCAACCAGCGCACGTGCGACCATGAGAACCCCTCACGGGGTGAATGGGGATCCTCGGCGTGATCGGAGTGAGCGTGGTGCATCCGGTGCCACGCGACCCAGTGCGCGGGTGTTTCTTGAGCGGTGCACATGGCAAAGGTGACCAAGGTGTGCTCAAACCATTTTGGCGTGCGGAAACTGCGGTGCGTCAGTAGCCGATGATAGCCAATCGGAATCGCCATTTGGCCGAACAGCACGACGCCCGCCAAGAACGCGGCAGCACCCGCCCAACTGAAGAACCACGGAAGTAGGCACAACAACGCGACTAGATGCAACGAAACGAAGAAGATCGTGTAATCCCAACGAATCGCACCACGCGGCCGCTGAGTGTTGATGTTCCTCTGAGCTTTCGTTCGCTCTTGATCGGAAGTGTTAGAAGCAACCGCTTCGCGTGGCGCTGCGACCGTCTCTAGGCGAGTGACGTCCATGGTGGCTCGTATAATCCGTGAACGGTAATGAAATAAGCGTGCCCAAGATCGTAAGGCAATTCGCTTCAAACGCACTAGCAAAAGTCGGGAATTGCACGCGAATTTCTGATACCTCCCCCTCATCGGCTTCCCATTCCATCACACCCGCGGCAGTCTACGTAAGCTGATTAACCCGAAAACTCGCCTTACAATAGATGCCGCGCGATTCGCGGACCGGTTTAGAAGCGCGCACGGAAGGCCTGCCGCGCCGCCAGTCAAGCATCTCCATGTGGTCCCACATGGGCGCCTCCCAGAAACCTTTGTCTCGACAGCGTTTCATAGTTGCACGTTCACATGACCCCGCCGGGTAGGACGGCTCGTAGATCCTGCCGCCAGCTTACTCGCCGCATTGTGTGAGAACGGGACCCGCTCGAACCGACCCGGCGAGGGAATCGGCTCCCGACGCCAGATCACCGACGGTCCCTCATGAGTACGTGTGAGCCTTTGCAGCGTTCTAGCTTTCGAATGCCGCCCAGCATGCCAAATTGAAAATTGCTACTCCATGATGTACTTGACATATTTGAAGACTTCTCATGTTTCGTTGCTCGATTGCTGTGATCACTATTTTGCTTTTGTCGCTCTCGACCTCAGTGAGCGTGTTGAATGATTATGATTTGGTCGCGATGGACGGTGCACTGGGGGGCCGACATGTTGGGAGGAGCTTCCTCATGGTTGGACAAAAAAGCAGCGATGAACATGTATTCACTTCCAAACGCCGTTCCGATTCCCCCATGATCGTTGTCCTGGATTCGGTGGAGGCGATCTCCGGAAGTGATACAAAGACCGTAAAGTTTCTTTCAAGTGAATTTGTCACGCAATCACAGGCCGAAATCGATCGCGCGACCGGATACTTCGACGCATTGACCACGAAGAATACCGTCGACTTGTTGGGTCCTACAAGTGACATGTTCCTTTCTGAAAAGAACCTAGGAACAGAAGACGTAGCGATTTCCGGCGCGGGCTTGAACTTCACTTATCGCCAAGATGGTTCGGCAAGTTCAGGTCATTATTCAGCGTTTAGCCATTCACCGTTTAACGGCAGCCATTCGGCGATCCGAGACCTCGGCAGCACTAGCACCTCATTACAGGGCTTCGATACGAGTAACGTTGGCAGGTTCGCCAGCAGCCCACCTCACGATGAAATTAGCGGATCTTCACCTAATGCGTCCTCGGGAAATCTGGGTAGCGTATTGGGAGGTGCGCTGATTGGCACGAGCACAACAAGAAATCATTCCCCAGCAAGTGCCGTTAACGTCGTCGTTAGCAATGTCGATTTAGTCGATGCAATCTTTCTTCCAAGATTGGTCCCTCCCCCACTCCCCGCCGCACCGTCCGCCAATCGAGCTCAGCCGGTTCCCGAGCCCGCGTCCTTGGCGTCATTCAGCCTCATTCTGTGCGGTGCAATAGCAGAATATCGGCGACGGCGACGAAAGTAACGAAGGCTTGGCTGAAGGAAAACAAGGTGCGCACGGGGGGCCACTCACGAGGGGCCACTCACATTTTGCCGGTTGCAAAAACGAAAGTCTATTCAATTTTCGCCTTTGTTGGAACGCAGTCAGATTGGATCGCTGTGGCCCCGCTCAATGACGAAAAACCGGACGGAGCCCCGAGCATGTACAATATCGGCAACGTCCGGTTCACCTCCCTCCCCGCGTGCTAAGGCTCCTGTTGATGACTTGCGTTCGCTATCTACTGATTATCTCCGCTGTTTGGTACTCCATGGCTGCTTCGTACTCCCACGCCGCCACAGTCGATGTTTGGTTCGGCACGTCGACGCCCAAAGGCGGAGACAGCCAGGGAATTTATCACAGTTCGCTCAACACCGAGACTGGCAAGCTCACCCGGCCCACGCTCGCCGCGGAATGTGAGGACCCAGGCTTTCTCGCACTGCATCCCGACGGCAAAACGCTCTACGCAACCGGCAAACCGAAATCGGCCGATGGGCCTCACGATTCAGTTTCCGCGTTTCGCGTCAGCGGCGATGTCGGTCACCAGGAACTCGAATTCATCGGTGCCGTCGGCACGGGTGACGGTGGTGCCGCTCACGTATCAACCGATCGCGCAGGAAAGGTGCTCTTCTCTGCCCAGTACGGCGGGGGATCCACGTCCATCTACGAGCTCAGCAACGACGGCGGCATCGATCGACTAGCAGAGGTGAAGAAACATGCCGAATTGATGCCAAAAGTCGGTAGCGGCGTGGTCGAAGGCCGTCAGAATGCGTCTCACTCGCACTGGACCGGCACGTCGCCCGACGACCGGTTCGTTTTCGTACCTGACCTCGGGATGGATCGTGTCGTGATCTGGAAGCTCGACGTGAATAAACCGTCACTGACCCATCACGGATTCGGGATCTGCCCTCCTGGCAGCGGACCGCGGCACATGAAGTTCAGCCCCGATGGATCCAAAATCTACGTCCTTAACGAGCTGGCACTATCCATCACCGTCTTCGACTACGACGCTGAGAAAGGCGAGATGACTCCCGTCCAAACGATCCCGACGCTGTCAGAAGAAACCAAAGGGAAAGAAACCTTTAACAGTGCCTCTGAAATCCGAGTGCATCCCAGCGGCGAGTTTGTCTACGCAGCCAACCGTGGCCACGACAGCATCAGTGTCTTCCGCGTCGACGAGGGCGGCCAGCTCGAAGCAGTCGAAGTCGAAGCGATCCACGGCGCTTGGCCACGCAACTTCGCCCTCGACCCCAGCGGCAAATGGCTGATCGCGGCGGGCCAAGAAAGCAACACTGCAACCGTTTTTCAGATCGACCCCACCTCCGGCGAGCTCACCTTCATCCGCGAAACCCAACCTGTCCCCAGCTCGATTTGTGTCGTCATCGGCGAATAGCAACGCGACCGTTTTCCCCACCATGGTAGGCCGGCATCACCCGGCCACCTACCTCCGTGATCATCAGGTTTGATTCAATTGGCAAAGATTGTCGCTCAGCTCTCCGAGTGAAGAGTGAACATGAGGCTCGCGATCCTTCAACAGATCGGAGAGCTGCGCGACATAGCGGCGAAGCCCCTTCAGGAGACGGCATACTCGACATCACGTAGAATTCCCGGTTCCGGGACTGGGTATCGCCCGTCTTCACCGGGCATGACGGGGGCCGGCCCGTCGGCCGTTAAGCAGGCAACGTCAGGGGCAAATTCGTGCGGGCAATTTCGCATCTGTTCCAGCGTGATTTCTTGACCTGTGTGCGCCGCCATTCTTCCCATATTGGCCACCAGACTTGCTTCGACACCCCGATGGACTTCATTGTAGCGTGTGTTATTGATGATTGCGTCCACTAAATCAACCCACTCCATACGATATGGATTCGGTTCGGGTTGTCCGAATTTCCAGCGCTCGGTTCGACGTTTGAGCAACTGATCATCAAATATCGCCACGTTACCAGGAGTGTGCCCCGATTTGCTGACAATCGCCGATCCCTTGGTGCCGTGAACCACGCTGGACATATCGTTCTTACAACCGACGATCGTGCGTCCACCGAAGAACAACTTGGCGCCGTCATCATATGTGTACTCGACACTGTAATGGTCAAAGTTCTGATCGACATAGTCCCCGCGATAATGCCGGCCGCCGATCGCTTGCGCCTTCACCGGCCAGGCGTTCTTCATCCATGATGTTTCATCGATTTGGTGAATATAAAAGTCATTGAACAGTCCGCCGCTGGCCCACAGGAAGCTGTGGAATCGTTCGATCTGCCACATTACTTCGGACACCCCATCGGGCTTGGGAAGCGAGTGCGCTGACGCCACGGGGCCATGCATCCGATAGGCGCGCATCATGATAATATCGCCAATCTCTCCGTCTTCAATCCGCTGGTGCAACGCCTGGCGAGCGCGGCAATGCCGGACCATCAGGCCAACTCCACACTTGAGATTTTTCTCGTCGGCTTGTTTCGCCAGTTCGCTCATCTTGATCGACGTCGGTCCGTCGGCGGTGAGCGGTTTCTCCATAAACACGTGCAATCCGCGCTCGATGGCATAAGCGAAATGTGGCGCTCGAAATGCGAGCGGCGTTGTCAGGATCACGATGTCGCCTGGACGCAGAACGTCCATTGCACTTTTGTATGCATCAAAACCAACGAATTGATGATCTTCGGGAACGTCCACCTTATCCGGGTTATCGGCAAACTGGTTTTTCAGCGCATCGATGCTCGACTGTAATCGAGCGGGTTGGATATCAGCCATCGCAACCAGCTTGGTTTTCGCGTTGTCGACTTGCAAGGCGTCGTTCGCTGCCCCGGTCCCCCGCCCTCCGCAACCGACCAATGCGAGTCGGATTTCATTTTCACCGGGCTCTTCGCCATGGACCATCGACTGGCGCGTCGCTTGGAATAGGGAGCCGACCATAGCGGCGGTCGCGGTGTTTTGTACGAATTGTCTTCGCGGTAAAGCGTTGCTCATCGAATATCCTTGATCTGATTTAGAAAGACAAAATTCCAGTTGAAACTCATAACGACTGTCGTCGCGAGTCAATCGCTAAACCCGGTCGCTGAATTCCAGTACGCGTCCATTGTAGCCACATCGGGTACGGCAAGGGGCCGGACAACCCGAAAGCCCAACCACTGAGCATCGGTGTGATACCACATGCTACGAGGCAACTGAGGATCTTGATCTTTCCAGTCCGGATCACTTCCGCGGCGGGCCGTGCTCCGCAGAGCTTCTGGATCGTCGTCCCAACTGCCGCCCCGCACACAGCGCGGATACAACTTCTGAGGAAGGACCAACGGATCTTGCGAGCCGGAGGCAATGGCTTGATGGTTCGGCTGGAAGACATCGGCAACCCATTCGGCGACGTTTCCATGCATGTCATGCAGTCCCCATGGATTCGGTTTTCGCGTACCGACTTTTTGATATTTGTCGTTGCTGTTGTCGTAGTACCAGGCGTAGTCTTCCAACGGTTCGTCGCCGAACGAGTAGGGTGTTGTCGTGCCAGCACGGCAAGCGTACTCCCATTCCGCTTCGGTAGGCAGGCGATAGAAATGGCCAGTCTGCGCGGACAACCACTGGCAGTATTTATTAGCGGCGTGCTGCGTCATGCTGATGGCGGGAAAACCCGACTGGCCCATGCCAAAACTCATTTCCGTATAAGGGGGCGTTGGTTGGCTGATGCCATCGACGAGCGTATGCACCGAGGGGTCGAAATCGATGCGGCCGCCGTGCTTTTCTCGATCGACTTGAGTGATCATGAACGGTTCATATTCGTCCCAACTGACCTCACAGCGGCCCATCCAGAACGGAGAAACACTGACCTCGACCGCCGGTTTTTCATTGTCGTCGGCATCCGCATCGGCGTCGTCCGCTCCGAAGACGAAGCGGCCAGCGGGGATCGCGACCATATCAAACTCGACACCCGTCGCTGGGATCGTTTCGCGGTAATCCTCCAGAGGGGTATCCGGCGCGTTCCCCGTTGTTTCGACGATGAGATTGTGGATCTTTCGAATCAACTCATCGTTGTCGCTTGAAACGATTTGGCGACGCGGCGATTCAGACAACAGGGACGACGTTTCGGCGATCCAACAGAGCAGCAAAAACAAGATGAAGCAGCGACGAGCCATAGAGTTCGGTGGGGATAGGAGGGTAGGGGGACGACGAGATTGTGTTTCTATTTCAACTGACTCGCCGTCGTGACTTTTCGGCGAACCTACTATACACGTTTCGAACAGGGGCAGTGGCGAAAATCGATCCATGATGCTGGGGGGGAGAACCCTCGGATTTTAAAAACATGGCTATTTACCCGGTCGCTTGCAGCCATACGCAGTGGAACCGGAAATACTAGTCAGCATGGATCGATTGAAGTACGCTATCATCCCAACGGTTCTTCGCAGAATGGGCCGGTACGGAATGATGTTTTTGCTTGGAGCGTAAACATGAGTCCACGGTTCCTGCATCAATTCACGCCCAACAGAATTGCTAGCTCCATGAACAGAATTCACTGCTTTTTTGATGCGCTCGCCATTGTATTGGTTTGCTTCTGCAACTGCATGCAAGCATCAGAAACAGTGTCAAAGTCGCCTCCTAACATTGTTCTGATGATTGCCGACGATATGAATTGGGACGACTGTGGTGCGTACGGACACCCGGCTATTCGAACGCCCCATATCGACAGTCTCGCCCGTGACGGGTTGCTATTTCAGCACGCCTATTTGACGACCAACTCTTGCAGTCCCTCTCGTGCGAGCATCATTACGGGCCGATATCCACACAATACGGGTGCCGAGCAACTGCACTGGCCCATCCCAGCAGGGACGCCCACCTTCGTTCAGCAGTTGCAAGCGGCGGGCTACTACACCGCTGCGGCGGGAAAGTGGCACATGGGTGACGCGATCCGTGACCACTTTGACAAGGTCTACGAAGCTTCCACCGCCGGTTTCGTTCTACCCAGTGGAGGCGACGGCGAGCCAGCCCAAATGGTTGCTCTGCAACCCAGCGGATGTGAAGACTGGGAACTGGCATTGGATGAGCGTGAGCGGGACAGGCCGTTCCTGCTGTGGCTGGCTTCGTTGGACCCTCATCGTGAGTACACCGCTGGATCCCTCGATCCGCCGCATGAGGCGGACGACGTCATTGTACCGGCGCATCTGCCCGACACGGCAGATGTTCGCGAAGACTTGCGACTGTACTACGACGAGATCGGACGACTCGACCAGTACGTCGGAAAGGTGATTAAGAAGCTCGATCAACAGGGTGTTGCCGAGAACACACTGGTGCTGTTCATCAGTGACAACGGCCGCCCGTTCCCGCGCGATAAGACCACTCTCTACGACGGAGGAATCCGCACACCTTGCATCGTCCGCTGGCCGGCACATGTCGCGGCTGGACAGACGACCAACGCATTAGTGAGCTCCGTCGATATTGCCGCAACGATCCTGGACGTCGCCCATGTTGGATCTTCTGCACCGACGAATTCAGCATTCGGAACTGAGGGTTTCAGTTTCGCCAACGTTCTCTCCGATCCACTGCAGTCTCATCGAGAGTACGCTTTCGGTGAGGACCATTGGCATGACTACGAAGATCATGCCCGTTGCGTCGTCGACACGCAGTACAAGCTGATTCGCAATGACTACGTCGACTTGCCGTCGACGCCGTCGGCTGACGCGGGTCGTGGGCTGACGTGGCAAGACATGTTGAAGCTGCGATTGACGGGAAGTCTCAACGTGAACCAGCAGGTTTGCTTTCGATCACCTCGGCCCGCGTGGGAGTTCTTTGACCTGCAACGCGATCCTGGTGAACTTCATAATCTTATCGATGACCCAGCCTACTCCTGGGTTGTCAAGCGCATGAAAGCAGCGTTATCCGAATGGACCGTTCGTACCGGCGATTATATCCCAAGCCAACGAACACCAGACGAATTCGATCGCGTCACGGGTGCGCCCGACAACCGCGTCCGAGTGCGTCCCCGAAAGTCGAAACAAGAAACCTTCGGTACCAACGGGAAGTATTAGGCGTCCAGGGTTGGCGTCCCCCGAGGTAGGACCATCTGCCGGATTTCACACTGGGCTGATTGGCAAGTGGGCTGATTGGCAAGTGGGCTGATTGGCAAGTGGGCTGATCGGCAAGTGGGCTGATTGGCAAGTGGGCGGTTGGCGGCAGTAGATTTCCGGTCGAGGCAATTAGAGAATTCCACCATCAGGCCAAATTGTGGACCATCGGGTACCGGCGCCGCAGGCTGGCGATGAGCGCCTCGGCTGAGAGCGGCTGGCCGGTGGCGACTATGAAGTCCTAGGTTTGACAAGTACCAGTTGCCATGTTTTCAGGAATTGTTTTTGTCACATCGCGTGGGTTCTCGAATGGTGATTGGTTGATGAGTTTTGAGGAAGTGATCCACTGGAGCGACTCACAGGCAACTTCAGTCAAGGATGTTGATTAAACGACTATTCGAGGTGTGGACGCATTTGAACTCTTATAGATCCGCCTCGGGCGGACTGTGTCCTCTCAGTTATCCATGCACGGTTCAACGATCTTTGGACGATCATGTTTGCGTGGTGGGTGCAGCTTGCCTGGAGGCTTCCCAGTCTCGTGATGAGGCTTTGAGCAGCAAGCTACCTTCCCTTGGTGTGGCACATTCTTTAGGGCGACGTGTCTGAACTTTCTACGATTCGCTGCTGCGAATCGATCCTAATGCGAAAGCCTCAGTGTCCACTTGTCTCGGTGCTTCACACACTTGGGTTGGTCTTGTCCTTGGTCTGTTGTCTTGGTGAGAAACGGTTGTGGGCTTCTTGGAAACTCCGATGTGAGGTGAGCTGGTCGTGAGAATTGATCGTTGAGATGAGTAATAAGAGCAACGAGGTCCAATTCGTTACGCCGATGTCGAAGCATCAGCCACCCGGTACTGGTTGTCCTCGTCGCTCGATGGTTTTAATAGAGCGCCGCCGACGGAAGGTTGCGTGAGCGGTTTTCCAGGCATCGCTCAAGTATCCAATGCTGGGTTCCGACGCCCGCAACAAGTTTCGATTCGCGAAGGACGATTTCTCAAACAGATCATTGGACACTTGAGCCATGCCTAAAAAAACCTCCAGTCACCATCTCGCACGCTTCCGATGGATGAGCTTTTAAAAAATGGCGAGCAAGGCCGATTCGTTACGCCGATGTCTGAGCATCAGTCGGAAATTGCTGGCTTTCTTGCTCGCCGTGGTTTGGGTGTTTTGGTTTCGGGTTTCTCGCTTGATGGGGATGTGGTCCGAGGCGACCGCATTGATGTGGAGTTTGCTGGCTTACGCTTTGGCGTCGCGGCCTTGGGTGATCGGGTTGTCTTGGACGCGAGAGCTTCAGCGGCCTCTTTCGCCGAGCGGGCCTCCTGACGATGGCGTTTCTTACGCTGATCGCTGTTCTCTTTGGGTTTCATGTTTTGCAGCGAGTCTTTCAGTGCCGGTGACATTCGTCCAAACGACTCAGTGACTTGGATCATTTGCTTCGGGTCCCAATCCTTTTCATCTCGGAGCATCGCCCAGGCGATGACGGCGATCTTGCGGGCCAACGCGATAGCTGCCTTTTTCTTGCGAGTCTTCTGTTTGCCGCAGATCCGCTCGTAGACACCTTTGGCCCACGGGTTGTACCGCAGCGAGGCCCAAGCACATTCGACCAGGATCGTACGTGCGAGAGGATTGCCACGCTTGGTGATGCGTCCGTTGCGATCGGTTTCGCCCGATTGGTATTGCCGCGGAACGAGACCGAAGTAGGCCGAGACTTGGCGTCCATTTTCAAAGCGATGCGGATCGTCGATGCAAGCGACCAGGATCTCGGCGGTGCGTGGCCCGACTCCGGGAATCGTTTGCAGCCGAATGATTCGCGGGTCAGTCTTGCCGATCGCTTCGAGTCTCTTGACGACGACGCCCATTTGCAGGATCAACGAATCGAGAATCGTCAATTCGATGTCGAGCTCGCCCTTCCATAGCTCGTTGGATCCACAGTCGACCAGCGGCGTGCGAAAGGAGTTGATATGCTCGCGGCCAGTGTGCCATGCTTTGTCTCCTGCGTCGATCGTGATGCCCTGATTGACGAACCAAGCACGGATCGCGTTTTTGCATTTGTTGATGCGTCCGTCGAGCGTCTTGCGATATTTGACGAGCGAGCGGAACTCGCGATGTTCGGGCGATGGCATGTGGACGGCCTTGAGCTCGCCCATCGCGGACATGCGAGCAAGCTTCAAAGCATCGTCTTTGTCGGTCTTGCGTTTCACGTTGGCCCACCGCCACGCCTCCTCGTTGGTCGAGCAGACGAGCGTGGCGAGGCCCAGCGATTTGGCCACATCATTGATCCACCCCGAGGGTCCGCACGACTCCATGACGACGAGGTCGGCTTTGCAGTCCTGGAAGATGCTGGCGATCTGATCTCGCGTGGTGGGCATGGTTAGGAAGCTGGTTTTTCGAGTTTCGCTGTTGAAGAAGCAGCAAACGGAGTTGAACTTGCCGAGATCGAGTGCGAGAATGTTCATGTGATTCTGTCCTTGCGTTTGTTGGGTGGAGTAAATGTGACTGACAGCTCATTCTGTCATGATCACGGGTCCGAGTCGCCAGTTTTTTACGAATGGCTCCCACCCATCAAACCTAGGACTTACATGGATTCTTTGTGGACCAGTTCCTCCGCGGTGTACTTGCGACCATGAGAGTGGATATTTTCTCGCAGCCAGCTCAGAAGTGGTACGAAGTCTCCTTGTTCGATCTGCGAGTCGATACCGCCGAGTGCCGTGTCGGCGGACTCATAGAGTTGGGCGGCGATCAGATTGCCGATTGTATAGGTGGGAAAATACCCGAACAGCCCCGCACTCCAGTGAACGTCCTGGAGTACGCCGTCGGCGGCAGAGGGAGGGCTGACTCCGATCACGCTGGTGTATCGCTCATTCCAGGCAGAGGGCAAATCGTCGGTGGACAGGTCGCCTGAGATCAACGCTTGCTCAAGCTCGAAACGCACAATGATGTGAAGGTTGTACGTCGGTTCGTCCGCTTCGACGCGGATCAACGATGGCTGCACACGATTGAAGCAGGCATGCCACTGCTCGGGAGTTCCCGACTGTGAGAACGTTTCATTGATCAGCGGTGTAAAGTGTTTCCAAAAGGCAAGCGATCGACCTACCAAATTTTCCCACAACCGCGACTGCGACTCGTGCATGCCGAGAGAAGCGTAGCTGCCTGGGGGCAGTCCGTACCAATCTTGAGGCAGGCCTTGCTCATACATTCCGTGACCCGCTTCGTGTAGCGTGCCGAAAATGCTGCCGGGCAACCAATCGACGTCATAGCGGGTCAGGATGCGGCAATCCGAAGGGCCAAGACTGGTACAGAACGGATGAGATGTCTCATCGAGTCGCCCACGATCAAAATCGAAACCGATTGCTGCGGCCAGCTTATGAGACAGTTTACGCTGCCCCTCGATGCAGTACTTTTGGTTCAGCAAATGATCGTCGACTTGACGTGGCGATGAAGAAATTTCATTTAGTAATTCGACGAGTTCCTTGCGTAGCCCAGCGAACACACGCGACAACGATTCTACTTTGGCATCGGGCTCATACTGATCGAGCAAGGCCTCGTACGTCGATTGTCCCGGTGTGGCGAGCAGTTCCCCGGCTCGGCGTTGGAGCGAGATCATTTCGTCGAGGGCGGGTTGGAACTGGGAGTAGTCGTCAGCGCGGCGGGCCGTGTCCCAGCGGCCTTGACCGCGGACAGTCGCCCTGGCGATGGCTTCGACGAGTTCACCGGGCAGGCGCCGCTGCTTTTCATAATCCCTCCGCACCAATCCAACGGTCGCTCCGATGTCACTGTGCGGATCTGCGGCTGCGGGCCAATCCGCCAGGTCGTCGAGCCATCGCTCGAGCTGCTCGCTCGTCCGCATCGCATGGGCGCGTCCGCTCAGATAGGCAACCTGCTCGGCGCGGAACTCACCGGCTTGATTGGGCATCATCGTCCGTTCGTCCCACTGCAACAGCTCCGCTGCCGAGGCGAGTAGGGCAGCTTGACGAAGGTGGTTACGGATCGATGAGAAGCATTGGGCGTGGTCGGGCATGATGGTCGTGTGATAGACGGGTGAAACGGTATGGTCGGATACTGCCCCCAAGTGTCCGGTTGCGGTGGGGTGGCTGCGTCTCTGCAGAAACGTCAGCAAAACGTTATCGACTGGGGCTGGTTCGGGACGGTCATGCAGGAGTCGTTTTCGTCCGTCGTCGTCGACCAACAATCACCGCCAATGCAAATGCAGATGCCGCTAAAATACCGAAACCGATCGATTTTTGTTTCCACGCTTCCCTCTCCAATTCCTGGGTCCGGTAGGGTAGCGGCGCGGGGATGTCGACTCCGAACTCGGTGATGTCCTCGTATTCCCGAATCATTTGGGCGGACCCGACCTTGGCGTACTCGTCGCGGAGAAGTTCGAGGTGTCTCTCGGTAGACATGGGAGCATCGGTATTAGCCCAATTCACGCCACAAAATGCGGCCCCGAGCAGGGCTAACAGGCACACGATGCTGAGCGAAATGAACGCCAAAGATCGACCGCCGGATAGCCCCACGGCCGCGTTGGCAGCCGTTCTGGCTTCGCTGGTTTCAACCGCAGAGGGGCGTTTTCTTAGCTCACCGAGCTTCGGGACGGAGAGGATGGCGTGGCATTTCTCGCAGTTGATCTCGCCACCGGCCTTGGCAGCGGACACCTCGTTGATGGACTCGCAGTGCGGGCACGTCAGTTGATACATCATCGAACCTAAAAGAACTGGAAAGAGCCGTCGTAAAAAAACTTCCGGACAGGGAAGAAATTCTGGCCGACGTCCATAAATTACGCATTGCCTGGGTAGACCCGCTGCGCAGAGAGACTACCATTGCTATGTGCTGAGGTTAACACACGACCAGTCGCTCCCGTCAGGTGGACACACTTGAGGGGACATTTTCACATGATTCGCGACATCCCACACAACGAACTGTCGTTCGTCTTCGCAGCCCAAAGGGATTGGGTTCGCGCCACCCAACCGGTGTGTGGTTCCTCAGAGTCGCCAGGATGGCCCGCCGGAATAATCTGCACCGACATTGCAGGTGACGTCGCGAACATTATTTTCGAGGATACTGTCCCTTGAAAGTGGACTCGCGCCGGAAAGTTTTCCGAGACTGCCTGTTCCCCCGCAACCGGGAAGTCCAGCCAATCGGAATGTTTTTCCATTTCGCGAGGTACTTGGGATGGGCAGACCAGTGGGTGGTAGATTGACATTACAGAAAGATGCTGTCGTCGGCAATCCGATGGGAAACTCTCGCTTGCACCTTCCCGTAGAATTGACCGACAGGAATCGCCACGCACAACGGTGAACATAAGGGGCATTTTTTTGACGTTGGCCAGAATGGCTCCAGGCTCACCAAGAATCTCTCGCAACTTGACTCGTTTTACCGCCGCTTCCAATTAGACTCGCCAACTCACTCTCGTCAGCAACACTCGCGTACTCGACTCGCCACTGACATCGCGAAAATAGACATTTATACTTTGAAGGAGTTTTTACTTTGTTCGATCCGATGATGGATGATTTTGACGATGTTTCGGCGCAGAATACCGAGGTCGTCTCGCAGGGTTTTCGCAAACTTCCCGTTGATGATAACGAGGACGACAATGGTGTGAACGTCGCCGACCTCAGCGACGGCCAGGTCCAATTGGAGAGCCCCGATGAATTGATCACGATCGACGAGTCGGAAACGTGGTCGGACGATCCAGTTCGCATGTACCTGACGCAAATGGGCGAAATCCCATTGCTGACCCGTCGTGAGGAAATCGAGTTGGCAAAGCGGATCGAGGAAACTCGCCGCCGCTTCCGTACCAAACTGCTCGAAAATCACTACGTACTCGTCGAAGCCTACAAGACGCTCAAGAAGGTCTACCGAGGGCAACTGCCATTCGACCGCACGGTTCAGGTCAGCGTCACCGATCGATTAGAAAAGGAGCAGATCGTCGGGCGACTGCCACATAACCTCCGCACCTTGCAGACATTGCTCAGCCGCAACCGGCACGACTGGAAAGTCGCGATGAGCAAGAGCACGCCGCCACGCCGCCGCGCTGAAGCGTGGCGGGCACTCGCCCATCGCCGTCGCCGCGCCGTCCGTTTGATCGAAGAACTCGGCCTGCGCACCCAGCGCATTGAAACACGCATCGGAATGCTAGAAAAATTTTCTCGTCGACTCGATGATATCGATGCTCAGATCAAAGACCAAAAACGCACCAAGCACGGTCGCGAAGTTCGCGAACAATTGTTGCACGAACGACGCCAGATTTTGACCGCCTGTCAAGAAACACCCACCTCGCTCCGCAATCGCTGCGAGATGCTCGGTCGCGTCTACAGCGAGTATCAGCAAGCCAAGCGTGAACTGAGCGAAGGTAACCTGCGGCTGGTCGTTTCGATTGCCAAAAAATATCGAAATCGTGGCCTGTCTTTCCTCGACCTGATCCAGGAAGGCAACGCTGGCCTGATGCGAGCGGTTGACAAATTCGAGTATCGTCGTGGATTCAAATTCTGCACCTATGCGACCTGGTGGATTCGCCAAGCGATCACGCGCGCGGTGGCCGACCAGAGCCGCACGATTCGGATCCCTGTCCACATGGTCGAGACGATGAGCCGCGTTCGGAACGTCGCCCGGGCTCTGCTGCAAGAACTCGGACGTGAGCCGTCGATCGAAGAGACCGCCCGCCGCGCCGATGTCACCATCGAAGAGGCACGCCGGGTCCTGACAATGAGCCGTTTCCCCATTTCGCTCGACCGGCCCGTCGGCAACAGCGAAGACAGCCAATTCGGTGACCTGCTGCCCGACGGAACCGCCGAAAGCCCGCAGATTGGTGCGACTCAGGAAATGCTCCGGCAACGGATCACTGGCGTTTTGAAATCGCTCTCCTACCGTGAACGCGAAATCATTAAGCTGCGTTACGGTCTCGGTGACGGTTATAGCTACACGCTGGAAGAAGTTGGCCATATCTTCAAGGTCACCCGCGAGCGGATCCGGCAAATCGAAGCCAAAGCGGTTCGCAAGCTGCAGCAACCCAGCCGCAGCCAGGATCTCGTTGGGTTCTTGGACTAATGCCGTCCGTTGGCGAAGTTCTGGCTCACGGCTGGCAAGTTCACCAAAGTGGAAACGTTGACGCGGCGATGGAGTTGTATCGCCGCGTCGTGCGTCAGTTTCCAAATTCCGCCGAGGCGTGGGTGTATCTCGGTATTGCCCAGTTCGACGTTCGCGACTTTGACGACTCGGTCAAATCCTACCGCAAAGCGCTGAAGCTCAAGGATCACTTTCCGATCGCTTGGAACAATCTGGGCAACTCGCTGCGCATGCTGGGATTGGTCGACGATGCAGAACGGTGTTTCAAGAAATCCCTGATGCAGCAGCCTGGTTACCTTTCCGCATTGAAGAATCGCGGCACGCTGTGGGTTTGGAACGGCGACGTCGAGCGTGGATTGGGCTGGTATGCACGTGGGCTGGAAATTGACCCAGACAATGCGGAACTGCACCGTAATATTGGTGTGATCTCCCTGTTGATGGGTGACTATCAAAAGGGTTTCGAGGAATTTCGCTGGCGTTGGCGAATTCCAGGACTGACTCGACCCACCGTCGCTGCGGCCTGGCAGGCCGCAGGAATCCATGCTCCCGTGTGGTCAGGCGAGCCACTCGAGGGCCGCACTATCGCAATCTATCCCGAGCAGGGTCTCGGTGACGCAATACATTTTATCCGCGTAGCGTCCGCGCTGAAATCAAGCGGCGCGACCGTGATTGTCGTCTGCAACCCCAATCTCATTCCCCTGTTCCGTTCGGCACCCGGAATCGATGAAATCGTGCCTGAGGTTTTACCTGCCGCTGCGGGCGGCGACGCCGTCGCAGCAGGCATGTTGATGCTACAAAATGGCCTCACGCAAGTAGATTTCCAAGGTTCGTTTCTAGAAATTCTTGACGGTCTTTTTTCGCGAGACGGCGAAATTTATTTTGGACAAAACTTATTCCCGGATTGCACTCCGCAGGAGTGCCAGGGTTATCTGAGCGTGCCAGACGGCTTGATTGAGCATTGGAAATGCTGGCTCGGCGAAAATCGAGATCACGCACGAGCCGCCAAACCGCTCATTGGGATCAATTGGCAAGGCAATCGCGAACACCATGCCGACGTATACCGCAGCGTTCGACTTGATGTGTTGCGACCGATCATTGAATCCGACGATTTTCAATGCGTTAACATGCAGTTCGGTCATGGCATCGAGCAGCTCGATGCGGCAAAGTATGCTGATGCGGTCGTGCGGCTGCCTGATACGCTAGATTGCACGACGGGCAAGTTCGTCGATACTGCCGCCGTGCTCCTTAACCTCGACGCATTGGTCACCACCGATACCGCTATCGCTCACCTCGCCGGTGCGCTGGGGGTGCGTACACACCTCCTACTCGGCCGGGTGCCAGATTGGCGTTGGCTGACCCAGGGCGATTCAACGGCCTGGTATCCAAATACCATGATTAGCCGCCAAAGTGACTTTGGTGAATGGCGAGACCCGGTCGAGCGGATTCTGGAGCGACTCCGCGAAATCAAGCAGTTCCGGTAACGGCGGTGATCGCTCTCGGGAAAAACACAACCCGCAACTCGGAGGAGCTCACCGGGCAACGCGGCACCACAACGGGGGCGGCAAAATGGTGAAGCCAACAACCGCAGTGGAGGTGAAGCGTTGCTCAGGGGCACCGCACCATTCTTTGTCAATTCGCCGACCGTTGCCACGCAAGCAACAATGATGCACCCAGCGTTTCGTGATTAAGTTTCCTTCACGCAATCGTACGTGCCCCAATGGTCGTGCGGGGTCATGATCGGCTAGTTGTTATTGCTGCGTCTGGAGAGGGCAGCCACACTGCGGGCAGGTCGTAGCGCGGAGTGACACGAATCTCCCACGGGGCGACGTGGCACAGTTAGGGAGGCGGTAAATGGTAAATCCAACCGCCGTTGTGGAGGTAACGCATTCCTCCGGTGCACCGCCGTTGTTCGTAGCGCACCCTGGATCAAACGCGTAGCGAACGCTACTTACGGACGACGATACAGCAATCGTATCGGGTCGCCAATCCAGACGCAAGCAATTTCGGGCGTTGGATGTAGGTGTCGGAAAGCACCGTCGTTGGATGAGTGTGCGATTAGCGAAGATGAGTGTGCACTGCAGCGAAGTTCTTGGGAACCTGAGTACCAGCCAACACAGGACGCCAATTTCCAGGCCAGCTACGCCAAAGCGTGCATAGACAGGACGCGCATGCCAAACGTTGGTGTACATGATCAGCCCGATTGACAGCGCAACGAACGCGGGTGCTCGACCGATTCGAAAAGATCCCGACTTCTCGTTCGGCGATCACGGATCCGAGCTGGCGCGAGTTCTGGATGACATATAACTTACATTGGCGACATTGGCCATCACGCACACGCGGTTTAAGTAAAAGCGACACCTCGAACAGTCGTTACAGTCGGACTTCGACGCCCCATTGATTTCCAGCGATACCTAGGAATTCGCTGGCCAAAAATATTGCTTCGCGACCATGCTCTTTCAGTGCTGATTGGGGCAGCTTACACAGTTAGTTGTTCTCCGGTAGTCCTTCGGCATGACTGATGTTATGGACCGGTTCAAAGACTTCGAGGACATCGGAAAGCAATTCTTGATCGATCGGCTCTTTAATCCACTGCGCCCATTTGCGGATGTTTTCTGGATTGGCACTTCCTGCTACCGTGGTCGCAAGATCGTGGTGGCTGCATGAAAACTGCAGAGCTAGCTTTGCGATATCAACCCCACGACTTTCACACAGTTCGGCTGCCCGCCGAGCCGTCTGCTGCACCTCGGGTGAATCTTTGTGCCAACTCGGCAGGGTCGCATTGGTCAGTAGCCGCGCAGCAAAAGGGCCCGCGTTCATAATGCCCACGCCTCTAGGTTGGAGCTTGGGCACAACATCATCGACCAGCCGTGTGTTCTGAAGCGTATACTGATTGTACGACATGATACAGTCGAGCTCTGTTTGCATTGCGATCTCGATGAACATTTTCATTGGATAGCCGCTGACTCCAATGTATCGCACCTTCCCCGTCTCTTTCGCTTTGCGCAGTGCCGGCAGCGTCTCTTCTACGATCTGGTCCAGCGATACGAACTCGATATCATGGCAAAGCACAATGTCTAAGTGATCCGTTCGCAGACGGTGCAGGCTGACATCGATACTTTCGGCCACACGCTTGGCCGAATAGTCAAAATGATTGACGTCAAAACGACCGAGCTTGGTGCAGAGCAGATACTCGTTGCGAGGGATGTTCTGAAGCGCCACGCCCAACAGTACTTCCGACATTCCCCGTCCGTAATAGGGTGAAGTATCAATCAGATTCAAGCCACACTCCAGTGCGACGCGAACGCTCGCAAACACTTCATCCATTTGGACGTTGCGAAATTCAGCTCCGAGCGAGGACGCACCAAAACTGAGGATGGGCAGTTCGAGGCCGGTGTTGCCAAGCGGACGTGTTGGTAGCGACTGGGCGCTCATCGGTGTTTCCTAAGGTCGAAAGTGAAGTATCAAGTGACGATTGATCAGATTGGTAGATCTCGGAGCGAAGAGTTGGGCGAACACCGGGCGCCGCGCCTACAATTCGCAAATTCATTTTAGCAGTCCGCAGCACCGGTGAGTGCTTGCCACTTCATTGACGGTTCGCTTTACAAGCGTCGATTGCGGAAAGTCAGTAACTGGTATCCGCTTGTTTCCACTTCACGTTCCAGCGACAGTCGCGGCCAATTTTCAGCGTGGTACGGTTCTCGGTTTTTGGTGACCACGACAGTGCGGCCTCCGTCGCGGACCTGTTCGGAAGCGACGCGCATGAAGTGGCTCGCGATGGAAAAGTTACCATAATAAGGTGGGTTGAGCAGGGCCAGATCGTACTGAGAGACTGTTGGTAGCACGCCGTCATGGTTGAGGATCGAGGTCAAATTCGTCACGCCATTAAGCGTCGCGCTGCGCTGGGCACATTCAATTGAACGTGCGTTGCAGTCGACTGCGAGAACGTGGCCGGTGACAGAGCGAAAGGCCGACGCAACGGCAACGGCTCCGCAACCGCAGCCATAGTCCAGAACCCGGTCGCCTGGCTGGATGTCACTGTGCTGGATCAAGAGGCGAGCGGCGACATCGAGTGATCGATGGGAGAATACGCTGGGACGCGTGATCATACGAACGAGTCGTTGCTCATCGCGAAAGACAAATTCAGCGGAAAAGTCGCGAGTTTTTTTGAGCGGTTTCTGTTTCGTCGCGGTGTAGATCCAGCCCCCATCAGTCTGACGACATTTCACTTTATCGAACAGATCCTGCATCTGCTGTTGCAGCCAATGGTCGCGTGAATTATTCACGCTGGCGACCAACGTGCCGCCGACCTCAAGGCGTTCGTGCGCCTGCTGCAATATATCTCGCGTCATCTCCGCTTCGCCACGCTGAAGCACCGGCACCAGAGCCAGTTGAATGGGCAATGGGGGTAGATCGGCTGAACAAACCACCGCCACGTGGACTCCGGCCTGCGTCGCGGCCGCTTTCGCTTGTGCGGCTCGAAATGAATCAACGTACCACAGCACCACCTCACCGGTGGGACACAGTTGGCCCGCGTGCCAACCTGATTGACCGCGTCCTGGGGAAACAACGACGCACCGTTGAAATTGGGCGTGCTTGAGCGTGGTGATCAGTAACTGTTCGCTGGGTAGCGGTGGTGGCACGTCCGAATCAGTCATGAGTGGGCATCGAGCGAGTTGGCGGAAGCGGCGAGGTAGAACGTTATTACCGACAACCACTGCTATGAAGATTGACGCTAATCCGGCGGGCATTCGGTTTCCATTGACGATCAAAATACTGCGACAGAAGCGAGGTTGATCAAGGAAAGCGCAGACGAAAATCCGATTGTATTGCTCAGGAGCATTGGAGAAGTCAGCCTAGCCGAGATCGTATTGTTTGATTTTTTTGTAGAGGGTGTTGCGGTTCATTCCTAGCCGTGCGGCGGCTTTGGTTTGCACGCCTCCGCACAGGGCGAGGACCTGTGTAATCAATTCCTTTTCGATTTGGTCGACAACGGATGCGTGAACGTTCTCTTCCTCGTCGGCTTCGGCAAGGCCGCGTGAGACGACGAACCGAGTCAAAGTTTTGACATCCATCCGGTCGACATAAGCCGCTGGGCTGACAGTGGGTTCAGACGCTCGTGGGTGGCTCGGCGGTTGTTCCGAGAACGAATGGGGAGCGAGGGGCGATCGTAGACCGCGTCCAGATTCAGCGTTTTCACCAGCGGCAAAGGACTCGTCGAAGCGCCCAACAATTGGTTCACCGCTGACCACGCAGTCGGGCAACAGATCGAGTGTCAGCTCATCGGTGTCGCTCATCACGACAGCTCGTTCGATGTAATTTTGCAGTTCACGCACGTTTCCGGGCCAATGATAATCCTGTAGGGCCAACATCACCGACGGTTCGATGTGGGTGACATAGCGATCATTAATTTCGTTGTAGGAATCTAAGAAGAACGACACGAGAGCGGGAATATCGTCGCGGCGATGGCGGAGGGCCGGGATCTCGATGGGGACGACATTGAGACGCCAATAAAGATCCTCGCGGAATCGATCGTTGTGCACTTGACGCATCAGGTCACGATTGCTCGCTGCGATGACACGCGCGTCGGTGCGGTGGGTGGTCGTATCGCCAACACGCTCAAATTCTTTCTCCTGCAACACTCGCAGTAGTTTGACTTGGAGCGTCATCGTAGTAGAGTTAATTTCGTCGAGGAAGATCGACCCGCCATCGGCTGCTTCGAAGCGGCCAGCCCGGTTGGCAATGGCGCCGGTGAACGAGCCACGTACGTGTCCGAAGAGCTCACTCTCGAGCAGGCTCTCGCTCAGCGCGCCGCAATTGACTTTCACGAAGGGACCGCCGCTGCGGTGGCTTAGTTGATGGATCGCCGACGCGACGAGTTCTTTGCCCGTTCCGGTTTCGCCTAGAATCAACACCGATGCGTTACTGACGGCGACCTTGCGGGTCACGCGATCCACTTCGCGCATTGTGGACGATTGGCCGATGACTCCCGGCAACAATTGATTCCGGACACTCACGGGCAACGAGCTGGGCTGGTAGGATTGTCTGTCACCCGGTTTTCCAACCTGAAGAGAACGAATTGACACGAGCGACAAATTATCACGAACTGCCGGTTTGGGCTATGCGGTCAACTCGCGAGCGTTGTCGAGTCATCGGCGCAGCCCGCCACCACATTGCTCGCTCGGCTGATCGCCTGATTGCAACGTCGCGCAGCGATCAGCGTCGCGACGATGTCGAGACGGTGGCGTCGGAGCTAATTCCCTTGTGCGACGCCTTGGGGTGGATCGCACGCCGTGGCGGGCAGGTGCTTGCTGATCGCCGAGTGGGTTTGAGTGGACGTCCGCTTTGGATGTGGGGCGTGCGAAGTGTGGTCGAGCGGCGACCGTGGGGCCTGGTGCTCGTACTGGGAGCGTGGAATTACCCAGTTTTTCTAACTGGGATACAGACTGCCCAGGCACTCGCGGCAGGCAACACGGTGCTGGTCAAACCCGCACGCGGCAGCGAAATGGTAACTGCGGAGTGGGTGGATGCGTTCTACAAGGCGGGGGTGCCCACGGACACTTTGCAGTTGCTTGATAGCTCGACCGATGCGGCGACTTCGGCGATGGATGAGGGAGTCGATCTCGTTGTGCTGACGGGTTCGGCGAACACCGGGCGAGCGGTGTTGCGAGGCAGCGCGGAGCGACTCACGCCCACGATCATGGAACTTTCCGGCGTGGACGCGGTCGTCGTTCTGCCCAGTGCCGACGAACAGCGACTCGTTGATGCGATCCGATTCGGATTGATGTTCAATAGTGGGGCGTCGTGTATCGGACCGCGACGGGTGATGTACCTGCGAGACGGCAGCGAGCCGAACTGGGTGGGGCGATTGACTGAGAGGCTGAGTGACTGTTCGCCCGTGATCGTGCATCCTGCTGCCCGAGAATCCGTGTCCGAGTCAGTCGCTGCCGCGCTGCAGGAGGGCAGTGTGGATCGGATCGGACGTTTTGACGCTGACGAACTGCATCGCAACGGAACAATGTACCCAGTGGTCCTATCGAATGTTCCTGCAAATCATGCGGTGCTGCAAACGGATTTGTTCGCACCGGTGATCTCGCTGCTTGCGATGGATTCGGTTGCGGATGTGGTCAACATGGTCAACGCATGTCGATATCGCTTGGCCGCGTCGGTTTTTGGATCGAAGCGCGACGCAAAATTGGTTGCCTCGCAGCTCGATGTGGGTTCGGTGACCATCAATGATCTCGTGGCCCCGACAGCGGACCCGCGATTGCCCTTTGGCGGGCGTGGCGAGAGTGGTTTCGGTGTGACGCGTGGGCCGGAGGGATTGCTGGCGATGACCACAGCCCGTGTGATCTCAACGCGATCGGGAGGATTAGCACCGCACCTCATGCCGCGACGTGACGCGGATGCTGAGTTGCTAACAGGCATCTTGCAATTGGACCATGGCGACGGTTTTCGCGAGCGAATGGCCGGACTTGGGCGTCTCACCTCTGCCGTTAAGAGGCGAGGTCGGGTAAAACGATGAATTGCGGCACTTGTTCGATTTTCCTTTCCGAGTGAACACCCGTCTCATGATTGCATCTGAGCATACGCAGACTTCCCGTGCCGCCGCGGCCCGCAGAAACGTGGTGGTCATCGGTGGGGGGTTGGCGGGCTTGTCTTCCGCATGTGTGTTGGCAGCTCGAGGTCACCTTGTCACCCTCTGCGACAAAAACGAATGGGTCGGCGGCAAAGCTGCGGTGCTGCACAACGAAGGGTTTCGGTTCGACATGGGACCCACGATCCTAACGTTGCCAAGCGTGCTACGGCGAGTGTTCGCTGAGGCCGATCGTTATTTGGACGATTACCTTGACCTAGTTCCCTTGGATCCACAGTGGCGGTGCTTTTTCGAAGCCTCGGCCGCCGCGAATACGAGCGACAAAACCGTTCTCGATCTCGTGGCAGACGTCGATGCGATGAAGCAACATCTCCGTGATTTCACTGGTGACGACGCGGCCGCAGACGGATACGAGAAATTCCTCAGCGTGAGCGAGCAGCTTCATGGCGTCTCAGATCGCTTTTTCTTTTGGCGTTCGATCGGCGGCCTCGGCGACACGATGGAAGTGGGTGGCGCTTTTTCTGCTGCGGTTCTCAAGGACGTGATGTCGCTACGGATGGGCCGCAGCGTAGCATCCGTGGTGCGCTCGCACGTCTCCGAGCATCGTGTTTCGCAGATGATGGACCACTTCACACAGTACGTCGGTTCCTCACCCTATGCGTCGCCCGCAGTGCTATGTGGAATCGCGCACATGCAAACCAACGAAGGGATCTGGTATCCGATGGGCGGTACCCGCGCGGTACCTGAAGCACTCGCGAAACTTGCCACTGAACTTGGCGTCATTGTCCGCACCGGCACAGACATCAAGCAAATTCAAACCGACGCTGCCGGTGTCACCGGGGTCATCACTACCAGTGACGAGGTCATTTCGTGCGACGCCGTAGTGAGCAACTGTGACGCCGTGCGGACCTACCGCGAACTCCTCCGTGGCACGACTGCTGCAAAAACATTCCAACGCAAAACGAACTATGAGGCCGCATGCAGCGGCGTGGTCTTGTACCTCGGTCTGAACCGCCGCTACGAACAATTGTTGCATCACAACTTCGTGTTTTCCAAAGATCCCAAGGACGAGTTCGATCACATTTATCGGCGTGGCGAAATCGCTCCCGATCCAACCGCCTACGTTTGCGCCCCGTCGATTTCAGAGCCGGGTGTTGCTCCGGACGGCGGTGAGGCATTGTACGTTCTCGTTCACACGCCGTACCTCCGCAGTCGGCATGATTGGGACGCGATGCTGCCGCAGTACCGCGAGGTCATTCTCGACAAACTCGAACGAACGGCGGGGATGGATGGGATTCGTGATGCCATCGTGACTGAGGATGCGTTGACGCCGGAGGACATCCACAATCGTTATCGAGTGCTCAACGGTGCGATTTATGGACTCGCCAGCCACGGCAAGTTCACGGGCGCGTTCAAGCCAGGCAATCGTCGTAAAGATGTTCCAGGGTTGTATCTCGCCGGCGGAGCGGCCCACCCGGGTCCGGGGATGCCAATGGTGCTGATGAGTGGATGGATTGCGGCGGATAGCCTCGACCAAGACGCACGTTCGGGACGAGTCGGTGCAGCGACAGCGGAATCGTCCGCGTGAAGTCCGAACTTGCACCCGCTCCTCCCGCTTGGTTTCAAAACGGATTTCACCGGTTTCTTGAGTCGTATTTGAAGCGTCATTTCTACGCGATCGCGGTGGAACGGGTGGGCGCTCAGACCTGGGAGGGTATGGAACAGGACGAGAATATCCCTGTAATCGTCTACTGCAACCATCCGTCGTGGTGGGATCCGATGATCGCCCACTTCATCAACAAGCGATTGATGTCGCCACGCCAACTCTACGCGCCCATCGAAGCGTCGGCGCTCGAAAAATACAAAGTGCTAGCAAGACTTGGATTCTTTGGAGTCGATTTGACTTCCAATCGAGGTGCCGCTGATTTTTTAAATACGACTGCCGCATTGTTGTCCCGACGGGCGACTGCACTGTGGTTGACGCCAGAAGGACGATTTGCGGACGCCCGTGATCACGAGGCTCAGCTGATGCCGGGACTCGCCCACCTATGCTCGAAGCTGGATCGCGGATTCGTCCTTCCACTGGCGCTGGAGTATGTGTTTTGGGATGAGCGGCTCCCGGTCTGCTTACTGCGACTAGGAAGTGTCGTGTCGCTTGACGAACATCCGTCGCAGGCGAAAGCACAATGGGCCGACGAGCTCGCGTTACGACTACGCGAAAATCAGGCGCAGCTTGCCGCCTTAGCGATCGCCCGGGAGGCCGAGGCTTTTGAAAACCTGTTGCCAGGTCAACAGGGTGCATCGGGAGCATATGACCTGGCTCGCCGACTGAGGTCATGGTTATCGTTGAAAAAATTCGATGCTGCGCATGGGGACAAATTTGGAGGTCGTTCGAGTGGCTGATTGGGTCGAAATCGCAATGTTCTGGGGGCTGCCATCGCTTTCACTGCTGCTTGCGGGAATGGCGGCGTTGATGTTTGCGGGCAATTTACCGCGCTTTTTAAGGTGGCGAGGCGGCGAGCTAAGTCCCACCGAGGAAGAACCGTCAATCTCGGTGTTAATACCGGCCCGCAACGAGGCTGTCGGAATTAGCCAGACCATCACCGCGGTTCTGGCTAATACGGGCGTCGTTCTCGAGGTGGTCGTACTGGATGACGAGTCTACTGACGGGACCGCCGATCTCGTTCGTGCAATCACCGCACACGATTCACGTGTCCGGTTGCTCGAGGGCGTTGAACTCCCTGATGGTTGGAACGGGAAACAGCACGCTTGCTGTCGCCTGGCCGAGTCGGCACAGTACGAACTGTTGCTGTTCCTGGATGCCGACGTGCAACTGAAGCCAACGGCCCTACAGCAGCTCACCCGGCGGAAGGCTCAGTACGCTCAATCGGGCCCAGCCAAGGGCAAACCGATCTCACTGCTGAGCGCATTTCCCAACCAGGAAACCGGTTCCCTGCTGGAAAAAATCTTGATCCCAATCATGCACTACATCTTGCTCTGCTACCTACCGTTTTCGCGAATGCGTTCGCGTACCGATCCTGGATACGCGGCGGGATGTGGACAAGTGTTCGTGACGGATCGCGACGCCTACCAGCGGGCTGGCACCCACGCCGCAATCCGAGCAAGCCGTCACGATGGTATCAAGTTGCCAAAGGCCTATCGGCAACTGGGCATGTTGACCGACGTTGTCGACGGTGCCGGACTCGCGAATTGCCGGATGTATCACGGTGCCGGGCAAGTCGTACGCGGGTTACTCAAGAATGCGAATGAGGGAATTGCGAACTGGCGGCTGTTACTCCCGTTCACCCTGTTGCTCGCTGGTGCCAATTTGCTGCCCTACGCAACGCTCGGATACGCATTGGTACACTACTCACGCGGCGATCACAGCATGGCAGTATGGTTCGCTGTCGTGGCGAGTTTGGCAGCGATCTTCCTCAGCCACCTTCCTCGTTGGGTGGCCGCATGGAAGCTCCCGCAAACCCCGTTGGGCGCCATCCTGCATCCCGTTGGAGTACTGTTGTTTCTTATTCTTCAGTGGTGGGCCTTTCTAATGAGCCTCTGCGGCAGGCAGATCGCTTGGCGCGGCCGAGATACCTAAAAACCGTTTTCATTGTTAGAAATCAAAGCATCTGCAAAGACGTAATTGCTGTAAAACAATGACTCTCGCAATCGCTAAGAAAGTGATTAAGCTTACGGTTAGGAGTTGAACCCAGCTTGGGTCATTGGTGTTACCAAGTTTCACGCTGTCGCCTTCCTAAGCCCTTAGGGGGAATTCTCACCGGCTAATCAACCGGTAAAAACCGCTTCAGGGATGATCTCAGAGTGATGTACCCAATTCAAAAAACAGACGAGCCCAGATTTGGCTCATTGATGCGAGCGTTTACGTCTGCGTGTCATTGATACTTAGCTCATTAATGTCTGTGGCCACCGTCGGCAGGATCATGCGGAACCGGGCACCACCTTGAGGCGTGTTGGACACTTCGACACTGCCGCCATGCTCCTGCATGATTTTGGCTGTGACGGGGAGTCCGAGTCCCGTACCTCGGGCTCCTTTCTTGGACTCAAAGAGCGAAAAGATTTGTTCGCGGTGTTCTTCGGGAATACCTTCGCCATTATCTTCGACATCAATGATCCATCCGACTGCAGCGTCGAATTGGCTGGATATCCGGACGATCGATTCAGCGGCATCGATCGCGTTGGTGATCAAGTTCAATAGAGCCCGATGAATTGCATCGGGGTCGAAACTCGCCATCGGTAGATGATCGTCGAGTTGGAAACGCAACTCGGTGCTGGCATCATTGGCGCGGCCCTGCATCAACTCGATGACGTCCCTGATCGTATCATTCAAGTCCGCTTCGACTCGTTGAGGTTCGCGTTCTTTCGAGAACGTGAGCATATCGAGAACGAGGTTGCTGATTCGTTCCTGATTGCGATCGACGATGGCCCATCCTCGCCGAATCGTCTCGGTCTCATTCTTGGCCAGTCCCGATTCGATCAAGTAGCTCCCGCCCCGCACGCCTTGCAGAATGTTCTTGATGTGGTGCGATAGCGTAGCGATGGTTTGTCCCATTGCTGCGAGGCGTTCGCCTTGCAGGAGGGCGGAGTAGTAGAACGTGTCTTCGATTGCTAATGCGGCTTGATGTCCAATCGCTGTGATTAATTTGAGATGTTCGTCGTGAAATCGGGTGGCTCCTTTTTTCTGAATCCACTCACCTGGTGGCGTGTACGTATCGACGTACAGCGCTCCCACGACGTCGTAGCGTCCTTGCAGCGGCACGCACAGTGCTTCCCGCACTCCACCCTGGACAATCGAAGCGGCGCTTTCGAACCGCTCGTCATCCACTGCGTCACTGGTCCGCACGCCTTCTTTGTGCTGCATGACGTAATCCAGGATTGTGTGACTGATGGTGATCCGTCCCGGCGGCTTGGACCGGAGTGCATGATTTGCTGGCGGGGCGGCGACAAGATCGCGGTCGCAGCGGGCGGCCGGTGTCATTCGTTTTGTCTCGGGGTCCCGCAACATCACACAGCCGCGATCGGCTTCTACCCAGTCGAAAACGAGCTTGAGGACTCGATCCAACACTTCGTTAAGATCATCGGTGCGGCCCACTGCCAATGCCGTCAGGTACATCACCTCGAGTGATCGGTCGGAGTCGAGAACGTGGTCTGGCGTCGCTGTCGGTTGCTGGACAGATGCCTCTTGCGGGTCGGGACGCGGTTGATCAAATTTGCTGACGGACAATTCGGCCGTCCGCTGGCCGCGCGGAAAGCGATCGCGAGAAAACGAAGACACAATCCGGCTGGCGTCTCCGCCGTGTACTTGCCGGACGATATCCACCCCATGAGCGGCGCCCATGGCGGCCGGGGTTCCGCCGCCCGTGAATATTAGCAGCGTGCTGCCGATTTCGATTCGATCACCGTTCACGAGCTCCCGCCGGGAGATCCGATCGCCGTTGACATGCGTGCCGTTGCTACTACCCAGATCGACGAGTTCCACGCGCCCGGCGACCAGATTGCAGCGAATCTCGGCGTGGCCCCGGGACGCCTCGTTGTCCAGCAGTTGGATATCGTTGGTCGAATCGCGACCCAATCGCTGAACCGGCCCCACCAGCGGGTAGTGCTTGCCCTGGTCACGTCCTCGAATCACGAACAACGAGGCCATGGCGTGGTGTTTCCTGTGGAGTTGGGCGATTTTTAGGTGAGAACTTGCTTTGGCTCCCAAGATAGCTTGTCAGCAAAGCCAATGTTTGGCTACCGTCGGACTTTTCTGGATTTACCTTCGCCAAGCACTCGCCCACTTTTTCGTGTGTTGCCCCGCCATGTTTTCCCTGCCCCACCAGCGATGCGAAATTCGCCAGCAATGGGTGGGGGCGAGCGGCAGAATTGCAGCGAGATTACTGCTACTAGGCGCAATCGGAGTCATTGCCGGTTGCCGCACGGTCGCCCCCATCCACCTGTGGGAACCGCCTCGGCTCAAATCGATCAAGGGTGAATCGCTCGTCTTGATGGAAATTGCGGGCCCAACGGATACCTCCGATGGCATCCGCGATGCTCTAATTGCTCAAACGGGTGGCGATGCGGAGTGGGGTCCCGCGTTTGCTTCGCCCGCTGCTCATGCGATCAAGCTGCTGTTGCCCGAGCAATTAAAACCCAATTTCGAAATCGAGCTGGTTTCCAATGTTGAAAACGCATCGAGCGATATCTTAGTGGCCGGCGCTGCCCGGCGATCTGGGGTTCGCTATTTATTGCGCGGTGAAATCATGCATCGGACGGGGCGGACGCACTCGGACGAGGACCTGAGCGTTGTCTGGAGACTGGTCGGTTTGGATGCTGAAGCAGGGACGCAGGCGACGTCCATTACGATCGACCGGTCCACGATTGAGCTGCGGCATCCAGATTTGATGGCGTTGCCAGATCCAATCGCTCGGCTGCATCAAGCCATGGCCCGGGAGGCCCTCGGCCTGGTCCACGAATCGGTCGTCCGGCAAGAAGTGGAACTTGCCAACTCCCTCGGCGCTCTAGGCAGCCGCTCAGTGCGCCGAGGCAATGCCTTGGCGCGGCTGGGGAACTGGCCCGTCGCAGAAGAGATCTGGGTGCAAACTCTCGATCGCTATCCCCTCCAAACGGCGGCTTGGATCAATGCATCGATCGCTGCCTCTGCCCGTCAAGATTTTGCGCTGGCGAAAGAGCGGATCACTCGCGCCATCCAGCTTTCGATCCTTCTGCCGGTCCATCGCAGGCTGGCCGAAGAAACGCTGGTGTGGATTGAACTGCAACAGCGCGACTATGTCAATTCGTTCGACCTACCAGACCCAATCGGCGGATGGAGGGTGACGCATCAACAGGAAAACGCATCTTCGCCTTTGTCGACTGTTACCGGTGCGGTGAGGGTCGAACGGCTGCTTCGTCGAACAAGGTGATCCTAAAACAGCGAGGCGCGAAACTCCGCTTTTTTAGGAAGGAGTGTCGATTTCGAGGGATGCGGTTCGACTAACGTAACGTCAAAGCGAAAAGATATTGCACGACGACACGACCGAAATCAACGGGAGATATAACGATGAAATTTGTTTGCATGGGGCCAGGAAGTCATTGATCATGTCTAAAGCGTTATCGCTGATGCTTGAGACGGCGATGACGGTCGCGAGTATTTTTGGCTCATCCGACCGAAGGGTGCGCCGGAGGTTTTCAAGGATCGCGGTAGGGACGGCTGTTGCCAGCCGCCCCCCGCACAGATCCGTACGTGAGCCTTGACTCATACGGCTCCTCCGTTGGGTCAAACGATCGCGACACACTGTGACGCTACCCGTCGTGATTTCCCGTGACGCTCCAATTGATACTTGTTCCGGCTCAGAGTCCGAAGCATCGACGCCAATCCGGCAATACTTCCCTTCAGTGAGGTCCCTTTCCTCGGCGGATTCCGCCACTGCGGTCGCAGCTTTGTTCACCCGCGTCGACGGTACTACGGCCTCATCTGCCATCCCATCCGCGTTCATACCAGAATTGCGCTCATAGAGGTTCGCTGGTCGCCCTGGCAGTGAGTCATCACGACTTGACCCCAGGGGCAAATGGGACTTCCCGGTTCTCGCGTTTGGAATTTTCCACGCATGCACAGGTTCTTCGACTCCGCCATGTCCAGACTACCCTTACCAAAGCGGTGTAGCTGGTGTTGCCTTCCCGACGCATATGACACGGTCGGCACATGGAAGACCTGATTTCGGAGCTCAATTAGCTGGCCTACGCTTCCCCCTGCACGGACGCTCAGCACGACGTTGTTACCTTCGTCGCACCTCCGCCGGAGGCCGAAGTAGTTGGTTAGACCTTCCTCGTAAGAAACTTTCATTCTCGATTCCAAACCGGTTTTATCCCGGCACTCCATGGCTCAAGCGTCCAATGATAATTTGTGCGAGTTGTCGCTGGACCTTGTACTGGGTCTGCCGGGAGAAACGGAATCAAGCTCTGCAGAGGTGCAACTTGACAAGGGATATCCCGGTCGACGGTGCGCCAACGGTGCCGACGGTTCTCGGCGAGTTTCGATTCGCCGAGGACGCTTTTATTAAACAAATCATTGGACACTTGAGTTATGCCTGGTATGTACCAAAGATAGCAAAAAACTATCCCCCGGCGCATTCTGAGTGCTTTTATTGAAGGAATTCACTTTTCTTCAATCAAGGAACTCGACCATGGCAACAGCCACAAAAAAACGTCCGACAAAATCGTCAAAATCAAAATCACCCGCACGGCGATACGTCGGCAAGCCCGCTGGCGTGATCCAGCAACGGGTCGAAGCTGTCGGCCCGTCTCACTTCGGTGTCGTCTCGGTCGACTGTGCCAAACGTCGATCCAAATGGATGCTCTTGGACTTCTACGGCAGAGTGCTCGTCGAACCTACTGAGGTTGAACACAATGCGGGCTCCTTGGCTGCGATGAACGCGCAGATCAAAGAGGCACTCACGGAGCATTCGATCGAGGATTCAATCGCGGCAGTGGAGATGACCGGCGTCTATCACAAGCCAGTTCAAGCGTCGCTTCGCAGAGCGGGCATGGATACGCGAACGGTTCATCCGTTTGCCTCCAAGCACTACCGACGAGCACTTCACCCCAACGAGAAAACCGACGACAATGATCTTGAAGCGATCTTTCATGCGGCGATCAATGGCTACGGATTGGCGATCTTGCCAGTCGATGAAAATTACCAATCGCTACAGCGACTTACGCGGCATCGAGGAATCCTCGTTAAACAACGCGCCAAACTACAAGTGCAGATTCGCACCATGATGCATCAGTGCATGCGTGGATACGACGACTTGTTTATCCAACATAAGTTCTTTAAGGGATCGGTTGCCATGCCGCTAGCCAAGAAGTTCTCGTCAGCCGCCGCAATCAAGCAAGCCAATGTGGACGGGCTAGCGAAGCATCTGAAGCAGCAGAAAATTCGTTTCCAAAAGCGAACGCTCGAACGGATCGTTGCGTGGTCCCTGACCGCTGCTGAACCAACAGGCCTCGCTGACATGGTGACGGATCAGTGGTCGGGATTGCTTGAAGTGTGGGAACTGTTGACCGAGCAAATCAATCGGACGGAGCGGGAAATGGCGAGGTTTTTGGTGAAAACACCGTACGTGCTGCTGCTTAGTGTTACGGGAATCAATGTGGTCTCGGCAGCCGGTCTGGCCGGTGAGGCTGGACCAATCGAGCACTACGCCAGTGCGCGGGCGATCAATGGTCGAGCTGGCTTGTACCCATCACGTTACCAGAGCGATACGGTCGATTATCAGGGTGGTCTGAGCCGCAGTAGCAATCGCCGCCTGCGCGGCGCGGCGATGATGGTTGCTAAAAATCTAATCAAGTGCCACTCGTACTATCGCGGGCTCTCTGCATTCTGGGAAAAACAGAAAGTGGATCCCCGAGACCGTCATTGCCGGATCGCCAACCGGGCGATGCGAATGGTGTTTCAGTTGGTCGGCGGCCGTCAGGTTTGGCGTGGCAAAGGTGTCGATCGTGAAGCGATCTTGTCAAAGCTACGTGAATTTCATGCTGACCATCATAGCGACTTGGATCGCATGATCGCAGACATGAACGAAGCGTTTGTGTGGCTTCCCAAGAGCACCTACGCCAGCGAAGGGAAACCTTTGGAGGAGCTTGCTGCTAAGAAGCGTCGTGGTCCCCAACGGATCGGCGACTTGCTGATTGGTTTACTAATTCGTCTTGGAGTGAAGACAGAGAATACGTTAGAATCGAAGCCGTCCGAAGCTCTGAAGTCTTAAGCTGCTTGTCGTGCTGCCAAGCACACTAGCAACGTCGTCGCATGCCGAGGGTATCGGCGGAGCCTCGCTCTGCTGAGCAAGCCCGTGCTTGAGTGAGATGCTCTGTTAGCGGTTCAAACGCCGGATGAGACAGTGTGGGGCTCTCAGAGCTTCGGATATCTAACCAGGGTGGCGAGAATGAACCAACCCAGCTAACCGAGCCGTGCTGGCTGGCAGGCAAACAGTGGACTTTGAGTGTCAAAAAAGCTACCCTACGGGTGGTGCCGCTGGATGTGTGCGCGGATCGCAAATTTCCATTCCGGATATGACAGTACTCAGAAAACCTCCAGTCACCATCGCGCACGCTTCGGTCGGATGAGCCGTATTTTTCTAGAAAGATTGCAACTAAGAAGACCAGTTTCTGGAGGAATCTCAGCGGGCCGCACCTGGTCAGGCTAAGGCAGTTCGCGGATTCGTAGCTTTCGGAATTGAATGGGAGAACCTTCGCTCTCCAAACAGAGGTAGCCATGGGCCGGTTCAATGCCTGTCCCCCCCGAGACTTCTTCGCCGTTGACCCACAATCGCACCTCGCCGTTAATCGCGCGCACGTAGTACTGGTTCCATTTTCCATGCCCGTTGGCGAGATGTTTTCGAGGAAAGCTTCGACTGCCATCGGGTGAGAGTGGTGGAAAGGGAGTCATCTGGACTCGCACGGCGAAAACGTCGCCATTCGTTCCGAACCAGTCCGTCTTTTGTCCACGCTTTGCGACCATGTCTGTGTAACCATGATCCAGGATCTGGACCTCGATGCCATCAGGCAGTCCGGGCTTTCCACTTTCGGTCAACTTCTTGATCGACTCGGGCGTACACCACACGAAGACGCCAGAGTTGCCAGCGGCACGTTCGTGCATCCACTCGACGACGAGTTCAAAGTTCTTCACTTCCTGCTTGGTCCGCAAAACACTAACGGGCTGGCCGGTGCAGTGAAGTACGCCGTCGGACCATGACCATGTATCTGGTGCGCTGTTGACCGTCGCAAAATCCTCTTGCGTTAACGAACGCCATCCGGGCGCGGTGTCATCGATTGCGGCGCGAATTCCTGCGGCTGATGTCCCGGGAACGGCATCCCCTGCAGTACTCGCATGATTGTCACTGGCAAAGAGCATGAGGAAAATTGCCAGCCAAAGGTAGTTTTGCATTTTCATATCGTCTTTTCGAACGCTGCACACGAGGGGAGCTCATTCCTCTGGCCGATGGATATAATTGGGAACGGAGTCATTGAGGACAATCAATACTCTCACCCCACACCACGTCCGAAGAAGCAAGGATGGCGAAGCGAGAAGATACTCGCAACCCTCCGCAAACTCAACTAAAAAATCGAGCTCTTTATTTCCAACGTAACTTTGCGAGTAGATCGGTGTTCCATCGCAACACCAGACTCGGTAGCAACCATTTAATATCACTGGCCATTGAAATGAAGATACTCTTATCGATCGCATTTTGCATCAGCCTTGCCTCGTCTGTCCTCGCAGCCGATTTGGGCAACGATTGGCCGCAGTGGCGAGGACCGGCAGCGTCCGGCGTTGCAGCCTCATCGAATCCACCGACGACCTGGAGCGAGAGCGAAAACGTCAAATGGAAGGTAGAAGTTCCCGGAATTGGCAGCAGTACGCCGATCATTCTAGGTGATCGAGTCTATGTGGCTACCGCAGTGAAAACGGACCGTGTCAAAGCAGGTGCCAAGGAGGGGGCTGCTACTGAGCAAACGGGCGGTCAACGTCTTGAAGGCGGAGGCGGAGAGTCCGAGGGCGCCGAAGCGCTGGCCGCCCCGGTGGTGTGCAATCTCGCGGTGGTGGTGGCGATCGGCCCGCTGGTCAGCGTGGCTTCGCGGGCGGGGATCGCCGTGGTGGCGGACGAGGTGGCATGGGCGGTGGGGCCTCACCGACGAATTACTATGACTTCATGATCGTCGCCTTCGATCGAGCGACCGGGGAGGAAGTCTGGAAGACCACACTGACATCACAGGTTCCTCATGAATCCGGTCACAACACGAACACATTCGCGTCGTCGTCGCCGGTGACCGACGGCGAACGTCTTTTCGTTTCGTTCGGATCGCACGGTATCTTTTGCCTGAATCTCGCCGGCAAAAAGTTGTGGGAGAAAGACCTCGGCAAGATGCAGACACGAAACCAGTTTGGTGAAGGCAGTTCACCTGCGCTCGGTGACGACACATTGGTGGTCCCGTTCGACCACGAAGGAGAATCGTTCATCGTTGCCCTTGATGCAAAGAACGGCGCCGAAAAATGGCGGCAAGCACGTGACGAGCAGACCACATGGTCGACCCCACTGATTGCCGAATACAATGGGCGCACACAAGTCGTCACCAACGGTAGCAATCGGGTTCGAAGCTACGACCTTGCGTCAGGCGAAATTGTATGGGAGTGCGGCGGCCAGGCCGCCAATCCGATTCCAACACCAGTTCGGTTTGAAGACAATGTCATCGTCATGACCGGCTTTCGGGGCTACGCAATCTATTCCATTCCCTTGTCCGCGACCGGCGATATCACCGACACCGACGTGCCGACATGGATCGAGGAGGATGCGGCGCCCTATGTTCCGTCGCCGGTTTTGTACGAAGGTCAACTGTACTTCGTCAAAGCTAATAACGGAGTACTGGTCTCGCGCGACGCAAAAACGGGTGCATTGCTGATCGACCAAACTCGATTGCCAAATCTGTCGACGGTTTATGCTTCGCCCGTTGCTGCGAACGATCACATCTATTTTACTGGCCGTGACGGAACGACAGTGGTTCTGAAGCATGGCAAGCGCCTGGAAGTCGTCGCTACGAACAAGCTCAACGAAGAAATCGACGCATCGGCTGCAATCGTTGGCAATGAACTGTTCTTGAGAGGAAAGCAGCACTTGTACTGCATCGCAGATTGAATGAGATCACCAGCAAAACAGGGCGACGCGTGAGGATGAAACTCACTTTTTGAAAAAATAGTTCGGCGGTTTCTCGCGTGCGTGGCAACTAGCAGTCTACCACGAGTTTCTCAGGCCTCGGTTCCGGCTGCTCGCGGTTTCTTTTTTAAAGGAAATTCGAATGCGAAGTCGATTTAGACTGCTGTCCAGTGCGTTGTTAGTCTTAGGTTTTGCTGTCATCGCAAACGCTCAAACTCACGCACTCCAAGCAAGTGTGCGTGCAACGTCACAAGCGATTCAGGAGTCGTCCATTACGCTGCAGGTTCGTCGGCGGGATGGACAGTTTTAGCAGTGCCATCTTGGACGTGTCCCGCTTCGGGCAAGATGACCATCCCTAGATATTCAATAGTGCCCGTTGGTGAGAGTTCGCGGATCACGAGTTCAATCTGCTGAAAGCAAACTTTTGCTGACAAACGGATTTCGCTGGGCTTCAAGCGATGACGCATTAACTGATCGAGAGTCTCCTGATGTGTTCCGCCTAAACTGAGACCATAGAACCGTTCAACATCCCCCACCGTGATTGACCCACGCAGCGGGAACTCGAGCGCCGTTGGCAAGGTCGACAGTGGCTGTTCTCCATGAGTGAAAACCCGGTCGACCATCGGGCGGACTTCCGGCTGGAGAACGACGATGACGTGATCGCCGGTCTCAATTCGCGAGCGTCCCTGCGGCGGAATAATCTGATCGTCACGAACAATCAACGCGACGACGACGCCCGCGGGAAGAGCGAGGTCTTTTACCATACTGCTGGCCGCACGACACGCCCCATCGACGAAATAGTCGACGATATCCGCATCCACGTCTTGAAGGGAACTGATTTCCAGACTAACCGGTGGTGGTCGACGAGTCGGTACCTCCAGTTTGAGGTACCTGGCGACCATCGGCAGCGTCGACCCCTGCACCAAGGCCGACACCAGAACGACAAAGAAGACCGTGTCGAAAATTAATGAGGCTCCGTGGAGTCCTGCGAGCATTGGGAACGTTGCCAGTGTAATGGGCACCGCGCCTTTCAGTCCCACCCAAGATAAGAAGGTCAATTCTCGCATCGCAAAACCAAACGGCGATGCGCAGATGAACACGGCAACCGGTCGCGCGATGAATATCAGAACAGCTGAGATTGCCAGGGCCTGAGGTGCGACATCAACCAGTCGACTCGGAAACGACAGGATGCCAAGGGCGATGAACATCAAGATTTGACATATCCACGCGGCGGCATCGTGGAACAGTAAGATTCCCCGATAGAACACCGGTCGCCGATTGCCAATGACGATGCCGGTTAAGTATACGGCCAGAAAACCACTGCCTCCGAGTGCAGCGGCAGACCCAAACGAAAGCAGACCCAAAGCGGTCGCCATGACTGGATAGAGGCCCGCTGAGTGCAATCGGATATGCTTGAGCATCCACGTGCCCGCCCAGCCAACCACCGCACCGGCAATGGCTCCAAACGCCAACTGATTGACGAATAGGTTCGCTAAGCCGAATCCAAATGGCACTGTCCCTGAGAGCACCTGAATCAATCCAACGGTCAGAAAGATTGCCATGGGGTCGTTAGAGCCACTCTCAACCTCAAGTGTTTCAGCCAGGCGGCGACGAATGTTCACGCCGCCGCCGCGGAGGACGGTAAATACGACAGCGGCATCGGTTGAACCGACGATGCTGCCGAGCAGCAAGCCCTCCACAACAGAGAGATTCAGGATCCAGGATGCCGCTAAACCCGTCAGGAGCGCTGTAATCAACACGCCGAGTGTCGCCAGCACGCTCGCCGGTTTCCAGGCGGAACGGATCGTGTGAAACGGTGTCCGCAGGCCTCCATCAAAAAGGATCACGCACAGGGCGATTGTGCCGATGGTGTTCGCGAGCGCGTAGTCCTCGAATTCGATCCCGCCAATGCCTTCGGAACCCGCCAGCATTCCGACGCCGAGAAACAACACGAGCACGGGTACGCCCACCCGGGCGGAGAACTTGCTCGACGCGATTCCGAGCAGTAAAAGGATTCCCGTAATGAGGATGCCATTCTCGACGCTTATCATGTGCTACTCCGACCCGCAATTGTTTGCACATAGCATGTCGCAAGCGAGCAAATCAATCAACGCTACGTCGCTAACACAAGCGCGGATGACAACAATCGAGGGTGCTGCCAGGCCTACGCTCGTTCACGGGAATTGTCGTGCGGCGAGGAACATGCCAGCGAGTTGACGCAACAAATCGTGAACGCTTGCAAGGGCGCGCGGAAACCTGCTTTGGCACTCTGTCGTCCTAGTGAACGGGAACGGAACCAGCTAAGATTCTGGAAAGTTCGGCGAGATCGCCAGCAAGGAACCGCCATTCCTACGGAGACGTTTTTGGATATCCAACGCAGTATTTGGCCGTACAAATGGCCGCAACCGAACTCTGTGCTGCCTGTGCACGCATACGCCCCCCGCCTAGCCGGGCACGACGCCAGTTGGCTGGCAAGTCTGTCCCGTGGATTCCGCCACACCGTCTATCAATTCGAAGCCAAAGAGGCGGGCAACGTGGTTGGCGCGCTGCCGCTCGTTTTTGTGAAAGGTCCCATCTTCGGCAGGTTTCTTGTTAGTTTGCCCTACCTCAACACCGGCGGTGTGTGGGCGGCATCTCGCGAAGCAGCTTCCAATCTGATCGATCATGCTTGTGCATTGGCCGATGAATTGGACGTCAAGTATCTCGAACTGCGGCACGAACAGCCGATCGAGCACGCGAAATTTAACTTTCAGCGAACCGAGAAGTCTCATCTGCGTTTGGCGTTGCCAGACACCGACGATCAGCTCGAAAAATCTTTCAAGTCCAAGTTGCGCAGCCAAATCAAAAAGGCGGGCGAACACGTCCTCGAGGTGTCCTTCGCGGGACGATCTTATGTAGATGACTTCTATGCGATCTTCGCTCATAACATGCGAGATCTCGGCACGCCGGTATTTTCCAAGACACTGTTTCGCGCGATCATCGACGAGTTCGACGGGGATGCAGAATTCTGCCTCGTTCGCTATCAGGGGCTCGCGGTCGCCAGCGGACTCCTCGTTCATCGCAACGGACACACTGAGGTTCCCAGTGCCAGTTGTTTACGAGCATTCAATTTTACCAACGCCAATATGCTGATGTATCGGCACCTTCTGCGACGGGCGATCGAACGGGGCAACCACACGTTTGACTTCGGTAGATCCAGTGAGGGGAGCGGCACCTTTAAATTCAAAACGCAGTGGGGTGCTCGGCCATTTCCCGCGTGCTGGCAATATTATGTTCGCACCGGCGACCCGAACGACATGCGTCCTGATTCGGGTGGCAATCAACGATTGATCCAGGCTTGGCAGCGGCTGCCGGTGTGGCTGACGAAGTGCATCGGACCCAGTATTGTCCGCGGCATCCCTTAGGGGCCGGCTGCGTCACCCATGACACCCAGATTTCTCGTTTTTGTCTGCACTTACGTTGTTCGATCCCAGTCCCGCGTCCTCGAATTCTCAGCATACCGCGACACGTTGGCGTCGACGTTTCTGGCTGCTAACTGTGGCCGCGTTAACGCTTTTTTTCGCGACTTCGTTTTCGCCTGTGCGCGGGTGGATGATCCGGCCTCTGTTCGTGCACGACGAGCAGGCCACTGGCCAGGTTGCCTACGTAATGGCAGACGGCCCAGCGATGTGGGAGCGCCTCCGCGCCGCTGCCGATCTCTATCACATGCACCGCATCGAGCAGATCGCTTTACTTGATGAAAAACAGTCCTCCGGCTACAACTTTGTTCGCCATCAGAGTGACAGCCGCGTGCAGCGCGAGATCGATTTTCTCGGGTTGCTCGGAGTTCCTGCGGACAAGGTGCAGACGGTTGACCCGGAGCGCGGGGACTGGCTGAGCTCACGAAGCGAGGCAGTGGGGATGTTTCGCAAACTGCCGAACAGCAAAAGCGTAGTCGTCGTCACGTCTCCGCCGCACACCCGGCGGAGTTTGCTGTGTTTTCGTCGTACTTATCCTGCCCGAACCAAGATCACGATCTACTCTGCGGCGCTGCCGTCCGAGAGTGCCGAGACGCACTTACCGATTTGGATCGAGTACGTCAAACTAGCGGTGTACTGGATGTTCGTGTGATCAAGAATTGAGGAACAAATATGAAACGCTCGCGACGAGTCACTCTGCCAGTGTTGTGCTGTGTGTTGGGATTGGCAGCCTGGCATCAATCCGAGCGTCCTCAGGCGGTGGCTCAGGGCTTTCCTGGAATGCCTTCGCCGTCCACTAATCCCCGCGAACAGGTCGACGACGGAATCCCGCCGGCAGCCTATTTGACCGACCGAGGCCGAGAGCTTGCTGAAAACCTACGCAGCTTGCGCCGTACTCGAGCCAACTTAGGGGCCAAGCATCCCACGCTGCCGGTCATCGAGCAAGCGATTGCTGAAACCCAACAGCAACTCCGGGCTTGGTTGCCGGAAGACCCGATTGCGGAAAACCCGTTCAAAAACCGCGATACGACGCCGCCGGCCACACAGGCTGGACCTCCAGCGAAAGCGGCAAGTGTCACGATGAACGACGCCGATCTCCGTCAGCTTGTGCTTCGCCTTTACAAGAAAATCGAATCGCTGGAAGCGCGGGTCCGCACGCTGGAACAAGCGAGACGATAGCATAGCGACGGCTGACCGAGAGCGTCGGGCGAGATTTCTCGTGCTCAGCGTGTCGATTGGATGGCTCAGCGGTGACGCCCGCCGCATGCGTAAGTGCCAGCGGCACGTCTCGCACGGAAGTCGCTCCATAGCGTCCTTATCGCTGCCGTGGGGCGGCGGTTTCGCTCCTCTTGCCGAGACGGTAGACCAATGCATCGATCCTCGTGCGCTGCGTTCGGCGGCGTTGAGTGAACCTGTGAGCGTCTTTCCCAGCCGATTCATCTAGCAGCGACTTGTGATCCTCGATCGTCGGAGCTGATCTGATGAGCAGGACCGTTGCCACCGCCGAAAAGACGAAAAATAAGGCAGCGAAAATCGAGAGGGCCATGAGAAATGACATACTAAGCCTCACCTAACGGATCAAACAAGCCATCAACGCGAACTAATTCAAGTCCGTGGTCACGAGTGCCGATTAGCTCATCGGATACTTCCGGCGACTGACTTGCGGAATATCGTCGCGAAAGTGGGTTTGGCAACCATTAACGCTCGACAGTGCTATCTTAAGCGAATTGCGTACCAGTTTCAACCTGAATCAGCGAAATAACCAGAAAAGAAACGCGATTGCGGCTACGAAGGTGACCAGACTGGCGGAAATACGAATCAGCCGCGCGTGGGTGAACCGACTTTGGTTGATTGACACCAACCGGCCCGTCAACCGGGTGGTTAACATTTCAGGGCAGATCAAGCCATCGACAGCGTTGGCTTGCACTTTGGCGACCACCGCGTCATCAGTAAAATGATTTGCTGTCGCAGAGCCGGACGTCGCCTGCTCTGCGATTGCTGTCATTTCAAGAGAAACGCTCGACTTTGCATCATTCGCGGGTTCAGTGGTCGGCGCGCCGGAGTCCGATGGAAGATGGCGCCGTCGAGCGATCGAGCGGTGGCATTCGACATTGCCCTTTCCCCTTGAAAGCCGCATATCACCGATTTGATAATACTGTCCGTTCGCGGTCAGTTCGTAAATGGGTGGATTCTTGAACGACCTTTCAGGCGGATGGAGATCGACCAGCCAAATCCGGTTCTCCACACACACGATCGCATGGTCGCAGGGGAGCATCTGGCGACCTCGCGTCCGCCACACGCTAGGGTGCTGCGATCCGAAAATCGTGACAGGTCTGGCAATTGCTTTCGTCACCGTTTTTTGCCCCCAAGACATTGTCAGCTCAACGTCGATCGGGGAGGAGGTGCCTGAGCAATGGATGCTTTTTTCGCATCGTAGGCGAAATTGCCCTAACAGCACCTCGATTTCTTGTGGAATGACGCCCCACACCGGAAACGCAATGGCGCAGAGCGGCCAGAGTTCGATTCTGTCATCAAAATTGCACGCAAAGTACGCTGTATCCAGACCATCTTGGACGGGCAGACGCACGTGGCAATGGGCACCCGAGCCGATCAGGGCGAAAGGGAGCGACTGCTTAAACTGCAAGTTCTCATGGACAGAATTCGCGAATACCGTCCATCCCGATTCTGTCCAGTATGTCATATTCTGATAAAACTCCAATCCCCGTGAGCACCTAAGTCTATCGTAAACTGATTCGCAAAGCATTCGCAGGTCGCCACGACAACGCGGCGAAACTTCGTAAAACGACCCAGCTTAACAATCCGTGAGGGGGCACAGAATAGCACGTTCATAGGAGAGATAGGTTGCATTTACTGTGCATGACGCGGCGGTTTCTGCAAAACGCGGCACTTTCTGCAAAACTCGGTTTCTCGACTCTTGTTGGCAAGCTGCAAGCTGGCCGCGAATATCACATTCTTCGGGGCGTAGGTTGCATATTTTGACCGTGACACTGCGCTAGTCCAAAACTCCAGTAAATACCGAACTCTTGGCTGGAATTCTGGATACACAGCCGATCTAATTGCGTTTCCAATACGGAAGACCCAAGGGTTGCCCCCACCCACCGAGTGGCTACGATTTACTTCGTCAGGGAAAATGCTGCTGATGTGCCTTCACGGCAGTTTTAGGATCACCCCTGTCGCGACTCCGCTCTTCTATCTCCCCCTTTCGACTAATGAACCCGAGCTCGCAGGGGCCGGGGTTTGGATTTCTTGCCGTGGCGCAAACGAGACACAAAAATCGCAAACGACACCCGGCTCGATTGGTGACATCAGCAGGGATCAGCGCTTCGCGAGCGACCGAGGCGAAAACCGCTCCGGCGGAAGATCTAGTGCCGATGTCAGTCCTGGGCAATGTCGGATGGTGGGCGATTCGTTTTGTGCCAATTTTACTGGTGGTCATCTATGCGTTCTGGCCGACGCTGGTGTGGGCGGAGTCGACCTGGCGGGATGAGCCAGATTATTCGCATGGATATTTAGTGCCGGTATTGGCGTTGTTGTTACTCGCCAACCGCAGCGAGACATTTCCGGGTGTTCGCCGGCGACCGAGCTACTGGGGAATCTCGCTTGTCCTGCTCGCCGTATTAATGCGTTTTGCTGGACGACTGCTGTACATGGATTTCCTTGACGGGTACGCCATTCTGCCCTTGGTCGCGGGCATTGTCTGGGTGATGCTCGGGCCTGCCGCGATGCGATGGAGCTTGCCGGCGATCGGATTTCTGTTTTTCATGATTCCGCTGCCCTACCAGGCAGAAACCATGTTGAGCTGGAAGTTGCAGGGCATCGCGACCGGACTCAGTACAGCCATCCTTCGTGTGCTTGGACAACCCGCGGTGTCGGAGGGGCACGTGATTTGGATCGCGGACCAGCGGCTGATGGTTGAGCAGGCATGCTCGGGACTGCGGATTTTCATTGGTGTTGCGGCTTTAGCCTGTTTCTGGGCGGCAAGCATTCAACGATCGTGGTGGGACCGCCTCGTGTTGCTGATGTCGGTCGTTCCCTTAGCGATTTTTGTCAATGCGATGCGGATTGTGGCTGTGGGTCTGCTGTACCAATGGTTCGGGAGCGAATCGAAGCGAGCGTTAATTCACGACTGGACGGGATACTTCATGATCCCTGCAGCGTTCGGATTGTTGTGGTTGCTGAAGTGTTACTGGCAATCTCTTTATCGACCCATCGAGCAGGTCACGGCAAAAGATTTTGTGCACGGGTTACGCTAACCTGGGGTTATACGCGATCATCATTTCACCTCTTTCTTAGTCCACATCTGCCTATTTCAGGCCTCAGATCTAGGATCATTCAGGAATCACTGATACATGTCACAGAATCTTACCCCGCCAGATGATCGCAAGCCCGTCCTCGCCCCCACGCAGGGCAGCGCGGTGCCAACGACCTCGGGAGATGCTGCAGCCAAGGCGTTTGATCCCTGGATTTTATGGGTCACGGTCCGTCGCTGTTGGCCCTGGGCTGTTCCGTTAGGAGCAGCGTTCGCCGGGATTGCCGCGTTTGTGGTGATGCAAGGGTTCACGCCGCGTTTCCAAGCCTCGTATTTGCTCGAAGCCAACGAAGATTTTGTAGTCTTCAAAGGCGTGATGCCCGTGGTGGAGAATTTGGCGAAATCGGAAAAGAACCTTTTCACCAACCCCATTGTGCTCGACCCCGTGCTCGAAGATCCGACTCTTCGTCACGCTCCGAGTCTTTCCAATCCACTGACCGCTGACACCAATCTGCGTAAGAACCTGTCCATCAGTAGCGGTGGAACGGATTCGCGGTTGATTGTTAGTTATACTGACACGGATCCCCAGGCAGCGATGGAGGTGTGCAATGCGATTGTGGATTCTTACCTGCGGCAACGAGATTCTTTCGATAACACCCGTGTCAACAATCTCGAACGCTGGTTGAATCCCGAGATAGAGCGTTGGGAAGATGAAGTGGATGAACGGCAAAAGCGAGTCCAATCGCTGAGTCAAAAAACACTTGGATATGCTCCTGGTCGGGCCGTGGATCGCAATGACAATGATTCAAAAATTTCCCGAATGTCAGATCTGCGGGCGCAGGTCGGAGAGCTGAAGATTGAGCTGGCACTGTTCGATGCCATCGCTGCCGCTCCCGCGACTCTCGATGCCGTCGTTCCCACCATCTCAACATCTCCGTCGCTCGCCGTCACTGAAATTCAGAAAAAAGTCATCAGTGAGCGAGATATTGAAAACGCGATTGATAACGATCCCAAAGTACGTGCTGCCAGAGCCGTTGAAGATCGCTACGCTGCGGTAGTGCTGGATATCGAAGTTCAGGACATGGTTCGGATCAGCCGCGACTATTACAACGACATGAAAAAGAATTTGGCCGACGCCAAGGACACGGTGCAGAAGGACGCGCGATCGCCCGCGAGCGTGTCGAAAAGGAACTTCAGCGCAGTGCGGAAGATGATTACCAACAGAGAAAGGAAGTCGCCGAACGAACATTGGCGTGGCAACAAGAGCAGGTTCAGAAACAACAGGCTCTCAGCGAGCAGGAATTAAAACAGGCCAGTGAAAACAATAAGATTGCACGTCAGAAAGAGCGAGAACACGCACGCGCCGCACTCGTGGCTAAATTGGATATTTTGCAAACTCAGTATAACGAGGAGCGTGAGCGACTCGAACAATACGGTGGGATGACAGCTGAACTCCAGTTTGCCAATGACGAACTCGTGGTCGCCTCGGATGTCTTGACCAAACTTCGTGGTCGAGTCGCCGCCATTCGCACTGAACGACGTCAAGACGGAGCGGTACGAACACTCGCCTCTGCGACGCTACCGAAGGCGCCGGTCGAGGCGGCACCGTACAAAAAACTTGTAATGGCCTCCGCAAGCGCCTTTGTAATTCCGTTCCTGTTTGGTTTGCTGTGGGAGTACAAGGTGCAGCGACTTACTGATGCGGACGCCCATCAGCACACCGGCCTGATGGCGCCAGTGATCGGTGAAGTTTCGCGTCTTCCTGCTGGATCGGGTTCCCAGAAGGCGAGGCGAATTTTCGAAGAGAGTATCGATTCGCTCCGCGCAAACCTGTTCCTGTCCATCGATACGCGCAACATTCGATCCATCGCCGTTGTCAGTAGCATGTCGGGCGAAGGCAAGAGCAGTGTGGCTTCCCAACTCGCCCTGTCGATGGCGAAAGCGACCGGGGAAACCGTACTTTTAGTCGATGCCGATTTGCGACGCCCCGATCAACATGAGATCTTTGGACTTGAAATGGGGCCCGGCCTGACAAGTGTCTTGTCGGGAAAAACCAAGCTTGATGATACGGTCAATACTTCGCTGGGACATTTGATTCACGTGTTACCTGCAGGGCAACTCTCGGCCAGTCCGCATCGATTAGTGAGCCCCACGAACTTTAAATCTTTCGTTGAGGATGCGTTGCTTACCTACAAGTATGTTGTCGTCGACACGGCTCCCGTGTTAGCTGCTGGCGAAACACTCGCGATCGCATCGTCCGTTGACGCCACACTCGTCTGCGTTATGCGTGACGTCAGCCGGAAAGAAAACGTTATCCGAACGACTCGGCGTCTCGAAGCAGCAGGCGCTTCCGTCGCAGGAACTGTGTTTTCGGGAGTGTCGGCGCGACAGTACGGATATCGCTACGGAAACTATCACTACGCGTTACCTGAGGCGATGGCGAATTAGAGTTGCCGGATTGACTAGCTCGCGATCGCCCGCCATCACTCTTGGCGGGGTTCCTCTCCCCTCAGCATTGCTGACCCACACTTGATTCCATGACAGAAACCCAGACCAATAGCGGCGACATGAATGAAAGCGGCGCAGATGTCAACGGAAAACTATCCGATACAGCGACGGTGGCTTCAGTCAACGCAACCCAATCCCCGCAAGCAGCCATGATCCGCGAGCGAATCTCGGCAGCGAGGCGTTATCGGTGGAAATGGAATGGGAAGCTGCTGCTGATCACAGGCGTAACGACGTTGGTTGTGTTCGGATCTGCATTCGCGTCCTACTATTACCACTCCGGCAAGACGGCGGCGACATTTCTAGGACTCGCTCAGGCCGCTGAGCAAGATCAGGATTATGAGGAGCAAGCCAAGTGGTTGCGTCGTTACGCGCTGCTCGTTCCTGATGACGTCGACGTGAGCTACCAAATGGCGATCGCTGCTGACAAAGCTGCTGACGAGGCGGATCGTGATTCACGTGGTCGGCGGATCGATGCCGCTCGACGATCATTGAGTCGAGCGATTGGTCAAATCGGCAGCAAGGACCCCGAAAAAGTCACCGAGCTGCGCGAACGTTTGATTCATCGGTTGGTGCAGCTCGGTGGCCCCTGGAACCGTGAAGCCGAACGTCAGGTCGAAGAGCTGGATGCCGCTGAGAACGATTCACAGTCGATGAAGTGGCTCGCGGCCGCTTTGGTTGGTGAAGTCTCCGACGGCAGTTACTCTGTGCGCGACCCCGAAGCGGTCGCGAAGGTCGGTAATCCCTGGGGTTGGCTTGCCAATCAATCCCCGACTTACGTCTTGGGTTCAGCATTGACTAAAAACCCAAGAAACCTTGACCTGATAACTCATTTTCTGTTCACGCGACCGGAACGACCCGAGGTATTTCAAGGTCCACGCGGTGGTGCGGCACTCTCGGCGCGAGAGCTCGCTGCCATGGAAGTGCGAGCGGTCGAAACACTTCGGGAGATGCCTTCGAGTCATGCCAAATTGGTGCTTCATCGCTATCTCCAAACCAAGGGAGAAACTGATCAAGCAGCTCGCGTCATCCAAGACGCCTCCAAATCGGCGCGGCAACGATTGCTTGCTCTGTCCCAGAACGATGGATCGAGTGACTCCGACGGGGAAGCTTCCACTTTTTCAGCGGATGAACAAGAGTCGGAATTGGTGTCCGCTAATCCAATGCCCATTGCTTATTGGGACTTCGTCGCTCTCTACGACGCTGCGAGGTTGGACCAAGAGGAAGATCCCGAAAGCGCTCTCGAAACAATGCAGTTCCTGACCACGCTCAGCGTTCCGTCAGTTCCGAATCAAGTGCTTGAAAGCCTGTACTTTGAGTACGGTAGATTGCTGGTAAGCCTGGACAGGCCCGACGAAGCCCTGGCCGTTTGGAAAGCGGGCATCGAGAAGGTTGGGCAGACCAGTATTTTACTTCCACGTGTGATCGCATCCGTTTATGCCAGCCAGAAAAATTGGGACGCCGCGACCGAGGCTACCCAACTGTTGGCTGATTCAATCGACACATCGGAAAAGCAATTGTCGCGGATGAGTGACGCTGACATGTCGCGATCCGCTCGAATCGTTCAGGGACGCAAGCTCGCTGCGGAACGTTGGCAGCTAAATGTGCTCAATAGCTATCTGGCGGCGGCAAGAGGTGACGAGATCCGTGCGATCGGTTTGCTGCGGAAAGCTACCGATGCCGACGCAGATATTCCTCCGAAGGAGCGGGGTGACGCGCTGATGCACCTGGCCGGCTATTATTCCAATCAAGGTGTCTGGGACGCGGCCGCTACTACGCTCGAAAAGGCGGTCTCGCTGGATCCGGAAAACACCCTACTTCGACAGCTCACTGCCGAAGCTTGGAATCTGGCTGGCAATCAGAATAACTCGCTTCGTCAGTTGGACTTGATTGACTCTAAATCATCATTGCTTGGTACCATCGCCGAATTGGAGACGCGACTTTCGTATCAGCTCAGTTTGCCTCCTGAGCAGCAGAATCTCGTTCAAATTCGTGATGCGGCCTCGCAGTTGACACAGCAGCTCGAGGAGAGGTTGAAGGGGGACGAGGTATTGACCGATCAGGAACAAGCCGTCCTACGTTCGAGTCTTCACTACATCGAGGTGTTCACACTCGCGATCCCGCCTGCAGGCGTGGCGGCAGATCAGCACCTGCACGATGCCACTGTTGCTCGTCAGATCGATGAGATTGCTAAGAAATATCCCGACGAAGCCAATTTACAGGCGTTCGCCGCCGAACGGCTGGCGCAAGCCGATCAAGAATCCGAGGCCATGGCGGCGTTGGACCGCCTTACTAAACTTGGTGCCACCGCGGGCGTCTCCGAGCCCTCCGTTCGCGCTCGCGTGTGGTCAGCATTGGGACGAAATATAGAAGCGGCCAAGCTGCTGATCGATTCAGCCCACGCAAAGCATCAGCCAAACGACGACGCAAAAGTACCGTCGCCGAACGTCAGTTTGTTGCAGGACGCATCCGTATTTGCATCTCGCGGAGGGGACACAGAATTAGCCTACCAAGCGCTCACGGCGATCCCAACAGACAAACGCACACTGCAAACCCGGTCAGCCATCACACAATTGGCACGCAGCCTTCCCGCCGATTCCGAGTCTCTCAGCGTCGATGGGAAGCCGGTTTCTCCCGACGAACTCTACAAGCATTGGCTCAGCGAACTCCGGAAGTATGAAGGCGAAAATGGAACGTATTGGCGATACCTGCGTGCCAACGATTTGTTAGCCGAACTGCGCCAGAAGACACAACCATTGGATCCTGAGGAGCCCAAACTGGTCGAGGCGAGCAAACTGGTAGGTGTGATCCTCACTCTCCGCCCCAGATGGGGTGAAGCCATTGCACTTCAAGGGCGGATTTCCGTCGCCACGGGTGACAAGGAGAATGCGGTCGTGCAATTGCGTCGCGCGATCGATGCAGGAAGCAATAATTTTCAAACTTGGCAGCTTTTGGTGCAACAACTCATTGCACTCAACCGCGGCGACGAGGCCGAACGTGCCGCGGAGATGGCAGAGCGAAGTGCCTCGGGGCAAACCGACCGATTGTCCGCCAGCTTAATTAATTCGGCAATTGTGCGAGGTGATTATTCCAAGAGTATGCAACTCGCGAAGGAATTTGCCTCGAAGCATCCGAAAGATGTGAATGCTCAATTGGTGGTCGCAGCAACCGGCACCACGGCGTTGGCCAACCTCATGGAAGCCGCCCGCAGCGACGAGCTCAAACAGCAAGTTCGCGATGCGATTTCCGACGCGATCAAGCTTGCAGGTGCGAATGATCCACGGGTGATCTCGGCAGAGCTGCGCCTCGCAATTGCGCTCGATGATGACCAGCAACTCGATGACCTGATTCAGCAAATTGAGTCTGCTAAATTGTCCGAGTCCGACAAGAGCAAGCTACTCAGTCAGGCCTACGTCGCGAAAGAAGATTATGAGCAAGCATTGGAATTCCTATTGCAGGCGGATCAACTCGATCCGTCCTCCCGTTCGCAGCTACAACTCGCGGAGGTCTATCGACGGCTAGACCGACCCCAGCAAGAAATCAGTGCTTTGCGGCTAGGCCTTCAAAGGGATCCGTCCAACGCAAAACTAAGGAACTTACTCGCGGAAAAACTTGTAGCTCTCGGCGCTGATGGTCAGGGCGTTGACTGGCAAGGAGTGGGTGACCTGTTGGATGGAGACGGCGGTGGGACCCCCCTCAATCAATTCATGCACGGCATTCTATTGGGTACGAGTGCAGTTCGCGAACTGAACGATCTCCGCCAAGACGGAGAGTCCGACGGTCAGAAGGATCGGAAACCTGCTCGCCTGCGGCTCGATCAAGCGCAGATGATCTTGCGTGGACTGGTCAGGCAAGAAAATGGCGACTGGAAGCCGCCGGCGCGATACCTTGCAACTCTTTTGCAACAAGAGCAAGTCGTGTTGACGGAGGATCTTTCGGAACCCGAGCTGGCGAAGATTGACACCGACGTTCGTGAGCTGTATCAACGCCTGATCGACAACAGCCCCGTCGCGGCAGTTGACGTTTATCAGTATGCCCTCTACCTGCTTAATCAAAGCGAGAGTGATGATGATGCAACGATTGAGAGCTTAAGTATCAAACTCAATTCGCTCGCAAAAAGGAGTCTCCAGGCTCTCGATTTGTCAACAAGGGTCGCTCGACGTCAGGGCAAAGTCGATCAGACCCCCGGGATCGTTGATGATTGGGCCGAGGATGCATTGAACAATCTAGGTTTGGGCACCGCCGAATCCACCAATAATCAGAAATTGCAGATTCTCTTATCAGCCGGCCAGTCGCTACAAAACCTTGGGTTTGCCGAGGACGCGTTGCAATGGTTTGAGCGTGCCTACCGCGAATATCCACTGCAAACGCTCGCGTCCTACATTGTCGCCCTTGCCCAAACGAAGAAACTTGACGAAGCCGTGGACGTTTGTGCAAAGCACTATGCTGAACATCATGACGCTCAGTCAGCAACTCTGCTCGTCGAAGTGTTGTTGAATTATCTCGATAGCAAGGAACAGGCGAAACAGATTAAAGCCCATGATGACGCTCTTGTCGATGCAAGTGAGCGATTCAATGAGAACGCTGGATTTCTAGAAGGATTAGGGACTCTCAAAATGGCCGAAGGACAGTACGATGAGGCCGTCAAGTGCTTCGTTAGTGCGTTGAAGGTCACTCCCAAATCCGTCCGCTCGCTGAATAATTTGGCGATGTCTTTCGCTGAGATCCCTTCTCGTGCCTCCGAGGGAATTGCGCCGATCAATTCGGCATTGCAGTTGAGCGGTCAAAACCCCGAGCTGCTCGATACCAAGGGCGTGGTACTGATGGCGTCGGGCCGCATAGCCGAAGCCGAGGCGACGTTTGCTGAGGCCTTTGCCGCATCGAACGAACCCCGGCATCTCTTCCACCTCATTTTGGCTCAGATCAAACAGAAGAAGGATGGAGAGGCGGCGAGGAATTGGAAGGAGCTCGACATGGAAAAACTCGATCCCATGGGACTGACGGCCAACGAGCGTGTCACTTTGAAGGAATTGAAGTCGAAATACACTACATCGTCCTGAGTAGGTTTTTCTGATTTTGATTGTCATTGGGGTTTCTCTGCCCAATGCGGTCGCGGATTCGCGTTCAGCTTGGAGAGTCCAGCGGCGATGATGAATGCGACTTTCCTAACCCACCACTACTTACAAAAGATGACCGGGCCACATGTCCCAGGACCCCTCTCACCGCGACTCCCAGACTTCGTCGGCACCATCGGGTAGGACCTCACCACCGCCGACGCGCCCCCGCAAGTGGCTGCGGATTATCGTGACCCTACTCGCAGGCGGTTTTCTGACACTTTTGATCTGCTGCGGGGTGGGTGCCTATTTCGTCCAGAACCATGGCAGCTTTATTTTCGATCCGATGCGTAAAGAGATGAATCAGTTCGCTGAATTACACGAGGAGGTCGGTGAAATCCAGTCGCTGAACATCAACTTTTTTGCAACGGTCGAAGAAGGCGAAGCCAATCCAGAATATGTGATTCTTGACGGGACGAGCGAAAGTGGACCGTTCCAGCTCTCCGTAAAAATGGCCAACTCGGGTGACGTCAAAAAAATCTTTCTGGTCATGGATGACGGAAATCGCAAGCCAATCGACATGTCAAGAAAACTCGATGCAGACGCTCCGGACACCGCAGGTCATGCGGACAGTTCCGGTGCCGAAACGATCGACGAGCGAGATGCAGCAAAAGATGAGACGGTGAACCCAACGGAGACGAAAGCGGTGGATGAAAACCTGTCCGAGCGGCAGCGACACGAGTCTGCTGCTCATTGATCCGACGCCGTTTGTCGAGTATGGTTCTGGCGAACGCAGACACTCCATCCTTCTTCTGAAAAACCGAAATAGCACGATGAAAGTTGCAACCTTCGATACCAACCGTGGCACAATTAAAGTTGAACTCTTTGGTGACAAAACGCCAAAGACCGTCGGTAACTTTGAAACGCTTTGCGAGAAAAAGTATTATGACGGACTGAAATTTCACCGCGTCATCCCAGACTTCATGATCCAGGGTGGATGCCCCCAGGGAACCGGAACGGGCGGCCCAGGCTATCAGTTTGAAGATGAATTCGATCCCACTCTTCGCCACGATGGTCCAGGTGTGTTGTCGATGGCCAACGCGGGGCCAAACACCAATGGGTCGCAGTTTTTCATCACGCACGTCGCCACTCCGCACCTCGATGGACGCCACAGCGTCTTCGGCAAAGTGATCGAAGGCCAAGATGTGGTCGATTCGATCAAACAGGGGGATACCATGACCACGGTACGAGTTACCGAAGAATAGCGTTCCACTCAGGGTAGGGCCACACTGAGAGTGCGTGTCCAGACCGTTGACCTCCTCAATTTTGGAGGTCGGACTGCATTGAAGTGCGGCTGTGTGAACCAGATACTTCGCTGGCGAGGGCGACAGAAAACTGTTGCGTTGGAATCGTGACCCAGCTCGAAAGATTTAGCAGTGCAGGGCTGGTCCCTCCGCTAGCGAGGAGTAGACTCTCCCCAGGCGAACTCGAATCGCCGCCATTGATCTTTTTCAACTCAATCCTTCGGCATTCCCGTCTCGACGCATGAGCGTGTGATGAATGAGGAATCTCCGTGCCCACGCATTCGCTCATGACGCATTCATCCGCCCCTGCCTCGCACGATCCCTCCGCACCAGGCGGACTCGCTCAAACGCCGCTCGACGCGTGGCACCGCCATCATGGCGCAAAAATGGTGCCCTTTGCCGGGTACGACATGCCGATTCATTATGACAATGGCATCGTCGCCGAGCACAATGCTTGCCGAAATCAAGCGGCCCTGTTTGACGTCTCTCATATGGGCCGGCTGCGGTTTGACGGTGATGGGGCCGCAGAATTCTTGGACTATGTTTTGACGCGCCGCGTTAGCGATCTGCGGGTTGGTGGTGTGCGTTATTCCATGGTCTGCAATTCTGAGGGCGGGGTACTCGACGATGTACTTGTGTCCCATCTGGAAACCCCATCCGAGCGAAGGTTCCACTTGCTCGTCGTCAACGCATCCAATCGCACCAAGATCATCCAGTGGCTGACGCCACTCTTGGCGGATTTCCCCGGTGTTACCATGTCGGACCGGACCGAGCTCACTGCGATGATTGCCGTGCAAGGACCCTTGGCGATAGAAACGTGCAGACGGTTGTTAAAGTTCGATCCGACGCGTTTGAAGAACTACCAGACCCGGATCACTGATCAATTTGCCAAGCCCGTCATCGTTAGCCGCACGGGATACACCGGAGAGGACGGATTGGAACTGATTGTACGTGCCGAGGAAGCTAAGCGAATCTGGGAAAATGTCATGCTGGCCGGTCGCGACTTGGGTTTCGTCGCCGCCGGTTTGGGCGCTCGCGACACATTGCGAATGGAAGCCGGAATGCCGCTGTATGGCCACGAGTTAAACGAGTCAATCGATCCATTTTCAGTAGGATTGTCGTTCGCTGTGAATCTCGCTGATCGAACTTTCGTTGGTGACGAAGCACTAAAACGCATTCAACGCGACGGCACGGCGCAAGTCCGTATTGGATTGCTGCCGGACGGCAAACGGCCCGCGCGGGAAGGTTGCGATGTGCTCGACGCGGGCGGCAGCAAAATTGGTGTCGTCACCAGTGGCGGACCGTCACCTACGCTTGGTGTTCCGATCGCATTGGCCATGGTGCATCGCGAACATGCCACCGATTCTGAGTTTCAGATTGATATTCGCGGTCGTGCTGTTTCAGCGCGACCAACGAAGCTACCCTTCTATCAACGCTCCACATCGTAGCGAGTCTTTCTTCAATCTCGTTTTTTACCAAGGGAACCACCACATGCCACGTGACAGCAAACAACTGCGATACGCCGAATCCCACGAGTGGGTTGATGTTGCCGAAGAGAACGGCGAACAGATTGCCACGATCGGAATTTCCAAATTTGCGATCGAGGCCCTCAACGATCTGGTCTACATGGACTTGCCCAAAGTGGGTCGGAAACTCGCGATTGGCGACGAGTTTGGGGAAGTTGAATCGGTCAAAGCCGTCAGTCCTCTGTACAGTCCCGTGGCGGGAGAAGTCGTCGCCGTTCATAGTGACCTGCCAGACAATCTCGAGGGACTCAATGACGACCCCTATGATTTTGGTTGGATCATCAAAGTAAAACTCGATGGCGAGCCGGCCGATTCTCTGATGGATCACGCTGCCTATGAAAAACAATGTGCTCAGGCGGGCTAGTCAACACCATCATCCTCCGAATCTGTTTTGGGTCCGCAATCAATGTCCTACCTCTTTCATACCGAAAAAGATCGTCGTGAGATGCTCGAGGCCATTGGCGCCTCGAGTGTCAACGAGCTCATCGACGATCAAGTACCGCAGTCGGTGCAGCTTCAGCGGCAACTCGATTTACCGCCGTCAATCAATGAAATGGAGTTGACGGCGGAGCTGACTCGGCTGGCGGCTCGTAACGCCAACGCGAACTCGCACGTTTGTTTTCTCGGAGGTGGTGCCTACGATCACTTCATCCCCGCGGTGGTGGATGAAATTGCATCTCGTGGCGAGTACTACACCTCCTACACGCCCTACCAAGCCGAGGTGAGCCAGGGGAATTTGCAGGTGATGTTCGAGTACGAAACTCTGATCACCCAGTTAACCGGGCTCGGTGTAAGTAACGCTAGTTTATACGACGGGGGCTCGGCAGCGACCGAAGCTGTGCTGATGGCACTGTCAATGCAGCGGGGCCGTAGGAAAGTCATCACGAGCGATGTGGTGCATCCGCAGTACCGCGAGATCCTCGCGGCTTACCTGCGCAACATTGAAGCTGAGATCGTGGTCGTTGCCTCCGCTGAGAACGGTTGTTCGGCCAGCATCATCGACGCGATAGATGAGCAGACCGCCTGCGTGCTCGTTCAGCATCCCAATTTTGTTGGCGGGCTCGAGGACGTGGCTGCCATTGCGACCGCAGCCAAAGCAGCAGGTGCGTTGACGATCGAAGCGTTTGACCCGGTCAGCCTCGGGCGTCTTCGTCGCCCTGGGGATATGGGCGTCGACATCGCCGTAGCCGAAGGGCAGGGTCTCGGCAACCCACTCGCGTTCGGCGGACCCTATCTTGGGATCATGGCATGTCGCGAAGAACTGGTTCGCCGCCTACCGGGCCGCATTGCGGGCCAAACGACGGACCGTCGTGGGAAACGCTGCTGGGTGCTGACGCTGCAAACTCGTGAACAGCACATCCGGCGCGAGAAAGCGACCAGCAATATTTGCAGCAACCAGACGCTGTTGGCCCTCAGAGCTACGGTTCACTTGAGCCTTCTTGGCCCCGAGGGATTGCGAGAAACGAGCGATCACTGCATCGCAAAAACCGCGTATGCCAAACAAGTGATTGCTGCATCGGAGCGGTTTGAGATTGTGGGCGAAGGTCCCTCATTAAAAGAATTTGTTGTTCGTGACCTCAGCGGCGAAGTGGCTGAACTACTGGAATATGCTCGCAACCACCAGTTGCTCGCGGGGATTGACTTGAGTCCCATGGTGGGCCTGCACCACGAAGGCGCAATGACGGGTTTGCCGCAGCGTTACTGTGATTGCTTCCTCGTGGCCGTTACAGAAAAACGAACGCAGGTGGAGCTTGAACAATGGGCGAAACTGCTCTGTCACGCACCGCAGTCAGTTGCCCACTGCCACGGCTCTTGACTGAGACTGAAGACCATTGGCGGTCGCTGAACGACTCCACGACAGCCCGCTCGTCGGATTCTTAAGCGGCAATGAACATTAAACGGCACCCCAAGCCTGGCCATATTCGGCTTAAATAACACACTCAACACTTACTGCACCAGCGGTCATGCGAAATCAACAATCCACTCAGCTTCTTTTCGAACTCAGCCGCCCGGGACGTCGGGCTCATCGTCTCGGAGAGATCGATGTGCCGACTTCCGACGCAGTGAATGCCTTCGACGCGAGATTCGTCGCGAGTGAACCGCCCCCACTGCCGCAGCTTGCCGAAGGCGACGTCGTGCGTCACTTCGTCGGACTGTCGACACTCAATATGAGCGTGGACACACACTTCTATCCGCTCGGTTCGTGTACGATGAAATACAACCCGAAACGCAACGAGCGGATCGCTTCGTTGCCAGGGTTTGCTGACGTCCACCCCATGCAGGACCCTTCGCATCTGCAAGGTCTACTGCAGCTGCTCTACGAGCTGCAGGAAATGTTCGCTGAGATCAGTGGTCTGCCCGGAGTTTCCCTGCAACCTGCTGCGGGCGCTCATGGAGAGTTTGCCGCGCTGCTGGTCGCCGAAGCGTACTTCCGCAGTATCGGCAGCACGCGCAACGTTGTTTTGACCGCCGATTCGGCGCATGGGACCAATCCTGCCAGCGCGCAGATGGCGGGTTTTCAAACCAAGACAGTCAGGAGCAATGCCGATGGCCTCGTCGACCTTGACGACCTCGCTGCCAAACTCGACGAGAACACTGCCGTGTTCATGTTGACTAATCCGAACACGCTCGGCTTGTTCGACCGGAACATTGAAAAGATGAATCAGATGGTGCATGACGCAGGCGCGCTGATTTATTTAGATGGTGCGAACATGAATGCAATTCTGGGCATCAGCCGGCCTGGAGATTTCGGTGCGGACTTGATGCACTACAATCCCCACAAGACTTTCTCCGGTCCACATGGTGGAGGCGGACCTGGGGCGGGCCCGATCTGTGTGCGAGACTTTCTGACAAAATTTCTGCCCGCGCCGATTGTGACACGCCAGGAGACCGAAACCCACGATGGTCAAACGACGTGGTACTATGATCTCTCGTCGCCTACGGAGGACACGATTGGCCGCGTCCGAAGTTTCTTCGGGAATACCGGTGTGCTCGTCCGTGCCTACGTTTACTTGCGAACCTACGGCGGAGATGGACTGCGAAGGGTCAGTGAAGACGCGGTGCTCAGCGCAAATTACTTACTCTGCAAAGTGAAGCATTTTCTCGATGTGCCCCATGGTGATCGCTGCATGCATGAATTTGTTGCATCGGCGTCGCGACTGAAAAAAGAGAAAAAGATCTCAGCTATGGATCTTGCCAAGCGCATTTTAGATTATGGGTTCCACGCGCCGACGGTGTATTTCCCACTCGTCGTCGATGAGGCCGTGATGGTCGAGCCGACTGAAACGGAGAGCAAACAAACCCTCGACGCATTCGTAGAAGCGTTGTTCCGGATCACGGACGAGGAGGGCGACATGATTCATGAGGCGCCTCACACGACTCGAATCAGCCGTCCCGATGACGTCGGGGCGGCGCGGCGGCCCATACTGCACTGGAACAATTCGTCCGCCAGTGACGCTGGTTCGTGAACACCATAGGGCGATTGTTGCCTCTGTCAAACTACGACGGGGCGACCAATATGGCAATCGACGAGGCGGTTGCGTCAGCGGTTGCGGAGCAATCTGTGCCACCGACTCTGCGGTTCTATGGCTGGAGCCGACCTACGCTGTCGCTGGGCTATTTTCAGTCGATCGGGGACGCCGGACCGTGGTCGGAATCGGACATCGATCTCGTTCGTCGCTCTACCGGCGGCGGCGCGATCATGCATCACCACGAGTTGACGTATTCGCTCTCGCTTCCTCTCACTGATTCCCAACCGGGAGCTCGAGAAGGGATGTATCGTGGCGTTCATTCGTGTGTGATCGCATCATTGAGAGAAATGAACGTTGCCTCATTTGCCTATCGCGACACGATCAAAGCTTCCTTCGGGTCGGTGGATGTCTCTCGATTGTTAGCACCCGAGCTCGCACCTGCGGGACTGCGACCTTCCGCCATCGGTAGAAATGAGCCCTTTTTATGTTTCGAGCGACGAACGGATGAAGACCTAATCTGCGGCGGGTACAAAATCCTCGGAAGCGCCCAACGACGTGTCCGCGGTGGTGTCGTGCAACATGGCAGTCTTTTGTTGTCGGTTTCACCTCACACGAGCGTGTTGCCAGGCATCGTCGACCTCACCGCCGTCAACGTGAAGGCAGGGCCGCTCTCGCAACTCATTTCTGATCGGATTGGCGAAGCCATGTCGATCAGGTGGCAATCCGGTGAACTGAGCGATGCCGAGCGCGAGGCCAGCACAAGAAGCCGAGCTGATCGCTACGCGGATGCTAAGTGGACGCGGCGGCGATGACGGCGCGAACGAGGGAGTAGGGCGGGGGAAAACTCCGAACCTGTGGGAGAAATAAAGTGGACCTTCCAGCGGACCCTCCGACTCAGCGAGCCACTGTCTTCACAATCACGGCAGTGCGGTCGTCTTGTTGAATCGCTGTCCCATTAAAACGCTCGGCCAGGGCGAACAGAGATTCCAAAATCGCCGGCGCCGCCAACTCTCGACCCGCGATCACTTCTTTGATCACTCTTTCTTCGCCAAGAAAATTTTGATGGTCACGAGTGGCCTCGGAGATCCCGTCAGTGAACATCGCCAGCAGATCACCGGGCTCGAAATCCGGAACAACTGCGGTCGCGTAGACCTCCGTAGGTGAAATGCCAAGCGGCGTATTCTCGGTTTGCAGCGTTATAGCTTTTCCGTCCGGTTTGACGAGATATCCTGGATGGCCAGCACTCGAGTAACTCAGGTACCGCCCGCTTGCGTCCAAGCTCGCCACAAACAGCGTCACGAATAATTGCTGCTGCATGTCATCGGCGATCAGCCGATTGACATGAGTCAAGATCTCGCCGAGCTTCATGGTCGATGATGCCAACGCACGGACGGACGCTCGAGTCTCGACCATCATCATGGCAGGTCCAACTCCATGACCGCTGACGTCACCAATCACGATCAGCAGTGATCCGTCGGGCCGAGTGATGTAGTCATAGTAATCGCCGCAGTTTTGCGCAGCAGAGGAGCACCGCCCCGCTACACTCACGTTCGGAAACTCTGACGCGCTTTGCGGGTACAACCGTTGTTGGATCGTGTCGGCGATCTCAAGATCCAGTCGGACGTTCGCGAGCTCGTTTTCGAGGAGATACCGCGCGTTACGCTCGATGGCGAAGTGGATCGTGCGGCCTAGCACCTCAGCCGTGAACCCAGCACCCTTGACAATGTAATCCTGCGCTCCCAATCGCACGGCGCTCACCGCCATCCGTTCGTCGGTGTCACCACTGATGATGACAACCGCCGCACCCGCACTAATGTGGGTGAGCCTACGAAAGGTGTCGAGTCCAAGACTGTCAGGAAGATTCAAATCCAACAGCACAACATCAACTGGATTTTTACGGAGAGTCTCAATCGCCACCGCCAGGTTTTCGGCCTGGAGTAATGTGTAATTGCCCTGCAGACCCTTTTTTAAGCAGACCTGTACGTGAAATCGCGCGGTCGGGCTGTCTTCGACCAAGAGGATGACAATGGGCGGGGCGTTGTTCAACAGGGACACACGGCACGGTTAATCGCGTCGATCAAATTTCCCTATTTGAATCATTACCACGAAGGCGAAACGGGCTCATCGGAACGCGCGTCAAACACGCACACCCCAGTTTGGCTGGGTCACCCATTGTACCCGCCTGTCAAGTCATCGTGCAAGCGCTGAAAACAACTGGGAGCGCCGCTTTTCTGCCGCTGCTGACTCGATATCGCCCCACTTTAAGCTTCCCGCTGAAGACTGAGATCAATCGACGTGCCCGTGAATTGATCTTGCTGCCGATTTAGAACTGACGGCACAATCGGGGGCATGCCCTCGCACTCTCAATCGAATCGTTCTACTTCTTCGGTGTCCAGCGCGCTACCGCGTCAGGGCGGCGGCGGTCAGCTTGGACCGGAGGAGCGGTCTGAATACAGTGAAAACCCAGATTGGGGAGATACGCCGAATCCTTTTTCTCGCGTACTCGCCGCTGGCGAACCTTCGGCGAGGTCGCGGTTCGTGCGAGCAGGTAAGACGCTGTTGGTGATGCTTGCATTGACCGTCGTCCTGATGGCGGGTTTCTCATATGGGCGTCAGCTATGGCTAGCACAGTTGATTTCGGGATTTGACGAATTGGACCTGGCGGGCCAGAAAAACCGCTTGACTCGAATTGCGGCGTTCGGGAGCGATGCGATCGAGCCACTCGTCGATAAATTAAGGAGCGAGGATGATGCGGTGGCCGCGTCCGCGTTCACGCTCCTGCAGCGAATGCAGAATGAGTGGATCACGCTGCCGCCCGATGCAGCAGCGGCCGCCCATGATCGCTTGCTTGGGGCGATTGCGGCCACATTTGGCCCAACACAGCGGTCGGCTCAAGCGAACGCATCGGGTTCGGTCCAGCGAACTCGTGCCAGCGAACTGTTGCGCCAAACGATCTACGAATTTTCGTCGGCGCCTGCTCATCCGTCTGGGTTGCTGGCAAACGCCGCTGAATTGCTGGCGCAACTTGAAGGGCATGTTTCACTCAATCCCACCCTGGTTGACTCACCCGTGAAACTGGGCTCGCGCGTGAACACTCACACAGTTGCTAAGGTCGTTCCGACCTCCAGTACGGTTGTCCAGTCGGGATGGACCGACTGGCCGCCGCCGGCGAGCATTCAACCCGCTCAGATTGTCCATTCGGGCTCGCAGCGGAAGAAGTTGCAAGCGGTGCCACACGGTATCACGGTCCCGCTGCGACCGATCATGCCCCGTCCGGCGATGGCGGCAGGCACTCCAGCGATGACCGTCCCTACTCCGGGCAACCGCATCGTCCCGGTCGCGGCAAATGAGGAACTGGACACCCGCGAAGTCGTCGAGCAACCGAGCGACCTTGCAGCGGAATGGAAGGCTGCTGGGCCGCTCGAGCGACAGCAAATGGCGGATTCGCTAGCACTCACCGGCCAACTCGAGATAGAACCCTGGCTGACACTCTTACTCAACGATCCAGATCGAGGAGTGAGATTGCACGTGGCGTCGCACCTGGAGAAAACGCGGCGACCCACTGTTTTGGCTGCGCTACGCAACAAGCTCGCACATGAAAAGGACCCTCACGTGGCCGCTCGGATCCGACGAATTCTCGATCTGTTCTGATTACCACGGTGGAGAAGCGGGCACATCGTTTCTATAATGAACCTTTCAGTGAGCCATCATTTTCTCGCTGAGAGGTATCAGTTCAGCGATATTTTTTGTGGACCTATCATGAGCGAAGAGAAATCAGAGACAGACGAGGAACTCGCCGGCGCGTTTGGCCAGTTAACGCCGACGGGAGGTGGCGACCCGATTCCTCTGATCAAAAATAACGTTCTCATTGGTCGGCGCAAGCACTGCGATATTTGTTTGGACTTTCCCAACGTGTCCAGTCAACATTGCCGAATGACGTTAGAAAACGGCTATTGGTTTATCCGGGATTTAAATAGTCGAAACGGCACCAAAGTCGATGGTCGACCGGTGATTCGCAAACGCGCGGACCCTAAGTGCAAAGTCACCATTGCGAGGCACAACTATATCCTCGAGTACGATCCCCAGGTTCTCGGTGCCTACGGTCCGCCGCCGCCGGACGACAATTACATCGAGGAAGTGATGAAGAGTTCGTTGATGGACCGCGCCGGCGTCTCAAAACGGGACCCCAAGAAGGGATTGTTCAACCGGAAGCCAGAGTAAATGGCGTTACAATCGGCATATTTTAGCTGATCCGCATTTCTTAACTCGCCGATACAATCCAACATGGGTACGCTCGCTGCGCTCGCATTCCGAGGGAATGCATTCACAAGGCGCCGTGCGATTTTCATGGGTTGGTCCACCGCGAGGTTTTTTCAATGTCAGGCGATTCCAGTTCTCTCGAGCGAGGACGACGAATCATGCTGCCATCGCGGCTGCCTGAACCGGTGCATGCGTGGATTATGCAGTGGGGATCGGCGATCGTCGACGGAATTTCTGCGATCGGGGACATCTCGTGCTTTACCTGGCAGATGCTCGTTTGGATGTTCACGCGTCTTCCTCGCCGCGGCACGTTACTGACGAACTTTTATCAGGTCGGCGTGCTCAGCCTGCCGGTTGTCGCACTGACGGGTACATTCATCGGGATGGTGCTAGCCGTGCAGAGCTATTACCAATTCGAAGCTATTGGGCTATCCAGCCGCTTGGGCGTTGTCATCAATACGTCACTTGTCCGTGAGCTGGGACCGGTGCTGGCGGCGACCATGTTGGCTGGACGCGTCGGCGGCGCGATGGCGGCGGTCCTCGGGACAATGCGTGTTACTGAACAGATCGACGCGTTGACAACGATGGGGGCCGATCCAATTCACTATCTCGTGGTCCCTCGATTTCTCGCCTGCCTGTTGTTGATCCCCGCACTGACCTTGATGGCCGACTTCATGGGTATCGTCGGCGGCTATTTTTATAGCGTGATCATTTTGGGAATCGACCGTGCCGCGTACCTGCACCATTCCCGCGAAGGCGTGGTGGGGTTTGACCTGTTCATGGGAATCTTTAAGAGTTTCTTTTTTGGCGCGATCATCGCGATCGTCAGTTGCTATCGGGGATTCAATTGCCAACCGGGTGCCGAGGGCGTGGGGAAAGCGGCGACGGCCGCGTTTGTCTATTCGTTTGTTTTGATCCTCGCGATTGATTTATTCCTGAATATCACATTGGATTCGATCTACTTCATGATCTATCCGCAAGGACCGGTGCTGTTTTGAGCGATCACGATGCCACCGAGATGCCGCACGATCAGGGGCACTGCGAACCCGATGGCCACCCTCTTATCGAAGTCCGGGACTTGCACATCGAGTTTGAAGGGCACGTGATTCTTTCTGGGATCACGCGCAGCATTACGCGCGGCCAGACCGTTGCGGTGATTGGCGAGAGTGGTTGCGGCAAGACTGTGTTCATGAAGACGCTGGTCGCATTGATCAAACCAACTCGCGGGCAAATTCAGTTTGACGGAGCCGACTTGAACCAATTGTCGCCAGCCGAACTGGCACAGACTCGTCGCCGATTTGGTTTCGTGTTTCAACACGCTGCGTTATTTGACAGCATGAATATTTTCGACAACGTCGCCTTCCCCATTCGACAAAATGAACCGGAAACCGATGAAGACGAAGTTCGCCGCCGCGTGCGTCAGCATTTACTCGAAGTCGGCTTGCCGCCGGAGGTGGCCGGAAAATTTCCTGCTGAGATATCCGGCGGGATGCAAAAGCGAGTTGGCTTGGCGCGAGCTCTCGTTCTCAAACCCGAATTGATCGTCTATGACGAACCGACCACGGGGCTCGATCCAATCATGAGTGATGTGATCAACGAGTTGATTCTCAACACACGGCGGATGTACCCGGTGACGAGTGTGGTTGTCACGCACGACATGCACACTGCGCGGAAGGTCGCTGACCGCGTGATGATGTTTTTCCCGCGTCGAATGCTCGACGAGGGCCAGTCTCAAATTTTATTCGACGGACCTCCCAGCGGACTCGAACACGCCGAAGATCGGCGAGTTCGTCAGTTTGTCCGTGGCGAAGCGGGTGATCGGATTCGTGAAATGTCTCGAGCAATGGCGTGATCATCATGGACGAAAGCAGACTACGGTTCGGCGTGGGCGTGTTGGTCATCGCTGCAATCGGCATCGGTGTGATCCTCACGTTTCTCTTTGGGGCGTTTCCCGCCATCCTCAGTCGGGAATACACCCTGATTGTCGATTTCCCGTCCGCACAGGGAATCAATACCAACACGCCCGTACTGCGAGATGGTGTGAAGATCGGCCGCGTCTCCCGTATTCAATTACGCAACGAGGGTGGCGTTAAGTTGACCCTCGCGATGGATGAGACGTACCCCATGCTGCACCGGTATATCCCTCAGATTGGTATCGGCTCACTCATCACAGGCGACTCGAAGCTGGAATTTCGCAAAGCCGAACCTCAGGAGCTTCAAGCACTGTTCCCTGACGATATGGCGATGATCGATCGAACTTATAGCGATGGCGAATATATCAAGTATGGGCAGAAACTCGATGACCCGTTCACGTTGCTGTTCGGTATGGAGGACGAGTTGAGGAATACATTCGGTAGCATTCGGCATGCGGGCGACGCGGTTCAGGGTGCCGGGGAGAGCGTAAAGTCGTTGGTCCACGATGTGCGTGGACTGATCGGAATTGAATCGCCACGGAATGCGCGGCCTGCCGGCTATCCACCGCAAACGACCGTGATTCCAAATGGAACCTGGGGGCACGACGGCGTCGCTTCGCCGATGTTGACCAACGCGGCTGTCGGCGGACAGATGCCGCCGGCTCCTTCGTGGGCGCATCCGGTGCGGCTCGTTTCTGCCTCGACGTACACGAAAGGAAACACACCTGAAATTCGCACGGTCGCCTTTGCCCAAGTCGATCCGAACGAAGTGCCGGGAGGGGCCAGCAATGGTGACCCCACGGGTACTTTTCAGCCAGCTTTGACGCCACCCCTTGGCAGGCCACCGGTTGGCGGCACTACTCCGACGTTTGTCCAACTTCAGACTGAAGCGATCGAGACACTCGAAGAGTTGCAGGGTGCAATTCGCGACGCACGCTCGATTCTCGGCAATGAGGAAATTCGCAGAGGCCTGCGTGACTCCGTTGAACGTTTTCCAGGCGTACTTGATCAAGCGAACGTCACACTCCGCACGGCCCAAAAAACATTCGATAGTTTCGCAGAAGTCGGCGAACAGTTCGACCAAGTCGGCTCGGTTGCCGAGCAGGCGATCAACGAATTAAAAATCACTGCGGGAGACACGCTCCAGAGTTTTCAGGCAACGGCCAAGAATGTCGAAGCGTTTACAGATCCGTTTGGGCGACGGAGCGAAGAGTTCGCCGATCAGATGCTGCGAAGCCTCGTCAGCGTTGACGACGCCCTGATCCAAATCGACGCATTTGGAAAAACACTTAACGGCTCCGATGGGACCATCAAACGCTTGATCGAGGACGATGAGATGTACTTCGCGATTAAACGCACGGTAGAGAACATCGAAGCCGCGACGGCGCGAGCGCGTCCCATTCTGGACGACTTCCGCGTCTTTACCGATAAAATCGTGCGCGACCCACGTCAGCTCGGTGTCCGTGGAGCGTTAGGGCATCGGCCCACGGGAGCTGGCTTGAAGTAAGCAATGGGCGGCAAAAAGACGGACCAGATGGGTTTTCCACTGTCCGGTTTTTTCAGGGTTCGCCAAACTGGACGCATCTTCTCATTCTCGAGTTTTTTTGCATCATGCCCCCCCCATGAGATACGCTAGGTAATGAGAGCAAATCGTATTACCTCCCCACTGGCCAGCGAGACAAGAAGATGAGACATACCCTAGCGATTTTTTCCCTCCTGACGATGATCTGTGCAAACGCCCCGATATGGGCTGCGGATAATGACTATGGCACGATCACGGGTTGGGGCCAGATGGTGGATCCGGACGGCGATTGTTATTTCAAGGTGGGTAAGGAGGCCGTGACCATCGGCTTCAGCGGTGCCCATCATGGACTCGATGCCGAGTCTGGAAAAATGAATGCTCCCCGCGTGGTGCGATCAGTCCAAGGAGACTTTACTGTCCAGGTCACCGTGGATGGGAATCTGCCGCTGCCTGAGGACGACAACGTCACTGCCTACGTCAGCGGCGGCTTGGTTCTTCTGCAAGATAACCGCACCTACATTCGGTTTGAACGAGCGAGCTTCACACGGGCTGGCCAGATCAATCATTATGCAAATTTTGAACAGCGCATTGACGCCAAGCGCACCCGGATGGGACTGTTCGCTGATTTTCCTCTGCAGAACAATAAGCCCGTCGATTTACGATTCGAAGTAAAATCAGGCACCGTTCGCGCACTGATCCGGCACGCGGGGCAGGCGTGGCATCAAATGGGCGAGGCCAGAGTCGATGAATCAGCAACGTTCCTCATCGGTATCTCAGGTGTGAATACATCTCAGAAACCGCTCAACGTCAGCTTTCATCAATTCCAGTTCCAGCAAATGGTCGAAACGGTCAAAGCAGAATCGACGTCAGAACTACAACTCACCGAACCAGCTGAAATGGCTGCCGCGGCCATCGACAACGACGATTCGAAAAAGAAGATGATCGATACTCAGAAGCAGACGCGTGATTTCACGGCAGCTGTAATCGCAATCCAACGTCGCGCCAATGAGGTCGAAGAGATGGATGATGCGGCCCGACAAAAATTGATCGACGACGCCGTGACACTGGTGAGCAAGGATGATGGCGCAGCCAGTAAGCGATTCTCGCCCATGTTGGTGATGGGATTGAGCCGAGCTTTTCAAAGTGCTGGCGACGGCAACCGATCGATCGAGGTGTTTGATCGAATGATCGATATTCTGAAGGACCGCGACGATGACGAGATGAAACGGATGGTCGAGCAATTAAAAACGGCGCGGGACGACGCCAAATTCAAACGCAACATGATTGGCAAGCCACTTCCACTCGAAGGCGAAACTTTGGCAGGAGAAAAATTCGACTGGAGCCAGTACGAAGGCAAAGTGGTCTTGGTCGATTTCTGGGCATCGTGGTGTGCACCATGCCGTCGCGAAATCCCCAACGTGCTTGCCCAGTACAAAAAGTATCACGATCAGGGTTTCGACGTTGTCGGAATTTGCCTCGACACCGATCTGGACAAAGCCAAGTCCTACATTGCCGATGCCGAAGTGCCATGGCCGTCCTTGTTCGAAAAGGATTCCGGCTGGAAGCACCCTATGGCTGTGCGTTACAAGATTAATGCAATCCCCACCGCGATCTTGGTCGATCGAGATGGTAACGCTGTTTCACTTGCCGCACGTGGCGAGAAGCTGCAAGAACTGCTTGCGAAAGAATTCCCGGAAACCGATGGTGACGACACCGATGACAAGAAAGATCCGGCATCACCGCCGGCAGCAAATCCGCATGATGAGTCTTAGAGCTCAGGGTCTTTCATCCGAACTGAACGTGACGCAGGACCGTGAGATATTGCCCAGAAATTCTTTTGGTTCTGTAAAGGACAGTTTGGGCCAGCTCACGACCTCGCGATTTTTTAGTTCGCGGGTTCTTCTCGGAATTGACTGGCAGTCATCCAGGATGAATGACAAAATTACTGGACGCAGGAGTACATGCCTAGAAAATCCACCACACTGGATCGATCTGGGCAATCGGTGGCGTGCCACTAAATCCCGTGAAGAACCAGTTCGCGGACGCCACAGGAGACGAAGCGGAATAGAAAGCGATTGACGGCTGATTAAACTGTCTAGCCTTTCAACAGAAGCTTATGTCGAAACCGAGCGGCGTCGAAGGGACCATTCAACAGCTAATGTACTGAGCAACATCATCCACACCCAGGCTCGGTCCCACAACGGTTTCGTATGGATCAGCTTTTCACCCGGGGCAGGATCAAAGGAGGCGAGCAGGCGCTCGAGATCAGCATCGGACGACAATACGGTGCCACCATAGGCTGTGGTGATTCGCTTGAGTGTTTCGGGCTGCGACTGCGGATGGAGCCACTCTTTGGAGTCGTGCAGCAACTGGATCTCGACCGTGTCACTGGCAATTTTCTCATCGCCTTGGTACGCGGTCACGACAACGTTGACGGTTTGCATTGGAGACGACAAGTCGTCAGCGACCGCCGGAAGGGATGCTGTTAGCTGCCCGGTGTAGCGATCATGCGAAGCCACTGTGTCGAGATCAACGGACGTCGCCTTCGCGTCCGACGCTGCCAAATCATCCGCATTGATATCATCGGACTGAAGTCGGGCGGTCAAACGATAGTCGGTCGTGGGATTGAGTTCGCTGTCAAATGCTTCGGCGACAATCTCAATCGGATCGTTTTGCGAGTAGATGACTTGATCGCAGCGGGCGATCAGTCGGCGTTTCGATGCCTGTGAGTTCTCAGTGATCCAGCGGATCACGTTCCGCCAAAACGTTCGGTAGTATCGATTGTCACCAACGCCCCAACGCGATTCGAAATAGCGTCCCCATTCCACGGTCGTATCCGACGCCATCGCGAACGTGCGACCTCGACCGTAGGTTTGACAGGCGAAAATGGGCATGATTCCGACTCGCTGGAGCGGCATCTGAGTTTGTCCGAGTACCGTCGCCGCAGGTTTCACGCGGCTGATTAAGTTCGTTCCAGAGAAAGGGGGCATCGCAGCGAGTGCAGCTCGGTTTTTTTCTGGATCATCCAATAGTTTCCAAATGGGGTGCGATTGGGCACGCTCTGGAACGTCCACGCGAAAACTCTGGTAGAGGTAATCACGCCGTCCGGTCATATCGAGCGGAATGAGTTGTTCCCATGGGGTGCGGTCCCATCCGCCCGCACCAAAACTCGTGTGGCCACCAATCATTACGAAGCCGCCTCCGCGTTTTCCCACCAGATCGACCGTCCACTCAATCTGTTCCGGCGTGAAAGCAGATCTCGCAATGTCGCTGCAGAGGACAACGTCGTATTCAAACAACTCGGCCCGAGTAGACGGATAGCCACGATAAGGATCATCGACTCGTTGCAGTGTCGGGCGAGCTGCGTATTGGTTGTTGACGACGGCCGACACGCACTCAATATCCGAATCCTCTTGGAGCGCGTCGCGTAGCCACCGATACTCCGTGCCCATCGTGCCTTCGAGGTACAGTACTTTCAATTTGCGATCGCGGTCGATCAATCGAAACGGGACTCGATTGTTGGTTCCAACCGCCTCACCATCGAGTACGGGAATATCGATGGCTAGGTCGCTCATCGAGGCGTCGGCGGTGACGACCAATTCACAAGGCGTGGGACCATCGTGAAGCGTGATAGGAAGCGATGTGATTGTAGTCGCCTGAGGTTGGTCGGCGTGCCGGATCGAAACGACGACTCGCTCCCCGTCAAATCCTCGGCTTTCGATGAGCGCTCTCACCGTCGCCTGATCACCAGTTGCGACTTGCGGAGGGATCGCGATCTCAGTGATGGCGATATCGCCAATGAGTTGCTGCTGTTGAGGCATCACTGCGTAGACAGGCAGGTTACACTTTCGGTACGCGTCCGCCATCTCGTTCCATTGCTCGGTCTCCAGAACCGCACCATCGGAAAACAGCACCACAGCTTGTGGATGCTCGCCCGCCAATCGAGACGGAAGACATTCTAAAGCATCACCGAGCAACGAGGCGTCTTCATTCGCACGCAGTGCGGTCAAGTTCGGCACTTTCGCTAGATGGCTGCCAAATCGATAGAGCGGTAGATTGAGCGGTCGTGTCGATTGGACGCGCCGCGACACGCGATCGATCGTTCCTTTGACTTCATCCAAACGCGACTGATTGATCCCCAGGGCCATGCTTTGGGAACAATCAACCAGCAGGGCGACCAGCGGTGGCTGGGGTGGTAAGATTGTCTCCCGTCGCGAGATCGGATTGAGCAGCAAGGTGCCAAGGCTCATCAGAACTCCGCCACGAATCGCCAATAGGAGCCAACGTTTTGATTTCTCCGAGACCGCGACAAAGCGGGCTGCGATGAGAAGTCCAACAATTCCTGCTATCAGAATAGAGTATGTCGGTGTGGAGTAGAGCGGCTGCCAGTGCATCAATCCCTCTTGAAAATCAGTGACGTTAATCACTCAGCGTCGTCGGACAGGACACGGTAGTATTCCTCGACCATGTCGGTGTACTGCGGCGGCACCGCGCCGACGGCTTGTTGCATGGCTCCGCTCACAATTGCTTCTTGGATACGTTGCTGCAAGACTTCATCGATTTCTCGCAGGCCCTCGTCGAGTACGGTAGACGCAGTGTCAAATCGAGGCAAATTCTCGATAGCCTGGGAAAGTTCATGGTCATTGCGTGCCAGCGGTGCGATGGAAGTCGCGAACCGCCGTGCCTCGGCATCAACCATCGCTTGCTCAGCAGGCGTATTGGCTCGTCGAAGTTCATTCCGCAATGAGGCCGCGCGCTGTTCCGCCTTTTGCAGTTCGGCCAAACGGACTGGTTCCAAGGCTTGCTCGACCTCTTTCACGCCTGCCGCAAATCGGGTCAAGATTTCACTTGCCCGCCGGCCATTTGCCGATGCTAACCTCGGTTGACCCTCCGCTAACAATCCTACAGCACTGTTCATGTGCTCTGCCGCTTGACGAGGCGATGCCGCAGCGGCTTGTTCGGTAATCGAACGTTGAAGCTGCCAATCCTGGTCGGCGGCGTCCGCCAATAATTGGTCCACGACATCCGCCAGCTCTTCAGCTTCACCAGCAAGTTGTTTCTGCTGCTGCGTTTTTTCGTTATCTTCACCCGGTTTGGACTTCTTGAGTCCCTCGGGCGGCAGCCCCTCGCTCAAGTTCGCTTGTTCTGCTGCGAGTCTCTCAGCTTGGCGGCCCGCTGCGGCAAGTTTTCTGGCAAAGTCAGGATCCTGCCGCCGAGCCAGGTGTTCCGATAGCTGCTGCAACTGCTCAGCAGTTTTTTCCGCCAACGCGATCGACTGGGCGTCGGCTTTGCCGTGGGAAATCAGCTCGCCGCTCTGGCTGATCGATTCCGCCGCCTCCTTCATTCGATTGGGTGCCAGTGCGCCAAACGCACCCGACCGCAATTCATTCTCAATCGATCGGGCTTCCGTTGCCGAATCTTGCTGCACTTTCGCCAACTCGCTGCGCTTCGCAGTGACTTCAACTTCAGGTTGGGATGATGATGATTCGCCGGGTTGGATACATGCTTTCGCAGACTGACAGAAGCTTTGTTGCTTCGTCGCCAGCTCTTCGATCTGCTTGCGAATCGACGCGAGCTGCTGTTCTTTTTTCTGAGCTTGGTTTTGCTCCGGCTTTCGAATTTTGTCGAGCTGTTGTTTGTCAACATTGCGACACAATTTCGCTTTCGCGTCGCTCTGTTTCAGAATTTTGCGAAGGTTCTCTCTGGCCGCGATCAGTTCCGCAAGTGCGTGTTCTTCGTGAGCTTGCCCCCCCGCGATCTCACCATCCGCCAGCTCGCTGATCGCATCGGACATCGCGCGAAGGCTGACGATCAATGATGGCTGCGGGCCAACTTTTTCGAGCAATGCGTCGGTGAGCGATTGTGTGTGGGCACGCAGGTCACGTTCGTCCTCGGCGAGCTTCTGACCGACGACGCGCTTCGTCACCGCTTGCTGGACGACGGCAAAGGTGCGTCCCAAAATACTCCGCTGTTCCTTGATCAGTTTCTCCAGCGTCAGACACTCGCCTTGGCAGTCGCACTTCTGATCCGAGAATTCGTAGTCACGTGAGAATGGTCGAATGTCAATGAATCGCAACTCGCTCGTGATTCGTTGCGGTTCGGGTTCGCGATTGTCGATGGCGTAGGCGTAATAGGTGATCGCCTGCGGGTATGCGATATCCAAATCCTCCAGCGGTAGCACTGTGGTGTGGGCCAATGCAGTCGACGTTTCCTCGGGCGATTTTTCCCACAGCGTTTGCTCGGGGCCGCCGTCGATTCGATAATGAATACCGACACCGCTCAATCCGTAGTCGTCAGAGGACTGCAACGTGACCCGTACTTCCGCCGTTGAGATTGCTTCGGAGGTCTCTTCGGGTGCGACAAATTTCAACGCGGGACGCTGATCGGGAACCACGTTAATATGAAGCGACGAGTCGTCCGCCATCCCATCAGGGGTTCGCCCGCGAACGACCAAATCCATTGGCTGGGCAGCCGACTTAATAAGAACTCTGGCGACGTTATCCGCAATCGAGGTGTCCGCCGTAGCGGCCTCAGCTGGCACGACCCCGACGTCCAATTCGGAAGGCGAACGGTTATATGTCGCGGTGAGTTCCAGCGTGGAGCCTGCGGGGATGCGTAGCCCATCGGGCGCGCCCGTTGAGGTGGGCAAGCCGGTGTAGCTGGGCGGCGTGACAGTGGCCACCCAAGACTCGAGGAGGAGCGGTATCCGAACGCTGACGCGGTGGATGCCGCTATCGAAATGTCCAGCGGTAACTTGCACTTCGACGTCGTCCCGGCAATCGCGAACGACGGCGGTGAGTTCCTGCGGCGATTCCGTTCCATCCAGCGGACGCATCGCGACCTCGCTCCAGTCTTCATCCCCAGCGCCGCGGTAGCGAATTGTGGCGGATTGAAGAGGTCGCCCATCGACGTGCAATTGGACCATCAAATCGTCTCCAAACGCCAACGTCTTGGGGAGAGCTATCTGTGCGTGTGAGTAGTGAACTGGTATGAGCATGAGCCGGGCCGTTGCAATCCGCCAATCTGGGATAGCGATCAGTGCAGCTGCCCAACCGATAAAGGCGGCGACGCATAGCCCGAATAGGACAATGATCGGCACAGGGCTGCCCAGCGGTGCGAGTTCGCGATTGGTCACTCGCTGCTGTGTCTCCGTCTCCAGTGCTCGGACTAAGTCGGGGTTGGCGGGCGTCACACTATGCGCATTTGCTTGATAGTCGTGACTGGTTCGCAGTCGCTGCCCCAGTTCGGGCCAATTGTGTTCGACAGTCGACAGGGCATTGTTCGCTTCGAACTTCATCCACGAATGAAACACGGTTACCGTCGCGAAAACAATCGCAACAATCATTCCCAAGCCGATCAATCGAACTGCCGTCACGGTTTCCAAGTGGTAGTCAACAATTCCGAGCAACAGCAGCGAGGCGATCAAGAGCGCAGCACTCGAGAACAACACGACCGTCCAGCGTCGTTGCCGTTCTCGGTCGCGAAGTTCCCCCAGCCGCTGGTGGTGCGTACCGGGAGTGATGCAAGTCACGGGCAACCGTTCAGTGGGCGTCGCTAGACTCATGATGTCTTGACCATTGACTTATGTGCAGGCGATTAGGAATTCGCTGTGGGATATCGCGTCCGCTTGAAAAAATCGCGTCCGCTTGAAAAAGCTGACCTACAATTGGAACGGAACACCATTTCATCATTCGCGGATACGGCTGGCAAGCAATAACTCACAGGCCAGAACGCCCAGCAAAATCCAGACGACAATCGGCCATTTTTCATCGCTCCGAGCGACTCCGGCTGGCGCGAACTGGGCGAGCCGGTCGGCATCTTTACTGGGACCCGCCGCAACGGGCAGACGAACGGCCTCGCGAAACTGCTCTTCACTATAACGCTCGATTTGGGATTCGGACGGATCAACATTCCAAACGAGCAGCGAATTGTCGACGTTTTCTATCCCCGGTTCGACGCCGGGGCTTTTGATGGTATCGGCTACAACGGGCTGTTTTCGATCGAGTTGTCCGGTCAACCAGGAAGCGAGTTGTCGTATCAACGGGACGAACAGTCGATTTTGAGGCCAATCACTCCAACTTCGATCGGCCGATGTCAACACGAGCACAATCCGCCCTTTCTTTTCCTGGCGAGCAACAACGAGCGGCCACCTTTGTGATTGCAACAACACGACGGCTTCAGGGTCAAGAGATTCGACGGGGATCAGGCGTCTTGCGGTCAACTCGCGAAGATCACCGTGCTGTGGGTCGGCAAATGCAGCCAAAGCCGGATGCTGACGATCAAAATCACTGACTCTGGCGATCACGTCGATGGCCGCTGAAAACGTGGTCTCGCCGAGTAGCCCCGACTGAACGACCGAATCGAGAACAGCATTCGTCGTCCGCTCACCCATGAACCACAGGACGTTGCCACCCGACCCGATAAACTCAGCCAGCCGACTGGCATCGCTCGCGGTCAAACGACCGATGTTCGCAATGACGATGAGCCGGTAACCAGCGAGCTCGGGGAGTCCTGACCCACGATCCCACACCAGCCGCTCGACTTCGAATGTCGTCGGAGCGGCTTCACCCACGGACGTCCGCAATCTCAGCGATGTTTCGACGAAGTAGGTCGCATTCTCCCAGTGCGCACGACCAGGATCACCATCGACCAACAGCAGTCGATCTGGATGCTTGGCCTGCAACGCCACGTACCGACGGTTGTCCCAAGCCAACGAATCGTCCCGATCAATCGAGACGGACCCTTGATAGATTCCCGGTTTCTCGACAGGCAGCTTCAATTCAACCGTTCGCCGCTGTCCCGGCTGGAGCGAGATGACCTGTTTCGATTGCACGTCTCCATCTGGCCCCGTTAGCTCGGCACTCACCGACACCTTCGAAACCGGAAATTCTCCACCGTTGCGAACGTGAGCCAGAACCGAGACGGGTACTCCCGGTCTCAGCTCAATCTGATTCGGCACGGCGCGTTCGATAGATAAATTTTGCGAGATTGCAGGCGCCGGATCCTCGATTTGAACGATGACGTCGGGGGGAAAATGCGACAGGTCGAGTTGGTTGATGCCGCTACGCTGCAAATCGCTCAAGATCAATAAGCTGCGGTCGGTGCGATCCGAACCGGCCAGCACATCGGTCGCCCACGCGAACGCTTCGTCATACCGGGTTCCTACCGATGCTGCGTCGACGTTACCGAGATCGGCCAGCGAGATCGACTCAACACCCGAGGCGTCAAAGAGTCCGAGATGCACTTTCGCATGCTCACCGAGCACGCCAGCGTACTGAGCCGCTCGTTGCGCGGCCGCCTCGATCGCGGATTCGCCGTTGGCATGCTTTGCCGACATACTCGCTGACCGATCAATTAGGATCACCACTTCTCGAGTCCGTCCATCGGCGGGCGTGTCAGGGAGGAATGGACGCGCAAACAATACACCCAATAGCAAGACAGCGAGCGTGCGCAGTGCCAGCAGTAACCACCGCTGAATTCGTTGACGGCTCTTCGTCCGCTTAACTACGTTTTTGATGAACCGGATCGAACCGATCTCCATCGACTTGGTGCGTTGTCGCAGCAGCAGGTGAATCCAGATCGGTATCGTCATCGTCGCCGCGCCTGCGATTATGAATCCAAAATGAATAAAGCTCATTGAAAACGCTCGAATCAGAACAACTGGCTGCGGACTTGAAAGTACTCTCGAAGCACGGACGGAAGGGACGATTGTGCGTGCACCGGTACGTAATCGACTTCATGCCCACCGCAAATTTTCCTTAGTTCCGCCTGCCATCGATCGACTTCGGTTATGAATTCTTCACGAATCGTTTCCGCTTGCGTGACAATTTCTTCGCCCGTCTCCAGATCATGAAAACGGATGGATCCCGAAACTGGCATCGTTGACTCGAGATCGGTCAAGACGTGAAACAGAATGATCTCGTGTCCAAAGTGCTTGAAGTGTCCAATCGCATCTACGATTTCCTCATCAGCGAAGTAGCAATCGCTGATCAGCACCTTCAATCCACGACGCAGCGACAACTCTGCCACCTCATGAAGAGTGCGTGCCGAGTCGGATGCCGAGTGTTCTCGCTTCTGTGCCAACGCGTGCAAAATCTCCATTTGATGATCTGCGGTGGACCGCGGGCGGAGGTGCGTAATGACCTGGTCGGCGAACAGCGTCAACCCAATGGCGTCGCCCTGCCGGCGCGCCAAGTGGGCCAGAGAAGCAGCCAAGATCGCCGCGCACTCCCACTTCCCCTCCGCCGTCATCGACCGACTGGCGTCAACGATAACGTGTACCTCAACGTTGGTATCCGCATCGTACTCTTTGACAAACAGGCGTTCGTGCCGACCGTATAATCGCCAATTAATATGCTTCAAGTCGTCGCCGGGCATGTACTCACGATGGGACGCAAACTCGACTGAGAATCCGACAAACGGACTCTGGTGCATGCCGTGCAGAAAGCCTTCGACGACGCGATCAGCAATCAGCTCCAGATCCTCCGTCGCGCCGAGCATCTCCGCAGTCGTCAGCCGCGCCGGTTGAATCATCAAGTCTGTCATGATGGCTCTCTCACAGATTTCACGAGCTGTACGATGACGTCGTCAACTGAAACATTCTCCGTCCGAGCTTGGAAATTCAGCGCCAAGCGATGACGCATCACGGGTGAGGCGACCGCTCGGATGTCTTCGAAATCGACGTGGTAGCGTCCCAGTAGCACTGCTCGCGCCTTCCCACCGAGCACGAGACACTGCGAAGCCCGCGGGCTGGCACCGTATCGGATTAAGCGACGTAAAGCGGTCCGATCGGAAGTACCCTCCGGACGCGAGGCGGCGACCAGATCGACGGCGTACTCAACCACCTGATTGGCAATCGGAACTCCGCGCACGAGGTGTTGCAACTGCAATACGTCGTCGAGAGTAAGGATCGATTGGAGTTCCACATTAACATCACCTGTCGTCGCCTTGACGATCTCCACCTCCTCCTTTTTCGATGGATACCCGACGGGCACATTGAACATGAAGCGATCGAGCTGGGCCTCGGGAAGCGGATAGGTCCCTTCCTGCTCGACGGGGTTCTGTGTCGCGACAACGAAAAACGGTGGCGGCAGATGATAGGTCTCGCGACCGACGGACACTTCCCGCTCCTGCATCGCTTGCAACAGCGCCGCCTGCGTTTTCGGCGGGGCTCGGTTGATCTCATCGGCGAGCAAAAAGTTCGTGAACAGAGGTCCTTGTAGAAACTCAAGCCTGCGACGTCCCGTTTCGGGGTCCTCTTCAATCATGTCCGATCCCGTGATGTCCGAAGGCATCAAGTCGGGCGTGAACTGGATGCGGCGAAATTCCATATCCAGCATTTTCGCGAGTGATCGTGCAATCAGTGTCTTGCCCAAGCCAGGCACTCCAATCATCAGCGCGTGGCCACGACAGAGCATCGCGATCAGCAAACTGTCGATCACTTTGTCCTGGCCAATCACGATCCGCCCGATCTCATTTTTGAGTTGCTCACGTGCTTCGCGAAGCCGAAGTACGATTTCGGGATGTTCGGTTTGCGTGGGTAGGTGATTCATCAGATCGCTCTCAGTTTGTCTTATTAAATAATTTCATTTCGCCGCTGATCACTCCGTCAATTGCTGCTGAGTCCGCTCTGCTTTCACCATCGACTGACACAGCGAGATCCGCTTCGTCCGTGCCCACTCCGTCTCCGTTGTCGTCCAGCAGAGCGTGTTCGGTGGGAACCGACATATCATTGTCAAACGAATTGTCGACGTGACGTACGGTCTCACGAAATAGCTCCAGAACGGTGGACGGCATCCACTCCGTCGTTTCTGACGGGGACACGGATTTTAATTGTCCTCGCATAATCTCCGTCAGCGCTCGCGGAAACCGGGGCTCGTTGACTTCGCCCACATCGGTGGCACTGATGATAACGCGACCGGGGCGTGAGAAGGGTTTGACAAAGCTCCCTGACGCCGACTGGGTCAACCAAAACACCTCCTCCTTTACTTCGACCCGGGCGAAGAGTCCAGCCCACTGAGCGCCGTTCAGATCGGGACCCGGTAAATGAAACCATCCATGCCGGTCGTCTTCACTACCGTGACCGAGCAAAAATACCCAGAGCGAATCATCCGGCAGCAGACTCGTTTTCACCGAAGCAACCTGTGTGCGGATCGACTCGGCCATTGCTGGCCTGGAGTCTTTCCCTCCGCCACCGAGGACAATGACGTTTTTCTTCTCGACACCCGCGATTTCCGTCAACCACTGCTGCCACGTTTTCACCATGCTATTGAACCTCTCGCGATGTTCCTCGTCCCCAGGCAGACCGACGATAATCAGCGCCCAGCGTCGTGCGGGCTGGACGGCTCCGCTCGCAACGTCGGGGGCCGTCTCGATTGTTTGTGAGAGAACGGTTCTTGGTGACGCTACGCAAGTCACCAGCATGAGACTGCATACCGAAATCGTCACAGGGATGCGCGGGTTCTGAAACAAATTCTGAAAAAACACTGAGAGGTTCGTCATTTTATTTCGAGTCCGGGACGTGCTTTCTGGAGCACGTTAATCGCGGTGGTGCTCACGAGTGATCCATGGAGTGTTAGTTTCTCTAACTGCGTGAGCGATTGAAGATCGGCAATGGCTTCATCACCGACCGCCGTCCCGTGAAGTTGTAAATCCTTGAGCGCCGTAAGCGGGGTCAAATCGTTCACGCACTCGCCGGTGATCTTCGTCCCTGCTAGACACAGATGTTCGAGTTCAGGCAGTTCCATCGCGACCTGACTGACACTCTCGTCGGTGATGGGACAACCCGATAGACAGAGGCTCTTCAAAGTTGGAAAACGGGCCAATTCATCAACGTCTTCATCGTGGATCGAGACACCGATGAGTTGTAACTGTCGTAGCACGGGAAGGTCGTGCAGCGACGCGAGCACGCTGCCGTCGATACCATGTCGAGGGAGTGCCAGAATTGATAACGATCGTAGTCCAGAGACGACCGCCAACCCATCTGAGGTGACTTGGCTGTCGGTCAAATCGAGCTTGCGGATGCCTTTGATCTTAGCCAATTCGCTTAACTCCTTATCGCCGATCATCAACCGCGGGGCGGCTGGGCACTTTTCAATACCCAACAGCCATGGGTCGCCAGTAAGGTCTTGTAAACGATGTATTGTTCGCGTGCCGGACTCAGTGATGATTTCGACATGTCCACCTCGCCACACGATTCGTTGGGCGAGGCGTGTTTCATCTCTCCCGCCTGATTCGATGAATGGTTGCAAAGCTGGATCAGCCGATGTGTTGCTGATCTCCAGGTCGTCGACTCGAAACGCACCTCGAAAGGCGTGTACAAAAAAAGTCTGCGGGTAGAAGCCATCGGATTGACCCAGCGTCGGTCGGTGGCCCCGTTGATCAGATTTCGTCCAGCCGCTAAGCCGCTGCGCAGAGGAGTCTAACCGGATAAGTTCAACGTGCTCGGGTGAGACGACCAGCCTCAAACGTGTCGCCGCACCCTCGACGAGGATCTGATCGCGATACGGGTCCAGCACACCTGATTTGCCAACACTGCTGACGAAATACATGCCGCTCTGCCAAACGGCATCGACTTCATGATCGAGTAGCGCCATCATTCTCGCGTCCCCAGCCGAGAATCCGAACCCAAAGGAGCCATTGCCTTCGAGTCGCTCCACCGTACACTCGAGTGTGAAGTGTTCCGGCATGATCACGGGCAATTGAACGATCCCTCGTTGTTCGAGGTTGGTGAACTCGGTGCCTTGATCGGTGAAACTCACCGCCACGTCGAACGCGTCACGGTCGGCGTCAATCGATCCGAGAACAATGTCGTCTTGTTCGACGAAGTGATGAAGGTCTTCGGAGGAGGAAGGATCCGCGGCCGCATCCCAGTCTGGATCAGTGGTAGCAAATTTTGCACTGGCGTCGTCGGCGGCAACAGTCGAGTGCGGAGGCTCAGCGTTGCCATGTGTAGTCGAATTCACGCTCTCGGGACCGCCTGTCGTTGACATCCACCGACTCGATCCCACGAAGGCACCACCAATTGCCAAGGCGCCGACCACGCCAAGGGCCAAACCGAAAGCAAATCGCTTTCGCGGGTGTTGGGGAGCACGGGTTCGGCTTCCTTCCCAATCCCGCTGGGAGGTACCTGGGATCGAAGGGGAGACTCCAACTCTTCCCGCTCTAATCGAGGCCCACAGCATAAGCGAGTGGAGCCAGGTGGGCTCTCGCTTCCGCGCGGGGCTCGTATCGCAATCGTGCCCAGACTGAGGTTGCGCTAGAAACAGCGAATCGTTCGACCCAGCCTCCGGCGTAATATCAAGTCGCTTCAAAAGCCTGGAGAGATCACTACCGCTGGACAGGCGTGCTAGAGTCTTAATGAACTCGCGTAGTGGCAATTTCGAGTATTCCGTGGGAATCGATGTGAGTCCCTGCAGAACGCTACCAAGCTCGTGTGGCAACGTGAATTGATCGCCAAATTCTTCGCCTCTCGTCAATTCGCAAAACGCGTGCGCTAGATCACTGAGATCGTTAACGCTTTGGGCGTCCGTATGATCGCGACGCATTTTCCCCAGCCCGACGATCTTGAGTCGTCCAGATGCCGTCAGCATCAGGTTTCTCAGTCCCATTCGCCCATGTGTTAGGTCATGTTCGTGAAGGTATTCCAAACCCATCGCGGCTTGACAGATCAGTTGGGACGCATCGGCCAGCGTCAGCGGGCCGTTGGCATCCAGTAGCGATTGCAGATCGACGCCAGCGACGAACCCCATGACCACATAGGGAGTTCCTGCATGCTCCCCCGCCGTTTCCACACGAACCAAATTAGGATGAGTTAACTGGCAAAGTACGCGGCAGGTAGCGAGATGTTGATTTCGTGAGCGGGCGTCATCTTCGTAACACGGAACCAGCAACTTTAGCGCGACTTGCTTACGCAGCCGCTGGTGGATCGCTCGGTAGACTCGACTGTCGATGTCATCACTTAAGAGTTCGAGCAGTACGAACCGCCCGAATCGCTGAGGCTCGTCTTTCGAAACTGGCAAATCGGTCAGTTGAGTGCAATGAGCCACAGTCATTTCCCTGTGGATCCGTCGAACTTGATAGCGAGTCCAGGCATGAGCGTCTTGAGCTGCTCAATACCGGCCAACGTGAAATCTGTTTGCTGCACATTCAACGATTTCAGGCCCGTCAGCGTCACGAGGGTCTTGATTGACCCGTCGCTGACGGCGGTCTTGCGCATGAAGAGTTCGTGAATCTGGGTCTGCGCCAGCGAGATGTTTCAGTGACTCGTCATTGACGGCCGACGCATCGAGGTTCACCTGCCGGAGCGAGGGCACCTTTTTCAAGTATTCCAAACCCGGTCCCGTCCAAGTTTGATTGTATCCCAGGTGCAGAAGCCTCAAGTCGGCAAATTTTGGAAAAATCGCCATTGCCTCGTCGTCGATCGGTGAGCCCGCTAGATCAAGTACTTTCAGTTCTTTGAAAGGCAAAATGTATCGCTCAAGTATCTCCGCATTCACGGCTGAGTTGCCAAGATTCACCCCCGCGATCGGACGATTGTGTAATCGCTCGAGCCCAGGTCCGTACAGACCGCAGGTTTTGAAAACGACATGTTTCAAACTCGGCATCGTCACCAGATGCTTCGTCACCTCGTCGGTGATTTGCGGCATCTTCCAAAACTCAATCCGCTCCAGGCGCGGCATTTCCGCAAGCCGAGCAATACCCGGTTCGCTGATCGCGGTGGCGTCGAGGCTCAGAAACTGAATCTGGCGATTGGCTGCGATCGAGTCGAGCGAAGCATCGGTGATTCCCGGGCCTTGAAGCGTCAGATTGGTAGGAAGTTGATTGTTGAGCAACTCCTTGAGTACGGCGTCGTCGATGTCGCGATCACGAAGATCCAGTTTGAGTACTGGGTAATCGGCAAATCGGCTGACTGCATCGGAGAGACCTGCTTTGACCGGTCCCGATACGGGATCGATAATCAATTTTTCAATTTCTATCGAACCAGAAAACTGAGCCAACCAGGGCTGTGCGGGGTTCGGACCTTTCCAAAACGAGTTGGTCTGATGCAAACGCGTTTCATCGCCCTGCCAGCTTAACAGCTCAATGCCATTTCGTAGCACCTGGATATCCGCAACTTGATCCTTGCTTCGGACGCGGATCTCGATTTCGATGGGCTCCGTAGCATCAAGAGGAAATGTTTCGCCCTGCACTTTGACGGTGCTGCTTTGGTCTACCATCGCATCAATACCATGAAGGATCGTGTAATAGCCGTGCGAAGGATCGTGGTCAAACCCAACACCGAACTGACGTCCACCGGGCAGTGCAAAGCCGAGGATCGGCGCATTGCCTGCAGCGATTCGCGAGGCTGTCATGTGGACGTCAAATTCAGCAGGCAAGACGACCGGCAAAGAAATTCGCGACCGCTCAGCCGTCATCAGGCGACCGTTTTCCTTCCGCCACACTCGACCTTCACTGAATTTGGTATCCGCGTCACCCTGCACATCGACGAGCGCGATCACGTCAATGGCGTCCAGTCCCGAAACAATTTCGAGTTCTGGCATCCGCTCTCTCAACCTGTCAAGTTGCTCTTTCGATATCGACGTTCCTAGCACGTTCAACCGACTCAGGCGTGGAAAACGCTGTGAGGTTACTTGATCCCAGTGCCGGACTGAGGTTCCGGCGAGGCTGAGTGTCTCGAGCTCCGATAAACCTTCGAGCTGCGCGAGGCCGTCGTCCGTCAGACGGGTTCCACCAAGGTCGAGGTCAGTGAGGTGTGTGAAACCGTTTACAGCGGTGACGGAGGAATCGGAGAGGAGCGTGTTTTGAAGATCGAGTCGCGTTAACGCTGGACAACTTGCGGCAAGTTCAGGCGGCACGTCTCGGAGCAGACTGTCCGACAGTGACAGCGATATCAGGTTCGGGAGTAGGCCGAGTTGCTCCAGCCCTAACGAGGTGACTCGCGTCGAAGACAGATCGAGCGACTTCAAGCTCGACAAGTTCGCCAGCGCGGTGACATCGTGATCGCCAATCCAATTGCTAGCTTGCCCGTCGACCGCCAAAATTTCCGGAGCGGCGGGAATCTGGGCCCAACGATCGATACGCGTCGTCGGTCTCTGCGGCGGAAGTGGTTGCTGATTGGGATCGGCAGGGGCGATGTTCATTCGCCAAAGTCGAAGCGCATAATCTCCCGTCGATTGGAATCCATTCTCGTATTTTGACCCACCGCCTGTCAGTACGCGCTGCCCGTCGGGTAGCAACGCGAACGACCACGAGTGACCTGGGATCAGCGGCGTCGTGCCGAGAACTTGCCCTGATCGAACATCAACGAGCGCTGTGATTCCATCAAAGCCCGCGACTAGTAGTTGCTGGCCATCGCCGGTGAACTTGATCTGCTCCGTCCCATACACGGGCGAGCGGAGATCTTTCACAACCCGTCCGCTAGCGAAATCCCATACTTGAATCGAATTCCCCTTGTATGCGGCTGCGATTTGGCGGCCGTCACGAGAGATATCGAGAGAATACGTATCCTTCTCGAAGCGACCGGACAACTCGGACTCTATCCCTTCCAACTCCTGTACGGTTTTGCCCGACTTCAGGTCAACCACACGGACAGACGGATTATCGAGTCCTATTGCTAAGCGACTGCTGTCGGGCGAGATAGCGAAACTCAACGCCGAACTTCCGACGTCCCACCGATGCACGATCTCACCCGTTTCGACATCGATTGCATATACGACCTCACTACGTCCCGTCGTGACGATGATAGTGGTTCCGTCGGGCGTATAGCTGACCTGATCAAAATACGTCGCATCCTCTGCCACGTACATGCGTCGCAAATTGCCTGAGTGCACATCCCATAGAGTCAATTGCGGCGATGATCCACAGGCAACCACACGTTGACCGTCGGGCGAAAATGCCAGGCTCAATACGTTCGCACCGTGATCGAGCGAGTGCAGTTGCTCGCCCGTTTCGATATCCCAAATTCGAATGGTTTTGTCCCCGCTTGGCCATCCGCTACCGCTAGCAGCCAATTTTCCATCAGGAGAAACGGCAACCGTTTTGACCGAACCGGTGTGCCCTTCGAATGACCGAATCAGCTCGAAACCTCCCACAACAGTTGGCGGCGTTCGAGTGGGTGTACCATCCTCATCGACGATCGACACCGCACCCCCATTCCATAGCACTCGCTCGGCAGCCGCTCGCTGTGGATTGACTAGAGGATCGGTGAATGTGATCGTGGTCCCTTCACCGCTAAGAGGAACGACGCGGAAATCAGAAACTTTGATCGATGCTGTCCAGTTGGCTAGAAACAAACATCCTGGCTGGGTCGGCGGAAACGATCCGACGCCTGTCGCCTGCGAGACACTACCTCGCCAAGACAGTACCGACGTACGGCCGACCACCATCTCAATCGAGAGGCGTTGACCATCGCGGCGAAGCGTCGCAACGACTGGAATCGGTTCGCCCGTCGGCAAGAGTTGACCCTGATGCGAGCGGGAAGAACGCCCCCACATCCCGGTGCCCTCAAACTGATAGAGCCCGCTCAAAAAACCTTCCGATGGATACGCATCAATCGTCAAAATAATGGGGCGATCGTCCGCAACGAGACCGAGCTGCAAACTCTCGTTGCCCTCTAGACGTGTCGCGGTCAGTTCCACGCGATAATGGTCCGGTGGCTGATAAGGAATCATCAGCATCGACGGTTGATCTGGAGCCGAGATCAAGGCCCCATCCTCCAGACGCCAATCGTTTCCACGAATGTCGCGTTCTGGATCGATCAGTAAGATAGGATTAATCGCCTCGTAGGACAAAGGTTCCTCGTTCGCTGCCACATCGCTTGACGTCCCTGCGTCGCCGCCCAACGGTGCAGCGTCTGGTACTTCTTGCTGATCGACGGATTGCGTCGTATTGGAGCGAGTCACCGACAGCACGAGTTGCTGATTCCGCCCAAGGTCAATAACGCCCTGAGAAAATTTCAGTCCGGAATCCGTTTTGCTGGAAACCACATACTGCCCCGCAGCAAGCTCAATTTTGCCGAGGGTGAGCGGAACCTCGCGAGGCCCATCGACGAGCTGTGCGGCGCCTGCAGCGAGAAGTTTCTCCACTTCGGGTGATTCAGCCTGCACAATGACCGTCCCGGTCCCCGCACTGGGATTCGAGAAGGCGATTGCGATGGCTGCGAGCACCATCAACGCGGCTGCGCCCGCTGCAGCGAGCTGCGTGTTGCGATTGGAACTGGGCTGGCTCGGCGTCGTACCGGGCTGGCTCGGCGTGGTGACGAAGCTACCTGAATCGTCGTCATTAGCGGTGGACAAATCATCGCGTGTAGCGGCCAGCGAATGAGAGGCCGCGAGATTCTCGTCGGTTGCTACGGCGAGTTCCGGTAGATGCGCCCGAGCGGCGAAAGGACGCAAAAGCTTGGCGATCTCCTCTGCGGATTGCGGGCGATCCTCCGGAGCCTTGGCAAGCATCCGGTCGAGCAACTCACTCAATGCTTTCGGCACGTCGGGGCGTTTGACGTGGGCCGGAACCGTCGGGGTTTGGACACGCTGAACCAACTGTTGCAGCGCCGTCACTGACTCACTGCTCGCCATCGGTGACTGGCCTGTCAAAAGTTTATAAAACGTACAGCCTAATGAGTAAATGTCGGCGCGGTGATCGACGTGACTGCTGTCGGTGACTTGTTCGGGAGGCATGTACTCCGGCGTCCCCATGACTTGGTGGGTTCGTGTGAGATCGATCGTCGATCCACCCAAGATATCGTCCGCATCGTCGGGGCTGTCCTCAACCGGATACTCTTCGACGCGGGCCAGTCCGAGGTCCATCAGCTTGACCGTGCCATCGCGGGCGAGGATCAGGTTCGAGGGCTTGATATCCCGGTGCACGCGGCCGTGCAGGTGAACGTAGCTTAGACCCGTCGCAGCCTGCCGGATGACTTCGGCGGCATCGGCAATCGCCAGCGGTCCGTTGGCATTGGCAACGTGGCCTAGGTCAAACCCATCAATGTACTCCATCACCAAATACTGTTGGCCATCTTCTTCGCCGGCATCCAGGGCGCGCACGATATTGGGATGGTCGAGCTTTCCGATCGCGACCATTTCGCGCTCAAAACGATCGATCGTGGCTTGGTCACCGCTGCGGTGGGGCTGCAGAATCTTCACCGCCGTCAGCGTCCCCAGCTCCGCGTGACGCGCCCGGTACACCATTCCCATGCCACCCTGGCCGAGTGGTTCGAGCAACGTGTAGTCGCCCAAATGTGGCGGAACGGAAGTCGATGAAGGCGGTTTGTATCCGCCCGCAATTGCCTCCAGCACCCGGCCGCAGTGCGACTCATCGACGAACGCGATCCGATTTGATCCGCCAACCGCCGCGTCCACCGACGCGTCGGTCTCATCGAGCTCCTCAATCCGTGTTTGACAGTTCGGGCACGATTCGATGTGCACTGCAAATTTTTCGGTCGCCGCAAGATTGAATCGTCCCTTAACGAACTGCTGCAGCTCGTCGATCGAGGGACAATCATTATGAGGAGTGCTCATCCGTTCCCGCCCCAGGTTGGATCATCGAGTAATCCCATCATCTCTTCTCGCAATCGAGCGCGAACGCGTGACTTTGCGACCCGGACCGCGTTGGCGGACAAGTGCAAGTCGGCCGCGACATCTGACGTTGCACGGCCTTCGACGACGGTTTGCCAAAATGCTTGCCATGTAGTCGGTTCAAAGTCGGCGCGAACGAGTTCAGTAGCCCGCCGCAGCAGATGGTTTGATTCATCCACACGCTCGTCATCCGATTCGTCACAACGTTCCACGTGCTCGATAGAAGGTTGGGCAGAGATCTGGAGCTGCGCCGCCGTCCCACCCCGGGCTCGCGGGCGGTGGCGTTGGTCCCGATGGAAATCTCGTGCGCGATTGTTCGTGATGGTCTTGAGCCAACGACGAAAACTGTCGCCCGGGCCCCTGTTTTGATACAAATCAAGTTTCTGGGTGAGGGTCGCGAAAACTTCCTGAGAAACGTCGCCGGCGTCTTCGGGTGACAACCCCGCGCGGCGACACCAGCTGTAAACGAGCGGTCCGTACATGGAAACAAACTTCTCCCAACCCGACTCATTCCCGGCGCGCACTCGGTCCAACAGCGTCAACGACGTGCGATTCGCTTCGGTCGGTCTACACAAGGGAACGTCAGCGCGTTTCACGTTTTACTTAAATATCGTGGAGGAGCTTCGGTGGGGTGGAATAACACCAGTGTAGAGCAACCGCGCTGCAAATGCCCTGCAATGCAGCTTTAGGGCGCTTTTTCCCACTACAGTGCGAGCCTGCACGCACCGGCGCTGCGGACGTCACGGTCGTCTCGCTATCTAGAGTGACCGAAATTCCTCGAGGACAGCGCGGGCTCGCAAAATCGTTTGGCCGTTTCATCGCAACTTCATGAGGCCCGCTTCACTTGGGTTTCAACCCGTTGTGGGTCGCCTGCGCCGTCTTGGGGTCGTCGGGCCAGTAGTGTTTAGGATAGCGGCGCCGGAGTTCTTTGCGAATCTCCGCGTAGGTGTTCTTCCAAAAGCTTTCCAGGTCGTCTGTAATTTGCTGCGGTCGGCGGTTGGGGCCGAGCAGATGCAACTGGATGGGCACACGGCCACGGAGAATGCGCGGTGTGCGTTGCCATCCGAAGCACTCCTGGATTTTGGCTTCGATCCAGGGCGGGCGTCCTTCTGCGTAGCCGATCTTGACGCGGTTGCCGCTGGGCAGAGTCAGATGTGTCGGCGCTTCGTCTTGTACACGCTGCCAAACGTCGTAACCGATCTGCCCGATCAAATAATCTTTCCAGGGTGCTCGACGTAGTTCAGCGAACGAGCGCCGACCGTGGCAGAGTTCAAAGCAGACCCGCTTCCAAAGCGTTTCGCGATCTGGGATCTCCGGTGAGTCGCTGCCGAGTCCATGGCACGTCACCAATTCCAGCCGGTGTAGGCAAGCGGCCATGCTGTTCTCATCGTTGCCGGAACTGGCAGGGACAACACGCTCGGGATTTTGACAGGCTTCTTCAAAAAGACAGGCCGCGGTGACATCGCCGTCGTTGCACTGGATGGGAGTCTCGCTCAATACGAGATCGACGTACCGACTCACTTTGCGACAGACAATTGCTTCTCGCTCGGGGTCAAAATCGACCTCGGTCACCTCCACAACGTGTTCGGGCGAAAGCCAAGACTCCTCGATCGCGACGGCGCCGCGTACGCGGGACTGCGTCGAGCCCCCATCGACATCGTAACAGACTAGGAATTCGGCCAAGCGATCGAGATGCTGCAGCGATAACAGCCCGACCACGCCGCGACGTCCGACCATCACGCCGCGATTGGAATCGTGGGTCCGCCGCATGACCACGCGATCCGGGTACGCTGCCAACAGCGCTCGCGAGATCGTCTCGCCCAGCAGGCGGTTCTGCGGAGGGAGTGGATGCGAGTCAACTCTCATTGACCTCTCGATTTGCCGAGCAACACTCTGAAAGGAACTCCGTACCGACCGTGGGTGATCCGAGATCCACTGCACTTTCTCGGGCAGCGACATCTGGCTCCGCTCGTGGGACTCTTGATCGAACGGATCCGGTTCACTCAACAGTGCGGCGGCCACAGCCACCTGCGATCGTGGAAGATATTCTTGGGCGGCAAGTGCAAAGCGAGCCACACGTGGGTCCAGCGGTAAACCGGCAAGTTCTCTTCCCAGGGCAGTGATCCGCCCCTCATGATCGAGAGCATCGAGCAATCGCAACCGCTGTTTCGCGGACTCAAAGGAATGCTCCGGCGGCGATGTCAGCCAAGCAATCGAGTCGTCAGCACGTTCGCCCAGGCTTGCGAGGGTCAGTACGGTCGCAGCCAAATCACCTCGAACTATTTCAGGCTGATCGTAGGCTTCCCGTGACCGATGATTGACCGCAGACCACATGCGGTAAGTAACACCTGGTGCCGTCCGACCGGCCCGGCCAGCCCGCTGATCCGCCGACGCCATCGAGATGGGTTCGGTCTGCAAGCGGGTCAATCCCAGCCGTGAATCGAGAACCGGAATCTTTGCCAGCCCGGAGTCAACAACCGCCGTGACGCCCTCCACAGTGACGGATGTCTCGGCAATGTTCGTTGACAAGATGACCTTGCGAACTCCCTTGGCACCCCCGCGAACCGCAAGGTCCTGTTGCTGCGGTGAGAGCGATCCATGCAGTGACACAATCGATATGGTCTGGCTGATCAGACTGTCCGCCAAAACCCTACGAACACGATCAATTTCAGCCCGTCCAGGCAGGAACACGAGGACATGCCCCTGCGTCTGCTCGAGGGCTTGAGTAATGCCATCCCTGAGTTGGCCATAGTCGACCGACGGCTCCGCCCGTCGCGTGGAACCAGCAAGTAACATCTCAGACGGGCGTTGCCGTCTGCCTACAATATCATGGTAAACGACCTCGATCGGATAGCTGCGTCCCTGGCAAGAAACGGGCACCGCATTCGACCCGAGATAGTCAGCGATCGGTCCCGGATCGAGCGTCGCTGACATGACGATCAGACGAAGTTCGTCCCTCAGTTCGATCCTCAACCTCTGCGTTAGCGCCAGCGAAAGATCGAGGTCGATACTGCGCTCATGGAACTCATCGAGGATCACGCATCCCGCTCGCTCGAGAAGGGGATCCGATTGCATCCGCCTGAGAAACATCCCCGTCGTCATCAGCAAAACGCGCGTTGCGGGAGACTCCTGGCGATCCAAACGCACGTGATAGCCGATCGTTTCTCCAATCGCTTCGCCACGCACTCGAGCCAGAAACTCTGCCACGCTACGAGCCGCCAAGCGCCGTGGCTGGATGACCCAGATCTGCTTGCCCGCCAGGGCTTCACTCGCGAGTGTTTCGTCCGCGAGCAGGGCCAGTGGCACACCCGTTGTCTTGCCCGCCCCCGGCGGAGCTTTTAATACGACTGGACAGCCTTGATTCACCGCCGCGCAAACCTGGGGCAGTAGTTCCTCAATCGGCAACGACGGTCGGGTCAAACACATAACTCGAAAGAACGGCCTTAACGATTGCGAACGCGGCATCCCCGCAGTTGAGAATCCGCGGCACGTGTCTCACAGGCGGGCGGGGTTGAATGGCGTGGAAGGTAACTTTCCCGATGCATGTTTTTGTAGCACCTTGCGAAGCCGCGCCATGACTCGGCGTGAATTGGCGTCGGGATCGATGGCAAGGTTATGGAACTCAGCAGGATCCGCATGATGATCATACAGCTCGACGCCTTGCTGACCCTCACCCCACTGCGTGAAGCGATAGCGATTAGTCCGAATGCTGCGTCCCATCACGGGTTCATCCAGCCGATCATCGGCAGGACGCAATACCTGCGTCACCGCAAATCCACCCCAATCCCGTTCAGGATTTTTTAGCAAGGGTCGCAGGGACCTGCCTGCGAGATTGTCCGGTGACGCGATGCCAGCCAGATCAGTGAGCGTGGGATAAATATCGACGAACTCGACGATGCGTCGACAGGGACCGGTGGCCACGTCCCCACGCATCGATCTCTTTGTCTCACGACCCATCACGTCCCGGATAATCAAGGGTGCTCGGGCCGCCTGTTCAAAAAGGGTCCGTTTCTGCCAAATCCCATGGTGCTCGCCTAGATGATATCCATGGTCGCTCCAAAACACCACGATTGTGTTCTCAGCGAGGCTGAGATCGTCGAGTGCATCCAATAGCCGCCCAATCTGAGCGTCGATGAATGAGACGCACGCATAGTACGCCTGCGTCGCCCGGAGTAAGGTCGGCTCGTCCAAGTCATAGTTCGGGACCGGGCAGTTGTGTGCGAAGGCTGCGATGGGTATGTCATCCCGATCGCCCTCAGGAGCAAAGGGCAACCGCAACTCATCCAACGGGTACATGGCGAAGTATTTGTGCGGTGCGACGTAGGGCGTGTGAGGGCGAAAGAAACCAACGCCTAAAAAGAATGGTTCGTTATTCTTCTCACGCATGATTTGAATGGCTTCGGTCGCGATCATACCATCGGTTTGTTCATTATCGGTTCCCTCTGCAGCCAACCAACTCAGCGCGCCGCTGATCTCTCGCTGCGGCTCCGCATTGAAGATCGCCGCCTCGTCGTCCTTGTCGCGTCCCTTCGGGTTGACCGTTCGGTTCCACGACGGAGGATCGTCAAAACCATCGGTGCCAATCGCGGTGGGCACGTTGTAGTGATAGATTTTGCCCACGCGAGCAGTAAAGTAGCCCGCCTTCTGGAACGCCTGGGGTAGCGTCAACACGTCGGGAACCTGATCGCGAAAATGACGATCCAAGTCGTAAACCTTGATGGTGTCCGGACGAAGTCCCGTCATGACCGAAGCACGCGTGGGGTTGCATAGCGGCAGTTGGTTGTACGCCCGCTGAAACGAGACGCCGCTAGCGGCAAGACGATCGATATTTGGCGTCTTGGCGAGGACATCGCCGTAGCAGCCCAGTGTGCAAGCGAGGTCATCGACGGCGATGAAGAGTACATTCGGTTTTGCAACTCGATCCGCAGCCGTATCTGCCAAGATCACCGATGGCGAACAGAGGAGAGCGGTGCAGAGAGTGGCCAACGCCACAACCCTATATTTTGCTTTCACCATTCGCAGATTTCCCAATTTATTCATACAACGAAGGCGTTTTAGCGAGCACTCGGTCCCGTCCACTTTTTCTACGAGAGCACGTAGCGGGGGTCGCTTAGTCGCGCTTGAGCCCGGTAGGCTTTGGCAGCGGCTTCGGGATAGATCGCGTTAATCATCGCGCCGGTGGAGAGTTCAAAGCCTGCCATCCGCGAGGCTCGCGGGAAGATGTCCATGGCCCAGTGCTGCGATTCACGGGCTCCCTTGAAGACCACGGGGCAAGTGTGAATGAGCATGTTGTAGGCGGTGCCGGGACGCAAGGCTTCGAGCCAACGAACGATCCGGAGCGTCAACCGAGCGAGCTCGGCAAGTGGCCGGGCGTGGAGATCGCTGAAGCAAGGCAGGTGTTCCTTCGACGTCACGCGTACCTGCATCGGGAATCGGCTCGCGAACGGGCAATATGCGACGAACGAATCCGTTTGGCTGACCACTCGGTTCTTCTGTTCGATCTCGGCGCGAAGAAGGTCACACTGCAAACAGGAACCCACGCGGGCATGGTGGGCTTGCAAGCGACGTGTTACCTGCTGCACGAGACCGGGCACGCGATTCGTTGCAATCAGTTGTGAATGACTGTGCTGGAGTGATGCCCCCGCGTCACGTCCCACGTTTTTGAAAATGCTCACGTGTTGCACGCCAGGAACGCCTCGCCAGTATCGCAGCCGCTCGGCATAAGCTGCGAAAACAAGTGCGACCTCCGCAGTATTGAGTTCGGCGAGTGATTCGGTGTGCCGAGGCGATTCGATGATGACCTCGTGCCCGCCCCGCGCCGCATCGCTCGGAAACAATTTGCTCGCCGAGGAGGCTCGCCGGCGCGCTCGATCGTCCGAGTGGACCGTTTCGGCATGCTGGTAGGATGTGTGGGCGGTGTTCGAGCGGTGCATCCGCGCCGAAACGGGCATCGCCTCATTTTCTGGGTAGGCGCCGTTGGAATCACCCGCGGGAGCCTGCAGTCCTGCATCTTCTAGCCGCGTCACCGCAGGATACAGATTCGGAACAACTCGCACGGACCAACTGTCGACCTGATCGCCCGGGATGGAAGTCGCAACGGCATGGGAGCCACTGACGTCATCCAGTTTCGCGACCCAAACAGGATCGGGGGTGCGTTCTTCTTGGCCTGCACAGAACGGGCAATCAATGTCAGCAAGCGGTTTACTGACGCAACTAGGATACTGATTGGGACGCTGCGACCGAGTTGTCGCGAACCAAGTCCATTCACCGGTAATTAGATCCAAGCGAGATTGTCCCACCTGAGAATCTAGTTTTTCAGCATGAATGATCTGATCACTGGATGCAGGACCGTCCATCTTTGTGGCGACACGCGCGTCGATCATGTCAACGTGTGAGCGTGGATCAGCGCTGCCCCGAGCTACGATAATCGGTATCTTGCCGGAATCATTTAACGCATCATCCGTTGGGCACTGCGTCGGGGGCGCCGCAGACGAACAGGGGCCTGAAAAGACAGCTTTGATATCGCAGAGTCGACTGTCACTCCCGGCAAGGCTTGCTGTCGCAGGGACGATAACCTGAGCGACTTCATTCACTCCATCGGACTCCAACTGACTTAACTCCGCCTCCCGTGCAGGCATCGTTTCAGCAACCGCTTGAGCCAGCGTGTCCCCGTCGTGATTTCGCAGGTGGCGATCGCTATGCCGCAGCTGGCGGCTGTCACGCCGTAAACGTACGCGTCCACCGCGGAGATCGACGTGCGAAATAGGCATGATGGCTTCCGTGTGATCAGGACAGGTTGGCGGGAGCTTTCGCATGAACGCCGCAAAGGTTAGCGGACGCCAACGGCCCATTCTATCGAAATTTATTTTCCTGATAGGGGGGTTTTTGCTAGCAACGAGCTAAACCGCCAGCGGCTCCCTTACGCGAGCACGCGTTGGGACTGTTTAAGGGAGACTGTTTTTGCGTAGAGATCGATGTACTGGGAGGCACTTGCCCCCCATGACCAATCACGCGTCATGCCCCGCTCGACAATTATTTTCCAAATTTCTTTTTCGTGGAACCGCAGCCGCAGGGCTTCGCCAATCGCATGTTCCAGAGACCCCGCATCATGGGCTCGCATGTGGAACCCAGTGGCAGTCCCGTTGGTGATCGTGTCGCGATTCGTATCCACGATGGTATCGGCTAATCCGCCGGTATTTGTCACCACACAGACGGTGCCATATCGCAGACTGTACAACTGATTCAGCCCACACGGCTCATACCGGCTGGGCATCAAAAAGAGGTCGCTGGAGGCTTCAATCCGGTGAGCCAGAGCGTCGCTAAAGCCGACGTATGCGGCGAGCTGATCGGCGTGCTCGGACGAGAGCCACGTCAATTCGCTTTCGATGACCGGGTCCCCACTGCCAAGAATCGCCCACTGAGTTGGCCGTCCCTCTCGCAAATGTTCACGGATCACCGGCAGGATCAAATCCCAGCCTTTCTGATCGGCGAGCCGGCCCACTAGTCCAATCAGAGGGACGTCGGGCTTGCTCGGTAAGCCCAGTTCTGCTTGCAGGGCGAGCTTATTTTCGAGCTTGCCTTGCTCCCATGAGCTCACGTCGTAGTTGCGCACCAAGTGGACATCGGTTGCGGGATTCCAGATCTCGGTATTGATACCATTAATGATCCCGCTGACGCGATCCCCCAGGCTGCGCAGGATCGCATCGAGCCCGCAGCCATGGAGGGGCGTCTTGATCTCATCAGCATAGGTGGGGCTGACCGTGCAGACTTGATCGGCGGTCACTACGCCCGTTTTGAGAAAATTCAAGCCGCCATAGTACTCGAATGAATCGCTGCGAAATCGATCCCACGACAATCCAGTGGCCGCAAAAGCCTCCGCCGGGAACGATCCTTGGTAGGCCAAATTGTGGATCGATAGCACCGTGGGCGTGTCGCGGGGAAAGCCATCGGAGCTGTTCTGAATCAGGGCAGGCACGATCGCTGTCTGCCAATCGTTGCACTGGACGAGATCGACCGGCATCTCCATCCGCTTCATCACCTCGATCGCTGCGCGGCAAAAAAAGATGAACCGCTCGGCGTTGTCGCGATAATCACCATGCTTGTCCCCATAGAGAAAGGGACGGGAGAAGTACTGAGGTTGATCCACGAAGTAAACGGGTACGCTGCCTCCCGGCAGGTGGCTTCGCAACACACGACCACCGACGACCCGCTCGCCCGGCATCTCGATCGCGAAACTCATGTCGGTTTGTTCGATTGGCATCTGAGAGCGGCGAATCGAATCAAAGGCAGGCATAATCACGGCACACTGGTGACCGGCGTCCGCGACGACGCTGGGAAGTGTACCGCAAACGTCAGCCAAACCGCCTGTTTTTGCAAACGGGACTGCTTCGGTAGTAAGATAGACGATATTCAATTCAATGCTCAGAGTTGGCAAAACAAGTCGTGATTGGATACGGACGCCACATGGCGGCACTGCACACAATAAACTAAAGCAATCATACGATGGTATATTTCCCCGAGACGTTTTTTCCCAACTCCACTTTTCGACCGACCCTCGATCATTTTTCATGCCGCTGTCCCTCGTCGATTTCTGGAAACGCTTACTCCAAAGTGGCCTGGCTGATCCCACGACGCCGCGTATGTGGGCGGCAGATTTCGCCAGCGACCACGACGCAGCGCCTCCTACAGACCCACTAGCGCTCGCCAAATGGCTGGTTAAAACGGATCGTTTGAAGCCATTTCAGGCTGCCTGCCTGACTCGCCCCAATCCCGCAGTGGGCTCTGACGACAACGAAAAAAAAACGTTTCGGTTTCCGATGTTGCGGATTGCACCGCTTACGCAGGCCGCCGAACAGGCGTGCCCCCCCTTCGCGCGATGGCTGCCCGTCACGCACGATTCCTATCCCGGCCAGTTCGGAGTGGTGCTCCAGCTCTCACCGGTAGGTCTGACACCTGAGGATGGCGATCGATTGCGATCACTTGCCACGCTCGAGCACACAGGATTACCCACTTATGAGCTCATGGCTCTCTCGGGAGCGCCCCTGGGTAACTATTTCACGACGATTCCGTTGGATGACACCCTCGATGCCGTCGGGCTGTTCACACCGATTCCGCCGGGCGAGTTACTAGCGGAACGATGCAATCGTGAATCCAATTCCCGCTGGACGACGACGCAGATCGTGCCGCTGATCCAGTCGCTTGCGGAGTCCATGCAACAGCTAGAGGCCAGCCAGTCTGACAGCCCCCCCAATGCCTTCACCAGACCGTATTTGGCTGCGTCACGACAGCGAACCATCGGTTCGAACCCACGACGGAAACCCAGCAATCCTCTGGCTTGATCCTGCGGAATACCTTTCGGCAGGGGCGCTAAGTGGCACCCACACGCTGACGATCCACGAGTCGCATTGGCTGTACGCTGCCCCCGAGACGATCTCCGAAAATGCAATGGCCGCGGCGGCCGGAGCGTGCCCCAGCTCGTGGGCGAGCCGAGCGATCTATGCGTTGGGGTGCCTCGCGTATCGATTGCGGTTCGGCCACCACGCCTTCGCGGCGGCGAAGGATGACCAGATCCGCTCGCGCCAACAAAGGTTTGAACCGCCCGAATTGAACGAGGCCGTGACCCAAGGTGCAGCCGGAGATCCCTTGTTGCGAGTCCTGGCATACGCCATGGCCAAGAACCCTCAATCACGATTCGCCAGCTTCGACGCTTTCGCTCAAGCACTCTCAGCAACGCTCGCACTCGCAACATCTCCGCCGGCGCCGGCCGCCAAAAATAAATCGTCCGTTGCCCCCAAGCCCGCGTCTCGCGGGGCAGATTCGCTCGACAAGCTCGTCCGTCGGACTTCGCAACCGGCATTCAAACAGACCGACCCGCCGCAGGAAAAATCCCCCACCACGCTGGCGCCAACAGTCGCGACCAGCGCAGGGATTACCGATCAAGCTGCAGCGACGCGTCAGGCAAATCCTTCTGCGACGACGACGCCTGCTGCTGCGGAACCGGTTGCAGTCGAGCCAGCTACAACGATGAATGCCGCTGTCGAAAAAGCTCCTAGCTCGACCCCTGCGTCGATTCCCAAAGCCGCCCATCGTCATCCGCGTCGGCCGAGTCGGCGGCGAGCGGCGTGGTACGTGTTGGGCTGTCTATGGATTCCCATCATTCTGCTGATCGTCGCGCTGGCTCTACAAGACCCCAACGCCACGCAGCCAATTGCCAAGCGGACCCGGCCACCCATCCCCGCCGTCATTCCGTCAGTCGGCGGTAGCCCACTCTCTCGGCCGCGTACGCGACCCGGCATGGCACAGCCGCGTCACGACAATGACGACGTCGAAGTGATTGAAATTGTCACCGGCGGTCAGATGCTGTGGGCCTCTCCGTCGGCGATGGCGGCGCCCGAGGAAAACCAAGTGGACCCCATGCGGGCAACGATGCTGCTGCCGCCGGGCCCCGCCGCGCTGACGACATTCAACCTGCCAAATCTGGATGCAACGGGGCTGCGGGAAGCTTTCGACCCCGATCTGTCGCCGCTTTGGGAGCAATTGCAAGAACGAATCGCCGTGCCGATTGACGACGTGCGGTTGCTCGCGCTTGCATGGTTCCCCGGAGTCGGTGGCGTGCCGGAAATCGCGATCGCCGTGCATCTCAAAAAACCCCGACCACTTGAAGAACTCACTGAAGCTTGGCAGGCATCACTCGCGGTCGTCCCCGGCGGCGCAAAAATCTACGCGGGCGACGATCCCGCTGGCGACGCCTATTATCCACACCTGGTCAGAGCCGAAACGGCGAATTCATCTGTTGACGAATCATCTTCAGCCGACGATGGCGTGCAGCAAGTCGACGCCTTCGCCATCGGCTCGATCGCGCGTGTGACGCAAGTTGCCGAGGTCGAGGGTGCCCCCGTGCTGCTCCCTCGGCAACTCGAAGAACTGTGGCGAGCGGCCCGACCGACGGATGCGGTCACGATGTTGAGCGTGCCTTATTTTATGATCGCCGACTCCCGTGCCTGGATCAATCAGACCGCGCCGGCCTTGCTGGACTGGTTTCGCGCAACGCTGACACCCGAATGCGGCGGTTTTTTGGTGCGAGTCGTCGCAATCCCCGACTCCTCCTACGACGATGCGGACTCCAAATCGCTCGGCAGCTATGTCGAACTCCGGCTCGCGACCTCCCCCGGAAAAGATCCAGCAGCACTAAAAGACAAAGTCCTCGCACGGATCGACGACGCCGCAGTGGTGGCGGAAGAGTTTTTGGTCGGCCGCGAAGTCGATCCCTCGTGGCAGGGCTTAGCAGCGAGACTGCCTAGCATGTGGATGTTCACAGGCGAGCAAATTCGCTCTGCGGCAATCCAACGCGAAGTCATCTTCAATGCCTACCTTCCGCCCTATGCATTGCCACAACTCACCCTAGGAACCCTGCTCGCTGCCAACACCACGGCGACGACAACGATCGCGAGTGGCGACCAACCCGTCGTCAAACTCACGTTGGAACAAATGCTCGATCGCCCTATGTCTGTCAGCTTCGGTCAGGAATCCTTGCAGTTCGCGCTTGATACGATTGTGAGCGAGTTTGCTGCTGACCTGCCCGCCGGCAATCCGTCACCCAAAGTCGAAATTATTGGCGGCGACCTGCAAAAAATGGGGATCACGCAAAACCAGCAGGTCCGGAATTTCGACAAAAAGGATTTGCCGCTACGGACGGTGCTGACCGATTTGATGCTCGGTGCGAACCCTGACCGCACCGCGACGGGGCCAGCCGATCCGAAACAAGCCCTTGTTTGGGTCGTTGTTGGCAGCGGGGCTGCGGCGGAAATCAAAGTCACCACCCGCGAAGCCGCTCAAGGGAAATATGAGCTACCCGAAGAGTTCCGAACGCCGGAATAGACAATTTGACGTACTCAGTCGAATCGCCCGAGGGTCACTTCTGGCCGACATCCAAGCCAGACACGAGCAAGATTGCCCGTTCGAACTCTCGTATACACAACGTCTCCAGTTCGATCGACCGTTTTAGCGGAATCGACAAGCCGCTTGAGCGGGAGTACAATCATCGCGAGCCTGGTGATCACCCAAACACAGCTCGAAGGCTGCCAAATTGGCGGTCAGAATGGTTTGGCAAGGGATTTGCTATTGATCTTCAGACCGGGTTGTAATCAAACTTTACACTCGTCGACCACGAACGTCGTTCTCCCAATTTTCGCTTTCCTCCTCGTTAGGAGTTCATCTCACGATGGCCATTAAACTGACCGAACGCGCCGCCGAAGAAGTCCTTCGCTTTCGCAAAGAACACAATTTCGACGACTCCATGCTACTGCGAATTGGAGTTGCTGGCGGCGGTTGCAGCGGGTTCAACTACACCCTGAACTTCGACGACAACTTCGACGAAAAAGCCGACAGCAAGTACGATCACCACGGCGTCAGCGTTGTCGTCGACAAGAAGAGCGCGCTGTACCTCGACGGCACCGAAGTCGATTGGTTCGACAGCCTTGAAAAACAAGGTTTTACGTTCAACAACCCTAACGCTGTTAAAAGCTGCGGTTGTGGAAGCTCGTTCCAAGCCTAAATTTGTCGCATATCGCGAGGTTTAGCTGTTTCAACATAGCTTGGGCACTGTTGCCCAAGCATCTGGAGTGAGTTCGCGGCGATTGTCGCTCAGCTCGCCGAGCTGAAAGCGTACGGGAGCTGCAGTGTATGCTAACGGCTCGGAGAGCTGAGCGACATTGCCCCAACGGTCGTCGCAGTCACGATCAATCGTCCGCCCGCTTCATGCAAAATTTTGGGAATCCGCAACCGCGCAGGCGGCGTCGGAACCGAGTGGCTGGCGAGTCGATGTCTTTTGCTCGGGCGAGGGGCGTTTGTGGGAGTCGCGGTCGGTTTAAGTTGAGCGGGCGATTGACCCGAGGCTCAGTGGCGGGGGCACTAAATGAGTGGACGGTCCTGGAGTCGATTCAGCTTTTCATGAGAGATTCAGAATCTGCCGGTATGTGAGGTTGATTCGCTCTCCAATGGGCTGCTTTGTCTTGGGAATCTCGTGTTTCCAGAACTGCTGCATCGTTCCTGCCATGATGATGAGCGTGCCGTGACCGACCGGAAATTTGATAGTTTCCTTCGTCACATTGTGTTTGACTCGAAAGGTCCGTGTCGCTCCCAGCGAAATCGAGCCGATCGCATCTCCTATCTCAGGCTCGTCATCGGCGTGCATTCCCATACTGTCCTGACCCGATCGATACCGGTTCAGCAGACAGTAATTGTACCGACCCTGCACAGCTTCGATTTTCGCCTTGATCTCGAGTAGCACCGGCGTCCATGGACGAGCGACGTTGACGGTGCCCGAATAACAGTAAGTCATACCTTCCTCACCATAAGACGCCGTCAGACGAGGCTGCATGTGGCCGAAGATCCCCGGCTGCTGCGCCCAGATGCAGTTATCGCGCAATTCTACGAAGTACCGATCCGCCAATTCGGACGCCAGAAAAGTCGCATCGTAGCGCAGAATTCCTCCGTCCCGGAGTTCTAGGGTTTTCAGTGTGTCTATCATGTCGGGCATTTTATTGTAAATCGCAACTCAATCCCGTCTTGGCTTTACTCGGCCATCATACCAGATCGATGCGATCTCTTGAGCAGTGCTACTGAACTGTGGTGAGACTCAAAGCCACTCTACTTCAACCACGGGACTGCGATGCACGCTGCTTGTTGATCGCTGACATCAGTCGATCAAGGTTTACGGTTTCGTCTAAAACGGCGATGTCGCAGCCATCGCGAAAGCCCATGGAATCGGATTAATTTACAAATCGCAAGTTGCGTCGTCCGTCGCTGAGCTGGTCCAAGGAATCCAGTCGATTAAACTGGAGGAGTGAGCCAGCAACCAAGGCTGCAACTCCTCTTTGCAAAGCAGTAAATAATCCGCCTGCATTTTCTCCTGCGCGTGACTGATCCCGTACCCTTTTTTTCTCCTGTGAAAACGATGTCAATGACGATCCCCCGCCTCTGCATGGTGCTGCTGATCGCCTCCTGCTCTCCTCCTGCCCTTGTCCCAGCTGACGATGGAGGCGGCGCTAAAACGCCTGGCGTCTGGCCCATTGAGCGATTGAAGTCGGAAATTCCTCAATTTCGAATCGAAGATCCTGCTGCGAAGATCCAAACATTGATCTACGAAGGAGAACAGGTCGACGGCCAACCGACAGAAGTTTTTTCATTTTACGCCTCACCCAAAACTTTGGGACAAAGCGATGGCGATGAAACGTATCCGGGCATTGTGCTGATTCACGGTGGCGGTGGAACTGCATTTGCCGATTGGGTGTGGATGTGGGCCAACCGTGGTTATGCAGCGATCGCGATGGATCTCGGCGGCCGCAGGCCTCCCGCGCCCCAGTTTGATGATGCCGGACAATTGAAACCCTATGCGGGGCATCAACGTGACACTCGCGTCGGGCTGGCCACCGGCGGCATTGCCGACGGACACTCCGAAAAGTTTGACAGCATCGGCGGCGAAATCGATGACGACTGGCCCTATCATGCCGTCGCCAATGTCATGCGGGCTCACACGCTGATTCGCAGTTTGGCAGAAGTGGACGCCGACCGCACGGCCGTGACCGGCATCAGTTGGGGCGGCTACACCACTTGCTTAGCCGCCTCCCACGATGATCGGTTTCGAGCCGCCGTTCCCGTCTATGGATGTGGATTTCTGCACGAAGGCGAATCGGTGCAAAAACCCGCGATTGACCATCTTGGCGACCGCCGTGCCGCTTGGGTTACTGCTTACGATCCCGGCAGTCACTTGGCAAAATGCACGGTTCCCACGCTATGGGTCAACGGCACGCACGACGTTCACTACGTCCTCGATAGCTATGCAAAATCGTATGCCTTAGTCCAAGGTCCACGAACGGTGCGAATCGAACCACGGATGAGTCATGGACATGCCGCTGGCTGGGATCCGCCAGAGATTCAAATCTTCATTGACTCCATTTTAAAAGGCACCACGCCGCTGGCGACGGTGGGCAACATCCAGATCAGCGACAATACCACAGTCACTGTACCTTTCCAAAGCGAAACCAAAATCGTGCAAGCCATGCTGCACTATACGACCGAATCGGGGCTGCGCTCGAAACGTAGCTGGAAAAAAGTCGCATGCGAAATCGGTGACGCAACAGTCACCGCAGCGGGCCTTCCGCCGGAAGCCAATACGTGGCTCGTGACTCTGACCGACGAGCGCGGCGCGATGGTTTCGACCGAAGTCGATTTCCGGTGACCACGACATCATCCGTTCCAGGCTGAAATCGGCCAGGTAGGCGAAATTCGGGGCCACCTGCGAAACAGTTCAGGAACGAAAAGGGAAAAATCGGGAGGGCACCTGGGAGATGGCAGGGCCATATTTAAGTACAGTGGGTAAGGAAAACACGCAGCCTGCGAGTCTCCCAGATGTCCTGCGAGAAACGGATCCCCACTCCTATCGTGTAAATTTTCTTCATTCAGTGGGATCCGTTATTACGATTCGTCATCGTAGCCGGCCTGGAGGTAAAGTCGGGCAGCTTCTTGATAGGGCGGGTCCCAATTGAGTTCGTGGAGCAGATCGCGTCTCTTCTTGAGGTACCATTTTGGCTCGATCAACCGCCGGTTTTTCTCCAGCAGTTCGAGTGCTCGCCCCTTTTTGCCCGATCGACGATACATCCTGTCCTGCAACAAAATGAATTCGGGATGGTCCCCATCGGTCTGCTCGGTCAGTCGTTGAAAGATAGCCACCAGTTTTTCTTCATATCGATCCGGATTGGAAATTGGCCATGCCTCTCGTACCTCTGGCAACTCGCGATAAGCTAGCGCTCGACCAAGCCGGTACCGAGTGTATGCGAGTACCCAACCTGTGGGCGTCGCCAGTGGCTGCGAATCAGTTGGAAGTTGTGTGGAAAGGGCCGTTTCAAGTTGACGGGCCAGTTGAATAGTCGTCCGCAAGTTTTCTTTGCGTTCCTCGTCGGTATCGACCGCTAGTAAACGAGTTTGCAACTCAATCATCGCTTGCCAAGCATGCGACTCGAGCGTTTCTGGCCGTTTCAAATTTTCCAGCAACGGCTCCTCTACCAATTCCGATTCAACCGGTGCATCCGTAGGCGCCAAAGGCATCTGCCCCGGTTTCCATCGACGAAGCCATGATTGTCGGGCGGCATATTCCAGACGCTCTTCATCCGATTTGGAATTTTGAATCCGCAGAACAATCTCCTCCAACTTGCGGCTTCGCCAGGCTTCCGCATCGACATCGCTAGGCTCCGCCGCAGTAATGCCGACCGCCAGTGACGCCAGCAGGATCATAGCAAACCCTGCCCACCACTGGCGCTCAGAGCGTGCACGGAATTGTGTTTTCGGGGAGTATCCAGCCATGAGGTGAGCACCGGATCTGAGAAAAGGAAGGAAGTCGTAATACGTTTGCAATCGGGGATTGGCAGGCACCGTCCATCAATCCGCTACAGTAACTCGCTAGCCCAATCGAGTTCGTGGGCGATGTCAGTGGCGAGATCTCCCGAACGCATGTGCTCGGGCAGGACGGACCACGCGTACGTTTCGACCTCCAGGAAACCCGTGAACTCAAGCGTGGATTCGGTTTTCACCGAGCCTTTTGCAGGCGGAGACGAAAGCTGTTCCACGGCGTCGAGCGTTTCGGCAATCTGGTCCTGTGTGGTTGTCAAATGACCGAAACGCTGCATGAAAATCGGAACATGAAAATGAATCACCCAGCGCCGGTCCGTGACGGGGGTCTGCGTCACCTGATCGAGCAGTTCGGGTAAGTCTTCAGACAATACAAAGCTACCATCGGCCCGCAACCTGCCGGTCTGATGGAGGTAGCGGTCTTCGGCGAAGGACCTTAATTGCTGGAGCGTCGCAGCATGTTCAGCGGGATCGATCGATTGCCAGTCCGCCACAATGGCGCTGCTGATCTGGATCTTGCCCAACAAGATTCCAGCATCAGCATATCGCTGCAGCGTTGTTCGTTGATCTTCCATCATCACGGCGGAGTGGCATATGTCGTGACAGACACCGATGTATCTCCGATGGGTGGGATCGGGTAGCTGGGTTTGAAACCAATCGACGAGCTGTTCGGCTCGTTCGATCAAACATCCTGGTTCGGGTTCGATCGCCACGACGATCCGTTTACCAGTTCGATTTTCGAGCATTCGCAGATCCTCGGCCAACCGCCGGAAATTAGTTCCCGCATGGTGCACCTCCTCTTCGCTGGCGTCTCGTAGGCAAGGTTCGCCGTTGCAGTCGCCATGCTCGTCGACCTGCCTCGGCCACCCGATCGGCAGGGTGCTGATGGTACCGGTGGTCGTTGATTCGGGGAGCAGCTCAGCGAGGATTTTTGCCAAATCGCGAGTGTAAGCGACGCGCTGATCTGTCCACCACGTCGGTAAGTAAACATCATGCTTGACGCGTTCTTTGTGAAAATCGTGGTAGGGGAAACCGTTGATCGTGTAGGCGAGCAACTTGTTCTTCGAAAGGACATTGACGAGCGGCGGCATACCGTGACGGCGCAACGTCACGCAGGCTGGTTGCGGTATCCACAAACCCACACCGAGTCGCCCATCCGCACGCCGACGACGAGCAACTTCAGCAGAGATATTTTGTAGGTTGTCGCAGATCTGCGGAACTTCAGTCCCCGCATGGATGTTGGTGCAATAACCCAGTATCCATTGGGAGCGTGGAATGGATGGCATGGAGAAAAACTTACCTTGTCGAAATGGTTATCGAAGCGAACGACGTCAAGAGTTCCGCTAGGAGGCCATAAAGCGTAAACTGCGGGACCACATTTGTCGCCCCGGTAATGCCTTTTCGATTCTCTGGATTTTCCAAATATGCCCCATCTCACGGCAGAAATTATTTCAATCGGCGATGAAATGATCAGCGGTGCGCGGCTCGATACCAACACGGCGTGGATCAGCAGGCGGCTCGCCGAACTTGGCGTGAAAGTGGATTTTCACAGCACGGTGGGCGATACGCTGACGCACAATATTGACGTATTTCGGATCGCGATGCAGCGAGCCGATCTCGTCATCGCGACCGGTGGACTCGGGCCAACACAAGATGACCTGACCCGTGAGGCACTCGCTGCATCGATCGGCGTTCCATTGCAATTGGATGTCCAATCACTGGCGCACATCGAGGCTATGTTCACCCGGCGAGGCCGCGAGATGCCTGAGCGGAATCGCAGCCAAGCCATGTTTCCGGCAGGTGCCGCTCCGATTTTTAATCCCCAGGGAACCGCGCCGGGCGTTGACATCGTGGCCACTCGAACGGACGGGACCGAATCGCGGGTATTTGCGCTGCCAGGTGTGCCGGCGGAAATGAAAAGGATGTTTGATGAGTCCGTTGCACCGGCCATTCTGTCGCGTAATCACGGCGCCAAGCATATCCGCCACAGCGTGATGAAGTTCTTTGGTGTCGGCGAGAGTGATATGGAGACGCGGCTTGGCGACATGATCTCACGCGAGCGTCAGCCGCGAGTTGGAATCACAGTCAGTGCGGCGACGATTTCGCTACGAATCAGCGCTATGTCCGACAGCGTGTCGGAGTGCGAAACGATGATCGCAGCGACGCGTCAAGAGATCCTGCAGCGTGTGGGCGACCTGTATTTTGGCGAGGGTGAATCGTTCGAGCAACAGCACGCCGTCGACGCAATGTTACGGGCCAGAAACGAGCGACTGGCGGTGATCGAGCTTGGTCACGCCGCTCCCCTGGGCGACTGGTTCGCCGCCATCGGCGATTCTCCGGTGCTCGCCGGTGGTCTGTCGCTCGTGGGGCTCGCGAGTTTGCGGCAGTTCGCTGGTCTCGACAAGTCGCATGCATCTCTGGGTGATTGCATTGACACTGCAGGCCAACGCTTTTCAGCTGATTGGCTGTTGTTAGTCGATGCCTACCCCGATCTGAATCGACTCGAAAACAATGTCGTGCCGGAGGCAACGATCACCTTCTCGGTGAAGCATCGCGACGGAAATTTGACATCGTCGAGCGCAACGATCGGCGGCCATCCCAGCGTCGTGCATCCGCGCATCGCCAAAGCGGGGCTGCGTTTTCTGCGTCAGTGCTTGGGCGGGGTCGGTTAATGCGGTTCTGTAGGATTTCACCCGCCCCAGGGCATCTGGGAAGGTTAAGTACGCTCCAACCGCTACCAACTCACCCCATTCCATTGCGCTTCGAGGTCTCTCGATCGCACACGGTTCCAGGCAATCGGTGGCGGGCAACTGAATGTCATTGGCTCTCGACGTGTCGGGTGCTCGAAGGTTAATTTCAGACTGTGCAGAGCAATTCCCACCGGCCAATCCGTTTGGCTGCCGTACTTGCGGTCGCCGAGAATGGGCCAGCCCCGGGCAGCGAGCTGCACACGAATTTGATGCTTGCGTCCGGTCAGGGGCGCCACCGCAAGCACGCTGCTATGATCGCTCGCGGTCAGCGTCTGGTACATCAAGGCAGCGGGCTTGGCATCGTCATGCTGTGCAGTCGCCGCACGCATGCGGTGAGCCGCGTCGTCTTTATAGAGAAAATCATCGAGCCGACCGCGGGCGCAAGTGGTGCCGACCGATGAGGTTCGGCTCGAACGACAGCGAGATACGTCTTGCGGATCGACATCGCATCGGCGCTCCCTTTGGAGATGAAGGCGTTAATACCGCCTGCGTTGAGACATTTCGCGTGCTCGGCAAACTGAGTATTTAGTCTGGCAGCGGCTTTGCTCGTCCGGGCGAGCACAACGACGCCCGAAACGAGCGAATCCAGACGGCTGACGATGCCCACGTAAACCCCGTGTGGTTTCTGGTATTTTTCCTTGAGATAGGCCGCCGCCAGACTGTGCAGGGTCAGCCGATCTCCATCGCCCATTGTGGCGATGCCAGCGGGTTTGTTGACGACGAGCAAATGATTGTCTTCGTAGAGTACTTCGAGTCGCATTTTTTCCCTCCGTGACGTATTGTTTGGACTAGAATAACGAACTGCCTCCTCGTCCTGTTTCCTCCCACTCAATTCATCCACCCCCATGATCCTTTTCATCTGCTGGGTAGTTTTCGTACTCGTTCTGATCGGCTCGGTCGTTGTCGCGGCGATGCTAGAAAAACGTGGCCGCGAAAACTCGGCCATTGGGGACGCGCCGCTGGATGCAAGCTATGAGAACGCGGACGCCATCGAGGGGGAGGAAGCCGTCGAAGAGTTGGAAAGCGTTGAAGAATTTTCCGAGTTTCCTGCCGAAGGAGGCGAGCAGGTTGACGATTTTGCCGCTTTCGACCAAGAATTTAAGTAGGACGGCTGACCAGCCAGGCCGAATATCTTCAAAGTCACACCCCAACGAATGATCACTGGCATTTACGTTGAGGCACCGTCATCGCGCCAGGTCGGGCGTTTGCGACGCGCTCGAGGATGATGGAACACGATCTCGTAGGGTGAATCGCTTGCTTTGAGCTTTCGGCCAGCGGGTCTGTGCGTCGGACGCACAACTTTGGCCCGTAATTTCTTGGTCTCTTCGTAATGATCGTCGTCGAGTTCGAACTCCACATACATCTCATTTTGAGGGACGATGCGGGGATCGGATTCCCAAGCCATCTTGTGAAAAAACACATCCTCCCGGAAGTCTTCGGCGCGAATGAAACCAAACTCACCATCATCGCGAATGTACTTAATCTCGCCCAATCGCTTCTTCTGAATCCGAAATGGCTTCCTTTTGACTTCGTCATCATCGCTACGAGAGCGACCTCGTGAGGAGAAGCCAGATAGCGGGCGATCAGACACAGACGGATCTATGAGATAGTGGGAAAGTTGGTGGAAGCGCACACCTGATCTTAGTTCAGGATGTGAGCATCGGCAACGTGCGAAGCCCCCAACCACCGCGAGACACTGCCTGCGGTCGCCGAGCGAATTAATTTCGGCCACAACCATTCATCGGCGGTTGAAAGTATATCGTTGGTCGCGCGAATGCGGTGCCACACACCCGCCTCGATTTCCCCAGATAATTGTTCTTGGGTCCAGCCGAGGTGCCCAATAATTAAGCGGTAGGGTGAGAGTTGCTCCGGCTGCATCAGTGCTTCGAGATGATCACGCTGGGCAGCCACAAAGATTCCGTCGCCTGCTTCGGCTTCGGCGAGATGCGCCGCTCCGTGTACCGCGACCACGGGCCCGGAGAGAGGTCCACCGAAATACAGCGATTTTCCGACTAGCAGCTTGCCCGCATCGGGATCGTCGGTCATTCCGACAAAGGCCATCGCATGATCGGGCAGCGGACTTTGCATATCCGATGCTTCGTCAGCGTCGTGATGCTCGCCCGCGGCCGGCTGGTCCGACACCTCCGGTTGTCCAGCCTCGACAAACTGCGACAATCGGCTGGACGTCGTTTCGGCGCCGATCTGTGGTTGGCTCGATATTTTGGAAGACGGCGCTGGAAACACTTGCATAGGTCGGTTCAGCATGACCCCGACGGCCGAATCCTCGTCTTCATAAACGAGCAAACACACGCCGCGATTGAGAATGCTGCCATCGACTTCCGTCGTCGCCACTAACAAATCGCCCACTTCAGAATTTCGCACGTAAAATACCCTCGTCAGTAAAAAGTTACGCCCCGCAAAGTCGCCTTGGCAGCCACCTGAGAAACGATCCACACATGAGCAAGTGGCGCGCCGAATAAGCAAGTAGCACGCCAAAACGTTGGATCTCACTGGAAACCCACGCTTCCATTCCATCCTGGGAAGCTTATCACCCTGTTGTTTGACCAAAGACCTATGAATCCCATCCCGCAAAATAACTCTCCACCGACCCGCATTGACCAGATGCGGCGCAACTACACCTTGGGAGGACTCCATCTGCAGGACGTTAACGGCGACCCCATGGTTCAGTTCGATCTCTGGTTCCGCGAGGCGACGGGACGAGACCAGAGCGATCTGTCAGTGGATCAGCTCGATTCCGCTGTCGGACGATCCGAATTGCCCGAATGGATGGAACCAAACGCAATGACGCTCTCGACCTCGACACGCGATGGGGAGGTGACCAGCCGTACAGTGTTACTGAAAGGGCTCACCCAGGAGCATTTTTTGTTCTACACGAACTACGAATCCACCAAGGGCCGTCAGATCGCCTCGAACCCCGCCGTGAGTCTGTGTTTTTTTTGGCCGCACTTGCAACGTCAGGTTCTCGTCACTGGGCAGGCCGCGCGAACGGACCGACAGTCCTCTGCCGCCTACTTTCATTCCCGCCCGCGTGAGAGCCAGCTGGGGGCTCACGCGAGCGTTCAATCTGCGACGATCGACTCACGGGCGGTGCTCGAAAATCAAATGCGACAACTCGCTCAACAGTACCCTGTGGGCAGCACTGTGCCGCTGCCCGATAACTGGGGTGGCTTCGCGGTGACGCCCCATAAGGTCGAGTTTTGGCAGGGCCGTGCGAACAGGCTTCACGACCGCATCGTCTATACCCGCCTGCTCCAAGATTCGGGCAATACGACCTGGCAGCTCTCACGAGTGTCGCCCTAGTGGTTTGTCAGTTTTGAGTTTCAGGGTGAGCCGTGTGGGCGCTAGCGGCTACAGCCCTCGCCGCAATTCCGTCGCCAGATTCGCTAGCTTGATTAACGTCTTGGGGCTGACATGGTGTTCGATCCCCTCAGCGTCGTGCGCCGCGGTTGCCTCGTCCACACCGATCGCCAGCAAAAAATCGAGAACAATTTGATGGCGTTTCCTGGATTCGACGGCGAGCCGTTTTCCGCGCGTCGTCAGCCGAATGGGACGATAGGGTTCGGTCTCGAGCAGTCCTTCACCGGCGAGACGCGACACTATCCGCGTGACGGTAACGTGGCTGACACCAAAGAATGCGGCCAGATCCACCACCCGGCATTCTTCTTTACGGGACAGAATATCGTCGACCGCTTCAACGTAGTCCTCTGCTTTCTCACTGGAATGGTCGCGCCGCGTCCGTTCATGGGACTGGGGCCCCGTCAGTTGCTGCGGTTCTTCTTTGCTGATGCTCATAGCGGCGAAATCCGAAGGTTCTGACGACGACAGGTGCCCTCCCGTCACGCAGCAGGAGCGTTAATGTACCGGATGCGGTAACATGCGTAAACGCGATACAATGGGCTCCTCGACGTTGGCCCCCTGCAGAATACTACACGATGAGCGATTGCCCTCCATCGATCCACACCGGCGTTCCGGTAATGTGATTCGCGAGATCACTTAGTAAAAAAGCCGTAAGATTGGCGACCTGCTTGGGTGTGCCGAACCCGCCGCCAGTCAACGGTATATCCCCCTCGGGATATTCCACCGGAGTCTCGATTTTTTCCAAGTGTTCTCGCTGGGTTTTGTCGTGGATTTCCGACTCGATCGCCCCGGGACAAATCACGTTCACTCGTATTTTCGCTGGAGCCAGTTCCAACGCCAGCATCTTAGCGAGAGCGAACTGGCCCGCTTTACTGGCAGCATATGCCGATGCACCTTCGTTACTGAATGTGCGAGTGCCGTTGATGGAAGACATGATCACGATGCTACCGCGACCCCGTTTCCGCAGCAGCGGAACGCAATGATGGATGCACAGATAGGTGCCCGTCAAATTAACATCAATTGTCTTTCGCCAATCCTCCGGGGTGAGTTCGTCGATAGGCGCCCACGTGCCGTTGGTGCCAGCGTTGGCTACGAGTCCATCCACGCCACCAAATTGTTTTTCAATTTGCACGAAGGCTGCGGAAATCTGGTCACTGTCCCTCACATCCGCAGTCGCAAACATCGCCTGCCCGCCATCGGCCTCGATCTCATCGACGACCGACTGCATGTCGGCTTGGTCACGGCTGATGATCGCCACTTTTGCACCACACTTGGCGACGACTTTTGCGATCCCTTGACCGATCCCCTCGCTCCCGCCGGTGACGACAATCACACGGTCTTTCAAATCGATTTGCATGGTATTTCTCCGACATGACGACGATGCAGCAATCGAGCCTGAATGGTCCGAATAAGAATTGCTGAGAACACGATCATAGCCCGGGGATCTGAAATGGCATGCTGGGACCACCCTGACCGGCAGACGGGACGGGGGCGGCATCCGATTCGGGCGCCGTCAAGAGTTCGTCACGACTAATCCGCAGTTCGGTATAGGTGGCTTCGGGGATGACGTAATACCAATCTGCAAAACGGGCGTTGAGGTCGCTGACACGACGCTTAGCGGCATTGAGCCGATCCTTGCGGGCATCGAGCAGACGAGTGTTTGCCTTGAGGATTTTCTCTTGCTCCGCCTCAAGCCGCTCGACCTTCTCTTCTTTTGTCAAATCTGCAAAAGGAATCTCGTCGGACTCCGGATCGGCCTTCGCAGGAGCGTCCGTAACCGAATTCGCCAGGGGTGCATCGGGCACGCCGGCAGACTCGTCCGAAGCGTTTTCCCCGTCTGCGACGTCTTCCTCTTCTGCGACGTCTTCCTGATCGGCGGCCTGCCCCTGGCCTTCGCCCGTCGCTTCGCCACTGCCTTCGACTTTCACCTCCTCAACTTCCGGTGTTTCGCTGTCGGCAGGCGTGTTCTCTGGCGCTGGTCCGTCATCCGCCACGGGCGTGTCTTCCATGGCGGCAGCGTCGGCGTCAGCGGGTTCTGCGTCATCGGCAGGTTTGGCCTCGTCAGCAGGGTTAGCCTCACCCTCTTTACTGGAGGTTTCTTCGTCGCCGGCATCCGGTGAATCAGCGGGCGTCATTTCCTCCCCTGGCTTATGGTCACTTGCAGTTGCGTCTTCGCCAGCAGGTTTCGCGTCATCCGCTGGGGTCTGAGCCTGCTCAGTTTCCTCCCTGGCGGGCTCGTCTCTCATCTCAGTTTCACTCGCAGCCGACTCATCCTTCGCTCCCTGCGTTCCATTCTCCGGATCTTCTTCCTGATCACCTTCCTTTGTGGATTCGCTGAGCATGGCGGCGAGTTCCTCAATCGTCTGGGGCACGACGCTCAAGTCCGGTGCAGGAAACTGGCTTTCGTCTACGCGAGCGGTGACGAGCAAGTAGCGGTTGACGGCGGTGTCGGACGATTCGTCTTCGACGTCACCGGAATTTTCATCCGCCAGCCCGAAAACGTTTCCGAAACGCAGCACGTACTGCACGCCATCATCGAGCGTGACATCGAGTTCTCCGTTTGCTGACAGGACTTCGACGTCGGCGCCGGTGCCCCTTTGGACTGGAAAGAACCCGCGAGTGGCGAGCGAGGTGACCGCTTCATTATCCGAAACCAAATCTTTGTCGGCGCGCAAGTTCGCGCTCATGCCCTCGGGCTTGCGAGCGACATCGACGATTTTGAGGTCGTCGAGTGCTTTTTTAAGGTCATCCAGTTTTTCGGTGTTGACAACTTGGTCCTCGCTCACGTTCACTTTCACTGGATCGGCAAGAGGGTCGTCCGAGGGATACTCCAACAACTCCTTCAGCTTCCAATCGGCGCCATCAGCGGCGACTTCGGCGGTGTAATTGCGGTCGAGGGCAAATTGACGTCCAGCCATCGAGGCGGTGTAGTCCTCCATACGAATCGATTTGATATCGATGCTACTGAGTTGCAACAAATCATTTTCAATCCAAACTTGGAACTTGGTCGACAAGGCGGCTTCGTCAAGTTCCACGACGTACACCGGATCTTGCCCAGGCTTGCGAACGTACCGCCGGCCTTCTTCGCCTTTGACGGGTTCGCCAATGATTAACGACGCGAGGTCTTTTTGCGCTTCATCACGGAACGTGACCAAGCGACCGACACCCGTGTCACCAGCCTCGAGCGTTTCGAGTTTGGGTTCGACGACACCGAGTGCGACATGGTCCTCTGGGTTACTGGTTTGAACATCGAGAATCTGCAGTCCCACCAGGGCGTTGGCAGCATCCTTCATCTGCTCGACGGCGTCAGCGGGATAGCCTTTACGAGATGGGATGGTCCACAAGCCCGTTTCGCGATCCTTCCGCACCTCAAAAGTATCGACTTGACCTTGCGATTCGTCGAATGAAACGATCTTCACACTGGCGGCCGCTAGTGGATCCTTGAATGCAGGAAACAGCGGTTTTCCAGCGGCGATGGAGGTTTCGTCACGCTGTGCGCCTGGCCAGGAAACGAACATACCGATGGCCAGCATGACCGCGCCGATCACACAGAACAGTCCGGTTTTTTGTCCTTCGTTCACTTTAAAAATCGTTCTTAGGAGGAAAGTTTTGGGAGTGGAAATAACTTTTCGCGTTCACGGCTGAATTATTTCAAGCGGCTCTTACTGATGTGTTCGCGTTCGCGCAAGCGGCGTGAGGCGAAAACCATGATCCCGATAATCAATGGCGGGATGCAAGGCAGCACTACTGCGAGCGTCTTGACTTGGTTTTGAATCGCTGTCACGTCGCGATCGGCTTCGCGGCGAACTTTGGCGATCTTCTGATCACGTTCGTTCTCCATGCTTTTGCGACGGACACTGAGAATCCGTTCCTGATTGTCCTGCTTGATCTGGAACGCGATCAGCTTCTCTTGTAGCACGTTCTGCGGTACTTTGCCGTCTTCACGCTCTTCTTGGAGTTTCTCGACGTCTTCGCGAAGCGATTGCAGCTCGTTATCAATCTCTTCCTGAGCGTCTCGGATCGTTTCGTCGAATTCTTTCTGGAACTCGCGACTGCGTTTTCGAACCTGCTGGTTCGCTTGCTCTTGGCGGGCGTCGATCATTTTCAAACTCGCGAAGTTCATCTCGTGACTTCGCACATTGATGAACTCGGTTTGGCCGGTCAGCCAATCCACTGTATTGAGTGCAAAGGTAACGTTCTGCAACTGCAAGCGCAATTCCATCTGTTTCGGATCGGCGCGAATGACCAAGAATTCTGGCAAGATAATGTCGGTGTCGGCAATGTAGACTACCTTTATATCTTTGTTAGCCTGGGGTTCATCTTGCTTCGCAGTATCGTCGTCGCCGTTTGCAGTGGGCGTCGCCGCACCACCTTCGATCGCCATCGCGATCGGCATATTGGGATTGAGTCCCTGGATTTCCTGGGCAAGCGTCGCTGCGCCGGACATGACTTGGCGAACGGCGTTCGCATCCAACGTGCCTGAGATCGGTCCCGTGCTCAACAGTGGAGTGTGCTTGAGAGTGCTATTGGGTCTGGCCTGAACACCGCCTGAAAAGATTGCCAGAACTTGCCTCAGACCCGCTGTGATGGGACTCTCGTCACTAAGGCAGTCGCCGGGCTTCTCAGCAATAGCTTCGTCAATAAACAGCCACAGTTCATTGGCAGCTTCGAGGGCCGGATAGGGGTTATGTTGCTGCCATACGAGATCGGGCTGGTAGAGACCCTGGGGGGCAGGAGTTCCCGGCACGTCCAGTTCCAGCACATCCCATAAATGACGAATGTCGCCCTTGGGCTGTGGCCCCCCGCCGCCCATGCCCATGAATCCACCACCAGCTTGTTTCGGATCGCCAGTCGCGGTGATGTACTGAGCACCAACCGGTCGGGCATCTTCGAAAATGGCTGTCGGTATCCCGGCCTGGATCGCGGTCACAAGTCGATCAAATTCAGGCGGGCCGAGGGACGATGGCTGAACCACAAACAATGCGTCATACATGTCAGGCGACACAGGACCGCTCAAGTCGACTTCCTCAACCTCGTACTGCTTCGCCAATTCGTCGATCAACCGGTGTTTGTCGATGCGCTGCATTTGCATTCCAGCCATGGAGACGCCACCCATCAGGTTGGCGTCGGATTTGACAACACCGAGTCGCTTGCGCGTACCGCTGGCAACGGTGTCAATCGATCGGACGAGTTCATACTCAACAGGGATTCCGTATTCGAAAATTGGCACGGTGACTTTCTCGAGTCCCGAGCGGAATGCCGCTCCGAGGATCAATTGTTTTTGCGTATAAGCACCTTTTTCACGAAACGTTCGCGTGACCGGCACGATGCCGAAACGAGTGGCGGCGAGTTCGGCCTCATCACTGGATAAGTCGATCCCGTCGTGCAGGTTGACCTCAATAGTACTATTTTCCTTCGCTGCTTCGGCGCGGAATTCTTTGAGCAGGTTAATCAGTTCGTAGCGGGTTTGAGCGTATAGCTCAGGGACCTCATCACTGATGAACGCATCGATCACAATCGGTCGGTCATCATTGAGATTCTGAATTAGGTCCTTCGTTGCGCTCGCTAGCGAGCTGACCTGCCCCTCGGTCATATCTTTACGACCGATCTCGTGAGCTCGGAACAACATCACCGCACCGACGACGAAAACGACGAATGCAACGGCGCGAGCGACGTAGTGCCACGCCATTTGGTTTCCGTCCTTCCCGCCAGTCCAGTGTCGGCGACCGATCAAAATCATGCAGACGTAGAGCGCCGCCGCCGCGACGAGTACGAAATAGATGATCGAGGACGAAGTGATCACGCCGCGTCCAAAATCATCAAAGGGGCGGGCGATGCCGCTGTTCTTGACCCAGTCGGCAAATCGCTGGCTCGGGCTGACCGAATCAGCGAGTGAAGCGAAGGCGAGCGGAGCGTTAAAAAGGGCCCCTAAAATAAATCCGACGGTCAAATTGCCGGTCAAGAACGATGCGATCATGCCGATCGCGATCATCGCCAGTCCCACGAACCAATAGCCGAGATAAGTCGTGAAAATCAGTCCCACATCGAGCGATCCTTCGGTCAAAATCGCCAGCGTCGTGAACGTACTGAGCTGACTGAAGAGCAGCGAGGCAGTGAAAATCGCCGCGGCAGCCATATATTTGCCAATCACGATGTCAAAATCGCTCGCTGGCAACGTCAGCAGCAACTCGTCGGTACCCTGGCGTTTTTCCTCTGCCCAAATGCTCATCGTGATGGCTGGGATGAACACCAACATGATCATCGGGAACCAAAAATTGAGTTGGTCCAACGTCGCTAAGTTCGAGTTAAAAAACTCGTAGGGCCAGAACGCTGCCACCGATGTCAAGAACACGAAAATACAAAGGAAAACGTATCCCGTCGGATTACTGAAATAGCCAACGAAGTTGCGTTTCATGACCGCGAAAGCAGCTCGATTTGTATATGCCAGCAGTGTCACAATCGCGAGCAAAAACAACAGAAACACTGCATCGTAGAGCAGTATGCTGAGCAGGGAGATTGAAACGTAGTTGAGCGCCATGGGGACGATTGAAATTTGGAGACTTGGAACGAATAAGAAGCAAATGTGTCGCAGCAGACGCGAGGTAACTCGCCGCCCGCCATCGGTGGCGTCAGATCTCGCTGTGGCCGGTCAGCTCGTGGAAGGCTTCATTAACATCGCCGTGGCCGGTAGCGCGGAGACCCTCCACATCGCCGTCGTAAACTTTGCGACCTTCGTTGATCAGGATCACGCGATCAGCCATCGCTTCGACTTCTTGCAAGATGTGCGTCGACAACAAAATGGTCTTGGTCTCGCTGAGCTTACGCATCGTCCGGCGAACCCCTCGGATTTGGTTGGGATCCAAACCAGCGGTCGGCTCATCGAGAATCAACACGTCCGGCTCGTGCAGGAGGGCCTGGCTCATTCCGACGCGCTGCTTGAAACCCTTGGACAGTTTACTGATCGGTTTGTAGATCACCGAACTGAGGTCACAAATTTCGATGACCTTGTCGATTTGATTTTTCTTCGTCGCCGATGGCAGTCCTCGGGCTTCGGCAAAAAACTCCAACATCCCCATCGGCGTCATTTCGGGATACAGCGGCCCGTTTTCGGGGAGGTATCCCAGGCGATGACTGCCCGCGATGCGATCGTCCATCATGTTGTGACCCGCGATCTTGGCATAGCCTTCGCTCGGTGCGATGTAGCCGGTCAACATTTTCATCGTCGTGCTCTTGCCAGCCCCATTGGGACCGAGAAACGCGACCAGCTCACCCTTCTTGACGCTGAAGGAAACGTCACGGGCGGCAGCGAAGGGGCCGTAAAACTTGCTCAGACCCACGGCTTCGATCATCGTCGGCGCGGACGATGCCGCCGACGAGGAAGCGGCACTGGGAGAGGGTTGTTTGGAAAGCTCGATTGCGGCCGAATCGGATTGGCGTGCAGGTTCTGCCATCGAGTTCATGTCCGAAAGGGTAAGTAGTCAGGAGATTGAGAAAATGAACTGGCGAAATTACGCCAGCCCCTCACGCTTGATGATCGCATCGGCACCCGGCGTCATGCGGCGAAGCTTGCGTGCCGCTTCAGCCTTGTCAATCGTCCCCGCCTTGACGCGATTGAGGAGCTGCGAGGTTTTTTTGCGGCGGGTGCGCAAACGGGAGATTTCACGACGACGTTCGGTTCCGGGCATGGTCAGTAGCGATCGATTTTAGGGGTCAAAATTGAACTAGAGCCTAGCCGAAAAGGGGTCTGACCCTCGCCGGCGAGGCGGCTAAAAACGTTGTAAAATGATTCGCCTCCAAAGGGTCAGACCCCTTTTCGGATAGGCTCTTAGACGCATTCCAATTGCGTCATCTTGGCAGGATTATCATGCGATTGGCCAAATGGGGAAGGGGGGAGGCGGTCCGTTGTATCGCGACAATGGCTTTTCATGACCAGCTTTGGATGGTCTTGGGCGTCCCTCCTCGGGCCGTCCATGCCAATCGCATCATTCGCTTCAACGTCCGATTTTCTGTTGACGCATTGTGCAGTCGAATTGTTCAGTCCGAAACGTGACGGCGATTGGCGGGTAGTCTAGACTATCGATTTCGAATGCGTCGATCGAGTCTTCCCCGACACTTCCGGCGTCAGTGGCGAGTTTAGCTTTCCCCGGGCAGACGAATTTGTCGTTGTGGACGTTCCGAAAGCTGCGCCGAAATAACAGTGCTTGGTCGCCCCAATTCCCTGCCTCAGCCCTCCTTCTCGGACCTCCGCCATGCGACTTGCTGATTTGTTTCGGGCCCGCGAGGTGTCACGGATTGAGTCTTTACGTCTGGTTGCCCGCCAGGCCGTGGAGGGGCTCGCGGCAGGGCGGCATCGGTCGCCGCACAAAGGGTCGAGCGTCGAATTCAAGGAGCATCGCCCTTACGTTCCCGGCGACGAGCTGAAAAACATTGATTGGAAAGCTTTTGGAAAGAGCGATCGGCTCTACATCCGCGAGTTCGAGGAAGAGACCAACCTGCGCTGCATGTTGCTGGTCGATCAGAGTGGCAGCATGGCTTACGGCGGCCAGCGGGCGAGATCGCTCAGCGGTGTGTTGCAAGGCGCGTCGTCAAACTTGTCGACGCCCTCGGGATCGTGGTGGGATGGAACGAAGCAGGAGTATGCGACTGGATTGGCAGCGGCAATGGCGTACTTGATGCTATCCAGCCAAGATTCCGTGGGCGTGTTGACATTCGACTCCACAGTACGCGATTACGTTCCTCCTCGAATGCTGCCGTCGCATTTGAACGTAGTGTTGAACACGCTCGTAAAGAAACAGCGCGGTGGTGAAACGGATCTTGGAAACGTGCTGCGCCAGGTATCGGTAAAACTACCGAGGCGGGGATTGGTAGTTTTGATCTCGGATGGTTTCGGGGATGTGGAATCGCTTGGCCGATCGCTGACACTCTTACGCGGAGGTCGTCAGGATGTGATGTTCCTGCAAGTCGTCGATCCAGATGAGTTGGACTTTCCGTTTCATGAACGAATTGATTTCCGCGACCTGGAAGCCGTCAACCGTCACGAGGTGATCGATGCACATCAAATTCGCACTCGTTATTTGGAATCGCTGAGTCGCCACAACGATATGATCGCTGCTGCCTGTCGACGTAATCACGTTGACCACCTGCTAATCCGTACCGATTTGCCGCTGGTGGATTGTTTGTCAAGATTCATCATGATGCGTCAGCGGGGGCCGGTATCGGGGACGGCGAGCGATGCCGTCCGGCGCCGCAAGTCGATCGAGGAGGCGACATGAACTTTCTCAATGCGATGATGGCATTGGGCGCCGCCGCGTTTGTCGTCCCGCTGGCGATCCATCTGCTATTCCGCAGTCGTTTCAAAACGCTTGACTGGGGAGCGATGTTCCTGTTGCAGGATGTTGTCAATGCGAACCGACGGCGAATGCAGTGGCATCAGTGGATTTTGCTGGCCCTGCGGTGCGCGATTCCAGTCCTGCTCGCACTCGCCATGGCTCGCCCACTGCTCTCGTCGATGGGAGGTCAATCGATTGCGGGGAAAGCCGCTGTCTCGTTGATTCTGCTGGTGGATGACAGTCGGTCGATGTCGGCGGCGACGCGGTCTGCCCGGACGAGGCAGTCGCTTTCCGAACTACTCGACTCGATGTCGCGGGGCGACGAAGTCGTGCTGATTCGAAGCAGTGAACTGCACTCTCCACCATCGAGCGGGTCTCCACGCGACGCGCACGATAAAATTCGCGAACTTCGCTTCGATGGAGCGCCGATGGATTTGTCTGCGATGTTGCAGATTGGCATGGATGCTTGCCGTGACGCAGTCCACCCGCACCGCCGGATCGTACTGGTGTCCGATTTTCAGGAAAACACATTCCATGATTCCCACGAGGCCAGCACTTCATCGTTCTTCAGTTCGATCGACCGTTTCAGCGAACGTTTGGCAGGCTTCACCCCGCGCCCGCAACTCGATTTCCTCGATGTTGCGGAATCGGAGGAGAACGCCAGCATCCTCGCCAACGTGGTCGTGGAATCCATATCAACCGATGTACCGGCGGTCCTCGCGGGTCAGCCCGTGCCGCTGACGGCAACGATTCGCAACGATTCCGAACTGCCGGTCACGAATCTTCGCGCGAGTTGGTTGATTGATGGCCGATTAGTGGAGACACAGGCGATCTCCATCGAGCCGCAGGGAACAGCCACATTGAACTGGGAATCAACGTTGAAGAATCCAGGCGGAGTAAGCGTTGGACTGTCAATTGAGCACGCCGATGCGATTGTCGCAGACAATCGCCGAGAGTGGGCACTCGAAGTGTTGAGCCCCGTCCGGGTGTGGGTGGTCGATGGCGAGCCGTCGCGACAACCGCTGCAAAGTGAAACCGATTTCCTCAAGGTCGCGCTCAGTCCGTTCGCGTTTCAGTCGGCAGGCCGGCATCGCGATACGAAGACTTCCCCAAGACCGTCGAAAACCGCCACGAGGAACGATCTCATAGCGACGCAAGTGATGAGCGAGGCGACTCTCGTCAAGCAACTCGCAGCCAGCCTCTCACCGGAGCAGAGATTGGCGACGAGGGAATCCGCCCAACGGCCCGACCTCATTGTACTCGCCAATGTAAGGCGACCGCCGATGTCCGCCGATGGGACCGATCTGCTGGCGGATTATCTGACGACGGGAGGGCGGGTCTTGTTTTTCGATGGGGATGAAGTCGACACGTCTGCTTGGGCGGACTGCCAGTGGTTGCCCGCTACTCAATCTGAAAAGATATCTGATCCTCCAATGGATAAAAAGGCTCTGTTTCGCATCAAACCACCGGGCGGGAAGCTAGCGGTGTGGGCATTGCTTGGAGACGAGGAGGACTCGTTGTTCGACACCATTGAGATCTCACATTTGCGTGCGATCGCGCCGCGAGACAAATCAGCATCCGTTTGGCTGCGCACCTACTCTGGTGCTCCGTTGGTGGTAGAGAAAACGATCCCATCGGAGGCGGCGACAGACGCGACCGAGACCAGCAGCGCTGAAGTGAATGGCCGGGTCGTTCAGTTTGCAATACCCTGCGATACGGCTTGGTCAAATCTGCCATTGCGGCCTGTTTTCCTTCCCATGATGCAGCAACTCGTGCTCGAGATGGTTAGCTCGGATTTCCCAGGCAGCGTGCTGCCGGGGACTGCGATGGTAATTGCCCCGCTGTCCGGACCTGCGATTGACGAGACGACGGTGTGGCAGGTTGCGATGCCAGAAGGGCAGACCCAGACGTTGTCTGATTCCGCTCGACTGCCACTCGTGTTTCTGGACACGAATAATGTCGGTGCCTATCGATTTGGGAATGTTGAGTTGGGCAGGGATGTGGGGGGTAGAGTAGCGACCGAGCAGCAGACCGGCGGGATGCCTATGCGTCGGGTGCGGGTGGTGGAGATCCCGGCAGCCGAATCAGATTTACGCAGCGTTGCACCGGAGCTGCTTGCGGAGTGTGCTGAGCGATTACAAGCGGAACGCTACAAAGACGCGGAGAGTCTCATTGCGGCGAGTCAGCGTGCCCGGTTTGGAGTGGAAATATGGCGACCGCTGTTGTGGTTGCTACTCGCAGTGATGGTGAGCGAAGTTCTCTGGCAGCAAGTTCGCGTGACACGCTCAGCAAATCGTTTCGCACCCGTCCGCCCGGGGGTAGCACCGTGAGCACTGCCTTTGCGAATTTACGGTTCTCGACGGACATGCCAATTTGGTTGATTTACGTTTCCGCGTTGGCTGCAGGAATGATCGTAGTGGTGTTGTACCTGCGTGAAACCGCGAAACTCGGTGCGCCCTGGTCATGGCTATTGCCAGCGATGCGCGGCACCGCTGTCGTGCTGGCGTGTTTTCTGCTCGCAGGACCAGTTTGGCATCACCGACAAGTGGTTGGCAATCCGGCACGAGTGGTGTGGGCAGTTGATCGCTCGCAGAGCATGTCCGAGCAAGATTCGCAATCCCAGTCGTCACCGGCTCGCTTGCGTCGTGTCACCGATTTGCTGTTCGGACAAGGTCCCCATGCCGGATGGATCGAGCAGCTCCGCGACACCCACCTAATGGACTTGATCGCGTTCGATGATAGTGCGCAGTGGGCGTGGCGTTCGTCATCGTCGGACCACGCCCCGGCTCTGAATGTGGACGAGCGGGCCGATTCGTCGCGGCAGCTTGATAGTGAACTCCGAGCGCTGCTTGAGAACGCGGATGGCGTCGATACCGACTTGAGTTCGCCGCTCCGCATGCTGGCTGGAAAGGCGAACAATGGTGCATCGATTGAGGGGGATCAGAGTGATGCATCGCGAATGGTCGTTCTCTTTTCCGATGGGCGAGATTCAGCTGGTCGAGCCGACGCGGGCGAGGTTGCGGCGCAACTGGCCGATGTGGGATGGGCGGTACACACGATCGCGATGGGAAGCCCGGACGAACCAGCGGACATCGGCATTGTCGATGTCGACGCACCCCAGCGAGTTGCCGATGATGGGCGAATCGCTGGGCGCGTTTGGATCAAACATTTTGGATTCGCGGGTCGGACGCTCCGCATCGACATCCGTAGCGGCGAGCAAGTCATTTGGTCGGACACGATGGTCATTTCGGACGAGGGAAACTCTCCGGTTGATTTCGATTTTCCTGTCCAGCCACTCATGCAGCAGGCCAATCAAATCGATATTCGCGGCGTTGACCGAGACACGGTAGCATTACCGCTGTCGGCCCACGTTTCGGTGATCGGCACAGCAACTGGACTTTCCGAGGACCCCGAGAATTCGATTGCCCGCTTGGATGCACGGTCGGGGAACGGCTCGTTTGACTTTCGCGTTGCGGCTGCGACCCGAGACCGACGTTTACTGATCCTCGATGGCGCCGCGCGTTGGGAGACCCGGTATCTACGAAACTTATTCTCCCGCGACCCGGCATGGGAAGTCGACACGGTCTTATTCGGCCGTGGGACGGATATGCCGCTTGTCCGCCGAGGCGACGAACCGGGTGACTTGCCCGAAACGGCGCGGGCGTGGTCTCGCTATGACGCGGTCATTCTCGGCGAAATCCCGCCGGACCAGTGGACCGAACAAGATGCCGACACGCTGTTGGAATTCGTGGCGGGCGGCGGGGGGCTGATCGTCGTTGATGGCCGCTTCCAGAGGATCTCGGAACTCGCCCGACAAAGTGCGATGGCGGAGCTGATGCCAGTGCATTTTGGTACCGATGATGCCACAATGAAAAACATTCGGGCGATCGAACCGACCGCTGCAGGGAAATCGCATCCAGTGATGTTCTTGGATGCCGGTGGAGACCATTCGCCAAATAGACCGGGCAACATCTGGTCACATTTGCCCGCCCCCACGTCGGTGGAGGCGGTCGCTCCCCAAGCTGATGCGGAGGTGTGGGCAGAAGCGGTCAGTGATGAAGGCATGCGAACGCCTTGGTTGGTGACACGAATGTATGGAGCGGGCCGGGTGTTCTACTTGGCATCGGATCAAACATGGCGTTGGCGGTATCGGGTCGAGAACCGGTTTCAGGGCCGGTTTTGGAATCAATTGATGACCGCCGCGATGCAGCCTCCCTATGCCGCTCGCGATACGTTTGTCGCAATTGGCACTGACAAAATTGACTATCGAATTGGGCAATCGGCAACTATTCGTGTGCGCCTACTACAGACAGATCGACGCGACAGTGATGTTTCGTCGAGTGCGACCGTCGACGCAGTCCTGCTCCGCAATGGTCAACCGATCGACGTGGTTCCGCTACGTTTGGACGATGCTGAGCGCCAAACCTATCTCGGTGAAACGAAGCCTCTTACGCGAGGCGAATACCAAGTTAGGGTTCGCGCTAGCGGTTTCGATGCTGCGGCGCTGAAGGCATCAACACCAATCTGGGTCGTTCCACCTCGTTCAACCGAGCTTGACCGTGTGTCCGTTGACGAAACCGAGTTAAAACGCATTGCAGTTGCAGGGGGCGGGATCGCGGTGCATGAGTCGTCGGCGGACGAGATCCTCGCTTCGCTAGGCTCGCTATCAAGTGGAAAGATCATCGAGTCGGACACGCTACTTTGGCAGACATGGTGGATTTTTGTCATCATCGTATCGCTTCTCGGTGCAGAATGGTGGTTTCGAAAGAAAGTGGGGTTGCTATGAGCTACGATCATTCATCGACGTCGGGTGCGAGCGAAATGCTGTTGATGCGGCCTGGAAACACCGACAAGATCAACACATCGGCCGCCGCACCTGCGGGAAGCGAACTCCTGCCGCCGACGCGCTCGGCCATTGAACGATTTGCCCGTCGACGAGCCCAATTGCAGTTCTGCCGTGGAGTTGCAATCGGAACTGTATCGTTGGTCGTGGGGATGCTATTGCTCGTCGTCCTCGACTACTTCCGCTCGCTCTCCATACCGATACGCACCATCGGAACAGTTGCAGTGGATCTTACTGCGATCGCTGCGGCGTGGTTTTTTGGCGTGCGTCAATCACGCCAGCGAGACTGGATTGCGATCGCTCAGAGCATGGAGTCGTTGACACCTCCGCTGCGAGAGAGGCTGCTGCCGGCCGTGGAACTCGAGGATCCGCGTTACGCAAATGGGTCGGTCGCGTTCCGCTCAGCGCTGCAATCCGGCGTTGCTGGCGAACTGGCGTCGATCAATACCCGAGCAATGTTGCCGTGGCGTTTGGTGCGCGGCGCGTTGTTCAGCGCCATTGGCGCTATTACGTTCGTCGGATTGTTAAGCTCTATACCGGATTTGCAACTCCCTCGTCGGCTCGCTCGAGCGTTTGCACCCATCGCACCGATTGAACGCGCGTCGTTCACCCAGATCAGCATCACAGCACCTCAGCCAGCATCCAGATCCGTTGCTCAAGGCGACCTAATTGCCGTCACTGCAGAGGTGAGTCGACTCCGGAGCGACGTTGTTGAATTGCAGTGGCAGAGCGAAGATGGTCGAACGGGACGAACTCAAATGACGCGGCGCGGTGAATCGCTCGTCGAGGAGCCGGTCGATAATCGATCACCTAGTGCCAACGCACACGTGACCGACGCGGCAACTTCGTTCGCAGCCAATCTGGAAATTGATCAAAGCGTCGTGCATTATCGCGTTTTGGCCGGGGACGCCGAGACCAATTGGCACACGTTGATTCCAATGCCTCGACCACGAGTTGTCGCGTTTGAGAAACAATATCATTTCCCAGTGTATGCCAAATTGCCTGATGTCGAGGTAGTCGAGGAGCATGGCGATCTCGAAGCCTTGGTGGGAACTCGCGCGACCGTGAATGTGGAGTTCGATCAGCCCGTTCGCTCAGCACAGGTTTGGTTTGGTGATTCCGAACATGATGCGGGATTACCGATGCAAATGGTCGACGATGATCCAACGCAGTTCCGTTTCGAAGTTGCCATTCAAACGCCCGGCAGCTATCGGGTCGATGGGACCAGTTTGCGGAGTGAGCTCAATAACCCATTCCTTCCTCGCTCGACGATTGATCCAGTGATCGATCGATCCCCCACAGCGGTCTGGGCAGCATCGATACCCGTGCGTCAAATTGCCTCGTCGGCTGCCGTGCTCACGTTTCCCGGTCGACTCGACGACGATTTACCGATGGACCGCTATGTGATCGAATCGATCGTTGACGACGGTCCCATCCGCGAACTGGTGATCGGCCTCAATCCTGCAACGACAGATCAGGAGATCCATTGGAAATGCGATCTGTCGGATCTCCGTGGAAACGACCCTGATAGTGACGCGCTGCCCGCCGGTACTCTGTTGCGGATGCGCCTGGTCGCGCTCGACCGAATAGGAAGACGCGGCGAGTCCGACTGGCGGTTTGTCTATATCGCTGAGGAACAATTTGATCCGAATCGGCACGATTCACTATTCGCCTGGCAGGCCTTGAGCAGGCGAATGAACGCCTGGTTCGCCGAGTTGCAAGACTTCAATGAACGTCTCAGAACGGCTGTCCAGCATGCAAAAGATCATGTCGAAGACGATGCCTTCGTGCCCGACCAGAGTTTAGCGAAAGAAATCGATCAGCTATCTCAGCAGTGGCAGGAAATTGCCGGAACGATGGACCCAAGCGTATTGCGTTCGCTTGGCCGTCAAGCGGCTCCTGATGGTGGATCTGCAGCGCCGACAACGCTGGCCGAGATAATTTTCGGCAGCACTGACTCGGTCACTACCGATCAGCAGTCCCTGCTGGATCGTTTCGCCACAACCACGCTCATCGAACTGCGAGCGTCGCTTGAGGCATGGGGTGTGGCGGCAGAGCTCGGTAAACCACTTGATGGACGCGAGCGCAAGCATGCTGTCGACACCGTCGCCCGCGCAGCCCGACAGGCCCAAGGTCGTATCAAGCAGGTCAGTGAGCTACCATCGCAGATCTTGGCACGGGGATTGGCCGAGGCATTAATCCGCGACTGGGACGCCATCGATGCTCAAACCGAGATGTTGGTCGATGAGGATTCGTCAGTGCCCATTGACCGTTTGCCGGGGCAAGCCAATTTGCTGGCCGAGCGATTTCGGCAACTCGAGGAGTTTGTTGCCCAGCTCGATAGCGACTTGCCAGCTGAAACGCAGCGACATCTGCAAAATTTTCGTCGATTTCTAAACGAGTCGATATTCCGCATCCAACAGGCGAATGACAAATTGCAATTGGATCGCAATCCAGATGTCGCAAAGAATTTTCGTGACGCGATTAGGCTGCTGTTGCGAGATATGCGAAATCATCACGCCGGATCATTTGTGCATGGAAATACCTTTAACCGACTCGTCGCAGCCGTTCGTGATATGTCGCGAGCGGATCAGCAAACTCGTGCCACGATCGATTCGCTGAATCGCGAGGGCCAAGAATGGAAGGTATCGAACGAGCGTTTGAACCGTGATCAAGATCAGGAAGGCAGCGAAGCGATCGCACCGAGGGTCGCCCAGGAAAAATACCGAAACATGGTATTCATGATCCAACGCGACGCATTGCTGAACCAGTACGATCGCGCTGAAGCTCGGGAACGAATCCGACCTGACATGCAGGTCTTCATTGCCAGTGATTTTAATTTGGTACGGCGGGTGATCGAGCACGTCACCGAGAGTGGCTTTCAGCCCATTGGCGAGGAGCAACCGGACCAACTCTTCAAACGCATCTCGGAAGCTGCCATAATCCTAGAAGCTGGCGGCCAGCTCATTCGATTTGCCAGCCAACTCAACGACATAGCCGACCGAGAGCGTTTCGGCAAAGACCAAGCTGACCGGGCCATTGGTCAAGGCATGCGTCTGGAGCACTATCAAGCGATCGCCGAGACGCCCTTGCAACAACTTCGTGCCGCCGAGATCGACAATAAGCTATTTGACGACCTACAGGCCACACGCTGGGACGCGGATTTCTCGCAGGCGCGTGAATGGACCACGCGGCGAAGATACGACTCACGCCCGTTTGTATCGGCCGCAGCTCCGGTACAGGCATTAGCATCCCGCTATCGAGCGGGAATGCCAGTGATCCAAGCGGCCATGGCTGGCGCACGCGAAACTCTACGAGCGTTTTTACCGACGACCAGTGAACTCGCTGAGGCGGCGGCCGATGCCGCAAAGCAGCAGCAGGGTAATATGCAGGACGCGGCGAACCCATCGATTGGTGACCTGCAGGAGAAAGTTGACCGTTTAGCGAGTGATTTGGTCGACCGAGCCAATGCTGCCAACCTCAGCGACAATCAGGAACGCGAACTCGCTCGTGATGCCGACGCGGCTCTGCAGAAGATTGAACAGCAAATGGCAGTTGTCGCCGAACCAGTACGTCAACCGGAGAAAGGGGTTTCCCCTGCCGATGCAATGCAAAACCTGGAACAGCTTACTCAAACGCTCGAAACAACCGCTGCTCATTTCGCCGCCGCTGAGGCAGGGGCAGAATTGTCGCAAACACGCCAAGAGCTCCGAGAAAACGTGCAGCCCGATGCACTCGAAGCCGCTCGGCAAGACGCATTGAGGGGAAGCGATGTCGCTCAGGCCAGTCCCGAAGAATTGCTACGACAACTCGAACGGCAGCTGAAACGCGATCCACCGATGCAAACGAGCCTGTCGGAGATCTCGCGGCAAACCGTTTCTGATGTGGAATCGGCCGTGCGAGCGGCCGCAGGGCAGGAGACTCGCATCCAACGGGAGCTCGAAAGGGCGGACCCGCAACTCGATGAGCAGAAAAAGCGTCTGCGAGACCAGCTCCGCTCGCTCTCGGATCAATCGCGTGCTGTCAATGATCAGTGGCTCAATGCCGCGGAGCGGGCCAGTGGTCAGGACGCGAATGCAGGCACACTACGAACGATACGAGAACTGCGGCAGGAACTTCGCTCGGCGACCGATCAAGCCGACGGGGTGCAACATGACGAGGCGCTGCTGAGCGAGATTCAGTCGGCGGCGCAGCAACTGCACGACACACTCCAGCACGCAGCGGAAAAATCCGGCGAGCTGAAACAGGAGGCAGAGCGGCTCAGTACGCAGGAAAGCCATCCCAATGACAGGAACCGCAACCTGCGTGCTAAACAACTCGAAAACGACCAACGGCGTACGCAAAACGAATGGATCAAAGCACTTGGTCAACAAGTCCCCCAGTGGCGTCAGCGACGCGACGAAGCCGGCCGGAGGGTCCAGCAAGCCGAACAGCAGAAGCGTGAAGCCGAAAAGCAGTTGAGCGAGGCCGAACGGAAACACCAAGAAAAACCTGACGAAGAATGGTCGAAAAAGCAGGCGGAGGAGACTCGGCAACGAGTGGATGATGCATCCCGCGCTGCCAAGTCGGCGACGGCAACACGCAAGGCCGCCGACGAAGCCGAACAGCAGGCTGCTCGCTTTATCGACGAAGCCAAAAAGCAGTCGGTGAAGAGCCTCGATGCGAAGAGCCCGACAGCTGAACTGCTGGCTCGTGCGAGCGAAATCTCGCAGCGTGAGATGGATCGGATCGCCACTGAGCTGAAACAGCTCAGCGATCAAGCGAAAATCGACAAGCCCCTCCAGCCACGCCGCTCATCGGCCGACTCGCTCGCGAAATCTCAATCCGAGACTCGCCAGGCAACACAGCAAGCTGCCGAAGATCTCACCCGGGCCGCCCGGCATGAAGGACGTTTGGGGAACGCCAATGCCGCTGACCAACTCGATGCCGCCGCTAAAGAGCTGCAAGCTACTTCGGACTCGCCCGTGCAACAGGCGCAGAAGGGACTGCAACAGGCGGCTGACGTGGAAAAAGGAGCATCCAGGGGCGAGCAAGCGAGTTCAGCACAGGAGAATCTTGGCAAAGCGGCGGAGCAACTCGCCGAGCAAGCCGATGCGTTATCGGAGTTGGCTGCATCAATTCCCGCCACGGGATCGACGCCGCGGTCGACCGACGCAGCATCGCAGAATACTGGATCGCGTGAGAGTACCGGGACGCTGGCTGACGCCGACCGGCCCGAGAAACTCGCTCGGGCGCTCGATGAACTTGATCGTGCCCTGTTTGGTTCCTCCGCGAGCAAGATGCAGGACGGCAGTGGACAAAATGCTGAACAGTCCGATGAAAGCTCAGCTGATAGCCAACAGGGACGTCCTGCGTCCAAGGCGGGCGAAGCTTCTCCCACGCTCGCCGAAGCCGCTCAGCAAGCTGCCCGCCAGCTCGCGGCGGAGCGTCAACAACGACTCAGTCAAATCGCTTCGGCTGGGAAACCTGGCTCGAAAGATGGTTCCCAAGACGGGGACCCATCGCCAAACCAACCCGGCAGACCCGGGACGCAGTCAGGTGACTCTTTCCAGATGCCCTCGGGCGGGCTGCTCTCCATTGATGGCGAACTCCGCTCCGATGGACAGTGGGGCGAACTCCGAGAACGGGCGAACGACGACGTGATCCAAGATCGCAAGGTGAGCGCGCCGCTATCGTATCGCGGTGCGATCGAAGCATATTTCCAAACGATAGCGGGGGAAGCCGCTCGGGCTGGTGGGAATAATCGGCAATCACAAAAGAATCCAGCAGCGGACGGCAGACAATGAACCGATTCTCACGACGCCAAGTATTGGCCCTGATGACATCCGGAGGCGCAGCGACGGCGGCCAGCGGCCTGCTCCGCAAACCGTTAGGTGCCGACGAACTCACCGATCTGTACGTTCCTGACGCCATCGATCAGGCAGTGGATCGAGGCATCGAAGCTATTCTTCGTCAGCAGAAAGATGACGGGTCGATCACCGATCGCGCCAACCCGACGGCGATGACCTCGCTCGCGATCATTGCATTGACGTGCATTGGCACGGTCGCGGGCGATGATTCGCCGCGCGCTCGGGCACTCGACCGTGCAATCGAGTATGTGTTGCAACCACGCAATCGCACCGATGGATACTTTGGGCGCCAGGATGGGTCGCGGATGTATGGCCACGGCATCACCACGCTGATGTTAACTGAGACACTCGGGATGGGTTCGTCGATCGAACAGAACGAACGGCTTCACGAGGCGCTCGATGGAGCGATCAAGGTGATCCTGAAGTCCCAAGCGGTGAGTAAACCCAAGAACATGCAAGGTGGTTGGCGTTATACGCCTGATTCACGGGACTCCGACCTGTCGGTGTCGGTGTGGCAGGCGATGTCGCTGCGTTCGGCTAAAAATGACGGGCTCGACGTGCCTTCCGAAGCGATCGACGACGTGGTCGCCTATTTAGAGAACTCGTTCACTTCGCCGCTCAATCGCGACGGCATCCCGCGAGACTCGGTTGCTGGATTCGCCTATCAACCCGGATCCTATTCGCCGACCTTCACCATGACAGCGGCCGGTTTACTCGCGATGCAGACGTGCGGTCGGTACGACTCACCGTTGGTCGCGGGCGCGGCAAAGTGGCTGCTCGAACATCCGCCCCGCAATAACGAGCGATTTTTCTTTTATGGAATGTACTACTACGCCCAGGCGATGCACCAAGTCGGCGGGGAGGCAGCAGAGACGGCGACAAATCTGACCCGCGAACTGCTGCTGCGGGTGCAGACGCGGGCCGGACACTGGAACAGCCTGGATGGGGAGGAACGCAATTTCGGCATGGTGTACGCCACGTCTTTAGCCATTCTCAGCCTCGGAGTCCGTTATCACTACTTGCCAATTTACCAGAGATGAAACTTCACGAATCGCCGTCTAGCCCAATCAATAAAGTGTCCTGTCCCCATGCGGAACTGGTCCCCATGCGGAACTGCAGTACAACCGAGCGAGGTGATATAGCCGGGCCACAGGCCGTTGGCTGAGCAATGATCCAATCGGGTTCGCTGCGGGGGATGCCAACCTGTATCGGTATGTCGGGAATGTGCCTACGATGAAGGCCGATCCTAGTGGGTTGGTTGAAAGAATGGGCGAGGAAACGCCATCTTGGTACAATGATAGCGGATGGGATTACGTGAACCCTTACGCATGGACCGCCTGGGTTGGAACTCCAGTCGGTACAACGGTTGGCACTGTCTTCGGTGCGGGCTCATATTACGACAGTTATTGGGCCGATAAAGAAATCACGCAGCTTCGAAGAAAGTATGTTACTGAAAATGCTGGTTCGATCCCACTCTGTGATTACGGTAACACCTATCGACTTCCACAGTCTCAAGCGACATCTATTAGCGCTCTTGCGAGAGTGCATGTCGAGTTTTGTGGCGTCGGAACTGGGCTTGCATCGGTTACTACGGCGGCTGGTGTCGCGCTGCCTATTTGGGTGTCGCTGCCACGAGGACCGAAAGTGATCGTTGGCGGTGGGGCGACTACGACGCGGATTTCGTCGACAAATGCTCACGCAATCCAAGCTTTTTCGACGAAATATAATGTCCGAGTGACTGTGGTTGGGAGTCGGGTGAATCCGGACAAAGCGTTGACACCTAATTCTTCTGATTGGGATTACCTGATTAGTCCGTTGCAAATTCGCAACCAGAGAAATCTTTGCGTAAAATTAGGCAGAGTGGAGGACGCTATCTCCCTCGCGGTGCATCTCGAAGCGACGATTATGGCAACACTCGCGCTGGTCTCGACATCGAATCCAATGCGCCCGTCGATCCGACATTACCGCACGTCATTTTTACTCCGTAATGGATGAAACCATGAAGTCTGAAGTCGAACTGTTCTACGATGCACCGAACAACGTCATTTTGAAGAGTGCTGGCAGGAACTTTCCCGGCATCGTTGTTCAAGGAGACCAGCTTTGGGGCCTTCTCAGGCTTGCTACACTCGCTGCGGCTGAGTTGCGCCCCTTGGCGTCTAGTGAGGGTTTGGACAACTTAGAAGAACTTGAAGAGCGGTTGCGTGAGCGAGTGGAACTCTATGAAAGAGTTCTTTCAGACCATGGTTTCGATCTTCCATATGCTGATCGCGTGACGGCCGATCCAAAGTCAGCTGCGGGCTGATTTACGCTTTGAGAAATTCAAGGTCAGGCTTCTTTGAAGGCTGACCGGAGCCAAAAAGCTCTGGCCTATTCTGCATGCTCATCACGGGTGAAACGGAATCACCCTCTGGGAGTGCGCAGCAGCCGGACGTGGAGCCTGCATCGCGTCCCGACTCATTTCTATCGCCCCTTTGCATCGACGAGCAAAAGGATCCGATTGGTGCGTGTCCCAACGCAGCGGGAACTCGATGTAGCGACAAGGGGGCTTTTGGGCATGTCGGTGGAAGACTACCTGCAATTGCTCGATGGGACCGCTCGTCAAGTCACACCGGGCAAACGAGGCGTGACACCCGAGGGCGTCCCGCCGATCTTGCAGCGACTTGGCTTGGACCGGGCTTCCTGGTGTGAGTTGGTGAGTGATTTTGGCAAACTGTTTTGCTGTGTCGCCGGGAAGCCCGAGTGCGTCGACGCGATGCGTAGCCACCGCACTCATCGGCGATACCACTTGAAGCGTCACGGTCGCGAGCGGTTTCTTAGCGGCAAAATATCGCGAGCGGCTTGAAGATATTCTGAACAACCGACTACGAGACCTTGATAACTGAATCGGACAGTGACTATGACGAATGATACTTGCGATGAGATTTCACAACTATTTGGAGAACAGAAGGGAGTTCACGACTGGAACAGCTTTGTTGACGAGGAAGTCGCAAAATAGCTGATTTGGACCGGCCCCAAAGGGATTAGTAGATGTGACTGAAGAAGCATCCGATCGACTAGGACGTTGGTTTGCAAGATACGGAGATGTCGGTGCCGAAACGTTCTCGGCCCGACTTTTGAACGGTTCAGACGAACTGGGTATCTCGTTAGGCGTCGCATCAGACGGAGTTGAGGCGACTATCAAGGCGGGAAGATTCAATGGGGATTTGTATTCCCAGATGCTGGCTAGGCGATTGGGCGGCCAGTGTAGCGTAGAAGCGGTCAAACGGCCTGGCTTCGACGTTTGGGACATTATCGCAACAGCTACACCATGTCGAAAAAGGCAGAAGATGCGGAGGTGATTTCATCAAAGCGGTGAAACTTCCTCGTTCGGTAGCTGGTTGCTGCCGCGGCAAAGTGGCTGCTCGAACATCCGCCCCGCAATAACGAGCGGTTTTTCTTTTATGGAATGTACTACCACGCCCAGGCGATGCACCAAGTCGGCGGGGAGGCAGCAGAGACGGCGACAAATCTGACCCGCGAACTGCTGCTGCGGGTGCAGACGCGGGCCGGACACCGGAACAGCCTGAATGGCGAGGAACGCAATTTCGGCTTGGTGTATGCCACATCGTTGGCCATTCTCAGCCTCGGAGTCCGTTATCACTACTTGCCAATTTACCAGCGTTAGGGCGGCATTGCGAGTTTGCCAATGCTTCCCAATTGGCAGCGACCCAAATCGGCCTATACTGTGCGACATTCATCCACCAACTCATCCAAAAATCTATGACTCTGGCCGACCAATACCGACCCGATGGCTGCGCCATTTCGTTTGAACTTTTTCCGCCAAAAACTGCGGCAGGAATCGATTCCTTGTGTGAAAACGTTGAGCGATTGATGCAGTTCCAACCTCGGTTTTTTACATGCACCTATGGGGCGGGCGGGTCAAGTCAAGGCACCACTCTAGAAGTCTTGCAGCGGGTCAAGCAAATCACGAATCTGCCAGTGGCGTCGCATTTGACGTGCGTCGGTTCGAACACGGAGCAACTCTATGACTATCTGCGCCAAGCAACGGAAATCGGCGTCGACTACGTTGTCGCATTGCGGGGGGATCCACCCAAAGGCACGAATGAATTTTCCGTCACCGAGGGCGGCTTGCAATACGCCAACGAGTTGGTGGATTTAATCCGAGAGAAGTTCAATCACTTGGGGATTGCCGTGGCCGGCTACCCCGAGGTGCATCAGGAAGCGGTCGATGCGCAAACGGACCTTGAGAATCTCAAACGGAAAGTCGATGCGGGCGCGGATATCGTGATCACCCAGTTGTTTTATGATAACTCGGATTTCTATCGATTTCGTGATGACTGTGTCGGTGCCGGAATCACGGTCCCGATTATTCCGGGGATCTTGCCAGTGACGAATTTCCAGCAGGCTCAGAAGATTGCAGGAATGTGCAAGGCAACGATCCCCACCGCGCTCGCTAAGGCGATGACGGCGGATGATTCGCCCGAACATCAATTTCGCATCGGTGTCGAGCATGCGCGCCAGCAAACGATCGATCTCATTGAACACGGCGTTCCCGGTATCCACTATTACGTGCTTAATCGCTCCGCTGCCGCGGCCGAGTTGCTCGACGGTTTGCAATTCGCTGGGCGAGCCTAAGCAGGTAGGAGGAATTTGTTCCCTATCACTTGATTAGCCATTGGGTGTTAGCCTGGGCCGCTAAATCTTTGGGGTTGCAACGTTTTGGTCGTGCGAGATTTTCGTTCCGTGTAACCTCCGAATTCCTCGCCCGGAGGACTGCCCCGCAGCTAATATACCGACAATTTGTTCATACCAGCTTAGCAATTTCGCACCTGAGTCAATGCCAAAAACCGTATCAGCTGCTCGTGCGATAGCGTGCGGTTCTCGTGAACCGTCAGCTCTCGCTCTAGAGCAGTTAACGTCGTGTTTGATGCCATTTTGCGGAGATTGTCGCTCAGCTCTCCGAGCTGAAAGCGTCCGTGAGGTGCGCTATCCGATACAAGATCGGAGAGCTGAGCGACATTGCGGCGAAGCCGCCTGAAGGCTGAGTAGTGCCGGAAAATTATCCACGGGTTCTTAAATGACCGTGTAACCAAGCTTGGTCAACTCAGCGGCCAGTTTTCTTTTTGGGCCGTAGTCGCCGTGGACCAGGCGAATTTCACTAGGCGCGCTCTTCATCTCCTCCACGAAACGAATCAAGTCCGCTTGGTCCCCGTGTGCTGAGTAGCCCGAGAGTTGGTGCACTTTGGCGGCGATGTCAAATTTGCGTCCGTCCAATCGCACCCATTCACTGCCGCGAGCGATGGAGTGGCCGGGTGTCCCGCCTGCTTGGTAGCCCGCAAAGACAATGTCCGTGCGTTCGTCGCCAATGAATCGCTTCAGGTAGTTCATTACCCGGCCACCGGTACACATCCCGCTACCGGCGATTACGATGGCGGGCAGATTGCCTTGCTGGATCATATCAAGAGTCTGCTTGTGCTCAGTATGGCTACCGACGGTCGTGAGGTTTTCAAAGACGAGCGGTTGGTCGTCAGTTTTTAGAACGACTTGCGCCTCCTCCCCCCAGTGATCCTTCATCTCTTTGTAGAGAGATGTGAAACGTGCGGCGAGAGGCGAATCAACGATCACATCGACGCGGTTCATCAGTGTGTGATGCTCCGTTTTTTGCACGCGTTCAAAAATTCCGTTCAGTTCGTACAGCAGTGCTTGTGTCCGGCCGAGAGAGAACGCGGGGATGATCGTCACACCCCCATCGGCCAGCGTTCGACGAATGATCTTTTCCAGTTCCGCCTGGCGGTCATTTTCGGCGGGGTGCAGCCGATCACCATAGGTACTTTCCAAGACCAGTAAGTCTGCCTTGTCGGGGCTCTTAGGAGGGTTCAGTAGCGGATTCGTTCCCGCACCGATATCGCCACTAAACACAACCCGTTTTCCATCAGGGAGTTCGACTTCAAAGATTGTCGACCCCAGCACATGACCGGCCGGCAATAGACGCACTTTGGCACCCCCAGGCAAGTCGTGCCACTGGTGATAGGGCAACGGACGAAGTTGCCTGCCGATCTGTTGGTTGAACTTCTTGATCAAGTGTTTCGAACGAGTAAAGCCAATCTTCAGGGCATCTTCCATCACCATCGGCAGCAACTTGGCCGTTGGCAGGCTGCAAAAAATTGGCTCGTCGAATCCCGCGGCCATCAAGTACGGCAAACGACCGGCGTGATCGATGTGGACGTGCGTCAATAGCAGACACGCGATGCCGCGCAGTGAAAACTCGATCTCGGGGTTCGGGTGTTTTTTGGCGTCGCTGCCCTGAAAGATTCCGCAATCGACCAGCAGGCTCGTCTCTTTGCCGTTCCAAAACAGTTGATGGCAGGAGCCGGTGACGCCATCATAGGCACCGTGGTGAACGAGCATTGGTAGCTGAAGGGGAGGAGGGAAAGAGAGTCGGGCCGTCAAAAACGACTGCACTGGGGTTGTCTGGGCAAACGGGCGACGTGCCGTCCTGCAACGAAGTTCAACCAGAGGTCCGGGTAATTGAAAATCGAAAATGCAAACTGAAAAATGCAAATTGTACCACGACCACGAGCATTTCGGATTTTGCTTTTTTTGATTTGCACTGTCCACAAGCTCACGCCAGTTCACCGTCATCACTAGCCCTCCGACCACGCTAAAAAGGAGGCAGTTGGGTGCAACGACGTGACCAGAGCCACATCCCAGTCATTGCCCACACAAGAGGTCCTGAGCCGGAAGAAGGGCCTGGGGCTCTTTTGAGCAAATTTTTGTGTGTCGTTCACTTGAATTTTGCTGCTTCGGACGATTCTGATCTTCTCTTCGTAGAGCGTCCGTGACATATTGAGAGCGTCGATTCGCCCGCGTAATGGCAGTGCGACGACGATTTTTCGCAATTGAATTCCCGCCGGCCTCTTTTCGTGCAGCGTTTTCTCACCCATCTGACACTCATCGCATACCTGGTCGGAGGCTGGCTGCTGCCTGCCGCTCACCACCATGTGGGTCAGACTGAGACTGGCTGCGGCACAGCGAGTGTTTCATGTTGCGAATCGCACGCCCACGATGCTGCCCCCACGCACAGCTGCGATTGCGGACACGAAGCCGTTGCCTCGCAACCGATCCTCGATAAGTTCTTGGTGCCGTCGCAGGGTCATTCGCATGATTGTGCTGGTTTGTGTGCCGGTTGCGTGGCCCAGAGTTTGGCCAGCACCGATTCGGGCGAGCAAAACCAATGGATTTGGGTCGCCGATATCAATTCGGTTGTCTTGGCAGAATCATGCTGGTTGCCGTCTGAGCTGTATGGTTTTGCGCTCTCTCGCGGACCTCCCGCAGCGGTTTGAGTCACCGTTGTGTGAGCCGACGGCACTGGCCGCGGGTATCGCGCGAGCTTGAGTGACTGGTATTACCCGAGGCTAGCGCCTTCGGCTCAGTCAATCTTCGGCATTTCTCGCTTCGATCACGCCCTGGGCTAGATGCCGGCGCACCGCGACTTTCTGAACGAAGTGTGTCATTCGACATGTACTTTGCTTCGCCTACCATTCATTTATTCTCCAGAGGACTCTTTCTATGAGCACTTTCGATCACCCTACGCAGTCGCCATCGCGGCCTCCGCATACCTCCCGAGCTAAATCACCTTCAGCGTTCACGCTTGTCGAGCTACTCGTCGTGATCGCGATCATTGGCGTTCTTGTCGGTCTCTTGCTGCCCGCCGTCCAGGCCGCGCGCGAGGCAGCGCGGCGAATGAGTTGCAGCAACAACATGAAACAAATCGGCCTGAGTATCCATAACTATCACTCGGCATACCAACAGCTACCGATGCATGGTGGCGGAACGTGGATCAACGGCGCGCCCCTGGACGCCAATTCGACCAACCGGATGGACCTCTCGATCTGGGTCGGCTTAGCCCCTTTCATTGAACAGCAGGCGTTATGGCAACAGATCAGCAACCCGCTGGCACACAGTGGCGGGACGCCAAATCCCTGGCCCGCGATGGGGCCAGAGACGACCGCCGCCGACTACGCGCCCTGGACCGCCGAGATCCCCACTCTACGTTGCCCGAGCGACCCGGGCGTGGGCGCGCCGAGTTTTGGGCGAACCAATTATGCCGCATGTCTCGGAGACTCGCTGCATTACATGGACCAGGGCCCGTTGGGGATTATTAATCGCACAGTCTATTCGATCAGCAATCTGGGAACTCACGCCGCGCAAGCCGCTGCGGCCTGCCGAGGCGCATTTGTGTCTCACCAGACCACTCGCTTTGGCGATGTTCTCGACGGGCTATCGAACACGATCTTTGTGGGTGAAACTGCCACCGATTTGGGTGACAACGACATTCGTACTCGTGCAGGGATCGGTTTTGATGGCTCGGGTGAAATGCTACGCGACGATCCGGATGCGTGTCTGGACGAAGGATTTAACGATGCGACGCGGCCCCGGTTCTGGTTGCCGGGCTCGATCACGCTCGCGCCCAACAATGAGGGGCGAGGATTTCGATGGGCCGCCAGCGGGGCGACTTTTAGCGGATTCAATACGATTCGTCCGCCCAATCATGAACTTTGTTTTGGCGGTGCATCCACCAGTTCGCATGGTGTGGCATCGGCCAGCAGCCGTCACCAGGGCGGCGTGAACGTGCTGATGGGCGACGGATCGACAAAATTCGTTACCGACTCAATCGTCGGCGGCGTCCATCACCACAGCAACGTGTGGCTAGGCGGAACAGACGAAAACGCCCCAGGCTCGCCGAGTCCGTACGACTTGTGGGGTGCTCTGGGCACTCGCGCGTCGCACGAGATCGTCAACGACGGCTTCTAAAAGGCGGCAAAGAAACAGCTTTAGCCGGCCGAATTCTCGGGCATCGGCCGACGCATGTGTTCATATGCATTCGGCGTCGCGAGACGCCCGCGGCGGGTGCGGACGAGCAGTTCGCTTCGTAGTAAGAACGGCTCGACTTCATCTTCGAGCGTATCACCACTGACGTTCATCGTATGCGCGATCGCATCAAGGCCGGCGGGGCCGCCCAAGAACACTCGCATCAGCGTATCGAGATAGTTGCGGTCCTGCCGATCGAGACCGAGATCATCAATGCCGATCATGTCGAGAGCGGCGCGGGTGATGTCAGGATTCACCTTTCCTTCCTCCTTGCTTTGAGCATAGTCCCGCACCCAAAGCAGGCGGTTGTTGGCCAATCGGGGCGTGCTGCGAGAACGATCTGCAATCACAGCTGCCGACGCATCGTCCACTTTGATGGCGAGTTTCTCCGCGTTGCGATGAACAATTTCTGCTAGCTCGCGCGGCGTGTACCAGCCAAGATGTTCGCGAATTTGAAAGCGATCTCGCAGTGGCGCGCTGAGCATCCCCGCCCGAGTCGTCGCACCGATCAATGTAAAGGGTTTGAGTTCGAGATTGAGCGTTCGGGCGTTCACGCCGTCACCCAATACCACGTCGATGCGAAAATCCTCCATCGCCGTGTAGAGATATTCCTCGACAGCTTTCGGGACGCGGTGGATCTCGTCGATGAACAGCACTGAACCTTCGGAGACATTGGTGAGATAGGGCAGCAAATCTTTCGGCGCCCGGAGCCCTGCCCCGTTGGCCATTTGCACACTTGTATTCATTTCCGCTGGGATAACGGTTGCGAAAGTGGTTTTACCTAGTCCTGGAGGCCCATCAAAGAGGATGTGCCCGAGTGGTTCACCGCGTGACTGGGCCGCATCGATGGCAATCTTCAGCCGCTCGATCACGTCCTTCTGACCGACCATTTCGTCCATCCGCCGCGGTCGCAGCTTACCATCGGCCTCCGCCCCCCCACCCGCCGCACCGCTCGATGTCGGCGACGTTCCACCAGGCGGCGCCCCCACCGGCTTGCCAGCGGCTGAGCCGCCCGGCGGCGTCGGACCGGTTCGGCGTGACGTGGATGGACTGCGCCCACCCGGCACGCGATCACCTAACGTATCACCGCGTCGCTCGGGGTCGGATTGTTGATAAATTGCTTCGCGAGCCATGCTGAATTCCGTATAAACGTTCTCGCTGATCGCCTGCCTCAGCGCCACGAGTGGTGCCGACCAAATTTCTCTACTCGGCTTTGTTCACTGTAGCGGGCCAGACCCGATGAAGGGTAGGGCAGTTCGCGAGCACCCCCTGCGCAGGATGTGAGTGACCGCACGGATCGTAAAGTGCAAGGAGGCTGATTTTTGGTATGATAGGACTTTCTTCGGTTCCATGTCGGACAACACCTGGCCAAGTCAGCCCTCAATCCTGCTCACGCAGCCTAACCCGACGCTATTTCGAGTCCTGTCATGTCATTCGACGCCGATTCCGATCCGCCACCGTCACTAAGCGACCCCGAATGGATTGCGCGTTACGAACCGTACTTACGGATGCTGGCCAGGGCGCACATGCGAGCCGCCTATCGAGCTAAAATTGGCGATTCGGATATTGTCCAGCAAGCGATGCTTGCGGCGGTTGGCGGCATCGATCAATTTCGCGGTAACACCGAGGCAGAGCTGCGGGCGTGGCTCAGGCAAATTCTCGTGAGACAGATCTGCCACCTCGATCGCGACTTGCATCGTGACAAACGCGACGTTCGGCGGGAACGATCAATGGAGCAGCAACTGGCGAAATCATCCATGCGACTGGAGGGACTCTTGGCCGCCGATCAAGCCACACCCAGTCAAGTCGCGGTAGTCAGTGAGAACGTCGCCGCCCTCGCCGCCGCCGTTGAACGTTTACCCGATGGTCAGCGGCAAGCCATCGAACTGCATTACCTCGAAGGGTTGAAACTCGCGGAGGTTGCCGAGGTGCTCGAGAAAACAACCGGTGCAGTCGCTGGATTGCTTCATCGCGGAATGAAACAACTGCGTGCTGAATGGACCGCGTCCCAGTACGGAGGCGGCGCCGTATGAGTAAGCAAACGAGTGATGACGATGAGGACACTGGCGACCGCGGCGATGAACCTCCTCATCAGAATCTCGACCAAGACGTCGATTTCGAAGACGATGAGGATGCATTCTCACTCGAAGAGTTAGGAGCCGCGTACCAGCATCTCGTCGGCGACGCAGAGACATCTCCAGGCGGTGCGGGACTCGAAATGGGTGAGGTACTCCAGCGGGAGCATTTGGTTGCTGCCCAGGCCAGCAGCATTCATTCCATTGCCGACGATCCTGAAGGCGATTCGCAGCTCCCAGATGATTCAGGGCAAGCCGACGAAGTCCAGCGACCGGCGGAAGAGATCGCTGCATCCCCCGAGGCGATCATCGAAGCGGCACTATTTGTTGGCAACCCAAATGGCAAGGGTATCACCGCGGCGAGACTCGCCTCCATTATGCGTGGCATGACACCTGAAGACGTCGTGGAGACAATCGATCGACTGCAATCCTCTTATCGCACTCATCGTCAAGGCATCCGGATTGCCGAAGATGACACGGGGTATCGGCTCGTCGTGGCACCGGAGGTGGAATCAATCCGCCACGTTTTCACGGGTAAGGTGCGTGAAACCAAACTCGCCCAAGCCGCCATCGAAGTGCTCGCCATGGTCGCCTATCAGCCTGGTATCACGGCGGGGGAGTGTACGGACAAACGGGGCCGGGATAGCGGGCCTCTCCTGAACCAAATGGTCAGACGGCGACTGGTTGAAATGCGACGAGAACCAGAAGTTGCACAGAACAATGCTAGATCGGACTCGTCGACGAAAAAATCACAACCAAAGTTGATCTCTCGATTCTATCCAGCTGAACGCCTACTCGTACTCCTCGGCCTCGACTCTCTCGACGATTTACCTCAAGTCGAAGAGGTCCACATGCAGTGAGCCTGCGGACGCTGCCGTACATCCGCTATCGCTAGACCCGCGTTTTTTTCGCTGAGATTGTCGCTCAGCTCTCCGAGCTGAAAGCGTGCGTGAGGTGCGCTGTCCGCTAGCTGAGCGGCATTGCGGCGAGCCGCTTTCAAGAGCTGCTCCCATTTTTTTGTAAACGGTTGGATGCAAGACAGCCACCGTGCATCGAGGTGGAATCGACGATCGGACGGCAAAGATTGACGGTCTCGCGGTCGTTCACCAATCGGATATCTCCCTACCCGCAATCGTGAGCAGTCCGCGTAGCCTGTCATTCGTCATCTCCGCTTTTGTGATCACATGCACGGCTCCGTCGAACGAGAGCACGATGACTTCGTCGCGGTCGCCAAAGAAGCTGCCGATCAAGTCGCTCTCGTCGAGCTGCCAGACTTCGGGCTTCGTCCACGGCACGGCTTGATCGACCGGTGCGATTGCGACTGCGATCGTGTTGCTGGTGCCATCCGCGATCTCGCGCAGTTGCGGTTTCTCGTGAGTGCCATCCCACAATGACCCTGTGATCGAGGGCAGCCGGATCGCGGTCTTGCCACCCAAAACGCCGGGAGTATGGAAACCAGATACGTCCGTTTGCGTGAACTTTTGATTGGCTGCCGAATCCCAGGCTTGTGTTCTGTCGATCGCTTGATAGATCGGCTGCTCACCCATGAACGGAGCAGTCGCCACGCGCCAGCTTAGTAGCTCGCGTCCATCCGTGTTCTTGGTGGCTGGCAATGGAAAGTGCCCGTAAGCGGAATGATAATTGTGCAGTCCCAGACCGATCTGTTTCATCCTGTTCATCGTTTGCAGCCGCAGAGCTTGCTGACGATGCTGGGTGACTTCATTGGAAATCTCTGCGAGCACGATTGCAAACGCAGGCGACTCGGGATTTCCAGTTGATTCGATGTTCACCGATTTCTTTTCTGTCCTCACTCGGAACGCCGATTTCCACTGCTGATCGGAGTCGATGAGAGTTGTCGCTTGACCGGCGAGGCGATTAGCCGCCCCTTCGCTGGAGGCTGTCAGCGCGAGCTTGAGCTCGGACCTTGGCGGCAGCGACCACTGCAGATCAATCGTCTTGATGTCGCGGGCGAGCTGTTGCGGTGAGATCTGGATTGGCAGCGATCGTGCAGGAAGCGAGTTCGGCCACAGTTCAATCAAATCCTCTCTCGATTCCTGCGGCAGGCTGATGATGAGTTGATGATCGAGCTGACGAGCATCGAGCGCCGCAGCAAATCGAGATGATATTTGCGCGCCGTCTGCCATGACGTTTTCGACATCGGCCATTTGCCCGAACGCTGCCCATCCTGACGACGCTCTCATGGCAGCTTTCTGGTTACCTAGAAAGAAACTCCAACACTTGGACAAGACTTGGTCGTACTTTTTCGCCTCTTCCGTCGGCCCTTGCACGAGTGGGATACCGTCGAGCAGACTGTTGGTGTGCGCAGGAAAACACGAGTCGCTGCGTGCCCGACGCCCGCAGTTCATCGAGCTGTTCCTTGACATATTCGGAGAGTGCAGTAACGTCTTGATCGCTGAGACCATCGAGGTGCTGTTGACGCACCCACGTCTCCAACTCGTCGCAGTCAATCTTGCCGAGATCGATGTCGAGCACCGCGACTGTTGACCTGCCAAGGGCGAGATTTGGCGACGACTTGGACCGGACTTCTTGAGCCGCCATGATTGTTGGCATGGACACGACGCATGCCGATAGCAGAAGGGATCGAAACATAGCTTTACTCCGTGAGTTCCAAGAGGAAGGTTGTATTCTTGTCACCGAGATGGTGTTCACCGCGGGTGAGTGTCGAGGTTTGAGGCGTTGATTGTTCGTATCCGAAGGGTTGCTGAGTCATTGGATCGGGCCAGGCCGGCAAGGTGAGTTCATCGAGCGATTCGGGCAGCCGTTGATGTTCCGCCGCAAATTCACGGATGGCGTGAATCGTTGCTTGGAAAGCGATGGACTGCTTGCCGTGATATTCGGCTCGGTTTACTTGATTGGTCGCGGGCAAGACGAGGTCCAAGAGAATGGCGGCTGGATTGATCTCATCCTTTGCCAACTTCCTCAGGCGACGCAACTCGACGTCGCCTTTCGGGGCATTTTGCAGACGGATGGAATCGGGCAACCAGTTCCATTTGAGAATGTTGGAGGTGGCCCGGTCGACTTCGATCGCGAAAGCACGAAGTACACACTCGCTGTCGGAGAGTTCGTCAGCCTGGTCACGCCAGCGGGTTTCATTTCGCAGGTAAGCTCTCGACTGGTCCGCAACAGCGATCACGACCAACCCACCGGTGAGTTGCGAAAGTGATTTGGCTTGGTCTGCAAGTGGGTTCTCGCTCAGCAATTGAAGTTCGTTGGCGGCATGGATGATCTCGCCCAGCTTGGCACGGGCTGCGACCGCGCCGATCGGAGTGTCGGGGTTCGCCGCCAAGCCTTGCGTCAGGTTCGGTAACACCTGCAACTCTTGGTTGATCGCGCTGCGGACGTCCATCAATCCGCTCGGCACGGCTGCGAGTGCCCAGTAAAAATTGGGACAACCCGGTACCAACGTTGCCTCGTCGATGGTCTCGACAGTAATGCGAGCAATCATGAGTGCGACGAGACGGCTGATGAGCAAGTCACCTGCGTGACCGACCATTTCGGAGAGCCGGAACATCGTCTGCATCGTCCGCGTGAATTCGTCCCAACGCCCAGAATGCATCTCCAGTTTCGCTCTGAGTCGCAGCAATCTTGCTAGCGACCGGGACTCTTGGACTTCCGGCAGCATCAACTGATACATCTCGTCGATGGATAGTGAGGAGTCGACAATCGCGTAGTCGATCCGCATGCAATCGGTCGCACGCTCCAGTTCGGCGAGCGAGTCTCGATAAGGTGACAAAAACTCGCTCACCTCTTCGGCGTATTCGGGTTTCCATTGCGAACCGAGCCAACGGTCATCGCGTCCGGCGTTGAGCTCGTACTCGCTCTGACGGAGCCGTAACTCCGTCGCCATCAGAATGGCCCGCGAGAAAAACGGCATTGCATTGATTGGCTTTTGCTGATTCAGCGGTGGCCAAAACTGATAACGTAGCGCCGGGTCCGGTTCCGCAGCCGGGCTGATCACCAGACGCGTCCCGGATGGGTCGTCCGGCTCCGATGCGTTAGCACTGACCTGCATCTGCCCGGTGACAATACCCATCGTCAGCATCAGAGTGATGATGGCAGGGCGTGATAAACGATTCATTGTGCATCCTCCCAATTGAGATAGTCCATACGAGTGAGCGTCGACACGAACGTTTTCTGGTTGTCGGAACTGCGTTCGGTACCGCGCGGAACCTGGCGTGGGAAATTGGAAACGCCATAAGCAGTCAGTTCGCGGTGCGGCCAGTAATCTTGCAAGCCAACTGAGAGCACCCCGGCTCGCGAGCCTGCGTAAGCAGGATCGATGAGTGGCCCCCTGGTCGTAGGATCGAGCGGATTTTCAGTGTCGTCTTTCGCTACGCGAAAGCGACCCTCCTCGCTACTTTCGCGGAGCGAAAGGCGACTATTTCCTGCCGCTGCGTTGAGGCGATCAGGTACGAGAGTTGGACCAAACGAGTAGCCGGTTAAAAATGCCAGCGTCATACAGGTCGCGATGGCGGCAGCGGCGGTCAACCAACGCCCCACAGTACGCTTCGCGGAAATTTTTGACTGCTTCACCACCGTGTTACTCGATGAAGCGGCTGCGAATCCCATGTTGTAAAACGCGATGCGTGGATCCTCCGCTGTAGCGGACGGCTTGAGACTGGCGAGTCGCTCTACGAACTCGCGCTCATTCATTTCATCGGGTGACATGTTGGTCCTCTCGGAGTTCAGTGGCGAGCAAGTTCAAGGCTTGATGGTAGTGTCGATGTGCCGAGCTGCTGGAGATATCCAGTGCTCCGGCAATGGATTCGAAGGTCATTTCGCCCCACACGTGCATCGTAATAATTTGGCGTGGTAGCTCTGGTAGTGTTTCCATGGTGCGCGTCACTTGGTCCGCGTCCATCGTTTGAGTTGAAGTCGGCTCGGCGAACCAATGTTGCTCGCCGTGAGCGATTTCTCGGCGTTGGCGCCGGGTTTCCCCTCGAATGGTGTCCAGAATACGGTTGCGAGTGACTCTCACCAGCCATCCCAGGGCATCTGTCGGTTCGGTTGTCTGTTTCGCCAGTTCAATGAATGCCTCTTGGACGGCGTCTTCGACAACGGGTTGAGCGACTCCATTGCCGATCGATCGTGCGATCAGCAGCAACTGCGCGTGGTGGTCGTCCCAGATCTCGCATAGCCGGTTCGGATTCACGTCGTCGATTTCTCGCTCGGGGCGGAGGATTCTGAAGCCATGTCTATTGATGGTTCTGCAGCAAGGACGCCGCGACGGCCAGTCTATCCCAGAAATTCCGACAGCCTTTGACGTCGCCGTCCCGGTTGTCTATAATTTGTCCATCGAGAGCGAAATGGCTGCCTCCAGCGATTTTGTCCTCGTTCTTCGGTCCCGGAGATGTTTGTGAACGACTCAATTTGCTTCCGAGGCAGGTTTTGGTTACTTCGCATCCGATCTACCCGCTTTCGCCGAGGTTGTTCGCTAAATTTCACCACGCTATTTCGTTGATAATTTCTCCTGCCAACTTGAACGGGTAGGCAGGCGACTGCGTCGAACAGATAGCCTCGTGATGAGAACAACACCAATTTCGTTATCGAAAATGAATTTGGGCTACCGTTACAACATCGACTTCATCACCCAATATGCGGGACAATTGCCATGGGAATGCCGGGAACCTCTGAACTGCTGATCGTTTTATTTATTGCACTGTTACTCTTTGGTGGTTCGAAACTGCCGACGTTAATGCGAAACTTGGGCAAGAGTGCCAACGAATTTAAACGCGGCATGGCCGAATCAACGGATGACGTTGACGAGTCGGAAAAGCTGCACGAAAAGGTCTGAGATGTTTGGTCTCAGTTTCTTCGAAATGGCCGTCATCGGCGTCATCGCTGTCGTCTTGTTCGGCGGCAACCTGCCGGACGTGGCGAGAAAGTTCGGTCATTCTTACAGCCAATTAAAACGCAGCCTCAACGAGGTGCAGCAGCAGTTCCGTGATGCCCAGCGGGATGTCGATCGCGCCATGGCGGTCGATGACCGCGCGAAGGGGAGCCGAACACCGAAAGCCTACGAGGATGACGAAGAGGATGCTCCCGAGCCTTCCGCACCTAAGTTCACGCCACCGAGCTGATTGCTTCCATTGAGCTCAACACTACCCTTTCGCATCGGCCTCGGCTACGACTCGCATCGACTCGGGCGGGGCGGGCCGCTTCGAATTGGCGGGATTGATATTGGTGGAAACTCGCCCGAGCATTTTCACGCCATTGGCCACAGCGACGCCGACGTGTTGCTGCATGCCTTGACCGATGCGTTACTCGGGGCGATCGCGTCTGCGGACATTGGTCGCCTTTTTCCTGACGATGCGGAAGTGAATCGAGATCGCGATAGCGCCGAGTTCGTTTCCGCGGCACTCGGCATGGTGCGCGCGTCGGGCTACGAAATCGGCAATCTCGACGCCGTTATTTTGGCCCAGCAGCCCAAGATGGCTCCTCACATCGACGTGATACGTGAGCGGGTGGCAGGCTTGGTTGGGTGCCCCGTCGATGCGGTGGGATTAAAGGCGAAGACGGGCGAAGGCGTCGATGCGGTCGGCCGTAGCGAAGCCATCGCGGCGCGCGTGGTGGTGATGTTGCTCCGATCAGCATAACAGTCGGTAATTCGAGTCCCGATAGGCTCGCCCGTGTATCACGAGCGACCGATTCTGTTTATGCTGGGAAGTCTTACGGGACGACTGACCCCAACACAAACTCGAGGTTTGTTTTGAAAGATATTTGGATTGGTTTCGATCTCGGCGGCACGAAGATGCTGGCGGTCGCCTTTGACCATGAAATGAAGCCTCTCGGGCGACGGCGGCGAAAAACGCGTGGCAGCGATACCGGCATCGCGAGAATCACGACGACGATCCAGAAATTACTGGACGAGAGCGAGATTGATGTCAAACGCGTTGCGGGCATTGGCATCGGTTGCCCCGGTCCGATTGACCTGGAGGGGGGTCGATTATTGTCCACCCCCAATCTCGGTTGGGACACGGTTGACGTCCGCAAGGTGCTCAACAAGCACTTCGAGTGCCCTGTGGCGGTGATTAATGATGTCGACGCGGGCGTGTACGGCGAATATCGGTTCGGAGCCGCTGAAGGCAGCCGCTGCGTCGTCGGTATTTTTCCGGGAACGGGCATTGGAGGCGGTTGTGTTTATGAGGGAAAAATCTTGCAAGGGGCTGGTATTTCCTGCATGGAGATCGGGCATACCCGGATCAGTTCCGGAGTTCGCTGTAGCGGCGGTGCAATTCCGGGAACGCTCGAGACCGAGGCGAGCCGGTTGGCGATTGCGGCCGAGGCGGCCAAATTAGCGTATCGCGGTGAAGCGCCAGCGCTAATGAAGGACGCCGGCACTGATCTCGCGTCGATTCGCAGCGGATCGCTCGCCAACTCGGTCAAAAACGGTGACAAGGCGGTCAAACAGGTTGTCGAGGAAGCAGCCAAGGTGATTGGTTATGCTGTCGTGAATGTCGTCCACATGCTCTGTCCCGACAAAATCGTCTTGGGCGGTGGTTTGGTCGAAGCGATGGAAGACCTATTCCTCGATGAAGTCCGCAGAACCGCCCACGGCTGCGTCATGCCAGTGTATAAAGATCGTTTCAAAATCGTCGCCGCGAGACTCGGTGATGACGCGGGGGTGATGGGCGCTGCGGCCTATGCCAGGTTGCAGTTCGAAGCCGACCTGGTCGCCGAGGAAATTAGCACATCCGTCGATAATGAAAAGAAGAACGTCACCGTCTAAGAGCTTTTCCGAAAAGGGGTCAGACCCCTTTTCGAGAAAGCTCTCAACTGAGCCTTGTTTGATTATCCACTTGAAAGCCGCATCATGAGTTACGACGCCCGGATCGAACAGCTTGATCTCGAGCTTCCACCGCCGCCTCAAGCGATGGGACTATATAAGCCAATCGTGCAGGTGAGCAATCTCGTTTACTTGTCAGGTCATGGCCCCCTGCAAAGCGATGGCTATCCGCTGAAGGGGCGTTTGGGCGCAGACATGGACGTTGACGGCGGCCGAGCCGCGGCTCGCTTGACCGCGATGGCCATGCTCTCCACCCTGCGAAGTCACCTGGGAACACTGGACCGAGTCACTCGTTTAGTCAAACTGTTTGGTCTGGTTCGGTGTACTGAAAACTTCGATGCCCACCCGGCAGTAATCAATGGCTGCAGCGAATTGCTGCGTGAAGTCTTCGGCAATGACGCTGGCGTTGGTGCCCGCAGTGCGATCGGTGCATCCGCCTTGCCAGCCGACATGGCAGTCGAAATCGAAGCTATTTTCGAAGTCCAATAACCTCCCCCTCCTCCCTCCCGCGCTTCCTCACCCTACCCAACGTCATTATGAAAACAACGCTCGCCTTCCCAATCGCCCTTCTTACGCTCGCCGGCACGATCGGCACAGCAGCCGCACAAGACTATCGAACCGGTATCGAGTGGCAAGAGCCCAAAATCGTCACGCCTGGTAAAACAGATCGCGACCCACCATCCGACGCGACGGTCTTGTTTGGAAACGCCTCGGACGTGTCGAAATGGAAGGGAGCTGACAAGTGGACAACTGACGGTGACGTATTGCTGTCGGGTAGCGGGATGATACGCAGCAAAGCGGAGTTTGGTGATTGCCAAGTCCACATCGAGTGGTCTGCTCCGACCCCGCCCAAGGGAGAATCGCAAGGCCGCGGTAATAGCGGGGTTTTCTTAATGGGCGTGTATGAACTACAGGTGCTCGATTCCTACGAAAACAAGACGTACTTCGACGGTCAAGCCGCGTCGATCTATAAACAGACACCGCCAGCGGTGAATGCGATGCGTCCACCGGGCCAGTGGAACACCTACGATATTTTTTGGACCGCACCACGCTTTGACGATGGCAATCTCGAGTCGCCCGCCTACATCACAGTCATGCACAACGGTGTCTTGGTGCTGAACCATTTTGAACTGCTCGGCGATACCCCATTCCATCGGGCTCCGCAGTACAACGATCACGGCCCCAAAGGACCGATCGCGTTGCAGGATCACGGCAACCCGGTGCGCTTCCGCAATATTTGGGTGCGCGATTATGTGCCCGCTCAAAAGGTTTCAGAAGAAGCGAAATAAAGGTCCGTCAGCCGCTGATTTACAGTCACTAGGAAACCCGGGCAAACAATTGCCCTCAACGCGGGGACCCGCCGAGCATCCCACGAATCTCACATGAACATCGCCAAGCTACTCGATAAACGTCGCAGCAACTGGGCTGAGCTGGAACGATTATGCGATGCGATGGAGGTCAGTGGGAAGACTCGCAAAGCCGGTGAACGGTACCATGGCGCTGCTGGTATTGTACGCTTTGCCACGCTCTACCGCGGTGCCTGTGCGGATCTCGCATTGGCAGATGCGTATCAATTGCCGCCCGCAACGGTGACCTATCTACATCGACTCGTCGCGCGGTCTCACAACCAACTTTACCGAAGCGGAAAATTTTCACCTGTTGGGTTCTTCGAGTTGGTCTTTTATGAAGCTCCTCAACAGATCTTTGCCGATTCCTGTGTGCGAGTTGCGACGATCGTATTCTTTGGCATGTTCGCCTTATCGATGTACCTTGGATATGAGCAGACGTTATTCCCAAGTTTTGCTGCCAATGTTGTTGGTCAAGATCAGCTCGATTCATTGGAGGCCATGTACGACCAAAAAATCAACGGTTCGCTCAGTCATTACGTTGGCATGTCGGGGTTTTATATCATGCACAATACGGGCATCGGCCTGCAGTGTTTTGCTTATGGCATCCTGCTGATCCCTTGCCTCTATCTGCTAGCGTATAACGGCGTCGCGCTGGGCACGATGTTTGGATACATGGCACGGGAGAACACAGTCGGCAGCGATAATTTCTTTCACTTCGTGACCGCCCACGGCCCTTTCGAATTGACCGCCATCGCACTGTCTGCCGCAGCGGGCCTCCGCTTGGGAGTGGGTTTCTTCCATACCGAGGGACTGACGCGAATCGATTCCATGCGGCGATCCGCCCACCGGAGCGTGCCAATCATGGCCGCGGCGGCAACCCTGTTCGTTCTGGCGGCGTTCACGGAAGGGTTTCTGTCACCGAGCCCCGCGCCCTATTTATTCAAAGCGGCGTGGGCGATCATGTCGTCGGCGATGATCAGCTTTTATTTCGTCGTGCTGGGATTTCCTCGCACTCGTAAACGTTTCTTGATGCAAGCTGAATAGACGCCCGTGCAGCTCGATCGAACCCATGTCGCGATTCGTGTCCGGACGCTCTCCGAAATCGGCGACCTGTCATTGGTGATGATTCGCCGCTATCCCAAGGCGTTCTTTCAAGCATTTTTCGTGGGCGCAGCGTTCTGGCTTATCGCAGATCTCTTGCTATTGGCGTGGTTGCCGCTCCAACCGGTCGAAAATCTTCCGTTTGAGAGTGATTTTTCAAGCGAGAGATTTCGATATTTCATGTGGATGACGACGCTCGTGTTTCTGCAAGCACCGATCGCAGGTGCGCTCACGACGTACATGCTTGGCCAATCGATTTTCGAACAGCAAATTCCGTTGCACAAGGCGATTCGCGAGGTCCGACCTGTCGTCTGGCAGTTGATTCGTGTCCTCGGATTACGCCGCTTGGCGATTCCAGCGATGTTGTTTGTGGCATTTCGTTGGTCTACCCAGACGAATGCATTTTACGATTTCTTCGTGCCTGTCGGGCTGATGGTGATAGCGGCTGTGACGCGGAGCAGCCGCCCATTTGTTGCAGAGATGATCCTGCTCGAACGCTGTCCCATGCGGAGCAAAAATCCGGATGTCATTACGCTGGGCAAACGCGCTAAGGCTCTGCATTCTCCTCTGGCCAGTGAGCTCGGTGGACGATTCATCACCGTTTCAATGACCCTCTCGGTGCTGTTGGTGTGCATTTTTTTTGCCCTGCTTTGGACGCGCGGAATGGCGTTTGGAAACTGGTCGGCAGACGCCTTCGCCTGGCTCGTGTTTTTCCCGCTCGCGCTGTGGCTGATCGCGGCCCTGAGCGTTGTCGTGAGACTGCTCGGTTACCTCGATGCACGGATTCGCCTGGAGGGGTGGGAAGTGGAATTGGCGATTCGCGCCGAAGCGATCCGGCAGTTCGGCGAAGATGCGATGTCGACGGTATTGAAGCCTACGACGTCCACCGACCAAGCTGCCCTCTCGGCTCCTTCCATGCCGGCACCTTCGCCCCCGGGCACCGCAACAGCTGTGGGCACGGCATCGGCGACGATGCGCTCACTTGCAATTCTGTTGACGTGTGGATTGTCATTCGTCGTATGCGTGGCTCGACTCTCTGCACAGGACCTTGCTGGCGGCAAGATCATCGCCCCCGCAGCGACCGAGACGCCGGTGGTTGCCGATTCGTCCTGGTTTGATTCAGAGCATCAGAAACTTCGGTCGATCGAATTGAGCGACGATCGCGTTGATAATAAGAATCGAGAGAGCCGGTGGCTGGCCAAGCCACCCAAACCCAAAACCGCTCCTTCACCAACACCTACGAAGCAGACAACACCCTCGGCATGGCGAAGCTTCGGAATCGGCCACGTGATCGGTTGGTCGATGCTGGTTATCATCGTATGTGGGATGGTCGCATTATTGATGTACGTATTCGCCAACAGTTCGTTTGATTTTCGCAGCGATTCGCTGGAGCCAGAGCTTATCGGAGGCCGTGCGCTCGACGAGCAAACCAAGCAGCGGATTGCCGAGTTGCCTGCTGAATTGCGAAATACCAATGTCAGTCCCAGGGCTGAACTGCAACGGTGGATAGAACGTGAAGACTTTGATCAGGCAATTGTATTCCTTTACGGACATCAGTTGTTGATGCTCGATCGAGTCGGCTGGCTTCGCCTCTCACGATGGAAAACCAATAACCAGTACGTGCGTGAGACGCGACAATCAGAGCAGTCGGTCGGTGATCAGTTGCGCGACACCGTCGAGGCTTTTGAACGGTCTTACTTTGGCAATCATGCTCTCAGTGCTGCGCAGTTCGAGCGATTGTGGCAGGCGAACCTTGCCATGGAAGCCACCGTAGCGGCCACCGGAGGTCCCAAATGATTGTTGTTCCGACGAGCGTTGGCAGACGGTTCACTCGGTTCGAGAATGTTTCTCTGTTTTTACTGCTCCTTGTCGTCGCAGGTTGTTCGCGATTTGACTCTGACTACGGAGCCACAGAGGGATCGGCGGGGAATGAGAGTCTTAACGGCTTTGGCGCCTTCCGCTCTGCTCTGCTGGAGTCGCCCGCTGGCGCGGTCCCAGAGATGCGATCTCACGACATCGCGAGCCTGTCGCTCCGCGAAATCGATAGCGACGCCATCGTATGGATCCCCACCAATTGGTCTCCCATGAATCTGCAAGAGATCCAGGACTGGATGGACAATTGGCTCTCCCAGGACCACCGCACCCTGGTGCTGATCGTCCCCGACAGTGGCAGCACGGAGGCCTATTTTCGGGAAGCTGCGACTCTCGCACCTCCGGCGCAACGACTGGCATACCGGCGGAAATTAGCCAAGCTGATTAACGAACGATTGCTCAGTGAAAACGAGAGGCAAGACATCGCCCTGGGCAACTGGTTCACCGCAGATGTTCTACCCTACCCTGTCGAGTTGCCGAGTCGCCAGCAAACCGACTTCTCAATTCGAGGTCATGGAACAAGGTCAAGAATTCCAAAAAAGTCTAAAAATGACTTCGACGTGGAGGCGATGGTGCAACACACGGTCACATTTCCCAAAGGCCCGAAATCGCTTACGACGCTCGCCCAAATAAATTGCCCGCGTTGGAAGAGTTCGCAGATGATCGTGGTCGCCAGCGGTTCGCTATTGACGAACTTTGCCATGACGGGAGCTGCGGCCCAAGACATGACAGACAAAATACGTGATCAAATTCGCCATGCCTGCATGAAGGATGCCGATAGGAATGTCAACGTAGGGTTTTTATCGTCGGGCTACGGTCCGGTACCCGTTTCAGATGCCAAGCCTGGGTTCCCGAAGGCGCGGGGCTGGGAACTGATGACGGAGATGCCGCTGAGTCTGATCAATCTTCATGTGGCTTTTCTGGGAGTTGTCCTATGTCTCATGCTGCTGCCCGTCTTCGGCCGACCGCGCCACGTGCGCTACAGCCAACCCACACAGTTCGGCAACCATTTATCGGCGATGGCAACACTGATGCATCGCAGCGGTGGCGCCCAGTATGCAAAACAAAAAATCAGCGAGTATCTGCGGCAGGTTCGGGGCGAAACATCGGGGCCTTGGGTTTTGCCGCAAGAAGACGTCGCTGAATCTGAACAACAATCTCAAAAGCTAACCTGATGAACGGTTCGACCTCGCCTGAAAAGAACTGCCGCGCCGCCAACGAGCGACCGCCCAGTCCGAGTTTCGCAATGCTGAGCTGCGCCCATGGTGCTGAGGGAATCGTCAAGTCGACGATTGCCGAGACTGGTTGGCGCCTTGCCTTTTCCCGGCCGGGTTTCGTCACTGCCAAGCACGACGAGTCTCTTCCGCCGCCAACGGGAATTTTTATTCGGACCGCATCCCGGTCGCTCGGCAGCGGCAGGTCTGCGGACGCGGATGAGTTGATTGATCGATTGATAGAAGTGGTCGATACGCTCAGCCTCCCTATTGATCACCTGCATGTATGGCCAAGGGATCGTGTGCCGATCGGACGGTTCGACTTTGAACCTGGCCCCGATGAAGTATCTTCGGCGGTAGCAGAGCGAATTCACAAGCGGCTCGGTTCGGCTCGGCTGCGATGCCCGACCCCGAATGAAATCGCTCAGCCGTCGCAGAGCGTACTCGACGTGGTGCTGGTTGATCCGTCCCACTGGTTTTTCGGTTTCCATACCGCGGCGACTCTACCGAGCCGCTGGCCCGGCGGAGTACAACCCGTTGTCCCTGAGTACGAACCGATTTCGCGAGCGTATTATAAGGCGGCCGAAGCGATTGCGTGGAGTGGATTCGACATGCGGCCGGACGATTTGGCGGTTGAAGTGGGCAGCGCGCCCGGCGGGGCGTGTGGTCGGCTGCTCGAATTGGGGCTGCACGTCATTGGCGTCGATCCAGCGGAAATGGATCCCCGACTTGCCGATCACCCGCGATTTATTCACTACGCAGCGAGGGCTGGCGACCTACCGCGACGCGTTTTTCGCGGAGCCAAATGGTTGTTGGTCGACTCAAGCGTCAAGCCCGATGCGACTCTGAGTACGGTCCGCAACATGGTTGATAGCCGCGAAACATGTTTTAAAGGCTGCTTGATCACAATGAAGCTTGGCACGTATGAACGGGCAAGTCAAATCCCCCGATGGATGAGCGAAGTTCAACGATGGCGGGCAAAGAAGATCGAAGTCCGGCATTTGGCCCGGAATCGTTGTGAAGTCTGTTTTGCCGTCACGCTGTGAACGCTGCATCATGAAACTCGCCGCGAAGCTTATCTTTATCTTTTTGTTCGGCGTCTTGGCGATCGTGTCGACGTTCACCTGGCAGACGATTCGCAGGCAGCGAATCTGGGACGAACAACGCCGCACCGCTCACGCGGCGGATATTGCCGAAACGCTCGCGCCCGTGATCGAAAAGGCCTACGAGGAAGGCGGGACGATCACTGTCCAACAAGCGATCGAGATCTCCACGCGACAGCTCAACGGGCCTGAGGTGAGATGGATCGAAGGCCAAGGGAGTGCTGACGGAGCGGTTCGGCGGGCCACGGAGACCACGACGCGCAAGACAACCAGCCTCTCGATCACCGACGCCAACGGAAACCGCAAATCCTATGCGTATGTTCCCATCCGAGTGGGCAATGACAATGCAGGGACTGTGGAAGTTGCCGAATCGCTCGGGGATCAGGACGCATTTACTCGGCAATCAATGTTATCCTCCCTCCGATCCTTGGTGGGGGTCGCGATTTTCTCCGCGATCGTAATCTATTTCGGCGGTGTTGCCCTGGTGGGCCGTCCGCTGAGCCGACTGATTTTGCAGGTCAACGCGATCGGCGAGGGGCAACTTGAACAACCACCCGCAATTACTTCCAACGATGAACTCGGACGACTCGCCGTGGCGATCAGCAAGATGAGTCATCGCCTCGGACGGCAGCGCGACACGATCCGTCACACCGATCGACTCGGCACGATCGGAACGCTGGCCGCCGGAATGGCCCATGAACTTGGCACACCACTCAATGTGGTCTCTGGACGCGCGGGGCTGATCAAGAGTGGGCAGTTGAGTGCCGATGAAATCGTCGCCAGCGCCGCTACGATTCAGAGTGAAGCGGAGCGAATGACCAACATTATCCGGCAGCTCCTCGACTTCGCACGACAAAGACCGTCTCTTCACCAACCGCTGGTGCTCAATGAGGTCATCCGCCGGACCTGCGAGGTGTTGGAATCGCTCGGCGTGAAGTCGAACGTCCGAATTCTCACACGCCTACCCGATCAGACTGTAACAATAGCAGGCGACGCGGCGCAGATTCAGCAGGTGCTGACGAACCTAATCACCAATGCGATCGCAGCGATGCCCGATGGCGGGGATGTGACCGTCAGTCTGAACGAATGCGGCGGGGACCCGGTGCGCGGGGACAGGGTGGAAATCCAAGTCTCTGATAGCGGCATGGGTATCGATCCCCAAGACGTCGAGCGAATCTTCGAACCGTTCTATACGACCAAAGATGTTGGGCAAGGCACGGGGTTGGGATTGTCAATCGCCTACGGAATCGTCCGTGAGCATGGAGGTGATCTGCGGTTCGCTCAGGCCTCAGGGGGCGGATCCCAGTTCACCGCCACGTTTCCAGTCTGCCCATCGTCATGAGCTCTCAGCAAAACACTTCTACCGGTGCCTGCGTATGAGCACCAGAGGGCCGCTCTGGCCTCACTCACTGACCTTCAAAACAAATCCATGCCAGTGTCCACAATCTCCTGCCGCCATAACTCGTCCTCTGCCGGTCGCAGCAACCACTGCAGAATGCCACTCGTCGTCTTGAGTCTGTGTAGTTTTTTCACGGTCGGCCAGCTGGTAGCAGCGCAAGATTCGGTGGAACCAGCAAAATCCGCTATATCAGACGCGCCTCGAGAAAGCGACGCAGCCACACCTCCTACTTTGGAAAAACCGGAGGGGCAAAACCCGCTTTCGGTTGATGAGATACACGACGATCCCGAGGAAATTCAAAAGGCGCTTGCAACCCTCCCTGAGGATGTCCGTGAGCAGGCCCAGGCGGCGTTGGACGAATTTGACGAAACCGGTAAAACTCTGGCTTCCGCGATGCTGGCGCTTCGTTCGGACCAACTTCGTTATCGCAATGGACTCGATCAATCGCCCGCTGCAGCAGAACGATTTCGGCAGCAGCGGAAACGCACCTGGGAGTTAATGCAAAAGCAGTTCACCAATGCACTGGACTTGATCCGTTACCTGCCAAGTTTGGAGGCCGCTCGCTACCTCGTCACAATGGTGCAGCACCATCTCGAACATGACATCTACGATGCAGAGACGTACGAGGCTGCCGCCCGACTGCTCGACCTCGGACAGAACTACACCTTTCTATTTCTCGCAGCAGCCCGATCGGCGGTCGTGTCGGGACAGTTCGAGGCTGCTAGAAACATCTACGATGCCGTCGACGACTCTGGCCTGAAGGAAACGGACCTGCGCCTGAAAAATCAGCTTGAAATTCTCGAAAAACAGTACGAACGAGAACAAGCTGCGATCGAAAGAACGGATGCTGATTCCCTTCCACACATTCGAATCGAGACGACGCAAGGCGACATCCTGATCGAGTTATTCCCCGATGCAGCACCTTCGGCCGTTGCACATTTCCGCAAACTGGTGAAGGAAGAGTTTTACGATGGCATGGACTTTTCTGTCGTGTCTCACAATCTGTTAGCGATGACTGGGGATGCGTCGGGAGATGGGCGAGGCAATTCTGGCGAGTTTTTGATCGACGAACACGGACGCGAAGAATCTCGCCACGGTTTGCGAGGTTCAGTGGTGATGGCGAAGCTGCCGATCGGTGAGGGTAAGTTCATCGAAAACTCCGGCAGTTCCCAGATCGCAATCTTGTTTCTTCCCCTCCCTGCGATCTCGGAAACTCAATCAGTGATCGGGCGCGTGATCGACGGGATGGACATTGTGTCAAACCTGCGACGAATCGATCCGACCGAAAAGAAGGAGAAGACCGCAATACAACTACCACCCGACGCGATTCTGCGCGCTGAAATCGTCCGCTTTGGCGACGAGCTTCCCGAACCGAGGTACGTCGACCTGCAGGCTGAGATCGACAAGGCCGTCAAAGCGGGGCTGCTCAAACCGAAAAATTCAAATGCGGCACCCGGCGAGGAGTAAGCTCGTTGGGACGGCAAAATCAATTAGTTATGCGATGATCTCGTCGACGACCCGGCCGTGGACGTCCGTCAGACGAAAATCTCGACCCGCGTAGCGGTAGGTGAGTCGTTTGTGGTCATAACCGAGTAGACGCAGAATGGTAGCATGCAGGTCGTGGACGTGGACGCGGTTCTCCACCGCTTTGAACCCAAGTTCATCGGTGGCGCCCACCGTGGTTCCCGCTGCAACGCCGCCGCCCGCCATCCACACGGTGAATCCGTAATGATTGTGGTCGCGTCCGTTCATTTTGCCTTGGTTGGAGCCCTCTTTGGGCATTTCCACTACGGGCGTGCGTCCGAACTCACCGCCCCAAAGTACCAGCGTGTCGTCAAGCAGTCCTGTGCGTTTGAGATCACTGAGTAATGCAGCGATAGCTTGATCGACTTGACCGGCAACATTTCGATGAGCGATATGGATATCGTCGTGAGAATCCCATGGCTGTCCCGCGCCCGTGTAAAGCTGGACAAATCGAACGTCGCGTTCAACCAATCTCCGAGCGATCAGGGCACCACGAGCGAATTCACCACTACCGTACATATCGAGTGTCTCTTTCGACTCACGCGACACATCAAACGCCTCTGACGCTTCGCTCTGCATGCGGTAGGCGAGCTCGAAGGACTCGATTCGAGACTCCAGTCGTGGATCCTCGGATCTTTTCGTGGCGTGTTCTCGATTCCACTTCATCAGCAGATCGAGCTGATCCCGCTGATCAGACGGCGCAACGGAGCGTCCGCGGATGTTCTCGATCAGACGCTCGACCGATGCGTGACGCGGATCGACGTGGGTACCTTGATATCTACCCGGCAAGAATCCATTTTGCCAGTTTTGAGATTCCTTGATCGGATAACCCCCGGGACACATCGCGATGAACGCTGGCAGGTTCTCATTGGCTGAGCCGAGTCCATAGGTCACCCACGAACCCATTGCCGGGCGAATTAACCGAGCTTCGCCACAGTTCATCAGCAGGAGCGAGGGTTCATGGTTGGGCACGTCCGCGTACATCGAGTGGATCACGCACAAGTCATCTGCGTGTGCGGCGGTTCGTTGAAAGAGCTCACCGACCGAAAGGCCACACTCTCCATACTTCTGGAATGAGAACGGTGACCGCATCACGTTGCCGGTCGGTCGTTCCGTCTTGAGTTCGTCCAGCCCGGCAGATTTGCCGTCGAACTTCGCGAGGGCGGGTTTGTGATCGAACGTGTCAACATGGCTCGGCCCCCCATTCATAAACAGGTGGATAACCCGCTTGGCCGTGGGAGCAAAATGAGTGGGGACATTGCCCATGAATCCATCGCCAGCCGACGATGCCAAGGTGTCACTGCGAAGGAGGTTGCCCAACGCGATCGATCCAAGACCAATGCCGGACTGGCGCAGGGCATCGCGACGATTGAGGTTGTATGTCATGACGGTTAATCGACAAAGAAGAATTCGTTGCTAAGAAACAGGACCTGGGCGAGTTGTTCGAACCGGTCCAAAGTTAAAACGTTGGCGGGAGCCAAGGGACCGCTAAAATCATCGACGGAATTAAATGTAACGGATCCTGATCCAGTCTCGAGGATCAGTCTGGTGCGCCACTGAAAGCCATCGAAGCTCAAACCTGGACCGCTGTGAACGATCAAGTCCACGGTGTCGCCGGAGTGGACATCAACTTGGAGGCCGTTGTAGCTTTGGGTTTTCGAGAGAATCGTTTCTCGCCAGACGGACTGGCCGTGGGCCTGAATGATGGCGATGACGCCATCGCCCTGGTCGCTGGGCCGAACGACCGTGCCGCTAAGCGTCAATTCCCCGTCCGACGGACTCGTCCAACGCCTCACGACGATACCCGCATCTCCTTGTGCAGGATGCCCGCCATCGCTCGTCAAGGACGAATAGGACATCGTACCGGGACTGGGGAATGTTTCCCCGAATTGCCAACGCCCGTCCTTGAAGACAGTCAATGGTACAAACTCCCTGACCTGTTCGTCCGCCCAAGTCGCGGTGCCGTAATGCCAGGCCGCTCGGGGGTCGATTGCCCTCGGATTGTCGGCAGGTGGTCGGGAAACAAAGGTGACTGCATCCGCGAGTTCGCCCGATGTCGGTTCCCGACCCAAAATTTGCAAAAACAATGAAGTGATAAGCTCAGTATCAGCTGCTCCGTCGCTCAATTGTTGGTGCCGAACCGATGCGACGGCGAGTCGCGATGACTGGCTGAGCTGAGGATGATTAAGCAAGAACAGGGGTTGCTGCGGCACGGTCGTGAAATAGCGTCCCGGCGAGTGCATGTCGGGGCTAGCAAAATCGAACGCACGAAACAGACCCGGCAGATTTTGCCGATCGATGCGAGCGTACATCGTCCGGCGAGGCATTAACTCCGCCTGGGTGATTTCAACCGATGGGCCACCGAGGCGATTGTCGAGATAGTTGCAACCGACCAGCAAACCGTCCCTCATCGACTCGAAATCGAGCCTATTCCGTAGACCGTGCGTCCAGAGCTTGTTGTCTGGATCGCTCACCATTGCCTGTTCGCTCTCGTGTGCGGATTGGTGATAAATGCGGGTGTGCAGAATGCGGCGAACGAGTCGCTTCAAACTCCAATCACTGGCGAAATCGACCGCTAGTTCGTCAAGGACACTTTGCAGTGGCGGTGCCTCGGTGCGATAACCGAAATCACTCGGCGAATCAACGAGAGGTCGACCGAGCAAGTGAGCCCAGACGCGATTGACCATCACCCGGGCTGTCAGGGGGTTGGCGGGATCGGCGATCGACTCGGCGAGTTCGAGCCGACCGCTGCCACTGGAAAAAATGTCTGCATCCGTTTGACGGAATGCCGTTAAGTAGCGGCGAAGCGCCACGTCGCCACGACGTGACCGGTCGCCGCGGATGAAAACACGCGTATCACGGACCTTCTCGCGATCCACTAACATCAAGGAGCTCGCCGCCTTCTCGATATCTTTCGGTGGGACACTGTTGTCTAATACGTTGTACAACGAGTAGTAGTCGATCGTGGGAATTGGATCGAACTTGTGATCGTGGCAACGAGCACAGGTCACCGTCAGGCCCAGCAGGCCGCGGGTAATGACGTCGATCCGGTCATCAATCGTATCGTCGTGACTGATAAACTGCCGTCCGACGGTAATAAACCCCATCGCGTCCGCATCGTGGCTGCCGGGCTTTGCCGTTTGATCGCCCGCGAGTTGATGAAGAATCATTTGATCGTAAGGCATATCCGCAGAAATGGCATCAATCAACCAATCGCGATAGCGAAACGCATCCCTGATATTTCGATCCTTGCCACCGAACGCATATCCGACCGTATCCGCATAGCGAGCGACATCGAGCCAGTGGCGTGTGAATCGCTCGGCAAATCGGGGATCGGCCAGCATCCGATCGATTCGACGTGTCTCGGCATCCGGGCGTGGATCGGACTCCAGGCTGGCGATCTGTTCCGATGAGGCTGGCAAGCCGTGCAAGTCATCACTCCATCTCCGGTGCAATGTCCGGCGATCGACGGGCGGTGCGGGGACGAGGTCATCGGCTGCCGCACGACGTCTCGCGATTTCGTCGATGGGATCGGCATCGCCAGACTCGGCCGCGAACCCAGGCGTCTCCACGAGCGTCTCAAAATCCTCGTGGACGAGTTGCTGCGGGACCACAAACGCCCAGTGGGTGGTGGGGTCGCGGTCCAGCGGCGCTATCTTCACGGGTAATGCTGACTCCATTTCCTCTCTGCGCGGATCAGGAGCTCCGCCAGCGATCCATGACCGCAGCCGATCGATTTGCTCATCCGACAACTTGCCCTCGGGGGGCATTTGCAAATCCGCATCTTCGTAGGAAATCGCTTTGATCAACAAGCTCGCCGCCGCGTCACCGACTAAAACCGCTGGGCCAGTCGTGCCTCCACGCCGCATCGCATTGGCGGTATCGAGCCGAAGCTCGCCCATCGCTTCATCCGCAGCCTGGGAGTGACACTCATAGCAATGCTCGACGAGCAGCGGCCGGATGTGAGTTTCGAAGTAGGCTTCGTTAATGACGGCAGTGTCAGCCCACGCTCGTGTCGCGATCAGTGCACAGGCGAAGACTGCGGTCCGTCCGAAAAGTCGGGGGAGCATGGGATAGATGGGAGGTGGGAGGTGGGAGGTGGGAGGTGGGAGGTGGGAGGTGGGAGGCTAAATCGACAGCTCGCTGGCGAATTGAGTGATGCGGACTGGAATTCCTTACACCCGCTAATAAACCAGCAATGACCGGCACCATTGTAACAACTCTTCCCGTTCGATGCTTTCGGTGGTTTGGACGGGGCAGCCCAGACGGCTGAGCGTTGCAGACCACGATGGCAATTCTCCGTCCAGTCCCGTCGTCAACAACACTCTCAGTAAGCGCATCGGCGCATCGCGGCGGAGACGGATGGCCGGCGGCTGAGTGTTCGCGGGGATCCCCAGGCCGTGATAAATGTTGTCGGTCGAGAGCGAAACAGCCAAGGCCATGGCATCGGCGGCGCTAGCCCCATCGTCATCATCTGTTGACATCACGCCGGGGCTGAGTATCGCAACGCCGTTGGCATTTGCCCCAGAGAGCTTGATCGCCGGCAGCGTTAATTTACTGATCGCGTCCAGCTCGGCGAGTTGCCAGCGCTGTTCATCTTCACTAGCAATCAGCAGAACGGCCACGCGATATTGTTCGGCAAGTTTTTTCCATCGTTTCATTTGTTCAGGTAGATCACGCTGGGCAGGCGGCGACAGGCAGACTGCCAGGGCGACTGGTGCCACCTCGTCCGCCGTCGTTCGCCGCTCAGGACCCTGTTGGGGGTGCCACAACAACGCCTCATTCGCGATATCCGGCAATCGCATTGGTGTGGCCAGCCAAGTTTCGTTTTCGGGAGCGTCACCCTCACGCAGGCGCCGCGTCAGTCCTTTCAATGCCAGTCGTTCCAACGCGCCGGCCCATCCAGCAGGCTCGATCTGCTTGCTAAGCGTTTCCTTGTCTCCCGTTGCGTGCGTCCGCTCTGTCACGATCGCGAGCGGCGTGTTGGGGTCAGCTGACCACATCCGCTGCCGCAGCACCTCAGGGTCCTCCAACGGCATGTCATCGAGAGTTTTCAGTTCATCACCGACCTGCAAGATTCCGTCGGCGGGCGAACCGGGCAAAATGGACGTCACGCGAAGTGCCGACGAGGTAATCCCGAGATATTGAGGCCGAAGCGGTTCGATCGTCGCAGCGAGCGTGGCCGTCGTCGTCTGCACTGTGCCATCTCGCTCGTACTCGATGGAAACCTCGTCACCTGCATCAAATCGACCGAGTGCTAATTGTACTTCTTGGCGTCGTCGCACCAACCGGTCGCCCACGCGTAACAAGCGATCACCCGACTGCAAGCCTGCTCGATCGGCGGGGGATCGTTTTCGGACCGTAGCCAGCGTGGTGCCGGGGCCGTAGGGATCATCACCACCGACAACCAAACCGAGCAGACCCGAGCGAATCGTTTCACCGGCCCGCAGTCGATCTAGCTTGTCGGCAATCACGGCGGCGGGAATTGCGAAGGCGACACCTGAATCATACCATTCGGTCGGATCCTCGGCGCCATTCTCGCCCACGGCAGGGATCAGCATACCGACTAAATTCCCACGCAGATCAACGAGTGGCCCTCCATAAAAAACAGGTGAAACCCGCACGTCACTCTGTACCGCTGTGCCGTCCAACCGATCGACTGCAGAGAGAATTCCCGTACTGATTCGAGGTACGCCGGACTCGCCGTAACGAGCAATCGCGATCATCGTGGCTCCGATAGCGGGAACCGAGTCGGCATGGGGGAGCGCATCCAACGATTCTTTTTCCCGTATATCGGGCTCCAGTGCAATGGGATGTAGCTCGGTTTGCTTGGGATCAATCTTCAACAGTACCAATTCGCGATGCTTGTCTTCGGCGACCACGCGAGCGGGAAAACGTTCCCCGCCGCCGAGGGTCACGATAACGCTCGCCGATGGGCCACGGGTAATCCATGACGATGCCAGTATGAATCCGTCCCGGTCGAGGACGAGACCGGAGGTGGGCGCATCTTGTCGAACTTCGCCATCGGACTGCAGCGTGCCGATCACCTCAATGCTCACAATCGACGGCAAAACTCGGTCGGTGACACGGCGAATCTGCTCGGCGACCGCTGATTGATAATCGGCGGCCTCGGGCATCGAATCCGCATCCACCGGATCGGCAGCGAGCAGCAGAATGGGATTTGCGCCAGCAAGCGACAGGCTGACGATCACGAGCAGCAGGTGAGAGAAACGCGGCATCATGGGCGGATGGTCAATTCGAGGATTTCATTTTCGCGTTGGACAGTGAGCGTCACATTATCGCGGCGGTCGATTCGTTGAAGTTGTTCGCGAAAGGCACGTTGGTGAGCAACCCTGCGGCCATTGACCAACAAGATCAAGTCATCTGGTCGCAGGTCCGCGAGTGCAGCCGCTCTCGTCCTACCCACTGTATCGACGTACACGGGAGTTGTTTCGAGCACATCGGGAACAAGCCGAAAACCGAGCGTACCTTCGTTGTGCGATTTGTCGCGTGCCAGCAGCGGGTCTTGCTCGACGGGTGCGACGGTCTTCCTACCTGCAATGATATCTCCGATCGGCGTGCGAAGCACATCCGAAGGGATCGCGTAGTTCAGCCACACGCCGGTGCGGCGATCTCGCAGTTCTTTGCCCAACATACCGACGAGCTGACCGCGAAGATCCACCAACGCACCGCCGGCTGCGCCAGGGTTGTTGGCGACCAAGTCCAGTAGCCAGACTTCGCCGTGGTAAGCGGTTTGAAATGTACCGCGACGTGCGTCGAGCTTACTCCGAGCAGCAATCCGGCCGTGCATGACGCTCTCGGGTTCGTTCCCCGTGGCAATGTTGAATAGATTGCTGACGGCCAGGACTGGGTCTCCCCAGCGGGCGATCGGCTGATCCGACGAACCCGCGGGGACGTCGAAGTACGGCAGGTCAGCCGCATCGAGTTTCAATACCGCGAGCTCGAGAGATGGTTCAAATCCAACGACTTTGCTTTCAAAGCGGCGACCATCGCCGAGCACGACAATGGGGTCGACATCGAGAACGCTACTCCACGCCGTCGCGACATGACCCATTGGGGAGACGATGAAACCGCTTTGATATGCGTCTAAACCGCCGGCCCCGCCCGCCCCGTAGATTTTGACGACGCGGTCCTGGACCTGGGAACTTGCGCGAGCAAGCGACGGTTGCGCCTGCGCCGGGCGAGATGATGAACTGAAAGATTGCGAACAAAAGACAGAGTGATGAATATACGATAAGAACATGAATCCTCCCCTCTCCCCGCTTCGGGAAGCTTCTTATCCAATCGTGGCTTGCCTGCTGAAACATCATTCCTCCCCCTCCTTGGTCGCTTGATCTGCAGTCGCCTTATCATCGGCGCCCCACTCGTCGATTCGCAGGGTTATTAACGGATCGAGGCCAAATCGTAGATGCAGCACCTGCGGCAAGCCAGGACTGCCGGTCAGGTCGCTCTGATTGGTGCCCAGGGAAAAGTCGTCCGCATCCTCGTAATTTTCGTGGCGGATTCCGAGCAGCCACTCCGGCGGGTCAATCCACAATTCAGCGGGATCGCCATCGCGATCAGCAAATGACTCAATGACCTCCAAACGCTTCGTTGACGGATGGATGAGAAAGCGTGACTCCAGCCCCCCATGAATGCCGACCGTACACTCACGCAGCGGGTGCTGGCCGAACAACGGGGCGGTGCCCCACGCGTACGTGTCACCAAAGCGGTCGGGGCCCGTCTTCAACATCCTATGGAGGCTGGACATTGCAGCGAGAATCGCAGTAGCATTTCCACGCTCGACCGCGGCTACGTATTCGTCCGGTCGACCGAGTCGCACGTGCCGCTCGCCAAGAGTCAGCTCGCAAGCGTCCTCGCCGATGAGCATCACAAAGGGAAATGCTTCGGGTTCGTCCGCGATGTCAGCCTTCCCTGTGATTCTCCAACGACCATCTCCAGCAGGAACATCATCAAACTGCTTGCGGAGCCCCTCGATGAACTCGGCTTGCCGTTGCTGGTTGAAATAGTAGTTGGCAAAGCCCTTGCGTTCTTGGATCCTCGCGGCCGCGACGGCAGGGATTGGCTGGCCACCAGCATCCATCATCAGCTCCGCGTTGGGCTCGGCCTCCGGATCAGGCACGGCGGGTTTCTCACTGGGCGCTTTATCACCGCTTGCCTCTGCGTCCTCCAAGGGTGGCTCGTCCTCGGGCGGCTCCGGCTTTTGTTTCGGTGGTGCCGGTGGCGGAGGTGGCAATGCCGATTTCATTTTCTCGAGCAGTTCGTCACCGCGGTGAACACTCGCCAATCGCACGAGGGAGTGGACGACCTGGCCGTCTTGTCGATACGTCAGCGGCACACGCCACTGGGCGGGATAAGTCGCAAGGATGTTTTGAACATCGTTCGCAGTCTGCACCACGCGGTGATTGATCTCCAAAATCTCGTCGCCGTAACGCAGGCCGCGACGGTAGGCGTCGCTCGACCGCAGTATGTTGGTCACCCGCACGCTGCCATCGTCATCCGTTCCCACCGTCGCGCCAAGTGTGGCGTGATCGAGAATCCGTCCACTATGCAATGACCCCAAAAAGTTTTGTGCTTGGTCACCTGAGATCGCGTAGCCCACGCCGACATTAACGCGCCCGCGTTTTTCGAACGAGCATCGCCCGATGATGCCGATTAAATCTCCGCTGGCATCGTAGAGTGGCCCGCCGGAATTGCCTGGGTTGATCGATGCATCAGTTTGAAAACAGTTGCCATATTCCAGCAGCGTGCCCGACGGGTACTGGTATCGTCGAGTGCCGCTGATGATGCCCGCCGTGACGGTGGGCTGGAGATTGGTCGCAAGTAGGAACGGGTTGCCAATTGCGTAGCACGCGTCGCCCACCTGGACTTGGCGACTAGGCACAAAGTTCGCGACGGGAAAATCGTCGCGTCCGAGTAACTGGATCATGGCCAAATCACCGACAGGATCCACGCCGACAATCACCGCGTCGTAGATATTGCCATCACTGAGTCCGCACCGCATGTAGGTACCGGCCGGACTTGTGACATGGAAATTCGTCAATGCGAAACCATCTTTGGAAATTAACACGGCCGACCCGCCGCCCGCACCACCGGGTACGAATACACAGACCGTCGATGACATTGCATGTTCGATGGCGTCCACTCGCTGCGTTTCCGTCCGCCACAACGAATCGACGTCTTCCGCGGCGGTGGGAACGACAGTCAACACAGCGACGATGCCGAGGCAGAGCCGTGGCCCCCAGTCAATATGAATCGTGTTGCGAATATTCATGCATTTCATTTCAACAACCTTCCCGAAAACCATTCGACGCCACCACCAAGTGCAGCGCCATCCTGTACAGAAGCATCACTGGTGCCGGACATTCGAGACGCTCGCAGCGTGAGCTGCCGCGCCTCCGAAATTGGAAGTTCCAATCCGAGGGACTCACGATTTCGTAGTGTGGCAGTCCATTTCACATCGCCATCGAGCAACACACTGAGCCGGAGTGCGGTGAACTCGCTGACTTCTCGACTACGTCGCGCCGCGACAATCAGTTTTTGATAACCATCGGGAATTCGCAGCGTGATCTCGCCAGGGGCATGGACACGAATCAGACCGTTGTCGGTCTGCGGACCAAACCACTCATTCAATTCAGCGGAGTTCGCAGCCTTCGATGCCAAGTTCGATTGACCGCCGAAGCTAGCGGTTGCCACCTCGGCTTCCGTTAGAGAAAGAATTCCGCCGGCGAACTTGATCTGGCGCACTTGGTCGATCGGGATCTTATGTTCGATTCCCCCCGCGATGACTACCACCACCTCTGACTCCCCCGCAGACATGCGGATCGATTCCGCGATCCATTCGGATCCCGACGTGTCTGTCAATCGAACGCTGGCATCTGTCGCCTCCTGTGATAAATTAGAAAATAAAATCCCTTCCAACTTGGCCATCGGAGCATCGATCGCGTTTCCTCGCATTTCGAATGTGACGGCATCGCGGTCGATCTCCACTACCGTCCCCTCAACCGAATCGAGCGCCCGATCGTTGCGGCGAACGACTAACCTGTCGGCGCGGCGGCTCTCTTCGAGCCAGCCCAGCCAAGTCGGGTCAGTCGCGGGCGTGCCGGCTCGAAATCGGACCCAACGAAGCTGTCGAGCCGGCGCGCTCAGCGGCGATTGACGAGCCACAGAAAGCTTGACCAAATCATCCGTCCACGTGATACCGGTAAGACTCAATAGCGAGCCGCCGGACAGTTCGGCACGCATCGGCAGCGGCGGCCGAGTCTCGTGATTAAAGCTGAGCTGAGATAAATCCTCAAGCGGCAGAGTCGCCGTCTCCGCTTGACGCCTAATGCGCACTCCCGCTTTGCCGATGTCGACCAGCTCGCCCCGGGTGGCAGATCCATCGGCCGAAACGATCGACACCTCAGCAGCGAGAAGTCCCCTTGCGGTCAGCCCGCTATCGACCACGCCACAATAGACCACGAGAAACACGCCCACGCAGCGACTCCATGACCTGCTCGGCGGGCATCTCCGGAATGGGCACTTCAGGAAACCGTCCGAGTCTAAATCAATGCGATCGCGCGATATCTTCGATTGTTGCGGTGGAGCAGCCATGGACTTCCTTGGGGAGATTCTCAATTTTACGAGCCGGTGGTCTTCCATCATGATAGCAGCGCCAAAGGAATCTGTTTCGCTCGTTGTGATCGCTTCAGCCTCCACCGCCTTCCGCTTCCAAAAACTTCACCAAAGTGTCCAACTCAACTCATTCACCAATCACAAAAATACCGGCGCTCCGATTGAAGAAAAACGGAATCCTTCACCATAAACGCAAATAAAAGGCTTGTTTTTCACCTAGCGATTGGCGATGATCTGCTGCTTCGGTCTGTTTTGAGCCTCTCGACAAAGACGACTATCCACCTTGGCGCGTTAAAGAGATTCGCAGTTTCGGTCGCCCGCCCAGTGGAATCTCCACGTTTCTCGATTCGGCTCATATCGGATAAGGGTGAGCGAACCAGATCACCTTTTGGAGTCTCTCAAGAGAGACGACTGGTTTCATGAGAAATTGCTACTCTGAAATTTAGAGACTTGTCAGCCGCAATGACCACAACTACACTGCCCAGATAGCTTGAGATGCAATTGCGGGATTATTCATTGCATTACGTTGCCACTAAGGGTTAGAATCTTCCTGAGTAAACGGATTGCCGCTTTTTTGAGTGGCCGAAAGGAGAGATCTGAAATATGTCGATCAAATTCACACAATCTTGCCCCACCTGTGGTCGTCGCATCGATGTCCGAGCGTCCCTTCTGGGGTGCACGGTAGCCTGCCAGCACTGTGGAGCTGAATTCACAGCCACGGCGACAGAAGGGACGGCCCGCGGTCGCCAACGCGATGACGAATTGCTGGAACGTGTCGAAAAGGCCCTACGTCGAGCCGAAGAAGCCGCCATGGTACACGCCGAGCTTTAGGTGCCAGCGCCGAGCTTTAGGTGCCAGCGCCGAGCTTTCGACACCAGTCGTCGATGGTCCGCGGAGCTCTCATTCGGTGGATTCGCGGTCCGGCCCCAGGGCCTTTTTTATCTCGCGGAACCTTCGTCCTGACCATCGTTCGGGATCAGCGAGGGTGACGCCGCCGAGGCTGGAAGAGGCCGACGCCATCAAGGCTGAAAAAAACCAGATCCGTCGGGGCCATTACGCCCATCGAGCCACGTTGGTTCCCTCATCTGCCAGCCGCGTACCCAAAAAATAAATCGAAATCGAATTTTTTTGGCTTGCGCTGCACCTCTTTCTACGGCGGTTTGATACACTGTAATGAGTGTTGGCGGTGGTTCGGCCCGCGAAGTTGTCGAGCGTTAATTTCTCCGAGGAGTGTTTTGATGTTGTACCAGCGAGTAGTTGTAGCTGTTTGCGCGGGTTTTTTACTGGCAGTGACGCAATTGGGGTGCGGCCCCGATAATTCGGCGACGATCCCCGGTGTCGATAATAGTGTCGTTCATACCGACGCCGAAATGGAGGAAATGGCGAAGCAAAACGCTTCCGATATGAGAAGCCAATGAGCCACGGACGGTCGACAACATTATCGCTGCGCGCGTTTGACTCCCCAGTCTTGTTACTGCCAACCCTGTTCGCCCTACGACGAACCGTGTTAGAAGTGGTGAGGTCCTTTCGTTCCTTTTCGTATTGTTTTCTGCCGAGTTCGCTTGGCGCACTTTTCAAGTCCAAAGGTTTTTCTATGAATACGTCATCCCGGCGAGGCGGTTTTACCCTCGTTGAATTGCTGGTGGTCATCGCGATCATTGGTGTCTTGGTGGGGCTTCTGTTGCCCGCCGTCCAAGCTGCTCGCGAGGCAGCACGCCGCATGAGTTGCAGCAATAATTTTAAGCAAATCGGATTGGGACTTCATAATTACCACTCCGCTTACGATCAGCTTCCCGTGCAAAGTGGCGGGACCAATCCCGCCATTGGCAACCGCCACCTATTGAGTTATCTGGTGGGGATCACTCCCTTTATCGAGCAACAAGCCGTGTGGCAGATGATCTCGAATCCGCGCGTGCTCAATCACGATGGTACGACGCGTGGCACCCCGTTCCCCGCCATGGGACCCGTCCCCTGGGACCGAAGCTACACACCTTGGTTAACTCAGATGGGAACATATCGCTGCCCCAGCGACCCTTCGGTTCCGCCGACCAACTTCGAAGCGTTTGTCAATTACGCCGCGTGCATCGGCGACGGGATTGCCAGTAACAATCATTCCTGTGTGAATGAAGATGAGTCGCCCATGGATTGGTGCCTACCTCGTCGAGGTGGGATGGATCGAGGCATGTTTGTGACACGGATGACCACCAAGTTCCGCGATGTTCTCGACGGTTTGAGTAACACGATTGCTTGTGCTGAGATTGTTGTCGACAACAATACGCTGGAAGTTCTTTCGACGTCGGTCAACCGCGGAAGTAACGCCGACTTCTTCATCACTCCAATAGTTTGTGAAAGCACGATCAATCCGCAGCGTCCGCAGTTCCACATGCCCGGCACCAATGCCGATAACTGGAGTGCATCCCAGCGGAAAGGCATGCGGTGGGCCGATGGACGTCCTCGGATGACCAGTGTTACCACCATCATGCCACCCAACCGCGTCAGTTGCTCCTATGCGGGCGACGGTAGCGACGTCATGGCCACGGCTTCGAGTCGTCACCAGGGCGGTTGCCACGTGCTGATGGGCGACGGCGCGGTCAAGTTCATTACGGAGTCAATCGAGTCAGGTAACCTGAGCGCGAACTCACCGAACTGGCCGCTGGGTTCCTCCAACACACCGCCGGGCAGTGCGAGCCCCTATGGCCTCTGGGGAGCGTTGGGGACCAAGGCGAGCCGAGAAACCGATCAGCTTCCGTAACCGCTCGTCGGTGTGGTGATTTTAGTACCCGAAGCGTGGGCGAGATATTCTCTGATCGTCGCTTGCGCATCGGGTTTTTTTTTTTACGGTGACAGACGGCTTTGTGCTGTCGTAAATCAGTTGTACGACGGCCTTGGCGCCGGCGTGCCCACACGTTTCGCAAGTTTTCGTCCGCCCAACCGACGATCTAGAGGGACTTCACATTGATGCCGTCTCCACTCCCGGTCGCGTTCCGCAGCGATCACGCAGTTTTCTAAGTGCCCGAGAGTGGATGAGCTACCTCGTCTTCCTGGCGAAGCTGGACGGGCGAAGCCTGTTTCGCCTTCGCCAGACTGCAAATGAAATGCAGCCCGCTCGGCATTGGTAGCGCCCGATGTCCCGGCAGGCCCAGCCTAGGAATATACTCAGAACTGCTGGCGTGACTCGGCAGACTCCCTCCTTTTCAGAGGTTCGTATTGTGTTTTTCCTAATGCTCGCCGATGGCGCGACGTGGTTTCATTCGCTGTTTGAACACCTGTTTGTGGGGCCGATGTGGCCAGCGAGTATCCTTGCGACAATCGTGCTCGCGCTTGTTCTGATCTCGCTCTTGGGAGCGTTCTCGCCGGATTTTGGCTTCGGTGGACCGGACATCGATACGGGCGTGGATCTTGACCCCGGTATGCATCTGGATCCTGGAGTGGAGGTCGACGCGGGAACTCACCTTGATACCGGTGCCCACGTGGACACATCCGTGGACGGCCACGGGCACCACGTTCCTAGTGACGTGCTCGGTGGATTGACGGCGGCGACGATGCGGGCGGTTCACTTGGATCGCGTACCACTGATGGTATGGTTGACGATGTTCGCGTTGTTTTTTTGGGTGCTGAGTTTCGTGCTGTGGTTTGAGTTCGATGTCAAACACTATCAGCCGGCCCTGTGGACGAGTGTGCTATTGACGATTCGCAACGGGGTCATCGCCGTGGTATTGACGCGTTTCAGCACAGCGCCACTGCATCGGCTACTGATCCCGCCGACGCAACATCATCCTACGACCTTGGTGGGTGGCACCGCAGTGGTGGAGACCAGCACGGTGGACGATACGTTCGGCCGCGCCCGATACGCGACCAACGCTGCGCCGCTGCTGATCGATATTCGCACCTGCGGTGAACCGATCGCAAAAGGTACTCATGTACACATTATCCGCTATGACAGGATGCAAAACGTCTATCAGGTTGAGGTAGACAAACGCTGAGCGGACCTATGATCCGCGATGGCTGCGCAACTGACGCTGGGTTTGGGAACGCAACGCTGCTGACGTAAAACCGAACGGATCTCTTCACTCATTCTAGTGGTTCGCTTGACCTTTGATCGTTCGCTGGGCGACTTCCCAAGCTTCGACTAAGTGATCGGCGTAGCGATCCGGGGTGAGTAGAGTCGCCGCTGCCTCGGATGTACTTTCGATCTCGACCATCCAAGCTGCCCCGTAGGGGTCGGCATTGATCAATGAGGGATCGCTGAGTACGTCATCGTTGATCGCGATCAGCGTTCCGGCAAGGGGCGCGAACAGATCGCTCTCAGCCTTTTTGCTTTCAATCGATCCGATCAGCGTGCGTCCTGTTAGCGCAACAGGAGCGTCGACAGTCCATTCGAGAAAGTATACGTCCTGCAGCAGACGCACGGCATACGCGGTCAAGCCAAAACGATAACGTATCAGATCCGTCTTAGGTTCCGATGCATGGATTTGCAATGCCCACATGTGGTTTTTCGCATACAGGTAGTCGCAGGGGAATTCGGCATTGAACTCACCCATAGGGAACGTGAACGACTCAGCCATCGGTTTCGCCATGCACGTAACCCTGCGGGAAGACACGTTCAAGTTTGCTGCCGGTGACGCGTTTCCATAATCCGGTGCGCCCCACAACGCTGCCTACGCGAGTTATCTGGACAGACAGTTCATCGAGAGATAACTGTTCAATTTTTGCCGCATCGGATTCGCTCGTGGTAAAGATCAGTTCAAAATCCTCCCCATCGCTCCAGGCATGCTCGAGCGGTGTTCGGCCACTCTCGATCGACATGGTGACGGCATCGTCAGAGACTGGAATTCGTTCGATGTCGAGCTCCGCGCCCACGCGGCTGGCCGCGAGCAGACGGTCGAGATCGAGACTGAATCCGTCACTGACGTCAATCGCTGCATGGACATCGGCATGCTGGCGAAGGCGGTTAGCAAAATCGATGCGAGGGACCGGACGGAGGTGACGACCGAGCAGGCTGCCACCGAGCGAACCCGTAACAAAAATCACGTCGCCTTCTTGAGCGCCGCTGCGGAGCCATGGATCGCTCACGGTTCCTAGTAGACAGACACCGATCGCCAGCGGTCCGTGGTAGGTGGACAGGTCGCCGCCTGCGATCGCGAGCCCGAACTCACCACATGCTTCGAGAATACCTTCATAGACTTCGCCAGCAATTTCAGTTGCGTTGTCGGCGGGCAGAGCGAGCGTGACCAGCGCTACGGTCGGCGTGGCGCCCATCGCGGCGATGTCGCTGAGGTTGATCGCAATGGACTTGTAGCCAATGGATGCGAGCGGTTGCGTCTGACTTTGAAAATCGACACCGTCGATGATTTGGTCCGTGCAGAAGACTTGCTGCACACGGGGGCCATTGGATGGAAGATCCATGACAGCTGCATCATCGCCGATACCGACCGCGACGGCGGGTAGATTGCGGGTGCGACCTCGCAAATAGGCGAGAAAAGATTGTTCCATGTGGGTTCAGTCGTGGTTGTGCAGCGAAGGTGTGGTTCGGCGAAAATTCGTTCAGCGCAATTTGGGTGCAAGACGCAATAGTTCGAGCACGGCATCGGCCGCCTCATGGCCCTTGTTGCCGACATTGCCGCCACTCCGCTGGATCGCCTGTTCGAGCGTATTGCATGTCAGTAAACCGAATCCAATCGGGATTCCGCTATTGATACACTGACTCATCAACGACGCACTGACGGCGCGGTTGATATGTTCGTCGTGTGTGGTTTCACCGCGGATGACGCAGCCCAGTGCAATCGCTGCGGCGACGTCAGCATGCTGCAGGGCTTGCTCGACCGCCCAGCACAACTCCCATGCACCGGGCACACGGATGATCCAGAGACGTTCCGGAGCAATTCCGGCCTGCGTCAACGTATCGACTGCGGCATCACACATCGAGTCGCAAATACCTGGGTTGTAACGGCTGACAACGATTGCGATCCGGCCTGAGGGCAGCGGGCCGGACATTCCATCAATGGGTTCGGGCACGAGTTGGATTCTCAACGGAGAAGGGAACGGCATCATGTTGCGGGTGGGATGGTCATCAGGAACTCAACGTTGTTTTGCGTTGCGGCAAGCTTCTTCGTGAGAGTCATCATCGCGTCCGATGGCGAGAGTTCGGCGAGTGAGCGGCGCAGTGTCTGGATTCGCAGATACTCCTCATCGTCAAAGAGGATCTCTTCACGGCGTGTTCCGCTGCGAAACAGATCGATCGCGGGCCAGACCCGTCGGTGGACCAAGTCTTGATCGAGCACGATTTCGAGATTGCCTGTACCTTTGAACTCTTCGAAGATAACGTCGTCCATGCGGCTGCCGGTGTCGACCAGTGCGGTGGCGAGGATGGTCAGCGATCCACCTTCTTCGACCTTGCGTGCTGAGCCAAAAATCGATTTTGGTTTTTGCATCGCGCCAGCATCCAGACCACCACTCAAAATCTGGCCGGTGAATGATTCGTTGTCACTGTTAAAGGCCCTAGCCAGACGCGTGATCGAGTCGAGGAAAATCACGACGTCGGTGCCGGATTCCACCATCCTTTTAGCCTTCTCCACCACCATTTGGGCAACTTGAATATGTCGCGATGCTGGCTCGTCGAACGTACTACTGATCACTTCACACTGGTGCGAGCTCATTTCCCGCTCCATGTCAGTGACTTCCTCAGGGCGCTCGTCGATTAATAACACAAATACGTACGCAGCTGGGTAGTTCGCCAGTACGCCATGGGCGAGTTGCTGCATCAGGATCGTCTTGCCCGCCCGAGGAGGGCTAACGATCAATCCGCGTTGACCAAAGCCGATTGGCGTGACAAGATCGACCACCCGAGTGCTCATCTCGCTTGCGGAATGTTCCATCACGATGCGAGTGCGGGGATGCAGTGGCGTGAGCTCGTCAAACGGTGTTTGTCGACCGCGCCGAGAAGGTTCGTTGTGATTGATCGCTTCGATGCGCAGGAGCGCGAAATAACGTTCGTTCTCTTTGGGAGGGCGAATCTGTCCCGCTACGTGGCTGCCGGTGTGCAGTCCAAAGCGACGAATTTGGCTGGGCGATACGTAGATGTCGTCGGGACAGGATAAGTAGTGATACTGTGCACTGCGCAAGAAGCCAAACCCATCAGGCAGGATTTCCAGAGTGCCCTCGCCATACATCAATCCGTTGGCTTTCATTTTCGCTTTGAGTAAACGAAAGACTAGCTCTTGGCGACTGATCCCCGCGACGTCATCGAGGCCCGACTCTCCGGCCATCCCAAGTAGCTCCGGATGGGTCATCTGCTGGAGCTGTACCAAATTGAGTGGACTGCCATTAGGATCGGACTGGGGAATTCCCACGCGTCCGCCCGCCTTGGTGACCTCGCTCACAATTTCTTCGGGGAGCGAGAGTGGATCGCGTTCAGCATCGAGTTCGCGCACACGCTGATCGACGGCCTGATCGGGATGGCGCATGCGGGGCGGTGTGCGACGCGAATCGCGCGCCGACCGAGGCGGTGTGGAAGGTTCCATGAGGAGGAGAACCGGTCGGAGGTAGGCGAGAAGAGAGAGGAGTTTTTCAGATGCCTGATATGGAAAAGACAGGCGGCATCCGGGAGGGGTTTGGACAGGCTAGAATCAGCCCATCACAACGTCTAGAGCAGTTTAGCTCACACAACGCCGCTCGTCAGCCGCCTTTTCGCATTCTTCAACCGAGAGTCTAGGCTCACGCCCTTGCGCTGTGCCATTTGGCTCGTTTTTAGCTGTTGCGGGAATTCCGACGATGGAGCGCCGCCTGCCTTGTCTTTCGCTTGGGAACAATTTGCGGATTAGCCTTGACTATTCGGCTTCTGAGTTATTTGGCGGATTTACGGTTTCCTCCAATAATCCGGCTAAGCCTTTCGGGTTGGCTTGGCCGATACTACCTGCACAACCCGATATGAAAGGCACCAACAGCGTGCCGGATTGTGGTTTGATTCAAGTGACCCGCAGCCACGCGGGGCAGAATCGATCATTGCGGAAGCATCAACCTTACCGGTTGGCACTTTGCCGTGAACGGTTCTCAAGGCGCGGGCGGCAACTCCTAGCAAGACGGTGGAATTACGATGTCGGTACGGAAGCTGACGACGAAACTGACGATGTTGCTGGTCTTGGCGACCGGAGGCGTTTCCGCATCGGCACAAGAGCACGATCATCTACTTGCGGATCCATTCGCATTTGATCCTGATTTCCAATGGTTCGAGCCGGTCTATGACGCAGACATCCTCGACATGAAACCAAAGAACCGGGCTCATACAGGCTGGTTCGCAACTTACGATCGCATCAATTTGTACGGCTCGCGGCCGTCCGAGAGCGATGAAAACATCGGGGGCGGCAATCGCCTGGATTCCGGTGGCGGACAACGCTATGAAGTCGGATACATGCGGCCCGATGAAGACACCGGCATGCTGTTCACCTACCTTCGAAATGAAGCGGGTGCAACCGACGGGTTGCGAGTTGACCGACTGAACCGAATCAATGCCGATGACTTCTTTGGTACTCCGACGTATCCGGATCCCAATCGGTTTAATCTGTCCGTTTTTCGTGACCCGGACGGGAACGTGCTAAACTATGGACGTCGCTTCTACGACATTGGCCTGACGCTCAACGACATGAGCTTGAGAAGCTACGAACTGAGCAAGACATGGCGAATGGAACCGTACCACTACGGTGGGATCCTGGAACCAATGCTCGGCGTTCGATTTATCCAGGCCCAAGACTCGGCTGCGTTGAAGACTTATGGCTACACATTCGATGATCCCGCGCTTGCATTGATCGGCATCGGCACGTCGCCCTATGTGTACCTGATCCCTAATCCGCCGCTCGTGGATGCGACGCCCCTGGACCGTTTGAATACGTACGGCGTGCAGATTCAGAACGATATCTATGCTCTGCAAGCAGGATTTCGGTATTTCAAGTACCAAGATCGTTGGCGATATTCGGCCGAGTTTCGTGGCTTTACCGGCGTCAGCTCGCAAGCATATTCGAGTCGACGCACCGAAGCGACAACGGTGTACTCTGACTTCGCAGAGGCTGCCGATGTTGTCCTCGATACCACAACGTCGAGCACAACGCAGTTCGACAGTAACAGCGAATTCGTGATTGGCTTCGACGCTCGTGCTGAACTTGCCTATCAATTGACCAAAATGTTCAACGTGCGGTGTGGCGTCCAAGTCATCGATATCGCGAGCGGTGTCTGGCGCTCGAGCCACAACCTCGTCGAACAAACCACCGGGCTTGTGACCCCGTCTATTGAAAGAGGACGGCAAGATCAAGGTTATGTGGCGTTCGGTTACACGTTCGGACTCGAACTGAATCGATAGACGATTGACAGAGTCGCCCTGACTACTCCTGGCGGGGCATTGCTAGGGCATGCAAGCTCACCACGCTGCCGACAGCAATCATGGCCAGTCCCAACCACCGCGGAGGTTGAATCCGCTTGGTCGGATTGGGATGGGCCTGAAGCATGAGGTTGTCTAAGGAGCTTTCCGGTGCCATGGCAGCCTTATGGCTCACTTTGGCAAGCGTCCGAGTGGTGTTTTCGTTGAGTACAAACGAATCAATCATCCGAAACTGAATACCCAGCATGACGAATAGCACCCCGATCAGGAACAAGTGATTGCGTTTGACTTTCATGGGGACGTTCCATCCGAAAAGGGCGTTGGGGCGAGCAGCCAATGCATCGCTAGTCACAAAGATCGGCGGGAAATGATCGCCCGTCATAGTCCTGCCCACTGATTTTGTGTTGTCGCGGTTGACAGGATTACTGCTATGGTGGTGGTTGGATCGTATTTTCGGATCCTAATGATGCCACCCTCATGTCGCGCTTCCAGGAGACGCTCCAGTGTCGATCGTCCTGCTGATTGACGGTTACAACGTGATCGGCCCCGTGGCCCCGCCCGGTCGTGGCGCCACTGTCGATTGGCTGGCAATCGAACGTCAACGTCTGCTTGAGCGACTCGTCGAAAATCTCGCCGAGAACGTGCGGATGAGTACTTGCGTCGTCTTTGACGCGAAGGATGCCCCCCGCAATCTTCCCGCGCGCTATTCACATCAGGGCATCGAGGTTCAGTTCGCCGTGGGATACCCCGAGGCGGATGACCTTCTCGAGGATCTCATCGCCCGGCATCCGTCGCCCACAACGCTCACCGTGGTGTCGTCGGATCGCCGGATTGCTTTGGCAGCTCGAAAACGCCGCGCAGGCTGCTTTCAATCCGCGTGGTGGCTCGATCAATTGCTCGAGGGGAAAACCCCACTGATCAAAGTGCCAAAGCTAAGAAAAACCGGCGCTCGCAAAGCTGCCGGACCTGCTGAACCTGGCCCAGAAGGACTTGGACCTGAGGATATTGATCCGATTGACGTGCAAGTTGATGCCATGATCGGCGACGACACGCTCGACGAACTGCTCGGCAGACTCGATTGAACACCCATTGTTGGGACGAAGCAGCTGCAGCAAAATCCCCCGCCTTCATCATCCGTAGAGCACTCCCGAATGGCTCAGAAGAACCGCACGCTATCGCGTAGCTGCTGAGACGGTTCACGCCCTCGCCAATGAGATGTTTAGCACCTCAATGGGTCGAAATGATCCACAGATTCACCTCGCCCACTAGACGAGGAGGGCCGGGTGCATGCGCGGTCGATTCGAGCACGATTTTAAGCTCGTTGTGATCGGTGAGTCGGTCCTCGAGATCCCATCGGCAAAGGGGCCCCTGGATCCGCTCCACCGCGTCGTCGCCGATTGAGACTGCGTTGATGAGAATCTCAGCGATTTTTCCTCGGACGGCCCCCACTTCGAGCTGCACGGTGTCGCCCACTTCGATCCCGCTAGGACGGTGAAATTTTCGGACGTAGGTTACTCGGGTAACGAGACTCACCGAATCCAGATTTCCCGTGGAATCTACCGGCGACAGATCCGGCACATCGACGCGAATCCCCTGCACCGCCAACGATAGGTGTCGAATGCCGGTTCGACCACCATCCGCCGGACCCACTGCATGATCGTAGCGTTTCCACGGTTTTCGGAGTCGGATGCGATGGGCGTTCTTATGCTGGATCATAGGCGCCCTTGCCCATGCCTCGTCCACGCGGCATGTACATGCACAATCCAATTCCGAGGAAATAAAGGAACATTAAGGGTATCGCGAGCGCGACCATGCTGGTCACATCGGCGGGGGTGACTACCATCGAGATGACGAAAATAACCAAGGTTGCAATTCGCCAACTGCTGATGTAATCCTGGGTCTGAATCAGATCGATCCGTTGCAAAAACAACATCACCAGAGGCAGCTGGAACGCGACGCCGAATCCGAGCGGGAGCATCAACACGAAGTTCACATAATACGACAGACGCGGCTCGATTTCGACATTCATGCTGCTGTTGAAATCAAGCAGAAATTTCAGCACGTACTGCAATACTACAAAAAACGCGAGTGACACGCCGGAGACAAACAACGCTACGCTGAAGGGCAGATAGATGCGTACATACTTCCTCTCATGTGAGTGTAAGCCTGCGGCGACGAAGCTCCACAAGTGATAAAAAATCATGGGAGACGCCACGACCGCCCCCACAATCAATGCCGCCTTGAACCAGATCATGAAGGTTTCTTCCACCTTGAGCGAACTGACCCCTCGTTCGCTCCGCCGAAACTGGACGGTCGGTACCAACGCAGCCGGGTCGGGCACATGACCGAGCGCTGCGATCAAATCTGCTGTATGAATACGACGCGTTGAGACGTTCGGCTCCACCTCAGCGTCCGCATCCAGATGGGGTTCAGAAACCGCATCGTCGCCGGTTTCAGTCGTCGGTTTCTCTTGGACCCTCGCCATCAACGACGCCGCAGAGGACTGGCTCAGCGGATCCGCCAGCGAGTAAACCAGCTCGGCGACCAGCGAATTTTGCGTGAGAAACTCGTGCAGCTGCACGACTTCGGGACCACTATCCTTGGACAACCCCAGAAGCACCAAGTCGCGGTCAGCATTGTATCGAACAATGGCCTCCCGAAGCGGTTCCTGCACGTACCGCACGACCCGGCTGGCGAACATCAGACCCACTGCCAGGCCGATGGCTAGCCAAATGATGGCTTTGACCAACGCACCTCGAAGTTCTTCGAGGTGCTCTCCCACGGTCATGGTCGAGTTGTCAAACAGATCGTCTTTGGGGCGAGCCAGGGCGTCCACGGCGGTCTTTATCGAAAAAGGGTAGGGTCGACGGGTTTTTGCTGCGTGAATCTAATAGTTTAACTGTTTCCGGCAAAGTCGCACGAGGACTTTGCCAATCGTTGCTGTCAATTCGTAAAAACACTCGACGCCGAGGCGTCGATGTGGTTGATTTTTGTCGTCAATTCGTCGCATTGCGTGCCGCTGGGCGTTGACAGAGAGGAAACTCGCTTCGTACAAGCACATTCTGTCACCCTCACTACTTGCGGATCGACGAAGCCCACCACGATGAAATGTTCGATGTTCGAAACGCTGTCCCTCTGCCTCCTGGTCGCTGGGTTCATCGTATCGGCGGGAACCGGCTGCACACTTTGGGACAGGGGGGTGTGGTCCGAATCCACAGGTCTGTGGGGCTTGAACAACTCGTCGGACAACGCGAATCCCCAAAAAAGCGCTGCCCGACGCAGTGTTTCCAAGCTCACGCAGCAATCCCGAGATACGATTTCCTTATCCGTGGAATTCCGCCACGTGCCCTCCACAGCATTGGGGGAAACGATGTGGAGGAGCATTGATGAAACGGCGTTCGATGCCCGCGTTCGTCAAGCTTGGTTAGCCAATGGACTCCGCATCGGACTGCTCCACGATGTCGACGGCGGCGTGAAGAGTCAACGTGCCGCTGAGGGCGGCCAATTGGCTGATCCGGTCAATGAACTTTTCGCGGGTGCGAAGGTGCTCGGTGGCCAACCCGATGGACGCGAGGTCATCCCGCTGCGTCCCTCCCGCCGTCATGAATTGCCGCTGTCCCCTGCACTTGGCGGAAACACAACCGTGCTCCTGCAAGATTCTAGCGGACTAATGGGGCGGGCCCTCGATGCACCACAACTCTTGCTCGCAATCACAGCGGAGAATGGAGTACGACACGGTCAATCGCGGATCCAAATTCGCCCCGAAATCCAGCACGGAGCGGTGCGTCAGAAATTCATCAGCAGCGAAGCAGCCGTTCGAATTCAAGCCGGTCGAGATTGTTGGGAGCTGAGCCAGCTTGATCTCACCTGGACGACTCAGCCTGGTGCGATACTCGTGATCGCCCCGGTTGTCCAGCCATCGGAAAGCGAACCGACCTTCGGTTTGGGACGGCAAATGCTCCGTGATACCGATCATCTCCTCGATGACCAGCATATCGTCGCATTCTTGCAAATCGAAAAACCCTAAACGCTCTCTGCCGGAGTTAACGCAGCGACATACGCGCCGATCACGGACGCTTGATCGCCACAATGTGAAAATGTGATCGAATCAAAACTGCGAAACCCATTGAGGGCACGGTCGTAGAACGCTTCCTTCACCGTGGCGAGATAACGATCGCGGCTCTGGGGAGAAAGATCGCAAACGCCGCCGCCAATAACCAATTCGTCATAATCTCCGATGTACTGAATCATCAACAAGGCTATGCCCAAAGCTGTCGCTTGGTCATCAAACAACTCCAGTGCAAGAGCGTCACCAGCCGTCGCCAATTCTCGCAGCTGTTTCGCGCGATCTTTGGAAGTCCCCGCGATCGCGTGGAGGGGGTGGTCCTTCCATTGATCGAGTTCGAGACGATAGGCGAGTTGGTGAGTCAGCGCCGTCAGCGAAACTGCCGACTCGACCGTGCAAAATGCATTGCCAACACGCAGTTGGCGGTCATGGGGATAGCGAAATGCGTCGACAGGCAGCATCAGGTGCCCCGCATGTCCAGCGCGGCCCTCGCTGCCACAGACGACTTCACGATTGCGGACTTCGCCGCCGCCCAAGCCCGTACCGACTGCGACCATGAACAATGAATTCAGCTCGGGTTCGGGAGCTTGGACCTGAATGTTCAGTCGCGACGCCATTTCAGGCGGAACCTGAATGTCACCACGACGAACCGCGAATTCTCCAAGCGCCGCAGCTTGACCGTCGCCAAGATATCGGACGGCAATCCCGTCCATTTCCGCGTCGACTCGTTGGTCGCCGCGAGCTTCGGCTCGCAATTTCTTTTCGAGCAGTTCGCGGACGGGGCAATTGTCCCACTCGGCGTGCTTCAGGTTCGGCGTGGACAGCAGAACGCCTTCGCTGGTCGCGGGACCAGGCGTTGCGATCGTCACCATTTTGACGTCGCGGAGGTCTTTACCGTACGTTCCCAGGGCGCGGACGATTTCAGCGGCAATGTCCGCAATCGTCGCGGCGGGACCTTCGTCACTGCGCGTGGCGAATTGCGGCGTGATTTCTAGCAATCGGCCCTCGGCATCGCCCAGACAAACGGTGGACGTTGTCCCGCCCACATCCACTCCAATGAATATCCCCACGCCTCGTCATCTCCCAAAGTAAACCATCGCAGCCAAAAAACGAAACAGGCATGAGATTAGCGATTTGACAGCAGATTTCTAGACCCAAAGGATTTCCGCAATGGCACGGGGAGACTGCCTATCGGTGGGGTTATTCATGGTGAATCAACTCCAACAGATCGCCGATGGTGCGGTGGGCTTCGACGGGGTGTCTCAGGTGCTCGCCCGTGAGCACCTCATAGCGATTCTTCCGCCCGACCCGCTCTCGTCGGATGTACCCCTCGTCCTCCAAGTCCTGGACGATGCGTTGGACAGCGCGTTCGGTAATCCCAACCATTACGGCAACCTCTCGTAGCACCAAATCAGGGTCAGCGTGAAGCGCGATCAACACGTGGGCGTGGTTGGTAAAAAACGTCCAGCGGTTGGTAGCCGTCGGCTTCGACCCACCGCCTGATGCCGGCAACGACTCGGAGACCTGGCCTCCGCCATCGTTCTCCGCTGGTCCCGACGACGATTTCCGAGTGTCGCTTCGTTTCATGTCAAGGGTGACTCACTTCCACTGGGGAATTCACGCGGCGAGCCCGCCTGGTCCCGCACCGCTCTGCTCAGCATACCATCGAATTCACGAAATTAGAGTCGCACGAATGCAGTTCGTAGGCAAAAAACCGTGTTTTCCAGCGATTTTCTAGGATGCCTCCGAACGCGATTTAAGAATCACCCAATTTTGAGACGAAACACAATTGACGACTTTCGTGTCGTGCTTTACATTTCGCGTATCAAATAACGTTACTTGGAGATCGCCACATGAGTCCGATTGTTCTCTCTGCGCTTTTGTTGCCCACCGCCGCCTTAGTGGCCGCGGGCTGCCTTCCCGAGCCGGTGGCAACACGCCACATCCGGGGCTTCCGGCGCTGCATCACGGCCCTGTCAGCGGTTCAATTTGCCATCGCTTCATTCTTGGCGATTGCCTTGGGGATGGGACGGTTACCGCCAAAACTCTACCCGTTGCTCGATTTCTCTCCCGAGCTTCCGGTGAGCATTTCGCTTTACATCGACGGCGTGTCGCTCCTGATGTTGACGTTGGTCGCTTTCGTTGGCTGGGTGATTCTCCGCTTTTCACTGCGGTATCTTGACGGAGAACATGGCCAAGGTCGGTACTACCGTTGGACAAGTTTGACGCTCGGCGCGGTGTGCGTGATGGTCGTCTCGGGCAACCTCGTAATGTTCATCGCCGCGTGGGTAACGACCAGCCTTGGGCTGCATCAATTACTTCTCCATTATAGCGATCGCCCGGCGGCGAAACGTGCCGCGTGGACGAAATTCACCATCAGCCGAATTGGCGATGCCGCTCTGATCGCGGCTTCGGTCTTGATCTACCGCCAGTTTGGCACGCTCGACTTTCCCGAACTGTTCGCGCGATTAGGCGGGCTCCATTCCGCGACCGCCATGACGAGTGCGGCGGGATTCCTGTTAGTCATTGGGGCGATTACTAAATCGGCGCAGTTTCCGTTTCATACCTGGTTACCGCTGACAATGGAAACGCCGACGCCCGTATCGGCGCTGATGCACGCCGGAGTCGTCAATGCGGGCGGTTATCTGATGATCCGCACGAGTCCGCTATTGTCACACACCCCGGGAGCGATGACACTGCTGGCGATCGTGGGCGGATGGACGGCTTGCTTCGCTGCCGTCGTGATGTTGACGCAGACCAGCGTGAAGAAATCGCTCGCCTATTCGACGATCGCGCAAATGGGGTTCATGTTATTGCAGTGCGGCTTGGGGGCATACTCTGCCGCGATGCTGCATATTATTGCTCACTCACTCTACAAGGCTCACGCATTTTTGAGCAGCGGCAGCGTACTGAGCGGAACCGCTGCGATGGGAGAGGGCCGCACCGAAATTCGTGCGTCTCGTGGGAGTATCGCAACGACGATGTTGGCTGCGATCGCATCGCTCACGCTGCTCGGAGCATCATTCGCAATTTTTGGAATCAATCCAATCAACAAGCCCGGAGGTTTGCTGCTGGGCGGAGCCTTGAGCCTCGCATTAACGCACTGGATCGGTGGGGTGTTCCGCACCGGCGAAAGCAAATTGTTTACGCAATCACTTGCAGTAGGTGGAGGACTCTGCCTGGCGTACGCGGCCAGCTATTCGGCGGTGAACTTCTTTGTTTCGGCAAGCGTTCCCGCCGCCGCGATGCCGGTGGGCTGGGTGGGTGTAACGGCAATCATCGCGACCGGATTCCTTGGTCTGTTCCTGCTGCAAGGACAACTGAGCCAGAACCATCACGCTGCATGGCTGGACCGCTGGCAGATTCATGCCGCCAATGGATTTTATGTCGAGAGCGTGTTGCGGCGCGTGTTCGGACCCATCGCTAGCAACTAACAGAACGTGGCCCTCGCGAGTTGCTCGTATTCCCTACGTACCTTTCATCAAGTAAGTCTCATGATTAAGCATTCCCTCCCAGCGCAAAGTAACGACGAATTGCGAGCCCAGTACGATCAAACAACTGCGCCCCGGGTCGTCTCGCTCGCGCACACCGACCTGGGCGAGATTCCGTTTTCAATTCAGGATGCGTTGACGGAGGTCACGGACATGATCGCCCCAGTCTGGCCACTCCAGGACTACATTGCCGTCAATCCGTACGCTGGGCTGTCGTCGAAGCGATTCCTCGATGCGAGGCAGTTCATGCAGTCTTATTCGGACTGTGAATTGTTAATGCCGCTCGAATACTATTCTGCCGCGTTTGCACAGCACCGCTTCGGAAACCGGGAGATCACGGCGGCGATGGAGGAATTGACTGCGGAAGGACTTGTGCTCTCACACTCCTGCGAACAGATCGCAACGCGGTTGATCGAATCAAAAAAGTTTCTGCCAGCGGCGGGGGATCACTTTGCTCATCGCTCGTTTTCGCGAATGAAAACGATTGCAGAGATCGCGACCAAGGCAAATGGAATCGACTGGACAGAAGTCATTCGTGACGAGGTGTCGAAGCACTGTGCGGCGCATTACGACGAAGGGCAGGCGACGTGGCCGAGTCCGTGGGCAGACCGGTCGCTCTATGAGGCTTGGCGAGCGGCAGCTTCCTGCGATCGAAACGTCGAGATCTTGGGCCTCTCTGGATTTCGCGCATTTGTAGCTGAACTGCCGCCAGAACCAAGCTTGGCGATTGCCCACATGCTTTCCGAGATCAATGTTCCGGCGCGGCTGTGGACGACATTCCTGATGTGCCAAGCATTTTCGATCCCCGGATGGTTCGCCTGGGCAAAGTACCAAACGGCTTGGAAGCACCCACGGCACTCTGCCTCAGACCGGCAGGGTGAAAGCGATCTTGTCGGCTTGCTAGCGATACGATTGGCGTACGACGTGGCGTTGTTGAGTGCGAAGTCGCTATCGGTGCAATGGAGCGGCTTATCGCGCGGCATGTTAAATCGCGGCACCCCCCTGGGCGAGGCGCAAGAGGAAATCGCCGTGCGAATGGTACTGCTGCGCCAGCGAACTGGGCTTCCGCAACTCATTGCTGGGCTCGCTGAATACGGGCGGCGCCGAAGTCTCAAAAATGGACTCACCTCCAACGTTTGCTCAGATGGTGTTCTGCATCGACGTCCGGAGCGAACGGCTGCGTCGCCAGCTTGAGTCACTTGCCGATGATGTTGAAACCTTCGGCTTTGCCGGTTTCTTTGGGATGCCCCTTGAATTCGTTCCCTTAGGCGCTGTCACGGGCGAGGCACACGTTCCCGCTCTGCTCCAACCGAAATTCAAACTTCAGGAACGATTTTCCTGCAGTGACCCTGATGGCGAGACCAAGATGATTTCGCAGCGGACACAAATTCGGACGTGGCGACGGTTGTGGAGCGGGTTTCAAACCAGTGCGGTGGGTTGTTTTTCGTTCGTCGAAACCCTGGGCCTACTCTACGGTTGGAAGCTTGCCAAGCGGGGCCTCGGCTTTCATTCTGTGACCCCGTCCCCTCGCTTCGACGCCGTTCCCGAGCATCGGCGAGATCACATCGGGCCTCAACTCCAAGACCTCCCGCAAGAGGGCGTCTCCCCATCACAGCAAGCCGACTTGGCCGAGTCCATGTTGCGAGGTGTTGGCCTGACCAAGGATTTTGCGCCGCTGGTGGTATTATGCGGTCACGCCAGTCAATCGAACAACAATCCGCTCGCGGCCGGACTGGACTGCGGCGCTTGCGGCGGGCACTCCGGCGAGCCGAATGCGAGGATGGCGGCCATGTTGCTCAACCAGCCATCGATTCGAACTCGCTTGGCCCAACGAGGCATTAAAATTCCAGCTACCACCCATGTTCTCGCAGGTCTCCATAACACGACAACCGACGAAATTCAATATTATGGTTCGCGGGAGGTGCCCGCATCGCACGCGGAGGCTTTCGACCGATTGCAAGAATTGTCCAAGACTGCGAGCCGACGAACGCGATGCGAGCGGATGCCGACGGTGAGCGGGAAACATTCGATCGATTCGTTCCGCCGTGCGGCGGATTGGTCCGAGGTGCGGCCCGAATGGGCACTGGCGGGTAATGCCGCCTTCGTGATCGCTCCGCGTTCGCTAACCCGTGGAGTGGATCTTGGTGGTCAATCGTTCCTGCACAGCTACGACTACAAAAATGATCCCCACGGCGCGATCCTCGAAGCTATCATGACGGCCCCACTGGTGGTTGCGCACTGGATCAATATGCAATACTTCGCGTCGACGGTCGACGGCAGACATTTTGGCAGCGGGACGAAAACGGTCCACAATGTGGTCGGTCGGTTTGGGATTCTCTCGGGCAATGGAGGCGATTTGATGACTGGTTTGCCGTGGCAGTCGGTGCACGATGGAGCCACGTTCCAGCACGGTCCAATGCGTTTGCAAGCCGTGATTGCGGCACCCCGAGACTCGATCGACCGGGTGCTTCGGAATCATCCTGGGGTGGCCGAATTGGTCGATGGCGATTGGATGCACTTGACGGCGATTGAGAATGGCCGAGCATTCCGCCGGGCTCTTTCGGGGCAATGGAACTACATCAGTAGCGAGAAGGAGTGACGTGACGAATCCTAGTGGCGAAAGTGAAAAGTTGACGACGACAGCCCCCGACGTTGAGGCAATTTCCCGTGTGCTGACTCGCATTGGGCATTGCCTGGGCATCGTCGTGGAGCCAGCCTTGGTCAACGCCAGCGATCTCACTGACCAATCGAACGAGGATCTCGAACTGTTGCGTGCCGCAGCATCGCAGTCGAATATCGATCTTCGGGAAGTGGAACTCAGAGACGTCTCCGATGCAGTCGGCTTGGTACGCGAGGGTAGCCCGCTTGTTCTGCTGTTCGACGATGGAGAACTCGGCGTGTTGGAAACAAACCGTGGACGCCGATTTGAGTCCTCTGGCGGCGGGGATCGGTTCCGCAACGGCACACTCAGCCGCCACCGACTCAGCAAATGGTTAAGTGACGAGAACGGGCCGACGATCTTGGTTGCCTCGCCACAACTTAGCTGTGATGCGATTTCCGCGAACTCGTCCTTCGCGGATAAGCATGGCCACGACGACCATGCCGACCATCCGAAGCCACTTCAGCGTTTCATAGGGCTACTCTACCTCGATCGCCAAGACACGGGGATCGTGGTTTTGTTTGCCTTCGTAGCGGGTGTGCTTTCGTTAGCAACGCCACTGGCAATTGAAGCATTGGTGAATGTGGTCAGTTGGGGGACTCAGATTCAACCGCTCATCGTGCTGGGGTTGATGCTCTTTACGTGCTTGAGCATTGCTGGCGTATTGCGGATACTGCAGACCGTGGTTGTCGAGATCATTCAGAGGCGTCAATTTGTGCGTATCGTCAGTGACCTATCACATCGATTTCCACGAGCCCGGCAGGCATCGATGCGGGGGAAATACCCGCGGGAATTTGCCAACCGAGTTTTCGATATCATGACGATTCAAAAAGCGACGGCTGTACTGTTGCTTGACGGCATTTCGATCGTGTTGACGACGGCAATCGGGATGACATTGTTGGCGTTTTATCACCCATTCCTGTTGGGTTTCAGTGTGGCATTGCTGATCAGCATGTTCGCCATCACATGGCTGCTCGGACGCGGCGGCATTCGCACATCGATCGACGAATCGGTTGCGAAATATCGTGTTGCCCACTGGCTGCAAGATGTCATTTCGCAACCTTCCATCTTCAAATTCAGTGGCGGCGGGGAGCTCGCAGCTGACCGAGCTGATGGCTTCACTGCAGAATACATTTTTGCCAGACGCCAACAGTTCCGCGTTGTGATACGACAGGTCACCTTTGCTATTCTGTTGCAGGTCGTCGCGTCCACGTCCCTGTTGGCGCTGGGCGGTTACCTGGTAATCGAAGGAAAGCTAACTCTAGGTCAGTTGGTGGCCAGCGAATTAATCGTGACCGTCGTGGTTGGATCATTTGCTAAAGCGGGAAAGGCCATTGAGAAATTCTATGACCTCATGGCTGGCATGGATAAAGTGGGGCATTTACTGGACCTTCCAACCGACTCACCGATTCACATGGGGCGTCTCCCCGAGGAGGCTGCCGACGTTGTGTGGGGGAATTTGAAATTTTTGACAGCAACTGCGAAAACAGAGGTGGCGGCAAACCAGATTTCAGCGGGCAGCCGCGTGGCGCTCGTCGGAAATGATGTGAGCGGACGAGCCTGGTTGGCGGAGGCAATCGCCGGTATATCTGTGCCGACCGACGGCATCGTGCAGGTAGCTGACATGACCGCTAGCGATGCAGCAACGAACGGCGATGGGCGTATTGTGGCGTACGCCGGCCGCAAAGATGTTTTCTGCGGCACCTTGCGCGAAAACATCAGTTGCGGGCGCCGGGGAATTGGCCACCGTCAGGTTCGCGAGGCATTGCAGAGAGTTGGATTATCGCCGAGCGTCGTCCCGATCGACCAATTGCTCCAAACCGATGGCTATCCTCTCTCGCGTGACCAAGTCAACCGTTTGGTACTCGCGCGGGCGATCGTTTCAGCACCGAAAGTATTGGTCATCGACGCTGTTCTCGACGAGCTCAGCGATTCTTCTCGCACAGAGATTTGGAGTACTTTGACAGACTCGGCGGCACCCTGGACGCTGGTAGTGAGCACCCAACGAGAAGAGCTGGCCAATCGATGTGATCAACAAATTGAGGTTTCCAATCCCAGATGAATGCACGACATCCAAACTCCAGTGACTTCGCTTCGTTGCATCTGGTCCGCACCGGGGCCTGGGTGCGACTCTTCGCAAAACTGACGTTTGTTCTACTCTTAATCGCCATTGTGGCGATGTTATTTGCGCCCTGGCAACAATCCGCTCGTGGCGTGGGAACCGTCATGGCCGTAGATCCACAACAGAGACCGCAATCCGTCCAGAGTCCGACCAAAGGCATCGTCGAATATGTCAAGCCGGGGCTGAGAGAAGGAACCTTGGTCGTTGCAAACGAACTCTTACTTCGTATGGCCCCCGTCGCGGTCGACGGTATCTCGCAGATTGATATGCAAATCGCCGCGATGGAGTCGCAAGAAGCAGCGGCGACGTCCATGTTGACGGTTGCCAAGCAAGCGGTTGTTTTACAGGAAAGCTCGGGCAACAGCATGACATCGTCGTTGAACCAGGATCTAGAAGCGGCGAAACAAAAATGGGCTCAGTCCAAAAACGAGGTCACGTCCCTGGAAGCCGAGTTGGCCGACAAACGCAACCAACTCCGGATCGCAGAAGAAGTGGCCGAAAAGGGCTTGGTATCCCGAGAGGAACTGTTCTCCAAACGACAAGCAGTCCAATCGCAGGAAGCCAAAGTCGAGAAATCTCGAAATGCCGTCCATGAACTTTCGGCCGTATTAATCTCCAAAGAAGAAGAGATTGAGTCCAAACTTCAAGAGATTGCGATCAAAAATCGCACCGCCGAGCAGAAAGTTCTCGATTCCCTCCAAACAATCAACAAGATCGAGAAAGAAATTCTGGATCTTCGCAATAAACGTGCCGAGTACGATCGCTTGGAAATTCGAGCCCCGCGAGCTGGCCGCATTCAAGAATGGTACGGAGTGGAGGGCAGCGATACGATCAAGGAAGGCGATCAACTATTCGTAATCGTACCCACCGCCGACGAACTGGGAGTTGAAATGCAAATAAGCGGCAACGATCTGCCATTGGTCCAACCCGGTGACAGTGTTCGCTTGCAGTTCGAAGGCTGGCCGGCCGTCCAATTTGTCGGTTGGCCATCTGTCGCGGTGGGCACATTTGGCGGCAAAGTCAACCGAGTTTTTCCCACCGACGATGCAAAAGGAAATTTTCGCGTTCTCGTGACGCCAGATTATCAAGATAAGGGTCAGAGCAACTGGCCATCGAGCCGATATTTGCGACAGGGAGTGCGTGCAAATGGTTGGGTCATGTTGAAGCAAGTGCGGTTGGGATACGAGATATGGCGTCAACTCAATGGATTTCCGCCAGTCATCGAGGATCCCGAAGCGGACAAAGTCAAAACCAAATTAAAAATCCCCAAAGCCTGACCGATATGACGCGCAGGATCACACGGTATGCGTGGTGCGCAGCATTGGTAGCTGCTGCCACGGCCTCCGCGCAGGTGCCACCGGATTCCACCGGCAGCGACTCCAACAGCGACAAATCGCTCTTCGCGGCGTTGCTGGGATCGCCGGGCATGCTGGAAATTGACTCCACCTCCCCGCAAACAGAAATTTTAGCGCGAGATTATTCTGCGGCTGAAAAACCGTCACCGCTGGCGTTGGAACACGCGGCGGAGATCGAGGATCTGCCCGCAGGAACGGCCGAGCGAGAACCGCAGGACTCGCTCGTTCTGGCCGACGTCGTAGCAAGCGTCTACCGTTCCTACCCCGATATCATTCAAGCGCGGGAGCAGCCGAGTGTCGCTGCAGGAAAACTGCTATCCACGTATGGAGCATACGACACCAAGCTGAGCACGTTTTCATACTCAGAGCCGACCGGTTTTTACCGAAACTATCGAAATGGAATCCAACTTGCCCGTCAAACGTGGTGGGGTGGTTATGTTTCGGCCGGTTACCGAATCGGACGTGGTTACTACCAACCCTGGTACAAAGAACGTGAAACCAATGACGGTGGCGAGTTTAAAACTTTACTGGTCCAGCCTTTATTGAGGGGCAGGGCGATTGATCCTCAGCGAGTCGCTGTCTTTCAAGCCGATCTGGACCGCCGCACCGCACCGCCAATCATTCAGCGTGTGATCCTCGACGTCTCTCGCGACGCGATTGGCCAGTACTGGAACTGGGTGGCCGCAGGTGGGGTGCGCGAAGCTCAACAGGAACTGCTGGAACTCGCTCAAACTCGCGGGGAGCAGTACGAGGCAGGGTTCGCTGCGGGCAAGTTTGCCGAGATCGACGTGATCCTCAACAAGCAATTGATTGCCGAGCGCGCGTCCAATCTATTGGAAGCGGAGAAAAAGTTTCGTGCTGCAGCTTTTAAGCTGAGTCTGTATTTGCGAGATGCAGAGGGGCGTCCGCTTGTGCCCGACGCCGCTTGGCTTCCCCAGCGATTTCCGGCGATCGAACCGTTGCCACCGCGCGATTTTGCTGACGACCTCGCCGCAGCATTGCGCCAACGACCTGAGCCTCAGATCTTGCAGTACGAAATCACTGCCGTGCAACTCGATCGCCAGCTCGCTGAAAATCAAATGTTGCCTCAATTCGATCTCATCGCCGAAGCGTCTCAGGATGTCGGTGCACCAGCGAGCCCCAAAAATGACAAAGGCCCGTTTGAACTTGTCGTCGGTTTTGCTGGCGAAGTTCCGATTCAACGCCGCAAGGCCCGCGGCGAAATTCAATCTACCAGCGCTAAAATCATTCAGACCACCGAAAAGCTTCGACTGGTAACGGACAAGATAGCAATGGAGTTACAGACGGCCTATAACACATTGACCCTCTCAGCCGAGATCGTCGAACAATCTAACAGCGCGTTGGAGTCCGCAGTCGAAACGCTCGACCGTTACCGCTTCGCATTTGAACGGGGCAAAGTCGACCTCATCTATTTGAATTTGCTCGAAACCAAGACAAATCAAACCGAGATTAAATTGATCGAAGCACAGCGGAGCTGGTTTGATGCACTCAGCGAACTGCAAATTGTCATGGGTTTGGATCCACTCGATCAGGCGATAGGAGTGTCGACCATGCCGCCCAGTCCCCTTCCAGGGCCTGGCCATTTGCCACACTCTGAACGCGTCCGCCCTGAAACGATGGAGGAAGACTGGCGCCGCCATCAAAATGGGGAAGCACCCTAACGACTAAAATCTGGCTACAGGTTAGGCAACCTTCGAGCCTCTCTGAAAAGAGATCGAACGCTCTGGAGGCGAATCTCTTACTGGTTTTTTTCCGGCCGTGCCTTCCTTTGCTCGACACCTGCACACTGCGGATGGCGTAATCGCACGTATTGGACGTGACGTTTTATTGGATCAGTAGCAAGCTCACGGCTTGGCGGGGAAGTTCCAAAGAGATGCGTTTGCTGACGCCCGGTCCTGCGACGATCGCGGGCAGGTCAGTTTCGGCAAGTTTTCCGGCGGCTTTCAGCATTGCTATTTGATCGTTTGTCGGAGACTCCGGGGACTTCATCTCCTTCCAGGCGGTGTAGGCGTTACTGTGTGTACGGTCGATGCGATAGTGATGCGTGACGCTCGCTCCCGCGGCAGCGTTGCTGATGTCCAAGGTAACAGCGGCGTCGGGGCCCGCGACATCGTCATCGTGGTAGTGCCAAATCATGATTGCCGTGCCGCCGTCGCTGTGCGTCGCAACGGCGTTGACGTCAACTGCACCCCGAACTCCATTGTGAAGAATGTCATCGAGCGATTTCGCCGCATCGCTTCGCACGGCCACACGAGTCCCGTCGAGCTTGGACATCATGCGAAACACGTTGAGCACTGGCTTTTCTATACCGCGAGTTGCTAAGGCGCGGAAACCTGCAAAATAAGCTTGATTTTCGAATTCGAATGCCCACGTCAAAGCGCCTTCCAGGTTGACGCCGTGTTTGGTTGCCAAGTCCAGTTTTCGAGGAAAAGTCGCGGCCGTGTAGCTGGAATACATGGTGCCGTTGCGATAAGCCAACTGATCGCCCTGGCAAGCGGCGCAGCCTTCTGGGTCGGATTCACCGATGATGATCGGCGTCTGTTTGAGCTGGGGGTAGTCCGCGATCACGGCGAAGGCGCGGTCAATGTCACGTAGTTGATTGGCAATCCCCATCCGAACATGGCCATCAACGTAGCTCGGAGACCCTTTGGCATGAAACGAAATAAAGTCGAGTGGTGTGCCCTTCTTGCCGGTCGCGTGATTGGTTCCATCGAGACAATGGGCAATGAACCGTTTCAGGAAATCACCGCCCGGCCCACCAGCGACATCGGGACCACCAACTTTCGCACTCGGCAATGCGCGACGCACAGCGTGGATGGCGTGATCATGAAGCTTGAAGAATTCTTCACGGCTGCCTTGCCAATAGGGAATATTTGGCTCATTCCAGGTTTCCCAATACCACTGCGCGACTTCCTCGGCACCATACCGCTCGATACTGTGCGTTGCCCATTGATACGCCAGTTCCTGCCATTTTTCGTAGCTTTTGGGTGGATACGCCCAGCCCGTATAGATTTCTTCGTACTTGGCGTGCGGATGCCAGCTGTGTTGGTACGGAATCGGTTTGATCGAAAGAGCTTCGGGCATGAATCCGATTTGAACGTAGGGACGTACCCTGTTCGTTCGGTAGGTATCAAAAATCTTGTCGACGATGCTCCAGTCGTAAATGGGGCGGCCACGCCCGTCTTCACCATAGACGCCTGTCGATCCCCACTTCAGTGCAGGCGTACCGTCACCGGACGTCAACAGGTTATGCGTCCGGAAGAAAACCTCATCGGGCCGCAGTTCTCCCAATTGGCTGAGCAACCTTTCTCCATCTGGCATGGTTGCATAGTTCGGTTCGTCCGCGCCAAAGAACCGCCAGATCGGTTTCCACTCGCCTTCGGGTTCAGCGGTGGCAACCGTGATGTGAACGGGAAAGGATTCAGCCGGTGAAGATTGCAGCTGATCGATGATGAGCGTTAGAAAAACTAACGTAGCTAACTTAAACTTCATGGATTGTCCAATACCTGGAAAAGATTAGAGAAATGCATCGTGTGCTGAGTATAATCGACTCCTCGTCGTGCGATGGGTCCGAAACTCTCGTCTTGCGTGAAAACCAAATAAGAGAGGCGGCGACTTCCGGTGTAATGGCTGGAACCTATTGAAAATACCCCCTTTGCAGTTTGCTCCTGATCGTGCGACAATAGGTGGTTCAGGCGGGATTTCTGCACCGTTTGGTGCCATTCATCGCTTTTAAGAGAAAAACCGTGTCCAATCTATCGCCCGCTGGCCAACAGCTCGTTCAATCCCTGGCCCAGCGTCATGGCGTTTCGCCCGACGCCGCCACCCATATGTTGGTCGCCGTTCAAAACGGCAATGGCACGATGGCTCAATTCAACCATCCTGAATTCGGCGGTGGTGGCCAGTGGATGCAGGGCGGCATGACAATGGTCAGCGATTTGTTTAACTACCAGTTGAAATCTCGCGTCGACAACTTGTGCAGCGATATTGCCCACGAGCTTGCCAACCATCAGACCTCGCCCTTCTTCGGTTCCTTTCAATCCCAATCTCAAAGTGGCTCCAGCCGCCAGGCTCAAGCCGCGGGTAACCTGGGCGGAGCGAACTCGCTGTTCGTACCCGACCCAGAACAAAATTGGTGGCCACAGGACTTGGGAGCACCCAACGCCGTGGGCAGTCAGAACAACATTCGGTACGCCTACTTTGCCAATGCACATCGCTTGGCCGTTTCGACTGGCGGTGCGGTCTGGGTCTACGACACCGGCGACCATCAGATTGGCGGCTTCTCACAGCAGCAAGGCAGTGGGGGCTCGATCACGTTCAGCAGCCAGTTCGGCACGGTGAATCTGTCGTCCTTGCCGGTCGTTATCAAAAATGGCAATCCCGTAAAACCCGACCAACAGCCTGCCGCCACCCACATGGCTCCCAATCGGGAAACCGCACCGCAGGCCAATTCTCCCGTTGATAACCCGGGCAATGCGCCGCAGCGGAACAGTACTCCGACCGCCATTCCGCAAGACGAACACGCCATTCTATCCATGCTGGAAAAACTCGGTGGACTGCATGAGAAGGGGTATCTCAGCGATGAAGAGTTCCAAACCAAGAAATCAGACTTACTGTCGCGATTGTAGACAGTGTTATTGCACGTCGACTTCGTCAAACAGGTCTGAAACTCGCATTTTGAATCCGGGCAATCCATCGCCGCCCGCAAGATCGAAATCCAAATCGATGATTTCGACTTCGAGAGGTGAACGGTAGACGGCGACATTGCGTGCGTTCGCGTTCACCATCCATACCAGTTTGCAGCCACCCTGGAAATATTCTCTGCGTTTATGAGCCATTTCAGCCATCGTGTTCGACGGACTCAAGAATCCACCGCGATGTCGGGACAGATCGCGGGGACTTGCTCGGTTGGCAACCGACCGTCGGGCAAATTCGCCCGCAGAAAGAAGGCGACGTCGGACGCAGGAACCTGCGATTCTCCATCAAAGGTGATCAAAGTTACCGGGGACATTCTTAGAGACCCCCGCTTCGCTGATTTGTTGCCTCAATCCAAAACAGCCGTTCCCATTTCCTTTCCAGCGACATCGCCGCACTTCTCGCACGCGGGCAAGAGTGTGTGCCGGATTCCGCCGCATTTTTCGCATGCTTCGAATAGTGTCGTCTCACAGCACGGACACGTGTACGGCTGGTCCGCTATTGGATCGGCTACGGCTGCTGCAACCAGGGATCGTTTCTTCAAGCTGCGCCGTGTCCAGGACGCGAACCTCAGCGGTCCGCGATGGATTGGGTAGTCGCAGATCGGACAGAAAAAACTTGCGTACGCCTCCCGGTACTGGCGAATCAACCAATCATGGCTGGGCTGAGCCAATAACTTCAGCAGTCGTAGCAGTACGCCTATGGCAATCGCCAGCGAAAGCACGATGAGAATGTAACGGAAGTAGATCGCTGGGAAGTGTTCGTGCATCACGAGGATCACCCGCATGGCGACCGCACCACTGAGTGCGTACACCAGCATCGCGTACGTACCTCCGGCCTGACGCGTAAACATCCAGGCACAAATCAAGAGCAGCGGGAGGAGCAAGCCGAGTTTGTAAGCGGCTAGTTTCCATTGGTGTCGTGCGTGGAGTTGCTGATATTCGTTTGCGATTGGGCCGCTCGCTGCAGTGATGTTGCGTGAGTTGGCTTGCTGCGCTTTGGAAACGTCGTTGAGGCGGTCATTGAGCGTCGCCAGCTCCGAGTTCAGTACCTGCATTTGGCTTTGATTGGCAAGAAATAGCTGAAGGCTGTCGGTTAGGGCCTGCTTTTGCTCCTGGCTCAGCGTCGTCTCGTTTTCGTCCGCGTTTCGCTTGAGTTCCAGTAACTGATTGATGGTCTGTTGCGAATCGTTGGTCGTCTGGACGGTTAGCCGACGGCGTTTTTCGGTAGAGGCAATTTGTTGTTTCACGTCCACTAATTCAGCCGCGAGTATCTGCCGCTCATCCTGAAACTCTTTCGGCAGCCCCGCATCCAACATTTGATTGTAATTGGGTCCCTCAACGCGATCGATATCGCGAAGGATGTAGCCCAACAACCAAAATGTGAGCACCCCTACCGCGACGCTGAACCCGAGAATCATCAACCGAAGAGCAAACGAGCCGTGGTGTTTTTTCGTCTTCATGATTTCGCCTGGAAGTCACCCGAGTTTGTCGTGGCGTGTGGAAGCAATGCATCGATCTGCCAAGTGACAAGAGCCCGCGATCGAAAGAATCTTCGCGACCGAATCAATATTTCAAAAAGTTTGGCAGGATTGTTTGAAAGTGAATATGTTGAGTGACTGAACTTTCTCCATTTCAAGGATCTAAATTAAAATGCGTTATTGGTTGATTGGTTGCTTCGTGTTGCTGACGACAGCCCCACTTGCATGGGGGCAACCGCCCTCGACTCGAAAACAAGATATGGATGCACACTATCAGTTGGGGCCCGATTCGGAGAAACAGGCGGGGGTACCACAAGGCAAAATTGCTGGCCCGTTCGTTATCACTTCCCAAGCCTACCCCGGCACTCAGCACACGTATTGGGTGTACATCCCTGCCCAGTACGATCCCGCTGTGGCTGCCAGTCTAATGATTTTCAACGATGGGCAGGCATTTATGCAGGCCGATGGTTCCATTCGTGCACAGCACGTCTTGGACAACCTAATCTACCGGCGCGAAATCCCAGTCATGCTAGGGGTTTTCATCAATCCAGGACGAACTCCTCAGCAGCCCGAGCCCTCTCCAAGTAATTGGGGAGACAGAGATACCAATCGCCCGACTGAATACAATTCACTCGACGATCGCTACGCCCGCGTTATCGTCGACGAGCTGCTGCCGGCGCTCGCGGCTGACTACAACGTGTCCGACGATCCGAAACGGCGTGGCATCGGCGGAGCCAGTTCAGGTGCGATCGCGGCGTTCACTGTCGCGTGGCAGCGTCCCGACCAGTTTCATAAAGTGTTAAGTCTGATCGGTAGCTTTACCAATATCCGTGGCGGCCATGCCTACGCCGGTATCGTGCGTCAAAGCGATCCAAAAGACATTCGGGTGTTCTTTCAAGACGGGCGAAACGACAACCGTGGACAGCGACGTGGCGAGTATGACGAGAAATGGGACTGGTTTAAACAGAATGTGCAATTGGCCGAAGCGATGACCGAGCAAGGCTACGACGTCAATTTCGTCTGGGGTATCGGTTCACACAGCACACGGCACGGGGGAGCCATCTTGCCCGAGATGATGCGGTGGCTGTGGCGCGATCACGGTACCAGTACCGATCCGGACGACGTCGCAGAACGTAGTTATCGTACCGCTCGAGAATAGCCGAATGAGAAGCGATCAAAATCGTCTCTCCGACAAAGACATTGACGGTTCAATTGAGTCGTTTTCAAAAAAGTGCGCAGGGCCGACGGGCGCGTGGATATTCTGAAACCGGGGCTGTTTCCATGGGTTCACCGTCAACAGACCTTTCTCGGTACGTCTCGGCTGCCGAGCACGCGCGAGGTTTGGTCGCACCGACGGCTCACGCCGAGCCCTCATGGGCGAGACCAAGCGGCGGAGCAGTCGAGCGACGCTGGGCGAATCGCCTGGCAAGGACCCGATTTCTTTCCGTTTAGCGGCTTTTTTTAATATTTTGGCGTCAACGACCCGTCCCCACGGTCGATGGATGCGGCAGGAATCTCTACAACGGTAAGGGAATTCTGAAACCTCCCCGCAGAACGAGGCACCGAGATGAATGAGTCACCCGACGCCCCAGATCCCTCCCAGTCACCCCCTGAGCCAACGACTCCGCCGCAGATTGATATCGCCGATTCGAAGGAGTCGGGTGCGCAGCCCCCCGAAGAGCAATACGTGCCGAAGGAACAGTGGGGCAGCCGGATCGGCGTCGTCTTGGCGGTGGCCGGTAGCGCCGTGGGATTGGGCAACTTCCTGAGGTTTCCTGGTCAAGCCGCTCAGAACGGCGGCGGTGCATTTCTCCTACCCTATTTTATCTCGCTGCTCGTCCTCGGCGTCCCGTTGTGCTGGGCAGAGTGGACGATGGGACGATTTGCCGGAATGCGAGGGTTCCACTCCGCCCCGGGAGTGTTCAGCGTAATCTGTCGCACGCCCAAGGCACGCTACCTGAGCGTGTTCGCGCTGCTGATTCCACTGGTCATTTATATGTACTACATCGTCATCGAGGCCTGGTGCCTGAGCTACGCGTGGAGCTACATCACCGGCGACCTGATGAGGGCGCAGATCCCGACTCGTACAACGACTTCTTTGATACCACCGTGGGCAAGAACGAGGATGGGCACGTGTTCGGACGAGGTTCGTCTCTGCTGGTGTTCATTGGGATCACGTTTGTACTGAATTTCATCTTGATCTATCGCGGAGTCGCCAATGGGATTGAAACCTTCTGTAAGATCGCCATCCCCCTGATGGTCGTGTGCGCGTTGTGCGTCTTGGTGCGGGTGTTGACGCTGCCGAGTGAGAAGGTCATCGCGGGGCTCGGATTCATGTGGAATCCGCAGCCCGAGGCGCTACTCAATCCGAAGACTTGGCTAGCGGCCTCTGGCCAGATTTTTTTCAGCCTGTCGGTCGGCTTCGGAGTGATCATCAACTACTCCAGCTATCTTGGTAAAAAAGACGACGTGGTGCTGAGCGGATTGACGGCGAGCAGCATGAATGAATTCTTCGAAGTATGTCTGGGAGGGTTGATCACCCTGCCAGCCGCATTCATGTTCCTCGGAACCAGTGTCGCAACGTTCAGCACGTTTGGACTTGGCTTCAATGCACTGCCCAATGTGTTTGCCCAAATGCCAGCGGGCCAGTTCTTTGGCTTCCTGTGGTTCTTCATGCTCTTCTTAGCGGCGATCACCAGCAGTCTCTCGATGCTGCAGCCGGTGCTCGCATTCTTTGAAGACGGATTTAACTTGGAACGACATGCATCGACGGCAGTGCTCGGCATCATCGCGCTGTCGGGTGCTTTCTTTGTGATCTACTTTTCAAAGGACATGAAGGCCCTCGATACCCTGGATTTTTGGGTGGGAACCGTCTTGATCTTTGTGCTCGCCATGATCCAAGCGGTGATTTACGGATGGGTATTCGGGATCGTACGCGGTGAGCGCGAGGCCCATGTGGGCGCGCACATCCGCATCCCGCACTTTGTTCAACTTGTTTTGAAGTACGTCGTTCCCGTCTATCTCGGTGCGATCTTCATCGCATTCTGCTACCTCAATGTGCTTGGGACCACCGATCCGAAGACAGGGGAATATGTCCCCGGTTACTTCGACCAGATTATGGACGAACCGGTGGTCAAAATGTCGGTACTATTCATCATAGGTGTGACGGCCTTGCTGCTTGTGCTGATTCACCTGGCAGGTGAGAACTGGATTCGCGACGGGAAGTTCGCTTTCCTCACTGAAGATCAATCGGGAGAAGAAAAATGATGATGCTTGCTCAATGGTGCGTCCTGGCACTCGCTACGGGGGCCAAAACGATAGGCTTGACACCCGAGGAGATCGCTGAGAACAACATGACGCCGGCGGGATGGTGTGTCATGATTGTCTCGATCACGTCCGTCTTGTTAATGCTTGTTTATAGTCTCTACAAAACGCTGTCTTTGCCGCCGGTGGACGAGATCAGTGACGCGGAACTAGCGCAAACGACCATTAATCCTGACACGGACCTTTAATGCAGCGGCTATGTGTTCTCAACGTCGTCGGATTGACGTCGGACCTGCTGCCGCACGCACCACGCATTTCTCAGCTCGGCACCGCCCAGCCCTGGGCCAGCCCCGTGCCAGCGGTGACGGCGACCAGCCAAGCGACCATGCTGACGGGACTGCCGCCGCGTGAGCACGGAGTTGTGGGTAACGGCTGGCTGTACCGCGACACACAAGAGATTCGGTTCTGGCAGCAGTCTCGCACACTGATCCAAGGCGAGCTGTTCTACGAACGATACGAAACCGCAAAAATGTTTTGGTGGTTCAACCAGGCGACCAATGCGAAGTACGGTGCCACGCCCAAACCGCACTACGGATGCGACGGCAGCAAGGTATTCGACGTCTTGGACTGGACAGGCTGCAACTTAACGAAACAGCTCGGCCCATTCCCATTTTTCGCATTCTGGGGCCCCGGCGCTGGAATCGGTTCGAGCGACTGGATCGCCGATGCCACGGCAATCGTCTTGCGTGACAAACAACCGCAGCTCACGCTCTGCTATCTGCCGCACCTGGACTACGATTTCCAGCGACTCGATTATCACGACCCAGCGAGGGTCGCTGAAGTCGATGCGGCCGCGGGTCGCGTGATCGATGCCGCTGAGGCCATCGGAGCTCAGGTTGTTGCGGTCAGCGAATACGGACTGACCAGTGTGCATCGTCCTGTTCATCTCAACCGGGCCTTGCGAGCAGGCGGCTTCTTGCACACTCGCATGGGACCGTTCGGCGAAGCGTTGTTGGTGGGCGATTGCGACGCCGTGGCGGTGGCCGATCACCAGGTCGCACATGTCTATGTGAAAAATCCCGAACTCGTTGAAGAGATCGCCGCTCTCGTACGCGCTATCCCCGGCGTGGCCGCAGTGTTGCGCCCCTCTGAACTCGAACTGGACCACCCCCGCAGTGGTGAGCTAATTGCTCTAGCCGATCGCGATGCGTGGTTCACGTACTACTACTGGAACGACGATCAGGACGCTCCTGACTTTGCTCGCACCGTCGATATCCATCGCAAACCGGGCTATGATCCCTGCGAATTGTTCATGACCAGTCGCAGGAAAGCTGCCGCGAGGTTACTGCAAAAGAAAATTGGCATGCGATACAAAATGGATGTCATCCCGCTCGATGCGACGCTCGTTCGCGGCAGCCACGGCCTCCTGGCGAGCGACCACGGTAGTGGGCCACTGGTAATCGGCCCTGGCAAACCACCCTCGGCCATGACCGAGTTTGCTGACTATGTCCACGCGCTGCTAAGGGGCGAACAGCCGTGAAATTTGACAACGTGAGAACAGTCCGTAGAGCCAACGACGCGGTGTTCAACACGGCGGAGAACGTGTCACGCACCTCCGCGATTTTTCCAACAACTGACAACGATGCGAATCTCGTCGTAGCTCACGGGTTCCTGTAATTTTTCATCCGCTGCGACTGCTTCAAAAATGGGTTTCAGTCTGCCATCGTCGCTCGCTGGAATGGCGGCTTCGATCGCAGGTATTTTCTCCGCGGAGACCCACGGTGAGGCATCGGTGATTATTGCGTCACGAATGTAGTTGCTTAAGTATCCCCTCACCGTAGATACCGCCCGGCCCATCGTCTCTGCCACCTCCCCGACCGATTTTCCTTGAGCAAACAGTGCGTCGGCTTGTCGCTGGGCGAGTGCACCTTTCACCGTCTTGGGCTTTGTCGTCTCGACATGAGCACGCGAGTCGTCGTTGGTCATCGTGACATCGCGGGTCAACGCGTGCTGATCACAATAAGTATTGATCACACCGAGGAAGATATCACCAAATTCTTCAAGCTTACGCTGACCGATACCACGGATTTGTCCTAGTCCGGAAGATGTCGTGGGTCGGATCCGCGCGAGATCGCGAAGCACGGCGTCACCGAAGATGATGTAGGCGGGAACGCTGCGCTCCGTCGCAAGTTCACTTCGCTTGGCGCGGAGCGAATCAAATAACGGTCGATCGACACCTTCCCACGAATCAACTGTTGGCGATGCGGCAGTGCGGCCTTCCGGCGAAGGTGCGGCCCGCGTCAAGGTCACGGACCCTTTGCGTTTGAGCAAATCACGACCCGAGGGGGTCAATCGTAGAATGTTGTATTCGCCAGTTCGTTCCAGAAAGCACTGTGAGATCAGTTGCTCGATCCAGGTCCGCACGTTCGTTGCCGATTCACTACCGAGTAGGTTGTAGGTGCTGAGCTGATCATGCCCCGCACGAACAATTTTCTGGTCCCGGGATCCCGTGAGTACCTTCACGTTGTACGCCACTCCGAAACGCTCCTGCAACCGGATAACATTGGACAGGATTTTCTGTGCCAGTGTGATCGGATCTTCGACCGTATCAAGTTCACCCAGACAGACGTCGCACGCATTGCAGTTGTCGACATCAAACTCTTGACCGAAGTAGTTCACAATCGCGGCGTGTCGACATCGCACCCCCGAACAAAGTGCCGACATCGCATTGAGGTTGGCCATCGCCTCGTCAAAGTTGGAGCGGTCACCCATTTCGAGGATGCGTTTCCATGTCATCAGATCGCCGCCGTTGTACAAGAGGATGCACTGAGACGCCAAGCCATCGCGTCCTGCCCGGCCACTTTCCTGTTGGTAATGCTCAATCGACTTAGGCATACCCGCGTGGACCACGAACCGCACGTTCGATTTGTCGATCCCCATCCCGAACGCGACGGTCGCGACAATCACGTCCACGTTCTCCCGAATGAACGCTTCTTGGTTCTCGTGCCGGGTCACGTCATCGAGACCCGCATGATAGGGCCGCACCGAAATACCTTCTGCGGAGAGTGCTGCGGTGGTCTGTTCGACTTCTTTGCGTGTGATGCAGTACACGATTCCCGACTCGCCAGGATGCTGGTTGATCACATGCATCATCTGGCGTAATGCGTTGTCGCGGCGGAGCATCCGGTAGGTAAGGTTCGGACGATCGAAACTGCCGACGAGAATATGAGGCTCACGCAGTTCTAATTGCTCGGCGATATCTTCACGGACCCGCTCTGACGCAGTCGCAGTGAAGGCGTGTACCGACGCCTTCGGGAAACGCTGCTTCAGAATTCGAAGGCCGCGATACTCGGGCCGAAAATCGTGGCCCCAATTGCTCACGCAGTGAGCCTCGTCGATAGCGAAGAATGAAATGGGGATGGTGGTGAGGAAATCGAGCGTGCGGTTGGACAGTAACCGTTCGGGAGCGAGATAAAGCAAGCGAATTTCGCCGCTGCGAATTCTCGCGGCAGTCTCGCGCTTCTGCTCGTCACTCTGAGTACTGTTGACCAATGCCGCAGCAACCCCGTTGCTTTTTAGTGCGTCGACTTGATCCTTCATCAGCGAGATCAGCGGCGAAACAACAACAGCCATGCCATCTCGAACGAGCGCGGGGACTTGATAACACAGTGATTTTCCGCCGCCCGTCGGCAATACCACCACGCTGTCGCGGCCCGCAATCACGTCGTTAACGGCTTCCTCCTGTAAAGGACGAAAGTTGTCGAACCCCCACACGTGGGCAAGTATTTCGCGAGCACTCATGCCACAGGTAGGCTGGTCGGGCGGCGACTACGGATCATGTCTTCCTTGCGACGGCCAGGCTGCTCAAATTGGGGTCCGAAAAGTGCATCAGCGTATTCGTCGATCTGTTCAGGCGTCTCAAAGTAACGCTCATAGCACCAGTCGTCGTCGAATTCGCATTCATCCGTCGTGTACTCACGGCAGATTTGCGGACGGGTTTCGTAGATCCCACAGCGATTGTCGGCTAGCAGGTGTTTGCAAGTCGTGTGAACGAGCAAATACCATGTTTCGTCATCGACAAACACACTGGCGCGATCATGAAGTAAATACCAACGTATGAAGTCAAAATCTTTTCGCGAAACAGGTTCGTCGATGGGCAGAGCAAAGTATTGACAGCATTTCGCAGTGCAGTGATCGCACAGATTTTCGCCCTTGGGAAGATCGCTCCGGCGACGAATCCGCTGCGGGGCCAGAGGAGCCGGGGTGTCTTTTTTAGCTTTAGGTTTTGCCGTAGAGACCATCTTCGAATAACGCCGGAAAAGATGCGGGCTGGGAAGCAGCGAGTGGACTCGTATCATGATAGCGCATTCACCAGCGAATACGAGACCGCAGTTTAGTCCACCGACCGATTTCAGCTAGAATACGCAGCCTCCATACCGCCCCACTCCTCATCTCCCACCCTTTCCCTCATGGAAGTCGTCATTACCGCCCTGGGCCCGGACCACACGGGACTGGCCGATCCGATCATTCACCACCTCACCGGTCGAGGGGCACGAATTGCGGAGATTCAGATGTACGATCACGACGAGCAGTCGCTCTTTGCAATGCTGTGCCGCATCCAGTTCGACGAAATGCCGGTAACCAAAGGCCAGGTGTCCCTTGCTCAGATCCGCACTGAGATGCAGCAAATTGGCGAGCATACGGGACTTTCGATCCGCGTGTGGAGTCCCGACGTTCGCGCGTTGGCGCGGCCGCGACTCGCGGTCGCGTGTACCTATGTGGACCATACGCCGCGAGCGATCTTGCTAGCCGTCGCGGATGGCACGATCGCCGCAGACGTGCCCGTGCTCATTTCCAATCGTAAAAAACTCGCGCCGCTCGCGGAGGAATTTGGTACCGAGTTCCGCATGATCGGTGATGGCGAGGGCGGAGCGGACAACGAGGCCCTCATACGAACGCTCGACGAATTCGACATTGATTATCTAATTCTCGCCCGGTACATGCGGGTGCTACCGGCGGAAGTGTGTTGGCAGTTCGCAGGCGGACGGATCATCAACCTGCATCATGGATTGTTGCCCGGCTTTCCCGGATTTCGGCCCTACCACGATGCCAACAACGCCCGCATGCTCACCTTCGGCGCGACGTGTCACTTCATCATCCCAGAGCTCGATGCAGGAAATCAAACGATCAACCAACGCACATTCTCAGTCGCACCCGGCACCCCGATCGAAAAAATCATTACCGAAGGGGAACGAGACAACGAACCAAAGTGTTTGGTTGAAGGCGTCCGTCGCGTCGTCGATCGAGAGGTGTACCTGCACTTCCACCGGGTGATGCCGCGAAAATAATCTCGACCTAGACGGTCTTCAGACTGGCCACGAACCGTCGGATCAGTGCCGTCTCACTTGCAGTGCCACAGGCAGCAAGAATCTCCTCGGCTAACTTGACTGGAAAACCGAACAGCACGTCGCTCCGTTCGATCGCCTCGTAGTGGTCGCCCTCATGGCGACCTATCCAAATCGCCTTGCCATCATAACGCCAAACTTCAGGCACACCCATCGAGGCTAAAAGTGGAAGTTTGTTGATCGCTGAGCGAGTCACTTCAATTTCGATAACAAGGTCGGGTGGCGGATCGATCGCCAAGTCGATCTCACGCTTTTCACGAATCAATCTTTCATTCTGAATATAGTACGACTCATCCGCTTCGAAAGCGAGATGGAGGTCGCTGCGTTGAAATGTAGTGGAAGCGGAGGATGCGATGTCAATTTCTCGCATGAGACTGAACATCTCCACCATTCGGCCCAACATCGACTTGTCGGATTCATGCATTTTCGAGGGTGACATGATCTCCATCAATCCTTGATCGTAGGTAATCAGCCGACCTGTTCGATCCGAATTACTGGCGAGTGATGTGTACGCACCCCAGCTCACATTGCGGAGCAGTATTCGCTGTTCGCTAGCATTCGCTGTCACTTCCATTTTGTAATTTCCCTGCCTTGTGAGCCGATGATTGTTGCAGCGATCCATATTCTACAACAAACTCGCTTGAGCCACCCCGTGTTCTTTGACTAGCCTTTTTATTAAGTCGGCAACTGAAATACCGTCGGCTTCGGCGGCAAAGGTCGGCACGATGCGGTGCCGCAAGACTGGCAGAGCGAGCGACTGGACATCGTCCATCGTCACATGCGTGCGTCCATGCAGCAGCGCCCGAGCTTTCGACGCGAGCACCAACTGCTGACTCGCCCGTGGGCCCGGTCCCCACTGGATCCATTCTCGCACCCAAGGCTTCGCATCGGCTTCGCCTGGCCGTGCGTCGCGGACCAGATCAATCACCCAGTTCTTAACATGATCAGGCAGCGGGACGCGACGAACGAGCGCTTGAAAGCGAACGATGTCCTCACCGCTAATCACATGTTTGACGGCGGGAAGCTCGCCGGACGTTGTCCGGTCGACAATCTCGGCCTCCTCGTCACGGCTTGGATACGCAACGACTATGTGGAACAGGAACCGGTCACGCTGGGCTTCAGGTAACGGATAGGTGCCTTCCTGCTCGATCGGGTTCTGGGTGGCGAGTACGAAGAACGGTTCGGCGAGCCGGTAAGTATGGCCGCCAGCGGTGACTTCATGTTCCTGCATCGCTTCGAGCAACGCCGCCTGCGTCTTCGGCGGCGTACGGTTGATCTCATCGGCGAGCAGCATCTGCGTGAAAATTGGCCCTTTGCGAAAAACCATCTCACGCCTGCCTGTTTCATGATCCTCCTGGATGATATCGGTGCCCGTGATATCGCCAGGCATCAGATCAGGAGTGAACTGGATGCGGCGAAAATCCAAACTCATCGATGACGCCAGCGTCCGCACCAGCAACGTCTTCGCGAGTCCCGGCACCCCTTCGAGCAGGCAGTGTCCACGAGCGAGAATCGCAATCAATAACTGCTCGACCACCTCATTCTGACCAACGACGATCCGGCTGACCTGGTCTTTGACTTCGTTGACACTCGCAATCAGCCTTTCAGCGGACATGAGGTCATCGTGCGGCAATTGATCGGTAGCGTTTTCACGCGGGGGCGGTGTGACCATGGCGAGGAGCAGAGAGGGAAAGGGGAACAGTGCAGTGGCATTGTACGCCAATCCCAGCTCCAATGCTGCTCCATCGCCGACCCCCACAGAGACTTGAACCTCCGTCAACCCGATTCCTCAACGAATCTCCATTTCCGCTGACTCAATCTCAGTTCGACTGAGGGGCAGTTCACTCGGCGGTAGCAGTGGGAGCCGAAAGTCCTTGTCAAACATGTCGAGCTCGTGATCTTGGTAGCGTCTCGCATACGACCACAAACGCGCCGTCTCGCCGTCCGCCTCCACGCGGTATCCAAAGTCGATCCCATCGACCATCTTCCAATCTGACGCCGTCAGTCCAACTTTCGTTAATTCCGACAGCGACCTGGGCCAGCGACCTTCCTGCAACTGAAACTGCTTGATTGCCACGGCGGTCACCGCACGGCGCTGTTTCATTACTTCCGTCGCCAGTGAAACGGCGTTGTTGTCGGCATATTCAAAACCGCTGTTCAAGTTGCAGATCGCCCAGGGGACCGCTGCGGTGCTCGCTACTGCAACTGCACCCTGGTTCTCATGCCAGCGGCGTTCGAGAGCGCGGGTCGCCAGGACATGCTCGCGAGTGCCCGCATTTTCAAGCTTGTCCAAGTCCGCGTAGTACCGCAGTTGGCTTTCGGCATACGTCGGAGGGAGGCCAAATGGATAGGCATCAGGACCTCCGCCATAGTCAGACGCATCACCCTCGTCGATCATTTGCAGTCTGTGTTGGAGGGTCGCGAGATCGCCGTCGAGCTGTAGACGCCAAAGTTCCTGCTGATCGACATGAACACCCAGCAGCCTTCGAACCCGTTCCAAATCCTCCGCATTCCAAAAATCATTTTTTAACGATTGTTGAATCAATTCATAGGGTGGCAAAACGTTTTCTAGACGTACCACGGTCTTGGTTGAGTCAACATACAATTCCAATAGATCAGCCGCGTACGCGCTGTCGCCTTTGTGAAACGCATACTCGAATTCTCGAACGATCAAATCGTCACCGGACCAGTGAGCGTATCCCGGCAGATAGGCAAGCGACTCTTTGTGCTGAGCCTTCGCTTCAGCGACCAGTTCTTTTATCCGCGCGATCAGCGGAGCCGCCTCTTTGTGATAGGCTTCCGCCAGTTTGGCCGAGGGCCAACCCTTCGATGCCGGTACAAAATCGACTGACTTGTCTAAGATCTGAAATGCTTCACCGTATTTGTACTCCAAAAAATAAATCTCATCTCGTACATCCCGCCACTGCGAATCCTCCTCGCGCAATAGGTTCTTTATACGTTCCTCGTGGCGAGTATTGACGTCCTGCGGTCGACCGGCGGCGTGAAGCGTCGCTAATTCTGCTTGGACATAACGCTGCGCAGACCATTGTTGCGTCAAACCAAAGATCAGCAGTCCCAACACGATGATAAGAGGAGCGATTGCAAGAGCCAGATAGCTCGTTTCACTGCGCCGACTCGGCGAGAGGTATGGATCAGCCATTTCGTTTGCTCGTGGAGTTAAGAAAGCGTTCGATTGAGACAACCGGGGCTAGGCCCACCGGCTCATTGGTTGATTGAATTGGCGTCACTCTTGATCTGCCAGTTGTTTTGCTTGGTCTTCCCATTTCCCATACCATGTCGCAGCCGGGAAATTCGTTGGGCGATATCCGAACGAAGCTTCGATAGGATGTGTGCGAAGTTCGTACGGTCCGTCGGCAAACGTAACAAATGGACCAACCATCAAGTGATGCAGTTTTCGCCGAATCGGCAGCAGGTCTTGTCCACTCCCGGCCGCCTTGATCAACTCCAGTGCATCGACTGTCAACCGATCGATGAGACGGTCGCGGGTCCAGTAGATCTTCTGTTGCGGAAGCCAACTGAACCAGTTGTCGTCTTGAAAGCCGCCGAAGTTCGCATCGACCTCGGGGGTGTTTTTGGGAAGCTTCGCCGCATCCTGTTGACGCCACCAACTCGACAACACCGCCCGACGTCGAGCCTCACTACGCGATTCCTGATCGGCAATCACCGCAATCGCACGCTGCGAAAAATCACGAGAACGCAATGACTTGAGCTGCTCTCGCGACAAGGTCTCTGTCAACCATATTTCGACCTGATCGGCTACTTCTTGGTCAACCCAGCGATCACTCAGGCGTAGACTGCGAGCGATCGATGTCATCGCATCAACCCATTTACCAAGTGACTCGACTGCTTCGCTGTCGCCCGGGTTCTGCGTGGTGAGATATCGAAAGTGGTTAGCAAATTCCGCCGCTTGGGATAAAATGCCTAAATCGGCATGGAGTGGCCACTTGCGATCAGCACTCAGGTCGCCGATCGAGAGATAGTCTTGAGGACGGAATCTTTGGGATTCAACGATTTTAGTAACCTTGGTTTCACTCGCATTTTGATCTGCTCGTAATTCCTGGAGTGGGGAGGTGACGCTCATCATCGAGTTCGCCAAGCCATCACTCTTTATCTTTTTGGAATCAGCTATCAATGATGATCGAACGTCCGAAGGAATGCCTGGAATCGTCGATACGTCGGCGATGAAGGGCACCACCGGCAAAGTAAAAAACAACACGGTGGTCACGACCCCACTCAGCCAGATCGGCCATTTTGCCCCGTCATCCATGAACCGACGCATCATCAGCAACGTCGCAATCATCGGCAGCACACTGCAGAGCAGAACCAACCAAAACGGAGCCTGATACACCATCGCCGAACTGAACAGCCAGACCACTGCGACGCCTGACAAAACCGGTGCCACGAATGCCGATGCAGCCAAGATGCGAATCCACTGGCTCGTCGCCTGCGAGACCGCGTAAATAAGCCCGAGCAACAATCCCACCAGAGCCGCCGATGGCACGAAAATCACCCGCCGCTCCGGTGCACCTCGAAGTGACAGGTAACAGCAGAGCAAGAAAATCATCATCGCGACTGAAATCACACTTAGCCCGACCAATTGCCGACCAAGCCAAACCCGCGTCGGCGATACTCCGCGATCGGCGAGGAACCGTAACCGGCTGGCGCTACCGTCTCCATGGAACACGAACACTCCGAGCCACGAGGTCGCGACTGCTCCCACGATGGTCACCAAGGCTAACGCCGTGGTCACAGCACCATCGTCGCTATCGACCATGATATGGGCGAAAGCCGCACTGCCCAAGAGGATGGCAATGGCCAGCAAGCTCAATGTCAAACGGTTGTGGTGAATCGATTGCCATACGAGCGAACTGAGCGGGTAACGAAATGGAGTCTCCGGGACTGGCATTGAGTTCGCCGGACGCCAAGCCGCCAACCAACTTCTTGGCCCAGTTGCTTCGAGCTCAGGAGGATCCGGCAGGAGAGCATTGATACCCGCTCGGTAACCCAACCAACCCATGATCAGCAAACCGACTGTGGAGACCCCTGTCAGCACCCAGACTGACTCCTCCAGCGAAACCACTCTGCCCGACCCGAAAAAACTGTAAAAAACCGACGTCAGCAAGTACGGTAGTGCCGCCAAAGGAATCAGTGCGACCAAGCTGGCGAATGTGTTTTTCATCCGCCACGCCGTGTAAAAACCACAGCACAGAATAAACACGCTGTGAGCGATCCAGTACAACGTGTTGGGGAATCCTGCTTGATGGCCCGGCAAGTCATTGCTCCCAATGAGTGCACCCATCAACACGCAGCCAATCCACATCACGGTCAGGGCGATCAACGCCACCACCAATTTCACAACGACCATCGTGGAGGGCGGGATGGGTAGCGAGGAGCACCACAGCATCGTGCGAGTTTCTTTCTCTTGACCTACCAGAATCGCGCCGGCACCAGCCGCAAAGAGTGCTGGCAAAAGCAAGGGAATGTAATGCCCATACTGTGCAAGCGTGCTGGGAGCGTCCATCAACGACCAAAGAACGATCAGCAGAATGGCCACGCCCAGTAGCATGAGCACAAGTGGAACGATCTGCCGCGCCTCCTTCCAAGACAAACCACGCAGTGGAGATTTCGTCGCATTCATGCTGTGGCCTCCATTGCGGTTTCACTTGGCGCGTCTTCCGCCGATTCCGATGCAATCATGGGGCTCGAAAGCGACCCCTTGGTGCAGGCGATGAATATCTCTTCGAGCGACAACGGCCTCTCGCTGACACTGACCACGCCCGTCGCCGATGCGAAGGCCGCGTGCATTTCAGCTGTGACGTTGCGAACGACGAGTCGTCGCTGGCGACCGATCAACTCTTCACACATCAGCTCCGCTGGTCTCTCGATCGACGGGATGGCCACGAGTGGATCATCCAGGCTGATCGTCAGCTCGGTCATCGACTCCTTGAGTTCGTTCAGCGGCGCGACGATTCGTAGCTTGCCCTCGTGCAAAATCGCGATCGTGTCGGCCACCCGCTCGACTTCGCTGATTTGATGGCTCGATAAAAAAACGGTGCGGCCCGAGGCGGCACGATTGATCATGCTCTCAAGAAACTCGCGGCGGACCATCGGATCGAGCCCCGAGGTGGGCTCATCGAGGATCAATACCTCCGGGTCATGCGCCAACGCGAGAGAGAGTGCGACCTTGGCCCGCTGTCCTTTACTCAAATGACGGATTTTGCGTTCTTCGGGAATTCCATAGCGACGGATCGACTCGCGATAATAATCCAAGAAACCATCAGGAAAAAACGATGCGGTGAACCAGCCGATCTCGCCGACACTCATCCAGTCGTACAGCGCTGGCGCATCAGAGACGTAGCCGATGCGGCGGCGGACTTCGAGCGGATGACGCGTCGGGTCGACGCCACATACCGTGCAGTTGCCCGACGTCGGCTTTTGAAATCCCGTCATGATGCGAATCATGGTGGTCTTTCCAGCACCGTTCTCGCCCAAGAGAGCAAACACACTCCCCGGCTCGATCGCAAAATCGACGCCGCGAAGCGCATCGCAGCCGCGAAAACGCATCGTCAATTGCTGGGCGGTGATCACAGATGTCATGGCTGGGGCCTCAGGGAAATAATCGACAGTGAAAATGTACAATGGCTGGTCGTTTACAAATGGTGTGCACTAGTCGGGCGGCGACGAAATAGTGACGACGCTGCCCTCCAGTGAACCGAGTTGTTGCTCGACGATCGCGCGGATTTCATCTGCCGTCAGCCCACCGTGTAGCGCCTCGGTCAACACACTCTCCACACGCGAGGCGATAATTGCCTTGCGCTGCTTCCGGCAGCGATCGAGCGCCCCTTTGCAAACAACCACACCACGACCGCGAAGCGTTTCGGTAATCCCGTCGGACTGCAGTTCGAGATAGGCCCGAGCGACCGTGTTCGGATTCACCGCCAGCTGCGTCGCCAGCTGCCGCACGCTGGGCAACAACTGACCGGGCCGGAGCGTTTGCTCGGCAATCGCAAATTTGATTTGACGAACGATCTGGGAGTAAATCGCCACACCGTTGGAGGGTTCGACCGTGAAAAACATTGGAGTACCGGCACCTTTCTAGCGTTCTGGTGTACTCCTGTGATAGTACGCACAGGGCGAGGCCCGGTCAAGCGACAAATACGCGGATTTGGAAAAAAAGAATTGAGCGGAAGACGTGGCGATCCAAAATCGCGGAGATTACCAACCTCGATTGATGAGCCGCACTGGCTGGCCACACTCTTACTGGATCGTAGAGCCGACGGGCGCTAGCCAGGGCTGCGCCCACTGAGGGTGCGCACGATCAGCTCTCTGGCTGCGACGCGATTCTGCTGCGTAGTCCTGCATCCTCAGAGGCGACGGACAGAAGTTCTTCCGCCTGGCCGATCGATCGCTGTGGACCGCATAAGTGATCCGCGATTTTTCGCGGATGATCATGGCAGTTTTCTAAGAACACTTGGTAGCGACTACTTTGCGTGCCGCCGATTGCGGTGCCCGCAACATAAATGCCCGCATGCTTCGTCTGCATCGTATCCGCGTTGTAAATCGGTGCGTTGGAAGGCTCGTCAGACAGAACCTCAAGTTGACGAAGCAGCGATTGGTCTTGGCGATAACCGATCAGCGTCAAAACATCATCTGCTGGAATCGTAACCGTCGCTCCCGCGTCTCGCGCATCCTCGCGCCGAACAGTCACGGCATTCGCAGTGATCTTAGAGACGCGAGAGCCGAAGTATGACTGGATACTCCCGCTGCGTATCAGCCCCTCGATTTCGGGACGAAGCCAATACTTGATGCCGTCGCTGGGCAGCTGTTCACCGTGGTAGCACAAACTGACGTTGGCACCTCCACGATGCAAGCGAATCGCGGCTTCGACAGCGCTGTTGCGACCGCCGACGATCAATACATTGCGACCGTGATAACGATGAATCTCTCGTAGGTATCCATCCACGTGTGGCAGGGACTCGCCGGGCACTTCGAGTCGATTTGGGAAATCGGTACCGCCAACGGCCAGCACAACCGCGTGCGTTTCGACATAGAAATCAGCCTCTTCGCCATCCAATGAGTTTCGTGGTTCACCGCGATTCAACTGCCGCTCCGAAGCACTGGTTTCACCGAGGGTCAGGCGAAATCCCAGTCGCCAGCGACAAGTCAACTCGCGGGATCGTGATGATGGTGGATGATTGGATACCTGTCGTCTCGCCGCCGGCGTGATCGAGACGACACGGCGAAAGGTGTTGACGGGAACCGAAAACTGATCGACAACGCTGCGGAGGTAATTCAAATACTCCTCGCGGCTCGCCTTGGACTGATCGACCGTATTGAGTGGCACGCCCGCGATGGCGATACGATCGTTGCTGCTGAACCATCGAGTCCCGGGGGCCCACCACGAGATGGTGTGTCCGAGTGGACCGGCGTCAAAGACACATGCATCCACACCGCGACGCCGCAGTTCGATCGCCGTCTCGATCCCACTTGGACCGGCACCGACAATGACTGCTGGTAAAACGCTACTCACTCAAAAACCGATGGCTGAGGAAACCGAGTTCAGACGAAAACCTACTTAGGCGCGATCATACAGATCATCCGACGACCGTGCTGCTGCGGCTTGGTTTCGACTTTACCGTGCTCGCTGAGGATCTCGATGACCTGTTCCATGACCTTGCGTCCTTCCTCGATGTGGGCCATTTCGCGACCGCGAAACAGCACGCTCACCTGGACCTTGTCCTTGTGCTCGAGAAACTTCTCCGCCTGCCGGATCTTAGTGCGGATGTCCTCGTCACCCGTTTTCGGGCGCAGTCGAATTTCTTTGGTCTTCGTGTGAGACGCTCCGCTATTCTTTTTCTTGTTTTTGTCGTACTTGAATTTGCCGTAATCCATGATTCGGCAAACAGGAGGCCGCTCGCCTGGAGCAACTTCGACGAGATCCAAACCCGCATCGCGGGCACGTTCGAGTGCCTGGTCGGTCGATATAATTCCGAGCTGCTCGCCGGTCTCACTGACAACACGGATCGGGGTAATGCGAATTTGTTGGTTGATTCGGGTCGCGTCGCGCGTTTCCGGTAGGACGTTTCTTCGTGCCAATGCCACTAAAGCAATCTTCTCCGGCCGGGGGCGTCCCGGCACAATAGGTAAGAAATGAAAAAGGTTCCGCTCGCGGTTCGTTCCGCCAAGTATCCCCTGTCTCTAAAAGGTTAGTTCAAAATCGGGAGGTCAACCCCAATCTACTTAAAGTATCCAGCCCAATGAGGGTAGACGTCAACACTGAATCCGCAGATTTTAACGGTTTTTGCGCCGGCAGGGGCCACTTGACGAATCCGCCGCCCCAACGCAAACTACGCACCCGTCAAGAAAATACTATCGCTGGAGTGAATCACCCGCGATGCCGATGACGTAACCCATGCTCTGATTTTGCAGAGCGAGAATAGAACGGACGATTAGCTCAGTTGGTTAGAGCGCCACGTTGACATCGTGGAGGTCACAGATTCGAGTTCTGTATCGTCCATTCCTAAAGCTTTAAGCCACAACGGTTTAGGGCTTTTTTCGTTTGGGTACATTGTGGGTACATCGGGGGTGGGTACATTTCTGGGTACAGTCGGTACGCTCAGGGGTGCAGACCCGAACCCGAGATGTATTTCTGCAGTTACATCCATGGAGTAGCTTGGCACTGACTGCTGCTGCGTATTCGCTTCAAAAGTTTATACAAATCCTCGACAAGAGAAATGCTACCGAAGGCTGGCGACTCATTCATAGTCTCTCGTTTCGCCGCAGCCCGTCGTGATTGCAAAACAGCGACTCGGTGAACCAGCAATGAATGAACAGCAATGCGATGAAGAAGACTGGTACGACGATGACGAGGAGCGGATCTGGCGGCAACGACGTGATGCAGTTCAAAAACGGGTGACGGCTGAAGACTTTGCCATTTTCACCCAGCAGCTTGAAAATATAGAGGCCAGAATTGTTGGGAAAGGACTTGATGGCTCTGAAGGCGAGGACGACAAATTCATCTTCCATTCGATACGAAGCGTGATCGTTTCATCAGTCGGTCAGGCGTGCGGCAGAGTGGCCTTCACATCTGGGATGCCTGCCAGAAAGATCGCATCGATTTGGTGATGGTGGTACGCCTTGAATACAAACTCGTTCCAATAGTGCGTCTCTGGTCCATATTTCATCAGGTGATGCAGTCGGGTCGATTCATTGGCTCCGTCAAACTGAACCATTGCCCGTTTGAGGAAAACAAGCCAATCGGACTTGCTCGCCGCAATAAGAACGTAAGGCGTCGTCATAGCGATCCAGTAAATGGCCAGTTCCGGTTCCAATGGTGGGGCCAGACGTGCATACCACAACTCCCCCACTTTCCCGAGGTATCCAGTCGGGCAGTGGCAGATGAACAGGTTATTAGTGATCAGTTCCCTCAACTGAATGTACCGCCCCTCCCAGCCAACATGCTCGTAGATTCCCATCCGAGAACCTTCCAGTTTTCTGCAGGCATCCAGTTGATGCGGATTCATCAAAATCACATCGTTGGCGGCGATCTGACAGTACGCCAAGGTGTCCGTGCTCTTGCCAATGCGAAGGTCATAGAGTGCCCACATCCAGAAGTAGCTGCGAGTCAGAGGGCTCATTGGGGGACCGGATGGCAGGTACTCGTCCTCTGCCTTTGCGACAGTCTGAGCCCAAGCATTCATTTCCGGCAGTTCAGACACGCCTTCAGCGAAATGAGATGACATTTGCTGAACGAAGAGGTACGCCGAATGGATCGGATCATAGCCGTCTTTAATCATCGTCTCGATGTCGGTCACGCCACCAGGCAGTGGATCGTCGGGACGCCGCTTGGGCGCTTTGGTGGGCAGACCTGCGGACTTACCTAACAGTCTCTTGTGCAATCGTTTTGCGTAATTTCCCATATTCAACTCCATTAATCCAAAGTGGCCGATGCGACTTCGATACGATATTCCGAACCGACCTTCAAGACTCTGGCGTTGACGATTTGCCGGTGGTCGTCGGGAAACAACTTCAGCTTTCTTTCGATCAACAATTCCATGTCTTTTATAATGTTAGCAAGATCGCTAGGAGAGGTAGCGGGATTGAATTGCCGGTAGCTGTCTGCGTACTGCGCAAGCTGACTCTCTCGCACTTCTGGCGAAGCGCAGGCCATGTTCCAGGCAGAACAGGCAGCGTTCAGGCGATTCTCTCTCTCGCCAATCGTGCCGCCTCCGCTTAGAAATCCAATAGCCATTTCCGAAATCATCTCGGAAATCTTCCGCTTTGCTGAAGTCTTGGATTTATTTCGTCGGGCCATTTCTCGTTCTCTACGCTCTTGAATCGTTCTAGTAGACGACCATATACCTGAACAGCTACACCGAACATTGGCGTCGCAGTCCGCCGAACCATTGAGCCAGTTGCAATTGGATCAAATGATGCCGGTAAGTTGCAAGCTCCAAAGATATTTGAAAAAAGTGACGGATATCGCCGTTTCAATTCGTCGCAGAGCCCCGAGTAGAACGATTCCCACGCAACTTCATTCATTTCTGATGCGGATTCGCCGGTCTCCACCGAGACAGCAAATCCAGTTCGGCGGCCAATCGGTATGCCCTGTTCCCGCTCCGCCTTCATTCTGCGGACGGTAGAAGAAAGCCGTCCGAAATACATGCGGGATCTCTCTGACATGTTGGGCCGATCAAGCCATAGGAACGCTCCTTCCTTTTTCAGCACTCGCTTTCGAGATCATCGCCGCTGAGACCGTATCTTTCTTCGTCAAGACCGTCGATTTCGCAGCGCTGCTTGAAAACGGGATGGATCGAAGACAAAGTTTTTTTGGTCCACTCGACCGTGTAGATGCCATCTTTGTGGACTTCGACAACTTGGCCTTTTCCAACCACCGAGTGGCATGTCGGGATAATCAGTCGACTCATACTCCCAGGAAAATGACGATTCTATCATGATTTGGGTCCGCTTTTCTTTCCCGTAGATCGGGCAGCAAAACCCGATTCTTCCCCAAGATGAAAGAAGATCAAGCCGTTCAGTTGGTCGCCGTTTAGGACGGCCCATCCCCGGCCGAAGACATGCTCCGATTCGTCATGCCCATCCCAAGTGAACTCGACGGCAGGCACTCCGTCTCGCTGTGTGAACCGGTAGGCAGATGAGCACGACCAGTCCGAGGAGGCCAAATACGACTACGATGAACCAGAAGAGATTGGTCATAGCCAAGCCTCTTCAGTCGAGTAATTCTCGATCCTGAGGTGGAGCCAACTTTCTTCCGTAAAACCATTCGAATTGCCAGCCACGGGATGAAGAAGAAAATCAACACGAGTAGTTTGAGGGCTCCCAACCAGCAGTAGAAAATCACGTCCAATTCGTGGGGAGACAGCCCGAACATCCGTCCGTGGATATCGTCGATAATCCCACCCGCCGCCAAGATCATCACGAATGCAAACATGAGCAGTGCGAATCCCAAGATCCAGCACCGCAACAAAATATTGGCGAGCGTGTCAAAGAAGTCTCGTGAGGATTCGATCATGATGGTGTCCTGACCTGATGGCGTAGCTTCATTCGCATCCTCATTCTATACGACCCACCGCAGCACGATTGAATAACAGGAAGGAGAACAATCATGGTTAAAAATTCAGACAGCCAACCGCTCGACAATTGCCAAATTCCAGGTGTGACTATCCCATGCGTCAGTTACGTTTGGATCAAATGAGGCCGATCAGTCTCTCGGTCCAAAGATACCCTTAAAAAGGGAGGGGTATCTCCTCGAAACACGCCGCTTAAAGTCCCCAACCAGCCGCTCTACGTTGCTGCTCATTCTCTTTTGCTTCATCGGCGCCGAAGGCACAATTTGATTCCGATGCTGTAATCCACCAACGGCAAGATAACACAATGATTCGTCGGTTCTTATGGTCCTCAGCATGGTTCGACACAGGTGCTGTCCTTACGGCTACGCCCTTCTTCGTGCGTGGGCACCTTCTTCACGTCGCAGAAACGACTCGGGGTGAGCAAACGATGGGACCGGGTATTCTCACGTTTGTCGGACTGCTGGTAGCTCCAGCGGGAGGAGTGTCTTTGCTACTGTTCGCAACGATGGTGCGCAAACTGAAGCAAAAACGTCAGGCCATTGAACGTGACGGATCCTCGAAGAATGATCAGACCCGCTGAAAGACTCCAAAGAAGAAGTGCTGCTCCTTTCCCCATGGCGTTGCATGAACGTGGTTTCGCCTGAGGCCCTCCAGCTTTTCCACGTCGGCTTTCTCTGTAGCAAGAATCTGCTCGTGCCGACTGCAATTTCTATCCGAGAAGAAACTCGAACGTGATTCATTCCCAGCAGTTCTGCGACTTGTTTCGTGAGCTGTTCGCTTGGCGATTCTGAGAAGTGAGAGCCTATCCGAAAAGGGGTCTGACCCTCTCCGGCGAGGCCGCTAAAAAGGTTGTAAAACGATGCGTCTCCAAAGGGTCAGACCCCTTTTCGGATAGGCTCTTAATGATGTCGGGATCGTAGAGTGCCAATTCCATCGCCAGTCGCTTTGCCATTTGGCCTTTGGCGACAGCTTGCTTTGCCAACGATCGGTCGTTTGGCCAGCCCGTGCATTTGAAAATGTTGTAGGCAATAACTCGAAGCGGCTTTGGTTTTGAGTAATCAGCGAACAAATTGGAGTTGGCTGTGGCAAGACTCGCTCCTACTGCTCCGCAGAACTCTCGTCGTGAAATCATCATTCGCGTCTCCACGGTTGTGTTCGCCAATTCTATCCCACCTTTGCTCGTTTCGATAGAATTGCACCGATGGAGACCCCCGTTCAAACGAATGGACTTGAAGTCCCCACCATGTCACACCGTCGGCGCCAGTGACCCGGATTACTCCCCGACTATTTTGATTGCTGGAATCGGCGGGGCTGCCATGTCGTGGCCAAGGAAGAAGCTGGTGTGCGGCGGCTTGTTGTAGACCACGTTCTGCCACGTAATGCTGAGCCGATATTGTGGGTCTTGCATTAGCGTGTATAGACGATGTTCTGTCGGAATCGAAGTCGTGTAAACACGCAGCGAGTGACCGTCTGGCGAAGCCATGATGATCTCTTCACGCCAGTCACCGATAATGTCGCCCATCAAGTTTGGCCCGCGGCGCACCGCGACCGACTGCGTCAAAGATCGGTATTTCCTGTTCCGCTTCCCAATCCCACTTTGTGACTCGACCGCCACGACCAATCAGTTCTCGTAACAAATCGCTGTCCCACCAAATCGCGTAGCCGGTGCTGCGTGGCGCCCTGCCGACGGATTCACCGGAGACGTTGCGTAAGCCGCCGGGTCCACCCCACACTTCAAAACCTGGGTGGCGTGGATCAATGTCGGCTGCTAGACCGGCACCCACATCAACACCGTCGCTGTGACTCCACAGAAGCTCGCCAGTGGCAGCGTCTCGCAGAGCGGCACCCGGAGTTTTGAAGCGAACGGTTCCTTCCTCGTTCTCTTGGACTGTGAAGACTTCCAAACCGGGACGCTCCGGATCCATGTCGCTAATGTGCATCGCATCACCGTGCCTGAGGCCGGTTGAGTAGAGCCCTCTGCCGTTGTCGTCGACAACCATCGCTTGATAAACGATTTCATCGCGGCCGTCGGAATCGACATCGGCCACGGACAGTGAATGTCCGCCCATACCGGAAAACTCAGAAGCGTCCTCGAAGGGAGGATAGGCTATGCCGGAGTCGAATACCCAGCGCTGCGTGAGTTCTCCGCCTCGCCAGTCCCACGCTGCCATCACGATCCTGCCGTACACTCCGCGACACATGACGACGCTCGGTAGCTCGCCGTCGAGATAAGCCACGCACGCCAGGAAGCGATCGCAGCGGTTTCCGTACGAATCATTTCCCCCATTGCCACCGATTCCACCCCAGCCGTCGATCGGTTGGCGACCGGGCACGTAGTCAACGGTCTTCAGTGCCGCACCGGTCTCGCCACTAAAGATCGTAAAAAACTCTGGGCCTTCGAGGATGCGGCCGAAACTACGCGATCGCTCGTCGCGGTTTCGGAAGTCCTTTGTCACATCACCGATTACCCTGCCCTGACCATCGATCGTTCCGTCAGCGGACTTGCATGCGATTTCGGCTTTACCGTCTCCGTCTAAGTCGTAAACCATGAACTGGGTGTAGTGCTCGCCGTCGCGGATGTTTTTTCCTAAGTCGATACGCCACATGTGCGTGCCATCGAACTCGTAAGCGTCGAGAATCGGGCTGCCCGTGATACCGGTGTGTGAGTTGTCTTTCGGATTCATCGCCTGATGCAGAACGATCTCATACTCGCCATCACCATCGAGATCCGCGATGGAGGAGTCGCCAGCGCGATAACCTCCGACAAGCTGAATCGGAAATTCCAAGTGACCATCGCGCCAGACGTTCACTGCCTTAGATGCATCGCCTTCGGCACCGTCCATCGTCGGGCGAACGAAGTACCTGGTGGAGTCCGTTACGCTGCCCGACGAGTCGGAAAAATTTGTACCAGCGGTCAGGGGTTGCGCTGTGAGCCGCCTCGGGTCTCCCTCGCCTTCTTGACGATAGACATGGAAACCAATCGTTTGTGGTTCAGTCGCGAACAACCGCCAACTAATGAAGACGCCTTCTCCATTCTGCACAGCGACGACTCCGCGATCGAGTTGTTCCATCACACGCTGCGCAGCGGCGAGTCGAACAGTCAGTGGCAACAGCAAAATTAAAACGGAAAGATAGAATAGCGAGCGGAACACAGCAATAATCCAGAATACGTAAAAATTGGGTTGAGCTAGCGACGATAAAAAAAGGAATGGTCAATTGTCAGCCACGTCGAATCGGAGGTGATCGTCCGCGTGACGAGGTGATCGTCCGCGTGACACACACAAATGCTAAGGATAGTACGCCGCTGCACGCCCTTCGAGTGGGTTGCCCCTATCTCAAATCGCCTACTCTGGTCTCCCGGGCAGCTTAGCGCATCCTAAACAAAAAATCTTATCCTGACCCGTTCCCGTCAATCATAAATGATTTTGTTGATGCGGATAGAAGTTTGACGGCGACTGGTGTCGCGACGACCAACCTGCGATGCAGCCCGAGCGAGGCACTTGGCGCTCTGGCACGTGAAATGCTTAGCCAACCATCATCGAAGTTCAGTTCTCATGCGGAGGAAGTTGCGATGAAAGCGGTTTGTTGGCACGGGCGTCACGATATGCGGGTAGACAACGTGGAGGATCCCAAAATCGTCGACGCGGGTGATGTCATTATCAAAGTCACTTCGACGGCGATTTGCGGCAGCGATCTTCATCTCTACAACGGGTACATGCCGTCAATGGAGGCGGGCGACGTGATTGGTCACGAACCCATGGGTGTGGTTGTGGAAGTCGGGAAGGCGGTCACCAAACTGAGTAAGGGCGATCGAGTTGTCGTTCCTTTCACTCTTTCATGTGGTCACTGCTTCTTTTGCGAGCGATTGGAGTATTCGTTGTGCGACGAATCCAACCCGAACGCCGAGATGGCAGCGAAGGTGATGGGACACTCGCCGGCTGGGTTGCTCGGCTTTTCGCACATGTTGGGCGGATTTGCCGGTGGCCAAGCGGAGTATTTGCGAGTGCCGTATGCGGATATCGGGCCGATCAAGATTCCTGATGGGATTCCAGATGAGCAAGTCCTCTTCCTCTCGGACATTTTTCCAACGGGTTATATGGCCGCTGAGAACTGTGGCATCGAACCGGGCGACACCGTCGCGGTGTGGGGCTGTGGACCGGTCGCTCAGTTCGCAATCCAAAGTGCCTGGATGCTAGGGGCGGGGCGCGTGATCGCCATCGATCGAGAACCGGAACGCTTGGAGATGGCCCGGACACATGGGAATGCCGAGACGATCCACTTCGAGAACGAAAATGTTTACGACCGACTGATGGAGATGACAAAGGGTCGCGGGCCTGATCGCTGCATCGACGCCGTTGGCGCGGAGGCCCACGCGGCGGGCGGCGTCCGCGAGGCGGTCGACGACGTCCGAGAGGCTGCTCACGTGCCAGCTAATCATCCATACGTGCTCGCCGAAGCGATCAAGTGCTGCCGCAAGGGAGGGACCATATCCGTCCCCGGTGTCTACACGAGCACGCTCGACGGAGTGCCGATGGGCCCGGCGATGAACAAGGCGCTGACGTTCAAGATGGGGCAAACCCACGTGCAACGATACTTGCAACCGTTGTTGCAGAAGATTGTCGAACGGGCCATCGATCCATCCTTCGTCATCACGCATCGAGGCTCGCTTGATCAGGCCCCCGATCTGTACGAAACGTTCGAGCAACGCAGCGACAACTGCATCAAGGTAGTCCTCAATCCCTAGAGACGACAGAATGTCTTCGAACCGCAATCAGCTCCACGATCCGCGGTTAACGAGACGAAATGTTGAGCACACTCGCAAATAGGCAACAGCTCGCATTGCGAGGACGCGACTACACCGTCAGGCGGACGCGGTCCAATGTGCGGCTGCGTCATTTTACCGACGGGAATGACAGGGGCTATCACTTTGAATTGGGCTTACCTTCACCAAAGCTCGAGTGCCGCTAACAAGGCGATGCAACTGGGTGTCGGTCATTGGTGTGCTAACGTGGGTGGACGTGAGTCGCGTCTCCCGACGCCAAATCGCGGTAGAGAGTCCTGGTATCGGTAGCCGTGGTGGGCACGGCTGCGAACGTGGCGTTGCGTCCCGGCAGCAGCGTTCCATATTGGGCGTCTCGCTGCATGGCGATGGCACCCGCTCGCGTAGCCATTTCCAGGACGGAGGCGGGCGCCAAGTCCTGGCGGTGATTGAGCAGATGCCGTGCCTCACGCCAGAGCTCTAGGTCTGGGTTGCTGGCTCGCGAGTCGGTGCCGAGAGCGACATTGACGCCAGCGGCGAGCAGGTCTGCCACGGGATGTGGGGCGTGAGCAAAGTACGCATGGGTGCGGGGACAATAGACGACACTGAGCGAGGGGTAGCGGGCAATTTTTGCGATTTCCTCGTCGCGGAAATCGTTACCGTGAATCATCGATGCGGCGGGGGCCCGCGAGAGCTCCTCGACCAGCCAATCCAACGGAGATGAGATTGACCAGGGGAAGTGAGACGCCACGTCGAGGCCCAGCGAACTGAGGCTGCGGGCAAATGGCCCACTGCCATGTTGCAGCAGTTCACGCTCGGCTGGCGATTCAGCCACGTGCATCGCGAGGGGACGCCGGGTCTTGATCGCCTGATTTACGCAAGCTTTGATCAGCTCGGGTGGTACCGAGTAGGGTGCGTGGGGGCTGATCCCACTGCTGCAAGGATACGACGCGACGTGGTGAACTGCCGCCAGAAAGCGTTCGTCTGCGCGGGCAGGTGATAAGCCGAGCACTTCCGCATAGGACAAAATCTCGAGATTCGCCGACGATGAGAGCCATGGTGTCGTCGCGATTTCACCGACCAAGACGGTGCCGGAGCCAGCTGCTTCAGCGGCTCCTTGCTCGATGGCAATCCTAGCTGAATCGGCAGCGACGTCATTGCGTGCCGCTCGCGAGTGGACGACTTCGACGATCCAGTCGGCGAGTTCCATCCCCGCGTGACCGATGGGCCGAAGTAGGTCGCTGAATTCGAGATGTGTGTGCGCGTTGGCGAGGCCGGGGAGAATCGCGACGTCGCCGAGATCATGACTCACGATGGTGTCGGGAGATACCCTGCCAACGCTGACGATTCGTCCTCCAGCAATTTCGATCAACCCGTTCTCAATGGGCGGGCTGGCGATAGGTAGAATCCAGCGAGCTCGGAGCGTGATCTCGGCACTCACCTGAGCACCACCAGCCGCAACACGTCTGCCTCATGGGCTGAGGATGATTCTACCGACAGCTCAGGCACCTGCGGGATGGCTGGCACCGACTGCGGGGCTGATTCGACCGGGATCAAAGATCTTGTCGGGGTCCATTTGGTTGGCGTCGTCCATCGAATGAGGATCGTCGTCGAGATGCTCGTCATGTTCGTGAACGGCCATTGATGAAATGAACAACACGGTCAAGAACGTGAAGATAAACGCTTGCAAGCAGCAGACGAACAGTTCGAGCAACGTCAACGCAGTGCCGACCAGGACCACGGGGATACTGACGGCCAAGGCTGTTCCGTCGCCTGCTTCGCGGGCAGCGAAGATCAGTCCAACGAACGCAGCGAGGACGAGGTGGCCCGCCATCATCGTTCCAAAAAGCCGCATCGCCAGCACGAAACACTTGATCAGCAGACTGAGTACTTCGAGCACGTACAACATCAGTGCGATCGGCAGCATCAGGATCCCTCCCTCCCAACCGATCGGATTGAAGTGATTGAGGAATTCCTTGAGGCTGGTTTCCCGAATGCCAATGAATACTATCGCAAATAACGAAGTCAGCGCCAGCATGCCGGTCATTGAAAGGTTGCCCGTCGCGCTGCCGCCCCAATGGGAATAATACGTGTCACCCGTGATCATCTGCAACATGTAACCGAACGGAATCACACCGAGAATATTGGCGAACAGGATGAAGAAGAACACCGTCCAAATGTAGTAGATGTACTTGTCCGTGAGACCACGCAAATTAGGGTAGGCGACCTCGTCGCGGATGAACGCACAGATCGTCTCAAAGAGTTGGGAAATTCTGCCGCGGGTTTGATACCGCCCCAATCCCTCGCCGTGGAAGATGCTGATCCGACGCGAGCACAGCACGCCGACGATGATCAAACACAACGCCGCGAAGGCCGACATCATCAGGTGATTCGTGATGAAGAATTCGTAGTAGCCGTTGTGAATTCCAATCGCAGGGACGTTGGAGCCATCGTCGCCCACCGGCACCCGCAGCAACGGCGAATGGACGAGCGAATGAGGGATTGCATGATCAGTCGGGTCTTGGCCGGCAGCAAGCAGGTAGAACATGGGGGCAGCGTGAAACGACAAGGTGGACGAAGTGAAATGGCCTAAAACCGCCAGCGGGTTGTCGACTTGAAAACCCGGTGCGTTAGTGAGCGTTATGATAGACGAAATGCCGATCCGGCATCAGCACACACGGATCTGACGCGAGAGGACGACGACCTCGGTCAGCAACAGGACGAAATGCCATCCCAAAACCCAAATTCCGATGCGTGTCGGTGACGCATCCATGTAATAACTGCTGGCTAAAAACAAAGCAACGGTGCCGGTGATGCGAATCAGCATTCCCGCCAAAAAAGCGTGCCCGAGTCGCTCGATTGCGAGTTCCCGGGCCGAAAGTCCCTCGTTTTCCTTGGTTTGAGTCCGAGTTGGCTCACTGGGACCGGACTCGGGGCTGGCCATCGGCGGGATCAGGATGGTCCAACCGGGGACCGTCGACACGACTCCAATCAAGCCACTGATGGCCGCGATTAGCAGCAGGTCATCAGTGCGAATGGGTGCCGACGGGGCAAGCTGGGCTTGGTCGGCCGATATACGGCCCGTCAACGCGTTCGCCCCGACCATGCCCACTGCGACAATCAACCACACCACGGTCATGTACTGCAGGACGGTTTGATAAGGGCGAATGACGGGGAACGGCATGGGAGGATCGGCGGGGAATCGCAGGACGAATGGTGGAGGGAGGGATAAACCGTACCCGGAAAGCGTCTCTAAGAAAACGCACTGGTGGGTAAAAATCAGTGGCAACAGGCTCGCACGCCTGTCCCACACATTTGGCGACATGAAAGTCTCTACAATGTTCATTGTCCCCGTCCCATTCGCTCCATGAGTCTTCTGATGTCACTTCGATTCACACTGAATGTCTATCTCTTGTTGGCGTTAACATTTATCACTTGGAGCGATGTCGCACGAGGCGACGGCCCGCAAGGGCTTTCTGCGATGCCCGATGGACAACGACCGCCGGACGCTCGGCTCGGTGAGCTGACAACACTCAACGGTCATTTTCCGTTCGAACCGCCCGCCACCAAATCCGATTGGGAATCGCGAGCGGACCAGTTGCGAAACACGATCTGGGTGGCGACGGGATTGTCACCGCTTCCCGAGCGGACACCACTCAATGCGGTGATCCATGGGCGACTCCAACGCGATGGCTTCACGATCGAACGAGTTTACTTCGAGAGCTTGCCCGGTCACTTTGTGACGGGTCTGTTGTTTCGTCCCGACGGTGACAGTAGGGATCACGGCAAAGCAAACTCGAATAAGTATGCGGGCGTTCTATGTCCCCATGGGCATGGAGGACGGATGCAACGATTTACCGATGCCCAAATCCAGCAGCAGATCGAATCGGGGGCGGAACGTTTCGTCCAGTCGGGCCAGACTCCGAAACTCGCTCGTTGTGCACAACTGGCGCGGATGGGTTGCGTCACGTTCATTTTCGATATGCTCGGTTATGGCGACTCACAACAAATGACGCTCGACACAGTGCATCATCATGCGAAGCTACGCCCCGAAGATCTGCGTCCTGCCGATGGCTCACTTCCCGATTCGTGGCCGTTCTTTAGTGTCGATGCGGATCTGCGACTGCAATCGGTGATGGGACTGCAGACCTGGAACTCGATCCGGGCCCTGGACTTTCTCGCGAGTCTGCCGGATGTGGATGCTGAGCGATTGGGGGTTACCGGCGGCAGTGGTGGGGGAACGCAGACGATCATCCTCGGCGCGATCGACCCACGTGTGAAAGTCAGTTTCCCCAACGGCATGGTCTCAACCTCGATGCAGGGAGGTTGCTATTGCGAAAATTGTTCGCTGTTACGCGTGGAGGCGGGCAACGTGGAGTTGGCGGCTCTGATGGCGCCGCGACCGATGGCATGCACGGCCGCAAATGACTGGACCAAAGACATGCTCCACGATGGCTACCCGCAACTACAACGGCTTTACGGAATGTTTGACGAAACCGCCAATGTGCAGTGCTCGGATCTTCTCGAATTTCCACATAACTACAATTACGTTTCGCGTAGTGTGATGTATCCATGGATGAATCAACATCTTGATTTGGGTAATGAGGCGCCCATTGTCGAAAAGGATTTTGCGGTAATCACGGACGCCGACGGCGCGGTCTGGGACGACGACCATCCTCGACCGACTCAGGCGGGTGTCGAACACGAGAAAGCGATCTGCAGGTGGTTGGACGATCAAGCTACGGCGGCGATCAAGCAGTGGTGGCCCAACTCGAGGGCTGAGGTTGCGGACTATCAATCGCGGCTCAGCCAAGCATGGCGAACAATTCTCTCATTGCCGACCTCTTCTCCTGACGACTTGCAAATTACTCAATTGCGACCACGGGAGGTCGCCCTCGGATTGAGTGGGGTGAAGTGTCGTTCCGGCTTGATTCAAAACTCACGAAGAATGACTGCGATACCATTTTTGGCATTGCGATCGAAGGATGCTGCTAAAACACCTCCATCGCAATCCAATGTGTTGATTTGGCTTCGCACCGGCGGGAAACAAGCACTCGATCAAATGACCGACGACGAGCGTTCAGTGTTGCAAGGATGGATTGATACGGGACATCACATCATTGTGCCCGATCTGTTTGGCCAGGGCGAGTTAGCGTGCGAGGGCAGCACGGACCAGGCGCAGCGAGTCATCGCGGACGCACGCCCATTTGCAGCATTCACGTTTGGCTACAACCGTACTTTGATGGCAGATCAAGTCGCTGATGCGATCGATGTCATTGGCTACGGCAGCAAAGTCAGCACGGAGCCCCTGATGATTGTTGGGACAGGGGATTCCGCTCCCATCGCGCTCGCTGCCGCGGCGTTAACGGATGCGGACATTGGCGGTGCGGCCCTCATGCTTGACGACTTTCGTTTCGTCAACGCTGACTCGTACAAGTCACCTGATTTCGTGCCTGGGGCGGTCAAGTACGGTGACGTTGACTCATTGTTGACACTGGTGACACCGACTCGGCTGCTGATCCGCGTGGATGAAGACGCCGCTGCCCCTACGCTTAAGATGTACAAATTGGCGAATCGTTCTCAAAGCTTTCGGCGACTGAAAGGTTCAGACAATGGGTTGCCAGTTGATCAATTGATTGAGTTTGTACGTCCCGTTTCAAGGTAACAACGGCCACTGATGGGGCGGACAACTGAATCTTCCGCTGGGCACCCGAAATACGCCGCAAAACTTTCGCGGAACGCAGGGCAATGATTCACTTCTTGGCAAGCACTTTGCTCAACACGGATGGAGAAAATCGGTCGCCGTAGACGAGTGCTTTGCCGCCCCAGCTCAAAATGACTTCACCGCGGCAGGCTACGATCGCGGCCAGTGTTGACCGCGCGACTCGGTCGGCGGGCCAACTGCCGATACTTTTGGATTTGTGCCCCGCCGACGTGCCCACCAGTGATTCGAAAAACTCACTCCGCGTCGTGCTGGGGCTCACCAAAACGACCGCGATGCCCTCGGCAATGAGTTCGGCTCGCAGCGAATCGGTCCATCCATGCAGCGCAAATTTGCTTGCGCAGTATTCACTCTTGTCCGGCACGGCGCAGTGGCCAAGCACGCTGCCGATATTACAGATAACTGGAGTACAGGCGCGGTCGGCCTGACGGGCCACGGACTTCTTGAGAGCGCCAATCGCAGCTCGCGTCCACTCCGTAGCGGCAAAAAAATTGACCTCCATGATCTTTCGCATCCGTTGAGGGTCTGCCTCGGCAAACGAGCCAATCCCACCGATTCCTGCGTTGTTAACGAGTAGGTCAAGTCGCCCCTCAGCCAAGCGGTCAATGTGCTGTATTGCAATATCGCGAGTACCTGGGTCAGTCACATCTCCGGCTACTGGAACGATCAAGCCAGGGTCCGCATCGGAGACAAGCTCGTCGAGGCGGTCGGCGCGGCGGGCGACCGCAATCACGCGGCATTCTTGGCTCGCGAGCAACAAAGCCAGTTCGCGGCCGATACCGCTGCTGGCACCGGTTACGATCGCGAGGCTACCCGCAGGTCTCCAGCGTAACCGGCGATGTCTCCAGAATGCCAAAGCCGAGGGCCACGATGGGGTCATCCTCTTCACGCAACCTCGCTCGAGGGTGCGTCGACCGCCTCGGACGTGCTGTCCGTTACAACTTCATCTTGAGCATCCTTTTCGAGAGAATCATCGCTGTTCTTAATCGTCAACTGAGTCGGCACAACCCGAATTGCTGACCGATGGACTTCGCCCATCGCTCCAGCAGGCATGCGGACACGCACAGTCACGTGAGAATCCGAAAACTCTCGCGATTCGACTTTGCCTTTGGCGGACAAGTAGGCGAGCAGCTTTCCATCGTGATGCGCCACCCTAATCTCCACATCGAGAAACTCTTTGGCCAGCGCGCCGCCTACGGCTTCGCACAACGGCGTCAGCCCCTTGTGAGTCTTCGCACTAACGGGAATCGCGTGCGGATAACGATCGAGCACCCGATTGAGGGTTCGTGGACCATGGATCGAGTCGATCTTGTTGAGCACGAGCAACGTGTCCTTCGCTTCGATGCCAAGCTCTTCGAGTACCTGATAAACGGCCGTGATCTGTTCGAACACTTGCGGGCTGCTGGCGTCGGCTACATGCATCAACAAATCCGCTTGCCGGGTTTCTTCAAGTGTCGATTTGAAACTTGCAACCAATGAGTGAGGTAGATCGCGAATGAATCCAACCGTGTCGCTGAGCAGGACGTGTCCCCAATTCGGCAGATGCCAGCGGCGCGTCCGCGTTTCGAGAGTGGCAAACAACTTATCTTGCGCGAGAACACCCGCATCGGTCAGCGCGTTCATTAACGTGCTCTTGCCTGCGTTGGTGTAACCCACCAGCGAGATCGTTGGGATCTCATTGCGACTGGCGACCTGACGCTCGCGTCGAGATTCGACTTTTTCAAGCTCGACTTTGAGATCGTGGATGCGTTTCTGAGCCAGTCGCCGGTCGACCTCGAGCTGCTTTTCACCAGGACCACGCATTCCTACACCCATCGATTGACGCGACAGGTGCGTCCACATCCGTTTAAGCCGTGGAAGCGAATATTCGAGCTGGGCCAGCTCAACGGCCAGTCGTGATTCATGGGTCCGCGCACCGCTGCGAAAATGTCGAGGATCAACTCGGTCCGGTCAATGACTCTCGCGTTGGTCGCCTTTTCCAGATTGCGGACTTGAGCGGGCGATAGATCATTATCAAAGAAGATCACGTGAGCTTCGTGCCGCTCGACCATCAGCCGGAGTTCCTCAACCTTGCCTTTGCCGAGATAGGTTGAGTGATCCGGGGTGCCGCGTCGCTGTGTCAGTTCGTCGACGACTTCGGTTCCTGCTGTAGTCGCCAAACCATGAAGCTCCTCCAGTGGGTCGTCGTCAACGACCACGTCCGGAAGAATGAGACGGGCCAGAATGCTGCGTTCGGGACCATTGTCGACGAGCGAGATCAGGTCCGAAGAATTGTGTGGATGAGACACGAGGTGGATGGGGACTCCAGTTAAGTGGGATTGTTCAATAGTGGTGTATTTATTCTAACCCAATCATGGACAGGCTGTCGCGGTCAAAGGTTCAACGATCAAACGTCGAGCGGTTTCGCAAAATGTGGTGGTAGTGCTGGGCAAAACGGTGCGATTCGTCGCGCACGTACTGCAAAAGCCGCAGCGCAAAAGCATTTTTGCTCAATCGAAGCGGCTCAGGATTTCCTGGGCGAAATATTTCTTCGTCGCGTTTCGCCAGCGAAATCACGGTCGGTGGCACAATTTCTTGGTCGCGAAAGGCAGCCATCGCTGCGCTGAGTTGGCCTTTCCCTCCGTCAATCAACAAAATATCGGGAAACTTGTCACCCGCATCGCTCAAGCGCCGGAAACGACGCGAGACGACCTCATAAATGCTGCGAAAATCATCAACGCCTTTGACGTCTTGGATCTTGTATCGACGATATCCCGGTTTGAAAGGTAATCCGTCAATGAATTGAACGAGCGAAGCGACGGTTTCGTTGCCGCCCAGATGGGCAATGTCGACGCCCTCGATCACGCGCGGCGTCTCGCTCAACTGGAGGACTTTGCGGAGTCCAGCGAGTCCTTTCTTGGGATCGATATAAAACACCTCGGGCTGAGCATGAGTCTCGAGCTCGCCCCGCTCCGACAATCGCTCAAGCATCTGGATTTCATCCCGCAGCACAGCGGCTCGTTCAAAGTCAAGTTTCGCGCTTGCCCCAGCCATCTCCGCCTTCATGTCTTTGATCAGTTTTGTCTTGCCACCGTCGAGGAAAGTTTGCAGGCGTCTGATATCGCGCCGATAGTCTTCTTTGCTGATCCGCAAATTGCACGGTGCGGTACATTGGTGGATGCTGGCGAGCAAACAAGGACGAAACCATTTCCATTTTTCATCCGATTCGCTGATGTCGAGTGAGCAGGTGCGGAACTTAAAAATTCGCTGCAAGACTTGGATCGCGCCCCTGAGCGCCCGGCGCTCGTGAAGGGACCATACAGCTTCACACCTGAGGTTTTGGGCTCGCGAGTAATTTCGACTCGCGGGAATTCCTCTCGCGTGGTGATCATCAGGTACGGGAAAGACTTGTCATCCTTAAGATCTTTGTTATTGCGCGGTTGGATGTCTTTGACTAACCGCGATTCCATTAACAGAGCGTCAACTTCGCTTTCGCACTGAACAAAGTCGATATCGGCGACATCAGCGATCCAGTCTGCCGTACGAGCATCAATCTGTGCGGCTTTGAGAAAGTAGCTGCCCGTGCGGCTGCGTAGGTTTTTTGCTTTGCCGATATAGATCACTACGCCTGCCGCGTCTTTCATAAGATAGACGCCCGGCTCATTGGGAAACGCTTTGACTTTCGCCGCCGCATGGGCATGCCCCTTGATTTCAAAGGTCGCAGCAGCCTCGAGGCTGTCAGCGGCGGCGTCAGCTGGTAAGGGATCGGTCAGATGATCGTCCAAAGGAAAGGGGAACGGGGTGTACGGACGTACGGAGCCTCCACACGAGGGACAATCCCGCCCAACGCGATCAGCGAGTCAACCCCGCAGAGGCCACTGCTAAAATACCAAATCGCACTGGACACGAAACCTTGGTCAGCGTGGATGGAGCACGCTCGGAATACGAATGACGTCCGAGTGCCACAGCCGGAAGTGCAAAACATGTTCCAAACGCGGCTCGATTGTGGAGCTAAGTGCGTGGAGGACCAGATGCATGCCCCCCCCGGCCAGGAACGGTCGGATCGACAGAATGATCTTGTCCAACTAAGTTATCATGGCAGAAGCCGTGTTCAAACATGATCAAAGGGCGCGCCACTGAATTTCTGGAACTGTATGGGATGCTGCGAACTATCAAGGAGGATTGGCAAGCACTTCGGGAGGGCATTCCCGGTAAACGGTTTCGGCATCATGTCGACGAGCGTCGGGCGCGACGCGGATCGAATTGGAGCGCGAGAAGAATCGTCAATTTCGCCACTGGAATTTCGCTGGTTCTGGTAGGCTTAGGAATCGGCTGGCTACCCGGACCCGGAGGCTTCCTAGCGATCGCTGGCCTGGCTCTGGTCGCACAAGAAATTCCCACGATCGCAGATAGTTTGGATCGCGTGGAGCTCATGGTCAGACGCATGATGGTGGCGATTGGACGCCGATTCCATAAAATCAAATCGAAGTCCGATTGAAAGCATGAGTCGGTCTCCCCTTGAGTCGGTGAACAATGCCGAAACCTCTGACCCTCGGCTTGAACCTAGCCGATATCACGACACCCCCCCAGCAGGACTTGTCTTGATCTGCGTCGCGCAGAACTGGTAAACGGGGGAAAGTTTCCCAGCGCCCCACGCCCGACGCTGTGTCCTTTCTTCGTTCTGATTACATCGACTCGGTATGAACCCAACGCACTCCGTCGCGCCAATTGCCTCCAACAGTACGATGTTCGAATCGGGGGCCAAGGTGACGGCGTCCGATTTAGCAGCCCAAACGGTCGGTTCGCAATCGCCTGGCATTGTCGAGGCCACGTCCGATTTAATTTCTCACATGACCCAGCGAGATTTCTCGGGTGTCACCGAGTATGCGACAGCCTATTTGGCTCCTGCGATGTTGTCGGCTGCCATCGGGCTATTTGTCGTATTCATCGGGTACATGGTCGCGAAGTATTTGATGCGGGTGATCAGCCAGCCGGTGTGCCGCCGCGTCGACGAGACGTTGGGCAAATTCATTGGCAACATGGTGTTCTATTCGATCATGCTGGGGTGGATCGGTGCGGTGCTGGCCACGCTCGGGCTGCCGCTCGGGGGACTGGCTACGATGATGGCCGCCGCTGGTTTTGCAATCGGTTTGGCCTTCCAAGGAACACTCAGCAATTTTGCTGCGGGAGTGTTGATGCTCGTTTTTCGCCCTTTCAAAGTCGGAGATTTTGTCACCGCGGCATCGGTCTCAGGCAAGGTGAACGAAATCGACTTTTTCACGACCACTCTCGACACGCCTGACAACCGCCGTATCATCGTGCCCAACAGTTCGATAGCGGGTGGTACGATCGAAAACATGACCTATCACAAACATCGCCGAGTCGAGGTGCTGGTGGGGGTCGACTACGGGGCGGATTTGCATGTCACGCGAGCGGCCTTGCAAAGTGCGATTGATAATCTCGCCGAACATACGATTCAGGGCGAAGGTCGCGGGGGCAGCGTCGTGCTCGCTGGGCTCGGTGATAGCGCCGTCCAGTGGAAGGTCCGATTGTGGGTGGCTGCAAAAGAATACTGGCCGCTGAATGAGGCGTTAATTGGAGAGGTAAAAACGCAACTTGATGTTGCGGGTGTTTCGATTCCATTCCCGCAGATGGATGTCCACGTTAAGACAGCGACGGAGTCCATTCTCGCCGGAGCTGACGCCGTCGGTACCACGCGAATCCGCCCCGCCCGCAGAGCGGCCGATCGGTTGGCGGGCTAAACTTTCTCGAGCGGCTTCGCAGGCTCCTACTGCTTGCCACGTCCCGATGGATCGCCCGGCGACACGGAGACTGCGAATGGGGAGAAGTCCATGAAGCTGGGCTTGCCTTCAATCATGTCCGCCATTGCCACCGCCGTCGCGGGGGAGAAGTGGATTCCGCTGCGATAGTGCCCCGCAGCAATATAGACGCTCGGTCGGCCGGGAACATGGCCGAGCATCGGGAAGCCATCGAAAGTCATCGGCCGCAACCCCGCCCATCGTGCGATCTCCGGTGCGTCGGCGAGCTCCGGGCTCAGGCGAGCTGCAAAGTGCCGCAATTGTTCGATCATCAGCGCCGTCGGCTGCTGGGCAAAACCAGCTTCCTCCTCGCACGAACCTACGAGCACGTTTCCATCGCCTCGACTGACCAAGTATCGGTTGCCGATGTTGATCACGGCCGGGTCTTGGAAAGCGTCGCATTTTAGTAGCAGAATTTGTCCACGTATGGGAATCAGCGAATTCTGCAAGCCCATCGTGGAATCCATCAAACCGGTTGCTGCGCCTCCACAGAGGACTACGCGGTTGGCAGTCGCCACGCCGCATGCCGCATCCTGCTCCCTGCTCGCGTAAGCCGTGATCGATGACGGTGAATCCTCAAGAGCCGTGACGGTGGTATCGTCGATGAACCGCACACCCCCTTCAACACACGCCTTGCGAAGCGCCTGGAGCAAACGCGGTGGCCGAACTTGAAACTCATCGGGAACCCACCACGCCGCGCGGTCAGGATGGTGATGCATCCATGGATTGCTATCGATCCAGGTCGAAAGTCTGGGTAGGCGGAGGCGTAGTTGCTCGCGCGAGATCGCTTGGCAGTCAATGTTGAGTTCATCCCAGTACGCAGTCATGCCAGTCATCGCCGCCGCTTCACCCGCTGTCTCGGCAAGGTAGTATCCACCGCACGCAATTAGCCCAACGTCAACGCCGGAGATTTTCTGTATCCGTGCAGCCCAATCGGGCCAAATCTGATGGCTGAAGCCGCGAAACCGATCCAGCGGATCCGTGGCCAGATCAAAGTTGGCGGGCGGCAAAATACCGGCCGCTGTCCAGGACGTGCAGGCACTCGTGGCAGCTTCACCAGAACGTGTTGATCGATCAATTTGACCATCGCTATGACTCTGCGAAGAGTTCATTTGCGATTGGATTGGCGGTCCCGCGACAACGGCGACGGCCTGACCGCGCTGCGAGAGTTCCCAGGCGAGCGACAGGCCGATCACCCCGCTGCCCACAATCAAGGTGTCGATGACGGTCCCGACAACGGTATCTAGCGCCGTAGTTAGGGATAAATCGAGCCTCGGTTCAACGGCAGTCATGGATGATGTCACGGCAGAGTCGCCGCTGTTTTTCGTAAAGGTAAGGGCGAGGAGTGCCTCAGCGCGGCCGCATTTCGGCAGGACTGGCTTCACCATTCACCGCAAAAGCGATGAGATTTCGTAGTAATTCATGTCCATTCCCCCAAGGTTTGACTAGAAACATGCTACCAAAACGGTTAAAAAATGCACTCGGTCCGATCCCATTTAGCTAGACTGGATCGCAGATCGCTGCGCAGCGGCGAAAGATATTCTCGATTGCTGCAATCACAACTCCTTGGGTGGGATCACGGCCGGCCTCTTCCATGTCTTCGATTACCTCCGAACGCTTTGTATCCATGGTTGCCAAAAGCAACTTGGTCGACGAGACCATGCTCGAGCGGTTTATGGAGAAGGTTCGTGAGAAGTGTGGTGGCGATCTCCCGCCCAATTCTCGCAAGCTCGCTGCGGCTTTCAAGCGGGCTGGATTACTGACCGACTGGCATGTCGAAAAACTTTTTCAAGGAAAATACCGCGGCTTTTTTCTTGGCAAATACAAACTGCTCGGGCACATCGGCAGTGGCGGGATGAGTAGCGTCTATCTCGCTGAGCATGTGGGTCTACATGACAAGCGGGCGATCAAGGTGCTGCCAAAGAAGCGACTCCATGATGCGTCGTATCTGGCTCGTTTCAAGCGTGAAGCACAAGCCATCGCTTCTCTGAATCATCCCAATATCGTTGTCGCCCACGATATTGACAACGATGGTGACACCCATTTCATCGTGATGGAGTACGTCGATGGCCTCGATTTGCAGATGCTCGTCCGCCGCGACGGACCGCTCGATTTCTCGACTGCTGCGGACATCATCTCCCAGGCCGCACGAGGACTCGAACATGCACACGCACGCGGAGTGATCCACCGGGACGTGAAACCTGCCAACCTGTTGATTGACCAGCAACGGCGAGTTCGCTTGCTCGACATGGGTTTGGCCCTCATTGAAACGAACGACGATCATTCATTGACCGTGGCGAACAACGAAAACGTGCTAGGAACGGCCGACTATCTCGCGCCCGAACAGGCCCTCAACAGTCACCGCGTCGACCATCGCGTGGATATCTATGGCTTGGGCTGCACGCTTTATTTTCTCCTGACAGGAAGACCACCCTTTTCCGATGGCACGCTCGCCCAGCGAATCATCAAGCATCAGAACGAGATGCCACGGGCGATCCGAGAACTTCGTCCTGATTGCCCGGGCGAACTGGCGGGTATGTGCGTGAAGATGCTGCAAAAGGATCCGCAGTATCGCTATCAATCCGCAAGGGAAGTTGCCGAAGTTTTTGAACGATTTGGCAAACAAGTCCCCCGTGGTGAACCCGTTCGAGTCGGCTTGGGCAAGAACCCTGCACCGACGGGCACGCTCTCCTCGATCAGCTTTAGTAGCAGCTCGAGCGGACTGAGCGATTCGCAAGCTCAGCATGATACAGTCGCCAATAAGAACGCGGAGACTCTCGCGAGCAGCCGATCGAAACTCATCCGCGAGCAAGACAAACTCGCCAGCAGCAGTGGCCGCCTCGTGAAGGTGCGTTCAATGGGAACGCCGGGCGATTCCCTCAGTGGCAGCCTGATTGATCTCGAAGCGGAATCCGGCTTTCGTGATCCGCGAAATCAGCCACGCCGAGTTGACCAATCGATCATCGACAGCGACACCCGCCTCCGCCGTCCCGCTGCACCGCAGCGTCAAGGGATGGATCCCGTCTTGCTCGGCACGATTGTCGCATCACTATTTGTCGCCGCACTCGTGCTCGGGTATTTCATTGCACGAGTGACCTCTTAAGTCGGCTTCGCCGCGACATTCGCCGCCAAAGGAAATCCGACCGGGCGGGACCTGATGGTGAAAAAAGGTTCGGAAACCTCTTCGGCATCATCTCGTTTCCCCATCTCCAGCCAGACTTTGACGTTCACGCACCCACATTCCACCTCCGCAATAGCGACAGCATTTTCTTGGTCATTGGCGTGAGCCGGGTACGGTTGTAGTGATCTCCAAGCTTACGGATCGCCTCGGCCTGGGTGGGATACGGATGAATTGACGACGCAATTTTTCCCAATCCAATATGGTTCGACATCGCCAATGTGATTTCCGAAATCATGTCGCCCGCGTTCCTGGCCACGATGGTCGCTCCAACGATTTTATCTTTGCCCTTGATCGTGTGGATTTTGACAAATCCGGCATCATCGCTTTCGAGAACCGCGCGATCGACGTCGCTGAAATCTTCAACGTAGGTGTCTATTTGCATTCCCGCCTCCGCCGCATCGCGTTCGCACACACCCACATGAGCAACTTCAGGCAACGTATAGGTTGCCCACGGGATGATGAGATCGCTCAATTTTTTCTTACCCAGGGGGCCGATCGCGAACAGCGAATTTTGAATCACGATTCGAGCCATGAAATCGGCGGCGTGCGTGAATTTGTATTTCGTACACACATCGCCCGCAGCGTAGATGCGGGGATTGGTCGTTTGCAGGGTATCGTTCACTTCAATGCCTTGTTCGTCATATTTCACCCCGACCGCTGAGAGGTTTAACTTCTCGGTGTTAGGAGAGCGACCTACTGCGATGAGCAATTGGTCGACTACCTCGTCATCGATCTCGTTTTGGGAATCAGCGCTCAGCCGGATTCCGTTCTCGTTGCGGAGAAGCAACTGACGCCCTTGGCCCAAGATTCGGACGCCGTCACGCTCGATGGCATGTCGCACAATCTCGGCGGCATCACGGTCCTCACGAGGCAGGATGCCATGTTCGGATTCAACCAAGAGTACTTCTGAGCCCAGTTGTGCAAACGCTTGAGCAAGCTCACAGCCAATTGGCCCGGCACCGATAATCCCCAGTCGCCTGGGACGCTCGGTTAGCGAAAAGACGGTTTCATTCGTCAGAGAGTTGATCTCGCTAAGTCCCTGAATCGGCGGCGTGGCTGGTCGAGTACCCGTTGCGATGACAGCGCGTTTGTAAGTGAGGCCTGTTCCGTCCACATCAAGTGTGCTGGAGTTGATGAAACTTGCCTGACCAAAGAAGACGTCCACACCCAGGTCACGCAATCGTGCAGCGGAGTCATTGCGGCTGATCCTCGCGCGCAATCGTCTCATCCGCTCCATCACGAACGCGAAGTCCACTTCGACCTCCCCCGAAACACTGACACCAAATTGCCGCGCGTGCTTCACGGACGCGGCGGCGCGAGCAGCACTGATGATCGATTTGGAAGGAACGCAACCCACGTTCAGACAATCGCCACCCATCAACCCTCGTTCGATCAACGCAACTCGCGCCCCCAGTCCCGCCGCTCCCACCGCAGTCACCAGTCCGGCTGTGCCGGCTCCAATCACAACAAGATGATAGTGAGCAGTCGGTACGGGATTGACCCAATCAGTTGGGTGAACGTTACCCACGAGCTCGCAATTGTAGGGATCATCAGGACTCGTTTGCGGGAGGTCGTCGATGACACGGTTGGAATGCGGGAGCGAAGTCATTTGATCTCTTGGTCGTTTGGAGAAGGCAGTTCCACGCGGCATCGGGAATCTAATGGGAAACTGTGTTTACATGCACCTCGCCGGCCACCGTTTCCAACTTCACGGAAAGTTGTTGAGCAATCCCGCCCACTCACCGCGAACCGGCGTGTGGCCCCACTGCGTTGCGATCATCACACTGTTTATACCCGAGCCAATTCCTAAAAGCGCCGCGCGATCCCCGGCTTTCAACTCGCCACGCACGATGGCAGCAGCAACACTCAAGGGCAGCGCAACCGATCCGGTGTTTCCGAGAATGGGATAGGTGATCGAATCGTGTTCAGGATTGAGCCCCATTGCAGCGAGCATCGCAGCCCGATGTCGAGTGCCGACTTGATGGCAGACAGTCCGGTTCAAACTGTCGCGACTCCACCCTGACGCGGCGACCAACCGATCCAGGGCCGCCACCCCAGTCGCGATCCCTTCGGCCATCAAGGCTTCGGAGTCAGTGCTCATCAGCGGCCGCATGTCGGCGCCCGCCGCGTCTTGGTTGCTGCGGCACAAATCATTGAACGCCGTATTGGCTTCGGCGATCGCAAACTGAATCGGCGTCGCATCGGGACGGAGGTCGCGGCGGCAGACCAGCCAGGCGCAGCTCCCCGAGCCGATCGTCAGTGACGCGAATGCTGATTTGACACTCTTCCGCGTCAGCGACTCGTCCGCGTTGAGGGCGTCCATCGTCGCCTCAAGTAATGGCCGGCTATTCTCGGTGCCGACGACGACGCCAGCGTCGATCATACCCGCTGCGATCATCCCGGCAATTTGAACAGCTCCATTGAGCACGCCCAGACACGCATTGGAAACATCATAGACCCAGCAGTTGCGCGGTAGCCCGATCTCGTGATGGACGCGTGAAGCCGTGGCGGGTTCGAGAAAATCACGACAGACACTGGCATGGATCAATGCTCCAATCCGTCCTCGATCGATGCCCGCCGCCGCAATCGCCGAACGTCCGCTTCGGACGCTCGGACCGCTCGGCATTTCCCCCTCCGGCCAGACGCGTCGCTGCTCGATCCCACTCATCAACGCCAGCCTCCCCTCAGGCAGTCGCAGCCGCGAGTAGAGCGGACACAATCGCCGCTCAATCTCGTCGCTCGACCACACCTCCGCCGGGATCGTGACTCCGATCCCCGCCAACACCACATCTTCAAATCGCATCAACTCACTCGCGAAGCCGAACGGAACGTCTTTTGTTTAGGACGCCCAGCATAACGGAGCATGGGAGAGTGGGAGAGTGGGAGGGAAAACCTTGACTTCTCGTCTGGAAACAACAAGGTGGACACTTAGCGAATGAGCCATCTGGGTGTGCCCAAAAAGCGAGCAGTTCTCAATATCCGGCTGGCCCGGGGCATTGCACAGAAAACAGGCAGTGCCGAGGCAGTGCCGTAAGTGCCATTGCTAGCAATGGTTACGAGCAGGGGTTTGCCCGGCCGTCCAAGATGCCTTCCGTACACGCCAGGTTAACGGCTGGTAACCGGAAGCGTGATTCGAAACAGTTCACTTGGAAACGACATGATGTCCAACGCCGACGCAGACAAGCCCGCACGCTCACGCTCAACCCGCTCACCCGACTCCTCTGCGGCGAGGTCGTCCGACCGAAAGCCCTCGACGCGAAGCACGTCCACTCAAGACAAGCGGACGGCGGAGACAGCGGGGTCGAGCCGAACGAAGTCGGGGAAGCGGTCGACGAGCCGAAAGAAAAGATCCCCAGCGACACCCGATGGACCCGCTGTCTACGCCAGCGATGTTAGGGCGGGCGCGACAGTGGCGAGGCCCAGCGAAGGCAGTGCATCAACGCTGCCGGACCGCGTGGAAAATGGCGGCTACGACGTTCTCGAGCTTTCGCCCATCGAATCTGACTTGCCGATGGAACATCGACCCGCCCAGGTCCTGCGACTGGCCGAAGAGGCGTTCGCAATGACGGGTAGCTGGGTCGTTTTCTACCGCACGATGCTCGCTCCCGGCGGAGTCGTGCACCAGCTCTACGACAATCCCACGTCCCGGCGATATTTTGAAACCACGCGAGAGTTCGCCGAACTGCTAGAAATGGTTACCGCGATCCGCAGCCAGGACGACTCCAGCTCTGGGACCCACGAGCCGACACGAATGGTCACGATACGGGTGCCTCGCAGCTTGCACGAAGCCACCATTCAAGAAGCCAAAGAACTGGAGCTGAGCATCAACGCCTACTGCGTGACGAAACTGCTCCAACCCGCCAACCCACGCTTCACACCCTTGGAACTGGGCAAGCGACGTGGCCGTCGAGCGGGGCCTCAGATGACACTGAAAAAGGTAAAGGTCAAGACGAAATCAAAACGTCGACCCAAGTCATGACGACCTACCTGTCCGCGGCAAGATGACCGCAGTCTCACGTCGTCGCCCTGAACTTCGTGAATTGCGACGCAGCATCGACGTGACGGTTCGTACTGAGGTTGCCCTGGCCACGCTTCGACTCGAAACCGATTGATCCTGTGGAAGATCGACGCTTTCACCCATTCGGCGAGCAACCATGCCGGCTGACCCACCGACAGCTCCAAAATACTTTTGCGACGATCCGATCTCGCTCGCAGCCGAAGCACCGGAACGCGCACAGAAATTTGGCACGCAAGATGCTTCTCTCGCAAGATGCTTCTCTCGCAAGTTGCTTCTCACGAGAGGCAATCACGAGAGGCAAGCGACCTCTCGTGGTCAACAATCAATAAGCCGGCGTCAAGAACTCGTTAAGTCTCGGCTGCCGAAACGCAAACCAATGAAGGAAACAGCACATGCTCTGGGGTATTATCGGGATTCTGATGGTGATTTGGCTTGTTGCCTTACTTGCGAAAGCGACCGCTGGCGGACTCATTCACATCTTGCTAGTCGTAGCGGTCGTCATGCTGGTGTTCCGACTGATCACAGGTCGAAAGGTCACATAGGACCGCTCGACCATTGAGTGGCGAGGTCAGCAAAGTCGCGACCGCGGTTCGCGCACAAGTCAACCAACTGATGCCCTATTCGCGCGGCATCGTTTAGCGCTCGAGGACGCAAAATGTCAACAATCCTTGTTGTCGACGACAACGATGATATCCGAGAACTGATTACTCGGAAAATGAAGTCGCATGGCTACACAGTGGTCACCGCTCGCAATGGCGTCGAGGCGGTGGAGACGGCAGCGAGCTCCGATCTCACGCTCATACTGATGGACATCAATTTGCCTGAACTCGACGGACTGGAAGCCACGACGCAAATCAGGGCGGCAGACCGTGACAAGCATACGCCTGTGATTGCGCTCACTGCCTACGCGCTGCCCGACGACCAGTCACGAGCAAAGGCCGCCGGATGCGATGCGTTTCATGCCAAGCCCATCGATTTCGAGCAACTACTCGATCAAATCCGCGCGTTAATCGAGGATGTTCAAGCGGAAAGCGAGGCTCAGGGCGGCGGACTTGGTTGACTGACTGCTTGAGTTAACCGGATGTATTGACGTCGTCATTCATGGTAAAAGATGGAAGCCTTTCACACTCCATCATCCTTGGCAGTCATTCATGGTCCAACAGAGCCCCACCTACGCAGTCACGATTCGATTACGTTATTCTGATTCGCCTGGTGCGTTGGGTAGGATCACGACCGCAATTGGCGAGGCTGACGGTGCCATTGGGGCGGTTGATATCGTCAATATCGCCAGCCACAAGATCTCGCGTGACTTTACGATCAACGCAAAGGGCGTTGAGCATGGCAAGCAGATCGTCGAGCAACTTCGCCAACTCGATGGCGTTGAGGTTGTCAACATTTCCGATCGCGTGTTCTTGATGCACCTCGGGGGGAAGATCGAAGTTATTTCGAAGACGCCAATCAAGACTCGCGACGACTTATCGATGGCCTACACGCCCGGGGTGGCGCACGTTTGCAAATCGATTCAGGCAGATCCAGAAGCCTCCTTCGCGCTGACGATTCGCCAAAATACGGTGGCGGTCGTCAGTGACGGGTCAGCCGTACTGGGCCTCGGCAATATTGGTCCCCGTGCCGCGATGCCGGTCATGGAAGGCAAGGCAATGCTGTTTAAAGAGTTTGCTGGTGTTGACGCTTTCCCCATTTGCTTGGACACGCAAGACACCGACAAGATTGTGGAGATTGTTCGCGCTCTTGCGCCGACGTTCGGCGGTATCAATCTCGAAGACATTTCCGCCCCTCGCTGCATCGAAATCGAAGAACGCCTCGATGCCGAGCTTGAGATTCCCGTGTTCCACGATGACCAACACGGCACCGCGATCGTCGTCCTCGCCGGACTGACCAATGCGCTGAAACGGGTGGGGAAAAACATGGCGGACATTCGTGTGGTCATCAACGGAGCCGGCGCTGCGGGGACGGCGATCTGCAAACTACTAATTACTTCCGGTGTCAAAAATATCATCGCCTGCGATCGCAACGGAGCTCTGCACCGCGGCGAACCGGAATCGGATGCGACCAAGCAGTGGCTGGCCGAAAACACGAACCCGGATAGCGTTTCCGGACCGCTCCGCAAAGCGATCCACGGCGCGGATGTATTCATTGGCGTCTCGGGAGCCAACACGCTCACCGTCGAAGACATCCAGAACATGAGCTCCGATCCGATCGTTTTTGCGCTAGCTAACCCTGACCCGGAGATTGATCCCAACCTCGCTGAGCCGTACGTGCGGATCATCGCGACGGGGCGCAGTGACTTCCCCAACCAGATCAACAATGTGCTGTGCTTTCCAGGCCTGTTCCGGGGCGTGCTGGATGTCCGCGCAACCACGGTCAACACCGCGATGAAAATTGCTGCTGCCGAAGCCATCGCTGCAGTGATCCCCGAATCCGACTTGCTCGACGACTATATTATCCCCAGCGTGTTTGACCGCCGGGTTGCTCAAGTGGTTGCTGCAGCCGTCTCGGCGGCAGCAATCGAAACGGGAGTGGCAAGGCGTAAGACGAAAGCTGCGTACACGCTTTCGTAGTTGTGATGCGGAATTGAGATGGAGACTGCGAGCCGAACACGGTCAGCGCAACAAAAAAACCCCCGACCCGCGGCGAGTGAGGCGGACACTCACCACGGGCCATTGGGGGCTTTCTTCCGGCCCAGGCAAGAGCCGAGAAGTTCTTCAGTAACCGAGTCTCAGAGAGACTCAGTCCCGCGCCTCGAAAATGTCACCACTCCTTGTGATTTGGTTCAGGGCCTCGGAGAGGCGCTGCTCTTGGTACCGCGGGCTGCTACGCCGCCGGACAGCCTAGGCAATCCGGCGGCGAAGCTGCGGTGGGTAGATCAAGCGGCTGAGCCGCTATGGATCGCGTCGGATGGATAGGCGTGCATTCCGTGTTCGCTGATATCCAATCCGGCATGTTCTTCAGCGGGCGTGACTCGTAATTGTCCGATTGCCTTGAGCACGGCAAAGACAATCGACATCGTTACGAACGACCAACCGCAAATCGCGAGTGTGCCGATGGCCTGAATCGTAAATCCAGAGAACATGCCCTCGAAGTGCTTGTTTGAAAAAATCCCCAGCGCCATGCAGCCCCACACTCCACACACACCATGAACAGGAAAGGCGCCGACGGGATCATCAATCTTGAGCTTGTCCAGGGCAATAATCGCGAGCACGACGAGCACGCCCGCAACGCCGCCAATGACGATCGCCATGGCATTGCCAAATGCATCGCAATTGGCGGTGATCCCCACGAGTCCACCGAGAGCACCGTTGAGACTCATCGTCAGGTCGGGCTTGCCAAATAGTCCCCAGCCGACGAACGTTGCGACGAACGCACCGGCGGCAGCAGCGAGTGTGGTATTCACAGCGATCAACGCAACCGCATCAATGTCGCCGGTGCCTTGAAATGCCAATTGGCTGCCGGGATTGAACCCGTACCATCCCACCCACAGGATGAACACACCCAGAGCTGAGAAAGCAACATTGTGACCAGGCAGCGGTACCGAGCGACCATCCGGTGTGTAGCGTCCCAACCGAGGACCGAGGAATAGGGCACCTGCGAGCCCGGCGAATCCACCGACCGCGTGCACGACCGCAGAACCTGCAAAGTCTTGGAAGCCCATTTCATTGATCCAGCCGCCCCCCCATTTCCAGTAGCCGCTGATGGGATAAACCAGCCCAGTTAAAATCGCGCTGTATAAGAGATACGACGTAAATTTCATACGGCCAGCGACTGCACCGGAGACGATCGTCGCAGCCGTTGCAGCAAACACGGCTTGAAAGAACCAGTCGGCCTGCGGCGAGAACGTGCGGTCCGGGCTGTCATTTGTATAAATCCCAGTGCCCCCAAACGCAAAGATCTTGCTAATCCCGGCCGCAGCCTCTTCACTCATGTAGCTGGCGGGATACATCAACCCAAACCCAACAGCGAAGAACAAGAGCGCCCCAACGGCCAAGTCCATCACATTTTTGGACAGGATATTGACGGTGTTCTTGGCCGAGTTCATCCCGACCTCCACCATCGCGAAACCGGCCTGCATGAACAGTACCAGCACGGCACATAAAAATAGGATCGCGTTGTCCAGGGCGTAGCCCACCCCTAAATCAGCAGGGCCACCCGCGTCGGAGACTTCTATGCCTTCCGTGACGACTATGACTTCCTCCTGAGCCGAAGCCACCGACGCGAGTGACATGCCGATCCCAATCATCCCCACCAGGAAAATCATCATTAGCCAGGAGGAGCGAAAATGCGTCCATCGAAAACCTGGCGTGTGCCCAATCGGGCTTTTTAAACTTCGTAGCATGGAGTCTTTCCTTCTCAAAGACAGTCTTCATTTAGAAAGGGGAAAGTGCGGCCTCGCATGGAGCGCAAGCACCTCGAAAACACCCTCCGCCCAATTCAGCAACACGTTGCTCTCGCACAACAATCGACCGTCTAACCCCTGCCCGGGCCTTCATGAAACATGCTCGTGAGTAGCAGGCTGATCAATGCGTTAGCAAATTGCTCTTGCGTGCCAGTAATTGCACGGGCTGCGCCAAAGACTGGTGCTATCACAAAAACAGCATCGCAAGTGATTACTGCCAAACCACTTACGACTTACAAAAAAATTGCATCACGAGGGCGAGGAATCTCTCCCCGCGACAGGTGCCTCTGTAGCGCGCACCAGACGCCTTTAAAATGCGCGGCTGCGTGCCCCCGCTGCACGGCCCCCGAGCCGGCTGGGAGCCTTCCGTCGCTCATCCTCGATACGCCCGCCGCGATCCGTGCCCACTCGAGCAGGCACCTGGGACGCAGGCCATGGCTTCGCTAGAAAATACACTTTGCAAAACCTTGAATTTCAGCGTCTGGACAGACCCTCGGTCACCAGCGAAGTCAATCGATTGAGATCAAAGAGCAGGCCTTCCATGAAAATGATGATCGTGATACCGGCACGCTTGGCGTCGAGTCGGCTCAGCCAGAAACTGCTGCTGCGAGCCGGTGGGAAATCGGTGCTTCAGCACACCTATGAAGCTGCCCGTCGAGCGACAATCGCGGATCAGGTGATCGTCGCTGCCGACGATCCCCGCCTGGTCGCGGAGGTAAATTCATTCGGTGGCGAGGCGCGACTGACGAGCGTTGACTGCCAGAGTGGAACGGACCGCATCGCGGAAATCGCTTTGATGCACGATGACGTTGAAATCTTCGTCAATGTACAGGGTGATGAACCGGAAATTGATCCCGACGTGATCGATGCAGTGGCTTCGCTCCTCGTTTCGCATCCGGAAGCTGACATTGCTACAGCTGCGTGCCCGATCGATTCGATCGCAAAGCTGGAAGACCCGTCGTGCGTCAAAGTTGTGATGGGGAGCGACGATCGAGCGATTTACTTCAGTCGCGCGGCTGTCCCGCACGCTCGCGACGGAGTTGGCGAAGCGCTTTTGAATTCAACGCCGCCTGTTTATTGGCAACACATTGGTCTGTACGCCTACCGTCGAGACTTTTTGCTGTGGTTTGCCACTCAGCGGCCAGGCCGGTTGGAGATGATTGAAAAGCTCGAACAGCTCCGTGCCGTCGAAGCGGGCAAGTCGATCGTGGTTACGCCGGTGGGCCCGTCGCCGCGCGGAATCGACACGCTCGAAGACTATCGTGCATTTCAGGATCGCGTTGAAGGCGAGAGTCGCAATGCGTAACCAAACGCCTTAAGGTAGCTTCTTTGCAATGTCACCTGGCTCTCCGAGCCGTTAGCGTACACCGCAACTCACGGACGCTTTCAGCTCGGAGAGCTGAGCGACAATCGCCGCAAAATCGCAGCAAATCTGGCGATGACGGATGTAGATAACACGCCAGTCTCATGATGGGGTATGCTGCCGCGGATTGTTAGATCATTTCGCACCCGCCCGCTCAATCTGGACATATTCCATGGTGACCGATCCCGCAGCCACGACGGCCTCGCATAACGCGATGGCTTCGCCGCCGTCCGCCTCTCGACTCGGGCTCACGCTCTTTGCCATTTACACAATGCTGTATTTGGGCTTTGTGTTGCTCAATGCGTTCGCAGCCGACAGGATGGACATCGTCGTCGTCGCGGGATTGAATTTGGCAATCGTGTACGGATTTGGATTGATCTTGGCGGCGATCGTGATGGCATTTGTTTACGGATTCGCCCTTCGCGGCGACGTCGATGAACAAAACGCACCAGCGGCTGATGCGAATTCGAATGATGGAGAGCCGGCATGATTTATGATCCGTCCATGACGGCAGTCGTTGTGTTTTTTCTGTTCGTCGGATTCACGGTTGGACTGAGTTTTTACCTTGGCAGCAAAGCGAAATCGTCGGCGGGCTACTTTGCCGCGCACGGACAGATCCCATGGTTCATCAATGGGGTCGCGTTTGCCGGGGACTACCTGTCGGCTGCTTCGTTCCTCGGCATTTGCGGCATGATCGCGGCTTACGGCTATGACGGCTTCCTCTATTCAATCGGATATCTTGCCGGGTGGATTGTCGCGTTATTTGTCATTGCTGAACCGATGAAGCGGCTCGGAAAATTCACGTTTGCTGATGCCCTCGATGCCAAGTTTGATTCGCCGGGGATCAAAGCTGCTGCAGGTATCAGTACATTGATTGTGAGCGTGTTTTATCTGATTCCGCAGATGGTGGGTGCTGGTGTTCTGATCCAGCCGCTGTTGGGTTTCCCCCATTGGGTCGGCGTGGTGCTGGTCGGCTGCGTCGTGATCACGATCGTCGTAACCGCCGGCATGGTATCGACAACGTGGGTGCAGTTTCTCAAGGGTTCGCTATTGGTGATTTTTAGCACCGTTCTCGTGATGATGGTGCTGCAGCGAGGTTTTCAAACCGACGAAAATGCGTTTGAGACCATCGGTCCGCTCGATGTTGCGCTCAGCGACAGCGACGATTCGGCAGCAATGGGGCAGCGGCTTGCCGTGGCCGCAGAGCGTAGTTTGTACGTCGCTGATGCGGGCACGCTATCGGCCGAAGCATGGAGTCAGGCTCGCGACTACGTTCGATTTGCTTCGCCGAAAGACGAGGGATATGACGTTTATCGGATTCAGTGGGGAGCAGACGGGGTGATTCTCCGCGAAGGACAGGCACAAACGATAACACTGGAGAAAAAGAAATTTATCGGTGGACTGCCATTCGGGCCTGGCACAGGTGAGCGGACGCTACGCCCCGTCGGGCACCTAACTCGTCTGCCTGAGGAGTTTCCCGCCGACGAAAATGCCGGTGTTGTCAGCGACGCCGCTGCGAGCGACATGGAGCAACGTACTGGTCCACTTGGACCGATTCAATTTTTTGACGTACTCCGGCGAAGTGAAGTGACGCTGTGGGGCAGTCAACCGATTTCCCATCAGGACGGTGCGGTCACGACGGTATACTACCCCAAGCCGACGCAAGGTTCTCAGGTTTTGCGTCCTGGGGAGCATCCCACGTTTGCGGGCATTCGAAGTGGCCGTTGGACGGATCGGATCAATTTCCTCTCACTGATGCTCGCACTGTTCTGTGGGACTGCGTCATTGCCGCATATTTTGATTCGGTACTACACCGTGAAGGATGCTGCGGCAGCTCGAAAGAGCACGATTGTCGGAATCGCGAGCATCGGATTTTTTTACGTACTCACCCTTTATCTGGGCCTGGGCGCGATGACCAGTGGTGCGCTCGATGTGACCAACAGCAATATGGCGGCACCACTGCTTGCCCGTGGAATGAGCGATCTGTTGTTCGCGATCATTTCGGCGATCGCATTCACGACCGTGCTTGGAACAGTGAGCGGTCTGATTCTCGCGAGCAGCGGCGCGGTTGCTCATGATTTGCTGGGCGGGGTGATGGGCATTCAGTTTTCCGAAGGCAATCAAGTCCGGGTGGCGAAAATCGCAGCGGTGGTCGTGGGTGCCGTTTCGATCGTGCTGGGTATTCAATTTCAGAATCTGAACGTCAGCTATTTGGTGGGGTGGGCATTTAGCATTGCCGCGAGTGCCAATTTGCCGGCCCTTGTGATGTTGCTGTTCTGGCGACGAACAACGGCCGCAGGGATTATTGCGAGCGTGGTCGTCGGCATGCTCAGTTCGCTGGGGTGGGTGCTGCTTTCAGCAGACACATTCAGCAAGGTATATGGAATCGACCCGATCTCCAGCCCTATCCCATTTAGCCAGCCTGGAATTGTCACGATTCCCCTGTCGTTGCTGACACTCGTTGTGGTTTCGCTGATGACGGATAATTCCCGCCAAAAAATGGGTTTAGGGGCTCAATTGGGATAAAAGACGGCTTGACATCCACGAAAGAACGCCTATAGTTGCGGCTAAACGGCATTGGTTTGCTTACGTAATCTTTCGCAGATTGCTATCCAGCCAATCTTTCGACGGCCCCCGAAGACATTGAAATAAATGTTTTCAGCGTGAGGCCTTGCCCGACAACCTTGTGCCTGACATGTTCACCCGTGAATGGTATGTGCCAAGTGCTTGGAGAGGGCATGCTCGCGTACTGTTACGAATCAATCGTACGAAACCTGACTCGTTGGATGGGAATCTTTTGAGGCAAGGATTTGCCGCTCGTTTGAGTATTCAAATCAGACGAGCACCCTGGTCGCGCCAATGGTGTTACCGCCACCTTTGGTGCATGCGACCTTTACATTTGTTTTCAAAACGCGGTTCCTCTTGTTGGTTGCCTTGATCGGCTTTGTGGTTTCGTTGCGTCAGCGGAGACCGAATGTGTTTTCAATAGAAAGCGTGTTGGTATTGCCCACGACTCCGTCGAAACCAGATCGCAAATAGTTTCCTTGCCTGGAGACGTTGATGAAGGTATTCCCGGAATAAAAGATGGCAAAAAAGAAGCGTTCTTCACGCGGCCGAGGTGGTTTCGGCTCACAAAATGGCAGCCCTAATGCCAGCGGCGGCGGCAATAGCAGCAGCAAGCCGCGCACCCGGCGTCGACGCCGTGGCGGCGGAGGAGGCGGGGGCGGCAATTCTGGCGGCGGCGGTTCCAATGGCGAGCCTGAAGATTTCGTTAGCGATGCGCCGCTGGAAGAGTGGTCCGGCATCCTGGAGATGCACCCCAACGGTTATGGTTTTCTCCGTAGCCCCACCAATAATTACACCCGCGAACGCACCGACCCATTCGTGCCCGGTACGATGGTCGAAAAGTTTGGGCTTCGCCAAGGCGTGATGCTCCATACCATGGTCCAGCAAGCCAAGCGGCAGCAGGGGCCACGGGTTCGTGAGATCCTCGATGTCGAAGGCCAACCGCCGGAAAAGTATCCGGACATGCCGCTCTTCGATGATCTGACGGCAATCAATCCCGAAGTGTTTCTCAAACTCGAAAAGGGCAAATTGCCGCTGACCAATCGTGTCATCGATCTGCTCGCACCTCTCGGTCGCGGGCAACGTGCGTTGATCGTCGCACCACCGCGCAGTGGTAAAACGATCATGCTCCAACATATCGCCGAAGGTATTTCGCAGAACCATCCTGACCTGAAGTTGATGGTACTGCTGATTGACGAACGGCCCGAGGAGGTCACGGACATGCGCCGTAGTATCCAGAACGGCGAGGTCATCGCCAGCAGCCTGGATATGGACGTCGAAAGTCACGTTCGATTGAGCCAATTGGCAATCGACCGTGCCAAGCGTTTGGCCGAGGCGGGACAAGATGTTTTCTTGATGCTTGATTCGATCACGCGGCTGGCTCGCGCGTTCAATAAATGGGTCGGCAAAGCCGGTCGCGGAGGCGCCACGGGCACCGGCGGATTGGACATCCGTGCGATGGATATTCCCAAGAAGCTATTCGCGACCGCGCGAGCCTTCCAAGAGGGCGGATCGCTAACGATCGTTGGTACATGCCTCGTTGATACCAACAGCCGCATGGACGAAGCCATCTTTCAAGAGTTCAAAGGAACCGGAAACATGGAAGTTGTGTTGGATCGCAGGCTCGCGGACCGGCGCGTGTATCCGGCGATCGATATTTCGCAGTCTGGTACGCGTCGCGAAGAATTGTTGCTCGACGAAGAGACCTATGAAACGGTATCGATGCTGCGACGAACGCTTAGCGAGATGCACCCAGTGGACGCGATGGAGCAGTTAACCAAACAGCTCGGACGTTTCGAGGACAATGAGGGCTTCTTGAAGCTGATCTCGGGCGCCAAACTCGCGTAGTGGCTACGCGACGGATTCTGCACGCGGCGGATATTCATCTCGATAGCCCGCTGCGCAATCTGCAGTCGTATGACCAAGCACCGTTGGACCAAATCCGCGGTGCATCGCGCTGCGCTCTCGAAAATCTCGTGCGTGTGGCACTCGACCATGAAGTTGACTTGGTGGTCATCGCTGGAGATCTCTATGATGGGGACTGGAAGGACCAAAACACTGGTCTCTTCTTCGTCGGCCAAGCTGCCAAACTCACCCGCGCGGGTATCCCGCTGGTCGTGATTCGCGGGAACCATGATGCAGAGAACATCATGACGTCATCGCTACCGCTGCCGACGAACCCCGATGGCAGCGAAATCATGATGGAATCGAAGCAAGTCGATTGCCGCGTGTTTGAGTCCATTGGCGTCGCTGTGCATGGTCGCTCGTTTCGAACCAAGGCTGAACTCGAGGATCTGTCGCGATCATACGGCCGTCCGCTCAACAGCATGTTCAATCTGGGACTGCTGCATACGAGCCTCACCGGTGCGGAAGGACACGACACCTATTCGCCGTGCAAGCCCAGCGAATTGTCGGCAAAGGGTTATGACTATTGGGCGCTCGGACACGTCCACACGCGCAGCGAGCATGGATTGCCAGGGGAGTCGCCAATCGTCTTTAGCGGCAATATTCAAGGACGTCACATTCGCGAATCCGGGGCGAAAGGTTGTTACATTCTTGACGTTGACGATCGTGGAAAGATCGACCTGAACTTTCATCCCCTCGATGTCGTGAGATGGGAATCCTTTGAGCTAGACGCGCGCGAAGTGGATTCAACCGACGAAATTCTCAAAGCCTACGAATTGTGGTTGGGTAAAACGACCGCCGAGATCGATGATCGTTTGCTGGTCAGCCGCGTTTCGATCGTCGGCGCCACCCCGATCCACAACCAATTGCACCAACATCGTCGTGACCTGGAGTCATCCCTTCGCGCGATCGCCGTAGCCCACGGCGAACAGACTTGGATGGAAAGGTTCCGGTTGCGAACAATTCCGCCCGATAAGAAATGGGACGCGGGCGATTTGGAGGGACCACTCGCGAGTGTGTCAAAGATTGTCGAACAGTTACGCCAGTCGGCCGATCGTGGAGAATCCATTGCAAGCGAATTTGCATCTCTGGTCAAAAAGCTGCCCGATTACCGGGAAGCATTCAGCGCCTCCAATCTCAAATGGGTCGACGACTTGATTGATTCCGCCGCAGCCGATCTTCTCGGACGGTTTGAAGAATGATCGTTGAGCGACTCGATCTGATCGCCTATGGACGCTTCACCGACACTCGGATTGATTTGTCGGCGGGTCCACGACGGTTTCACATTATCTATGGGCCCAATGAATCGGGGAAATCGACGAGCCTACGGGCGATCACGTCCCTGCTCTACGGCATGACAACACGTGCCGAAGACAATTACCTGCATGCTCCCACAAAAATTCGCGTGGGTGGTGTGCTGGCCGATGCAGACGGAAATTCTCTGGTCTGCATCCGCCGTCGCGGAAGGAAGGGAACGCTTCGTCAGGTTGACGATAGCACCGTAATTCCAGACGCGAAAATCCACGCCATGTTGGGCGGGGTCGATCGCGAAGCCTTCGAGCATCGATTTGGACTCTCTCACGAAGAGCTCGTTCAAGGCGGTAAAGCAATTCTCGAAGGGGGCGGCGATCTAGGTGAGATTCTTTTTGCCGCCGGCGCCGGTGTCAGCCAGCTCAAAGCGGTCCAGGCAAAGCTCGATGAAAGCGGTTCTGACTTGTTTGTCGCCGGTGGCAGCAAGGGAGCCATCAATATTCTCGTCCGTGAGATCGCCGAAAAGAAACGCAACCTGGAGGAAGCCAAAATCCTTCCCCGTGAATGGGAAAGTCTGCAAAACGATTTAACTCAGCAGCGAAACCAAACGCGGGACTTGGAATCGAACCTGCATGATGCCGCCGTCAAGTTATCGAAACTCCGCGCCTTTCAAGACGCACTGCCGATCGTGCCTCAGTGGAGAGCACTGGCGGGCTCACTCAGGCAACTCATCGACGTTCCTCGACTCGATGACGCGTTCATCGAACGCCGTCGCTCCCTGGATTCCAATCGACAAATCGCTCGAGCGGCCACTGACTCACTCAATGCGCGCATCACGGAATTACGTCGAGAGCTCGAGCAACTCGGCGACGATTCCGTTATTTTGATTCACGAAGCGGAAATTGCTTCGCTCTTCCAGCGACTTGGCGAACGCGAAAAAGCGCGGACCGACCGTGTTGACTTGCAACGCAAACGGAAGAGTCTCGATCGACGGATGATCGAATCACTCGAAGAACTGTCGATCGAGATCACCGTCACGGGTGACGACGCGGTTACGGAGCAGATTGACGCATCGCTCAAACGGCTTCGGCTCGTCGATGCGGTACGCACTCACGTCAACAAATTGGCACAGCAATACGCCATGCTCGTGCAACAACGCGATGATGCCGACGAAGAATTGCGTTCACTCAAGCGAAACTTTGACGAACTTCGTCTACAGATTGGTTCGGAAGCGATTCCCAATGATCCTGCCGGGATCGGCCAAATTATCGAGTCCGTAGGATCGCCCGAGAGTATCTTGTCGAGCCTTTCGCAGCAGCAAGCGGACGTGAAGCAATCACGAGTTCGATGCGCGCATTTGGCCAGGAAACTCGATAGCATCTGTCCGACGACCACTGGCGCGTTTGCTGACGCGGTTTGTGAATGTGCAAAGCTGCGTTTGCCTAGCGAAGCAGCGATTGCTCACTCAGCGGGCGAGCTCGACCAGCGTGAATCGGCATTCTGCTCGGCTGGCGAGCAGTGGAAACAACTCGACCTGCGTGAGCGTAAGCTGACGCAGAAGCTAGAGGCTACGGGATCACTCGGCGAGTTGCCCACAACAGACCAGCTCAATGACGCTCGCGATCAACGTGACGAACTCTATGGCTCGTTACTCGCCGATCATGGGTCGGGATCGTTATCGACGAGCAATTTAATTCGTCTGCAATGCCTCATTCGCAAAGCCGATGAGCTCGTTGACAAGATGCGGCAGCACCACGAGCAGATTCATTCGCTGGCGACCATTCAAGCCGACTTGGACGAGATCCAGAATCAGAAATCGATTGCCCAGGCAAGTAAAGACACAGCCAAAGCCGACTTCGAAGTAGCGCAAGCCAACTGGCAAGCCTTATGGCAACCTGTTGGCGTCATTGCGGCAGCTCCGCAACTGATGGAGCGGTGGATCGTCACGCACACGCAGTTGATGGAGGCGGTCGCAGACCTCGAAGAAGAATCCGACCGGGTCGAACGTTGCGTTGCTCGAATCGTTGCCTCGTGTCAGCGATTGCGTCACGGACTCGCCTCGGTCGTCACGGATCGACGTACCGCAGAGGCACAACCAGCGGGCACATTGGATGTGGTAGTCGATCAGGCCGGCGGTACCGTGGCGATGGAAGATTTTCCTAAATTGTACGATGAGGCCGTGCGATTGCGTACTCATTTACAGCACGCCCGCAAACGGTATGACGAGCGGATCACGCAGCAGGACAGTTTGCAAGTTGCAATCCCGAAGTCTGCCGCTCGTTTGGAGTCATGTCAGCAACAACTCGATCGCTGGGACAGCGATTGGACCGCAGCCACCTCCGCGCTAGCAGCAAGCGTTGACCGAACCCCCGCCGTGATTCTTGAGAAAATAAAGCAGATTGATGACTTGAATGCTCAACAACGCGAGCGCGACATTGTTCTGCATCGAATCAACGCGATGTTTGCCGATGACAAAACGTATCGCAGTGATGTCGCTCGTTTAGCGTCGACACTGGGTAGCGAGTTTGACGAGCATGAGGGCGAGATTCGGGATGCGTTCACCCTCGTGAAAGATTTCTTTGAGCGGTTGCAGAACGAACGATCCAATTTGAAACAGCGGACGGTTCGCATACAGCAACTCGAAGTGGCCCAGCAAGAGCTGGCAGCAGCGAAACAGCGTGTGTCTGAGGCTGACGTTGCACTGGAGCGGCTATGCGAAGAAGCCTTATGCGAAGATCCATCGCAGCTCACTGAAGTTGAACAACGTTCGAAACAGCGGCAACAAATTGAGCAGTCCAAGGAGAGTTACGAGAAACAGCTCCGCTTGCTGTCCGGATCAGTGCCGCTCGATGATTTTGTGCATGACGTTTCTCAGCAGCAAGCCAAACTGCTCGAACTGGAAATCGAACATCTCGAGGCTAAGTTCGCCGAATCTCAAACGCAGCTGTCACAATCGCAACAGACGCTCGGGCGTTTGCAAGAGCGGATGGAGAAAATTGATGGCGGCGGAAAAGCCGCCGAACTATCTCAGGAACTCCAGTTTTTGACGGGAGAACTCGACAACGAGATCGAGCAATACGCGAGAGTGAAGATCGCGTCGATGATCCTTCGGCAAGCCATCGACGACTACCGGCAAGAAAATCAGGGGCCAGTTTTGGAGCTCGCATCGAACACATTCCAACAGCTCACGCGGGGCGAGTACTCGTCGTTAAAAGTCGATTTTGATGCCAGAGGCAAAGCCATCCTCTTTGGGGTAAGATCCACCGACGGCGAGTCCGACGTGCCAGCCAATGCGATGAGTACGGGCACCACCGACGCACTGTACCTGTCGCTGCGTCTTGCCTCCATCGATCATCAGCTCTCGCGTGGTACGCCCTTACCGCTGGTCGTTGACGACTGCTTGGTCCAGCTCGATGACGACCGTTCGGCTGCGGCACTGCGTGCTCTTTCAGATCTATCGCTGCGAACCCAGGTGATCCTGTTTACTCACCACGAACATCTCATCGAGCTCGCTGAACGAACCCTCGCCGCAGACGAATATCACGTTCGACGGCTTGGGTAAGCCAAGCTGTACCGCATCGGCGTCGATGCGCGTTCAGACAAATCACGTAGCAGTGTCTACACGAGACGTTGAGCTTTGCGAATTCCGGGGGGGTGGCGATCTCAATTACCGACGGATCTTGCGGCAGTAAAAACTAACTCGCGAACGCGATCAGGCTGACAAGCTGAGCGACAATATCTGATCCGACCGAATATTCTGGACGTCGGGGGCAGGCCTAGTTAGAATTACGACACTGGATTGTTTCATCTTGGTTCTGCTGTCACATGGCTTTTGGATTCACACGACCGACTCGTTCATGCCACCGACCTAATTGGCAGCGGGCGATGACGCTGATTGTCTGCGTTCTCTCGCTGCCTCTGCCCGTGCCGATGGTTCACCGGCATGACGAGATCGACTCGCACGGTGATCTTGTCTGCCATTTGGCGGAGCGGCATCAATTGTCGTCCAGCGTCAGGCCCGTTGATGCCTATGCTAAGCAATGCAGCGATGGGCCTGCGCTTGACGAGCCTCACTGGCATTTCGTCTTGCCATCGCAATACCGCCGCCATCATGCATCCGACCACGAAACGCCGCCTACCGAGTCCGCGCTGCTCGCTTCCGCCGATAGCGGGGCATTCGCGGCGACAATATCCGATGGTCGATTAATGGAGTTGTCTGCCTCAACCGGTGTGGTTGTTGGCTTTCGTCTCGAAATGCTAAGCGATCGGTTCGATATTAGGAATGATTGTCAGCAGGCCGCAGATGCGCTCCAAGTTTCGCGCTGCGCGTTGGGGTGTGTGATGCGCTGCTAGGTTGGGTTCGTCGCAAGATGGACGTTCGGCCTTGTCAAAGGTCGAGCCTGACGAATCTCACTCGATCTACCCGACATCATGAAACCTCAAGTTCTTTTGAGCGCGACCGCTGCGCTCGCGGTCATCGCTCTAGCAGCATGGTTGGTTGCGCAGAACTCCACCACACGATGGATCTTCCATTGCCACCGATACTGGCGCCGAGAGTCAATCCGACACCAAAGCCCAGGTCATCGCGTTAACGGACGCGAAACGAGCATCCGCTGGCATCGAAACAGAAACGGTGCAGCGTCGCGACATGCAACTCGCCCGGACTCTTCCTGGGCGGTTCGTTTACGACGACGCGCGGCACGTTTCCGTGCGCGCTCCCAGCGAAGGAGTGCTCGAAACGATGCTCGTCAAAACGGGCGACGCGGTCGTCGTGGGTCAACCACTCGCGACGTTACGCAGCCCGCCCATCGGCGATGCACGCAGCAGTATTTTGAGTCGCAAAGCAACCTTGGAACTGGCTCAGAAATCGTTCCAGTGGGAGGCTGCTTTGGAAGCAGGGATTGAGAAACTGACCCAGCTCATTCGGAAAGACGAATCGCCTGAATCCATTCGAGACGCGTTGCAAGACCAAGTCCTGGGCAATGCAGGCGGTCAGCTCTTGTTGCAGTACAGCAAATCGAAACTGGCGACCCGGCTTGCCAGTTCCGTCGGAAGCGTCGCCGATAGCGGTGCAATCAGCGGTCGTGTCGTACGTGAACGCATGAGCGCTCAGGAACAAACGCAGGCAGAATTGGAAGCGAGCATCGAGCAGACACTCTTTCAAGCGAAGCGATCCAAAGAGAGCGCGGAGGCAGCCTTGGACGCAGCCACCCGTGACCTGCAAATCGCCACACAATCACTCTCGACACTGTTGGGATCGACTGCCAATGCGTTCGGGGGCTTGGATGTCTCACCGAACGATCCTGATTTATCAATGCTGACGATCCGTTCACCGCTCACGGGAACCGTCGAACGGAAAGTCTATTCGGCGACCGAGCGAGTCACGGGGCAAAGTGATTTATTCATCATCGCAGACACATCCGTACTTTGGGTGGAGGCCGACATTCGTAGCCGGGACTGGGATTCGATCCACGTGGCACCGGGCGACATCGTCATGGTGTCCACTCCTGCAATCCGCATGGCGGCGAAGGCCGCTACGGTGTACTACCTGGGCCGGGAGGTCGACCCAGCATCCGGAGCGCTACCCTTGGTCGCTCAAATCAGCAACGAGGGTGGGCATTATCGGCCGGGCTTATTCGCGCGGGTCACCGTGCCGACCACCAGACGCGACACTGTGATTGCGATCCCGAGTTCCGCAGTCGTTGATATTGATGGTCAACCATCAGTATTCGTTGAACGTGAGGAAGGCTTTGTGGCTGTTTCCGTGGAAATCGCGAATACCAACGATAATCAAGTTGAGATCCGCAGCGGACTCAAGCCCGGCCAGACAATAGTGGTTGCAGGAGCGTTCATGCTCAAGAGTGAGTTGCTGCTCGGTACGGGAGAATGACTCGATGTTAAAAAATTTGATTGAGTTCTCACTCGCAAATCGTTTTCTGGTCATCATGGCGGCGCTACTGATGGCGGGGCTGGGTGTTCGGAGTGCGTTGCTACTGCCCATTGATGCGGTTCCTGACTTGACCAATACGCAGGTCACGGTAATCACACCCGCAGGCTCACTCCCGCCCGTCGAAGTGGAACGGCAGGTCACTTATCCAATTGAATGGGCGATGGGTGGCCTGCCAGACGTGGAAGAGGTCCGGAGTATTTCCAAGTTTGGTCTTTCCGTCGTCACGATTGTCTTCGCCGAGGGAACTGACGTTTACTTTGCAAACCAGCAGGTGAACCAGCGTCTTCCTGCCGCCGCTGACGTGCTACCGGCCGGCTACGGGCCTCCTGAACTCGGACCGATGACGACTGCGCTTGGCGAGATCCTGCAGTTCGAAGTTCGTAGCGACACGCGGTCGCCGATGGATTTGCGTTCGCTGCTGGATTGGGAGATTTCACCGAGGCTGCGAGAAGTCGATGGGGTGACGGAGATCAATGTAATGGGCGGGTTCTACAAGACGTTTGAAGTCCGACCCAACCCCGACGAGCTGATGGTTCAGGACCTCGCTTTGGAGGAACTCTACGCACGCATTGAAGCCGCCAACTCGAACGCGGGTGGAGGCTACGTCGTCCATCACGATGAGCAGCGATTCATTCGTGGCGAGGCTCTTGTGAAAGGAGTCGAAGACCTTCGAAACATCGTCATCCGTCGCAGCGACAACGGGTCGCCGCTGTTATTATCCGATGTGGCAACTGTTTCTATTGCTCCGATGCCACGTCAGGGAGCGGTCAGTCGTGATGGACGCGGCGAAGCAGTCACAGGCATGGCAATGATGCGAATCGGAGAGAATTCTCGCGACGTCGTCAACCGCGTGAAAGCACGTATAGAGGAGATTCAGCCCACTCTGCCGGACGATGTCCGGATCGAAATCATCTATGATCGAGAGGCGTTAATCGACCGCACCTTACACACGGTTGTAAAAAATTTGCTCGAAGGTGGTGCGTTAGTCGCCATCGTCCTATTGGTGACGCTTGGCAGTCTGCGCGGGCATCATCGTGGCACTCGCGATTCCGCTCTCGATGTTATTTGCCACCAATCTCATGCTAGCGTTCGGTATCTCCGCCAGTCTGATGAGCCTCGGAGCCATTGACTTCGGATTAATCGTCGACTCGTCCGTGATCATGGTCGAGAACTGCGTTCGCCGATTATCTCAAAATCACGAAGGCAAGAGTCGGCTCGCCGTCATACGAGATGCGTCCATTGAGGTACGAGGTCCGACAATGTTCGGTGAACTGATCATTGCCGTCGTGTACGTTCCTGTGTTGATGCTCGAAGGAACTGAGGGAAAGATGTTTCGGCCGATGGCGTTGACGGTATTGTTCGCACTCTTCGGCTCGTTCATCCTGTCGATGACACTCATGCCGGCGCTGGCCTCCTTATCGCTGCCCCAAGATCCGCATGATCATGACCTGTGGCTGATTCGCGTTTTGAAGAAAGTGTATTTACCGCTCGTCCGCCGCGCCGTGGCGAATTCCGTTTTGACTGCCGTGGTGGCAGCCTGTGTCTTCGCGATCAGCATCCCCGTCGCGTTGCAATTGGGTGCTGAGTTCATGCCGCGCCTCAATGAAGGTGACCTGCTGATCGAAGCGGTTCGGCTACCGAGTGCATCGCTCGAAGGAGCCGAAGCAATGGCCAAGGAAATCGAGTCACAACTGCTGATGCTCCCGGAAGTCAAGACCGTATTTACCAAGACCGGACGACCTGAGATCGCGAATGATGTGATGGGCGTACACCAAAGCGACGTGTGGGTGATGCTCAATCCACCCTCGACATGGCCGGTGGAGAAGTCTCGAAATATGTTAATTGGCGATATCGAGGCAAAACTGACTGCCAATGTGCCTGGAGTGTCCTTCGGTTTCACGCAACCGATCGAGATGCGCGTGGATGAACTCGTCGCCGGAGTCAAAGCCGACGTGGCCGTCTTGGTCTATGGTGACAACCTGGATATCCTCGCTGCCAAGGCCAAACAGATCGAGAGCGTGCTTCGGGAGGTTCCCGGTGCCGCCGATGTAAAAGCTGATGTCCAGTCCACTCTGGCCACACTCACCATCGAACCGAATCGTCAATCGCTGGCGCAATACGGTATTGATGCGGCGCAGTTGATGGACGTGGTCGCCGCCCTCGGTGGGCGACCCGTTGGGGAGGTACTCGACGGTCGCGCAAGGTTTCCAATACGTGTCCGTTTGCCTGAATCATGGCGAAATGATGTCGGGCAACTTGAGCAGCTACCTGTCGCCCGGGCGGGAGGAAAGCCGGTACCCCTCTACGAGCTCGCTGATATCAAGCTCGAACAAACTCCTCCGTCGGTGGAACACGAAGACGGGCGGCGTCGAACGTTTGTTTCAGCCAACGTGCGCGGACGTGACGTGGCGTCGTTCGTCGCAGAGGCACAAGCTCGTGTGAGCGAAAAAGTCATTTTACCCGCCAACTACGAACTTCGCTGGGGCGGAGATTTCGAGAGCCTGCAATCCGCCAGTCGGCGTTTGATGATTATCACACCCATTGTGCTGTTAGTGATCTTCTTACTGCTGCACACCTCACTGCGTTCAGCGCGACTGGCCACATTGATCTTCCTCTGTGTTCCGATGGCCGCCAGCGGCGGTGTTTATGCGTTGATGCTCCGTGATATGCCGTTCAGTATCGCGGCCGGGGTTGGGTTCATCGCACTGTTCGGTGTCGCAGTACTCAATGGGTTGGTGTGGGTGAGCGATGCAGAACATCATCGCAGTGGCGGAACCGACGCGCAGACCTCAGCGCTCAAAGCAGCTGACGATCGCCTGCGCCCCGTCATGATGACCGCGATGGTGGCCAGCCTGGGATTTTTGCCAATGGCGATTTCTGGCAGCGATGGGGCCGAGATGCAGCGCCCCCTTGCAACGGTCGTCATCGGCGGATTGATCACAAGCACGCTTCTGACCTGTGTCGTGATCCCCGCAATTTATCCCTGGTTCGCAACTGAAAATGCGACAAAAACGATTGAATGATTTGACTCAGCACGCTGGCTACTCATCCCGTGATCTCATTGACAATGCGTCCGTGGACGTCAGTTAAGCGAAAATTGCGGCCAGCGTGCTCGAATGTCAAGCGTCGATGATCGAGACCGAGTTGATGCAGCAGCGTGGCGTGCAGGTCGTGCATGTGGACGCGGCCCTCGATCCCCTGAAAGCCAAACTCGTCAGTAGCGCCGTGGGAATAGCCCGGCCGGAAGCCACCACCCGCGAGCCACACCGTGAATCCACGAGGATTGTGGTCACGTCCAGTACCGTTGTTCTGTGCGTAAGGTGTTCGTCCGAATTCGCTGCCCCACCAAACAATGGTGTCGTCCAGCAAACCGCGTTGCTTGAGATCTTGGAGCAATGCGGCAATGGGCTGGTCAACAGCTTGAGCATGATCGGCGTGCTTGGGTAGATTAGAGTGTTGGTCCCAAGCGGGATTCGCTGAGTTGTCGCCATAGTTGACTTGCACAAACCTTACACCCGCTTCACAGAGTCGGCGAGCGACGAGACATCGTTCACCATATTGTCTTGTCCGGGAATCGTTCAGCCCGTACATTGCCTGGATTCGAGCCGACTCCGTTGAGAAGTCCAACACTTCTGGAGCGACGCCCTGCATCCTCCACGCAAGCTCATGCGACTCAATCGCGGCCTCCAATTCCAAGTCATGAGGGTCGCGGCGTTGAAGCTGCCGATGGTTGAGCTTCTGCAGCAACTCATACTGCTCGCGCTGCTGGGCAATCGAGAGGTCGCCACGGGTAAGACTGTCAATAGACAACGGCCCGCCACCACCGTTCCCCAGCGGCGTGCCTTGGAATTGCGGCGGCAGGAACGCACTTCCATAGTTGCGTGCTCCGCCGTTGCCGATCGGCGGCGCAATGGATACAAACCCTGGCAGATTTTGATTTTCGCTACCTAAACCGTACATCAGCCATGAACCAAACGACGGACGGATGAAATTGGTGGCGCCGCAGTGCAGGAACAGTGTCGCTGGTCCGTGCGCGACGCCTTCTGTATGCATCGCATGCAGCATGCATAAGTCGTCCATATGTTCGGCGGTCTGCGGAAAGAGGTTCGAGGCCCACCGACCCGATGAGCCATAGCGACGAAATTTCCACGGGGAACTCATTAAACGATGTTCGGTCGACTGCCCGGTCTTCGCTAATTGTCGTGCGTCATCAAATGTGAGTCGCTCGCCATCGCGATCGGCCAGCTGCGGCTTGTAATCAAATGAGTCGACCTGACTCACTCCACCCTGCATGAAGAGGAATATGATTCGCTTTGCTCGGGGTGGATGATGAGGTGTTTGAGCGAGCCTGTCCCCCGGTACCGAGCCCACCATCGACGACTCCGCCATCAACGCTCGTGCGGCAAGAGCACCAAAACCACACGCGGTGCGCTGCAGCATATTTCGTCGGTTAAATCGAGACACTTCCATGTCGTTTTCCTATTCGAGATAGCGAAAGTCGATTGATGCAAACATCGCATGGATCAACTGGTTTAATCGATCGACTTCTGCACTGTTGTTTGTTTTTTGTAGAAACTCGATACAAGTAGCTACCTCGTCGCGAGTTGGTGTCCGGTAGAAACACTCTCGATAGAGCTTTCCGACCAATGCCTGCTGATCATCAATTTCAGCGCATGTGCGATAGCGATCTGCCGCAGCGGAAACCCGTGCCACCACCCACGGGTGATTCCCAAGAACGAGAGCTTGTGTCGCCACCGTACTACGCGAGCGCCGCCCCACCGAGACGCTCGGATCAGCGAAATCAAATGCTTCGAACAACTCGGGAAGGGAGTTCCGAAAGACTGGCTGATAGAGACTCCGCCGCGTCGAAGAGTGCTCATAATCGTAGTCCGCCTTCGTACCGGGACGAATCAGTGAACCGCCGAGCGTTTCGTCGAGTTCTCCACTTACCGCAAGCATGGCATCACGGAGCTGCTCAGCGGATAATCGCCGACTCTGACCGCACCAATATAACGCATTTGCCGGGTCAGTTTGGTTTTGAACGTCGTCGGATAAATGGCTACGTCGACGGTATGCTTCCGATCGCACAATCGTCCGCACTAAGTGCTTTGTCGACCAACCGCTGCGAATCAACTCTGTCGCCAACCAATCCAATAGCTCCGGGTGCGTTGGGGCCATCCCGGTGGTGCCAAAATTATTGATCGACGCGACGATACCTTGACCCATCAACCAACACCAAACTCGATTGGCATAGACACGCGCGGTGAGTGGATTTTGGGCTGAGCTCAGCCAATCGGCGAGTTCGAGTCGACCGCCAGACTGCGGTGCGATGGCAGGACTCTCTCCGAAGGCGCTCAGAACACCACGCGGCACTTTTTCGCCTAAATGATGGACGTCGCCACGAAGGTGGATTGCAACGTCCTGAGCTGGATACTTTTGAATCAGCGTCAAATAACGCGGACGCTTCTTCAACTCGGCTTCGAGTAAATCTTTGTCATGTTCCAATTGACCGACTTCTCGCTGGAGCTGCGTCTGAGCGAGTTGTTCTGACGATAGTTCGGTGACCTTCCTCTCCCGAGTCACCGATGTTGCTTTGGATTTCAGTAGCTGCACAGGCAGAAACTGCGCAGCGTCTGCGATCACGTGTCCATCAGCGTCTGCGTTGCTGACAGACACGAATGCTGGCCCACCTATTTCGAATCGGTACGTGCCTAGCGAGATCCACGCATCGTCTTCCAGGGGCACTTGACGTTGATCAATGCGCTGCTTCGACTCTCCATCGGCACTGAAGACGCGAACCAACGTATTGCTGGCCCGATTTTCGCCGGCCGTATACGCGACTCGCACCACATAATCGCCCGGTGGTAGCTTTTGTGGTTCAAAAGTCGCGGATTTCTCCCCTTGCTCGAGTGCGCCGTCATGGAGGTAACTGGCGCCAACGAACCTCCCCACCGAGACCGACTCAATCCACTTCCCTACAAGGGTTGCGTCTCGACTATCGACGACCACGCCAGCGAGCTCGGAGACGGGAATGCTACGCTGATCAGAAGCAGAATTACCACGGGTTCGCTTTTTGGCGACAGCCAGTTTTCGTTTAATCGCATCGAGCCGCGCCGCTACGTCATCAAAATCCGCCGTCATCTCGTCAGACAGCGGTAAGGGTCGTTCGATCCACTTCGAAACGTTGGCGTGTTCAAGAGCCACCGCCGAGCTCATGATTCCTGCCAACGCGTAATAGTCACGAGTAGGAATCGGATCGAATTTGTGGTCGTGGCATCGCGCGCAGCCAATCGTTTGCCCCAAAAAAGCGCGACCGATGACTTCCAACTGCTCGTCTATATAATCCATCTCTAACTGAGCCTTATCCTGCTGCTCGAGATTCGTATTGCCCATTGTTAGGAATCCGGTAGCGACCAATTCCATTTGCCGCTGCTTGAGCCTATCGCTGTGCAATAGATCCCCCGCAATTTGCTCGCGGATCATTTGATCGAACGGACGGTCTTCGGCGAATGAGTTGACGAGATAATCACGATATCGCCACGCCTCAGGCAGGACAAACCCTCGAAGCGTGATTGATTCTGCAAAGCGAACTACGTCCATCCAATGACGAGCGAAATGTTCGCCGAACTGTGGGGAAGCTAACAATCGCTCGACCAGTTGATCATACCCTTCCGAATCGGTGGCGGTGTCGCCACCGGGCGGCAATCCGGTCAGATCAAAATAGAGTCTCCGCGTGAGAACGTCTTCGCTCGCAGCGTGTACTGGAAACAGGCCCGCTGAACTCAATTCGCGATTGATCAACCAGTCAATGGGGGACAAATCAGCGTCGGCGGGCAACTTCACTTCGCCAATTGGCCGATATGCCCAGTGCTGTTGGGCGGCCTCCACGCTCAGTGGGGTTGACCTGTCAATGCCCCCTTCGTCCGTCACCCGAGGATCCACTGCACCATTGCTGATCCAAGCTGAAAAGTCTCGGAGGATCGCCGGGGACAATTTACCTTCGGGAGGCATTTGAAGATCATGATCTTCGTAACTCATCGCCTGCAGCAGCAAACTTTGGCCCGGATGACCGACGACAATCGCGGCGCCCGAATCACCTCCCGTCTGCCAGCCCGCACGAGAATCCAGCAGCAAACCGCCACTCGCTTCGGTGTCCGCAGCGTGGCACGCCGCACAGTGTTCAACCAAGACGGGGCGGATTCGCGTTTCAAAGAACTCCAAATTCTCAACATCTGCCGCGTCGAGCGCGGGACCGCCTGCCTGCGCGAATGCCGCTCCCCAGTTGAGACTGGCGGCCGTGACAACCGACAAAAACGTAACGAAGATGATGAGGTGAGCACGCATTTTAATTAACGGAGCAAGCATGAAGGTGGGACCGCTTGATCAACGGCGGCTATGGCTCTCACGTCGTTCGGGAACGTGCACGTGGCCGAGTTAATAGTCTCTCCACGCGCATTCCAGTCTCTTCACGACCCAGGCAGAATACCGCATCAACCTGTCGCATGCAACGAAATAGTCAGAGTGCCTCGCCTCGCGCAGCTTGTCGACCCTCCGTCGCGTTCGAACTCCGCCAACCTCCTCAGTACCCCACAGTAATTTGCTTAGTCGTGAAACACAACCAGTTTTCGCATGACGAAGTTCGTCACCGTCGCAACCCCAATGCAGACCACGGCAGCGAGTTCCGTAGCCAAGGCGAAATCACTGATCAGCCAACGTCCGAACTGCACACCAAACAGATAACTCAGTGTGGAAATACCGAAGAACAGCGAAATCTCTGTCAAGCGTGAGTGCCGCCCGGGTGTGAATACCCAACGGGCACTTATCCAATAGCTGAAGCCGTTTGCCAGGACGAATGCGGCTGTTTTGTTGATCACGAAACGAAAAGCTCGTATATCATCGCCCATGGCGGTATCGAGGCAGGGCAGCAGGTACGTCGCAAGTATGTAAAACACTCCGAGATCGACCGCGGCAGATAAGATGCCAGCTATTCCATAGCGGACAAACTGCCAGCGTTTGAATCCCCACATCGCATCGGCAAGGGCGAGTGGTGGCGTGAGCGATCCCTCTTCTAACGTTGACATCATAACACCTTCATGAAACTCTTTGAGCCTATCCGAACAGGGGTCTGACCCTTTGGACGCGAATCGTTTTACACCGTTTTTAGCGGCCTCGCCGGAGAGGGTCAGACCCCTGTTCGGATCGGCTCTTAGTAGTCAAACCACGCCCCGAACCCAAGATAGGATTCGCGTCGTTGAAAAAATGAATATTGGCTCGTCGGACCATCGGCATACTGAGCCCCGAACCGCAATCGACGTCCCGAGACCGGCCCCTGAAATCCCCATCCCACCTGTATCGTGGTGGAGACGTCGTAGTCAACCGCTTCACGGAAATTCAGATTCACTGCGGCAAAGGGTGCACCGATACGCGGCGATTTTGCTACCGGAGTGTATTCCGCCCCCGTTTGAAATTGGTATCGCTTCGCGCCTCCGGCGGCGTGAAACGAATTGACAAACTCTCCATACAGTCGAACTGCGTCGTTCGGCGCGTAACTGATTCCGATCAACCAGGACTCCGTCACATAGTTGATTCTTTCAAATGTCGGATTTCGAACCATGTATTCGTCGCCGACGTGGGAACTGATATGGAAATATCCCAGCTTCATTGCCCATGGTCCTTCGGCAGCTGTGATTTCGGTACCAAAGCGATAGTCCAGCGACTCCACGTCTTCGGCGTTCTGAATGTCCAACCTTGTGATGGTCGCTCCTTCGAGATCCCACTGAATCCCGCTGGGGTGTTTAGCCTCCTCTGTGCCATACCGCAGCAGTCCCACACGAGCACCGAGTGTCGCGTCCCAGAACACGCCGCCTTGGTTGTCCTTAAATAGCACGGTCGAGATGCGAGGTTCATGTGGTCCGGCTAAGTAAGAACGCCATAACAAACCATCCGGCAACACGTGCCAATCGTAGCGTGGCGAATAATCTTGACCGTGTTGATTCCCGCGACGTCCGATGCCACGGCTGATCATCTCACAATCGCTATCCGCTTGGTCCAGCATCCTCTGGTGAGTTAGAAAAAGCTGTGGTAGCTCCTCTGACAGAGCCACCCCACAGCATTCACCCACGACGATGATGATCGCGATGAATCGAATCAACAGCTTCGCAAGAGCGACCGTGCGATCAATCAGCACCTAACGCTTCCTTGCACCATCCGAATTCAACGATGAGACGGCTGGCACTACCGAACTGAGTCGCTTGGCAAGAAATAGATGCTCGTTCTCGGGTAAGCCGATTAGTTCGTGCGTGCTTGCTACCGCCGCTCGTGTACGATCAATTTCTTCATCTGCTGCAATAAGGATTAGGTCGGGTGAACGGGAAATAAATTCGACAAATTCAAATTGCAATTCCGCTGGAAAATAAACTACTCGCCCACGATCAATCTGCAAATTGATCCCGTGCGGCTTTTCACCGAAAAACACAATCTGAGCGTGAGGGTATTTTTCGGCAGCAACCTTTGTTTTCCTATAAAGAGAACGAGTGATGGCAATTGTCGGCAACAACTGAGCCGAGGCGAGTGTGAGCACGAAAAGGGCAAGACATCCCGTTGCCGTCCACGCTTGTAGAGACGATGCGGCCGGGCGATTCCATTGCCACATGGCAACTCCAGCGGCGACAAAACAGCACACGGTTGCCGGGATAGTTACGGCGGACAAACCTCCTAGCAATGCGTCGACTCCAATTACGGCTAATCCCGCAACCGCCAGGATCACGACGGCGCGTTTAGGAAACGGCTTCAAGTGCGTCGTGACGCCACCCGCCGATTCGGAACGAAACACCGTTCGATCCATCATGAAACCAATTACCAGAGCAATCAGCGGGATTGCAGGGAGAATATAAGTTGGCAGCTTACAACTGGCGAGAGAGAAAAACAACAATATCCAGGAGCCGGCACAAATCAGAAAGCCAAGATCTTTGGTGCGCAAACAACGTTTTCGGTCCTCACCACTAACCAAAAATGCACAAGCGGACGGCAACAGTAACGACGCTGGAAACATGCTAGCGAACACGACAGGCACGTAAAACCAAATTGGCTGCTGGTGATTCGATCCTTGCGTAAAACGCTTGAGATTGTGTTCCCAGAAGAAGTGATCAACAAACTGAGGGTTAAAACGTATCACCGCGATATACCACGGAACACATACTAATATTATCGGCATGACGAATGCCGCCCAGTGCACGATCCTCGTGCGGGTTTGGTCTGCTCGCACCCATCCACTGACAATCAAGGGGGGAGCGCACAGTACAAGTGCCACCGGTCCCTTCGTCAGTACTCCCAGGGCACAGGCGATACCGGATGCCATCCACCATGCCCAGCGATGACGCTGTTCGCGGACCGCGATATACCCGGTCAACAAACACAGCGTTGTGAAGAGCGTTAGCAGGGAGTCAAGTATCAAAAATCGTCCTGCTAGCACGAAGCCACCGCACAGCGTCAGCATGAGTGCGCCTAGCCACCCTGCTCTCGGGCCCACGATCCGGCCACCCAGAGCGCTGGTAATGACTACCGTCAGCACCGCCGACAACAACGATGGCAGTCTCGCGGCCAGTTCATGAGTACCGAAGATGTTAAAACTTAGCGCCGTCAACCAATACAGCAGCGGTGGCTTGTCCAGGTAGGGCTTGCCATCGAGCATCGGATTGACCCAATCACGAGAGGAGTTCATGCCAATCGCGATCTCGGCATAGCGTGTCTCATCTGGCTCGATCAATGGATACGACAGATTTGGAACCAGCACGCAGAGCGAAGCCATGATCAGAGCGATCCAAGCGTAAGATTCCCGTCGACGAGTCCAATTGATACCGCCGGGTGTCGATGACGCAGCTGCGGCGGGAAACAAGGCGTCGTTCCACCAGCGGCGCAGACCAGACTTATATGGAAAAAACATAGATTTAAACCGGTCTGTAAATGAGTCGGCGGAGCAGAAAGACTGCTGCCGCTATAAAAATGGCGTTCGCAGTCCATACGCCTGACGACGAGATTCGACCATCCTTCGCCATGTCGAGTGTCAATGCAAAAATTGGATAGTAGACCAAGACGGTCGGTAAAAAGACGACTCCGAAAGTTGTCATCGTATCAGACGCCTTCATCCGGATTGCTAACGGAATTCCTATCATGGACATTGCTAAACAGGTAAAACCGCTCGCCCAGCGCCGCTGCATTTCCGTACCCAGCCGATGGAGTCGTTGGCGCCCCTGATCAATCCGTTCCTCGCGTTCCCGCGAGTCCGCGTTCATGATTCGCTCTGGCCGCGATGTCAACAAACTGAACCCAGCATTCACTGCGATCGCATTCTCACCGTGCAAGGTTTCCTCTCGCTGTTGAATCGAGGCGCGCGGCAGATCCCGCATCGACATATGAGAGGGGTGAGCCGTGAGCAAACTGTCTTGAGGACCAATGTCTAGCGGAATCGTTTGCACAAACGTGTCTGGGAAATGAAAAGACGCCTCATTGGAGACTCTCGCGGATCCGTTCGTGATTCGAAGTTCGAGCGATTGCGAGGCGTTCAAATAAGTCATCTGGGCAGTGCGTGCGACAATCGTAATAGGATCTTTGTTCGAACGATTGATCTTGATCTGCGGCTCTATCAGATCGCGCCCCTCCACGCCGCGCACTGTGATGGAAAATCCACTGTGCTGAAAACTTCGCTCTCTGGCAAGAACTTTGTAGGCAATGTTTTCGACCGATGACATCACGACACGCTCGATACCATGGAATCCCCACGTAAAGGCGACATTGATTAAACCTACCGTTGCAACACTCATAATGATGGTTAGTGCAATCGCCGGCAGGACTGCTGGCATTAGCGAGACACCAACCGATTGCAGGGCGATAAACTCGTTGTCCGCCGACATGCGTCCGTAGACCGAACACACACTGAACAGTGCCGTTCCAGGTACCGCCATCGAGAGTGCGTTGGGGAGCGTGTAGGGAATCAATTGCAAAATGCTCGCCATGCCCAATCCCTGATTCATAGCCTCTCTGGCCACACCGATCAGCATGACAAGCAGGGTAATCACCAGTAACGAAGTGAAAAACATGACAACGATATCGCGGATGATGCGCCGCTGAATGCGAGTCAACATAGCGATGTTCGCTGAATGAATCGAAGTCGATCAACCACTGGAACCATTCGCGTTCGAAGACAGAGCAAATAGCCGCTCACCGGACCACCTTCGCTTTGTGGGCAATCTGCGGAACGCCCGCTGGCGAATTGACGCGGTAGATTAATGCTGGCCCACGCTGTCCCAACTCCGTCAGTTGAGAGCCCGCTGGCAATCGCTTTCGAAGATCTTCTGCAGTGACTTCCCGCTCCACGACAAGGAGACAGACCGGGTTGTCTCGCGTGAAATCTGATAACCGAGCGTCTGCTACATCTGCGAAATTTCGAATATTGCTACGGTCGAGGTAGAAAGGCACTTCTGAAAACTCGTGCTTGACAGTCGCAATGGCAGGTTCCGAAGCAATTGCCAGCTGCTCGTTCAGCGGTGACGAATCTCCAAAGAGTGTCTGCGATCGGCTGTAGGATGGGACCATATGATGCATCACCATAATGGCAAACAACATCGCTAAAGCTGAAGAAGTAATCCAAGCAATCTTCGCCTGATGGCGATCGTTCAGCAATAGTAATGATGACATCAGAAGGCTGGTCCAGAGCATTGCCCATAAATAAGTAGCGACGGACACGTTGCTCTGCGTCAACACGACGAAAATAACGAAGCCAAATCCAGCTAGGCATGTTGTGGCCGTAGCAGATCGAGCCGACCAGAATCTGGCAAACCACTGATTGGATGATTCTGACGACTCGTGCAACAGTTGCTCAAGGAAGTGAGCGATCATCAACGCGAGGGCCGGTGCGGCGGGCAATAAGTAAGTCGGCAGCTTGCAGCTCGACACCGAGAAGAACGCAAATACCCATCCGCTCCAAAGCAGCAGGTATCCATTTAGTGGCGAACGACCACGGCGGACATTCTCTGAGCGGCCAAACAAAAATCGAGCATAGGGTATCGTCAGAAACGACCATGGATGACCAGCAACTAACAGCACAGGGATGAAATACCAAATCGGTTTGGGATGGAATTCACCCGCGAAACGACGCACATTATGCGTAACAAGAAATTCTCTCACGAAACTGGGATCTTGAAAGGAGACTGCGACGAACCACGGCACGACGATTGCCGACGTCACCAACCCAATAACTCCGTATTGCCACCACTTCGGTTTGGCAAAGGAATCAGAGAGCCAAGCCATCGCTGCCACCGGTGGCAACCATAACACCAACGCCAGTGGCCCCTTCGTCAAAAACGCGAGCCCCACGAAGACGCCTGAAAGCACCCACCAACCCATCTTCAATCTCGACGTCTTGATCGCTTCATAGGCAGTGAATAGCGAAAGCGACACGAAGAGCGCCAAGACTCCATCGAGTAGCAAGTATCGACTCGTAAATGCGAATCCGACCGACAGCATCAACACGACTCCAGAGAGCAGACCAACGCGGTTGCTGAAGTTTCTCGCGCCGAACCACATCGTGGCAGCCATCGTTGAGAGGGCCGCTGCCGCAGGTACGAGTCGAGCCGCAAACTCACTGATTCCGAATAGCTGGAAACTAACCGCACATAGCCAGTAAAGTAGCGGTGGTTTATCGTAGTAGGTTTGGAAATTCAGCTGCGGAAGCACCCAATTGCCCGTCGCCAACATCTCACGAGGAATCTCGGCATAGCGGGTCTCGTCGCGATCAATCAGCGGGTAGCTCAAATTCGTAAACATGAACAGAGCGGCAATGGCCAAGAGCGCCATCTGCATGAGTGTTAGACGGTCGAAGCGTGAGGCCCAGCCCGGTGAAGTACCTGCGGGATTCGAAGCCGCGCCAACTGCACTTGCTTCAATATCGGAGTCAGATGAAGCGGGGAACTGCACCGCATTCCACCAGAACCGCGCGAGGCTGGCGAGCACTTTCGGAATGTGATGGATCGATACGGTGCTCTCGCCCGCAGTTCGCGGTCGGTGCGTCACGCCAACCTCTACCAAACTTCGTCCTTGTTGTTTCGCTTGTACGATTAACTCAGAGTTCACCAAGAATCCGCCACCCGTAATCTTCAGCTTCTTGACGACATCGCGACGGAACACCTTCATCGCACAGTCAACGTCGCGAACCTCCGTTCCCAGGAGTGTTCGCACCATGATGTTGTAAACTCGTGAATACAGACACCGAAGGGCGGTGTCCTTGCGATCGATTCGATATCCGCAAACTACGTCATACTGTTGCGACAGGAGCATGAACCGATCAAGTTCCGTCAAGTCAAATTGGCAGTCGGCATCCGTGAATGCAACTAAATCCATTGATGCCGCAGCGAATCCGCTGCGGAGGGCTGCGCCGTAACCTTGATTGGGCGAGTGACGCACCAATTTGACGGAAGGGTTCGTTTCCGCAGCCTGCTCGACCAACTCAGCTGTGCCGTCCGTGCTGCCGTCATCAACAACGATAATTTCGTAAGTGTCTGTAATCCCGCGAAGTGCAGTATCCGCTTCGCGGATTGCCGTTGTGATGATCTCACATTCATTCCATGCGGGTAGGATCAGCGAGAAGGATCGTTGTTTTGACTCGGGACCGGTGGAAATCGGGTGCATCCGTGCACTCCCTATTTACGTAATGGTTAGTAGTTTTATGAAAGGTAGAAAATGTTCACTCTACGACGCAATCCCAAAATACGAAAAACTTCAGAAACGCGGTCCGACTGGGGGGCGCGTTCCTTTAGCAGGACTCGATCGTATCGATCAATAGCGGAATCATTCCTCACACTCGGCGATCCATTCGTGGATTTGCGATCGGGACTCATACGATTCGTAGTCTCGGACACTGACTCCCAGCGTGTTGTGAAAGATATTAGCGGTCCATGATGGCCAGGGCGACCAGTGGCTCCGGCTTGACGCCATCGCGTTGGTCGGTAGCCAAACTTGCTGGATCAAGACAATCAGCACTGCCAGAGCGACTGTTGTGAGCGCGACACGAATGCCATCAAGGTGATGCGGGCAAGACGCCAAGTTGACCAGACGATCGCTCCGTTTTAGCAGGTCGCTCCTCGGGTTTTTAAATGCCAGCGTTCCAATGGGAGCGTTGCTGCTCGAGGATGTTCCGCAGCATTCGGCGACTCTCGCGAGCGTCCGCAAATAATCGCTAATTCGTCCTGAGCTGGTCGCGGCAACCTCATCGCACAGGAACTCACGATTCAAGTGGGCTCCAGCGGCAGCCGCCCACATCGCGGGATGGAACCAAAATATTGTCGAGCACACGCCTTGCAGGAAATGTTGCATCGGATGTTGCGTAGCTAGATGAGAAATCTCGTGCAATAGCACGTGCCGCAGCGTTGCGTCACTCTCATCGACCAATTGCTTCGACAAGACAATGGTGGGCTGGTGCAACTGCCAACAGAACGGACCGTGTACTTTGTCGGAAACCAGCAATCGCACGTTGGGGGCGAGATCTAACCCGAAACGGATCTTCCACGTCTCCGCGTCGAGTGCGTCGCAGTGTTGCAGGAATTGACTCAGCTTCCAGCACTGCCACAGTCGTTGGATGGTCAGAAATGCAACCCCCATCAGCCAAATTGCCATCATGATCGACGTGAGAGTCGCTTGCCAAGTGATGATCGCAAGGACGGTGTTGGAGTCTCCTATGAGCGGAAAGTCGAATAGTCTGCGATGGGGCAGCAAGACCGCGGCCGCGATCAGACCGACAATGCCTACGAAGCACAACGTCCAGAGTCGGCAGCCTGCGCGCGCATCATCTAGCCAGCGATCCAGTGCGAAGGTGGCCGACACCACGATCGCGAGCTGAAAGCATAATGAAGCGGCAACTTCGAAAACTTGCGACGGATCCATCACTCGTCCCCCAGTTCAGCAGCAGCCTTTTTAACAGCTTCAATATCTTCGGGCGAAACAGCTGACGATCGAATCAAGCTCAGGACCAAGGAGCGTGCAGAACCACCGAATAGCTGATCGGTGAGTGACTTCAACATTCCCGCGCGGACCTGCTCTTGAGACACGGCGGGAGTGTAAGTGAATGCGCGTCCGCGTTTCTCACCACGCTGCAAAAACTTCTTCCCTTCGAGGATCCTCATCGTCGTCATGACAGTGGTATACGCTAGGTTGCGATCGATGGTATCCACCACCTCTTGCACGGTGACATAGCCTTTGGCCCATACGACATCCATGACTTCCGCTTCACATCTGGTTAAATCCAATTGTGGTTTTGTTTCTTTTAACATGATTTTAAGTTCTCTATCGCAAACGAGTTGCTGTTCCTCTTGTCGTTGAATGAACTCGCAGTCTCGCCCAGCGGTGGTACTGCACCAGATCCACATGTTTGGTTACGAAGCTGACGTGACCGTCACCCCACAAGAAATTCGCCCCATCAGGATGTCGACTGGAGAAATCCGCCTCATCAGCCAACGGGTTGTTGATCCCCTCAAGCGCCGAGCCAACGATTCTCGTAGCCGCGTCTTCGCCGCGCAGGCTCACTCCCAGCCACGTCGATGGCACCTGAGCCATCGTTCGCTCACCGACGACGATCGTGTTGGACAAACCCCGCTGGAAATCGCGAAATTGTGTCGCCCGGTTTTCCAAAAACGTTCCATCGCCTATAGGTGCCGGAATGGAATCGTCCGCCTCAATTGTTCCAAACATACCCACATAGTTAGCAGTTGGAAGCTGAACCAACATGGAAGGTTCGGATTCGACCGACTCAGCTGCCGGAAACGCATCGTCCCCCCTCTCGTTATCGGCAAACAGGCGGAAGGTTGGCTCGACAATATCCGATGGGCAAAGCAAGAGTTCAAGCGTTGTAGCCCGGGCGAGACGATGCCCCGGATCTTCAATCGTTTTCTTTTCGTCAATTTGAGAAGCCAGGGTAGGCTGGCCAAGATAGGGCAACAGGGCCACTGCCCAACCATAGGCCGAATGATTCGAGGGTTCAAATTTCCATCCCATCGGCAAAGCCTGCATCGCATGATGATGATTGTGCAGGGCCAAACCAATTTCGCGGAGGTGGCCGACGCACTGAATTCGCCGGGCAGATTCACGGGCGCTGCCAATCGCAGGCAGCAGAAGAGCAGCGACAACCGCGACGATGGAAATCGTCACAAGTAATTCGAAGATGGTGAACGCGAAGTGAGCGCGGCGTCGACAAAAATGCCGTTTTGCTGCATCGGGGAGGGCCATGCGATTCCTTTCTCATGGAATGTTTTAGTGATGATACGAAGGATATCGTTTTTTCGCTAGATCAGCCGATTGTTTCGAGCTGACAGTCCTCCAGTTTGACGCTCACGCCCTGTTCCATGAACCGAACGGCGACGAGCAATCGGGTCTCGTTTTCGCGACGAATGACAGTTCCTTCGTACCCCTGAAAAACACCATTTCGCACCCGCACGAGGGTCCCGGGTTGCAGCCGACTCTCGACCGTCAACGGAACACCGAGCTCGATCAATGCCCGAATCTGCTTCAGATCGTCGAGCAACTGCTCGACCTCATGAATGTCAGCCGCTTTGAGAACGCAACCCGTACAGATCGCCGCGTGACGTTGCTCTTCCCCACCTCGCAGAAACACATAGGTAGAAAATAGCGGCACATAGGATGTCCGAATCCGCCCGGCTGGCGATCTCGTTCGATTGGGAATCATTGGCCCATAGTGGCCGATCCCAGCATCACGAAGTCGACGCATTACCATTTTTTCCTGACGCGTCCGTGTGTAAAGCAACCACCATGGCGACCCCAGCGATTCAGGTTGATCGAATAAATCGTCAGGAAAACAGTCAGGCTCGGGAGGAAGAATCGGCATTTTTAGAAGCTGCGAGCTAATCGCTTTCTTGGGGGAAGCGGTAGGTGGTGGATCGCGATGATACTACCGCCAAACCGAGCAACAGCCAACCAGCTCAGGGATGACGGATCCAGCGTCTTCTCACCAGCCGTTCGCCACAACAGCTAATCCACTGGATACTCGAGCAAGCTGATCGGTGGGTCGGCTGCGGCGATTTCCCAAAGTCGCCGATACGCGAGACTGACTCGCTCAGTTTGTGCGGTGACGAAGTCGGACGCGAGGTCACGCTTGTCAAAATCACCTTCGACCTCGACGTTAGGGAATCGCTCGTCGTCAATGTACTGCGTCAACACTGGGTTACAGCGAAGATGCCGTTCTGGAGTTAGATGCAGTTTCTCGGCGTCGAGTTGGCCGAGCACGTATCGAAGATACAGATCGCTATCAACGATCGACGAGACTTCCGCGCCACAGACTTCGCAGAGATACCCTTGGTCACACTTCGCCATCTTGCCCGCTCCAAGTTTCTTGTAGCCCGCTTATACTTTGCGACCAGTATAGCCCCAACAGGATGCTGGTTTCTGCGCACAATCCAAGGATAGCGATTCGGCTCATTTTGACTCGGGCCAATCGTGAGGTAGCCTTCGGGTACGACTCTAGCGGTGTGCAATTTTACGGAGATGAGTATGCAGTGGAAACGATTCACAACGAGTGTTGTGAGCTTTTTGAAAGAGGAAGACGGTCCGACGGCGGTGGAGTACGCCGTCATGCTGGGCCTGATCGTCGCAACATGCTTGTCCGTCCTGCAAGGGGTGGATACAAGCGCGGTGAGCGACGCCAGCGACGCAATTTCGAACCTGGGTGGCTGAAAATGTTCCTTCCACCAGAGACGTTTTTAGAAAACTGGCCCGTTTGGTTCGTGACAGTCGTCTTGATTGTCGCCGCTGTGATCGATGCGAAGACACTCAAAGTGCCCAATAGGCTGACGTTCCCGTTTGTGATCAGTGGCTGGGTCTATGGCAGCTATGTCGGCGGGCTAGCGGGGTTCGGAGCCAGTCTCGTAGCGACATTTGCCAGCGTTATGTTGCTGTTGCCGCTGCGAAACGTGGGCGGTATGGGCGCTGGCGATGTCAAACTGCTCGCGGGTATTGGCGCGTGGTGCGGATTGGCCGTCACACTCAAAGCGTTCGCCGCGACCGCCATCGTCGGAGGCCTGATGGCCCTGTGCATGATCGCGGTCCGCGGGAACTGGCTGCGGCACTATAGGCAAGCAACTACCATTGTGTCCGAATGGAATTCGGTACGGCATCCCGGCAGGCTCGCTGCGATCGCTGGAGAGCGCAAGGCAACGATGTACCTGCTGCCCTACGCGGTACCGATGGCCATTGGCACGATCCTGTATTTTGGTTATGCCGAGATGCTGCTGTGAAGTTGGTGGGATTATGCCAGTTCGTGCAGATAGTTCGCATCGGTTTGAGCAGAGTGGCATGAGCTTCCGATGATGACGGAAAGACGACCGAGATAATACGTCCGCGCTTGGACGGTAGTACTATCGGTCCGCGCCGGTTACTCCGAGTTAAATCTGTCATGAAAAATAATACTGTTGCGATGCTGGGCGCTAGCGTAGTCGGCGTCCTCGCCGCCATCGGTATGAGCCGTGGGATGCATTCTTCGTCAATCGACAATACAGGTGTGGCCACCGTCGAGATTTTCGTCTCCGTCCGAACAATCGACGTCTCGGAACCCATCACGCCGGACAAGGTGCGACTGGAAAAGTGGCCGATCGATCGAATTCCCAAGGGGGCCGGAAACCAGCTCTCGGATTTTGAAGGCAAATTCGCGCGGCAGCGGTTCTATCAAGGCGAACCGATTATGTCAGTAAAGCTGATGGATGATATTTCCCATCCAGCAGAACTCATCCCACCAGGTTACCGAGTCGTTTCGCTGCCTTTGGATGCGCGACGCCGTGTCAACGACCAACTTCACCGCGGCGATCTCGTGGACGTTGTCGCCTATTTCGAGCAGGGCGATCGGTTTCCTGAGCCTACCGCCAGGACCGTGCTCAGTGGAATCCGCGTGTTCGCAATCGATGAGCCTAACGCCGATGGGCTCGGCGGAATGGATGACCGAACGAGTACGCCTGTCACCATCTCGCTTCTGATCCACCGCCAGGACACACCTGCATGGACCTGCGCCAGCGAACTGGGCACGATTCGCTTAGTCCTGGCAGGGCCCACGGAAATCAATGATCGATCCGATCACAATACCGCCAGCCCCGCGGCGGAAAGTTTTTTGGCGTGGCTATCTAGTCAACCACCTATCTGTGCGCCGCATAAGCCCGAATTGTTGCAGACCGCAGCCTTATCTTCGGTACCCACTCTCGTCTCGACCCCACCACCAGTCGTCAATCCCGCTCCGCCGATTCAACAACAAGAGATCAGCTTTGACAATCCACTCCGGCGAGAATGAAGTCGTCAGGTACGGCGCCCCATGTTGGCAGAGCGTTTTATGTCCCATGCGATGATTGCGAAGGTTTGTGAGGTGCGGACAGCTCACCCTATTGAGTGTCATTTGTCGACAACAATGTCTGAACTTCACCGCCAGGCCACTGCACATGAAGGTTAACCAACAACCTGCCCTCAGCGTCCAGAATGGCGACTAGCTGGTCTAATTCCGCTAGCCGTTTAGCGATGAGCGTGCCGCTGCGAACGGCCTCTTCGATCTGGTCACGCTGGATCTCCAGTGCAACTTCATGTTGTCGAGCACGCAGCTTTTTAGCTCTCGAAATGGCCGTCTCTAATTGCAACAACTGATCATCAGCGATTTGCAACTGCCGGGTCGTCGTGTCGAGTGAATTTCGGATCGATTTTGCATCCGTCCATTGCCACGGCATCCCAGGGCCGAGTCGAGCACCGTAACGAATCCGCATGGTGAGAGTAGTCGATGCACGCAGGTCAATTCGCGCGGCGAGCGATCCCGAGTCGGGAGGATCTGTGAGCGAAAGAATCGCGATGCCACGTGTGCGCTGCGGCGATTTTTCCTCAATCGATTCGATCCACTGCACCGAAACGTCCTCGGGTACTCTCAGTGAGAGTCGCAGCCTCGTCGACGTGTTCAAGACCGGTCCTCCGAGCATCCATTTGAGTTTTTCGTCTCGCTCTCCGATGTCGGTCGCGATCGATTCGGCATCAAGCTGAGCACGCAAATAGATGACCTCGCCGAGGTCGGTGGTGATGCGGCCGTGTACGAGTGACTGCGCCAGGGGAGTATCAGCGGCAGAGGCGAGCCAGCGAAATAGCAGGGCAGTACCATCCGGATTCACTTCAAATACCGCGATCGGTAGGGCCATATCGCCGGCGGTGACGGTCCACCCAGTCTCCTTGGCGCTTAGATGAAGTTCGATCGCCTCTGGAAAGTCGAGCTGCAAGGTCACCGGAGCCGATGTAATGCCAAGCACGACGGTCGCTGGCGGCAACTCGGCCTCCCGGTTTACCGGCGGGCTGGGCAGCGCCACCGCAGTCGTTCGGTTTTCAAGTGGAACGGACTCTGCGGTCGGCTGAGCAATGGCATCGGTGAGATCTTCATCGTCCCGGATTTCGGTAATGTCAATCGCGGTCCCTTCGGGTTGCTCCGGATCGAGCGATGAGTCAACCCCGCTCTGTGCAATCGCGGTGGGAAGCAAGATATCGAGCGATAAATCTCTTGTCCGTACCCCGGAATCCTCGAGCTCGCTGGGCATCATGATAGTTGGCAACGTCAAGGATTCCTGCGGGTCAACCGACTCGCTGGTGATCTTGAGACCGTGCGTAAGAGTCGCGTCAGGAAGGGGCGAATTCACATCCGTTAACGCCTCAGGATTGTCGATCGGCTCGGGAGAAAACGGATCGCTGCGAAGTGGACGCTTGGTTATTGGCCCGACTTTCGCAAAGCTCTGAGCCTTATCGTCTTCCGGTGGCGCCGTCTGCGGAAGGGACACCGAGACGAGAAGTGAGGCAATCAGGACCGTAACAGCGATGAGGGTGAACGCTCCCTTCAACTTCGGATGCCGCCGCTTTCGCGCTGTGCTTTGACGTGGTCGGTCACTGTCGAGAGCCTTCTTTAGCGCATCGACGTCGACTACTTGGGGCGTTGAGGGAGCCGTCTCCAACGGCAAGTCATCGCGTTGCAATCGGGCGCGGCCGCGGTCGTCGACTACCACGTGTTGCCAAAACGTGGTGTTGGCATCTAACGGAGGGATGTCTTGAGCATCGCACTGCGAACGGACGTCCTCCATCCACAATGCCGAGATATCAGAGGGTGGTTGACCGAGTCGAGTGATCACGCTCGATACTGTTTCAAAATCTCGATACGACATCAACTTCACTCCTCTCTTCTGTATCGGCAAGGGCGACCCGATGAGTCAGCGAGGTCAAATCCTTCGCTCATGCGCTGAATTGTCAGTTCGGGTTGATCGGTTCTGAAAAAACGACCAGACCGATGTCACTAGCGAGAGCGCCATGGCAATCAATAGCGGCGAGGACACCGTGAACAAGATGAACATGATTTGCGGACCGCGTCGGCTATGATCCGCCGTTACCTTCGTCCCCAGCAGAACTGATAATTCTTCTTGGATCTCAGGGATGCGTGCAGCATAGACGAGTCCCGCGGAAATCAGTGCGGCAACAATCACCAAAACCAACATCGAAGCGAGGCCGATCTGCAAAGTATGAGACGACGTCGACGAACTGTCTTTTTTCGCCCGCTTGGATTGCTCGACCGCAGGGCGTGGGCGCTTCTCTTGCGGCGTCACTGTCGCTGTGTTTCCCGGATTAGTCATCGAAGATGCCAGCACCGAAGCTGAGATCGTCCTCAGCAGATTTACCTTGATCGTCGGCGGTCTGATTGAAACGCTCGCTTTCCGTGCTGACGTGACCCTCCTGCGATGGCGGGTTGCCGTGCACGAGCGAGCGTGATGCCGGGCCAGGACGATCATGGAAGTGAGGCCGCGGCAGGCTGTTCCGCACCCCGTCCTCGCTGCGGACGACGACAGCTTCATCGTGCTCACTTTGAACATTCGACGATATCAGTGTTGGGTCAGCATTCGGGCGGACGTCTTCAAACAATCCAGCACCGAATGCATCGTTCACCGCGTCACTGGACGATTCCGTGGCCGGTGTCTCGGTCGCCTCTGCTGGCCGCATCGCGGCAGGAGCAGCATCATCGGTCGTGGGAACTCGTGAATCGAGAGCTGGCACGGTGCTATCGGGAGCCGTTGAGATGGCACCCGCATCCGAGTAATCCGCCTCGTCATAATCGCCAGCATCGAATTCGTCATCGTATCGGCTTCGATAGTCCGGCTGCGCCGCTCGCTGAAGTTCGGCTTGGAACTCGGCAACAACGGCATTTTGAATCATCTCGCGGCACTCGCTATTGATCGGGTGAGCGACATCGGCATAGAGCTTTTGCGGCGTATCGGACACGCTACCGCTGTTCAGCTTGGCTCCGCATTGATTGCAGAACGCGGCACGCAGATGGTTTTTACTACCGCAACGGGTGCAGTGGCCAGTCAATTTTCGCGACGGCATGGCGACAAAAGGCCCGTGACTGCCATCGATAATCTTGAGGTCGCGTACGACGAAGCTTTGGTCGATGGTGATCGAACAAAACGCGCGCAATCGATCTTCCGAGCCTTCCATCAACTTGATGCGGATCTCCGTAATCTCCATCACCATCCCCTATGCGATATGAATCTCCGGCGCTGCCGGACAAGTCGCGACAGTTTTCACCAGCGCTCCTCCCGACAACCGCTCACGAATCGTCGCGAGCCATGCCTCGTTGACCCCAGCCCATTGACACTCATCATTGGCGAGCCAGCCCCCGGGAGTCAGCCAAAGGAAACAGGCCGAACCGCTGCCGGTCATTTGGCAATGGTTTCGGTATCGCCCTAGCGGCTGTTTAGGTGAGCATGACTCCCGCAAACATTGTATCGCCTCCCCAATGAGAGGTGATAGCCCGCAGGCGGGCCGCGTCAGTGCATTATAGAGGATCTCAGCGTCGGTGTCGTGATTGGCCTGCGTGAATGCATCGACAACATCCAGCCCGCAGCGAGGCCGCTCCGTCACGCTCGCTTGGGCATAAACTGCCGCCGTCGACAAGGCAATTGCAGGGTAAACCACGAGAAACTGATGAGGGGTGGGCATGTCAAAAAACGTCAGCTTCTCGCCCCGCCCCTGAGCTCGCGCGAGCAAAGAGGGCGGTTGTCCGGGAAATCCGGGGGGCTCGCTTGCATCGTCATCACAGCTGAGTCTGCCAAGAAAAAAAGGCACATCGCTGCCCAATAGAGCGGCCAACTCTCTCAATTTCTCACTCGATAGGCACACGGAGGCTCCATTTTCGGAGTCGGTGAGCGCCATCGCAGCCAGTCGCAGTGTCGCCGCCGCGTCGCTACTCGCTCCGCCCATGCCCGCGCCACTGGGAATGCGTTTACCTAGCCGCACGTTCCATCCACCCGCGTATCGGGTCGCTTCGCTGACCAATGCGAGAGCTCGATGGACCAGGTTCGAAGCATCTGTCGGTACATCCAATAGAACGTCGAGAGGATGGACGCCGAGCTGCGCTGCAACCGCCTCGCGACTCGGCAACCACTGGACATCGAGAGAAATGCCGGGCTCGGCCGTCATCTGCAGCTCCAGTTCATCTCGCCAATCGATCGCGACCATCACAGTATCCAGCTCGTGATAACCGTCCGCTCGGCGTCCCAGAATCTCCAGAAATAGATTAAGCTTCGCAGGCGGAGAGGTGCAGTAAATCGATCGACGCGATTCGCTCATGAGAATGCGAATTCCTCTCGTGTGAAGTGAATTATTCCGGACCGGGATGCGCCGGACTATATCGGATGGTCGCGCCCTTGCCGGGTCGCTAGGATAGAGACATTGTCAAGTTTGTCACCTCCCATCCTCGCCGTGTGATCCTCCGCATGACCGCGTCCGATTCGGCAACCGCCGCTCATCGTTTCGATTCCATCCCCATGGCCGCCCCCGATGCAATTCTGGGCATCAGTGAAGCATTCGCGGCGGACCCTCGTGCGGAAAAGATGAATCTTTCGGTCGGTGTTTACAAGGATGCCTCCGGCGTGACGCCCATTATGAAATGCGTCAAGGCCGCCGAGCAGAAAATCCTTGACACCGAGACTTCCAAGGGCTACCTAGGAATCGACGGCTTGCCGGATTACCGAAACGCCGTCCGCGAGATGTTGTTGGGCGATAGCATTGCGGCGGAACGCGTCGCCGTGGTCCAAACTCCAGGCGGGACAGGTGCGCTCCGTGTTGCGGGCGAGTTTTTAGCCTCGCAGTGTTCGCCGACCCGAGTCTTCGTCCCCAATCCAACCTGGGCCAATCACACCGCGATCATGCAGGCTGCAGGATTGGCAATCGAAACGTACGGCTACCTCGGAAGCGATCGACGTAGTCTTGATTTTTCCGCCATGATCGCTGACTTGACCGAAAAGACTCGGCCGGGGGACGCAATCTTACTTCATGCCTGTTGTCACAACCCCACCGGAGTCGATCCGACGACCGACCAGTGGCAGGAAATCGCCAATCTGTTAGCCAGTCGTGGTTTGATTCCGCTGTTGGACTTCGCTTACCAAGGCTTCGGCGATGGGCTCCAGCAAGACGCCGCCGGTCTGCGAGCGGTGCTGGAGCATTGCGACGAAGCGCTCGTGTGTTCTTCCTACAGCAAGAACTTCGGCCTCTACAGCGAGCGGGTCGGAGCAATGACGCTGATCGCCGCCACGCCCGCAGCGACGCAGGCCGCACTGAGTCAACTGAAGATCGTCGTGCGTGCCAATTACAGCAATCCACCTAGGCACGGTGCCGCAATTGTCGCTACCGTCCTGGCCGATCTCGAGTTGACACGGATGTGGAAAGCGGAGCTCGAAGAAAACCGGCTGCGCATCATACAATTGCGCAAAGAATTCGTTGAGGGGATGAGGCAACAACCCGGGGCACCGGATTTTTCGTTTCTGCTCAATCAAAAAGGCATGTTTTCCTACAGCGGCCTGAATCCGATGCAGGTCGACGAGCTAAGAACCAAACATGGCGTCTACTTCGTAAGCAGCGGCCGTATCAATGTTGCCGGAATGAACGAAAAGAAAATGGACTGGCTCTGCAAAGCCGTTGCAGACGTGATGTGACTTGGCGGCAATCGTGCATGGAACTTCGCCCTCCCCAGCCAAAGCCCGGGGAGGGCCGAACCACGTGACACCAGGTTCGAGAACGGCGGCAATCCCAATCCCGACGTTGTACCTACTGCTGGCTGAGGGCCTGCCCTCGTAGGTCCGGGCTGTCGCTTTCATCAATTACCGGATCGAGTGCGCCGGTGAGGACATAACCGTTGATCTGAGCATCGGACTGGGCCAACAGCGTCTGGGCAGAGAGGTACTGCAAATTCGTGTCAAAGAACGTCCGCCGCGCCACGAGGACCTGTACGAAGCTTGTCTCGCCCGCCTTGTAAGCGATTTCAGCTAGTTTAAGTGTCTCCGCCGCGTTGGGCAGGATCAACCGGGAGTAACGATCCACCGCAACGCGTGATGAGCCATAATCGTTGGAGACCACTGCCAACCGTTGCCTAATCGCGTTTTGTACACGCTCCACTTCGCGGCACGCGCGGACGTATTCCGCCAGGGCCGCTGAGATATTGCCTTGGTTTCTGTTGAACACCGGGATGGGTACCCCCACGACGAAATTGATCAGGCCCGCCCCAGTAGCTTGGTCCGAGCCCGCCCCGAGGTTAAGGCCGAGGTTCGGGATTTTTTGCACGTCTTGACGGGTGATATTGGCTCGCGCCTGAGTCACCTTCGCCTGGGCGGCATGATACTCGGGGCTGGAGAACACCATCATGGATGCGACCTCCTGCCAATCGAGGTCGTTTGCTGTGGTGGGTAAGGTGCCTAACAGGTGAACCGCTTGCAATTCGGGAGATCCGGCCAAGGCCGCGAGTTCTCGCCACGCGGCTTGGTAGCGAATCTCGGCTTGTTGCAACAACAGATCAATCTCGTTTTTCTGGACTTCGGCTTGAACGACATCGAGTTGCGATCCCTCCTGTCCTTTCTTGCGCAGTTCAGCGAGTTCCAGTCCTTTGTCAGCAACCGATTGGAACTCGCGGATGAGATCGAGTCGCCGCTGCGCTGCAAGAGCTGCGTAGAAGGCAATCCGGATGTCGGTCGCCACACGGTACTTTTGTGCTTCCAATCGCAACAACTGCGCACGCAGAGCCTCGTTGAGTACTTGCCGGTTTAGCTCCAGCTTGTCGGCGGTGACGATCGTTTGCGAGATATAGACGGTATGCTGATCGGTTTTGACATCGGCGAGCTGATTGCCGTTGTAGCCAATGGTGGGATTCGCTCGCAGTCCCGTCTGAGTCTTGAAGCCAGCCGCTTTTTGCGTCGTCGCTACAAGCTCGGCGATTGTGGGATTGTTGGAGAGAGCGATCGATTCAATCGCTTCGAGCGTGATCCCGCTGGACTGCTCCATCGACGCGTTCGCACCAGCGCTGAAGCCCGCTTCGGAGTCAATTGCTGGCATGTCCGCATTGATGGAAATCAAGTCGCTGAAGGAGGTGAGCATGTCTCTCGGCGACGGAGTCGAGATACTAGTCTCAACTTCGTCTCGGTTCGATGTCAATGCGTCGAGAGGTGCGACGACGACCTCATCGGAATATCCCACAGGACTTATTTTCGGCGCCGCAACAGGAACCTCCGACGTCTGGGAAGACTCAAGGGTGTTCTCACGCCGTGGAACCGCCGTTTCGGCTTTCGCTGGCTCCACGGTGACAGGAGCGGGATCCGCAAAAACGCTTTGCAGACGCATGGAATGGCAACCGCTTGCGAAACTCAGCCCACCCGCGCCCAAAATTGCTAAAAGCAGCAGTTGTCGGCTCTTCCTTGTCGAAACAGTACTCTTCTCTGATATGGTCATCCGATGCACCTCCTTGTGGACGAAGTCGACCAGCCTTTCCGTGGCATCGACGCATTACAACTCGGATATCGAGACAAATTGCTTCAATCCATTACAAGGGTCCAATCCCGATTCCGGTCGTGACGATTGTTCGAAAGCCGAGATCTCCCCCCCGGCAGGAACGCGACAACTATTTCTCACGAATTTGCCATTCTCAAACGGCAAAGTTGCAAGCATGAATGAAGAGCCTATCCGGAAAGGGGTCTGACCCTCTCCGGCGAGGCCGCTAAAAACGTTGTAAAACGATGCGTCTCCAAAGGGTCAGACCCCTTTTCGGATAGGCTCTAAGCGTTGGACGTGAACGTGGGATGAGCAGATTTTTCTTAGTCAGTTGATGCGGGTACTGACAACATCAGTGTCGGGGCCTTCGCCGCGTCGCCCTCTTTGCTGACGAACCGAATCGCTGTGCCATCAGTGTTCCCTCCCGATACAACAAAGCTGATGGTGTTGTCTGGGGCTTTGCGGATGTACTCGGCGAGTTCCGGAGAGCTGAAAAAAATGACCTGTGGATTCTTGTATTCTGGACTATCACTACTCCACTGCGCTAGCAACGGCAACGAATCGAGACCTTCTCGCGATATCGAATTGCTCCATAGGATTGCTCGTTGACCGTCTTCTTCGACCCAATCGTTGGCACCGGCAGAGTTATAGCCAAACAGTTTGAGAGTGGTGTTTTGAAGTTTTTCGTGGCCAGGGAGTGACAGAACTAAACCCAATCGAGCCTGCTGGACGTCGGTGTGCGCGATGCCCCTGGACTGCAGATCGAAGCGCAAATGAGCGTGCTGTTTGTCCTGTCCGTCACCTTTGCGTATCTGAACGAGAAGAATCGGCTTGGTCGCCATTGACGATTCGTAGTCTTCACGCACGGTTGAGTCCGCACCAATACCAGCGGTCGTGTTCACGTTAACCAGCTTAGTGGGCGCGGCGCGTCCGGCTCAGGCTGATCCGGCTGGCTCGTATCCTCGCTCGATTCCCGAGCTACTGCAGATTCAGGACTCTCTGGATCAGATAGGTTCTGCTCGGACATTCTGTCCACCGTCGGTTCAGCGGCGACCGATGCGGCGGGCGGACCGCTGGGGGGCGCCGATGACTCCGACGCAGCCCGCGGTGATGCGTCCGGTTTCTCCGAACTCGCATCTTTCGATTTTTTGTTCTTCTTCGGGTTCTTATTTTTTGCAGGCTGCGCTGGGACGGGCGGTTGGGGAGTTGGGTTGCTCGGAGGAGCAGAACTAGATTCAGGCGGTGAGGGAGTTTGTGCCGGCGACAGGACGCTGACGGTATTTTCTTGTTTTCCAGGCAAGATCATCCACACAATTCCAAGCACGAGCAGCAACGTCGACAGGATTCCTGCCCCCATCCAAACGATCGGACTACCGGTTTTCGGGTCGTGCTGCGCAGCAGATTTCGTGTTTCTCTTCACTGCACCCGTTCTTACCACAGAGGCTGGTTTGAGCGAGGCTGGCTGGGGCTTCACCACTGGATGTACACCCGAATTCGATCCGGCGGCCTTCAGTGTTCCGGGGATCGGAGTTGCTGGACCCGGAAACGATGGCATCGGTGCGGAGGGGATCGCTAGATCATCGAATGCTGAGAGATCGAACGACTCGCTTTTCGCCTCGCTCTGTTTGCTGACAACTTCTTTCAAGCTCAGTTGCAGCTTGCTCAACGAAACAGCCGTCTCCGACTTTGCCTCGCATTCCTGAGCAACTATATCGAGTTGTTTTTCCAGCGCCGCCGCGTTTGCGGGTCGATCGACGGGCTCCTTCGCCAGGAGTTGATGGATGAGGTCCGCGAGGGGTTGTGGGATTTCTGGATTCAGTTCGCGCAGTGGCTTCGGTGTTCCAGTCAGCAACGCAACCAATTGCTGGGCAATCGCAGGCTGAGAAGTAGGTAGCCGACCCGTACACATTTCATATAATACGACGCCGAGACTGTACAAGTCACTGCGGTCATCGAGAGGATCACTGCGTGCCTGCTCGGGAGTGAGATACCCAGGTGTGCCACAGACTGAGCCGACACCGGAAGCGTCCGAATCAGGCGATGTCGCCAGTGCCAAACCAAAATCCAGGATTTTAATCCGCCCGGTGCCCTCTTCGACCCAAATGTTGGCCGGTTTGATATCGCGGTGAACAATGCCCTTGGCGTGAGCAGCACCGAGGCCGCGGGCGATCTGCTTTGCATACCCGATCACTTGATCGTAGTGACGGCTCTCTTTCTGCGCATTGATGCTCTCGAGCGTTCCGCCACGGAGCATCTCCATCGCCATGAAGGGGGTGCCCTCGTGCATACCAACCTCGAAAATCACGACCACATTGTCGTGATGCAGCGCCGCCATCGCACGTGCCTCCTGGAGGAACCGATCCCGGCTGTTGGGCGTCGAGGCGACCTTTTTGTTCATCACCTTCAAAGCGACAGGACGCTCAAGAACCGTGTCAACGGCACGGAATACATATCCCATCCCGCCGCGACCGAGTTCGCCCAATATCCGGTACGAACCGAGCATCCCCAAATCACCTTCTTCGGTGGGAGCGTCGAGAAAATCGTAGTTGGTGGCAGTCTTTGGCATGTGCACTAGGATAATGCAGATTCACGTCGAAATGTGCAGGTTGCTACACGTTTAGCAAGTTTGTGGCTTACGTTCTATTGTAGCGTTTCTTTCCCGCAACGTTGTCCATCATATGAGCCGACGATGAAGTGATCGGGGGAGGAGGGAAATCTGGACAATATGTTGCAGCATTGATCACCGATGCTTTGGTACGATTGTCGATCGCGCATTGCTATTCGTGGGCCTCCATGCGGGCCGACTCAATTTCGATGGTCAGCTCTTCAAGCACTTCGTCAAATTCATGCAGCGGAGTCGCCGCACAGGTGGAGAATGTGATTCCGGTCACCTGACCAATCTTCACTGCCGCACGCATCGCGTCGGCCATGCGCGGCAAACGGACGATGAGGAACAGATCATATTCGCCCAATAATGCGTATCCATTTTCGATCTCGCCTCCTAAACCCTCTACAATTTGACGCGCCCGCCCCGTTCGCCAATCTGCGATATCACGCAGCCCCTGAGAAGAACATTTCCCGAACATGAAAAACGTGTGCATGGTTATACCTTGAACGCAACACAAAGAATACGTGAGCGAGATGACCCGGCTAGGTGAACAAAACGGTCGACTGCGACGCACTTTGCGTGCCAGTCCTGAGACGGTAGCGCCCAGGTCCTGATAGAAACAGCGAGAAATCAGATGACAGAATATAGGTTTCGAGTGGTAGTAAACCACCAGGTACGTAGCGAGAATGAAATCCTCGACCTGGCGGACAGGCTAGCCGCGGCTGGATGTGACGACGGGCATCTGGGCGGCCACGATGAAGGTGTTGAAGTCGTGTTCGGCCGCGAAGCAGCATCGCGCGATGAGGCAATGCGGTCAGCAGTCGAGCAGATCGAGCAATGTGGCTTGGTCGTAAAACGCATCGAGTTGGACCGAGAGGCGATTGCCGCTTAGCACTTCAATCAAATAAACGAAACGAATTGCGATCTATCCGCATGTCAGGCGTAGAAAAAGCTCAACCTTGTCGGTTGGGCTGATCGCCTGACGTGCGGATAGATCGTGCGTTGAACTTTGTCGATCGTGATCGCCACGCTGGCAAAAACGTATGCGGGATCAATCGATTTGACTGACCACGCGACGCCTTGATTCTACTCCACTGGCCAAGCCGACGGCAACTTGTTGCATCGGATTCTCGCCGCTTACTGCCGCAGCAACGCCATTTTTACGGCTCATCCGACCGAAGGGTGCGCCGGAGGTTTTCAAGGATCGCGGTAGGGACGGCTGTTGCCAGCCGCCCCCCGCACAGATCCGTACGTGAGCCTTGACTCATACGGCTCCTCCGTTGGGTCAAACGATCGCGACACACTGTGACGCTACCCGTCGTGATTTCCCGTGACGCTCCAATTGATACTTGTTCCGGCTCAGAGTCCGAAGCATCGACGCCAATCCGGCAATACTTCCCTTCAGTGAGGTCCCTTTCCTCGGCGGATTCCGCCACTGCGGTCGCAGCTTTGTTCACCCGCGTCGACGGTACTACGGCCTCATCTGCCATCCCATCCGCGTTCATACCAGAATTGCGCTCATAGAGGTTCGCTGGTCGCCCTGGCAGTGAGTCATCACGACTTGACCCCAGGGGCAAATGGGACTTCCCGGTTCTCGCGTTTGGAATTTTCCACGCATGCACAGGTTCTTCGACTCCGCCATGTCCAGACTACCCTTACCAAAGCGGTGTAGCTGGTGTTGCCTTCCCGACGCATATGACACGGTCGGCACATGGAAGACCTGATTTCGGAGCTCAATTAGCTGGCCTACGCTTCCCCCTGCACGGACGCTCAGCACGACGTTGTTACCTTCGTCGCACCTCCGCCGGAGGCCGAAGTAGTTGGCTAGACCTTCCTCGTAAGAAACTTTCATTCTCGATTCCAAACCGGTTTTATCCCGGCACTCCATGGCTCAAGTGTCCAATGATCTGTTTGAGAAATCGTCCTTCGCGAATCGAAACTTGTTGCGGGCGTCGGAACCCAGCATTGGATACTTGAGCGATGCCTGGAAAACCGCTCACGCAACCTTCCGTCGGCGGCGCTCTATTAAAACCATCGAGCGACGAGGACAACCAGTACCGGGTGGCTGATGCTTCGACATCGGCGTAACGAATTGGACCTCGTTGCTCTTATTACTCATCTCAACGATCAATTCTCACGACCAGCTCACCTCACATCGGAGTTTCCAAGAAGCCCACAACCGTTTCTCACCAAGACAACAGACCAAGGACAAGACCAACCCAAGTGTGTGAAGCACCGAGACAAGTGGACACTGAGGCTTTCGCATTAGGATCGATTCGCAGCAGCGAATCGTAGAAAGTTCAGACACGTCGCCCTAAAGAATGTGCCACACCAAGGGAAGGTAGCTTGCTGCTCAAAGCCTCATCACGAGACTGGGAAGCCTCCAGGCAAGCTGCACCCACCACGCAAACATGATCGTCCAAAGATCGTTGAACCGTGCATGGATAACTGAGAGGACACAGTCCGCCCGAGGCGGATCTATAAGAGTTCAAATGCGTCCACACCTCGAATAGTCGTTTAATCAACATCCTTGACTGAAGTTGCCTGTGAGTCGCTCCAGTGGATCACTTCCTCAAAACTCATCAACCAATCACCATTCGAGAACCCACGCGATGTGACAAAAACAATTCCTGAAAACATGGCAACTGGTACTTGTCAAACCTAGGACTTCATAGTCGTCTAAATTCACGCGGTTGCGGCCGAGTGACTCACCATCAGGAAACGCGTGACCCGCAACTCGCGTGCAATTATTTGTTCTGCCTTCTTCCGTGTGCTCAATCTGATTGTCGCGTTCTCGCAATCAGGACGATAGCGAGCATTTGGAACGCTGCAGACGCTGCGCCGTAATAAAGGATTCGCGATAGGTAAATGTTTTGCATGTCGTTCGGTGACACGGCTCCGGGTGCATATGATATCAGTCCTCCGATCCACATCCAAGCAAGTAGTGCCAATGACATTATCAGTGACAGTACTGCTAGACGACGGAAACTCGCTCTGCTGAGTATTTGGCGGGGGACAATCTCTGGATCAGTGCGGTTAACTGAATCTCCCGTCATGGCAGTTGCTTCATAAGGATTCGTAGGCGGCATCGACATGAAGCTTCACATGGCAGAACGGCGGACATCACCGAGGACGCGCGAAAGACTCACCATTGCCAAACCACTCGGCTCGCGTCCTTCGGTGCATGTCATGGTTCTGGCCGTTTTTAACGCGGAGTCGCTTCGCATACTATCTCGGATCCCACCACCCCAGGGCAAGTGACGCTGCAATTATCAGCAGTAGCACTCCAAACAAGATCCATTCTCCCAGGTGATGCTTGACGAATCGATCAACACAATTGCTGCACACCTGCCATGTTTGGCCGGAATGTACTTGGGTCTCAATGTGGTTCTCACAGCATCCAACGCCGCACTTGTTGCAAAGCGTGGTCCATTCTTCAGGGCAAGCGTAACAGGATTCGGTGCCTGTAGCTGCGTTTGCTTTTTGCACTTGACTCACGACGCTGGTGTTAGTTGATTGCATTGCGGCAGGTGGCCAGCCAGAACGAGGTAATTATCGCCGGTTGGCGAGGAAGGCACCCGGCGATAAGTAGCTCGTGGGGGTGTTATCGCCGGTTGGACCTTCGGTTCCCTCGGTGACACGGGAAGTGTTATCGCCGGTTCGAGGGAATGTTATCGCCGGTTGGCGTCTGTCGAGTATGAGGGGCCTGGATTCTTGGGTCAAGTAAAATTTCGCACTAATTTTGCGGCCAAAGCATTGACCTGTTTTGAGGACACGCGAAGAATCGGCTCGATAATGCTGTGGCGACACGGTATGGCGGGGGGAGGAGGACTGCACTCCTAGCATGCCAACGGGTCGCATTGGAAGAGCCGTGGAAGAGGGAGGCGGTCTTCGCTGGGAAGCTGCGGGTGACTGAGACGGAATCTGCTGCGTACGATCGACTTGACGAGGTTCCTTCCCGGAGTCGGGTGATTGCAAGGGACGATGTCATGGCATGCTCTCGTCAGGCTGAAACCACTTGGCACGAGCAGACTTGCGTCGCGCCGTTCGAGCGCGTCAGGATATGCTCGAGACCGCAAAACATTGCCTGGGTCGACGAAACCGCGGCGAGCAGCGATAACATGACGAAGTTCCCAACTCAGTCTCAATTCCCTCCCACAAAGGTATTCGATGGAAGCCGGAATCGTCGGCTTGCCGAATGTAGGCAAAAGCACGTTGTTCAATGCCCTCACTAGCAGCGTCGCGGCCCAAAGTGCCAACTATCCATTCTGCACGATCGAGCCCAATGAGGGGATCGTCAGTGTTCCTGATGCGCGATTGAATCGCATCACCCAGTACATCGTGCCACAGAAAATCATTCCTGCAGCGTTGAAACTTGTTGACATTGCTGGGATCGTGAAAGGTGCGTCCGATGGCGAGGGGCTGGGCAACAAATTCCTCAGCCATATTCGACAGGTGGATGCGATCATGCAGGTCGTTCGCTGTTTCGAAGATCCTGACGTGATCCACGTCTCAGGCAATGTCGATCCGATTGCCGACATCGATACAATTGAAACTGAATTGGTGTTGGCGGACATGCAGACGCTTGAAAATGCTCTGCCCCGTGCCGAGAAAAGTGCCCGGGGCGGCGACAAGGACGCGAAACTTCGCGTTGCGGCGATCCAGAAGTGCAATGCGCACCTTGAGAGTGAGCAGCCGCTGCGAACGCTCGAACTGCCAGAACCCGAAGCGGCCGCGATCAGCAGCTACGGGCTGATGACGGCCAAACCGATTTTGTACGTTGCGAACGTGAGCGAAAATGATCTTGGTGGTGAGCACGAACTGGTGCAGAGAGTCCGCGAACACGCGAAGAAATCGGGCGCCAGGGTGGTTTGCGTCTGTGCAAAGCTCGAATCCGAGATTGCAGAACTCGACGAAGCCGATCGAGCCGAGATGCTCGCTGACGTTGGGCTGGAAGAACCTTCGCTCAACGTGATCGCGCGTGAAACCTATCGTACTCTGGGCTTGCAGAGCTATTTTACGGCAGGTGAAAAGGAGGTCCGGGCGTGGCCGTTTCGCATGGGGTCGACCGCCCCGCAAGCCGCTGGCGTGATTCACACCGATTTCGAGCACAAGTTCATTCGAGCTGAGATCTACTCGCTGGCGGATCTCGAACAGTACAAAACTGAAAAAGACATTCGGGCCGCTGGAAAACTGCGGGCTGAAGGCAAAGCTTACGTGATGCAAGATGGCGACATCTGTCATTTCCTGATCGGACCGTAGTGGATCGTGTTATGATCCGCACGTGGCAGGATCTTCCACAAGATCCGAAACAGATTGCCGCTACAAAACCAACCCATTCTCCGCCTTTGAGGGATTCATGAACAAAATGTTGATACCCATACTCTTCGCACTCGCCACGGCATTTTTCTGGGGTTGTTACGGTCCAACGATTGGCAATGCGCAGTCACCTCGCGTTGACAACGTGCCACTGTGGTCGCCCTTTAAACCCTACGTGTTCATCGGAATTGCCTACCTCATGATCGCAATTTGTGGCGGCCTCGCCATGATGGCGGTCAAAGGCGACTCGTTCAGCTTTACCGGCGAGTACTATCCTACGATGAAATGGGGATTCTTGGCTGGAATTCTCGGTGCCTTTGGTGCCCTGTGTCTGACCACGGCGATGATGACCAGCCGCGGCAATGCGCTGCTGGTCATGCCGATCGTGTTCGGCGGTGCAGTATCCGTTACTGCGATTGTGTCGATGCTCAGACTGCACGCTGAAACGACGGTCAGTCCCCTGCTGTGGGTCGGAATGGTGCTAACGGTCGTGGGCATCGTGATCGTGGCGACCAACACGCCGCATGCTCACGCACCCGCCAAACCAGCCGCTGATCTCGACGCGGCCCTGCATGCGACGAGTGTTCCAGAGTCTCCCGAGGTCGCCTCGGTTGAGGAGCCGACGATTTGAGTTCGGACGACGAATCCAAAGCCGAAAACGGTTCGACTCATGGCCGCGATTCACTCTCGCGAGTGCGTGCGATCGATGCTGACGTCACCCACGTGTGGATGGTGCGAACGTTCCTGAAGCATTGTGACGAAGCGGAGGACGATGACGACCTTCGCGAGATCGTCCGCGACCTCTATGATTTTATTTTGGCCGTCGGGCCAGTCGATGACACGGTCGATGCGGACGCGTATTTGAAGATGGCCAAGAAAAAACTTCGGCGGTTGACCGGAGCGACGGAGTTGTATGAGCAAATTCAGCCCGAAGTCAGCGGGCACACCAATTTTGTGATGGCAGCTCGGTCCCTGCGGATCGCAGTCGATCGGATTTCACAATCCGTGCGGTCCTAGGGTCATTTTAATACACATTGCATCTCGCTTGGCTTAACATAGGGCAGCGCCGAGATGACACTTGGCCCTGGTACTTCACGTATCCCTCCACGCTCGATTGATCACCATGCTCCCGACACCCGCCATTTACTCTGAACTGCTCGACAAATGCTTTCAGCGTCACCCCCTCGTTGGTCATTCCGGCGTGCTGGCACAGGTGGACCGACCCGTCTCGCTGTACACGATCGCAATCATCCTGGCGACTCTTGCCGTCATTGTTTTCGCTGTGGTTTTCGGTTTCTTCGTCCTTCAGTATGGGAAGCTGTGGTTCCAGGCCTACATGTCCGATGCGGATGTGACGTTGAGGAGTCTGATCCGCATGCACTTCACAAAAGTCAACCCGAATGTGATCGTACATGCCAAGGTAATGGCCGCACAAGCCAAGTTGAACATCAGCCGAGTCGATGGCGTCAGCACTCAACGGCTCGAAGCGCATTACCTGGCGGGCGGAAACGTGATGAATGTGATCCACGCCATTATCGCTGCCCACCGTGCGCGCATTCCTTTGGACTTTGACCAAGCCGCCGCGATTGACTTGGCAGGCCGCGATGTACTCGACGCGGTGCAAACCAGCGTTTATCCAAAAGTCATTGATTGTCCCGATCCAAAACGTAGCGGCAAAACCACCCTCAGTGCGATCACAAGAAACGGCATCGAGCTACGAGTGCGAGCCCGCGTGACCGTTCGTACCAACATCGAGCAGCTGATTGGTGGAGCGACCGAAGATACGATCATCGCTCGTGTTGGAGAAGCTATTATTAGCTCAATCGGATCGGCATCGTCCCATTTCGATGTTTTGGAAAACCCCGACATGATCACTCGCGTCGTCCTATCCCGCGCTCTCGACGCACAAACTGCGTTCGAAATCGTCTCGATTGACATCGCGGATATTGATGTCGGAGAAAATATTGGCGCACGATTGCAACGCGACCAAGCAGAGGCCGATACCCGCGTGGCGCGCGCGAAAGCGGAACGTCGACGTGCTGAAGCGATCGCGCAGGAACAGCAAATGAAAGCTCGTGTTTCTGAAAACCGTTCACAGCTCGTCTTGGCCGAAGCCGACGTGCCCAAAGCGATGGCAGAAGCCTTCCGAGCGGGCCGGATCGGAACGACCGATTCCCATCTGCCGATGGACGAGTCGGCGTGAGCAGCAGTGATGCACGGAGATCAAGTGGTTTTCAGCGACGATCCTATCGCGTTCACTTTGCGGGCGGAAACGGTTTCAATCTAGCGGGAATTGTCGATCGACCCACGCACGTTGGCGATGAGGTCGACACGTCCCCCCCGCTTCCCTATCCCATTGCGGTCTTCAGTCACTGCTTCACCTGCAACAAGGATCTCAAAGCGATTACCAGGATTTCTCGCCACTTGGCGGAGTGCGGCATCGCCGTGCTGCGTTATGACATGACCGGACTCGGGGGCAGCGAGGGCGATTTTTCGCACACAAATTTCTCAACAAATCTAGCTGATTTGGCTGCGGCGATTCACTTCGCCAACGAGTCTCTCGGGCCGGTGACAGCGTTGATCGGGCACAGTTTCGGCGGGGCGGCGTCATTGGCGACCGTCGCCGGCATGCCGCTCCCCCACGGCACTCCACTGAGCAGCCAGCTTCGTGACCAAATCCGAGCTCTGGTTAGCATTGCGGCCCCGAGTGAAACGAAACACCTCGCCGATTTGCTCCAGCGGATGAATCCGGACATTCAGGCGCAAGGGACGGGCGAAGTCGAAATTGGTGGTCTGACATGGTTGATTCGCCGGGAGATGCTGGACGACTTTCGCAGCCATCTGCTAGCTGACTTCTTGAACCAAGTCCGCTGTCAAGTGCTCGCGTTTCATTCGCCAGTCGACCCAACCCTTCCATACGATCACGCGTTGCGAATTGCGGGCTTGATCGAAGACGAAAATGGACTGCCCGCCTGCAACCTCATCACACTCAGTGGCGCCGACCATTTGTTGGTCAAGCACCCGTCAGACGCGGAATACGTTGCTCAGATGAGCGCTGCGTTCTTGCACCGCTACGCCAGTCCAATCCTGGCAGATTGACCCCGGCCCCCTTTCTTGTCAGCATACTCTCTGCCATGCCACGCGACACATCTCCAACCGAGCTATCCACTGAGTCAACGCTTCCGCGGCGGCGGCGGTGGAGGTGGCGTCTCGGGAGATTCGTCGTCCTCTTAGTCATTGGCTATGCTGCAATTTGTCTCGCGCTGGTGTGCATGGAAACCAGGTTGGTGTTTCCCGGTGCCTACGAAAGTGCAACGTCGAAATTGAGCCCGGATCGCTTCACGCCCCAACAGCCGAGTTTCGATACCGTGACGACCCTCGCATATCCAGCTGAAGACGGCGAGGAGTTATTCGGCCGAATCGCAGCACGCGAGAATCCGGAGCGTGTGATTCTGTTTTTACATGGCAACGCAAGTCATGCGGTCGACCTGGACGGCTGGACAGAGCGTTTATCCAACGTCGCCAACGCCACCGTGCTGACGGCAGAGTACCGTGGATTCCAGGACGATGGGTTCACACCGACCGAAGCGAGTACGATTGCTGACGCAGTCTCGGCTATCGACGCATTGTCCGAGGCGACGGGGGTGTCAGCACAGAATATCACAATTTACGGACGTTCTCTCGGCGGTGGTGTGGCGGCGGGGCTCGTCGAAGCAATGGAGGCTCGCGGCGCGGCGCCGAAGTCCTTGATTCTCGACCGCACCTTCGACAGTACGATGGACGTAGGCGCTGATCGATATTATTGGCTACCCGTTGGGTGGCTGATGCGCAATTCATTCCAGAGCAGCACCCGTCTGCGAGATTTCCAGGGCAACGTGGTGGGGACCCATGGTACGCCCGACAGAATCGTGCCCAGGGAAAATGGACGCGCCCTGTTTGACTCGCTCACTACCCCACATAAGTCCTGGAATGAAGTGCCTGGGCTCAAGCACCTCGATCGAATGTCGGACGCGACGCTGCGGCGAGAATTCGAATTGCTGCGGGCACTCGAACACCGTTCACAGTGAAAATGTTGGTACGAGAAATGCTTGACCGACAGACAACTTCTTAGATTACACCCTCCCTGGACGGATCTTGCCGCGTGAATTTCCGGACGACCACACGCTGATGGGGCGATTAACACGATGACTACCATTCTGATCGTCGACGATCACGATGACATCCGCGACATGATGACCCGACAACTTCAAAAGCGAGGCTACGCTGTTGTGACGGCCAGCAATGGATTGGAGGCAGTCTTACAAACGGCGCAGGCTGCGCCTGCTTTGATCTTGATGGATATTAATATGCCGGAGCTCGATGGCATTGAAGCAACCATGAAGATTCGCGCCGCAGATCCAGAATTTCGAATCCCGGTGATCGCACTGACTGCCTACGCCCTGCCGGGAGACGAAGCTCGCGCGACTGCCGCTGGTTGTGATGCTTTTCATCCCAAGCCAGTTGAGATGGACCGTCTCATCAAACAAATCACAGAACTCATCGGTGAAGAAACTACATCTTGAAGACTGGAAAATGTCGCTGCGGAAATCGCATTTTTTTCAATAATCATACCTGCGTCGCCTGTGAAGCCGTCTTGGGACGGTGCAACGAGTGTCAGTGCCTGACCAGCTTCACCGCCACGGGCAAAGCGTTTTGCTGCGACAATTGCAGCGTGACCGTGCATGCGTGTGGAAATCGTGAGCATGAGGTATGCAATTCCTTCATCACCGGCGAAGGGATCTGTACTTGGTGCGAATTCACAACGAACATTCCTGACTTAACTCAGCCTGAGAACGTGGTGCGGTGGGCGCGGTTAGAAACCGCAAAACGACGTCTGCTGCTGCAGCTCGACGAGTTGAACCTCCCCCCGTTCATCAATGATTTGCAAGCATCGCAGCCACTGACGTTTCAGTTTTTAGAGGACACCGTCGATGCCGAGGGTCAGCCTCAGAAAACGATTACCGGTCATGCCGAAGGCGTCATTACGATCAACCTCGCCGAAGCGGACAGTGTGCATCGCGAACGCACCCGAGTGAGTCTGGGCGAGCCGCAGCGAACGCTGATCGGCCACATGCGCCACGAAGTAGGTCACTACATTGATTTGTCATGGGCCATGAAAGTCGACCCGGATGGCTATCACGAGCTGTTTGGCGACCCCGAGGGCATCGATTATTCACAGGCGATGCAGCGGCACTACGATCGTGGCGCGCCTGCGAACTGGGCTGCGGAACATGTCAGCGCGTATGCAACGATGCATCCTTGGGAGGACTTTGCCGAAACGGTGAACGCCTATTTGGATATTATGGCGATCGCGACAACCGCCAATGATTTGGCGGAGAAAAAATTTGATCTCTCACCATCCGCCATTTTCGAAAGACTCGTCAAGAAGGTGATGGAGATCGTGCTGCAAGTGAACGAATACAATTTCGATCTGGGGTTGAACCCGCTATTGCCTGAGCAACTGCCTCCGCCGGTCCTGAGAAAGCTGGGGTATGTTCACTCATTGCGACAGGCTGGCACGTGACGGGATTGCTGATAGGGTGACCGAGACGTGGGCTTGCCGATCAGAAAGGCCGTCGATGCTCCTATGACGGAGCATATGTGAGACGGCACTTTCAACTCCGATTTACTTCGCACTGATGTCGTAGCAGAAGATGCTGTCGTCTTCGCGAAGGTACAACCGACCATTGGCGATCGAGGGCAACGCCCAAGCCGGACGGTCGTCGGTGTTAGGCGTCTTGAACTCACTGACCTCGACGTACTCTTCTGGATTGACCTCGGCCAGTACCATCGTGCTATCGGCAAAGTGGAGATAGAGACGATCATCGGCGGCAGCAGCGGCGATTGAGTTGCGGCCGGCGCCACGGGCTTCCCATTGTACGTCGCCCGACTTCATTTCAATGCACAAAACGCGGTTGCTGCCATCAGAACCGCCGTAGATGTAGTCGCCGACCCGTACGACGCCGCCTTGCTTGTTGGCTAAGTCAGGTTTGGCAGGATAAATCTCTTCGACTTCGAATTTGCCCTTACCTTTGGAGACTTGGCGGACCAATGCTCCACCGAGTCCATAACCAGCGGTTGAGAACACCAAATCGTCTTTAACGACCGGCGAGGGGATGAATGCCGTGGGTGGTTTCATCTCGTAGGCCCACAGCAATTCGCCCGTGTTGGCATCGACGCCGATGGGACCTCCACCTGTGTTCTGGACGTAGATTTTCGTATTCGCGACTTCGGAGGGCACGATCGAGGAGTGACCCGCGCCTTTATCACCAGGGTGGATGGCTTTCCATTTCACGCTACCGTCGATCTTGTTCAGTGCCACCATGGTGGCCTCTTCGCCGCCGGGCGTGCAAACGACTTGATCGCCATCGACCAATGGGGACTCGCTGTAGCCCCAGCCATCGGCCTTCTTGCCACCGAAATCCTCCTTAAGGTTGTGCTTCCACAACACCTCACCGTCGGATGTCGCGCAACAGTAGAGCATGCCTGCAGGTGTGAGGACAAAGACGCGATCTCCGTCGACGGTCGGCGTGGCACGGGAACCCTGCCAAGTTGGTTGGCCTTCATTCCATGCCGAGCCTGTCTTGGTGGACCACAATCGCTTGCCGTCGGCATCGTTGAAACAGGTGAGGTACTCGTCCTTATCATCGGCAATCGATTCTCCGTCACCGAGTGTGTAAACGCGACCGTCAGCGATCGCTGCGCTGGCATATCCGCGCCCTGCGCCCGTGGCCTGCCAAAGCAGCTTGGGGCCCCCCTCCGGCCATGCTTGCAGCAGGTTGTCCTCCGGGGAGACGCCGGAACGCTCGGAGCCACGAAAAGTGGGCCAATCGGCGGCAATTAATGGTGTCGTGCTGAGGGCAGCGGCACAGACAAACGCGACTCCACGTCGACTTCGATTCATTGCGATCACAAAATTCTCCACAAGAAGGATGTAGTTCAAAGGGTAGGGCCTACGAGCGTAAAATGCCCGGAATAGGCGATCGTCCGCAGACAATGGTTGCTAAAACGTCGCTAGAGTATAGTATATGAATCTTGCCTCGCAGGTACGTACCAGTGTCCGCTGCCGCTTTCCATTTCCACGAATTAATTCTTTCGCTTGCCGAAACGGGGTGTGACCCTCCAACAGGCCCACCCCCTCTCTGGAGACCCTAGCAGGTAACACCAAGTGAGTACATCCTCTCTTCGGCGCGGCCTTGTCAGTATGACTGCCGTTGCCAGCATCGCAGTTTTTTCGATGCGTCTCTCCCACGCGGCAGATCCCTTGCCGTCGTGGAATGATGACACTGCAAAACATGCCATCGCATTGTTCGTAGCCAAGGTGACCGAGGAGGGGTCGGCGAATTTCGTGCCGGTGTCAGAACGCGTGGCCGTGTTCGATAACGATGGCACGCTGTGGTGCGAAAATCCGCTGCCGTTCCAAGCACTCTTTGCCGCTGATGAAATCGAGCGATTGCTGCCCGATCATCCCGAGTGGCAAGATAACAACGCTGTGCAGGCGTTCCTTCACAGGGACATTGCGGCCCTGACAGCCGAACACGATCGAGGCCTGCTCGAAGTCATCGCCCTCACTCACGCTGGGATGACGACCGATGAATTCGACCAGCGCGTGAGGAGCTGGCTCGCCACGGCGGAACATCCTCGTTTCAAACGTCCGTACACGCAGTGTGTGTACCAGCCGATGCTGGAACTACTCGCCTATCTCCGGGCCAACGGATTCCAAAGCTGGATCGTTTCAGGCGGCGGCATGGATTTCATGCGCGTCTTCGCAGAGCGGACGTATGGAATTCCACCCCAGCACGTTGTCGGCTCACATGGTCAAACCCGATTCGAAATGAAGAATGGGATACCGACATTAATCAAAACCCTCGACACTATTTTCGTCGATGACAAGGATGGCAAACCAGTTGGTATTCATTCTTTTATTGGCCGCCGCCCGATCGCCGCGTTTGGCAACTCCGACGGGGACCAAGCGATGTTGGAATACACGACGGTTGCGAACCCAAGACCGAGTTTCGGCTTGATCGTTCATCACACAGACGCCGAGCGTGAGTATGCGTATGACGCCCGGCCTAAGAGCAGTGGCAAGTTGATCACTGCCCTCCAGGCGGCGCCCAAGAACGGCTGGATTATCGTCGACATGAAGCGCGACTGGAAGACTGTCTTCGCAAAGTAGCTTAAAACTTTCGCGTGACCGCGATCCGTTTGCGGTCCATGTCGACCTCGAGCACTTTCACTTTGACGACGTCGCCGACTGAGACAATTTCATTGGGGTCTTTCACGAACGTATTTGCCAACTGGGAGATGTGAATCAAGCCGTCTTGATGGACGCCCAAATCAATGAATGCGCCGAAGTGCGTGACGTTCGTGATGACCCCTTCAAGCACCATCCCAATCGCGAGATCCTCCATCGAGTTCACTGACTCGTCGAAGTGAGCGACTTTGAATTCGCTACGTGGGTCGCGGCCCGGCTTACTCAGCTCGGCAATGATATCGCGGATCGTGGGGAGACCAAATTTTGAGTCAACGAATTGCTCCGGTTTCAGTTTTTGACTGAGCGTGACATTGCCCACGAGAGTTTTCACATCGGCGGACAGCGTGTCTGCCATGCGGCTAACGATGGGGTAGCTCTCGGGATGGACCGCAGAGTTATCGAGCGGTTGATCACCGCCACGAATTCGCAAAAAACCTGCGGCTTGCTCGAACGCTTTCTTGCCAAGCTTGGGTACCTTCGTCAGTTGCTGGCGACTCTTGAAACGACCGTTTTCGTCTCGAAACGCCACGATATTTTCGGCCAGCTTCGGACCGATACCGGCAACATGCGATAGCAGCGGGACGCTTGCCATGTTCAGATCCACACCGACGCGATTGACGCACGTTTCGACGGTCCGATCGAGGCATTTGCGAAGCTGCGACTGATTAACGTCGTGCTGGTATTGGCCCACGCCGATTGATTTTGGATCGGTTTTAACAAGTTCCGCGAGCGGATCCTGCAATCGCCGCGCGATGCTGATCGCGCCGCGCACCGTGATGTCGAGATCGGGAAATTCTTTACCTGCCAGCTCGCTGGCAGAGTAGATCGAAGCCCCCGATTCACTGACCATTACTTTCGTCACATCGAGGTTGTGCTTCCGAATCAGATCGCCAACAAACGCATCCGTTTCTCGCGACGCCGTTCCGTTTCCGATCGCGATTAACTCGACACCATGCTTTTGAATCAACGCCAGCAGCGTTTGGCCCGCTCCGACGGTGTCACTTTTCGGTGGCGTGGGATAGATCGTCGTGTTAGAGAGAAATTTACCGGTACCATCGACGACGGCGACCTTGCAGCCGGTGCGAAATCCGGGGTCGATACCTATCGTCACGCGGGGACCGGCGGGGGCGGCCATGAGGAGTTCATGAAGGTTTTTCCCAAAGACTTGGATCGCTTCCTCGTCGGCGCGCTCTTTCAGAATTTGCAGTACAGAGGACTGCGTGGCGGGTTGCAGATGCCGGTTGAAACATTCCTCCGCCGCCGTTTGCAGTTCTCGGTTAAATGGAGCGGAAGGGTTTTTGATAAACGTTGATTTCAGCTGCGAGACCGCTCGATCGTCCTCCATTGCCAGACCCACACGCAGCACTCCCTCGGCTTCGCCACGCAGCATGGCGAGCAACCGGTGCCCGGGGATGCGAGCGGCCGACTCGTGGCGGTCGAGATATTGCTCGAACTTCGCCGCGTCTGCCTTTTTGCCGCGTTTTACGTTCGAGGTAATCTCGCCGAACTTCATTCCTTTGTCCAACATCCATTCACGCATCGGCACATCTTCACTCCACTGCTCAGCGATAATGTCAATCGCTCCGGCGATGGCGGTTTCTGCGTCGGGAACATCAACCTGGGCATCGACGAAAGACGCGACCACGGCGTCTTTGGATCGATCGAGCTTGGCTTGCAAGAGGATCAGATCGGCGAGCGGCTGCAAACCACGCTCGCGGGCGATCGTGGCTCGGGTGCGCCGCTTGGGTTTGAACGGCAAGTAAATGATTTCGAGCGTTCGCAGATCGGCGCAGGCTTCGATTTCAGCTCGCAAGCGATCTGTTAGTTGCCCCTGAGCGTCAATGGTTTTCAGAACGGTGAGCTTGCGTGCCGCCAGCGCGGTCGCTTTTTCCAGTGCATCTTCGATCGCCCGCAAGGCGATCTCGTCAAGTCCGCCGGTGGCCTCTTTCCGATACCGAGCAATGAACGGGATCGTGTTCCCTGCGGCGAGCAGTTCGACAACGGCGGTGACCTGAGCGAGCGGCAAGGCCAACGCGCGGGCGATGGATGCGATGATCATTGGATCAGCAGTGGGAGTAGTGGCCATGGAGAGTATTGCTAAGGGTGTCGTTGTTGGGCTTGGTGGAAATGATGGCGGACGGCGCGGCCACTGATCGTTGTTTTTTCAAGCAACTCCTCCGCAATTGTGGCGATCGCCGCCACGTGAGCATCATCGCTGAGGATGTGCTCCGCTTTGGCGAGCATCCGCCGTCTCAGGGTGACGTGCTGCCGGGAGGAGGCCGCGCGGGTGCATAACAGATTGGCGACATCTTTTAAATCGCGATCGGCGCCACGATGGCAATATTGCCCCGTGAACCGGGCTTCGGCAACCATTCCCGCCAGCAGAATCAGCACGTCGTCTTCGAGTTGATCGTTGGCACCCGTGGCACGCCCTTTTTTAATTTCGCAGTGTCCTAGCCGTGTGCCGCCGAACTGCTGCTTTCCGGGTGCAATGGTGACCTTGTGGATGTGCCGGCCCAGCGACACGGCCATGACTGCGTGCCCCGCCTCATGGTGGGCCGTGGCAATCCGTGACGCGTCGGATTCCGCAGCATCGGGGTCAACAGCGGGCGTGGGAGGCTGGGGTGTGTTCATGCCGATGGTATAGCATTTTCAGAACCTCGAATCCACATCGCCAGTTGGTAGCCCGAACGCTCGCAGGCCACGAAAAAACATTTCAGCGATCCCATCGTGACAGTGACAACCAGCAACTCAATCCATAGTGCGGAAAACAACCGGGGTATCTGCAACGGGCCCACGGGCATCGTGAAACGCCAATACAGCCACCCCATCCACTGAGGGAGGGCAACGGCCAGCACCAATGCCAGCCACCAGATCCATCTGCGATTGCGAATTCGATTCACTGCAACAACATAAGTTATTAACAACACAATCAGCACATGCAGGAACCAGTCGCTCCACCAATAAAAAGGCAATGAACTGGGGATATCGAAGGAAGCTCCAGGTAAAAACGCTCCATTGAAAAATCGTGCAGCCGCTAGAAAAATAGCCGCCAAGAAGACTGTCAGGAATATGCCCCGCAAGCTCCACGATTGACTGGTAGGTAGTTCGAGTTGTGACGCGCTCTGATTTTGTCTGTCGACGGCATCAACAAGAAAAAGTCGAACAATCAGGTTGCCAGTGCGCACGAGAAATAGCAAGACTGCCACGCGTAGCAATGACACTGCGACCGGCCATAACAGCGCGATGTCAAAAGCCAATCGATGACGGTGCAGGACCATCGTGGAGGCAGAAAGGAACAGGGCATAGGCCAGCGCCATGACCATGAACACACCCCAGCGACGGGGTTCAGGCCAGCGGCACTGAAACCAGACGACCAATGAGATCGCACCGACGTACTCAGCCCAGGTCTCGCTCAACTGCATGAGTATTCGGACTTGGTATCCAGGCGTCGAATCAAACCGAATGCCTGAGATCATTGCGAAGACATCGTACCGAATCCCGAGTCGCAGCAGGATGACCACCGCCATCCAGTACAGCAAAAACCGCCCGATGGGCATCGTATACAGCACCCGCAACCTTCCGATTTCCCAGCGCTCACCCATCTGGCGTAACTGCTGCGGCAACGTTTGTGGAAACGGATCTTCGGTCACGTATTCAGTCTGTCATTGGAAGAGTTACGCATGCAAGCAAACGCGATCATCAACCTGGATTCGGATCGAAAGCCAACCCAAAACGGGTCAGCCTGGAAAGGCTGATGTCCATTTTTGCAGGTTCGCCAGTCCTGCCAACACGCCGTGTGCTGACGCGGGTATCATGTCAGCGACGGAGTTCACCGTCAATGAATTGGTACCTTTTGTTTCGGATGATTTGGAATGACGGTTTTGAAACAGATTTCCCTGGCGGTGCTCGCAATGCTGCTCTGGACCGCAGAATCGACCTCGCTCTCAGCAGAGCAGACCCAACCCAACTTTGTCTTTCTGCTAGTGGATGACTTGGGGTGGGGCGATTTCGGTTGCTACGGAGCAAAATTTTACGAAACACCCCATATTGATAAACTTGCCAGTGAGGGAATGCTTTTCACTAACAGCTACGCGGCGTGTACGGTTTGCTCACCTAGCCGCGCGGCGATCTTAACGGGTTGTTATCCGGCGAGGCTGCATTTGACCGATTGGATTGCCGGCCACAAGCATCCTCACGCTCAACTCGCGGTGCCAGACTGGAACATGCAAATTGATCACGACCGCGTCTTGCTGCCTGAAGCGCTCAAAGAGGACGGGTACGCCACAGGGTTTTTCGGCAAGTGGCATCTCATGCCTATCGGCCAACCCGATTTCGACCAGCACTACCCAACCAGCCACGGATTCGACGTCAACGTTGGCGGAAGGGAGTGGGGGCAGCCGAAAGGTCCCGGAAAATACTTTTCGCCGTTCGGAATGCCAAATTTAGACGATGGAAAATCGGGCGATTTTTTAACCGATAAACTCACCGATGCTGCCGTCGATTTTCTCGATGAGAAAGCCGGCAAGCAGCCGTTCTTGCTGTATTTTTCGTACTACACCTTGCACGGCCCGATCATGGCACCGCCCGAGCTGATCAAAAAATACCAAACGAAAGCGAAACAATTTGAAAATACGAAGAACGAGTTTCTCAACCCCGCCCGTGCGGGCATGGTTGAAAAACTCGACGACAGCGTCGGTCGCCTGATGGCGAGGCTCGCCGAACTGGGAATCGCCGACAACACGGTCGTGATTCTGACCGGCGACAACGGTGGTGACGACGACCGGACGACGGGAGGCCTACGAGATTTCAAGGGTTTTTCCCACGAAGGAGCCGTTCGCGAACCGCTCGTGGTGAAGTGGCCGGGGCATACCCAACCCGGCTCAACGAATGACGAGATGGTCATCGGTACCGATCTGTACCCCACCATGTTGCAGATAGCGGGGCTGAAACTACGTCCAGATGAACATCTCGATGGCGTCAGCATCGTGCCGCTGTTAACCGGCACCACGGAAACGCTGTCGCGTCAGTCACTCTATTGGCATTACCCGCACTACCACCGCACGCGCCCCTACAGTGCTGTCCGGCACGGGGACTGGAAGCTGATTGAGTTTCTCGAAAACGGTCGCCTGGAGCTGTTCAACTTGAAGACCGATCCATTTGAGACGCAGGATGTGGCATCCGGACATCCGGAAAAAACGAAAGAGCTCCTGGCGGAACTGAATACATGGCGAGGGGATGTGGGTGCACAAATGATGACTCAAAATCCCGATTGGATTCCCGAGAACTCTAAAAAAACGCAGAAGCAGAAGCAGAAGCAAAAACGAAATGGAAAGAAGTAATGGCAGTGAAGGTCGACGAGATCCCCAATCCGAGTCCCGCTCAGCTTGCTGAACTACCGCGACAGGTAGGGTTTGTGCGCACGGTGAACTTGCATCCCGAAAGCCTCAGCGGTGCTCAGATTGAGCAGTACAACGAGCTGGGTTTCTTAATGCCTTTGGACGGTTTGCGAGCCGACGAGATACGCGAACTCCGCGCTTTCTTCGATGGCGTGCTGGCAGCATTTATTGAGCTAGGACGGACAAGCTACTCCATTAACACGGCCCATCTTCGCTTCGCGAGGATCTATGAGCTCGTGCACCATCCGCGCATCGTGGCAGCGGTCGCCGATCTGCTCGGCCCCGACGTTGTCTGCTGGGGGTCACATTTTTTTTGCAAGATGCCGCATGACGGCAAGAGCGTGCCGTGGCACCAGGACAGCACGTACTGGCCACTCAGCCCAACGAAAACGGTCACCGTGTGGTTGGCGATCGATGACGCCGATCCAGAGAACGCGAATATGAAATTCATTCCGCGTTCGCATTTGCACGGGCTGATCGATTACGACGAATCTGAAGATGCGAACACGGTACTGAACCTGGCCGTGGAGAACCCGTATTCGTACGGCGATGGCGAAGTCGACGTGACGCTTGCTGCCGGCCAGTTTTCCATGCATTCGGATCTATTGCTCCACGGATCGGAGGCGAATGACTCGGATCGCCGGCGGTGTGGGTTAACGATTCGGTATGCGGCCGCTGACGTGACAACTTGGTACGACTGGCATCAGAAAGGCATCGTCGTTCGGGGCAAGAACGCGAGTGGGCATTGGGCCAATCCGACAATGCCGGATCACTAGTAGGGCGATCGAATTTTGAAGTCGGCTGACGAGATGCTCGCCTCCTCGTGCGGGCCGGGATTTGTTACAACGAGAGTTCTGAGGGCGATCACTCGCGTCGTCCGATGATGGGACCTCCTGTATCCGCCCGTCTCCTGAATTTCGCCGCTTATGAACGCCGTCCCCGATCCGACCGCCACTCCTCTCGCCTGCGAGATCCGCCAGGCTCTGGCGACCGACGCTGCGGCGATCCACGCGTTGATGCGGCCGTTTGTGTCGCAACATTTATTGCTGGCACGCAGTGAAGCAGAGATCATCGAATTGACACGGCATGGATTTGTCGCGATGAAGGGGACTCGCTGTATCGGATTCTCCGCCGTCGAAATTTACTCTCCCAAACTAGCCGAGTTGCAGTGTTTGGCTGTCCATCCCGAGGCCCAACGGACTGGCGTGGGACGCCAACTCGTCGCTCAATGTATCGACCGCGCCCGTTCGCTCGGCGTGATGGAAGTTCTCGCGATCAGTTCCTCAGAAGACTTTTTACGCTCGTGCGGTTTCGATTTCTCACTGCCTGATCAGAAAAAAGCCTTGTTCTACCAAATCCGTGAACGTCCCTTTGATGAGAGATAGATCTGTATGACGCCCCTCGAATTCCTTGAAAAAGCCATTTGCACGCCGAGTCCATCGGGATATGAGGAGCCGATACAAGAACTCATTGCAGAATATCTCCGAGAGCACACCGATACGGTTTCGATTGACGTTCACGGCAACCTGACGGCATGCGTGGGACCGTTCGACGGCCCGCGTCTGATGCTGGCAGGGCATTGTGATCAGATCGGAATGTTAATCTCCCATATCGATGAAGTGGGCTTTCTCTATGCGCAAACGATCGGTGGCTGGGACCCGCAACAGTTGATCGGCCAAGCGATGAAGATTTGGACGGCGGCGGGACCGATACCCGCGGTGATCAGCCGCAAGCCAATTCACCTGCTCTCGTCCAAAGAGCGGGAAGAGGTCGTACGACTCGAAGACATGTGGTTAGACATTGGTGCGACCAGCCGTGAGCAGGCGGTCAAAACCGTACGCATTGGCGACCCCGTCACGCTGGACCTGCAATATCGTCCGCTGCTCGGTGACATCGTCAGCGGCCCGGGAATGGATAACAAGACGGGCATGTGGACGGTCATTGATACGATTCGCCGCTGCGCTGAAGCGATGGCGGAAAATCCGCTGCGATGTCAGCTGCACAGCGTCGCGACAGTTCAGGAGGAAATTGGGCTGCGTGGCGCCAAGACCGCCGCGGCCAGGATTAAGCCCGATGTGGCAATCGCTGTCGACGTCACTCATGCGTCAGATTGCCCGACCATCAACAAGCAGCAGCAGGGCGACATTCGAGTGGGCGGGGGCCCCGTGATTGTGCGTGGGCCTAACGTGAATGCCAAAGTCGCCGCGAGATTGATCGAGCTGGCGGAGAAAAACGACATTCCCTACCAGCTCGCCGCACTCGGCCGGGCCGCACCGAATGATTCCAACGTCCTGCAGATCTCCGGTGCAGGCGTGGCAACGGGCTTGGTCGCGATTCCGAACCGCTATATGCACTCAGCCGTCGAGACAATCTCGACGGCAGATATCGAAGCGGTGGCGAAACTCCTGACGTTGTTCGCCCAGAACCTGACACCGGAGTGCTCGTTTATCCCTGGTTGACTGGGATGGGAGATGGACCGCCTTCCATCGTCGGCAAATCCCATATTCCGGACTGTCACAGAAGGCCCCCCGTTGGCTAGACTGGTGCGGCCTACTTGTGTAGGGACCGCGCCCTCGCGCCTCGTGACTTTCCTTCGACCTTCTTGCGGCCATCTCCATGATGACTTTTACGGGCCTCATGATCGGGCTGGCCAGCGTCGCGACTTCCGCTGCGTTACCCACAGCGGACGCGGGTGCTGCGGGCGGCCCCGATTCGCCGATTCACATTGCGACCACGATTGGGCTGTTGTTGACGGCGAGCCTTTTCGCGGGTCTGGCCAGCGAGCTGCTGCGGCTGCCCAAGGTGACCGCCTATCTGATCGCCGGGTTGCTATTGGGAACGAGCGTCTTTGACGTCATTCCTCACGAGCACTACCAGTTTCTGGAACCGCTGACCAAGCTGGCGATGGCATTAGTGCTGTTCTATCTCGGTACGCTGTTTCCGTTCGATCAGATACGTCGGATCAGCCGTCGCGCGATTCCGCTGTCGATTGGCGAAATCACTTGCACGGCGCTGTTTGTAAGCGTCGGCGTTTACTTGCTCGGCATGACACCCGCACAATCCATTCTGCTGGGTACTTTGGCGATCGCAACTTCACCCGCGACGACCATGTTCGTGCTGCGTGAGACGAACTCGGAAGGCCCTGTAACGAGTCTGACCAGCACGCTCGTCACGCTTAATAATCTCGCTGCGGTGATTTTCTTCGAACTTGTCTGGCTAGGGATTGAACTGGCTTCCTCCGGGGGCGAAACCCACTCAATCAGCGCCACGGTGCTGAGACTTGTCCAGTCGCTCGGTGGTGCATTCTTGTTGGGTTTGGTCGGCGGATTGGTGATGAGTTACGCCTGCGAGATCATGCATACGCGTCGCTGGCTCGTGCTGTTGGTGGGGATGGCAGCGCTGCTGCTGGGACTGAGCGAGACGTGGGAGCTTCCTTACATGCTCGTGTTCCTCGTCGTCGGCATGGTCGTCGTGAATTCATCCAGTGGCACGCAAAAGATCACGTCCCAGTTTGATTCGATCGGCGGTCTTTTGACGGTTGTGTTCTTTTCAGTCCATGGCAGTGAGCTGAACCTGCGCCTGCTTTGGCAGGTGGGGCTGGTCGGTGCAGGTTATGTTGTCCTGCGCAGCTTAGGAAAGATTTTCGGTGTGTGGGCGGTGGCAAAACGCACGGGAGCCTCGTACGAAGTCCGCACATGGCTGGGGCCGGGACTCTTGGCCCAGGCCGGAGTGGCAATTTCATTGAGCGCCACCGCGACGGCGCGCAACCCAGAGATCACCGGAAATGTGCAAACAATCATTTTGGGTACCGTCGTTGTATTTGAGATCTTTGGTCCGTTGCTCACTCGTGCCGCTGTCTTGCGTAGCGGCGAGATGCCGATCGCCAATTCGATCCATCACACCTTCGGCACACCACTGAGTGCACTGAAAAATGTGTTCACCCGCCTCGCAGGGTCGGCTGGCTTGCTCGACAAAAAAATGGCGTTGTCCGAGCGGATGCGGGTCGAACAGGTGATGCGGCGAAGCGTTGAGGGGATCGCCGAGAATGCGGATTTCAATGAAGTCGTGCATTTTGTCGAGCACTCCCATGCCAACACATTCCCGGTCGTCGACGACGATCGTTGCGTGGTCGGACTCATCAGGTTCGACTTGCTGAACCAAGCCTTCTTCGACCCTCAATCTGACCTCCTCGTTCGCGCTGGTGATCTCGCGACGCCGCCCGATGTGCTGCTGCGGCCGTCGCAACCCGTCAAGGACGCTGTTCAGCTATTTCGCAACACCAGCGACGACTGCGTCGCGGTCGTCACGGATGAAGCTCCCCACCGGTTGATCGCGACGGTCCGCCGGAGCGACTTAACGAGCCTTCTGATTCGCGACCGGAAAGCTGGTTTTGGGAGTAGTGAATAGCCGCGGAGAGACTCACCTACTCATCCGCTATCGACTCAGCTCTCGACCGATTAATATCGTCTCTTCGGATTTCTCCTTTTCCCCACTGAGTTGCAATGGCAGTCGAAATTAAAGCCGTTTACCAAGGTCAACTTCATTGCGAGGCCACGCACGGGCCGAGCAGTCAGAAGCTTCTTACCGACGCACCGACGGACAATGGCGGTCGCGGCGAATCGTTTTCGCCGAGCGACTTGGTTGCCACGGCGCTCGGAACGTGCGTGTTGACGATCATGGGGATCGTCGCGGCCCGCCACGATGTCGATCTCAAAGATACTTCGGTCTCGGTGAACAAGGAAATGGTCCAGTCACCGACGCGCCGCATTGGCCGTTTGACAACGGTTGTGACCTTCCCGTCCGCCCTCGAACTCGATGATGCGATGAAAGATCGATTCATCGCCGCAGCTCGGCAGTGCCCGGTACATCAGAGCCTGCATCCCGATATTGACGCTCCGATTGAGTTCCGAACAGCCTGACCGACGCATAACGGAGTCGAGGTGATTTTCGCATGAAATACCCGGCTTGTAGGCTGGCTAGTCTCATGACTGGCGACCATACTGGGTGGCAAACCCTGGCGAGCTTCGCTGCTGACTTTTCATGCTACTCCCAATGTCCCTAAGTTCCACCCCATGAATTCGTCCGACATCGTGATAACCGGCGTTGGCATGGTGTCGTCGATCGGGGAGGGTCGCCAGGCATTCACGCAGTCGCTCTTGAGCGGTGCTAGCGGAGTGAGGCATTTTGACGAAGACGCTTCGATGGCGAGTGAGGACGTGGTACTGCAGTTTCGTACCGACAATGGGAGCCCGAAACTCGTCAAAGAAACGGCGGTCGTGGCTGCGCTGTGTGATTTTAACGCGAAGCAGTTCGTAACGCCGCGAAAAGCGCTCAAGGTCATGTCCCGCGAAATCCAGACCGCCTATGCAGCCTCGCAGTTGGCGGTCAAGGACGCTGGATTGCAGCCTTACTTGCCAGCGGAACTTGCGGCAGATTCTCAACCGACGCAGCAGCGTGTCTGTTATACCGAGTCGGGTAAGATCCAGAGCGACCGGATTGGAACCGTGTTCGGCAGTGAACTGCTGTACGGTCCGCCGTTGGAGCTGAGTGAGGCGTACGCGGACAGCGTCGACGCTGCAGGCAAGTTTGACCCGAGTCAGTTTGGTAACTCGGCAATGCGGCATATCACGCCTTTGTGGCTGCTGAAATACCTGCCCAACATGCCCGCATGCCATTACAGCATTGTTCTCAACGCACATGGCCCCAACAACTCACTCACCTTGGGTGATGCGTCGGGTGCAGCCGCCCTGATCGAAGCCTGTGGTTATTTGCACCGTGGCATCGCAGACTTTCTCGTCGTCAGCGCCAGCGGGACGCGGCTCAATGCGACTCGTGCTTCATTTACCGAAGACCAACCACTCGCCAAGGTGACTGAGCCGATCGAGCGGACCAGTCGACCGCACGCGATTGATGCCGATGGCTTGGTCCGCGGCGAGGGTGCCGGTGGGCTGGTGCTCGAAAGGGCGGGTACTGCGGAGGCACGCGGCATCCAACCTCTCGCTCAAGTGGTCGGATTTGCATCGCGGTTCATTGGATCACCCGCGTTTGTGTCCGGCGAGCGGACAGCGGACATCCGTCCCGATGCTGGCCGTGGCTCGGCCGCCGCGATCATCGCAGCGATGACCGGAGCGATGGACGCGGCAGGTTTGAACGCAGCAGACATTGGCGCTGTCGTCGGCCACGCCGTCGGCGATCCGGTACTCGATGCGTGCGAGCGCGAAGCATTGACCCGTGTCATTCCCGATGCGCCCGTTGTTCTGCCCGCCACCCTGCTCGGTCACACAGGCGCCGCCAGCGGCATGATGGGAATATTGGCCGGATGCGTGATGTTGCAAAGTGGGAAGATTCCGCCGGTGCCTCATGCTGAAGAATGCGTCTCGGCCGACAATTTGAGCGAAAAACGGCTCAACGTCAGCGACCAAGTTCGGACGCTCGAAAAGCGAGTCGTGATGGTGATCTCGCACACTTCACCCGGCCACGCCACTGCTGTCATTTTGGCGGATTGAGCCCGCCACACAGCAGCGTAGCACGACTGGGTACACTCAGCAGACTGTCTGTCGTCTTTCTTCTCGTGCGCGGGGTCCCTGATATGTTTCCTGAGATTCAGTCCCTTCGCTACTTCTTTGCCATCGTGGTTGCTTTCAGCGTGGGAGGCTTGGCCAATTCGCTTACGGCTGAAGACGCAAAGATCCTGTTGCGTGATGATTTTGAGGAGAAGACCACGGTTGACTGGCAGCCAAAACGGCCCGATCCCAGTCATGCGTCGTTAGACAAGCATCCGGGCAGGTTGACGATCACGACTCAGCTTGGCTCGATCGGAGGCGACGCCCGAGGCCGACAAACGCCTTTGACAAAAAATCTGTACCTTGTCGCCAATCCAGTCGAAGGAGAAGGTGATTTTGTGCTGACGACTTGCATCGAATCGTTTCGTCCGACGATGAAATATCAACAGGCGGGTGTTTTGGTGTACGACGACGATGATAACTATGCCAAGTACGATTTGGAGGCCGGTAGCAATTGGGTGGGATTCAAATTCATGCGCGAGTCCAAAACGTTTCGTTTGGTGAACACCGATTCTGCATTCACGCCAACGAACCGTATTTGGATGCGTTTGATCAAACGCGGGAACGTCTACGAGCGTGCCTTCAGTACTGACGGCATGAAATACACTTCGGCCGGCGACGCGGTCTGGGGAAACGGTCGCCCAACATGGGTTGGCATCGTCGCAATAAATGGTTCCCAAATTGCGGAGGAGATCGAGGCACAGTTCGACTTTTTTGAAATTCGCGAACTGAATGAAGAAGAACGCCAGAACGAGGCCTATCAGGAACGTCAGCAGCTCGCCGGCTCTTGGACCGTTTCGAGGGCGCGGGTGAGCGGAAAAGATACTGCGGCCAGTCCGATCCGTGAGTTCAAATTCGAGGGCGGCAACGTTTTGTTTTCGATCAACGATCAGCGCATGCAAGTCGACTACGCATTGGACACGAAGAAAGATGGCTCATCCGACCGAAGCGTGCGCGATGGTGACTGGAGGTTTTCTGAGGATCGCGGTAGGGACGGCTGTTGCCAGCCGCCCCCCGCACAGATCCGTACGTGAGCCTTGACTCATACGGCTCCTCCGTTGGGTCAAACGATCGCGACACACTGTGACGCTACCCGTCGTGATTTCCCGTGACGCTCCAATTGATACTTGTTCCGGCTCAGAGTCCGAAGCATCGACGCCAATCCGGCAATACTTCCCTTCAGTGAGGTCCCTTTCCTCGGCGGATTCCGCCACTGCGGTCGCAGCTTTGTTCACCCGCGTCGACGGTACTACGGCCTCATCTGCCATCCCATCCGCGTTCATACCAGAATTGCGCTCATAGAGGTTCGCTGGTCGCCCTGGCAGTGAGTCATCACGACTTGACCCCAGGGGCAAATGGGACTTCCCGGTTCTCGCGTTTGGAATTTCCCACGCATGCACAGGTTCTTCGACTCCGCCATGTCCAGACTACCCTTACCAAAGCGGTGTAGCTGGTGTTGCCTTCCCGACGCATATGACACGGTCGGCACATGGAAGACCTGATTTCGGAGCTCAATTAGCTGGCCTACGCTTCCCCCTGCACGGACGCTCAGCACGACGTTGTTACCTTCGTCGCACCTCCGCCGGAGGCCGAAGTAGTTGGTTAGACCTTCCTCGTAAGAAACTTTCATTCTCGATTCCAAACCGGTTTTATCCCGGCACTCCATAACTCAAGTGTCCAATGATTTGTTTAATAAAAGCGTCCTCGGCGAATCGAAACTCGCCGAGAACCGTCGGCACCGTTGGCGCACCGTCGACCCGGATATCCCTTGTCAAGTTGCACCTCTGCAGAGCTTGATTCCGTTTCTCCCGGCAGACCCAGTATAAGGTCCAGCGACAACTCGCACAAATTATCATTGGACGCTTGAGCCATGCCTTGAAAACCTCCGGCGCACCCTTCGGTCGGATGAGCCAGAAAGATCCCAAAGGTCTTGTAATGTCGTCATTGACGCCGGACGCAAAGCAGCCCATTCACGGCATTTACTCGCTCAAGGATGAAACGCTCACACTCTGTCTGTCGTTGCCCCCGGGTACATCCGCACCGCGAGAGATGCGGACGGAGAGTGGTGACGGCCGTTTATTGATAACCCTCGAACGATCTGATGAGTGAATGGTCGTGAGCAGATACCCTATCATCAGTTGTTTTCTACATTAAAACCGTTTACGTGCCAAAGGACGGGGTGATGAACGAAGTGGTCAACAGCTCTCGCGGACCAAACCAATCCATTCTCTTTCATCTCACCCGCTGGTTTTGCATTGATGGCCCCGTTTCTCGCAAAGACTACGTGGTGCTCGGCTTTGGGTTGGCGCTCGTAAAATACTTGATCGAATTGTCAGTGTTTGTGATTCTGACAGGACAGATTTTCACGCCGCTCAGTTTTCTGAACCCGTGGCTCAACAGCAAAGCGGCAATCGTCGATGACTATCCCGGTGTCGCGATTGCGTGGTTGCTATTCACGCTACCATTCGTTGCGATTGCCGTTTCAATGAGCGTTCGACGCGCCGCCGATGCGGGATGGAGCCCCTGGTGGGGACTGTCGATGTTGGTCCCGCTGGTCAATTTTGTCTTCATGGCATTGCTGTCGATTGCGCCGACCCGCGCCCGCAGGCTGGAGGCTCTTGCCGACCAGGAAGTCCGCGACGTTGCGTCTGCGTTTGCCCCGCCGTCGCAGCTGGATAGCCACAAGCTTTCAAATCAGTACCAGCATTTTCACCAGCCTGACAAGCTCACTGCGGCAATGACGGCGATCGCCGCCGGATGTTCGGTCCAGGTCGTTGTGGGCTTGATCAGTGTGTGGCTGTTTCGCGAGTATGGTTTTGTCTTGTTCTTCACGACGCCTATTTTCGCGGGTGCAGTCTCTGGTGCTGTCTACAATCGAAAATGTCGCTTTGGCTTCGCTGGATTTTGTGGGGTAATCGCGATCATGAATATTGCCTCCTTTGTCTTGATGCTTTGCGTCGGTCTGGACGGAGCCATCTGCCTCTTGATGGCGTTTCCGCTTTTGTGGCCCCTTAGTTTTTTCGGCGGCGTCGCGGGAACAGCGATCGCTGTCGCGAAGTTGCGTGCCCAGAACGAGCGGCGAGGCATGATTGGTACGATGCTACTGCTGCCGCTGGCTCTGCTACTCGAACCCCTTGACGACGGGCGTACTCTTCACCGGGTCGACACTACCGTCGTTATCAACGCCCCTCTAACCGAGGTCTGGGGTCAAGTGATTGCGTTTCCTGAGATCACCAAAAAGCCCGCGTGGATCTTTCGTGTGGGCATCGCCGCGCCGATACGGGCTCGGATTGTAGGATCGGGCGTGGGTGCCTGCCGTTACTGCGAGTTCACCACTGGCCCCTTCGTCGAGCCCATCACCGTGTGGGAACCACCGCTGACGGGCCAAGAGATTGGACGGCTCGCATTCGATGTCATCGAGCAGCCGCCACCGATGAAGGAGTGGACGCCGTTCTCCGGCTTGCACCCGCCCCATTTAGACGATGGATTTGTTAGCCGACGCGGTCAATTCCTATTGGAGGCGATGCCGGGCAATCGAACTCGATTAGTGGGCACGACGTGGTACGATATCGACGTTCGCCCTCGGATGTATTGGCAAGCTTGGGCGGCTCCGACGATTCACGCCATCCACAGACGTGTGCTCGATCATATCAAAGAGTGCTGCGAATCGAATTAGAACTTTATTGTGGACGAGGTGACTCGTCCAATTCAAAATGCCTCAAGCGTCGGTCCTGCGGCTCGGCTTGGCGAGCAGGTGAATGGGAGGCACGATCGCCGTGCCGCCATGGAAAGTGCGCCGGCCGCTGACTGTGTGGTCGAATACGAACGCTCCCGCCGGAATACCTTTGCGGGGACTGATCCGCAGGATCGCGGGGTGGCCGCACTGATGGCACCGGATCCGAAAGCCGTGCTGATCGAGCATCGACTGGATCGCTCTGGCGAGTGCCCGGTTGTGCTCGATATCACCGAGTGATCGACCGACGAGAGCTTGGAGCTTGCTCTGCAGCGTCAGCCGCATCGAGCGTTGGATCCGATTGAGTTCCTGCTGGAGTAATTCGAGCACCTCGGCTGCGGGCGCGAGTGAATCGGGAGGCGTCAATTCGCCTGAATCCTGATCAGCACCGGCGCGAGCGAGCGCGGCAAGATGTTCCAAAGGAGCGTTCAAGACCAAATCCAGGCGAGCGAGAGGTTGCGAGCGGAGTACCGAATTAACTAGCAAATATGGGACAGAAGCGACTAGACATTAGGTTATACGAAATGTATAACTAGTCCAGTCCCGCGAATAAAAAAACTTCCTGTGGCGAGAACAACCTACTTTTCACTAACGTCTGCCTCTTACGCAGCAAAATTGTTTCCCCGCCCCGCGTCCTCCTTCGCTCCAGATCACCAGCCCCATGTCGGTCAATCAACAATCGGTCGAAGAAACCAAGGCACAGATCCGCGGTTTGGTCAATGAAATCGCCGCGCTTGCCAAAAGCGGTGCGACGGCGTCCGAGTTCTATCCCGAGCTACTTTCCCGCATCATCACAGCCCTGGCAGCGGCGGGAGGTGCGGTGTGGTTACTCGATGAGGATCGGCACCTGCGACTGCAGTATCAAATCAACGCTGAACCCTCGATTTTGGCGGACAATAGCGACGACGCGACGCGGCACCTACGGCTCATCCAACGAGCCGCCAATGCCGGACAATCGGTCTTGGTGCCGCCCTACAGCGGCACGACTGATGGCGACGCCGAAGGCAATCCGACGCGATATTTGTTGGTGCTTGGTGCACTCCAGCACGATGGGCACAAAGATGGTGTGATCGAAATTTTCCAGCGGCCCGACACGGCACCGGAGACACAGAAAGGATACATGCGGTTTTTGCAGCAGATGTGTGAACTGGCTGCAGAGTGGCTGCGCAGCCAAAAACTGATTAAGCTCGGCGACCGGCAAACGCTCTGGCAGCAAGCCGACTCGTTCGCTCGCGCCGCTCATGAGTCGCTTGATTTGAAAGAGACTGCCTATATTGTGGCCAACGAAGGACGGCGGCTAATCGGTTGTGACCGAGTGAGCGTCGCGATTAAGAAGGGTCGCAAATGTACGGTGGAGGCCATCAGTGGCCAGGACACCATTGAAAACCGCTCCAATATCATTTCCGCGCTCAATGTGCTCGCGACTCGGGTTGTCGCAGCAGGCGAACCGCTCTGGCACGATGGGTCAACAGAGGATTTACCACCTCAAATCGAAGAAGCCCTCGAGGACTACGTCGATCTTTCCTACGGGCGAAATATTGCTGTTCTACCGCTGCGAGAACCACAACGAAAACTCGGCCACGAGCAGGAGACGGGTGCCGCGGGCGCCGTCGATCGGGACGACGCACACCGGGGCGATGTCATTGGAGCCCTCATTGTCGAGCAGATTGAAACGGACTTGCCAGCGGATGTTTTTCGCACCCGTTGTGACTTGGTCTACGAACACGGCACGCGTGCGATCGCCAACTCGCAGGCTCACACGAACCTATTCTTGATGCCGGTATGGCGGACGCTTGGTCGGGCGACATGGGTACTCCGAGCCCGCACTTTGCCGAAAACGTTGGGCATCGCTGCGTTGATTTTAGGCTTGATCGCCGCGGGCGTTTTCATTCCCCTGGATTTCGACTTGGAAGCCGACGGGACGCTCAAGCCAGAAGCTCGCCGCGAGATTTTCGCGGGTATCGATGGGGAGGTTCGGGAGGTGCTCGTCGATCACAATTCGATGGTCGTCAAAGACCAGCCCCTGGTACGAATGGTCAACCCCAAGGTCGATGTGGAGATCACCGAGCTTGAGGGCCAGATTTTGACCACGATGGCGGAACTGCAGGGCGTTCGCGCCCAACTGAGTCAAGAGCTCAAACGCACCGAGAAGTGGGCTCTCGGGGCCGAAGAGATTGAGCTGAAGACCAAGCTCGAAGCCCAGCATGCAAAGCTCGCACTGAAGCAGCAACGCGCCGAAGACTTAACCGTTCGATCGCCTATTGATGGACGCATCGTTTCGTGGGAAGTCGAAAAGTTGCTGCTCAATCGGCCTATCACAACGGGTCAAGTCCTGATGGAAGTCGCGGACTTAAACAAGCCGATGTATCTCGAAATTGAGATGCCGGAAAAGCGAGAGGGCCATTTGGATGAATTCATTCACAACAATGCAACCAAGGAACTCGAAGTCACTTATATCTTAGCATCCGATCCCGATCATCCGCTCACAGGCACGCTGCCCGTTGAAAATATTTCGCTTCGGGCCGAATCCAACGAAGAACATGGCTCGATCATCAAGATGCGAGTTCTGCCCAACCAAGAGGAACTGCACAAACTTTCGCCGAGTCCAGGCACGAAGCTGACGGCGGACGTCAAAGTAGGCCGCCGTGCCAGCGGCTTCGTGCTCTTGCATGAAGTCTACGAATGGTTCGCCAAATTTATTTTTTAATCATCATCGTCCCCTCAAAATTTTCTTCCATTTTTGTTCAGCGTTCTCCCAGACCTCTCATGCTTTTAAAACCAGCCATTCTTTCGCTTCGACTGATTGCGGCGCTCGTCATCCTGACGACTTCCGTAATGACGGTTTCTGCACAACCCGCGCCGGAGACGTCACCTGGATTGCAGCCGTTCAAGATCCGCGATCGCTGTCAAGTCAAATTTATTCGTAACGTTGACATCCCGGCCGAAGTCGAAGGGAAACTGATTGCCTTGAACACGGAAGAGGGGATGAACGTGATCGCTGGCGACGTGCTCGCGGTCATCGACGACACAGCCGCGAAGCTGACAGTCGCTCTCAAAAAGGCGGATGAAACCGAGGCGATGCTCAACGCGGATAACGATATCAACCTGCAAGATGCAAAAAATACGAGGGAGCTTTCCGACGCGGAGGCGGAATCCTACAAGAAACTCTATGAAGAACGAACGGTTTCCGTTTGGGAGGTGAAGAAGAAGTTGCTCGAAGCGGTACGCGCGTCACTCAAAATTGATTTGGCTGAAATGCAAATGAAGATTGCCAAGGCCCAGTACATCAGCAAACGCAACGAGCGAGAGATTGCGGAGTATGACGAGCAGCGTCGCCAAGTGGTTGCTCCGTTTGACGGATACATAGAAAAGCGAGTGGCTCAGCAAGGCGAATGGGTACAAGCGGGCTCACCGATCGTAACGCTCGTGCAACTCGACCGCCTGCGAGTCGAGGCCGTTCTTGACGTCATGAAATTCCCTGGCCGTGTGCGGGCCGGCTTGCCAGTGACCGTGCGAGTATTCGCCACCAGTGACGAGGACGCGCCAGTCGTGGTCGAAGGCAAGGTCGGATTTGTCGCCAGTGAACTCGATATGAGTCACCAGGCGCGGATCTGGGTCGATATTGACAATCGCAAAGACGAAACCGGCGCCTGGATCATCAAACCAGGAATGGACGCCGAAATCGCGTTTAATTAGTTATTCGCATCTCGGTTCTAGCTTTCTCTCCCACTCTCTTGCTTTCCCACTCTCTCCATGACCACCCTTGCTGAATCACTGGTAAGCAGTTCGTCACGTGCGCTGACGGTGCGCCGACGTCCTGACTTGACCGCGAGCCGGCACCATTACCAGGGGCAGGGTTACTGGGTGATGAAGGAACCCGTGGGCTTGCAATACTTCCGCTTCCACGACGAGGAGTACTTCATCCTGAACATGCTCGACGGGCATGTCAGTTTGCAGCAGATTAAAGATGGATTCGAGCAGCGTTTCGCGCCGCAAAAGATCACGTTTGGTGACTTGCAGCAGTTCATCGGGATGCTGCACCGGAGCGGACTGGTCATCAGCAATTCCCCCGGTCAGGGCAAATCGCTCCGTGAACGTGGCCGAACTAAAAAGAACAAAGAGTTGCTCGGCAAGCTCTCCAACGTTTTCGCGGTACGGTTCCGAGGCATCGACCCGGAAAAGATTCTCAATCGATTGTTGCCGATTGCGGGCTGGATCTTCACCGTACCCGCATTGATCTTTTTTGCCTGTTTGCTGCTTGCAGCCTCGCTCTTGCTCGCGACGCAGTACCAAACGGTCTATGCAAAACTGCCGACATTCCATCAGTTTTTTGCCGCCGACCGCTGGATTATCTTAGCGGCGACGATGGCGATCGTGAAGGTAATTCACGAATTCGGTCACGGATTGAGTTGTAAGAAATTTGGGGGCGAGTGCCATGAAATCGGATTTATGTTGCTCGTGTTCACGCCCTGTTTGTACTGCAATGTTTCCGACTCATGGATGCTGCCGAGCAAATGGAAACGGATTTGGATTGGGGCGGGCGGTATCTATGTCGAAATGATTCTCGCATCGATCGCTGCATTTGTATGGTTTTTCAGCGAATCCGGTACAACGATCAACGATCTGTGCTTGAACATGATGTTTCTCAATGTGGTCAGCACCGTTCTAGTCAATGGTAACCCCCTGCTGCGATTTGATGGCTACTACATCCTGATGGATTACCTTGAGATTCCTAACTTGCGTCAAAAGAGTACGGAAGTGCTCAAACGCTGGTTTCAAGAAACCTGTCTCGGGCTGGAATTGCAAGACGATCCATTTCTGCCGCAGCGGAATCGATTTTTGTTCGGCATGTTCACAATTGCCAGTGTGATTTATCGCTGGGTCGTCGTGTTTTCAATCGTGTGGTTCGTCATGCAAGTGCTCGAGCCATACGGTCTGCAGGCACTGGGACGCATTTTAGCGGTGATCGGTTTTTCGGGGCTCGTTGCCCAGCCGATCATCCAGACTTGGAAATTCGTTCGTACTCCCGGGAGACTCGCAAAAGTGAAACGTGGCCCCCTTTTGACCTCGCTGGCCATTGCCGGCATTGCGATCGCCGCGGTGTGTTACATACCACTGCCGCATCATATTGACGCCGCGTTCGAGATCCGTCCGAGTCGTGCGGGCACAGTGTACGCCGGTACGATGGGACGTATCGTCGAGACAGTGCCCGTCGGAACGTTGGTGTCGATAGGTGAGCCAATTGCGGTCCTCGATGATCCCGAGCTAAAAATCCGGTTGGCCGATCTGCACGGTGAGGAACGTTACGCATCCGTACAGCTCGAAAACCTCAAACGCCGCGCTCAAGAAGAAGCATCAGTGATCGCACGAATTGAAACGCAGGAAAAGATGCTCCAGTCCATTCGTTCGCTGAAAACGAAAACACAGGAGGAAGTCGATCGCCTGACGATCCGAGCCAAGCAGAAAGGTTTTGTATTGCCCCCTCCTGAAAAGCCCAGTAATGATCCCGGCGATGGACGTTTGCCGGGCTGGACGGGCACGCCATTGCAAGTCGAAAACCGAGGAGCGCTGTTGACGGCTGATGATATGATCTGCGAGATCGGTGCACCGGATGGTTTCGAGGCCGTTTTGATTATCGATCAAGGTGACCGACAACTGGTCCGCAAGGATCAACGGGTCGACCTCAAACTCGACTCACTGAGATTAGATACGTTTCATGGCAGTATCGACGAAATTTCCAAGCAGCCGATGGATGCCGCCAGCACATCGATGTCGAGCCAAACCGGTGGCGATCTGCAAACGGAAATTGATCCGAAGACTGGACAAGTCAAACCTCGCAGCGTGTCCTATCAAGCTCGCGTGCCGTTGGATTCCGCCGACATGCTACTTCGTCCAGGATACCGTGGCGCCGCAAAAGTTCACGTCGATCCAATGTCGTTGGGGCAACGCTTGTGGCGCGTCATCATTAAGACATTTAACTTTGATTTCTAAGGAACTACTTACTTAACTTGTGCGTCCCAACAGCAACCTCGGCGCATTGAACACCAACCATTATTGAACTAATAAGATTAGTTTGACGTCCCCCTCTGAGTCGCTGGCGCGCTGCGAGCCCAGGGGGATTTTTGGAACGAAACCAACGCGTCATGTAACCGACCTTTCCCCTTTCTCACCTTTTGGAGAATTTTTAGATGGCAGACGACAATATGAACGAACCGGACGAAACCGAAACAGCGACTGCGACGGCAACTGCGGAATCAACATCACCGGCAGCGAAGGCGCAGACGCCTCCACAACAACCGGTTCAGGTTCAAGTCGAAGATCGTGACGCCTTGGCCACCTACGCCAACTTTTGCCGCGTCACTGGGTCACCCGAAGAACTGATCATCGATTTTGGTTTGAACCCGCAGCCAATCGGCGTTCCAAAGGACCCCATCCAAGTGAAACAACGGATCATTGTCAACTTCTTCACTGCTAAGCGACTGCTCGCAGCTCTGCAGATGTCAGTTGCGCGTCACGAGTCAGTCTTCGGCGTGTTGGAAACGGACATCAACAAACGAGTTCGTCCAGGCTTGCAACAGCAGCAAAAATAGTTGTCAAGTACGCCGATGCCGGCAGCGTTAGCTGCTGGTGGAGCATGACTGCGAATGTCTTTGACCATCCTGCCGATACCGGCAGGGTGGTATTTTTGTGAATGCCCCGCACGATTGCTTAAGAGCCTAGTCGACATGGGGTCTGACCCTCTCCGCCGAGACCGGTCAATACCTCATAAGATGACGCGTCTCCAAGGGTCAGACCTTTTTCGGATGGGCTCTCAACGCGTCAAGCAAGGATTGAATGGATGATTTTCCCGTGGACATCGGTCAACCGAAATTGTCGACCTTGGTAGCGGAATGTAAGTCGCTCGTGATCGATGCCAAGTAAGTGCATTAAGGTTGCTTGGAAATCGTGTACGTGAACGGGATTGGTTGCGACGTTGTATCCATATTCATCGGTGTCGCCGTACGAGATGCCTGGTTTGACCCCGCCGCCCGCCATCCACATCGTGAAACAGCGAGGGTGGTGGTCGCGTCCAAAGTTGCCCGGCGAAAGTGTTCCTTGGCAATAGTTGGTTCGCCCAAACTCACCACCCCAAACGACGAGCGTGTCGTCGAGCATCCCGCGCGATTTGAGATCGCTGACAAGAGCGGCAGCAGGTTGATCGGTTTCCTTACACTGCACCGGCAATTGTTTTGGCAGTCCACTGTGTTGGTCCCATCCCTGGTGATAGAGCTGGATAAAACGGACTCCGCGTTCGGCCAAACGACGAGCGAGCAGGCAGTTCGATGCAAACGTGCCTTGATCATGGACGTCTGATCCATAGGAGTCCAGTGTGCTTTGTGTTTCTCCGGAGATATCGGTTGCTTCTGGGATCGACATCTGCATGCGGAACGCGAGTTCGTGCTGAGCGATCCTAGCTTCTACAAATGGATCTGACTCGGTTTGAATCTTGAGTTGATGCAGCTCGTCCATGGCATCGAGCATCCGGCGTCGGGCGGAGGAGCTGACGCCATCGGGATTGCGGAGGTAGAGGACGGGGTCGCCAGCGCTGCGAAACTGCACGGCTTGATGTTCGGATGGCAAAAACCCGGATCCCCAAAGACGTGCCGCCAATGGTTGACCGCTTTTGTTCTTGGTCAGCAGGACGACGAAGGCTGGCAGGTTCTCATTCTCTGCACCGAGACCGTAGCTGAGCCAAGCCCCGATGCTCGGTCGGCCGGGCAGTTGGCTGCCGGTCTGCAGAAATGTGACGCCAGGTCCGTGATTAATCGCTTCGGTGTACATCGATTTGACGATACACAGGTCATCGGCGATTTTGGCCGCATGCGGAAGCAGATCGCTCATCCAGGCGCCGCTCTGACCGTGCTGCGCGAATTGGAACGGAGAGCCGACGAGTGGTAGACTCGATTGATTACCCGACATTCCTGTCAATCGTTGTCCGCCACGGACTTCTTCAGGCAGTTGGGTGCCGTGCAATTGTTTGAGCAGCGGTTTGTGATCGAGCAAATCCATCTGCGACGGTGCGCCGGCCTGAAAGAGATAGATTACACGCTTGGCCGTCGGCGCATGATGAAGCGCAGCCAAAGCCGCACCGCTGGGAAGCTCTGTCGGGCCGACACCAGGTGGCGATGCCGAATTCGCAGTGGCGGATCCCGACATCAGATCAGCCAGTGCGAGACCTCCCAGCCCCATGGCGAACTGATTAAGGAATTGCCGTCTACTGACTCCAAAATGGATGTTCATTCAGTGCTCTTTAGCGTTTGATCAAGCAGTCGTCGAGGTTCATGATCGCTTGAGCCACGATTGCGAGTGCGGCGGCGTTCACGTGATCGCCAGCCCCGGAAGGTTCGAACTCGCCAATTGCGAGATATTGCGTCAGGGCGTCCTTGTCATGCGAAAAGGTCTGCAACTGTTCATTGTAGAGGCTGGTCAAAATTGCCGCCTCGGATGTTGTGGGAATGCGGCTGGTCAATGACTGGAACAGCCGCTCGATTTGTTGGACGGGCTCGGCGTTTTCCCCGAGCGTTTTGAGCACCTCCGTGGCGGCGCCTTGGGCAGCTTCGACGTACTGAGGCCCATTGAGCAGCACCAGAGCCTGGAGCGGCGAGCTGGTTCGCTCGCGTCGCACCCGGCACACATCGCGCGTCGACGCATCGAGAATCACCATCACCGGCGCTGGCGCGGTTCGCTTCCAGTAGGTATAAAGACTTCTCCGGTGCAGCCCCTCGCCCTGATCCGGCTCGATAGGTTGAAACGCGACGGCGAGTTCGTAGGGCCGAGCAGGCGGACCGCCGATTCTGCGAGATAACAATCCGCTTCTTGAAAGTGCTGAATCACGCACCATCTCCGCAGTCAGTGGGGCAACTGGGCCACGGGCCAGCCAAATGTTCTCAGGATCTCGCCGGCGAACGTCGGGGGCCGTCTCCGAGTCGCGTTGATAGGCATTCGACAGAGCAATCGTCTTGAGCAACTGCTTCACGTCCCAGCCCGAATCGATGAATTCGCGAGCGAGCCAATCGAGCAGACCTGGATGCGAGGGTGGAGTTCCTTGGCTTCCGAAGTCCTCTGTTGTCACAACCAGCCCACGGCCAAAGAACAATTGCCAGTACCGATTCACAGCCACGCGGGCTGTCAGAGGATGGTCACTACGCGTTAACCAACGCGCCAATCCCAGCCGATTTCTTGGCTCGTCGTCGCCCATCGGTGGCAGGGCTGCGGGCGTTGCTGGTGTGACTCGCTCGTTGTGTTGATCATAAACACCGCGATCGAGAATGTAGGTGGCGCGAGGCTCAGGCAATTCCCTCATCACCATGATTTCGGCAATCGAGTCGAGTAGGCGATCGCGTTTCTCTCGCGCGTCGGTCAATTCTGCCAGTGCGTTCTGACTCGCTTTGTCATAATACGCCGCTATCAATTCGCGACGGCTGTGATCGGATAACGATAAGAATGACTCCGAATGCTGCAGACAGTCCAACGGTTTTTGCTCGAATCGCGTCGATACCTCGGCGGACGTGAGTTGTCGATCATAGACCTCGAATTCGTCGACACGACCGTCGGTGAAGCCTCGGTCTCGGGTGCGTTCGCCGATTGTGATATTGTGAGTATTACCGGTGGTGATTTCCTTGGTAAGTGAATCCTCGACGACGTCGCAGTCAGCGAGTTCGCCATCAATGAAAACGCGGAGTCCATCCGCTCGGCTCGAACCGTCGTACGTTACGACGACATGCTGCCACTGACCAACGGGAACATCGGTCGGAGTGCGGACGCTGATGGCATTACCAGGCCAATAGTGAACGAGCGAAGCGGACAGCTTTCCGTTTTCGATCAGAAGTTGATAACCGCGACTGGCGGCATCCGTCCAACCGAGCGAATGATGAAAGACGACCGCACGCTCCTTCGAAGCGGGCGTCTGCAGCCACAATGAAACGGAAAACGGCTGCCAGCGGCGGAAGTCGGCGGGCCCCACGGGCACTCCGGCATCTCCGGACAATTCCGCGGCATGACCTTGAACACCATCGACTAGTTTTACCGACAACTTCTTTGCTGCTTCGTCGTCAAAGTGCTGGGAAACCATCGGCGCGAATGAGATCGATTTCCTCGCTTCATCGAGTTGCGGGATTGCGCTGGCATCGATCGACTCCCACGCGGCGGCGTATTTTGCCTCGGCGTCGGCTACGTACTGCCGTGTTTGAGCGAGCCGATCACGCTGTTCCTCGGTAGGCAAACGGAGCGTTGGAGTGGGGATGCTGTTGGTGTGATACGAGTAAAGCCCGGACTCATTGATATTCGCAAAGAACGCGTTGAGCTGATAAAATTCTTTTTGCGACAACGGATCGAATTTATGATCATGGCACCGAGCACACTCAAAAGTGAGACCCATGAATGCGGTCGAGACGGTTTGGGCGCGGTCAATCACGTACTCGACGCGGAACTCCTCTGCGACGCTACCGCCCTCCACCTTTTGCGGATGAAGTCGACTGAACGTGGTCGCAAGAATTTGTTCATCAGTCGCGTTCGGTAGCAAATCACCCGCAAGCTGTTGGACAATGAATTCGTCGTACGGCATGTTGCGATCGAACGCCTCGATTACCCAGTCACGCCATGGCCAAACAAATCGATCTCGATCGACTTGATAGCCGTAGGTATCGCTGTAGCGAGCCACATCGAGCCATTCCGCCGCCATGCGTTCGGCGTATGCGGAGGATGCTAGCAATCGATCGACGACCCGTGCTCGAGAATCAGGAGAGTCGTCGCCCAGAAACGCATTGATTTCTTCGAGCGACGGTGGCAGACCGGTCAAGTCGAGAGTGACCCGGCGCAGCCATCGCTCGGCTGGAGCAGGGGGCGATGAATGGAGTTTTTTTTCTACCAAGACTTCGTCGATGAAGTCGTCGATGGTTTTCGACTCATCACGTTCGAGCGGTATCGGTTGGAACGACCAATGTCGCTGGTAGATCGCGCCCTCGCGAATCCACTGAATGAGCAGTTTCCGCTCGTCATCGCTCAGTGTCTTATGCGATTTTGGCGGCGGCATGATCATGTCGGCATCGTCGGTCAGGATGCGTTCGACGAGCAGGCTCTCAGCGGGTTCGCCAGGGACGATCGCACCGTAGTTAACCGCTTCGTCAAACACGTCCAGCCTCAAACCGGCAGTGCGGCTCTCTTCATCGGGACCATGACACTCGAAACATTTCTCCGAGAGGATCGGCCGGATCTGTTCGTTGAAATGAATGGGTGGTGAACCGCCTGCGGTTGCCACGGATCCAATCCACCCTCCGACGAGCAGACATAAAACGGTCGCCTTTCGCTCTGCGAAAGTTGCGATTTCGAATTCGCGTACAACCTCAGGTTTTTGCATATCGGTATGTCATAGAAACTCGTTAATGGGCTCATCACCGCAACTTATTGATCGTATAGTATGCTTCCTTGTGCAGCAAACTGTTTCCGTCTTTGTTGAGCACGCCATCGGCATGCAGTTCGTGAACATGCCCAAGTTGCAGACCTGGGACGATCAAATGCACCCGGGTGAGGTCGTCCGAAACGGTTGCTGAGATAATTTTGGGCAGGGTTGTATCGACCTCCGGGCTGCCGTAGGGTTCACGATACATGTAGGTGTACGTCGACATTTGATAGGACTCCAAATTGCCGGCCGTCGCTGCATCGACCGGTTCGGTAAACACCAACTCAAAGCCCTCTTTCGTAAGCCGCATCTCCTTGATTTCGAAGGGCACCCTGCCGTTCCAATCGAGACGTTCGATGGCAAATTCTCGCGGGCCCACTGAGCCCCAACCACGGTTCGTGCCGCCGACAAACAACGCGCCGCTGGCGTCCATCTCCACGCCGACGTTGCCTGAGGCAAAGCCTTTGCGAAACGGAAAACAGACTCCCTGCCAAACTCCATCGATCTGTTCGGTAAACACTCGCATGATGCAGCTCTGGGTCTGATCGCCCACAAACAGTTGTCCGGCGAAGGGACCAAATTTTCCCTCCGTCGTATCGCAGGCAATCCCCGAGGCGCTCTTGCCCATTTTGTCGTACGGGAAAAGCAAGACTGGCGGGACAAGCTCAGGGATCTTCGCCGCTTCGATAACCATGCGGCTGGGATCATCTGGTTGGCTCGGCCGCGGGCCCATTGAGGGGGCAAGATCGTACCAACGAAATCCACCTGGGTGACCCAGGAACTTGCCCTGCCGCAGCATCTTCAAGCCGCATGTGCCGTTCCAGGGCCCCTGATTGTCGGTGTAGAGAATGTTTCCATGTGTGTCGGAGCCCATGCCACCCGGCGAGCGAACGCCGCTACTCATCGGTCGTGTCTCGCCATCAGGCGTGATTTTCATCGCCCAGCCACGAAACGGGACGTCACTGGAAAAGGATCCAGTCAAGCACAGGGTGATATACATGTTGCCGTCGGCATCGAATTTCGATCCGAATGCGTACTCGTGATAGTTGCCCGAAATGCCCCAGCCATCAGCATAGGTGTCAAAAACATCAGCGCGACCATCGCCATCGGTATCACGCATGCGGGTCACTTCGGGACGCTGGACAGCATACAGCCAGCCATCACGCAGAGCCAAGCTTAACGGTTCGTGAAGCCCGCGGGCGTAGAGGTGAAACTGCTCCGCCGTCACTTTTTTGGCTAGCGGCTCGGTGATCATAAAAATGTCACCACGCCGCGAACAAACGGCGAGTTTGCCATCGGGCATGCGTTGGAAACCGCAGGCTTCGATGACCTCATCGGCCGGCGTCTCAAACGTGGTGATTGTGTAATAATCATTCTCCGTGGGATCTTCGGCGAATGCCGTCACGACCCCTGTCACTGACAACGCCATGAGCAAGGATAGAATGAGCAATGATAAATAGCGAATTGGAGACATGGCAATCATTACCAGCGAATGGTTTGTGAAACGGTCGTTGTGGTTGCGGGCGGAATGGTGGCTCGTAACACTTGTTTTCCATCAACACTCAGCAGATCAACGTCAATCCCGTCGACGTCCACCGTGTAGCGATCGTCAATGCGATACCCGCCATCGATCGGTAAGATTTTTCCGGCAGCAATCTGCCAGACCAAAATCTTGCTGGGATTATCGCTGTCAGCATGGATCGTTAGGTGTCGCTCGAAACCATTTGCTGTGGGGAGGGGTTGATCCTCGATATTCGTTTTGCCAATGGAATAGCGGAATGCTGGATTGCCATCGGTATCGAGTGTGAAGCCTCTCATGCGATAGCCCAGGGCCCGTCCTGATTCGGTTGGCCAAGGATCCGACTCGGCGTTCAGCACTGCCAGTGCAGGCACGGGATCCATCGCGATAACCGCATCGCCAAGGGGATGCTGTCGGCCTTCACCGCGTCCTCGCCAGTGTTTCGATGCATCCATGAATTCATTTTTCCAAACTCGGGCTAAGGACATTTGATCCGCATCCCAGATTAAATCCAGGCTGCCGGGATAACTCACGCCGATACCGCGAGGACTGACGCCGTCAAAAAAGTTGCGATAGATGAGTGGTCGATCGTCTGCCGCCAGCACGATCGCCGATTGATTCAACCCAGCCGGTTCTTTGGCTTCAGTACCAAGTGAGAGATACTGCCAAATCGCATCGATCTGTTTCTCAGGATCTCCGTCAAATACATCCGTCACGGCGCTGCGTCCATCGACAAAGCTGTCTGGCATCCGCGTACCAGGGCGATACAGAGCGGGATCTTTCAGGTAGCGTTGAAACCACTCCTGCCGAAGTCGTTGGGGCATCAGTAACAGGTCAATCGCGCCGAGCCCACCGCCCGTATTGCCGTTGTAGCTGTGGCATTTGATGCACGACAAACCTCCACTGCCGCAGAGTTTGCGTCCCTCGATCTGGACGTCTTCATCCGAGACAGTTTGCTCGACCGGGTCGATCGCGTCGCTGCGATCGAGCCGAATGATGGCGTTCTCAAACTCCGCAAGTGAGTCGTGATGGAAACCCGGCATCCGCGTCAGCATGTACGTGCGCGTGTTGGCACCCACGTTCAAGACGCGATTGAAATAGCCATCATTGAGTTTGTCACCAACGCCGGTGAGGGGCGGTGGGAGTTTGCCTTCCAAGCCCATCTCTGGGACGACACTGTGAAAGAACGGGTCGCGAGACGCTTCAGGCCCACCGAGTCCATCTCGCTCATGACAAGCATAACAATTGAGCGCCACCATCGTGGCGTGGACCCGCCGCGTGTCGTCCGCCGCGGGACGCTTGCCATCACGACGACGACGTAAAGCCGCGGAGATCGCGGACTTTTGAGTTTCGCCCAATCGAAAATCAACGGCTGGCGACTTGACTTGATCGGCCAGGCATCCGCCCGTCGACATTAATTGGTTCAGAGGCGTGGCGTGCTTCGCAGGAGACAGGTTCGCAGGAGACAGGTTCGCAGCAGGTGGCGCGGTGTCGAAGGCGTGACAAGTGGCGCAGCCCGTACTGTGAAACAAGTGCTCACCCTGAGCGACGAGGGCCTCTTCAGGAACAAACTCGCTGGGCAACAGATCGATCGGTTCGCCTTGCTCGCCGTCGGTGATCCAAGCGCTAATGTCGTCGCGTCCCAAGCGTGGGTCGACCATCTCTAGTTTCACTTCGACCTGCCCTCCCCCGTCAAAATACTCGACACGGATGGGGTACACGCCTGCTCTGAGCGAATAGGTCGCTTGTCGCGTAGTCGTGGGGTGAATGCCATCGTTGACGAGTCGCTGACCGTCGATTTCGAACGCGCTGCCGTCATCGCTTGAGAGCAGAAACGTGTATTGGCCATCCTGCTCAATGGAAAGCTTGGCCTCGAATACAGCCGCAAAATTGTTCTTGGGATTGAGATCGGCGATTCTCAATCCATCCACTTCATCGGAGCTGACGGGCTCGAGCGTGGCGAAGTTTGGAAGTGAATCCCACTTGCCGCGATAAATTTTCCGCGAAAAAGTCGCGTCGTGCTCGCCGACGCTTGTTTGCCGCGTCAAGTAGGCTGCCACTGCGGCCACCTCGTCGGGCGTCCCCACCATGGTAGGCATTCGCAGGCCGCCACGAATCGTGGTGCAGCGTTGTAAAAAATCGATCAGCGACGGCACCGTATATTTGGAGTGGGTTTGGCCAAGCGGAACGGTGGTCGCCAATGGCGTCTTTTCGCTGTCAGAATCGAGCACGCCGTGGCAGGCAACGCAGCCAATATTGTGATAGAGCACTTTGCCTCGATCGGCGAGCGATTGGCTGACCACACGATCGGCGATTTTGCCCCTGCCACGAAGCATGAGGTAACTTGCGATCTTATCCGCGTTCTGCTTGCGCGTGGTCGCATCAAGGCCTGGCCACGGATCGGGCATCGTGGTGCCAGACTTCGCGGCGTGGGGAGCGGCGATCATAGCAACGATCGCGTCAGCGCGAACGCGGCCCGCCAATTCGGTTAGATCCGGTCCTTGCTGGGGCGGCGCGAGCGTTTCTTCCGCCTTGTGGCAAGCAATACATGCGAGTGAGTTCATCAAAATATCGCCGGCATCGGCGAGCGATGTTGACTCCGTCGCGACAAAACGTTCAAAGCCAGGCACGATGGGACGTGCCGCTTCCCGTTGAGCATCGCGAGGCACCAACCAAATATTTCGAAACCGCACGGGATCGCCGTGGTTCTGCAGCATGATGGGTCCTTGCGGAGCCTCGTCGCTAAACATCGACGCGCGGGTTGGCCCAGGTATCTCCACATCGTTTTGCACCATCAACCCGTTCAAACGCACCGTCATGCGCGCGTTGGAAGTCTTCTTGCCGGTGTCGTCGAAACGAGGGGCGGTGAAGTCGACGTCATAAGTTTGCCAACGCAGCGGTGGAAAACACGCATTGATCGATGGTGCGCTGACGGTATAGATGCCGCCCGCTTCGTTATTGAGCCCCTGCAGTCCAAAGGAATCGAGGATTTGCGTCTCGTATCTACCTTGATGATAAACGCCGCTATTGCCACGCCCCTGCCCACGTGCTGCGGGTGAATACGGAGTGCGAAACTCAACATGCAATCGGTAGTCACCAAAATTTTGCTTGGTCGACGTACCTGGCTCGAGCAGTCCATCCTCACTGACTTTGGCATTCTTCCAGTATTGTTTGAGCGATTCAGGGGTTCCGTCAAAAAGCACAATGGCGCCACTGGGTGGAGCGAGTTTCTCGGTGGGGCTGGAACGCTCGATTCGCTGCATGCCCATCGAATCAATGAGGTCGCTAATAGCATCTATGTCACTTTCGATGCGGCGTGGTTCGCCTCGCGCACCTGCGCCGGGCAGGCCTCCGTCATAGATCACTACGTCAAAATCTCCGTCTCCCGCGGCGATCACTTGTAGGGCACGGTCGGCACTGACGTATTCACCTTGAATCGCGAAGTCAGGATCCTTTTCCGCCACAGCGATCGCGGGCGTCCCTGCCGCGGTCACGTCAGTCGCAGTGATACTGCCTAAAAAAAACAACATCGCCACTGTCACCACGCATCTCAGCAGCGTCAGCGGTCGCAGGAGAACAGGTGAGTGCATGGTGATTTTCCAGGGAAGGTAGAAGGGCGAGTGATTTTCGGACTGAAAATAGCCGCAGTGCACAGATGCTGGAGAAACCACCGCGACGGCTAATCATAGACGCCCCTGCGCCCTAATACAAACCCGCTAGACTATCGAAAGGGATGATGAACCGCCGTTTCAGAAAAAGCGCTTGCATGGCTTGAGACTCCGTTAGAATTACCGGCTTGCCCAACTGCCGGTTTAAAAAAGACAGCCCGGCGTCCATCTTTTCGCGAGGATTAGCAAAAAACATGGCGAAACACTCCCCGAAGACGGCAGTCCAGACCCTACTGGTCAGCGATGTCCATCTGGGTTCGAAGCATTCGCAAGCGCAACAATGCCTTGAATTCATGCGGTCCTATGCCCCCGAACGGGTCTATCTCGTCGGCGACTTCATTGATGGATGGCGGTGCAATCAGGGATGGCATTGGTCGGGCGCCTGCAAAGAAATGCTCGATCATATCGAGTCCCTCATTGCCAATGGCGTCGAGGTATTCTACGTGCCGGGCAATCACGACTCATTTTTGCGAAACGAGCACAGTCGCGGTATGATCCCCGATCAGTTCTCAGACATTCATTTTGCTAACGAGTTTGTGTTTGAGTCGTCTGGTGGATGGCGGTTCTTGATCACCCACGGTGACTTATTTGACGTCGTCGAAACGCAGGCCCAATGGGTTTCGAAGGTCACCTCGTTTGTCTACGACACGGTGCTCAGCACCAATCGCCTCTTCAACCGCCTGCCGGGTCGCCGCAGCAAAAACCCCTATGGTGCGTGTGCTTCCTTAAAATCGTTGGTGAAACGAATTGTGATGTGGCTGAGTGGTTTTGAAGCGGCGATCATGCAACATGCCCGCGATCAGGATTGCGACGGGGTGATATGCGGTCACACGCACACGCCCAAGATTGTGTATAGCGAGGAGATGCTGTACCTCAATACCGGCGACTGGATGGAGAATTGCACCGGTCTGGTCGAGCACCTCGACGGCAGTATTTGCCTGGAGTCTCGCTACGGATCACCAAGAATGCTGCAACTCCCCATTCATCCGCGTCGGTCGAGCAAAACGTCGTTCAGGCGGGCGGAAGCGGCGACTCGCTGAGGATGGAACGAAGATAGCAACTCAAGACAGATCCGCCACGAATCGATGTTGCACTTCCGCGACTGGTTTCTTTACAAGCGGAAGAACGTTTGCCCTCCTTCCATCTGATTCCGAGCCATTGGGCCCACTATGCCCTCGTATTGTAGATTACCGCTTGCACGCCTCCTGGTGATCATGATCGTTGCGATGGGTGCGGCGCCATTTGCGTTCGCTCAAATGCTCACTCAGGAGCAGCTTGACGAAGCGATGGCGGCCAATTTGCCCACCGATCCGGCGACGGTCGTGGCGATTGTCGGAGAAAGTTCTATTCTGTTAGGTGAGTTGAGCCCGAAGATCGAGGCGCGTATTGCAGAGGTGGTCGCCAAAACGGACCAAAAAATACCTGAGGAGCACGTTCAATTCGCCCGCCTGCGGATGCTTCGTGGCCTATTGCAACAAACGATCCAAAGCCGCATGTTTCGGGAGGCCTTCCTGCTCGATCAAGTCGCAACGCAATCGGCAGAGAAACGGGGGGAGGCGGACGAGAAGATGCAGGCTCAAGCCCGTCAGATGTTCTTCGAATCCGAAATCCCTGATCTACGCAAGCGATACCATGTGAACTCGCTCGCCGAACTTGACGAAAAGCTACGCGGAGAAGCCACATCCCTGGCCGCCCGTGAACGTGATTTCATCGACCAGATGCTCGGACAGGTTTATCTCCAGCACAAAGTCGACCGAAATCCGGTGATCGCGCTTTCGGAAATTCATAGCTACTATATTTCTCATCAGCCCGAGTTCTACAAAACTGCACGTGCAAAATGGGAACAAATCACGGTCAAGTTCGCCAATTACGATAGCAAGAAAGCCGCCTACGACGCGATTTGGGAGATGGGTCGGGAGGCGTTTTTCGGCGGCAACATGCAAGCGATCGCGCGTGAGAAGAGTCAAGAACCCTTCGCCAGGGATGGTGGCGTCCATGATTGGACCAATCAAGACGCGCTGGCTTCACGCATCCTCGATGAACAGATCTTTTCCATCCCCACGGGAGCCATGAGCCAAATTATCGAAGATGTGGACGCCTACCACATCGTCCGCGTCACCGAGCGAGAGCGCGAAGGCGTGACTCCGCTCGCGGTGGTCCAGGAAGATATCCGGAAAATCCTGCAAGAAAAAAAAATTGGCGAAGCGGAAGCCGCCGCACGGGAGGAGGTTCGCCGCCGCGTGCCAGTTTGGTCTTTGTTCCCGGATGATATCCCTGGCGCGAAACCCCTTCCCTATGTCGCCGCACGTCCCATGAATCGCAAATGAGATCGCCAGGGCGATTGAGCACGCCGACAGCTCGAAGCGAACTTCACGGCGGCGCGCGTCTTGTCGGGGCGGTCGTGCTGATCGCAGCAATTACCTTACCGGGCGGATGCCGGTCGTTGGCGTATCGATTGACCAGTGATGTGCCACAACAATACGTCCCCAATCCACTCGAGCTGCCTCCAGTCGCCGATGACTTCCTCTGGTTGCAGGTGGTCGATACGCTGGATGATTATTTTCGTATCGCCCGTCAGCAGCCCGTCGTCAATAGCCAAGGTTTGGTCCTCGAAGGTAAACTCGAAACGAGCTACAAGGTTGCTGGATCTATCCTCCAACCGTGGCAAAAGGACAATACAACTGGTTTCGAGCGATTGCAGAGCACGCTGCAAACGATCCGCCGCCGGGCCATCGTCACCGTTCGCCCGGTGTCATCCGGTTACAGCGTGGAAGTCATCGTGCAGAAAGATCTCGAGGACACCGATAGGACGCAACACGCGACGGAATCCGTCATCGGAGCGGAGAAAGGCGAACAACGCTCGCTGCGTGCCGACACCTTTGGCGAAAGCCCTCAAACAATTGGTTGGATTCCGTTGGGACGCGACACTTCGCTCGAACAAGCCATCCTCAAGGACATCTTCGGGCGAGTCACACAGCCTGATGGTTGAGCGGGTCGCCTTTTTGCTCAGTACGTCGCTGGATCGTATCGATTTCCATGATCCCATTCCCAAGTGATCGCATCAGTTGGAAGGTGCTTCGCGAGAGCTTTCAATCATCGCTGCCACATGATGCGGCGACCTCTGTTGGCGTGGTAGTGGGGTGCAGTGGAGGTGCAGATAGTGTGGCGCTGACTCATCTGATCGCCGAGCAGTGGCGAAGTTCTGATCGGATGAATCGAACGTCCCGACCTCCGCTACGTCTTGCTCATTTCAACCACTGTCTGCGTGGAGAGCAGTCCGAGGGTGACGAGCAATTTGTTCGCGATTTGGCGAGATCGCTGGAAATTGAGATGGAGGTAGGGCGTCCACCGATGGCCACACCCGGCGACGACGAAGCAAGCCTGCGTCAAGATCGGCGTGATTTTTTTCATAGCGTGGCCGCCCGCAGCGGTTGTCGGTATATCGCGCTGGCGCACACCGCAGACGATCAGGCTGAAACAATTCTACATCACCTGTTACGTGGAACCGGCTCGCAAGGCCTGATGGGTATGCGCCAGGCCAGCCCCATGGGAAGCGATTTTGTAATTCTGCGACCATTGCTAAAGTCGCGTCGTGATGAAGTCCGCAGCGCACTCATCGAGCGAGAGCAACCGTGGCGAGAGGACGCCAGCAACCTGTCGACGCGGTACACTCGCAATTGGATTCGCCATGACGTACTGCCGCTCATTCGAACTCGACTTCCCAACGCCGATATGGCACTCACGCGGGCGGCGGAGAACCAGCAGCAAGTCGGGGCGATGGTCACGCATTTGGCTCAACAGTGGATGGAAGCCTTTGTCGAACTACCCGATGAACAAGCCAGCGCCACGCAGACGTTGACACTGACAATCCAGCGTCCATGTGGACAACGTGGTGCACGTTCCCCGCGACCTTGGCCCCACGGCGACGATCTCGCCATCGAGCCTGTCGTCATTATTGCGGCTTGCCAAATCGCCTTTGACTCCGTTGGCTTTCCTCGCCGCGATATGAATCGCCATCACTGGGAAAGACTCGTAAAAGCGATAACGGAAACCGTGGCTAATACGAGTCCTTTGCCGGACCACCCTCCCACGTCACTGGGGCATTGGCCGGGGCACATCGAAGGGTTTCAAACAAACGACCAAGTGTTGCTGCGGATGCAAAAATGAGGCTTGACGCTCTGACACGAAAACATCCGACAGCCTTGCCGGCGGGCCAAACATTAGACTGACGCACTCACCACAGATTCTTGTTCGACCAGGAATCGCTCCGAGTCAAGGGCCGCCATGCAGCCTGTACCCGCGGATGTGATCGCTTGGCGGTAATAATCATCGGCAACGTCGCCGGCGGCGAATACGCCTGGAACATTGGTATTCGTGCGGAACGGTCGAGTCCACCGGATGTAGCCAGCCTCATTCATATCGACGGCGCCATCGAGAAACGCGGTATTGGGGGTGTGTCCGATGGCGACGAACATGCCCCCGACGTTGAGATCGCTGATCGAGTCGTCGACGGTGCTCTTGAGCCTTAGACTCGTGACGATTTTTCCGTCACCAAGGACCTCTTCGACAACGGTGTTCCATTTCATTTCGATCTTCGGATGATTCAGGGCTCGTTCCTGCATCACCTTGCTTGCCCGCATCTCATCTCGGCGAACAATCAGATAGATTCGATCGGCACCTTTCAGGTTCGCGAGATAGGTGGCTTCCTCAACAGCAGAATCCCCACCGCCGACCACCGCGAGTGGTTTGCTGCGGAAAATCGGTAGTGCACCATCGCAAACCGCACAGGCACTGACGCCCTTGTTTTTATAGTTCTCTTCGCTGGGCAGTCCCAGATAATTTGCTCGCGCACCGGTGGCGATGATCACGGTGTGTGCTTGAACTGCCTCTCCTGAGGCGGGATAGAGGGTATGTGGGGGGCCGGAAAAGTCCACTCGCTCAATATCGTCGCTTACGACACGAGTGCCGAAATTCAGGGCTTGCTGTTTCATCAGCTCCATCAACTCGGTGCCCTGGACGGCATAGTGCGGCTGGTCGTCGCGAGTGTGACCGGCGGGAACGGGCGGCAGATTGTAGTGCCGGTCCTTGCTGACCGCCGACTCGACAAAGGCGCGGACATTGCCCGCAGGAAAGCCAGCATAATTTTCGACTTCGGTGGTGTACGCGAGCTGCCCCAAAGGAATCATATCGGGACGGAATGTGCCCTCGTACAGCACGGGATCCAAGTTAGCACGGGCTGCGTAAATTGCAGCCGACCAGCCAGCGGGTCCGCTACCAATGATGATCGTTTTCTCGGGACCGTCGCTGCCGACGGGGCGGGGAGTCTCAGGAGACGATGACATGTCGATTCTCGAAGTGAAGTGTGGCGAATGAATCAGCATTGTACGAAGAAACAGTTCACCCTTACAGGCTGGACGACGCCTGAATCGGTGATCTTCTTACCAGCGCCCGGTCCAGCGATCGGCATGCACAATCCGTCGAGCCTCGTCACTGATGCCGTACTGCAGATTGGGTTGATTCAGCTCGAGAAAGACAGTGTATTTCTGATGAACCGCGTCACTGAAGACGACCGGTGCGAGCGAGATTCGCAGTAGGTGGACAGGAATTCCGTTCCATCGCCGGGTGTACACCCCCGCTTCGAGCGACGGTTCCGCTTGCAAGCCATAGTGGTTGGTCAGGGTGCTGACCATTCGCTCGGTGTCCCCGGTGAACCCATGCAAGTTAATCCGTTGGATACTGCCCGAGTGGTCAAAATAGTACGTCAGCGTTCCCGCCAGGTCATCCGTTCGGATCCCGGTGACGACCGGAACCCGCAAACCTTCGAGTTGCAGATTACTCAGCACGGTCGAGACTCGCGAAAACCGATCGAGAATCATCTGCGGCTTCAGATCGAATCGCAGTGCTTCGCGAATGTCGGTAACGTTATTGCCCACCAAACTCGGCGCGTTTTGGTCAGCAGGGAGGGCACCAAGCTTGCGAGCGAGATCGTCCTCATAACGATACTTTTCTGACGAAACCGGTCGCAACGATTCGACTTGATGGAGTGCGTGAACGGAATAGCTGTCGCTACTGGTTTCGCTGTCGACGCCCGCCGATTCGCCTGCAATCTGCCGCTGAACGGTTTGCACTGTCTCACGGCCCCACTGCGTCTGGTTGGCAACGTAGGGAGTGCCGACGGCGACCGCGATTACCGTGACCTGACCCAATTTTCCGCCAATCATCAGTGACTCTCCGACCTGGATCTTGGATAACGTTCCCCGGTGAACCCACTGCCCACCGTGCGGCTGTGGGTTACATCGTCATAGGAATTCTCGCTGCACCGCAAAAAACTACCGCACCGCGAAAGAACGCATGACCGCGCCAACCGAAGCCGCTGGCGCGACCCGATGCCAATAGTTGCTTCACCCTCCTGCAACGCTTCATGCGACGGACCGGGCGGGACAATCACGCTCCAGACATTCTACCGTTGAAAGTCCAAAATGCGTCAACTCCACGAGACTTAACGGGCCCGTTTTGCAACGACCTGATCAAGATCGATCCGGTACAGGATCTGGTTGTAATCATATCGTGGGCTGGGAATCGGATTACCGGAGAATTCTTTCGTGTACGTGCCTTCAAACAAGAGGATCGGCGAGCCTGGTTCGGATAGATCAGCGTGAACACGAGGATTGTAGAACGTGTACTGTTGATGGCTGAGCACCTTCACCGCATTCTCCCACGGCCCAGTTGGCGACTGGGCTTCGGCGTACCACACCTCACCGAGCAAAGATGGTTTGCCATACAGCTGCACAAAGACCGTTACCCAGCGGTTTCGATATTCATTCCATGCAACCGAGCCGCTGTGCGGCGTGATGGGATCACCACTATCCGCAGCCGCAATTGTTTTCTGGGGTGAGAGCGATTCCCACCGTGCCGGATCCTGCCAGGCCTCGAAGGTTGCCGGGAATTTCATCGTCGGCAACGGATCGCCAAGCAATATCCACGGTTTGTTGTCAGCGTCGGTGAAGAACACGGGGTGTCCCTGTGGCAATACAGCTGGACTCGGCCCACCGTCGGATTTTTTCCAAAGCAGCTTTAACTGACGGAAATTGTTGGCGGCATCGTCCCACACACACAGTCCGCGTTCGTAGGCATCCAATGGCGGTTTGATCTTAGCATACGAAGCGACGAGTTTTTCGTCGCCATTCTTATCGGGGAGACTGACGTACCCGCTCAACCATGTCGGCCCACTGCCGGGCATCCTGGCAACGCCACGCGGGGTGGATTCTTCATCGTGGAAGTACTCGTAACGAAGTTGCACCGGCGGTTGGAGCGATTCGAGCGGCTGCAGGCTGGTCGTCGCGCTACTGCTATCGAAGATACCCAGCGGATAATGCGCGAGCGTCGTGTCGCCCCACAACCAAAAACGCTTTCCACGATGCACAGTGGTTTGCACGCTGTCCGAACCGAATACACCGCTCTCGTGCCAGTCTGAATGACGGCCGAGACGTTGGCTGTTTGCGAACATGCCGGCCCCTGTCAAACGCCCGAGACGCTTGGCCAACATCGTTCGCGAAACCTCGATGCGAGCCGTTCCACCCAAAGTCGGGCGCAATCGCACGCCACGATATCCAAATCCATCCGCAGCCACCTCGTATCCATCACTGCGAACGTGAAAATACACGTCGCGATCAATCAGCTCCGGCTCGTCGATCGCGATCACGCCAGCGTTGTCGGTGATGAAAGAGAGATGATGGGTCGTTTCCAGAAAAACGAGCGGCACCGGCCATCCGTTCTCTTTGTCCACGACTTCAATCTGAAACGGCTTGGCGGGGGAATCAGCCATGCACTGATGGACGGTAACGCAAAGCCAAATGATTGACGCGGCGGCACCGTAAAGCCTTGGTTTTGTGTTCATCCGGCTTTGTCGAGTCATGCGTGCTGGGTTTGCACCACGGCGTTCTTGGATTGGCCGATACCCGAGAGCAATTTTCCAAACCAAGGCACGTCAATGTCGAAAGGCTTGCCGCCTTTGATGCGATCGAATTCAATCGCGCGGAGTTCTCCGTCGCGATCTTCGTCTTGGCCGATCACGCCGCCGTCGCCAGCGAGCGCGCACTCAACGGCTTTGCGGGCACACTCGCCAATCAATGCAATGTCTTCATTGTTGGCAGCCGCTGCACGGGCGTAGTAGCCACTCTTCTGGATCAGCGTCTTTTCCGCGCCGAGCATTTCAGCGAACTGTTTGCCGAACCATTTGCCGGGGTTGACCGCATCGAGCTTGTAGTGACCGAACGCATCGCGGGGGACCTCCTCACCGCGAGATTCCATTTCCTCGACAATCGTGTCAACGCCAGCTCCTTCGGAGATGAAAATATTGACGCAGTCGTGTTTGTCCATGATCTCGCGAAGCCGCTTTGCCTCAGGTTCGAGTTCAAACCGCATTTCGGGAATATAGACGCCATGAACGTCTAAGCTTTCGCGGGTCAGCCCAATGGCAGGCAAGAAGTTCATACCATCGAGACGTGCGCGGTATTTTACCGCCGTCGCCGCAGTCAGCCATCCACAATTGCGACCCATGACTTCGTGAACGATCAGCATCCGAGGGTTCGCGCTGTGTTCGGCGACGACGTTCTCGAAAAACTTAGCTCCCATTTCGGCAGCCGTCCACGCACCGAGACTTTGCGCAATTGGGATCACGTCGTTGTCAATCGTTTTGGGCAGCCCGACAACGGTGAGCGCGTAGTCGTTCTTGGCCAAAAATGCGGCCAAGTCCGCTGCGGTTGTATTGGTGTCATCGCCGCCAATGGTATGAAGCACATCGACTTGGTCGGTTTGCAGTCGCTCGGCCGCGACTCTCAGAGGTTCTTGTCCTGGCTCAACCAATCCGCGTTTCACACAATCGTCGACATTGGTCAATTTCACGCGGCTATTGCCGATGGGGCTGCCACCGTGCTCGTGCAAAATCGCAGCATTTTTGCGGATTTCCGGCGTGACTAGGAAGCTGTCACCCAACAACAGGCCCTTGTAGCCAGACCGGTAACAGATGATTTCAGTTTCGGGAGATGTCTGCGTGTACGCCTGAATCAGAGCGCCAATAGCCGAGGACAGGCAGGGGGCGAGCCCTCCAGCGGTAAGGATTCCAACGCGTTTGACCGACATAGGTGAAGTATTCCTGGATGTGAAGCGAAACCGAATGTCAAAACGACAGTGGCAACGAATTGTCGAGAAATCCTCAACGCTGCAAAGGGGGTAGCGGCTCGCCTGACCAAAACACAGCCGTCGCCCGACCAAAACACGGCAAAGTTTCGGACACCAACGACCGGACAAGGCGCAACGATCGAATGTTACCGAGCGACGCCTACTGTCCGTGATTCGTAATCGAGGCGCGAACGAGATCGTTGAGTTGGAAGGGCGCCGCGTCACGAACAACCCTTCGGGTCTCGAGCGTTTGCACGCTGCGTCGAGCATCGCAGTAGTCCAGCACCAAAACACGCAGGTCAGCGGGCAGTTTGCTGATGACCGGGTCCGTGTAGGGGTCGGCGTTTCCGAAAATCAGTCGCTCTGCCCAGTCACTGTGCAAATCCACCGCGTCCACGTCGAGTTTCGCCGCGACCTGACGGATTACCGATGAGAGCGATCGGGAGGCCGATTGAGCTCGGACAGTGGCGGCTTCCCGTCGCAGGGCCGCTTCGGCATCCGTCATCGCTCGAACCGCTCGCCAGGCGACCGGGTCGCCCTCGGCATAAACGGCAACAACAAACCGGGCTTCGCCCAACGCTCGGACACCGCCCACTTCCTCACCGAGCACGGGAATCCGCGACATCACGTTCGTTATCGAACTCTGACCGCCCGGGCGTCCCATCGCAACGACGGTGACATCGACCAGACCAGCGCGAAATCCGGCGGGTACGTCAAAGGTGACCTTAAACTCTTTTTCGCCTTCGAGCACCTGCGTCGAGGTCCAACGCAGTTTGTAGTAGACACCACGCCCACGCTCGATCGTGCCCGCTGCCGTCACCGCGTGAAGGGGTGCGACGCGATCATAGCTCCTCGATTCGGATTGTTTTGTGCCCGCGTCCATCCCAGCGTGACCGCGAGCCAAATGACCTTCCGTGACATCGGCAGCGACACCGAAAGACTGTGATTGCTCGTCGGACGTCTTGACTTGGATGGGGCTGGCATAATCACTCGCGGTTTCGGTTCGTGGCGAGTAGTTAATCACGTTCCAAGACGGTTGACGGGGAACGCAGCGAACCATCCAGCGATCGATTTGAGGCATTTCGCCACCGCTGACCAAAGACGATAGACGCAACGTGATTTCGATCGGCTCACTCTCCTGACTCGTCCGCAAATCGCCCGGTCGCTGCTCACAGATCGGTACAGCGACGACTGTCGGCGGCAAGTCGAACGAGATCACATGCCCGGTGTCGGCCAACGCCTCCCCGGTAAATGAACCGAGGAACGAGGCTAGGCCCAATACCACCACCTTGAGATGGCGAGTCAGCGTGGAAAAAGACAAACGATGTTGGCTACGTGTCGTTGTGTTCATGATTTGGTTCTCCGTTCCAGTGCGACATTTCCTGGTTGCTGGGTCGCGATGAGGTCGAAAACGCTCTTGCGAATCACATGCCAGTTCTTCTGGCCAGCGACCGATCCGTCTTGGATGCGGGCTGCTGCACTGACATCCCTGAGCGGGATGGGCGCGTTGAAGCAGCGAGTTCATCATGTGCAAAACACCACGTTTGACAAGCAAATTGAAAATGACCAGCGATGAAGTGACCCCATCGATCGGCGGCCTTGGTGACCGCGTGAAACATCTTAGCTGACTCGTTAGCGGGCGTGTGATTCCAGCTGTGAAACTTGTCCGGATTTTTTCATCGTCGGGATCGAGCGGATCGGACGACCGCCGGAGGAGAAAATCCTAGACATTTGGTGCTGCCCCCGTGGGTTTCGCGCCCGCTACGGGAATACGGTAAGCAGGCAATGCGTGGCAGGAACAACATTTTGGAATCCGCGAAATCTTGATGTGGGGACTGCCCACCGGCAGATGAGCGGTCTCGTCCGTGGTCATAAAATTGGTCTTGGCAAGAGAACTGCGATGCGTCACGTACGCTTACGCAGCGAGCTATTGGTTGAAAGACGCGGACTTCAGCATGTGAGCAGATCAGACGTATGGAGCCAAAACCGGGCGGGCTGTGCATAGCAGACAATCGAGCGAATTGGTAAGTTCCATACTGTTGAGCTTTCCACCGATGAAGAAAAACTTCTGCTAAATGACTGACTCTGCCAAGCAAGAGGCTACTGATTCACTTGATCCCGCGCCAGCTCGGTACTGCATCGGGATCGATTTGGGCACGACCAATTGTGTACTCGCCTACGTTGACACGGAGAGTGAAAGTCGCGTCGTCGAAGCGTTCTCGGTTGCCCAGTGGGTTGATATTGATACCGTCGAAGCCCGCAGTACGTTGCCGTCGTTTCACTACACGCTGACGGATGCAGAAGTCGGCGCCGCGAAAGCTGCGAAGGCAAGTTATGGTTTGGCGAAATTCTTGCTCGATCCGATGGATGTTCGCGTCGGTGAGTATGCCCGTGTGGCGGGCGCTTCGCATCCTGGTCGACTGATTGCGTCGGCCAAGAGCTGGCTATCGCATGAGGGAGTCGATCGCACTGCGGCGTTGCTGCCGTGGCATGGCGATGTGGATGTCGAAAAGCAATCGCCCATGTCCGCCTCCGCGGCGTACCTGGCACATCTTCGGGCCGCCTGGGACGATGCCCACCCGAGCCATCCGATGTCCGACCAGGATGTCGTTGTCACCCTGCCCGCTTCGTTTGATGAGGTCGCCCGCGAGTTGACCGTGGCAGCGGCGGCGAAAGCGGGGTTGCCACGAATTCAATTGATCGAAGAACCGCAAGCTGCGTTCTATGCTTGGCTGGACCGACACGGCAATGACTGGACTGAGCGAGTTCGGGTGGGACAGTTAATTCTCGTCTGCGATATTGGCGGCGGCACGACCGACCTGACGTTGATTCGCGTTCGCCCGACTGAATCCGTCGCAGCTCGTGATCGCCTGAACGAACCTTTGAGCGAACCTTTGACGGAAGCTCTGAGCGGTGCGGCGACGGACAGGGTCCAGTTCCATCGTGTCGCCGTGGGAAAGCATCTCATTCTGGGTGGCGACAATCTTGATCTCGCGATCGCCAAAGCGGTGGAATCGAAACTGGATGCTCCGCTACCCGCCCGCCGTTGGCAACGGCTGATAGCAGACGCGCGGCGCGTGAAAGAATTAATGCTCTCGCCAGAGCGTCCCGCCGAGACGACGATTCATCTTGCCGGTGAAGGCTCCTCGTTGATTGGGGACTCGCTGTCGCTGGCGATTTCAGCGGATGAGGTCGATAAGGTGATACTCGGTGGTTTCTTTCCTAGCGTGTCGCTCGATGCCGCCGCCGTCAGCGGCCAGAGCGGTTTTCAGGAGCTCGGTCTGCCCTATGCCGCTGACCCAGCGATCACGAAACACCTGGCGGAGTTCTTGCGCATGCACTGCAAGACGGGACTCGATGATGCAGCGATTGACTCGGATCGAGTCGACCTTGTCCTGTTCAACGGCGGAGTTCTTCGTTCGTCGGCGATTCAGTCTCGCATTCTGGAATGTCTACGCGAGTGGTTTGCAGGTAACGATCCAGACTGGCAGCCGGAGGCGTTGCAGTCGCCGCGTCTTGATCTCGCCGTCGCGCAAGGCGCGGCGTACTACGCCCGGGTGCGTCGCGGAGAAGGGGTTCGAATTGCAGCGAATCTTGCGAGAACGTATTTCATGCAGATCTCCCAATCACCCCCACGTGCCGTCTGTGTGATTTCTGGCGACGCACAGCCAGGACAGAGTTACCGGATCGACTCCCTCCCGATGGAATTACGCGTCGGAGTGCCAGTCAGCTTTCCACTCTGGGCCAGCAGCACGCGCTTGGCCGACCGCGTTGGCGATGTCGTCTCTATCGACGAGAAAGAGATGACGCCGCTGCCCCCGATTCACACGGCGCTGCAGAATCGCAAACGACATGACCTGTCGACGATGCGAATCGTGATCGAAACGCAACTCTCCGAAATTGGAACGATTGGCGTGTACTGCGTCGAATCCGCCGCCCGACAAGACGACGGCGATCGAGTGCCAAAACGTGCGAGGCGGTGGAGACTCGATTTCGACATTCGAGCGACTTTGGAAACCGATCGGCAAGCCCATCAGGGTGTCGGCGAAGCTTCCGGTATTGTTGATGATGAAACGTTGCAAGCCTGTCGAAAGGAAATTGAATCCGTTTTTGTTAGCGGCACGGAAAAACCAGCGAAGTTAGTCAAACGGTTGCAATCGACGCTGGAACTCCGGCGCGACGATTGGCCCCCGGTACTGCTGCGTGGAATTTGGGAGTCGCTAATGGCGGTGGAGCCCGAGCGTCGGCGATCACCCGCTTACGAATCGCGTTGGTTGAATCTGTTGGGTTACTCGCTGCGGCCGGGATTTGGCGTCGCGGTTGACGATTGGCGAACCGCACAAACATGGCGAGTCTTGTTCGGCAAGATCGCCCACGACGATGCCCAAGCACGCGCTGAGACACTGATCCTATGGCGGCGGATTGCCGGTGGCCTGACCGCGGGTCAGCAAACCCAGCTTGCCAGCGTGCTGAAGAGGAACGTCGTCGCTGGCGGCGGGTCGAGGGCGCAGGCGGCTGAGACCCGCGAAGCCTGGCGGTTGGTGGGATCGCTCGAACGACTTCCGGTTCTTGAGAAGTTGGACTGGGTGCGCGAAGCACTCAGCCAGCTCGAACGAAAGAAATTGCGTTCGCTGCATCCCGTTCTGCTCTGGGGGATCGGCCGCATGGCAACGCGGACGCCCGCTCGTGGGCCACTCAATCTGGTGATTGGCGCCCGCGATGCCGGGAACATTTTGCAGCGCATTCTCATATCGCAATCAATCCATCTTGGTGCACCGGAGAATGAAAAAGATTCTGGCCACGCCGAGCAAATGAAATTGGCGGCGGGCCTGGCTCTCACCCAGATTGCGCGCCGATGTCAGGATCGTTTTCGTGACGTGGATGACGATATCCGCGAACGTGTCGTGCGTGAGCTGCGCGTGCTCGGCGCACCCAGTCACTACGTGCGTTTGGTCGAAGAGGGTGGACAGTTCGATCACGAAGAACAAGCTGCGATTTTCGGTGAGTCCTTGCCGCTGGGGATCGAACTGACGCATTAGGGCGAGTCATTTCGTGATGGGACATTGCACCGCTAAATGGGAGAAACTGGCAGCAGACTCTTGATCGAGGAATGACTTCTACCGAATTCTAGCCCACGCATTCGTTCTCACAGACAAACGGCACTAGCTAGTTTTCTTGCTCTCAGGACCATCGCCGGTTATGATCTGGCCATGAGCAACCAACCATTCCGATGCATACTGGCGCTGTCACTGGCGATAATAAATACTCCTCTCACAGCGGGCGACAACCTCCGACTTAGCTTGCGCAGCCATAGCAGCGTGAACTCTGAAATCGTTGTCGAACAGGTGGAGTGGAATCCCGCGCACACGGCATTAATCATCTGCGATATGTGGGATGATCATTGGTGCAAGTCAGCGGCCCAAAGAGTGGATGAAATGGCCCCTTCGCTCAACGAGACCGTCAAAGCGGCGAGGCGACGGGGTATCTTTATCATTCACGCCCCCAGTAGTGTGGTTGATTTTTACCAAAACACCCCGCAACGGAAGTTGGCACGCAGGGCCCCATTCGCCGCATCACCGATTAAGCTGTCGACGGACCGCCGGTGGGGCACCGCTTGGTGCTGGCCGGATGCGAATCACGAAGGTGTCTTGCCGATCGATGACTCGGATATGGGATGCAGCTGTACGGGTGAGAAATGTGAAATACGCGAGGCGTGGAGCCGTCAGAACGAGATGATCGAAATTGCCGATGGCGATGCGATCACGGACGACGCACAGGAAGCATTGAATCTCCTGGCCGAACGGCAAATTGATAATGTCATTTTATGTGGCGTCCACCTCAACATGTGCGTCCTTGGACGGCCCGTCGGCATCAGGCAAATGGTCAAATTGGGTAAACAAGTCGCATTGATGCGTGATTTGACGGACACCATGTACAACCCTGAGCGTCCACCAGGAGTCGACCACTTCACGGGCACCGATCTGGTCGTTGCTCACGTCGAAGAATTCTGGTGCCCCACTTTCGTGAGTACCGACATCAGCGGCAAGCCAGCTTTTGTGTTCTCCCAAGATCAACGAACGGAATCACCGAGTCGTTAGGGGCCCTTGGCGTGATGACTCGCGACCGGAATATCACGCCCCATGTTCTCCATTTTCCCTAAAAATCCGCAAAACTTGACTTTCGCTGCTTGAAAAGCATCAGCGGTGAGTGAATACTGTCTTGAGCTGAATGTTTTCTGTCACCTCGTGAAAGATAAGTTTTGTCCACCGACGCTCGACGCGAACGACTTCGCGATCACGTCCGCGCCCAAGGGTTTGCGGCGTTGGGCGAATTGACGTCGATGTTGGGCGTCAGCGAGTCGACGGTCCGCCGTGACTTAGAGGCCCTCGAAGAAGCGGGCGAGGCGCGGCGGACGCATGGCGGGGTGTACTGGACGGGTCAATCGGACACGATCAATACCTTTCGCGACCATCGCGATGACGGTTGGCCGCGCAAGCAGGCGATTGGACGTGCGGCTGCTGAGTTGATCGACGACGGCGACACGATTTTGCTCGATGGCGGCAGCACGGTTTACGAACTGGCTCGCCTGATCGTCCATCGACCCCTCCAGGTCGTGACGAACTCACTGCCGGTGGCCCATTTATTGTCAACGAGCGACTCGATTGACTTAATCATGATCGGCGGCTGTGTCCGCCGCCGCACCTCGGTCACGATCGGGCCGATGGCCGACGCGATGCTGGCGGATATCAACGTGTCGAAAACTTTCTTGTCAGTGGCGGGCGTGACCGAACGAGGCTTCTTCAACAGCGACATGATGCTGGTCGAAAGCGAACGAGCGATGTTGGCCTCCGCCGATCAAACGATCGTGTTGGCCGACAGCAGCAAGTTCGGCAAGGTCAGTCTGTCCCAAATATGCAGATTAGATGATGTGGGCAAGGTGGTTACGGACAGCGAATTAGATAAACGCTGGCTCGAGACATTCAATTCCCACGTGGCCGAACTAATGTTAGCTCCATCGGGCAGCTCCCATTCATCTGCGGCGCCGTCCTCAACGACTTGCCCAGCGCTTTCATCACACACCCATTCTATCTCCCCCAATCAAGCCGGTTCGGCCAACTCCTTATGAGCATGACAGTCGATCGAACGCAGATCGAGGCGCTCGTCCGCAACGCGATCCGCCAAACTCAGATCCATGGTTCCGCCGCTGCGAATCACGCAGGTCCGGACCACGCCAGCGGACCCAGCGGTTGTCCGCTGGGATGGGTTGATGGCAAGCCGAATCTGCGTGTCAGTATCTCGGCGCGGCACTGCCATTTGACCGATGAGCACGTGGAAATTTTGTTCGGTCGCGGCAGCGTGCTCGAGCCTGACAAGGATCTTTATCAAGACGGTTTTTATGCGGCCAAGCAGACTGTGATGGTCGTCGGACCGAGGCGTCGGATGCTTCCTAACGTGCGCGTGCTCGGTCCCACACGCGCCTTCAGTCAGCTCGAACTGGCATTCACGGATTCGATTTCGCTCGGGATCAACGCTCCCGTCCGGCACAGCGGCAAGATCGAAGGCACACCGGGCTGCGTGCTCGTCGGGCCTGCGGGCACGGTGCAGCTTGACGAGGGCGTCATTCGCGCGGCGCGACATGTCCACATGAACGATCACGATGCGGCGCATTTCGGTGTCTCCAACGGTGACATGATGCAGCTGATTGTCAAAAGCAACGACTGTAGCACGACGTTCGACGATGTTCTCGTGCGTGCGGACAAGGCTGCCAAGCTGGAAGTCCACATTGACACCGATGAAGGCAATGCGTGCAATTTGGACGCCGCCAGTGAGGTTCGCCTTCAACCTATGCCCAATCCATGTGCCTGCGGGCATTAAGAGCCTATCCGAAAAGGGGTCTGACCCTTTGGAGACGCATCGTTTTACAACGTTTTTAGCGGCCTCGCCGGAGAGGGTCAGACCCCTTTTCGGATAGGCTCTAAGAAAGCTACCAGTGGCTCGCTTTGAGCTTGTTCCCACTCTCCACTCCTCCACTACTCCGAAAAGGTTTGATTCGATGGCAAAGATTAAAGAAGCGCTCGGTATGATCGAGACCAAAGGGTTCGTTGCCCTGGTTGAAGCGTCCGACGCGATGATGAAAGCTGCCAATGTGCAGTTCCTCGGCTGGGACAAAGTCGGCGCGGGTCTTGCGGCTGTCTTCGTCACTGGTGACGTTGCGGCAGTGAAGGCCGCTACCGATGCAGGCGCTGCAGCGGCGGGCCGGATCGGTGAAGTCGTCAGTGTGCAGGTCATTCCTCGACCCCACGCCGACCTCGACAAGGTCATCAAGCTTCCCAACGCCCCCGCAAAGAAGTAGGCCCGCGTTCATTTCCGAACTCCGGCTTGGACTCTCTTTCTGACACTCGAAACCCTTAACACTGAACCTTAGACTATGAATGATGCAATCGGTTTGATTGAAACCAAAGGCCTGCTGCCGCTCGTCGAAGCGACCGACGCGATGGCCAAGGCCGCCAACGTAGAAATTGTCAAGCGAGTTGACCTCGGTGGCGGCTTCGTCACGACCGTCGTCAGTGGCGACGTCGGCAGCGTTCGCGCAGCTGTCGAAGCCGGCGCTGCTGCGGCTGCCCAGATCGGTGAACTGGTCAGCAGCCACATCATCCCACGCCCAGCTGATGGGTTGGTTGACGCCTACTTCAGCTGAGCATCGCGCGGCCAGCCTTCTGTCTCTCAGGGAAGATTTTTCATGCTCATCCTCGTTGCGAATCTGGGTTCAACCAGCTTCAAATATAAGCTGCTTGACGTCAGTGGTGACCTGCAGTCACCGGACGTTCATCCTGACGCTCGCGTGCTCGCACGCGGCGCAGTCGAACGAATCGGCGATGCATCGACGAGTCGTTGCGAGGTCACCATCGGTGACTATCACGATGTGTCGGAGATGCCGGTTCCCGATCATGGCGTGGCCGTGCAGGCGTGTTTGGACCAGCTGACCGATCCGCAGCATGGTTGTGTCAAGGACGCATCGGAGGTCGCGGCGATTGGGTTTAAGGCTGTGCATGGTGGTGCAAGAGCGGTACGTTTTTGGTCGACGATGATTTGCTTGCTGCGATGGCTGAAATGAATGCGGCCGCACCGGCCCACAACCCTCCCTACATCGCTGCGATGAATCTGTTACGAGAACGGTTCCCAGATCTGCCCTTGGTTGCCGCCTTTGAAACGGAGTTCCACGACACGATTCCTGAGGCCCGCCGACTTTATGCGGTTCCACCTGGGTGGCGTGAGGATTTCCAAATTCAAAAGTGGGGGTTCCATGGTGCGAGCCATCGATACATCGCGGAACGGGCTGCCGAATTGCTCGGCCGAAATGATGCGCGCATCATCTCGTGTCACCTCGGTGGCAGCAGTTCGTTGACCGCGATTCAAAACGGTCAAAGTGTGATGACGACGATGGGGATGACTCCACAAACGGGGCTACCTCAGAACAACCGAGTCGGCGATTTTGATCCTTTCGCACTCCCTCTGTTGATCGAACGTACTGGCAAGTCACTCGACGAGCTGTTGAAATTGTTGGCGAGCGAAGGAGGCTTGAAGGGACTCAGCGGGCGCAGTAGTGATCTCCGTGATATCGAGGCTGCGGCTGCCCAAGGTGATGAAAAATCGAATCGGGCTTTGTCCGTGTTCGTCGAAGAGATCCGTCGGCATATGGGCGGCATGATGGTCGCCTTGGGCGGCCTCGACGCAATCGTGTTCACCGGCGGAATCGGCGAAAACTCAGAAGTTATCCGCCAAGCCGTCTGTGACAACCTAGAGTGGTTCGGGATCGAGCTGGATCGCTCACGAAACGCAAACCACCGCAAGCATGCCAGGCACACCGGTGGTGAAGATTGTCTCAGCAAGGACTCCAGCAGAGTCCAAATTTGGGTGATCCCCACCAACGAAGAATGGATCGTTGCGAAGCGAACTAAGTTAGCGATTAGCTGTTAGTTCTTCACCCTTCACCCTTCACCCTTCACCCTTCACCCTTCACCCTTCACCCTCACCTTCACCCTTTACCTTCACCTTTTACGTATGTTCCTAGCCCGCGTTACCGGATCGATTGTCGCAACGCAAAAAGTGGCGTCGATGAAAGGTCACAAGCTGTTGATCGTCGAGCCTTACCGACTCGATGCAAATACGCGTGCGTCCCTGGTCACAACCGGTCGAACATTCATCACGGTCGACACGTTGGGGTCGGGCGAGGGCGATCTTGTGCTCGTCTGCCAAGGCAGCTCTGCACGACTGACACCAGAAACCAAAACACTTCCCATCGACGCAGTCATCATTGGCATCGTCGACAGCGTTCACATTGAAAAAAAATCTGTCTTTGACAGAACGAAGGAAGCTTAATCATCATGCAATTTGACGAAACACTCATCCGTAATGTCGTTTCGGCGGTGCTCGCGGAGGTCGGTCCCATGCCACCGGGCGCGGTCAAGCCTCTAAGTCGCAATGTTCCGCCGGGCGCGGGACGCAACGGTATTTTCACCGATGTCAACGAAGCGGTCGCTGCGGCGAGGTCTGCCTATGAGCAACTTCGAGCCCGCACGATGGAGGAGCGCAAGCGGGTCATCGACATCATTCGTCGGATCAGTATCGACCAGTGCGAAGAGCTCGGCCTGATGGAGATGCGAGAGACGGGCATCGGTCGCCCGGAGCACAAAATAGAAAAGCTTCGTACCCTCGGCGAGCGGTCGCCTGGTACCGAGTTTCTCGAAACGAAGGCGTTCAGCGGGGACCATGGACTCGCGGTGATCGAGCGTGCTCCTTTCGGCGTGATTGCCGCGATCACGCCCGTCACCCATAGCTTGCCCACAATCACGGGCAATGCCGTCAGCATGATCGCTGGCGGTAACGCGGTCGTCATCAACCCACATCCCTCCGGCAAGAAGGTTGCTGCGGAAGGCGTGCGGCGGTTCAATGCCGCGATTGCGGCTGAGGTTGGCATCGACAACTTGATCTGCGTGATCGCCGAACCAACATTAGAAACCGCTGATGCCTTGTTCACTCACCGCGACATCGCCTTGATCTGCGTGACAGGCGGACCAGCGGTCGGACGCGCAGCACTTCGCAGCGGCAAACGAGCCATTGTAGCTGGACCAGGCAACCCGCCGGTGGTCGTCGACGAAACCGCCGACCTCGACAATGCGGCTCGGTGCATTATTCAAGGTGCTTCTTACGATAACAACTTGCTGTGTATCTCCGAAAAAGAAGTGTTCGTGGTCGAGAGTGTTTTTGACGAGATGATGTCAGCGATGCGTCGGGCTGGAGCGTTGCAACTCAATCGGGAGCAGATTACCAAACTTACCTCACAAGCGATCACGAAGGTTGGCGAAGATCAGCATGACGCTGCGGCCAAGGAGTTCATCGGCCAAGACGCCGTGGTGCTGGCACGGGCTGCTGGCGTGAACGCGCCAGCGGGTTTTGAACTTGTTTTCGGCGAGACTGACGAGCATCATCCCTTCGTCACCGTCGAGCAGATGATGCCGTTCGTGCCCTTCGTTCGTGCCCGTGACGTGGATCATGCCATCGCGATGGCAAAGCATTACGAACATGGTTTCCGCCACACCGCAATCATTCACTCGCGTAACGTCCGCAACATGACGAAGATGGGCCGCGAGCTTGATACGACGTTGTTCGTCAAGAACGGTCCCTGCATGGCGAGTCTCGGTTTAGGTGGCGAAGGATACCTGTCATTCTCGATTGCCGGTCCGACCGGTGAAGGCGTGACGAGCCCGAACACATTCACGCGGGAACGCCGCTGCAGCATGGTCGACGAACTGCGGGTGGTTTGAAAAGCAAATGCAAAACGCCAAGGTCCTCGGCAACGCTCGCGCTACCGTGAAACATGCATCGCTCGTCGGTCGCCGTCTCGTGATCGCCCAGCCGCTGACAGTTGACGAAGGACCCGATGGACCACCACTGCTGATACTCGATCCGCTCGGCTGCCGTACTGGTGACCGCGTCATGATCACCAGCGACGGAACAGCGGTGAGCGACATCACCGGCAGCGAACATTGCCCCGCTCGCTGGAGCGTGTGTGGCATCATTGATTGACGCCGCTCTTTTACCATTTCAACCAGTTTCATTTTTTTAGCAGATTTCTCACCCGTGTCGCGTCTTGTGTCCCGCCCCGCCGACTCAGCATTATCGGAAACTTCGATTGATATCGAAGCAATCGTCCGGCGTGTGCTGATGCAGCTACAGCAGAGCAAGGACAATGCGATGTTGAGCAGCGATGCGGAATCGAGTAACCAAACTGAGTCGATCTCCTTCGATGCTGGCGTTTGCTCGCTCGACGATGTCAGATTGATGACCGTCTCGACGAAGCAACTTCATCTTTCCCCTCGCACAGTGATCACACCAGCAGCCCGAGACGAATTACGTCACCGTGGGATCACGGTTGTCAAATTGGCGGCAATGCCGGACGCCGAGATCAACCAAGCTCCACGCCAGCCCGGTACGCGATCGATCCATTTGCAACGTGATGGTATCGTTGCCGACCATTTGTTCGCAGCGGTGAAGCGGCAGATCCTCAGCCGCGGAGTGCGACTCTGCAACCAATCGGATGTGGAGGTAATCTTGTCGAGCCGTCCCGCCACGACTGCTCACCACTGGAGTGGGACCAACCGTTGTGTTGTAGCGATCAACCGCATCGACGACGTGCCGCGGTTCATGATCGAACTCAGCCCCAACGTCTTCGTGCTTGATATTGCTCATTTGCACTTAGTCGCGCTGGCGAGCTGCATCACTGCGATAGCCAAACCAACGTCGCGGTCGCTTTCGAAGGCACCGACAATCACAGTTGCGGGAGGTTTGTCATGAAGATCGCTCGGGTGGTCGGCAACGTCACGCTCAATCGCATGCACCCCATGCTGCATGCCGCGACGTTGCGGTGCGTCGAAGTCGTAGAGCGAATCGAAGACCTCGAGGTCCCCGTCACCAGCGACGACTTGATCATCGCTTGGGATCTCTGTGGATGTGGCGAGGGTGACCTCGTCGCGCTTGCCGAGGGCCCCGAGGCCGCCGCCCCGTTTCAACCCGAAATCAAGCCCATCGACGCATCCATCGTCGCGATTTTAGACCACGTCGATATCGAACCGTCCAAATAAATCAACCATCCGAATAACCCTAGAGGCAACAACATGGAAAATATCCACAAGATCAAACAAGACATGTGTGACATCGGCAGCCGGATTTACAACCGGCAATTTGCCGCCGCCAACGATGGCAACATCACCGTTCGGATCAGCGAAAATGAAGTGTTGTGTACCCCGACGTTGCACTGCAAAGGGTTTCTCAAACCTGACGACATCTCGCTCGTCGACATGACTGGCAAACAGCTCTCGGGACGCAAAAAGCGATCCAGCGAAGCGCTGTTGCACCTGGAGATCTACAAACAGCGTGAAGACATCCGCAGCGTGGTGCATTGCCACCCGCCGCACGCGACTGCGTTCGCGATCGCTCGTGAGCCGATCCCACAGTGCATTCTGCCCGAAGTCGAAGTGTTTCTCGGCGATGTACCGATCACGAAGTACGAAACGCCCGGCGGCCAAGCGTTTGCCGACACGATCATCCCCTACGTCAACAAAACGAACGTGATGATTCTCGCCAATCACGGCACCGTCTCATACGGCGAAACGGTTGAACAAGCGTACTGGTGGACCGAGATTCTCGATGCCTACTGCCGGATGCTGTTGCTCGCCAAACAGCTCGGCAACGTCTCCTACCTCAACGAGGAAAAGTCCCGGGAACTGCTCGATTTGAAGCAACAATGGGGCTACGCCGATCCACGCAACACGGCCGACTACAAGGACTGTGACATCTGTGCTAACGACATCTTCCGCGAGTCCTGGGCAGACACCGGGGTGGAACGTCGAGCCTTCAATGCACCACCGCCGATCAAGACATCCGGCACGTCAGGCAACAACGGAAAACCAGCAATGCCCAACGGAATTGATGAGGCGCAGCTCGTCAAAGCGATCACCGACGAAGTCATTCGTCAAATGGGGAAATAGCGAGACGCTTCTAGCTATTAGCTTTGCAGGCGAGTCCCGAAAGGGACGGTCGCAGTTCGCCAGAGACGCAGGTCCCTGGTTCAAATTGCAAATTCCGATGTAGCCCCAACGGGGCGACAACGATTCGCGATGGAGATACCAGGCATGGTGTCGCTGTCTTCCCTCGCGGGACTATCACAAACCATTCACTCAGACCAAACGCTAGCAGCGAATCGCTATTAGCTAACAGCTAACTAAAAAAAATGAAAATATCAATTATTGGCGGTGGCGGACTGGTTGGTTCGTGTGCTGCGTATGCGTTGCAGTGCGGCGGTTTAGTGAACGAGATTGCATTGCTCGATGTTAACGAAGAACTCGCGGTGGGACATGCGTTGGACCTGCGTCATGGTTCGACGAGCGTTGCCAATCAAGTTTTTGCCGGTGGCGGCTACGAGCACATTCCCAGCAGCGACATCATTTGCATCACCGCCGGACTGCGCCGTAAACCCGATGAGTCGCGTTTGGATTTGATCAATCGCAACACCGATTTGTTCATGCAGATCTTACGCGATGTGAAGGCGGCAGGGCCGAAACCATCGGCGATCGTGCTCGTTGTCAGCAACCCTGTCGACATTCTCACCTACGTCGCCGCTGACAAACTGGGGCTGCCTGTGGGTCAAGTCGTCGGCCTAGGCACGCAGCTCGATACAATTCGGTTCTGTTCGCTAATCGCTGAGCAGTTGCACGCTCCTCCGACCCAGACGAAGGCATTGATACTGGGTGAGCATGGTGAATCGATGGTGCCGATCTGGAGCAGCGCGACCATTGCGGGTTTGCCACTGGAGAAATATCCCGGCTGGACGCCTGCGATGGCCGGTGAGTTGTTCACACGCACCCGCGGCAGTGGTGCCGAAGTGATCAAAAGGAAGGGCGGAGCCGGCTTTGCTGTAGGCATTGCCATCCGTGATTGTGTCGATGCCATTGTGCTGGACTCGCAGGCAGTGCTGCCGGTCAGCAGCGTGCAGAACGGTTGTTATGGAATTCGCGATGTCGCCTTAAGCGTGCCCACCGTCCTGGGTCGGACCGGAGTGCAAGCGACAATGGAAATTGACCTGTGGCCCAAAGAGGTGCAAGGCATCCGGGCCAGCGGTTCAGCACTGCGAAAAACGCTTGACACCGTCATGCAGCGAATCGGTTAGGGCGCCCGCCAGCCGCTCCAGATTGACATCGACGTACCCAGTACCCAGTACCCAGTACCCAGTACCCAGTACCCAGCCACCGTCCGTTTCTTAAATTCGTGGGAATGCCGCCGGTTGGCCGTACCAGGGGGGATGAAATCCTGAGCGCACCGCTAGCAACATCGCTTTACCGTGTTGGTGTTCGGGGCCGTGGGTGTAATCCCACTCCAGTCGCTCTTCATAACGTAAAATGCGCAGATTCGACGCCTCTCGAATCGCCATCGCTGCCAGCTGATTGGGACGGAAATAGTTAATCACCGCGCCAGCCGTTTCGCTGACCGGTTCGCGGCTGGCGTTGCCCGGAGGTTGATCGCTACCGGGGTCCTCGGTGGTGTGGACGTGAACATACAGGATTCCCGTGTCGCAAAGTGCGTCGCACATCCGCTGCCAAACCTGCTCGGCATCGGCCGCGGGAATGTGATCGAGCACGGTGGTGGCGATCACGGCGTCGTAATGACTGGCCGGAAAGTCGACGTGGCGGACGTCCGCCATACGGGTTCGGACGCGATCGGTCAGGTCGCGCTGGGCCGCTCGCTCAGCAATTCTCGCCAGTCCTCGCTCGCTCAAATCGACCGACTCGACATCGTATCCCGCCGCAGCGAGGGCCAGGGTGTCGCGCCCAGCCCCGGCACCCAAATCGATAGCGCGGCGTGGGTGTTTTGCGTCACCGGCAGTCTGATCCAGGTACGCCGCGAGAGACGCCGATGGTTCGGTACCGTATGCAATATCATCGCGGTTGTAAGCATCAAAGAAATAGTCGCTCGGAGGTGTGGCGGTCACGTGAATTCATTGTGGGCAAATTAGGAGATCGTGATCAGCAGAAGCAAATCACGGGAAAACCGAAGAAAACGAGAGTGAAGCTAGCAATACTTCGTTTCCCAAACCGAATGATACCGAACCGATCACCGAGGGCAAATGCACGTGTCGCTGCGGCCGGGAATCCGAAAAAATTGTCCGCATGCGTTCCGGTCAATTCGATATACTGGCGCCAGAGTTCCGTTCACGACCTCCCTCCCGGGGGACGACCAAACCGCAATGACTATGCCGTCGATTAATGACACTTCGCCCATCCCTCTGGCAGCTCGATTGCGTAGTGCGATGGCGACGGTCGGTAAGCTCGCGTTGACCGCCTTTCTGATGCTGGGGACGTTCGCATTCTTAACTTCAGGAATGAGCCCCGAGGCGATTATGAGAGAGGATCCCGCTTCGCCTTCCAAGAACAGCGGCACGGTACTCTCCCCTTCAGCAGCGTCAGCGAACCTCCATCATCCAGCTACAGGTAAAAACGGAAGGGACGAGAATGCGGTTCACGCGAAAATCGTGAGTCTGTGGGAAGATCAAATCTCCTCGGCGGGCGTGAGCGCTGCGCCGCCCGCGGATTGGTTGACAGTCTGCCGCCGATTGTCGTTATCGTTGGTCGGATCGGGAATGTCGCTGGAAGAAATTCGCGCACTCGAAGGCTACCCTGAAACTCAGCGTGTGCAGCGATATCGGGAAGTTTTGTTGGCGGATCCCCGTTTTCACGACTACTGGGCCGAGCGTTTTACTCGCTTTTACGTGGGTGCCGACGAGGGACCGTTCCTGGTCTATCGTCGTCGCCGCTTTCGGACTTGGTTGTCTGGAGAAATCGCGAACCAGACACCCTACGACGTTTTGGTGCGTCAGTTGATCACGGCGGAGGGTTTATGGACTGATCGCCCGGAGGTCAATTTCTACACGGTGACTTTCGATAGCGGTAATGGACAGCCCGATCCGATTCGCATGGCGGCGCGCACCTGCCGCGCTTTTTTGGGGATGCGTATCGACTGCATGCAGTGTCACGATGATTTTTTGGGCAACGTGTCGCTGGGCGATCCGCAGTGGATGGATGGCGATGGCGATTTTCGTGGAGGAACGCAGCGTGATTTTCATTCCCTAGCGGCGTTCTTCACCGCGGCGAAATCAAGGGGGTTGCAGGGCATTCAAAACGCGACGGCAAAGTATCGCTACCAATATCTCGACGAAACCGAAGAGCAGACTGTGATTCCGAGTGTTCCTTACCGCAGCGACCTTTTGCCACCTGAAGGGGCGAATGATCGCAAACGGCTGGCGGCCTGGATCACCCACCCCGACAATACCCAGTTCAGCCGCGCGTTTGTCGTCCGGGCGTGGACGCTGCTCTTTGGCGGACCGCCATCGGCAGCGGTCGATGACTTGCCGCTCGATGAGGAGCCCAGCCCGATCATCATGGCGTTCTCGCAGGCGTTCATCGAGTCGGGTTATAACATACGAGAACTCATTCGCTTGATCACCGACAGTCCCGCCTTTCGAGTCGACAGCCAATCGCCACCCGGCGACGATGCGTTTGAGATTACAGTTCGACATGAACGAGCGATGGCAGCGTTCCCGATCACGAGGCTACGTGCGGAACAAGTTGCCGGGGCGATCATCCAAGCGGGTCGCATCAAGACGTTGGACCGAGAGTCTGCGTTGATCCTGCAACTGCAACAGTTCGGTGATCGCAATGACTTCCTCACCCGCTACGGAGATCTCGGCGAGGACGAGTTTGAAAACGAAACCACCACGATTCCACAACGGCTCGTGTTGCTCAATGGAAAGCTAACCAGTGAAGTTTCACAGTGGAATCCCGTTCTCAACACGTCTGCTCACGTCGGCATGTTTGCCTCGAACAATTCAGCGGTCATCGAGTCGCTGTACTTGGCGAACTTGAATCGCTATCCCACGGATTTTGAAAATGAACACTTTTCCAAACGCGTCGCCGAAGCAGAAAATCGACAAAATGCGATTGTGGACATTGTCTGGGTGCTGCTCAATAGTAGTGAAATGGCCTGGAACCATTGACGATTTCGACGGAAACTAACAGCCTATCCGAAAAGGGGTCTGACCCTCTCCGGCGAGGCCGCTAAAAACGTTGTAAAACGATGCGTCTCCAAAGGGTCAGACCCCTTTTCGGATAGGCTCTAAAGAGACACCCATATGAACCAAGCACTTCCTAACCTGTGTGATCCACGCCATCACTTCTCTCGGAGGCAGTGTTTGGGCGCGGGCGGTGGATTGCTATTGCCCGCACTTGCGCGGCGACTCGCGTTCGCCGCCGAAGAATCGCCCGATAGCGGTCAACCCCCACTCAGTGTGATTCTGCTATGGCTGGAGGGTGGTCCTAGCCAATTGGAAACTTTCGATCCGCATCCCGGTACCATCGTGGGCGGCCAGACCCGGGCAATCGGTACGAGTGTCAAGGACTTGACGATCGCCGATACACTGCCCAGGGTTGCCGAGCAGATGCACCTGACGACGCTGATCCGTAGCGTGATTGGCAAAGAGGGGGATCACGAGCGTGCGATCTACAATGTCAAGACCGGCTATCGGCCTGATCCGACGTTGGTACATCCGTCGATCGGCGCGGTGCTATGTGCGGCCGACGATGCGGGCGCCGACATTCCTCGGCACGTTTCCATCTTGCCCGGTGGTTCACCGGCGCGCGGCGGTTTTCTCGGAGCTCGGTTCGATGCATTTAAGACCGGTGATCCGAGATCGTCAGTGCCTGACGTGCGGGCACGAGTCGACGATCAACGATATCAGCGCAGGTTGGATGATCTCAGTGGGATTCTAGAAGCACAATTTGCTCGGCGACGGCTCATCGATTTACAGTCCAATCGAACGCTTCAAGCGGCGAGTACGGAGGCTGCCCGGCGGATGATGTCGAGCGATCAATTGTCGGCGTTCGAAGTCACCAATGAATCCGCCGAGACTCTCGCTGCATTCGGCGAGAATCCATTTGGACGCGGATGTTTGGCGGCTGCCCGGCTGATCGAGGTGGGAGTGCGCTGCGTCGAGGTGACACTGGGTGGTTGGGACAGCCATGTCAATAATCATGCACTGCAAGCTTCGGCCTGCAACCAGCTCGACCCCGCCCTCTCGGCTCTGTTGTCACGATTGCAGCAACGTGGACTTTTGGAGTCGACGCTGGTTGTCTGTGGGGGCGAGTTTGGTCGCACACCTCAAATCAATCCGGCGGGAGGTCGTGACCATTGGCCGCACGGTTTTAGCACGCTACTCGCTGGCGGAAAGCTACGGCGGGGCTACGTGCACGGAGCAACGTCCAACGCAGTCGGTGTCACGGGTCCCGATGGGCACGTCGGCGAATCCGTCGAGATTGCCGATATCCACGCCACGATCCATGCTGCGTTGGGGCTCGACCCGAATTATGAATATTCAACCCCGATCGGTCGCCCGATGGCCCGCAGTGAAGGTCGCGTGCTGAATGAATGCCTCAACGTGGGATAAGGTTCTCGTATTCCGACAGATCCTGGTTCTCGGGCTGGTGACATGATGTAGACGCAGTTCCCCCCGCCGCTTGAACCCAGTCGATGGCCCATTACAAGGAACCGGCGCTATGGCTCCAAGTGTGCGTCAAGATACTCCGCTGTCCACTGCTGCACGGCTTCATCGTTCATTAAGAAAGAGTGCAATATCGCAACTTCATGCACCGTTTCGGCACCTTCAAGCCGGGCCTCCTCCAAACTGACAACGAAATCACTTTCGCCGTCAACGAGTGGGTTCTGAATTGCTCCCGATTCGAAGTTGCCCGCGACGATCGCAAAAGGGAAGGGCGGAGTGGCGAGATTCGCTTCGACCTCTACCCAGCGTTCTCCCAGCTCCATCGCCCCTGGCCCAGCCACCCATTCAAACACGCGGGTCGGCCCCAGACGCCTCGCGATCGCTGCGCCTTGATTGGGCGGCCCCAACATTACCATTGCCCTGCAGCGAGGCAGAATCCGCTCCGGGTCACCGTCACGTTGCAAGTCCCCGATCAAATGCCGGGTGACAATATTGCCCATGCTGTGACCGACGAAACAAAACTCCGCGTCGGGATGCTGGCCGGCAAGCACTCGGCGCAGCGCCGCAGCGGATTCTGACAAGCTCGACCGGGTACTGGCGTAGCGAAACCGAATAACTTGGTCATAGCCGTCCGCTCGGAGCGCGTCTTCGAGCGATTTCATCGAGCCCCCCGTTCGCATCAAGCCGTGCAACAAAATCACGACCGGCTTCGCAGACGGTGCGGGACTTTCGGGACACAGTTCATCGAGCAGCTCGATCTCGTCTTTTTCACTACCCCATCCTCGCCGAATATTTTTGGAATCGAGAACTCGGCAGTGCCCCGTCAGAGCGTTCCGCTGCAGTCGGTAGCCGCCCCGACACTCCAAATCCGTCCACAACTGCGCCCCGCCTGCAGTCGGGAGGGCGACATTGAACTTTTTTGCCATCGTTTCGCTTTCAGTTGCACTTTCGCTTTCAATTTCATTCTGTCCAATCGCACGGCAGGATGCGAAAGATAAACCGGACAGCGCGATCATGATGAGGGCTGGCTTGCGGAGTCGCCGCGGAGAGATTCGTAGCATTAGGATGGGTTTGGTTTTCGGGCGGAAGTCGTGCTATTACAATAAGAGCCCGCCGGATTGGAAACGCTGCGCGAAACAGTTTCGTTCTTCCAGCGAGCTTTCCCAGGTGCGGCTGATTGTCGCGGCGCCGCCGTTCTGATGTCGAACAGTGGAGGTCGAGCACTGTACGTCGAGACGCAGGAGGAACGAGCGGACACGCAACGAACCGCATGTGCGTTCCACCAGCGCCAGGCACGACACCTGCCCGGCAGAGCAGCCCGTCGACTATGGTAACAGGTATTCAAGAGTTTATTGGTGAAAACAAAACCAACCATGGCCACGTTGGATCCGTAGGAGCGGTTCGGTAATCCGACCCAATTTGGTATCCTAGCAGATCGCGAGCTCCCGCTTTCGCTCCCCCCTCTCGCCTCCCCCCACCCTCCTGTTGCTCCCTTGACCACGTCCTCGGTTTTCGCAAATACACCGTTCTATCTTCGACGCACACTTCTGTCTGCAAGTGCCGTGATCGGTCTGAGCACGATGTTGTCTGGGTGCTCGAAAGAGGCCCCGATCATCACCTATCAGATTCCTACCACTGTGCCGGCAGCGTTGGCAACAGAGGATACCCGGATGGTCGCGGCGATTTTGCCGCAACCGAATCAGGCTTGGTTTTTCAAGGTGATGGGGCGGAAGTCGGCGGTGGATTCTGTTGCCGACCAATTCCGGCAGTTTGTCGAGCATGTCCAATTTAAAAACGGCGAGCCCGTAATCGACGACTTGCCCGCAGAATGGAGACGTGGCGGGGACCGTCCGATGCGGTTCGCGTCAATCGACATCAATACGCCTACCGAACAGCTCGATCTGAGCATTTCTCCGCTCTCGCGCAGTGACGATTGGGACGCGCTCGTGACCAGCAACGTCGATCGCTGGCGTGGGCAGGTGGGACTGAAGCCTGCTCCCGTCAAGTGGTCCGGAGCCGAAGAGCTGGATTGGAAATTCGCTGACAAAAGCGAGAATAACGCGGGGTCCGACGAGGCCGCAGCAATTTGGGTCGATGTCACAGGCCGACCGTCGAAATCCGGAGCCCCGATGATGAGTGGCCCGATGATGGGGAATGCGCCGTTTGCTGCTGGCGGTGCCGCAGCTGCGGATAGCGAGATGGCTGCCGATCCCCATGCGGGGTTGCCACGCTCGGCACGTGAGGCCATTGCTGCCAAGTCGAAAGCACTGCAAGCGTCCAGCTCGGAGGGTGGTGCAACGGGAACGGGTAAGTTCGATGCGAATGTTTCCAAATCTGGCACTCCGCAGGACGTGTCTCCAAAGGCGGACGATCCGGCTTCAGATTTAAAGTTTTCGTCCCCCGAAGGCTGGCGAGAAGGTAAGATGAACACCATGCGGTTGGCCGCATTCAGCGCCGGACCAGAGGAGGCGTCCGCCGAGGTGACGATAATCAGCGCGGGCGGCAACCTTCGAGACAATGTGGCACGCTGGATGGGCCAGATCACCAAAGCCACTGTCCCGGACGATGATGTCGACGCCGCTTTCGAAAACGCCCAGAAGTTAGAAGTGAGTGGACGGCCGGCACAGCGATTTGTGTTGATGCCGCCAACCAAGACTTCGGAAGTAGGCGACGTCGATGCCATCGCCATCGATGGCACGGTGGTACCGCTAAGCAATGACTTTGCCGTGTTCATCAAGATGACCGGCCCTGCGGAAACCGTCCGCAGCCAGGCCGAACAAATGAAAATGTTCCTCGAATCCCTCCAATTTTGAATGAGAGCCTATCCGGAAAGGGGTCTGACCCTCTCCCCAAAGGGTCAGACGCCTTTTCGGATAGGCACTCAGTTCGAAGACGCCCCACCTACACCCTCCCGCCTTTTAGCCCTTGGTATCTCCCCATGGCTTCCGCTAGTTCACCGTACACCGCCGAAGCAGACCGATCACACTCGCTCCCGCAGGACCGTCACGCCATTGCTCATGGAGTGCTCGCGGCACTCGGGTCGCTGAAAATGACCGTGGTGCTCTTTGCGCTCTCATTGATCCTCGTGCTGGTCGGCACATTGGCACAAGACGAGATGAATATGCAGGAGGTCAAGCAGCGTTACTTCATGTCCTGGGTTGCGCCGCTGCATATCGACGATTTTCTCCCGCAAGCATTCTACCGGCACGAACATCCGGTCCCCGGGATCGTGCCGTACCCAGGCGGTGCGCTGATCGGTTTGCTGTTGATGGTGAATTTGATCGCCGCCAAGATGACGCGATTTCGCCTCCAGGCCGGTGGCAAACGGTTGGCCGCAGGTCTCGTTTTTCTTGCGATTGGAATGGGGATTGCCGGCATCGTTATCTTCATGGGGCACGGTGATGACGGGCTACAAGGCACGCCGCCCAAATGGCTCGGTTACGAGCGGTTGTGGTCATTGATGATGGGCGCCCTGGCGATCGTAGCCGTTGCCTGCGGGGTGGCCGCTTCGAGCAGTCGCTCGATCGTGATCCGCCGGATCGGGTATATCGCTGCTGCGGTTTTGGCCGTCGGGGTCGTCGCTTCGATCGCAACCGGTTTCAGGATCGGCGATCCTGGGCTACGCATTGTCTGGCAATTGGCCAAGGGGCTTGGGGCCGGTCTGGTGATGCTGGTCGGTTGCCAACTCGCCTTCGGCAAACAAGGTGGCAACGTTCTGTTGCACTTGGGTGTCGGTCTCTTGATGTTGGGACAGTTCACTTTCGGCGATCGTCAGACGGAGCAAAAATTAACGTTGATCGAGGGCCAATCGACCAACACGTTCGTGAACCTCGATGAAGTCGAATTGCAACTGATTCGTACCGAAGACGGCGTGCAGACTGTCACTGCGATTCCCGCATCACGCTTAGAAGCTGCCGCAAAAAAACATGTCGTCATTGATGATCCGGCATTGCCGGTGAAGGTGCGTGTGGAACAGTTCTTCGAAAACTCGACTCTCGCTGCGCCCGGTGATGAGAACCCCGCGACGCAGGGGATGGGCTTGCAGTACGCGGCGGTCGCGCGTGACAAATCGGGCGGTGCGAAGATGGAGACGAATATCCCCGCCGCCTACATTGAGTTGCTGGACCCCGAAAGCGAAGCGTCGCTCGGCACGTATCTCGTTTCCTTTATGCTTAACGATCAAGCCGCCCTCATACCCGACGGTACGAGCAAGGACGCAATGGACTCGGTCACCATCGGAGACGCCTCTTACGAAATTGGGTTGCGGATGCACCGCGAAGTGAAACCGTATTGGGTTCAGCTCGACGATGTTCAGCGAATCAACTGGAGCAATTCGGACACACCGCGAGATTTTTCTTCGTTTATCCGGATTGTGGACCATGAGACCGGCGAGGATCGCAAGGAGCGCGTGTGGATGAACAACCCGCTGCGTTACCGTGGAGAAACATTCTACCAGCAAAACTATTCACCGCTCCCCGGTGGTAAAGAGTTGACGACGCTTCAAGTTGTTCGTAATTCGGGATGGTTGATCCCTTATGTTGCCTGCAGCATCACGGCGCTAGGGATGTTAGTCCATTTTTGGGGCACGTTGACTCGGTTCATTGCCCGACGCCGCCGAGAAACGAGCAGTTCGCTCGCCACTCCGCTGCAGCCAGATCCGTTTGGCCGGTTCAGCGAAGATGAGCTATCAGGTAATGTGCCTGCGAAGAATCCCGATGCCGAATCGGTTGAATTGGCATCCTCAGCCGCGAGAACTTCGCCTCCGAATTGGCCCGTTGCGTTGTGGATTTCGGCTGTGGTCCTTGTCGCCCTATACTTGTTGCTGCCCGCCTCTTCACTGCAGAACATGAGGCGACCGACTGAGCGGGATATCTCGTTTGACTTCGCTGCGGCCGGTAAAATTCCGGTTCAGTACGGTGGCCGAGTGATGCCGCTGGATGCCTACGCGAGACAGACACTTAAGGCGATGACGAACAAGGATTCGCTACCGATCAAGGGAGCTCCAGCCAAGGTCCAGGATCGCGTTGACACACGTAAGATGTCGGCGGTCCAGTGGTTAATGGAAGTCGCCACCGAACCGGAAGGGCTGCGTCGCTTGCCGATGTTCCGCATTGATGCTAGCGAAGTGCTGTCCGAACTCGGTCTGGATCGCCACGAGAGCAAGCTCTATTCACTGGACGACATTAGCAGTGACCGAGAGCGGCTGAATCGGTTCGCCGACTTGGTCAGCGAAGCCGGTAAGAAAGAGTCAGCCGATCGAGACTTCAAAGACAATAAACTGATCGAGCTGAGCATGCGGATGCGGTTTTACTCGGAGGCAGCAGATGCGTTTCGCGTGCCAAGCTTGGAACCCGTCCCCAAGGAACTCTTCCCTGAGGGAACATCTGACGAGCAGCTCATGATGGTGGCGCTGAGACGACTCCAGGATCGGCTGGACAGCCTCCAGGAGCGAAATGTCGCGGCTCTGATTCCGCCTCCCGCAGAGACGTCTGAACTAACCGTAAACCAACCTCAATGGAAACCCTTTGCACTGGGGTTCTTCGATACGATCAAGCAGCGGCTGAGCGACAAAGATTCACCGGCCGGTGTGCTCTCATTCAGTGAGATGATTCGGTCCTATGGGGATGAGGATCCAGCCGCATTCAACGCCGCCGTAGACGAACATCTCGCCGCAGTTCAGGCGTACCCAATCGTTGGCTACGACCACACCGCCGTGACCTTGGAACGCTGGCTCGGCGGAGCCAATCCAACCATGGTGGCCACGGTTTTCTACATGGTCGCGTTTGTACTTGCACTCATTGCGATGGCAATCGATTCGCCACGCTTGAGTAACGCCGCCTGGGGAACGATTGCGGTAGCGTTTGTCGTGCATACGGTCGTGATTGGCTCGCGGATTTACATCACCGGTCGTGCCCCCGTGATTAATCTCTACTCCTCGGCGATCTTTGTCGGTTGGGCCGCAGCGCTTTTCGGTTTGGTCGTCGAGCGAATTTTCCGCTACGGTACGGGCAACCTGCTAGCCTCCTTCGCGGGTTTCATCACGTTGCAGGTTGCCGGTTACCTGACGCTCAATGTCGGCCAGGCGGAGACCATGGGCGTGTTGCAAGCTGTGCTGGATACCCAGTTCTGGTTATCGACACACGTAATCACGGTGGCCCTGGGATACGTCGCCACGTTGGTCGCGGGAATGCTCGGTATCGGCTACCTGATCTCCGAATGGATCGGTGCGAGCGATCGTGCGAAGCGAGATTTGTACCGCGTCGTCTACGGTGCATCTTGTTTCGGGATTCTCTTCAGCTTCGTTGGCACGGTACTAGGCGGTTTGTGGGCCGATGATTCTTGGGGTCGGTTCTGGGGTTGGGATCCGAAAGAGAATGGCGCGCTACTGATTGTAATCTGGAACGCATTGATGCTGCATGCTCGATGGGACGGCATGGTGAAAGCGCGAGGCTTTGCGCTGCTGGCCATCGGTGGCAACATCATCACGGCCTGGAGTTGGTTCGGTACCAACGAACTTGGCATTGGACTGCACAGCTACGGTTTTACCGAAGGCATCCTGAAGGCGCTCGCGATCTTCTTCGCGGTGCAAATTGCGTTCGTTATCGCGGGGATTACGGTTCCGATGGTGAAATCCCTGCTATCCACCAGCGACGGCGGCCCAAGTAAGATGACGCCGAGCTAGCCTGGAGTTAATCCTGTCAACGTCCGCAAACGCCGAGGTGAACGCATGGCTTGCCACGCGAGCAAGGCACAACTCTGGGTTCTGTTCCGTTTGGAAATCAGAATTCCGCGTCGATCACCTCTCTCGCGACACGCCGTTCCAGAGAACCCCACAGGACAGCCGACTGAATCTTTTAATATTTGGTGCGTCAGCAATTCCCAAAAGGTCGTGCCGTCCTGACCTCCGTCAAAGATCGCTGGGTGACAGTTGCGTGGGTCTGAGGAAGCTCAAACGCATGCTTCGAACTCAAACACGCTCTGGTATGCATCATTGTCTTCAAAATACTTCAGCACATCGGCGTAAAAGTCATGGATGCATAAAGTGGCGCTGTCACCGACCATGATCAGCTTCCGCTTGGCGCGGGTCATCGCCACGTTGCTGCGCCGGCGATCAGCGAGAAAACCAATGATGCCGTCGGCATTGCTACGTACCATGGTCAACAGGACGACTTCCTTTTCCCGGCCCTGAAAGCCGTCAACAGTGTCAATTTCCAATCCATCCAAGTCGAGTCGGGAGCGTAGCAGTCTGGCCTGGGCGGCATAGGGCGCGATAATTGCGATCTCCTCACCCGCGACACCCGCGTCGACCAATTGATTGACCAAATCCACAATCACATTGGCTTCGCCGTGATTCAGTTTGCTCTGCCCGTCCGGTTCGAGTTCTTCCTCGTACCCGGCTCCTGCGGTATCAACCCAAAGCAGCGGCGAATTGGTTAGCGGCGTACTTTCAACGCCGGTGATGTCCGCAAGTAAATGGGAGCGAACCGATGCATCGGCCACCAGCGATCCGTCATAAAAGTGATCGCTGCTGAATCGCATAATTGCTTCGTGCATCCGGTACTGCACGGTCAATCGTCGGTAGACCGGTTCACCAAAACGCTGCACAAGTCGCTGCATCAGAGAATCACGCATCCCTATTTTGGACGCCTCATCGCTGAGCACGGTGGGCGGCAATTGACAATGGTCGCCAGCAATTATCAATCGATCGGCGCGAAGGATCGCTTGCCACATTCCACCTTCGGTACTCTGGCAAGCTTCATCGATCACAATCAAGTCGAAACGTTCGTCGCCGAGTAGTTCTTCGTCAATTGTGGTAGTAGTGCAAATCACGTCTGCACGATCCAGCACGCCCCGTACGATGGATTTCTCTAAGGAACGGATCTGGCCGCGCAGCCTCCCGGCTTGGGCGAACCATTCGCCTCGCTCGCGACGTCCAGCGCTGGCTCGCTGCGCCATCCGCAGGCACTGCTCAAGTTCGCGGCGCAGATCTTTGATCACGTGGCTCGATGGATCCTTTTCGACTTGACCATCGAGCGTGTAATCACGTAGATGTGCGAACACGCGAGCGGGATGTCCAACTCGCACAACATAGGGCACGAGTCGCTGGAGCCGCTCGAGCAAATTATCTACAGCGGTATTGCTGGCCGCGCATGCCAACACCCGCTCGCCCCGCTCCACGGCCTGCGTGATTATCTCTGCCAGGGTGGTAGTCTTCCCGGTACCCGGCGGCCCGTGAATGATAGCGACATCATCGGCGAGCAACGCGAACGCGACTGCGTCTCGCTGTGGCGGATTCAGCTCAGTGCGAAAGCGAATGTCCTCGCGCTCTTCGGCGATCGCGTCATCGCAAAGCGGCCCGGCACTGAGCTTTTTTCCGTTAAATCGTGGCGAATCGATCCCGAGCAGAACATCGCGAAGTCGACCGCCACGGCCACGTTCCGTCCGCGCCCTGGCCATTGCCACGAGTTGCCGTTTGCGGGTCGTTTCGTCAGGCGACAAATCCAATCGGTACCGAATCTCGCCAATTGTCGAGCTTTGATGTTTCTTTGACTTTCCCGATTTCGCATGTTGAGCATCGGGATCGGGAAAGACCTCGGTGGCAATCTGAATTTGATCGTTCTTTCTCAGGCTGACGACGCCCGCTATGCCTTCATCGGACGGATCGGCATCGTTGGAGAGGACCACAGGCGAGCCAACCTTGAGCCGGTTCATGGGCAGTTGCTGGCCCGATGGCTTTGCCAAGTCCAACAGGTACCGCCCCGCCAGACCCGTGTGATAGTCTACCAGGTCCAGTCCCACGATCGCTTGACCCGTACTCTCAACGTCACGTTCGCTACGGATTTGCCTCAGTCGAGCCAGTCGGGCTCGTTCGGCATCGGCCTCGAGATCCAGCCACACGGCGAGTTGGTCAAAATAATCGTTGACGTCGAGAGGTCGATCCGTCGGGAGACCGTTCGGGTAGGGCACATGGCGGGGCGGAAGATCAGCGGCCTCAGCGAGCTTGGAAGGTTTGGTCTTCTTTTTTTTCTTGGACGCTTTTGCCCCGCCTGCGGCGTTCGTTCCCCCGGTAATGCCTTCCCCGAACGAATCAGCCGACTGGGCAAGACGTACCTCATGACCGCTCGCAGCCGCTCCTTGACCGTTGATTTGCGGATGAGTGCGGGCCGTGGTGACGGATCGACCTTTACGAGAACGTGCCGACATGCGATGAGTCCGGGCGGAAAACGTTGACAACTAATGGACTCGGTGCCCATGGAATTATTGCCTATCATCGTCATTGAGATGATTCTCGCCAGTGCTCTTGCCATCGTTTTGTACTGGTGGGACAAGCGCATTGCGCGAAAAAACGCGGGATCGGCCGTCGATCCAACCGGCTCTACACTCCCGAGCAAGGGAATTCAAAGCCGCCCTCGACGTATCCCTGAGCGAACTCTGCTCATTTTATGCTTGCTGGGCGGATGGCCAGGTGCATGGTGGGCCTCGCAAAAATTCCGCCACAAGACTCAAAAACGCTCGTTCCGCATCAAGTTCTGGATCAGTGTCGCTCTGAATGTCTCAATCATTGCAGTCATCGCGTTCCGCTGGGCTTCGGTCAATCACTGGTGAACTCGCCCTCGCTGGAGAGATGGAAACGCAGATAACGTTGCCATTCCTTGACTGGGACTTTTGACAATACTTCATTCCAATGTTGACCGCAGATTGGACTAGCTTTTGCGCAGCTCCACTGCCTCGGCTTCGAGCTTGGCTATTTCGCGCTCCAGGTCCGCCAACTCGGTCGGATCGTCGGCTTGTTCTTTCGAACCAGCCAGTCTCGGCCGCAGTGTCTGCAGCTTCTTGTTGATGATGTCGAGTCGTTTCTTGGCTTTCTTGTCCATACCGCAATTGGTGGTGAGTTCGTGGAAGTTATCAAAACTCCAGCAAAGCTACCATAAAATGCACGATTAAAACATACAGCGTCGCCCACAGCACCGTTGACGTGATGCAGTGACTGACATCACTGGCAGATTGTTTCGCCGTGATCCCGCGATGGTAGGCAATCGTCGCGGTCCCAAACCCGCAAAGCAAATTCTTCAGTAAGACCCAACTCCAACCTTTGCCCAATAGGAACAACCCGACGATTGGCAGACTGGATCCCCACGCTGTCACGCCATCTGCATCCGGCGGCAATGCGAAGGCGCAAAAAAATGCTGGTACCAAAAGTGAATACCAATCTCGGGATAGCACATGACAAACGTAAGTCGGCTGATCCAGTGCGAAGCAGTGAACGCTAGCCACTCAAGAATCGGTGTGGCGATCAAGAAGGCTCCGAGGATCGGTACGAGCAGATACGCCGGCGCACGAATACCGAATGTTTTGAGGGCATCAATTTGACCACCGTATTGCTTCACACCGACGTCTGCTGCGATGGCCGCGCCACAGCGGGCGGCAATCAACACCGTCGCTAAGATCGGCACGAGGATCCGATAGAGTGCGAATCCGATCGCAGCAAGTAGTTCGTCAATCAACAGTGGCTGAGTGTAAAGTCGAAATGGCAAAAATCGCAGCGTGAAATAGGTCGTGGTGAAGCCTGCAATCACACCTGCGATCACAAGATAGACGCAAGCCGTCGGGCCGCCGATCAAGCCGAGGTAATGCCATAAGAAACGGCCCGCCCATCGAAGCCGAGGAACCACTGGAAACGCATCCACCGGCAGACGTGCGATGGCTTGCAATGTCGCGCCCGTACCCACGAAGAATCGGCCGATCACGTCTGTCGTTTTGTCCCACACACCACGCGTCCGCGAACCCTTCACCCCATTCATTGGTGTCGATGATGCAGAACTGCGCTGGGTCGCCGCCGCCCGCAATCGCTCAGGCACTTGATTCCACTGATCACGCGGAACCGACACGATCGTCGTGTTATGCGAATCGAGCAACAGCACTTCATCGGCAATCGGCAGCAGCGTCTCGTAGTCATGCGTCACCACGAGACTCGTTCGCCCAAAACGCCGTTGAGTTTCTTGGATCAACTCACCCACACGCTGGCCCGTCACGGCATCGAGACCTGAGGTCGGCTCGTCATACAGGATGATCTCGGGATCAGCGGCCAGCGTGCGCGCGATTGCCAGTCGCTGTTTCTGGCCGCCGCTGAGCGCTGCCACAGGTGGCCAAGCGGGCACTCCGAGCAGTTTTAACCACTCCACTGCCGTGTATCGTGGGAGCGTTGACCGTACGGCTCGATGATCAATGGCAAACTGCACGTTGGCGGTCGGTGTCAGCTCATCAAACAATGCAAACTGCTGAAAGACAATGCCCGTTCGCCCGTGCGACTGCGACTCTAATGAAACGTCCCCGAACCGCAAGTCACCTGTCCAGTACACCGGAGATTGCTCGCGGGGCAAGATGCCAGCGAGCAATCGCAGCAGTATCGACTTGCCCGCTCCGCTGCCGCCGACCAACACCGTGATCTTGCCGCCGGGAACGCGCAACGACACATCATCCAGCAATTCATTGCCCGCCGCACTGACGTGTAGATTTGAAATCGTCAGTGCGTTTGCCGTCTCGTCACTCATGTGCCCATTTCGAGGTTGAGATATCGACCGAAATGACGCCAGTAGCCGCTGTGGTGGGCGATCGCATGGAGGGGGTGCGGCAGCAAGTGACTGATGTTGTGGTTGAGTACTCGATCGTCCGATAACATTTTCTCGCAAGCTCGCTGGACTTCACCGGTTCCCACCACCCGATCCCAGACTGGCGCGATCGACAAGATACTGTCACGAGGCGAATATAGATTGATCAGTCGTCCTGAGAACCGCTCGGACAACGGCTCCCAACCCGTACGCGACGCCATTCCGCCCATGAGCACAATGTCTTCGATGCGAAAGTGATGTTCTTCGAGTGACTCCAGCGCGGACCGAATCACGACCGTGCCCAGAGAATGACCGTACAGAATCAGGGGCCGTTTACTAATACCGGGAATATCGTGCAGGAGGCTTCTCAGCAGCGCTCCATCACGCCGCGCGCAGAAGTACCGATGGCGAAATTGCCCGGCACCCATCACGAGCGCGCCACCCGCACCACCTGCGAGCGAACCAATACCCAGCAGCGTCTTGCCCGCCCGAATGGCGGGAATTCCAAATCGCATGCCACGCGCTGCCACGCCGACCGACGCTCCTGCTTCACTCCAACGCCCCGACGCCCAGTGGACTGCATATGTCGACCCCTTTAATCCCACAGCGTTAATCAGGCTGGCGGCCGGACGAGACCGGTAGCCGCCGATGACCAAATGTATCGGTCCGGTAGCGGATTGAGTGATCGGACGTAGCGTGATAGCCAAAACGACGGTTCACAAACAGAAGGGCGCGAGGTGCGTTTTGAGACCTCCGCGGCCGTCATTACGCAAGACTGTGATTCTACGCTACACTTCTGGACCTGTCATCATTTCAACGGGGCGTGTAACTTTGGGCTTTCAATGTCTGACCTCCATTTCCCAAAATCTCTGCGGGTCGTCAAAGGCGACGATTTTACGCGTGCAATGCGTCGTGGCGGCTGCGCCGCCGACGGCACTCTCGTCGTCTTTGCCTTGGCAAATGCGACCCATAGCGAGTCGGTGACTCGTCTGGGTGTGACAATCCCGAAGAAAACGGGCAATGCGGTCGTTCGCAACCAGTGGAAACGATTGATCCGCGAGTCCTTCCGCACCCAGCGATCCTGTATCGCGAGCGGATTCGACATCGTCGTCCGCCCCAAGAGGGATGCGTCCTTGGATTGGGCCGAGATCCAACGAGGATTGCCTCGATTAGCGGCTAAGGCAATTCGACGAATCAAGTAGATTCGGCGGACACTCCCCGCGACAGGATGAATTTTTTGGGACCTTCGGTACCAACTACGTGGGGTCCCCATTCGTCGACTGGTTAACGTCGCGGCAACCAGCCCGCGACCGACGGCTGTTTTTTCAGCCCAATTTCCGATTCACACCGTAAATCACGCTCGCCTGATTCAAACCGTGCAAAAAACACAACTGCCTCGCCATGGGGAATCCGCTCATGCCACCGAATTGGGACCGAAATCGCATATCCGCTAGCGTGGTGGGCCATACTCAATGTTTCCAATTGCTGCAGTTTTTCGGTTTTAAAATCCCAACGCCCCAGCTGGGCGTCGTCACCGGTCTTGACTGGATCCAACGCGATAACCGTTAGCCGCGCCTGCTGAGGCAATGGACGCGGCTTCACCGCGTCAGGAGATTGAAGTATGTCCGTGGGATCATGCGTCCGTCCGAGCAACGCGATGGGATGCCCGTATTGATCGACAGCGCGAATGGTCAAGTCAACTCCCTGGGTCATCACAATCGGCTTGTCAGCAGCAGCCGATTTCTCCTCGCCGGAATTAGGTAGTTTTGCTTCCTCTTCTGGACTCATTCGGACTTTGGTGGAGGCTGCATCGATTTGAATTTTCGCAGGCAGCAGCTCAATTTTAGCCGTCGCACCCGCGACAGGGCCCAGCCCCCCGAGCATGCTCACGCCCGGTAGCTTGATCTTGCCCGGTTCCTCGCCGGACTCGCCGTCACGAGATCCCGGCGGCATCGGAACTCCTGGATCAATCGGCTCGATTTCCAAGTCATTCTTACCCGGCGGCACCGGGCCACCCGGAGGCGGTAGCATCTGAGTATCGGGAGCGGCCCGATCGACTTTCGGCGGCTTTGCAGTTGAATCGTTCGTCGGTTTCGAATTGGAGTTCTCCAATCTGCCCGGGTCAACGAGTGTGCCCGGATCGACGAGATCGCCGGGATCAACTAAATCGCCGGGCTCGATCAATGAATCCATTTCGGGTAGTTCGTCATCGCCTGAGGAACGATCGGGATTGGCGTCGGGGACGGGTTTCGCGGTTCGTTCCGCCTCAGGCGATTTGGGGTCAGTTGGCACATCCCGATTCAATTGATCGCGCAGCGGTGTTTCACCACCGGAAGACCTTCCGTTCGAGCTCGGTAGCTTGTCTGATTTTGTGGTGGAATCGCGCGAAGTTCTCTTTGAACCCGCTGCATCGTCCAAGCGAAACTCGGGGGATTCTGCGGGTACATAACTTGGATCGATCTCTCTCGGGTTAGCAACGCGGCCCGACTCGGAAATTCCAGTTTCGACGCGATCGTCCGCAGCCGGATTCGTAACTCGTTCTCGGCGCAGTTTTTCAATGAGAATACGGTTTTCATAGTCGGCCTCGTACAGTTGGTCCTCGAGCTGGCGCACCTCGCGCTGCAATGACTGCCGATAGAGATCTTCCTGGGCCCGCCCCCGACATCCCGCCACGCAGATCAGCCCACCCACGCACAGGACACCGATCCGCCAGCACGTCTGCAAAGACGTCGCGGTGAGCTGTCGAGCTCCCGTGTCGGGGGTCAAGTGCGGTACGAATGAGCGTTGCAAGAGAGAGTTCGCGATGGATTTCAGTTGGCAGATCACTGGGATATTCAGCGAACTATCAAAAGTTGGGGTCACCCGTCAACGCGGGTTGCGGCAGGTTCCATTCGCGGGTGCAGAAAACTGCCCCCACGGCCTTGACGCCCACGCGTCCCACTCGATAAACTCCCCCGCTCAGAAGTCAGCCAGGTTCGCCTGGCGGCAACACCTCCGGGGGATTAGCTCAGTTGGGAGAGCGCTTGCATGGCATGCAAGAGGTCATCGGTTCAAGTCCGTTATCCTCCACTTCGAAAGCCGCTTGTGAATTCACAGGCGGCTCTTTTTATGCGCCGAAATCCTTTAGCACCAATGATTTACGGCATTTTGCGATGCTGGCGCAAGTGTGGTGGTGGAGTGGAGTGTCGGATTTGGGGTAGGATTGTGTCGGATTTGGTGGCGTGTAGACTTCGCCAAGAAGCTTGAAACTCGCACATTCTTACACTTAGAGCCTATCCGAAAGCACTTGCTGAAAACTGGCAAACGACAAGAAAGCGGCAAGCCATCTCCATCCGTGCAAAACTATGTTGATACGGCAAGGCGATTCAAGAAGACGATGGATGACGTGCCCGTTTGGGAGATTGACCGGACGAAGCTAGATGAAATGTTTGGCCATTGGCGCAACAGCCCTGTTAGCAGCAAGACAGGCAGCCATTCAGACCAGAAAGCCAGATGAGCCGGTGGGCATCGACCGTATTTGGCGTTCGATCAGCTTTGTCGAAGGCGAAATGAATCCCTTCGGATTGTCTTCCAACAACGCTTTGGGCAACTGTATCTCGAAGTAGCCGTCCTTCAACGGTATCGTCTTCACTGGCTTTCCATCCTTACCGACCATTCGAATTTCCATCCAGTACGGATGCTTTGAATCGAGTGGCGAATCTTCCTTACCGCCCTTCCAAAGCCGCACCTTGCCATTCTGACTTGAAACCGCAGCTTCGAGAATGATTTTGCGGCTGGTGATTTTGAATTTCTCAAGTCCCTTCAGATCCAGTCGCAACATCACGCTGGCCGGCCAGTTGTTGCCGTTGTGTTCGATGATTGCCTGACCAATACCGAATGGGCTTTGAACTGAGAAGTGTGTCTTGCCCTCTTCGGCTTTGACTGCCACTATGTCGCCATCACGCTTCGTTGTGATCCTGAATGGCGGGTCATCCCCGTAAGCGGTGACGCAACTCGTCAGCCCCACGATGAAAGGCAAGAAAAGGAACGTAATTGCCAGAAGGTGTGACAGGGTGGCTGCTGCAACTCGATTCGTCTCGAATGGGTTCTTCATTTCGGCAATTCTATCGAAGCGAGCAAATTCGGGATAGAATTGGCGGACACAACCTTGGAGATGCCAATGACGATTTCACGACGACAATTCTGCGGCGCACTCGGAGCCAGTCTCGTCCTAGCAAACGGAAATTTGCTCGCCGAAGAATTAAGGCCGAAGCCGCTGCGAGTTATCGCTTACAACATTTACAAATGCACAGGCTGGCCAGACCAACGCCACTTGCCTCAGCAAGCTGTCGCCAAAGGCCAAATGGCAAAACGATTGGCGATGGAACTGGCTCTCCATGAACCGGACATCATCAACTTCTCAGAATCGCCCAGTGAAAAACTGACCAAAGAAGTTGCCGAGCTTCTGGGAATGCATCACGTTCGATTTTCAAGCGGCGGCAGCTGGCCGGGCACATTGCTGAGTAAATTCGAGATCATTAATTCTCAGAACGCTCCAACGAAGGGCGAGAGACCGAAAGATTTGTTTACCCGACACTGGGGACGAGCCACGGTCAAATTGCCGGGCGACGATCCGTTGATCGTCCACTCTGCTCATCTGTATCCGATCGCTGATCCCACGATTCGCTTGAAAGAGATTCGGGCGATGATCGAATCGATGAAGCCGGATCTCGATTCGGGCAAGTCGATGCTCCTGATCGGCGATCTGAACCACGGGCCTGACACTGACGAATACAAGCTTTGGATTGACGCCGGATGGGTCGATACGTTCGCCAAGGTTGGAAAAGGCGAAGGACTCACGTTCAAGTCTGACATTCCCGAGTGGCGAATCGATTACGTCATGGCTGCTGGGCCAATTGCGAAGCGAGTGACTGAATCGAGACCGTTGTTTGAGGGAGCTTTTCGGCTGAACATCAACGACAAAGAATCGTTTGCGTTGAGCGATCACGTGCCGCAACTAGCCGTCTTTCAGTCAAATTAGCGAAGTCTCCGTGGACGAAAACAAGGACAATCAAATTGTGCCGGGTATTTCCGTCACATCAGCGGGCCAAGCAACCGTCGATCCATCGGTGGCAAATCTGGTGTTTGACTTGGCAATCACACTTGAAGAGCCAACAAATTTACCCGTCGATGTTGAACATGTTTTGGCAGCTATCGTACTTGCGTCACGCAGCGGAGAGCTTCATGCGAATACGCCGCTTTCGTCCGATGATCCGGTGTTGATCGAAATACTGGCCCATCATCTGAAAACATTCTTCGAGCAGTTCGGTGGAAAAGTCGGCGGGGAAGACTGAAAGCTAGAGAACCATGCCAAACTTCATTTGCACGACGTGCGGAACTCAGTTCGCAAAGTCTGATCAACCACCGGCAGAATGTAAAATTTGTAATGACGAGCGACAGTTCGTCGATTGGAGTGGCCAGCAGTGGACGACTCTCGACGGATTGAGGCAGACCCATCGAACCGTCGTCAGACAGGAGGAACTTGGTCTGTACGGGATTGGAATGGAGCCATCCTTTGCAATCGGGCAGCGCGCGTTGCTTGTCACGCACCCCGAAGGAAACGTTCTTTGGGACTGTATCGCCCTGATCGACGACAGTTTAGTCGAGATGATCAAAGGCATTGGCGGTATCTCAGCAATCGCCGTCAGTCACCCACACTACTACACCAGCATGGTTGAGTGGGCTCAAGCCTTCGACTGTCCGATCTACCTTCACGCTGCCGACCGCCAGTGGGTGATGCGGTCAGATCCGGCCATCGAATTTTGGGAATGGGAAACCAAAGACATTGGGCACGGCCTGACACTGATCCGATGCGGCGGCCACTTTGAGGGTGGAACCGTGATGCACTGGCCTGAAGGAGACGGTGGCAAGGGAGCCATTCTGAGCGGCGACATCGTGCAAGTCGTTCAGGACCGTCGTTGGGTCAGTTTCATGTACTCCTATCCAAACTTGATTCCGCTTCCGGTCTCGACCGTTCGCCAAATCGTTGATGCCGTTGAGCCGTTTGAATTCGACCGAATCTACGGAGCTTGGTGGGGTAAGGTGGTCGGCACTGACGCCAAGTCAGCGGTGAAACGGTCGGCTGACCGATACATTCGTGCGATCCAAGAGAATTGAGTAAAAACGATGTCCGATCAATCTGTTCGAGAACATGTCCTTGATTTGCTGAAGGGTGGCGGTGCCCATCTTGGTTTCGAACAGGCCATCGCCGGTCTGCCAGAAGAGTTGCGAGGAGCAAAGGTTGACGGCGTTCCTCACACGCCATGGCGTTTACTGGAGCCTACCATCTGGGGCAACTTGTTTTCCTACGTCGATGCTTGGGAGCTTGGGACGAATGATGAATTGCTCTGTTGTTGAAGGCGACCTACTCGACCAAGACGTTGATGTGATCGTCAATGCTTGGAACCGAAACTTCATCCAGTGGTGGCTGTTGCTTCCCCAAGCTGTCTCGGGTGCAATCAAGAAACGTGGTGGCACTGGTCCCTTCAAGGAAATTTCCAAACACCGCCCGAAGAGAGTGCTTAGAGAGAGAGCTTAGAGAGAGAGCTTAGGGACAGAGAGAGCTTAGGGACACAGCACTTTCTTCGAGAAGAGCTTAGGGACACAGCACTTTCTTCAGCTTAGGGACACGGCACTTTCTTGGCCGCTGCGGAGAGAGCTTAGGGACACGACACATTTTTGGCCGCTGCCGATTGGCCCGTTTGGGGTAGGCGGTGATTCGTGAGGTTTTCCTCGGCCGCTCAGACATCGGAACGGGCCGGTTTGCCGTATTCGCTACCCAAAAGTGCGCACCCCAAGCGTTATCGGCCTGCAAAGGTGATCATCTGGAGCGAATTAGATGCAGTGCTGATCGGTGATTTAACCAGCGGCCGCGAATAGCTCTCTGGCCCGGCGACGCATGTGGTAGCGGCGATGGGTGCGGTGACTTCGCATCGCGTCTATACAATCTGGGCTTCCTGCAACCGTACAAAACAGCTTGCCAAAATCGCTGACCAGTTCACACCACGACGCTTGATCCAAGCCCAGACGCTGCAGGATGGGGGGGACACTCGCGGGCGTTTTACCTCGCTTGTCAGAAACGGTCTGGCGGGCGGTCCAGTCCAACAGTTCCAAGTAGCTCGCCAGCGGCATGGCCAGGAAACCTTTCTCGCTGCAGCGTTCTTTCGACCCGCTCGCACAGGGACCAATCGGATCGAGTAGCTCGTCGATCGAAACCGGAGACAGGAACGAATCACGCCGGTGACGCAATTTCGCTGTAGGTGTTCGCGGCGACTCATTGTGAGCAGGTAATTCGTCGCGTGCTCGCTCTTGCTCAGCTTCGATTCGCCGCTGCACCGACGTGAAGTCACTCTCTTCGAGTCGCTCGCACAACGCGGCTCGAATGGGATTCAAATCCACGTACGCTGCACATGCCAGCAAAGAGGCTTCATCAGTCAACCTGGTGGCTTTGTAACGATCTTGGAAGAACCATCCCACCCAATGCGATCAAAATCGCCGTTGGCCGACGTGGGAAAATCGGGATAATTGAGCTCGCCGCATTCAATGCCCTCGTTTGCTGGACGGAGCGGCACCGCAGCAAGCAAGTCACGGAAGGTGAATCATGTCTCAACGCAGAATTCCCGTCGCAGTCCCCCCCGCGCTCACCGATGGCCGCGAAAGCGATCCCACTAGATCGCGTCTGAACAAGCGATCGACTCGAAGACCAAGCAGAGGATTCTGCGAATCCTGTCTCAAGCAGCAGCCACGGCATCGGTGAAGACGCCCCCCGGCAAGGAGGCGAACGATGAATAATCTGATAAGCATCGCGGCGTCGGGCCCTGACTCGAAACCAAGCAGCTTCTTGCATCCAAAAGTTAGCCAGGAATGCCTGGAGCTTGACGCTGTCGTCTATGTGCGCCAGTCGACTGGCACTCAGTTGCGAGACCACCAAGAGTCAACCGCTCGACAGTATGCAATGAAGGACCGTGTCGTTGCCCTCGGTTGGCCAAGTTCAAGCGTTGTTGTGATTGATGACGACCTCGGCTTGAGTGGAAGCGGGAGTGCCGACCGGGAAGGCTTTCGGCGAATGCTCAAACTTGTTACTGATCAGAAGGTTGGACTGGTGGCAGGGTTGGAAATGAGTCGATTGGGCGCAACTCAAAAGACTGGAGTGATCTCTTTGAAGTCTGTGCAATCTTCAACACTTTGATCGCGGATGAAGATGGAGTTTTCGATCCGCATGATCCCAATGATCGTCTCGTACTGGGGCTCAAGGGAATCATTAGTGAAATGGAATTGCACACCATGAAAATTCGTCTTGAGCGAGGCCGACTGAACAAGGCAAAGCGAGGCGAGCTGTTTCATGATGTACCCGTTGGCTACGTACTTGATTGCGAAGGACTGCCGCAGCTTGACCCCGATGAATCAGCTCGCCGCGTGATGCAATTATTCTTTCGGCAGTTTGAAATAGTTGGGAGCGCCAGTAGCCTTTTCCGCTACTTGTCTGAGCATCAAATTCAACTTCCTTTTCGCCGTCACAAAGATCGAATCAACGATCCAATTGACTGGCGTTTCGCTGCGAAGTCGACGGTGTATGAAATACTTAAACACCCGGTCTACGGTGGAACATACAGCTATGGACGCAAGAAGAACTACGGCACGAAAATCCGACAGAAGAAGTCTCAGAAAATCCTTCCACCGGAACAATGGAAGGTGATCCTGCATGATCAGTGTCCCGCATATATCACATGGAACCAATATTGTGAAAATCAAGAACGGATTCGAGAGAACGACAATCATCCCGACCGAACTGGCCCCGTACGTGAAGGAACCGCTCTGCTCGGTGGCATGATTTACTGCGGTCATTGTGGTCGTCGCATGGCCGTCAGCTATCCTCGCGGTTCGTACCCGATCTACTACTGTCAGCGTCATCATACCGTGTCGGTTTCGGCTGATCCGTGCCACAGTTCGATTCGTTGTGAGATTCTTGATGCGTTGATTGAAAATAAACTGTTAGAGGCGCTCTCTCCAACAGGTATCGAACTCCGCGTTCATACCAGAATTGCGCTCATAGAGGTTCGCTGGTCGCCCTGGCAGTGAGTCATCACGACTTGACCCCAGGGGCAAATGGGACTTCCCGGTTCTCGCGTTTGGAATTTTCCACGCATGCACAGGTTCTTCGACTCCGCCATGTCCAGACTACCCTTACCAAAGCGGTGTAGCTGGTGTTGCCTTCCCGACGCATATGACACGGTCGGCACATGGAAGACCTGATTTCGGAGCTCAATTAGCTGGCCTACGCTTCCCCCTGCACGGACGCTCAGCACGACGTTGTTACCTTCGTCGCACCTCCGCCGGAGGCCGAAGTAGTTGGTTAGACCTTCCTCGTAAGAAACTTTCATTCTCGATTCCAAACCGGTTTTATCCCGGCACTCCATAACTCAAGTGTCCAATGATTTGTTTAATAAAAGCGTCCTCGGCGAATCGAAACTCGCCGAGAACCGTCGGCACCGTTGGCGCACCGTCGACCGGGATATCCCTTGTCAAGTTGCACCTCTGCAGAGCTTGATTCGAATGGCGTGGACTTAGGGCTTTTCTGCCGGTTTCACGGGCTCCACCGTGATCCGCTTGGCTCGGCTGGGGCGAGGTTTTTTCAGCTTGGGATATTTTGATTGATTTCGGCGTTTGAGCTCGCGAGGCTCTTCGCGACCGGGTCGATCTCGGACCAGCCGGGAAGTTGCCGACAGAACGATCCACATCAGATCGTCGGACGTTTCAAGTTCGTCGCTGAAGTATATCCAAGCATCGCGTGAACGAGAAAAGCTGACTTCACGCGGATGGATTTCCAGGACCGCAGCAGCGTCGTTGGTCAGTGAGCGTACCAAGTTATAGGCTAGCACTCCGACCGCTATTTCGCGGTCAAGGTTTTCGGGAGTATGGCAGCGTAGATCACAAAATCCCATCGTGGTCTTCCAGCAAGCAATGTCCGTTTCAACGTCCCATCGCAGACCATAGAGCTCCGCGATTTCGTCAGCGCTGAAACGCTTCGAGTCAACAAGCGTGGTGACGATCGTAAGCTCTTCGGTGCGACCTGTCAGACGGTATCGAATGCAGCGATACTGGATTGATTCAGGTAGCTGTTGCCACTGCTCGGGTGTAAATCGATTTTTGTTATTCTTCGGTTTCTTCAACGTGATCGTCTTCTCGTCGAGCACTTCGCAGACTCCCTCAAAGGGTGAATTGCGACAGCCCTTGATCCCGCAAACCAGTTCAACACCTCGGCGATTCAGTAGCACCGAATCATAGAACGATTCGAAGTTGCTATCCGCGACGACGATATCGCCGGCTACGAAATCACCGTGTTTTTCGCGGAAAAGGCTAACCTCGCCGGTCAGTTTTCCCTTCATTGCTGCGGTGTTGTAATTGACAATGCAACCGGTCGCCAAGCAAGTCGTCACCACGCAGCGCACTTGAGGAAAGCCAAGCCCTTCTTTTTGAGTCGAAGGCTGAGGATAGACTTCTTGATTGGCCTGCGTATCAGGTGCGCGAAATACCAAACCATCGACCAAGTAGACATTTAGCCCGTGCCATTTCCACTGCGTAGAGGCTTTCCCGCGGAGTAAATCGACAATGCGTTTGCCAAGTCGATCGATCAGTTCAACGGTGAGCTTTGCCCTCGCCTTGCAGTAGGCCGAAGCATCTTCGCAGCAGGGCGACTGGCCTCGCCGTTTTCGCTCACGATTGAACTTCGTGAGGACGGTCGAACAGGCATCTCCGCGACTGAGGCACTGCGAAACGAACAAGCCGAGTGTGATCGCCGGGGTGAACTCCCGCTCACGGAACTTGATTCCAAGTTCATCACATAGCTGATGGACATCGTCGTCACTGAAGATTTCGGTTAGCCGGACTTGATCGAGTTGGATCAAATTGTCAATCCGCTGGACCACCTCCTGTGGATTGAGGGCCCGACGCAATTCGGCTCTGCGATTGGTATCGACAGGGGCTCCTCGGGTTGGCAGAATCATCGACGGCATCCTTGCTTGTGTTGAGATTTTTTTTAAGAAAAACCACGATGCAACAAGGGTGCCTTTTTTCGCTAGCTCAAATTTGTTTCACGCCAGATTCGCCCTAAGTCCACGCCATTCGAGCTTGATTCCGTTTCTCCCGGCAGACCCAGTATTAGGTCCAGCGACAACTCGCACAAATTATCATTGGACGCTTGAGCCATGCCTTGAAAACCTCCGGCGCACCCTTCGGTCGGATGAGCCAAAAAACATGGGAGCAAGCTCTACTCGCATTACAAGACGCTGAACAACAACTATGCGAACTACGCCAGCAATCATCCACTGTTCTTTCGCAATCACAGCGTGAAGAAATTAGTCGTTGTTCGTATGATGTAGCAGTGCTTTGGAACCAATCACTATCTATTAAGGATCGCAAAGAGATTACGAGGTTGTTAGTCAAGCAAGTAACAGTTGCGGTTCAGGACAATTCTCAACGCGTGGACATTACCGTGCAATGGTGCGGCGGATATGAGAGCGTCTATGAAACGACACGAACGGTTTCGATGTATTCGCAAATGGATAACCATCGGGAACTCCTCAAGCGAATGCTCGATCTTGTTCTGGCAGGGCATCGCTCGCCTTGCGTTGCAGCAATGCTGGAACAGGAAGGATTCCTTTCGCCTCGTCACGCAAAACCGATTACCGCGTCGATGCTGCGAAAGATCCTTAATGATGACGCAGCGAGCTACAAGCAATTAACGTCTCCCGAACTCCGTGAGCACCAATGGCTCGTTGACGATCTGGCAAAGGCGATTGATGTCACTCCCAAGAAGCTGAAGGACTGGGGGAGTTGGGGATGGGTCCACGTGGACCAGCGACCCATCGCTCGTGTGTGGGTCTTCTGGGCAGACGCACGGGAACTGGAACGGTTGCGTCAGTTATCAGCCAGCCAGGGACGAAAAGGCTGTCCCGCACCACCAGAATCACTTCGGACTCCCCTCCGAAAAGACCGAAGCTCAGCATAGGTCGACTTCCCGACGATTACCGCCAAACTCAAGACTAGTTTCGCCACATTCAGTCACTGCGAACGAGTCAAACGCAGTGATGTCTGAAGTAACAAAGCTAAGCAGCCAGCTCTGGTAGCTGCTCCACATTTCGCTTCTTCCAATTGAGAGTTTCGACGCATGACACAGGACGTTTCAAAAATCGGCCGTGTTCGTCGTCTTCACGATTCGCCCGCATGGCCACACGCTGGCACAGCAACCGCATCGACCAGCTGATATCACTCAGCCTGCTACGGATTTCCTCACGTTTGATCGGACAACCCGCGATCGAGTTGATTTCAGGCTGAGTCGGTACCATGGCCGTGCCATCCGGCTTGCGGCGATGCGGGCACAGCATCAACCACCGGCGAGCCACTTCCTCGTCGTCCCACGTCGCCACCACGTCCGGACGCGAGCGAAGGATCAAATGAAAGTGATTGCTGAGCAAGCCAAAGCACAGCAGATCAATTCCGAAATAGGCTGCGAATTGTTGCAAATACTGTTCAATCCAGCGTTTGCGATGGTCGAAGTTCTTACCTGAGATCGGATCATCTCCCATCAGGAAACAGCGTCTGACCGTGCGGCTGAAGACATGAGCGACAGCAACTTCGTTCGGATCAAAAACTTCCGCTCGACACATCCGGGCCATCACTCACCTCATTCGGTTTCGCAGATGGAAATCTCACCCAATCATCATTCCCCCTACAGGGAGAAAGTCAACACCTAAAAAGGAGCTGTGTCCCCAGGGTTTGTCCGCGGTGGGAATCTGTTTCCCCTTGCTCGAGCGAATCGCCTGGACATCGCCCATTTCGCGTTTCAAGACATGTTGAAACACTTACAAGAGGGCGTAGAAAGCTCGATTCTGAGTCGATGGGGCAACATTCCCATCCACTGCGAGATCCGTCAAATGGGCCTCCACATCGGTCGCGTGAATCTCAGCAAAATCCGCTTGGCACTTGAGCCCTCGATCTTGCATGAACGCCTTCACATTCGACACGTAGGCTCGTTCGGTCTCGAGCGTGTCCTGCCGCCCCCGTATGGCACGACGCAGGTTCTGAATAATATCCGGTTCGCTGGGGTCGATATGGCCAACAACATCCTCGATATCGTCGGCCATGTGCTCACCCGATCCCTTTAGCCGCTCTTCTTTGATCTTCTCCGCCCGCGCAAGATCTTCGAGTTTCGTCCGAATGAATGTCAAGTCATCAAACGGCGCGGCCTGGACGTAACGGCGATAGCAAATCAGTGACTGAATGATTTTGAGACGTTTCCAAGCGGGCGTCTTGCGTCGCAGGCGGTCGCGGAGGAACGCGATCACATCGTCGGCTGTGAATTCCCAGGTCGCCTGGGGCTTGCGACCATGGAAACGACTGAGCTTCTCGAACCAAATCTTCGCCCACTTATCACGCTGCTCGTGCCACGTGTCGTTCGAGTGACTAACCTGTGCCATGGCTTCGTCCTTTGCAATTACCCGACTCGGCAAAGAGAAACTCGCCAGGTCGATCGTACGCAGCAGATTCCGTCCCAGTGTCCCGCAGCCTCCCAGCGAAGACCGCCGCCCTCTTCCACGGCCCTTCCAATGCGACCCGTTGGCGTTTTCCAGGAGTGGAGTCCTCCCTCCCCGCCGTACCGCATCGCCGCAGCGTTACCGAGCCGATTCTTCGCGTGTCCTCAAAACAGGTCAATGCTTTGGCAGCAAAATTTGTGCAAGATTTTGCTTGACCCAAGAATCCAGGCCCCTCATACTCGACAGACGCCAACCGGCGATAACATTCCCTCGAACCGGCGATAGCACTTTTCGTGTCACCGAGGGAACCGAAGGTCCAACCGGCGATAACACCCCGAGGATCAGCTTATCACCCCCACAACCGGCGATAATTACCTCGTTCCCCGACTGAAGTGATCTAGAACATGCATCATCTTCCCCACGGCAAGAGCTGGAACGCCTCGCGAATTGCAAGCGTGTTGTCTCGCAATGGCGTTCCCGCATCTGTTGTTGAATCAACGATCCGAATTGAAATTCCGGACTCGATTACGTCTTCGATTCTTGGCAGGCTATCCCGCTGGCTGTTCGGATCACAACCAAACATCGTCACGATACAACATGATCCTGCGCACTTCATTCGGAATATTGATGTGCACTACGATCCATTGAAAATTTCAACTGATCTCCCTTACCTACACGACATCACCGTCGCGCTCCGCGAATGCGGATACGTTGTCAAGACGGATCGAGAGATTGCCGCGAGCTCATTGCCCTAACTCGGATGAACTGCTTTCACTATTTGATAAGATCGAACGGCTGCAGCGAGAAAAAGAGGCCTTCGTAGCCGAACAGGATTTCGAGGCCGCAAAACGGAGACGAGATGAAGAGCGTGACATTCGCGATCAAATTGATGCATACTTGCTGAGAGCCGTTGGTTAGCACGCGGCCGGATCGGACGGCGAACCACGCAATGCACCCGAGTCGCGAAGTCGGGCGTTTTGACAATTGAAAATCTCTCGTCGCGACCGGGTGATTGCAACCGTTCGATTGAAGTGACGATATGACCACGCTCCAGCACGCGATCGAGCAGTTTGAGTCTCGCGCAAGAACCATTGGATGCAATATCTCAACCGAGTCGAACGGTGTCCAAACGATTCTCGCCGGAGATCACCAAACGGGTCTGCGATTGACATGGGATTCTGGTGACTCTCGGCTGATCATTGCCATAACCCACGGCGCAGATTCTTGTTGCACGGACTGGCTGGATCTGTACGATATGGTCGTCGACAACAAAAAAGACCTACCCGTTGACCACGGCATATCCGTCACGGACGCAATCGAGTACGGCGTCGAACTAATGACACCACATCGTAGACCCAACGTTTCAAATCCAAGTAGCGAATAACAATCCCGTGAACCGGAGTCGCGTGTCAAGCGTTTTGACGATGGTGAACTTTTTCGACGCGACCCGGTTACGGGTGGCGACTATGAAGTCCTAGGTTTGACAAGTACCAGTTGCCATGTTTTCAGGAATTGTTTTTGTCACATCGCGTGGGTTCTCGAATGGTGATTGGTTGATGAGTTTTGAGGAAGTGATCCACTGGAGCGACTCACAGGCAACTTCAGTCAAGGATGTTGATTAAACGACTATTCGAGGTGTGGACGCATTTGAACTCTTATAGATCCGCCTCGGGCGGACTGTGTCCTCTCAGTTATCCATGCACGGTTCAACGATCTTTGGACGATCATGTTTGCGTGGTGGGTGCAGCTTGCCTGGAGGCTTCCCAGTCTCGTGATGAGGCTTTGAGCAGCAAGCTACCTTCCCTTGGTGTGGCACATTCTTTAGGGCGACGTGTCTGAACTTTCTACGATTCGCTGCTGCGAATCGATCCTAATGCGAAAGCCTCAGTGTCCACTTGTCTCGGTGCTTCACACACTTGGGTTGGTCTTGTCCTTGGTCTGTTGTCTTGGTGAGAAACGGTTGTGGGCTTCTTGGAAACTCCGATGTGAGGTGAGCTGGTCGTGAGAATTGATCGTTGAGATGAGTAATAAGAGCAACGAGGTCCAATTCGTTACGCCGATGTCGAAGCATCAGCCACCCGGTACTGGTTGTCCTCGTCGCTCGATGGTTTTAATAGAGCGCCGCCGACGGAAGGTTGCGTGAGCGGTTTTCCAGGCATCGCTCAAGTATCCAATGCTGGGTTCCGACGCCCGCAACAAGTTTCGATTCGCGAAGGACGATTTCTCAAACAGATCATTGGACACTTGAGCCATGCCTAAAAAAACCTCCAGTCACCATCTCGCACGCTTCCGATGGATGAGCTTTTAAAAAATGGCGAGCAAGGCCGAACCGCTCACGCCGATGTCTGAGCATCAGTCGGAAATTGCTGGCTTTCTTGCTCGCCGTGGTTTGGGTGTTTTGGTTTCGGGTTTCTCGCTTGATGGGGATGTGGTCCGAGGCGACCGCATTGATGTGGAGTTTGCTGGCTTACGCTTTGGCGTCGCGGCCTTGGGTGATCGGGTTGTCTTGGACGCGAGAGCTTCAGCGGCCTCTTTCGCCGAGCGGGCCTCCTGACGATGGCGTTTCTTACGCTGATCGCTGTTCTCTTTGGGTTTCATGTTTTGCAGCGAGTCTTTGAGTGCTGGTGACATTCGTCCAAACGACTCAGTGACTTGGATCATTTGCTTCGGGTCCCAATCCTTTTCATCTCGGAGCATCGCCCAGGCGATGACGGCGATCTTGCGGGCCAACGCGATAGCTGCCTTTTTCTTGCGAGTCTTCTGTTTGCCGCAGATCCGCTCGTAGACACCTTTGGCCCACGGGTTGTACCGCAGCGAGGCCCAAGCACATTCGACCAGGATCGTACGTGCGAGAGGATTGCCACGCTTGGTGATGCGTCCGTTGCGATCGGTTTCGCCCGATTGGTATTGCCGTGGAACGAGACCGAAGTAGGCCGAGACTTGGCGTCCATTTTCAAAGCGATGCGGATCGTCGATGCAAGCGACCAGGATCTCGGCGGTGCGTGGCCCGACTCCGGGAATCGTTTGCAGCCGAATGATTCGCGGGTCAGTCTTGCCGATCGCTTCGAGTCTCTTGACGACGACGCCCATTTGCAGGATCAACGAATCGAGAATCGTCAATTCGATGTCGAGCTCGCCCTTCCATAGCTCGTTGGATCCACAGTCGACCAGCGGCGTGCGAAAGGAGTTGATATGCTCGCGGCCAGTGTGCCATGCTTTGTCTCCTGCGTCGATCGTGATGCCCTGATTGACGAACCAAGCACGGATCGCGTTTTTGCATTTGTTGATGCGTCCGTCGAGCGTCTTGCGATATTTGACGAGCGAGCGGAACTCGCGCTGTTCGGGCGATGGCATGTGGACGGCCTTGAGCTCGCCCATCGCGGACATGCGAGCAAGCTTCAAAGCATCGTCTTTGTCGGTCTTGCGTTTCACGTTGGCCCACCGCCACGCCTCCTCGTTGGTCGAGCAGACGAGCGTGGCGAGGCCCAGCGATTTGGCCACATCATTGATCCACCCCGAGGGTCCGCACGACTCCATGACGACGAGGTCGGCTTTGCAGTCCTGGAAGATGCTGGCGATCTGATCTCGCGTGGTGGGCGTGGTTAGGAAGCTGGTTTTTCGAGTTTCGCTGTTGAAGAAGCAGCAAACGGAGTTGAACTTGCCGAGATCGAGTGCGAGAATGTTCATGTGATTCTGTCCTTGCGTTTGTTGGGTGGAGTAAATGTGACTGACAGCTCATTCTGTCATGATCACGGGTCCGAGTCGCCAGTTTTTTACGAATGGCTCCCACCCATCAAACCTAGGACTTACATGGATTCTTTCTGCTCATCGAACATCAGCCATGCATCGTTGCGTTACTGTAATCGCGATTGTCAGCTTAGTATTGATGCTCGGTTGTCCGAGCGTCGAAAACGCTGGCGTTGAGCACAACAACGTATGCATCGATTTGTCGCCAGACGGAGGCACGCTCGTCTTTGCTTCCGCTGATGGTGATCTCTACCTTTTTGACTTCGCCGAATCGATCGCAACGCGATTGACCGATACGGACCGTATCGAGAGCTATCCCTCATTCTCGCCCGATGGAACGCAGATTGTTTTCGCAGCCACTGAGGAAGATATGGCACCGTCGCGGATCTACTACGTGATTTAGGCGATTATTCAATCATTGCCGTAACGGAGGACAACGAACAATTCGACATCCTGCCGCGATTCACACCGGACGGTAAACGGATCGTTTTTGCACGTGCCTACCGGCACCGGCCGTATAGTCTTGGGGGCTGGACTTGGGATATGTGGGATGTTTGCAGCATCGGCACCGATGGTGCGGGGTTTGCACGACTGACCGAGGAAGGTTACTACCAGCTTTACCGAATTGTTCCACGCGCAGATGGAGATTTCGTTTACGCCGCTGATCCGATGGGACTTGAAACTCCAGCCGCCCTGTACACGGTTTCGCCGAACAACCAACCCACTCAACTCATCCCGAAACCCGGTACGAACAACACGGATGTTCATGCTTGGGCATCGGACCCGATGGTGGGTCCAGACGGCAAAACCCTGACTTTTTGCTCTGACTTCACTAAACCATTTTGGTATGACGTCTGTATTAAGATGGGCGATGCCAAATCGCAAGGCCTTGTAGGGTCGAAGTCACGATACAACCGGTACCCAGACTTTTTCCCTAGCGGTGAACGGATTGTGTTCCTCGCCGGAACTGAGTTTAATGCTGGCAATCGGGCAATTTACAGCTTGTGGGAAGTGTCCCTATCCGGTCAAACCAAAGAGCTCGCCACGTCAGATCTGTTCACGAATCCGACCAATTGGCTGGCACCGAAAAGAGCAGAACCATCCGATGCAACCGAGTCGCGGTAGCCGGGCGTTTCGAAATGGAAGGTCAACCGCCGCGACCGGCTGATCGGCAACGTTCCCCGACTGAAATTGACCGAATGGTGCTGCCCAACCTCGACTTGAACACGAAGAAAGCATTCGTCACTGGTGTTGCTGCAACAGCCGCCCTGGTCGCAGCGTTCGTCACGACTTCACGCGAACCAGAATCCATAAAGTGGATTCCGTACACGACCGCCGCGGTCGCAGGAAACAAATCAGATGGAAAATCATCGGCGGTTCTCTTCGGGTGTGACCGGCGTTCCGCCGGTCAACACGCGAGTGTCGGCAGCTTGTAGGGTGCGACAAGTGATTGGTTGGTGTGCGTACGGTTCATGATCTTTGCTTTGCGTTCGTCATGAAATTGGTTCCAATAGTCGCTCTGATATGCAGCTCGAACATGCAGCATGCTTCGAGCACCCTCAAGAGACCAACGCATCCCACTGCGTTCCATTCGATCTTTCACTAGGTGCCGACACGCTCCTTCAATCACGCCAGAGCAAATGGGGTAGCCCATTGCGAGGTACGCATCGTACTTCATTCTCGTAGCGTGCTTTTCAAGATATCCCGTGATACGTGTGCAATCCTCGGCGGCTTCTCCGGTGAGCTTGTGGATCGAACCCATGCGACGTAAGCCCCGGATGACGCCCTTGACATCGCCAGCAAGTAACCGTGCCAGACGATCATAGGTGAAAGCCTCTTTCATCTCACTACTCTGGTGAAACAACGCTGCGGCTGCCCAAACGTAAACTGCCACGTGCAAGAAATCGAGTATCTCGACGGTTTGCTCATCACAAAAATGCATTGCCGAAGTGTCCCACAATGCCTCCTGCCCATCCATCAAGACAATCAACTTCTGATCTTTGGATCGACGCGATTGCACTTCGCTGCTGAGCCAACCCAAGCCCTGATGAATTCCGCTGATCTGAATCTCGTCATCGTCTTCTCCGTCGATCGCAACCGTTGGAAAGTGAGCCGTTGTGTGTTTGAACTTCGGATCGGGACGCGCCGATGGAACTGTCGATGCATCGACCTCAATGGGCTGCTCTCGAAAGAGTGAGGCCAGTAGATCTTCGGCCGTGCGATGATAGGGATCGACACTGTAAAGACTCGTGACAGTCGCCATACGTCGATTGCCAGGACGTTTCTTAGCGGTTTGAAAGGCTTTCACTTTTGCAGCATCCTTTTTTAGCAACGGGACGCCTTTGCAGTCCGCCGTGGCGACGAGGAACTCCGCTTCTTGCTGTGGGTCGGGTTGAGGAAGCTGATCCAAGAACTCACCAGCGTCGACGCCCATGCTGAGATTGATCTGCTCCATCGTGTGAACCGAAAACTTACCACCGAGAACCAGTTCTAAATGGTCGGCTGCTTGATTGAAGGCCGCCTCGGCACAGAATGCCTGTGAAATCTCTTGAAGCAAGAAAGACCAGCGAGTTGGCGGTAGCTGCATCCGAGCACTCACTGGTCGCAGTTGAATCGCTTTGTTCTTTCCAGGGGCGTAGGTGAACTCGTCGAAGGTGTGCATCCCAAAGATGGACCGAATGTGGGTGGTGGAGGTGTGCTCGCTGCGTTTCAAAACTGGCCCGCTGTCAGTGGCGACCTTGTCACCCAGATCCCCGTTTCCCTGCATTGAAATGAAGAACTGCATTGCCTGGCAACCGATCTTCCTGAGAGCCCCTTGAACGGATCGCTCGGTCTGATCGAATGAGTGTCCTTGCTTGGCAGCCTCACGAACACCAGTGCGCAGTTGATCCCCAAGTCGCTGCAGCTGCTCTGCAAGCTGCTCTGGTGATGGCGGAGTATTTGTCGTGGAAGTGGGGTTACCATTTGTGTTTGAATGCTCGACGCTCATCTTAGCGGCCTCCTGCCTATGTGATTCGGATGTTCAGAACCCAGATCATGGCAGGTTGGCCGCTTTTTCGTTACCCAGATTAACAATCGCTCAAAAAGTGACCGGCGGAACGCCGGTCACACCCGTTCTCTTCTATGCCCGATGGACTCTGTCCGCGGATCCCAAGGGCGGATTAGCGACGCCCGCTATTCATCAATCGCTTGTTGATGCCGGATTCGTTACGATGGAAGCCGATTTGACCAATTCCAGCATTGAGAGCTTTAGCGAGCTAAAAGAACAAGGATTCACTTCAATACCTGTACTCGTGCTGTACCCTACTGCTGGACCTCGGGTCGGATTCGATGGCGGCACACCTGAATCAGAGATTGTCTCAGCGGTTGTGCGTCCTAGCCGCTGATGTTGACGGCGACCTTCACTACTGCGGGGAACCATCCGATGCAACCGAGCGGCGAAGTCGGGCGTTTTGAAGTGGAAGATCAACCGTCGCCGCCGGCTGATCGGTAACGTTACGAGATCAAGGCTCGTGCTGAAGACGAGTGTCGATGAAATGCCAAGTGTGCCCTGCGGGGCATCGTCCGAAGACCGAGCTGTGACAACCATCGCCAACCCTGCGGGGCACTGACCAACGCCTGCTCTGCGAGGCACTGTCCGACGCCTGATCAATTGGTGACTGTGACGCAGAGCTCGTTGCGGATCGTAGCCGCGGGCAAGCCTACGTGTACTACGCTATACTGAACGACTCGTAACAATGCGATGATGCTGAGCGGCGGTGGTTGCCGTTGTCGAAGTGGTTGAATCGCTCGCCGCCGCCCGCATATCCCCGCCGTTACGAGATCAAGCTGGACTGAAGACGAGTGTGGATGCGAAGAAGTGTGCCCTGCGGGGCATCGTCCGACGCCCGAGCTGGGACAACCAACGCCAGCCCTGCGGGGCACGAAGATCGCATGCCCTGCGGGGCATGAACCAACGCTGCCCTGCGGGGCATCAACCAACGCCTGCCCTGCGGGGCATTGTCCGACGCCTGACAAATTGGTGACTGTGAAGCAGTGCTCGTTGCGGATCGAAGACGCGGGCGAGCCCACGGGTACTACGCTACACTGAACGACTCGTAACAATGCGATGATGACGGAGCGGCGTTGGTAGCCGTTCTCGCAGTGGTTGAGTCTCCCGCCGCCGCCCGCATATTGCCGCCGTTATTTGACTCAATTGAAATAACTATCCGAGAATCGCAGATTCCGAAAATCGCCAAAATTTCAAAGGACTGACACTATGTTCCGAGCAAGAATTGCGTTCATTGGCCTGATTGCATTGTTCGTTGGCACCCAGATGTCGACTTTTTCTGCGAAGATAGTCCCTCTTCTCAATCCACTGCATGCAGTTCTAAATTCGATCGGGACTGTCGAACGGGCTGCAATCAGCTTCAGCCGCATTGCACTTCCCGGAATTACGGAAACCATACTGGGTGACCGTACGATTATGGAGCGTTTAGAGGAAGCATCTCTATTCGATTGACCGGATTCGATCGAACTCAATGCAAACGTGAATTTCGTGGACAGTGAACGACTATAGTGCGTTGCGGATGCTGAGTGGGCGAATGGAGCCTGTCATGTTTCCAAATGGAACGCCACCAATTTATAAAAAACCGGTTGCGACAGAACGTGTAAGTCCAATTCGGACGCTCCATGAACAGCACAGTCGCTCTTGCACGACTTCAACGCGGCCAGAAATGGGGAAGAGACTAAAGGCTACCTTCTAATCTCAACTGAAGATGTCGGCGGTAGGCCCATGGTCGCTACCATGCAATTGAGATGGTAATGACCCTTATGTCAAGTCTCGCTCAAGTGTGTCGCAAATCATACCGGACAAATAACAATCCCGTGAACTACGAGTCGCGTGTCAAGCGTCTTGGCGATGGTAAACGTTTTCGGCGTCTGGCATGCGGATAGATCGCAATTCGTTGTTATCCGACTGAAAAATTCTGTTCCTCAACCTTTCTTGGGATCCCAAATGATATTCAAACTTGCACAAGCTTTCGCAATAGTGTGCCTATTCTTATTTTTGACATCCGTGTCCGTTGCCGAATCCCGTCCAAACGCGGAGAAAAGCTCTCAACGAATCAACATCCAGTTCGATTACGAGGGCGGCCAAGATCCCGCTGCGATTTGGGTTTCAGATGGATTGGAATTCCGTCATCTGTCTGCAATCACAAAAGCGGTAAGGGAATTTGGGGTGCCTGAAATTGTGCTCTCTGTCGTCGATGAAGTGTGGGATCCGGAACCGAAACACAAGCCGGGCGAACAGCACGTCGCCATTCGCCTAACTGAAGGCCATGCTGATTTGTTTGTAACGCCGCGAGTGCCATTCAAATTCACGGAGCTTTTATCTATGAGTCTTCTTGAGGTCGAAGGAATCGACTGTGTGAGATTCCGGTCCGTAGGTCGGTACGGCAGGTCGGTAGACGTGCGCTCAGAGTCTGATGAATCGGCTGATCAAGATGAATGACCTAGTGCGTCGTGATCAATTTGGAATATCCTAACCGGCGGATAACCATACGATGATGACGGAGCGGCGGTGGTTTCCGTTCTAGCAGGCGTTGAGTCTCTCGTCGCCGCCTTGTGATCGGTGACGTTGTTTGAGTTTGCGAGCTTGTCCGACGCCTGTCGAATCTGCGCTTCCGGTAGCGTTTCGACTCACGATCGGCACGACGACAATTGCCGTGATAGCCGAACACGATGTCAGCGGCGCGACGCTGCGGAAGCCAGCGCCGATCAACACCAACGCCTGATGAATCCAACGCAGATCAATTCCGACGCCTGACGAATCCCAGGTCCGAAGTTGTGTCGTGAATCCCACACCGATTCAATGCCCGAAACACTGTTTGCCCCTGAACGCCTCACGGCGTTTCGCTGAAGACAAAACAAACCAACGCCTCAGCAAATAACAATGCCATGCAATGGAGGACGGTGTTCACGTCTTGGCAGGTGAACGTCGCTCTGCCGTCCCCACTGATGGCCCCCGTTACCCGACTGAAACGAATGTCCTACACCTGCCGCAACGGTAATGCTTATGGCAATCATCGAATTGACGCTCGACACTGATTGCCCACCGATTGACGTTTACACAGTCTTGCGATCGGCGACGGGAACATCGGTTGCCCAATTGCGCCAACGTGCGTCTTCGCGTTCACCGATTGTCACATGGGAGACTGACGACTTTCCGCTGACGTCTGAGCGCAAGGACCACCATGCAGCGATACTTACCGCAATCGATCGCCTGACATCTTGCGAATGTGTATTCCGCTTGGACTATCGACCGACGCTCGAAGAAGAACGGGAACTTGTGTCCGTCACCATGCTTGAGAACTTGTTCGACGCCGAGTTAGAATACGATTCGCAAACGTACGACTGATGATACGCAAATGTCGCGTCTGCTGGTGCTCGATTCATGCGGCGGGTAACCATCGCGTGAACCGGAGAACGCGAGCTTAGCGATTTGGCCGTTAGAGACTTCCCCGCGCGTTCCCGGTTACGCGTAACGTTCTGCCATAAAGATGATGACACCACGAGCGCCCATCGAGGTTGCGAGACTCATCGCTTCCGGCCGATGGAAGACAAAACACATCGCCGCATTCCGCTCACAGTACGGTGAAGGTGCACTACTTGATGTCTTGCTTTGCCCATTTCTTAATGATTGCTCGAGGGTGCAGTCGGGCAGGTAGCACGTGTTTCCCTTGGGTTTCAGCATGAGTCCAATTGATTTTGTCTGAGTTATCGGTGGAAGCTCGGACTGGGGCATCACCAGCCGATCCCAGATGCGGTTCCAGATCCCACTGCGATTGGCGGTGCGTAGATCGACAATGTACTGACCTGTTTGGCGATGCCAACGCATTCCCGATTGCTTAAGCCGCTGGTTGAAGATGACTTTGCAGCCAGCCTCCGTAATGCCGCTACCGATTGGATCACCTCTGCGTTTTCGCTCAGCGAAGTCCATGTGGCTGCGGTACTTCTTTAGATAGTTGATCGCGGTGTGATAGTCGTCCTTCGTCCCTTTTAAACCGTTACGACGCTTCTGCTGTGCAGCACGAGCGACTACTTTGCTCACCGCATCGTCCTCGTGACGTAGTGTGTGACGCTGTTGCTCGGCCCACTCGTCTGGCTCGTTCGCTACCTTTATGATTGCCAACAACCAGCGGGAGTCCTGCTGCTTGAGCTGATGCCAGAATGTGACCGAGTCGCTTCGACACACAATCCGTCGATCCTTACCTCTATGGAACGTGAGCGTCGAACAATGGCCTTTCTACTTTTGTCGATGTTTTGGAATAGATGCAGTATCCAATGCAATTGCTGAAATCGCCGAAACTGAGAATTTGGACGAGAAAGAGCGGTGCGTGATTGAAACACTGCGTTGGCTACTAGGTGGAAAACCTGATATGATCCTTGGACAACACGCGTCGTGATGATGGCAGAACCAAGCGATGCACCCCAGTCGCGGAGCCGAGCGTTTTGACAATAGAAAATCTTTCGCCGCGACGGGGTGATTGGGCGACTATGAAGTCCTAGGTTTGACAAGTACCAGTTGCCATGTTTTCAGGAATTGTTTTTGTCACATCGCGTGGGTTCTCGAATGGTGATTGGGCGATGAGCTTTGAGGAAGTGATCCGCTGATGCGACTCATAGTTAACATCAGTCAAGGATGTTGATTAAACGACTATTCGAGGTGTGGACGCATTTGAACTCTTGTAGATCCGCATGTTGCGGACTGCGTCTTCTCAGTTATCCATGCACGGTTCAACGATCTTTGGGCGATCATGTTGTCGTGGTAGGTGCAGCTTGCCTGGAGGCTTCCCAGTCTCGTGATGAGGCTTTGAGCAGCAAGCTACCTTCCCGTGGTGTGGCACATTCTTTAGGGCGACGTGTCTGAACTTTCTACGATTCGCTACTGCGAATCGATCCTAATGCGAAAGCGTCAGTGTCAACTTGTCTCGGTGCTTCACACACTTGGGTTGGTCTTGTCCTTGGTCTGTTGTTTTAGTGAGTAACGGTTGCGGGCTTCTTGAAAACTCCGGTGCAGGGCAAGTTGATCGTGAGGATTGATCGTTGGGATGAGTGATAAGAGCGACGAGGTCCAATTCGTTACGCCGATGTCGAAGCATCAGCCGGCCGGTACTGGTTGTCCTCCTCGCTCGATGGTTTGAATAGAGCGCCGCCGACGGAAGGTTGCGTGAGCGGTTTTCCAGGCATCGCTCAAGTATCCAATGCTGGGTTCTGACGTCCTCGACGAGTTGCGATTCGCGAAGGACGATTTCTCAAACAAATCATTGGACACTTGAGCCATGCCTAAAAAAACCTCCAGTCACCATCTCGCACGCTTCCGATGGATGAGTCTTTAAAAAAATGGCGAGCAAGGCCGAACCGCTCACGCCGATGTCTGAGCATCAGTCGGAAATTGCTGGCTTTCTTGCTCGCCGTGGTTTGGGTGTTTTGGTTTCGGGTTTCTCGCTTGACGGGGATGTGATCCGAGGCGACCGCATTGATGTGGAGTTTGCTGGCTTACGCTTTGGCGTCGCGGCCTTGGGTGATCGAGTTGTCTTGGACGCGAGAGCTTCAGCGGCCTCTTTCGCCGAGCGGGCCTCCTGACGATGGCGTTTCTTACGCTGATCGCTGTTCTCTTTGGGTTTCATGTTTTGCAGCGAGTCTTTCAGTGCCGGTGACATTCGTCCAAACGACTCAGTGACTTGGATCATTTGCTTCGGGTCCCAATCCTTTTCATCTCGGAGCATCGCCCAGGCGATCACGGCGATCTTGCGAGCCAACGCGATAGCCGCTTTCTTCTTGCGAGTCTTTTGTTTGCCACAGATCCGCTCGTAGACACCTTTGGCCCACGGGTTGTACCGCAGCGAGGCCCAAGCACATTCGACCAGGATCGTACGTGCGAGAGGATTGCCACGCTTGGTGATGCGTCCGTTGCGATCGGTTTCGCCCGATTGGTATTGCCGCGGGACGAGACCGAAGTAGGCCGAGACTTGGCGTCCGTTTTCAAAGCGATGTGGATCGTCAATGCAGGCAACCAGTATCTCGGCGGTCCGTGGTCCGACGCCGGGAATCGTTTGCAGACGGATGACTCGCGGGTCAGTCCTGCCGATCGCTTCGAGCCTCTTAACAACGACGCCCATTTGCTGGATCAGCGAATCGAGAATGGTCAGCTCGATGTCGAGCTCGCCCTTCCAGAGTTCAGTGTGGGCGCAGTCGACCAGCGTCATGCGAAACGAGTTGATATGCTCGCGGCCGGTGTGCCAGGCCTTGTCTCCTGCGTCGATCGTGATGCCCTGGTTGACGAACCAAGCTCGGATCGCGTTTTTGCATTTGTTGATGCGTCCGTCGAGCGTCTTGCGATATTTGACGAGCGAGCGGAACTCGCGATGTTCGGGCGATGGCATGGGAACCGGCTTGAGTTCGCCCATCGCCGACATGCGAGCAAGCTTCAGGGCATCGTCTTTGTCGGTCTTGCGTTTCACGTTGGCCCACCGCCACGCCTCCTCGTTGGTCGAGCAGACGAGTGTTTAATGTCCTTGATCTTGTGCCAGATCATTGATCCAACCGGAGGGGCCGCAGGCCTCCATGACGACCAAATCGGCCTTGGTGTCCTTTAAGATGACAGCGAAGTGTTCTCTCGTAGTGGGTGTCGTGACAAACTTCGTTTTGCGAGTTTTCGAGTCGAAAAGGCAGCAAACGGAGTTGAATTTTCCGAGGTCGAGTGCGAGAATCTTCATGAGATTTCATTCCATGTTTTTGTGGATGGAGTTGAATGCGACTGCAGTCGCAAGCTGTCAGCATCACGGGTTTGAGTCGCCAGTTTTTTAACGAATGGCTCCCACCCGTCAAACCTTGGACTTACATGGATTCTTTCCCCGACTCTTGATCGCTGATAGTGTTCGTCGCTTTTTCACATTTGGGACTCGATCACGCGGCTTATCGCCTCGCCCCAGCAGCGATTTGGCTCGCGATCATATGGTTGGCCGAGACTTACTTCGCGGCGCCGCGTCTTGGCAGACTTCAGCATGGTGCGATCAACCTGGCGTTGGCCGCGTTGAACGGTGGACTGCTTTTCTTTTCCGTTGGCTTACTCAGTGTCTTCGTCTGTAGCCTTTCGTCCGCCGAACCTTTTGCTCTGGTTCGTATTGTCCTCTCATTCTTGGCGCTTGACCTGTTTAGCTACCTCTGGCACCGAGCCAATCATCGTTTTCTTCTGCTTTGGCGGTTCCACGCAGTCCACCACTCAGATTCTGCGATGGATGTGACAACTGCCGGCCGATTTCACGTAGCAGAACTTGGGGTTGCTGCAATGGTTCGCCTTCCACTCCTTTACTTGCTCGGCGTGTCAACGGCTGCACTGCTCATTTACGAAACTGCACTGGTGATGGTTTCGATGATGCATCACTCCACGATTACACTTGGACGATTCGATCGCATTGCCCGAACCGTTGTCGTAACTCCATCGGTTCACTCGGTGCATCATTCTCGCGATCCTGATCTCTACGGGTGCAACTACTCATCTGTACTTTCTGTTTGGGATCGACTGTTCCGGACGCTTCGTCTGTCGTGTGGACCCATCCAGCACGGATTGGATACCCACAACGACTACAGGTCAGTCCGGTCATTGCTTGCTTCACCGTTTCGCGATGACCCTAATCGTGGGGAACAATGACATGCAGGGAGCGCGGCTTGCGGCGTTTCTCGTAATGGAAAGTCAGCCTTCCGTGCCCCGTGATGTCTGCCGTTCGACCACCAAGGAGCTGAAACCATGCGCCGCATCTATTTCGTCCTCCGATGGATTCTGCTTCTCATCGGCGGCGCACTGTTTACGACGTTGTTTCTTGTTCCAATGTTTTACCACCGCTACAACGATCACGGCGTCGGTGAATACTATGGCATCGTTCGAGGCAGAGTTTTCGGATACGACCCAACCAGCTACCTTGAGATCGCTGGACAATCGTCCGCATCGTATCGCTGGACCCCTCCGCAAACATACGTTTACGATTCGCTCGATCTGACGATCGTCACATCTGATGGCAGACAACTACAATCGCGTTTGAATGTCCCCGAGATGACGCTCACCACCGACGGAACAACGGAACGGATCACCGAGCGGTCGTTTGCAACACTACTGCTTGGACCGAATGCACCCGCTGATCGCGCGAATGTGGCCCTTGAGATATATGCCCATCTGCGATCCGCGGGGACTGGAGAATTTCCTCCACCACGGCATCACTACTATTCATTCGGAAATGATGACGCTCTCATTGGTGGCGACATCGCACATTGGTCAGTGGGAAATCGAATGCCACACTTGCTGTTATACTGGGTGGTGTTTTGGTTCGTCCTGCTGCTTCTCCGTGTCGTGCGTGTCGCAAACAAGAGCGGCGGCGAACCATGATTTGAGCTAGCGAAAAAAGGCACCCTTGGCGCATTGTGGTTTTTCTTCAAAAAAATCTCAACGCAGGCAAGGATGCCCACGATGATTTTGCCAACCCGAGGAGCCGCTGTCGATACCAATCGCAGAGCCGAAATCCGAGCTGCCCTGGAACCAGATGAGGTTGTGCGAAGGATCGACAACTTGATCGACCGCAATGAAATTCGGCTGACTGATATTTTCAGTGAACAAGATGTTCATCAGTTGTGCGAGAAATTCAACATTGAATTTCGCGAGCGTGACTTCACTCCCGCAATCACACCCGGATTGTTCGTCTCGCAGTCCCTCAGCCACGCGAGATCAGTATTTCACGTTCGCGAGACGCCTGGATCAATTTCAGTGACGAACGAGCCAAACACCAGAAGGGATCGAGCGTGAGTGATGGACAGGTCTTTTGGCCCACAACCTTGTAAGATTCAAAATGCTACAGAGCGGCGTCGCTGCCAATCGGGATACGCGCAGTATGAGCTTTACAGAAAGCTACCAACTCCTTTCGACGAACTGTCTACTTTGTGCATGTGCGGGCGTGAGTGAACCGATGGTGGCCGCATCCCAACGGCAAGGCGTGTGCGCCGTTGTGGGGCAGCGTCCCAATCGCCTCGAGCCACGAGAAAACAAGCGACGTCCCAAGACGATCAAACTTATGACCGTGCCTCGCCCCTCGCCGTGTGTTTCATGCGATGATCGGTGCGATATCAAGAGCCGAATAATAGAGACCGTTAATTGTACTCAGAGTGCGCATCGTCAGCGACTGGAAGATGCTGAGTTCGCTGCTGCGCCGCTGTCGCCAGCAGCACGCAAAGTGCTACCGCCACCTCGCTAAAGAAACGAGGGGTGCTAGCAGTAACCACTATTTGCACCTGGCACGGACCAATTCTGTGGGGCACTTCGAGTGAACGCTGCGAGCCACACTTCAGGGTCCTGCGAATTCAACGAAATGCTCGTAAAACGAGCGTAGACAATGCCATTCGTGGTGGAGACCTCTACTGCATTGACTTGGCACCCGGCGAGGACGGAATGGTCGGACAGGTCATCTCGCACAATCACGAGACACTCGATCACAAACTTTTGGCAGGGTCTTTCGGTGAGTACTTAGAAAGCCTGGCCGAACGGTTAGAAAACGGAGAACTGACGTTCCGCGAAAGATACGGTGTCTGCGTTTCAGAGTGAACCGAAGTGTCCATGGCTCACAGAGTCCATATGCCCGTCCATTCAATGCAGACCGGCAGTCAAGGCATAACAGAAAGAAATGAAATGCGACGTCTCAAGTTCTTGGGTCGTTCAGCTTCATCCGAGTTGGTCGAGATAGATAGCGAGAGCGAGGCCAAACGCTGCCGCGACTCCGGCCGCGTAGGAATCTTCGCGGAACGCTTTGGGAAACACCTCGGTTGCCAGCGACGCGATCACTGCTCCACCGGCGAAAGATCGAATCAGTGCCAAGTTTGCTTTGGGAACGTCGGCCATGAAGTAATGGCCCATCCAAGCCGCCGCTGAAAGAATCGCCGCCGTTCCTGCCCACAAAACCAGCGTTTTGGCGTTGGAGTGTCCCTGACTGCTCATCGCTTTGGCGCCCCCCGCCGCCTCAGGCAAGTTCGAGAGGAAGATTGAACCTGCAAGAGCAGCAACTTGCAACGGCTCGGCTCCGATCAACGCAACCCCGAGCGCCAAATTCTCGGGTATGCCATCGAGAGTAATCGCAGCCAGAAGCCCCCCACCGCTTTTTGAACCCCAAGTCTCATCCACGAGATAATCAAGGACCGCGAAAACAGCCGCGCCGAGAACAACCATTCCTAAGGCCGCCCAAAGGTTCGTTTGTTTCGTCGCTGGATCAATAAGCTCTAGAACGGCCGACACGACCAGGGCACCGCCAGCCAACGCAACGATAAAGCCTTCGACGTTTTTGGGAAGTTTTCCATAGATCCCCCACAGGGCACCCAATATGAGTGCACCCGAAACAACGGCAATGACAGCTAGAGTTAGCATTACGTTTTCTCTCGCTACAAAATGATCGAAGAATTCATGAACGGTCGATCGTTATCGTCCGTCTCGACGGTATCACGTCACTGATGCAGCACATCACATAGGAGGGGGAACGTCGTTCTTGCAGTCGCCAAACCCTGGCCTTCCGAAACCGCACTGCATACTTGCTATACCGCTGATAGCGAACACTGATCGTTTCCTCGACGGAACGGGGCGCTCAGGCAGTAACGCGGCAAAAGGGGCAAAAGGATGGTCACTGCATCACGAAGCTGTGCACCTGGCACCCAAATCCGGTTGTCCATACTCGTGTTACTGGATGGGGGATTCATCTGCGACGGTTAAGCGGTTGATGACCTTTTCAACGCCCACGGTATCCTGAGCCAACTTCGTCGCTTTTGCCTTGGTTTTGGGATTGTTTACAACGCCACGGATCGACACCACACCGCCCTCCGCGACGGCAACTTCGATATGAGCATCCACCAGTTGTTTGTCCCAATGAAGTCGACTGTACACGCGACCCTGGACACTCAAATTGTCGACCGTCTTCTGAAGCGATGCCCATCCTTGGCGAAGATCGTCCCCGAGCTCACCGACGCCCTGATCGATTCGCGCTCCAATTCGCTCGCCCAATCCTTCTTGTGCGATTGCCGATGGTCCTATGCCGATTCCGAATAACAACGCAGTAAAGCCGCCGAGCCAAAATTTCGATACGCGGGATCTGGTCATGAGAACGCTCCTCTGAAAGGGTGATTGTTTCGTAGACTCGTGGCCCGAGCCAAGACTCGCAGCCGACAGCCTGGTTGGCGATGCAAACCGCGTTCCGATTTCGGCGGCCCGCCCCCAAAAGCGTCTACTTCGGTTGTGGTGCGACTCAAATTTCTTTCAGCAGATTTCGAAGTGCGAGAGCCTGGCGAGTGGTTTAATGAAGACCGAACAACTGCTCGCGAAAGAACTTGCTAACGGCAGCTTGAGTTTCGGGGTGCATCAGTGTCACAATGTGGCCCTGTTTTTTGATGACGGTGAGAGCCACCGAGGCACCTGCCTGCTGTTCGGCTTCTGCAAAACGTCGGCTGTTCGCAATCGGTACAATCATGTCCGTCTCGCCATGGATTAACTGGATCGGTGGATCGCCTGCGGAGACATGGGAAATTGGCGATGCGGCCATGTAGAGATTGGGAAATTGCCTTCGCGAACCGCTTAGAAAAAACGACAGGGCGTCGTTGTCGAGCGGCAGAGTCTGGAAATCACAGGGTGGACCGCCCGCGCAAACGGCGGCAATCGATGGCAAGCGCGGCCACCGTGTATCGGAAGCCGGCCAATTGCTCGCACTGGCCTGAACCGCATGTGATTCATCTGCAAGTACACCGACCAGCACTGACAAATGACCGCCAGCAGAATAGCCAAACAGGCCGATCCGATCCGGGTCAATGCTGAGCTGATCGGCGTGATCAGCAAAATACATGAGAGCTTCTCGAACATCATCGACCTGCGCCGGAAATTTGGCATCTGGGGCCAGCCGGTAGTTGATATTCAAGACGCAGATGCCCACATCAGCGAGCAGTTGAGCGTAGCCGCTAATCGTCCATTTGTTACCTGTCACCCACCCGCCGCCGTGGACGACCACAACGGCGGGCCGCAATTGACCGACGATTTGTACCGGACACTGAGTCGATCGGTCTGCCATGGAGTGACCGGGCTCTTCGATTTTAGTGATGGAATCGCCCGCCATCACGGGTACGGAGAGATCGGCGAGACCAGCACTCCCCTTTTGAAGTTCAGCCGACGCACTGAAACGGATGTTCGAGAACGTTTCCACTTTCACCTGCGCGGGGACCTCGGCCCGTAGTGGTGCAGCACCACAGACCATTGAGATAGCAGCGAAGAGAAAGCGAAAACGCATAACCTTCTCGCCCCGGTTCAATTTGCTCGCGCCAGATTTTGGGCTCGCAAGCCCTCGATGTATTGCTGAGCGATATTGAGCACTTCTTGGTTGTAGAACGTGTCGTGGAACACTTCCTCGCCACCGATTTGTGCGTCGATTTCTTTTTCTTGTTCGTCCTTTTGCGCCTTCATTTCGGCTCGACGTTCCATGAATTTGACTTCGTTGAGGGAGATCGTTTTGAGATCCTTCTGCTCGACGTACAAACCAATTCGCCGCATCAGTTCGGTGAACTCTTCGTCAGCCACAATTCGCTTTTGTGAACTGGCTCGCAGTGAGTTGACGAGGTCCGCAGGCACCATCCGATACAGATTGTGCTTTGCCGGGTTAATCCGATCGTGGGCGAGAGCGTATTCCAAATCGCCTTCGGCGACAGGCATTTTGCTGATCACGCTCGGCAGGACAACATCGGCGGCGACACCATCGAGTTGCGTGCTCTGGCCGTCAGGCAGGTAAAACTGCTGCAGCGTTACTTTGAGAGCGCCGTAGTTCTCGCGACGCATTCGGAATAGCGATTGACCGATGTCCATCAGCGTCTGCACGGTCCCTTTGCCGTGTGTTTGGGGATCACCCACGATGATTCCGCGATGATAATCCTTGATCGCACCGGCGAGAATTTCACTGGCACTGGCACTCAGCTTGCTCGTCAGCACGACGAGCGGTCCGTCCCAGACGGTACCGGGAAGATCGTCATCATATTTCTGCACCGACCCGTTGGCATCTTTTACTTGCACAACCGGACCTTGATCGATGAATAAACCGGTTAAACTGATCGCTTCGGTGAGCGAACCACCTCCGTTGCGGCTGAGATCGAGCACGACACCGGCGACGTTTTCCTGCTTGAAATTCTCCAATATTTTCGCGACGTCGCGAGTGCTGCTGCGGTAGTCGGGGTCATTATTTCGAGCCCCTTCCATGTCCATGTAGAAGCTGGGCAGATTGAGATAGCCGATTTTCAGTTTGCCCGGTTGGCCAGGGATCTGGTGCTCGATGACTTTGCCACGGGCAGCGGAGTCTTTCAGATCGATGTGCGCGCGAACGATGTTCATGACTTCCATATTTCCGGTCCCGCCGGGCCGGACACCCAAGCGCACGGTCGTGCCGGCTTTACCGCGGATCAACTTGACTACGTCTTTCAGCGGCATCTCGACAATGTCGACCATCTCGCCGTCTTCGCCTTGACCGACCGAAACGATTGAGTCATCCGGTTTCAGTTTGCCATGCAAATCCGCAGCGCCTCCGGGAATGATGGCTTTGACCTGCGTGAGACCGTCCTTCTCACCGAGCGACGCACCGATGCCATCGAGATTCAACCCCATGCTGATGTTGAAGTCGTCCAGCGTGGCCGGTGACATGTAGGTCGAGTGCGGATCGTAGCTGGTCGTCACCGACGTCAAAAACATTTCGAGAATGTCGTCGCTGCTGGTCGATTTCCAGCGGTTGGCGTAGCGGTCATAGCGACGCATCAGTTGGTCGCGAGCTTCCTGGCCGACGACGGGTTCATCGGAATCTTTCAGATCGAGGAGCGAGAGTTTGAGCTGTCGGCGCCAACGATCGTGGGCTTCGGCATCGTCCTTGGCGTACTGAGCAGCATCGCGGTCAATAACGACTTGCTCGTCGACGGTGAAATCGAAATCACCCTGCAGTTGCTTACGAATATCGGCCACCCGTTGGTCGACACGTTGGGTAAAGCGTTCGAAGATGTAGTAGGCCAAGTCGAGATTGCCCGCCTTGACGTAATCATCGACGGCGGTCGAGTATTTCTCGAACTGGTCGATGTCGGTTTGCAGAAAGTACAGCTTCAAGGGGTCGAGGGTTTCTAGATACAGATCCAGAGCGCGGGCGCTGTGGGCATCGTCGAGGTCCTTGCCTGAGACATGCTCGCTCGGCATTAACCGTGCGATCAAGCGGGATACCACGCTGTCCTGAGGTGCCGGCTTGGGCATTTGGATCGGTGTGGCTTGGCGCGTCACCGCAGGCGGGGTGGCTTGCCCGTCTTTTTGGATCGGTATGGGTGGACCGGGCTGTTGGCCAGCAGGAACCGCGTTTCGCAGTTGCTCCGTGTCCTGAGCGTGGAGAGGCGTGAGCAGGCCCGAAAAACCTGCCAAAAGGCTCAGCGTCGCTGCTGCGAACCGAGTGGGATGCGAACCGAGGCGTTTCGACATAAGAGTACTGCGTAGGGTGAAGTGACCGCACTCGCCATCGTCGGGGGCCACTCAGCCAAGCTGACGGGGCATTTTCCGGCGAACGAGCACGAATATGGGACAAGTATTCAGAGGGATAGTAGGAAAGGATGGCAAGTCCGGCAACCGTGATTTTCCATCTTGTAACTCTACGCCGCTGAGCCGAATGGGTTCAGATCGTAGCGATTGTTGGGGAATTGTCGAATGTCAAGGGCAGGTTGTGCCGATAACTCTGGCTGAAGCGGTTCTGCTGACAACGGCGGGGGCGTACTCAGGCAAGCATTGTTTCAGGAATCAGGGATGAACACTCACTCACAACTCGCCTCGATACCGACGAAATACTCGGTGGCCGCATGGCGGTCGATTGTCGCCGTCGGGATGCTCGTCATCCTTTCGCCCGCGATGGTTTTTGCGGCTCCACCCTCGCCAGAGGATGATATCGATTACGCCGCCAGCGGATTCCGGTTTCCCCCGGGGGTGTACCCTGGGGACTGGTCCACAGCCGTCGGCGCAAGTGCTGCGGGAGGCGTTAACTACGCCAGCCAGCCCGCGATCAGCGGCCCCATGATGGGGCCAGCGATGGGCAGTCCAATGATCGGCGACACATCACTGTCGCAAAAAATTCCGGCTTCGTTCCCCTCCGGGCCGATTTCCGGGATGCCCGTGTCAACTGGATTGCAGGGGCCAATTGGCCCGGCGGCCTATCAAGCCGCAATGCAAAGTCCATACGGACAGGTGATGCCAGTCGGTTACCAGAGCGGCCCCCAAGGCTACGCCTATCCTCAGTATGCGTGCGACTCGTATGCGGGTGGATCGTGTGGTGAAGGAGCCTGCGGCTACGGCGGTGGATGTGGGGGAGCCTGCGGTGGAGGCGCTTGTGGCTGCGGTGGCCCGGGAGGATTCCAAGGGATTTTGCCGGCCATGATGAGTCATTGCCCTGTCCAGTGCTGCCAAGCGTGCAATGGTCAAGGCTGCGGTGTGTGTAATTCCCGCCTCTATCAGAGCGGCTGCCTCGGTCGTGGTGGGATGCTCGGCGATTGGTGTAGCGGCAAGTGCATGCAGAGCGACCTCGGCATTTTGATGGGCACGATCGGCGGGGGCGCAGCAACTTGCTTCCACTCGCTGTTACCCTATAGCGAAGCTGGCAAATGTGCTCAGCGATGGTACGACCTCTCGGTTGAGGGTCTGTTTTTGGGCAATAATTTCTCGCAGGGTAACACCGCACTGACCTCAAGAGGCATTGATGGCCCCATCGTGATGAGTCTCAACGATGTCAAAGCGAGCGATTTGGAAGCCGGCGTGCGGGTCTCCGCAGCCGTGATTCTGGGAGTCGGTGGGAACTTGGAAGGCACGTACATGGGCGGCCAACAGTGGAATAACAGTGCCAGCGTTACGTCCAACGATCCCAATAACCCCGATTTATACTCCTACATCTCGAACTTTGGGACACTTCCGCTGGGCGGATACGATGATACAGACCGCTCGATCATTCAGAGCGCCTACACTCAGTCGCGATTCCACAGCGGCGAAGTCAACTATCGACGCCGTGCAGTGGGTCCGGGTTGTCGCTTCCAAGGCTCGTGGTTGGTCGGAGCGAGATACATCCGTCTTGACAACGATTTCGGATACAGCACAGTGGGCACGTTCAACGACGGCACCGGCGGCTTCGGCGGCGGCAGTCAAGATCAACTGCGATACTACGACTCGGTCACCGGAACCAAAAACAACGTCTTCGTGGGCCAGATTGGTTATGACGTGTGGTGGAACATGGTTCCAGGCGTCCAACTTGGGTTCGGCATGAAGGGTGGATGGGGACAGAACGATTGGGAACGAATGAACTTGGTTTACGCCAACTCCATCGGTCCGGGAGCGACCGCGGGATCGGCCAGCATCAAAGACAATGACCGACGCGGAGCCGCGATGGGCGAATTCGAAGCCAAGCTCGTCTACCGACTCTCACACTCCTGGTCGTTTCGAACCTCTTATCAGGTGCTAGCGGTTGACAACATCGTCAACACGGTACCTGAGGCGGACTACATTCGCTCATCGCTGACCACCTTGGGCAGCGGCGGCGTGGTCACCTCGAAACCGAACGCGACGTTTAGCAGCGTCGTTCTGCAAGGTTTCACCGTCGGTGCTGAATACATGTGGTAGCACCCGTGCGTTGCGGGCGGTTGATTCACTAACCCGACGCGCCAGCGAGGCAGCCGATTCGGCCCCTCGCTAGCGTGTCGGGTTTGAGTTTTGCGCCAAAATCGCAAAGACGAGGAATTTGACAGAGCGGTTAGCCCCTCCTTACCCGAGCGTGCCGATGATCGCACCACGGGTTCGAAGATTGCTGAAAAAGATCTACACTGCCGAACCTATTCCGTTTCCGCAGTCCCGATTGCATTTTCGCCATGATTTCACGCAAACCCATATTCCCCGGTGTCATCGAGCTGAATTTTCAAGCCGGTGAAGTTCTTGGCTGCAATCTTTATCTGATCTACGATCAAGACGAATGGGTGTTGATTGACATCGGGTACGAGGAAACGGTGGACGATTATATCCAGATCATTCGTGACTTGGATTTTCCGCTTTCTCGTTGCACGACCCTAATTGCCACGCATGCCGACGTCGACCATATCCAAGGTCTGGCAAAGGCGAAGCAAGCTTTAAAAACCACGGTGACGGCCCACCCCAACGCAGTCGCGCCCCTGCAAAGCGGCGACACGCTGAAAACGCTCGCCTTGATTGAAGCCCAGGATTTGCGGCTCGAGATGCCGCCGGTACAGATTGACACCGTCGTCAACGATGGCGACGTCATTCGCGTCGGCAATCTGAAACTGGAGGTCTGGCACACGCCTGGTCACACCGACAGCCAATTGGCATTTCGGTTGGACGACGTTCTGTTCTCCGGCGACAACGTCTACCGAGACGGCTGCATCGGCGCAATCGACGCTCATCACGGCAGCGATATTAAGGCATTTTTGCGTTCGCTCAGGCGAATTCGTGAAAGCGACGTCCGTTGGCTGGCTCCCAGCCACGGACCGATCTTCGCGAAAGACAACATCATGCTCGACAAGGTAATCGCTCGCGTGGAAAGCTATCTACATATGGCAGATTTCGGAACACTCGCCGAGGACTGGCCCCTGATGGATGAGTGGGACGAAGAGGTGGCGCAAGGCACGCTACCCTTAGGACTCGAACCGCCAAAATAGGCGAATGCAAGCATCTGCACATAACTCACTGGCGAAATCGAATCAGCCGCAACGCGATAGCTTTGTCTACCAAGCACTCTCAGTGGAGCTCCACCGTCAGCGGTGCGCTTCCCACCCCGACGTCTTGCGCAACGACAGCATTCGGTACATCTTTGCCAGCTTTGACGATGAACGACTTCCCCTGCGGGGCGCCGGGTGTGAACGTCTTGCCAGACGCGCGAACCGTATACAGGACGCTGCCCGTGCCCGCGTCGATCAATTGGACCACGGGTGAATCGACGTCAAAAGTGAGCTCGCCCAGTTTTCCCCATGAGGGTGGGTTGTAGTTATCAAATTGAGAAATGGTTCGCGGCCAACCTGGGTACTGTTCTGCATCGGGATCGGTCACGTCGACATTTCGAGGCCAGCATTCCACGGTAATCTCGCGTGTCTTCGTGTTGAATCGAACGATGCCAAACCCAGCAGCCCGCGTGTTCAAGAGTTTACCAGCGGGCCTTTTCTCTGGATTGGCGGCGGCGTAATTGGTGACTCGGTTACCAAATCCATCTCGCTGATCGCCGGTGTAGTCCGGCGCGCCAGGCTCACGGTTTTCTCCCGGTTCCAGCGGCTCCCACCAGCGCAAATAGAGATTGGCGATCGAAGGCACACAGAATGACCAGACTGAATCGCGGTATTCGTCAATGCCGTGATGAAAGAGAGTTGCCAAGTGCTGGTCACCGGCGAGGTGGAAAGCAAAGGCCTTGCGAAGCCCGGCGAGAGCCCGATTGCGACCCGTTTGCGGCCAGCCATTGGAATCCATGTCCGCGTGCAACCGCCCGTTGGCGCCTCCATGAATGTGAGCGCCGCCGCAAAAAATGGTCTGCGATAGAGCCACTTTCATTTCGGCATTTTGCCAATCCTGAGCCCAGGCGTCGATGAATTTCAATTGTCGCTCTCCGAGCAGGACCGCACCCTCCACGTCGACGCTCGCCGGGTCGTAGTCCGGGTTGCGTATATGGTCGGGCCGAGGTCCCTGCTTGGGGACGCGACCCGCCGGACCTGTCTTGAACTTGCGGTCCTCCAGTATCGCAAAATCGATATTCCCCCAATTCAAGTTGGTGAAATAGACGCCGATGCCCTGACCGACTTTTCGAGGATCGACCGGATCAGGAAGGTGGCTGGTCTGCGCCCGTTCGACTTCTTTGACGTACACGGCGGGCTTGGAATAGCCACCATCGGCTGCTCCACTGAGCGTCGAGATTTTTCCGCTTTCGCCCCACAGGTTGGGCTGCCCGACGTCGTGGTCGTCGGGCAAACAGATGGTGGGGCGATCCTTGATGATGTCACCAAAATCACGGCCGAACTTCAGCCAAGCAGCCAAATGACGATTGTGGTCGTAGACCTGATCGCCGGAAAAGAACAACAAATCGGCATCGACCTTCTTGACGTTGTCGATCAGATCCTGGCGAGAAATGTCTCCACCGTGAGCAGGTTGAATCGAGTTTCCGGTAAACGCCGCGACGACAATTTGGTCTTTATCAACCGGGTTCTTTCGAATCGTGCCCTCGTAAAACGCATCGGTTCCTAAGGCGACGCGGTACGGAAAGGATTTCGAATCATCCCACTGCTGCACTCGGAATGGAGCGGTCCAACCCGGTCCAATCACATTCGTCCTCGCCACTTCCTGCCACTGACCCTCTTTCTTGATCTGCAGACGGACACTCCGGGGATCGCTCGATGCCAGTGGATAGAGCTGCGCGGTAAGCTTCAGTGTGTTGTCGTTGACTGTGTACAACGCAAAACAAATCTGATCTTTTTTCGCAACGTCTGGGATGCTCAGATCGGCGCGCTGGTTCGGTCTGGAGCGGTTCTGCTGGGCGTTGACCGGTCTGATGGCCATCCAGCTTGCTAAACAGCAGAGCGTGATGAAATGGAAAAAGTTCATGGCATTTTCTACAGGAAAACGGAGGAAAGAAGGCTCATCCGACCGAAGGGTGCGCCGGAGGTTTTCAAGGATCGCGGTAGGGACGGCTGTTGCCAGCCGCCCCCCGCACAGATCCGTACTTGAACCTTGACTCATACGGCTCTTGCCTTGAGTCGGGCGCGAAATCTTTCGCTGGGATAAGGGTGAAGTATCGTTGGTTCGGGCACGTACCGCGTGAACATGCAGGCGAAACGATCCCAAGTCCAGCGGTGGCGTTGGCTTCGTCGCCGAAGCTGGTGCAACCACATTTTCTCGATCTCGTCACAGAACTGTTGCAGGCGTTCGTGGTTTCCAGGGACGGCATGGTATTGCATCCAGCCCCGGATTGCTTGCGACAACCACCGGCCAACTTCACCAATCGAATGATGACGACGCTTCCGAAGCTCGATCTTGAGTTCCGCCAACTTGGCCCGCATCCGTTTCGCAATCGTTGTTCTGCGAAGCGCGAACCAGCCATGTCGGGTCACGTCGCAGCGATGCGTAAATCCGAGAAAGTCGAACGTTTCCGGTCGTCGTTCTCCGCGAGCCTGACGGTGCCTGGCTGCGCGGCGGCCAAACTCGATCAAACGGGTCTTTGTGTCGTGGAGTTTCAAGCCAAATTTGGCGAATCGCGTCCGGAGTTCTTCCAGACATCTTTCCGCGTCCACTTTACGCTCGAAACCGATCACGAAGTCATCGGCGTAGCGGATCACGACGACTTCGCCGCTCGCCCGCTTTTGACGCCACCACTGTATCCACAGATCAAACACGTAGTGCAGGTACACATTGGCAAGCAGCGGAGAAATCACTGCCCCTTGCGGTGTGCCTACGGTCGTAGCTGACCATTGCCCATCATCACTAACTCCCGCTCGGAGCCATTTACGAATCAGGCGAAGGATTCGATTATCGGCGATGCGATGCTCTAAGAATTTGACTAACCATCCATGGTCAATCGTTTCGAAAAAGCCTTCGACATCTCCATCTAATACCCAGTTCACCTTGCTGTCCGAGAGGCCAACATTCAGCGCGTTGAGCGCCATGTGTTGACTCCGCCCGGGCCGATGCCCATAGCTGAAATTGACAAAGTCCTTTTCGTAGATGCACTGCATTACCCACACGACTGCTTTCTGGACGATCTTGTCCTCCAGTGCCGCGATGCCGATAGGTCGTTGCCGACCGTCTGGCTTAGTAAGATAGATTCTCTTTGATGGCTTTGCCCGATAGGCTCCGCGGTGAATGCGACCGTTGAGATCGACAATCCGATCTTCAAAGCCGACTTCGTAGTCCTGCCATGTTACCTCGTCGACTCCCACTGCGGCTTTCTTCTTCAGTGCGAAGAAGGCTTCCGTCAGTAGTTCTTCATTGACGTGGTGTAACAACGACGTGAACTTAAACTCAGGACAATCCTGAGCCTTGATGCGCACGCCCGTCAGACCGGTTGATCTTCGATTCTTCCGCTTCTGCGAGCGGTCGAGATCGGTCTGTTGGGCGTTCCTCTTGGCTGGGTCCCTTTCCTCGACGGAGTCCGCTACTGGTTCAGTTCCAGCATTGTTCCCCCGCGTCGGCGGTACTACGGACCCATCTGCCATCCCATCCGCGTTCATACCAGCATTGCCCTCAGAGAGGTTTTCTGGTCGCCCTGGTCGTGTGTCGTCGCGACATGACCCCAGGGGCAGGTGGGACTTCCCGGTTCTCGCGTTTGGAATTTTCCACGCATGCACAGGTTCTTCGACTCCGCCATGTCCAGACTACCCTTACCAAACCGGTGTAGCTGGTGTTGCCTTCCCCACGCAAATGACAAGGTCGGCACATGGAAGACCTGATTTCGGAGCTCAATTAGCTGGCCTACGCTTCCCCCTGCACGGACGCTTGGCGCGACGGACTTTCCACGCCTCCGCCGAGGGCCGAAGTAGTTGGTTAGACCTTCCTCGTAAGAAACTTTCATTCTCTATTCCAAACCGGTTTTATCCCGGCACTCCATGGCTCAAGCGTCCAATGATAATTTGTGCGAGTTGTCGCTGGACCTTATACTGGGTCTGCCGGGAGAAACGGAATTAAGCTCGAATAGCGTGGACTTAGGGCGAATCTGGCGTGAAACAAATTTGAGCTAGCGAAAAAAGGCACCCTTGTTGCATCGTGGTTTTTCTTAAAAAAAATCTCAACACAAGCAAGGATGCCGTCGATGATTCTGCCAACCCGAGGAGCCCCTGTCGATACCAATCGCAGAGCCGAATTGCGTCGGGCCCTCAATCCACAGGAGGTGGTCCAGCGGATTGACAATTTGATCCAACTCGATCAAGTCCGGCTAACCGAAATCTTCAGTGACGACGATGTCCATCAGCTATGTGATGAACTCGAAATCAAGTTCCGTGAGCGGGAGTTCACCCCGGCGATCACACTCGGCTTGTTCGTTTCGCAGTGCCTCAGTCGCGGAGATGCCTGTTCGACCGTCCTCACGAAGTTCAATCGTGAGCGAAAACGGCGAGGCCAGTCGCCCTGCTGCGAAGATGCTTCGGCCTACTGCAAGGCGAGGGCAAAGCTCACCGTTGAACTGATCGATCGACTTGGCAAACGCATTGTCGATTTACTTCGCGGGAAAGCCCCTACGCAGTGGAAATGGCACGGGCTGAATGTCTACTTGGTCGATGGTTTGGTATTTCGCGCACCTGATACGCAGGCCAATCAAGAAGTCTATCCTCAGCCTTCGACTCAAAAAGAAGGGCTTGGCTTTCCTCAAGTGCGTTGCGTGGTGACGACTTGCTTGGCGACCGGCTGCATTGTCAATTACAACACCGCAGCAATGAAGGGAAAACTGACCGGCGAGGTTAGCATCGCGTGATCATCAAGTGACGAATTCGGAGCGATCGGCTAGACTGATGGGCATTCGATAGTTTTCCTCGTTCGCACGGTGTCACGGATGACATTTCAGTTCAAAGATCAACTTGACGCCGCCGCCGAGCAGCGCAGCCAAGCCTACTTTGCAACGCTATCCGAGAAGGATCAGCGTCGATTTGCTGCTTTGGAGGCCCAGCGGTTGGGGCACGGCGGCATTGGCTACATCGCGAAACTGCTCGGAGTCTCCCGGAGCACGATCGAACGCGGTATCCGCGAAATGGAGCAGCTCCCTGAAGATCCGGCAGCCGGTCGGATTCGTCGCCCCGGTGGCGGCCGAAAAAAAGAATCGACTCCGACAGCGAGCTTGAAAGCAACCTGATTGACTCTCTGGATTTGCAAACCGCTGGTGACCCTGATGATCCCGACGCCGTCTTCACCAGCCAAACTCCAGCTCAATCCGCCGACAAGGTGACCGCTGCGGGGACGCCGGTCCATCGCAACACCGTCAAGACGTGGTATCGCGAGATCGGGTTGGGACTGCGGCAAATCCGAAAAGACATTGCCGGGGGACACTCTCCCGATCGCGGGCAGCAGTTTGAACGAATCGGCGATCTGACAGACATGTACGAGCGTGAAGGCAATCCTGTCTTTTCCGTGGACACCAAAGCCAAGGAATTCCTTGGTCGCCTGTACCGCAAGGGAAGGATCTACGGCACCGCCGCCCTGCAAGCTTTCGATCATGATTTCCCGAGTTGGGCGGACGGCAAATTGATCCCTCACGGAATTTACGACATCCGCCGAAACGTCGGGCACATCAACCTTGGACTGAGCCATGACACCAGTGAGTTTGCCGTGGAAAGTTTGCGTTGGTACTGGAGCCGCATTGGCAGGCAATGCTATCCCGGGGCGACAAGCATCTTGCTGTTGTGTGATTGCGGCGGCAGCAATGCCGCCAACCGCCATCTGTTCAAGTACTACCTTCAGCGGCTGAGTGAATCGATCAGGCTGCCGATTCGAGTCGCTCACCTCCCGAGCTACTGCAGCAAGTACAACCCGATTGAACGTAGGTTCTTTGCACATGTGGGCCGGGCCTGCTCAGGCCGGCTGTTTGATTCACTTGAAACGGTGGTTAATTTGATGCGACAAACCAGAACGCGAACGGGCCTGCGAGCGACCGTCAATGTAATCCGCCGTGCCTATGAGACCGGCCAGAAAATCACCGACGAAATGAAGTCTCGCATGAACATCATCTACGACGAAGCTCTGCCAAAATGGAACTACGCAACAAGCCTGTGAGTGCGCCAGTTATTCTTCACGCGATGCTTAGCCTTTTCCGCGAAAAACACGGTGATTTCGTAGCCGGCGATATCGTCGTCGCGGATAGCAACTTCGAATCGTTCTATGATTCGGTGCTACTGAATCGCCGAGGTGTTGAACTGGTTTGCGGGATTAAGGGCTGTCGCAATTCACCATTTGAAGGAGTCTGCGAAGTGCTCGACGAAAAGACAATCACGCTGAAGAAACCAAAGAATAACAAAAATCGATTTACACCCGAGCAGTGGCAACAGCTACCTGAATCAATTCAGTATCGCTGCATTCGATACCGTCTGACTGGTCGCACCGAAGAGCTTACGATCGTCACCACGCTTGTTGACTCGAAGCGTTTCAGCGCTGACGAAATCGCGGAGCTCTATGGTCTGCGATGGGACGTTGAAACGGACATTGCTTGCTGGAAGACCACGATGGGATTTTGTGATCTACGCTGCCATACTCCCGAAAACCTTGACCGCGAAATAGCGGTCGGAGTGTTAGCCTACAACTTGGTACGCTCACTGACCAACGACGCTGCTGCGGTCCTGGAAATCCATCCGCGTGAAGTCAGCTTTTCTCGTTCACGCGATGCTTGGATATACTTCAGCGACGAACTTGAAACGTCCGACGATCTGATGTGGATCGTTCTGTCGGCAACTTCCCGGCTGGTCCGAGATCGACCCGGTCGCGAAGAGCCTCGCGAGCTCAAACGCCGAAATCAATCAAAATATCCCAAGATGAAAAAACCTCGCCCCAGCCGAGCCAAGCGGATCACGGTCGAGCCCGTGAAACCGGCAGAAAAGCCTTAAGTCCACGCCATTCGAATCAAGCTCTGCAGAGGTGCAACTTGACAAGGGATATCCCGGTCGACGGTGCGCCAACGGTGCCGACGGTTCTCGGCGAGTTTCGATTCGCCGAGGACGCTTTTATTAAACAAATCATTGGACACTTGAGTTATGCCTGGTATGTACCAAAGATAGCAAAAAACTATCCCCCGGCGCATTCTGAGTGCTTTTATTGAAGGAATTCACTTTTCTTCAATCAAGGAACTCGACCATGGCAACAGCCACAAAAAAACGTCCGACAAAATCGTCAAAATCAAAATCACCCGCACGGCGATACGTCGGCAAGCCCGCTGGCGTGATCCAGCAACGGGTCGAAGCTGTCGGCCCGTCTCACTTCGGTGTCGTCTCGGTCGACTGTGCCAAACGTCGATCCAAATGGATGCTCTTGGACTTCTACGGCAGAGTGCTCGTCGAACCTACTGAGGTTGAACACAATGCGGGCTCCTTGGCTGCGATGAACGCGCAGATCAAAGAGGCACTCACGGAGCATTCGATCGAGGATTCAATCGCGGCAGTGGAGATGACCGGCGTCTATCACAAGCCAGTTCAAGCGTCGCTTCGCAGAGCGGGCATGGATACGCGAACGGTTCATCCGTTTGCCTCCAAGCACTACCGACGAGCACTTCACCCCAACGAGAAAACCGACGACAATGATCTTGAAGCGATCTTTCATGCGGCGATCAATGGCTACGGATTGGCGATCTTGCCAGTCGATGAAAATTACCAATCGCTACAGCGACTTACGCGGCATCGAGGAATCCTCGTTAAACAACGCGCCAAACTACAAGTGCAGATTCGCACCATGATGCATCAGTGCATGCGTGGATACGACGACTTGTTTATCCAACATAAGTTCTTTAAGGGATCGGTTGCCATGCCGCTAGCCAAGAAGTTCTCGTCAGCCGCCGCAATCAAGCAAGCCAATGTGGACGGGCTAGCGAAGCATCTGAAGCAGCAGAAAATTCGTTTCCAAAAGCGAACGCTCGAACGGATCGTTGCGTGGTCCCTGACCGCTGCTGAACCAACAGGCCTCGCTGACATGGTGACGGATCAGTGGTCGGGATTGCTTGAAGTGTGGGAACTGTTGACCGAGCAAATCAATCGGACGGAGCGGGAAATGGCGAGGTTTTTGGTGAAAACACCGTACGTGCTGCTGCTTAGTGTTACGGGAATCAATGTGGTCTCGGCAGCCGGTCTGGCCGGTGAGGCTGGACCAATCGAGCACTACGCCAGTGCGCGGGCGATCAATGGTCGAGCTGGCTTGTACCCATCACGTTACCAGAGCGATACGGTCGATTATCAGGGTGGTCTGAGCCGCAGTAGCAATCGCCGCCTGCGCGGCGCGGCGATGATGGTTGCTAAAAATCTAATCAAGTGCCACTCGTACTATCGCGGGCTCTCTGCATTCTGGGAAAAACAGAAAGTGGATCCCCGAGACCGTCATTGCCGGATCGCCAACCGGGCGATGCGAATGGTGTTTCAGTTGGTCGGCGGCCGTCAGGTTTGGCGTGGCAAAGGTGTCGATCGTGAAGCGATCTTGTCAAAGCTACGTGAATTTCATGCTGACCATCATAGCGACTTGGATCGCATGATCGCAGACATGAACGAAGCGTTTGTGTGGCTTCCCAAGAGCACCTACGCCAGCGAAGGGAAACCTTTGGAGGAGCTTGCTGCTAAGAAGCGTCGTGGTCCCCAACGGATCGGCGACTTGCTGATTGGTTTACTAATTCGTCTTGGAGTGAAGACAGAGAATACGTTAGAATCGAAGCCGTCCGAAGCTCTGAAGTCTTAAGCTGCTTGTCGTGCTGCCAAGCACACTAGCAACGTCGTCGCATGCCGAGGGTATCGGCGGAGCCTCGCTCTGCTGAGCAAGCCCGTGCTTGAGTGAGATGCTCTGTTAGCGGTTCAAACGCCGGATGAGACAGTGTGGGGCTCTCAGAGCTTCGGATATCTAACCAGGGTGGCGAGAATGAACCAACCCAGCTAACCGAGCCGTGCTGGCTGGCAGGCAAACAGTGGACTTTGAGTGTCAAAAAAGCTACCCTACGGGTGGTGCCGCTGGATGTGTGCGCGGATCGCAAATTTCCATTCCGGATATGACAGTACTCAGAAAACCTCCAGTCACCATCGCGCACGCTTCGGTCGGATGAGCCGGAAAGAATGTATAAAATGCCTATCCGAAAGGGGGCTGACCCTCTCCGGCGAGGCCGTCCAAAACGTCGTACATCGAGTCGCCTCCAAAGGGTCAGCCCCCTTTTCGGATAGGCTCTAACCAGCTTCTGCGCGCTTTTCGCGTTTCCGACTCCATAGGTTAACAAGATAAAGCGGGATGAGAAAATGCGGAGCCCGCAGGACCGCTTCGTGCAGGTATTGGTCGGCACCCCAATAGTTTAAACCAAACGACATGCCCGCGACGGGGCGAGCGACGGCGGTGAGAAATCCCCAGATAACTGCATAGATCGCTGCGGGACGACGCAAGGCGGGGATGAACATGGCCAGGCACACCACGAAATCGAGTACGCCGAAACAACGCAGCATGATCTTTGCGGTTTCATATTCGACACCCAGCGAAACGCAAATCATGCCATAGAACGTACCCGGGGTAGGCCACCAGCCCAAAGCATAACTGCCGTGGCCCGCGAATGTCATGACGACGGCGATCACTGCGGTCCACGCAGTGACGCGGTGGCGAGCGCCCAATGTGAGTGCCATCACCAACAACACCGGAGCGAGGATTTGCCCGCCGTGCTCGACGAACATCGGTAGTTGGCGTTGCGAATCCACATACTTGGCGTAGCTCAGGATCATGAGCAGGCCGCTGCCGCTAAGCAGCAACGCCATTTGAAAATACGATTTTGCACGAACCGTGAGCGTGGCCACGGTACATCCCAGGTAGAGCCAGGCAATCCGAGAAATCCACTTTTGCAGCCACCCTTGGTCGGTGCCCGTACCGACGAATTCGTCCCAACTGATGCTCAGACGACTCGCCAACATGTATGTACCTTCCTGCCATAGCAGGATCCCGTACGGCCCTTCCCAATAAAAATGGCCCCAGGTCCAACCCGCGAGACAGAGAAACGCCGCGATCCGCAAGATCAGCACCAGCACGCGATCAGAATGGCCCTCGTCGCGCATTGGCGGAGCGGTCGAGATGGTGTCGCTGTCTGTCATATTGGCGCGTTCAAGGAGGGATCGAGCGGTCATATTAATCGCGGCATTTCATCTTAGGTAGATTTCCAACGTACTGACCTCTGCGCCGGAGGCACTGAATTGCTATCATCATGCGTTTGGCCTAGGGTCGCGACATTTCGACGTCGTCAGGGCTGGCGACATTTGCGGCGAGTTGAGCAGGGAGAATTTTCGTTGGACATTTTCACTACTATTCTGATCATCATAGCAGTCACGTTTGCGATTCTTGGCTTCGTAGCTTGGAAATACCCCCGCCGGTTTGTCCGTGGGATTTTTCGACCCTTTCTGGAAATTTTTTATCGCGGACGCACCGTCGGTTTAGAGAACCTTCCAGCGGCAGGCGGCGTGATGATCGTGAGCAATCATGTTTCTTGGATCGATGGGATTTTGATCTTGTGGCTGCTGCCGCGAAATGTGCGTTTCGTCGTCGATGGAGGTAACTTCAATTCACGACTGGCAAAATATTTGTCGGGTGCGTTCGGCACGATCCTGATGATGGGTGGCCCCAAGGCGATCGGGCGGGCACTGCGGTCCGCTCGTGAGGGCCTCAATGACGGAGACGTGATTGGGATTTTTGCTGAGGGCACGATTACGCGAACGGGACAACTGCAAGGGTTTAAGCCGGGGATGACCAAGATCCTGCAAAAAACAACGGCGCAGGTCGTGCCGGTGTACCTGGAGGGCGTTTGGGGCAGCATTTTTAGTTTTTCGGGTGGTCGTTTTTTCAAGAAATGGCCGACTCAGTTTCGCCGCACGATCACGCTGTATGTGGATAAACCCCTGCCGCCCGAAACACCGATCTCAACGATTCGCTCGCGGGTTCAAGCCCTTGGTTCGCGAGCTCAGATTGACAATCGCAACCAGTTCCCTGTCCTCGCCCAACGTGTTTTGCGGTGTTGGCGTCGGCGTGGCAAACGCTTGCAGGCAGCGGACTCGCTGGGGGTCGAAGCCAGTGGTCGGGCACTTCTGATCCGAACCTTGGCACTGCGACGCTGCCTCCGCCGGGAGGTCTTTTCGGATGATGAGCAATTCGTCGGCGTGCTACTGCCACCGAGTGTCGGCGCGGTCGCCGTCAATGTTGCACTGGCCGCAGACCGACGAATCAGTGCGAACTTGAATTACACCGTCAGCAGCGAGGTGATGAATCACTGCATCCGTTCCACCGGGGTCAAGCATGTCCTGACGAGTGATCGGTTCATGGAAAAGCTCGATCTCGATTTGGATGCGGAGATCGTTTCGCTCGATGAAGTCAAAAAGAAAGTCTCGACGCCAGATAAAATCATCGCATTTCTCCAAGCCACCGTTGTGCCCGGCTGGTTACTCGATCGCATTCTAGGACTCCATAAAATATCCTGTGACGATCTACTCACCGTGATTTTCACGAGCGGATCGACTGGGATGCCCAAAGGCGTGTTATTGTCCAACGCCAACGTCAGTCATAATGTGGATGCGGTGGGCCGCGCGGTGCGACTCGATCAAGACGATACCGTGCTGGGTGTGCTGCCGTTCTTTCATTCCTTCGGTTACGCCGTCACATTGTGGGCGGCGCAAACCCTCGGGCCCGCCGGTGTTTATCACTTCAATCCACTCGACGCGAAACAGATCGGCAAACTTGTTGAAAAGTACAAAGCCACCGTGCTGCTAGCGACCCCGACCTTCTTGCGTGGCTATCTCCGACGCGTGCCGCCGGAACAGTTCCAATCACTCGATGTGGTCGTCGTGGCGCTGAAAAAATGCCGATGGAATTGTTCGAAGAATTTGAAAAAAAATTCGGTGTGCGTCCCGTCGAAGGCTATGGCATGACCGAGATGAGCCCGCTCGTTAGCGTCAATATCCCGATATCACGCTCGATGGCCAAGTTTCAACCAGACCGTGCCGAAGGCAGCGTGGGGCGACCGCTCCCGGGAATCTCCGCCAAGGTGCTCTCGCCCGATGATGGCAGCGAACTCTCCACGGGTGAGGATGGCTTGTTGATGGTTACCGGCCCCAACGTGATGCGCGGCTACGCCGGACAAGACGACATGACGAAGAAGGCGATCGTCGACGGCTGGTACAGCACTGGAGATATCGCTCATATCGATGCAGAGGGATTCCTGCACATCACCGGTCGGCTGAGTCGATTTTCCAAAATCGGCGGCGAAATGGTGCCCCATCTCAAGGTCGAAGAAGAAATTTGCAAAATTCTACAAGAAGGCGACGACGACGATCAGATACGCGCGTGCGTGACCGCAGTACCAGACGAAAAGAAGGGTGAACGTCTGATCGTTCTCTACACGGAGACGACGAAAACAGTCGATGAGATTCGCGCTGCTCTGCGCCTGCCGGTTTGGCGAATCTGTTCATCCCAGGCAACGATGGTTTCATCCAGGTTAGTGATATCCCATTACTGGGCACGGGCAAACTGGATCTCAAAGGGGCGAAGGACCTGGCGCTCGAAAAAAGCTCCAAGGCAACCAACGACGAGTCTTGAATTTCGATACCTATGCAAAGAATCCGCTATCACGGTTCGCGAACGCGGAAATACTCTGCTGGAAACTGGGCTTGGGCAGACTTGCCGGGATGTCGCCAGGGAAAACGAGATCCGCGATCTTCCAACAGCGGCATCTCCATTCCCTTCGACTCGGCCAGCATTTCCCACAATTGCTCATTCAATGCGGCGATCCGCTGCTGATGATGGGGAGCGTTGATCAAATTGTGCAGCTCTTGCGGATCAGACTGCAAGTCGTAGAGTTCATCACGATCCCAGAGTCCGTGGCAGCGAATGTATTTCCAACGCCCTCCCAGAATTGCGTGCAGCGTTGGCGTTTGCGGATAGTTACGTTCCCAGTAGTACTCGTAGATGAGACGTTGGCGAGTGAGCAAGGTCTCATCGGCCTGACACAGCGCGTTCCAAAAACTGGTGCCGTCGCTTGATTCAAGGAGCTTGCTGCCGGTGGCCTTGAGCAGCGTCGAGGCGATATCAATGTTGCCAACTAATCCTGCAAAGGATTGTCCCGGTGGAACCTGCCCGGGCGCCCTGATTAGCAACGGAACTTTCGCACTCGCCTCGTACGCGGTGCGTTTATCGATCAACCCGTGGTCGCCAAACTGAAATCCATTGTCGCCCATGTAGACAACAATGGTATTGCCAATCAGGTCGTTTTGGATGAGAAATTGATTCAAGCGACCGACGCTGTCGTCCACGGCCAGCAGCGATTCACAGTAGCGACGATAGTACACCTCGGGTGAAAAGTCGGGAAGGTTGTAGCCGAAATCTGCGCCGTGGCGGCTATTGCGTTGATTGCGAACCCACATCGGCAATTCACCCGCGGCCATCTCGGCGAGACTCGGGATAGGGATGGGCAGCGGTTCGTCGTCGTAGCGGCCGCGGTGGCGGTCTGCGGGCACAAAATCAGAATGCACCGCCTTGTGACTGAGGTAGAGAAAGAATGGTTTTTCCGGATCACGCTGACCCAGCCAATCGAGAGCGTAGTCGGTCAACTCGTCCGTGATGTATCCCTTCTGCGGCACCCGCTCGCCATTGACGTTCAGTCCATCGTAGGTCGTTTGCGGAACTTCGCGAGTTGTGCCATGACCATCGGGCCAGTACGTACCTTGGCCTCGAAACGCAACCCAGTGATCGAATCCACGCTGAGGATCGTCGATGTCGCCGCCCATATGCCATTTACCAATGAAAGCAGTTTGATAGCCTTCCTTTTGCAACTGCTGTGGGAAAAAGACCAGATTGGGATCAACCGGGTGATAGTTGTCGACAACCCGATGATTGTGTGCATACTGGCCCGTCAGGATCGACGCGCGGCTCGGTGAACAAAGCGACGTCGTCACATAGGCGTTCGTGAGCATGGCGCCCTCTCGTGCCAATTCATCCAGATTCGGTGTTTCCAGGAACGGGTGCCCCGCTGCACCGAGACAGTCGAATCGATGGTCGTCGCACAGTATGAACACTACGTTGGGACGCTCAGCATACAGATGGGCGTGACCCCAGAGAGCGCAAACGACGGCCCAGCAGCCAATGCCCCATCTCGAAAATATTCTCGAAAATATAACTGTATTCAAATCACTCACCTATCGAAAAAACCATACGAACGGCTGCTCGGCAATGACATCCGTCCGTTACACACTGCTAAAATCTGAAAGAGGCTCCACCGCAATATCGCTTAGCTCGCCGAGCTGTTGGCGGACAGCACACCTCACGCTTGCGTTCAGCTCGGAGAGCTGAGCGATAATCGCGGCGACAGAATATCAAACCTGGCGACAACCGAGATATGCACCTCAAGCATCGCAATGCACCGCCCCATTCTAACGCATACTTGAAATGGTTTGGCATCGGGGCGATTGAGCAATACCGAACTCCCTCTCTCTGGAAAAGAGTTTCAGCCGATGAACTCGGTTACGACCAAATGCTGTATTGTGGGCGGCGGACCCGCCGGCATCTTCCTGGGCTATCTACTGGCACGCAGCGGCGTTGACGTGATCGTGCTCGAAAAACATGCTGATTTTTTGCGAGACTTTCGCGGCGATACGGTTCACCCGTCAACATTCACACTGCTCGATGAACTCGGTCTGCTCGACGAGATGCTCGCTATTACCGATTTTCGGGCCGACGAATTGAAGGTCAACATCAACGGCCAGTCCTATGTGGGGCCAACTTTGAAACACTTGAAGACCAAGTGTCCGTTCATCGGTTTTGCCCCCCAGTGGGATTTTTTGAACCTGATGTCGAAGCATGCTCAAAAGTTTCCCAGCTTCGATCTGCGAATGAGTACCAAAGGCACGACCCTGCTGCGAGACGATCATCGTGTCATGGGTGTCCGCTGCGAGCATGAGGGGCAGAGCTGTGAGATCCGTGCCGATTTGGTGGTCGCTGCTGATGGTCGGGCATCGACGCTCCGCAACGTTTCCGATCATCCGGTTAAGGAACAAGGTATCCCTATCGACGTACTCTGGTTTCGCCTCGATGCGCCCGCTGAGCAAACGGATCACACCCTGGCCTGGCTGCGAGACGGACACATGCTAGTCACCATTCCTCGACGAGATCACTATCAAGTCGCCATGGTGATTCGCAAGGGTGGCGCGAAGCAAATCGAGGCCGAAGGCATGCGCGCTTTTCGGGCGACGATTGGTTCAGTGTGCCCGCTGCTGTCCGATGTTGCCCCGACATTGCAAAATTGGGACGACGTCAAGTTGCTGACCGTGCAGCTCAATTCGATCGAAAAGTGGCACGAACCTGGGCTGCTCTTCATCGGCGATGCCGCCCACGCGATGTCGCCCGTTGGCGGTGTCGGCATCAATCTTGCCATTCAAGACGCCGTTGCCGCTGCAAACTTACTAGCCGCACCTCTGCAATCAGGCAATCTCAGTGATGGGGATCTCGCCCGCGTGCAGCGTCGTCGTGAGCCAGCGGCGCGGAAGACGCAGCGACTGCAAGCGTTCATTCACAAGAACTTGTTCGGTCAGGGGAACGAACCGGGACGACCGATCTCGGCGCCATGGTATGTTCGTTGGCTACTTCCGCCCCTGGCGCCCGTTCTGAGGCGACTGGCGGGACGTTGGATTGGCATCGGGTTCCAGCCCGAGCACATCGAAACTCGCCATGAAAAACTGTGAAGGAACCCGTGATGCGAGTCATTGATCTACTTGGATTTACCGCCCTGGCTCTCATCGTGGGGCTGGCGATGGGATGGACAATAGGATTTCACCGGGGCAGATCTCGCGGCGTCGCCGAGGGCGAAGCAAAATGCCGAGACAATGAGAACAGACTCCAGGAACTGCAGAGACAAGTCAAACAGCTTCTCGGCGTATCGGACGAACTGTAGACCTCTGTTGCGTTAGCTCCTCTGCTCGCCCACACCAAGGGTGCCGACGGTGCCCGGCGAATTTGGGTTAGCCGAGGAGTTTATTAATAAAATTATTAGACACTTGAGCCGAACCTGAAAAAAGCTTCCTCTGTGCTCGGCGGGCTTTCGTCCGATGAGCCATTCTCGACCGAAAATAGCGTTCTTTCTTCCGTGCGGGCGTGATGCCTGCAGACCGGTACCACCGATTTGATGTCCGCACCCAATTCACCTGCCGACGACCGCCCGCCGCGTCTCAATCCGACCTCTGCGGAGCTGCCCGATCACGACCAACTTCTGGTCCTGACGCGTGCTGACTCGCCGCATCCGGCGGTCTTGGAAATCGATGAGTTGCTGGCCAGGTGCGAGTTTCGAACGCAGTCGCGAAGCGGGCCAGGTGGACAGCACCGCAACCGCACGGCGTCGGGCGTTTTCGTCACCTACCGTCCTGCGGAAGTGACCGCGGAAGCAACGGAGCAGCGTAATCAGCATCGCAATCGCGAAGTGGCAATTCGCCGATTGCGCTTTATCTTGGCGGTCAGCCTGAGAACCCACTCACCTCTGACGCGGGCAGCCGATGTCCTCAGCGACACTAGCGAACAAGCGGTCCGAGATCGCTATCGTGGCACGCCGTTGAAACTCGCTGAGGACAACGTCATGAAACCGGCCGTGCTCGCTCTGCTGCTCAATGATTTGTACGTCGCTGGTGGGCAACCGAGCTTGGTCGCTCCGCTCTGGAACGCATCGACGAGTCGCGTCGTCAGTTTTTTGCGAACGTACCCGGCCGCGTGGACACTCGTCAATCGCATCCGCGCCCATCACCACCGCAAACCGCTGCGGTAGCGACCAGCCACGGCAATCCACATTGACGCACCAACTGAGCCGGCGAGTCTGGGAGGATTCGTACCCGGCCTGCGAAAACTCGGCAACTTTCGTTAAGTTGTGGTTTTTACGCTCGCCCTTTTCGTTTTCTTCCCTCTCAACGTGCTCCTCGCTGATGCTCGATCGAAAATTCATTCTGCAAAATCCGGATCTGGTTGCCCAAAACTCGGCTCGGCGCGGCGTCCACGCCGACGTGCAGTCGATCTGTGAATTGGAGGCCCAGCGATTGGCGGCCCTGCAGAGATCGCAGGAGTTCAACACGCAGGCCAACGAAACGAGTAAACGCATCGCCTCGGCCAAGGACGCTGACGAGCGCAACGCGTTGATTGCTGCTGGTCGTGAGCTGCGAGATAAAAAAGATGCTGCCGCTACGGAACAAAGCGTACTCGATGCCCAGATCCTCGACCTGCAAACGGCGTTGCCCAACCTCACCCACCCTGCCGTTCCCGACGGTGGCGAAGAGGACGCGACCGAATTAGGGTTCGGGAAAACGCCCCAGCCCCGCTTCGATTTCAAGCCCATCGATCATCTCGCCCTTGGAGAGAAGCACGACTTATTCGATTTCGAGAGCGGTGCCCGCGTGGCGGGATCGGGATTCTATTTTCTGCGAAACGCTGCCGTTCGTCTGGATTTGGCACTACAGCAGTTCGCGATCAGCTTTCTCGCCGATCGCGGGTTCACACCCGTCACCACTCCCGACCTGGCGCTGACGAGCGTGTTGCAGGGGACGGGATTCAATCCTCGCGGCCCCGAAACGCAGATTTATAGTATCGAGAACACCGAACTTAACCTGGTGGCGACGGCGGAAATCCCGCTCGGTGGGATGCTCAGCGGGCAGATTCTCGCCAGCGAAGAGTTGCCCATCAAACTGTGTGGTTTGAGCCACTGTTTCCGCACCGAAGCCGGGGCGGCCGGACGTGCTTCGCGGGGACTCTACCGCGTCCATCAGTTCACCAAAATCGAAATGTTCGCCTTCACCCTGCCCGAACAAAGCGACTCCGTTCACGAGGAGATGCGTGAACTCGAGTGTGAGATCTTCGACTCACTCGAGGTCCCCTACCGCGTCATCGATACCGCCGCCGGTGATCTCGGCGGACCGGCCTATCGCAAGTATGATCTGGAGGCTTGGATGCCCGGTCGCGGCGACGGTGGCGAGTGGGGAGAAGTCACCAGCACAAGTAACTGCACCGACTATCAGGCACGCCGACTCGATGTGCGGTACAAAACCCCCGGTCAAAAAGGGACGCAGTACGTCCATACGCTCAACGGCACCGCCGTGGCGACTGGCCGCGCGATGATCGCCATCTTGGAAAACCACCAACGCGCCGATGGTTCGATCGCTATTCCGAAAATTCTCCAGCCTTGGGTCGGTCAAGAAGTTCTCCAGCCGATCGCCTCATTCATCCAACCGCACCCCGCCAACCAACGATCCTCATGAAGACTGACGAACTACGCGAAAAATATCTCGAATTCTTTGAATCCAAAGGTTGCGTGCGGCAACCCAGCGACGTGCTCGTGCCAGCTTGGGATCCCTCCGTCCTGTTCACACCTGCCGGGATGAATCAGTTCAAAGATCACTTTCTCGGCAAAGTCAAGCTTGACTACACGCGTGCAACAACCTGTCAAAAATGCCTCCGCACCGGAGACATTGACAATGTCGGGCGGACCGCGTTTCACCACACATTCTTTGAGATGCTCGGGAACTTCAGCTTCGGCGACTACTTCAAACCCGAAGCGATTGCCTGGGCGTGGGAGTTTCTCACACAAAAGAAATGGTTGGGCATCGAGCCGAATCGTTTGACAGTGACGATCTACAAGGATGATGACGAAGCATTCCAGATTTGGAATGAATCGATCGGCTTGCCCAGTTCTCGCATCGCACGGATGGAAGAGGACGAAAACTTCTGGCCGGCCTCAGCACCGAGCGAAGGACCCGACGGAGTGTGCGGCCCGTGCAGCGAGATCTATTACAAACTCGATGATGGCAGCGACGTCGAAATTTGGAACCTCGTCTTTACCCAGTTCAATCGGATCGGGGCACCTCCGCATAACTTGCATCCATTGCCGAGCAAAAACATCGATACGGGTATGGGGCTGGAACGGACCGCCAGTGTCCTGCAGGGCGTACCCACTAACTTCCACATCGACAGCTTGTTCCCGATCGTCCAGGCTGCCGCTGAAGTTTGCGGCGTGAAGTACGAATACGAGAGCGATCACGGTCGTAGACTTCGCCGGATCACCGACCACGCGCGGGCCGCGGTCTTTGCCATTCACGAGAATGTTTACCCTGGTCCCAAAGACGCTCGTTCGGTCATCCGCCGGTTGATCCGCCGCGCCGTGCTCGATGGCTATCAAATGAACCTGCGCGAGCCATTCTTGTATCAACTCACCGGCGCGGTGGCCGAGGCATCCAAAGCCGCCTATCCCGAATTGGGGCAAACGACACAACGAGTTAGCGAAGCGATCGAATCCGAAGAGCGAGCGTTCTTCTCCACCATCGATGGAGGAATGAAACGCATCGGCGGCCTGTTTGACGACATGCGATCGGAGTCCGCCGTCATGGTGCCGGGCGCCGAGGCCGCCGATTTGCTGACAACGTACGGCGTACCACCGGAATTGGTCCAAACTCTCGCTGCCGAACAGAACTTTACCTTTGACTGGTCCGGTTTTGAAAAGGCCATGGAAGAACACGCAGGCGTCAGCGATGGTGGCCAGCGAGTGTTGTTCCAAACCGGTCCACTCGAAACGCTCAAGGAAGCACTGCGAGAGACTCCATTCATTGGTTATGAATCCACCGAGTCCAACGCCGTGGTGAAGGGCATCATCACTGGCGACGGCAAGTCCAAGGGTGACGAGGGACAACTGCTCTCGCACCTGGATCGTCCCGGCGACGCGATCCACCGCCTCGTACTCGATCACTCGCCGTTTTATGGTGAATCGGGCGGACAAGTTGGGGATACCGGGGTGATCGAAAACGAACACTTTACGTATGAGGTCGTCGACACGCAGCGGCATGCGTCGTTGATCGTCCATCTCGGCAAGCTCACACGCGGCGAACTGCGAGAGGGCGAAACTTGTGTTGCAAAAGTCGACGTTGAAAACCGCACCGCGCTGGCCCGCGCTCACTCGGCAACTCACGTGCTGCATCACGCTCTACACAATCATGTGGGACGCCATGCAGAGCAACAGGGCAGCAAGGTCGAACCAGATCGCTTGCGTTTTGACTTCACCAATCCGAAAGCCATCTCCGACGAAACGCTCGTCGAGATTGAGCGCGACGTTCTAGCTCATGTCGCGCAGGCTGAATCGATTCGCTGGGATACGGTCTCGCTCGACGCGGCCCGTAAAGCGGGTGCGATGATGTTGTTTGGCGAAAAATATCCGGATCCATGCCGAATGGTGACAATGGGGGAATTCAGTCGCGAGTTGTGTGGCGGAACTCACCTGACCAATACGAGTGACATCGGCGCATTTGAGTTGGTCGTTGAAGAAAGTGTCTCCACTGGCACACGCCGGATCGAGGCGCTTACGGGCCAGCGTGCGATAGAACATCGCGAGCAAACGCAACAACTGCTCGATCAAGTCGCGCAACTGCTGGGTTGTCAAGCGAACCACGCTGCCGCAGCAACGGAGGCGTTGATCGAAGATGTGCGCAGTTTGAAAAAGGAATTGTCCGCAGGAAAATCTGCTGACCATCCGGCTGAGTTTCACTTTGATGCTCGCACCGCCAAAGCGACCACAACGAACACGTCGGACTACAACGCTGTGCGCGCCGCCGTCCGCGCCCTCACGCGGCGCCTCAACGTCGCTATCGACGATGTGCCCGAACGTCTCCATGCGCTCTTAGCCGACCGCAGTCGCTTAGTACAGCAATTGAAGGAAGTGACTGACGGAGGCAAATTGTCAGCCGACGAGCTGATCAATTCCGGTGTTACCGTTGGTGACACGCTTTTGGTGGTCGCCGAGACGCCCGGGGCCAACTCAAACGTGATGCGAGGATGGATCGACCAGATCCGTAAGAAGAGCAAAGGCCCGACAGCGGTCTTGTTGGGTGCAACTCAAGGCGACAAAGTCGTCTTGGTGGGCGGCCTCAGTCGCGAACTTGTCGACCGCGGACTCAAGGCCGGACAATGGGTCGGCGACGCGGCCAAAGTGGTCGGCGGTGGTGGTGGCGGACGCGATGACATGGCCCAGGCTGGCGGTAAAAATCCGGAAAAACTCTCCCACGCCATCGAAGAAGCACGCCAAAGCATGAGTGAGCAATTGGGGAAAGCGTGAAATAGACTCACGCTAAGTTTTTCTGGTCTCCATTGACCTCTGCAGCGAGTTTCTCTCGAAAGATCTTGCTGTTGTGACGAATGTCGACTGGCAGCGGTGTTGCTCGAATCACGAAATCGTTGATCCGCTGAGTTAGTGGATTGCTGGCGGCCGCGGTTTGCAACTGTGCCCTCATCGCGTCGCATCGCGCCGGGTCACTTGCGATCGAGAGATCCGTGGGCTGGACGACGATCACCGGAGTTTGTTGACCGACCGGCCCACGTCCCACCAGAGCGCATTTTTCGACGTTGGGCTGAATATTGAACACTGCTTCGCATGGGACAGTATAAAACGTCCGGTCTGCGGAGATAACGCGATGCGATTTACGACCGCAAAACCAAAATCGGTCCTGCGAATCGAGGTAGCCGACGTCGCCCATTCGGTGCCACACGGTATCGCCCTCGTTCACTTTGTGAAGAGAATTTTGATCCGTACGCGTTACGTAGTTGCGAGTGACCATCGGTCCGCAAACGAGTAGTTCTCCAATTTTACCGCGTGGCATTTCATGGATGTCGGATAGGAATCGAATCTCGTCGTCCGAAATTTCAATCACTTTCCACTCTACGGTGTCGAACCGGGTGCCGACGCAGACTCCTTTGCCTTTATTCGCCGCTGGCCCGGTCTCCGATATGACCTGTCGCGACTCGATCGACGCAATAGGCAATGCTTCGGTCGCCCCGTAGGGGGTTTCGATGTCCGCTTCCTCATGCACAAACCGCCGGAGGCTGGCGAGCGTCGCCGCGGGGACGGGGGCTCCGGCCGACAGGACTCGGCGCAGGGTCGGAAATGGACGACCCACCGCATTTATCTCACACCAACGCGTCACCGTTTTCCAAAGCGCAGGTGAACCGAATGCTTGATTCACTTCCCATTGTCGCGCCGCTGCGATCAGCTTCGTCGGATCGACGTCGGCCGGCCGAGTTGGGTCCATGTCGGGGATGATTGTGGTCACTCCCATCACGGCGTCAAACAAGCCAAACAGTGGAAAGCACGCCAGATCTCGCGAGCCACGCTGAATGTTGTATCGATTAGCGATCAGGTCGATCTGCGCGTTGAACGTGCCGTGCGTGTAGGACACACCTTTGGGTGGACCGGTGCTGCCGGTGGTGAAGATCACGGCAGCTTCATCATCGTCACTCACACTCGCTAAAGATGTTGCGTCATTCCGTCCCATCTTCATGATTTGGTCGAGCGTTTTGCCGCCCCAGAAATAGCGTCTACCGACGGTCACATTCCAACGTGCCGATGGAAAACGGTGACGCAGCACACTCCGAATCGCTTGTGCTTTGGGAATTCCGACGAAACCATCCGGGTTGATTTCTTGCAAACAATGGATGAGATGTTTGCGGTCCATACCGGGGTCGATCAAGACCACCGATACACCCGCTTTCATCAGCGCAAAGACCAGCTCGATGAACTGAGTACCAAACGGTACGAGGCTCACCAATCGCATACCGGGCTTCACACCCCACCTTGTCAACCCGCGGGCAATCTCCGTGCTCCGCTGGTCGAGAGTTTGGAACGTTGTTAACGCGTAATCGCGATCTTGCCCCGACTTCTTGGGTGGTCCTGAAGGTTCTGCAATCGCAATCGCACCGGGCAATTGTCCTGCGATGAGAGTCAACCGATCGGCCACATTCATAAAGCACTATCTTTCAACACGGAAACAATCTGTTCAGCCAGATTGATCGAAACAACTTTCTGGGCACCCTTCCAGCCTGGAATGGCATTGACCTCCACGAGCCGGAAATCATTACCATTGGCGGTTTCGAGTAAATCGATTGCAGCGATCGTTAAGTCGAACTCAGCGCACACGCATTGAGCCAATTCCGTCCACTCAGGTCGCAGTTCAATCCTCTCAGCCTGTCCGCCCGCGCGGACATTGGTGCGAAAGCCATTCTGACAGGTGCGTCGGATCGCGTGAATGTGTGGCCCGATGACTAACAAGCGAAGGTCACGACCGCCTGGCGCAACAAATTGCTGCACATAAAAAATCGCCCCCAGCTGCTGAAGCGTCGAGAATGTCGTCCATGCCAGTTCAGGATCTTGGACGCGCATCACGCCTCTGCCTTCGCCACCAAAGATCGGTTTGACGACGACATCGCCTCCCAGTGCGTCGTACGCTCGCATCGCATCACTCCGGGACTGGGCGGCCACCGTCGACGGAGTTGCGATGCCCATCCGTGTCACCCGCGCGAGGGTGGCATACTTGTCAATCGCAAGTTCAAGAGCGGCGGGAGGATTCACGAGGCTGGGGGTGGTACCGTTTTTCACGCGTCGACTGTACTCATCATGCAAGACGGCCAATCGAAACAGAATCTGCTCCATCGAGCCGGGCGGCATCGTGCGGGTGAAAATCGCATCGAATTCTTCGAGCGAGTGTTCACTGGGCAATTCAACGCCGCGCCCCTGACCCCATACTGTCGAGGTCACGGACTCGTTGGAAACTCGCGCCAGCATTGATTCGTAATCGGTAAATACGATTTCAACATCGAGCCGCTTCGCGGCGGATTCCAGTTCAGCCAGATGCCAACCGAGCGGTGTGGTGACGGAGCGGCAAATCGGTCGTCCACCGAGTACGAGAATGCGCGGCGAGCTCACTCGTGTCGACTCCCGATCACGAATCCATCCCGAACGACGCCCGGAGGATTTCCGGCGCAAGTCTGCCGGTTCGCCATGTGCGACCGCTCGCTAATGAATGAATCGTGACGACTGCGGGGCTGAACAGCATCGGGTCGACTTTGTAAAAGTCGTAATCATATTGCTTGAAAATCTTCGCAAATGGCTGTCCATAGTCCGCCGAAGACTCGCTGGGAATCTTCGACGCCACGATGTCGATCTGCTCATCGGGCGCGTCAATCCACAACGTGACTCGGGCGCCATAAAGCATCGCGTCATTGGTACGTCCGATACCGCCCACCGTGTCGCCCGGTCTTGCGCATGGGGGCAGCGGGGCAATCCCGGTCGCCGAGGCGACCGTGGTCACATCGAAATCGAGTGCGTGAAGTTTGTGAAGTGCGGTTTCAACGCTTCGAGAAACGACCTGAACGCATCCTGCAATCGAGGTTACCGAGGCGACGCCGAGGCTGACGCGCGCTGCAGGTACACCGCAGGCGTTGGCAATTTCATCGATGACGGGGGCGCCAGGTAGTTCGGCCGATTCGAGCACACCGACCGCGTGCGTCTGATCATGGGCTGGGACGATCAATTGCAAATGTTGCAGCAGTTCCTCCCGCCCACGCAGCATCCGCATGGGACCGCTGGCCATCGCAAAAAACTTGTCAACTGCCACAGGCCAGCCCGCGTACTGTCCACCCAGGCACGCGGCAATGGGATGATCCGTCGAAACTGTCACCGCCATGTCGCTCACCATGTCTGTCTCGGCCGGTGCCAGTCTAACATCAGCGTGATCACCAAGGCATAGTCGAGCCAGGATCACGCCCGCTTGGAGAGAGCCGCGTTCGTGAACTCCACAGTCCAGCACCGTGGCACCGGCGGACTGAGTTGCTGTACAGCGAAGGTCTGTGGTGCGCCGCAGGGAGTTTGCAAAAAGATCCTGGGCTCGGGCGTGCAACCGGGATAGTGTGAATGGATCGTTTTCAGTTTTCATGCGCGTATCTTGCCCGCACAGCCACGAGTTGTCCAGCGAGGACGTATAGTGACCCGTCTTGCTCGTCGGCGCATCATCGGGTCAGCAGCACGAATATCAGAGCGCTCAATAATAGGACGAAGACGAGCGAGAGTATCACGCTGATCGAGAGGCGTTGACGCGAGCGCCGCTTCTTATTCGTGTCGAGAACTTTGCCCCCCGTTCGCAGTGGCGCGTCCGGATCAACTGCTAACCCTACGGTCGCCGACGGCTCATGGACGGGAGCTTTGATGAGGGCAGTAGCCGGAGTGGATTTCTTTACGGGAGGTGATGGAGCGGCGGATTCAACACGAGGCTGGTCCGCCGCCGTTTTCGCAGCCAGCACGCTACGTGCGATCCGCCATTCAGGCCATCCATCTCGCCACAGCATGGCGGTATCGGCAACGCGGCCTTCGCTAATCCACTGGGCGAGTGTGGGTCCGTCAGCAGGTCCAAACTGTCCGCCGCTGGAGGGACGGACGTACCAGGTCACCGATGTCCCGCCGAGAACAGCGTCCAGATTCGATTGCTGTCCGCCCGCGCCTGTCCTCGGCCGCTGAGAAGCTTGCGGCGTCTCCGTCGTTGCATCGGTGGATTTTGCGGTCGCCACGGATGAGTCATCTGCGTCGGGCCTCTCGCTGGCATCGATCGGCGTAGATGTTTTCGTGTCATGCGCGGGTATGCGAAAACGAACTGAGCACGCCGGGCAAATTCCCCGGCGGCCAGCCAACTCTGATTTGACGTTCAGTCGCCTGCCACACTCGTGACAAGCAAAACGAACTCCCATTGTAATTTACCTTGCCTTCTAGGCTGATGGAAACTGCGATAGTCGGAGCGCCGGAGAAACGACAGCAAATAAGCCGACGTGTGGACACCTGACTGAACGACCGAAGATCGCTCAGTATAGTCAGTTCGAAGGTTCCGTGGGGCTGGCGGGCATCAACTCAAGCACGGCGCGAACCATCGCTTCGATCGATACTCGTAGTGTTTCCTCCGGGTCGGGGTAATAGACTGCCGAGTGCAGCGATGCGGGAGGAATACCGAGTTTTTCGAACCGATCGAGTCTCGCTTGACTGACCGAACCAACCGAATACATCAGAATAGGGACGCCCGCGATCCCATACCGACTGAAGTCCTCCCCGCCCATTGACGGCTCGTCCTGGATCACGTTCTCAGCACTGAGTTGTTCTTCGAAAACCGGGCGAATTCGAGCGGCCAGATCCACGTCGTTCTTCAGTGAGGGGGTCCCCTCGCTGAGCACAACGTCTGGCTCGGGCGCTGCGTAGGTCTGGGCGACGCCCAACGCCCGGCGACGGATCGCCTCGAGCAACTGCTGGCGAATTTCGGGGCTGTAGCTGCGAACGGTCAACTGCAGGCTGCAATCATTGCCGATAACATTGTGCTTAGTGCCGCCGTGAATCGAGCCGACTGTGATGACCGCCGGCTCAATTGGTGCGATCTCGCGGCTGACGATCATCTGCAATGACATTACCAACTCAGCCGCTTGGATAATCGGATCAATCGTCGTATGGGGGGCTGAACCGTGGCCACCGCGTCCTTTCATCGTGATGTCCACACTATCCACATTGGCTTGTGAAAAACCGGGCCGGAGACTTATTTTTCCAGTGGCTTTGTCGCTGCCAACATGCATCGCCAAAGCATAATCAGGTCGCGGAAAACGCACGAACAACCCATCGTCGAGCATTGCTTTGGCGCCCGCACCATGCTCTTCGGCCGGTTGCCCAATCGCTACGATCGTTCCCGACCACTCGCCCCGGTGCTCCGACAACCACTCGAGCACGGTGGTCAGGTTGGTCATGTGTATGTCGTGTCCGCAGGCATGCATGACGCCCGCACTGCTGCCATCCTCTCGTGTCACCGTCTTCATCGATGCGTAGGGAACCGGGGTCTGCTCGGTCACCGGCAGGGCATCCAGATCGGTGCGCAGCATGACGGTCGGTCCCTCACCATTTTTCAGAACGCCGACAATACCGTAGCCGCCAACGTGCTCGGTGACGTCGAATCCTGCCTCCCGCCACAATCCCGCCAGTTTGGCGGCGGTCTCCTTCTCTTCAAACGAGACCTCCGGGTTAGCGTGCAACCAAGCGTAAAGCTGCAGCACGCTCGCAATGCGCTGATCGAGCCAATGGGAAACGGTCGCTGCACTCTGGTTGTTTCCGGGGGCGGCGGAGTCTCTGCCAGCTTCGTTCGCAGCAATGGGGAAGGCAGTACCGCCCATCAGCGTCACAAAAAACACCAGCCGTAGGGCTGGGGTGCAACGTGATCCGAATGCGGCGCGAATTGGCTGGTTCATAAGATTTCATTCCTAAAGAGGCATGGCAGTGTCGTGGAGTGCCGCTAGTACGGCGGCCTTGAACCTGGGCACATTCGCCCTGCGGATTACCCTCTTTCTTTCTTTACCCTCTCGCGGCGTTGCTATCGGACGGGCGACAATGAGCCCTTTGCGAGTTTGTGAGGGAGGGTGAACCGCGAGCGACCTTCAATGCGATTTTCACAGTTGAATCACCACGGAACTCTCGCAAAAGTCCCCAATTCCGAACCTCCCGACCACGATGGGTGGGTGAGATCAGGATTTTGATCCCATCAAATTGGATAATCCGCCGGGCGTGAGACCCAAGTTCGCGGCCAATAGGATACCACAAAGCACGAGACGGGCGAATTTCGGGGACCGGGAACGAGTTAACTTACGAGTTAACTTACCTGCCCAGCCATGGCATGGCGTCGGCACCAAGCCGGTCGCGAACTGGCGCGGGCAAGGAACGTTGGTAATTCAGCGGACGCTGGCTGTTATCATCCGGACCGATATCGTCGATGGGAAATGGGTCGTGGATGATCGCATTGGCTTTCTGTTGATTCAGTGTGCCAGCCGGAGGCAAGCACGATCCGCCGCGGCATCCGGGGGCAAGCAGGCTGAACAAGACGCATGAGGCGATCCCCAGTGAAGATGTGGTGCGCATAAAATCTTCTTTTCGTGAGGGTTGGGGAGGCGAGAGACTGAAGTACTCTTTCGGAAATGTCGCTGGCACAACGTCATTGCAAATCTCGGCTCAGCGGGTTAAACGGCCGGTCAGGTCGGATCAGCGCGGCATTTCGGATTGAATGTGACAGTTCATTAAAACGAAAGATATCTCAGCCAATTGCGACACCTTTGGCCGGGGACATAGGCAACCGGCTGCCCCCATAGACCTTGCCCGACCTGAACAGGTAGCGTTTCTTGCCCAAACGTCACCAAGCTTCCCACCGGTGCAGCCGATGGAGCCGCGATCAGCGATGTAACCGGTGGTGTGATCACGGGAGGTAACGTCGTGATCGATGGTGCCGCCGCAACAGGCGGTGAGGCAGCCATGGGAGGCATCACGGCAGGAGCGCTAATTTGAGCTGGGAACGGGTTGTAAGGGCTCGCGTAGTTAGTCGGAGCAACGCTGCCGCAGGTGTCGCCATAGGGGCTCATCGCCGAGTACGAACTCGGCGGTGTGATCAACCGACAATCGGCCATCGTGGCGTAGCCACCATTGGACAGTTGCGGCGGTGCGACGGGCGCATAATCAGCGATCGGCGGGACTGAGTAGGAAGGCGTGGTAGGTGTGGAGCTCGGCAGTGTACGCGGTGTTACACTCGCCGTCGGCGGCGAGGCGTTGTTGAACGGCAGAGTTGGGGGCGCCAGGGGCGCAGCGTCGCTCGCCGGCCCAGTCGTCATGCGCGGGGAAGTCGGTATCGTCGTCGGTTGCCGTGTCCCCTGCCCTGACAAGCCGGGCGGTGTGCTCAGCGGGGGTGGGGCGAATTGCGTGGGCAGTTGCATCGGTTGCGTCGCGATGCCGCTGCCGGTTGGCGGTTCACTAAAACTACCTGATTGCATCGACACCTGGCGCACCGGGGCGCCGGAGTTGGCGTACGATTGCGGTCGCGGGTCTGTCTTAGCGGACGATTGGTGGTACCGGGTTTCGGTTGACCTACCAGGTTCCGAATAGCGATCGACGGCGCTCTCGGTGCCGATCGGGCGAAAGGGGAGACGTGCGGATTGAGCTGACGCGAACTTCGATTCCAACGGGCTCGAAGCGTCTCCATTGAGCAGATAAAAGAACGTTGTGAACAGGAGGACTTGAAATAGTCCGAGTGCATTGCCCTTTGATTTCGATGTTGCGCTAGTTTTCTTTTTCCGTCGCATGATTTGCTCCTTCTTAGCAGTTCCATCCTCTGCCGCTCATCCCATTGATGAGTTCCGTGCTCCGGTAACAATCTCGCTAGGCAGCGCAAAGTCAAGGCAGCTTTTTCGATCGATCTGCTCAACATCTGAGAGCGCAACCGTGAAACTTTCCCGTGAAACAGATGGTGCAGCTTCGCGGCACCCTCGAACTGTCCCTTATTCACTAGCGTTATCAAGAAACGCTACACGGGTGCAAGCGGAGAAAGTAGGTCAGCCTGTTCAGGCTGACCTGGATGGCAGTCAGCCTTTCTAGGCTAACTCTTGCGTTGGAGGGAGTTGCCTAGACGGCTGCGCCGAGGCTCTTGCGCAGTTTTTCGGCGTTGCCCGCTTGACCGAAGGCGGTCATGCGTGCGACGCAGACGTCCTTCATCGCCGCGCGGGCGGGTTTCAGGTAGGCACGTGGGTCGAACGCGCCTGGATCTTCGGTCAGCACCTTGCGAATCGCGCCGGTGATCGCCATGCGGCAATCGGTGTCGACGTTGATCTTACGCACACCGCTCTTGATGCCCCGCTGAATTTCTTCGACGGGCACGCCGTAGGTTTGCTTCATTTGGCCACCGTACTTGTTGATGATGTCCTGCAACTCTTGCGGCACGCTGCTACTGCCGTGCATGACCAAGTGCGTGTTGGGAAGCTTGGCATGGATTTCTTCGATGCGGCTCATCGCCAGGACTTCGCCGGTCGGTTTCTTGGTGAACTTGTAGGCCCCGTGGCTGGTGCCAATCGCAACTGCCAAGAGCGTCGACGCCCGTTTCTTCGACAAATCGCTTGGCTTCATCGGGATCGGTCAGCAGTTGGTCGTGGGTCAGCTCGCCGACCGCGCCGTGGCCGTCTTCTTGTTCGCCTTCGCCGCTCTCGAGCGATCCGAGGCAACCGAGTTCGCCTTCGACGCTGACGCCGCGAGCGTGAGCCAGCTTGGACGACTTCGGCCGTCACGCGGACGTTGTACTCGTAGTCGGCTGGCGTTTTTCCGTCGGCTTCGAGTGATCCGTCCATCATGACGCTGGTGAAGCCGTTGTCGATGGCAGACAGGCAGGTCTCGGGGCTGTTGCCGTGATCCTGGTGCATGACGATCGGAATGTGGGGATAGAGTTCCGTAGCGGCGATCATCAGGTGTCGCAGGTAGTTGTCTTGCGAGTACGAGCGGGCACCGCGGGAAGCCTGGATGATGACCGGAGAATCGGTCTCTTCCGCTGCTTCCATGATCGACTGGATCTGCTCCATGTTGTTGACGTTGAACGCAGCGACGCCGTAGTTGTTTTCAGCAGCGTGATCGAGAACGACGCGAAGGGGGACGAGTGCCATGGTGGAGTGTTCCTCTAGCAAGTGGGAGAGTCGGTGGGTTGAAACAATCCGCCGCGCGAGTGCCCCTAGGGAACAAATAGCCGCGAATTTAGCGGCGATTATCACTGTCAACCTCGAATTCGCAAGGGCGGAGGGCCGCAGTCCGGTTTTCAGCGCAATCACCACCCCACCAGCGGCCTGCGGGACGAGATACTCCCCTGACGGATGCCGTTTTCGGGCTGGCGAGTATCATCAGTGAATCAGACACGGTCCTCCAGCGAGAGGCGGATTGGACGCATTGTCGTTCCGCTCGGAGAGCTGATAGCGGAATGGGGGGCGGGGGTACCGTGTGTACGCTATTAGCTCGGAGAGCTGAGCGACATTCGCCGACGAGCGGTTAATTGTCGGGTATCGAAATTGGGTCCTGATCGATCCTTCGGCTGTGAAGACTGCGGGGGATCTCTCCTGGGCGAGGTAGTGCGTTCGCGGTAAATTGTTGGCATGAGCACTTCAACCAAAAAAATTAAACTCGCGGTCCATGGGGCTGCCGGACGGATGGGACAGCGGGTCGTCGCTATGGCAACGGAGTCGGCTGACGTCAGGGACGCTGAATTCACTGTAGCGGCGGCGATCGATCATGCCGGCCATCCCAAAACCGGGCAGGACGCTGGGACGGTGGCGGGCATCGCCGCGCTCGGCGTTCCGGTTTCGGCGGACTGGCCGAGCGACGTCGATGTTGTCATTGACTTTTCTCTTCCTGAAGCACTCGATGCCTGTGTCGACCACTGCGTCGCGAACGGTTGGCCGCTCGTCATCGCTACGACGGGGCTGAGCGAAGCCCAAAAAAACTCGGTTTCCGATGCCGCTCGATCGATTCCGATCGTGTGGGCGCCGAGCATGTCATTGGCGGTGAATTTGTCGATGCGGGTAGCCCAGCAGATCACCACAGCACTGCGTGATGTGGCGGGAGGCGTCGACATTGAGATTCTTGAACGTCACCATCGCTTCAAGGCAGACGCCCCTAGCGGCACCGCCCTGAAGTTCGGCGAGTTAATTGGTGAAGCCATGAACGAAGACCAACCCGTCATGCATGTTCATGGTCGCGAGGGCCACACGGGCCAGCGGACACGAAATGAGATCGGCTATCATGCTATCCGAGTCGGCGACAATCCGGGCGAGCACACGATCGTGTTCGGGATGCTCGGCGAACGTATCGAATTGAATGTCGCCGCGAGCAATCGTGATTGCTATGCGTCCGGCGCCCTCGCCGCAGCAAAATGGCTCGTTCGCGCTCGCGATGGAAAGCCAAAGTCAGCCGGTTTGTACAATATGTTTGACGTGCTCGGCATGGCCGATGACGACCAATGAGCACTCCAGCGCCGCAGCGAGTATGTGTCGGATCCGGCTGTGGCGGTAGCGACGGGCAAAAACTGCATCTGGGCATTTCGACCTGTCCCAATGACACGTTTACCTTCGCGGCGTTACTAGAAGGCCGCGTCGATACCGAGGGGCTCTCGTTTGATATTGACCTACTCGATATTGACCAACTCAATCGTGGATTAATGGCCGGCCAGTTCGACGTGGCGAAAACTAGTTTTAACGCGGCCATGTCGTTGGGTGACGAAGTCGCCGTGTTACCGGTCGGGTCGGCACTGGGTTATGGCGTTGGCCCACTCTTACTCGCTGCTCACCCGGGAACTGTCCCGAAAATGGCTGGGCTGGGCGAGGACGTCGCGTTGACGCTTTGCCCGGGAGAACACACGACGGCAAAATGGCTGTTCGATCTGTTTTATCCGGATTCCACGCTAGTCGAGCACGTGGTTTTCTCGGAGATCATGCCGCGATTAGCTGCTGGGTCGGCAGCCTTCGGCGTCTGCATTCACGAAGGCCGCTTTACCTATGAGGCCGCGGGGCTGCACCGCGTCGCTGATTTGGGAGAACTTTGGGAACGTCGGACGGACTGCCCCCTGCCGCTGGGTGGGTTGGTTATGTGGCGGCGGCACAGTACTGAAGTGATGCACCGGGTGAGCCGGGTGATTTCGAAATCCCTCGCAATCGCTCAGGAGAACCCGGCATCGGCGTTGCCAGCAATGCGACGGTATGCTCAGTCGATGGATGACGGCGTGTTAATGCAGCACGTAAATTTATATGTCAATGAATGGACGGTTGATCTGGGAGACATTGGACGCGGGGCACTGGCAGAAATGACGCAATTGACCGCGAAGGAGGGAAATGGGCAAGAACGTCAGCGGGTGTTAAGCGTTCTATCATGAACCGGTAGTAAAATTGTTGTCACGATGTGATGGACCAATTAGGCTGCATGGTGGTGATGGATCGCATCTTTTCTCCTCTTTTGCTCGATGCACGGCTGCATGGAATCCTCGTCTGCAATCCGACCTGACGGCTCGACGGTGCATCGCCCCGCATCGATAGGGGACGGTCCGCCTATTGAGAATGGCCAGTTCGACAGTGTCGCGGGTGAAGAGCTGGAGGGCGCTGATACGGTCATCCGCCAGGATTCTCTGGGCGCACTCTCGGGTGGATCCTCTCACTTGGAGACAGCGCTATCTGGCGGCAGGGGGTCGAGTCGATCCAGTGCCGAAGGTTCAGGCAGCGGATCATTGCGAGGGCCCACCCATCACACGCCCGCTTCCCTAACGCGGGAACTACAAGGCCAGCGGCTGAATCATTTCGAGTTACTCGAACAGATCGGCGGGGGTGGCATGGGGGCCGTGTTCCGCGCAGTTGATGATCGACTCGGGCGCACCGTAGCAGTCAAAGTCGTGCCGTTCGCCGAGGGTGATCCCGACTTACAGCGGCGATTTCGCAACGAAGCCCAGAGTGCGGCGAAGCTCGACCATCCGTTGATTGCACGGGTGTTCGAGGTCGGTAACGATGGCCCTTGGTACTACATCGTTTTTGAATATATTGATGGAAGCAATATTCGCGATATCGTGACCCAAACCGGACCGCTGTCGCTCGATGATGCTGTGTTCTATACGGCCCAGGTGGCTGAGGCGATTGGTCATGCGTCGCGACGTGGAATTGTCCACCGTGACATCAAGCCATCCAACGTCGTCGTGACCGAGGAGCGCTCGATCAAACTCGTCGATATGGGTTTGGCGCGCTCAGAGAACTTTGACACCAGTGAAGACATGACGGCGAGCGGCGTGACGCTCGGGACGTTCGATTATATCTCGCCCGAACAAGCACATGATCCGCGGCTGGCGGACATTCGTAGTGATTTGTACTCGCTCGGCTGCACGTTCTACTACATGCTCACCGGTTCACCACCGTTTCCCGGTGGCACGATGCTGCAAAAGCTGCTCAATCACGGCAACGCCGCCATCCCCGACATCCGCGAACAGCGTGACGACGCGAGCGACGACTTGGCTGCCATCATGCGTAAGATGCTGGCAAAAAAGCCGGAGCAGCGGTACCAGAATTCACAGCTTCTAATTGCCGATCTACGTGAACTGGCTCTCCGTGAGAATCTGCGGCGTAGCCGGGGTGTCGACGTTGTCACCGTATCGGAAGAGCATCCGCTTGTTCGGCGATTGCTTCGCCATCTGCCCTGGGTGGCTGCCGCCGTGGTGCTGATGAGCAGCGCCTTGGCGCTGGAAGTGCTCTCGTCCCAGCAGCGACGCGAATTCAGTTCGCAAATCGCTGCTACGGTGTCGAACTCGGCTTTTGAATCGGTGCCAGTCGCAGCGCCCGCGGCGAGTTCGACCGCCACCTCACAGCTAGATGGCAACCCCCTCTTTTCGGCGCCTCCGTCGTCTGCAGTAGCTCCATCGCAACAGCAACCATCGCCTGATGACTTCACGGCGAACTCATCGCCTTCGACCGTCGCGGACTCCGGTGCAGGTTCGGGAGTGGTTACCGCGCCGGATCGTACATCGCCTCGTTACCCAGTCGAGCAGCCGGACTCCACTGCGACGTCACCAGCGTCGGGCTCGTCTGCCGGGGGATCGAACGTGACGGGCGGAGCCAGCCTTGCTGAAATCAATTCACGAACTGGATTGGAGGCGATGCGTGGGGCGTCGCCTGGTTCCGTATTTCCGATGGTCGCTGCGGGTGCAGCGACCGGCCAAGCGATCACAACACGAAGTTTTTCGCCGACTTTCAACCCAGGCCCGGTGACTCCAGCCGGGGACAACGACGTGCAGCCGCAGGGTAGTATCGTGGCCAGTTCCACGCCCCCGCCTGTCGTAGCAACACCCGAGATGCGAAACCTCTCGCCCGCCGCAGTGCGACGCCCAGGTGATTTGCCCAGTGATCCGCCGAGCCTTCGAAATTTCCCTTTGCCAATTGATTCGGGACTCGGTAGTGGAATAGGAGATGCCATCACCCTCCCGCCTCGTGTGCCGTCGTTCACGGGCATCGCTAACCCCGCCCATGAGACGGACCCGAACGCGGTGACTGGCGTTGCCGAGGCAATGGTCAAAGGTGGTTTCGATCCAGAGCGAACGACCATTTTCGATCCACCCCAGCGAATCAGAATTGTGGCAGCTGAATCGCTACCCGGGCTGGCAGAGCAGGCACAAGCAGACGGCGTGGTGCTGGCAGCGACGCTTCAGGAAGCACTGGATCTAGCACTGCAACATCACGTGGAACGAATTGAAATTGACACGCCGCTTCTCACTTCGAAACCGGTTGTGGTGGCTGAAGACGACCTGGTGATTTCATCTTCCGTCCCCGGTGGCACTGCGATCGTATTCACGTCCAATAGCGAGGTCGACATGCAGCGGAGCGACATGCTGACAATTGGCTCGAATCGGCTCGAATTGGTCGGTGTGCATCTGTACTGGACCGTTCCCGCCAGCGAGTCCGACGGGGGTGCGATGTTGGCGATGAACGAAAACAGACGGGTGCGTTTGACAGACAGCTCCATCACAATTGACAACCCGTCACGCCGCGACGACATTCAGGCATTTGACGTTGTCACCGATCCAGAGTCGACGCCACCGAACTCACGATCTTCGACGCGGGCCTCGGGCAGCCGGGTCGGTTCGATGCCGCTCGTTTCCATTGAGTTGTACAACGTGATCATCCGTGGCCAAATTTCCATGCTGAGAATGGATGTGGCCGCTGAACTCCAACTCCTCTGGGATAACGGGCTGCTGGCTGTCTCGCGGCGCATGATTGAGACAGGGGGCTCAATTGATCGCCCCCAACCGCAGGCGGGGTCGATCCGCTTATCGCTGGCGAGGCTCACCGCCTACGTTCCCCGAGGGCTGCTGCTGATGCGGATAGGCGTCAGTGCACCGTACCCGGTGTCGATAGAACGGCAGGCCGAAGAAAGCGTTTTCGTGATCGACCGCGGGGTACCCCACATCGAAATCACGGGAATTTCTCGTGCCGATCGTGATCAACCATGGCTGCGAATACGTGGGGCTTCAAACGCTTACGAAACTGACACGACTCTGAGCGATCCCTTGCTGCTCGTCCGTGATGAAACGGGACAGACAGCCACCACGACAATGAACGCGCTCGCGGATATGGCGAACTCTCCGAGTTGGGCCAGCGACGAAGCTCCCCGCTGGGTGGTTCGCTGGTCCGAGCCGCTGCCGGAATCTGTCCCTGTCAGTCAACTGATCCCGGCCGATTTTCGACAAGATGGTTCATTATTTGCCGGTTTTCGTGAAAATACCTTGCCAAAATTGCCGATGCAGCGAACATTCGGGGTGCCCGGCGGAGACGCAGGTGACGTGGGATCACGGTAATTGCCTTGGAAAAAACACTTCTTTGGGTCGGTTCGACCGATCGGCATTTGACTTTTACCCCTCCCTGTGACTTTAATAGTGCCCGGATCAGCTCCGCTGGTCGCCTACCCACCTTTTTTAACCCACCCAATTGAACCCAGGAAAACTCGATGAAACGTTTGGCTATCATGTTTGGACTCGTCGCCCTTTTTGCGACGCCCTCCTTCGCGATCAGTGAATTTGGGAAGCAATTCAAGGCTCAGGTCTTGGAATCGGACGCTCCCGATGAATTCAAAAAAACCGTCAAGAGCGCGAATTGCTATGTCTGCCACGTCAAGGGTGAAAAGAAAGACGAGGTTCGCAACGAGTATGGAAAAGCGGTTAAGAAGTTTCTGAGCGCGGAGGATTTTCCAAAGGAATACATCAAGGAAAAACCGGAAGAAGTCAAAGCCAAAATTCTTGCGGGCTTCAAGAAGGCCAATGAGCTGAAGAGCTCCGATGGCCGTGTCTTCGGCGCTAAGATCAAAGCTCACGAACTGCCCGCAACGGACGCGAAAATCGAAGATTAGTTCGTCCGCCTCATCTCGCGCGGCGTAACCAGCGTTACGCCGCGAGCGGGCTGACTCAGTTACTTTTCGTGGGACGAAATGCGTGAGCCCAGGACAGGAAAGATTTGACTTGGCGAGTTTGTACCCAGACGCGGCCCGTGCCAGCGAACTGGCACACGAGTCCCTCACCACCAAAGAAGAATGACTTAATCTTTCCCGCTGTCCGAAGACCCGGCAGCACCGTAACGCGGTACTGCAACGATTCTTCAAAAGCGACGATGTAACCGGTGTCGACAATGAATCCCTCGGTCACGTCAATCGGGACGATCGCGCCGTAGGAGTTGAAAAAAATGTCGCCCGTTCCGGTCGCTTTGAGTAACACCAGTCCCTCGCCGCTGAAAAAACCTTTCGCTCCCTGCCACTTGCCCGATACCTCGACGCCTTCGCTATTGAGCATATAGGCGCCTCGCTGCAGGTACAGCGAGTTACCTTCTAGCCGGTGATAGGCGACATCGCCAGCGGCGCCGCCAGCGAACATGACCTCACCGGGTGAATTTTGCGCAGTGAATGTGTTGATGATCAGGCTTTCGCCACCGAGGAGTCGGCCAAACGTTTTGCCGATCCCGCCTTTGAATCCCGCTTCCAGATGCACCGATGGGGTCATTGATACCATCGCCGAGGGTTCCGCGAAAATCTGACGCCCCTCTGGAAATTGAATTTTGACAATGGAGAAATCTGGCCGTTGGCTGATCTCATATTGCAGGTGACTGGTCGTGCCTCGCAGAGTCTGGGAAGCCTCGTCGCGAGTATCGCGTCCGAGATTCTTGGCAGCAGGTTTTTGAGCAGCGGGAGGTCCGGTGCTAAGCGGTGGGGCTGGTGGCACGCTCGCGGCACGCAATGCGGCGGGCTCGGCGGGACGTGGTGCTAGTTCAGCATCTAGTAATTCAGGAACGATCTCGGGCGATGCGGGGATCGCCATGACTTCATTGCAGGCTTTACACTTGGCACGTTTGCCAGCAAATTTGTCGTCGAGGCGATATCGCTTCTGGCAGCTCGGACAGGCGAAACTAATCATGATGCTTTATCGTGCTTTGAGTTTGGGGCCAAGTAGTTTGCCGAAACTGGGTGGATTATGGCTTTGGCAATACAGCTTTCCTTGTCCACTGAATTTACAAACCAACCCTTCGCCGCCGAGAAAGCTGCCGATGAGACTCGTGCCCGCCTTCCCAACGCGGAACTGCAACGTGTCGTCGAAGGCGACGATGTGCCCGGTATCGACGACGTACTCGCCGTTGACATTCACTTCGTAGATTGATCCAAAGCTATTGAGAAACAAGTCACCGCTGCCGCTGCACTTGACCCAAAACATCCCTTCGCCACTGAACAAGGCTTTGCCGAGACCTTGCCAGGTGGCATCAATCTCGATGCCGACCGCCGACGCGAGCCAACTCGAACCTTGCACGATGAGAGTGCTACCCGAGAGCGGATAATGCATGATATCGCCCAGCAATCCGGGGCCGATCATGAGTGTTTGGTTGGACGCCGTGGCGGTGAAGTGGTTGAGGAAAAAGTTCTCGCCCGCAAACATGCGTTTGAGACCCTTGGCGAGTCCGCCACCACCGCCGCCTTTGTTTCGTGCCGTCGTTTCGACGCTGAAGCCGCTGGTCATCGCGATCATCGCGCCCACCTCGCAAGTAATCGATTCACCAGCTTGCAGGGTTAGCTTGGCGATGGACATCGCCGGTTGGGCGAGCAGTTGATGTTGCATGGTGAAATCAGTAGAGATGCGAATTGGTCCACGCCGCTAAACCGTCAAACGATCGCGACTGCATGTAAATGCGACCGGGGCCGGACACTCGCGTGACCAAGCCTTCGCCGCTAAAGAAGCTGGAAAAGAGACCACCCGCCATGGCGATGCGAATGCCGATGGTCGGTTCGTAGGCGACGAGGTGACCGGTATCCACAATATATTCTCCATCGATTTCTCGCTGGAAAATGCCGCCATAGGCACCGAACCAAATCCGACCCTTGCCACTGACCTTGAGCCGAAAGAGTCCCTCCCGGGCAATGAACATGCGAAACCCGGCCCAGCCTAAACCGAGCTTCACGCCGGGTTCGCAGGCGATGAACGCGCCCGGCTGCAGAAACATTGTGTTGCCATCGAGTTGGAGGCACTGGATGTCACCGGGGAAGGGCTGGGTCAGTACAATGTCACCACCGCTGGCGGTTGAAAACGTGTTGACAAACATCGATTCCCCGCCGAAAAGTCGTTTCAGGACGCCGTTAAGAAATCCGCCACTCCACTGCGTTTTCATCTCGATGGATGAACTCATGCTGGCCATCGCATCGGCTTCGGCCACGATTTCTTCACCGGGTTCTAAACGCACACGAATGTTCGCAAATGACGGACGGTCATGAATTTCGGCTTGCATTATTCGCCCTGCGGGGGATTGGCGGGAAGGTGATGGAGACGCCCTTGCACGTCGCCCCAATTGACATCGATCGGACGATATTGTCGTGGTGGAAGCGCCGCGATCTCGGCGTCAACCCGCGATATTCTAGACGCCGTGTCCGGGTGAGTGCTGACCCACGAGAAAAATCCTGGCAGATCTCCTTCTTCTTTTGCCAGTAAAGCAAAAAACTCTGGCATGGCAGCAGGGTTGATGTCGGCCGCGTACAGCATGCGAACACCCTCATGGTCTGCCTCGTTTTCATGTTCGCGAGAGTAGTGATTGATGGACGCAGTCTGAAAAAGTCCCACCCCGGCTCCTGTTAACCCGCTCAGGTCACCGACTAACAGCGACAACGCGGCCCAAACACCGAGTGATTGTCCAGCCCGCTGCAAGCCGTGTCTCAGCGTCACGTGCGACATTTCGTGAGCGAGCACCGCCGCGACTTGCTCCGGCGTACTCGCATTCTCGATCAGCCCCGTGTAGATCACGATGTTGCCTCCCGGCAGCGCGAAAGCATTCACGATCGACGACTCGACGACCTGGACTTGGTAGTTGAATCCCTTGACGGCGGATTGCGGGGCGAGGCGATCGACAATGGTCTGCATCGCACCTACGAGGACTGGATCGTTGATCCGAGGGCCGTCCAGCTCCATCGAGTTCATCGCGGCGTCGCCGATCTGCGCGTCGACGCTCGTCGGTAACGCCAGCACGGCAGCTTTGGCGGCGCTGCGGATCGCGAAGTAGCCACCGATAATCAGCATCAGTAGCGCAAGCAGAAAAGTTGACGCATAGAACAAACTCCGTCGCGATTCGCTGCGTCGTTGTCGATGGCCGAGATTCAATTGCTGGTCGAGGGTGCCAGCAGCGGCAAGCGATAGATCGCGGCCAAACCTTGCGTCGTCTGAAAAGATCGTCAGACTGCGATCGTGATTGCGGCAAAAGATCATCTTGCCGTGATAGCCGCCCATTTCGATCTGGCAATCGCGATACGGGATCATGAAGGACTGGCCATGGGAGCAGCGGATCGAGATGCCTGCCGGCATCAGTTCGACATCGCCACCGGCGCGCCCATCGTGAAGTGTTTCGCTGAAAACGCCTCCGGAATAATTGGACTGCAAGCTGCGCGCTCCGAAAAGGGGGATGCGACGGACCGTCGCGACGGAGAGTTATTTTAGTGTAAATTACTTATCTGATGTGACGTTTGCACTATAATTAATCTGGGTGCGGCATGTCGCCCACTCCATCATCACTCGTGAAAGGATGACCAAATGCAGATTCAAACTCACACTGACAACCATATTCGAGGCGGCGAAGCGTTGTACGCACATGTGCAGGAATCGGTCGAGAATGCGCTGGAACGCTATCAGCAGCGAATCACGCGTATTGAAGTCTTTTTGGCCGAGGAGCATGCTCACGACAAACACGTTGGGCATAACGCGGATCTTGATAAACGGTGTGTGATGGAAGCTCGCTTGCGAGGTCTCAAACCCATTTCGGTGCGGCACCACAGCACCACAGTGAGAGATGCGTTCGAGGGTGCGGCCGACAAACTGCTACACCTCGTTGAAAAAACGATTGGTCGACTCGAGCACCGTCGCGAAAGCGTCGAGATCGATGTCGAGGCGATCGGCTGAATGGCAAGTAGCTGATCCGGTTTGCAAAGAGGTTTCCTGATGAGTTGGGCTGGTACGATCGATCCGTCTTCTGTGGCGACAGATGAGTCGCCGAAGACCTCGGTCGACTTACCGCCCGTGGCCGCCAGTGTCTCAGAACGCCATTGGCGACGACGTGCGTTCGAACGTACGGTCGAGACGACTGGAACTATCTGGGGCATCGGATGGATGCTCGTGGTACTTGCGGTGGCCACCGCGATCCCGTTGCTTCAGTTAGCCGTACTGGGGTACCTCCTGTTCGTGGCGGGCCGGTTGGCCGCGGGCGGCACACTGCGGCACAGCCTGCCGGGCTTGGCGTCGGCGGGGAAGATCGGTGTGATCGCCACATCCCTCGGTCTTGCATCGCTGCCAATTCGCATGCTCGTGCACTGGGAATCTGTCGTCGCGATCGTCGAACCTAGTTCGCGAGCTGCGACGACGCTCCGTGTGCTCACGATTCTAGTTTCACTCTTTGCCACCATTTACCTCTGGTGGGCTTGGATCCGTGGCGGACGACTGCGGCATTTTTTATGGCCGCAGCCGAAACGATTTTTACGTGAGGCGTGGCGTCCTTCCACTTGGTCCAGTGCCGGAGAGCGATTTTGGGATTTTGTCCGATCACTGCGACTGCCAATGCTATTCTGGCTGGGCGTGCGTGGTGCGATGGGAACGATCGTGTGGTTGCTGCCAGCGATGGTGATCATGGTCGTCACCCGAGACGGTCAGCGGGCCGCCGCAGGAATTGTAGGTGTGTTCGCGTTGGTGACACTTGGCTACGTGCTGCTGACGCTCCCGATGTTGCAGGCAAACTTCGCTGCCGAGAATAAATTTCGAGCGATGTTTCAGTGGCGGCGTGTCCGACGCGATCTGAGGTACGCTCCCTGGAGTTACGCTGGCGCGATGCTGCTCACGCTCGTGGTCATGCCACTGCCGCTCTACCTGCTCAAGATCGAAGCAACACCCCAGGAAATCGCGTGGCTGCCGTGTTTGATTTTTGTGGCGTTTATCTTGCCAGCACGGATCGCGACGGGAGTGGCCCTGCGACGCTGCCGGCGACTGCGAAATGCGGCGGAGGCTGGGACCCAACCCACGCCCAGCCGCCTTCATAAATGCTGGAATGTTTTTTCGCGATGGATCGTCCGTTTGGTAGTCGCGCCCGCGATCGTCGTAGTTTATCTCGCCGTCCTCGGCGCCAGTCAATACACAAGTTGGGACGGTGTTGATACATGGATCCGCCAACACGCTTTGCTCGTGCCAGTTCCGTTCGTTGGCCTTTAGCTGAACTTCGAAACAAGCGGTGAGACGTTCGTCATCTTGAGTATGGTTACGCTGTATTTCACGGCTCGCCCTCCCCGGCCCGAAACGGGCCGACCCTCTCAAAAGGGAGGGGAAGTTCTAAACCCTGTTTTTCCCGCGACGCTAAGGGTTCGAAGAACCGCTCGGCGATCACGCTGCGGCGAGGCGTTTTTTTGGCTGTCAGTTCGCCTCGCTCATAGGACAGAGGCGGGACGAGGCGCTCCAAACGAAATGACGTATTCAGCGGTAGGAACCGCTCGATCGTCGATAAGATCCCATCGAGTTGAACCGCCTCACCCTGAACGGCAACGACGAGTTGCTGGTTCACCGATAACACGACAGCGTACTGGCAAGAATGCCGCCGTTGAATTTCCTGTTCGATCGCGAGCGGGTGGAGCTTGAATCCATTTTCGAGCACGATCACGTCGTCGGCGCGGCCGAGGATATGCAATTGTCCGTCACCACGGACTTCGACGATATCTCCGGTATCGAGCCAGCCATCCCTGTCGATTTTCGCTGCTGTCGCTTCTGGATCATCAAGGTATCCCAGCATCACGTGAGGGCCACGGACAAACAGTCGACGCTGATCAATACGGACCTCACAATTCTCGACAGGCGGTCCGACGAGGCCCGCCGTGGTCGATCCCGGTGTCGAACTGCAGATGACGGGCGATGTTTCAGTGCATCCGTAACCTTGGATTACCTCCACACCCAACCGTCGCAGAGTCGCGAATAAACCCGCATCTATCGCGGCACCCCCACAGCCGAGCACTGTGAGCTGACGTAGCGAATCATCCCCGTCTGCGAGACGCGCAGCGATCTCACGCGCCAGAACGGGGACACAGTTGATCATCGTCGGTCGGTCGGTCGCCTCAATTCGATCTAGCCCACGCCGCCCGTAATCGAGCGTCCATGCGCATCCCGAAAGCAGCCACGTTCCCATATCACAGGTTCTCGCATACGCATGGGCGATCGATAGGAGCGTCAACCGAACATCGTCGTGGGTTTGTGGAACCGCGCAAATTTTTGCTTTCGCATTAGTCGTCAGGTTGTGCTGCGACAACATCACACCACGTGGCTGGGCAGTCGTGCCGCTGGTCCACAACACGAGACTTGGTTGATGAACATCAACCTGCTGCGCAATGTTCCAGCTGTTCCACCGACGCCTCAAAATCGTTATTCGCATAAAGGTCGCTCGCCTCGTCGATATCCCATTGGACTCCACCACAGCGATCATGGATTTGCTGGCGGCATGCCTGAGGCAGTCGCGAGTCGATCGGTATTTCGATCACGCCAGCGGCGATACACGCCAATGCAATCAAAACGTCGGTCTCGCTATTGCGACTCTCATATGCGAGCCGAGCGTTTGCGGACTTGTTCTGCCGACCTTCGCGGCGCAGCGAACTCCCAGTGAGCGTCTCAATCTGTTGCCGCGTTTTGTTCACTCCCCCCACGAGCTCTGCCCATGTGCGTGGTGGGTTCCCCGGGCATCGCATTGCAATTGCGTTGGGTCGGTGGAGTGCGTTGTGCAAAAACGCATCGAGTAGGTGACGCGTCATCGTATTTGTTTTACCAACTCATACATGAAAATCGCGCCCGCCACACCCACATTAAGACTGTCGGTGGTGTTGTGCATCGGGAGCGTCGTGCGAATGCGACAGGCGTTTTGCACTGCTACGTCGAGCCCATTCGCTTCGTTACCAACCATCAAGATGGTGCCCCGTGTTGAATGATGTTCGCCCAACCGATCTATCGGCATAGCATCGCTGGCGAGAGTCGTCGCAGCGAACTGCAAGTCACTTGCCTGCAGACAGGGAATTTGCTCGGAGGGCTTATCAAAGCGGTAGAACCGATGATGGAAGACCGACGCCATACTGACCCTGATTACTCGGCGGACAAACGGTGCGATGGTAGCGGGACCGATCAGAATGTCATGGATTCCCAACGCAGCCGCGGATCGCAGCAGACTGCCGACATTCTCGGGGTCACTGATTCCGACCAGAGCGAGGGCAAATTGAGGACGCCGCTGGATCAATTCTTCACAAGCTAGCAGGTGGGGGCACTCACCGTGGGCGAGGACGCCTCGATGAAAATCGTAGCCGGCGATCTGCTGGCCAAGCCCAGGATCCACAACGAACGTGGGTATGGAATCGGGAATCAGGGTGGCGTATCTCTGTTCCTGTCCTCTGTGAAGCAGTAACGATCGTATCGGTATTTCGCTTTGGAGGAGGCGCTGCACGACGAGCGAGCCTTCTGCGATGAAGCCATCGAGTGGATCGCTCACCCGCACGTTGCGGTAGGCAGCGATACGCGGATCCAGCGAATCGGTGACTTCAATAAACACGATTGGAACAGGGAGAGTAGGAATATGGTCGGCCAAGGCGCAAGATAAGTTGTAACGCCTGTGCGGGTTACGCCCAACGGGTGCCGCTGATGAGGCCGGTTTTACGAGTTGTTCGTTGATACCTGTCGCTAGTTGTGTCGATTAAAACGGCTGTCGGGAAAACTCGGCATGTGCTTTTTGATTCGTATGACACGGCAGGGAAGACGCATCGCAATGTCAAATCCAATTTGGGACTGGTGGTTCGGCGACGGTTCGCTGGCATACATGAGTGTCCTCCGCTCGACGAGCCGATTCACCATCCGGCGCCGCTTCATCGTGTTTTTGACGGTGATCGGTGTGGCGCACGGCGCCGGCTCGACTCTGACGTGGGCTGGCGAGGGGACCATCGAAAGCAAACCAAACCCAGTTTCAATCGCGTGGTCGCCTGCGACTTCATTCGCGACGATGCTTGCGGCCGGAGGAACCCTGCAAACCGGTCAGAAGCAAGCAGACGCCGCCATTGATACGGGTGCGGCAGCCGGCAATGACCGGATCCCGGCTCCGGGACTCAACGTCGACGACGACCAAGATCGCGAACGTCGTTTGCAGGAAATGCTCAATGATTCGTCGACGGACGACCTGGCCGCTGAGGAACAGAGGGACGGCGAGCAGGCCAGGAACTCCGTCGACGACGATGCGGCGCTATCCGCCCGCGAGATCGTGACGGACTCCGACGATATCGCCAAAGAATTGAGCGCCATGCCGCCCTTGTCCACTCAGGACGAGCAAGGCAATCGGAACGCAAGCGCGGAATATTTTATCAAACCTCGCTACCCTCGCATCGATCAGGGACGTTTCGTCTTGCCACCCCTTCGCGCCGTTTCGATTGCGGAAAAGTCCATCGGCAGCGGTCATGTCCCCAAGACGGTCAGTGCTGGCGATGAGCTGAACCGAATCGCGCTACCAGAAAACGGGGACCAGCGGGTTGCCCATTCGGGAGAAGGCTACTGGCCCGAGCTCATCCGACCCTGGGCCGCACCCAACACATTTTCACATCCATTGTATTTTGAAGATCGCATGCTGGAACGCCATGGTCTTGAGCGATGGGGATGTTTTCAACCACTCGCCTCGGGAACTCGATTCTTTACCACCCTGCCGATGCTGCCATACCTCGCAACGGTCCAGCCACCCTGCGAATTCATCTATAGCAAAGGCTACTACCGAGTCGGGTCGCCAGTTCCGAAATTCTTTCAACGGCCACCGCTGGAGCGCCGAGCAATTATCGTCGAAGCCGCCGCGGTGTCGGGAGCGTTCATCGCATTGCCATGATCGACCATCAGGTTTGAGAAGAGTTGAAATTGTGAACGGTGGGCGCTCGGCCTGTCGTCGCTTGCTATCCGCTCACTCGAAAACAGTTCGGCACGGATGTCGAATTGGACGAGTTGATGTGGACTTACCAAAGACATCGTATTCGAAAGTTTGAGTCAGCCATGGACCGGCATCCCAACAACGACCGTTATGTTGAATCGAGACACGGCTTCCGCAGCCTGGCCGAGGGTACTCGGGCGGACAACCAGCGAGCCCGTCGTGGACGCAGGCGTCGCCAACGGTTGGCGGCGATTGTGTGCGGTTGCGTCGCGGCAGCATCTACTGTTGGCTGCTCTCTTGCACAAAAGATTCCAGACGGACCGCACGATACAGTGGCTTCCTACCACGACCACTCGGCATTAAAAATCGAGTATCCGGAGGTCCAGGAGTGTGCATCGCCCCAAACTGCGGCCGCCGAGGCTGCGACAAGTCCTAACACGCTGCAAGACCCCTCGACGCTTCCCGCGGTTGAGATCACCTTGCAAGAGGCTATTCGCACGGCACTCGCCAACAGTCCCGTGCTCCGCTCGATCGGCGGCACGATCATCACACAGCCCGCTGCAATGCGCACGGTTTATGACCCTAGCCTGGCTCACGCGAATCCCCAGTTCGGCGTTGAAGCAGCATTGTCGGCCTTTGATGCTCAATACACGCAGTCGTTGTTCTGGAACAAAGTCGACGCACCCCGTAACCTGAACCCAGCCGCTTTCGGGGGTGGGGGTCCTGGTGGCGGTGTGACCAATCTATTCCCCTTATATACCAATCAAACGCTTGGGACCTTTAACAATGAAATTCGTAAGAGGACTGCGACAGGGGCGTCATTTGCACTGCGCAACAACGTGACTTACACGCGCACCGACGACCCCAGTCGTTTTAGCCAATTATTTCCGAGCGCCTTTACCGGCTTCACGGAAGCCGAATATCGCCAACCCTTGATGAGAGGAGCGGGCACAACCTACAACCGGATCGTGGGGAATAGCCCGATCGCCGGAAACTACAACGGCGTGCTAATCGCGCGAGTGAATGAGGACGTCGCACTGGCGGATTTCGAAGCCGCAGTTATTTCGATGGTCTCGGATGTCGAACAGGCCTACTGGGAACTCACTGCGGCCTACCGCATTCTCGACGCGACCGTAAAGGGTCGTGAATCGGCGCTGCGAGGCTACCAGTATCTCCAAGTGAGAGCGGATGTCGGCGTTGAAAACCTCGGTGACCTTGCTCAAGCGCGATCGCAGTACTTCGAGTTCCAAACGCAGGTGCAATCCGCTCTCGGTGGAGATACAGGACTCTACCAGTTGGAACAACGCCTGCGGTACTTGATTGGAATGCCCGCCAGCGACGGAACGTTGCTCAAGACCACGACCGAGCCACTTGACGCGAAAGTTGTCTTTGACTGGAATAGCGCCCTTGGCCAAGCACTTGTGCGACGTGTCGAAGTGCGTCGGCAAAAATACAATGTCAAGCGACGTGAACTCGAGCTGACGGCCGCCCGTTTGAACCGACGACCTCAGGCCGATTTTGTCGGTACCTATCGCTGGGTAGGTTTGGGCAATCACCTGATCGGCAACAACGACGGACCGTACAATCAAAACCTGTTCAGCTCCGTCACCAGCGGGCAGTATCAACAGTGGGCTGCAGGGGTTGAATTCGCCGCGCCCATTGGCTTGCGTGCGGCCAGCAACGCGGTTGCTCACGCGAACCTTAACTTACAGCGTGAACGGGCGTTGCTTAACGAGACGGAATTGCGGATCAGCCATGACCTATCCGCCTCCGCTAGGCAAATCGACTTGACCTACCAACTTGTTGAAACGAACTACAACCGGTATCTGGCTGACCTCAAGCAGGTCGATGTACTGGCGACGCGATACGAGACAGGTACTGAGAACATCAACTTCCTGCTGCAGGCGCAACGACGAGTCGTGTTGTCGGAAACAGCATTTTATCGCGCCATTTCCAACTACAACCTCGCCATCCGCGACTTCCACCAACAAAAGGGATCGCTGCTCGCGTACGCGGAAATTGGTCTGGCCGAAGGCCGCTGGTGCCCAGGAGCCGAACAGGATGCGTATGAACTGGGTCGATACTTAGAACCAAGTTGCCATCCCGAAGACATCTGCGCCCCCGGCCGATCAGTTCGGGGCCATTTGATCCGTCGGCAACCCAGTCATCCTTCGATCCAGGAACCTACTCTAGCGACCAAATGATCGATGTCGGCATCAGCTCACCAGGAGACGCGGGTGTCATCCAAATGGCGTCGCCAATTGAGACTGACTGAGCAGCGAATGAAGTACCTGCCAGTAGCTTTTCGACGTCAATCAGCGAGACCCAAACGAAAAGGTTCTTCACGGAATTTAGTGGCACGCTACCGATTGCCCATGCCGATCTAGCGTGGTGGATTTTCTAGGCATGTACTCCTGCGTCGGGTAATTTTGCCCTTCATCCTGGAATCGCTTACCATTCACGTGCCGGAAATAACGGACTCAAGCTCTGCGGGTAGGCGGGCTTGGGAAGGGATAATCCGGTCGATAGCGCGCCAGTGGTGCGGTCAACTCTCGGTGAGCTTGCGCTTGCCGAGGGTTCCTTTTTGCTCGCTGGACGTAGGAGCCCATGCCTTAGAATTAGCCCCCGGTTATTTCTGCTGTTCAGGAACGTACTTCGGGTCTCCCGCATCGGCTGGGAGATCACTGTTCCAGTCAAGCACTTTGGTCAGGAGTCGCTTTGTAATCTCGGGATGCCCGGTGGCGACGTTGGTGGTTTCACCTGGATCCGATTCGACGTTGAAGAGTTTTTGATGACTGCCGTCGTAATCGCACAGGAGTTTCCACTCGCCATCGCGAACGGCCAAGTCGGGCAAGTTCTTAAACTGAAAGTTTTTGTTGTGTTCGGGCGGGCGGCGGAAAAACAGCGGCTTCTCGCGTGATGCCTCGGATTTGCCCAGCAACACGGGCAGCAGATCTTCGCCATCGAAATCAACGCCCGCTGGTGGGGCCACGCCGGTAAGATCGAACAAAGAGGGTGCGAGATCGATGGCAGAGAAGACGGACTTTTTATTGACCTTGCCGCGAGCGTCTTTCGCCATCAAGCCGGGGCCCCATGCAATCAGTGGCGAGCGAACGCCGCCTTCGTAAAGTGTTACTTTGTTTCCCTTGAACGGTCCTGCTGACCCCGCACCGGGCTCGGGGCCGTTGTCCGAGCAGATTAGGATGAGTGTGTTGTTTCGAAGCTTCTCATCGTTCTTGATCCGCTTGAACAGTCGCGCCAGCTGTGCGTCCATCTCTTCGAGCACCGACAGGTAAATTTGCCGTTTACCATCCTTCCATCCCTCGATCGATGGAAAGAAGGGACTGTGAACATCATCGGGCCAAACATTGACATAGAACGGCTCCCCAGCGGCTTGGGCCTGATCGATGAATGCGATGGCGTTGTCGGTGAAGCCGCCTGTAATTTTGGATCGCAACATCCAGGTGACCGGTTCGCCCAAACGCTCGGCACCCTCCCAAATCCGCCCCTTCTTCACGCCTCCGTCTTTGGTTGGCGTTTCGGTCAGCGGTAGAAGCTTCGGCCCCATGCCTTCAAAGTTTGTCAGCGACGTGTCGAATCCGTAGTCCGAGATCGGTGGTGCGTCGTCGACATCACGCTGGCCACCCATGTGCCATTTGCCGCTGTGGGCAGTTGCGTAACCGGCTTGCTGGAGCGAGCGAGCCAACATCGGAGCTTCAGGGGTTAGCCAGTTCGCAACGCCTCGCACTTCGTTACTGTGGCGGTTATTCAGAAACGATGTGATGCGGTATCGCTGGGGATACATGCCCGTCGAAACCGCGACTCGCGATGGCGAGCAGATCGGAGAGTTGACATAGAATTGTTCAAAACGAATTCCCTCAGCCGCCATTGCGTCAATGTTGGGCGTGGATGCTTCCGTGTTTCCGAAGCAAGAGAAATCGCCCCAGCCCATGTCGTCGATGAAAACGAGGATCACGTTCGGACGGTCTGCCGCGAATGCTGAGTTTGAAAAGGCGATGCAGAACAGCAACGCGACGAGCAGACAGTTTTTATTTCGCATGGTGAGTTTTTCCTAGGGTTTCGTACCGGTCGTTTTTTGAGCTGGCGCCTAGTATATCAACATTCTGCTGCGTCGAGCGTGCTCCTGCCGAGTGATGCGATGATCTATTAGGCCGCAGCGGCTTCGGAAGGTTTTTCTGGACCCACCTCAGCCTGCGAGAGTTCCGTCTCGTCGGCTTGGGATCGTTCTGCATCGCTCGATGGTGAGTCCTCGTTTCGCGACTCGATCGCTCGCTGCACGCGAACTTGCTCGGCGGCGAATTCGAGCTCCCAGCGATCAGCGACTTCCAGCTTGCGGACTTCGGCGAGCAGCAGCTGTGAGGCGTGCAGTCGTCCGGTGTGGCGATAGATGGCTGAGAGCAGCAGCAGCGAGGGCGGGTCACGTGGTTCGATCTGGAGCGTGGAATTAAGTAGCTTTTCGGACTCCAGATAATCGGCCCGCAGAAATGCAATCTGCGCTTCGGGAAAAGGATCCGGCTCCTCGCTGGCCCGCCGTGGCGTCAGCAACAGCGGCAATTCCCGGATCGAGCGGATCGTGAGGACGAGCCACGCTGCCCCGACGACCCAATACGCCAGCATCACAAGACCGCCGGACACCCAATCGGAATAGATGAATTTGGCGACCAGGAGCGCGTTGACGACCGCTGCGAACGCAATCGCAGCGGGCAACGCAGAGATCCGACCTCGCCACCATAGCTCCGCCATCCCTGGCCATAGGCAGGTAAGGTAGTGTTTCGGCTGGATCGAGATCTCTTCCATTGTGGATGGAATAACGTTTCACACCCGAGCGAAGCAAGAGAATCTAGGCTGGTCAGGGGGAATGCTCACAAGCGGCTCAAACATGCGTCAATTTCCGGCAATTTCTTGGGGTTCCACGCGGCGCTGACGAAGGCAAGTTTGCCGCAATGTCGCTCAGCTCTCCGAGCTGAAAGCAGGCCTGGTGGCGCTTATCCGCTATCAGCTCGGAGAGCTGAGCGACAATCGCTGTAAAATAGCGCCACAGCAGGCGATAGCAGACGTTGGAAAAACGCCGGCAATGGGAACAGTCTCAAAAATCTCGGTAGAAAAGGCTTGATCGTCCACCGTATTAACCGTACTATGTGTTGTAGTACAGTTGTTCGCCCAGTTTCGGCGGAGGGTGGGGTTGATGCAAATACGAGTGATCCCAGGCAGTGGTGCCGCGATCTATCGCCAGATTGCCGACCAGGTTCGCTGCGCCGTGGCGGTGGGGGAATTGTCCGTTGGTGATCCGCTACCGAGCGTGCGGGCGCTAGCCAAAGAGCTGGTCGTCAATCCCAACACGGTGGCGAAAGCTTACGCGGAATTGGCGAACGACGGCGTGCTCGAAACGCTGCCGGGTAAAGGCGCGTTTATAGCCAAGCGGCGCACCGTGTACTCCCATGCCGAGCGGTTGCGGCGGCTCGATGAGGCTCTCCAGACTGCGATCAACGAGTCGATTCGGCTCGACTTCTCCAGCGATGAGATTCTTGCCCGGATGCGGGATCATCTTGATAAATTCAATTCACGAGGTAATGAAAATGGCTGAGAGTGACGTCATTCGCACCCGCCGATTGACCCGGTATTTCGGACATAAGCCGGTCGTCCACGACCTCGACTTTGCCGTCCCACGGGGCAAGATTGTGGGTCTGCTCGGGCTCAATGGGGCTGGGAAAACGACGACGATTCGCATGCTGCTTGGGCTACTCGAACCGACGCGCGGTTCGTGTGAGGTGCTCGGCGTCGACAGTCGCGAGTTGAACCCGGAGGTCCGCACACGGATCGGCCACACCGTCGAAGGACATTTTCTGTATCCGTGGATGCGGGTCCGGGAGTGCGAGCGGTTCGGCCAGCAAACTCATCCGCAGTGGAACGGTGAATTCTTCGAGCGATCCGTCCGTCGGTTCGGGATCGATACCGACGCCAAAGTCGCGTGGCTGAGCCGCGGCCAGCGAGCGGGCGTTTCCCTGGCGTCGACGCTCGCGAGTAGTCCCGAGTTGCTGATTCTCGACGACCCCGCGTTGGGTCTCGATCCGGTCAGCCGGCGGGCACTCAACGAAACCATTCTCGAGTTCTGCGAATCAGGCGAGCGATCGGTGCTGTTGAGCAGTCATTTGCTCGACGACGTCGAGCGGGTCGCTGACCGGGTGGCGCTGATGGTCGACGGCATGATGGTCGTCAATACAACCATTGATGATTTCCGCAGTCGGATCGCGTCGTGGACGATCGACGCGCCCACTTCACCGACGACGGGAGGCAGCTTGACCACGCCAGTTCCGATTCCGCGATTTGTGAATTGCCGGCCGCTGGGCGAACGTTGGCAATTGACGGTGGTCGATCCCGATGATGACACGCAAGCGGCGTTGTCGGCGATCAAGAGTCAGTCCATTGAACCGGTCGACGTCACGTTTGAGGACGCCGTGCTCGCTTACTTGTCTCGATCCCGAGTCTATCACTCGTTCTATGCCGAGGATGCATCATGAAACCACTGCTCTGGAAAGAACTTCGCGAGAACGTCCGCTGGTTACCTGTCGGGCTAATCGTCATCACGATCGCCTGTTGGATCGCCCACCCGGATCTGGATAACCCCAGCGGTCTGTTGGCAAAAGATCTGCTGACGCAGTTAGCGATCGTCACCCCGCTGCTCGCGTTCGCCCTTGGCGTGGTGCAGGCATATCGCGATTTGCAACCAGGCCCCGCGGCCTATTTGAATCATCGTGGCGTCACGGCGAGCCAAATTTTCCTCGCCAAGACTTTTTCAGGCTTCATGCTCTACGCGGTGTCCGTCCTCGTTCCGTTAGCGGTGTTGGCGGCATGGGTATGGTACGAGGGGATGAGTCGATATCCAATGCGCCCGGCGCAATTGGTCCCATCGCTGGTGTTTGCGTTGGCAGCATTCTTGATGCACCCAGCCGCGATGCTCATGATGTCACGAAACGCGTCTTGGTGGGGCACTCGCGTGCTGCCACTGCTGCCTGCTGCGGCCGTGTTGATCCCATTTTTTTCCTTGCTTAGCAACGGTGGCTTATGGTGGTCGACGGTCGGTTTTCTAGTGAGTCTGCCGTTGCTCGCCTGGCTAATCGCGATCTCGCGTCAAAGCTGGCGGGACTTGGCAACCGAACCGCCTGCGTCACGGACCAATCCACGATTGCGAGGGAGATGTTTATTGCCGACCTATCTGCTTGTTGGTGTATCCGTTGGATACGTGACCGCGTTGGCATTCCTTGTCAGTGCGATTGAGTCCTACGGACGCCCGCGAGTCTATATCCCGCAGCCGACTCAAGAACTCTCGCTGGACACAAGCACCGGTGAACCGTGGATCAAGACCACATTGAGCACATATAATTACAGCATTCAAGACTACGACATTGACATTCTGGGCGGAGAGGCGATTCAAGCCGGGGCGACCGTGGACGCCATGAAACCCATGAACCATCCTGGCCCAATGCAATCCTTCTCCATCTTTGGATCGCCGAACATGTACGGCTCGGCAGGGGACGGTTTTTTTACTTCGCTCAACAGTATTCCGGGAAGTGCGAATACGCGCGCCTCGTTCGATGAGCGTGGTTTCCTGCTATTTTACAAATGGAATCCAGAGAATGAATGGGTAGGTACCATCGCGAGTGACGGGGTCTATCCTGCCGACGATCTCTCGGGGGTTCCGTTCACCTCGAATCCATTGGTGGGTGAGCGGATATTTTCTTCTTTCAATGACCTCGGTTACATCGGGCTGACGCTCAATTCGCAAGGTGTTTATTTATTGGGCAGCTCGCCACTTTCGATCGAGAAATTGATTGATCGTCCAATCGAGATGGCGGGAACTGTCAAAGTGGAGCAGGGACATGCTCCTCGGTTACTGGTCCGCAGCGGTGGAGAGATTTTCGAATACCAATTCGTTGATGACTCAGGTACCGATACGTGGTTCAAAGAACCCGAGAAAAAACAGGACGGCAATACGATTCGGAACCTCACACCGCTCGCCGATCTGTCAATCTCAGTAAAATTGGTCAATACTTACTCCATTCCCAGTCAACTCGCACCGTCGACCTCTCTGATCGTGGCGCGCTGGAATGATACGCTTTTCCTCACGCCTTTTCAAAGTGGCCCTGGACTTCGCGGTGGACTCACCAACCTCTATCGCATTCCGGCTGAAGGCGACTACGAGACCATAACATTTCAGACGACACCGTCGCTGAACCATGAATGGAATAAGGATCAATTCTCTTGGGCAGCCGTATTTGTCGGATTCATGCCTGGCATTTTGGGAATTATCGTCGTTTCAGGTTTGCTTTGGAGCTACCTCGCAGGTTATGGGAACGCCCCACCCTGGGAAACGATCAGTTCGAACCCAATTCAGTACACAACCGCCTTCATTGGTTTCGTCATTGCCACGATCGTGGCGATTTGGCTGACCCGGCGGGTGGCGCACCGGAGGGGACTCGTGCGCCACCAGGCGATCGCGTGGGGTGTGTCGGCGTTGCTGCTGAGCCTGGTCGCACCGCTTTCGGTCGTGGCGATCTACCGCCGCGTGCATCGGACTGAGTGCAGTCACTGCGGCATGCAGCGCCGTGTCGATTGCGACCTCTGCGAGCACTGCGGCGAAGCATGGCAGCGACCGGTTCAGGACGGCATCCTGATTTTGGACGACGCGGCTTGACGGCGGTGTTCGATCATTTTGCAATCGTCGCTCAGCTCTCCGAGCTGTTCGCGTCCGCGAGTCACGCCGCCCGCTAACAGCTCGCGGGCAATCGCTGCTATCTCTGCGTGCTTTCCACCGAGCTCTTCCCTGACTTGTCGACACTGGTTGGCGCGTATTTGTGTGCAGGCCCGATAAGGGACGATTGCTCGTTGCATTGATTGTCTTCCGATAACTCGCGTCCCCGGCATCAGACCCCTTTTCGGATAGGCTGCAATCTCATTCCGTGTCAGTCTAGAAAACATTTTTGAGAAAACGCTTGACCGTTTCAGACGCGTTGTCTAAATTAACGAACCTTACGGGACGATTCCTCTGGCGAGAGAGTGAAGTATGCGATCGTTGGTTGTCCTTTTTTTCGTCGTAGCGTGCGATGCGAATTGGTGTTCGCGGGTGAACGCTGATTCGCGGGGTGAACAGCTCGCGGCGTGGCTTGATCATCGAGGCCAAGATGTTTACGGACCGCTGCCGAAACTCTGCGATGACCGGACGTTTGCACGGCGCGTCTATTTGGATGTTCTAGGTCGGGTGCCGAGTGTATCGGAATTGCGAGATTTCGAGACCCTTGGCCAACAGCGTCGCCGCACGCTGATTGATCAGTTGGTGTTTGGCGAAGGGGATCGCGGTGACGTCTACCGGCGACTCTCGGCGGCGAATTTGGCCCGCCAATGGCGCCGCGTACTGCTGCCGCCCGGGACGGTAGTGAATGGATCGCCCGAGGTACTGGAAGCTTCGTTGCGTGACGCGTTCTCAAAAAAGATACCGTTTGACGAATTGGTGCGGCGACTGGCCGGAGCAGAAACGTCCGACTATTACTTACTGCTAGGCAGTCTGCCTGAGAATTATGCAGCGCACCTTTCGCGTGTCGCCCTCGGTGTGCGGATGGAGTGTGCGCAGTGTCACGACCATCCGTTCGTGGATTGGAAGCAAGAAGATTTCTGGGGTCTGGCCGCCTTCTATGGAGACATGCCGCGCCCCAGCGACGCCGCGAACGCTTCTCGCGAGGCGAAATCGCCGGGCTCGATCTATTATGAGGGCACCGAGTACCCGGCCAAGTTCCTCTGGGACAAAGAGGCTTTGGACAAACCCGGGAACGCTGCCCGCTCGCGCTTCGCAACCTGGATCACGGCTGAGAGTAATCCCAATTTCGCGTCGACGGTCGTCAACCGATTTTGGCAACATTTGGTTGGACGCGGATTATTCCCGGACGTCGAGAACCTCGATCTGGCCACCGATACGGAGCGTCAAGTACTCGATGAGTTTGGCGAGCGATTTGCTGACGATGGCTACAATACCGACCGGTTAATCGCTGCGATTTGCAAGTCGTCATGGTATCAGGCCGAGAGTTCAGCTTCGGATGAACTACTGCCACCGGGAACCTTCACACGGACGCCAAAAGTTCTCAGCGCCGAGCAGGTGTTCGACTCGCTCGAACAATCGTTACTGTTGTCGGTTAGCCGTATCGACCCAGCCTCGTCACGGTGGTCGGGTGATCGGATCCAGTTAGTCAGCCGTTTAAATGAAACGTCGGGTACCACACCCGAAGACTATGCAGCGGGGATTCCCCAAGCGTTGATGCTGATGAATGGTAAGATGACAAGTGATGCCATTGATTCGGAGCGAAGTCGTTTACTGCGAGCGGTCATCGAGTCGCCGTTTTTTAATGAGCAAGATCGTATCGAGACGCTGTATTTGGCGGTCCTGACCCGCGAGCCGACTCATGAGGAAACGTCAGCTCTGACGAACTACCTGAAAGCGAAATCCAGCGATACGACCCAACACGCCTACGGGGAGATCCTGTGGGCCTTGTTAAACAGTCCGGAGTTTGTGTTATGTCGATAAATTTTCAGTTCGATCGTTTTGCTCGCCGCGATATCATGCGGAGCGCAACGGCATCGCTGGCGGGTATGAGCTGTTCGGGATGGTTGCCGCGCTTGGCTCGCGCTGCCGAAGGCAAACGGCCTCCCAAGGCTTGCATTCTGTTGTGGATGTCGGGTGGCCCAAGTCAACTGGAGACGCTCGATCCCAAGCCGGGGCATCGCAACGGCGGACCGACGAAATCGATCGCGACTTCCGTGCCGGGGATCGAGGTGAGTGACAATTTGCCGATGGTGGCGAAACAGATGAAGGATGTCGCTCTGATTCGATCGATGGCCACGCGTGAAGGTGATCATGGTCGAGCGACGCAGCTCATGCAAACGGGTTATCGACCGATGGGCGGGGCGATTGAGTATCCTGTGCTGGGATCGCTGGTCGCTCAGCGCAAAGAACCAGAGGATTCGCCGCTGCCTGGATTTGTATCGATCGCTCCGTTTCGACTGGGCAATCTCGGCAGCGGTTTTTTGGGGCCCCGCTACTCGCCGCTGCTCGTTTCGGGAGCGAGCAACGACCCCACTTCGCGTGCCAATCTAACGGTTGAGAATTTGACCCCGGTCGGTATCCAGCGTGATGAACTCGCCGAACGGCAAGAACTGCTCAGTCTGATGCGATCTGGGATGAAGGGTGGCTCGCCATCGGCGATCAAGCACGCCGCCGTCTATGACCAGGCGATGCGAATGGTCGAAACACGAGGCGAGGGTGCGTTCAATTTGGACGAGGAGCCTGCGGGGCTTCGCGATGCGTACGGTCGCAGCCGGTTTGGGCAAGGTTGCCTATTGGCTCGGCGTCTAGTCGAACGTGGCGTGCCCTTCGTGGAGGTCTCGCTCGACGCGGCCGGCGATGCGACTTGGGATTCTCACCTGAACAACTTCCGAGCCGTCAAATCCATGTGCGAAACGCTCGATCCCGCCTGGTCGACCTTGCTGGCGGATCTACGTGATCGCGGACTGCTCGAGTCGACGCTTGTCGTATGGATGGGCGAGTTCGGTCGCACGCCGAAAATCAATCCGAACAGTGGGCGCGACCATTTCCCAGATGCGTGGAGTGTCGCCCTGGCGGGCGGTTCGATCGCGGGAGGCCAAGTGATTGGCGAAACCACTGCGGACGCGATGGAGGTGAAAGACCGCCCTGTTGCTGCGGCGGATCTATTCGCCACCGTTCTGGAGGCGATCGGTATTTCGTCGCTATCGAGTAATTCCGCTGGCGACCGGCCCATTCCGATCGTCGATGAAGGAGGCGTGCCCATCAAGGAGTTGCTGGGATGATGAAGACACTCCCATGCGTTGCTGCCATGGTCATGACGATCGCGCTGTCGTCTCCGACGCACGCCGATGAGGGCGGCCGGCATGATATGCTGCTGTTACTTCCCGACGGCCCAGTTCACCTACGAATTCAGATCACCGATGCCGGCAAGACACTCCAGCAGACTCGCGAGGGCTATCTGACCCAGCTCGTAGCGTCGCTCGACACCGACGAAGATGGCGAACTCAGCCGCAGTGAGACAATGAAACATCCACTGTTTGTCAGCGGGCGGCGATTTGAAGGCAATGCGTTTCTCAATAAATTGCGTTCGCGTCGGCCTTACACACACGACGAACTGGAGCTGTCCATCGCTCGCGCCGCCGGTCAGCTTGTCACCTACCGACAGAACAACGCTGTGGCCGATCAAGACCTCAGTGTCTTCCGCGTTCTTGACGAAGACGAGTCGGGACTGATTGATCGTTTCGAGATGCAGCTCGCGCCGGCTCGGATCGCGGATCGAGACAGCGATTTCGATCAGTGTGTAACATTTGACGAATTCATGACCACGGCAACGCCAACGATGCAAGGAATCGTTGTCAGCGCACTTGATGACGAGCCGCCCGGTGCCGTGCATTCTGAATTGCTGCGTGATGCGACTGAACCCGTTCTCGCTGTGCGCTTAGTTCGCCGCTATGACACGGACCGCGATGCACATCTCACCGCCGAAGAACTCGGATGGAAGCCCAATCAGATCGCCTCGCTCGACATGGATCGTAACGGCAAATTGAGCATGCAGGAAATGAGCGATCTCGCTTCGGCTCAGCCAGATTTGACTTTGAGCGTCGATTTGGATCAGTCGGCCGCGACTGCCATGCGGGTGGAAGGTGACTCCTCGCCGGATGTGGAGATAGCACGAAGCGATTTAGTTCGTCTCAATCGCGATGGGCTGTCGTTGAGTGTCAGTTATCGGCAGCGGGACCCGATGGCCGAGGCCAGTGCGAATGCGTCAGCGGCGTTCAATGCGATTGACGTCGATGCCAACGGATACCTCGATCGCGACGAAATAGCTGAACACCAGCGGTTCGCCCGCTATCTATTTGATGCTATGGATGCGGACGACGATGATCGGGTATTTGCCGAAGAGATGATGGCCTATGTCAAACAGTATACAGAGCCAGCATCGACGACATGCCAGGTCACGCTACTCGACAACGGAAACGGTTTCTTCCAAATCCTTGACGCGAACGCCGACGGTCGTATTTCGATTCGTGAACTGCGAGAATGCGAGTCGGAATTGTTGAAGGTGGCTGATCCGGAAGCTGAAATCAATCCGTCGCGACTGACGAAATCGTACCGGATCGAAATCCAACGTGGTGGCGTGAGTCTGTTTGGACGTGTCGACCGGCCGAGCGCGGAAACGCCCGAAGCCTTTCTGAAACCACCCAGCGGTCCGATTTGGTTTCAACGGATGGACCGCAATGGCGACGGGGATTTGACATGGGACGAATTTCTCGGACCGCGCGAGGTGTTCCATCAACTCGATACGGACCAAGACGATTTAATTGATGAACTCGAAGCTACTCAAGCCACGAAAGATGCAACATGAGCACAACAATGAGTCCCACAAAGACTTCAAATAATGACATGCTCGCCGAAGTCGAAAAGCTCCGCGACGCCCGCCGTCAGTTGCGAGAAGAAGTCGCCAAGGTCATCGTCGGTCAACAGGACGTCGTCGATTTGCTGTTACTGGCGCTCCTCTGCCGGGGACACGTTATGTTGCACGGTGTTCCTGGATTGGGCAAAACGCTGATGGCACGCACGCTATCGCAAACGTTGGATCTGAAGTTCAAACGTGTCCAGTTCACGCCTGACCTGATGCCTTCGGATATCACGGGTACGGACGTGATGGAAGAGCTCGAAAGCGGTGGTTATAAGCTCAAGTTCGTACCAGGTCCGATCTTTACGAACTTCTTACTCGCAGACGAGATCAACCGGACGCCGCCTAAGACGCAGGCCGCGTTGTTGCAGGCGATGCAGGAGCGGGAGGTCAGTATCGGTAATACCACCTACCAGCTCGATCCACCGTTCTTTGTCGTTGCGACACAGAACCCAATCGAGATGGAGGGGACATACCCGCTGCCTGAGGCTCAAGTCGACCGATTCATGTTCAATATTCGCGTCGGGTATCCAACGGTCCAAGAGGAGGCTGCAATCATTCGCGGGACGACAGGATCCACCGCGACGTCCCCCGAGGCCGTTCTCCAGTCGTGTGACCTATTGAAACTTCAGGAAATTGTCCGCAGCGTCCCGGTGGCGGATGACGTTGTCATGTATGCGGCGCGGTTAGTCAACGCCAGCCGTCCGGCAAAGAGCACTTCCGATTCCGCAGCACGTGTCGACATGGTCAGCAAGTACGTGACATACGGTGCGAGCCCTCGAGCGGGACAATCGTTGATTCTGGCTGGGAAGGCGAGGGCTGTCCTGGAAGGTCGATACCACGTTGATTTCGAGGATGTTCGCGCCCTGGCGCATCCGGTGTTGCGGCATCGCTTAGTGTTGAACTTTCATGGAAGAGCGGACAACGTGGATTCAGATGATGTGGTCGACGCGCTATTGAAGGACGTGAAAGATGAAGTTAATCGTTAGTCGTTTCAGCCCGGAGGGCGAGTCATGACTTGCCGCAGGCGTTAATCGCCGGTGTTATGTTGCTCACTCACTCAACCCACCAGTCCGGCGGGCGACACCATCAGATTTGCTAAGAACGTGTCTCCCTCCGGGCTAGCAAGATGTTTCGAGATGCGTTCCGGTGGCTGACGCCACCGGTATTTCATATGCCGCCCTCCGGGCTAGCAACCTTCCATGCGCATAGGCTGCAAGCCTGTGCCACGATACGAGAACCATTAAGCTCATGAAATCCTCCCCGAAAACGACTGCTCCGAATTGGCTGCGGCCTGAAGAACTGGCGCGGCTTAGTTCTTTGGAGCTCCGCGCCGCTGGCGTGGTCGAGGGTTTTTTACAGGGTTTGCACCGGAGTCCATTCATTGGCTATAGCGTGGAGTTCTCGTCCCATCGGCGTTATGGCCCCGGCGATGACCTGCGGCACGTGAACTGGAAGGTCTTCGCACGACAACGCAAACTTTATGTGAAAGAGTTTGATGCTGAAACCAACTTGAATCTTTATATCTTGATCGACGCCAGCCGTTCGATGCAGTGCAAGATCGACGGTGCGATGACCAAGTACGACTATGCGGCGACACTGGCGGCGGCGTTGGCGTTTCTGGCATTGAAGCAGCGTGATGCCGTAGCGTTGGGCTTGATGGATGATGGTCTGCGGCACTGGCTCGATCCGTCAGTGAAACCAGGACACTGGGAGGATTGCCTGCGTTTGCTAAAGCAAACCGACGCCAGTCCCGTGACGCAGTTGGCCAAGTCCCTCGAACAGGCCGCCGCCGTCGCACGCCATCGTGGCATCGTGGTTGTGTTGAGCGATTTAGTCGACGACGTAGCCGGGATCGAGCGTGGACTCCAACAGCTGAGGCATCGAGGACACGAGGTAGTTGTGTTTCAAATTCTCGATCCATTCGAGCGACATCTCACCAAGTCGGGTCGTGTCCGCGTGCTCGATATGGAGGGCAGCGGCGATGTGACGACGGATGTTGAGAGCATTCGTGACGACTATCTTCGTCGCATCGAGGATTGGTGCAAACAGTTGGAGAGTGTTTGTCGACATCAACACGTCGACCGTTTGGAATTGACGACTGACCAGCCGCCTTCGGGCGCATTGGTCGACTACTTGGTAAAGCGGGCGCGGTAGCGTATGAACTTTGTTCAAACCGGATTCTTAATCGGCTCGGTCGCGATCGCGATCCCGCTGATCATTCATTTGCTGAACCGTTGGCAGGTACGGCGCGTCGAGGTCGGAACAATGCGGTTCTTGAGCGAGGTGATTCGCGATGGGGCGCAGCGTCGGCGAATCCGCCGTTGGTTGTTACTGGTCACGCGGATGGTGCTCGTTGCGCTACTGGCATTCTTATTCGCGCGTCCCTTCTTATCTGGCAAAACGCGACGTGACGGCGATCATTTGCAGATCGTCCTGATCGATCGGTCAGCCAGCATGGGCATGCCGGGGAACAGCGGTAGGGTCGTCGACGACGCACTGAAGGCGGCGTCGGAACAGCTTGCCGATGTCGATGAAGGCTCGCAGGTACTCTGGGCGTGGTTCGATGGAAACGTCGAACCGCTCCCAGCGAGAACGAATCGTCCGGTGGCGCCGCGAACGCTCGACGGTGACACCAACTATCTCGCTGCCCTTTCGTGGGCTCGCGATCGGATCGGAGCTTTTCCAGAAGCGCACGCGGAAGTCATGCTTGTCACTGACTTGCAACAGAGCGGACTGTCGGCAGAAGCTGCAATCACCAAATCACTTGGGTTTCCTAAAAAAGTCCCAGTTCGCATCATCGACGTCGGGCGTGCCGCAGCGAACAATCTCGCGATCACGCAGTTCGGGCCGTTACAGTCGCGGCTGGAAGCCGATAGCGACGCACACTTCATCGCCACACTGTTTAATTTTGGCAGTGTGCCCCAAGAAGAGGTGCCAATGATTGTTGCTGCTTCCAACGGGACTCGAAACGTACGACTCAAAAAGTCGGTCAGTGTCCCGAGTGGTCAAGCCCAAGATGTACAATTCGATTTGGGAAAGCTGGAGCCCGGGACGTGGAGAGTGACAGCTTCCGTCGACGCGGCAGACGATCTTGCTGCTGACAATCGAAGATTGACCGCTGTGCAGGTGGCCCGTCCGCTCGGCGTGCTTGTTCTCGACGGAGGGGCTGCCCAAGCGGGTTCAAGTGCTGCGAGTTACTTCGTGGCAGCTGCGCTCGGTCGGCAACCTCGCGAGTCGTTCAATAGCGAACAGGCATCCGCCGTCGACGCCCGGCCCGAAGGTCGATTCGCAGTCGCAGTTCAGTTTTTGGAAGAAGAACCGCTGTCAACCGTCGACGTGAAGGAGCACCCGTTGGTCATCGTCGCCAATGCAGGGTCATTGTCAGCACTTCCCATCGAGCGATTGGAGACGTACGTGAACAAGGGGGGGCGACTGCTTGTCTTCGCTGGCGATTTGGGCGAAGAGGCATCGCTCAGTGCATGGAATCAATCGAAGTTGTCTCCCGGCACGTTGCGAGTGCCCCAGCGCAGCGGCGTGACACCCTTTCGCATCGAGAAGATGCAGAGTGGCACGGATATGCTGTCCCCATTCGCTGACCCGCAACACGGGGACTTGACCCGATTGGCGTTTCGAAAAGTATTACCAGTCGAAGTCACTGGCACCACAGAGGTCCTGGCGAGCTTCGACGGTGACCGTCCCGCAATGACAACTCATCAAGTTGGTGAGGGAAGGATCGTGTGGTTCCTTTCGAGCGCTGACGTGAGCTGGAGCAACTGGGCGACCAATCCTTTGTACCTTCCGTTGGTGCAACAGATGGCTGGTGATTTGTTGAATCTTACGGGCGAAGGTCCTATTCGGTTTCGTCACATCGGCGAGCCGCTGGATTTTCCCCGGCCAGCCAAGGTATCCGTGACGCAGGCGGCGTATCGCCAGGAATCGGACGTGGTCGCTGAACCCACGTTTGAACATGCGGGTTTCGAGCCGCAGAACAACGCTCTGTATGTAATCAATGGCACATCGCGAGAATCCGACCCGACTCGAATGGAAGCGTCCAAGCTCGCGAAACATTTCGATCTGAATCTCGCCGGCGTGGCTGGTAAAGCACGCAGCCAATCGGTCGAAACGCGAAAGCCTGATGAGTTGTGGCCGTGGTTGGCGGCGGCGGCGTGCGTGTTGTTGATCGGCGAGTTTACTTTGGCAAACAGGACGGTGTCGTGACGAACTGCTTTGATTCAAAATTGGCGATCGGCGGTCACGCAGAGACATCGGGCGTGACTTCACCCTCACGGCAAAGCTGGGAGGGTCGAAAACCGAGCCTTCAGCGAGATTTCTGGGGAGGGCCGACCGCACCACTTATGGCCCCGATCCAGCGTGATCGCCCCACCACGAACCTTGCCTCGCTCGGTTCGCCCCTCCCCTGGCTTCGCGTGGGAAGGGTGAAAGTTGTTGATTGATTCACCTCGAAAATACAGTACGACACTCATCGATTCGGAAACCATTACATGAGCACCGTTTCAGAAACACTCCAGGGACCTTCGGTTTCTCACGAAGTGGCAGCACGATTTCACTCGCTGCGGCGACGTTACTTCGCCGTCAATTCGGCCATCACCACTGTGCTCGCCGTGGCGGTGATAGGTTGCTGGTGGATGCTGCTGGCGGTGGGCGACTACGTTTGGGAGTGGCCACGCTGGGTCCGTGCCAGCAGTCTCGTGTGCGGTACGCTGGTGGTGGGTGTTTGGTGGGCGCTGCGGATCGTTTCGGCGATCTCGGGGGCGCGTGAACGCACGTTCGCCAATCGGCTCGAACACGTCTTCGGTGACTTTGGTCAACGGATTCGAACAGTTCTGGACTCGGTGGAAGGTCGTATCCATGGTCCGCAGGCGATGCTGGGCGCACTTGGCCATCAAACGCTCGGTCGCTGGGAAACACTCGCCCCCGGGACGCTCGTTCCATTACGAACTTTAGCAATTTGCGGCGGGGGATTCTTGTTGATTTGCGTGTTGGTGATGGGTTCGTTCTTCGCCGGGAGTGATTGGCGAACGGCCATGTTGCGCTCGCTCGGAATGGAGGTCCCCTACACGACGATGTCGGTCACCCCAGGAGATACGCGTGTGCTCGAAGGGTCAATCGTCACGGTGTCGCTCGAACTGCATGGACGACTCAATCGCGACATCGTGCTGCGTTATCGAGAGCTCCCCCCTCGCGACGAGCTCCGCGAGGCAAACACCGATGCCAATAAATCTGAAATTGCGTCAGAGCCGGCGTGGGTCGAGACAGAACTCGCGCCGACGGAGGGACATCCAGCTCATTTTCAATTTGACTTTGGCAAGACGGCTCAATCCATGGAATACCAGTTTTTGACCAGCGTTGGTAATACTCGCGTCTACCGAGTCGACATTCAGCCGCTGATCGAAGTGGAGGCAATTGAGATTACCGTCCAGCCACCTGCCTATACTCAGTTGCCAGCAAGAACATTTGGCTCTTCCGACGTTGCGGTTCTACAGTCGTCTGAAGTGCAAGTAGTCGTCGCAACGAACCATCCACTGCACGAGGCGCATCTGAAAATCGGACCGAAGTCTTCGCAGATGGACAGCGTGGTGTTGACGGCGGGCGACGACCTGAGGCACTGGGCATTCTCACTGCCGAGTGAAGCGTCAGGGGTGTGGCATTTTTCGGGAAGCGGTCGAGACCGGACGCCTATGACGCCCGTGAAAGGACGTTTAAGAGTTCGCCGCGATGCGGCTCCGCGAATCGCTTGGCGTGATCCTGACAACGAAATTCGCGTCAATCCACTGGCAGAGCTACCGATGCGGACACAAATCGCCGACGATTATGGGATCACCTCAGCTGGCATTGTGTTCCTGATCGGTGATAACGAAGAATACGTCTTGACCGACTGGGAAGCCTCACCAGAGCCAGAGGCAGCCTCGGCACTCACGACTCGCCTCCGCCTGGAAGAAGTTTTGCCTTTGGAATCGTTCGTTCTGTCAGAACGCGACTACATCAGCTACTACGCCTTCGCCGTGGACAATCGCGATCCCGCTCCCCAGCGTGTTGAGAGCGATATCCGCTACATCGATATCCGTCCGCTGCGTCAATTCTTCTCAGAAATCGAGTTGGATCCCGCGGCCGGGGGCGGTGGCCGCGTGCTCGTGCAACTCGACGAATTGATTCGGCGGCAGCGTTTTCTGATCAATCGTACGCGACGAATGACGGGGAAATCCAGTAGCGAATTGTCGTCGCAGCTCGGCACACTCGACCGCATGATTGCCAGCCAGAGCGAATTAGCGGGGCTGACGCGGTTTTTGACGGAGTTCTTGATCTCGCGGGGCAACGATGATGTCGAAGCTCTCAATCAGGCCGAGTCTGCGATGTTGCAAGCTGCTGATTCACTCGCCGCAGCAAGCTTCGATCTGGCGCTGGTCCAAGAAGAAGACGCTCTCCGCGCACTTGCCGAAGCAAGAAGAACCTTAGAGATCTTTTTAATTAAAAATGCCACGCCTGCGCAGCAGCGTGCCTTGCAGCAGTTCGCTCGGCAGATGCAGCAGAAGCTACGCCGTGAACGCGACAAGACCGAGCGGGAATTGGCCGATGAACTTGAAAAGATCGCGTCCTCTCAAGCTCAGTTAGGTGAAATGGCCAGGCGGATGCAAACGACAAGTTCATCCATGGAATCAAGCGGAACATCAGGCGCTTCGGCTAATAAGGCATCGGCGAGAAGCGGACAGGGAGAGGTTTCTGAGGAACCGCCGAGCGATGAGCGAAAACTGACAAGCGAAGAGTCTCCCTCGAGCGATTCCACCAACACGGAGCAGGACACGGCTGCGGACGATGAGCCTGCGAACTCCGAGATTCAGAACGATCAAATGGACGATCAAGAACCGGGAGATGGACCGGAGAACGAGAGCCCGCAGGAAACAGGTCAGCAAGAGCGGCAAGACGAGTTGTTTGCCGGTGAGCTCGATCTTCTCGAACGACTTCGAGCTATCGAGGAAAGGATTCAAGATCGTCTGACTGATTCACAGCTGCTGAACAACCGAATGCAAGAAGCTCAAGCGTCGCTGGACGAGTTGGCGGTGTCGGCTCGCGAAGGCTCGTTGGAATCGTTCATTAGTTCCAGTCAGGACGCTGCCGATCAATTACGTGAGATGGGACTGCAGCTTGATGGGATAGCGGCGAGAGAACCTGTGAAGCGCGTTTCAGCACTGCGAGACATGACCACGTCGCTGGCAAATAGGGAGCTGGAGCTGGCCGACAAACGCAGGAACGACCCAGCTAATTCGAATCGACTCGCGCGCCAGTTGCGGCGACGAGCCGAAACCATTCAAGATGTGTTAAAGACGCCGGCGCGTGCGGGTGATATCGAGGGCAGCGAAGTAAGCGAGTTTCTGACACAGTTTATTGAGGAGAACCGCTTCCTCGATCAGCTCGACGCGACGAGGTCTGCAGCTAGCGAGTATCTCAATCAAGATCCTGACGCCGATCCCGTTGCGGATGAAACCGCTGGTGAGCGGGCACGCACCTACGTTGATGCAGCCGTGCAGCTGGATGCTCTCTATCGCCAACTTGTCGAGCCTCGGCTCGCTCGTCTGAAGGCGATCGAGAAACGTGCCAACGCAATGGCTCAGACGTTGAGTAAGGGTGGAAAGGCGGCAGAGGACACCCCGGAGACAAAGGCGGAAGCGAGTGCAATTCAACGTGATTTGCAGCAAGAAGGAATGGAAGAGCTGTCCGAAGCTCTCGATCGAGAGTCGTCGGGTGAGGGTCGCGATGTCACCGATGCAGCTAGTGGCAGTCCATCGGGCAGCGGTCGGTTCTCACCCAAGAACAGCAGCTCGCTCGCTGAGCGAACGGGTTTGGTCGCGAGGGAGCTACGACGCCGAATTCAGGAGATGATTCTTTTGGAAGTGGCAGCGGATCGTGATGCACCCGTCCCCACGCAGTACCGCGGCGCCGTCGATCAGTACTTCAGCGTTATTGCGGGCGAAGAGGACGACATCAATGGAGTCGCCACACCATGATGTTACACACGCTGTTAGGGACTCTCGCAACAATGACCGTCGCTCGGCACACGCAAACGTATGCCTTGGAAGCGACCGAGATCGGCATGAAGAGCCGAGCGACAAGCACACTCGCTGAAATCTCGCTGACCTGGTTGCCTGCATGGGGCGTCACGGGGTTCATTGTAATTGCGTTGGCGTGCTTCTTAGTTTGGGCGATGATTCGCTACTTTTGGGGTCCCTCGCGAGTCCATCGACGATGGGGACTGTGGTCGCTGCGAGTGGCGGCGTTTGCGATTCTGGTGCTGATCCTGTTCGGACCGACCATCGTTGACGAACGCACCGGTGCGATCGTGCGCCCGACAATGCTGTACTTGGTTGACGGATCGCAGAGCATGCAGCTCGGTCAGAACGAAACCCGGTGGGAGGAGTCGCTGAAATTTCTCACTGCGGCGCAGTCCGCTGCCGGAGTGTACGACACCGGAGACGAGCAAGTGTTCCGATTCGGGCATCGTCTAGAACCGCTCGTGAAGCCGAGTCAAGGAACGTCGGGCGCTCCATTGCCAGTCTCGCTCATGTCGAGTGCGGCAGCGAGTGGCGAGGCTCCTGCAATTGCGCCGCCGGACGCGTCCGATTCCCGCTTGGGTGAGGCACTGCGCCAACTGTTGCCGCAAGTCAGCGAACAGCAGACCGCGGGAGTGGTGATGTTCTCCGATGGACGTGTCCGAGGATCTGAGTCGGTTGAACACTTGGCTGAGTTATTTGCCGCAGCGAAGGTGCCACTGCATGTCGTTCCGGTGGGTCGCGCCAGTGGAAACGGAGATGTCGCGGTCGTGTCATTGGTGGTGCCAACCCGAGTGCGGAAGTACACCGAGAACGAGCTGCAGGTGTTCCTCCGCAGCTACGGCTTTACCGGACGACAGACGACTGTCCGAATCATTAACCGCAGCAGTATTCCAGACTCCGGCTCGGCCGCACTCGCCACCGTTCCAATCACCCTTCGCGGTGGTGCACAGTCGGTTTCGCTCACATTTCGTGTCGACGAGTACCCTGAGAACCTGCTCGTCATCGTCGATCCGCTTGAGGGTGAAGTCACCGAGCGAAACAATCGTGTCGAAACTCACGTTGAGATCGATCGTACGAAGGTGCGCGTTCTGTACGTCGAGAATGCGGCGACCGCGACCCGTTCGAGTCCCAGTTTTTTGAACCAGATTCTATCTTTCGGGGGCGGTATCACATCGACTGCTGACGTCGATATCGTTACGGTTCAAAGCGCCCTGCAGGCGGACGAGGATATCGAATGTGCGGTGCTGACCAGCTCCAATGGCAGCGCACCGCTCGGTGTCCGAGTCGGTGATTCAAATTCCGATGCGATCTCGTTCCCCAAGACGCGTGCGGAACTGTTTGCCTATGACTGTGTCGTGTTCAGTGACGTTGGCCCCGACGTTCTCGACGAGGAGCAGGTCGGATGGTTGACGCAGTGGGTCGAAGGACGGGGCGGCGGTTTGATTGTCCTCGGTGGCGATGCGCTGCGATTGGACCATTGGTCGGATTCGCCGCTATCGCCACTTCTACCCGTGACGCTGGCCGACGGACCTCGAGTCTATCCGCTGCCTCGTGAGATTGACGTTGCGATGCCTCGCCATCCAATCTGGCGTTTGCGTTGGGAACAGGCTTCGAACGATCAACTCATTGCCGCATTGCCACCGCTGAGCGTGAATGGTTCTGTCGCAGGTGCCAAATCGACCGCGGATGTATTGGCCAAAAACCGTGATGACGGGACACCTGTGATGGTATCCCATCGCGTCGGTCGCGGACGCGTGCTGGTATCGACCGCGGCGCTCGGGGGAACGGCCCTGACGAGTTTGAGCGAACAGTGGGGACCGCAACCCGAACGCGTCGCGGCCAAATTTTGGCGTAATTTGGTTTACTGGGTGACGGAAGGATCCTCGACCGGTAGACGTCGCTTAGTGGCAGACGCCGACAAGCGTTTCTATCGGCCGGGCGAGCCGCTTTCCATTCTCGCGGCAGCCTACGACGAAGGTGCGCGGCGGACGAACAAGTATCACGTGTGGGCGATGTTCGAGCCCGCTTCTCTCGATGATCCCTCGTTGTACTCGCCACTGCTGTGGCCCGACAATGTTGTGCGGGAGAGTGGTGAAGTCAGTCCGCGTTTAGCATGGGGTGAAGAACTGATGCTGAACTCGAATTCAAGCGATGACGGATATCGCCTCGACATGATGCTCAGCGAAAACAGCGGTGTGGGTGACGGGGGCCTGCGAATTGAGTTGACAGCCTATGAAGGAACGGACTCGCAGGCGATGTTCGATCACGGCACGCAGGTCGATAGCACCTCGCTCGGTATTCAAATTTTAAGCGATCCCTTTGAACAGCAAAATCCACTGCCCAATCACGAATTGCTCGCCCGACTTGCCTCAATAGCGGGGGGGCAGGTCCTGGAACAGCCGCAGCAGTTGACGAAACTTTTAGAAGACCGCAATGAAACCTTTGGACCACCTCAACGCGACTTCACACCGGCCTGGAGTCGATGGTGGTTGTGGCTGACACTACTCGGATTGCTGGCCACAGAATGGGTCTGGCGCAAGGCAATTGGACTATGAAAATCGATTATACCAAACCGATACTTTTGAACTCGATAGAACATTGACTTCTGAAAGCGGCTTCGCGGCATTGTCGCTCAGCTCTCCGAGCTGTTAGCGGACAGCGCACCGAAGACACGCTTTCAGCTCGGAGAGCTGAGCGACAATAGCTGAGCGACAATAGCTGAGCGACAATAGCTGAGCGACAACACCAGCGAAATAACATCAAATCTAATAATAACTATTATCGACACATGGCAAAAATAACAAAAGAGCCGACGGCCGCAGAACTGGCTATCCTGGAACAGCTGTGGGAGCACGGCCCGTCGAGCGTCAAGAATCTTTCTCAGTCGTTGTACGGAGCGGCCACGCCGTCGGACATTGCGACCGTGCAAAAATTGCTTTCGCGTCTGGAGGCGAAGAATTACGTTGACCGTGATCGCGCGGAATGGCCGCATCTGTTTCATGCAATTGTCCCGCGTGAAGAGTTGATCACGCAGCGTTTGCAAGCAACTGCGGACGAGTTATGTGACGGTACGATGTCGACGCTGCTGAGCCACTTAGTTGGATCGAAACAGTTCTCATCGAATCAACGCCGCGATCTGCGGAAATTGCTTGACGAGTTGGATGCGAAATAGTGTTCACTGCTCAAACCTTATTGAGCAACATCGCGATCGCTTCGCTGATCGGCGGGTTGGCGTGGATGGTCGGTCGCTCGGGCCGACGAGCGAGACTGGCTCATTTATTATGGGTCGGTTTTTTTATTAAACTGATCACGCCGCCCTTATTAGTGCTGCCAGTCATTCCGGTTCATTCAAACGGGTCTCCTGGCGTGGACTGGTGGATTGGTTTGGGGTGTGTATGGCTGGCTGGATTCGCCTACTACGTCGCTCGGGGGATGGTGCGTTCGGTCCGTTTTCATTTGCTCCTGAGACGTCAGGGCGTTGATGATCCGGAATCCACCGCCTTCGTCACCTCACTGATAGGTGCCAAGTACCACTCGCAAGGACCGCAAGTCGTGCGGTTACCGCTGCGTTTGTCACCCATGCTCTTTGGATTTTCGCTGCGCCCAGTCATTGTTTATCCGGAGCCATTGTGGGCGGTTCTGTCGGAGTCCGAGCGTCATGCGTTTTTGGCGCACGAGACCGCTCACTATTGCCGCCGCGACCATCTCGTTCGCTGGCTTGAATGGCTTGTCGGCTGCATCTATTGGTGGTTCCCCGGCGTCCACTTTGCTCATCATCAGCTGGAGCGGCATGAAGAGGCTTGCTGTGACGCCTGGGCTATCGCACGTTTGGATTCGACGCCGCGGCAATACGCTGAAGCCCTCTTGCGAGTGGTCGACTATCTTAGCGAGCATTCTATTGGAATTCCCCGATTCGCGAATGGCATGCGGCCAACCGATTCGCTTGAAGAGCGTATCCGCATGTTGATGTGTACTCGCGGCAAACAACCGTCGAGCCAGCCGTTAAATTTAATCGTAGGTGCCGGATGTGCCGCCCTGATTTTAGTGCATCCAACCGTACGCACTGTGCAAACAGTCGTCACGGAACCCGCCAGGACTCACCAATTGGTAGCCGGCCTGCCCGGCGACAATCTAGAAACGCTCTATCAATCGACATTGACCGACACGATGCCGTCAAAATTGCCTGAGCCACCGCGAGGGTTTTGGAACCAGCCTTCACCGCGACGCTGGGCAACCTTCGCCCTCAGCTTGCCTGGCGCCACTCTAATAGCCGATGTGGATCGAGGCATACGCATCGATAGCACGCTCTATCCGCCAATCATCTTTTCGCCCGAGGAGGTGTCCGCGATCGTTGAGATTCCCGCGACGCAGCGGGTCGTGATTGGCACGTCGGCAGGCACGATTCGCTTGTGGGACCTCACCGCCGGGATGCCAGTCTCGTTGATCGGCCAACATGCCAGCGGCGTCACCAGTGTCGCCTATCATGGGGCGGCTGGTTTGGTCTCCAGCGATCAGGCGGGCACGGTCAACCGGTGGGATCTGCAGTCAGGCCAAATCCTTGCAAGTTGGACCGATCCAGACACTGCGATCCAGTGCATACGCTACGCCAACGACGGAAGTACGATGATGATCTTAACGGGCCGGTGGGGTCATTGCGGTAACGATCAACAGGTTCACCTTGTCGACAGTCATTCCCTTCAAACTATTCGTTCGGTTCCCGTCCACTGCGCCGCAGCCGTCGTCATGGATCGAGATCCCAGCGGCTGGGTGGTGGTTGATTGGTCGGGAAACGTCCGTCAACTCGAAAGCGAGATGTTCTTCGATACGCTCTCAAAGAACGAAGTCTCGTCTCTAGTTCTTTCCCAGAATACCCATCTGACCGCCGAGGACGTGGAATGAATTTTTTCCGATCGATCTTGTTGATGTTTTGTCTGGCTGGGCTCCCTGTGTTTGCGGACGATGCGACCACACCTGGGGCGGCGGACGTAACTGCGGTGACAGCGGACGCGGCTTCCCAGGATGCGGTCATTGACAATCCGTCTTGGTTGCTCGTCGCTTGTGGGCTGCCCGGTGATGACGAACACCGCGAACGGCTGACCACCGCTGTGGAACAGATTATGGCGGCTGCCGAATCAGTCTTAAAAATTCCGGCCGAGCATGTCGTTGGGCTGGCTGGTGACGAAATGATGAGGGATGTGCTTGAAGCGAAGTTAAATCGAAGACTGAAAATTTGCACCCGCGAATCTTTTCAGAACGCCGCTGCTGAACTGTGCCAGAGCGTGCCCGCCGACGCGGATTGCTGGATCATTTTACTGGGCCACGCTGATCTGTACGATCACAGCAGCCGCTTCAATGTCCAGGGCGCCGATTGGGACCAAACCGAGATGGCGACCTGGCTGAAACCATTGGTGGCACGGCGTCAGATCATTTTCGTCACGACGCCAGTCAGCGGCTTTTGGCTGAAACCGCTGGGCGGTCCTAATCGGATCGTCATCAGTGCGACCGAAGCCGATCAAGAATACACCGGCACCGAGATGCCTTACGCCCTCGCCGATGTGCTGGCCGGCCAAGGCGAACATGAGAATCTGAGAGATATCGATGGTGATGGTGTTCTGTCACTCCTGGATCTTTACGTCGTCGTGAACTTGGAGATCCATGAGCGTTTCAAGTCGATAGAACGTCTGCAAACCGAACATGCACAGCTGGACGATAACGGTGACGGTCGAGGCAGCGAAGTCCAAGCACCCTATATCCCGCTTGCCCCGCCGGAAGAAGACGATGAAGCGGAAGCCTCCTCAACAGATACGGGATCACCCCCGACGCCGAAACCGATCACCAGCGAATCATTGGACGGATACCGTTCACGCCAGACGTGGTTAGGCGTAGGTGTAGAAGAATAATATCGCGGTGCTATTTGTCGCCGTGCTTTTCGGCACTCCGCCATCACTTCTCCTCACTCCACAAAGGCAAGCGGACCATGAATCGACTTATTTTAATAACACTCGCCATGCTCACGTCGTCTGCGGGGATGCCGTGCAGTGCTCAACGCCTCACCGAGTCCGAATCCGCCGATGCCACCAATGAGTGCGCTGACAGGCTCTCGAAACTGTTTTTGGAGCAGGCCGAATCACTTGAGATCCAGCCCGCAGATGGAACGAAAAAATTCGAACTGGTTCGCACACCCCTGTTTCGCTTTGCGACCGAGGGAACAGTCTTCGGCAGCGTGTTTGTCTGGCAAGACAGCGATTCGCGACTATCGCTGAACGGGACGATCGGATCGCTGCCGATCAACGGGACCGACATGCAGTTTCTCGAGTTGCATCTGCTCAAACCGGAGCGAATTTCGCCACTGACCGTTCCAGGCTATCCCACCAAAACATGGGATCCCAATATTGACGAGCTGCAGCTAAGGTCGATCGATGGTGCGCCGACGGTGGCGGAGAACGCTCGGATGCGATTGACGCAGATGCGGTCTTTAGCGAGGCAGTTCACTGCACAGATGATTCATGACGGTCAAACGAATCAATTGCGATTATTACCTCATCCGTTGTATCGCTACGCCGACTCGACGAGTGTGCGTGATGGCGCTCTATTCGCGTTTGTTTGGGACAACGGCACCGATCCCGAGCTGATTCTGAGAATCGAAGCGACGCTTCAAGACGGCGCTGCGCACTGGCGGTATCAACCCATTCGGTTCACGTGGCGGAGTTTGAAATTACAGCACCAGCAACACGAGGTATGGCGGGTCGCAGAGTTTTTCGATCGGGACTCGCCGAGTCAGAAGACTCCCTATTTGACCGGTTTGACGGGGCTGGTTCCCTGACTACTATCCGAGTGTGATTTGAAGGAGGTGGCATTGCATCGACCCATTCGTTGAGAAATAATCTCCGTCTGTGAAAGTTCATCCTAAGATCGTTGTCCTCGGCTCCATCAATATGGATCTGGTCGTTCGCTGCGCCAAATTGCCGGCGGCAGGCGAAACGATTATGGCCGAATCTTCAGCTGAGTTCTGTGGCGGCAAGGGTGCCAACCAAGCCGTCGCGGCGGCCCTCTCAGGAAGTGAGGTGTCAATGATCGGCGCCGTCGGCAACGATGCGTTCGCCGATCGATTGATGGGGAATCTCGCCAAGCACGGCGTTATTTGCCGAGGGGTCGCGCAGAAGGCAGGTCAAACGAGCGGCCTCGCTATTATCTCGGTCGATCAGCGGGGGCAAAATTCTATTGTTGTCGTGCCTGGCGCCAACGCCTCGATATCCCGCGACGATGTACATGCCGCCAGATCGTTGATCGAGCAGAACGATGTGATGTTGGTGCAGCTTGAGATCCCGGTCGACGCCGTTCTGGCTGGAATCGAGATTGCGAAACTGGCGGGCTTGCGGGTAGTGCTGGATCCGGCACCCGCTCCGACCGAGTTTCCGCCGCAGTTGTTGGCCGTAGATGTGGTGTGTCCCAACGAGTCCGAAGCTGCCGCCTTGACAGGTCTGCCTGTCGATTCCATTGCCGGCGCGGGAATGGCGGCGGCGAAGCTGCATCAAATGGGCGCCCAGCACGTCGCCATCACCATGGGGGAAAGAGGTACATTGTTGCACAGTGATGGCGAGTCTCAATTAATTCCCGCGTTTCCAGTCACGGCTGTCGATACGACTGCCGCCGGCGATGGTTTCGCTGGCGCCCTCGCTACGTTCTGGTCCCAAACCGGCGACCTCGTTGAGTCCGTGCGATTTGCAAACGCCGCGGGAGGTCTTGCCGCTTCTAAACACGGCGCTCAAGCCAGTATGGCGAACCGCAAATCCATCGAATCTCTGTTAAGTGCCTATCCGAAAAGGGGTCTGACCCTCTCCGGCGAGGCCCATGAGTAATATGTCAAATGACTCGCTGCCAGAGGGTCAGACCCCTTTTCGGGTAGGCACTAAGAGCTCCGCCATGAAGTTTCTGTTTCTCTGGTTGATCGTCGTGTTAGTAGGTTGCAATTCGAAGCCGAATGCCTCGCAGTCCGCGGATTCGGAATCAACTTCATCGAAGCCGCGCGTTGCGCTGATCATGAAGTCGCTGGCGAACGAGTTCTTTTCTACCATGGCAAAGGGTGCGGAAAGCCATCAAGCACAGCATGCCAACGAATACGAATTGGTGGTCAATGGAATCAAGGATGAGCGGGACCTAAGCCGACAGGTTGCGATCGTCGAAGAAATGGTTGCCAGCGGCGTCGACGCGATTGTCATCGCTCCAGCAGATTCAAAAGCTCTCGTCCCGGTTCTGAGGCGCGCCAAACAGGCAGGCATCGTGGTCATCAACATCGACAATCGACTTGACCAAGATGTTTTGAAGCAGGAAGACGTCGACATTCCGTTCGTCGGCCCCGACAACCTTGCCGGTGCCAAGCAGGTAGGTGACTATTTGGCGACAACCTTAAACGACAAGTCGAAAAACGTGGCGGTGATCGAAGGCATCCGTACTTCGTTCAATGCTCAGCAGCGCCTAAAAGGTTTCGAAGCCGCAATGAAGGAAGCGGGAATCACTATCGTCGACAGTCAATCGGCGGAATGGGAGATGAGCAAAGCGAACACAATCGCTTCGTCGATGCTGAGTGAACATCCTGATATCGCCGCGATTCTTTGCGCTAATGATTCCATGGCACTCGGAGCGATGGCGGCGGTCAAGAGTGCGGGTCGAAGCGGCGAAGTCCAAATTGTCGGCTTTGATAACATCACTGCGATCCAGCAGGCGATCCGCGAAGGCAAGGTATTGGCCACTGCGGATCAACACGGAGATCAGTTGGCGATCTTTGGGATCGAAGCGGCGCTCCAAGAACTCGGTGGCGATGCGTCCGGCGGAGACGTCGAAACACTCGTTGATCTGGTGACCGCCGAGAGTCTGTCCGCGAAATGAGCGACGCTCCGCTGTTGAAAACAAAAGGGCTCACCAAGCGATACGGGGATGTGACGGTACTGCGTGACGTCTCCCTCGAGGTGCAGGGCGGAGAAATACATGCGTTACTCGGTGCCAACGGAGCGGGAAAAAGCACGCTGTGCAAGATGATCAGTGGGCTGGTCCCGGCAACGACTGGCTCGATGCAGCTGAGCGGCACGAATTTCCAGCCGCATAACAAGCAGCAGGCCGAAGCGGCTGGCGTCGAGATCGTGCAGCAGGAACTGAATTTAATCGGCACGCTTTCCGTGGCGGAGAATATTTTTTTGACTCGGCTGCCTCATCGCGGCGGTGTACTTCGTGGACGCAGGCTGCATGCGCAGGCCCGCGAAATCCTGGATCGATTTGGTCTAACCGATGTATCGACGCACACGCGTGTTGAAACGCTGGGGGTGGGGCGGCAACAGATGGTGGAGATTGCGACAGCGCTGGCGAGAGAGTGCCGACTGTTGATTCTGGACGAACCCACTGCCGCGTTGTCAGGCGCTGAGTCCGAACAGTTATTTGATCACCTGCGCCGCCTTCGTAGTCAGGGCGTTGGAATTCTCTATATCAGCCACCGGCTCGATGAGGTCGCCGCGATGACCGACCGAGTCACCGTTCTACGTGACGGAAAGTTCGTGACGACTCGCGTCACGGATTCTTTGTCAACCGCTGATATGGTCGAATTGATGAGCGGCGCGAGTGTTACCAACCTGGAGGCCCCGCACCTCGAATATCGCCGCGAGGAGATCGCGATGAGAGTCCATTCGCTTCACTGCGGCATGGTCCAGGATGTTTCTTTCGAAGTCCGGCATGGTGAACGGTTGGGGATCACGGGGTTAGTGGGTTCAGGACGCACCGAATTACTTCGGGCAATTTTCGGCGCCGATGTCGCGTCGGCGGGTGAAGTGGTGGTGGGTGAAAGTTCGACCGGGCGCCGGTTCCAGAACCCCAGCCAGGCGGTTGCTGCGGGGCTGGCGATGGTCACCGAAGATCGCAAGGACACCGGATTGCTGCTGTCTCAGTCCATTACTACCAACACGACGCTCAGCAGTCTGCGCGATCAATTCTCACGTGTCGGATTGATCAAGGGGAAACACGAACGATCCGCGACCCAGCAGTGGGTTGACGATTTGGAGACTCGTTGTGAAAGCATCGATCAGAACGTGGGCACGCTCAGCGGCGGGAACCAGCAAAAGGTTGCCGTGGCGAAATGGCTGGTTCGCGATGCCGAAGTATTTCTTTTTGACGAACCCACGCGCGGTATCGATGTCGCTGCTCGCAGACGAATCTATCGGTTAATGCAGTCCTTGGCGGCAGAAGGGAAGGCTTGCGTGATCGTCAGTAGTGATTTGGACGAGCTGATCGAAACCTGCGACGCCATTGCTGTGATGTGCAATGGGCGAATGGTGGCAACGTTCCAGCGCAGCGAGTGGACTCAGGACAAAATCATGCAAGCATCGTTCGCGGGGTTCAAGAAATGAAGCAGTCCCAATGGACTCAATCGATCCTCCAGTACGGCGGATTGCTGGCGGTATTGCTGTTGCTCATCATTGTTTTCAGTGTCAGCAGCAAGAATTTTTTTCAGTTCTCCACGCTTGTGGCGATTGCCAATCAAGTGCCGGATCTGACGTTCTTGGCCGTAGGCATGACGATGGTATTGATTGTCGGCGGCATTGATCTCTCGGTCGGCTCGCTCCTGGCGCTCTCTTCTGCTGTCTTGGGCGTCTTGATGGCGAACCATGGTTGGTCGATTTGGCCTTCGCTGGGCGCTGCAATATTGGTGGCAAGCGTTGGGGGCGTTATCAATGGAGCGATTTCGGTCGGTTTCGGCGTTCCGTCCTTCATCGTGACGCTGGGCATGTTAGAGATGGCTCGTGGCGCGACCAAGGTCGTGACCGATTCGCAATCAGTTTACATCGGCAGCAACATTGAATGGTTTGGACAACCGTTCGGTGGCGTTATGCTCTCGCCCGCTTTCTTGACTGCAGTGCTGGCCGTTTTCGTGGGCCAATTCGTGTTGACGCGAACGGTATTTGGGCGCTACTGCGTGGCGATTGGCACCAATGCCGAGGCAGTCCGAATGTCGGGCATCCGCTCGGCTCCCTATTCGACGGCGGTCTTCGGGATCAGCGGTTTGATGTGCGGTCTGGCCGGTCTGGCTCAAACGTCGCGGCTGTCGACGGCTGATCCCAATGGTGCGATCGGAATCGAACTGGCCGCAATCGCGGCATGTGTGATCGGGGGAACAAGCCTGATGGGCGGGCGAGGCAGCGTGATCAGTTCCTTCATCGGTGTGCTGATCATTCAAGTCCTCCAGACCGGCCTTGCTCAGGTCGGAGTGTCCGATGCGAACAAGCAACTCATCACGGGACTGGTCATCGTCATCGCCGTGATTTTTGATGCGATTCGTAGCCGCTCGATGTGGAGAGGCGGGCAAGTTTAGCTCGGCTTTACCGCGAGTTTTGGCCCAGATTTTGCAAACGCATGAAGCCAGCGTATTGAGAGCGTATCCGAAAAGGGGCGGACCCTCTCCGGCGTAGCCGTTAAAAAGGCTATTAAAGGACTCGCCTCCAAAGGGTCAGACCCCCTCTCGGATAGCTGTTAGCAACTCAACCACTGGCGTGCCGTTCTACCTTGGAAACATTCGGAGATCCTCCTTGTCTAGTCAGAACTTAAGCAATCGAGACGCGATCGCGAAGCTGAAGGAAATGGCAGAATCGATTGATTTTGCGATGCTGTGTAGCGATTTAACCGCCCAACCGTTTCATGCCATTCCGATGAGTACTAAGGAGGTGGATGACCAGGGACATATCTGGTTCCTCAGCGGCCAGGACAGCACCCACAATGCCAATATTCAGAACGATGGCAAGGTTGAGTTGCTGTATTCCGATCCCGGCTCAATGCAGTTTCTGAATGTTTTCGGCAAAGCGGTCATCTGCAAAGACCGGGAAATTCTAAATAATCTGTACGGCTCCACGGACGACTCCTGGTTCGATGGCATTGACGACCCGAATCTCACGGCGATTGAGGTGACCCCGCTCCAGGCTCACTACTGGGATACCAAGGGCAACAAGCTGGTCGCACTTTTGAAGATGGGGTGGGGTGGCGTGACCGGCGATCAGCCGGATCTCGCCCAACACGGTGATCTGAATGTGTAGTCCGATCGCTGCCGAAGAGATGGCGCAACCGAGCGGACTCCATGACAGAAGTAAAACCTAAGTCCGCCTTCTACTATCGAAGTGAGTCGGCCGGTTGGGCGCTAGCGCCGGTTGTTATGACGAAACCATGGCTAGCGGCCAAACGGCTCTCCCTAAAACTTAAGCTTGACCCGCCACTAGCATCGCAGCAGCGCCGCGTAGATCTTGAATCAACTGAATTTTCATCTGCTCACGACGTGTCTCGTTGGGCATCCGTAGGATGGCGGAGGGATGCCAGGTCGCTAGTGTGTGTTGACACCATTCGGTTGCAACCGAAGTGCCACGTTGCTCGCTGATGCGGAAGTCTCGTCCGCACAGAGCTTGAGCGGCCGTCGCCCCTAAACAAACGATGGCGGTAGGCTTCATGGTGGCAATTTCCGCTTCCAGCCAAGGGCGGCACGCGAATATCTCACGTGATCCAGGCTTCTTGTGCAGCCGGTGCTTCCCTCGCGATGATGCTCCAGTTGATTCGGTTTCGACAAATTTGAAGTGTTTAACCACGTTGGTGAGGTAAACGTTCTCGCGGTCGAGTCCGGCCTCTTTCAATGCTGCGTTCAACAACTGACCAGCCGGACCGACAAAAGGCATGCCGGCGAGGTCCTCGCGATCGCCAGGTTGCTCGCCGACAATCATCAGCTTCGCGTGGGTTGGCCCGTGACCAAACACGGTCTGGGTTGCTGGCCCGTACAGCGGGCACGCCTGGCAACCCATCGCTGCGGCCTTCAAGGCGGCTAAGTCAGACCGTGCGGGCATAAAGTGCATCGCCGTTTCTGAAAAGCCTTCCGATTTCTCGATCATATCATCAACGCGCGACGGTGCCTGCCGCAGAAGGTCATCGATCAGACTGGCTTCCGGAAGCGTCGCCCAGTGACGCACGGGCATCTCGCGTTTCATCATCGCAATCTTGACGCGCGCGGGATTGAAGATCGAGGCGTAGTAAGTTCGCCACAATTCTTCGAGTGCGTCCTTGTCGGGCGATTCGCTCGCTGGGACGCCGACGTCGAACTTCAATTGCTGCTGATCCCAGTGCGCCGACTCGTCGGGGGTCAGGATGGACCAGTTCATTGCCTTGAATCGCCGAGCAAAAAATGGTGCCGCGAGTCGCACGATCCGGTGATCGGGACGGTGCCACGCGATGTAATTGTCGACGCCTCGGTCATCAGAAACTTTCCGAAAACGTACAAACGCTTTCATCTTGTGGACATCGCGGGAAACAGATTTCTGCATCTGATTCAAGACATGCACGTCATCGTCGGTAACCCGCTCCAGCACGCTACGCTCCCCGTGGCACAAACGCCACAGCGTACGATAGAGTAATTCCCAGCGAACTGGGGCGCGGTGACACGCCACATTGCGTGCCAGCGAGATGAATGCGGGCGGGACGGTGAGCTCGGACTTCGGATTCGCCCCGCCATCGGCTTGAATCGCCCCGGGCTCTTGGAACTGCGTCGGACTATCGGGCTCGTTGCCAAAAAGAGAAATTTGATCGGATGCCGTTCCCCAGTGAATCCCATTCGGCGGTGTGTTTTGCAAGACCAATCGGCGAGCGGTATCCCGCCACTGACCGAACGATTGAACATCAATAAAATGCATCAGACCTCGCCCGATAGAGCGGATGAAGCAGCGTCAAAGAGTAATAGCTGCTGTGTCGGCTGACGAGTTTTTTCGCTGAGATTCAACTTGTCCAGGTCAGCGAGGCCAGGGTTATGGTCACTCGTTAGCACGAACGATTTGGCCCGCTTCCAAGCGATGCGAAGCCTTTTCAAATCACGGGTCGCAATTTTCTGGTGACGTCGTAACTTCAATATGCGGTCGACCGACCGCACGCCTACGCCAGGAATGCGTAGCAGTTCTTCACGGCAGGCGCGATTGATATCGACCGGGAAAAAATGGCGATTGGCGAGTGCCCATGCGAGCTTCGGATCCATCTCCAGCGACAGATTCTGATCTGCCTCGGTGACAATTTCACTGGCATCAAACCCATAGAAACGCATCAACCAATCGGCCTGATAGAGTCGATGCTCACGGATGAGTGGGGGCGATTGACCGGGCAGCCTAGCGTCCGCGTGCGGAATCGGGCTGTAGGCAGAGTAGTACACTCGCTTGAGTCGCTGGCCGGTGTAGAGCGAAGACGCCGTTCGCAAAATTTCAACATCCGGCGTGCTTGTCGCGCCCACAATCATTTGTGTGCTCTGCCCAGCAGGAGCAAATCGGGGCGGCTGAAATCCAGCTCGAGTCTCCTGTTTGTACTCATCGATCTTCGCGCGGATTCCCTGCATCGCTGTTTCGATCTGCGGCTTTTTCTTTTCAGGGGCGAGCTGGACAAGATCGACCTCGGTCGGGAGTTCAATATTGACGCTCAATCGATCGGCCCAACGACCTGCTTCGTCGATCAAACTCTGCGAGGCATTCGGAATGGTTTTTAAATGGATGTAGCCACCATAGTGATGTTCTGTCCGCAGCGATTTGGCGACCGCAGTGAGCTGTTCCATGGTGTAGTCGGAGTTCTGTATTATTCCCGAACTCAGGAACAGGCCCTCGATGTAGTTCCTGCGATAGAATTCCAGCGTCAGGTTGACCACTTCCGCAACGGTGAATCGGGCACGCGGCGTGTCGCTGGAAATGCGATTGACGCAGTACTGGCAGTCGTAGATGCAAAAATTAGTCAGCAAGATTTTTAGTAGCGAAACGCAGCGTCCATCTGGCGTGTAGCTATGGCAGATACCCATGCCCTCGGTACTGCCAATCGACGAGTCGGGCCGGGTGCTTTTCGACCCGCTGCTGGCGCACGATGCATCGTACTTTGCCGCGTCTGCGAGCACTGCGAGTTTCTGACGGACATCCATAGAGGCACGAATGGGCGGGTTGGGGACAACGGCGGCGGGAGTGTTGCAACCGCAAAACAGTCCGCAAGGGCAACCACGAAATGACGTTCTGCCCGACGTTTCATCTTTCAGCATTTTGTATGCCGCACATGGTCCGCAATTTGCTGCCCAGCTCAGTCGTTCCACTTGCTCCCTTGCATCGATCCAGTTCAAACATTCAGAGGTCACTCAAGATGCCGCAGCAGTTTCGCATCGATCAACATGTCACTTGGAACTTTGCTGGCAGCGAGGCGACAGGTCAGATCAAAGAAGTGTTCAAGAACAAGGTCGTTCGTACGATCAAGGACACCGAGGTCACTCGCAATGCGAGCGAGGAGGAGCCGGCTTATCTGATCGAGCAGGAAGACGGCAGCGAAGTTCTCAAGAGTGAAAGTGAGTTGTCAAAATCGTGAGTGCTCTAACAAAACTCGTTGTGGGTGCGGTCGCCGGATACGCCGCGTTGCAGCTGGGTCGCACGGTTGTCCGAAGCGGACGTCATTTCGACTGGCGGGATAAGCGTGTTGTAGTCACCGGGGGCTCGCGCGGACTGGGGCTGGTGATCGCCCGCCAGTTGGCGGACAAAGGTGCTCGGTTAGCGATCTGTGCGCGATCTCGTGACGATCTGGAAGCGGCGACGTCTGAATTGCGAGAGCGCGGCGGTGAGGTGATTGCTGCTCCTTGCGACGTTCGAAAGGAAAACGAAGTTCGCTCGTTCCTTGATGGTGTTAACAGTCGTTTCGGGGGCATCGACATATTGATCAATGTCGCTGGAATCATCACGGTTGGGCCTCTCGATGCGATGACGATGGACGATTTTGAGGACTCGATGCAGACCAATTGCTGGGGCGCATTGCGGATGTCTCAAAACGCGCTGCCGTCGATGCGTAAGCAAGGATGGGGCCGGATCGTCAACGTGGCTTCCATCGGTGGTAAGCGTGCCGTCCCTCACATGTTACCGTATGCGGCGAGCAAGTTTGCGTTGGTGGGTCTATCCAATGGTATGCGAGCTGAACTGAAACGAGAGAACATTTTTGTGACGACGGCTTGCCCCGGGCTCATGCGAACCGGCAGCCCCCGCAACGCTATTTTTAAAGCCCAGCATCGCTCCGAGTACGCCTGGTTCAGCATCGGCGATTCGCTACCCGTCATGTCGATGAGTGCGGAAATGGCGGCGGAGCAAATTCTCAATGCGTGTCAGGACGGCCGGGGCGAAGTATTCATTCACAGTCCGATGAACGTGACCATCGCACTACAAAACTTGTTTCCTGAGATCACTCAGGAAATACTGTCTCTGGCGGCCCGCTTGCTGCCGAAAATGGGCGGCATTGGACAGGAGGCAGCCAAAGGGTATGAGAGTGAATCGGTTTGGTCGCCCTCGATATTGACAACGCTCACCCAGCAGGCTGCCGCAGCCAATAACGAAATCTAGTGATAAACAAACCTCTTCCTTAGCGGCTTCGCCGCAATTGTCGCTCAGCTCTCCGAGCTGTCAGCGTACACCGCCGCTCACGTACACCGCGCTCCTCACGTACACTTTTAGCTCGGAGCGCTGAGCCACATTAGCCGTCGCGAGTTTTCAAGGCTTTTCGCCGCCGTCGATCGTGGACATTTTATGGAGTTGAAAGCGATCTGGATCGTCGTTGGAATGCACACTGCCGTCAGCCATGACGTAGATGGCGGGTGAGAAGAACTCAGGATATTCGCTCAGGTCTTCCGGTGCTGTCCAAGGAACAGTCTTTTGGGATTCCACAACCAAGATCGTATTCGCTGTGCCGTCGGCAATTTCGCTCATGTTTCGTCCGCCTTCCTTCTCCATCAGAGCGTCTTTATTAGTGATGCCGACGTAGTTGGTGATGCCCTTGGGCTGATGAGCAGGAGCTCGAGGACTGCGATAGATATCGGGCATTTTCCCCAGCAGGGCCAAGTTCGTCACGCTATCCCAGGGTTCCGAAAATTGATACGAATCATACAACTCCTGTTGGTTGATATAGGGCAGGATCGCAACGCGCCAACTGAATGGATGTGCAACTTTCGTCTTCAGCGCAACGTTTTCGGTCATTGCATTTTTCGATCCGGGAAAGTGATCGAATCTGCTATGGAAGTTGTGAAAAGCGAGCCCAATCTGCTTCAGGTTATTGATCGATTGCACGATTTGGTTCGCGGCGTTCGCTTTGCTCAAGATTTCGTGCATTTGCTCGGGTCCAATGTGCGCTTGGGTCAAGATCGACAGCGCCTTAACGAACGGATCATTCGCCTCGTATTTGTGATCACCGAGCAGTGCATCGAGGTTCATTGGAGTCACCGGGAAACTTCCAACTCGCTCAAAAGTTAATTCGCTACCTCGACCGGCTTGGTTTTTGGTAAGACCGAGGAAATCGCTATCGGATCGATAGGGAGTTGTGACAACTTTGAAAGTTTTTCCGATCTTGCTCGGCGCTGAAAGCTTCAACTCAACCTGCAAGTCACGAGGAAAAAAATTCAGATGAATCGATCCCACGCCAAAGCCATCGACTTGTGTGGCGATACTCCCAAATGAAATTTCTTTTCGATCTTCGCCCACCGTCACGACGCAGAAGTCGTAGACGTCGAAATAGGCAAGCACAGTTTGCTCGTTGTCCCACGTTGACTTCAATTGCCAGATGCCCTGCAGTTGATCGATGATCAATTGGGACGGATTTACCTTCGACAAATCTTCCTGTATTCCTGCGGCCATATTTGGTTTGGTAACCTCACGTGACATCTCTGCGGCGGGTACCGATTCTCTCCCGACCTCATCCGACACAACTTCAACTTTCGTCCCTGGCGTCAGTGGCAACGTGACTTCGGTGCCGTCGGGATACTTGATTTTGATGAACGTGCCCAGCATCAGGCCCACCAAAATCCCAAAGAGCCCGCAGGCGATGGCGAGGCTGCGAGGAACAGGTCGGCGTAACCAGGGCTGCGTTGCGGGCGGGTTCGACTGCGGTAACGGGCGGGTGCTCGGTAGTGACTCGTCTGCTCGGCGGACGAGTTCTTCCAGATCGCTACCGTTGACGTGTCGGGATAACAGTTTGGCTACTTCGCCAGATGTTTGTGGGCGTCGATCAGGCGACTTTTCTAGCATCGCCTCGACCAACTTCACGATCTCATTCGGGCAACCTGGTAGTTGTTTTTTGAGACTGGGAGGCGGCACCGAGACGTGAGCGGTCAGTTTGCCAAAGGAAGTCGCATATTGCTCGGATTCAAATGGAGCCAGACCGGTCAATAGTTTGAACAGGGTACATCCGAGTGAGTAAACGTCACTGCGAGAGTCAGCATCGTGTGCGTTGGCAATCTGCTCGGGCGACACGTAGTCGGCGGTGCCGATCGTCTGCCCACTGGCAGTCAGTTCGGCTGCGGAGCTGGTATGAAATCGTGCCAACCCCAGATCGAGCAGTTTTACTTCGCCACTACGGCTGATCATGATGTTGGACGGCTTGACATCCCGATGCACGAAACCCTGGTCGCTCGTGTACTGGAGAGCGGCAGCGACTTTGATAATGACATCAGCGGCGTTCGCGAGCGAAAGCGGACCGGTCTGCGTCACGATTTGTTGCAGATTCTTGCCGTCAATGAATTCGGTCACCAACACCGCCAGCCCGTCGACTTCACGTGCGTCGTGGGCGGTGACGATGTTGGGGTGGCTGAGCCTGCCAACCGCCCTCATTTCGGCATCGAAGCGATCACGTGTTTTGGGGTCCGTCAAACGATGATCCGCAATCACTTTCAAGGCGACTTCGCGGCCGAGCTTGGTATGACGAGCCAGGAAGACTCGCCCCATGCCGCCGTGCCCAATCTCGCGAACGATTTCGTATTCGCCGAGATGCGCCGGCAAATCCATCGCCGGTAGGATGCTGCCATCCTTGTCATCGGCTCTCGCAAGCGCGCCGAGAGCTTTGGCCAAGGCCCGTCTGCATTCTGGTTCGTCACTGAAGCCAGCGTATTGATCATCGGCTCGGAGATCGACAATCAGGGAATCATCGGCATCGTCGACGGCGTTCAGTTCCGACTGGCAATCATGGCAGTCCTGTAAATGTTCATAAACCGCCTGCGAATCATCGTCGGGTAATCGCCCACAGGAGTAGGCGTGAAGGCGTTGGTGAGATGGGCATTGTGTGGCGGTCATCATGGTATTCTCCAATGGATTGGCGTCAAACTCAAGCGACGAGAATTTCCTCTAGTTGATGAACGACCGGCGCTGACACCATTTTTTGAGAAACACGCTACTTAATGGCCGCTGGTCTGAGAATGGAATACTATGGAGACATGAGCGACACTCCAATCTCATCTCCGACCGAGCATCCGACGCTATCCACACTCTTTTTAGACGGGGTCCAGCAACTCGATCCACGGCAATGGAGCCGTTTAGTTGAGACGTTCGGGCCGATTGTGTATCGCTGGTGCCGCGTCGCGGGTGTTCCGGAAGCGGACGCTGCGGATTTAGTCCAGGATGTCTTTACATCGGTGGCCCGCAACATCGCTGCTTTTGAGCGTCAGAAAGACTCGGGCAGTTTTCGGTGTTGGCTGGCGACGATCACGCGCAATCAGGTCCGAGATTTTTTTCGTAGCGCATCGCGGCGAGTGGAGGCACAGGGTGGCACGGCGGCTCATCAGTGGATGCTCGATCAAGTCGATCGTTTGGAGGAATCTATTGACGGTGAATCGATCAGTACGCCGCTATTGAAAACCATGCTCGAAGACGTGAAAGCCGAATTCGAGGACTCGACCTGGCAGGCGTTCTGGTTGACGATCAGAGCTAGTTGGCCTTATAAATTGACCTTGGGCTCGGCGAATCACACTGTTTTCCAACACTCTTTCGTGTATGCGAATGGGGGAGAATTTACTGGAATTCAGATCAATTCGCGGTAATTAACTACATTTTGCTACACAAAAAGCTGGAAATGGCGTCCTGGTTCCAGCAACAAATTGCGCCTATTTGCTGTTAACCGCCTTGCCGCAGGTTCGAGTCCTGCCGGGGGAGCCTGAGTACCGTTATGCACCGACATAGACCCCGTAGAACCTAGTGTTTTACGGGGTTTTTTCGTTTGCCGGTTTTCTCCATAGCGGCCCGTAGCAGCAGGTGTGGGACCGCCAGTGGGACCGCCGATTGTCGCGGTCCCCTTTCTTGCTCCTGCTGTCCAGTGATCGGGGGTGACTTGCAGATAGCTTTTTGCGGCCACTTTCGACGATTGCCCCATCCAAGCATTGATCACGTGATCGGGGAAGCTCTCCTGAAGTTCCGTCCGTCGTGACGCCCGAAGGTTCTGGAAAGTTTTTTCCCACGGCACCAATCCCGCCCGCTCAATGATTCGGTTCATGTGGGTGCCCAAATTGGCATCCGTGGCCCAGCGGGCAAGACAGCGGACCTGCCCTTCCGGGGCGTCGTCGAAAGCAGCCTCCAAGATGGGTAGCAACTCAGGGTAGATCGGTGCGAACCGCAACCCCGTTTTGGGCGAGTCGATTCGGATGCGGTTTTCGTCCCACAAGATGTCCGACCAAGTCACTGCGAGCAGCTCGCACACCCGCATACCGCCGTATCGGGCAAGAGCGAAGGCTAGACGCCAATCGTGATCGGGGCACGCATTGAGCACATTGGCCGCAGCTTCTGGGGTCACGAAGTGGTCTCGGTCCCGGTTCACCTCGTCACCGCCCTTGATTGCATCCATGGGGCTGTCGTCGATTAATCGAGCGTCGACCGCTTCGGCAAAGATCGTCTTAGCTCGCTTGACGTGCTTCGATGCCGTCGATTCCGCCAAGCGCCTGCCAAGGCTAGCCCGTAGCCATAGTGACTTAAAGCTAGAATGGTTACGTGCCGCATTGAAACTCAATCTCAACAGTTTTGTAATCGCAGATTCGGTCTTTCAATACACGAGGTTCAAGGCGTTCGTTCTCAAATTTGGATCAATCCTACGGCGTCAGAAAGTTCAGCTGAGGTGTAATTGGCGTGGTTCGCTCAAGACGATCGGCTGCTAGAATTTTCGTTTCTTCGTGTCTTATACACGTGCAGCGAAAATGGGTAAAACAACAAAACGCATTTCCAGCCCGATTTCCACCGGTGGTGGTGGCAACGAATTCGAACGCCACACTGACGCGTATTGGTTGGCTTTACTGGCAGTTCGTTCGATTCTGCCGATCTTGATAGATTGTGTTGTCGAGGAAGTACACCTCCAATCCGAACACATGGGGTGGGACACAGATGACACACTCATCGTTGGGCGGACAGCGAAGGGCGATTTGCGGCGACTGGCGTGTCAAGTGAAACGTTCATTCCGGATCAGTGCAAATGATCCTGAATGTTGCAAGACAATCATAGATTTTTGGAGTGACTTTCATTCCAGTTCGCGATTTGATCCAGAAACCGATCGTCTTGCGGTCGTCACAATGCGTGGTACTAATCGTCTACTTGGGGACTTTGGAAGTCTCTTGCAGCTCGTTCGCTCCTGCCGAGACGCCGATGACTTCGCGAGACGCTTGTCGACGCCCGGCATGATCAACACGGATGCGATCAGCGACTGCAATGCCATTTGTCTAATTCTGTCCGTTTGCGAAAGCCGTGCCGTATCGAGGCAAGACGTTTGGCCTTTCCTGAAAGCTCTTCACATCTTGAGTCTCGACCTCGCTTCAGAGACCAAAGCGACTGAGAGCCACGTGAAGGCAATGCTGGCGATTGCCGCAAATGGGACTGATCGGCTTGCGGAAGCTGAAACCTCATGGAAAGACCTGTTGGTTGAAGGCGTTTGAGCGAGACGCCGATTCTTCAATTGACCCGGCTAAATGGAAAGGATCGCTTCAGGCAGCAATGTCTTGGAGCGGACTTGAGGATGGCGAGTACGATCCAGCGGAAACCGCTCCAGCATTTGTCGCTGCTGTTTGCGTGCGAGATCACGCGATCGAACTTAGCCCCGAAGAATTTGGCTGGTGCGTCAATACGATTTGTGCAGCGATTGAGAAAACGGCAAACAAATGGGGGCCGTTGGCCGCTACCGAACGGCACGCTTTTGAAGGCGATATCCCGGCAGCCAATGCTGTCGCAAAGCTGGTTGGCTACGCACTCTCGAATGATTTTCAAACTCGAGTCATGACATGCTTCGCTTCGGCCGTGACCCACCCCGATCAACGAGTCGTCGAATCTTGCGCGATCGGAGTCGGAGAGCACCTATTCTCAAAAGATCGTGCTTTGGCTGAGCGGTTCGTTCATGCGGTCAACTACAAGCAAAAGCTGATCGTCCAGCATATCGAGGACCATCGGAAATCTGAGTTCGGCGAAGGGCCATCCTACGAGCAACGCCGTATTCAGATCGCGAATGAAGTGCGAATCGCGTTTGTCGAGGACACCGTCGAAGCGACACCTCTGGTCGATGGGCAGTTCACGCAAGATTACATCGAATCGCTTCCGGTGATTCTATCGGCGTTGGTGCGTGTACCTCGTGACCCGTTGGCTGTTCATGCGTTCTTGCACGTATCCATCGCCATGGTTCACTGGTGGAACTTGATGGCATCAGATCGAAGGGGGCGTCGTGATGCACCAGTCGAGATCCTGAACTCACTCCGTCTATTGCTGAGTCAATTTCTGTTGCAATGCGATCAGTCTGAAATCGAGCGAGTATTAGCTCCGGTACTTAACGCTGCGTCCCAGCATCCCGAAGAGTTGGAACTCTTGCTGCTCGCTATCATCGAACGACAATGTGAAATGCAGGAATCAGATAACTTCTGGATCGCATGGGAGCTATTTGCCAGCGCAATGCGCTCAGCAACTTGGTTGCCGCACGTCGACGAGCGGGGGTGCCAAGGTGCAAAGATGATGAGGGCAGTGTTTCTCTCCGAAAATTGGGCCAAGCTATTCCGCCCTTGGGAGCCATTGGAAGGAAACGAATCCAGAATTCACGGTCTGCTGTCAGCAACTCCACCTTCTGTCGCAAGACTCGAAAGCTACGTGAATTATGTCGCCTCTGTTGGTGTGAGCACGTGTCCAGAATCGTTTGTGCAACTTGCTGAGGTCGTCGACTCGGTTCCAATGGAAGGGTGGCGATCCAAACCGGGAGTCGTGTCTATGCTGGAATTGCTGTTGCAACGTTTCGTGTACGCGGAGCCTGTCCGCTTGAAACGCAATCCGAAAATCAGAAGTGCCGTTCTGATCTTGTTGGATAGGCTTGTCCAGGCAGGATCATCAATCGGCTACCAAATGCGAGACGACTTTGTCACCCCCTTGCCCGCCGAAGACTAATTCATTGGTCCAAGATGGACTCTTCGCGTTCACGAATCTCTTCTCGGTCGGCCCAATCGCTAAGGCTACGAACTTCCTCTTGTGCCCACCGTTTTACCCACTGGTTCCCATGACTGAGTAATTGTTCAAATCGCGCAGCTTCGTTACGAAGCGCGAGTGACATCTGACCGGACCATCCTCCGCGAGAATGATGCCCCGCATGAAGTTCCGACAATACCTCGTCGCTACCGAATTCTTGTAAAAACTGATCGAGTAGTTCGGGGATTGCCCATGCTTCATCAAGTGCGGCGGCCTCATAAGCGTTATCGGGGTCGCCGCCACGTTCAAACTCGTCAACGCTACCGGGTGTCGGCAGATGCCGCGCAATCAATTTGGATCTGCTCTCTGGATCGACTCGAACCCAATCAAGCACGATTTCTGGTGGGAGTGCGCCAACCAATTCACTACCAACATGAACGCGAAGGTAAATGCCGCGTTCCTTGTCGGTAATTGACGCTCCGAATGCATCCATCACCGACTGTGCATGCACCGAAGCTAGTTCCGTCAAGAGCTGAAGCGACAACCTGGTGAGCGTCAAGTGATCTGTCAGAAGCGACTCTTGAAGCACCCTAAACGTACCTGCATGACCTGACTGGACCAACACTTTGGCAATCTTGATCCACTCACCCGCAATTCGACCGTCCGCGATGGAAACAGTGTCCTGTAGCAAAGATACCACCTCGTCGGTGAATGACGAATCATCGTACAGGCTTTCTGATGCTCCTTCACGAGACGACGAAAGATGACAGACGTGAAGCAGTTTAATGAGACACAACAAGTCTCGTTCGCTTCCATTTGTCTCAGCATGAAGCGAACGGAAAAGCGTCCTGAATCTGGATGCGCTCAACACGGAACACCCGAAGTGATGGACGAAATTGATGACATCGCACGGGCCGACGTCTCTCACGCTGGTCATGCGAATCAGTCGATCAAATGCATCAACGTGATCGCCCGCCGAGATCAGTAGCTGCAACGACTGCTTCGGGTGTGATTCTGTGATTCGATCAACCGCGGATATTAACTCGGGTGCAAACTGCGGCGGGTCAGGTAACGAGCAGATTGCACGAAAATACCCAGCCATGAACTCTACATTGCCGGACGATACAGCAGCATCGGCAATCGGTGGCGCTAAGTCTTGTTCAACGTCGCGTTTGCCGATCGCAAATCCGATCCGATCTGCAGACAATGCTTCTTCCGAGTGCAACCAATCCAACTCGCTCAGCAGCAGCGCTGGTGTCTTAAGGACTTCGTCGGCAAGACCCGATAGCTCACCTTCCTCGTTTTGCATTTCGGGTCTGAACCGGTCGTCCCAAAGATCACAGGAAATGAGACTCCGCAGTCGGCCTCCAAAGTCAGAAGGCTGTAAAGCAGATATCCATTCCAGGAGTTGGTCGTGATGTGGTGGCGTTTTCGCTTGATCGTCGGAGTAGAAAGAAGTTTCGATGTTGATCAAACGGTTTCGCAGTCGCATGGACTGTGCAGCGGTGAGCAACTCGCCATCTAATGCCTCTCGAATCGGACTGATCACACCACGCGTGATCGGCCAAAACAAACTGTCAAGAATTCCTTCGAGTAGTTGATTTGCTGTCTGGTTCGTTTGCCGACTTATCGCATTCGCAATGGCTTGAATGCCCTCGACCAAAAGCTGAGCCTCTTCTTCCTCATCATCTGGTCGCCAAGCGTCAGGAACTCTGCGGCCAATGTAGAATTCGGGAGGGATCGGTTTGCCAGTGGGGCGCTGAAGAACGTTTTCGACCGCTAGTTTACACAACTCGCCTTCGTTTGATGACGAAAGTCGATCTGCCAATACAGGGAGACGTTCACGAAAATGCAAAGAGGTTCCCGAACCACGAATGCGAAACAAGCTCGCCCACGTTTTAGTGGCATTGTTCCCAATGTTTGGCTCTGTTTCGTACTGGGCTAATCGAAAAAGGCTGCGTTCTGTCTCGGCGAAGTACTCGGGGAAGCATGCCATTTTTTCGAGCATCCAGACCAAGTACCGGCGTCCGCCATGCCGTCCCATCGAATCGTATTGGTCCAATGCCGCGATCGCGGTGTCGTCCGCCGACCCCAGCAATCGTGTTAGACTCGGTAGAAACCGATCAGGATCAAGCTCGATGACGGTTACCGCGATTTCTGCGATCCGACTATTCTGCAGGTCAGTGATCGAAAGGTTGCTCATGGCGTCACGAAAGTAGTCCGCCAACTGGGCCGTCACCTCCTCACTGCCGTATCGGCTTGCACGCGTGTGCAACTGGGCAAGCATGTTCGGGGGAAGCCTCTCCAAGAACGCATGTAGATCGTATTCGACGAAGTGCCGCCAACCGTGTCGAAACAACGAAGGCAAAATGACTTCAGGACTGACGTACCAATAGCGGCCTTCCTGTAGAACAAAGCCCGAAATGCGTTTCAAGTGATCCACTTGTTGCATCATCTGCCGTTTGTCAGTTCGGGAGACTTCGAGCAGGCAATCTAGTTCATTGACGACCTCGTCACGAAACCCGATTCTCTGAAAGAGCGCAAGTAAACCCAGCACGTTTCTTCGATCGTCGTCAGCAAGATAGCGTTCAAGGAAATCGTCTACGAAGGTCGCGGATTGAGTCAGGTCGCGTAAATCAATCGTGTCGCTATTATCGCAGATCAACGCTGCGAAACGGATGGAACCATCCGATTTCGCGGTCACGAACCGACGGTCGCGTTTATCAATCTCAGGGAAATTGCTTTCCAAAATCTGGCGAATGATGTCAGGCGACATTTTCTCAAGCCAGCGTCCAGGGTCATAGGCTTGGGAAGTTCGTAGGCGTTCCAAATGCTCGATGGCAATTACCCGAACTCGATCCGTGCATTTCGCCAACAAGTTCCGGATCTCGTAGATGGCTTCCGCCCCACATTCGTCGACTACAAGGATCATTCGACACCCAGCACTTCGGGCCGCATGGGACGCAAGTCGACGGGCCTCCGCATCGTTCGATGTTTGGACGACGAGAGCGGACGCTCCATTTATCGCTACCAAAGTTTCTGCAACCAGACGAGTCTTACCAACACCACTTGGGCCGGATATTGGAAGCACGATGTTGTTACCCATGGGCGGCTGCTGGAAATCAACATGCGTTCGCATCATGTTCGCAATCGCATTCCAGTCTGGATTGGGAACGTAGCAAAGCAGACAGAAATCTTTTGCGTCTAGTCCTTAATCAAGCGAAGCTTGGTTCTCAATTTATTTAGAAAACTCGAAAACCCTCGGCGTTTTACGCGTGTATTGGTGGCTACAACGCCGTCCATCCACGCACGCAAACGAGGGTTTCGAGTAATGTCGATAGCGGATAGGAATTGAGCCACGTAGCGGTCAACTTCAGCCACACAAGTTGACCCCCTTTGCGGTGGGGGGGGGCTGCCCCGCCTTTGAAACCCGTAAATTCTTTATAAGAAAGGCTTTATGATTGGCGAGATCGGGTTGCCGCGCGGCAACCCGGGGAGCCATTGAAGCTCAGCCTTACCGCTAAACTGGCTCAATCTCAAGCCGCGGTCGACAGAGTGAACGCCAAACTACGACGCAAGGCCAAAGTACGCAAGCGGAAAATGCGACGCCGAATCGACAAATTTGAGGGTCCGTGGTCCTCCCCGATGATCACGCCGCCTGCCATCGGCTATGAACTCGCTGAAAAGCAGCAAGCGATTGCCGCCGGCGGCATCGGGGCGATGGTTCAACTCACAAAGCAACTCGATTTGCGTCGCGAGATCAACCTGTCGACAGCGGTTTGAGATTGAGCCAGTTTAGCGGTTTGGCTGAGGGTGGCTGCTGAGGGCCGTTGGCGATGGGCGGGCATTCTCGAATTATGCTGAGAGGCTGTCGTCGATTGCTGGCGGTGGCTGGAGCGGCGTTTCTAAAATCGCCTCACCGTGGAGTTGTCGCTCCAGCGGTGAGACTTGACCTCCTGGGAGTTTCCGCTCCCCTTGGCCCTAATATAGAATCCTCTCCCGCCGCCCCGATCGCAAGGCGAACAACCCCGACTTTCGCGTCGAAAGTGTCTACCCAAGGGGTGCGATCGCTCTTTCTCACCTAATCACGACCCGGATCGCTACTGCGGCGACGATTGTAAAGCTGCCGCCCGGCGATGGCAGCTTGCACGGGCCAACTTGAAATACCGGGCATCCGAACGCGGCGAGCAAGCCCGACGTGCCCAGGCCAGTCGCTACGGAGTTCGCGTCAAAGAATAAAATGCTGCTGAACTCTTGCACGCTGACGGCAAAAATGAACGGTTCGATGCTCCCGAGCAGCCGCCCGAGGGCTATCACAAAGACGAGTCTGAAGAAAAATCTCGCTGTGATCGACCGGGCTGTTACCAACGCTTCACGCCGCCGCGATCGCCACTGCAAAGGTTCTGTTCACTCGATTGTTGTAACGCTTTACGCTGCGTCCGCTTGCGCGAGCGACGCTGGATGGCGTGGCTAGCCGCCGGGCAACATCGGACGCGCGGGCGGCCACCTTGAGCCGATCGAGTGCGGCTTTTCGTGTGACGCATATGAGCGTTCCTGAACGAGCATGTGACGGTCGCTTTCTACGGGGTTCACAAAGAAGACCAAACGCTCGCGGCAGTCATTGACAAAGATGTCTTCAAGGGAACGCTGGTCAGTGATGACGCTGCGGTCTACAAAGGCTTCACCAAAGCTCAGAAGTGCTGGGCTCACTTGATTCGCAAAGCCATCAAGTTGACGCTAAGCGACAGCGAATGAATAAGTCGCACGGAATAGCGTACAATGGCTGTTGTGATGGCGGTGGGAGGCACCGTCTTTTGTCCACTCACGGAGGTGCAGAGCGATGGCGTTTCAATTCGAGTCCCCTTATTCCGCGCAGACCGAACAGCGGATGAGAAATGTCTTTGGAAGTCTTTCCGAGAAAGATCGGCGACGTTATGCGGCCATTGAGTCCGAGAAACTCGGGCGCGGAGGGCAACATTATATTGCCAATCTGTTAGGTTGCTCTGAACACGCGATCCGCCATGGTGCAAGCGAACTGGATTCCCTTCCCAATGACGAACTGGGCGATCGACAGCGTGCCGAAGGTGGCGGTCGAAAGCCAAGATTGGAAGAAAGTCCGGAAATCGAAGACAAACTTGTTGAGGCTGTCGATGTGCATGTCGCTGGCAGCCCAGACGAACCTGACTTGGTGTGGACCCATCTCTCGCCACAAGCGATTGCCGAAAACCTTCGTGAAGACAACCTGCCCATCAGTGGTCCGACGGTTGCCCACTGGATGATAGAAAATGATATCCGGCGACGCAAAATCCGAAAGGATATCGCTGGTGGCCGCAGTCCTGATCGCGATCATCAATTCCGGCATATCGACTTGCTACGCAGCCAGTACACCGAGTCGGGCGACCCCATTTTTTCAATCGATACGAAGGCGAAAGAGCACCTCGGGACGATGTACCGTAAAGGACGCGCGTACTGCAACGCTCCGATGTCAGCATTCGATCACGATTACCCGAGTTGGTCCGATGGTGTTTTGATTCCCCATGGAATTTACGACCCTGCTCGCAACCATGGACACGTCAATTTGGGACTGAGCCACGATACAAGCCAATTCGCGTGCGATAGTTTCTGGTGGTATTGGCGTCGTATCGGAAGGTTCCACTACCGCACGGCCAAAAAGATACTTTGGCTGTGCGATGCTGGAGGCAGCAACAGTTCACGCTATTGGATATTCAAACAAGACCTTTCGGAACTAGCCACTCGAATCGGCCTGCCGATCCAAGTGGCACACTATCCACCTTATTGCAGCAAGTATAATCCAATTGAACGTCGCTTTTTCTCACAAGTAGGCCGCACCTGTACCGGCTTGATGATGCGTACGGTCCAATTTGCAGCCGACTTGATTCGCAAGACACAAACGAAAACCGGGCTGAGCACGACCGTTCATGTAATCGAGCGTGCGTACGAACTGAAACGCACAGCCACCGAAGCGTTCAGGCAAAGTATGCCGATTACATTCTCTGACTTCTTACCACGATTAAACTACACCGCCACGCCTGTCATTTGACGCGTTTTATTGTTTCGCTGTCGCTAACTTCGCCAGAGGACTCACGTTTCAGCCAACTCGTCGACGGATTACTTGCGATCTACCGCGAGGGAAAACGGATCTCGACTGACGCTCGGATGCTTTCGGCGACAAAGCAATCCAAGGTGGCTGCATTGGACGATCGCGTCCTGGAGCTTTGTTCGGCTCGCTGGCTCGATGAGGATCGCAGCTGCGAGGGTGACGAAGACGACTATCGTAAATTGTGCAACGAGCTGATGCGACTGATGCTCGCCCAAGAGCTGTTCGTGTTCGTCTATCGCGATGGAGTCGATGGCAATAACAATGCCTCCGAGCGTGAGCTTCGCGATGATGCGTTAGCACGCCGAACGGGCCGCACCAGCAAAACATCGTCGGGCGCCAGCGCCGAAGCATCATCAGCAGCGTTCTTCGGAGCATCGGGAAACAGGTCCAAGAATTCACGCTCGCGCAAGTCATTGCCGAAGTGAAGCAATGGATGATCCGTGGCAAAAGCTGCTTTGACGAGTTGGCATCCGAAGCAACACGGCAAATCAAGCCTGGAGTCCTCAACCGACTCATTCTTCGAGCGGACGAACCCGCACCGTCCGCGACATAGCGTGACTGAATTCGAAAACTGGAAGCTCGCCAAGCTTCACGCTGCGCACAGAATAGACAGCTACACCTGGGCAGCCACCCGGCAGCATCTTAAATCGCGCCGTCGGTGGTACCGGAATTGGGGACTAGCTCAACTTTCATCTTCTTCGTCGCGTTGGTGATGTAGAAAAAGTAGACCGGCTGTTCCTAATCGAACAGCCTCATCTGCCCGCGAGTCAAATGTACTTCTTTGTGAAACACCACCACGCGGTAGGTCCTGTTGCACTTGCCCGGTTGATAGTCGAACTCAGCGATTCGTTCGTTGGCAAGTTTCTTGTTGAGGTAGCCATTCCTGACGACGATCCGTTCTTTAAATCGAGGCCGCCGAGCCCGTGGTTTCTCCACCGCCGGTTTCTGGCTACGCCTTCGTTTCATCGCCTTCCACGCTGAAGAGTCAAGGCTTTCAGCAATTTCGACCAATTTGGGCATCGCGTCGATACCAAAGACAAACTCGACGTTGTCAGCATCCCAGCGATCGAAGTTTTCGGTCAACGCGAAGTCGGTGTCACCTCGCAGCACGACTTTGCGGAAGCCTGCGTCGCGGCAACGCTGGACAGCCAAATCAAAGTAGAACGCAGAGTTCTCGTGGCTAGGCCGGTTGCCGCTGCGGTTGGCGATGAACAGTGGCTCACGCGTGTTGGCTAACGTCACCACCAACGGATGGTAGCCCCACTGGCCTTTGCAGTTGATACCGATGCCCTGCTTTCGTTCACCCGAAGTTTCGACCTGTGTTCCGTCGGCTTCGATGACGGCGCAGTCGAAGAACTCATCGGGCTGCTGCTTCCAAACTTTCTCACGGATACGATTGAAGGCACTCATCAAGCTGAGCACGTGTCTATCATTGAATCGGCGGCAAAAGTCACCGGCGGTGGTTGGGTCAGGAATGCGATGGGTGCCGACCGCGTTGAGATAAGCTTCATCCTGTCGCCGGTCTTCGAGGTGATCCAAGCAGTTACCACCGGCAAGAAGATTCAGCGAAATGTTTAGAACGTGATCGGCCTCATCGTAAGGGAGATGCATTTTGAACAACATAATGGCGCGGTTGATCTCGCCCAGCAGATCGAGTTGCTTGGTGAGTTGCAGCATCGCCCCGATGCCACCGACCGCGATCGCTTGCTGCTTGTCGGCGAGTTCATAACTGATGGCAGGCGGTGTGATCATTGGCGACGACCAAGGCCCCTCGAACTTATCGATTCGACGTCGCATTTTTCGCTTGCGTTCTTTGACTTTTCGTCGTAGCTTAGCGTTCACTCGAAACCCTCGTTTACGTGCGTGAATGGAAGGGGTAGTAACCTCCAATACACGCGTAAAACGCCGAGGGTTGTCGAGTTTTTCAATTAAAGGGAAAATCAAGCTTCGCTTGATTAAGGGCTAGGATACGCTACACATTTCTCGCTGGCGTTGGTGGCAATTTGATCGCACTTGGTCGTCACGTTTGCATTACTGTTATAAAGCCCGAGGATGGAAAGGTTCACGTTGGCAAGAATTCTTTATGGCTGGGAACTGGGGGGCGGCGCGGGACACTTGGGGCCCCTGCGGCCAATTGCCCGTGTACTTCAGGCCGCAGGGCACGAACTGGTCGTTGTGGTTCGCGAACCCGCTCGTGCTGTGGCGACATTCCGTGACACCAATGTTAGGATCCTGCAATCACCTCTCATCCGGAGCGGAGTTCCGCTGGCTTACGAGCGTCCAACAAGCTACCCGCAGATTCTTCAAAATATTGGCTTTGGCGAAGCCGATAAGTGTGAAGCGATCGTGCGTTGCTGGGACAACATTGTTCAGTTGGTAGATCCAGATCTTGTTGTCGCCGATCACGCTCCCGGCATGCTGTTGGCCTGTCTCGATACCGACCTACCGGTCTCCGCGATCGGCACCGGTTTTACCATTCCGCCACGCGTGGCTCCCATGCCCAGCCTCGTGGTCAACCCGATCGCAGTTGAGCCGGGAACCAATCCCCAACGGGCACAGGAAATGGAATCGGAAGAGAGCCTCCTTGCCAATATCCAAACAGTGATGCGTCAGCTTGGGCGCACTACTGTACTGCGGCTTTGTGACATATTCCCTCCCCCATCACGAACCTTCCTGACCACTTCGGCCTCGCTTGACCATTATCGCGGCCGTATTGACGCTCAATATTACGGAGCAATCCAGGCCGATGCGGCTGTCGGTGATATCGACTGGCCGCCAGGGACCGGCCCTAAAATATTCTGCTACCTAAAACAGTCAATGGCCTTGGGACACTTGTTCGACTACCTACGCAACACTGATTTTCCGACAGTGATCGTCTGCGATGCGATGAATGCCCAATCATTGCAACAACTCGCGTCCGTCAATCTGCGATTCACCGACCAGTTTCTCCCAATCGACCGAATCGTCGATGAGTGCGATCTTGCGATACTCAACGGCACCCACGGGATGTCCAGCGCGATGGTGTCGGGTGGAAAACCGATCCTGCAAGCCCCGCACAATCTGGAACAACTCGTCACGGCCAACCGCACGCTGGAGCTGGGAATCGGCTTGGTCGCTGATTGCAAAGACGGGCCTGCGTTGGTCAATGCTTTTCAAGCTATGGTTACGGACGACCGCTTTGCTCAGAACGCCCGAAAGTTGGCCAGGAATGACTGGCTCAACCAATCAAAAACGACCGCCGCCGCGATCGCTGATCATTTGCTTCAATTGATGGGTTCAGCGTCTTCCTGACGCGCGTGAAAGTACTCTCGCACGTAACTGCGAAGCTCGGGAGAAGCCTGCTCACTCCAACGATACAGCCCTGTTTGAGGCGTCACCTCCAAGTCGCGGCTCGGATCAAACCCCAAATCAGTAATGCCCTGCCGGCGCGTGACATAAGACCGCCCTTCATAGTTCCCGTGCCACAGGTGCCGAATGCCACAGGGGATATAACCCACGTAACCTTTGACATCCCCATGAAGCCGCTGGACATACTCTACCGCATGCTGAGCCATTCCTGGCGTTCCACCTCGAATACAATCGTGGTCAGCCCATCCGAACATCCCCGCGGCCATTATTGCATCACCGCCCCCGATGATGGCAGCGTCGTAGAGACCGTGCTTTTCAATCAATGATCGCCTCGCGGCCCACGCATACCCCGGTGCGCCGATGCGGAACTGACGAGCTCGGTGCGGATGATGCATCGCTATACTTGCCAAACAAGCGCGACGGTCCGTGATGCCCTGCCACAAAACGGGTTCATCGGATGGGCCAAGCCAATGTGCAAAGTCGAATGGCTGGACGACTGGCCATGTGTCCAACGCGGCAGAGACCAATTGAGGCCATTGTGGGTTGTCAAATAGTAAATCGCAATCTACCCAGGCGACTTTTGTGATCCGGCGTGGTAATTGTCTGCACAAAAGATTCAGAAGCCGCTCTTTTTGCCAGAGCCAATCTCCCCCGGGCAGTTCCCTGTGGATAACCTGCTCGCCCGCCGGGATCAATTTTGCTTGGCCCGGCAAAGTTGCTTCGATCACCCAGAGGTTGTTCGATTGCGCTCGCACGCCAGCAGCGAAGCGCTGAAACACTTTTCGGCGGCTCTCATAACCACAGTGATTGAAGTAGCACGTCAGGATTGCAAGGTCGTCGCTCATGCTTCCTACCGTACCAGATTTTGTGTGACTCGTGGTTTCCACACCTGGCAGCGAGCGAGGGGATATCGAAAAAACGCTTTCATCAGGGGGGGTGAGAGTGCAATTTCGGTGTCGATGCAATCAACGTGGAGCGGGAAACAACTATATCGAATTTGATAATCCAGAAAAAGTTTTGGAATTTTCTTGCCAATCCGACTTGACTTCGACAAGTTGCGGGCTACCGAGACTCTGGGGCCCCTTATCATGGTGCCAGAGCGACTGATTCCCCCATCAAGAAACCGGAGTCGTCTGTGTCTATACTGCGTCCCGCACGTTTTGCAATGACCTCCCGAAGGCAAGCCGCCAGTGTCAGGCGTCGCCAACGGCAGCAAGCCCGTCACCACCTTGTGCAGCAGCTTGAGCGGCGTGACCACCCTGGGGGGATGCTACCAGTATCTTTGATTGCCCTACTAGGCGATCGCGACGGATCTGAAGATTCCGGACAAGGTCGGGTGCTTCGCGACTCCCACGACTATCAATCGCTGCCAGGACTACCCATAGGTCACCCGAAGCAGACCCCCGCTGCACGGTTCAACGGCCCCTCAACTTCGCACTTCGACGGGGAGGCATATGAAGACTCTGACCAACGTCACGCCCGCCGTTCTTCTGGTTTTTCCGCGTTGGACTCCACCGCTTCACTGCGTGGGAATCGATCCTCTGGTGATGGGAACCATCCGTCCGTCTTCGACGCCATATCCACCAATTTGGTCGGCGAGTCTCTTGCCAGCAGCCTGCTCAGTAACGGATTGAGCCAAGATCCCAACGAGGGGGACCGGAAGGGAGACGCTGGAGGTGCCTCCGGCAAAGGCGGTGGAAGCGGAGGAGGCGGTGGTGGTGGTGGTGGTGGAATGGCTGGTGAAACTTCACCGGCCAATAACGGCGGACAATCAGTACAACCTGTCTCCGGTGGAATTAATGGTTCTGGAGGAAGCGGTGGCGGTGGCGGCGGAAACGCTGGCGTTTCGGCTGATCCTGCTTCTCGCGCCGCAGGTGCCAGCGTCTCCGGTGACGATGCTGGAGCGACGGGCGACGGAATCACTCAGGTGGCTAGCCCCGGTGCAAATCTGCCCGGTGAGAACGCGACTTCGACCGCGCCCGAATCGGAGAGTGAACATGTCGTCGTCGCCGAAACACTGCAGTGGCATGCTTATCGCCTGAATAATTCCCAAGTATACGCTTCCGGCACAATCTCGGGTACAGCAACTGATTCCAACTACCAGATCGAGTTTCAAGACGCCTCGGCTGGAGGCCAACTGGGTGTCACATCCATTGCCTCCCTTGACTCCTCCCATCGCGCAGCTGATGACCCGGTCACATTCAGTGTCGTCCTGCCAGCCGCTGGCGATGTGCATTCAATCAGCGCGACGTTGCAAGGCAATCAATCGCCCACCATCGTGGATCAACAAGCCGTCGTGCAGGGCGAAGATAGCGATGGTGACGGGATCATCGACGCCATCGAAAACTTGAATACGTCTGGCGACGCCAATGACGACGGAATCGCCGATCGCACTCAATCGTCCGTTGCCAGCGTGCCGGACACCCGCTCGGGAGATTGGGTCACGATTGTCGCTGCCGGTCACGAATTGACGAACGTTCGTCCTGTTTCGGTCACTCAGGATACGATGGCCGCCCGCCGACTGCCCTACGGCCTGTTTGCCTTTGACGTTGGTGGGCTGCAACCCGGAGAGACAGCGTCGGTGGAATTGATGTTTCCCGATCAATCGGTGCTCGGCCAGTATTATAAACAGGATGGGTCCGGGACGATCAGTCGTTTTGATTTCAATGGCCAAACCGGGGCCATCGTCGAGGGTTCGACCGTCACATTAATGCTGCAAGACGGCGGGCGGGGCGATACCGACGGCTTTGCTGACGGCATCATCCGCGATCCGGGAGCACCCTCGAGCGGGCTGTTATCGATCGGGCCGGGAAGTCCTGATCCTCTCGATGGCTGGACGGTGACGCAGTTTGGCGGCGGGGTCACTGGATTTGGCGATGTGACGGCCGACAATGGTGACCTGCTCATGAGCGAGGGCAATTCGCTGCTGACTGAATTGACGCAGGCCATCATCGTCCCCGCCAACCCCACGGTGCTGGAGTTTGAGTACGAGGGACAATTTGATGACTCGGACATCGATTTCATCAACGATGCGTTCGAAGTCGCACTGGTGGGTGCGAGTGGATTCAGCGTGGTGCCGACATTCGCGTCGCGTCGGGATTCGTTCTTCAATCAGACCGAACTGGAGTCGCCCGCCCTAGGCAACATGACCTTCCACGACGACCAATCCGTCGGCTCGCTGGTAGCTGGAATGGTGCAGCTCGATATATCCAATCTGACCGTCGGAGCCGAATACCAACTCGCGTTGCGCCTGGTTAACAATGATTCCGACACCGGAAGCTGGTTTCGGCTGAAGCCCCAGTCGCTGTCGATGTCGATGTCACCGGTGACGGGATCGGAAGGGACTTCCACCGCACTGTTGGCAACCCTGCCGGAGATTAGTTCCACGGTTGGCTATCAAGCGACCATCGACTGGGGCGATGGTTCGCCCATCGACACCGCGACGCTCAGCTTGCAGGGCGACGACATGGCCATCACGGGCGATCATGTCTACGCCGATGATCGTTCGGCCAACTACCCAGTCGAAGTGAATCTATCGCACAACGGCGAACCGTTGTTGACGCAGTCTACCACCGCGTCCATCGCCAACGTGAATCCGACGGTTACCTTTATCCAAGACGTCGCGATCAATAGTGAGTTACAGCCAATCGGTCTCGAGAAAACGATTTCATTTTCAACGAGTTATGCGGACGTCGGACTGCTCGACACGCATGTCTACGACGTCGATTGGGGTGATGGATCCACTTCGTCCGGCGCACTCAACACGCAGTCGGGCAGCGGAACCGTCACCGGCACTCACGCCTACGCCGCCAACGGCACCTACGATGTCACTGTTACCGTCACCGACGACGATGGCGGTATCGGCGAGCGTACCTTTCGCGCGTATGTTTCCGGTGACGTGGTCACGATTACCGAAGATTCCTTTGTTGAACTCGACCTGTCTGGCCTTGAGGTCGAAGCGGGTTACAACAACGAGCTCGGCATGTTCATCGTCGAGGATGTCGACGGCGGGATTCGCAATAGCAGCGAAACCCTGCTGCACCCGGGCGATTCCGGATATGCTCTCGCCGCGATCACGCATTCGAGTCGGCGGGTGATTTTGCATCGCGATTTCATGGCCGAGACCAAAAACATGGCAGGGCCATCGCGGCAACAACACAATTATCGAGTCATGGTGGAAGCCGGTTCGTTCGTATCGTTCTACGCGATCCAGGATCAAACTACGGACTGGTGGATCGCCAATAATCCAACCAACACGATCGACCCGAACAATTATAAACGAGTTGCGTTTTTCACCAACAAACAGGCGAATCCGGACGATCAGCATCCACACTTTCGAGTGACGACACTACCCGATGGTTCGCTTCGCTACGGACACGAGGATTTGCTGCGCAGCCAGTATGGGGTGTCGGGCCAGAATTCGGACGAGGACTATGACGATTTGAACTTCACCATCCGGGTCACGCCGATCCCGCAAACGCAGGATCCGAAATTCTTCGTCGATAACAACGACTCCTCGGGCGAGAGCGTTTTCTTCTACAACGCGCAGGGCAACGCGGTCCGAACCGATTTGTTGACGACCGCTGCGAATGACAATTCGATGGGACTGACCAGCAACCACGATGGTTCCGAGTTGTGGTCGATTGACCAGGACAAGTCGATCTATAAGTATTCGTACGGTGCCACGGCGCACACCCTGTCACTCGACGGTAGTTGGACGCCGAAAACCGCGAGCGGCTCGGCGCTGGTTGAGCCCACCGATATCGCGACCGACAGCTCAGACATCTGGGTCATCGACAAAGATGGCGCGAGTTCCAAAATTTACTTTTACGATGCAGCGGCAACGACCTCGCCCACTGGCGCAACAAACGCAACGTCATCCTATGCACTGAATTCACTCAACACCAATCCCAGCGGATTGTCCGTCGACGCCACGCGGGCCTTCGTGACGGATCTCTCCCGACGCGAGGTGTTTGTTTACAACCGCTCCACCGGCAGCTATCTCGGTCGTTGGAAACTCGATCCGGGCAATCAGAATCCGACCGATATCACCACCGAGCCGACTGGTGCCGGAACGTTCGGCAGTAACCTGTACGTGGTCGACAAAACGCGAGGCGAGGTCTTCACCTACTCCAACTCGGTTGATTGGGTGGATAACGGAAATGCCTCGAATACTACTTTCCTGAGCAAAAATTCGACTTGGAATTACCTGGTCACTGACGTCGTGCCTCCCGAGCAGACGTCAACCGGATCGCAGTGGAACGATCTGAACTTTGATGATTCGACCTGGTCCGCCGGACAGGCTCCCCTCGGCTATGGGGCGGGCGAAACGACAACGATTGGCTACGGTGGCAATGCGAGCGACAAAAACGACACCACCTACTTCCGGAGCGAATTCAGTGTGTCGGGCGACGATTACACGGGGCTCAATCTGGCTCTCCGACGTGACGATGGTGCCGTCGTTTACATCAACGGTGTCGAGGTGGCGCGGCACAACATGCCTTTTGGGGATGTTGACTACGCTACCAAGCCTCGTAACGACGACAACAACACCAGCAGCTACAATAACATCAAGGTGAGTCCCACCGAGTTAGTTGTGGGCACCAATGTCATCGCGATCGAGGTTCACAAATGGGCCACCAGTGGATCTGCCAGCAATAAACTGATCGTCGACGCGGAACTGAAAAGCTATGTCTCGCCGTTCCGCATCGCGTCGACCACGTTTTCCCTCCAAGTACAAAAACAACTCAACGGCGATACGCTTTCGCTTAACACTTCTCCTGAAGGCATCGCCGACCCTCCCGGTGTTGACCCCGGCGATACCATCGCGACCGCGAGCACGGACGCGACGTCGCTGACTCCGGGCGTTACAACCACGCTGAGCGACTCGATCGGCAATGGCTCCCAAGGCAGCAAAGACGTCGACCTGTTTGAATTCAGTTTGAGTACGGGCCAATCCGTCACGATTAATACCGATACGCAATCCAGCAACTTGAACAGCTACATTCGAATGTTCGACGACGCAGGGTCTCAGTTAACAGCAAACGACGACGACGGATACGGCACCGGTGCATCAATGACGTTCTCCGCCCCGAGCGGCGGCACGTACTACGTCGGCATATCGGGCAATACCAATGCGTCGTATAACCCCACGAGCGCGGGCAGTGGATCGGCGTCCAGCACCGGCAGCTACGACATTCACCTAACCACCAGCGCCCCACCGTCGAGTGATGTCCCCGGCGATACGTTGGCGGCCGCCCAAGCGGTCACCCTGTCAATAGGCACTCCAGTTTCCGTTTCCGAAACAATTGGTAATGGACTACACGGCAACAAAGACGTCGACCTGTTTGAATTCAGCCTGACGGCTGGTCAAACCGTCACAATCGATGTCGATACACCGTACAGCAGTTTGAACAGCTACATCCGTTTGTTCGACGACAACGCATCCCAATTAGCGGCCAACGACGACACAGGCTACGGCACCGACTCGGCGATGACCTTCACCGCCCCGAGCGGTGGCACCTACTTTGTCGGCGTTTCGGGCAGCCCGAACTTGGCCTACAACCCGACGGTCGCGGGCAGCGGATCGGCGGCCAGTACCGGCAGCTACGACATTCATTTAACTGCCAGCGCCCCACCGTCGAGTGATGTCCCCGGCGATACCTTGGCGACCGCCCAAGCGGTCACGCTGTCAACAGGCACTCCAGTTTCCGTTTCCGAAACAATTGGTAATGGACTACACGGCAACAAAGACGTTGATGTATTCAAGATCAGCCTGTCGGCGGGCCAATCGGTTACGATCGATATCGACACACCGACCGGCAACCTCGATAGCTATCTCCGTCTCTTTGACGACAATGGCGCGCAGGTGGGTGCCAATGACAACGAAGACACAGGCTACGGCACCGACTCGGCGATGACATTTACCGCCCCGAGCGGTGGTACGTTCTTTGTCGGCGTTTCGGGCAGCCCCAACTCGGCCTATGACCCCAAGGTGGAGGGCAGCGGGAGTGCGGCCAGCACCGGCGACTACACGGTTCAATTCACGACTACCGATCCGCCGACGAGCGATGTTCCCGGCGATACCTTGGCGACCGCCCAACCGGTGTCACTGACGCCTGGATCTCCCGTCTCTGTTTCGGAAACCATTGGCAATGGATTGCATTCTACCACCGACGTTGATTTGTTTGAAATCAGCCTGATCGGAGGCCAATCGATCACGCTCGATATCGACACGCCATCCAGCAATTTGGACAGCTACATCCGACTGTTTGATGAAAACGGATCGCAATTGAGCGCCAATGACAATGAAGATGCGGGCTATGGCACCGATTCGATGTTGACATTTTCCGCGTCGAGCGGTGGAACCTATTATGTTGGCGTCTCGGGCAGCCCCAACTCCGCTTACGACACCAACGTTGGGGGCAGCGGCACGTCGGGGTCCACCGGCGATTACACGCTCTTGCTGACCGCGGCCGCCCCGCCCACGCCTACCAACATCGCGATTTTCGCTGATGCCTTAGGCACCTTGCCACTGTCACCTACGGGTCCTCCCGTGTCATTTGGAACGATCGCACCAGGCGAGTCGACCCGCCGGACGGTGTTCGTTCGCAATACGGGTGGTGCGACGCTCGATGTTCAATCGATTACGTTGCCGTCGGGTTTTTCCGTCGTTGGTTCCACCACTGCGTTCCTGGTGCCGTTCGGCGCCGTGCGAGCGGTCACGATCCAGATGAGTTCCCCGGATCGCGGGATCAAGGATGGCGACGCGATCTTCAACAGCTCGGATGGTGACGAACCGAACTTGCACATACCACTCCAAGGATTGGTCGGAACCGGATCGCCCGACGACCTCGACGCGATCAATGATGTCGTGACCGGCGTCGTTCCCGGTGTGACGACCACCCTGAATGTATTGAACAACGACATTGGTTGGAACACGACCATCACGACGGTGGATCACCCCGCCGCGACGATCAGTCCCGATGGGCAGCAAATCCTGTTCGCCGCGCCCGTCGATCTGGCGGAATTACAGTTCCATTACACCATTTCCAACGGCACCACCACCGATTCCGCCACCGTCACGATCCAGCCCAATCGTGGCCCCCAAGCCGCCGATGACCAATATCGAAACATGCAAGCTGGCATAACGCGTGACCTGTTCGTCTTGGACAACGATCAAGATGTTGATGGCGATGCGCTGGCGATTGTTTCGACCACCACGCCGTCGGCCGGTGACGTGACGATCCACGGTCATTACCTGACCTACACGCCCGGTGCGGCATTCCAGGGTGATTCGTTCGACTATACGGTCACGGACATCGCTGGCAATACATCCTCGGCGACCGTTAACCTCTCGCCCCAAGCTCAACCCGATGGAAAGTTGGAAATCGACTTCAACCATTTGGTCGACGTTACGGAGTCGATTCAGTTCGATTACCACCGCACCTCATTTGACTCGCAATCGCGACAATTGTTTGCCGATCTGGATCTGACTAATATTGGAACCTATTCGCTCCGCGGCCCCATTTTGTTGGGTGTCAGGGACATCACGCACCCGTTTGTCTCGGCAGTCGCTCCCGATGGCTACTCGCCCAGCGGTATTCCTTATTACGACATCACCACCCTACTGACCGCCGATTCGCAGACACTGTTTGCTCCGGATGATCAATCCGCCAACATTGAATTGGCCTTCGACGACCCGGCGCACGACCCGTTCCAATACGAACTCGTCGTCTGGGCAATGAACAACCGCGCCCCTGAATTCGTCAGCGAACCGCGGACCAGTGTGGTCTCTGGACGGACCTATCAATATCTCTCCCAAGCGACCGATCCCGACGCCGATCCATTGACCTACAGCCTGATCGCCGGCCCCACGGCGATGACGGTGTTTGCCTCCAGTGGTCTGGTTCAGTGGCAAACCACCGCTGCCGACCTGGGCAATCACGTGGTGACGATCCGCGCGACCGATCCCTTTGGTGCCTTTGCGGATCAAACTTATCCAATTGAAGTGCTCGACACCGCCAACCGACCGCCGCGATTCACCACCACCCCGGCAACCGACGCCACCGTCGGCGAGACGTACGTGTATCCCTCGTCGGCAACCGATCTGGACGACGACGATCTGACCTACACACGCGTGTCCGGCCCAGACGACTTGACCGTCGACGCCGCCACCGGACGAGTCCTGTGGACGCCGGGTGTCGAATATTCCGGCGAAACTGTCGATGTTGTTCTGAGGGTGGACGATGGCCAAGGCGGAACGAGCCAACAACCGTTTGCCATTCGGGTGCTACACGATCCGGAAAATCATGATCCCTTCTTCGTCAGTGATCCAGAGACCAACTTGGATCTGATTTCGATGACCGCACCGCGCCTGATCGGCGACCCCGCCACGCTCGGTACGGTCTCTGGTTTGGGATCGATCCAAGGTCAGGCATGGGTCGACGTGAACCGCAACGGCATCCGTGATTTCACCAACGAAAATGTCGGCGACCTGATCGAGTTGGGGCCGGTCGGACCTGTTGCGCTTTCACGTAACGATGACGGATCCACGGGCGTTTTACCGTTGGGGTTCACCATCGAACTGTACGGCAACAACTACACTTCCTTCTATCTCAACAACAACGGGAACATCACCTTTGAGGGTCCGGTATCGATCTATTCCGCCGAAGGTTTCCCGCAAAACACCAGTCGTCCGATGATTGCCCCGTTCTGGGCCGATGTGGACACGCGAGGCGGGGGCAGTGCCGAGGTTCACGTGGCTCGCGGTACCTCCTCACGTGGCAATCCCTTCGTGCAAATTGATTGGCCGGGGGTGGGGTACTACAGTTACTCCACCGATAAACTCAATGATTTCTCGCTGTATATCGAGGATGATCCCAACGGTGACATCGTGGGCTTCGTCTACCGTGACATGGAGTGGACTACCGGTGACGCTTCCTATGGCAGCGGTGGGTTTGGTGGCGTTCCTGCTGAAATCGGTTTCGATGCTGGCAACGGCGAGGATTTTTTAAGCTTCGGACGGCCTAACACTCCGCAGGCTCTCGCCGAGTTTGCCGACCGCACGATCGCTTTCCGTTTGAATCCTTACGGCGGGGTCTTTCCGGCTGAACCGGGCATTGATGGCATGACCGCCGAACTGGTCGATCCGGCGACCGGCCAAGTTTACGCCTCCCAAACGACTCGGTCTTATGACCTCGATGGCAACGGCGTGATCAACCCCATGACCGAAATTGGCTATTATCAATTCGATAACATCAATGCCGCTCAGTATGACGTGCGCATCGTCCCGACGCCGGGGTGGCGATTGATCGATCCGTTGCCGCAGGAGATTTCCGTTAGCGCGGGTGCCGCGTCGCGGGCTGATTTCGGGCTGGTGGAAACTTATGCCTATGATGCCGACGCGATCGACCTGGACGGTGACGACCTGACCTACTCGTTCCTGGAAAATCCCGACGGGGCGACCATCGACTCGCAAACCGGTGCGATCGATTGGTACCCGCCGACGTCTGGCACCTACCGGTTCAACCTCCTCGTCACCGATGGTCGCGGCGGATCGGACGTCCAGCGATTTACCGTGACGGTCAATGATCAAGCGCTCAACGTGGCACCGGAATTTCTATTGCCACCACCCACGCTCGCCGCCACCGATCGAGTCTACAGTTACACGCCCCGCGTCTTTGATGCCAACTTTGACCCGATCTCGTTTGAGCTTCCCGTCGGTCCCGACGGCATGTCGATCAACCCGGTGACCGGTGTGGTGACGTGGGAGCCGTCCGGCAGCCAAGCCGGGGTGCATGCGGTCGCAATCCTGGCCCGCGACGGCCGTGGTGGTAAAACAACGCAAAATTTCAACATCACCGTCAGTCAATCACCGGTGAACCTACCGCCCAATATCACCTCCACCGCCGTGACTGCCGCAGCGGCTGATTTCCGGTATCAATACAACGCCACCGCCACCGATCCCGAAGGTGGCGCGGTAGCATATGATCTGACCGTGTTCCCCGACGGCATGCAAATCCAGGAACAGCACGGCTACATCTGGTGGCAACCGACGGCGGACCAAATCGGTACCCACCCCGTCCGACTCCGGGTCCGCGATGCCCAAGGCGCGACCTCCTACCAGACCTTCGACGTCACCGTCGCCGGTGAGAACTCGGCCCCGATCATCCATTCTACCGCCAATCTGCAAACGCTCATCGGCCAGCCGTACACCTACGCGGTCTTGGCGTCCGACCCCAACGGCGACGACCTCACCTACACGATCTCCTCCTTCACTCCCACCTCCCCAGCTCCCACACTCACGCCCGCAGGGCTACTCACCTGGATCCCGACCACCGCAGGTAACTATCCCATCGAAGTGAGCGTCGATGACGGTCGCGGCGGCATGGCAACCCAGTCGTTCACGTTACAGGTGGGCAATGTCAACGTCGCGCCTCGATTTAATTCGAACCCACCCACTTTGGCGTTCGTCGGACAGACCGTGACGTATGACGTGTGGGCACCTGACCCCAACGAGGGCGATACCGTCACGCTGAGCCTGGACCAAGATTCGCTCGATCGGGGAATTACCTTGACCGGCGATCAATTGTCCTGGACGCCGACACGGCAGGGGTCATTTACCATCGAATTGACCGCCACGGATCAACTCGGTGCCTACTCCACTCAATTGTTCACGCTCCCGGTCTATCCGCAGACCGTTGCCAGCGCTCCGCCCCAGATCACGTCGCAGCCGGTCGGTCCGGTGCATGTCAATCAGCCTTGGAACTATACCGTCACCGCAGTGGACCCCGACAACACCGCCGCGTCACTGGTGTACTCGCTCGACGCGCCGCTCAGCGACACGGAAGTTGTCTTCAACACGGCGACCCATCAACTGACCTGGACGCCGTCGACCACCGGGCAAACGAAAACATTCACGCTGCGCGTCACCGATCCCGACGGCTCGTCCAGCCTGCAAACCTTCACCGCCACCGCCGTCGCGACGCGCGTGGGCGCGCTGCCAATCTTCGACAGCGTCCCGACGGGTCCGGCGATCGTCGACCAGCCGTACACCTACCAGGCCGTTGCCCACGATCCCAACGGCGACGCAGTCGTCTATTCGCTCGCGCAGAACGTTGCCGGCGCATCGATCGATCCCGTGACCGGGCTGCTGACGTTCTTACCGACCGCCCTGGGGACGGTGACGTTCGGTATTGTTGCCGATGACCAAACCGATGGTGCGCCGACGCAGTCCTTCGATCTGGACGTCGTTGCCCCCGCGAATCGGTCGCCCCGCATCACGTCGGTGCCCGCTGGGCCCGCGATCGACGACGTGCTGTGGAGCTATGATCTCGCCGGTACCGATCCCGACAACGACACGCTGACTTGGTCCGTCTCATCGTCGGGCGGCGAAACCGTCACGTTGGTGTCCGGTCACCGCGTTCACTGGACCCCCAGTGCGGCGGACGTGTCGGTGCCGATTGTGGTTACAGCCGATGATGGCCGGGGCGGCGTCTCCACACAATCCTTCACCATCGCCTCGGTCGCCGCACCGGTCAACAACCCCGGCAATGCCGCCCCGACGTTCACGTCGTCACCGCGCGGTCCGGTCCACGTCGGCGGGTCGTGGACCTACTTGTCCAGAGCCACCGATGCCGATGGCGACCCGCTCACCTACTCACTCGACGCCGCCTCGATCGCCCGTGGCATGACGATCCATCCCGGCAGCGGACGGATTGACTGGACGCCCTCGGCCGCTGGCAATTTCGACACCACGATCACCGCCGACGATGGGCGGGGCGGCGTGGCGACGCAGTCGATCATCATCCCCGTGTCGGTCGCCAACGTGGCCCCTGAGTTCACATCCCAACCCGCTGGAATTGCCTTGGTGGGTTCGCCCTGGTCCTACACGCTCGCGGCGACGGATGCCAACGACGATCCCGCGACGTTGACTTATTCGCTCGTCACACCGACCCTGCCCGCCAGCGGCGTGGGCTTTGACGCCGCCACGCGGACGCTGACCTGGACGCCCGGTTCGGCGGCGCAAACCTTCGTCGTTCGCGTCACCGATCCCCAAGGTGCGTCTGACGAACAATCCTTCACCCTGACCCCGGGGACCGCCCCACCGGCTAACCAGCCGCCCATCATCCGCTCGGCCGCGCCCACCTCGCTGCGTCTGGGTGAGACCTACACCTATCCCGTCAGCGCCTTCGATCCCGATGGCGACGCGATCGTATATTCGCTGCTGGCCACCGCGTCGCCCGCAGGGATGACGATCGATCCGCCCACTGGCCTGGTGACCTGGACCCCCTCTGCGCTCGGAAACTTTTCAGTCACTCTCGGTGCCGCCGACCCGACCCATGCGCCGGTTGCGCAATCGTTCACGATCGAAGTCCTGCCGCCGGTTGCCACCAACCTGCCACCGGCGATCACCTCGCAACCGACCGGGCCAGCGGTCCAGAACCGCGTGTGGACCTATCCCATCACCAGCCTGGACCCCAATGGCGATGCCGTCACGCTGACGCTCGACAATGCCCCACCCGGCGCCGTAATCGATACGGCCAGCGGGCATTTGACCTGGACCCCGACGGCGGCCGGTAGTTTTTCCTTCGTGATCCGCGCCACCGATGTGCCCACCGGCTCGGGTGTCGCGTCCCGCGCGGTGACCCAGTCGTTCGACCTGAGCGTGGTGCCCAATTCACCACCGGCGATCACCACCACCTCGCTACCGCCAGGCTCAACCGCCGCGTACACGCACACGATCCTCGCGGTCGATCCCGAAGCCGACCCGATCCGCTTCCGCCTCGACGCCGATTCGATCGACCGGGGACTGACGATTGACGAAGCCACCGGCGTGCTCTCCTGGGCCGTCCCCGCAGTGGGTGCGTGGGCCGTCGTGGTGACCGCTCGCGATCCCGAGGGAGCATCCTCCAGCCGCAGGCTTGACCTGCGGGTCACCGACAACGTCTCGACCAATCATCCGCCCCAGATCCTGTCAAACGTCTCAGGCAGTATCCAACTCGGCCAGACCTTCCTCCATCAATTGAAAACGTTTGACCCCGATGGCGATCCGCTGTCCTACTCCCTGACCACCGCCCCGGCGGGCATGACGATCAGCGCCGACGGGCTGATCCAGTGGACACCCGCTTCGGGTCAACTCGGCGATCAAAGCTTCACCGCCAGTGTCTCGGACAATCGACCCGGCGGCGTGGTCAGTAAACAGTTCACGCTGAGCGTCGTCTCGACTCCGATCAACAATCCTGATGGCGGTGGGCCAGGCGGCAACACTCCGCCCACGTTCACGTCCAACCCTGGCTCCACCGCCGTCGTCGGCGCGGTGTTCGCCTACAACGCCACCGCGACCGACGCGGACGGCGACACGGTCTCGTTCTCCGTCGCCGCTGGGCCTGCGGGATTGACGATTGAGCCCGTGACGGGACAAGTTCGCTGGACACCAACGGCTGCTCAGTTGGGGCCGCACGACGTCAGCTTCCGGGTCACCGATGCACGCGGTGCGTCGACGCTGCAGAACGGGCGGGTCAACGTCACGGCCGTCAACCGGCCCCCGACGATTCTCTCCGATCCGCCCACGCGGATCACCGCCGGACAAACGCTCCAGTACCCGATTGCCGCCAGCGATCCCGATGGCCACGCCCTGAGCTACTCGGTCGGTCCGGCCACGACCGCCCCGGGAGCATCCGTCTCGGCCTCGGGCCTGGTCACCTGGACCACCTCGACCGGTGATGTCGGTGTCAACCCGCTGCGCCGGATTCAAATCAACGTGGTCGACGCGCTGGGGATGGGCATCGCTCAGATCTTTGATGTCGAAGTCGTTGCGACCACGTCACCCGAGTCCAATCGCCCGCCCCGGATCACCACCACCGACCCGCTGCAGCGCGCCACCGTCGGGGACACGTACTCGTTCACGTTTGCCGGGACCGATCCCGATGGCGACACGCTGGTGTGGTCGCTGACTCAAAAACCCACCGGGGCGACCATCAACCAATCGTCGGGTCTGATCACGTGGAACGTGCCAGCGGGGCAACCGGTGGGCTCGATCGAGTATTTCAAAGTTGAACTCAGCGATGGCACACTGTCATCCTACATGACCTACGGCGTCCAGGTCCGCGAGGCTAACGTCGCCCCGACACTCGACCCGATCGCTGAGCGTGGTATCATCGCGGGCCAAACCCTCCGCATTGATGCCCAGGCGACCGATCCCAACAGCTTGGACTCGTTCACCTACACGCTCGACGCCGCCTCGATCGCCCGCGGCATCGAGATCGACGCGGCCACCGGCCAGATCGAGTGGATCACCGACCCGGCCCTGGTGACCAGCGCTCCGCCACTGGCCGTCCCCGTCATCATCACCGCTAGCGACGGTTTCCTGAGCGACACAATCACGACGACGGTCACGGTCAGCGCCGACAACACGCCGCCAACGCTCACGGTCGCGGCGCTGCAAAACTCTGTCGCGATCGGCGAGGCGATCGACCTCCGCGTGCTCGCGATCGACGACGTCGCTGTCGTCTCGCGGACCTTGAGACTCGAATCCGTCACCCCGTTCACCGGCGGCCCACCGGTCATGCTCAACATCGACCTGCCGCTGACGGCGCAGGGTTTTGCGCGGTTGACGGCGCTTCCAGAATACGTCGGCATCCTGCACTTCGTCGCCACCGCCGCCGACGCCTACAACCCGGTCGTCACCCAATCCACCGACGTCAACGTCACCAACCCCGCCGGGGTCAACGGACCGCAGGTCAACCTGTTGCCGCCCTCTTCCCTGGGCAGCATCACAGCGCCAACGGAAGTATTGGGCACGGTAACCGACGATGGCACGCTGTCTTGGACGCTGTCGGTATCTCCAGCCGACACGTCCGACAGCGATGCCTGGTCGCGGACAATCGCAACGGGCACGGACGAGTACAGCGTCGCGGCGGCGTTGGGCCAGTTCGACCCCACGATTCTGGCTAACGGTTCTTACCAGCTCACCCTCACCGCCACCGACAACGACGGCAATGTCGCCTCAGACAGCGAATTTGTGAACGTCGAGGGACGTTTGAAATTGGGTAATTTCTCGCTCAGCTTCACCGACCTGGAAATCCCCGTCGCGGGAATCCCGATCACCATCCGCCGGACCTACGACACGCTCGACGCCGGTACGAGCGGTGACTTTGGTTATGGCTGGAAACTCGATGTTGTCCAACCCACGGTTTCGGTGGACATGTCGACAACGGGACAATATCCCGCCCGAGTTAACGGACGAAGTTATCCCTCATTCGTCGACGGAACCCGCATTACCGTGACCACACCGGCTGGCACGGAGGAGAGTTTTACGTTCAAGTGGCAGGAAGTTGGTTTTGGTTATTGGAGCAACACCAACACCTTCAAACCGACGCTCATCCCGGACTCGGGTAATCAATACGAATTGACGCCCCCCGGTGCGGGCGAACAATTCAATCAATTCTACATGGCTGGCGATTCCAACGATTATTCGGCAATGGCAAATTGGTACGGTAATTTTCAACTGAAAGAAATCGGACGCGGCACCCGTGGGCTGAGTTATACCATCGAGCCGGAAACCCGAACGGGCAACGGCGTCCAAGACAAATACGGCAACAAGCTGCGTTTCGATACCGACCGACACGGCAATCTCTTTGCAATCCGCGCAGTAACGGTCGACAGTGCGGGTAACGAAACGGATCGTGGACGCCAGGTGACCATCAACCGGGGTTACGTCGCCGGTAACGAAGTGATCACCTCGATCGTCGATCCCGCTGGCGGCACACTGACTTACCAGTATGACTTCGCTGGCCGTCTGACGGGATTCTATGATCGCCGCGCCACAGAAAAACTCACCGATGGCGATCCACTCAACGATGTCCAACCCACCCGGTTTGATTACGAACTTGGCAGCGCCCCCGAGTTCACAAATATCCCGGCGGTTGAAAACTATCTCACCAAGATTGTCGACCCCGTGGGTGTCGCTGCCGTCCAGGCCAGTTACGATTCCACAACCGGGCGTTTGATCTCGCTGGTCGATGCGGACGGCAATCCCGCATCACTGGACTATGACATCAGTGGCTTGAAGGTCACCAACACATCTTCATCGGGGTCGAGCGAAGTCAGTCTGGACGCCAGCGGAAATCCCATCCGCAGCGTCGATGAACAAGGCAACATCACGCTGACGCAGTATGCCGATGCTAAAAAAGGTTTACCCAGTAAGGTCACCCAAGTCGTGGGCCTGCCCGACACGGCGGCACAAATTGCCGCCGGAACTGGCGACGATCTCACCACCGCTTACTCGTACAACGAGTGGGGACAGAAGACGAGCGAGACCGATCCACGCGGCAACACTTCCCGAACGGTCTACAACGCACAAGGCTATCCGACTCAAGAAATCGATAGCTTTGGTAATGTCACCACTTACGCGTTCTACGACGGGCAACTGTCGGGGACGACCGACGCAGACGGCAATTCGACACAGTTCAATTACGACACATTCGGTAACACGATCGGTGTCAATCAATCGAACTCCCTCGCGAGTACGTCCACCTCAACCACATTCGGTTACAACGAGTTCGGCGACTTGGTCAGCACGATCGATGCCGATGGTAACACGCGGGCGATCGGTTACGACGACCTCGGTCGACAGACTGGAACAAACTTCGTCTGGCAGGACCCGCTGGGGATCCTCCCCGACCAGACACTGACGACCAGCGTCGATGTCGGTCCCGATGGCAACGTCGACTCATCCACCGACGCGCGCGGCCAGACAACAACGACGCTCTATGATGCACTCGGTCGTGCTTACCAGCAGATCGATGCCAACGGTCGCGCTTCGACGACGATCTATGACAAACGTGGACTCGCGATCGAAACTCGCAGCGAATCGCCCGACGAAAACGGAAACGCCGTCACGCTGGTCTCACGCACGATCTATGACGAGAGCGGACGAGCAACCTACAGTACCGGTTCATTCTCGTCGGACACGGCGAGCAGCGAAGTCACCGGCACGCACACGATCTTCGACGCTGATGGTCGCGTCTCGAAAACGGAACAATTGCTCGGCATCAATATTGACATTGTCGCGCAAGGTTCCAGCCAAACCGCCGTGCTGATAGCGGCGGGAACCGTCGTCGCGTTCTCGGCCAGCATATACGACGACGCGAACCGGGTAAGCGAAACGTACAACGACTATGGTTTGCGTTCGCAAACGCTGTACGGTCAACATGGCGAAGTCGTCGAGTCGCGGAGCGAAGTGCCACCGCCATCGGGCCAACCCGCCTCGGCGGGCCACTGGATGGTCAGCCGCACGATCTACGATTCGTTCGGTCGCGCCGTGCTATCAACTGATCGCTTCTTGGTCCCGTTGGACACGCCGCTAGGCGAAGACCCCGCCACGGGCCCCGTACCGACGCAAGTCACCAAAACGATTTACGATTCACGCGGTCGCACGACCGCAACCGAACAGTACACCGGAGCCACCGTCTCGCTGACTCAGTCTGAAGCTCTCCCTTACTCTCCCGCGCCCACGATTGATTCCCTCGGCACGCTCGAAACTGTTTCGGAAACGCTCTACGATAGCGCCGGTCGCTCCTGGCGAACGATTTCGGGTCGGGTGCCAATGTCCACCCTCACGGGCGTCGCGCTGGCGCAGGCCCAAGCTTTAGCCAACTATCCCACGCATGACACCGCAGTCGATCCATACTCTGGGCAAAACCTCAGTCCTGGCCTGATTTCCGACACACTGTTCGATTCGCGAGGTCGCGGGTACGCTTCCCTTGGCCAACCTCTGCCTGCGGCGGACATGGGCCTCTCCGGCACAGATTTTGATAACAAACTCGTTCGCCCGAGAACCGAAACGATTTACGATGCGCTCGGCCAAGCCAGTCTTCAGCGCAGCGGACTAGCGCACGTTGAATCGACCACCGGCGTTTTCCAGGGTGTCTACGACGTCGACTCCGTCGACACTCAGTCCTACACCGATGCCTTTGGCAACGTATACCGTAGTGACTCGATCACCGGCGGCACGCTCACGTACAACGCGGGCGAAAAGCGAACCGAGCGCACCGATGGCATCGTCGATTCCTACACGCTCACCCACTTCGACGACGAAAACCGTCCTGTCGCCGAGATGCAAGCCATTCCCGGTTTCATCACGGCCAGTTACAACGTCAGTTCGCAAACCTTCCAAGTCGACTCCGTGGGCAGCACCACCGGCAGCCCGTATGCCGCTTTCGCTACAACCTACACCGTCGGCTTGGCGATCCCGACCAAACTGTCCATCTACGATGCCGACGATCGGCTCGTCGCCGTCGAGTTGCCCGCAGTACCCGACCCTGACAATTCTGGGGCGCTCACCCGCCCGCGTTACGAATATGGTTACGACGAGCAGGGCAACCAAACGCTGATCGTTGATCCGCTCGGCCACGAAACCCGCTTCACATTCACCGACCGAGGTCAACAAGCCACACGAACCCTTCCATTGGGCTTCGGAACCGACGGCGTATTCGGCACCGCCGATGACGCGGCAGCAACCGACTTCGCCGAAACGATGACTTATGACGACCGCGGTCGTCAAGTCTTGCACACCTCCTTTGAAGGCATCATCAGCGAGAGCGTTTACGATGGCGTCGGACGATTAGATCGCATCAACTTCTACGCCGATCAAGCCGCATTCGACGCCAGCACGATCAGTGAGCGTTGGAGTTATCGTTACGATGACCACGGTCGCAAGTCGGCGGCGATTCACTCCGTCAACCAAGGTGGCACGTTCACAGACGATCGCGTGGAAGAAACTTTCTATGACGACCGTGGACGGATCATCGCCGAATCCACTCCCGAAGGCATCCTCGCATACGGTTATGACGCAGCCGGGCGGATGACCAGTACAGCGATCTTCAATCCCACCGTAGTGGATCTGGCTACAGATCCCACCCCCTCGCTCACCTTAGCCGACCGTGTCACCAGCTACGGCTATGACCTCCTCGGTCGTCTCGTCAGCGTCGATGAAGACGCCACACCATCAACTACCACCGACGACCCGCAAAGTGAAACCGACTACGGCTTTGACCTGCAAGGTCGTATGAGGTCAAAACGCACCGGCACACTGCACGCGATGCCATCGGTCTTGACGGTCATGGAGTATGACGGCCTCGGTCGCCTCGACCTGATGACCGACTATCAAAAAACCGCAAGTACACAGAAACTACTCGCGTCCTACGACTACACCGTGCGCGCCGATGGCAAACGTACCGCCCTCTACGAATTCACCTGGTACGACCTCAACTCCGACAACGTGGTCGACTCCGGTGAATTGAAAACGAACACGTATGACTGGAGCTACGACGACGTCGGTCGGTTGACCGACGAGGCCCTCGACCACTGGGACGATACCTTCGACCAAACCGATAGCTTTACGTTCGATCTAACCGGCAACCGCACCCGACTCGAACGAGACCACGGCAACGATGGCGTCGATCAAGTCATCACCTACGATTTCGATGCCAACGATCGATTACTCGACGAGATCCTCGACGACCTCGTCGACAACAGCAAAGACACCACCACAACCTACACCTATGACCACACCCAGCAAACCTCCAAAACGGTAACCGCCGCCAGCCAAACGGTCAGTAAGCAAGTATTCGGTTACAACCTCCAGGGCAGGATGTCTTCTGTCGTCAACGAAGGCTACACGAGCGGGACACTCTCATCGCGTGAACGCACGAGTTATTCGTACGACAGCAAATCGTTCCGGGTCGAGTTGGTAACCGAGACTGGCACCGCCACAGGCACGATCGCCAACGAAACCTGGACGTTGGAATCGTCCACCAGCTTCCTCGCCGACAGTCACAACCACACCGGCTACACGCAAACGATCCGTGAGGTCAAAACGAACGCCGACGGCACAACCGAAACCCGAGACTACACCTTCGGCCACGATGAGATCGCCCAACGTGTCGTCTCACGCGATTCAAGCGGCACCATCACTAGCGACCAAACCCACATCTTCGGCCACGACGGCCACGGCAGCGTCCGCATCCTCTACGACCTAGCCGTAGCGGTCGCCCCGATCGTGCAAGCGATGACGTTCTCCGCCTACGGCGAACTACTCGCCCTGCACAACACTGCGGGCGTCTCGCTCGCCACCACCTCGCGACTCTCGTCGCTCGGTTATTCAGGCGAGCACTTCGACGCTGCCGCTCAACAGCAATATCTCCGCGCCCGCTTCTATTCGCCCACGACTGGCCGCTTCAACCGGCTCGACCCATTCGCGGGAAACATGCAAGATCCGCAGTCGCTGCACAAATACGCCTATGTCCATGGAGATCCGATTTCGGGAGTGGACCCCTCTGGGATGCTGAATGCCAGCGTGTCAGTTGGCACGATTGGAATTGGGACGAGTATTGGCATTGGCATTTCGTTTGCCATATCTGCGCAGATTTATAACGTAGGTGCAAATTTAATTGGGCATGCTGTTCAGACTGCAATGCTCACAGCTAAAGCTGCTGAATTGGGGGTGAGTTACCTCCCAGATGTTGGCACCGCTCTCGACCAGCGAAATCGCTCGAAGCGACATTTTGTCCACGGTACTACGACCAATGCTTGGCAGGGTCTGGCAAGTAACATTCAGATATTCACTGACGGACGGCCCCTTGACTTTGGTTATGGTTTCTACACGCGTCTGTTCACGATCCAGGGATACTCGGATGTCTCAAAGTTCGCAATTTCCCGATCTAAGCCAAGACTGGCTGACAACAATGCAGTGTCGAATCGCACTGGCGGCGTTCCATTCGTGATTGTCTTTTCCATGGATTGGGCCGCGTGGAACGGTTTATCCAAGAAGTACTATGGTCAACCAAGCTCACCCACGCCGGATTTTGGACCTGATGTCAACAAGTTTCGAAGCGTTGGTGGGCCAATCTTTGCATTCAAGGATGTTGTTTATGGTCCGACAGCAGTACCGCGCGGGGAACGTGGGTAGCAGACCCAAATTATTCCAACCAATTCAAATTCGAATCGGGCGGAATCCGCCACTTGCGGCCAGTATTCTTGCTGCCTGCGAAACCGGTAAATGGTCAACGTTTTGCGTGAACTCTTATGAATGACTTGTATCAAGACATTAAACGATATCCTAAAATCTGGCGTAGCATCTTTGTTGATGTTCTTAATTTGCCAGATTCAACTTGGGCCAAATGGATGCAGGATTATGGTGAAGAACTCATTTCGGATCCGGGCATGACGCTGCATGAAGAGCCTTGGTTTTGGCTTTGCCCAGCCGTCGTAAGTACATTAGCTGATACGTCCAGGAAGATTAATTTCCGCTTAAGCGAAAATCAAGTGTTCGCTGTGCTTGCTCGAGTGTACTCGGCACCAGTGAATGACGCCATGGATTTCAATATGATTCGGTCGCAGTGTAAGAAGGCAATAGTTTACGAAAGCCCCGTCCTGTCAAAAAACTCCGACGAACCATCAGGGCAATGATTTAAAAAGTGAGACGAGAGAACGGCCAAATGGGTCAGAGAACGGCCAAATGAGAGAAATCTAATGAGGAGAAATCTAATGGGTCAGAGAAATCTAATGGGTCAGAGAAATCTAATGGGTCAAGAGAAATCTAATGGGTCAAACCTCTTTTAACCCACGTCTGCACCGGAGTGGACGAAGATAAGGTGTCCGGCACCAATAAGCCAGACGCTGCACCGGAGCGAAGCGACGTCCAAACGATACGGAGCGGCCAAATGGGTCAGGCCTCTTTGATTGCGTGGTCTTTTCAGTTACGATGTGGTTTTGCTCCCATTGCAGGAACGACGAATGCCAAGACCACCTCGTGCTGACGAAACTGGAGGTCTTTACCACGCACTGAATCGGGGAAATCTCCGAGCAGGCATTTTCCTCAAGGATGCTGATTTTGCAGCTTTCGAAAGAATTCTTCACGAAGCGCTGCAAATCTATCAGGTGGAACTCTACGCCTATCAGCTGATGTCCAATCACTACCACCTTGTACTGCGTCCATTGGACGAAGATAAGGTGTCCGGTACCAATAAGCCAGACGCTGCACCGAGACGAGGAAAAGGTGTCAGGACGAGGAAAAGGTGTCAGGACTCAATAACGGGCGACCATGTCCTGCACCGGAGCGAAGCGACATCCAAACGATAGCAGAGGGGCTGCCGTTTTTCGTTGGCGGACAGGAGGTCCGCCACACCTGCGGCAGGAAGCCGCCCAGGCGTGGGTTCTCTTCACGACGCACACGAAGTGCGTCGCGGCTGTTTCGGCGGGAGGCCGCCGGGCGTCGGTTACGAGCATGAACCCAATGCAGCCGCACGGATGCGGCTGCTTGATCTTAGCCCGGCGACACGAGGTCGCCCGGCGGGTGCGAACATGGAAGTGAATGACGATTGACAGCGCCAGCGGAAATCGGAGCGAACGACGTTCGCACACGCCGGGGTCGCGCAGGCGATCGGGAGCGGAAGGAGTGGAGCCGACCAGCGGGAGCGACCGACGAGCGGACGACGCCGAGAGCGACCGGGCGTCGTGACGAGCGCCGTGCGGGCGGCAGGAAACGACCGATAGGGAGTGGGCCGCGAGCGTGAAGCAAGGAACCGAGGCAAAGCCAGGAGCGGAGTCGCCGATCTCAAGGCGACGGGAGCGACGCAGCGGGACGCCGATAAATACAGGTGAGGCGGGAAGCCGAACTCCGCACTGGATGACTAACGAGAGCGACCGCGTCCGAAGTCGACCAGCGGAAGCGAAGGTAAGCTGGGAGCGGGATTCGCTAAACCGCTTGCAAACCGGCGGCGCAGCGGACGACGGCGATGAGCCGTCGGAAGCGAAGTCCGTCCGAGCGAGGGCCCATCGAAACTGCGCCAGCCAATCCCGGCCCGACGATGCCAAGCCGCTGATTCCACTCGCCGCTCGTCTCCAGCGCCAACCCACTCCCAATGCCCAAACTGCCTTCTCATGTTTTTTTGGCGAAAGGAGTACTCGGAGTGTTTGTCTCTGTCGTCGCTTCGTAGAAGCCAGCGGCGGCAGAGACAAACGCGCAGAGGACGGTGGCAAATTAGCGACTAGCTTCTAGCTTCTAGCTTTCGCCGCAGCGTGGTGTGTTCAGTCGCGATGCGATGAATGTCTTTTGCGACGCCAGACCGCACAACTTCCCAAACATCGGCCCGACTCCGGAAATAGTTTTCACGATTTCTCAGTTTACCCCTTACAAGCCCCTGAGGTCGCGAGACATATTCGGAAACTCAAGTAATCCAAACGTGCCGCCGAACCGATCGCATTTCGGACTCCCGAGCGACTGACCAACGTGAGCCGAAGATGCCGCGCGACCGGTTCTTCTCTGGCGACGTTGAAAAACCAACCCACTCAACTGCGCTACCGGTACGTCTCTACCGAATCGTCTCTTTCTTTTGCATGCCGAGTCAAATTCATGAACGATCCAATTACGCAAGCCATCCAAGCCGACCCACTGACCGCCGCCACCGACTACTACGCCTCTTGCCTCGAAGCCAACGCGAAAGCCGTCAAGTATCTGAACGATGAACTCGGGCTGACAATCGAAGAAGCCAAAGCGAAGCGAATCGGTTTCTCCGATCGAAGTCTCGGCAAACAATTCCCCAAGGGTGAAACCAAAGCGGGCAAAGCGATTCGACAACCACTGGTTGAAATCGGACTGATGAAATCAACCGGCCACGAAGCGCTACGCGGCTGCATCACGATTCCGGTTTTCAATGACGAAGGCAAGGTCATCGCGATCGACGGCAAGCGTGTTGACAAGAAAAGTCGAGCACCGAAGGAGGTTCGAGTGGGAGATGGGGAGAGGGGGAGACAAGGAGATGAGGAGACGGGAGCTTTGACCACGAAACACACGAATGAACAGCCGGGAGAGTCGAGGATAGAACCGAAACTCTTGGCGAGTCCCGCTACGAAAGATTTGACTAAAGAGGCTACTGCCGACGAGAACCTGATCGTTGAAAACGAGCAAGTGACGTTGATCGTCGACGATCGGCGTTACCGCGTCCGTGGTCTCGACAAGAACACGAACGCCTGGACGCTGAAAGTCAACATCATGGCCAGCCGGGACGGTCTCGTTCATCTCGACACCCTCGATCTCGTCAAAGCCCGGAGCCGGGCCAGCTTCATCAAGGCCGCCGCCAGCGAACTGTTCGTCGATGCCGACCTGATCAAACGCGATATCGGTAAACTGCTACTCAAACTCGGTACGATGCCAACTCTTGCGGGCTAAACCTCCAGTCTTGCGGCAGATCAAGCAAGTAATTCGCATGCTTTCCAGTCACTTTCCAAGCACTTTCCACCCCACAGGAGGTCAAAAACCCCGTGATTCCCGGTCTCGTTCGCAGTTCTGCTGCGGAGGAGCCAAAAAACAACAAGGGGTCGTGATTCTAGCGACCCCAACCGTCGCCGTACCCGGTGACGAGTCTCGACCCAGCGAGCTGCATCAACCGCAGATCGCTTTCTTGTTGGCCTGACCACTCTGGTCAGTCCAAATCCCAATCCCGATCGGCAACGTGCGCCGCACAGAACTGTCTGGCGGTGCGCACCGATCCCACTTTCCTGAAAGGAAATTTGAAACGATGTCCAATCTATCCCAACTCGCCCACGCCAAACTCAGCACCGCGGTGGAACGTTACCTCTACGAGCTGAAGCTGAAAAACTATGCCGAGCGAACGCTCATCGGTGAAACCAGTATCCTGGGCATGTTCGCTCGCTACTGCGACGAGCGAGGCGTCAGTAAAGCATCCGAATTGACCGAGGAAGCGGTCGGCGGATTCCGCAGTTACCTGTATCACTACCGCAATCCGCTCTCGGGCAAGACGCTCGCGTTCGCGACCCAAGCCGGTCGCCTGATCTCGGTGCGCACGTTCTGCCGTTGGCTCACCAAGAGCAAGATCGTGTTGACCGATCCGTCACTGGATCTCGAAATCCCCAAAGTCCCTCGTCGTAAACTCGCCAACGTGCTGACGTCCGACGAAGTGTTCGCGCTATTAAACATCCCCGACGTGAGCACGCCGTACGGTATCCGCGACCGGGCGATCATCGAGACATTCTTCTCGACAGCGATCCGAGCTTCGGAGCTGGGCAATCTGCAACTGTCCGACATCGTCGCCGACCGCAAGCTCGTCCAGGTCAACGCAGGCAAGGGGAACAAGGATCGCCTAGCGCCGATCAGCAGTTCGGCGCTGGAGTGGATCAACAAGTACGTCATCGACGTACGCCCGTTGATGGCCAACGGCCTGAGCGGCCACTCGCTATTCATCGGCCAGCGCGGCAAACCGCTATCGCGTGTGATGCTGGCACTGATCGTGCGGACGAGCATGAAGAAAGCGGGCATCACCAAACGGGGAGCCTGTCACATCCTGCGTCACACCGCAGCCACGCTGATGCTCGAAAACGGAGCTGACCTCAGGTCCCTGCAAACGTACCTCGGTCACGAGCGTCTGGCGACCACTGAAATCTACACCCACCTGACGCTCGGCAAGCTCAAAGAGGTGCATGAAAACACGCACCCAACCGGCGACGGGCGAAAGAAGAAGAGCAACTAGCAACTAGCTTCTAGCTTCTTAGCTGCCCGAGCCCACGACCTGGCGAGCATCGTCTAAACTAAGGCGATGCTTGCCCCGGCCCAATCTCACCGCAAATCATCAAGGCAAACCCGCGTGCGCCAGTGCGCGGGAGAGCGAACGAGGTGCAGGTTATTGAAAACACGCCGCCAGCAGCTCGCGGCCCGTTGTTGCGGCGTGAAACCCAACGAATGCCGGGACAAATCAAGAGCAGCGAGCAAGAACGCACGCGGACTAACCGTCCGCGCCGATGGCAAACGTACCGCCCTCTACGAATTCACCTGGTACGACCTCAACTCCGACAACGTGGTCGACTCCGGTGAATTGAAAACGAACACGTATGACTGGAGCTACGACGACGTCGGTCGGTTGACCGACGAGGCCCTCGACCACTGGGACGATACCTTCGACCAAACCGATAGCTTTACGTTCGATCTAACCGGCAACCGCACTCGGCTCGAACGCGACCATGGAAACGATGGCGTCGACCAAGTCATCACGTACGATTTTGATGCCAACGATCGGTTGCTCAACGAGATCCTCGATGACCTCGTCGACAACAGCAAGGATACCACCACAACCTACGCCTATGACCACACGCAGCAAACCTCCAAAACTGTAACCGCTGCCAGCCAAACGGTCAGCAAACAAGTATTCGGTTACAACCTCCAAGGGCGTATGTCTTCGGTAATCAACGAAGGTTACACGAGCGGGACACTCTCATCGCGTGAGCGCACGAGCTATTCGTACGACAGCAAATCGTTCCGTGTCGAAGCAACAACCGAGACTGGCACCGCCACAGGCACGATCGCCAATGAAACCTGGACGTTGGAATCGTCCACCAGTTTCCTCGCCGACGCGCACAACCACACCGGTTACACGCAAACGATTCGAGAGGTCAAAACCAACGCCGACAGCACAACTGAAACCCGCGACTACACCTTCGGCCACGACGAGATCGCGCAACGTGTCGTGACCCGCGACGACCAAGGACAAGTGACCAATGACCAGACCCACATCTTCGGCCACGACGGACACGGCAGCGTCCGCATCCTCTACGACTTGGCCGTAGCGGTCGCCCCAATCGTGCAAGCGATGACGTTCTCCGCCTACGGCGAACTACTCGCCCTGCACAACACCGCAGGTGTCTCCCTCGCCACCACTGCCCGCCTCTCATCGCTGGGATACTCAGGCGAGCACTTCGACGCCAACGCTCAGCAGCAATACCTGCGAGCCCGCTTCTATTCGCCCACGACTGGCCGCTTCAACCGGCTCGACCCATTCGCGGGAAACATGCAAGATCCGCAGTCGCTGCACAAATACGCCTATGTCCATGGAGATCCGGTAAGCGGTGTCGATCCAAGCGGTGAGTTTTTCATGGGGATTGCAATTGGCGCACTTTTGGGATTTGGTCTACGTGGCACTCATGCGAAGACAACAGTTGCTGCGGGTGCAGCGGCAGGTGCTACGATCGACTTCTTGTTTGGAATTACCCAAGCAGTTTGGACAGCAAGGCGGGATCGCTACCGCAATACAGCAACCGGCGCTGGTGGGAAGAATATAACTCCTCAGCTGTTGACGGCCCTTGCTGACGTTAAGTCGCAGTGGGATCAGAGGACAAAGTCTGAGAAAGAGAACATCTTCCGCGATGCACATAGTTTCTCTGGATGGGACATCGACGCCTTGCAAGATTCAACTTACGACTCAGTCTTGGTTCCGTCATCGCTTGGTCCAAACAGAGTTGAGCAAACTGTAACTGTGAATGGAAGCGTCTTTTTTCAAGCCGAAGTGAATTACATGTTGTGGGGCTACGTCAACGCCCTTGCTCATCGTGATGGAATTGTCGTAGATACACTGTTGGGTCGCAAAGATGGAAGTCTCTTTTCCGCAGCAAACAGCGTTTCAGGGTATCGTTCGGTCACAGACCCGTTTTGGGGATTTAAGCCTCCGTTTCATGGGACCTCTGATGGTCGAGTCGCTTGGGTCATTGCGGGTCATTGGTATGCAACTCACGGCGAGTTCTTACCTCCCACATATATGCGATTACCGAATGTTACGCCGACCAATTCTGGAATCACGTTGCATTTGGGTGGTCACCTCGGAAATAGCAAACTAGAACCTGCGGACAGAAACGCATTGAGATTTTAATGCTCCGATACAAGACGTTTGCTGGTATTTTGATCTCCACTGTCGTAATATTGGTAGTGGGATCTTGCGATGAACGCACAAGAACTGGAACGCCGTTTTCGCTTCGCGCTGAAGACGGTATACGCGAGCCACCAATTGATCGGGAAATCGACGACTCGGGAAATTGGTGTTTTGTCGACTCTCGGTATAACTCGATTGTCGTTGTCGCTTCTGAGTGCGAGTTTGAAAAACCGCTGCTCAACCAAATTGGTAGCACTGTCCTGCTGTTCGACAATGTGTCTCGGTTGAGAGTCTTTTACGAGTTGCCAGTGAAAACTAACACTGCGACTATCGTTCGGTCGAGCGAGATAGTTGTTTACGAACTGTCAGGCGGACAGGCATCCAAGCTCGAATCGGACATAATACGCGGACATCAAGATGCACAAAAGTTGCCGAGCTTCATCAACTGGATTGAAAAAACTTCTACATCAAACAAACTGATGTACTCACCTCCAACCAGAGTAATCAAGGGTGGCTCAAGACCGGGATAAATCAAATAGATGATGGGCGAGATCAAAGGGGACGCGAGATCAAAGGGGACGCGCGAGGACGAGGAAAAGGTGTCAGAGGACGAGGAAAAGGTGTCAGGGAGTGCCGGGATAAAACCGGATGAAGAAAAGGTGTCCGACACCGATTACCCATTAGATGGACTGGAGGAAGTTTTTGGCGGACACGATCGTCCGCCATCTTCTGCGGCACGAAGCCGCCCAGGCGTTGGTTCTTCCGGGAGCGGAGCGATACGGGCGACGCACACGAAGTGCGTCGCGGCTGCTTCGGCTGGAGGCCGCCACGTGAGTAGGAAGAAGTGAAACCCGCAGCCGCACGGATGCGGCTGCTTGATCTTAGCCCGGCGACACGAGGTCGCCCGGCGGGTGCGAACATGGAAGTGAGTGACGGTTGGAGCGCAGCGGAAATCGGAGCGAACGACGTTCGCACACGCCGGGTCGCGCAGGCGATCGGGAGCGGAAGGAGCGGAGTCGACCAGCGGGAGCGACAGACGAGTGGACGACGCCGAAAGCGACCGGGCGTCGTGACGAGCGCCGTGCGGGCGGCAGGAAACGACCGGTAGGGAGTGGGCCGCCAGCGTGAAGCGAGGAACCGAGGCAAAGCCAGGAGCGGAGTCGCCGATCTCAAGGCGACGGGAGCGACGCAGCGGGATGCCGATAAATACAGGTGAGGCGGGAAGCCGAACTCCTTACTGGATGACTAACGAGAGCGACCGCGTCCGAAGTCGACCAGCGGAAGCGAAGGTAAGCTGGGAGCGGGATTCGCTAAACCGCTTGCAAACCGGCGGCGCAGCGGACGACGGCGATGAGCCGTCGGAAGCGAAGTCCGTCCGAGCGAGGGCCCATCGAAACTGCGCCAGCCAATCCCGGCCCGACGATGCCAAGCCGCTGATTCCACTCGCCGCTCGTCTCCAGCGCCAACCCACTCCCAATGCCCAAACTGCCTTCTCATGTTTTTTTGGCGAAAGGAGTACTCGGAGTGTTTGTCTCTGTCGTCGCTTCGTAGAAGCCAGCGGCGGCAGAGACAAACGCGCAGAGGACGGTGGCAAATTAGCGACTAGCTTCTAGCTTCTAGCTTTCGCCGCAGCGTGGTGTGTTCAGTCGCGATGCGATGAATGTCTTTTGCGACGCCAGACCGCACAACTTCCCAAACATCGGCCCGACTCCGGAAATAGTTTTCACGATTTCTCAGTTTACCCCTTACAAGCCCCTGAGGTCGCGAGACATATTCGGAAACTCAAGTAATCCAAACGTGCCGCCGAACCGATCGCATTTCGGACTCCCGAGCGACTGACCAACGTGAGCCGAAGATGCCGCGCGACCGGTTCTTCTCTGGCGACGTTGAAAAACCAACCCACTCAACTGCGCTACCGGTACGTCTCTACCGAATCGTCTCTTTCTTTTGCATGCCGAGTCAAATTCATGAACGATCCAATTACGCAAGCCATCCAAGCCGACCCACTGACCGCCGCCACCGACTACTACGCCTCTTGCCTCGAAGCAAACGCGAAAGCCGTCAAGTATCTGAACGATGAACTCGGGCTGACAATCGAAGAAGCCAAAGCGAAGCGAATCGGTTTCTCCGATCGAAGTCTCGGCAAACAATTCCCCAAGGGTGAAACCAAAGCGGGCAAAGCGATTCGACAACCACTGGTTGAAATCGGACTGATGAAATCAACCGGCCACGAAGCGCTACGCGGCTGCATCACGATTCCGGTTTTCAATGACGAAGGCAAGGTCATCGCGATCGACGGCAAGCGTGTTGACAAGAAAAGTCGAGCACCGAAGGAGGTTCGAGTGGGAGATGGGGAGAGGGGGAGACAAGGAGATGAGGAGACGGGAGTTTTGACCACGAATGACACGAAACACACGAATGAACAGCCGGGAGAGTCGAGGATAGAACCGAAACTCTTGGCGAGTCCCGCTACGAAAGATTTGACTAAAGAGGCTACTGCCGACGAGAACCTGATCGTTGAAAACGAGCAAGTGACGTTGATCGTCGACGATCGGCGTTACCGCGTCCGTGGTCTCGACAAGAACACGAACGCCTGGACGCTGAAAGTCAACATCATGGCCAGCCGAGATGATCTCGTTCATCTCGACACCCTCGATCTCGTCAAAGCCCGGAGCCGGGCCAGCTTCATCAAGGCCGCCGCCAGCGAACTTTTCGTCGATGCCGACCTGATCAAACGCGATATCGGTAAACTGCTACTCAAACTCGAAAATCTCCGAGAACAGCAAATCGCCGAACTATTCAACTCGAATGCAACACCCAAACCGGTTGAAATCAGCGAGCAAGACGAGGCCGCCGCACTCGACTTGCTCCAAGACCCCAACCTGCTCCAGCGGATCGTCGCCGACATCGACGCTTGTGGGATCGTCGGTGAGTCAACCAACAAACTCGCGGGTTACTTGGCCGCGACCAGTCGCAAGCTTTCCCAGCCGCTCGCCATCGTGATCCAGTCCTCTTCCTCAGCGGGCAAGACATCGCTGATGGACGCGGTCCTCGATATGATGCCCGGCGAAGAGCAGCTTCGTTATTCCGGCATGACCGGTCGGTCGTTGTTCTATCTCGATTCCAATCAAATCAAACATAAGACGCTCGCGATCAGCGAAGACGAAGGGATCGCCGAAGCGACCTACGCACTCAAACTCCTGCAAAGCGAAGGTGAACTCCGACACGCCACCACCGAACGCGGAGAGAACGGGAGGATGCAAACGACGGAGTATCACGTCGAAGGCCCCGTGCAAATTTTTCTGACCACCACGGCCATGGACATCGACGAGGAACTCGTTAATCGGTGTCTCGTGCTGAGTGTCGATGAATCGAAACATCAAACCGATTCCATTCAAGCGATGCAGCGTGAATCCAGAACGTTTGTGGCGATCGATCGCAGTGAGGCGAAAAAATCGCTGCGCAACCTGCATCAAAATGCGCAGCGATTACTTCGCCCGCTGCAAGTCATCAATCCCTACGCACCCCAGCTCACGTTCGCCAACGACAAGACACGATTGCGTCGTGACCAGAACAAATACCTGACGCTGATTGACACGATCGCACTGCTGCATCAATATCAGCGCCCCGTCCACACCCGCACGCTGGCCGATGGCACGACGTTCGATTACATCAACGTCGAAGCGCAAGACATTGCGATCGCCGGTAGCATCACCGGTGAAGTTCTCGGCCAGAGTCTCGACGAACTGGCTCCGCAAAGTCGCCGGTTACTCTCGCTACTGCATGACTTCGTCGACGAGTCGTCCCGAGCCAATGGCGTCAGCCGTCATGCGTTCCGCTTCACCCGCCGGGACGTCCGTGAATCGACGCAGTGGAGTGACACACAACTGCACCGTCATCTGTCCCGGCTCGTGGACTTAGAATACCTCGTCGTTCACCGGGGAAAGCAGGGGCGTCGGTTCGTTTACGAGTTGCTGTATCACGGAGAAGGCCACGGCGGACAACCGTTCTTGATCGGACTTCTCGACCCGGAAAAACTAAAATCACCAGGTACGATGCCAACTCTTGCGGGCTAAACCTCCAGTCTTGCGGCAGATCAAGCAAGTAATTCGCATGCTTTCCAGTCACTTTCCAAGCACTTTCCACCCCACAGGAGGTCAAAAACCCCGTGATTCCCGGTCTCGTTCGCAGTTCTGCTGAGGAGGAGCCAAAAAACAACAAGGGGTCGTGATTCTAGCGACCCCAACCGTCGCCGTACCCGGTGACGAGTCTCGACCCAGCGAGCTGCATCAACCGCAGATCGCTTTCTTGTTGGCCTGACCACTCTGGTCAGTCCAAATCCCAATCCCGATCGGCAACGCGCGCCGCACAGAACTGTCTGGCGGTGCGCACCGATCCCACTTTCCTGAAAGGAAATTTGAAACGATGTCCAATCTATCCCAACTCGCCCACGCCAAACTCAGCACCGCCGTGGAACGTTACCTCTACGAGCTGAAGCTGAAAAACTATGCCGAGCGAACGCTCATCGGTGAAACCAGTATCCTGGGCATGTTCGCCCGCTACTGCGACGAGCGAGGCGTCAGTAAAGCATCCGAATTGACCGAGGAAGCGGTCGGCGGATTCCGCAGTTACCTGTATCACTACCGCAATCCGCTCTCGGGCAAGACGCTCGCGTTCGCGACCCAAGCCGGTCGCCTGATCTCGGTGCGCACGTTCTGTCGTTGGCTCACCAAGAGCAAGATCGTGTTGACCGATCCGTCACTGGATCTCGAAATCCCCAAAGTCCCTCGTCGTAAACTCGCCAACGTGCTGACGTCCGACGAAGTGTTCGCGCTATTAAACATCCCCGACGTGAGCACGCCGTACGGTATCCGCGACCGGGCGATCATCGAGACATTCTTCTCGACAGCGATCCGAGCTTCGGAGCTGGGCAATCTGCAACTGTCCGACATCGTCGCCGACCGCAAGCTCGTCCAGGTCAACGCAGGCAAGGGGAACAAGGATCGCCTAGCGCCGATCAGCAGTTCGGCGCTGGAGTGGATCAACAAGTACGTCATCGACGTACGCCCGTTGATGGCCAACGGCCTGAGCGGCCACTCGCTATTCATCGGCCAGCGCGGCAAACCGTTATCGCGGGTGATGTTGGCACTGATCGTGCGGACGAGCATGCAGGAAGCGGGCATCACCAAACGGGGCGCCTGTCACATCCTGCGTCACACCGCAGCCACGCTGATGCTCGAAAACGGAGCCGACCTGCGGTCCCTGCAAACGTACCTCGGTCACGAGCGTCTGGCGACCACTGAAATCTACACCCACCTGACGCTCGGCAAGCTCAAAGAGGTGCATGAAAACACGCACCCAACCGGCGACGGGCGAAAGAAGAAGAGCAACTAGCAACTAGCTTCTAGCTTCTTAGCTGCCCGAGCCCACGACCTGGCGAGCATCGTCTAAACTAAGGCGATGCTTGCCCCGGCCCAATCTCACCGCAAATCATCAAGGCAAACCCGCGTGCGCCAGGCGCGGGAGAGCGAACGAGGTGCAGGTTATTGAAAACACGCCGCCAGCAGCTCGCGGCCCGTTGTTGCGGCGTGAAACCCAACGAATGCCGGGACAAATCAAGAGCAGCGAGCAAGAACGCACGCGGACTAACCGTCCGCGCCGATGGCAAACGGACCGCCCTCTACGAATCCACCTGGTACGACCTCAACTCCGACGGAGAGCTAACAGCCAACGAGCTAAAAGCTAGTAGCTATTCATGGACTTATGACGACGTCGGACGCCTCACCGACGAAGCCCTCGACCACTGGGACGATACCCTCGATCAAACCGAAAGTTTTACGTTCGATCTAACCGGCAACCGCACCCGACTCGAACGAGACCACGGCAACGATGGCGTCGATCAAGTCATCACCTACGATTTCGATGCCAACGATCGATTACTCGACGAGATCCTCGACGACCTCGTCGACAACAGCAAAGACACCACCACAACCTACACCTATGACCACACCCAGCAAACCTCCAAAACGGTAACCGCCGCCAGCCAAACGGTCAGTAAGCAAGTATTCGGTTACAACCTCCAGGGCAGGATGTCTTCTGTCGTCAACGAAGGCTACACGAGCGGGACACTCTCATCGCGTGAACGCACGAGTTATTCGTACGACAGCAAATCGTTCCGGGTCGAGTTGGTAACCGAGACTGGCACCGCCACAGGCACGATCGCCAATGAAACCTGGACGTTGGAATCGTCCACCAGCTTCCTCGCCGACAGTCACAACCACACCGGCTACACGCAAACGATCCGAGAGGTCAAAACGAACGCCGACGGCACAACCGAAACCCGCGACTACACCTTCGGCCACGACGAAATCGCGCAACGTGTCGTCTCACGCGATTCGAGCGGCACCATCACTAGCGACCAAACCCACATCTTCGGCCACGACGGCCACGGCAGCGTCCGCATCCTCTACGACTTGGCCGTAGCAGTCGCCCCAATTGTGCAAGCGATGACGTTCTCCGCCTACGGCGAGCTACTCGCCCTGCACAACGCCGCAGGTGCCTCCCTCGCCACCACCGCCCGCCTCTCATCGCTCGGTTATTCAGGCGAGCACTTCGACGCTGCCACGCAACAACAGTATTTGCGAGCTCGCTTCTATTCGCCCACGACTGGCCGCTTCAACCGGCTCGATCCGTTCGCAGGCAACATGCAAGACCCTCAGTCGCTGCACAAATACGCGTATGGGCATGGGGATCCGGTTGGGAACACTGATCCGACCGGCAAATTTGCTTCGCTCGGTGGCGCGTTGGCTGGCGGCGCGATTCGAGCAGGGATGATATCGCTTGGAATCGGAGCCGTTGTTAGAGTGCCGCTGTTCTTTCACGAAGTTTTCGTTGGAGGCAAAGAGCTTGAGGCGGCACTTTGGGATCTGGGAACAGGTTTAGCCACTGATTTTGCGGTGGGAGCAGTCCTAGGCGGCGCGGGCGCTGGCTTGATCCGATTCGCGTCAAACGGAGTTAAGCTTCGAGCCGCTGGCCAAAGTATAACAAAGTTTCGTTCGCTCAGACTCCCTGGATCGGCGTGGCGAATGACAGACGCTTCAGCGCGAGGTTTCGCAATCGAAGCCAAGGTTCTGTCTCGTCCCGCTGCTTTCCTTGGTCGGGAAATCAGAAGCTTCAAGACGATTGACGACTACGTTGTCCGCGGCGGACGCGGAATTGCAACGTCGATCAAGAGCTTAGATTTGACAGCTAAATCGTATCAGCGTGGATCAGCGGTTGCTTCGAAATTCCGAGGATTCGCGAGCAAGCTTCAAAATATGACGACCGCAAGCGGAGGAAACTTTACGGTGAGCACGGCGGCAAATGCAACTAACCGAGTGACAGACAAGGTGCTCGTGATTGCACTTGAGCAAGGTGCGGTTAGCGGAAGTCAAGCAGGAGCAATCGCTAAATTCCTTCGTGAAGCGCCCCGTCTCTACCCCGATGTGAAGATTGTGTTGCAATTCATCGCGTAAGCTTTGGTTCCATTTGCTAGGAGAATGACCGACGATGGAAATAATAAGAAGACTGTTTAAATGGACCAATGAAATGCCTCCAGTCGTATTGCCCGAAGTGTACATTTTCTTTCAAGACTCGGAGGTAGTATTGGCTTCAAGTAGCTATTGGAATCGCTTCCAAGGACCGACTCTACCAGCTCAGCGTTTTACTATAGAAACGAATGCGGAAACGATGGCGAGTGAGATCCACCGGCTGTTTAGTTTCTTCAAAGAAGAAGGTCGAGAAAAGGAACACGATGCTTCGCTTTCGAGCTTCCTTGAGTTCATGAAGGTCGGCGGATTTAGAGCGTTGGAGAAAAAGTGGGACAAAATAACGCTTCGTAAAATAGATCAATCGCACTGTGAGGCGACAATTTTTCAACGCGGCTTGGAAGGTGGGTATTTTTCAGAAGAACAACCAAAGTGTTTGTCGTTAGATGGCACGGAACTTTCAAGGTTCATCCAAAAAGAGATCTTGGATAAAACTAAGGTGGCCGGTACCGGATAAAACTAAGGTGGCCGGTACCGATTAACCAATGAAAAGCGGCCAAATGGGTCAAAGCGGCCAAATGAAAGCGGCCAAATGGGTCAGGTCTCTTTAAAGCGGCCAAATGGGTCAGGTCTCTTTGATGGCTGTTACCATGGTCTGCACAGGAGCGAAGCGACATTTAAACGGTAACCGAGAGGCTGTCGTTTTTCGTTGGCGGACACGAAGTCCGCCTTCTTTGCGGCACGAAGCCGCCCTGGCGTTGGTAATTCGAGAGCGAAGCGAACGGGCGACGCATACGAAGTGCGTCGCGGCTGCTTCGGCTGGAGGCCGCAAGTTCAGTAGGAAGAAGTGAAACCCGCAGCCGCACGGATGCGGCTGCTTGATCTTAGCCCGGCGACACGATGTCGCCCGGTGGGTGCGAACATGGAAGTGAGTGACGATGGAACGCGACAGCGGAAATCGGAGCGAACGACGTTCGCACACGGCGGGTCGCGCAGGCGATCGGGAGCGGAAGGAGTGGAGCCGACCAGCGGGAGCGAGCGACGAGCGGACGACGCCGAAAGCGACCGGGCGTCGTGACGAGCGCCGTGCTGGCGGCAGGAAACGACCGGTAGGGAGTGGGCCGCGAGCGTGAAGCGAGGAACCGAGGCAAAGCCAGGAGCGGAGTCGCCGATCTCAAGGCGACGGGAGCGAGGCAGCGGGATGCCGATAAAAGCAGGTGAGGCAGGAAAGCGACCGCTTCGGGAGTGATGCCGAACTCCGCACTGGATGACTAACGAGAGCGACCGCGTCCGAAGTCGACCAGCGGAAGCGAAGGTAAGCTGGGAGCGGGATTCGCTAAACCGCTTGCAAACCGGCGGCGCAGCGGACGACGGCGATGAGCCGTCGGAAGCGAAGTCCGTCCGAGCGAGGGCCCATCGAAACTGCGCCAGCCAATCCCGGCCCGACGATGCCAAGCCGCTGATTCCACTCGCCGCTCGTCTCCAGCGCCAACCCACTCCCAATGCCCAAACTGCCTTCTCATGTTTTTTTGGCGAAAGGAGTACTCGGAGTGTTTGTCTCTGTCGTCGCTTCGTAGAAGCCAGCGGCGGCAGAGACAAACGCGCAGAGGACGGTGGCAAATTAGCGACTAGCTTCTAGCTTCTAGCTTTCGCCGCAGCGTGGTGTGTTCAGTCGCGATGCGATGAATGTCTTTTGCGACGCCAGACCGCACAACTTCCCAAACATCGGCCCGACTCCGGAAATAGTTTTCACGATTTCTCAGTTTACCCCTTACAAGCCCCTGAGGTCGCGAGACATATTCGGAAACTCAAGTAATCCAAACGTGCCGCCGAACCGATCGCATTTCGGACTCCCGAGCGACTGACCAACGTGAGCCGAAGATGCCGCGCGACCGGTTCTTCTCTGGCGACGTTGAAAAACCAACCCACTCAACTGCGCTACCGGTACGTCTCTACCGAATCGTCTCTTTCTTTTGCATGCCGAGTCAAATTCATGAACGATCCAATTACGCAAGCCATCCAAGCCGACCCACTGACCGCCGCCACCGACTACTACGCCTCTTGCCTCGAAGCAAACGCGAAAGCCGTCAAGTATCTGAACGATGAACTCGGGCTGACAATCGAAGAAGCCAAAGCGAAGCGAATCGGTTTCTCCGATCGAAGTCTCGGCAAACAATTCCCCAAGGGTGAAACCAAAGCGGGCAAAGCGATTCGACAACCACTCGTTGAGATCGGACTGATGAAATCAACCGGCCACGAAGCGCTACGCGGCTGCATCACGATTCCGGTTTTCAATGACGAAGGCAAGGTCATCGCGATCGACGGCAAGCGTGTTGACAAGAAAAGTCGAGCACCGAAGGAGGTTCGAGTGGGAGATGGGGAGAGGGGGAGACAAGGAGATGAGGAGACGGGAGTTTTGACCACGAATGACACGAAACACACGAATGAACAGCCGGGAGAGTCGAGGATAGAACCGAAACTCTTGGCGAGTCCCGCTACGAAAGATTTGACTAAAGAGGCTACTGCCGACGAGAACCTGATCGTTGAAAACGAGCAAGTGACGTTGATCGTCGACGATCGGCGTTACCGCGTCCGTGGTCTCGACAAGAACACGAACGCCTGGACGCTGAAAGTCAACATCATGGCCAGCCGGGATGATCTCGTTCATCTCGACACACTCGATCTCGTCAAAGCCCGGAGCCGGGCCAGCTTCATCAAGGCCGCCGCCAGCGAACTGTTCGTCGATGCCGACCTGATCAAACGCGATATCGGTAAACTGCTACTCAAACTCGGTACGATGCCAACTCTTGCGGGCTAAACCTCCAGTCTTGCGGCAGATCAAGCAAGTAATTCGCATGCTTTCCAGTCACTTTCCAAGCACTTTCCACCCCACAGGAGGTCAAAAACCCCGTGATTCCCGGTCTCGTTCGCAGTTCTGCTGAGGAGGAGCCAAAAAACAACAAGGGGTCGTGATTCTAGCGACCCCAACCGTCGCCGTACCCGGTGACGAGTCTCGACCCAGCGAGCTGCATCAACCGCAGATCGCTTTCTTGTTGGCCTGACCACTCTGGTCAGTCCAAATCCCAATCCCGATCGGCAACGCGCGCCGCACAGAACTGTCTGGCGGTGCGCACCGATCCCACTTTCCTGAAAGGAAATTTGAAACGATGTCCAATCTATCCCAACTCGCCCACGCCAAACTCAGCACCGCCGTGGAACGTTACCTCTACGAGCTGAAGCTGAAAAACTATGCCGAGCGAACGCTCATCGGTGAAACCAGTATCCTGGGCATGTTCGCCCGCTACTGCGACGAGCGAGGCGTCAGTAAAGCATCCGAATTGACCGAGGAAGCGGTCGGCGGATTCCGCAGTTACCTGTATCACTACCGCAATCCGCTCTCGGGCAAGACGCTCGCGTTCGCGACCCAAGCCGGTCGCCTGATCTCGGTGCGCACGTTCTGTCGTTGGCTCACCAAGAGCAAGATCGTGTTGACCGATCCGTCACTGGATCTCGAAATCCCCAAAGTCCCTCGTCGTAAACTCGCCAACGTGCTGACGTCCGACGAAGTGTTCGCGCTATTAAACATCCCCGACGTGAGCACGCCGTACGGTATCCGCGACCGGGCGATCATCGAGACATTCTTCTCGACAGCGATCCGAGCTTCGGAGCTGGGCAATCTGCAACTGTCCGACATCGTCGCCGACCGCAAGCTCGTCCAGGTCAACGCAGGCAAGGGGAACAAGGATCGCCTAGCGCCGATCAGCAGTTCGGCGCTGGAGTGGATCAACAAGTACGTCATCGACGTACGCCCGTTGATGGCCAACGGCCTGAGCGGCCACTCGCTATTCATCGGCCAGCGCGGCAAACCGTTATCGCGGGTGATGTTGGCACTGATCGTGCGGACGAGCATGCAGGAAGCGGGCATCACCAAACGGGGCGCCTGTCACATCCTGCGTCACACCGCAGCCACGCTGATGCTCGAAAACGGAGCCGACCTGCGGTCCCTGCAAACGTACCTCGGTCACGAGCGTCTGGCGACCACTGAAATCTACACCCACCTGACGCTCGGCAAGCTCAAAGAGGTGCATGAAAACACGCACCCAACCGGCGACGGGCGAAAGAAGAAGAGCAACTAGCAACTAGCTTCTAGCTTCTTAGCTGCCCGAGCCCACGACCTGGCGAGCATCGTCTAAACTAAGGCGATGCTTGCCCCGGCCCAATCTCACCGCAAATCATCAAGGCAAACCCGCGTGCGCCAGCGCGCGGGAGAGCGAACGAGGTGCAGGTTATTGAAAACACGCCGCCAGCAGCTCGCGGCCCGTTGTTGCGGCGTGAAACCCAACGAATGCCGGGACAAATCAAGAGCAGCGAGCAAGAACGCACGCGGACTAACCGTCCGCGCCAATGGCAAACGAACCGCCCTCTACGAATCCATCTGGTACGACCTCAACTCCGACGGAGAGCTAACAGCTAATGAGCTAAAAGCTAGTAGCTATTCATGGACTTATGACGACGTCGGCCGCCTCACCGACGAAGCCCTCGACCACTGGGACGATACCTTCGATCAAACCGATAGTTTTGCGTTCGACCTAACCGGCAACCGCACCCGACTCGAACGCGACCACGGCAACAATGGCGTCGACCAAGTCATCACGTACGATTTTGATGCCAACGATCGATTACTCGACGAGATCCTCGACGACCTCGTCGACAACAGCAAAGACACCACAACAACCTACGCCTACGATCACACCCAGCAAACGTCCAAAACGGTAACCGCCGCCAGCCAAACGGTTAGCAAGCAAGTCTTCGGTTACAACCTCCAAGGAAGGATGTCGTCGGTCGTCAACGAAGGTTACACGAGCGGGACACTCTCATCGCGTGAGCGCACGAGTTATTCGTACGACAGCAAATCGTTCCGGGTCGAATTGGTAACGGAGAGTGGCACCGCCACAGGCACGATTGCCAATGAAACCTGGACGTTGGAATCGTCCACCAGTTTCCTCGCCGACGCTCACAACCACACCGGTTACACGCAAACGATCCGTGAGGTCAAAACGAACGCCGACGGCACAACCGAAACCCGAGACTACACCTTCGGGCACGATGAAATCGCGCAACGTGTCGTCTCACGCGATTCGAGCGGCACCATCACTAGCGACCAAACCCACATCTTCGGCCACGACGGTCACGGCAGCGTCCGCATCCTCTACGACTTGGCCGTAGCCGTCTCCCCAATCGTGCAAGCGATGACATTCTCCGCCTACGGCGAACTACTCGCCCTGCACAACAACGCAGGTGCCTCTCGCGCCACAACGTCACGCTTTTCGTCACTGGGATACAGTGGCGAACACTTCGACGCTGCCGCTCAGCAGCAATACCTACGCGCCCGCTTCTACAATCCCGCCACCGGTCGCTTTAACCGGCTCGATCCATTCGCGGGCAACATGCAAGATCCGCAGTCGCTGCACAAATACGCCTATGTGCATGGTGATCCGATTGGAGGAACCGATCCGAGCGGTGAGAGTGTCCTAGCAAGCGTTTCCATTTCTGTGGCGATCGGGGGAACAATTGGTGCAATTAGCGGTGGTGCAGTAGCGTTTAACCTTGGTTATGACTTTGACGATCCTGAGTTTTGGCTCACACTAGCGACTGGCGCGATCGTAGGCGGACTGTTAGGTAACGCAGCGATTGGAGGAGCTGCCATCGTGCCCATTTTATCAACCCAATCATTCTATCTGTTGCCGGCTCTGTTTGCGGCTGGCTACTTTTCGATTGGCTTTGCAACATCGATTCGGAATCCGACTGCTTCAGAGTCGAATAAAATTCGTGATGCCGTGGTGTTTATTGGAAGCGTTCCTGGCTTCTACCAGGACTATAGTTTCCTTACACAACGTGGACTATTCGGCCCAGAGTTCACATTTCAAGTAACAGACAATCTCAACGCGGATTTTTACGGGAAGGCTTTTCCCCATCAAAACGATACAATGGTGTTGCGTCGTGATGCTCTCGATCTTCCAGCACCGATTCTTGCGTCGCTGATTATCCATGAATCTGTTCATGACCGGCAAAGTATAGGAACCAGGCTTCGAGATGTTTGGCGAGAGCCCCCGGCCTATTCAAAGCAGTCTCAATTCATGAGAGCAATCGGGGCTAGCGGAACCCAGTCGCAGATAGCTGCCAACCTAACGTCAGCGGGATATACAATCTATCCTGTGCTTCAACATTGGCTTACGGATCAGGCGCAATCATTCCAGACGTACGGCACTCCTAATCCGGCGGTCACGTAATGAAATACTTTTCAGTGCAAAACATTGGTCTTGTTCCGATAGTTGTTGCTTGGTTGGGATTTGCTTACGCAATCATATTAAGCGATCGAACCATCACTTTGCTTACATTGCCATTGGGCGCGCTCGTCCTGGTTGCGAATGCATTGAAATGGAAGAGATTCGTTTTAAGCTTGGCGGTTGTGGTGCTCAACGTCGTCGCCGCAGCATCTCCAATCGACATTCGACTTTCATGTGGCTATGACGATTCTCTATACTTTGTAAAGGCGGTGAATGGCGAAACTCGTGACGTATATGATGCCGGGACGCGACGTGAGGTAGGTGTGAATGAACGGCACGTCGGACAGTATGAAAGGCTGTTTTGGCCACCAGTCGAGAGTTGTTTTTGCATTAGTCAATAGCAAGGCCGACGAAGAAAAGGTGTCCGGACGAAGAAAAGGTGCGGATGAAGAAAAGGTGTCCGACACTGATTAACCATTAGATGGACAGGAGGAAGTTATTGGCGGATACGATCGTTCGCCATCTTCTGCGGCACGATGCGCCTAGGCGTTGGGTTTTCCCAGGAGCGGAGCGACGCGGGCGACGCACACGAAGTGCGTCGCGGCTGTTTCGGCTGGAGGCCGCCGTGTGAGTAGGAAGAAGTGAAACCCGCAGCCGCACGGATGCGGCTGCTTGATCTTAGCCCGGCGACACGAGGTCGCCCGGCGGGTGCGAACATGGAAGTGAGTGACGGTTGGAGCGCAGCGGAAATCGGAGCGAACGACGTTCGCACACGCCGGGTCGCGCAGGCGATCGGGAGCGGAAGGAGCGGAGTCGACCAGCGGGAGCGACAGACGAGTGGACGACGCCGAAAGCGACCGGGCGTCGTGACGAGCGCCGTGCGGGCGGCAGGAAACGACCGGTAGGGAGTGGGCCGCCAGCGTGAAGCGAGGAACCGAGGCAAAGCCAGGAGCGGAGTCGCCGATCTCAAGGCGACGGGAGCGACGCAGCGGGATGCCGATAAATACAGGTGAGGCGGGAAGCCGAACTCCTTACTGGATGACTAACGAGAGCGACCGCGTCCGAAGTCGACCAGCGGAAGCGAAGGTAAGCTGGGAGCGGGATTCGCTAAACCGCTTGCAAACCGGCGGCGCAGCGGACGACGGCGATGAGCCGTCGGAAGCGAAGTCCGTCCGAGCGAGGGCCCATCGAAACTGCGCCAGCCAATCCCGGCCCGACGATGCCAAGCCGCTGATTCCACTCGCCGCTCGTCTCCAGCGCCAACCCACTCCCAATGCCCAAACTGCCTTCTCATGTTTTTTTGGCGAAAGGAGTACTCGGAGTGTTTGTCTCTGTCGCCGCTTCGTAGAAGTCAGCGGCGGCAGAGACAAACGCGCAGAGGACGGTGGCAAATTAGCGACTAGCTTCTAGCTTCTAGCTTTCGCCGCAGCGTGGTGTGTTCAGTCGCGATGCGATGAATGTCTTTTGCGACGCCAGACCGCACAACTTCCCAAACATCGGCCCGACTCCGGAAATAGTTTTCACGATTTCTCAGTTTACCCCTTACAAGCCCCTGAGGTCGCGAGACATATTCGGAAACTCAAGTAATCCAAACGTGCCGCCGAACCGATCGCATTTCGGACTCCCGAGCGACTGACCAACGTGAGCCGAAGATGCCGCGCGACCGGTTCTTCTCTGGCGACGTTGAAAAACCAACCCACTCAACTGCGCTACCGGTACGTCTCTACCGAATCGTCTCTTTCTTTTGCATGCCGAGTCAAATTCATGAACGATCCAATTACGCAAGCCATCCAAGCCGACCCACTGACCGCCGCCACCGACTACTACGCCTCTTGCCTCGAAGCAAACGCGAAAGCCGTCAAGTATCTGAACGATGAACTCGGGCTGACAATCGAAGAAGCCAAAGCGAAGCGAATCGGTTTCTCCGATCGAAGTCTCGGCAAACAATTCCCCAAGGGTGAAACCAAAGCGGGCAAAGCGATTCGACAACCACTGGTTGAAATCGGACTGATGAAATCAACCGGCCACGAAGCGCTACGCGGCTGCATCACGATTCCGGTTTTCAATGACGAAGGCAAGGTCATCGCGATCGACGGCAAGCGTGTTGACAAGAAAAGTCGAGCACCGAAGGAGGTTCGAGTGGGAGATGGGGAGAGGGGGAGACAAGGAGATGAGGAGACGGGAGTTTTGACCACGAATGACACGAAACACACGAATGAACAGCCGGGAGAGTCGAGGATAGAACCGAAACTCTTGGCGAGTCCCGCTACGAAAGATTTGACTAAAGAGGCTACTGCCGACGAGAACCTGATCGTTGAAAACGAGCAAGTGACGTTGATCGTCGACGATCGGCGTTACCGCGTCCGTGGTCTCGACAAGAACACGAACGCCTGGACGCTGAAAGTCAACATCATGGCCAGCCGGGACGGTCTCGTTCATCTCGACACCCTCGATCTCGTCAAAGCCCGGAGCCGGGCCAGCTTCATCAAGGCCGCCGCCAGCGAACTGTTCGTCGATGCCGACCTGATCAAACGCGATATCGGTAAACTGCTACTCAAACTCGGTACGATGCCAACTCTTGCGGGCTAAACCTCCAGTCTTGCGGCAGATCAAGCAAGTAATTCGCATGCTTTCCAGTCACTTTCCAAGCACTTTCCACCCCACAGGAGGTCAAAAACCCCGTGATTCCCGGTCTCGTTCGCAGTTCTGCTGCGGAGGAGCCAAAAAACAACAAGGGGTCGTGATTCTAGCGACCCCAACCGTCGCCGTACCCGGTGACGAGTCTCGACCCAGCGAGCTGCATCAACCGCAGATCGCTTTCTTGTTGGCCTGACCACTCTGGTCAGTCCAAATCCCAATCCCGATCGGCAACGCGCGCCGCACAGAACTGTCTGGCGGTGCGCACCGATCCCACTTTCCTGAAAGGAAATTTGAAACGATGTCCAATCTATCCCAACTCGCCCACGCCAAACTCAGCACCGCGGTGGAACGTTACCTCTACGAGCTGAAGCTGAAAAACTATGCCGAGCGAACGCTCATCGGTGAAACCAGTATCCTGGGCATGTTCGCTCGCTACTGCGACGAGCGAGGCGTCAGTAAAGCATCCGAATTGACCGAGGAAGCGGTCGGCGGATTCCGCAGTTACCTGTATCACTACCGCAATCCGCTCTCGGGCAAGACGCTCGCGTTCGCGACCCAAGCCGGTCGCCTGATCTCGGTGCGCACGTTCTGCCGTTGGCTCACCAAGAGCAAGATCGTGTTGACCGATCCGTCACTGGATCTCGAAATCCCCAAAGTCCCTCGTCGTAAACTCGCCAACGTGCTGACGTCCGACGAAGTGTTCGCGCTATTAAACATCCCCGACGTGAGCACGCCGTACGGTATCCGCGACCGGGCGATCATCGAGACATTCTTCTCGACAGCGATCCGAGCTTCGGAGCTGGGCAATCTGCAACTGTCCGACATCGTCGCCGACCGCAAGCTCGTCCAGGTCAACGCAGGCAAGGGGAACAAGGATCGCCTAGCGCCGATCAGCAGTTCGGCGCTGGAGTGGATCAACAAGTACGTCATCGACGTACGCCCGTTGATGGCCAACGGCCTGAGCGGCCACTCGCTATTCATCGGCCAGCGCGGCAAACCGCTATCGCGTGTGATGCTGGCACTGATCGTGCGGACGAGCATGAAGAAAGCGGGCATCACCAAACGGGGAGCCTGTCACATCCTGCGTCACACCGCAGCCACGCTGATGCTCGAAAACGGAGCTGACCTCAGGTCCCTGCAAACGTACCTCGGTCACGAGCGTCTGGCGACCACTGAAATCTACACCCACCTGACGCTCGGCAAGCTCAAAGAGGTGCATGAAAACACGCACCCAACCGGCGACGGGCGAAAGAAGAAGAGCAACTAGCAACTAGCTTCTAGCTTCTTAGCTGCCCGAGCCCACGACCTGGCGAGCATCGTCTAAACTAAGGCGATGCTTGCCCCGGCCCAATCTCACCGCAAATCATCAAGGCAAACCCGCGTGCGCCAGGCGCGGGAGAGCGAACGAGGTGCAGGTTATTGAAAACACGCCGCCAGCAGCTCGCGGCCCGTTGTTGCGGCGTGAAACCCAACGAATGCCGGGACAAATCAAGAGCAGCGAGCAAGAACGCACGCGGACTAACCGTCCGCGCCGATGGCAAACGTACCGCCCTCTACGAATTCACCTGGTACGACCTCAACTCCGACAACGTGGTCGACTCCGGTGAATTGAAAACGAACACGTATGACTGGAGCTACGACGACGTCGGTCGGTTGACCGACGAGGCCCTCGACCACTGGGACGATACCTTCGACCAAACCGATAGCTTTACGTTCGATCTAACCGGCAACCGCACTCGGCTCGAACGCGACCATGGAAACGATGGCGTCGACCAAGTCATCACGTACGATTTTGATGCCAACGATCGGTTGCTCAACGAGATCCTCGATGACCTCGTCGACAACAGCAAGGATACCACCACAACCTACGCCTATGACCACACGCAGCAAACCTCCAAAACTGTAACCGCTGCCAGCCAAACGGTCAGCAAACAAGTATTCGGTTACAACCTCCAAGGGCGTATGTCTTCGGTAATCAACGAAGGTTACACGAGCGGGACACTCTCATCGCGTGAGCGCACGAGCTATTCGTACGACAGCAAATCGTTCCGTGTCGAAGCAACAACCGAGACTGGCACCGCCACAGGCACGATCGCCAATGAAACCTGGACGTTGGAATCGTCCACCAGTTTCCTCGCCGACGCGCACAACCACACCGGTTACACGCAAACGATTCGAGAGGTCAAAACCAACGCCGACAGCACAACTGAAACCCGCGACTACACCTTCGGCCACGACGAGATCGCGCAACGTGTCGTGACCCGCGACGACCAAGGACAAGTGACCAATGACCAGACCCACATCTTCGGCCACGACGGACACGGCAGCGTCCGCATCCTCTACGACTTGGCCGTAGCGGTCGCCCCAATCGTGCAAGCGATGACGTTCACCGCTTACGGCGAATTACTCGCCCTGCACAACACCGCAGGTGCCCCCCTCGCAACCACTGCCCGCCTCTCATCGCTCGGGTACTCTGGCGAGCACTTCGACTCCGCCGCTCAACAACAGTATCTGCGAGCTCGCTTCTATTCGCCCACGACTGGCCGATTCAACCGGCTCGATCCATTTGCGGGCAACATGCAAGATCCGCAGTCGTTGCACAAATATGCGTACGTGCATGGGGATCCGATCCAGGGTATTGATCCAAGTGGACTGGCAAGAAAATCGGGCTCTAGTGTTCCGAGTGGGCTTGATCCGTTCAAGGGCGACAGCTTCTTTACAAAAGTCGGCCGTGCCGCTCACGATGCTATTCAAGAGGACTACCGCAGATGGGCTCGCCAACACAACCAAGTCGTCCAAACTAATTCTACGCACCCACATTTCTTAGGAATTATCGAGCCTGACCTACTGAATCTGACCGAATCAAAAATTGGAGAAATCAAACCGGACTCTTCTACCGGTATTGCCAAAGGAGCCGTACAGCTACGTGCCGCCATCGCGATGGCGAACGGAATAGACACCATCTACGGCGGATGGCATTGGTATGACGGCTCGATTTTGCCGGGCGCTAACGATCAATCAAATACGTGGACCGGCGAGACATGGAGTCCTGGGATCGGCGGGTTCAAAGCATATTGGCTAGGTGCAAACAATGCATCGTTGTCAAAAGAGGTTGTTGTGACTCTGGGCAATTGGGGCGGTCTAATCGTTTATCATCGAGTCAAAATGACAGGCAGAGAGCAGCCAGCTGTAGCAATTGAGCGAGCCGTGGAAATGGCTCGTGAAGTAGTCAAAACGGTGAGGGTAAACAACTTTTCGCTGCCCACTCCTACCGAACAACTTTTGATAGATCATATGTTACTTCAACGTGTGGCTGTCGCAGGGCTAGTTGCCACCGCTGGCGCTACTGCATATGTTTACGGACCAGCATTAGCCACAGGATTTGGAACGATGCTTTCAACCGCGTCATTGAATGCGAGCATGGGATTTGCATAAAATGAGATTATTGCTATTTGAAAACCAAGGCGATCCTTTCTTTCTGTCGCTGGAGGTGCCTTCGGTGAAGGTATTAACGACGCTGGAAACAGAATATCCAAAGACGGCAAGTATGTTTTCAGAAATCGATTCTATGAATAAAATGAATGTCTCGGTGCTGCTTGAGGAATCAAAGCTGTTTCTCTCTACGAGCAGCAAAACGAGCAAACAGCGGAGTGCGAAGTCCATTGAAGTCACGTATGCAAACCGTGACTTTGTTAACGGGCCAGCGAAAGGCGTCACTGGCTTCAAAATCAATGGCGTCGCATGTTCAGCGTGTGTTAAAGAGAATGGGGTCGAAATTAGCTGGGACGACGGAGATACAACAAAGAGCATCTTCGTGACAAGCGAGAGATACCCTGTCGAAGATGGAGAGTTAGTTGTTCATTTTCGTAAGGGAACTAGCTTGTATGATTTTTTTTCTCGACTGGAGCGGAGCTTGGCATCAACGAAGAAGAAGTTTGTTTGGAGTCTCGTTGAATCGTGAGGGGTTTAGAGGGGCGAGATCAAAGGAAACTGCGAGGATGAAGAAAAGGTGTCCGACACGAATGCCGCGTGTTTTAGCTTTAAGTCCTTCATGCCGCTGACCTTCGAGCGGCGTGGCGTGGGCGTTTCATCGTGGGATATGGCTTGGGCCTGCGTTTAATTTCGCGTGGATGAATTCGCGGTTTTCGGTCGCCTATCGGATGGTCGGCAATTGATTCGAGCAGAGCCTGTTCGAGCGCATCAATGCGTTCGCTGTCGGCTTGGAGTTTTTCCGAAAAAGCATTGAGTGCTTGGACGGCACCTTTGTGACTGAGACGTTTGGGACTCGTGTCAAAGCGGTAGGCTGTGCGAACGATTAGATCACGAACCAGGTTGTAGGCAATCATGTGCGCGTAGATCTCTTTTCGCACCATCGAGGGACTCTGGCAGCGAAGGTGCTCCATTTGCATATGTGTCTTTAAACTTCGGATATCCAACTCCACTTGCCATCTTTGACGAAGAAAAGGTGTCCGGGTGTGCCGGGATAAAACCGGTTTTGGATAGAGAATGAAAGTTTCTTACGAAGAACGATTAGCCACCGACTTCGGCCTCCGGCGGAGGTGCGACTGCGATAACAACGTCGTGCTGAGCGTCCGTGCGGGAGGAAGCGTAGGCCAGTTATTGAGCTCCGAAATCATCCTTTTCGTGTGCCGACCATGTCCGGACTTGGGGAAGGCAACATCACCACCTTCGCGAAACGGCAAGAATGTGGTGAACACGGCGGAGTCAGAGAACCTGTGCATGCGTGGAAATCCAAAACGCGAGAACCGGGAGATCCTACCGGCTCGAAGTGCGAGAGCCATCATTAGGCAGGACCGTTTCGGCGGTCAGGGAACCATCCAGTGGGAAAGCCTGACATGAACGCTGGTAGGAAGTCAGATGCGTCCATAGTACCGTCGACGCAGACGAACAATGCGGGAACTGAACCCGCTGCGGAGCCTGCCGAGGAAAGGGATGCAGCCAAGAGGAACGTCGATCAATCTAACCCGCCCCGCGCACCGAAGCGGAAACGTGGCAGGTCACATGGGTTGGCAGGCGTTCGCGAAACAGCTCGGACACAGCCCGAGCTTCAGTTCACATCCCTCCTTCACCACGTCACTAAAGACTTGCTGCGTGAGGCCTTCTTCGAGTTGAAGAAGACAGCCGCAGTCGGAATCGACGAGGTGAGTTGGAGTGACTACGAGCAAGGTCATGAGGAGCGGATCACCGACCTTCATGGCCGCCTTCACCGGGGAGCCTATCGGGCAAGTCCCTCGAAGAGGATCTACATACCCAAGCCGGATGGACGACAGCGTCCGATCGGCATCACGGCACTGGAGGACAAGATTGTCCAGAAGGCGGTCGTGTGGGTGTTACAGAGTATCTACGAGAAGGATTTTGCCGGATTCAGTTACGGCTTCCGTCCTGGACGAAGCCAGCATCAGGCACTCGATGCCGTCACGGTGGCTTTGGAAGGGAACAGAGTGAATTGGGTACTTGACGCTGACGTCGAAGGCTTCTTCGATGCGATCGATCATGAATGGTTGGTCAAATTCTTAGAGCATCGCGTTGGCGACCAACGAGTCCTGCGTCTTATCCGAAAATGGCTGATGGCCGGGGTAAGCGAAGATGGACAATGGTCAGAGTCAACTGTGGGAACACCCCAGGGGGCAGTGGTATCACCGTTTCTTGGCAACGTGTTTCTACACTATGTGTTTGACTTATGGATTCAGTGGTGGCGGAAGCGATGTAGCGGCAGTGTAGTCGTGATTCGCTATGCCGACGATTTTGTGATTGGCTTTGAGCGTAAGGGCGAAGCGGAAACGTGCTTGAATGAACTTCATGAACGTTTTGCCAAGTTCGGTTTGAAACTACACGAAACGAAGACTCGATTGATCGAGTTCGGTCGTTGTGCGATCGAACGCCGTGAGGAACGTGGCGAGGGAAGGCCGGAGACATTCGACTTTCTAGGGTTCACACATCGCTGTGATAAAACCCGTAGCCACGGCTGGTTTACTATTCGACGTGAGAGTATTGCGAAACGGATGCGAGCCAGTCTTGCGAAAGTGAAGGAGCTGCTGAGGCGTCGTCGCCACTGGGATATTGGTTCGATAGGTCGTTGGTTGTCGCGGGTGATTCACGGCTGGTACAACTACCACGCGATCCCCGGCAACATGGCACGACTGCAACAGTTTCGAGACGAGATCGTAAAAGCCTGGCTGGCCCAGTTGAGACGCCGTTCTCAGCGACACCGCTGGACTTGGGATCGAATGCAGCGAATGGTTCGCCGCCTGTTACCGACACCAAAGATACTCCACCCGTACCCGAACAAACGATTTCGCGATCGACTCAAGGCAAGAGCCGTATGAGGTAATCCTTCAAGTACGGATCTGTGCGGGGGGCGGCTGGCGACAGCCGTCCCTACCGCGATTACTAATAAACCAGACGATGCACCTGATAACTCAGGATGAAGAAAAGGTGTCCGACACCGGATGAAGAAAAGGTGTCCGACACCGATTAACCATTAGATGGACAGGAGCAAGTCGTTGGCGGACAGGAAGTCCGCCATCTTTTGCGGCACGAAGCCGCCCAGGCGTTGGTTCTTCCGGGAGCGGAGCGATACGGGCGACGCACACGAAGTGCGTCGCGGCTGCTTCGGCTGGAGGCCGCCATCGGAGTAGGAAGAAGTGAAACCCGCAGCCGCACGGATGCGGCTGCTTGATTGAAGACCGGCGACACGATGTCGCCCGGCGGGTGCGAACACGGAAGTGAGTGACGATTGACAGCGCCAGCGGAAATCGGAGCGAACGACGTTCGCACACGCCGGGGTCGCGCAGGCGATCGGGAGCGGAAGGAGCGGAGTCGACCAGCGGGAGCGAGCGACGAGCGGACGACGCCGAAAGCGACCGGGCGTTGTGACGAGCGCCGTGCGGGCGGCAGGAAACGACCGGTAGGGAGTGGGCCGCCAGCGTGAAGCGAGGAACCGAGGCAAAGCCAGGAGCGGAGTCGCCGATCTCAAGGCGACGGGAGCGACGCAGCGGGATGCCGATAAAAACAGGTGAGGCAGGAAAGCGACCGCTTCGGGAGCGATGCCGAACTCCTTATTGGATGACTAACGAGAGCGACCGCGTCCGAAGTCGACCAGCGGAAGCGAAGGTAAGCTGGGAGCGGGAATCGCCAAACCGCTTGCAAGCCGGCGGCGCAGCGGACGACGGCGATGAGCCGTCGGAAGCGAAGTCCGTCCGAGCGAGGGCCCATCGAAACTGCGCCAGCCAAACCCGGCCCAACGATGCCAAGCCGCCAGCTTCTCGCCGAAACGGTCTCCAACTCCAGCCCACTCCATACGCCTGAACAGCCTTCTCATGTTTTTTTGGCGAAAGGAGTACTCGGAGTGTTTGTCTCTGTCGCCGCTTCGTAGAAGCCAGCGGCGGCAGAGACAAACGCGCAGAGGACGGTGGCAAATTAGCGACTAGCTTCTAGCTTCTAGCTTCTAGCTTCTAGCTTTCGCCGCAGCGTGGTGTGTTCAGTCGCGATGCGATGAATGTCTTTTGCGACGCCAGACCGCACAACTTCCCAAACATCGGCCCGACTCCGGAAATAGTTTTCACGATTTCTCAGTTTACCCCTTACAAGCCCCTGAGGTCGCGAGACATATTCGGAAACTCAAGTAATCCAAACGTGCCGCCGAACCGATCGCATTTCGGACTCCCGAGCGACTGACCAACGTGAGCCGAAGATGCCGCGCGACCGGTTCTTCTCTGGCGACGTTGAAAAACCAACCCACTCAACTGCGCTACCGGTACGTCTCTACCGAATCGTCTCTTTCTTTTGCATGCCGAGTCAAATTCATGAACGATCCAATTACGCAAGCCATCCAAGCCGACCCACTGACCGCCGCCACCGACTACTACGCCTCTTGCCTCGAAGCAAACGCGAAAGCCGTCAAGTATCTGAACGATGAACTCGGGCTGACAATCGAAGAAGCCAAAGCGAAGCGAATCGGTTTCTCCGATCGAAGTCTCGGCAAACAATTCCCCAAGGGTGAAACCAAAGCGGGCAAAGCGATTCGACAACCACTGGTTGAAATCGGACTGATGAAATCAACCGGCCACGAAGCGCTACGCGGCTGCATCACGATTCCGGTTTTCAACGATGAAGGCAAAGTCATCGCGATCGACGGCAAGCGTGTTGACAAGAAAAGTCGTAACTATTCAGCTCCCTGGAACTGATATTGGCTGATTTGGCGATATCCGTTCTGTTAGTGGTGCCATGGACGGAACCAAACCCACGACCGTTATTGAGCCGCATGTCGACGCCGCGTTGCTCGACAAGCTGCTCGCGAACCAGCTTAGCGAAGCCGAGGCTCGTCAGTTCGTCAGTGGGGATCCAGAGTGTGCGGTTTTCACGTTGCTTGCCCTTCAGCAACGGATCTTTGGCGAGAAGTCTGCGACCGGTCCCAACACGCCATCCTCGGCAATCCCTCCCTACGAGAAGCCGCCGACGAAGCCGAAAAAGACCAAGGGCAAGAAGAAACGTGGCGGCCAACCGGGACATTCCGGACGAACTCGACCGCCACTTCCTGATCCCGATCGGATGCGTGAACACCGCTGCGAGTCTTGCCCCGACTGCGGGGGCAAGCTCAAACGCACCAAGCAGACACGAACGCGGCGAAGCGAAGACATTCCCGAAGACCTCAAGCCGGTCATCACTGAAGACACGATTCACCGCGATTACTGTCCGGCCTGTGACAAACGGGTTGAACCGAAGTTGCCTGACGTCCTGCCTCGTTGCACGTTGGGCAACCGCACGTTGGTTCTCTCGGCGATGCTGCATTTCCTGCAAGGCCTGACGATTAGCCAGATCGTCGACACGTTCAACTTTCACCTGCGAATGAAGGTCACGCCCGGCGGATTGGTGCAGATGTGGCACCGGTTGGCGGATTTGTTGTTTGCATGGTACGAGCAAATTCACCGTGAAAGCCTTGGCAGTGCGAAGCTTCACGCCGATGAGACGGGCTGGCGAGTGAGTGGGAAAACGCACTGGTTGTGGTGTTTTGCAAGTGACGACAGCGTTTTCTACATGATCGATCGAAGTCGCGGTTCGCCGGCGCTTCAAAAGTTCTTTACCGAAGCTTTTGACGGCACGTTGATCACGGATTTCTGGCCACCGTACGATGCCGTGGTGTGCGCCGACAAACAGAAGTGCTGGCCGCATCTGCTGCGTGACGCTGCGGCGGTCAGCGAGAAACATGGCGATCATCCCGAGTGGAAATCATTTTCGCGTCGGCTGGTCGGTGTGTATCGTGATGCCAAGAAGCTAAACGCTCAAAAAGGAAAGCTTGCGGAAGTCGATTACGACACAGGTGTTGCCCGATTGGAATCACGTCTGTCGAAACTTGGAAGTGCATCCTGGAAGCATGCTGATGCGAATCGACTTTCCAAGCGGATGGCAAAGTACGGCAATGAGCTGCTGACGTTCCTGTGGTACGACGATGTTCCGTCGGACAACAACGCCGGAGAGCGGGCAATCCGGCCGGCAGTCATGATCCGCAAGAACAGCTACTGCAATCACAGCGATCGGGGTGCGTTGACGCAGTCTGTACTGATGACGGTCCTGCGTACACTACGAGTTCGTGGTCAACAGCCACTTGATTGCGTCCTCTCTTCCCTGGCGACCTACGCCGCCACCGGCACTATCCCGCCAATGCCTCAAAAGTACCAAGCGGCTGAATAGTTACGAAAAGTCGAGCACCGAAGGAGGTTCGAGTGGGAGATGGGGAGAGGGGGAGACAAGGAGATGAGGAGACGGGAGCTTTGACCACGAAACACACGAATGAACAGCCGGGAGAGTCGAGGATAGAACCGAAACTCTTGGCGAGTCCCGCTACGAAAGATTTGACTAAAGAGGCTACTGCCGACGAGAACCTGATCGTTGAAAACGAGCAAGTGACGTTGATCGTCGACGATCGGCGTTACCGCGTCCGTGGTCTCGACAAGAACACGAACGCCTGGACGCTGAAAGTCAACATCATGGCCAGCCGAGATGATCTCGTTCATCTCGACACCCTCGATCTCGTCAAAGCCCGGAGCCGGGCCAGCTTCATCAAGGCCGCCGCCAGCGAACTTTTCGTCGATGCCGACCTGATCAAACGCGATATCGGTAAACTGCTACTCAAACTCGAAAATCTCCGAGAACAGCAAATCGCCGAACTATTCAACTCGAAAGCAACACCCAAACCGGTTGAAATCAGCGAGCAAGACGAGGCCGCAGCACTCGACTTGCTCCAAGACCCCAACCTGCTCCAGCGGATCGTCGCCGACATCGACGCTTGTGGGATCGTCGGTGAGTCAACCAACAAACTCGCGGGTTACTTGGCCGCGACCAGTCGCAAGCTTTCCCAGCCGCTCGCCATCGTGATCCAGTCCTCATCCTCGGCTGGCAAGACATCGTTGATGGACGCGGTCCTCGATATGATGCCCGGCGAAGAGCAGCTTCGTTATTCCGGCATGACCGGTCGGTCGTTGTTCTATCTCGATTCCAATCAAATCAAACACAAGACGCTCGCGATCAGCGAAGACGAAGGGATCGCCGAAGCGACCTACGCACTCAAACTCCTGCAAAGCGAAGGTGAACTCCGACACGCCACCACCGAACGCGGTGAGAACGGCCGAATGCAAACGACGGAGTATCACGTCGAAGGCCCAGTGCAAATTTTTCTGACCACCACGGCCATGGACATCGACGAGGAACTCGTTAATCGGTGTCTCGTGCTGAGTGTCGATGAATCGAAACATCAAACCGATTCCATTCAAGCGATGCAGCGTGAATCCAGAACGTTTGTGGCGATCGATCGCAGTGAGGCGAAAAAATCGCTGCGCAACCTGCATCAAAATGCGCAGCGATTACTTCGCCCGCTGCAAGTCATCAATCCCTACGCACCCCAGCTCACGTTCGCCAACGACAAGACACGATTGCGTCGTGACCAGAACAAATACCTGACGCTGATTGACACGATCGCACTGCTGCATCAATATCAGCGCCCCGTCCACACCCGCACGCTGGCCGATGGCACGACGTTCGATTACATCAACGTCGAAGCGCAAGACATTGCGATCGCCGGTAGCATCACCGGTGAAGTTCTCGGCCAGAGTCTCGACGAACTGGCTCCGCAAAGTCGCCGGTTACTCTCGCTACTGCATGACTTCGTCGACGAGTCGTCCCGAGCCAATGGCGTCAGCCGTCATGCGTTCCGCTTCACCCGCCGGGACGTCCGTGAATCGACGCAGTGGAGTGACACACAACTGCACCGTCATCTGTCCCGGCTCGTGGACTTAGAATACCTCGTCGTTCACCGGGGAAAGCAGGGGCGTCGGTTCGTTTACGAGTTGCTGTATCACGGAGAAGGCCACGGCGGACAACCGTTCTTGATCGGACTTCTCGACCCGGAAAAACTAAAATCACCAGGTACGATGCCAACTCTTGCGGGCTAAACCTCCAGTCTTGCGGCAGATCAAGCAAGTAATTCGCATGCTTTCCAGTCACTTTCCAAGCACTTTCCACCCCACAGGAGGTCAAAAACCCCGTGATTCCCGGTCTCGTTCGCAGTTCTGCTGCGGAGGAGCCAAAAAACAACAAGGGGTCGTGATTCTAGCGACCCCAACCGTCGCCGTACCCGGTGACGAGTCTCGACCCAGCGAGCTGCATCAACCGCAGATCGCTTTCTTGTTGGCCTGACCACTCTGGTCAGTCCAAATCCCAATCCCGATCGGCAACGCGCGCCGCACAGAACTGTCTGGCGGTGCGCACCGATCCCACTTTCCTGAAAGGAAATTTGAAACGATGTCCAATCTATCCCAACTCGCCCACGCCAAACTCAGCACCGCGGTGGAACGTTACCTCTACGAGCTGAAGCTGAAAAACTATGCAACACGAACGCTCATCGGTGAAACCAGTATCCTGGGCATGTTCGCTCGCTACTGCGACGAGCGAGGCGTCAGCAAAGCGTCCGAACTTACTGAAGAAGCGGTCGGCGGATTCCGCAGTTACCTGTATCACTACCGCAATCCGCTCTCGGGCAAGACGCTCGCGTTCGCGACCCAAGCCGGTCGCCTGATCTCGGTGCGCACGTTCTGCCGTTGGCTCACCAAGAGCAAGATCGTGTTGACCGATCCGTCCCTGGATCTCGAAATCCCCAAAGTCCCTCGTCGTAAACTCGCCAACGTGCTGACGTCCGACGAAGTGTTCGCGCTATTAAACATCCCCGACGTGAGCACGCCGTACGGTATCCGCGACCGAGCCATCATCGAGACATTCTTCTCGACAGCGATCCGAGCTTCGGAGCTGGGCAATCTGCAACTGTCCGACATCGTCGCCGACCGCAAGCTCGTCCAGGTCAACGCAGGCAAGGGGAACAAGGATCGCCTAGCCCCGATCAGCAGTTCGGCGCTGGAGTGGATCAACAAGTACGTCATCGACGTACGCCCGTTGATGGCCAACGGCCTGAGCGGCCACTCGCTATTCATCGGCCAGCGCGGCAAACCGCTATCGCGTGTGATGCTGGCACTGATCGTGCGGACGAGCATGAAGAAAGCGGGCATCACCAAACGGGGAGCCTGTCACATCCTGCGTCACACCGCAGCCACGCTGATGCTCGAAAACGGAGCTGACCTCAGGTCCCTGCAAACGTACCTCGGTCACGAGCGTCTGGCGACCACCGAGATCTACACCCACCTGACGCTCGGCAAGCTCAAAGAGGTGCATGAAAACACGCACCCAACCGGCGACGGCAGAAACAAGAAGAGCGATTAGCTTTTAGCAACTAGCTTCTTAGCTGCCCGAGCCCACAGCCGGGCGAGCATCGTCTAAACTAAGGCGATGCTCGCCCCGGTCCAATCTCACCGTAAACCATCAAGGCAAACCCGCGTGCGCCGCGCGCGGGAGAGCGAACGAGGTGCAGGTTATTGAAAACACGCCGCCAGCAACTCGCGGCCCGCTGTTGCGGCGTGAAACCCAACGAATGCCGGGACAAATCAAGATCACCGAGCAAGAACGCACCTGGACTAACCGTCCGTGCCATCGGCCAGCGTGCGGGTGTGGACGGGGCGCTGATATTGATGCAGCAGTGCGATCGTGTCAATCAGCGTCAGGTATTTGTTCTGGTCACGACGCAATCGTGTCTTGTCGTTGGCGAACGTGAGCTGGGGTGCGTAGGGATTGATGACTTGCAGCGGGCGAAGTAATCGCTGCGCATTTTGATGCAGGTTGCGCAGCGATTTTTTCGCCTCACTGCGATCGATCGCCACAAACGTTCTGGATTCACGCTGCATCGCTTGAATGGAATCGGTTTGATGTTTCGATTCATCGACACTCAGCACGAGACACCGATTAACGAGTTCCTCGTCGATGTCCATGGCCGTGGTGGTCAGAAAAATTTGCACGGGGCCTTCGACGTGATACTCCGTCGTTTGCATCCTCCCGTTCTCTCCGCGTTCGGTGGTGGCGTGTCGGAGTTCACCTTCGCTTTGCAGGAGTTTGAGTGCGTAGGTCGCTTCGGCGATCCCTTCGTCTTCGCTGATCGCGAGCGTCTTATGTTTGATTTGATTGGAATCGAGATAGAACAACGACCGACCGGTCATGCCGGAATAACGAAGCTGCTCTTCGCCGGGCATCATATCGAGGACCGCGTCCATCAGCGATGTCTTGCCCGCCGAGGAAGAGGACTGGATCACGATGGCGAGCGGCTGGGAAAGCTTGCGACTGGTCGCGGCCAAGTAACCCGCGAGTTTGTTGGTTGACTCACCGACGATCCCACAAGCGTCGATGTCGGCGACGATCCGCTGGAGCAGGTTGGGGTCTTGGAGCAAGTCGAGTGCGGCGGCCTCGTCTTGCTCGCTGATTTCAACCGGTTTGGGTGTTGCATTCGAGTTGAATAGTTCGGCGATTTGCTGTTCTCGGAGATTTTCGAGTTTGAGTAGCAGTTTACCGATATCGCGTTTGATCAGGTCGGCATCGACGAACAGTTCGCTGGCGGCGGCCTTGATGAAGCTGGCCCGGCTCCGGGCTTTGACGAGATCGAGGGTGTCGAGATGAACGAGATCATCTCGGCTGGCCATGATGTTGACTTTCAGCGTCCAGGCGTTCGTGTTCTTGTCGAGACCACGGACGCGGTAACGCCGATCGTCGACGATCAACGTCACTTGCTCGTTTTCAACGATCAGGTTCTCGTCGGCAGTAGCCTCTTTAGTCAAATCTTTCGTAGCGGGACTCGCCAAGAGTTTCGGTTCTATCCTCGACTCTCCCGGCTGTTCATTCGTGTGTTTCGTGTCATTCGTGGTCAAAACTCCCGTCTCCTCATCTCCTTGTCTCCCCCTCTCCCCATCTCCCACTCGAACCTCCTTCGGTGCTCGACTTTTCTTGTCAACACGCTTGCCGTCGATCGCGATGACCTTGCCTTCGTCATTGAAAACCGGAATCGTGATGCAGCCGCGTAGCGCTTCGTGGCCGGTTGATTTCATCAGTCCGATTTCAACCAGTGGTTGTCGAATCGCTTTGCCCGCTTTGGTTTCACCCTTGGGGAATTGTTTGCCGAGACTTCGATCGGAGAAACCGATTCGCTTCGCTTTGGCTTCTTCGATTGTCAGCCCGAGTTCATCGTTCAGATACTTGACGGCTTTCGCGTTGGCTTCGAGGCAAGAGGCGTAGTAGTCGGTGGCGGCGGTCAGTGGGTCGGCTTGGATGGCTTGCGTAATTGGATCGTTCATGAATTTGACTCGGCATGCAAAAGAAAGAGACGATTCGGTAGAGACGTACCGGTAGCGCAGTTGAGTGGGTTGGTTTTTCAACGTCGCCAGAGAAGAACCGGTCGCGCGGCATCTTCGGCTCACGTTGGTCAGTCGCTCGGGAGTCCGAAATGCGATCGGTTCGGCGGCACGTTTGGATTACTTGAGTTTCCGAATATGTCTCGCGACCTCAGGGGCTTGTAAGGGGTAAACTGAGAAATCGTGAAAACTATTTCCGGAGTCGGGCCGATGTTTGGGAAGTTGTGCGGTCTGGCGTCGCAAAAGACATTCATCGCATCGCGACTGAACACACCACGCTGCGGCGAAAGCTAGAAGCTAGAAGCTAGTCGCTAATTTGCCACCGTCCTCTGCGCGTTTGTCTCTGCCGCCGCTGGCTTCTACGAAGCGACGACAGAGACAAACACTCCGAGTACTCCTTTCGCCAAAAAAACATGAGAAGGCAGTTTGGGCATTGGGAGTGGGTTGGCGCTGGAGACGAGCGGCGAGTGGAATCAGCGGCTTGGCATCGTCGGGCCGGGATTGGCTGGCGCAGTTTCGATGGGCCCTCGCTCGGACGGACTTCGCTTCCGACGGCTCATCGCCGTCGTCCGCTGCGCCGCCGGTTTGCAAGCGGTTTAGCGAATCCCGCTCCCAGCTTACCTTCGCTTCCGCTGGTCGACTTCGGACGCGGTCGCTCTCGTTAGTCATCCAGTAAGGAGTTCGGCTTCACTCCCGAAGCGGTCGCTTTCCTGCCTCACCTGCTTTTATCGGCATCCCGCTGCCTCGCTCCCGTCGCCTTGAGATCGGCGACTCCGCTCCTGGCTTTGCCTCGGTTCCTCGCTTCACGCTGGCGGCCCACTCCCTACCGGTCGTTTCCTGCCGCCCGCACGGCGCTCGTCACGACGCCCGGTCGCTTTCGGCGTCGTCCACTCGTCTGTCGCTCCCGCTGGTCGACTCCGCTCCTTCCGCTCCCGATCGCCTGCGCGACCCGGCGTGTGCGAACGTCGTTCGCTCCGATTTCCGCTGCGCTCCAACCGTCACTCACTTCCATGTTCGCACCCGCCGGGCGACCTCGTGTCGCCGGGCTAAGATCAAGCAGCCGCATCCGTGCGGCTGCGGGTTTCACTTCTTCCTACTCACGTGGCGGCCTCCAGCCGAAGCAGCCGCGACGCACTTCGTGTGCGTCGCCCGTATCGCTCCGCTCCCGGAAGAACCAACGCCTGGGCGGCTTCGTGCCGCAGAAGATGGCGGACGATCGTGTCCGCCAAAAACTTCCTCCAGTCCATCTAATGGGTAATCGGTGTCGGACACCTTTTCTTCATCGGACACCTTTTCTTCATCCACCTTTTCTTCATCCAGTTTATCGGTGATCGAGCCACTGCTGCCGTAGTCGAGCGTGACCTCTCGGCCATTGGGATAGAGTGTGGCGGTGGGACGCAGCACGTTCCCACTGCCATCGGTGTACGACCGTCCCACGCTGGGCGTGGTGGCGGGATTGACCGCGCCGCTGTGCGATTGGAACGTCTTGGTCACTTGTCCGAACCCATCGAACTGCCGGGTGATTTGATTCTCGATCGAGCCGCTGCCGACCGATGCGTTATTATAGCAAGTCACCGCCGAGACATTCCCGCGAACATCGTAGGTTTGCTCCACCCGGCGGATCGCTCCGTCGACGCCTGCACCTAAGGTCGTCACCCGGTCCTGCGTCTGACGACCGAGGGCATCGAAGTCATACTGGCGGGTCGTACCGTTTTGATCCGTGAGGCTGGTCCGTTGCGACTGGCGGTTGTACGTGTAGCTGACGCTATCGGACGTGCCGGTTGAATCCGGGTAGATCTCACGACGAAGCAGGCTGCTCGACGCGATCGCGCTGTCTGAAAGCGTGGTGCCGTAGATGTACTGCGTCACCTGATTGCCGGTGGAGGCGTTTACGGCGGTGAGTGTTTTGAGATTACCATCGGGCGTGTAGGTGAACTGCACGGTTTGGTTTTGATCGTCCGATGCTGTGCAGGCAGTGCCGGTGCTCGAACTGGCCGGAGGATCGACGACGTTATCGATCGTCTCGATTTGACGACTGGCCGCATCGTAAATGGTCCGCGAAATCTTGCCGGCAGGGTCGATATTGTCGCGCAGTCGACCCGCGTTATCGTAAACTTGCCGGGAGACGAGGACCGTATCGCTGCTGGCGGGAATCGTAGCTGAGCGAGTCAGAGCCGTGCCACCGTTGGTTCCATTCTCCGCCGAGGCGATCATACGGCCCAGGGCATCGGGGTAGCTCGCTGAGTACTGAACGCGTGCATTCGGCGTCGCCGAGGGAGAACCTAACGTGCCGGTCTGGGAGGCCGGGGCATTGTGGTATCGCTGCCGCCGGGAGGCTTGGATCGAGTTTCCCGCATCGTCGTAAGCCATGTCCGTTTGCGAGAGGATCACGTCGCCGGTGACGTTCAAGGCGTCGGCATAGGTCGTGTCGTTGCCGTAACCAGTATACGAGTGGACCATCCAGCCCGTGCTGTCAATGACTTGTTTGGTAAAGCGGCTCGAACCTCCCGGCATGGATTTGACTGGGTTGCCGACCGCATCGAACCAGGTATTGCTGGTGATCGGGTTGCCGACGGTGCCCGTGCTGGGATCGACTGCATAGCGGATGGTTTGATAAACCCGTCCCAGGTTATCGTATTTGGTTACATTCCGGGAGACGAGATTACCGCTGGCGGAGGTGTCGTAGCGATCGGATTGGATCACCCGGTTCAGGTTGTCGTAGGTAACCCGTCCGAAGGCATCGAGTTCACCGTTGGTGTCCACGCGGCGGTTGCGCCAGTCGTAGGTGAACGCGGTGGTGCGGGTGTTGACGCCATCGACGTAAGCGATCTGGCTGGTCAGGTTGTTGTCGCCCCCGTCATGGCCATGATCGAAGACAGAGCCGCTGAGCTGGACCATGTTGTTGCCCGAGGCACCGCCGCCGGTCGGGTCCGAGTCAGTGGCCCCAGTATCGTTGGTGCCCACGAAGATCGCGATGACGTTGTCGCGAACGTCATAAACACGTTGGCTGATCGTGCCGCCGGGGGAAATCTGCAGGTTCTGCCGCTTCTGGCTATCGTAGCCGTAGGTTGTCTGGTCGTAGTTGGTCCCACTGGTTCCTTCGCCGGAGGCCGGGATGGTGTGATAGACGCGTGTCGACGAGACCAAGCAGCAATCCGTGTACTGCCAAGTGGTCCAGCTAGTAAACGAGGCTCGCGAGAACGTATCGGTGGGCTGCAGACGGCCCGAGGTTGATCCACGCGGCACCTGGATCTGCTCCAGAATGTTGCCGCGTGCATCCCGTTGCTGGATGTTGACCGGGTTGATCAGGGTGTAGGTATAGGCGGGGCCGGTTCCGGTGGCATAACCGCTGGCGGTCCAGGTGGCGTGCTCGGCGTCTTTGTAAACGGTCCAGCGGGCGAGGCGCACAACAGTGGCTGTGCCGCCGATGTCGATGGTGTGACTAGGGCCCAGTTGCTGGGTCGTGCGTCCCTGCGAATCGATCTCGTAATCGAAGATCAAGTGCTTACCACCGCCGCTGGGCGTGCTCCAGCCCGAAGGCACACCGGCGAGCAGCGAGGTGTCGGCATCGTCAATTCGCTGCAGCATTGCTCCGAGCACTTGGTCGTAGAACATCCGCGTGATGAACCCGCGGGCGTCCATTGACCACGTCAGGTTACCCCGTTCATCATAAAACTGCTTCTGCGTGGTCGCCGTATTGGGACCGTTCTGTGCTGTCGTCACCACCGGCAACGTGACGGTCTGCTGCTTGACTTGGACCGTGTCGGTATACCACTGGTAGGCGTAGGTCGTTTCAAGTGGCTCGGCACCCGCATCGTCACGGTACCGAGTCTGCTTGGCGATCAGGTAAATCGTGGCCCCGCCACCGGTTCGCTCGGTGTACTCCAGCTCGCTTTGCAGCACCGGTGTGCCGCCGCTGCCCTTCTTCAGCGATGTTGAATCTAAGTAACCAGCAGCGGCACCGCTTCCCGTCGTCGCGTAGTAACTGCGTGCTTTGATAAAACCCTCTGCGGATCGCAGCGTGATCCCCAGGTCCGCCTCATCCGGATCAAAACCAGTCACTGCCGAAGGCATCGCTACTTGGACGAGACGCCCGGCGTCATCATACGCATTGGCGGTTAGCCACTGCTTTACACCGGAGGTGAGCACACTGAGCAGGCCCTGCCCGATGAAGTTGGTGTAAACCGTATTGACCGATCCACCTGGACGAGTCTCGATCGTCTTGCGACTCCAGTGGTTGTAACCATCGGTGTTCAGGCTCTGCTCGTACGCAAAGCTGTACGTCAGCGAACCACGATCAACGATCTCTCGGGTCACGCGCTGCTGCGAATCATATTCAAAGCAGTACTTCGCGTACTGCAGGAGCACGCCGTTGCTGACCGCCGTGGGGTCGAGTGAATCAGCCAGCATGTCCTCATAGCCATCCGGCTCCACGACATATCGCAAGCCATGTTCAAAACCTTTCGGATCAGGAGTTTTGTAGTAGCGATAGTAGCTCTGGTTGATATTGACCCAGCTCGCCCCAGAAGGCTCTTGAATACGAACCCGCATCAGGTCACCTGAAGAGCCAAAGCTGCTGAAGCCATCATAGTACTCATACGTGACACGGCGGATATTGACCCAGCCGCTCGTATTGAGCTGACGGCGATAGGTCACCGAGGTGGTGAGTCCACCCGCGTCGAATTCGTACTCGAATTGGGTGGTGGTGGTGTCACTTCCCACCACCGTTTCACGCTGAATCGTCTGGATCCGATCGGAGGAGGAATACGCAACCACATCGGTCTGCTGTCCCGAGACATCGATCATGCCAGTCAACTGACCTGGCAGCGGCTGCGCACCAGTCGCACCCGACGAGGAGGAAGACGAGCCACAAGGCTCATCCCCAAAATCCTTGAAGAACCAGATCTCACCGGAGGGCTGGGCCAGGACGTATCGCCGCAGATCGCAGTCGTGCGTCAGCGAGGCTTTGCCACCGTAGCGTGGCATGAAGGAAACATCTCCACCGGATTCGACGCGGTCAAACCACAATGCGTTGCGCGTACTGAGAACAAACGCGATAGCTCCGTCTGGCCCTTTGAGCAAGTACGGCCACGCTTCGACGAGCCAATTATAACCCAGGCCTACTTCGTTCTGACCATGCAGTTGATTGCTGTACTGACGTCGCTGTGCCCAGGGGCCACCGGCACCCATGGCTTGCATGTCAGTGACGGCGAGTTGCAACTCACCGTTGAAGTAGCGAACGGGGGCACCACTTTGGTTCTGGACACCTTCACCGTCGCTCGAATCGTCACAACATGTCTCAGCGTCATCTCCACTGCCCGCAGTATCGCAGGTTGGCGGTGGAACCGGATCGGGCTCAGGCCCTGGACCCTGCCAATTGCTTGACGAGGAACTGGTCGACCACGAACTGCTCGAAGAACTCCCACCAGAGGAGGAACTAGAATGAGAGCCGGAAGACGAAGAGCTGAGCGAGCTACTGGACGAAGAGGAGCCCGGTGAATCACTGCTGGAACTCGAAAAACTGCCGCTGCTACTGGAACTCATCGATCGCCTTTTCCGACTCAGGGAATTGCTTCAGTAAGCACCAGTGTTGGGGCATGATGGGACAAAGTCAACCGATAAAACTGGCGGGGGGTATCGATGATGGTGACGGAACTTGGCAGCGCCAGGGTAGCATTGCGGTGGCTGAGGATGGCAAGGATGGGCAGTTTATGTCAGAAAGCGACGAAATGGCAGTCGATGAAGATTCAATCGACGGGGGCGATTAGTCCTTAAATAGTCAGGACTTGGCGACTCATGACGGAGCATGTCATGAGTCAGAAGGAATACACCCGGAGGGATTCGAACCCCCAACCCTCGGTTCCGAGGACCGAAACCTTTCCAAATTCTTCCAAAGATTGAATTCGAGTTAGTCGAGGACACCACTGGCGCAAATTCAACTTTGAAAGTGAATTCCGCAAACCGTTGCAAAGAAACGAGTTATGAAATCGGCTTATCGTACGCTTCTGCTGGAAACCCGTTGTTTCCATCGTCAAATTTTGGTTTGAGCCGATTTCGTAGCTCACAGGCAAAGAATTCGATCCTGCACTTGCTCTGGTTTAAGCATACAAAAACAAGCTCCAGTAGGGTGCTGAACCTAGTCTTAGCAAACAGTTTTTGTGGCCGGGCGACCATTATTTTTTTTTGCGATCTCGGTGTAAACCGATACTACGTGGCGATCCTGAGTCACCGTACATTCCCGAAGGCAGTTCGACCGACGATGACGGATCGAGTGACGACTATGGCTCACGTCCAGCTTGGTGGCCCGAGGATTTCCCGTGGCCGCCGGAACCCGAAGAGCCGACCGTTATCGAAGCCTATCCCCCGATTCACGTTTGGCCGCGACTGCCGCCGGACCATCCGTACTACGTTCCGCCTGGTTACTCCGCCCCCGACAATCTCCCGCCGGGTCACCGCGGCGAGCATTATCCCGACATGCCGCCCGATCCGGTGATCTATCCAGACAGTTCCGAAAGTGGGTCGACGTCGGGCTAAAACGATAAAATCAAGCGAACCTAGTCTCTGGCCAAGTGTCTCTGATTCGGTCCGTCATCTCTGGAAATTTGAAATGAACGCTTTCACGACATTCACATCATCAACCACCGACTCGTCTTTTGAGGGCGAGGCGGGGATGGTGCGTTGTAAATGAGTCTTGACTTCTCTGCGATTCACAAAGCCCGCCTGGTGATTCACTTGGCGGGCTTTTTTTGTGTCGCAGCGACTTCTGTTTGACGGATCTTTTTGTTTCTTCGTTCCCGGTCCTCTGGCGCTCATGCGAGCGAAAAGGCTACCGAGGCTGCTCACCTCGGTCGCTGGCGATCGGTGCGAAACGTTTCCTTTAAAAAAGGAGTTTGCGAGCTATGGTTCAAAACGAAATGACCCAAAAGGTCTCGGTCAACGTTGGCACCATCGGTCACATTGACCACGGAAAAACGACGCTGACATCCGCGATCTTGCGTGTCCAAGCGGAAAAGGGTTTGGCAAAGTACAAATCGTATGAGTCGATCGCCAAGGGCGGCATTGTTCGTGATAAGAACAAGACCGTCACCGTGATCGCTTCGCACGTGAAGTACGAGACTGCCGACAGGCGTTACGCCCACATCGACTGTCCCGGTCACGCCGACTACATCAAGAACATGATCACCGGTGCTGCCCAGATGGATGGCGCGGTGCTGTTGGTGTCGGCTGCCGACGGGCCAATGCCTCAGACACGCGAACACTTGCTGTTGGCTCGTCAGGTCGGTGTGCCTCACTTGGTCGTGTTTATGAACAAGTGCGATCTCGTCGAGGACGCTGAACTGTTGGACCTGGTCGAAATGGACCTGCGTGAAATGCTGAGCGAATACGGTTACACGGGTGATGAAGTTCCCGTGATTCGTGGCTCGGCCAAGCAGGCTCATGACGATCCCACCAACCCTGGTTCAATTGCGTGCATTGAGCAATTGCTCGAAGCACTCGATGGTTCGATTCCTGATCCGCTGCGACTGATCGACAAACCGTTCTTGATGCCCATCGAGAACGTTTACTCGATCGCCGGTCGTGGAACCGTGGTGACGGGCAAGATCGAACAAGGCGTTGTGCGGGCTGGCGACAGTGTCGAGATCGTTGGTTTGGCCAGCGAAACTAGCAACGACGTGATCACGCAAGTCGAATCGTTCGGCGAAATGCTGGAAAGCGGCAATGCAGGCGATAATGTAGGTGTGCTGCTTCGCAAGACAGCTCACACCGCGATCACGAAGGGTCAAGTGCTGGCGAAGGCTGGTAGCGTGACTCCGCATCAGCAGTTTGAGGCGGAAGTCTACGTGTTGAAAAAGGAGGAAGGAGGCCGCCACACGCCGTTCTTTGACGGCTACGCACCTCAGTTCTTCTTCCGAACGACGAACGTGACCGGCAGTGCTTCGGTGATGGACGGCGTGCAGATGGCGATGCCGGGTGACGGCGTTCGCTTGAGCATTGCTCTGAAACAACCGATCGCAATCAGCGACGGCGACCACTTCGCTATCCGAGAAGGTGGCAAGACGGTTGGCTCGGGTGTCGTCACACGAGTCGTCGCCTGAGACAAATGAGCGAAACGCCCGCGGCGGAGCAATCTTTCGCGGGCGTTTCTTTTGCGCGGGTACAAATCCCGAACCAGTACAGTCGCAACGTGTCTCAATCAATGCGACTGGCCGATGTGAGTTCCGGCGGCGCGGTTTCCTCGCGAGTTTGCGATCGGTTTGCCGTGTTCCGTAGACGGGTTCTGCATGAGCATCGGTCGGAGTAGCTCAGTGGGTAGAGCATCAGAATGCTAATCTGACGGTCACGGGTTCGACTCCCGTCACGCACCAACGCTTTGTTGAGAGACAAAGCTCCACGAGCACGAAAGTGTTCACCATGAAGCTGGCGGGCATTCGGTTGCCTCGTCGAATCGGCTGGCAAACGTCGATCGGCCTCGGTCGTGACACGTTTCGTTGGCAACACGATGGTTTCGCCCTGCAGGTTCGCAGACGAATCATTGAGCAATATCGGACAAAGCTGATAACGGTCTTTGATGGATGGATTGGTAACGTGAAGCCTCGGCGACGCCTTACTGATTCAAACGCGAAGCCCCGAATCAGTGGACGCCGATCACGCTCGATGGTTCAGAGCAAACTTCCGCGAACATTTCGTGTGATTCAGCGAACAATCGTTTGCCCAAAAGCCTCCTTCTATCAATTCAATCGAAAACGAAGCCGCCGGCGGGTCGGCGATGAATCTCGCCATTAGGTTCAAGAGAACGATCCCATGTTGTTCAAGAAAATCAACATCCGCAGCTACGAAGTCGGACTGAAGTTCCGCGAAGGCGAATTCGTTGGTTTGCTCGGCGCCGGCAAGCACTTCGTGTTCACGCGTTTTGGTAAGACGAAAGTCGAAGTCGTCAGCAAGCGTGATCCGTGGATTCAGCATGAACAGCTTGACGTGATCGTGAAGTCAGGCGTCTTGGCCGACAAGGCTGAAGTCGTGGACCTGCGGGATCACGAACGAGCGTTGGTATGGACTGACGGTCGTTTCAGCCGCGTGCTTGGCCCAGGTTTGTACGCATACTGGAATGGCGTTCGCGATGTTCGCATCGAAACGGTCACGATCGAAAACGCACGACTGGAGCACAAGCACCTCGCGTCGATCGTTCGTGGTGCCGACGCGGTTCGTTTCCTGGACGTGTGCAAGGTCGACCGTGATCACGTTGGCGTGCTGTTTTTGGACGGCCGTTACGTCGATCAACTTGGTCCAGGTTTGTACACGTTCTGGAAGGATACCGGTGATGCTCGCGTCGTCGAGATCGACATGCGTGAATCGCAGGTTGACGTGTCGGGCCAAGAGATGTTGACCGCCGACAAGGTGTCGCTGCGGATCAACGCGATGGTGACGTATGTGGTGAAGGACGCTCGCCGAGCGGTGAGTGCCTCGTACGACGTTCGTCAGTCGATCTACCGCGAAGTGCAGCTGGCGCTGCGCACTTCGGTGGGTGCTCGTGAACTCGATGTGTTCCTATCGGGACAGGCTGGAAGCGAGAAGGACGATTTGATCGAAGAACTCGAAACGAACGTCCGAGATCGCGCCGGCGTGCTCGGTTTGGAAGTCGTCTCGGTCGGCATTCGCGACGTAATCCTTCCTGGCGACATGAAGGACTTGATGAACAAGGTAACCGAAGCCAAGAAGGCGGCCGAAGCCAACTTGATCGCACGCCGCGAAGAAACGGCGGCCATGCGTAGCCAAGCCAACACGGCAAAACTGCTGGCCGACAACCCAACGCTGATGCGACTGCGAGAGTTGGAAGTGCTCGAAAAGATCGCGTCAGCCGGCAACATGAACATTGTGCTCGGTGAGAAGGGACTCGCCGACCGCGTCGTGAACTTGCTGTAGTCGCAACACGATGTTGAAATTCCAAACGCCCGCAGCGGAGCAATCCACTGCGGGCGTTTTTCGCTGGTGAGTCAAACCTATGCTGCCAAGTCTGCTGGGTCTGCGGTAGAATTAAAGAAAATGACATGATCTTACGGGGAATAACCACGCAAAGTGACGAACGAAAACTCATCGGTAGACGGGCAGCAAGTTCTGCGACGATTGAGCGGGCGTTCGGTTGGAATGACGGCGAGGGAACTGGCGAGGTCACTAAGAGTTCGGCCGAGTGAAGTCAATCAATGCCTGTTGGACCTCCAGGTAAAAGGCCAAGTCACATTCCGAGGTGGCAAGTGGTTGGCCGCCAATTCGCGTGCGGATCTGGGTGGCAACGTGACGGCCGCCGTCAGTCCAACCATTCCTGCGAGCTTGCCCGAAGTTGCCCGGCAAGCAACCACCTCAATAGACGTCCCAAGACGTGCTGATCAGCGGGATCAACCTGAGAGGAATGCAGCAAACCGCGATTCCCGCCGCATCAATCGAACTGGATCGCGTTGGTCGACGTTTCGGCGTCTTTGCGATTATTACGCTGAATGCGTTCGCTTGGATCAGCGGTCGTCGATCACGGCCACTGCGGCGGATGAATTTGAAACGATTGTGTGCATGGATGGAGCTTTGCCCAATGCATCGCAGTTGCAGATCCGAACTCGGGAGTCGTGGCATAAGTGGGTTCGGAAGGTAACGGAAGACGATTACGTCTTTGTCGGGTATCCGTTGCAAAGGTACCGCTGGCGAAATACGCAAGAGGCGGAGGACGTTGATTTCGTTTCGCCAGTCTTTGTGCTTCCGTGTCGAACACAGCTTCGTGGCACAGACCTCGAACTGGAATCAGTCGGTCCTGTGCGAATCAATGAGGGCTGGCTGGAACGAAGGCTCAAGAACGTAGACGAGCGACGCACCTTCTTGGAATTGTGTGGTGTCGACTCGGCAAGCGATGATGGTATCAACTCGACGACGTGGAGTGAGTGCGCGAGGCTACTAAATCATTTTTATCCAGACTGGCAGGTTGAAACACTTGATCCAAACAGAATCTCATCTTCACCGAGTTTGGCGAGCTTGCAGAAGGACGGCATCTACAACCGAGCAGGGTTGATTATTCCGAAGAAATGGAAGTTCACGGGCGGTCTGTATCGTGAACTTTTGAAGCTTGCCAACGAGACTCCGGACGACCAGCTTGACCAGAGTGCATTGAAGCATTTCTTTCCACATCAGCCGGCCAGCCCAAAACAATCCAACGGCGAACAGGAGAATCATTCCAATCATTCGCCCGAAGTTGTTGGTGCTCAAGTACTGACACTCAATAACGAACAAATGGTCGCGTCTTGTGCGGCAGCGGAGCATGATCTTTCGATCGTGGTGGGGCCGCCGGGCACGGGGAAATCCCGTGTCGTTGCGGCTGTGCTTGCACAGCAAGCGTTACTAAATCGAAGTGCGCTGGCGGCAAGTCGAAATCACCAAGCACTCGAAGCTGTGGTTCCGCGCGTCAACGCGATCACCGAACCATGGCCGATCATGCTTCGGCTCGCCCGGCCTTGGGGCGCGCCCGCCGACATGTCAATGCAAGCAGCAATTGGGCAACTTGTTTCGAGCGATCTGACTGGCGACCGTGACCACCTCGATAACGTCCGCGATGCGCTCGCGAGACGTATTCTCGTTCACGCCGAGGCGTCTGAAGTCGTTTCGCAAGTCGGAGAATTGCGTGAGACACTTCGCAAGCGATCCTTTGACCTCGATGAGGCAATTCAACAGGTACCGGCTCCGCACCGCGACACTGCTATCCTTGGCCATACCGAGTTGCCGGACACAACTAGAATCGAAACGGCGATCAAACGGCTTCTCGACCCAGAACCGTTTCGGTGGTCGTTTCGTTGGCTTTGGCACCGTTTCCTGAAAAAGAAACGTTTGCAGAGTGGCTTAGTAACGGCTGCATCCATCGATGGCGAAATGAAACGGGTGTTTGACAAATCGGGCAAGCTTCCCGGCATGAGTCGAGACATCACGCCGAAGGCCGTTTTATTTGCCCGCCAAGTCCTTCAGTTTTGGAAGCCCATCGCGGACGCGAGTTCGGCAGCTTGCCTGGTTCAGGACTTGCGTGATCAGCTCGATCAATTGCCGGCAACAGATGAAGCGTGTCGTCGCGAGTACGAGGCCGCTTGCGAGGTTGCTAAGCTGTCGGCTGAATCGTTCTTGGAACTCGCTCGGCAAAGCGGATCAGAGATCACCGACGAAGAACGAAGTCTACTCGCGAACATCTTGGCAACGATTGAAAATCGCAGCGGTCTCGATACCGAAGCCGATCATCGACGCTGGTCCGAGGCGATGCGAAAAGCATTTCCTGTGTTCTTGAAACATTTTCCGTTGGCCGCCACCACCAATCTTTCAATCCGCCGCGACATCAACTTGCAGCCCGCCGTTTTTGAATTGTTGGTGATTGATGAGGCGTCGCAGTGTGACATTGCTTCGGTCATTCCGTTGATGTTTCGAGCCAAGAGGGCGATGATTGTTGGCGACCCGATGCAGTTGTCGCACGTTACAAGTTTGTCATCGGCGACTGATCGGCACCTTCGCCGCCAATTCGGTGTTGATGACATCGAGTTAGAGCGATTCAGCTACCGAACTTCATCAATGTTCCATTTGGCGAACACTTCACCCAAGGTAGGGTCGCGAGTGTCGCTGCGTCAGCACCACCGGTGTCACCCTTCGATCGCTGCGTACTGCAGCGAGGCGTTCTACAAGGGTTCTTGGACTGTCTTGACCGAGGACACGGGTAAGCAGGGAATTCAATGGACCGACGTTGCCGACGATAGCAAGCCTGCGCCGGGTGGCGGTGCGATCAGCCAACAGCAGATATTGAAGATCTGTGACGAGGTCAAACGGTTGCAAGGGAGTGGCTACCAAGGATCGCTTGGCGTAGTCACGCCATTTCGCCAGCAGGCCAATCGGCTTCGCGATGCCATTCACCAAGCCATCCCACATGACTTCGTGGTCACGTCTCGGTTGTTGGTTGACACGGCCGATGGATTTCAGGGTGATGAGCGGGACACGGTTTTGTTCAGCTTGGTTGGCGGTGAAAAATTGACTGAGGGTTCCACTCGTTTTCTTGCAGGCGGCCCCAACCGCTTTAACGTAGCCGTTAGCCGGGCCAAACATTTGCTTCATGTCTTTGGAGACTCGACGTGGGCCAGAAACTGCGACATCCGGCATATTCGCACACTGGCCGAATTTTGTGATCGGGAAACAGTGGAGCGATCGAAGTCTATCACCGCTGGATTTCGCATCGACCTAGTGGGGCCAGTGTGGGAACCTGCGTTGGCCGACGCGATGACGAAAGCCGGTCTCGAGTATCACCAGCAATATCCCGCCAGCGGTCGGTATCTCGATTTCGCTTTGTTTACCGAAAGGATGAAGCTGGACGTGGAGGTCGATGGCGAGACCTATCATCGCAGCGGAAGCGGCAACCGTGTTTCGGAAGACATTCGCCGAGACCAAGCCTTGATCGCTGGCGGATGGACCATCCTTCGGTTCTGGGTCTACGAACTTCGCGAGGACATGGACCGCTGCGTTGAAAAGATCAGGCAAACCATCGAGGGCGGTTCCGCAGCGAAGGAAACAAAGCCAAGGCGTTCCTGATGACAGGCTCGAAGCCTATCCCTCGATGAGACGGCAATTACAATGGCGGCTCTGGGCCGCTATTTACGGCTAAAACCGGAGTTTTCATACGTATTTCGCCGCCGCTATCTCATGACCGCCTATCCCGAACCGCCGAGCCAGTCCAGTTACCCTGGGGAGAACTATCCTCCTGCCAATTATCCGGCGTCCAGTTCTCCAGCGTCTGGGAAAACGCCGACGCCGGCTGACCAGAATTTGTCGGATAACGTCCGCCCGGAACTTCCGTCGAACCTGTGGCCATGGCTCATTGGCACGGGCGCTGTCATCGCCTTGTCACTTCAAACATGGTCGCTACTTGGCCTGCTAGAGGCCGGCCGTCAAGAATCGGATTTCCAAGCCAAGATCTCGGCCTGGGAATCGGCGAACAAGAATCGACAAGAAGCGATCGACACCTGGAACAGCATCGAGCAGCAAGCTGGTCAGAACGTCGATCAATTGCGGGAGCAGTCCGCGCTTCTTCAAGGCACGATTGATTCGTTGCAAAAACAACGTGACCAGCTAGTCGAGACAACGACCTCCCAGGCCAAGACACTGCAATCGTTACAAGATGCGAGGGAGGGATTGCAGAATGAAGTTGACCTCGCCAAGACGAAGCTCGCGGACGTCACCGAACAACAGCAATCCGTGTTACTCGCTGCCAAGACAGCCGAAGCAACGCAGACGCAGACGGAGTCATTGAATGACCAACTGATTGAGCGGGGCAAACGAATTAAAACCGCGTTGGCAGCATTGGAAGTCGAATCGGCAAAAGCGGAAGCGGAAGTCGAAACGCAAGAGAAGCTTTTAAGCAAAAGCGAAGCTGAGCTTGCAGCGATGGAAGCACGTGTCAGCCAGTTCGATACCTTCTTGCAAAAGAAACTTGTTAGTGTCGCGGATTTTAAGTTGCAACAGGAGAAGTCTTCTCAAACAGCGAAAGAATTGGAGACGACCGCCGAAGAACTGCGACGCCAAACCGCCGCCGTCGCGAAGGCGACCAATGCGCTGGCTGTACTCAAGAAACAAGTCGACGATCAAAACGCGACTCGCGATCAGAGCGATCAGGATCTTGCGAACGTTCAGGCCAATGTGAAGGCGGCCGAGACTCAACTGGCCGACTTGAGAAAGAGAGAACAGCAACTTGCCCAGCAGATGGCAACAATGACGACAACGCTCAGTGCGGCTGCAACCGACGCCTCGGAGTCGTTGTCGAAAATCTCAGAAACGGCCGCTGCAACGATTCAAGAGATGGCGGCCAAAGCAACGGAGGTCCGCAAGGCGGTCAGCGAGATCCAAGTCCCCGTCATCGAGTCGTCCGTGGCCGAGCCACCTAGTACCGAGCCATCCGTCACCGAGCCATCCGTTACCGAGCCAGCGGCAGAGACAAGCGGTGAGCAGCCATGACCGATCCGAACTTTTGGTCGATCGTTTCTGTTGCGCTCGCACTTGCCGTTACGTTGATTGGTGCATTAGTCGCACTCTTGTCGTATGGTCATCACCGCCGTCAAGCGATGCGGTTTTGGGAACGTGAGCAGCGACTCCCCGATGCAACACGCTTGGCCAACTTAAAGGTGCAACTCGAAGAACTCCGAGAGGAATACAGCGAGCTGAAGGACAACGTTTTCGATGCCCAGCAAACGATCGAAGCCGCAGCGAACCAGCGACAATGGATGGAAGATGCGAAAGAAGAGATCGCTCGACTCGAAGAAGACAAAAAAGAAGTTGCACGAGTTCAAAACGAACTGGAGACTACCCAAACACAGCTCGCAAGCTTAATCGAGCAAAAGTCTGGCTTAGAAGGCGAAATTGCTAACCGCAAGTCTCAGGTGGATGAGCTTGATGCGAAGTCCGCTGAGCTGAGAAAGGATCTAGCGAATCTCGAAATCGAAGTTGAAAAGGCGAATCGGCTCAGAGACGATATTGTCAAACTGGAAGCTGCCAAGAAAGAAGCCACCGAGGAAGCTGATCGGCTGAGTCGAGCGGCAAGTGAGCTTCGCAACCGATTGGAAACCGAGTTAGCAGCGCTCCGACACGAGCGAGACGGATTGGAACGCGAAGTCAGCGATTTAGGAAAAGAGATCGCAAACCGAAATCAAGAACAAGCGAACCTCGACAGCCAATTGAAAACGCTGCGAGAGAATCTCGATGGGCTTGGCAGCAAAGAACGCGAACTCAAAGGTCAACTCGCCGAACTTGAAACGCAAGCAGACAAGGCGAGATCCGTTGCCAAGGATCTTGCGCAACTGGAACACCAGAAGAAGGCTGCGAAGCAAGATGCTGATTCACTCGCATCTAAGCTCGACGAGTTGAAACGCCAAAAGGCACAATCGGAGGATGAAGCGAAGCGGCTATCGAAGTCACTGGACGATCTGAAAAAGCAGCAATCCGATCTCGAAGCCGAACGACGCAAGCTCAAAAGCGAAGTCGAGAAACTGGAGTCGAAGTCGAATGCACTGAGTGCTCAAATTCCAACCATGCAGTCGATGTTCGACACCCTCTCCTCCTCGGTCGCTGCGCACGACGGTGTGACGAAACCCGAAGACAACGAAATCTGGCAACCGGTGTTGCCAGCGTATCAAGCGACGACAGGTGATAGACGGGGTGAACAGGAATGTCTGGAAGACCTCGCAGGCAGCCTACGGTCGCTTGGTCTTAAATTTGACAATCGCACCTTGTACGCATTCCACACTTCGCTCAAGACGACCGACAGCTCGCCGCTCGTGACACTCGCCGGGGTGAGCGGGACCGGGAAAAGCGAACTGCCGCGGCGATATGCCGAAGCCACCGGAATGAATTTTTTGAACGTCGCCGTTCAACCGCGTTGGGACAGCCCGCAAGACCTCTTTGGCTTCTACGATTATCTCGAACGCCGGTTTCGCCCAACCGACCTGACTCGAGCGTTGATTCAGATGGATCCCTTCGGCGAAGAGACGGGACGTGGTTGGAACGCCCCGAAAGACTACCAAAAGAGTCGTTTACCGAAGCAGATGCTACTCGTTCTTCTCGATGAAATGAACCTAGCACGCATTGAATACTATTTCAGTGAGTTTCTCAGCCGACTCGAAACGCGTCGCGGCATCAAATCTCATGACGCAGCCAATCGCAAGCTCGCCGAGATACCCTTGGATGTCGGTGGCCGTCGAAGTGGCGATCCGCCCATGCAGCTTTTCGTTGACAAGAACGTTCTATTTGTCGGAACGATGAACGAGGATGAAACAACACAGGCACTTTCGGACAAGGTGATCGACCGAGCGAACGTCTTGCGATTTGGAAGCCCCAACTCGATTGTTCCGGTACCGGCGTCACAACGAAACGGTCGCATCATGGAGACGCGTCCGAGGTTGACCCGTGAGATTTGGCAAGGTTGGTGTCACTCGGCCGATAGTTTAGCAGACGACGAGCGAACGAGACTGCTTGGTTGGGTCGGCGAGATGCGTCACGCCATGGATGCGGTCAATCGTCCGTTCGCCTATCGGGTGGCGCATTCGATTTTGGAGTATTCCGCCAACTACCCCGATATCGACAGGAAATTGGACTTCGTGATCGCGGATCAAATCGAACAGAAGATTCTTCCTAAGTTGATGGGACTCAACCCGCAAGACCCGAATGTTCAAAAGGCAATTGCGACGATCAACAAGATCTTGAATGAGGTCGATGACGACGTCTTGCAAAACAAGATCAACGAGTGCAGCCAAGACGATTACTTCCAATGGTCGGGGATTGACCGGAGCGAGGTGTAGCGTGCAAGAAGCCGTCATTGAACCCAGCGACATCGCGCCGGAAGAATCGCCAATCCTTGATGCGTTAGAGCAATTTGCCCAGTTCGTTGATGAGATCTATGACGGCCCAAGAGATCGCGACGTTGCTTGGGAGGGGAACCCAAATCGAGTGGCGATACGCAGTGTCGGTCGCGTGGTTTGCAAGTGGCGTCACGCGGTGAAGCCGAATCGGCCGCCTATCGCCTTGATCGTTCGGCTGGCCAGGCGGTTGCCTTCGGTCCTCACGGATGTGACCCAGCACCCCAAGCGAGTTTTGCAACGACGCAGGGCAATGGAACCGATCAATCGTCTGCGCGAGCTCGATTCCACTTGTGTGCGTTGGTTGACTCGCCAACCGGGGAACACACTCGCGGAAAAATCGGGACACCGCCGTGCCGTTCTGGCTGTCCAGCGTTTTGAGAGTGTTGATACGCTAGAAAACCGAGTCGTCTTCGACCTACTGAAACGCTGTAGCAAACTGGCGAGCAATTACCTGCGACAGCACCAGGCACGTTTCCCGAACCATCCCTGGATCCGGATGACGGCCGATTTCCTCAAACTTTGCCGCCGTCTCGAATCGTTGCCTCACCTTCGCGAAGTGTCGGGACTCCCGAGTCTTCCTAAGCCGAACTATGTGCTTTTACACGAAACCCGGTACAAACAGGTTTGGCGGTCGTACATGGAAGTCATCCGTCAACAACGCCGTCGCCAGCACCTCTGGATTTGGCGACACGAGGCATTCATGGATATGCTGACGGTCGCATGGATGAATTCTGCAAGTCGCTCGTGCGTCGATCGCACGCAACGTAAAACGGCGCATCGTTTTGACCTTCGGATACGCGAGACACCTTTGCGGGGAACGTTTTTCGACTGGGCCGCTCCGCCACCGATTTGGAAAATCTCGCCCGATCGTAGCTTCTACATCGGCCCGACTGATTCAGCTGGGCAGTTGTCGAGCGTGGATGATCATGCAGGCGGGGGAACCAGCATCGTCGTTTGGGAAGACGGAAAAGCTCGATGCACATCGTTGTCACTCGGACTCGCCGATGACCAAGTCACCGTTCTCTTGCAAAGCATTCAGAACGCGGAAGCTTCTGCCCAACGCGTCGCTGTTCCGCTCCCGTTGATCGAACAACCGCACGCACTGGATACCATGCATCAACAATGGTGCGGATCATGAGCGAAGAAGTTGCTCAAGAATACGCGTGGGGCGTCAGCGTTGGTTCGATGCATTGGTCGACCCTCGGCATGCCACTCGATCGAAAACTCCCTGCGATCTCCAAACACCGGTCACCGGATCACACGGCTGCGTCGGTACTGCTAAGCCGCTGGGCAGGGGAACCACTGCGTCTGGATTACTGCTGGCCGCCGCATCCACGTGGATCAGCAGAAATGTGGCCCCCCGAGGCGAAGATTGGAAGCGACTGTGGCAGTGGTCGATTCCCATTGGCGGCGGCATGGACGGGGCGAATCGAAGACCGGGTTTGGTCGTGGAAAGTGGATGGAGAAACGCGAGAACTTCATTCGCTCGACGCGATCGCAACTACGGTTTCTGCCTTCGCCCAGCGGAATGCCCGAGGGCGGTCCAATGCAATCGTCATTCCCAACGACTTCAAGCAGCGGGAACAGCAAAAGCTCATCGACGTCTGTTTAACATCCGGCGTCGATGCCGCGTTGCTTTGGTTGCCAGTGGCCGCGGCATTGGCATGGCTAGACGATCACCAGGAATCACTCCCCGACCCAAAATTACAACCCAGCGGTAGTCTTGCGTTGCCAGTCGTCCATGCGGACTGGGGGCGAGTCAATTGTTGCACCATCCATTTAGTTCCGTACGAAGACAAGCACGGCACTCGATGGGTGCCCGCTCGTCAACGACCTACTGTCAGCGATTGGAATATCCACGGCTTCGGTTGGAATGACGTAACGAGTTGTGACGAAGCAAATATCGAATCGGCGTGGAAGCAGTGTTTCATCGCAAAGAACCAAACATTCTCGAATGGTCTAACCGATGGCCACCAGAATCTTCTCGATCGGGTGACAGGATGGACCATCGATCAACGATCGCGCCTGCAAGTGGACGGGGCGTTGGCCAAGCACCTCGCAACCATCGACTCACCCGTTTCAGCCATCTTCGTTGGTGATTTCGCCGACGCGGTCGCAGCAGGACCAGATGTCAATCAACAGTGCCGACGAATAACCGAGAATGGCACCGCAAACGTCCCGGTCGTTGCAGCCGGAATCGCTGGCGAAGATTTGCTTGCGAGGGGTGCCTCTATTTTCGCACGAGACCGAGCCGAAGGAAGGACAAGCTATCTCGACACTTTGCCAGACTTGGAACTCTTCGTGGATCGAAACCACCAGTACGATTGGCTGAGCCTGCTGGGCGGCAGTGATCAATTTGTTCCAGGTGGTCAGCAATGGGAACTGCCTAATCCGATCGAAGGACTCGCACTACGCCGCGGTGCGACCAGCATCAAACTCGTGGTCGCCCACGACGAATACCCCGGAGTCCGTGAACTTCAAGTCACGCTCGATCGCCCAGCGGAACAACGCCTCGCAGCAACCCTGAATGTTTCTGCAACGCCAGCACAAGGCAACGCCAAGCTTCGGCTTGTGACCGTTGCCCAGGGATCCATCCCGTCACGTTCGATCTTGGCAAACTGGGATCGGATGCAGCCCGTTCTCGACCACGAAGGTAAGTCCGTCGACAAGGCAACATTCCTGAAAATGCAGCCGAGAGCCTACCCAGAGCTTTTCCCGCGAAGATGGAGTCACGCGAAGTGGCGGGCCGCGATCCCAACGGCCCAAAAGATAATCCGCCGCGTGAGAGATGAACCAGTTGATTCCATCATAAAGGATGATTGGTCCATCACGCACCTCAAGGATCGCTTGCTCGCGAAAGACCAGTCACAAACTCCTTTCGATGCGACCGCAATTGGTTCCGACTTCAAGGCACCATTCGATCAAGCAACCCTTGCTGCCCTCGGTGTCTCGCTGCTGAAGCTCTGGCAATCATCGAAGCATCTGCAATCCGCCTCGGTCAGTACCGTGGTTCGAGCCTTGGGCTACCTTTCTGTCGAAAATAAAGAGTTCGACGACTGGCTCGCAGCGAATCTTGGTAATCGCTTTCGAGACCGGCAAGCAGTACTGCACGCGTCGGGGTTGGCAATGCGTGCGCCATCCAACATCGCGACGCTCTTCGACTTCGTCTTTTTCGCAAATGGTCGATCGGTTTCACCAGGTGCAAACGAACTAAAGGCTATCTCACAAGTGCTCCGTTACCGGACCGACGCAACGCAAAGCATCGACAGCCGAAAATGCGAACGTGTCATCCAATCGTGTTTGGGGATCTTTGAGCGTGGAATGGACCGTGGCGGTGGAGGTTACCCTTTCCGTTGGGCAAGTCTGATTATTGTTTACATGCTTCGACGACGAATGTTCGACTTCGATTTTCTTGACCCTCAGCAAGACATAGCGATCGAAGCAAAAGAGCTTTTCAGAACAGCGATACAAAGACATCAACAACGACTTCTACGACCAATGGGCGGATCCGTCGACTTGCCTGCGGCACTTCAGCAAATGATCAACTACATCGACCGAAAGGGCTCCGGCGATATTTTGATGGCGAGTGAGTAGCGTTCACATCCTTCTTTTTGCCAACCCGCTAGTATGACCGAGGGCACCCTGGGTGTCGCCGCGGCGATGAAGCGGTTGCTTGGGTAACCAGTATCAATCGTGAGCTGATGGGCACTCGGCGGCTTTCGTTGCATTGAGCTCAATGAACCCTTTCCATTGGTCCGGAACGTCGTCTTCGTAAAAGATTGCTTCGGCGGGGCATTCAGGAACGCAGGCTCCGCAGTCGATACATTCATCGGGGTCGATGTAAACCATTGCGTCGTCCTCGTGAAAACATTCGACCGGGCAAACCGGCAAGCACGCTTTATCTTTGCACCCAATGCAGGGTTGAGTCACCACCATCGCCATTTTCGTGTCTCCTAAAGTAGAACGGTGGTCTCCACCGTTTGAAACCAAATCACGGTGGAGGACCACCGTGCCACCAAGGAAGTGAGAAAGCGAGTTTGGAACCGGACAGCAGCACCGAAAAAAAGCCAACAAATCCCGAGTCGTTCACCGATCGGCCGGATGGCTGGTTGCTGCGCGAGTGGAAATCAGGCGACGAGCGAGCCGCCGAGGTCCTGTTTGATCGCTACGCCATCCGCTTGGTGGCCTTGGTCGCCAGCCGCCTGAATCGTAGCTACCAAGGCTCGATTGATCCGAGCGACGTCGTTCAATCGGCGATGGGCAGCTTCTTCGACGCCGCCAGGCACAGTCGTATCGAAGTCAGTCGCAGTGTTTCGCTGTGGCGTCTACTCGCGACTTTTGCTCGCCGAAAGATGGCCCGTTCGATTGAGCGTCAATCTGCGATCAAACGTGGCGGAGATCAGGTGCGAGTCTCACTTGACAGCGTCCAGCCACAAATTGCCGGCGATCATGACTCGGACTCCGAAGATGGCGCTGATGTTTTCCTAATGACGTTGAAGGCCGAATTGCCGAACGATCTGTTTGTGATTGTCGCGGGTATCCTGGCCGGCCAAAGCCATCGAGAGCTTGCCGAGTCGCTTGGCATCGACGAGCGAACCGTCCGTCGCCGACTGTCGCGTGTTCGCGAACGACTGGCACCGAACGCCGCCAGCACAGACGAAGCCGCACACACGGCAAACAGCCCGCCAACGTTGCCGCGAGTGAACTACAACGAGTTCGTGCTCGGCAAACTGATTGGCAGTGGTGGTTTCGGAAAGGTCTACCGCGCGAGCATGCAATCGGACGGCCGAACCGTTGCCGCCGTAAAATTTCTTCGCAAGGCGTTCTGGCAAAACGAAGCTGCTCGCGGATCGTTCCTGAGCGAGATCAACCTCGCCTCGCAAATCAAACATCCCGGAGTCATCCGCTACCTCGGCTACGGCGAATCACCGCACGGTGGTCCGTACGTCATCAGCGAGTGGATTGACGGGCATTCATTGCAAGACGCTACCGACGTCACGCCGAAGCAGATCATCCATTGGCTCCGGCAGATCTGCGATGCAATCGGTGCCGTGCATCTCGCCGGCCTGGTCCACGGCGATCTCACTCCGAGCAACGTGATAGTCGATGCGGACGATCGAATCACAATCACCGACTTTGGTTTTTCTCAAGCATCAGCGGATACTTCATCACAAGTCCTGGGAGGAACACCAGGCTTCGCGGCCCCCGAGCAAATCGACCCAGCGTTCGGTTCGATCGGCCCCAAGACCGACATCTATGCGATTGGCGGTCTCCTTCACTGGCTCATCTTCCGAAGGTCACCCAACTCCGGCACGAGTCTCGAAGAATCGCTGGCGTCAACGCTCTCGGATGGCGATCCCGATCTCTCGGATCTCGAGTCTGTCCCTAAGTTGCTTTGCGAGATCATGACATCCACTCTGCGAAAGTCACCCGCCGAACGGGTAATCACGATCTCGCAAATCGTGGATCAACTTGCGTGCGTCCTACCAGTGAAATCAAGTTCGCTGAGGAAGCGACAGTAGATCCAGGTGCGGGAGCATCAGCTTCAACACTCCCGTTTGATTTTGTTGTCGCCGCGTTGCCGCCCATCGCTCCACCTGATTGTGTGGTAGCTGCGACAACGCCCGGCGACGAACACCGTCGATCAGCGTTGCCATCACCTCGCGGTCTTTATGATCGACAGACCAATCGGACGCCTCCAACGAGACACTGCACTTGCGAGCGATCAGTTGCTCCGCCAAGAACCGAGCCGCGGACAACCCGGCTGCTGGACCGAAACCGTGGTCGGCCTCTCGATGATTCTGCAAACAAATTTCAATGGCTTCGTCCATGTCGTCGATGGGATCCCAGGCTGACGCACCCGAGGCAGTCATCGAAATCAACAAGGGACTCCCTGCCACAAGGTTGGCGAACCGATCAATCCAGTCTTCGGAGGTGATGTCGAGAAAAGCCGAAGCCGTGATCGCCACGTCTTCACTCGTCGGGAGCAACAAGAGATCCGTGGCCAAGTCAGCAAGTTCAAACCGAACCAGTGTTCCCGCAAGCTCTCCTGCCGCAATCTCCAGCGCATCACCGTCACTGTCGACGCCCAGCCAAGGAGTTTCTGATCCATTGTTGCGTCTCAAATACCGATAATTGGTGCCCGTGCCACAGCCAAGGTCGATAATCAATCGTGTCTTGTTTGCGTGCTCGATAAATTTGTGAGCCAACCGTGAACTACGGAAACGACCATCCATCGTCTCTCGAATCGACAACCATTCATACTTCGACATTGCGTGTGCCAGCAAACAGATTTTTGACCCTAAACATAGGTGATGCGATGACCCTCCAACCAAGTCGGCGGTTCAATCTTTGCGGCTAGCTTGTGAATCACGCTCTCGGGCACCGGCTTGGCCCGGTCGCGATTTTGCTTCAATAGCACTTTCATCGGCGGTTCGACGTAGACCAACTCGGTGCGAGCGTTGTAGTCGGCGAACAATCCGGTCCAGCGTGATCGAGTTTGCCGCATCAGGTTTGTTGCGTTGAACGCGAACGATCGTCCGGCTCTCAAGTGTTCGCGACAACGTTCGGTCGCGAGTTGGATCACTCGGCCTTGATCGTCCGTCGGATCGACCTTGAGTTCACTTCGTACGGCGTCGAGCGACACCACGGGTAGGTCGCAGCGATGCTGAGCCAGCCAAGTGTCTTTGCCACTGCCGGGTAGCCCGCACATCATCGTGACCGTGCATTTGAAATCTTCGTGGGGAACGTAGTGCAGGTTTGGTTCGTCCTGTCGAAAGTACGTGATCCGAGCATGGTCCGTCGCAAACGGATATCGCGATTCAAAACACTGGTTCTCATCGGACACCATTTTCCAACAGTGCAGGTTCTCCTCCGGCCGGCTCATCGACTCGGTATCCCGGCCTCGCGTATCGGCAAGGGCGAACAGATACAGCAACCGGTTCTCGGTTAGCCATGACATCTTGATGACTTCGCGTTCCGGCGATGTCCGCTCGAGCAGGAACGCTGGCCGGCCGTGATAGCGAACCAGCCCGCAAACGCGTTCCCGCTCGTCGAGTGGACATTCCAGTTCACGCAGCACGCCGCGAACCAAGTGCTCGCCCTTGACCGCATGATTGGGCGAACGCACGTGCCCGGTTTCTGGATCCAAGATCGTCGTCAACGGCTTGGCCGCATCGTGGAACAATGCGTTCAATAACAACGCTCGCCGATCGTCATCATCCAGCGAATCCCATTCATCCAGCCGCTTCACTTGATCGCAAACCATCTTGGTGTGCGTCCACACATCGCCCTCGGCGTGCCACTGCGCGTCCTGTTCGCACGCCGCCATCGCCCGTGCCCAAGACTGCGTCTCCGCCCATGCGATGATCGCGTCATGGCTCGATCGTGTTAGTTCGTCCCAGTTCATGACCAGATATCCATGCCGTCGACCAGTTCGTTCGGCACCATCACTCGCTGTTGCCAGTGTGTGCTTTGCTTGATCTTCTCAACAAACTCCGGCCGCACAAACTTGGCCCGCCCCGTCACCTGAGTTTCGTTCTCGGTGCGAAAATAAAGCCCCTCGGCCAACTCATCCTGCCGCCCGGTCAGCGGATTGTCGAACTCGGCCCCGAACGCCGACGCCCGAATCAAACCTTCCAGTTCCGACCGTTTCAGCGTCCCACGATGCACGATCGGAACCGTCTCGATCCCGGTCTCACCAAGCAACTCCATCCGTCGATCCAGCGTCAAAAACACGCCAGCGTCCTTGTCGTAGATGTCGAACTCAAAGAAGTAATGCGGCAGCTCGCGATAGTGGATCGAATGCTTCGCGTACATCCACTCGCCATACAGGATGAACCGCTCGCCGAGCCGTTCCTCCAGCACATTCCGCTTCACCGTCGTCCACTGCTTGAACAGATCGTACTGCGGGTGCATGCCTTCGGTCACAAGGTGCCCGCGACACTGCAGCATCAACTCGCCGCCGACGAAATGAATCCCCACGTTCGTCCCGTCGATCTTCTCCTCGACAATCAACGACTCATCCGCCAGGAACCCATTCGATTCCCGCTCGCCAAGATGTTTGTCGTCCGAAGTCCCCCGCGACCCAAACAAATGCGGCGTCCGCGGATATTTAACGAAGTCGCCCCGCGAAGCGCCCATCATGATAACCTCAATAATCGAACCGGATGAATGGACGGTTACTGACACCAAACCGTGTCGCCGGGTTCGCGTGAACAGTGATCACGCGTGATTACCACGCTTGATTGAATTCGTTGCGAGAGGACAGCGGACCTCTAGCAAAAATGCAATAATCGACCGAGGACGAGAAACTGACACGACCGAACCGTGGCCACCGAGCTGTGTCTGGAACACAATGTTACCCGCAATTGTCAAACAACGTGGAGAGACGCCAAGCGAACAAAGGCTTGCTGAACTCTGTTCTGGAACCTTCCTTGATCTATGGAGCTACCCAAACGTCTTTCGCGACCAGGGTGGTGGCGGTAGCGTAGACGGGAAAGAAGTCTGCGATCTATTGGTCGTGTTCGATAGCCATATCATTTTGTTCTCCGACAAAAATTGCGACTTCAGCCCTGACGGCCATCTCGATCTTGAATGGAAACGTTGGTTCAAAAGAGCGGTAAGAGGTGCAGAGAAGCAATTGCGAGGGGCGGAGCGGTGGATTCAGAACTATCCTCAACGGCTATTCGTTGACAAAAAATGTCAGCAACCATTTCCGATTGACCTAAGCCCAGCGGTTGAACGCCGATTCCATCGTATTGTTGTTGCTAGAGGATCGACATCCGCTCTCCGCCGTCTGATTGGTGGCCAATCAGGAAGCTTGATTCTTTTTCCGCCACTGAAGGGGAAGCAGCACGATGTCGACGTTCCGAAGATCGAGGGATTTAACAAGAACGGATCACAACCGACTTCTTTCATTCAGTTCCCGTCAGAGGCCGGTTACCAAGGCGAGATGATGCCGTTCGTGGTTGGAGACATAGACCCTTCCAAACCGTTCGTCCATGTCTTCGACGCTGAAACCGTGGAGCTATTGCTAAGCGAGCTTGACACCATTCGTGATTTTGTCGACTACCTCGACGAGCGTGAAGACGCGATCCGAACGGAACGACTTACACTGGCAGCCGGTGAAGAAGACGTCTTAGCAAATTATCTGCAGTCTTTTGACAACAACCGAATGCACTTCATTCAAACAAGCTTACCGGAAGAAGTTCCAGATCAAGAAGACCGTCAATGCGTTATTCCGCACGGAGAGTGGGATGCTTTCAGATCAGGGCCGCTCTATCGAGATCGAGAATCCCGAAACCAGGTCAGCTACCGATGGGACGAAATAATACAGCAGCATTCCGAGTGCATACTAGATCGCAACTCAGCCGTTCCTCCCGAATTCGATTTTGAGCTGCAAGAACGCGCTGTTCGCGCGATGGCGTCCGAGTCGCGACTACAGCGTCGAGGCTTGATGAAAGCATTTTTGGAGCTCCTTGCTGATTCCGACTTCGGAAATGTCTCTGCACGGCTTGCATTAAGGCCGGAACTTTCGCTGGCTGTCTATGTTTTCGTATTGGTTCGCCCATTCCCGAACGAAAAATTGGCCGACTATCGCGAACGTCGTCAAGGCATCGCCTTAGCGTATCTGTTCGCCGCCAAGCGTAAACACGCACCGGAACGCGAGGTTGTTGTCATCGCCACAGCCCCGAACGACTGCTCTTACCACCAGAGCCAGGACATCCTGCAGGCTGGCACATCGCCGGTCACAGACGAAGACTACGAAATTGTCAGAGATGCGGTTGAACGCGACCGTCTGCTCGAAGACGGCAACCTTAAGCGATCGGCGAACGTATCGGAGTATTCAGCTCAGGCGATCCAGCAATTTGAGTATGGCGACCTTGGATTGCCATGCGAATGCGGTTCCGGTAAACGAAAGCGGAATTGTCATTATCAGTCCATCGCTGATTTGCCAAGTCCCACCAAAGAGCATCAGCATTGGTGACTTGGACCCAATGACTAACGTACGATTTATCGAAAACTCCAAGTCGATTAGCACTTTGCGAATCGTCTCGCTTAAGGCTCAACGAATCCAATACGCTCCAAGTCGGGAACTCGATCCTCCACTGGGCAATACACGAATAGCTCGTCCCGGGCGCGACTAATCGCGACGTACGTGATCTGCTGCTCGGGATCGGATGGACTTGGGTTGGCTAAGTGGTCGATCGCTTCGTCGCTAAGTACCACGAAGCATGCGTCCGATTCACAACCTTTGGCTTGATGGATCGTGCGGGTTTGACGCGACTCCTCACTGGTTCTCACAGTGGCAAGTAGATCGCGGAATGGGGTTGCTTTTGCCACCTCAAAAAATTTTCCGTGTTTCGGCTCAACAACTTTGATGCCAGGACATTGGGTGATCGCAAATGAGCGAATCGCCAAGAATGCATCGAGACAACTGTTGTCGGAAAAATCCTGAGTCTGCGTAGCGGCGAATTCAAGCAACGAAAGTGATAGACCGTAACGCAACGTTCTCGTCACTTCACCTTCAAACTTGAACGGCTCTCTCAAGCGTTTTGATGTTGCGATGGACGAAACCAAACGTCTGATCGCCATGTCGATATGTCCATCTTTTGTCAGCACGATCGCTTCAGCCAATCGCGCAAGAAATAGACTTCGCTTTCCATCCGCTTGGTGCAAACCGTCCCAAGGATCAGCAGTTGCCATGCCCAATGCGCACCGCAACTTGGAAACTTCAATGTGATTGCGAGCAAGGAAAAGCAATCGAGCGTCTGGTCCGACGAGCGTCTTTGCGGCTTTGATCGCCTCTGGAAGACTGCCGGACAAAACTTTGGGAACGTTGCCGGTCTGTGGCCGAAGTGATTCCTGGAGTAGTCCGTCGGTCCGAACGCGATTCAATATTTGGACAATGGAATCCGTTGCACGTCGGTTTCCGATGATTGAATAGTCACGATGCCCTGGCAACGAGAACTCTTGAAAATGGGACATCGACGCCCCGGCAAAGCCGAAAATGGATTGGGCGGGATCTCCAATCACGCCGACGACCGTTCCCGATGCCGCCATCCACTCCACGATTGCTGCTGGAATGGTCGTTGTGTCTTGGTACTCATCAATGAACAAGTACGGAAATCTCGCTGAGAGAAACGATCTCACCTCCGGGTAGGAATCAAGAAGAACGTGTGCAAAGAAGAGTATGTCCTCATGACTCAATCTCCCTGTGGACCAATACGCTTTTCGGTACTCGAGAAGGCTATCGCAGGTTATCAATTTCTTTGCCTCGGGCGTGTAAAGCTGGCCGAGACTCACGAACTCTGCCTTTCCTGCGTCATCGACCTGTGCAGTCACTTTGGAAAGGCTGTCCACGATATTCCCGTATTTTTTACTGTCTTCCTTCCGAAGCAATCGTCCCTTCCCCAGCGATCTAAGCCACTCATCGACAACCGTCCTTTTCGGATAGTGCTCGTCGTGTCCATCGACGAGATGATGGGCTATCGGGGCATTGTCCAGACAAGCCGATGCAAGATGCAGGTACGGTCTAACCACTTGTCGATAGAGAAACGAATGAATGGTCGCGATCTCCGTTGTTCCCGCAGCATTCCCTAGTCGCGTGACAAGCTCTCGAACGGCAACATTTGTATGCGAAATCACTGCAATCTTCGCGACAGAGGACAGTCGATCTGAATTGCGAGCCACGTCACGGATATGGTGGCAAAGCCAATGGGTTTTCCCCGAACCTGGGCCAGCCGTTACGCGGAAGTGATGTTCGGTGTCAGCCAACGATTGCTCTGACGTAATCTGAATCGAAGTCACGATTTCGCAGCCTCAGCTCGGGTTGCCCACTTGATCGCGTCCTCGATGTAAGCCGGACACTTGAACGCAACGCTGTTGTCGCGAATGACGCATTCGATCGCAAAAGCGTGTTCGCCCTTAGAATCTTTCGCACACTTCAGATATGCCGCGGCGTATGTGTGGTAGTGCTTTTCGCGTTTGTCGGACTGAAACTCCAACGCGATTAATTCATCTGCTGCAAACTTTTCTTTAATCTTTGGCGGTATCGTCTTGGGAGCCTTGACGAACTTCAGAAGCTCCGCATTATGGTCCATCGAGTCCGAAACGATCTGCTCGCAGTTGGCGTTTGAGTATGCGAGGTCGTACTCCAGCGTTTTTGTTGCGAGAAAAATCTTGACGTTCGCATCATCGGATGTCGAATCAATCAGATTTGAGGCCGTCGAGGAGATGGGAATGTATTCGTAGGTGTCAGATTCAGCATCTAGCTGAAATGGATAGCATGCCGTCCAAGCAGCCCCTTTCGTGTTTTTGAGCTTTCTCGCGGGGTCGCCATCGACGATGCATGACACTGCTTTCTTCAGGCAATAGTCGGACTGGGTTGGATCGCAACCAATGCCGAACAATGGCAGAAAGTGCTTGAACGTTAATCCGTCGACTCGGACAATCGCAACGTGGGACTGATCGAATGGAAAGCCGATCCGCGAAGCAATGGCGGGGACGATTAGTTGTTCGGCGATCCCTTCAACCAAAACGATGCCCTTCGCGAACAGCATTGTTGATTTCGTTGCGTCGAGGTATCTCGCGACGTACCCCTTGGACGCTCTCCCTGATTTCGTATCTGGGAAAAGTCGAGCAGGGTAAGCCACGTCAATGTCGCCGTCTTTCGCAACCGACAAGGAGATAATCGGATCAAGTCCGACTGCTGACGTAACGTGAGTCGAGTGCGTTGTGACAAAAATTTGCCGACTCGCGTTCGAAGAATCGGATACGCGTCCCACAATGTGCGAGAGCAACTTGTGCTGCAATGCCGGATGCAGATGAGCTTCGGGCTCTTCCACCATCAGCATCGGGAAGACGGCAGCATTTTCACCGCGTCGTTTCGAGGCGCTGAACGTCATGCTCGCCATCATCAACGAGATGTAGATCAGGTTGTTATATCCCAAACCCTGGTGCGTCGCAGGGAAACTGAAATTCTCGTTCTGAATGTAGAGGCGCAAAGCGGCCAGGATATCCGTTTCCTGGATTCCGCCGTCCAGTTCGGGCTTTCCACCATCCGCAGCTCCGGTTTCGGTGACCAGTTCAAAAAGGCGATCCGTATCCAGCCGGCTTTTCAACCCGTCTCTGAGCTTCTTTGAGTCCTTGCGAAATTTGCTTCTCACTTGGCGGATCACATCGCCCTCTGTTCCGGTGTCCAGTACTTCCTTCAGCATCGCGTTGAACAGGGGACTTCCACCAGAGAACATCTCTGACTCCACATCCCGCAACGCATCGAGAAGCTGGCAGTCAAACTTCGCGAGCAGCTCACGATCCACCGGAAGACGCGTCGCTAGATTCCCAGCGTAGATGCGTGAGACGTATCTCGGGAGAAGCTCTTCGAGCGCACCGAAAAAAGACTGTTCGTTCGGCTTGCTTCCGACCGCCTTTTCAAATTCAGGGTGGTCAGACTCCGGCAGCGTAAATGTGAATGTAAGAGTTGCTTCCCAAGGCGAATCAATTTTCGTAAGCCAACTCGCAACCAATCCACGATCATCGTCGGTGTCGGCATCGCCAGAAGAACGGAGCGTGACGGCGACCTCGATCTCCGGTGGCTTTTCCGACGGTTTGATCAGTCGATTGAAGTCATGAACCCTCGGCCGTCTCGACCCACGTCGATCAAAGATCAGTGAAAGAGCCTTCAGCAGTGTTGTTTTGCCACCGTTGTTTTCACCGATGATCACATTCAGTCCAGGCTGAAACTCAACCGTCGTATCTCGAAAGCATCGGTAATTCTTGATTTGAGTCTTCGCGATGTACAACCAATTATCTCCTCAAGCAAAACGAGTCAAACGAGCGAACAAACCCGAGCCCGTTTTGGCCCTGTGGCGAGTAATGCAAACGGCGTGGCTAGTCACACTCGAGGTAGCCTTCTTCGCAGAACCAATCGTCATCCGCCAATGTCTGATAGAGAATGGGTTTCCATGGATACCAAGCGTGGCGTGAAGCACTCTCTGCCGAATCGAGCAAGTGGTTGCGTAAGTTGGCTGGCCCTCGCTGCCCAAGCTTTCTGAAGTACTCCGACCAACCGCGAAGTTCGTTTGACGCGTTGAATGCGAATATCTCCCCAAGACGCAACTTGTTGAATTGGTTTGAGACTCGTCTGTGATCGTCCGCATCGCTAGCCACCTGATACTCAACCGTTATTGGTGGATCACGGACGACGTTTGCGACTAGCCAATCGGAGTGCGGGAAGGCTTCGTAATATGGATGAAAGAGCATTTGTTCTTGCTGAGTCACTGCGGCGTCGCTTTTGACGGTGTTGCACTCGAAGCAACTCGCAACCAAGTTCTCAAACGCAATCGACAAATGAGGGAACTGACTTTGTGGAAGGTAGTGGTCAATTGTCTTGGCTTTTCGAGTTCCGCAATAAGCGCAAACCCTTTGCGAATGGGCTATCATCAAGCGATCGTAGTGATTTTTTCCCTTTGCAGTCGAAGCTAGCAGAAAAGACCCGTAGAGTGACTTGAAGTCCTCTTTATGTGCGTCACCAAAATCGTCAGTCGTTGGCAGCACTTCGCAAAGTCGGGTTTCGGCTGCCAATCGCCGATACTCCTCAATTGCGTTAGCAACCGCAGGAGACGCGGCCTGTAAACGTACTCGCTTCGATTTTGGAGTCGTCGTTGGAACAACAGCGTCATAGAACTCTTCCGATGACGATTCCAATTCCGGGAACGAGATTGAAATCATGTCGACGCCTTCTCCGCGAACAGGATTCGTGCCATCGCACGACCTTCTGCCCCTAGTTGGCCGTCAAAAGCTGCAACGACTTCTTCGTATGTGTCGTTTTGAGCGACCAAATCATGAACCATCTGAAAGAACCCGCTTTGTGTAACTTCCAGACCGAATACCTCGCGTGTTAGAGTCCCGACATTCTCTCCAAATGTCTCGACTTCAGGGCGATCGACCCGAAAAGCATCACCTTGTCGGCTCAGCTTCCAAACACAGCTCTTGGGAACCTCCTGCAATACCACGGGTGAATGCGTAGCAACGATTGCAACTCCGTTGCGTTCGATCAAAAGGTTTGACACAGCTCGGATATAGGCGGATAGCAAAGGCGGATGAAGGTGGGTCTCTGGTTCGTCGATCAATACGAGAGTCTTTTCATCGACACGATTGACGAGCCCTGCAATTGAAAGAAGTACGATTTTGTGCCCCGAGCTCATTTGCTTGAAGCTGTCAACCAATGGGTCGATATTGGGCGACGGCAGAAATTCATCCTCGTCGAATGCTTCACGGATCAACGACGATGCGATCAGGGGATCTGATGAAAGAACTTTGATTGCTTTGGCAAACCGCTCAAACTTGCCGGTGTTTGATTTGACAATGGACCTCAAGAGTTGACGAAATTCGTTGACCAAATCGTTCGGCGATTTATGTGACGAGACGGTATCGTCATCCTCTACTGAATCCAACTCTTCATTGTTCTCACTTGGTGAAGTCTTGAGCCCGAAGTAAAAGTACTTGACGTCGGATGCGGACCCGGCTTCTTGTTCGATCGGTTGCTCTCCAAACGAGTCGAAGGCGCTGAAGGCAACCGCTACAAGATTCCAGAATGCAGTGGTTCCATCTTCACTGTGGACAAAACCAAATTCCTCATCCCCCTCGCTTTTCGACGAAGGGAACCTGACGAAGTCGGCAAATCGCTTTAGGAGTGTGGTTTTACCCACGCCGTTGCTTCCAATCAGAACGTGAACGTTTGTCGGCGGATGGGATTCCGGACGCACGTCAAACTCAATTGAGATCGGAGGACTTGCTTGTCGTTGGTATGCGAAACCGAATGCCTCTAAGCGGTTCTTGCCGTGGGCAAGCCGATGGTATTGAGTTTTCAGCAGGTTCTCGTGGACATTTCGGAGCAACGAAACATCGAGGCTTTCCTCTTCATCGAACGCCTCGAGAAGAGTCAGTTCAAATGCGATGTCTCGCATAGCCGTTAGATAGTCAACACGAACTTCGTGGCCAAGGGCTTTCAAGTTTGAGTAGTAAACTTCATCTTGCCCCACCGAGAAAAAGTCGTCTGGGAGTTGCTCGAAATTGGGAGGAACTGGGTGTTCTGTAATTCGCTTGAATTTTGAATGACCTCTCTTGCTGATCTTGACGGTCCCCAGGCTATGCCGATTTCCATCCGGGTCGTAAATCCTGATCTCAAACGAGGTTTTGAAATTGAAGTCGTCCCAGTTGTTGTCCAATAGCCAGACGGACCACTGGTTCGGTGGTGTTTTGACTTTCGCCCAGGAAGCAACGCGTTTGAAGATCATACCGATGCATCCAAAAGACGATGAATTGAAGCGGTGAGGAGTTGCTCAGTTGTAGATTGGCGGTCATGGAGCTTGGCCGCGACGCGGTCGCATTGGGCCAGCAGGCGGTCGACTCTGGCGACGATGCGTTCTTGCTCTGCGAGGGGTGGAAGGGGCATCGGCAGGTTTGTGACATTTTCTCGCGAGACGTTCCTCATCGAAACGCTTATACCCGAAGCGACGCTTGCCATGACCAACATCATCCGGTCGCGGCCCGCAGCAACTGCTTCAACGGCGCGGTTGATGGCGACTTGCTGATAGTAGCGAGGTTCTCGTCCGCTGCTGTCAACATGATTGGGCTGCGACAGGAGCGGAAGCTTGCTGGGATCGTCCCAGCCTTTCCAAACGCGATATCGCTGGAACAGTTCAGCGTATGAAGGGAACTCTTCGAGCGTGATTTCCTGCTCAATTGGTCCGTCGAGTCCCGTGCGATCGTGCATCAGAAACCCAGAACCGTTCGAGCTAAACGCAAACGGCGCGTCGAGCGACTCGGCGTATCCCAACGACTGCTGCATTCCCTGGCCGACGGGAAACTTGTTCTTCTTGGCTTCGATCGTCGCCAGTGGTACGTGCGGCATGGCGTACAGAACGTAGTCGGCTCGCTTCGGACCGCCCTTCGCCTGCGGGTCCGTCAAACGCTTTGCAACTTTGCCGCGAACCATCACGCGGCCAGCGCTGAGATTGACCTCTTCACGAAACTGATCTTGCTGCCAACCGGCGGCCAATAGCGCAGGGGTGATCAGCTTGGTGCAGATGTCGCGTTCGCTGTACCCCTTGATCATCTGATGGTGTCCATTGCTGGCGATTACCCCAGAAAATGCCATTTCAAACTTGCTTATTGCAACTGGCAAATTGACCAGGAAGTCCTCATAGCATAGGCTTGGTCTCGACGCTCCACAATCTAGGGGAACCCATGCGGTTCGGCGAAAGAGTACGACAGTTGAGGCAAGAGAAAGACCTGACTCAGGGGCGCTCGCGTCGGTGTTGGGAGTCAGCATGTCCTACATCAGCAAGGTTGAGAACGAAAAGCTGCACTTTGGCGATTACCCGTCCGAAAAGTTCATCCATAGGTTGGCGGTTGAACTGAAAACTGACGAAGACGAGTTGTTGTTATTGGCTGACAAGGTGCCTTTGTCGATTCGCAAGCGGATTCGGCAACGGCCGGAGTTGTTTCGGAAGCTGGCGAAGCTGGATAAGCGAGCGCTCGACCAGTTGGAAGCGTCGCTGTCGACTGGAGGTTGATCGCGTTGGTCAGTTTTCGTTCGTCGTCAGTTGCCGAGCCAGTATCAATCTGCATTCCGCCGGCCCTTGGTTCATCGGCAGTGCAATGGCGTCGATGGTGACTGGGGCTCCTCCAAACGTTGTTGACATGAGCGTTCGTTGTTGCGGTTGCCCAGCGTCCGCGAAGGGGTAAACGAGCGTCGCTCGATTGGCTCCGAAGCCGAGTACGTAGGCACACATTTGGAAGCGGTCGCTGCGGGACTCGTCGCCGAAGCTGCGTTTGTATTTGGCGTCGAGGATCCATCGGTCGCTGCCTCGGTGCAACAACGTGTCGGCGATCAACGAGCGGTTGGGATCGTTAGCGCCGAGGGAATCGTCCCAGCGGCGGATTGAGGCGGAGCGTGGGGCGACTTGCCATCCGGTTTCGCTTGCTAAGTCGTTACACATGCGGGTGACAGCTAGTTCCCAAATGCGTGACAGCGACAAGGTAAATGTGTCGCCGCCGACACCGCGATCAGGGTCGAGACTTGCGCCCGTGAGCAGGAGTCGAGCGAGCTGGATTGCAGGTCGGTAACCATCAGGTGGTGCGGCCACGCTGGTTTGCAAGATACTCTGTTGGTCTAATTGTTCGCGGGACACTTCAGACCAGTCGGTTCGCAGTTGATGAAAGAGGCGTTTCTCGCCGGCGTCGAGATCCGATTGAAAATGAACGAGCTTGTCCAACGCCATGGCGAGCATCTGGTTCGCGGCGGTGTTGATGCTGCGGCCACGAACGATTTGCGGAATGGATGGCAAACGCCACATGCGTTGCGACAAACGGTTTGTCAGAATTCGACCTCGCACCTTGGGCGAGTCGACCTGCATCGGGACGAATCCTTTGCGCAGGTGGCAGCGAGTGAGCACTTCGAGTTCGCCGAGGAAGAGTCGTGCGAGTGCGGTTTGCCAGGAGTCGCTCGACCGGATGTTTCCGCCGGATCCCCACATTTGAATATCGGGGAACTCGTTCAGGTAGGCCAACCAATCGAGCAAGACAACGCCGGGGATCTTCGTCCGCAAAACGATTCTTCGATCGCTAGGCAGGACCAGCACGCCGACTCGATCGAGGGCGTGGATTTCAATCTGGCCAGCACGCTCGACGATGCGAATGGTGCGGTTCTCGGCGTGTCGCCGAATCGCAGCGTAGTCATCACGAACCTCGCCCAGGTTGCCAGTCCAGTGCCGACCGCCTGGAGTTCCTTTCTCGTCGCAAACGATGTCGGTTGTCGTCGGCCATCCGTTGGTTCGTTCGGCGACAGCGTTCACTCGCTGGACTCCGGTGACGCGTCGCTAGGATCGCTTGACGTAGCGGTGTCGTCCAAGCATTCCAACAGAACGCGTTCAATCTGTTGAACGAGCGGTTGGTCCACGCGTCCGAACTGCATCACGCAAAGCTCTTTGATGTACGGCAAGACGCTGAACCGAACGATTCGCTTCAAGGCTTGGGCAATGAGCGGCTTGTCCTCGGACTCTTGTGTTTCACTGCCGAACGTCTGCACCAAGAACAACGCGTGCCCGACCTGTTGCTCCGGCGCGATACCTCGTTCTTCGAGCAATCCGTTGCATTGCCGCAACGCCTGAGCGGTGAACCGCGATGGGTTGTTGCCGGTTCGGCTGAGCCATGTGTGAAGGATGTCGTAGTCGGGGACGAGATCCAGCCAAAGGAAACGCCGACGCAACGCAAGGTCCATCCGGCCAATCGAACGATCCGCACTGTTCATCGTGCCAATGATGTAGACGTTGCTGGGAAAACGAAACTTACGACCGGAAAGCAAACGAACGGCTCGCCCGCGATATTCGAGTAACTGCAGAAGTTCACCCAGCACCGCGGCGGTATCGCATCGGTTGATTTCGTCCAGAACGAGAACATGGCGACTGGTAGGCCGATATTCCGCAAGCGACTCAATCCATTCCAGGAAACAGCCCAGCCTCGGTTCAAACTTCAACACGCCGTCATCGGTGAACGGCTTGATCCCCTCGAAGAAGTCTTCGTACGCCCAGTTGGCGTGCATGAACAACGTTGTGTGCTTCCCTTGCGAGTTGGTTTCGCGGTCGGCTGCGAAGTACCGAGCAAACAACTGTGCGATGTAGGTTTTGCTCGTGCCGGGCGGGCCGGTCAAAACGATTTGTTGCTTCGTCAACAAAGCGTCTTCGATCTCTTGGAGTCTTTCGATCGACAAGGCGGAAAGATCGCTCAGTTCCTGAAGCGTCCGCGGTGCGTCTTCGTCGAGCAACTCGTCTTCCGGATCGTCGGCACTGGGTTCCGTTTGTTGTGGGGAAGACCAAACGCCGGTTCGTGCAGCATCAAAGAACGGCCATACCCACCGAAAGAAGCCACCGATTTTTTCGTTGAGCGATTCGGCTCGCTCCGGCAACTCTTCAAGTGGAAATCGCTGGATGATACTGATGGGTGCTGTTGGCGATACAGCGTCTTCGCCCGATGTTTCACTGGATTGCGCGATCAGGCCCGCGAAAACGGCTGCGTCGATCCGTTCTTGGTCATCCGACGTGGTCAAACCGACCACCGTGCCTTCGGGAGCGCCCAAGAGATACTCTTGCACGGCGACACGATTGGCCGCGATCGCGCTGTGAAGGTTGGCGATGTATTGATCGCAGTCGTTGCCGAATGCGAAGCCGTAGCGAAACTGACGCTCCGACGCGAGCATCCGAAAGAAAAGTTGGCAGCTCTTTGTCTTGGTATCCTGCTCCGGATCAAAGAACGCTGCCCAATAGTGGTCGTAGTAACCACCGCGACCGTAGTCGTTCTTCTTCAAAACCGACACATTCCGCTTGGTTGCGGCAACTCCGGAATCAAGGTTTGAAATCGGGTCGCTTCGCAGCCGCTCGACCAAGGCTTTTGTTGGATCCTTCAACACACGCCAATAGACGTCTTGCTTGGACTTGTGCCAATCTCCATCCGTCGTGCGGTTGGACAACTCGAGAACAAAGTCGACGGTCTCCTGGGTATAAAGGTGTTCGATTTCATCGTCCGATGAATCGTCGTCCTCATCGTCATCCGTGTCGGTCGCATCGAGTTCTTTTGCTGCGGTATCTTGCTTGATGGCGGCTGCGAGTGATTCCTTCTCACCCTCGGTCATGGGCACTTCGCGGTAGTAAGGCGTCAGGTCAGGCGAATCCTCCGCTTGGCTGAACCGTTGCGTTCGCAAGTCGATGTAAACGGTTTTAACGCCAGACTGGTTCTCGGGAACGGTCGCGAGACTTTGAATGGTGACCTCGTCTGGAATCGCCCAAACGTGCATCTTTTCTTCTGACAACTCGAAATAGCAGAACAGAAAGATCGCCGGGTGATCCGCCGTCACTTGACGCAGGTCAGCAAGTTGGGACGGCGGCATGTTGGTCCAGAACCCGCCACCAACACGCGAATTGCGATTGATGATAATTCCGTCGCCCCACCAATAGCGTGAGCCGCGATCGCGAACCATTTCCTGCCCGCCAACTTGCAGTCGCTGGACGGGGATTTCCTTCATGACCTTCCCGGCATTGCGTTTGCCACGCTCGCTCAACGTCGGAGGGGCGAACTCAAAGTCACTGCTTGAGATGCTTGATAGTGCAAGGGTGGAGAGTTCGGCTGAGTTCATGCGATTTGCCCAAAGATATTTTGATTGGCACACATGATCCCAAGCTGAGACGTGGCCCACAACTGGGGAGATCCGGTAACGCTGGGTCAGCTGAAACCGGCACGATTGACATGGCCGCTTGATGACTGCTCGGCAGCTCTCGTAACTGTTGGGTTGTGTTCGTTGGCGTTGGGTCGGCGGCGTGATCTTGGCTTTGCGAGGGAGTTGTTCTTGTGGTTGATGAATCGAATTTTGATTCGGTGCCGGCGGTGGAGTTGGTGGGGACTCGGGCGGTGGCTTACTTTCGGTCTTCGTTGGATGACGCGGGGCGGTCGATTGATGTGCAACGAAGTTTTGTTCGGCGTTGGGCGGCGGCGAATGGGGTGCGGATCGTTCGGGAGTTTTGTGACTCGGGGCCGGCGACGGCGGAGGGTCGGCCGGCGCTGGCTGAAAAGGTGGAGGAGTGGATCGCTCGGCAGGGTGATTTTGACGTTGTGATTTGTTTCGATCGGAGTCGGTTGGGGCGTGTCGCTGGCGATGGGGGGCGCGGATCTTGCCGCGGTTTGTGAAGAGAACGGTAAGACGCTCTTGATTCTTGATCAGGCGTAGTTCTTGATTTTGTGAACGTTGATTCTCGTCGATAGTTTGGCCGTCGGCGAGATTTTTTCGTTTGGGTTTGTCGCTTGGTTCGACAGCGTGTGACAAAGTCTCGGAAATCTTGGCGACAGGTGTGACTTAGCCGCTTGAGGCCTGCTTGGGTGCTGTCGTAACTGTGTTGTCGATGCCGCGAACGTTGGGTTCGCGGCGACGACGATGACTTTTACGAGAGATTGACAAGTGAATCATTGGTGGGAGATCGGTGTGCCCGATCCGGATGCACCGGCGCTCGTTCGAGCGGTGGCGTATTACCGGCATTCGGCTCAAGACCGACAAGAGAACTCGATCCCGATTCAACAGGATCAGGTGCGGGCGTGGGCGCTGGAACACGGCGTTGAAATCATTCGTGAATTCTGCGAGGCCGGGAAGTCGGGGCTCAACTCCGAAGGTCGGCCGGCGTTCACGGAGATGATGGAAGAGTGGATCTCCAAACGCGACGATTTTGAATACGTGCTTTGTTTGGATGTGTCGCGCTGGGGGCGGTTACAGGACATCGATCTATCGGCTCAATTCTCGGCGATCTGCAAGAAGCACAAAAAGCAGGTCATCTACACGATGATCGGCAAGCCGAAAGAGAACGACCCGCTCTATCCGGTCTACGTTCAGTTCGAGCGGTTCCGGGCCGCCCAATACAGTCGTGAATTGAGCGACAAGGTTTGGCGGGGATGTGTGAAGATCGCCGAACAAGGGTATCTCGCCGGCGGCAAACCGCCTTATGGCTTGTCGCGGTTGTTGCTCGACGAAAAACGTGAGCCGCTGCATGTACTGGAAGCCGGCCAACACAAGGGCATCCAAAACCGACGGGTGATGTTGACCGAGGGGCCGCCAGAACAGGTCGCGGTGGTTCGCCGGATCTTCGAGGAGTGCGTGGAGAAGGGTTACTCGGAGTACAAGACCGCCGAGTGGTTGGCGACCTCAAATTCCCGACAAGGTCCTCCGTCGCGTTTCATCAGACTGGTTGGCTTGCCAGATTCCACCGGTGGCGAGGTCGAGGCAGGTGAGCCAACCGTCAGGTTTGTTGGCTGCGGTGTCGATGCAGATGGCATTGCCGCTGGTCGCCGGTTGACCGCTAGACTGAATCTTGTGCCCGCAGACCATGATATTGCCGGACATACGTCGCAGAAAACCGGATTGCTCGGCGACCAATTATGCATGCCAGCTCATCATACGAATCAAGGCAACTCGAGAAAATTCACCTGCTTGGCGCAGCAGTCGTTTGCGTGTCGAGCTATTTACCGAAGCCTTTTGCATCTCTTCGCTATCGTGCTCCGGTGGCCGCCACGGAATGGATTTGAAGACACGAACAGTGAACGTTATGGCCAAAGTGATTGGATCGTTTGGGGATGTCTGATAGCTAAAAAAAATCAGGCTGGGCCGCCTTGGCAGGCGGCCCAGCGATATTTTTTCGATTCCGATGTCAATTCGATGCTGTTTCAGTTAGAGTCCACTCCCCGGCCAATAAGTTGACCGTCGTATCCGGGTCGATCGGAATGTCGCGGAGCCAGCGAGTGAACTGGTGAACCATCAATCCCGCCGCGATGCTCGCGGCATAGATCGTACTCCGAGAAGTGCAAGTTCCCCGCTGTGCTTCGGATGTAGTAAACAGCGTCGTCGCGTAGTGGTTCGAGGTTAAAGTATTGCTCGCTCCGAGTACGCGAATCACTTCACCCAGCATTCGACCATCTACCCAAAACGCCGCTCGACCTTCCACTGCCTTCCAAATCGCCGCTCGGGACGCGATCGAATCGACGCAACAGAAAACGCAATTACCGATTTCCTGCCGAGGACGGAACCGATCTTCAACCGGCGTTACCTCGATCTCAGGATCGATTTCACGGATCGCGTCGGCACAGCACAGTGGTTTGGACCGGCCGATCTCGTGATGCCGATAGCCTTGCGTCGTCGTGTTGGACAGGTCGACGTGATCGAAATCGATCAACTGGAGGCGTGGCGTGCCAATGGCGGCGAGTTGCAAAGCGACTTGCCGACCGATGGCGCCGACGCCAATGACCGTGGCGGAAACTTCAGCCAGTCGGTTTGCCGGAACCAATTCACTCTGACGCTCGAAGCGGTTTGCTGCTTCGATCATCGGCCCGCCTCGACCAGGCTGTCACTCCACCGATCGGCTGCCGACGGAGCGTGTTGCCACCAATCCGATTCATAGTAAGTGTCATCGAAGGTGTGACGCGACGAAAACGGATCGTAGACCGTCACGTTGTCACAGTATTCGATGAACCACGATTCGTGGTCGGTTGCCGGGAATTCGCGATCGAAATCAACACAAGACCGGAGGCGTCGTTCGGTGCCGGGGCCGACGTTGAAGCGGGCTCGTGTGTAGGTGTTTCCCTCCTCGGCGATGATGTGCATCACCGCCCAATCGACTCCGCCGAAACAACGGTCGAACGTTTCTTCATCGGTGCCGCTTGGAGACGGCGACGCACCTGGATGCGTGTGAATCCAAATTCTTGCGAATTGTTCCGGCTGACGACCGGCGTCAACTTGTTTGTCGAAAAAGTCGGCAACGCTGTCGTCGTTGAATTCGACCGAGACAACTGAACAAACTTGTTCGACAAGCTGAATATCTTCAACGAGCAACAGATCGCTGGCGTTGGAGATTCCAAAACCGCCGACTTCAGTGGGACCGATGTCACGCAGGTACAGCAGCTTTGCCATCGCATACGGCGTGAACCGAAGGACGCGCGGGCTCGCACTCCGATTTCGAGCTTTCTTCATTCTGTTTGTTGATGCAATCATCACAGGTTCCTTCAAATTGACAGGTGGGACAGAAATTTTCGCCGCAGTCGTCACACGACTTCAGGCACGATTTGCAGACGTTTTCGCTGCAGCTTTCGCAGGACGAGACGCATTCTTCGCAGTACCGGTCCGAACATGAATCGCAGCACGTGCTGCATTCCATGCACAGTTCGGCTTCACATTTGCTGCACGCGATGACTTCGTTCGAATCAACGGTATCGCCGCATGCTCGGCAGTTGATTCCGTTCCAGTCCTCGAGTTGGACATAAGCCGAGTCGGGGTTGTAGTTGCGAAGGATGTGATCGACGACGCAGAAAAAGTCATAGAGGCGGCCTTCATCAAGTGCGCGCCGGATTGCGTCCGAGCCTTCCCCTTCGCAAAGTGAATCGGACTGCACATGCGGATGAGTGACACCGTCGCCTGACGCGGGGCAATTCGGATCGACCGCGTAAACATCGAAAGGAGACGACTCTTTGATGTACTTCCAATTCAACCGAATCTCGAAACTGCCGAGGTAGACGCCTTCGAGCGTGATGCTCGACGTCTCAACAGACAGTCGTTGGTTGGCACGGTCGATCTTCACGGACTCGAATTCTCCCCGAAGCGCCCCGATCTCTTTGAAAATCAGTTTTGCTATGGGTACGACCGAAGACCGTGATTTCCGTTTCAGGTCATCGATCGCGTGCATTACCCGCATCCGATGAACGTCGAGGGCGCCGCGAAGTCGCTCGGTGGCATCTCTGGCAGCGTGCGGCCATTTTCGGTCAGTTGCCAATTCCAACTTTCGTTGCCATCGCTGGCACTGAGTGAACGAGTCATCCAGTGGCGTCATCGATTTTGGATCATGAATCTTCGGATCACGAATCGTTTGCAGCGACTGCAAGATATCGACGGCGGCCCGGTAGTTTTTCTTGATTTCATTTCTCATCGCGTTGCTCCTTGAAAAGCCAGGACGGGACGGTCGGCTACTTGCAAACCAACCATCTCATCCGAGCAAATGAAAACGAATCTCAGACGGCGCCTTCGATCTTCAGGGGCGTGAAGCTAACGCGGTCGCCATCGCGTAGTACTTGGTCTGCCGTTGCCGGTTGCCGATTGACTCGGATCAGATAGCTATCCGCACGGAAAGAACCGATGTGTCGCTCGAACATTTGCTGGACGGTTGTCCCATCGGGGGCTTCGACGTGATGGGCGTATCCACCGGCGTCATTGGAAATGAGAAGAACTTTCATGTTTGGTGCTCTTTGGTTTAGGGTTTCGAGTAAACGTTTTGCGTTTGGGAAAGCGAAGCCGCCGCTGTCCACGAACGGGACAGCGGCGGTGTTTCGCTACGAAGAGAAAGGGCTGATTGCGAGTGGGCTTCATCGCATCAGCCGATTGCAGCTTCCAAAGTGAAGCTATTTTCATCGGGCTCATCTTGAAGGAACTCGAAATCGTCCCAGTCGATGACTCGACCGCCGTGCACGGGATCGGTCGGGTCGTCAATCAGGTCACTTGGGTTAGCGATCATGAAGCCGAGTCGTTTGACTGCGGAGATGGTTTCGCCAGTGGCATGGGCCACGGCACGATTCAGGTCGTTCTGGTTCATCGGAAAAGTTCCTTACCGAAGGGGGGAAACGAAAAAAGCCCCGCACACCTGACTTGCGTCAGAGAATCGGGGCTTTGGTAAAGGGAAATTCGAAAGAACGGTTATTCCGGCGAGCGGACTAACCAATTCCGATGAAGCCAAGCGACTTCCGCCGCCAAGGCTTCGCTGCGTTTGTCAAACGGTCCGAGAGTTGGACCAGCGACGGGAGAGAGATCGGAGGTCCATTGACCCACCGACGTTGGCTCAACATGCGAGCCACGCTGGATGGAGATGCAACCTACCGAGCAAAGGTCAACGCGGTCGTCGAAGACCATTCGAGTCTCACCGTTGGCGGTCACGACCAGTTCGATGGCACTCACCGCGGGCCCCGAATGATGTTTCGGCGTGGGCGATCCGTCATGAGCTCATCGAGACTCGTTTCGACATCCGTCAGCGATCGTGCCATTCGATCACGCAACGACGCGCGATCACGCAAGTCTCGTGGGTCGACACCGCTGACGACTTGTCGTGCATTTTCAACCAGTTGATCGAGGTCATCGTTACTGCCAATGCTGAGATGCTGGAAACGCTCGAAAAACTCGTTCAAATTGGAAATCGCGGAATCGCGAAAGACTTTCGGTTTGCCGTCCACTGAACCCGACAATCGCTCGGCTAGATGGCCGACCAACTGTGACAGTTCCTCGGCAAAGGTTTGCTCGGCCAGTTCAACAGCTTCTGCGAACTTGGCCTGCACGCGTTGGCACTCCTGCTCGTACAGCTCAGGATTCACCGTTCGCAGGTACGCAGGCGGTGTGACGGATGGGAAATCCCAGGTGATCGCGAACAGATCCGAAACTGAGACTGGATAGTCAGCCGAATCGAACAAGTTTCCAAGCTGCGTGCGCGCTTGATCGACGAGCTCGGTGAAACAGCGGTCCAGCTCATCAACGGCTTCGCTCAGATCCCCTTGGATGATGATCATGCGATCGTCGAACTCCGAAACGTCACCGCGGCGCAACAACCGGACTCCAGGCTCGATGTACGGCAGCGTCATGCCTTTCCACAACGCACCCGCCTTGGTTTTGATCGCCGAGACGGCGCGGAACGATGGATGAGATGTGTCGAACAGGCGTTTCGCGGCTGAGAGTGTGCGGCTGTCGGCATCGAATGCGCCGGCAGCTTGCTGCTTCTGGTCGCGACTGAGACTCTTGCGAGTCCCCGGCCAGCGGATGTGCAAGCGAACTGCGGTCGTTTCGGCTTGCAGTCGCGTGCCATGTGATGAATGATTCTGAGTTACAGGATCTTCGAGCATGGTGCTCATGGATTTTCCTTGGTTCGAGTTGTTTTATCAGTGAGAGCGTCCCATCGCTTCAATTCTGAGACGGACTGGAACGTGACACCCGTCGTCGTGATTGAGGCTTGGCCTCGTGCTGGTAGATCCCAGACTTCTCCGCATCCAGGCAACGACCGCTCGCCCATTGGCGCAAACGGTCCACCGATTCGGTGGCCGTGACTGCGACAGGAACAACGTTCAGCCCGGCTTGCGAGAGCGGAATATCAAGCAACGCTGATAACCGGCAACAAGCGCGGATTTCCGCGCCGGTCCATTTCTCGTCCGCCGGACGCTTTTGCTCCGTTTCCAGCCCGAATTTGGCGGTGTATTGGTTCCAGATGCGGTCTTTCTGGTCGCGCTGCGGCAGATCGAGAAACACGATTCCGTCAAACCGTTCGGCGCGAGAAAGCTCCGGGGGCATCCGCGTGATATCGTTGCAGGTCGCGATCAGATACACGTTCGAGGTGTGATCGTTCATCCAGCTGAGCAACGTGCCCAGCATGCGCGACGACACGCCGGAATCATTTTGCCCCGAACCCGCTGCCCCGCTCAAAGCCTTCTCGATCTCGTCGATGAACAGAATGCATGGAGCCATGGCGTCCGCGATTTGCAATGCTCGGCGAACATTGCGTTCGGTTTCTCCGACAAGACTCCCCATCAACGCCCCGACGTCGAGTATCAACGTGGGACGTCCGGTCTCTTTGCCAAGTGCTTTGGCGAATGCCGACTTGCCGGTTCCTGGAACACCCAACAACAGCACGCCACGTGCGCGTTTCAATGGGTTGTCGCGCCCATGCTGAAGCAGCGATCGTTTGCAGAACGCCTTCAAACTGTCCAGCCCGCCGAGCGATGAGAAGTCGTCGCTGCTCTTGTAGAGTTGCAGCAGGCCAGACTTTTTGAGCATGCTTGCCTTCAGTTCCCAGACCGATTCCGGCAGGATCACCGAGTCGCGAACCAGACTCAACCCAAAGGCGTTCTCGGCCTCCAATCGCGTCAGTCCCATGGCCGCATCGAGCACGGTTTCGAGTCGATCGGCTCCGGGGAGTTCCCCCTCTTCGGTGGCGATGCCTTCGGCAATTTCCTTGAGTTGTTCCCGGGTCGGCAACGGATGGTCGATGACGATGAACAGCTTTTCAAGTTCAGTCGGGATCTGGACCACCGGCGACAGGATGACGAAGATCGTTCGAGTTGACTTGCCGTCAACGATCTGACGCGCCAACGCCTGCATGATTTCCGCGGAACTGAGGAAGCGGTGAAAGTTCGTCAATACGATGATCGACGGAGTGTCATCGCCAGCGAACGAACGCATCGAGCGAATTGCGGACAATGGATCATTTGACCCGTCATCACCGAGCGGAGTTCCGCTCACTCGCAAACCCTGGTCGATGTCCCAGCTCACTAGCCGCCACTCGTGCTCACGACAAAGCTGGCTGATTTCGAGTAACGCATCGTCATGCTCGTGACTTTCGATCCAGATGCCGGTGAAACAGGCTTTCACCAATTCCTCCAATCGATCGGATAGTTTCATACATTCTCCTTGTTTTAGAGTGAAATTCAGGATGCCAGCAGGTCATTGATCGCCAACATCCAAGACGTGATTTCTCCGTCTGGGTCACGCTCGGCCAGCAAGCTGGGCGTCATGTGTTCAACGGCAACTGTGTTGAGCCAACGTTTCGCTCGATTCGCCATTCGGCTTTGCGAACGTTTTGCCTGCAGTAGCCATGCGGTCTCGCCAGGACGCTGGCGGTAGAGTTCGCGGGCAGTCAGTTCCGCAACGCGATCGAAGTCGTCAAATTGCACGGTGATCTGTCCCGCCGCAAAAATTGCTCTTGGATGCAGGTAGTTTTCAAGACACCGTTTCCGGGTGATGACCGCCTTGCATCCTTCACGATCATTGACCGACTCTGCAGCTTGCCTGCGGAGATCGGTCTCGGGAGGCAACTCGTGATCGTAAAGATGGAATTCGGGACGACCGAGCGGAGCAAAGCGATTGACCCACGCTCGAACATGACCGCCCCCGAACGGAACGAAAATGAGTTCTCCCCGCCGCTCCATCTCCGCCAAATTCGGTAGCTGATCATCGGTGGCATGAAGCATCAAGCTGATGCGACGCAAAAACTCGATGTCATTCATGCCCTCGACGACCAACAGCAGACCAACGCGATCTGCTGTTTCGGTTTTCGCATCATTCAAGTTTTCGATAGATCTGTCGATTATCTCTCCTTTTGTGTTTCCATGTTGGCGCTGGACTGAGCCGAATAGAATTCGGTTGTGAGTCTTTCGGACTGTCGTTTGCCCAGAGCGGTTTCGAGGAATTGAGTGGCTTCGCGGCATTCACCGCCAGTAAAGCCAATCGTTTCGATCTTGGTCGCACCGGTCGGAGAGATGACAATGTTGAACGTTTTCAACTGGCACCTCCAACTTGGACCGTGAGCTTGATCGATCCGTCTGCCAGTGATTGTTCAGTCACGGAGTGCCCCTGCTTGCGAGCTTCCAAAACCGATTTTTCAACCGCATACCGCTGGATCAACTTGTCCAGTTGAGCCTGTTCGCCCCAATGACCTCCGTAGTTGTCGTAGTGAACAGTGCCGCTGTCGGTATCACAGACGATGGGGTAACGCCAGCGTGGAAGCTGGACGCAGTGTCCCGTTGCTTCCGCGGAAAATAGTTTGATGGTCTGATGAATGGGATCATCAAGGCCAAGTTTGCGACACGAAGTTCGCAGTGCGTTTGGATCACGAATCTCGGTCGTGATCGTGACGATGTGTGACAATGTGGTCTCCTGTTGGTAGTGCTAAGTGGATCAGGTAGGTTCGTCATCTGGTGACGATGCAACGCGGATGCGTGCCGCGTTTGATGATGCTTTCGGCCTTTGGGAAAGCAATCGCGGCGTATCCGAGACCAGGTCTTCCAACATCACATCAATGATCGCCTGGTCGTCGACGGAAGGTTGCGGTTGGCGAAGCACGAGCCACGCAATCACGAGAGGCAACAGGCAGGCGAGCCAAAGTCCAATATTGATGACGGCTGCCGCGGTCAGCGAATCGTAGCGGCGTTCGGATGCGATTGAGCGGCGATCCACTTCGAGTAGGTCTCGCTGCTGTCCGATAGCGGTGCGTTCAGCTTGTACCTCACGCTGCATGGCAGTGACCTCTCGGTGAAGCTGGTTGGCCTGTTGAGTTTGCTCGGCTTGCCGGAGCTCGTGTCGCTCCGACATGTCAACGAGACGAGTGTCATTACTTTCTTGGCACCCGGCTATCGAAAGCGTCACGATCATCATCGTGAATGGGAGCAAAATCTGATTCAGGTTCATTCGACCTCCATCGTTGAACGAGTCGTTTGAGGATTTGTTGCAGTGCAATTCGCAGTCGACGCTCTTTGGCGAACGCGATAGCGAGCAGTAGTACGGCAACAGACATGAGCGTGAGAATGATGTGTGTCAGCGGGCACCTCCTTTGAGTTGAGTGGGTGGATTGAGTGGGCCTGGAGAGCCATGACAACCATCGTGTTGTAGGCCCCGTTTAGATATGAACTTCAGCTTGACGCTTTATCTGATGGTTGTTCGGTAGACTCGCAAGTCGATTGATCGAGACGGTGCGCCTGCACGATTAGCTGAGCGAGATTGGTAACAAGTTGCTCACGTTCGGGATCATCAAGTTTTGGTTTCTCCTTGGTTTGGATAGGACTGGGCATCACGTTCCTTAGTAAGAATGTGGGCTTGCGTGTTAGCGCAAGAAAAACGCCTCGCCCGAAGGCAAAGCGTTGGTGTTTTTGATTTGGAGCCGACAGAACGTTAAGCAGACCGTCGCTTCTTGCCGTTGTTGTACGGAACGGCTGGTGGCTCAAGCTCGTTCATCTCGTACCAACGCCGGTAGCTGTTCCAAACGTTGCCAGAGTTGACGTTGTGGCCCTCTTGCCGAAGCTGTTTCGCCGTTTCGCGATGGCTCATGCTCTCGATATCAATGAGTTCATGAACCCGCTCGGCGATAGCGTCCAAACGTGGCGGTTTCCGTAGCCAGAGCGTGATTGAAGCTGACGATTGACTTTCAACTTCACTCAATGAGTGATCGAAACTGTCGAGCAAGCGAAGCTGAAAGATACCGCGAGCATTGGTTCGCTTACGATTCGCTCGCCGTTCAACACGCACCATGATCCGTCCACCGGTCAGAGATCGAAAAACACCAAGTGCTTGGTACACAGCATCCTCGCCGAGATCGCCAGCGGCCGCATCCGAAAGTAGGGTTGAGATCTCCGAAAGCCGTGCTCGAATTTCGTCAACTGTCAGGGTATTCGTCTCGCCGTCGATTCGGGCTTGCAGACGCCTGACGTCACTTTGCCTCGCATTGCGTTCGGACTGCGCCGCGCGAAGCCGCGTCTTCGTTTCTTTGCGGTCGGCCTCGGTACCCTCGCCGGACAGCTCGAAGAGATCGTTGACGCGATTTCCAAGAACTGCCAATTGCCGGCGAGCGCGAGCAAGTTCATCATCGAGACCGTGATCGGCGTGCGAATCGAGATCTTGACTTTTCAAAACCACCGATTCAATCAATTCCGCATCTCGCGAAATCGATTTGGTCAGTACATGGCACACGGCCTCGACTGCTTCCTGTCGCCGAATGGATGACTTGCACTTACACTGGTCGCCGTTCTTGCATTGCATCCCTGCTCCCTGTGCGCCGGTTTGGTAAAACCGCACGAGCGAGTCTGGTGTACTGCAACTCTCGCAGTAGAAGTGCTCTGTCGTCAGATCCCACAGTTTCAGCTTTCTTGGTTTGTGTGGGCCGCGCGGACCGGTCTTCTTGCTGTCGAACATGACACGAAGCTTCTCAAAGGTCTCGTCGTCCAAGATACGAAGTTCTTCGCACTGGCGGGTTGTGACCTCATCATCGGGCTGCTCGACCTGCTTGACGTTGTCAAGCTTCGTGGAGAACTGATTCCTCTGACGACCGAACTCCCACCTGCCGATCAATCGTACGTTCGTGAAGAGACGTCGATAACAAGCGTAGTTGAGCTTTCCACTCGTCGCTCGCGGATCAATCGGTCCGCCAGCGGCGTTCCAGCGACGAACGCCCTCACGAATCGACATCCCGTTAAGTAAGAGCTTCGCATGTTCACGGATGAGCTCCGCAGCTTCCAGATCGACCTCTGGCATCGTTCGCGGCCTTTCACGGTTGGTCAACGGTGCACCAGGAATTTCCTTGCGGCGATACCCAATTCCGATGGCTCCCGTAGTCCAATTGTTCAAAAACAAACCGGTCAATCCGGCGCGGACGTGGTCCGCGATGGCATCCAGCAACATGTCGTCCATGATCCCGTGGATTTGCAATTGCAACTTCCACGTCTTCCGATCATTCGTGTCGATCCCCTGCGAGACACTGACTGCTCGCAGGCCTTCGTCGACGACTTCCTCGTTGATGAACTGGAAACCTTTTCCCGCTTGCCGAAACAATCTGCTTGCCTTGTAAACCAGAAGCACTCTTGCCAGTCGCTCGCGAAGTATCGCCTTCGTTCGGTCGAGCCCAGCACGCTGTGTTCGCTTTCCTTTGACGCCTTCATCGACCGAGATCAGTTCCGGTGGGACGTAGATGCGATTCTTGGCGGCCCACTGAATGTTCTCACGAACTTGATCGTCCGTCGAGTGCTGCAGTTTCGTACTGAACCGGGAATAAATCGTGCCGATCTCATACCCTTTGGCGATCGCCCATGCAATTCGCGTTTCAAGTGTCGCCTCAGGATCGAAATCCATTAAGTCAAGGTTATGGATGGCGGCCATTTCTGACCACCACATGTTAGCGTTGCGGGTGAGTTTGTCATTAGCAGCACCGATGCTAGGAATGTTAGAGTTCATGATTGAACCTCCCACGAGTAGGATCCACCTAAGCCAGTCGAACGTTGTGCCCGAATCTCGGCAGATAATTGAAAAGCCCAAACTAAGAACGAGCATTCCGACATCGTTCGGCTGACCAGAATTCGGGATGGATCCAATCTCTCCGGCTTGCGCATGAAAAAAGCTCCGTCAATAACGGAGCGCAAACGAACCCGAATAGATCGACTGAGGACTAGCCGATAGCTAACCGTGCTTCCTCATATGATAGTGACACCAAATCGCCTTTAATTCAGGTCATGGCGTCCATTCGCGAATCTCGCCGCCAACATGATGCTCAAACAAGCGAATCTGTGACGGATCGATCATCAATTTCTGAGTTCCCTTTGCTATGACTCGGATGGCGTCGGCAAGGTCGATGGGGAATCCGACTAAATTGGTGAGTTCCGATTTAACTTTCGAAACATAGTCGGCGCTTTTTCGCTCTCCGAACGTCGTGCTATCGACTGGAAGCCCCACTTTCGCGTGTTTTGCCAGTTCCCATACGAACGACCACTTCGCTTCATGAGACCAGGGACCGTCGATCAGCTTTCTTTTCCAATGAACCTCGCGTGTCAAGGAATTAAGCACCAGCTTGTTTTTCAAGATGGCATCGTCGTACGCGGCATCGGCATTTAGCAACTCGCCGGTCTCCAGCAACAACCATTCACGAGACTGCGGTGTTAGAAAATTGAATCGAAACGCAATTTCAATCACAGCACGGACATAAGTGCCACCATGCAACTGCGTCCACATCGCGACCACACCATTGGCATAGGCGGTTTCGAGATTGCCGCCGAGTGCTTCTGCTCCTCCTCGGAAAAAAACTCACCCCAAAGTTTAATCGCTATCGTCGGGTTGCGAATCCGCAACTCAGCCTCTTGGAACTTCGTGATCGCGGCGTCAGAGGGTGCCTTTGGCTGGTTCATCGGATCACTCATCACACTACCTCCATGTGTCTACGTGCAGTGGGGCCTCAACGCGAGTGCCAACTGAGTACGTATCTTAGCCAATCGAAAAGAGATCCCGCTTCCAGTTATGACGTTTTTCAGTGCATTTTCGGTGTTTTTTGCAATTCTGGTTAGCGGAACGATAGCGGAATGACTGTGTGGATACTGTCGGACACGTTATCTCCCGCATCACGTCCGTTCAGCGAAATCCAGTGCCAACTAGGTCGACACTATTGTGCTCCGCCGCCGCCGCCGAGCGTCTCGGGATCGCTGTGTTGACGTTGTACGACTGGCTTGGCCAATCCGACACGGGAGAATTTCAAATTCGCGGAGAACCAGTGACGATTGAGTACTTCCAGGGCGGAAGGCGGGGCCAAGGCAGGATCAAAATATCCGAGCGGGAGGTTGATCGCTTACTCGATCTGATGCGTGTGTATCCAAGCCCGAAACGAAATCGCCAACCCCCGAAACCGAAAAGAACGCTGAAACATATCACAGCATCGCTTGGTCGTCCTGACATCTGACGGCCCGGAGCGACCAACCAATCCTTGGCGGCATGGTCCATGGACGGCAATCCAGCGACCGTAGAAAGCCCGGTTCAGTCAAACTGAACCGGGCTTCTTCTTGGCAGGTAAAGCCTTCGACGACTCCTAAATTCAGGCTCGTTTGCCATCTCGTCGTCACTACCTATGCCGTATCTCAATCGGCATTTGCACAATTCACGACATGGCTCGCGAACCCGAAAGCTAGCCGGAAACCATCACGCAATATGTCACAAAAACGCCTTCACCTTAGCTCGCTTTACGCTTCTTCTTTGTCTTGCCCAGGGCCGCCCAAAGCGGATCGTTGTAGTCGTCGGCCCATTGAGCGTAGTGATCCCAACAAACCTTCGGCGTGTTGCCCATCAATCCGGCAAGCACTTCGATCGAAACCGGGTTCCCGGTGTAATAACCCGACAAAGTTCGCTTCGCAAACGTGTGCCGACACGTGTAAGTGACGCGATCCACTGGCAACTTCAGCTTCTTCTTCAGTTCACAGAAGTGTTGCACGCCATTACACCGTTTCCATTGCCTTCCATGCTTGGTGCGGACCAATGGAATCCCTGAACCCTTCGGAGCAGTCAACATCAACTGCCGAGTGATCGTCTCCATCTCATCACAAAGCATGATCCGGCGATCCTTCCCCGTCTTCTTCGCCGCCTTGTGCCCGTGCCTACCGTCGTCCGTGCGTGCTTTCAACAAATAGAACATGCCATGAGGCGTTTCAACGACATGGTCGGCGGTTACAACCGCCATTTCGGCGTACGGACGAGCCCCGGTGAGGATGCAACACTTCAAAAACAGAGCGTGCGCTTCATTGGTCGCCGCATAGATCCGTTCTTCCTCCTCGGGACTGAACGATGTCACTCGAGCCGTAGCCGCAGGCTTCTGATAGCTAGCGATCGGGTTGATATCGAGATCATCAAACTTGCAGCAAAAGTTGAAAGCCGCCTTGATGCAGGCGATCACATTCCGCTGGGTATTGTTGTTCCAAGTTTTGTGCTTCTGAAGCCAAGTCCGAAGATGCTTTTTCTTCAGTTCTGGCACTGTCAGCGCACCACAGTAACCACAAAACTCGTTCAGCCAAGACTTGCTCAGTGTCACCCACTCCGGAGACGCCGTGTTCGTCAGATCCGCCAGATAGATTTCGCAGACTTGAGCGACGGTCCAGTCTTTGGAAGAAGATGATACCGTTGGCGTCAATTCGTCGGTCAGCTTGATCCGAGCCAGCGCCAACTGAGCTGCCTCCTTGTTGTCCTTGCCGCGAATCCGTTCCCCGTTCTCGTCGAAGAGGGCTTCCCTCTTCTTCGTTCCTTGCGGGGTGAAGTACCAGCAATCCGTTTGTTTCCAGTGCCACGCAGATCCGTGCTGCTGGCGCCGTGATTTTCGATTCCTTGCCATTTGAAATTGACCTTTCGGGGGTGGTCCCGGTTGCCGCCGGGAATTGACTTGTGAAATGAGAGAGAAGACACTGTGGTTGGGAACCGAGTTCGGTTCCTTGCCGCCAAGGGATCGACATACGGTTTGCCGACCGTGGTCCCTTGGTTTTTTTATGCGCAGCATTCATCCGCGGTGGACCGCGATTACGCTGGCGACACCGCTGACTCAATGTCCAAGCAGCATCCACCATTCGAAGAAGGGGATTCAACATGTTCAAGTTCCTTGCCAAGTCGACGCATCAATCGGGAACTCTCGATTGCCGCCGAGAATTCCCACGTCATTTGCTACACAGAATAACTACACTCGCCATATCGGCTTGCACAGCACTCTTCGCACAAACCCTTTATACACCGTCACTTAAAGCAGAGTCAAGCGATCGCCCAAACATCGTTTTGATACTTGCCGACGACAATAGAGAGTCAGAAGCCTTCGCTGGTGGCTCAGCGCACCGGTCTGTCGCTGGTGAGTGTCTACCAAGCGAAATCCCGCGTGCTGAAGCGGTTGCGAAGCAAGCTGACGCAGTGGCCTAAGTGAAATAGTTAGGGATTGTCGATTTGACAGGCTGCTCTTTCGTCAATCGTTGTCGCCTGATGCGAGAGATTTCATATTTCGATCTAGGCGCGTCACAACTTGCGACTCCGGTGTGGGGGGCAGAGTGTCGCATCGCGAATGATGGTGACACAGCCCCCCGGCGGGTGTATGCTCTTGCCTGAATCTTGGTCCGCTGGGCGGTCGCTATCTTTGGGCACCTTTGGGAAGATCGATAAATGACTGGATCCCAGCTATGATGAGCGAGTCATTTGATCCCTATCACAAACTGCTGGGGATTTCGAAGCGCGATCAGCCGCCCACCTGCTATCGATTGCTCGGCATCGACGATCTCGAAGCAGACCGAGACGTGATCGATGCGGCTGCCAATCGTCAGATGGCGTATCTGCAAGGTTGCTGCAATGGCGCGCATGCCGCTAGTGCTGAGCATCTCATGAACGAAGTTTCGTGGGCCCGTTTACGATTGCTCAATCCGCAATCGAAGTCCGATTACGATGCACAACTGCAAACTTCTCAGCCGCAGCAATCGGCTGCCACAACTCCCGTGGCGCAAACACGGGCAGACGAGGCCTCAATCTTAGAGACGCCCATTCTCACGTCGCCCGTCATCGCAACACCTCAAGTTCGCGTCAGTCGTAGGTTAAGGAAACAAAATTCTGGTGTCGTTCAGTGGATTTTTGGGGCAATCATGTCGGTCGCGGTAGTCTGGGGAGCCGCGATGATGGACTGGATCGACTTTGGTGCAGTCGATGACACAGAATCCCACGAGAACGTGGCGAATTACAACAAACGTCTGGGGCGACGAGTTGAGCGGTCGCCATCGTCGGATTCGATGGAGGATGCCTCGATGACTTCTAACACGGCGAACTGGAGCAACTCGCCATCTAGGCCGACCATGGCGTCAGCGAACCTGCCAAGGGTGCCATCTGAATCATCCAATTTGCACGCACCCAATCCGACGACGATACGGGTAGACGGTGTCCAGCCCGCCCGTGATTCTTCTGCGGCAGAACGCGAACGGCTGGAGGGATTTCGCAATCTCGCCAAAATGTCCGATGCAACGGAATCACCTAATCGAAGTGGCCTCGGTACCAGCAGTCTATCGGAGACGACTGACAACACGGGATCACTCTTACCCGTCCCGGGCGAGAGTCAGCTAACCGCGGCCAACGCGGACATTCGGGCCACTTTTGCCTCCCAGATCAAGGCCGCTGAAACACCTCATGAAAAGCAGCATCTCGGGACCGTGATCGATGAAGCAGCGCTCCAGACCGGTCCGCCCGCCGCGCGGTATGCGATGCTAAAAACCGCCTTGGAAATATTTACGGAGGCTGGTGACTTCGACGGTGCGATGTCAGCAATCGACCAGATGCTGGGGCAGTTCGATATCTCAGAACTTGAGCAACGGCTGCCTGTCATGCAGAAGCTCGAACCGCTGCTCTATCGCCCGCTCGATCTGGTCGCGATGGCGGACCAAGCCGAGACGTTGATCGAAACCGCTTTGATGCAGGAAGATTTTGCGGCTGCGGGCATGGCATGCGATCTCTGCCAGAAGTTGTCCAAGGATTTGCGAAATATCAATATGACGAGAAAGTTTTCGCTCAAACGAGACGAAATCGAAACGCTGAGGGATCAGCATCCGACTTTAGTGTTAGCACGCGAGCGACTCCGCAGCGAACCGGACAATGAGAAAGCAAGCGAATTTCTGGGGCGGTTTCTGTGTTTTGGTAATGGTCAGTGGAACAAAGGGTTGCCTTACCTAGTCCACTGCGAAGATGCCGAACTTCGCACGCTCGCCGCCGCTGACATGCAGCCTCGTGCAACGGCCGCTGAGTTGCAGAGCGTCGCGGAGAGGTGGTGGGAATTTTCAATTGCTGCCGAGAACCAGCCGATGGTGATGCGGACGACTCGACAGCGAGCAATTGATTGTTATCGAAGGGCGTTTGCTCACGGACTGTCGGGACCTGCGAAAGCTGCGGCGGAGAGACGCATCGCATCGGCTCAAGAGGATCCAAGTTCCGCATTTGTGATCGCTCGATTGCCGAATGCGGAAGGTGGCGAACCCAAACGTCCCCGCGGTGTGCCCGATACCGCGATCTATTTCAACGGCAATTGGTATTTATTTTCGGACCAGCAGGTCAAGCCACCTAACGCGATCGCGATCGCTCAGAAGGCGGGGGGCCGACCGGTAGTGGTTCGTAGTCAAGCCGAACATGACTTTTTAGTTTTTCACGCGAAACGTCCGCTTATGCTCGGCATGGCACTTCGCGACGGTGTGTGGTACGACGCCCTGGGTGAGCGCCAATATTTCTTCTTGTGGGACGTGCAGAATCGACAGCCCGAGCCCCTGCGGAATCAGGCCTGGGCCGCAATCAACGAAGGAACATCGCGATGGCACGACTACCCGGCTGAGCGGATGTACTTCGCGATTGAGTGGGGACGTGAATGATGCCACTGCAATCTAAATCTCGATCGTGTAGTAGGCAAAGCGGTGGTCAACGTGCGGCACCTTTTGGGATCGACCTCGGCACCACGTTCAGTTGTGTCGCCCAAGTCGACAGGCGAGGTCTACCGCGTACATTGCCCAATGCCGATGGCGACCTCCTCACACCGAGCGTCGTTTTCTTTGACACAAACGACAGCGTCATTGGTAAGGAAGCCCTCAAAGCTGCATTCGTCAAACCCGAGATGATCGCCCGTCACGTCAAACGTGAGATGGGCAAGCCGACGTTCTGGAAAGCGTTCGATGGTGTGAACTATCCGCCGGAAGTCATCCAGTCACTCGTGCTGGAGAAACTCAAACAGAACGCTCAGCTCAAAGCCGGCCGCATCACCGACGCTGTCATCACCGTGCCCGCGTACTTTGGCGAACCAAAACGTCGAGCGACCCAGGATGCGGGACGACTCGCGGGGTTGAATGTGCTTGACATTATCAATGAACCGACCGCAGCGGCGATCGCATTCGGGGTTGAAGAGGGCTTTCTCGATCCAGACGGTGATGCGAAGTCGGACGAAACAATTCTGGTCTATGACTTGGGCGGCGGCACCTTTGATGTTTCGATCGTGCGTATCGAGACGAACCGATTCCGTGTACTCGCGACCGACGGCGAATTTCAGCTAGGCGGCATCGACTGGGATCTCAAGATTGCACAACAGCTGTCCGCGGACTATTTCCTCGAGCACATGTCCGATCCGAGTGAAACGGCGCTTGGTGAACAACGTTTGCTACGTGACGCGGAGGACGCGAAACGCTCGCTGTCGACTCGTGACGAGGTGAAAATCCATTTTGAACATGCAGGAAACTCTGTCAGCGTCCCGTTGACGCGAAAAGCGTTTGAGCAGATGACAGCTGGATTGCTGGAGCGAACCCGCTTCACGACGTCGAAAGTCGTTCAAGATGCAGGACTGAAATGGGGAGACTTAACGCGGATCTTGCTGGTCGGCGGATCGACTCGCATGCCCGCGGTTGCAGAGATGCTCGAAAGCGAGAGCGGGATGCAGGTCGACCGCAGTCTCGCAGCGGATGAGGCGGTCGCCCACGGCGCGGCAATCTATGCGAACCTACTCCGCCGTCCCAAGGGCACTGGCAAGCGACTCTCGCTCGACAATGTCGAAATCAGCAATGTCAATTCTCACAACCTCGGCGTTCTTGGTCTGGAAAAAGCCACTGGAATGAAACGCACGAAAGTGTTGTTACCACGCAACACACCTTTACCGGCAAAAAAGGGAGCCGCTTTCACCACTGCTCAGGACGGGCAGACGAGCGTGGCAGTGAGAGTAGTGGAGGGCGGCGATGCCGGCGGAAACCACTCGACTCCCATTGGCAAGTGCGTGATCCGAGATCTGCCCCCCGGCTTGCCCGAAGGCACCCAGGTCAACGTCGTGTTTCAGTATGAAAACAACGGTCGACTGATGGTCCGTGCATCCATTCCCGGACTCGACCGAGCCGCCAAGATCGAAATCCACCGGGATTCACGTTTGTCCGATGCCAGACTTCTTGAGTGGGGAAAGCAAATCCGTAATCGCAAGTCTTTCTCCAGTGGAAATACTCCGGGCGTGATGCCCCAAGGGAATATGAATGTCCACGAAGACGCATCTCTTGAAGTTGAGTTCACTGACGTTTTCGATATCGAGGATTTCCTTCAATAAATAGATTTCGTGGTTTAGCAAAGTATCAGCACTCGGTATCAAAGCCGCAGATGCCCTCTAACGCGATTGACAGCTTGTCGCGCCCGCTCGTTGCTCCCTGGGTACGAGTATCATCCTGTCGAGTATGACGACGATGATGGCGGATATTCCAAACAGGGGCAGGTACGCTGCGAGCAAAACCATAACAGACAGCACCGTCCAAGCTCGCTGGCGAGAAAGTGAAGTGAAGGTGGTCAATGTGGGCCGGGACTGTGATTTTGCCGGTGGTGACAAGCCTGGTGTGTCTCGACGTCGCCACCAGAGTATCGAGCCGGTGCAGCTGAGCATGACCAGGCCCATCGTAGCTACCAGTGCTACCAACTGGTTGAGCCAGCCAAAGGTGAATTGACTGAACCGTTGCCCCTCATGCAACGCAATGCCTTGACCGACCATCTGGTCGACCCAGTGACGGTCTGCGAACGATGTTCGCTCGACAATCGTGTGAGTATCAACGTCGTACGTCAGTGATTGCTGATAGGGACGGTTTGCCGTCGTCGATTTGATCGTCCACTCGTCCGCGGCGTCGGCGGGAGGATCCACCACAACGGGCGGCAACCATTCGAGAGTTTTTGCAAAACCGACGACTTCATCGACGAGTTGGATGGAATAGGTATTCGGATCGGGAGCGGATGTTTTCCATGGCGGCCGCATAGGCTTTGCCTCGGCGTGGCCTCCGTCCCAGTGCTGATGTCCGACCGAGGTGCCGGTGACTCGCCGCATCTGCTTGAAATAGTCTCCCCAGAATGTCGACCATGGCAATCCGGTGGCAATTAAGAACACGATGAGCACTGACACCCACAATCCGCCAACGCTGTGCATGTCTTTCCAAAAAACTTTGCCTCGCGTCCGGAGTCGAGGTAGGAACACGCCCCACATCCGAATCTGGCGGGGCGTCCAAAGTACGATCCCAGTTATGACCATAACAATTGTCCAACTGGCGACGAGTTCGACTAAATATGAACCGCGTTTGCCCAGCAATAACTCACCGTGGATCCTTTTGACGACATGGAGGAAGCGATCGTTCTCCACGACGCTGCCGAGGACGCTGGCGTCACGAGGATCGACGTAGACGCGGACTATCTCACCGGAATCATTTTCCACCAACACTCGAGTCGCGGAGACGTGGTTGTCGGCGCCTGCCGGTTCGCTGACGGCTTCGATTTCGGCCAGCTTTCCGCCCAGAATTGACGCTGTGGCAGCCTCAGCTTGTTCGCGATAACTCGTCGTTGAGCCTGATGCAGGAAGCAGGTCATAGCTGCGCTCCTGCCAGGCTTCGATCTGGGGGCGAAACAAATAGATCGTACCTGTCATTGCCAGTACCATCACGAAGGGCAGGCAGAATAAACCCGCATAGAAGTGCCATCGCCAGACCGTGGCATAGTTGGGCCAGCTCTGCGGAGCTAATTTCAAACGCTGATTCATTGAACGGCTGCTCCAATCACTTCGCCGCCGTTGGCGCTGTACAGATTCCGGTTCAGTTCAGTGTCGGTTCCATCGGATGCGAAATGGACTGATCCATCGGCATACAGCAAATGTGCTCCGCCGGCGTGGTAGCTGCGGGATGCAAAGAAGCCGGTAAAGTGCGTGACGACATCTGGGGTCGGACTGTTTGGTGGTAAGTATCCGTTAATCATGGAGTTGACCGCCCCCGTAAATGCCCAACTGGTGCCTCGACCGCGCAGCGCCGGGCTTGATCCGCCTCGCCAGTTGGTAAACGTTTTGAAGAATGAAGTGACGTCTGGGTTTTCGATCATCCCGGCGGAGTTGGTGTACGCATTCCAAGGAGTCCCGCTCGCCTGCATACCTTGTCTCGTATTCAGGCCCGCATCAACGCCAGAAGATCCGTTGAGCGTGAGTTGGTAAGGCCGTGGCGGCAGCGTTCCCGCCGCCAGCGTTTGGTCTGGTCCTTGGCTTCGAACGGTTTCACCGAACATGACAGTATTGGACAATCCATCCATAACGTGATTAAATCTGACGCCGTGTGGTCCGAAGAACATGCCATCGGTGGTCCAACGAAAGTCATAGTTTTGGCGCCGAGCGCTCCCGAAACTCGCCATATAATTGACTCCCCCATACGTGTAGTCGTTACCGCTGACCGTCACCATGGTCGTTGATGCGGCCGGATCACTCGGACACAGGTAGGTTGCGATGGGGGTGGCGTAGGCCGGTGCATTTCTGGGATGGGGCACCTTGCCCGCCCAGTTCCCGCTGAACGCCTGCACGTCGAACGACAGCGCACTGTTCAGACCCGATTGCTCGATGTACGGCAGGATTCTTGCTTGGACGGAAAAATCGACATCCTGTGTGCCTGCGGGCGGCAACGTTTGAAAAGTAGATTCGTAATTGTGCAGCGCCAGTCCGACCTGCTTAAGGTTGTTACTACAGCTCATCCGCCGCGCCGCCTCGCGTGCCGCCTGAACGGCGGGCAATAGTAGCCCAACGAGAACGCCAATGATGGCAATGACAACGAGCAATTCGACGAGTGTGAAACCACCGCGAGCACCGTCGTCGGTTATTTTTTGATTCATGGTGTGTATGTCAAATGGAGAAAAGTTGATATCGAGCGCCAGGCATTTCGGTGAGCGCGCATGCGTTTTCCACCTACCGTTGGCCGTGCGAGGAGCAAGGCTAGCTGATCGATCGACAATGAATTCGTAGGTCGCTACCGCGCCGATGGCGGTGACCACGCTGGTGTGAGGAGCAAGCCCCCGGACACCCACGCGGCAGCGGTGTTAGTTCTGCGCGGTCGACGCGAGCGCGCAGCAACAATCCCAGAAGAATCCAGACGGTAATGAAGCAACGCGAGCAAAGTCCAATCGCGACGAGGCGAACGTGCTAGCATTGCGAAACGTCACACCGCTCAAGGAATTGGCGGGTCGGGACAGAATGTCCGAGAAATTGCGACGTCATTATGAATCGCGAGACAATAGAGCAATCGTGGTTCTGCTTGAGTCCGAGGTTCCTGTGCCAAGTCGATCATGATGTACGACAACATTGACCAAACTTGGTGGATGCCACGACACTTGGCAGCGTCCTCAATCTGCACGAACTGAAGTGCACCTCCCGAATTCACGCTCTCATCATGCTCGTCGACCGTCACATCACAATGAGATGCCGTCTCGCCGGAAGTGCCAGAATGACAACAACTCGGACTACCAGGCGGACTCTGCATGGTCGCCTTCGCGGCTAGATGAGTGTGAATGGATGATGCGACGCGGGCAACTAAGAACGCCGGCGGCTGGACACCGTGCTCCTCGGCCCAAGCAAGCTTTTCAACATCCGAGTGGCAACAGCATTTGTCCCAACACCGCTCCGCCGTCGCGCACCCGCATCGACCGCTTTCACAGGGAAAGCGACCAGTCTTTGTCGGTGATACCGAAAAAACCGGCAGCCCTACGAAACCAGCAATCATCACAGCCAACAGCAGGAAGCTGACGACGCGGCGAAAACTTGATCGAAGGACTCGATACAAAGTATACAAAATGACTCAAAACAAAACGTGCCAAAGGTGGCTCGCTCCTCACACGAACCATCATAACCAAAAAGACGGGGCGTGGAAATCAGCCCAATGACGATCAAATTGCTTGTTCAGCTACTCAGCCGGGTGCGATCGAGGTGGGTTTTCAGGAACGAACGGAGTTGTTTTCCGCGGGCATGATCGAGTCGCGTCAGACGGAGCGTGAGGGTGACATCGTCGGTGTCATGCAGTCGAACGGTGCCATCGGCATCAGGGGCATGAAGCATATCGAGCGACAGGAGTTGATCGAGGTCGATGGCCGATTTGGGACCGTGAAGTCGCAGTCGCACTCCATCAGGCTGCTTCGTCTCCAATTCCGCCCACCACGGCAGGTCACCATTCGAGTTGCCGGACTCGAGCTTCACTCCAACTCGATCGGGCGCGGGATAATCGAACGCATGCTCGCCCGCTATGTTGGCGAGTAGATCCAACACGTTATCGACCAGTTCCAACGGCCAGGCTGGCAAAGTGTTTTCGGGAAATCCTTTCGGCAGCGTGTGCCAACGACGGCCAAGCACTTTCCACGGTGCGGAAAAATTCTCTCGCGCAGCAGCATCTGTCGTCTCGGTAGAACGGGCTGATTCGATGGATTTGGTAGAGCGATAGCATTGGTCTACTGGAGGCGTGGCAACGCATTTACTAGAGTTCTCGCGTCCTCTCGAAACTTGCGGTGCAGTACGAAGTTGGGGCGGTGTTGGCAGCGCGGTGCGAGTGCCATTGAGTGCGTCGGCCAAAAACGGGGCGGTGACTGAGACGCTGCCCGACGCTTTACCGACGGAGGCGGCGAGCGATTCGGGCGTGCCTTCGAAGACGATGCTGCCACCGTGCATCCCCGCTCCAGGTCCCATGTCGATGACCCAATCCGTACACTTGATGATGTCCAAGTTGTGCTCGATGACGATCACTGTATTGCCAATGTCGACGAGCCGCTGCATGACGACCAACAGCTTTTCAATGTCGCTGAAATGCAATCCAGTGGTGGGTTCATCGAGTAAATAAAGCGTGTGCCCAGTCGCGGGGCGTGCCAGTTCGGCAGCGAGTTTGACTCGCTGGGCTTCACCTCCCGAAAGTGTTGGCGCAGATTGTCCGAGCGTAACGTAGTCCAGTCCCACGTCGCAGAGGGTCTGAATCACATGCTGAATTCGAGGATGATCGGCGAACAAGTCCACCGCTTCGGAACAGGGCATGTCGAGTACATCGGCGATACTACGACCGCGTAGTTTGACTTGCAGGACGTCTTCGTTATATCGCCTCGACTGGCATTCCTCGCAAGGGATCCACACATCTGGCAGAAAGTGCATCTCGATCTTACGCTGGCCCGTGCCTTCGCATGTTTCACAGCGCCCTCCGGCGACGTTGAAACTGAACGTGCGTGGTGTGAAACGTCGTTCTCGGGCGGCGGGCAAACTCGCAAACTCACCACGGATCAAGTCAAACACGCCGGTATAGGTGGCGGGGTTGCTCGAGGGCGAATTGCCCAGCGGTGATTGGTCCACCCGAATCACTTTATTGACGTAGCGTAGCCCAGTAATCTCGTCGTGGCGACCGGATTTAGTCTTTGCGCGGTGGAGTCGTCGCGCTAATACAGGGTACAGAATCCCGTTGATCAGCGAACTCTTACCGCTACCGCTCGGCCCGGTCACGGCAGTCATCACACCTAGCGGGATATCAACATCGACGTCGTTGAGATTGTTTTCGCGAGCGCCTCGGATGCTGATAAAGTCCACCATCGGTTTGCCGACCGGTGACATCACAGGTCGACGCACGGAGGGCAATTCGATTTGTTTTTCACCAGAGAGATAGGGCGCCGTCACGGACATTGCTACCGGTTCGATCCGGTCCGGCGGACCTTCGGCAACGATGTTGCCGCCGTGTCGCCCGGCGCGGGGCCCGAAATCACAAAGGTAATCGCTCCCAGCAATCACATCGTGATCGTGCTCGACAACGAGCAGGGTGTTGCCTTGATCACGCAGCCTGTGCAGCGCCGAGAGCAGTCGTAGGTTATCGCGTGGATGCAGTCCGATGGTGGGTTCATCGAGGACATAGAGGACGCCGCACAAGCCGCTGCCGAGTTGGGCGGCCAAGCGAATCCGTTGGGCCTCGCCTCCAGAGAGCGTCGCCGCACCCCGGTGCAGTGTCAGGTACTCTAGTCCGACGTCGCGTAGGAAGTTCACCCGCGATTGAACTTCACGAACGAGCTCACCGGCAATCTTCTGCTCGCGCCGATCGAGCTGCCACGAGGTCACTTCACCGTCGAGACGATCCAGCGGCATGTGGACAAGATCACCGATCGTATGCGTTCGGAATCGCACCGCCGCCGCGTCGTCGCGCAATCGCGAGCCATTGCACACGCTGCAGTCAATCTCGGCGACAAACGTTTCCAGCTTGGCCCGCAGTCCTGGTGTCAAACGCGACGCTTCCTCGAGCGCCGGGTAAAATCCTTTAAACTGATAGCGAAACAGAATGTCGTGGGGATGTCCTTTGGAGGACGTCACCTGACCACCTGCCACGGCGCCACCTGACGAAGTTGTTGACATGTCAGCGTCGCTACGGCGGACTTCCACCCACCGTGGCCCGAGCCCGTGGAATAGGATGCGTTTTTGCGAGAGCGTCAACAGCTCGATCGGACTGTCGATGGGGATATTGGTAGACCGAGAGAGAGCAGATAACATCCACCGACTGACAGCTTGATCCGTCTTCGGCCACAACAGCGCCCCGCCCTCAGCGAGCGTTTGTTGAGGCGTACCCATCAAAGCAGCGGGGTTCGTTCCAGTCTGGGTGCCGAGCCCCTGGCACCCATGACACCATCCAATCGCGGAATTGAACGAAAAGTGATGCGGGGTGAGCTGTTGGAACGAACGACCGCAGCAACTGCACACCAAATGCTGGCTGTGCCGAATCGTTTCCCACTCGGGCTCGGGGCGATCCGAATCGGCCAGCGCAATTTCAATCACGCCCACACCCAAAGAGAGTGCTTGCTCAACGCTGTCGCTGATTCGCGAAACTTCTTCCTCACGAATGGTGATCCGGTCGACAACGACGGCCACGCTCTGGACGCGGCGTGAATCGAGCGGCTTGGCATCGTCCAGTTCAACCGTTTCACCATCGATTCGTACCCGTCCATAGCCGCTCGCCCGCAACGACTGCCACGTTTCCATCGACGCCTCGCCCGCGGCGACTTCAATGGGAGCGAGCAGAAGGGCGCGTGTGCCCTCCGGCATAGCGAGCACTTTGTCGATAATCTGATCGGGAGTTTGCGTAACGACGGGCAAGTCACAATCGGGACAGTGCATCGTGCCGAGCTTAGCAAACAGAATTCGCAGGTAGTCATAGACTTCCGTTACCGTGCCAACGGTGCTGCGGGGCGAGTGCCCCAGGTTTTTTTGCTCCAGCGCGACGGCGGGCGACAGCCCCTCGATCCTTTCGGCTTTCGGCTTCTGAACTTGGCCGATGAATTGCCGAGCATAACTCGACAGCGACTCGACATAGCGGCGCTGGCCTTCGGCGTAAATCGTGTCCATCGCCAGGGAGCTTTTGCCGCTACCACTGGGGCCGCAGAAGACGGTCATCGCATCGCGGGGGACAGCCACGTTGACGTGTCGTAGATTGTGTTCGCAGGCACCCTCGACAACAACATGCGTGCGGGCGCGCAGGTCTGGCGAGGCGACTTCGCGGATCACTTGGGCCATTGCTTTGCGTTTTCCCCGCTTGATATTAAGCACGCCTGCAAGGGCTTCGCCGGTGTAACTATTGGCGGCCTTTGCAACATCCTCAGGTCGTCCTTCCGCGACGATTTCACCGCCACCGCGACCGCCCTCGACACCGATGTCGATAACCCAGTCGGCTGTCTTGATGACGTCCAGATTATGCTCGACGATCACGATAGAGTTTCCGCGATCAGCCAGTTGCTTGATCACTCCTAGGAGCAAATCGATATCGGCAAAGTGCAGACCCGTGGTCGGTTCGTCGAGCACATAGAGCGTACTGCCAGTATCACGCCGGCTGAGCTCTCTGGAAAGTTTGATCCGCTGGGCTTCACCGCCCGAAAGCGTCGGTGACGGTTGACCGAGTTTGAGGTATTCCAGCCCGACATCAACCAGGGTTTGTAGCTTTTCAGCGACCTTAGGGACGTTCTCGAATAGTTCGAGCGCTTCGGAAATGTCCATCTCCAGCACGTCGGCAATGGATTTTCCCTTGAACTTGACCGCCAGCGTCTCGCGGTTGTAACGTTGGCCCTCGCAGACTGGGCAGGTTACCCAGATATCCGCGAGGAAATCCATTTCCAGTTTGTTGGCGCCGTTACCGTCGCACGCACTACAGCGGCCACCATCGACATTGAAACTGAATCTGCCCGCCGCATAACCGCGTGTTTTGGCTTCGGTCAGCTTGGCAAACAGGTTGCGGATTTCATCAAAGACCTTGACGTATGTCGCCGGATTGCTGCGCGGTGTGCGTCCAATCGGTGATTGGTCAATGGAGATGATTTTGTCGAGATGCTCGACGCCCTCGATCGCATCATGTTCACCGGGTTCGGATTCGGCGCGATTGAGATCGCGGCGAAGTGCGGGTTCGAGGATTCCGCTAATCAGCGAGCTCTTTCCGCTACCTGAAACGCCGGTAACACACACGACGACACCGAGCGGAATTTCGACATCGATATTTTTGAGGTTGTGAAATTTCGCACCGCGAATCTTCAACTTCTTGGCGGGGTCGATGGCCCGGGGTGTTTCGGGTGGCATAATCGAGCGGCGACCGGACAGAAAGGCGCCCGTGACGCTTTCTTGCGACTCGCAGATTTCGTCAATGGTCCCGTACGCGACAACGTGGCCTCCCTTGACGCCGGGGCCGGGGCCAAAGTCGACGATCAAGTCGGAGGCTCGCATCGTGTCTTCGTCATGTTCGACGACGATCAAAGTGTTCCCGCCATCGCGGAGACGCAAGAGCGTCGCGATCAACCGATCGTTGTCGCGCGGGTGCAGGCCAATCGACGGTTCATCGAGAATGTAAAGGACACCGGCCAGTCCCGATCCAATCTGACCGGCCAAGCGAATCCGCTGAGACTCGCCGCCCGAGAGCGTGGGTGCGGTTCGCCCGAGAGTCAAATAATCCAATCCCACGCCGAGCAGAAACCCGATCCGTCCGCGAATCTCCTTCAAGGCTTCGGTCGCGATGGCCGTGTCCGAGGGCGACAGTACGATCGAGCGGAAGAAGTCGGCGAGCTGTTCAATCGGTAAATCACAAAGTTGCGGCAACGTTTTCGATTGCTCGGCAAACGATTCTGCGCCGCTTGTGATCCTTACTGCGGACGCCTGAGGGTTCAACCTGCGTCCGTGGCAATCGGGACAATCGATCGTGTTCATGTGCTTTTCGAATTGCCGCAATTGCATTTTATTGCGGCTGGTTCGATAGCGATCGAGCAGCTCGGGGATCATGCCGTCGAACTCGTGAATATATTTCTTAGCTTTCGAATCGGACACGTTCGTCAGATCGAGCGAGTCATCCGCGCCCCACAGCCAAACACGACGCGCCTGTTCAGGCAGTTCGTCCCAGCTCTGGTCGAGCATCGTGCCGGGCTCAAGCTCCAAGGCATCGTCGACGGCTTCGGCAAAGCCCATGTAAATGTGACGGCGGTATCGACCAACGTCGCCCCATTTGCCCAGCAGTGCAATCGCGCCCTTGCGGATGGACTTCGACGCATCGGGGATTAACAGTTCCGGCACGAACGTGAACATCCGCCCGATCCCGTCGCACGATTCGCACATGCCCTGCGGGCTGTTGAAACTAAACAATTGCGGTGTTGGGGCTCGGAAACTCGTCCCGCACTGAGGGCACGAATAGCGCGACGAGAAAAGGTGGTCGTGCTTAACCGGAGCAATGACTTCCGCGTCGGGACGACTCACCGACGCGATCATCGTGCTGTCGCCGAGTTTCAGTGCCAGATCGACCGCTTCACTCATGCGTGCACGATCGAGGGACACATCCATTTTTCGAGGCAGCACGATGCGGTCGATCACGACCTCGACATCGTGCCGAACGGTGCGATCCAGCGCCGGCGGGTCGGCGAGGCGGATGGTTTCTCCATCGACACGGGCTCGGTTAAAACCTTGTTTGCGAAGGTCTTCAAAGAGATCTTTGAATTCACCTTTCTGTCCGCGAGCCAACGGAGCGAGAATCCACAATGTGGCAGATTCCTCATCGCTATTGTTCTTTTGGTCGCGACCATCTTTGGACGCTCGTTCAAACTCGGCATCGACGACGCAGCCGAGAGCCCGACTAACAATCGCATCGCTCGTCTGAGCTTGGATTGGGATCTCGCAGTGCGGGCAGTAGCCGGTGCCGACGCGCGCAAAGAGCACGCGGAGAAAATCATGAATCTCGGTGATCGTGCCGACGGTACTGCGGGGATTGTTACCGGTCGACTTCTGGCTGATCGAGATCGAGGGGCTGAGTCCAGAGACCAAGTCGACATCGGGTTTGGGCATTTGCCCCATGAACTGACGGGCCGAATTGCTCAGACTTTCGACATATCGGCGTTGACCTTCGGCATACAGAGTGTCGAACGCAAGAGAGCTCTTGCCACTGCCCGAGACACCTGAAAAACAGATCAGCTTGCCGCGAGGCAGCGAGAGATCGATGTCTCGGAGATTGTGCTCTCGCGCGCCCTTGACTGTGATCTCGCGCGCTGACGTCTGGCGACTGGACGTATCGCGAGGAGTGGTCATCAATTCACGTCCGCCGGGCCGCCGTTTCGTAAGTGCTGGTGCAGGTAATTTGCTCGTTCGACGTGTCGATCGCTCGTCGTCAGCATCCTGCCTCGGAGTTTCTGTAAGTGAGCGGGCTGGGTATGAATAAACAGTTTGTTAATCGTCGCGACTTCGACGTCGTCGATCAGTCCCAGGTTCACACCGAGGCGAACTTTTGACAAATAGTGCATCGTTTCTTCACTGCTGATCTTTCGCGCCGTGCTGAGGATGCCGAGGGCGCGGCTGACATCGTCGAGTAGATCCTGCTCGCCCTTTTCCATCAGGAAATCACGTGCTTTTCGCTCGTAGTCAATGATTCTCGGCACAACTTCCTCGCCAACCATGGTGAGTAACTCGCGTTCGGTGTGTCCGAGCGTGACCTGGTTGCTGACCTGGTAGAAGTCACCGGTATACTGCGACCCTTCACCATAGAGGCCACGCACGGTCACATTGATCCTCTGCATGCTGCGGAAGACTTTGTCAATCTGCTGCGTGATGACGAGCCCGGGCAGGTGCAACATCACACTGACGCGGAGTCCTGTGCCAACGTTGGTGGGGCAAGCCGTCAGATATCCAAATTGGGGATGGAATGCGTACAACAATTCCCCTTCGATGGCGTCGTCAAGCTGATCGATTTGGTCCCACGCGCTGTGCAGGTCCAATCCGCTGTGCATGACCTGAATTCGAAGGTGGTCTTCTTCATTGACCATGACCGAATACTGCTCGCCGGGATCGATCGCGACGGCGCGGCTGCCTTCGGCTTCCGCGATCTCGCGACTGATCAGTTGCCGTTCGACGAGAAACTGGCGATCGATTTCCGATAGCGTGTCGACGTGGACGTACTGAATTTCATTCCAAGCCGGTAGCGCCTCAAGCCGAGTGCGGACTTGGCGTTCGATTTTGCGTCGATCGTCCTCGCTGCACTTCTTGATGAAGGGGAAACCAGCGAGATTTCGCGCCAAACGAATGCGGCTGCTGATCACGATGTCTGATTCTGGACCGGTGCCCTTGAGCCACTCGCCGCTGTTCTTCACCAGGATGGAAAGGTCGGATGGTTCCTTCACAGTCCACCTCCGCTTTTATCGGACGAGTCATCCAAATCGCGAGGAGATACCTCTTCGGTCGATTCATTCGCCGTGGGAGCGACGAAGCCTGGGTGTCGGGGATCGCCTTGGATTTCGTTGATTCGATCTCGAATCGTGGACGCTTTCTCGTATTGTTCGCCCCGCACGGCAGCCTCCATGTCCTTGCGTAGGCTAATCAGTTCGGCTTGCGCATCGACGTTGGCCGCGGCCCGCGAAGGACGCTTGCCGGTATGTTCGAGTGCGTCGTGGATATTCAATAACAGCGGCTTCAGGTCCGATTCAAAGTGCGTGTAATCCATGGGGCAGCCCAACCGCCCAGTATTGCGAAATTCAAAAAACGTAATCCCGCAGGAGGGACATGCCTTCTTGTCGAGCTTTCGCAGTTCTTCTTTGGTTTGCCCGAGCTGGAGTTGCTTGGCCAGGGCCCCGGTGATCGTTTTCATCGGGCTGGGTTCCTCCTTCTGCAGCACGGTGCGGGCGTGGTGCTCACAGAGATGCAGGATCTGTGGACCATCGGGCTCTGTCAGCTCAGTGATGTGAAACGTCGCCGGCTTGTCGCAATACTGACATTTCATGAGAATCTCGTGGACGGGGGGTGTCGGTATTACGGGCCGAAAGAGAAGAAGGTTTTGAGAGCCTCCAAAGGGTCAGACCCCTTTTCGGAGAGGCTCTCAGAAGCAAATGGGTTCAGGATTCGGGAGCGTGATGTCTTGAGAATTCTATCGCTGGGTATGGGAGTGTCAACGTCGCTCGCAGGAGCGAAAGCGACTAACGGGCAGGGGCGAACCTGAAAATCGTCCCGATTGTCCCGGTTGTCGATACTCAATTCACTGCCCAAACTGTGCAGCACGCCGCGACTCACCTTGAAAGCCAATATGCACCACCCGTCCGCTGACGAATTCGCTCGACTCGCTCGCGAGTTCGATTTCGTACCCGTTTATCGTCGTCTTTTATCGGATGCATTGACGCCCGTGACCGCGTTCACCTTGCTCGACGACGGCGGTCCGGCGTTCTTAATCGAGAGCGTTATCGGCGGCGAGAAAGTGGGCCGGTACAGTTTCCTTGGATCTAAACCGCTAGCGAGATTTGCTGCCAAGGGCAAAACAGTAACGCAAACCGACCTGGTCAGTGGAGAAACGGTCGAAACTCAGTGCGACGATCCGCTGGACGAATTTCGCAATCACTTCGATGATCGCACGGCCACCCTTGATTCCCTACCTCCGTTCATTGGCGGAGCGATCGGCTATGCCGGGTACGACGTTGTCCGCTATGTCGAAGATTTGCCCGACTCCACGCTGGACGATCGGAACCTCCCCGATTTGGACTTTGCGTTCTATCATACCCTCTGCGTATTCGATCACGTTGACAAAACGATCACCGTCGTGTCCCTGGCCGATTGTCGCGGCATCGAGCCGGCCGAGGCCTTGTCGACCGACGGCTTCGCCGGTCCCGAGAGCGCCCCCAGCTCAGACGGGCGGAGCCGTCTGGCTACAATGCTCACGGATCCCGCTGCTGTGTTTGCTGCTGCGGCTGCCGAAGTCGACCGGACGATCGAGCGGCTCAATCAGACCCTGACGCATCAGTGCGAAGAAATCCTCGATGCGGATCAGCGGCACCGGTTGCCCGTCGAATCCAACTTCACGCGAGAGGCATTCTGCAACGCTGTCCGCACCTGTGTCGAGTACATCCGCGCTGGGGATGTCTTTCAAGTCGTGCCGAGCCAACGACTGACCGTCCACAGCGACGTGGATCCGTTCGCCGTCTACCGTTCGCTTCGCGTCGTCAACCCATCGCCGTTCATGTTTTTCGTGCGTACCCCCGAGTGCGTTCTGGTCGGTTGTAGCCCTGAGATCATGTGCCGTGTGAAGGACGGAATGGTGACAGTGCGTCCGTTGGCAGGAACACGACCGCGAGGTGACAATGAAGCCGATGACATCGCTTTTGAAAACGATTTGCTGGCCGATCCCAAGGAACGCGCTGAACATGTCATGCTCGTCGATTTAGGCCGGAATGACATTGGTCGCGTGGCGAAGTTCGGTAGCGTTGAGCTGACCGAAATCATGGTGATCGAACGGTATTCTCACGTGATGCACATCAGCAGCGAAGTCCGCGGACGGTTGCGTGAGGGACTCGACGCTTTCGATGCTCTCAAGGCGTGCTTGCCCGCTGGCACGGTTTCCGGCGCACCCAAGGTCCGCGCTATGGAAGTGATCGACGAAATCGAGCCGCATCGGCGCGGCCCCTATGGCGGCGCAGTCGGATACATCGACTACCGTGGCAACATGGATACCTGCTTGGCACTCCGCACGATTGTTTTCCAGAACAACACCTACCACGTGCAAGCTGGCTGCGGCGTGGTCGCCGACAGCAATCCAGAATCAGAATACGAAGAGACCCTTAACAAAGCCCAAGCGTTGATCTCAGCGATCGAATGGACAATTGCGAGACAGCAGAACCGCTAATACTCCCATCTACTCCCACAGAACACGCCCTCTGTGGTCCGGCCTGAAACGAAAACGAGCGGAGAGCCCACCCCGATGACCAAAGACCGACAGCACGCCTACACCACGAAAACGGAAGAGCCAAACCCGGCTCCCGAGACTTCACATGCCGAGCGAGCTCGTACGATGCTCTCGCTCAATCAAGTCGGTGTGATCTCCACCCATTCGAAAAAGATGCAGGGGTTCCCATTCGGCTCGACCATGCCCTACGCCCTGGACGACGTAGGTCGGCCACTGTTCCTGATCAGCGCGATGGCGATGCATACGCAGAATTTGAAGGCTGATCCCCGCGCATCCTTGTTCGTTACCACCCCGGAAGCCCAAAGCGACCCCTTGGGCGCTGGACGAATGACTTTGATGGGCAAGGCCGAGCCTGTGCCGGAGGGCGAGCTGGCGGCGGCACGGGCGGCCTATCTCGCACGCCACGAAAACGCGAGTTACTACGTCGATTTCACGGACTTCTCGTTTTGGCGTCTGCATCCCGTCGATCTTTATTTCGTCGGAGGCTTCGGTGTGATGGGCTGGGTCGATATTTCGGAATTCCAACAGGCGAAACCCGACCCATTGGCCCACGCGGCTCCGGATATCCTGCAGCACATGAACAACGACCACGCGCAGGCGATGATCGATATTGCTTTGCACGAGAAAGGCGTCGTCGCCTGCGAAGCCAAAATGACGGCTGTGGACCGTCTCGGCTTTCACCTGCGTCTGAAGACGTCCGAACGCGTCTACTCGGTGCGCATTGGCTTCCCTGACGAGGTGCGTCGTGCGGAGGAATGCCGCGCAGCTTTCGTCGCGATGGTCAAGCGGGCGCGATCCGACAACGCCCCCGACGCGTGCTAATCGATCGTGGCAAGTTTCAACAGCTTGCGCTCGCATCAGTGAAAGGCCCGATTCTGCCAATTAATACCCAAGTTGTTTCAAACAATAAGCCAAGTTGTTTCAAACTGGTCGATCAGATTCTGCACGACGAGTCGAGCCATAGCAGTGCGAATAGCTGAAGTGCGCCGTGGCGACTCGGTCACGGCAAATTGCAGATGACTCGGTTTCACGGGCAAAGCAAAAGAAACAAGAAGGCACTGGCATCTCGTTTCGCGGACGCAGCGACGGCCATCGGAGCGTGATAGAATGCGACAATACGGCGGGTCGTGTTGTGCCCGCCGTGCGCATGCAAACGGCAACCGGGAGGATCTGAAGTGTACCAGCACAATGCGTCTGTTATCCAAGATCGGCGAGAGTTTCTTCGTACGTCTGCCTGGGGCACCGCCGCGACGGCAGTTGCTGGGATGGGGATCTCACGTTTAGAAGCGGCCGAGACGCCCGATTCTGTGCCGTCCGCTCTGCTGCCGGCCCGGCCAGCAGGCATCGAAGTGCTGATGCCGCGGGATCGCGTGCCGTTGTCGTTCATCATCGATGATTCGACGTGCCTGGTGAACATGGGACACTTTTGCAATCCGCAGTTCGCAACCGCTTGGCCCGACCGCGGCGAGTATCAAAAACCGTGGCGAGCTTGGCCGCGTGAGATCCCCGATGCCTTCGTCGGCAAGTTTGGCGAGTGGTGTGCCGAGCAGGGGGTGAAAGGCAAGTACAGCATCGTCCCCAATCCTGCCTGCGTCGGTTGGCTTGATCGCGAATTGCCGGGTTGGTCGCGAGCCGAATTGCAGTCCAGCTTGAAACTTGTCCGTGAACTGATGGTCCCCAACTGGGACATTCATCCCGAAATGATCACGCACACGCGCTTGATCGATCTGAAGACCGGCCGACCAATGGCGGCGATCAACGCGGCAACCATGGAGAACTCGTATCCGCAGGAAAAGAAGAGCGTGGACGAATTGGCCGCCTATCTGGCCTACGCACTTCGTATCTTGAAGAACTGTGGTCTACCCTGCGAAGGGATCACCACGCCCGGAGGATTTGGTAACTCGATGAAAAGCGAATTGCCGCTCGCGGTCGACCAGGCGGTGCGCGATGTCTACGGCGTCGATCTACCGCACTATTTCAAATACGTTCGTTCTGGCGACGAGAGTACCGAGCCCAAGCTCGAGTATTTGCGAGGCGTCGGAACCGACGACGTTAGGCTTACCGTCAACGTTCCCGCTGGTACGGGCGATTGGTTTGGAGGTTGGCAGGGAGACGGTCTCTCCGTACCCGATCTCTATTGTGATGCCGAGGCGACCAGCGGACGAATGGTCGAACTGATCGAGCGGCGGCAACCGGCGGTCATGCTCTGTCACTGGCCCGGGATGTACAGCAACGGCAGCGAAGAAGGATTCAGCTCATTCAAGCGTGTCGTTCAATCGTTGGCGTCGCGGTTTGCCGACGACACGGTCTGGATGAAGGTCAGCGAGATTGGCCGCTACTGGGCCGCCAAAGAGCTGACCGAGATGAGCCGTCTGGGCAATCGGTTGACGCTCAGGGCACCCTTTGCTGCGGACAGATATACGTTGCAGATCGACGGCGGTTCGGGACCCGTGAGCATCGAGCGAGGAAACGATCGCACGGTACTGCGCGAGGCATCCCATCGATCGAGGTTGGATGCGGGGACATGGATCGCCAATGAACAAAAGCTTATCGCTTGCTTCGACCTACCGAAGGGGACGAGCGAGATCGTGTTGGGGGCGACCTCCTAGGCCCACTTCCGTCTGCCGACGATGGCATTCACCGTTTGGAGGTCAAACCGCTTGGGTCAAACCTCATTTTCGGTCGCTGCCTCTAAGCACATCGCCGGAAATCATTGGGCCAAACCGTACGCGGGCGTCCCGCCCGCTGTGGGCAAATCGGCGGGCGGGACGCCCAAGCACCGAAAGGGGTCACACCGCAAGATTTCCCAAGACTTGCTTAGTGACAAGAGTTTTCGGCCAAGCCATTTCTCTTCTTGGAAACAATGTCCTACCCAGAACGGTTGCGATCTCTCAGACCGCTAAGAAAATCGTAGGGGGACTTAGCGAAATCACATCCGGAGAATCGCTGGACAGCTTAGATCTGGAGCGTGCCCACGACCTCTGCGATCGTTTGGGCGCGAAGCTCGGCCAGTGCCGCAGGCAGTTCGTCGATTAGCCGCATGGACAGAGTAGGATCGTAGTAGTTGGCCGTGCCGATTTGGACAGCCGAAGCGCCGGTGACGAGGAACTGCATCACATCGTCGATGTTAGCGATGCCGCCGATTCCGATGATGGGAATGTCGACAGCCCGGCGGACTTGGTGGACACAGCGAAGGACGATGGGCTTGATCGCAGGCCCGCTCAACCCGCCCATGCCGTTGCCCAGGATGGGGCGCCGTTTGCGCCAGTCCACTGCCATACTGAGGACCGTGTTGGTGAGACAGACCGCATCGGCGCCACCGTCGGCTGCGCCGCGGGCGATGTCCGCGATGCTGGTGACGTTGGGCGTGAGTTTTGCTAAGATTGGAAGGTCGGTGGCTGCTCGCGCGGACGCGACCACTCGGTGGCACGATTCAGCGTTGGTGCCAAAGTCGACTCCGCCGCTGACGTTGGGACAAGATAGATTCAGCTCAATCGCTGCGACGCCTTTGCATGTGCCGATACGGGCCGCCAGCTGAGTGAAATCCTCGACCGTTCGCCCAGCCACGCTGACGATGATTGGGGCGGCAAGCGATGTTAGATAGGGCAAATGATGTTCGATGAAGGCGTCGACGCCGTCATTATCGAGACCAATCGCATTGAGCAGGCCAGCCGACGTCTCGACAGTTCGCCACGGTGCGTTGCCAATGCGTGGTTCGGCCGTGATCGTCTTGGGAAGTATGCCGCCGAGGCGATCGAGGTCGACGATCGACTGCATCTCACGGGCATAGCCGAACGTTCCCGAGGCGACCATGATGGGATTAGGCAGCGTAAGCCGCCCTAGGGTCGTTTGCAGAGTGCGCGCCGTCACGTCGGTGGTTACTGGCATGGGAGGATGAGTCGATGGTGAATTTGGTGAATGAGTCGATTAGCGACGTGTTGTTTGCTGCCTGAAATGGTTTCGATGATGCGCCCATCACTCCCCAACAGCTCGACATTGTTATCTGCCGCGTCGATGGCCTCGGGGCCATTACTGACCATGAGATCGCAGCACTTTTTCTGTAATTTGACGGTGGCACGAAAGTGACGATCGTCGGTTTCCAGTGCGAAGCCAACGACCCATTGATCGCTGCCTTTACTTTGCCCGAGAACTGCGATCACGTCGGGCGTCTCGATCAGCTCCAGCGAGAGTGGCTGGCCGGTCTTGGAAAGCTTCTGATTAGAAATCTTGAGCGGTTTATAGTCGCAGGGCGCCGCCGCACCGATTGCGCCGTCGCAACTTGGGAAAATGTCTCCCGCTACGCTGAGCATATCGTCAGTGGTGAGAACTTGAATGACCTCAGCGCCTGGTGGATAGTCAACCGCCACCGGCCCGGACACGATCACGACATCGTGACCCTGCTGCATGACGGCAACGGCGAGAGCGGCACCCATCCGTCCGCTCGATGCGTTGGTCAGGTACCGGACTGGGTCGAGGTACTGCCGCGTCGGACCGGACGTGATCAGAACTCTGACGCGGCGCGAGACATTGTCACTCACGCCAGGTCATCTTCCAATCCACGAGGCTTCTTTCCGTTGACGACCGACGAGATGATTTGATCGAGTCGTTCACCGACGATATTCATGTGGGCGGCTGCGAGCGCGAACAGGCGTTTTTCTGATTCAGCCAAATATCCGTCTGCCGCCATCATCGAGATCAGATCGGCGAGCAAGGCTTCCCGCGACTCGTCGTCCCGTGGTAACTCGAGCGCGGCATCGTCTCCAAGTCCGTAGGCGAGTGCGGATTGCAGGTCGTCTTGGCCGAGGCCGAGCTCAACACACCGGTCGGCCACCCACTCCACCTCACGCTGGCCGATCGAACCGTCTGCCAGCGCCATTACGACGATATTGCGGAGGTGGAGTTGACGCTCGGTGTAGGTGGGTTCGCTCATGGGAGCCAGCGGTTCGCGGATGGGAGAGAGAAGAATCTAACGAAGAGAGTCGATATTTTAGCAGAATGGGCGCGGGGGTGAATCGGACTGAGTCGCCGAGTCTGTCTGAGGCTCGGGGCGAGCTGCTACCGACTTCGCTCATTGTCCCGGAGCCCCGCTCCTACTGAGCTCTCCGACGATGCCACGGACGATGGCTCGCAGTTGGGGTTCGGCGGCGTTGGCGGTAGCGATGATTTCGGCAACGTTGGCGGGCTCGATGGCGTCGGGCAAGCACATATCAGTGATCACGCTCAGTCCCACGACCTTTAAGCCGCAGTGTATCGCGACAATCGTTTCGGGGACGGTGCTCATGCCAACCACGTCGGCACCGGCACTGCGAAGGAATCGATATTCCGCTCGCGTTTCCAAACAGGGTCCCGCAACCGCCACGAAAACACCTTTGTGCGGGTACAGGCCCTCGCGGTGCGCAGCGTTCAAAGTTCGCCCAATCCACTCGCGGCTGTAGGGTTCGCACATGTCAGGAAAACGCGGGCCGAGCCGATCATCATTGATCCCGATCAGCGGATTGCCGCCCATCAGATTGATCTGGTCTTCGATCACCATGATGTCACCGTTCTGATAATACGGGTTCAGTCCGCCGCACGCGTTACTGACGATCAACAGTTCGGCACCGAGTTCTTGGAAGACACGAACCGGCAGCGTGATGTCTTGTAGCGAGTAGCCTTCGTAGAAATGAAAGCGACCCTCCATCGCCATGATCGGGATTCCGCCGAGCGTGCCGATGACGAGGCGTCCGGCGTGACCGGTGGCCGTGGAACTGAGAAAATGAGGGATGTCTGAATAATCCAACGTCGCTTCGACGTCGATGTCGCCCACCAATCCGCCCAGCCCCGTACCCAGAATAATGCCGACTCGTGGCGTCTGGCTGGTGTGCTGGCAAATGAAGGCACAGGTTTCTTGGATTTTGCCGTGGAGATGAAGCATGAAAAAAATTGGCTGTAATCGAGGTCTGCTACGAACGGGAGAGGGATGGGGTATGTTATCAGCGACGATGATTCTGTGCATTGCCTCTGACGACTTAATTTGCCATGGTCGCTCCCTCGCCCGACGTTTTCGAAAAGCTCGCGACGTTCTATCTAGGCCGCCACTACGACTTGGCCAAACGCGAATTGCTCGACGACCTGATGCTCTATGACAGCAAGGATCTATGCACTCACGCGATGTGCGTCGGCATGACGGGCAGCGGCAAGACAGGGCTTTGCATCTCGCTGCTCGAGGAAGCAGCGATCGACGGGATTCCGGCCATTATCATCGACCCAAAAGGCGACTTGACCAACCTGATGCTGGCGTTTCCCGACCAGAAACCGTCGGATTTCAAGCCCTGGTTGGGAACCGGCGAAGCCAATCGCAAGAAAATGACGCTCGACGAGTTCGCGACATTGACTGCGAAGACTTGGAAAGACGGTTTGGCATCCTGGGGAGAGACGCCCGAACGCATCCAAAAGTACCAAGATGCCGTCGACATTGCGATCTACACCCCCGGCAGTAACATCGGTCTGCCGATAACGGTGCTCAAAAGCTTTGACGCGCCACCGCCTGAGTTGCTCGACGATGCCGACGCGATGCGAGAGCGGGTCACCGGATCGGCGTCCGGTTTACTGACATTACTGGGTATCGACGCTGATCCACTGCTATCGCGTGAACATATTCTGATCAGCTCGATTCTCGATCATTGCTGGCGAGAAAAGCGCAACGTCTCGCTAGGCGATCTGATCGGTCTGATCAACTCGCCACCGATCGGGCGCGTCGGTGTGCTGGATCTCGAGTCCTTCATGCCGGCGTCCGACCGTAGCAAGCTCGCCATGACGCTTAATAATTTGCTCGCTTCGCCCGCATTCTCATCGTGGCTCGAAGGAGAACCCTTGTCGATCAAGAACCTGCTGCATACGCCGGATGGCAAACCGCGGCTATCGATTCTATCGATCGCGCATTTGGGCGAGGAAGAGCGAATGTTCTTTGTCACCATTTTGCTCAACGAAGTCGTCGCGTGGATGCGAACGCAGAGCGGCACGAGTTCACTGCGGGCGATTCTCTATATGGACGAGGTGGCGGGTTATTTTCCACCGGTCTCCAGTCCTCCGTCTAAGCCGCCGATGCTGACCTTACTCAAGCAATCCCGCGCTTTTGGGTTGGGAGTGATGTTGGCCACGCAGAACCCGGTCGACCTCGATTACAAGGGACTGGCGAATATTGGCACTTGGTTTCTCGGTAGGCTGCAGACCGAGCGCGACAAGGCCCGGGTCCTCGAGGGGCTCGAAGGTGCCGCTGCTCAGTCGGGCAAACCATTCAATCGTAGAGAGATGGAGCAGTTGCTCGCGTCGCTGGGCAGTCGCGTTTTCTTGATGAACAACGTTCACGACGATGCACCGACAATCTTTCAGACACGCTGGGCCATGTCGTTCCTCGCGGGACCGCTCGCACGCGACCAGATTCAAGCCTTAATGGCTGGCCGCAAAGCAGATCTCGCTACACGGACGGATGGCCGGAGGGAATCGGTCGCAAAGAGTTCCGTCACACCGACGCGGCCCGTGTTGCCTGCGGGGGTGAACGAATCCTTCCTCGTCCCCAATCGTTTTAGCAAAGGCGACGGCAATCGAATCTACCGCGCTGCGGTACTCGGCGAGGGCACCTTGCACTTCGTTCGCAATTCCGCCGATGTCGATGCCTGGGTCGATGTCCGACGACTGCTTATTTGTGGCAATCACGTGCCCCAGGATGGGTGGGAGTCGAGCGAGACACCCGCGCCCGACATGGAACTGGAAATGAAACCTGATTCAGCTTTTTCCTACGCTCCCCTACCCGATGAACTGCGAGGCACAGCCTCAGTAAAATCCCTGTTCAACGATCTGAAGGATTACTTCTATCGACATCATCCGATGGAGATTTACCAAAGCGTAGCGCTGGGCGAGTACGCGCCGCCAGGGCTTAACCAGGCCGACGCACGATTGCATTTTCAGCAGTTGGCGCGGGAGCAGCGTGATCTGGAAACCGACAAGCTGCGGGCGAAGTATCTCAAGAAAATAGAGACGATCCGAAACAAAATCCAGACCGCTGAAGACCGCCTCGCACGCGAATCAGCGCAGTACGACAACGCTAAGATAAGTTCATTATTCTCGTTGGCGGCGTCCGTGCTCGGTGCATTCATGGGGCGCAAAGTGCTTAGCAAAACAAATGTTTCCAAGGTATCAACTGCTGCCCGTCGTGCTGGGCGCGCCACCGAGCAGCGTCGGGACGTCGAGCGAGCCCAAGAACAACTCGAGCGGTACCGACGCGAACTCGATGACATGAATGCTCGTTTGCAGGCCGAACTGGACGATCTCACCCGCTCGCTGAAGATCGAAAATTTGGAGCTGGAGACAACTCAGATCCCACCCCGCAAAGGCGACTTGAAAGTCAGCGATCCGTTGATCGTGTGGACCCCCTGGCAGATGACATCCGAGGGCGGGGCAGTGCGTTTGTTTTGAGAGCCGATCCGAAAATCCGATAAGGGCCTGACCCACTCCGGCGAGGCCGGCAAATACCGTATAAAATGCTTCGCCTGCAAAGGGCGCCTGCAAAGGGTCAGACCGCTTTTCGGATACTCCTTGCCGCGTCTCGATAAGATGTTCGACAGAGTGAGCCGATTGTCGCTCAATGGCTCCGCCGGCGGTCCTGACCGGGGTGCGTTTCGCACGAGGCCTCCACGTCCGCAAAATACGCATCGCTGAAGTGCGTTTGGCACGCCCAAGGTCGGGGATGCCTATCCAAGTTCTGCACCACGGCCCCATAAACCCCCTGGTGAATTCACCGTCACTTCGCTATGATCCGCCCGAAATGACGCATTTTGCGAATTGAACACCCCCTCCAAAGATGGAATCTTCATGGGCACCAAAGTCAAGACCCACAAGGGCACTAAAAAGCGATTTCGCCTGAGTGCAAACGGCAAAGCCATGCACCGCCAAAGCGGTACGAGCCACCTGGCCAAAGGGCTGAGCAAGAAACGACGCCGCAATTTGCGGGGCACCACTGCGTTGGATGCGTGCATGGAGCCGACTATCCATGCAGCCCTGAACGGCTACAGTAACTAATCACTGACACAAAACGACCATCAAGTCGGAGGCGATTGTCTCGGACTCACTTATTTCACTCCTCTTAGGAAATCGCCCGGCAACTCGATTGGGCAAAACTTCGGCATTCGCTTGCCGGGGCCTGAATCGAGACTCGGCAATGACTGAAACCCTCCCACACGGAAATTCGATAGATGCGTACACGTAAAGGTGCCGCCCGGACTCAAGCTAAAAAACGTCTGTTCAAACGTGCAAAAGGCTTCGTCGGCGGTCGTGGGTCATTGACCCGTTCGGTCAAAGAAACCCTGCTTCGCAGTGGCGCGTATGCGTTCCGCGATCGTCGCGTGCGAAAGCGTGAGTTCCGCAAATTGTGGATTATTCGGATCAACGCCGCTGTCAAATCGCATGGTCTGCGATATAGCGAGTTCATTTTCGGCTTGAAGAAAGCCAATATTGGTCTGGACCGTAAGTCCCTATCGGAAATGGCAATCCATGATCCCGCTGGGTTCAAGGACGTGTGCGACGCCGTGAAGTCGGCCCTCGGTGCCGAGACGCAAGCAGCTTAAAGTCTTTTTTCGCAATGTCGCTGCCAAACTTTCTCAGTCGCCTGGATGAACTCCAACGCGACGCTGAATCTGCGTTCTCAGGTGTTTCGGATTCCGAATCGCTCGAGCAGGCGCGCGTCGTATTCTTGGGGGCCAAGAATGGTCAGTTCAAGGACGTGCAGAAAATGCTGGGCGGTATTGGTTCAAGCGATAAGCGGGCCGCGGGCATGCGGCTCAATGAAGTCAAGAATGCGATCAACGCAGCATTTCAAAATGCTCTCGACGCGATTCAGGGCGGCGGCAACGCGCAAATCGATCCTACCTTCGATCCGTCGCTACCCGGCGTCCGGCCGACTCTCGGTCACGTTCATCCGATCACTCAAACAATCGATCATCTTACGGAGATCATGGGGCGGATGGGATTCGAAGTGGCCGAAGGTCCCGAAGTGGAAGACCCGTGGCATAACTTTGTTTCCCTGAATATCCCTGAAGATCACCCGGCGCGTGATCCGCTGGATAATTTCTATCTCGCCGCGGCCACCGTGGGTGGTGTAGAGGGTGATGGTCAAACCGGCGAAGGCAATCGGTTGCTCCGCAGTCAAACCAGCACGGTGCAGATTCGCGTGATGCAAGCACGCCAACCACCAATCCGAATCATCTCACTCGGTCGCGTTTATCGTCCCGACGCACCTGACGCCACGCACTTTCCGATGTTTCATCAAATGGAGGGGCTGCTCGTCGACCGGAATGTCACGATGGCGAACCTGAAAACAGTGCTGCGGGTGTTTGCGAATAACTATCTCGGTGACGACGTTGAGATTCGATTCCGACCGTCATTCTTTCCGTTCACCGAACCCAGCGTCGAAGTTGACTTTTTGTGGAACGGCACTTGGATTGAATTCGGTGGTGCTGGGATGGTCGATCCAAACGTGTTCGAAGCCGTTGGCTACGATTCTGAAAAGGTCAGTGGATTCGCCTTTGGTTTAGGTGTTGAGCGGTTGTGCATGCGGCGTCATGGTATCACCGATATCCGCGACCTCTACAGCGGCGACCTGCGATTCTTGCAACAGTTTTAGCTGATGTTTTTTGCTGATTTTCAGGGCCCGACGCGCCAGCGAGGCTGGATCCACTACGCTTTCTCTACACATCTAACACGATCCCCATGCTCGTCACGCTTTCTTGGTTGTCGCAATACGTTGATCTGCAACTCAACCACGACGAACTGGTCGATCGACTAAGCCTGTCGGGACTGAACCACGAGTCGACCGAAACGGTCAATGGCGAGACCGTCGTGGACTTGGAAGTCACCAGCAACCGAGGCGATTGTCTTGGACATATCGGAGTTGCTCGCGAAATCGCAGTGCTGACTAAGCAAAAACTGAAACTGCCTAAAATTCAGTACGCCGAGTCGAGCGTTGCGACGAGCGAGATACTCGACGTTGTTAATGAGTTCCCTGAAGCTTGCCCCCGGTACACCGCCCGTGTGGTGCAGGGAGTGAAGGTTAGCGACAGTCCCAAGTGGCTTCAAGACGCGCTGAAGTCGATTGGAATCGGTGTTGTCAACAACGTTGTCGACGTGACGAACTATGTGATGATGGAGTGCGGCCAGCCATTGCACGCGTTCGACGCGGCTGCGGTGTCGGGAAAAAAGATTGTGGTGCGTCCCGGGCGACCCGGTGAAAAGCTGCAAGCGATCGATCACCGAGACTACGATCTGACGCCCCAGACCTGCGTGATTGCGGACGCCGAGTCGCCGCTCGCGATCGCCGGCGTGATGGGTGGAGCAAGCAGTGAAGTATCCGAAGCCACCACCGATGTCATCATCGAAGCCGCTGATTTCATGCCATTAGCGGTCCGGCGTACGGCCCGGCGGTTGAAACTGCACAGCCCTTCGTCGTTCCGTTTTGAACGGCGCGTGGACCCTCGCGGTATCGATTGGGCGAGTCGCCGGGCGTGCCAGTTGATTATCGAAATCGCAGGTGGTTCCGTCGCCGCAGGGTTGATCGACACTGCTCCCGCGATCGCAGATCGCCCGCCGATCGTCTTGCGGCTCTCGCAACTCAAACGAGTCCTCGGGATCGAAATGGAGGCCGCCACGGTACAGCGGATTCTCGCTGGTCTAGGGTGCCATGTCGATCTGTCTCACAACCCGAGCGAAGGTACTGGTAGCGGAAGTAGCGAGGTGAGTCTGCTGTGCGTGCCACCATCGTGGCGTCATGACTTGACTCGTGAAGTTGACTTGATCGAAGAAGTCGCCCGCATTCATGGTTACGACAAGATTCCTGAGAACGCTCCGATCCCTGTGACTGCAAGCAGCAAGCGTCCCTTCGACGCTGCAATGAGTCGCCTGCGTGGAGTGCTAACTTCGGCGGGGCTGAGCGAAGCGATGACGCCGAGCGTCGTGACCGCAAAGCTCGACGCATCCGTATCGCCTTGGACCGATGCACCTGCCATGCAGACACGCACAGCGATGCTCGAAGGCTCCCGCCGACTTCGTCGTTCGCTCATTCCGAGTTTGCTCCAAAGTCGTGCTGCGAACTGGGCGTCGGCGTCTTTGCATGCAGACCTATTTGAAATCGCTCACGTCTATTTGCCACCGCTCGGCAACCAGGGCGACGATGCCTTACCTACTGAAACGTACCACGTCGGCATGATTTTGGGTGACGATTTTTTTGCCGCAAAGGGAACCATCGAGACTCTGCTCGTGCGGTTGGGAATTTGTGGCGGTCTCAGCGTGGAGACGGTCGAGCGGGACGGTTTTGCCACCGGCGGATTGGTCGCCCTGACGCTCAGCGGCGGTGATAGCAATCAAGTGATTGGTTATCTCGGTGTGCTCGACAAGACGTTGGTCGATTCGTGGAAGTTGCCCGGCACCGTCGTTGCCGCTGAGCTATCCGCTGATGTGCTCGTTGAATTGTCGCATTTGGTTCCGCAACAACAGGCCGTGAGCACTTTCCCACCGATCCATCGTGACCTGAATCTAGTGCTCCCCGAATCGGTTCGCTGGGATGCCCTCGCGTCCGTGATCCGCTCAGCTACCGACGAGCGTTTGACCAATCTGTCGTATCAAGAAACCTATCGAAACGAGAAGCAAGACGGACCCGAGCGCAAGCGAGTCTTGTTTTCCATGGAGCTACAGAGTTTGACCGGCACACTGAGCGGGTCGGACGCCGATGGGCTGGTTGACAATATCGTGGCCGCTTGCGAGCGACAGTTCAATGCCGTTTTGATGCGCTGAGCACCTGCCCACGCTAGCCCACCATCGTCGACTGACGGCGCCGCCCGTCGTGGGCTAAGCAGAACTCAATCCCATCGCCTGGTGTGAACTCCCCGGTCGCATGGACCAATCGATCGTACGCAGCAGATTCCGTCCCAGTTACTCGCAGCCTCCCAGCGAGACCACCGCTCTCGCCCACGGCCTTTCCAGTGCGTGCTATTGGCATCCTCGGGACCGAGTTCATCGACTGAATACACCCTCCCCGCCGCATCGCATCGCCGCAGCGTTCCCGAGCTGATTTTTCGCATGTCCGCCAACTCGGTCAATCCGCTTGTATCAAAAACTCTGTCCAAAATTTTGCTTGACCCACCAATTTCGATTCCTCATACTCACCAGACGCCAACCGGCGATAACACTTTCCGTGTCACCGAGGGAACCGAAGGTCCAACCGGCGATAACACCCCCACGAGCTACTTATCGCCGGGTGCCTTCCTCGCCAACCGGCGATAATTACCTCGTTATTTGACTTAAATCCATTAGATTGCTGATGACATGATGAGCACCTCCACACCTCCACCGTCTTCTTACATAGCCACACAGCAAATTCCCATCCACGCGATGATTCGCGAGTGGGCGGTGCTGTTCGCATCTTTAGCTGCAACGATTCCGGTTGGATTGGCTATAGATCTCATCCTCTTTGATGTGGACTTGATGCACTTCAACGACCGTACCGCTATTTACTGGGCGGTATCGTCCATACTTGCATCGTTGATTTGCTCCTCAGTGACCGCTTGGCTGACGGCTCCGCGACTCACCTGGTATCAATTCTGGTTGACTTACCAATTTGGCTGGTTGATCTATTTTTTCAGTGGCGGCATAGGGCCGTCATACAATCAGACTACCAGCATCCTATACTTTGGGATCCCCTTCATTGTCCCGGTGATCGTCGCGATGGTCGCGCCACTCTTTAACACGAGGCCAAGAACTGCGGTGGACTTTGGCCCTAAATAGAAGTTGGCAAATAACAATCCCGTGCACCGCAGGACGGCTTGCACGTTTACTTGAATGGAAACTTTACCGTCCGTCCGCGGTGACGGGTAGCGACTATGAAGTCCTAGACTATGAAGTCCTAGGTTTGACAAGTACCAGTTGCCATGTTTTCAGGAATTGTTTTTGTCACATCGCGTGGGTTCTCGAATGGTGATTGGTTGATGAGTTTTGAGGAAGTGATCCACTGGAGCGACTCACAGGCAACTTCAGTCAAGGATGTTGATTAAACGACTATTCGAGGTGTGGACGCATTTGAACTCTTATAGATCCGCCTCGGGCGGACTGTGTCCTCTCAGTTATCCATGCACGGTTCAACGATCTTTGGACGATCATGTTTGCGTGGTGGGTGCAGCTTGCCTGGAGGCTTCCCAGTCTCGTGATGAGGCTTTGAGCAGCAAGCTACCTTCCCTTGGTGTGGCACATTCTTTAGGGCGACGTGTCTGAACTTTCTACGATTCGCTGCTGCGAATCGATCCTAATGCGAAAGCCTCAGTGTCCACTTGTCTCGGTGCTTCACACACTTGGGTTGGTCTTGTCCTTGGTCTGTTGTCTTGGTGAGAAACGGTTGTGGGCTTCTTGGAAACTCCGATGTGAGGTGAGCTGGTCGTGAGAATTGATCGTTGAGATGAGTAATAAGAGCAACGAGGTCCAATTCGTTACGCCGATGTCGAAGCATCAGCCAGCCGGTACTGGTTGTCCTCCTCGCTCGATGGTTTGAATAGAGCGCCGCCGACGGAAGGTTGCGTGAGCGGTTTTCCAGGCATCGCTCAAGTATCCAATGCTGGGTTCCGACGCCCGCAACAAGTTTCGATTCGCGAAGGACGATTTCTCAAACAGATCATTGGACACTTGAGCCATGCCTAAAAAAACCTCCAGTCACCATCTCGCACGCTTCCAATGGATGAGCTTTTAAAAAATGGCGAGCAAGGCCGATTCGTTACGCCGATGTCTGAGCATCAGTCGGAAATTGCTGGCTTTCTTGCTCGCCGTGGTTTGGGTGTTTTGGTTTCGGGTTTCTCGCTTGATGGGGATGTGGTCCGAGCGAGTCTTTAAGTGCCGGTGACATTCGTCCAAACGACTCAGTGACTTGGATCATTTGCTTCGGGTCCCAATCCTTTTCATCTCGGAGCATCGCCCAGGCGATGACGGCGATCTTGCGGGCCAACGCGATAGCTGCCTTTTTCTTGCGAGTCTTCTGTTTGCCGCAGATCCGCTCGTAGACACCTTTGGCCCACGGGTTGTACCGCAGCGAGGCCCAAGCACATTCGACCAGGATCGTACGTGCGAGAGGATTGCCACGCTTGGTGATGCGTCCGTTGCGATCGGTTTCGCCCGATTGGTATTGCCGCGGGACGAGACCGAAGTAGGCCGAGACTTGGCGTCCATTTTCAAAGCGATGCGGATCGTCGATGCAAGCGACCAGGATCTCGGCGGTGCGTGGCCCGACTCCGGGAATCGTTTGCAGCCGAATGATTCGCGGGTCAGTCTTGCCGATCGCTTCGAGTCTCTTGACGACGACGCCCATTTGCAGGATCAACGAATCGAGAATCGTCAATTCGATGTCGAGCTCGCCCTTCCATAGCTCGTTGGATCCACATTCGACCAGCGGCGTGCGAAAGGAGTTGATATGCTCGCGTCCGTTGTGCCAGGCTTTGTCTCCTGCGTCGATCGTGATGCCCTGGTTGACGAACCAAGCACGGATCGCGTTTTTGCATTTGTTGATGCGTCCGTCGAGCGTCTTGCGATATTTGACGAGCGAGCGGAACTCGCGCTGTTCGGGCGATGGCATGTAGACGGCCTTGAGCTCGCCCATCGCCGACATGCGAGCAAGCTTCAGGGCATCGTTTTTGTCGGTCTTGCGTTTCACGTTGGCCCACCGCCACGCCTCCTCGTTGGTCGAGCAGACGAGCGTGGCGAGGCCCAGCGATTTGGCCACATCATTGATCCACCCCGAGGGTCCGCACGACTCCATGACGACGAGGTCGGCTTTGCAGTCCTGGAAGATGCTGGCGATCTGATCTCGCGTGGTGGGCGTGGTTAGGAAGCTGGTTTTTCGAGTTTCGCTGTTGAAGAAGCAGCAAACGGAGTTGAACTTGCCGAGATCGAGTGCGAGAATGTTCATGTGATTCTGTCCTTGCGTTTGTTGGGTGGAGTAAATGTGACTGACAGCTCATTCTGTCATGATCACGGGTCCGAGTCGCCAGTTTTTTACGAATGGCTCCCACCCATCAAACCTAGGACTTACATGGATTCTTTCTGCAATCGGACAACGCGAACTGACCCAACATCCACGGCGATTCAAATGAGACGATACGAACTCGCGGCGAACCTCGTCTTTCTTGCGCCGATGGTTTTGTTCCTTGGACTCGCGCTCGTCATATGGTGGCCGATCAACTACATCATCATGGGCACGCTCTATGCGTGCGGCCTCATTGATCTTGTGTACGCGAAACTACCGCTGCTGCGTCATCGCGTGTTCAACACATTCGGACCTTCACACATTCCACGCAAACGTCGGGGGGCGTATTTTCGCGGATACCGCCGGATTGGGCTCGGAGTGGCGTTCAATCTTCTTGTCGTGGTATACTATTGCGTGCTGGCATCACCTCGGTAGCAACCCGGTTACAAACGAGTGCAGAACCATGGGTTGAACGGGAGTCGGCCACGTCGACTTTCGGCCATCACAACGTTTTTTGGGCCGACCCCGTTAACCCTAACGTTATCCGACTTGGACATGCACCACAGTCCTTCGTACATCAACAGCTTCAATGAATCCGTATCCGTCTACCATCGCCACGACACCAGCAACGAGTTTGCTAGGGAAGAAGGAACCACCGCAATTCCGCTGGCAGGTGATTCCGTCGGCATTGACCTTCTTTGGAGCGTTATTGTCTTCGGCAATATCTGTACTGATGATATTCGCGTGTTTGGAGTATATTAACAGCGACCGCTACGATCAAACGCGAACATGGTATTGGACCTTCATGGAGTTTTCGATCGTCCCTGTCTGGATTGGGACGACTGTACTACTTTTTTTCTCAGGATGGGCCTGGACACACCGGACACCGTCACAGGCGATCGCGTTTCTGTTACTTGGTGCCCTTCTGCTTTTCGCCGGATTCGCACCACGCCTCTGATTGCAAAGAGGCGGATCTCCAGGAACTACACCCACGAACCCCACATCAGGCGGGTGAACAGTAACAGCTTTTGGGTCTCGATGGGCCATTCTTATGAGTCATGATGACTCTGGTGCAGTGATTTGTTGCGATTGTTTAGAACATGATCGCACCGATATCACAGTTCAGCACGGCACTCGCGTTTGCTTGGGTGTTCTAGACCGACAGCGTCGGCTGCAGATCGTAGCCCAATTCAATCGCTCGACGGCGAAGGCTTGCTACCAGCTTGTCTTGAAACCGACTGTTATAGACATCCGACCCGACATCTTTGTACGGGCGACCCGTTTTCACCATCGTGTACACGATGATCGCTAGCTTGCGAGCGATTGCTGTGATCGCACTGGCCGCGCCATCGCGACCTCTCAGGCGTCTGCCGAACGCACCCAGTGCACACTTCGACTGAATCAATGTTTGTGCACACACTCGAAAAACCTGTGCCACGCGATTACTGCTGCGATGCGTCGGGCTTTTGCCCTTCTTCTGCTTCTTGCCGCCTGACTTATTCGCCTCCGGGCAAAGACTCAGCCAACTCACGAAATGTTTTTCCGTCGGAAACGCATCTACGTTCGTGCCGATCTCAGACACGATTTGCAATGCCGAGTGAGCACCTATCCCATCAATGCTAGTCAAGTCGACACCCAGGACCTCATACAGCAATGTGCGAGTGTCAAATTTTGGTTCGTTGGTCGTCTTGCTACGTTGCTTCGAGCGAGGTGGTTTGGCGAGCGGTTCGCCGCCAGACTTGTCCTCGAACTGACGCATGTACGCTTCAATCTGCGCGTCCACTTCCACAATCTTCTGGTGATAGTAGCGGTACAAGTCCACCGCTTGATGCAATGAGAACAGGTGCTCGTCTCGCCAGTTGCCTTGAAGCGCCAATGCGATCGTCGCTTCATCGTTCTTGCATTTTTCGTTACGTAGTTTTGCAAGTCGATGCGGATTGCGCTCGCCTTCCAGAATCGCGTCGATGATAGCCGTGCCCGTCGCACCCAGAATATCACTGACCACTTCAGTGAGCTTTAGGTTCATCTGCTCCATGGCCTTCTGCATGTGCTGGATATGCTGCGCCGCACACTTGACGAGCATCTCACGTTGTCGCATGTAGCTTCGCAGGACAATGACAGGGTGAGCGCATTTAATTTCCCGTATTTGAGCGGTATTTAGCGGTTTTTCGGGTCCGAGAGTGCCACTCCGGTGGCTCGGTTTGGCCCGACTCGGTAACATTCTAAGCCGCTAAAACCAACCTCGAACAAGCGAATGGAGTCGCTGCAATGGGAAACGATACCGAGCCCTCGCGGAACACCAACGACCACTGGCAAGAGCCTTGCGGCAACAAGCACGACAAGAGAAAAGTGCTCTCCGGAGAGCCGCTGGAAACCACGAGGAAGTCAAAGAGGCAGACCGTTCGTGAGAAGGCGATTGCCGCAGATGAGTATTCTGCCATCCTCTCACTCGTGCAGTGCTTTGATGAAATCGAAGACCCCCGAATCAATCGCCGTCGAGTTCACAATCTCATCGACATGATCGTGATCGCAATCTGTGCGGTGATCTGCAATGCCGATGGATGGGCTGATATGCGAACGTGGGCCGAAACGCATCAGAAATGGCTTGAGCGGTTTCTTCAACTTCCCGGTGGGCTTCCTTCGCGTGATACGCTCCGTCGCACTCTTTCAAGACTTGACCCGGCGGCATTCCAACAAGCGTTTCTGAAATGGCTTAAGGGGCTCCGTAAAGAGCTCGGCAATGTGATCGCCATTGATGGAAAAACGCTCCGCGGTTCGAAGGTCGGTGGCGTCAAGCCGCTGCATATCGTCAGTGCCTGGGCGAGCGATCAGCACTTGACGCTCGGGCAGACCACCATCGACAAGAAATCGAACGAAATCACTGCAATTCCGAAGCTTTTGGAATCACTGACACTTTCCGGAGCGATCGTGACGATCGATGCAATGGGCTGCCAACGCGACATCGCGAGGAAGATCATTGAGCGAAAAGGTCATTACTGTTTGGCGGTCAAAGGCAACCAAGAAACGCTGCACGAAACGTTGAAGAATGAGTTCGAGCGGGCGATGTCGCTTGACCGTCCTCCCAAGCGACTCTCGACGCACGAGGTCCATGACGATCAGAAGAAACCACATGGTCGTTACGAGCGTCGGCTCTACTACGCTCTGCCGGCCCCCAAATCACTGAAGGAAACCGGCGACTGGAAGAACATCCGAAGTATCGGCTTAACGATCACGTATCGCAGTGAAGACGTGAACGATTGGGGTGACGGGGAAGTCCGTTATTACATCATGAGTTTTGGAAGCGAGGCAAAACGTTTCGGGGCTGCCGTTCGCCAGCACTGGGGCATCGAGAATTCACTCCACTGGGTCATGGATGTGACGTTCCGGGAAGACGAGTCACGGATCCGCAAAGACCACGGCGGCGAGAACGTGAGTTGGCTTCGTCGCTTGGCGGTTACGCTGATCAAGCACAACGAGACACGCAAGGGAAGCATTCGTCAAAAGCGATTGCGTGCCGGATACGACTTTGAGTTCCTACTCGAAATCCTAAACTCGATACCCGCCGTAAATTAAATGCGCTTACCCTGGGACTCGAAACCCCCTTGTTGCAGCTTTTTTCGCTGCGGAAGGGGCAGTTCAACAAGATATGCCAATCGCCGTATGGGCTCTTCATTCAGGTCATTTGTTATTTGATAGAACTTGGGTGCCTTATGAAGTTCCTCGGAGCCAAATTGGATTTTTGCACGCTCAGTCGGGCCTGTTTACCTATCATCGTTCGGCGGATGTATATTTCGTTCAACATGGAACGTGGCCGCGATTGGAAGATCGCTGCAGCGAAACGTTTTTGACGAAAATGCTGCTACCAAGTCATGAAGCAGATGAATTGATTCGGCTCCTTTTCGCGGAGAACGTTTCAAGGGTTCATCTAATGCCTACGCTGGACAATATCCGCAAAACGCTAGATACAATTTGGTCTAAACCGACAGATTCCGAGATTTCTCGTTGAGTGCATCATTGGTTGCTTCCAACTCTGAACCGTCTGCAACACCCTGATCAACTGCCACATCTTGATCGGCCAACCGATCCACGCCAGACCTGTCGACCCACTATCCGACGAACGAAGCCATCGAAATGACACTTCACACCGAGATCAAACTGGAAGATGACATCTGTGAGTCGATGGTTGTTGGTGGCTGGCTGTACGCAGAAAAAGACGCCGCCGATTACGATCGCAAGCTCGCTCTGTTTCCCGCTGATGTACTGGCCTGGGTTCAGGAAACCGACCCGGATGCGTGGGCGACGCTGACCAAGAACCACGGTGCCTCTGCCCAAGTCATCCTCCTGAAGCGGCTTCGTGACTCGCTGGACAAGAGCGAAACCCTGCACGTCATCCGGAATGGGTTCGACGTGCTGGGGCTTCGCAAGCCGCTGCGGATGGCTCAGTTCAAACCAGCGTTGGCGATGAACCCGGACATCATGCAGCGGTACGCCGCCAACCGACTGCGAGTCGTCCGTCAGGTGCGTTACTCGCTGCACAACGAGAACAACATTGACTTGGTACTGTTCCTCAACGGGATCCCGGTCGCCACGGTCGAGCTGAAGACCGACAACACCCAGAGCATCGACGACGCGGTCTACCAGTACAAGAAGGACCGCAACCCCCAGCCCAAAGGTCAGGCGGCGGAACCGCTGTTGTCGTTTCCTTCGGGTGCTCTGGTGCATTTCGCCGTCAGCAGCAGCCGGGTGAAGATGACGACCAAGCTGGCAGGCTTCGGTACCCAGTTCCTGCCGTTTGATTTGGGCGACCACGGAGCGTCTGGCAATCCGCTCAATCCCGATGGGTACCGCACCTCGTACCTCTGGGAGCAGGTTTGGGATCGCGACGGATGGCTGGAGATCCTCGGTCGCTACATGGTGGCTGAAAAGGACGAGAAGAAGCAGATCACAAAGCTGATCTTTCCCCGCTACCACCAACTCGATGCCACCCGCAAACTCCAGCAGGCTGTTCTGGCCGAAGGTGCCGGAGAGAGATACCTGATCCAACATTCGGCAGGCTCCGGCAAAACCAATTCGATCGCCTGGTCCGCTCACTTCCTGGCTGATCTGCACGACGCCAACGACAAGAAGGTCTTCGATACCGTGCTGGTGGTTTCTGACCGCCGGGTGATCGACGGTCAATTGCAGGATGCCATTCGTGGGTTTGAAAGAACTGCCGGTGTGGTGGCGATTATCAAAGGCGACCAGGGCAGCAAGAGTGCCGAGCTGGCTGATGCTTTGTCCGGTGACAAGAAGATTGTGGTCTGCACAATCCAGACGTTCCCGTTTGCGTTGCAGGCCGTGCGTGAACTGGCCGCGACGCAGGACAAGCGATTTGCCGTGATCGCGGATGAGGCCCACAGTTCGCAGACTGGGGAAGCGGCGTCGAAACTGAAGATGTTGTTGTCTGCCGAAGAACAAGAGGAAATCGAAGACGGCGGGGCGATCAGCAGCGAGGACATTCTGGCCGCACAAATGGCCTCCCGTGCCGCTGATACCGGGATCACCTACGTCGCCTTCACCGCTACTCCGAAAGCGAAGACGCTGGAATTGTTCGGTCGTCGCCCTGATCCCACGCAACCACCGACTGAAGACAATCTACCGGCCCCATTCCATGTCTATTCGATGCGGCAGGCGATCGAAGAAGGCTTCATTCTGGATGTGCTGAAGAACTACACGACCTACAAGCTGGCATTCAAGCTGGCCAACGCGGGCAAGGAATTCGACGACACCGAAGTCGAACACAGTACCGCCGTGAAGGGCCTGATGAATTGGGTCCGGCTGCACCCCTACAACATCGCTCAGAAAGTCCAGATCGTCGTCGAGCACTTCCGCGAGACCGTCGCTCCGTTGCTCGAAGGCCGAGCCAAAGCGATGGTGGTGACCAGCAGCCGACTGGAAGCGGTTCGCTGGCAACTGTCGATCAATAAGTACATCAAGGAGAAAGGCTACCCACTGCAAACTCTCGTCGCGTTTTCCGGCGAAGTGAACGACAAGGAATCAGGCCCGGAACCATTCAAGGAGACCAGCACGGCGTTAAATTCGGACCTGAAGGGTCGCAACATCGCTGAGGCTTTCAAGGATGACCAATTCCAGATTCTGTTGGTCGCCAACAAATTCCAGACCGGATTCGATCAGCCGCTGCTGTGCGGCATGTACGTCGATAAGCGACTGGCCGGGATTCAGGCGGTGCAGACTTTGTCCCGGCTCAACCGGTGTTATCCCGGCAAGGACGATACTTACGTGCTCGACTTCGTGAATGAACCGGGCGAAGTCCTCGACGCGTTCAAAATGTACTTCACGACCGCCGAGCTTTCGGACGCCACCGACCCCAACATCATCCTCGACCTGCGGACGAAGCTGGATGCGTTGGGTTACTACGACGAATACGAAATTGACCGCGTCGTCGCAGTGGTGCTCGATCCGAACTCGAAACAGAAACAACTGGAGGCGGCGATCACGCCGGTTGCTGGTCGATTGCTGAAACGGTTTTCTGCGGCCAAGACGGCTCATGCGGAAGCCGTCGAACACAAGGACGAGAAAGCGATCCAGGCGGCCAAGGACACGATGGATGCGTTAATTCTGTTTCGTGGCGACATCTCGACTTACCTGCGGGCCTACACGTTTCTGGCGCAGATCTTCAATTATGGAAACACGGACTTCGAGAAGCGGGCCATCTTCTTCAAGCAATTGGTCCGGTTATTGAAGTTTGGTCGCGAACGGGAGGGCGTGGATTTGTCGGAAGTTACACTCACTCACCACAAACTCAGCGATCGCGGCAAGCGAAATCTTGGTCTATCCGACAAAGACGCCCCCAAGCTGAACCCAATGACCGAAATCGGCAGCGGTGCGGTCCGTGAAAAACAGACAGCCTATCTGACCGAGATCATTTCCAAGCTGAATGAGATCTACGGAACGGACACGACCGACGGCGACCAGTTGTCTCACGCGACGACACTCAATGAGAAGATCCTGGAGTCAACGGTCCTCCAGCAACAGGCAGTCAACAACTCAAAAGAACAATTCGCGAACTCGCCGGATTTAACCAGCGAGATCATGAATGCGATCATCGACGCGATGGACGTGCAGGTCGACCTGAGCAGCAAAGCATTGAACTCAGCCGAAGTCCGCGAGAGCCTGAAAGGTCTGATGCTGAATCAATTGGGACTGTACGAGAAACTCAAATCCCGAGCGACAGGAGCGTGAGCATGGCGAGAAGCGAGAGACCAGAGAAAGATGAACATAGTGGGGTTCCGATGCGACTCGATGAACATTCCACGCCGCCATCGCAGTCTCAATCTCAGTCCAGATTGGCGACCCGATCCAGCATGATCGTTGACTTGAAGGGGCTCTCGCCAGAGCGGTGGAACGAGTTTGTTACGGTCTATTCGAAATGGCTGAGGTATTACATTCGGCACGAGGGGGTGCCACGCGAGGCAGTCGACGATGTGCTACAGGACGTTTTGAACTCACTTTACGGGAGTATCGGTAAATTCGAACGAGATCCCAAGCTGGGCAAGTTTCGGGGCTGGATGCGGAATATCGTCCGCTGGAAGGCTGCCGACTACCGCCGAAAACGGCCCGAGGGCAAACTCGAGTTTGACCCTGCTTACTTCGAGGCGGTGGAGGATCCGCTGGTCGAGTCCATGTTGGACCATTCCGCTGACGACGGACGAACCAACGACGAGGATTTGAAGATACTCAGAGAGGCGGTCAGTGCCGCGATGAACATCGTTCGGAGCAAGGTCAAACCCAAGACCTGGGAGATGTTTGAGCGACGAGAGTTGAATGATGAGGATCCTGCCGACATTGCATCGGATCTGGGCGTGACGCTGGAAAACATCCGCATGAGCGTGAGTCGAGTCAAAGCGAAACTGCGAGAAATCCTCAGGGATGATTTTGCCCCGAAGTCATAGTTTGCTGCATTTCGTGTTACGGTCACGCGATAGGCATGTGCTAGGGCATTTCCTCGAAGACTGAAAACTCATTCACATTGTCTGCAAATGATCGCATCACCAACTTGCCCTGAGCGGGAGCACTTGATTCGCCTTAGCAGGGGAGAAATCTACGGCGATGAAATTGACCAGTTGTATGACCATTTGGATTCTTGCCCAGAATGCCAGCAGATCTTCTTTGGAATCGAGAAGCCTGACGATAACTTTCGCAACTTGATCGCCGGGATCACCCCGGAAGACCTGAAACAAGCGAAAGTCTTCACTGATAGGGAGTTACTCAACGAAACAGCAGTTTCGGTCGTTGATTTCTTCTCGAACAAGGTCAATGCGTCCCGGCGCGAACCTGTCCTCCAGTTGCCGTGCACGATTCGGCAATACGACGTCACTCGGCTGATTGGCATGGGCGGCATGGGTGAGGTGTACGAGGCACAGCACACGAAGCTGAAACGGCGGGCCGCCGTCAAAGTCATTCGCAGTTTCCGACAGGAAGATCCGGCGGCCTACGACCAGTTCATCAAAGAGATTGAGACCGCTGGCCAATTGGGTCATCCCAACCTGGTGCTGGCCCACGATGCCTGGGAGGACAAAGGGTGTCACTACCTGATCCAGGAATACTTAGAAGGCGAGTCGCTTCACGAGTTAGGGCAGCACCAGAAGATCGGGACGACTTCCGAGGTCATTGAGATTCTGCTCGGTACTTGCCGGGGTCTGGATCAACTTCACGCACAGGGCTTCGTGCATCGGGACGTCACGCCGCGAAATGTCATGCGGCTCCATGACGGCACGATCAAGCTGATTGATTTCGGACTGACTTTGGCGACTGAATCCGGAAAGACGGTCCCGCGATCTCGGGCCGGGACCCCGGGGTACATGTCGCCGGAGCAAACGCTGGGGAATGTGTCGATCGACCACCGGTCAGATATTTATTCAGTGGGCCGCGTGCTGATGTATTTACTCAGCAAGTTGCCAGAAGTAGTCGCAGAACCGAAGCGAACCAAGCCGGTCCAGAAGCTCACCGCACTCGCGGAGCGATTGACGCAGCAGAAACCGAAGGATCGCCTTCAGAGCGTCTACGCCGTCATCGTGCTGCTGGAGCAACTTGAGTATCCGGACCTGCCGCCGCACACGCCGCCGAAAGTGGACGCTCCACCGATCGTTCCGCCACCTCCGCCGGTTTCACGTACTCAAGAGATCGAGCGGGCACTCCCGCGCATACGCACAGCTGTACCGGCAGACGCTGCAAAACCGAAACCGAAGCCAAAACATCGCGGCATCGGCGGGCTAATCCTGGTCGCGTTGATGCTCGCGGCGGGTGGATTCGCCGCGTTTCAGATCATCTTCAAGACTGACCGCCAAGCCACCGTTTTTGTCGAGAATCACCAACCCGGTGACGTCATTCGGATCACCAGCGAGGATGGGGAAGTTCGATCGGTTGAACTTGGGCATCAGGCGAAGTTCGCCGTTGATCGGGGTACCTACAAGCTGTCACTCGAGGGCCCCGATAGCCGTCGACTCAGCCCCGCGAGCATCACGGTCACAGGCCAAGACCAGCTGACGGTACGAATCGAGGACCGCATTGCCAAAAACAATGATATCGAGCCGACCATTACCGCGCCGATGGTTGCCGCGCCGATGGTTGCTGAGAACACCGCGCAGACCCCGAATGAGCAGGAGCCGATCAGCCAAGGGACCAGCCCCGGTTCGGCTCCGTTAACGGCACCTCTCACCGCGACGGACATTCGACCCGTTCGCCAGGCTTGGAGCAACGACCGAAAGCTGCCGGAGATGATCACGGTTGGGATGCCCAACGATCGAGCCTTTCAGCTTGAGTTCGTTCTCATTCCGCCGGGCACTTTTGAAATGGGCATGCCGGCAACGCTGCCGATGATGCCAGGAAACAAGCAGGAATGGGTTGACGCCAGTCGACCGGCTCATCAGGTCACGATCACGCAGCCGTTCTACCTGAGCCCCTACGAAGTGACGCAAAAGCAGTTCCGTGATGTCATGGGAGGCGGATTGACACCCGTCACGGGCGATGGAACCAAATTTCCCGCCACACAGATTCCGTGGGACGCCTGCGTCGACTTTTGCGATCGCTTATCAAACTCCGGAACGAATATCCCGGAGGGCGGTAACGTCCGTCTGCCCACCGAAGCCGAATGGGAGTATGCCTGCCGAGCCGGCACGACAACCCGATTTTGGAGCGGTAACGAGATCGGACCGCGTCAGGCCAGCCTCAGGATCAGCGGTCGCGCGATGAAGTTGGAACCAGTTAATTCATTCCAACCCAATCCATTCGGCCTCTACCAGGTACACGGGAACGTTGCCGAATGGTGCTCAGACTGGTTTTCCCCGGGTTTCTACGCCTCATCTGGCAAAGCCAACCCCAGAGGCCCCACCAATGGCTCCCGCAAGGTGATCCGCGGTGGCGGCTATTCCAACCCGCCATTCTCTGCGACGTCCTATTGGCGGCAAAGTTACGAGCCCGACACTCGGAGCGGCAACATCGGCCTGCGTCCCGTCATTGAGCTGTCTGCCCGGTAGTCTCCTCAATAGCCCACCCGGCATCAAAAACTCCGCGCTTCACGGCGTGTCTTGGCCTTAAGGAGTCAAGTTCGAATTCCGTGTTACGTCATCGCGTCACGCGATAGCAATTCGTAGTAGCGAGTGAACGAGATGAGATCGGCACGGAAGATCACCTTGGCAGCCAAAAACCGTGCGATGACACTCCGGCGTCGGCCACCGGAGCGCGCATCCTTCCACTTTTGAGGACGGCTAATCATAGTTCGGTTGTCTCAATGCGAGATTCCGGCTGATGATGATCGACTAGTACAATACCCGAGTTGACGATGATCTCGAACGCATCCAACTCTCGCACTTCGCCGGAGAACATGATCAATCGGGGTTTGATCGTGTACTTCCCATTGATGCTTACGCTATCGGGCTTAAACAGCAAAATCACGACCTTCTCCGGATCTCCCTTCCGGAGGGAGCGTGACATGATTACTGGCAGCTTTTTCGGCTCGCCCGGAGAAACATCGGGAAGTTTAGCTGAGAGGAATGCATCACGATGAAGTGAAATTGGGCAGAATCGCGTCCCAAACGCTCTCTTCTTTTATTGGGTATTCTGGCAATATCCCTGACAGATTCGGGGGCCGCGCGAGTAATCTCCTGAAAGGACAATGTCTTGCAGTATCCAACCACACAACTCAGCTTGATCGCTCGTCTTCGTGACCTTCAAGATCACGAAGCGTGGAGTGATTTTGTGGCCTTATATCGTCCAGCGATCTATCGATTCGCAAGAGTTCGGGGGATGCAGGAGGCGGATGCACAGGACCTGACGCAATCCGTATTCACTGCAGTCGCTAACAAAGTTTGCGATTGGGAACCGGACGCAGAGCGTGCCAAGTTCCGTACTTGGCTTGCGCGGGTGGCAACCAATCAAGCGATCACGATGGTTCGACGACAAAGGGCTGATCGCGCCAAGGGCGGAACGAGCGTTCAGATCCTGCTGAATGAACAGGAGCGAGCGGAAGACACCGTTGAATTGCAACGACAATACCGGCGGGAGCTCTTCCGTTTGGCCGCTCGCCGCGTGCGTGAAGAGTTCGAAGAAGCGACCTGGCAGGCGTTCTGGATGACTTCCGTCCAAGGGCTGTCGGTCCCGGAAACCGCTAAATCGCTGGCTCGTTCGGAAGGCTCCATCTATACGGCCCGCAGTCGCGTGATTCGACGCATGCAAGAAATGGTGAAGCACCTTTCACAGGAAGATCACTCACTTTTCCCAACGACTGAATTCGAGACCGGAAATTCAAAATGAACCAACCAATCCAGACGTGCGATCCGGCAGTGATTGACGCATTCTTAGTCGGCGAACTTGACCAAGGGCAATGCAAAGTGTTCGAGTCACATCTCGAGTCTTGCAGCGAATGCCGGGACGCCCTACAGATGCAAGCCGCCGACGCTGAAGCTTGGAAGGAAGCCCAGCAGTATCTTCCAGATGATCCTAACGATCTTGATCGCCTGAGCGATTCGGCCGTCGATGACGCCGTTTGGAGTTCTGGCAGCCAAGACTATCAACGATTGCTAGATTCGTTGAGCCCGACCGATGATCCGCAAATGCTCGGCCGGATCGGGCACTTCGAGGTTTCTGGCATCATCGGTTCCGGAGGCATGGGCATCGTCTTGAAGGCATTCGAACCTCAGCTTTCGCGTTTCGTGGCAATTAAGGTTCTGTCGCCTGACCAGTGGAACAACGAGAACGCTCGATTGCGGTTTGCCCGCGAAGCACGTGCGGCGGCCGCGGTCGTTCATGAGAACGTCGTTGAAATCCACAGCGTCAGCACCGACGGCGACATCCCCTATTATTCGATGACTTACCTGCGTGGAGAAACCCTTGCCGACAGAATCAAGAATCGTGGAGCACTTGATGTCGACGAGATCCTTCGCATTTCGAAGCAAATGGCTGACGGTATCGCCGCAGCGCACAAGCAAGGGCTTGTTCATCGCGACCTCAAGCCCGCGAACGTCTTTCTGTCTCAGGGCGCAGAACGTGTGCACATCACGGACTTTGGGCTTGCTAAAATTGAGGGCGAAGACCAGCTCACGAAGACCGGATGCCTTGCCGGCACTCCCGCCTTCATGTCACCAGAGCAAATCAAGGCCGAACCGCTTGACGCACGTAGCGATCTATTCAGCCTTGGCAGTGTGATCTATTCGATGTGCACTGGCGTTTCGCCATTCAGACGCGACAGCGCGATCCAGACAGTGAGGATGATATGCGATGAATCGCCCGAACGCCTTGAGGACGTGAACCCTTCCATTCCGACTTGGCTCGCCGCGATTGTTGCTCGCCTGCATCAACGCAATCCAATCAACAGATACCAATCCGCCACAGACCTCTCCGCAGACCTGAGTGCATGTCTCGCACACGCCCAGAATCCAGAATCATGCATCCAACCCAGGAGCGTTCTGCGGCTGAAAGACCGCTACGAGAAGGCGTCGCGACCGCGAGTCGGCTTAACACGTAAAGCCTTCGCCTCGCTGGCCGGTATCGGCTTGATCGCGGTTATCAGTTGGATGATGTGGGGCAACGGTGCTGGATCGCCGATGCAAACTGCTGGCGAGCGAATGATCTTCGTCGAAGGGCAGGTTGTTGATTCGCAAGACAGCCCTCTCGCCGGCGCAACCGTGCTTGCCGTTCAGAAAACTTGGACTGGCGGTTATCGACAAAAGCGGTTGAAAACGAAGACGGATGCCAAGGGGCGATTCAAATTCGACAACTTCGCAACCGCCGGGAAGCAATATGCGTACTTGCTGACCGCGTTGCCAAAGGGGCACAGCATGTCAAGCGTCTACGAATTGGTGCAAGATGGTAGCCAACAAGCCCCGGTGAAGCTCAGCGCTCAGGCATCGAAACCAACGAAAATTCAAGTGAAGGATACCAAGGGCAATCCGGTGGCGGGCGTCAGAGTGCTTCCGTCGTCTCGCAAGACGACGACGGGACAGGAGCACATGACGTACGCCATGCAGGTTGCTGATTCCGAACAGATCACTGATAGCACCGGGATCGTTCACCTGGACTCGTTCCAGCCAGACGACCAAGCCGAGATCACGATCGACGTCAAAGGTGATGTGCAAAACCATTCGATCAAAATCGGAAGCGAAGCGACTTCAGTCGTCACGGTGGCGGGCGACTTAGAGGCGGCTGCTGTCGTGATAACAGGAACCGTAACCGACACGACCGGTAGCCCGATTCCGTATGCCAAATTGTTGATTGTCAGGAAGACTTGGCCCGACGGTCGCTTCAAAATGGACAGCCCACATGGCGAGACGAACGCGAAGGGAGAGTTCACCCTCAATGACTTCGTCCCCGCAAACATGAGGCATGAGTTCATGGTCACCGTCATCAAAGATGGCTATGCGATGGTAAGCGAGTATCGCGGCACGGATGATGAGGACCAGGATGCACCAGTCAACCTGAAGCTCGAGCCCGCCGAGGCGATCACTTTTACGGTAATCGATGCGGCAGGCAAACCAGCCGTCGGTGCTTCGCTGACTCCCCACACACGTCCTTCTGACGCAACGATCCCGTATCTAAATTTCCCCATCAATCGGAAGCAAATCGTTTACACCACCGACAGCGAAGGGAAAGCAATAATGACCGCTTGGAAGCCTGGCGAGAAGGGCCGGTTGATGTGGGAGCATGACGGAAATCAAAATCAAACTGATTTCCAAGTACCTGCAAATCGGATGGTTACGATTCAGCTGCCTTGAGGTTTGCCCCCAGGCACTTCATTGCCTATCTGACAGCAGGTGCACTTAGATAATTCAATTGCGAAACGCATCGCATAAGAGACTATGTCCACTGAGCAAGCTCCGGTGGCCGACACCGGTGCGTACTTCGATTTGTTCTGGTGGACTACACGATCGGTTCGGCGTTTCGCCACTGACGGATCTGACCATCGCTAAGGCGTCGTCCTTGATCGATGAACTGATGGAGTTGGCAGTCAGGAAGGGTTCCAGGTTGGCAGCCTCTGCTAGCCGATGAAAGTCTGCGATCCGCAACGGTGTCGCAGGCTTTTGCTTTTGCCCGATCCCGGCCATGCAGCGCATTGACTCCGGCGACCAGCGACGATTTAGCAGGCGAGAGCGTGTCCAGTTACGCATGACGGGATCCCGGACTCGATCAGTCACGCGTACGCTGTCTGGGTCACGCCAGTTTCGGCAGACGGTCGCCTGCAATTGGCTTTTTTAAAATCCGGCTTTTAAACCGCTCTTCGATCTGCCGGGCAGCGGAGACGGGAGCCACACCTCTTGCTTGGACCTTGGCTTGCCCGCCCCGATGTCAGGTCCAACCTGGAGACCTGCGGCACACTCTTTGAGCAGCAGTAAGTCTTGCTGCTTGATCTTCGAGAGGCGGAAGTGGGTCGGCGCGTCGGTGTCTTTAGTTTGCAGACACCGACGCATGCTTGGCCGAGACCTTCAAGCTGGCGGTCGATGCAACCGACGCGTCTTGGGGATTGCGATCGCGAAGCCTGCCTTGGGCAGATTTTCTCCATTAATCGTTCAACTATGATCGTCATACACGAGACGAAGGAAGCTGAAAACCGAAAACCACGCCCCCGAGACTTAGTCTCGCAACGATGGCGTCGCAGCGGCGAATGAACGAAGCAACCTTGGCGGCGTCAAACCGCGAACCGCCAATGGCTCGCAGTTCGTATCCCATGTCGGGTTCCGGGGCGGCCGTTTCCCCTTCGTCGAGGTCGTCGATTTGTCGAACGCCTCCGATAAACATTTCGTTACCCTCTTACGCTCGCAAAGTGAATCGGCCGCGTTCGGTTTTGACGAACCTGCTTTCGTCGCCGCATTTGAGGTCGCGGAGGATGGCGAATCAGCTAGAGAAGGTTCCGTAGCAGCGGAAGACAAATGCGGCGATGACCGCCGTTGGTCCGGCGAACAAGTTGCTTGCCCCACTTTGGTTCAAGGGAAGCGAGCTTTCGCCGCACGGTTGCCGAACTCAGGCCCAGATCATCGGCGACTTCCGAAATGCTGTACCAATCGACGAGCAATTCATATTCGTACTCGATGATTTCGGATGCGATCGTGTTGAGTGACTTAATCGACGCAAACGGATTGCGAAAATCGGTGGGGTCGGTTTCCGCGAAGCTGATTTGAACCCAGCGTCCGATCAAACGCTCGTTCACCCAGGACGAAAGGTTTGCAGGTTTTTGGAGATCCAACGCGTCGGCGTATCGCTGGACGCCCGAGTCAAGTTTTGACCCAACGACAAGGTCTCGGCTAGCGATTTTCCCAGTTGATCGAAAGCGGTCCCCCGACTCTTCGATCACAAAAATCTCAAACTCGAACCGAAGCAGTTGCAGAGACGAATCGCTGCCATTTTCAATCGGACGCCGCGTGACGTTGAGGAGACGGCTCGGGTATGGCAGATCGGTTCTGAATTGATAACGAGTCATTGAGGCAGATTTTGGCGGAATTCTGGTTTCGCGACGATGGCCCGCAAACTTGTCATCGGCTAGTGAACCAGTGGTGTCACAAGTAAGCTATTTCCATCTGAATTCCAGGATTCTTCGGAATATGCGGAGCATTGCAGGTGTGTGGCGGGGACAACAACATGATGAATCGTACCAAACTTCAATTAGGTCTAGAACGATTGGAAGACCGCCGGATGCTCGCGGCCGGTCCGATGTTGTGGATGGAAGACAATAATTTGGGTTTTGCCGGAGGTATGCCTGCAGATTTCATCCAGCGATTTGAAAACACCGAGAGTTGGGCGAGATCCCTGCGAGCCATCGACACACTCATGATCCGCGAAAACTCATGGCGGAACGTAGATGGTGTCACGCGAGCTGAAGTTCAAAACAAGATTTCGCCGGTGCTCGATGCTAGCCAAGTGGACGTCGCCGTGGATACCGGAGCGGCGACATGGCTGCATCGTCGCATGCAAAACAATTCCCTGACAGCATCTCAAACTCTCCAGCCGCACTTTGATTGGCTGCAAACGCTTATAGACGATGGCTTGCAAGTGAAGACGGTCACGCTTCAAAGCGTGCTTTCTAAGACAGCACCCGGTGATGCTCATTGGCAAGATTACTCGATGGAAGCACGACTCGACGATGTGGTGACTTACAGCGAATTGCTTCGCCAGCGTTTTCCTCATCTGGATGTCGGGATCGTTGATGCACTGCCGACCCACGGTCGCGATTGGCGGACTCATTATCGCGAACTTGATAATCGGCTCGACGCGATCGGTATCCAGCTCGATCACGTTCACTTGGATATGCCCGTTGACTTCGTCGGACCGGCTCCCAAGAGTTATCAATGGTCGGATGTGATCGAAATCCAGCGGTTCGTAAAAGAGGATCTGTCGACAGAATTCGGATTCATGCTGACAAGCTCTGGCGGCGGCAATTCGTCAGCTCGGCAATGGCGAGAAGCATCAATCGCGGGGCTTGCCGACTATGGGACGGCATTGCAGCAATCTGCAACCGTTTCGCAGCCCGATCGAATCATTGTCGCGGCTTGGTTTCCCAACCCGGCGAGCAGTGTTCCCGAAAACCAATACGTTGAAACGAACGTTGGCGGAACGATCGTTCGCGAGCGTGTTGAATCGTTGACCGCTGCGGTGTTTGATGCCACCAGCATTTTGATCGGCCAGCCCACCGTTCCGAATCAAGTCATCGAGGAACTTCGGCAAGTCTTTCCCGTCAGCATCACTGCAACGTCAGATGCCGAGGATGCCCAAGCGGTTGGTTTTGCGAGCAAGGTGGTTGATGCTTCTTCGATCCAGCGCGATGCGAGCGGTTGGAATCCCGCTTGGGAAGATTCTGATCGTTTCTTGATGCTTGCAATGCCAAATGCCGTTGAGCTTGATCGAGCTCGAGTGTGGGTCGATGGAGATGGTTTCGTTTCTCAGAATCAGATGACTACGTCGGTTTACGTTAGTCGCACCGGCGAGGGAAATCCTGCAACGAACTCAGATGGTTGGAAGAAAGTCGCTGAGGACACACGCCCGCGACATCGTAATCAAGTGATCGACCTCGAGTTTACGCCGACGTGGGCGAACCACGTCGCTGTCAGCAACAATCAGATTCATGAAGAAGCAGGCGGCACCCCTGTCGATGGAACGATGCAAGCTGTTCGCGTGTACGCAACGTCAACGAACTGGCCGTTTCGTGCCGCTCCTGACTCGAGTCAAACAACGCCAGCCCCGTTGCTATGGATGCAAGACAATTCACTCGGTCGCGAAGGTGGCCTGCCGGCTGATTTCTTGCAACGCTTTGACGATCCGGATGGTTGGGAACATGCAATGCGGGCGATCGACACGCTGTCTTTGAACGAGCATGCGATCATCAACGCGAACGGGATCACCGACGATGTCTTGCGAGACACGATCGCTCCTGTCCTGAATCGCAATCAGGTGAACGTCTCGATCAATTCAATGGCTGCCAATTTTTTGAATCATCGCAGTCGTGCGACGGGACAATCGATGGAGGAGTTGCTGAGCGAGCACTTTGCTTGGCTGGATCGCTTGGTTAACTCGGGACTCCGCATTCGCACTCTATCAATCAACGGTCCGTTAACACGTGTTCCGGCCGACCTGGCTGGCAGAATTCAGTATCCGCTCAGCGATCGGATCGACGACGTTGTTCAGTATGTGGACTTGCTACGCGCGCGATACCCAAACATCGATGTCGGGATTCAAGACAATCTCATTGACCTGGGTGCAGACTATCGGGCCGCCTACGGGCAACTCAACGCGGCACTGCAAGCGGTCGGCCACGAACTAGATCACATTCACTACTACCGATTCGTTGACCTCATCGGTCCAGACCGTGCGATCGACTGGCCCGATGTGATTGAAATGCAGAACTTCGTGCAGTCCGAGCTTGGCAGCGAGTTCGGAATAATCGTCAATGGCAGCGGCGGTTCCACCTCGGCGGACCAATGGCGACATGATGTAATCTTCAACGGGATCAAACCCTATCTGGATTGGCTAACACCTCAAAGCGGTCAAACCCCAAGGCTTCCTGATCGTTTCATCATCGCCGCTTGGAATCGCTATCCGGAACTGAGTTTCCCGGAGGATCGCGTTCTGGTGGACGGCAGTTGGCGCGGCCGCGATACGACCACGGGCGCGATTCAACAAGCGTCTAATCTCATTCGCGGTTACGCTGACGGCCGATCATCGGCCATGGTTGACGAAATCCAGCAGGTTCAGCCGATCAATGCGTGGGGCAGCATCAACGACGAGACAGCACGACTCGTCGTGCTAGGCGATTCGTTAGTCGATGCAAATACGGTAATCGAAAGCCAACAATGGTTGCCTGAAGCAACATCCGCAGACCAGCATTGGGTGAAGGCAGAATTGCCCATATCCGCGAATCTTGATCGGATTCGAGTTTGGCTTGCCACTGATGGCGATCTACGCCACCGCGAGACTTTCATCCGCGTATTCGCAAGCGATACCGGCATCGGTGACGTTTTCAACGACGAGCATTGGGACATCGTAGGCCAAGTGTGGATCGATGGAAGAGAAGCTGAATCATTCGTTATCCCGGTCGAAATCCATCAAAAACGATTCGTTGGTGTGGGAGTTTTCTACGGAGCAGATCGTGGACCGCATGAGGTCCGTGGCCTGGGAGCGATCCGTTTTTACTCGCCGAACAATAACTGGAACGGAGGCAACGGCGGCCCTGACGTTGGCGATCATCCGCCTGACACGACTCGCCCTGTCTTGACGTACCAGCGCCGCGAGGTGACTTGGGGTGATCCGGGAGCGACGGTCACAAAGGTGATTGCCGATGGGTACGATGTAGCGGGTAAGTACGATCTGTCCGTCGATGACCCTCGCTTTGGATTTTTCCTTAGCTTTCTAACGCTGCGGGCGGGCGAAGTACTCGATGACGGGGAAGAAGGCAACCTCACCGTGAACCTGACGCTCACAGATCGTGATGATCCGCGGCGTGAGTTCAGCTACCCATTCACCTTTGCGGTGACTTCTCGATTCGATAGCAATTTTGAATCGAAGGATCTTTACGACTATGGCGATGCCTATTGGTATGTCGATCGAGTGCCAGGAGAGAGTTTTGCCAGGCACCTCATGGGTGACCTCTACTTGGGCGATCACGTCGACCCTGAACTTGCACCACAGAACGAGTATCTTGCTCGTGGTGATGACATGGACATTGATGGCGACGACGATGATGGCGTGGTATTCATCGGTGATGTCGAGCGATGGCCGGACAACCAAGGTGCGGGCACGATTCGTGTTCATGCATCCGCTACAGGAATGCTGGATGGTTGGATCGACTTCAACGGCAACCGGGTCTTCGATCCCGAAGAGCATTTGTTCGGCGGTCAAAGCGTTGGGGTGGACCAAGCCAAGCAGCTGATTGATTTTGCCGTCCCCAGCACGGCAGTGGTCGATCGCAACACGTTTGCGAGATTCCGAATCAGCTCTGGCGGTGGACTGCGACCGTACGACGACAGCCCACGCGGGCCGGATGTGGTAGGCGAAGTCGAAGATTATGTGCTTCGTGTTGTCGACCGAGGTGCGGACCAGATTCCGCCGCCGGTCGTGAGTTTCCAAACGTACCCAGTGCTATCTGGTTTTGAAGGAGCCACCGTCGCCAAGATTTTGGCGGACGGTTTCGACGCTGAAGGCAAGTATCGACTGAGTGTTGACGACTCGCGATTTGAGTTTGAACGTAGTTTCCTACGGTTGAAGTCCGATCGTTTTCTATTGCTTGATGAGTCGCCGACGGACACCGTGCGGATTACGTTGACGGATCGAACGGATGCCTCCCGTGTCTTTCAAGAAGACCTGGCGATTACCGTCCGAGATAACACGCTTGAGTTTTTTGACTACGGCGACGCTCCGTACCGATTCGGCACCACGCGGTGGGAAGATGGGCCTCGCCACCGGGTGACAACACTCAGTCTTGGTCGGCGAATTGATGCCGAAGCGGATGGGCAAAATCAGTATCAAGCTATGGGCGACGACATTGACTCTCAAGGCGATGACGAAGACGGCGTCGTGTTGGTATCGAACCTAGTTTCTAGTTCACGCAGCCAGATTGCCACGGTCGTTGTCGACTCCTCAGCCGATGCGATGCTTGATGCTTGGATCGACTTCAACGGCAACGGTCGTTTCGACCATCCAGAAGAACACCTTGGACAAAATCGTAGCGGCCAAAGTATTTTGGTCAGCAGCGGCATGAACGTGATTGACTTCGTCGTTCCCGCCGGTGCAGAGCCCGGTTGGACCTTCGCCCGTTTTCGTCTCAGTTCTGCAGGCGGCCTGACACCGCTCGGACTCGCCGAAGACGGTGAGGTCGAAGACTATCGCTGGCGTGTTGAAAGTGAATCCACCGCAGAATCTCTTTCGTTTGCCTGGCCTAATTTGTCGCTTGCCGAACCGCCCGCAATGAACATCAGCATCCAAGCGGAAGCCCAAGAGCAAGTTATCCGAGACGGCGAGCGAGTGCTTGCAACGTTCCCCACCACTTTGGAGTCATCGGTTCGCATCGTCGGTAGTCACGGTAACGATCGCCTGACCATGTTGTCTCTCCAGTCGGTGGTCGACCGCTCAATTGAAGTTGCTCTGGATGAAGGCAATGATGAACTCGAGTTGATCGGTCAAACGCAGGTTGATTTCTCTGACTTGCCTTTGGCTGCCCTTGCGGGTGTCGATCGGATCAATTTCCGACAGGCGTTTACCGATACTATCACGATTACACCTGAAGGTATTTCGGATGCCATCGGTCATTTTGAACCCGTCGAGCTAATTGTCGATTCATCCGACAGCATCACGTTTGCGGGACAATGGGAGGGAAGCAATTTGGTCATTCTCGACGGTGTTGTTATGCACAGAGTCAATGGTCTGGGCAGCACTGTCCTGCTGAGGAACGACCGCAATTGGACCAACCTGCTGACACCTGCCGACGTGAATCGTGACGGAACCCCGTCCGCGCTGGATGCCCTACTCATTATCAACCGACTCAACCGATTCGGCGGTACAAGCGAGCTTCCTGAACGGACTCAGCAGAATTTCGATTGGAACGACTTCGACGTCAGCGGAGACGGAAGCGTAACGGCACTGGACGCTCTACAGGTGATCAACCAACTCAACCGAATATCAACGAACGAAATAAACAACGCCAGTGGCGAATTCATTGCCGTCGATTCGATGGATAGCCCCGTGTCATTACCCGCGAATCGACGCGATCTTTTCAAAGACGCGATGTTTTCGAGAGATACGCCGGCAGGAACCGCGGCGTTTGATTCAACGAAGGCAGTCACCGCCGATGTTCTGTTCACTCGAATATCGCCGGGTCGGCCAAGCACTGCGGTTGATTCACCGCACGAAAAGTGCACCGACGCGGCCATCAACGAACTTGAATTGGATTTACGAGCCGACATTGTTGTCGACCTTCTGGCCCCCAATCGCACCTGATGCGCAAGGCCGCCAACGCATCGAAACCCCTCGCCTGAAGCCAACTGGGACCACTCCACCAACGTCGTCTACCAGTTCTGCCGACAAAGCCCCCACGCCTCAATCCTACTTCCATCCCACGGTCGCTTTGTCGGCGCATCGTCCAGCCCATTCAGCGAATACAAACGCCGCCCAGGCGATCGTGTCGGCCTCAACTGGCGAATCCCATCGGTCCACGGCAAGCGAGCGATCCGCCACGTCATCTACGACACGAACTGGTGGAAGTCCTTCACCCACGCCCGACTCGCCGTCGCAATGGGCGACCGAGGCTGCCTCTCAGTCTTCGGCGACCGCGCCGAGCAACACCGAATGCTCGCCGAGCAAGTGACAGCCGAGTACTTCATCAAAACCGAAGGCCGCGGCCGAACCGTCGACGAATGGAAAGCCCGCCCCGAACAACCCGACAACCACTGGCTCGATTGCCTGGTTGGCTCCGCCGTCGGTGCGTCAATGCAAGGGGCTCTGCTATTCGGAACGGATTTACTCGCATCGCCGAAACGTCAGCGAGTGAGCTTTAGGGATCTTCAGCGACGGAAGAAGGTCTAAATAGGGAGAGCAAACATGTACTCCGGTCGATGAAGCCGGTGCAGGGGCAACAGCGACATTTCGGCGCGTCGGCGCCCGAGTTTTGGCGACACCGAAGCGAGTTTCGCCCCGACCAAACTCCGTTCGGTCGATGCAACTTCAGCGGCGAATGAGTTGTCCAAACAGCAGTCGGTGTCTTGCTGCTCACAAACGAGGTGGCGACCTACGACTTGCTACCACTACGGCTGCATCTCCTGCTTGATCTCGCGCATGCTCACGTTGGCGTGAGACAGACTTGAAACAAAGTTGCCCTCACCAGGATCGTCCAAGTAGTTAGGCAAATGCCAGACCGATTCGCCTTTGTGCTTCAGCCATAGCTCTTGAAATGCCAGTGACCCCGGTGCGTACTTCCAGATCAGTCCGTCGTCAGTTTTGTGGCATTCGACCAGCAACGTCAGCTCTGGATCGGTCCCCAACTGGTTCGTAAAAATGAATAGACATCCATCAAGAACCGATGAGCTTGTGTTTCGTAGGGCTGATGCATCTAGCCGAAACACAGCGTTCGGTTGCAGCCTAAGAGACTGAATCTTGCCCGTCGTCGCCGATTTTGTCTCGGCGGTAAACTGCCGTGCCAAGCCCCGCATCTGAACGTCTCGTTGCCGAAGAGCACCACGATCGGAACCTCGTACTGGGACCGGCGCCTGCGGGATCGGTCTTAGCTTGACTCCGACCGGCGACCACAAATCTCCCCATTTTGTTGGACTTCGAATCGGCATTGGCGGCGTTTCGACTAGTGCCTGGAACTCGTGGTACACTTCGCGGCCAGTTCCGATGGGTTGCGACAAGACGCCGCCGACGACAACAGCGCGGCCGTTGAAGGTCCAAACGAAAACGTCTCCGGAATTTGGGGCCGCCGTGTTGCGGAATTCTTGATAGTCAAGACCCGTCCATGTGAACACGGGGCCTTGCATTTTCAGCTTGTCCTTACCCTCTGTGCCCACCTCAAACTCGAATGTGCTCGCGCGGTACCGATAGAACTGCTTGAGCGTTTCATAGTCTTCCCCTGTAGCAACTGCTCCCGAGATTACCAACCACAGAGCCGGTATCACTGCCATCCGCATCTTGCTCTCCCAACGAATTAAGCACGTTTTCGATCAGAATTCCACAGCAACTTTAATAGTCCGTCGATCACGTCCATAGCCTACAGCTTACCCAGAAGGATGCAAACATTGTGTCTTGAAATTCTCATCTTCCAACGTAAATGTGCGATGGCAAGCTTGGCAGCGACGCGTGAGAAGTGAATAGGAGTAAATTTAGAGGTTCTTTCGGCGTGCATGCTCTAGCGGGAAGCCGCGGATTACGACCAGACCGAAGCAAGTTAGCGTGTCGCAGACCCGAACGAAGTTGGACAAATCTCAGCAGGCTGGGGATACCGCGAATTGCGTGAAGTGGTAGAGTCCGATGCGAATTTTTGATCGGACGCCAGCGCGCACCGGTGGCCAACACGAATGGCACGTAGTTATCGCTAACCCGTTTTCCTGAAACGACATATACAAGAAAGGCCTCACTTGCTTAGATGGGTTTACCACAACTTCATCTTTGGCAAGGATGCCTTCACGATGGGCAGTTTGAACCATAGTCGCTGTCGAGAACAGATCAGTTTTTTGCGGCGGCAGTTTATGCAGGATGGTGCACTGCCCTTCACGGAAATCCTCTCCGAGGAGTCGATTTCCACTGCGATCTTGCAGAATGCGGTCTGTTGGAAGGAGAGAGTTTACTCGCCCTTGGTGAAACTATGGGTTTTTCTTGGGCAGGTCCTCAGCACCGATCAGTCATGTTCAGCAGCTGTCGCGAGACTGCGTAGGTGATTTGACCCCGCTTTACGCGTCAAATAGGCTGAGAATCGAAGGCTGCTGAGGCACGGTCAATTTCGGCCCGGTGCCTAACCAAGTTTGAGTGACTTCACGGTACACGTTGCGAAAGTCGGTGCTCATCTGCAAGTCACCTTCGACGAGGTTGGTCAGATTGGGTGTTGATCCCATCAGCCCGGATCGGACTTGGCTGCCCGCGAGAAAGACTGGGCCGGCGGTTCCGTGGTCCGTTCCTTCGGAGCTGTTCTCGCGGACTCGCCGTCCGAATTCGCTGAATCCCATCACGCAGACTCGTTCGGATAATCCCGATGCGTCGACGTCATCCAGGAATGCTTTGACGGCATCGGAGAACTCGCGTAGCAATCGCGAATGTGACGGCAACTGGGCCGCGTGGGTGTCGTAGCCATCTTGGATCGCGTAATAGATAGGCGTTTGAAAGCCACTTTTGACTATCGTTGAAATGGATTGCATGCGTTGCCCGAGTTGTGTGGATGGGTACTTGGCACCGGCATCCATTCCTTTCTCAATGTTGCGTTCTAAACCACTTGCGGTCGCGGTCGCGTTTTGCATCGTCTGGTCGACGAATCGGACAAGAGAAGAATCGGGAGTTTCGTCGTTCGTCGTTATTCTTGCTTGGATTTCATCCGGAACGCGAAGTCGCAAATCCGTCAAGGTAGAGAGCGTCACAGCGGTCGAGCGACGACTTTGGATGGCCAGTGGTTGGGCTTCGTCTCCGACCAAAATCATGTCGGGGTCATTCGATTCGTTGCTAGCAGTGTCCATCGCTTTGCCTAGCCAGCCATGGGATCGCAGCATGTCCTCGCTGCCAACTTGGGCCGAGTGCCAGATCGCCATGCTCATGTCGTGCGATCGACTCGGGTTGGGATAGCCTACGCCCTGGACGATGCCAAGCTTTCCTTGCTGGAGCAGATCCGCCGCAGAACGCATCGACGGATGAAAACCAACCGAGTCGTCAATCTTGAGTAGCCGATCAGTCGGCAATCGCAGTTTCTTGCGATGCTTGGCGTAACCTTCATCGGCGTAAGGAACGATGGTGTTGATTCCGTCGTTGCCTCCGCTCATCTGGATCACGACCAAGATCTTGCCGTCATATTCCAGCAGACTTCGGTCGTCCGCCATCCCTACCCGGCTGACCAGCGAAGGCATTACCCCCAACGCGACCGCGGAACTCTGGCCAAGAAAGCGTCGTCGATTTGTCTTCATCGTTTGTTCCCGTGTTTTTATGGATTCAACTAACCAAGTTGCGACGCCGGTCGTCGAAGGATCGCTTCAATGCCACCGGTTGCATTCTCGTGACCTAAGAGCAACATGCTTGCGAACTTGGTTCGCTTGGTCGGTGTCGAGAAACCGTGCTTCATCGCCAAAGCCGCCATGTCCGGTGGCCTATTGGGGCGATGCAACTCGCCCCGGCACAACACTGAAACATAGTTCGCACGGCCGATCATTGTTCGCGTGGTCAGCCACGATCGACCGCCGGGCCAGCCAAACACATTGGGCGGATAGAACAGGTCTTGGCCGAGCTTGGACGACCACTCCGCCAGCAACAACGTGCTCGGCGGCGGATCGAGCATTTCCAACGCCCGCAGCGGCCCAATCATGAACTGAATCGGATCGAGCACGCGGTCGCCGACGTTGGCGTCGGCGAAAAACGCTTCGCTGCGGAGGATGGTTTCAACGGCCCAGCCAATGTCCAGGTCATGGTCGCGAAGACCGCTGGCGAGTTCGTCGAGCGCATCGTCTGTGATCACACCTTCACCAAAAAAGACTTCGCACAAACGCGTCGCGATTCGACGGGCAAGCGGTTCCTGCTTCAGCAAAATGTCCAGAATGCTGTCGCCGTCAAAATCTCCCTGCTCACCGAGCACCTGCTTGGTTCCATCATCGTGGTAAGCCGTCACGTGCTCAAAATCGCCGCCGCGGACCGTCCAGCCCGTCAGTGCTCGGGCGACTTCCTTCACATCGGTTTCGCTGTAATGACCGACACCCAGCGTGAACAACTCCATCAACTCGCGAGCGAGATTCTCGTTCGGCTTGCCTTTCCGATTCGCCTTCGCATCCAACCAGACCATCATCGCGGCATCCTTCACGACAGCTCGCAAAAGATCACCAAACTTTCCCAACGCATGTTGTCGCAACAGGTCGTTTTGCCGTTTCATCATCGCGACGTCGGCGACCTTCAAGTTGCTGGTGGCAAAGTGATTGTGCCACATCAGCGTCATGCGTTCGGTTAGCGGATCACCCGAATACAAGATCCGGTAGAACCACCACGCTTTCAATCGGTTGATGTCACCGGAACTGACCGCGGCGTCGCCAATCAGTTGCTGAAGTGAATTAAAGTCTGCTGCTGGGTCTTGGTGTTGCAGCAATCGATCAATCGTTTCTACCGGTCCCGCGTTCAGATCCCGTTGCAGGTCATTCCAGTTCGCGGCGAAAACGGCACGCCGATGCAGATGATGAACGCGACGAAGATCCCAAGGCATCGCATCGCTAAGCTCAAACGGTCGCCAATGAGTCTTGACTGCAGCCATCATCGAAGTTCCTCCGGCCCGTCATTGATGATGTCTCCCAAGTCGACTTGCTCTCCCGGTTCGACAACGAACCGGGCTGATTTGCTCTCTTCATTGAGCGAGTAGTGAATCTCGTACGGCACTCCTGGAATGAGATCGTCCAACATTATTTGCCCGTCGTCGTCCGTCCTTGACTCGTTGTCGCGACGTTTACGATGGAAGTTTTCGTAGAAGTCCATGTCGGGAAGCAATCGCTCTTTGGATGCTTTGCTGCCGGATGTTTCCGTCATGACAAACTGCAGGCTGCTGAACCGTCCGATCGGCTGATTGGTAATCGGATCACCCGACGCCGTCACGAAACGCATCGTCACACTTCCTGCCGGATGCAACGCAATCGTTTGTTCGTCTTCGCCACCGACAAGTGTTGCGGTGCCTCCCAACTTTCGATCCTCGTTCCAAACATGAATCCGTCGCTGGTCGCCGGACGCCAAACCGTGCGTGACGGTTTGACCGGAAACAATGGTTTCCGCCGATCCACGGAACATGATTGTCAAAGGGTGTCCCGTGAGCACTGATGCGTAGCTCGCTCGCTGAACCGGTTCACCTTCGTGATTCACCAGACGTAACCGCAGTGGCACCGACGGTTGAAGCTCCATCAAGATCGGCGGAGCGTTTTCCGCCGATGGATCCAGATCAATTTTCTGAAACCCGTGAGCATAATAGCGAGTGCCGCCCGGCTCGCCGCGGCGAATCTCGCGACTGCCCATCGTCTTCATCACGAACGGTTTGGCTTCTCCTGCGTGCATGATCAGCGTGCCGCGTCCGGGCAGTGCCGTCACACGATAACGCCCTTCTTCGTCAGTCCGAACGGCGGCCTGCCAGCCTTCGATGAATCCCGAACTTTCGTTCGGGTTTCGCGAATCCGCCAAGTACTGCACATAGACACCGGCAATCGGCTCCCCCGTTGCCGAGTTGATGACTTGGCCTTCGGCGATCGCCCCTTGGGGCAAACGAACTTCCATCGCCGACGTTTCCTCGCCGCTGCTCCATCGCAAGTCACGACGCTGAGCCGATTGATACGGCGTGCCGTCGGGCGGATACACCTGAATCCCGTACCGCAGGCCGGGATAGGGACTGACGCGAAACCGCCCTTGGTCGTCCGTCATCGAATCGCGTCTGACCATGGAACCGCCCGTTTCCTGTTGGCTCGACCAGATCGAAACTTGAGCGTTGGCCGCCGGTTCCTCCGAATCACCAAGCAGCACTCGTCCCGCGAACACTTGGGCGGGAGAAAGGGGAATGGTGACAACTTCATCGACCGGCACGTTCTTAACGATGCACCGGTAGGTCGCATCCCGTTCGGGACGTTCCTCGGGTTCGCCGGTATTGATCGACAACGTTTGCGGTGCAAAACGCTCATCGCCGAAGATTTCCAGCCAAACGCCGTCACCCTCGGCAACGTGTTCAATGGTGACGCTACCATTGGCGTCGGTTTTCATTCGCGGTGGAACGATCGCGGGACGGTCGTTGAGGTCCCTGAAAAAACGCCAGTCAAGCGTGAGCTTGTCTGCCGGTTGTCCCTCTAGGTCAACGAGCCGAATCTGCAGCGGTTGCGGTGGTTTCAGTTCGACGAGGTATTGGTCGCTGAGCGACTTCACTTCAAGGCTGATGATCTTCAGCTCCGATTCGTCAGAGCGGACAAGCAATTGTTGTGAGTGCATGTCATCGGTGAATTTCACGTCGAGATTGAACTCACCGTCGCTATCTGATCGAGTCTCCCCCAGAGAGACCGTCTTCATGCCCGACCGCCCAACCCTTCTATTCGCGAGTACAGCGATCATCGCATCGCGAATCGGTTTTCCATCAATCCCTTGAACGATGCCGCGAATGAGCGTTACCGGTGATGCGTTGGCGTCCATGTCGACAAAAGTTTCGCTATACGGCGCGGCTTTTGGCGTCATCATCGTTGAGGTTGATTTGGGAGCCGTATTCTCATCGACGCTTGGACCGGGGACATCTTCGAGGTCGATGACATCGCCGGGCTTGGTATCCGTCAGGTCAATCGTGAAGTAAACTTTCTTGCCGCTTCGACCGCGAGCCTTCATCTTATAGACATGACCTGCCATCAAACCCTTGATCTCAAATTCGCCATCGTTGTCGCTATGGCACCAATGAATCATGAAGTCCAATGGCGGAGCGTTTCCATTTAACAAAAACTCCTCGCAGAAAACAAAGTATCGCGGCGCGGGAAGACCGGTTTCGTTCTCAATTAAACGTCCGGTGACTCGCACGGACGGTTCGAGTTTGACAGCGATCTCCGGCGGTGCGGTGCCTTCGAGCCGGTACTGGCCAACAAGCGTTTCGTCTTGGTTCTTAAAGAACAATTGACGCGGGCCTTTTCCGTCGTAGCCGTTGACGTTGAACCGTTCGATCAAGCGAACTTTGTCGGGATTATTTGGGGTCCAGTACGGGTCGCCCTCCGTTAACCCTAGGGCGTAGAGGTCCGAAACGGATATTCCATCGGGGCCGACGACGCGGCCGGGAATGCGAACACCGCCATCGAGCGTAAGGTCACTCGTCGATGAGGTTGCGTCTTTGGCAGGATTGATCTCTTTTAGCAAATGCCAATCCGAGGCTGGGAAGGGAACCGGTGTTGTCGGAATTTTGCCGGTCGACGGATCATAGCCATCGATCGTCTCGGCACCGGCGGCCAGCGGATAGCCAGGATCGAGCGACGTGACCAACAACACCCCAGGACCTGGCAGACCTGGCAAACGATAACGGCCGTCACTGTCCGTTACGTATCGCTGATAGACCCGGACAGGATCTAGCCTCAACTTGGGATCCCAACCGGCGATATCCATCGCGTATGGGTTCTCACTCATCGCCATGTAGTCGACCGCCGCCGATCGTGGCTCGCCACTTTGTTTATCCGTGATGCGTCCTTCGATCCAGACTCCCCGCTTGACCTGAATCTCGATACGCTTCGTTTTGCCATCCTCCAGACTCAGTGAAACTTCCTGCGGTGCAGGTAGGTAAGGTTCGGATTTCGGCGGCACGGCTTCAATAATGTGCCCGTCGCCTGGCGGCATACCAATGATGCGAAAGCGACCTTGCTGATCGGTCACCGCACGCATGTGGTGGGTGTCGAGCCGCAACTTTGCGTATTCGCGTCGGAATAGTCGCTCGACAGAGACCAATACGCCTGCGATAGGTTTGCCCGTGTCGTAGTCCGTGACAGTCCCTTCGACCGGAATCGATGGGGCGGCGAAATAGTTAAAGTCTCGTCCGACGAACAAGTCCTTCGTTTCGTCTGGTTTTTGATCCCTGTATGGCAGGCTGACCGTCTCCATCTCGCGACCGACAACATGCACGGGGCGGGCTTCGATACGTTCGTCTTGAAAGACGAGCGTGGCTAGTTGATCATCGCCGATGCCGCGAATTTGAAACTCGCCGTTTTCGTCCGTCTTGATCGGAGGGAAGAGTTTTTGCAGCTCGCTTCTGGCAAGTCCGCCAGCGACGCCAGTTGAACTCATCGCGTCATACACGCCCTGCTTCCAAGCATTCTCCAGGGCGTTCATCAACTGCGGAACGTTTGGTTGACGAAGGCTTTCGACGAACACGGTCACGTTCGACAATCGGTTGCCTTCCAGATCGACCAGCCGCCCCCGCACCGGTTGCGATTCGGGTCGGATGACAAGTGTTCTGCTGGCGAACCGTCCATCGCCAAACGCGTCATCGATTCTGGACTGCAGTAGATCTCTCTCCTTACTGGGTATCGGATCGTCCTGGAACACATCCAGTGGTAACCAATCCATCCCATGCCCATCAGAAGTTGCAACGATTTGAACTCGAGCGAATCGAGGGCGGTTACGGATTTTCAAAGTCGTTTCCGCATCCAGCAAGAACTCAAATCGGCCCTGCCCATCTGTTGCCCCCAACTCACGCAGCAGACCCTCCCGATTCTCCATGTTCGCTTCGCTATTGAACTCGAAGGACGTCACTGCCAACCAAATCTTTGCGCCGCCTACTGGGCCTCCGCTTTGTTCGCGGACAATGCCACTGATCTCAATCTCGCTTGGTTCCGCTTCGGATTTCGCAGTCGACTCATCAATCGAGTTCTGCGCCGTTGCCATGGTGACGGTCCCAAAAGAAATGGCCGTCAGCAGCCCAACCGTTGAGGCCAACACAAACGCCCATCCGCGTCGGCTCAAGATCGTTTGCGTATCCCGCGATTCATCGAGCAATCCAGCCACGCGTTGCTCCAATTTCCACCGCGAGGCGAAGAAGCCGACGCTGCCGGGGATCGTTTCGGGCCGCTGAACTAGCTGAGCCAACGACAAGAGAGTGCGGCTGTAGATTGGTGCATCCGTCGTTGCCAACACAAAGTTGTCGCAAACCTCTTCGCGGGCTTTGGCGAGTTCGCGGTTGAGCTTTCGCACCAGCGGATGCGGCCAATAGATCGCGGCGACGAGGTTTTGCAGCAAGACCACGATTTGGTCTCGCCGGACGACGTGAGCGACTTCATGAACGAGAACTTCGGCAAGCTCGGTCGGGCTCGACTCGGCAATCAAGCGTTTGGGGAGGACAACCGAACCAGCGAAGATGCCCGCCGCGAGCGGGCCGGAGATTTCGTCGGACGCAACCAACCGTGGCTTGCATTCGTCATGGCAACCGACCAGTGCAGAGGCTTTCGTGAACGCTGCCACGTAGTCAGGATCGGTAATGGGTTCCGCTCGACGCAATATCCCTGCAAGCCGGATCCAGCCAATCGTCATTCGCAACAGCAACAACATTGCTCCCACTGCCCAAATGACCGTGGCGATGGTCACGGTGATCGCCAGCCACTGCATCGGTGAACGAGAGTCTTTCACGGCGGGCGTGGCTGCGGAAGGGTTTGCTGGAACATCGGCAGCCATCATTGGCTTGCTCATGATGGGCGCACTTGCAACCTCTTCTATGCCGTTGGCGTCCTGTATCGACGGCGTGATTGACGCATTGACTTGTGGTGTTGGCAAGCTTTGCATTGGTGAGTCGTTTGCCAACGTCGGCTGCACGGATACAGCAACCGCTGCTGCTGGGATGGTTTCGGTAGGCGGAGCGAGCACCAACCAGCCACTGCCTCGTGATTGAACCAGTGCCGAGACCGCGGGACTGGCCAACACCAACACCAGGCCGCAACACAGAATCCAGTATCGCATAGCGGCTCGCCTGCGAAACAGCATCGCGACGCACAACAAAACCGCTGTCAGAACCGTCGCGTGAATCAGGACGTTGATCACCCACAGGACCAGCTGGTCAGAGAACGTATTCATGATTGACCTCCGCGTTTCTTGCTTTCTTTTCGATTGACCTTCTTGGACGACTTCGTCTCTGCCGCGTCGATCATCTCGCGAATGCGATCGGCTTCTTCGGCCGTTAGCCCGCGATACTCCATCAACGCGGTGACCATCTCTTCAGGCGATCCAGCAAACAGTCGATCCACCATCTGAGCGACCTTTGCGCCGAGTGAAGCCGTGCGAGGTCGGTTGGCCGAGTACCAGAACGTTCGGCCTTCTGTGCGATGCTTCAGCCATCCGCGTTCCTCGAGACGGACAATCATCGTTTGGATCGTGTTGCGAGCGACCTCGCGTCGCTGTGCCAATTCGTCTCGCACCTGCGTGACGGTGACCTCCTCCTGATCCCAAACGACCTCCATGATCTCCCGCTGCGCCTGCGTCAGTGGTGTCGTGTCCGGCTTCGCCATGTCCCGCTTCCCTCGAAAGTGCTTTACCTAATGCCTACTACGTGTAGGCATTGTTGCCGACGCGACGTAGGCGTGTCAAGCGTTTTCGCAAAAAATAATTCCCGATGTCGATTGACGCCGGTTGTTTACGGCCATAGATTTAGTCTAGTAAACGAGACGAGCCGTACGAGGGTGCTGATGAACACGCAACTGGGACGAGTGCAGCTGCTGATCATGCAGGTGCTGTGGGAAAACGAGCGAGCGACCGCTCGTGAGATCACCGACCAAATCAATGAGTCCGAACCGATCGCTCACAGTACCGTGCAAACGTTGCTGCGAGGCTTGGAAGAAAAGAAGGCCGTCGACCACGAAACCGAGGGACGCACCTTCACGTTCTTTCCGTTGATTTGCGAAGCAAACTATAAGCAATCGGCGACCCAGGATTTGCTAACCCGTGTGTTCCGCGGCAGCGTTGAAGGATTGGTCGCCCACTTGCTGCAAAGCGAAGACGTTTCAGCGGACGAACTCGCCGATCTTCGCAAACTGATCAACCGCCAAGCCAAGAAGAAGGGATCGTGATGAGCGTTTCAAGCTGGATTGAGTCTGTTTGGCAAATCGGAATCCTGTACGCCGTGCAATCAACGATTCTGATCCTGGGCGTGTTGGCAGTTGTCCGTCTTTGCCGCGTTCGAGACGCTGCGGTGCTGTCGATGATCTATCGCCTCACAATGGTGGCTGTCGTCGTGTCGCCAATGGTGACCGTCGCCATGCAACAAGCGGATGTCGACGGCTGGTGGCCCTCCACGCCAAATCAGGAAGTGGAGGCCGAGGCGAATGTATCGTTCTCCACGCCTGCGATCGCGATACCAAATGACTTTGCGACCACCGGCGACGTTCCACCACAGGGAATCGACAATGACGCGATTCCCGATGAACCGGTCGTGTTGGCCGCTGCGGACGGGTTTCCAGTGCTCGATGTACAGCCAAATGAACTTGCTCGCGCAGAAGCCGCTGGAGACGAAGAGACACTGGACGCGCGTGATGTCGGAGCGACAGCCTACGCTGGAGCCGTCTTCGTTTGCAAAACAATGGCCGTCGCGGCTTGGTTGGTTGTGTCGCTGGCGTTGCTGATCCGGCACGGCCGAGCTTTCTTATCACTGAGGCGATCCCTGAAACGCAGCGTGCCGGCAAGTTCGGAGATCCAAGCTCTTTGCGACCAAATGGCCTGCAACCTTCAAGTGAAGTCACCGCGAGTCGTTTGCAGCCCGTACTTTGAGAGTCCGTTCCTGTCAGGCGTATGGAGTCCGGTCATTCATTTGTGCAGTGACGACGATGGCGTGATGGATGCCAGTCCAAATGGAGAGATCCGCGATATCTTAGCCCACGAACTCGCTCACTTGAAGCGTCATGATCTATTTGTGCGGATGATGAATCATGCGGTGCTATCCCTGTTGTTCTTCCAACCGCTGCTATGGCGGTTGGTGGATTGGATCGAAGGCACCGCCGAAGACGTTTGCGACGATTTCGCCCTGCAGTTCGGCGCGGCACGGCAAAGCTACGCTCGGCGGCTAGTGGACTTGGCCGAACGTTGCGATTTCCCACTTGGCTCCGCCGTCGGAATCGCATCGGGTAACAGCATGCTTCAACATCGGGTGAAACGAATCATGGAGGACGGCCGCCGCCTCTCAATTCGAGTCAGTCCGCGTGCCCTGATCACGAGCGGATTGTCGGCCGTCGTTGCTGTGTTTGTTCTCGGGATGATCCTGACTCCGGCGAGCACTCTTTCGGCGCAAACGCCCGCTCGTTTGCCAGCGGAGACTCTTGCCGTGGAAACCCAGACCGCTGACCCGACAACAACAATTAGGCCGTCACCTAGCGAGCCGTCATGGCCGCGCGATCCCGTGAGAGGAACAATTCTCAGTGATTCAGGACCGATCGCGAACGCGGAAGTTTATTGGTGGCGATCGCGATCGTTCGAGGTGGAGCCGAGGAGCCCGGTTCTCGCGACAACGGACGTGAAAGGGCAATTTGAGATCACCCGAACGCCGCCGAATCCAAACGATCCGGCGATTTGGGACATGCGTGAGGCAATGTTGGTTCGAGCGAAAGGGTATGCGTTTGAGTACACATGGCCTCGAAAATTTGGAGCTTCGATTCCGTTTGATCCTGATTGGCCCGGAAAAAATCCTGAAGCAATTGGCTCCGGCGAACCGCTGAAGTTGGTACCCGAAGGCACCGCCGTGAACGGACGTTTGATTGACATTGAAGGACAGCCGATCGCGGGTGCCAGCGTACGGATTCGCTACTTCCATAAACGACAGTTTCGCCATGCCGCTGGTCCCGTGAATTTCTCATACAACGAGCCTGAACCTGAACCTGAATCCGAGGATGACCGCATTCGCGATGTTGGCAGCGTCGTCAACTTATATCCCGCTCCGGCAATGGCCGACGCACTTCCGCAAGCCGTCTCCGACTCCAACGGCCGTTTTCGACTTACCGAGCTGCCGAGTGATTGCTACTTCCGGCTTCTTGTCGAGCGGGAAGGCATCGAGTCGACGGACTTAATCGTGCGAAACTATGGCGATGACGAAGTCGTTGTTGTTCCTCAGGCCGAGAATTTCAGAAGCAGCCCGCCGACCCAAGTTTATCCGGCAAATTTCGAGGCCGTTATCGGACCCTCAACTCCCCTTATCGGAACCGTGACCGATTCTGATACGGGAAAGCCGATTGGTGGTGCGTTTGTGCAAACCACTCTGGTGAACACTCAGCGAATCACGACGACGGGAGGACGCGAGCATTGGACAGCGACGACCGATGCGGAGGGAAAATATCGAATTGAAGGTTTGCCGGTAGGTGACGGAAACGAGTTTGTCGTCTTCGGTCCTAACAGCGATCCTTACTTGCCGGTCGGCGGCGAAACTGATGAGGCAAATAGAGTCGAGACGACAGAAACGGTTCACGAACTTAATTTTCAACTGAAGAAGGGTGTGTGGGCGGAAGGCCGCGTCTACGAAGCCGAGACCGACGAACCTTTTTACGGCTCAATCACCTACTATTGGTTTCGCAATCGGGATATGGAAGCGGAGTACAAAGGTGTTTTCCGAGCCTACTTCGACGGTCGTTACTTCACCGATTCCGACGGCCGCTTCCGAATTCCAGTGCTGCCCACACCCGGCATCATCGCGTTCAGTACCGGCAATCGTGACCTGCAACGGATGTCAGGATACGCACGCGGCCATGGAGAGTGGGAGTTGGCGAAGTATCGAAAACCCGACGGAGGCTTTCCCTACTACGAAACGGCTCCAATCATCGTGATGCCCGGCAACTACAACCGTTTGGGACTTATTGAACCCAAATCGGACATGCCGGTCGTAAAACTCGACTTGCCGATCAGCAAAGCTCAACCGATCCCGGTTATGATACTCAACCCCGATGGAACGCCCGCCACGGCGGAACTAGAAATCCACGGCGGCAATGAACGCTACGGATGGCAGGACAAACTGCCGCAAGGGTTCGTGGTCGAAGATCTTCTTCCCGATGAACGCCGAGGAGTCTTCGCGTTTGACCGAAGTCGCGGTCTGGTCGGTGGCACCGTCGTCGAGCATGGAAAAGGAAAGCAGTTTGAAATTATGTTGTCTGCGGCGGGGCGTGCACATGGTCGGCTAGTCGATGGGAACAGTGAACCCCTTTCCGATGTCAGGGTTTGGGCAAGCAACGGTGACTCCGAAGATTCTGAAGAGTTTGCGGTGTGGGCCGCTGTGGATGGAAAGCAAGTCAATCCATCAGTGGTCATCCCGGACGATGACGGACGCTTCGAGATCCTCGGCCTTTCGCCCGAGTGGAAGTATTCAGCTCGAGTCAGTACGGACAATCGAATCATCGGCGACGCATTCCGCTCGCTGGTGATCAAACCTGGCGAAGATCGGGACCTCGGGGATATTATTATCGAAAACTCGAATGACTGAGCGATTGTCTGAAACCACGCTTGTTCCGCAGGCGTCCTGTCCGCGAACCGCAAAACACGCGGACAAAAAGTGTCGCTTTTTGTCGTGGGCGAGACGGCGGTTGCTGTCCTCCGAGAGTTGTTATCTCGTTGGCTATGTCAAAGTTCGATTTTGCGTTTCTGTCACGCTTTTCGTGCGATTTTGAGCGGACCGAAGGATTTGTGGAACACTGTCCTTGTCCGCTGTACAATTCACCTCAAGTTTAACGAGCCACATTGAACGGGAGATGGATAGATGCGCGGGACTTTCTCATTTTACAAAACCGCAACCGCCTTTGTTTTGTTGGCAACCCTGATTGCGGATGTGCCCATTGCCGATGGCCAAGAGGCGGCGGTTGAAAAGATTGAGTCGATCACCATCACGGGGCGCGTTGTCGACTCGGAATCGGGCCATGTCTCGGACGCTCAAGTTTCAGTGCAGTATCGGCAAATCTCAGGAACGGCGGAGGCGACTGCGACGACGGATGCTTCGGGCAACTTTTCGGTTGAAGTCAAAAGCAAGCCCATCGCATTTCGACAATGGGAAATCGTTGCCAAGACGGACGACGACCGCGAGGTCGGCTTCTTCCGATATGACCAGTCGGAAGAAACGACCGTCGAATCCGAAATCGAAATTCAAATCGAACCGGCTCAGCCACGTGCCATTGAGGTACTCGATACCGAAGGAAAGCCGGTTGCCAATGCTCAAGTCGTTGTGCAGTTGGGGTATCCGCATTCGCTGGATGGGTTGAGCACGGATGAAAACGGTCGACTCGAACTATTCGTACCTGAGTCCGAACGCGTTCAATCCGTGATGGCTTGGAAAGATGACGTTGGTTTTGACTACGAGGTATACGCGCTCGACCGAGACCAACAGGCAGACCTCAAGACGGAAGTTCCCGAGTTTCCGGATGCCGGAGAAACGTTGCGACTTGACGGTGCGGCTCCGGTGACCGTGAAGGTCATTGATTCATCGGGTGCACCGATCAAAGGTGTCCGACTCTACCCATGGTTGCTCCGCAAGGAGTCGGCCAATCGCGAGTTGAATTTAAGCTACTTTGCGGACGCCGTTTCGCAAGTGACCGATGCCTCGGGGCAGACAACTTTCGCTTGGATGCCGACTTGGCAGAAGTCGATCGTCACCATTTGGCCCACCGCCGAAGGATTCACTCGAACTCGAGCGAACTACGAGCCAGCGGTCGATCAGGGAGAGATCACCGTCACACTGAATCAACTGGTGACGATCCAGGGAAAGGTGCTTGACGACCAGGGCAAGCCCGCCGGTGGGATATCGGTCAACGCCCGAGGCGAGGGATACGGTTGGGATGGTGGCAGCGATCAAACAACGTCGGCCGACGACGGGACTTACATGCTTCACGTTCCACCGGAACAGATCTACATGGTCACGGTTGCGGATGACAAATGGGTGTCCGATGCCGTGCCGAGTTTTGCTGTCAACGTAGGCAGGCCAGTTGCCGGGGTCGACTTAAGGCTCCGAAAACCGACCGTTCTCACCGGGCAACTCACCGAGGAACCGTCGGGCGATCCGATCAAAGATGAACGCGTACTCGTCTACCAATATGGCGACGACCTCAACTCCATCGAAGGAGCTACGATTGCCAATCCCGAAAACTCCCGCCGCTATGTTCGCCCGACGCTGGTTAAAAGCACCCAGACCGATGACGAAGGACGATTCGAGTTTTTATTGGGCGATGGAGCCTACGACATTCGTCCGCCACGACAGGAGAAGGCCGAGAAATTTGAGGTGTCTGGCGAACAATCACTAACCATCAATGTCACCACAGAGATTCAAAAGAAGGTGAAGTTGATTGGCGTTGTGCATGGCCACAAAGACGACCGGTCGCTTGCCGGCATACGGCTATCGGGTGTATCTCAGCGGTTCAGTGGCGACGACTGGCAAGCTCTCACGGATGAGAACGGAGCGTTTGCGGTGGAGAGACTGGGTGAACCAACTTACGTTCACGCGGTCAACGCGGACAAGTCACTGGGCGCGGTTGCTGTTCTACCTAGCGACCAGAACTCGCTTGAGATGCACCTCATGCAAACGGGTTCGGCACACGGCATCCTGCACCAAACCGATTCAGAAACGCCCGCGGCCCAAACAAAAATCCGATTCGGTATCCGAGTGCCAGACGAGAACAACCAAACTTGGAGCATCCGCTTTGGGGGCACTGTCGTCACGGACTCCGAAGGTCGGTTTGAACTTGTTGGTCTGGTTCCCGGTTGGGAATACGAACTCAATTTGGAGTCCAGGCCGGATGGGACGATTCCAAGTTTAGACAGCGTCACCGTTGATCCAGGTCAGCGAGTCGACATGGGAACGATGAGCATTCCAGCACCACGAAAGCCGTACGTTCCACCGACGCTGGACGAACGCATCGCCGAAGCGATGGGAGTCGATGGGACAGCGATGGATCGTTTCGAGCGAGCGATCCCACGCTGCAAACTGAACAAGCAAAAGCTGCTGGTGGTTGTCGGAAAGCCGGATGATGGTCGCTTGCGTCGATTCATGGAACTTCGATACGAGGACCCCGACTTCCGCGATGTTCGGGACGACTTCCTGATCATGGCTCTGTCAACGAGTGGCCTGGACAACGTCGCGAACGTCGAGCAGCTTCTTGGTGAACTGAACGTGGAAACAACTGACGCGTCCACTGATTTCTCGCTTCTCTTGATTGATTCTGATGGAGCCTTAATCTCAGAAAGCGCTGATGAAAATCTGCTTGAGGAGGACGAGCTGTCCAAAGGCGCTGTGATCGAGTGGCTTCGCTCCTACATCGACGAACCCATCGACGCGAGGAAGCTCTTCGCGGAAACGCTCGCACGAGCAAAGCAAGAAAACAAACGTGTGCTCGTTCAAGAAACGGCCACGTGGTGTGGCCCGTGTCACATGCTGTCAGACTTCCTCGACGAAAACCGCCAGTGGGAGGCGGACTACATCTGGATCAAAATGGACCACCGCTTCACCGGGGCACGCGAAGTCATGGCCGAATTGCGCGACGGTGCGAGCGGCGGTATTCCTTGGTATGCGATCCTGGACTCCGACGGCGAGAAGCTTGCTACCTCCAACGATGAATCAGGCGACAACATTGGCTTCCCCTCAAGCAAAGACGGCCAAAAGCATTTCAAGCAAATGTTGCTCGACACGCGGCTTTCAATAACTGACGACCAAGTCGATGCCCTCGTCGCGCGATTATCGAAGGAAGAATAAACTAACAGCTCAGTAAATGCAGAGCAGATGGAACTCAAGCGATCCGTTTGCGGCTATCAGCAACGCGATCCAGTGCGACTCTTGAAACGGTTGACCGAACCAGCCGCCGAGCAAGGCTGCGGGGTAGGCGGGCGATCATCTCAAGGAGCGTCGGCAAGATGCGATCATGTTCGGCTTGTCGCACGACCCACGCGTCCGGCAGGATGATGCATGCTAGCAATGCGATCGTCGACAGGCGGGCAAATGGGACACTCGTCGTAACGTGAGTGAGCTTCGCAAACGCCAAACCGCATATGACGCCCGCGGCAACCTTAGCGAGCGCCGTCACCCGCAGCGGCAACATCGGCCTCCGTCACGGTCTCCATCTGCCCTCTTGGTAGCCCTCCCGGCATCGAAAACTCCGCGATTCACGGCGTGTCTTGGCCTTAAGGAATTAATTTCGAATTCCGTGTTACGCCCTCGCGATAGGTATGAGTGTCAACGGCAGGAGCGGTTGAAACGACTGGTCCGTTCGCTGCTGAAGCGACGCCGTACCCAAAAACCCTATTGAAGAGATACATGATGAAAAAGAAACGTCAAAATCCAAGTTCGACGCCATCAGAAAGTGAAGAACAATTGACGCGGGCAGCACTCAGCAAAGACGAAATCGTTCGCCGTTGGCGAAAAATCAAATCCAGTTTCCCCAAGATGAGCGAAGCTGAACGAGTTGACGAATTTCGGAGGTTCTGGGAGTTCGAACTCGAAGCCACGGAGCTGGACCCAGCGTCAGACTGCCTTTACAGCAGTACTCCCATCATGCGGGTGTTCACAATCAGCCACGATGAACTGGCAAAAAGCTATCTCAGCTTTAAAGGAGAGAAGCTCTCGACGCACGAAGAAACAATGGTCGCCGTGCAGGACGTGAAAGACTCCATCGCGGCGACGATTTGTCGTCTTGGCGGAGTCGTCAAAGAGGGCGACGGACCTGATTGTGGATACCTGCAATTAGACAAGCCATCCAGTCGCTTCCACGGATTCCAGGAAGGATTCGGGAGCGACGATCATCTGGTCGGCATGTTCTTCTCAGAAGTAAGTCGCACCGCAGCGATCCAGATGGTGACAGCTGAATGGGGCCAATATGGAGTCAGGTCCGAACCCTATCGCGACGGAGGTGACGTGCACTACACGAAAAAAGACATTCGGAATTCCAATTTCGACAAGAAGGAATATCGAAAACAATTTGCCAAACTCTCCCATGAAGAACGTTTGGCCGAAATCGATGACCTGTCGGCGAAAGGCATTCAGTTTAAGAGCAAAGATCGAAAGACTCGTTTTGACTACACGACTCGCTCGATCCCTTTTGGCGAGGGAAAGAATTCACGCTGCTTCTCTTATGAATTCCAACTCGGACACTCGAACGGAAGCCTTCCGCGAGAACAAGAAAGACGTGACGGAGTCGGTCGCATCGAACGAACCTTGCTAGGCATTATCGCCAAACACGATGGATTTGTAACACGAATCCAACGCGATATCGCGCCCCTATCCGAACCATGCATGAAACTTCAAGACTTCGAAAAAGCTTTTGGCCGCGGGACTATTCATGTCCAGTTTCCCAACGAAACTGCGAGAAGGCGTGCCTCAAAGGAAGTGTTTGAAACCTTGGCCAGCGACGGGGTTCGTTTTGAATCGGATAAAGGAGAAACGCTCTCTGTTGATGAGCAGATTGCCAAAGCACGCCAAGAGCTTGCCTCCAAACGCAAGGAGCTAGATTCATCTTGGAGTTCCCTGAGATCGATGCAAGAATTCCATCGGGACGGAGTAGTCGAATGCTTAGATGACGAAGCCAGGCTGAATCAACGAGAAACCGAATTCAAGGATTTTGAACGTGAGGTAGCCGAACGCTTGGAGAAGCTAAATCACAAGCAGACGGATTCCAGCGACGGTGAATCGATGAGCGCGTAATCGAGCACGCGTCGCAATCTGATTGGTGAAGCGATCGAAGGTAACGGCAAGAGGTCCACGAGCAACCCGCCTTCAAACGCGATGCTCGATGGGCCATGCCGTACTTTCGAAAAGCGTAATGCCAGCACACCTTGAACCGGGCAGATGCTTGCAGTCGAACGGTCTGAGCGGCAGTCTCTGATAGCCAATGAAAGTCTGCGATCCCCAAAGGGGTCGCAGGCTTTTGCTAATGCCCCCATCCCGGCCATGCAGAGCATTGACTCCGGCGACCAGCGGCGATTCAACAGCCGAAGGCGTGCCCAGTAACGAATGACGGGATCCAGGACTCGATCAGTCATTGGTCCGCAGTCCGGGTTACGTCCGTCTCGGCAGACGGTCGCCTGCAATTGGCTTTGTTAAAATCCGGCTTTTAAACCGCTCTTCGATCTGCCTGGCATCGGAGAGGGGATCATCCCCACGGTGCGTTGTTCACGAGTTTCCAGAGGCAGCACGGCGGAACTCGGAGCAACACCGACCGCTTGGGTCTACCTTGAAGCAGGCGACAGCGATGAATCGTGAGCGTGTGCGGCACGGCAGCCACCGGTTCGCATGACTCGCTACACTGAGTGTGGAGTTCCCCATTGCGAGGTTACCCATGGGTTGGCGGCAGCAGTTCGTTTGGCAATAACTTCGATATTCTTACGCCAGTCCGACTGGCAAACGTCACCAAGATTTGATTGGATTGATTCGATGAAACTGACTGATTTTTACAACGAAGTGTCACGCCGAGTGGACACTGACAAGACCGCTATCTCGGTGGCGGAAACAAAACGAGTGCTCAGCGAAGCATTTATGGTGCTTGCTGGCATGGACGCAACGGAGTCAGCGGACACGATCTCCAAAGGATTAACCACGGCCAAGAAGAAGCTTTCGAAGTAGTCGGATGTTTCGACAACGGATCTCGCAATGAGCTGTACTATGAACGAAACAGATGTTCGCAAGCACAATCAAGGTGCGTGGGATCAGCTAGTCAATCAAGCTGATCGTTGGACCAAGCCGGTGGATCGAGAGACTGTCGAAAGAGCGAGAACTGGCGATTTCACCATCGTGCTGACTCCCACCAAACCGGTCCCTGCCGATTGGTTCCCACCGCTCAATGGATCGGACACTCTTTGCCTCGCTTCAGCCGGAGGCCAGCAGGCTCCGATCCTTGCCGCAGCTGGTGCGAAAGTGACCGTGTTCGACAACTCCCCGAGGCAGTTGGACCAAGACAGATTCGTAGCAGGCCGAGACGGACTCGAAATGAAGTTTGTCGAAGGCGATATGGCCGACTTGTCAATGTTTTCTGACGAGTCGTTCGACTTCATCTTTCATCCCTGCTCTAACACGTTTGTGCCGAAGGTGATTCCAGTCTGGCAAGAATGCCATCGTGTACTCCGCAGTGGTGGCGTTCTGATGGCTGGCTTCACGAACGCAATGCGATTCATATTTGATGATGAACGCAAAGAGAACGGCAATCTGGAAGTCAGATACGCTCTTCCGTATTCAGATTTGGACCACGTCGATGAAGAACACATACGGGCGACGATACGTGCCGGAAAACCGCTTGAGTTCGGTCACACTCTGGAAGATCAGATCGGAGGGCAGTTGCGAGCAGGTCTGCTGCTGACGGGACTATATGAAGATCGGTTTGGTAAATCCGACAACGACCCTCTGTCCGCATTTCTCGACACGTTCATTGCCACTCGTGCAGTCAAGCCATGAGCAGTGGATTGGGGTGTTCACTGGCTTGGTGATCATACTCGTGATTTCGTACGTAACGATTTGATGGATCGGGGCACAACGACCAAATGAACTGCCGCTCGTCGGCTTGATCTGGCTCCTGTTGAAGGCTTTGTCGCAGGGCTGTCTTGGGAACGGATCGCTTCCGGTTACAACATCGCCCATGGTGGGTTGACGCCGTTGGGAATGCTTCTCGCTCTTCAACCATATGATTGGGGGGAATATGCATGGGAAAAGGTAGCGAAATCTTGGCTACCTGAAGTCAGGCAATTCAGTAAGCCATAGCCCATCTCCTGTTCGCCGATTCTCCGCGGAGGCTCGTAGACAATGACCGAAGCTTTCGACACTGGGTGCATGACCCGGTGACTTGAAACCTGCGGCAACCGTTGAAGGCGGGTGTCACTTGACATTCAACAAGCCGAGACATAGTTTTCTGCGATTATCTTAAATACTACCTCGAAAGAAATGAACATGGCAAAGAAAAAGACAGCGACGAAGAAGACGACTGCGGCGCCAGCGAAGGCGATGACCAAGGCTGAGATCGTCACGGCTTTGGCGGAAGGCACGGGCCTGACCAAGAAAGAGATCGTGAGTGTGTTCGATGAGCTTTCGACGTTGATGGGGAAGAACCTTGGAAAACGCGGCCCAGGTGTTTTCAATCTGCCTAGCCTGATGAAAGTGAAAGTGATCCGCAAACCGGCGACAAAAGCCCGCAAGGGAATCAATCCATTCACCCAAGAAGAAACAGTTTTCAAGGCCAAGCCTGCCCGAAATGTGGTCAAAGTGCTGCCACTCAAGGCTCTGAAAGACATGGTTTGATCCGACCAATTATCAATGCTGAATGGGCCCAGTCTGAGGGACGCAGTAGACTTGCAAAGTGCTGACGCTCGTAGAGGGCCAACTTCGCGTGCGACCCGGCTTGTTAACCGTACTTGCCTACTTGGTGCGAATTATCCGCCACGGATCTCTAAATCCTTTCGCAACATCACATCCGCCAGCATGACACGTCGCCAACTCAGCCGTAGGAAAAAAGCTTGCTTCGGCATCGTGACAACGGGCCTGTGCTTACTGCTGATCGAATTCGCGTTGACGCTGCTGGGCGTCGGACGATCGACCGATCACGCGGACCCGTTTATCGGTTTTTCAAACCAAGTCCCCTTGTTCGAACCATCCACCGATGACGCCGGGAAATCATGGCTTCGAACGGCGGAGAACAAATTGGTTTGGTTCAACGACCAACAATTCGGCGCCGCCAAACCAGCCAACACCAAACGCATCTTTTGCTTGGGTGGATCCACGACGTTCGGACGCCCCTACGACGACACCACGTCCTTCTGCGGCTGGCTTCGAGAATGGTTGCCGCACATCGACGCAACCACCCACTGGGAAGTCGTCAACGCCGGCGGTGTTAGCTACGCGAGCTTTCGTGTTGCCACCGTGATGCAGGAATTGACCGCCTACGAACCCGATATCTTCATCGTCTACACCGGCCAAAACGAGTTCCTGGAACGTCGCACCTACGCCGACTTCTTTGATCAATCCGAAATACGGCTTTGGCTGAGCGGGTGGCTCGCCAAGACTCGCACGTATGGCTGCATGGACTCGATCCTTCGGCGTCAACGCGACACGAGACCGAATCCCAACGTCAGTGTGCTGCCCGCCGAAGTCGACGAACGACTCAATCACACCGTTGGCCCATCGGACTATGTTCGCGACAATGAGTGGCGCCGCGATGTTCGACTACATTTCCAGTTCAACCTCAATCGCATGATCGACATCGCTCGTGAATCGGGCGCGAAGATCCTGTTTGTCGTGCCGGCGTCCAATGAAAAGGATTGCAGCCCATTCAAGATCGAACCCGAAGCGACGGATTTTCAGGACGCCCAAACTGCTTTCGCCAAGCGGGACTTCGTGCGTGCCAAGGAAGCGTTCCAAACGGCGCTGAATCGTGATATCTGCCCGCTTCGCGCACCGGACGACTTTTTGGAAATCGTTCGCGATTTGCCGGAGGCGGACGACGTTTGTGTGGTCGATTTCGACCGGCAACTGCGCGAGGTCAGCCTCGCCGAACAAGGGCACGATCTACTGGGCGACGAATACTTCCTGGACCACGTTCATCCGACCATCGACGTCCACCGCCGCCTGTCGCTGTGGATCGCCGATGCGATGCGGCAGTCCGAATGGTTATCGCCCGGTGCGCTCGGCACCAAGGATATTCCCAGTGAAACGCTCGCCGACGTGGACGCGTTGATCCAAAGTCGCATCGATCCGCGTAAACAAGGAGTCGCGCTGCGAAACCTCGCCAAGGTCATGCACTGGTCGGGCAAATTCGAAGTCGCCGAAGCCCGTGCTCGCGATGCGATCGCCAAACTCAACGGTGACGCCGAAAGTCAATTCATCTTGGCCGATTGCTTACGATGGACCGGCCGGATCGATGAATCGGTACGGGTTTACCAACGTGCGGTCAACGAATTTCCCGGTGACCTGCAGGGTGCTCAGCGGTACGGGCAGTTACTCTTGGAATTGGACCAAAACGAAACGGCTAGAAATTTGTTTGCGATCGCTGTGATCGGTTGGCCGGAAACCAACCCACGTCATTGGTCGGCACGCTACCAACTTTCACTCGCGCACATCGGCTTGGCTGACTATGAATCCGCGCTAACCGAGCTCCAGCGCTGTCACGAGCATGATCCCAAGAATATGGACGTAACGTTTGCGCTCGCCGGATCATGTGCCGGCGTCGGCGACACCGATACCGCCATTAAGCTTTACAATCGCGTCCTCGATGCCTTCCCCAACGATGTCGAAACCTACGTGCGTCTCGGCTACCTGCAGCTCAGTCGCATGGATCCACAAGCCGCCGCCGCAAACTTCGCCACGGCTCTCTTGCTCGCCCCCGAGCACCCCCAAGCCCAAGCGGGCAAAAGCATCGCGTCCCAGCTTATTGCCACCCAATCGAAGTCGAGCCCCCGAACGTAACTGGCTATCATTGGAGGGCTATCACCGAGGGGAGGCTGGGGTTTCGCAAAATCTACAAAAATTGGCGCGACAGTGTTTGTTCATTGGTTAACGTGTGCGGGGACGTACTTGGCGTATTTATTGACGCGTACACGAAGCTCGGGCCGGATCCACTCGAGGGTTTCGACCTCGTCATAGCTGATCAGCTTCAAGCCCTCGCGTCGATCTTCGGGAAGGTCAACGATCCGCTCGAAGCGCGGCAAGTGGTCAGGGAACTTGCGGTCGCTCTTGCGAGGCGGCTTCGGCTGAGAATCAGCTGGCAGCTCGACACGAATGCGGATGCCACCGGGAAGTTCAATCGTCGCGATCACGTGATCGGCTGCGGGCGCGGGGCGATCCGGCGTGTCATGGAACGAGACGGGCACGAAATTGGCCACGGCGGAGGTTTTCGGATCTTGTGGCGGCCGCAGCTTGCGTTTCCAGTAGTAGAACGAAGGCTGCGAAACACCTTCGGCGTTACAGAACTGAGCGACCGCCGTCTGAGCTTGTTCGAATCGTTGCAGACGCTCTGTCCAAAGCTTCGCGGTTTCGGTTCGATTCATGGGGTTCTCCATTGGGAAGCAAGATAAACCCAATAGCCTAAAACCCGCGTCTACAATGGTTCTGGTGAACGGTTACGATGACATTCAGGAGCTGGATGGGTATACGTCCACAATGTCCAATCGCTGGTGGTAGGAACAGATGCGTCATAGCAACCACCAGTTGAATAAGTACCGCTGCTCGTCCGTTCATTTCAAGACATTAAACTGATGGCGAGTCGATCGCTGTTGCCTTTTCGATCGCTTCGCCAACGATGTCCATGATACGGGACAGGGATTTCCGGATCACGACACCTTCCAATTGGTCCCTTGCTTCGCCAGCTCTCCGGTAAATCTCCACCAACTCTCGAAGGGAAAACATAATCACCCTCTGGCTGGGCGTGATAAGCATGAGACGAAAATAGAGTGTGGTCATCAGTTTGCAAATGACTTTTCGCTGGCCAAGCGAAAGTTTGACTTTGATGGTTGCGTCTGACATTAGATTTCCAGAATATAAATACGATAGGTTGCTGAGACGAATCAAGATCGACAGGTATAGCCAAATTGTTTTGACTAATCGCTATTCTACAACATGGAAAGGAATAGACCAATTCATTATTATCATGGTAGACCGTTTCTATAGCAAACTTTTTCGTCAGTGCCGCAACGAGGCACGGGGGTGCAGTCGGGCAGGTAGCACGTGTTTCCCTTGGGTTTCAGCATGATTCCAATCGATTTGTCTGAGTTATCGGTGGAAGCTCGGCCTGGGGCATCACCAGCCGATCCCAGATGCGGTTCCAGATCCCACTGCGATTGGCGGTGCGTAGATCGACAATGTACTGACCTGTTTGGCGATGCCAACGCATTCCCGATTGCTTAAGCCGCTGGTTGAAGATGACTTTGCAGCCAGCCTCCGTAATGCCGCTACCGATTGGATCACCTCTGCGTTTTCGCTCAGCGAAGTCCATGTGGCTGCGGTACTTCTTTAGATAGTTGATCGCGGTGTGATAGTCGTCCTTCGTCCCTTTTAAACCGTTACGACGCTTCTGCTGTGCAGCACGAGCGACTACTTTGCTCACCGCATCGTCCTCGTGACGTAGTGTGTGACGCTGTTGCTCGGCCCACTCGCTGGCTCGTTCGCTACCTTTGCCGAAAATCGAAGCAGCAAGCAGAGAGACATACTCACAAGCGTGAAAGAAATCCACACCCCAACTCCACTTCAAACGTCGGCCCGTCACCGGATCTTTCATCTTCGAGAGAACCTTCTTGAAATAGGACTGTGGGTGAGTGCCAGCATCGGTTACGTAACGCAGCGATGGCGTCTTGCCACCGATCCGAGGAAGCACACCTTCAATCACATGGGTCAATCGCTTTGTCATCGTAGGCTGATCACGTTCAGGCATCTGCCCCAGGTAGATGGTCCCCAATCGCTTGCGATTGCGATCGTAAACGGCAATCGTTCCGCAGGAGGCTTCCTCCCAACAAGGCCTCGTTTGCACAAAGACACCATCACGCCCCACCTGAAGTAAAACATCGTGTTTTCCGGTACTTTGACGCGCCTGCTCGATCCACTTAGCTAGCTGCTCAATCGCCTCGTCATCATGCACCACTCGAACTTGCGTTGCCAGGTCCGCAATCACTCGCCGGTAGGCTTCGACCGATGGCCTTACCCCAAAGCGTTCGCTGATCATGTCCAAGGTGGGTTGCTGGGGCAGATCGGCGGCAAGCCGCCCGGTGACTTCCGCTAACGCGGGTGTCATCCGACCGGCGACCAAGCCGAGGCGGACATCCAGCGGAGCGACGCCAGATGATTTAGCTTGGGTGTTCTGATAGAACCAACGTTGGTAAGTGACTTGGCCGAATCGTGTGTCGACTTCTTTGGGAGTGCGTCGATTGCGGCGGAAGGATTCGCCGTTGAAGTCAAACGAAGATACCGTTTGATCTCGGTCACGGGATTCGATTCGTCTGAATGTTCGCTGCATGATCACACGAGCCAATTCGCGTACGAGGCGTTCGAGTCGTCTTTCGAATCGATCGGTGCTGGCGGGAGTGATTTCCCTTCTGGAAAAAACATTGTACCACTGCGATGACTCTCCAGATGACGGCGATTACCTCAGTAGCGAACTGTGGCTCGAAGTCATCGAAGAGACGTTTGAGAGAAGCGAAAGTTGTGATAGGCTTATTCATGGCGTCCGTTCCGATTGAGATGTTTGGCAGCTAACCAAAAACGTTCAGTAGGACACGGACGCCATTTTTCCCCAATAGCAATCTGAAATTTTTCAAATTTCAGATGCTGCTACCTGCCCGACTGCACCCAGGCACGAGGCACGGTGTTGTTGTCGGTCTTTCGAGCCTTTCCTCTGGCAAACGCTTTCTGGAGGATGTGCCAAGTCGTCCCAAGTGGTGCGAAGGATTTCTTTTCCACCAATAACTTACCGTGCAACCGCTTCAATGATCTCGGTCGACTGCAGGAAGCGATGAAGGTTCTATAGCACCAGGATGAAACTGTGTTACTCATCGGCCATCGCACCCGCCGTGTTGATTACAGCAAGGGGAGCGTTGATCGGTTCCTCGACCGCTTGAACACCGACCTGCAGTCTTGACCGATGTTCCACGTTGCGAGGCTCCTCTGACCGATCTCGCGGACCGCTTCACCCTGTTCGAGCGAAGTAATTCGATACCGGTGGAACACGCCCCGGACGCCTTGGTCACTCATTATGCTGCTGGCACCGCTCGTCGAGCGACACAAGCGGTTTTGACAACATTGATGAAATCGAATCGATCGAAGTTGACCTGAGTGAAACTGAGAGCACCAGGATGCACGGCAAAGGCTACCTCATGTATATCCACTACGGCGATGACGGCAACTTGAAAGCCGATTTTCGAGGCGTGCCTGCTGAAGAAGGTTTCGCACTGTTGTCACAAGCCGCATGGTGACAACGGAACTCATTCTTCGGTACACCGTACGCGATCTCCCCTGATTCAACGATATCCACACGATCGCATGACGGACTTTTCGCCGGCCGCGATGGCTTTTCCGTCGACGATATTTCCGGCGGATGTTAACGCTAAGAAAGGTGGGATTTATTGGCGGGCGTGTATTGGTCATTGGGTAAGGTGCCAGCTTGCGATTTGAGAAAAGTAAGCTGGAACCTTATGCCGCGACCTATACCCACGCTCCCAGCCAAACGCCATACGGCACAGTCTTTGCGTACGGTCGGCGGCCTATGACAGTTCACTACCTAGCGTTCGTATCATTGCTCATCGCAACGTTGCTTCTACGTCTCACTGGATGCAGTTCGGGTTCATCTCCCTATCCGCAGGTCGAGGCGGTGAGCGTGACCGGGCATCCCGGCGAGTGTGCAACGTGCGGTACCGCTATCGCGAAGGTGGTCGATTCCAATTTGCGAACAGTCCAAGGGAACCAATATGTGGTATGCAATGACGCATGCGGCACAAAACTCGATGACGATATCAAGCACGAAAGACATGACACGCATGGGCACTAGTGGAGATCATGAGAGACCAGCCCGGCGTTGTGATCGTCACCAACGCGAACAGGGATTCACCCTTGTCGAACTGCTCGTGGTGATAGCGATTATTGGGATATTGGTTGGTTTGCTACTGCCAGCTGTCCAGGCTGCTCGTGAGGCCGCCCGGCGGATGTCCTGCGGCAACAACATGAAACAAATTGGCTTGGGGCTGCAGAACTATCACTCCGCCTTCAATACCTTTCCGCCCGGGCACATGGAATCGGGCTGGGACGGTCCCTCGTTTCGTCATCAATTTAGTTGGATGACCTCGATTTTGCCGTTCATTGAACAGACCGCGGTGTTTGAGACAATTGATTTCGATCAAATCGATCTTGCCGTCTCGGCTGACCAGAATTCAGCATTCCAGCCTGCAGGCAATACACTGATTGCAACATATATTTGTCCCAGCGACGCGGTTGGTAAGGTCAATCCAGACTGGGCACCGACAAACTACCTCGGCAACCAGGGAACGCTGTGTGGAATGCGTGGCAAGACGGAAGGCAATGGTGTCTTCGGGCACGATAGCTGGATGAAGTTTCGCGATATCCTCGATGGTACTTCGAATACGATCGCCATCGGAGAGATTTTAAAAGGCGATTTCACGCCCGAGACGGTGCGGGATAACTACATCTTAAAACGCGGATCGACAGCTAATGCTGCTGATATCGACACGTGCCAATCGTTTCCAGCAACCTTCTCCGATCTCGGTAACGTCTGGCTGGGCGGCCCGCCCCAGAACAATATGTTCAGTACGGATCGCGCCCCCAACGACATCCGCATCGATTGCATTGCACCCAATAACGGCTGCACGAACTTTGCCGCTCGCAGCCAACACATTGGTGGTGCTCATTTTGCGTTCGTCGACGGCTCGGTTCATTTCATCACCGAGAGTATCAACCAAGACGTTTATCATGCACTTGGGACTCGAAATGGCAATGAGATCGTCGGTGAATTTTAATCGTATTGCCATCACCTGGCTGCTGCTATCCGTCGCGACTTGTTCCGCTGCGGAAACCAATCCTCCTACCAGTTCGAAGCCGCGAATTGCATTCGCGGGGCTACACGGTGGCGTCTTTGAACACCTGCAATCCTACGCGGCTCCAGTCGGCCTGGACGTCGTGATTTTGGACGATGAAAAGTTTGCGAACGAGTCGGTTGACCTGAGCCAATTTGATCTGCTGCTACTGCAGCACACCCGAAGCGAGTATCAGTCGAACTACACGGCAATGATTGAAGCCGGACGAGCCAAGAACCCCAAACTTCGTGTGTACAGCATCTCGGGTTTAGCAGAAAAGGACTTACCCGAACTGGCCAAGTCAGGTGTCATCGAAACGGATCCGTCGATCGCGTCCTACTACGGCAATACGCCTGAGAATTTGCGCCGGTTGTTGATCTATCTCGGCGTCACCTATCTCGGGCAACCTGGCAGCGTTGTCGCGCCGGAAACGCCGGTCGTAAGCGGTTTATACCATCCCGACCACACGGGAATGTTTGATCAGGTCGCCGACTGGAAGACGTGGTGCCAGGAGACACGCCGCGAGACCGAAAGCCGACCGACGGTTTGCATTACGGTTCACTCCACTCACCTGATGTTTCAACAACCCCAAGTGGTTGATGCGCTAATTGGCGAATTTGAGAGCCAAGATGCACTTGCCGTCGCGATCATCGATTACGGCGATGATTATGAAGATCAAATGCTCGAGCTGCATCCAGACGTTGTCGTTCACACGTGTCACAGCCGAGATTCCGTCGCCTTTCGCGAGCAGTTGGGTGTGCCGCACACTCACTCCATCTTCTTTCGGCAGGAATCGATTGATGATTGGCAGATCAGTATCGAAGGTTTAGCGTCGAGTGAGATGGCATTTCAGATCGTTGGTCAAGAGCTCATCGGCGCGATTGAACCGCAAATCGGAGCTGGGACAATCCATGGCGGAGGAAGTGGCGAAGCGTTTGTGCCGGTCCCCGATCGCATCGAGCATCTCGTCGCACGGTCGCTCGCGTGGGCAAAGCTGTCATCGACGGCTAACGCTCAAAAGAAGATCGCGTTGATTTATTACGACCGTGAGATGGGCAAGGGAGAGTTGATGCGGGGTAGTGCGACGGGGATGTTCATGAACGCACCTCGCAGCATGGTCAAGATCCTCGGTGAGATGCGCCAGCGAGGCTACAAACTCAACCGGGTGCCGGACAACGAAGATCAACTCCTCGCCTGGATGACAGAATACGGACGTCAAATCGGCGTCTGGGCGCCCGGCGTTTTAGATCGCCTGGTTCGCAGTGGCCATGCCGTCTTGATTCCCACGAGCCAGTATCAGTCATGGTTTGAAAAGCATGTTCCCGCCGACCTGCGCGCTGACGTTGTCGCGAAGTGGGGTGAAGCACCTGGGAAATTTTTAGTCTGGGAAAACGCCAATGAATCCTACTTGGTGATCCCACGCATCGATCTTGGCAATATCACGCTGCTGCCGCAACCGCTGCGTGGCGAAGCCCAGGATACGTCACTCGTGCATGACGAGCGAGTCCCGCCACCACACAACTATCTGGCCACGTATTTTTGGCTCGCTGAAGAATTTGATGCCGATGCGATGATCCATTTTGGAACGCACGGTTCCGAATTCTTGTTGCCCGGCAAACCGACTGGACTGTCCAGGCACGATTGGCCCGATGTCGTCATGGGCGAGATACCCAATATCAATCCGTGGGTTGTCAACAACCTCGGCGAATCTTCGCCAGTCAAACGCCGCGCTTACGCTGCATTGATCGATCACCTCGTCCCGCCGTCGGTGAACGCAGGCCTCGCCGATGAACTGGAAAACCTACACGGTGACATCGATAAATGGATTGTTCTCGACGAGGGCTTGTTGAAAGAGAAATTTCGCGAGTCCATCACGGACCAAGTCATCGAGAACGGCTTGACCGTGGACTGCCATTTGTCGCTCGCCGAAGACGATTTACTTTCCAACGATCAGATAAAAGCGGTTCTGGCGTACCTGCACGACATCCATAACGAAACGACGCCGGTGAGCCTGCACGTACTCGGAGAGCCACCGCGAGCGGATCTACTCGTGCCGTATCTGGCGACTTGCTTGGGCAGTGATTTTTCCAAGCACTTGTCCGACGTGATTGACGTTCCGCTTGGCGAGTCGTTGACGGACGGTGATCGCGAAAAGTACTTGCGAGTCAAAGCCGAAGAGATTGTTCGGTTGATCGTCAACGAGAGCTTTTCGCCTAGCGACGCCCTCGAGGCCGCACGACGAGACAATGATTCCAAGTTAAAGGCTGTGGGAGCCATCTCTCCTGAACTCGAAAAATCGTTCGATACGCTGAGCATGCTCGTCGAAGGGTTCCGGCAAACTCCCCAAGAGCTGAGTCAATTGTTTGCGGCACTTGACGGAAAGTTTATCTCGCCGGGACCGGGAAACAGCCCCGATCGCAATCCAGCCGTCCTACCAACGGGGCGCAACATGGTCGTGATGAACCCCGAGGAAGTGCCGACGCGTCCGTCTTGGGAAGTCGGCAAACAGTTGATCGATGATTTACTCGCGACACGATTGGAGAAGAATGGTCGTTATCCAAACAAGATCGCATTCACGCTCAACTCATTCGCCACGTTCCAAGACTACGGTGTCATGGAGGCACAGATTCTGTATTTGATGGGCGTGCGTCCGGTTTGGGACGAGAAGAATATCGTCGCCGATGTTGAACTGATCCCACTCGATGAACTCGAACGACCACGTATCGATGTCTTCATCGCTGGACTATCCTACTACCGTGACATGCTGCCGACGCGAATGCGACTGATCGATCGTGCGGTGCGCCTTGTCGCTGCCGCAGGCGAATCGGATGATGACAACTACGTCCGCAGGGACAGCAAAATTGCTGAAACGAAGTTGATTCAGAACGGCGTTGCCCCCGAGCTTGCCAAGATTCAATCAACGGCCCGGATCTTCGGATATCCATTGGGGCAGCAAGGCAGCGCGGGATACTACTATCTTGTCGAGCGATCGGGCGAGTGGGATTCACGCGAGCAGTTGATGGAAACGTATCTTAGCCATGTTCGCAACGTCTACACCGATGGTGCGTGGGGCGAACCCGCGGCGGATGCTTACAACGCACACATCGACGGTACTGAAATTGTGCTCCGCAGTTGGTCTGATCGAACGCGCAGTCCGCTCTCGAACAAGTACGACTGGTATATTGGTGGTAGCCTTGCCGCGGCCGTCAAGCATCTTACCGGCAAGGAACCTGAGTTTTTGCTGTCCGACGTTCGCGATCCCAACAAGGCATCGATCGTATCGAGCGAAGACGCGTTGCGGCAAGATTTCCGCGTGCGGCTGTTCAATCGCAAGTGGATTGAGGGAATGATGAAAGAGGGGTATGCGGGTGCCGATCAAGTTGCGGTGCACGTATCCAATGCGATGGGATGGACGATCATGCGGCCGGGAAGCGTTGGTGCCGACTATTGGCAAGAGATTGTGGACACGTACATCCGCGACAAGAAGAATCTTAGCAGTCGTTGCAAATGCCGCAACAAACCACGATTGGCAACGACCGTGCGATGAACCTCACACGCGAGCGCCATGAATCCACGTTTCGACGCGAGCGTTTCAAAACGGAAGACCTCATCCTCAAGCGACAGCTCAAATTCCGCAGAAACGTGATCCCAACCAAGTTCGTCGATGAACAATTCGCGCAGGGCGTGGTCACACAAAAAACGCTGAATCGACCGTGCACCAACTGCGATCATCAATGAAAACCAGAATCCTATCTAACAACCTGTTCCCAGGCTCCCGGCTGGAAACACAATGTCCTGGAAGCTCCCGCCTCCCGTCCCATGCAATCGGCAGGTGGGAGCCTGCGGTGTATTACATTCCCAGGCAGAGCCCGGGAACGAGACCTACGTTCAGGCCATCAATTTAGCACCCGCGGACAGCAGCGTGTTGCAGCGAGGATCGAGGCACACGACCGATTTCCGTTTTGCTAAAAGCCCAAGCACGAACTTCTCCGTACGGCTTCCCTCCGCCGCGTGCGCGACAATGACATCGGACGCCAAGTCCGCGACCAAATGGTTGCGGGCCAGCGAAGAAGATGCCGAATTCGAGCGAACCGACTCGGAAAGCGACGAAATAACCATCAAGCGTTCTTCGGACATCGCCGGCTTCAGAGTCGCTGGAACACGATAACGAACCAGACTACGGGCCGGGCAAACAATCAACCGGCATCTCCCACCGAGTAGTATGTCCAAAAAACTCTTTTCCATTGCCGAATGAAATCCGCCGACGATTGTTGTTTTTTCGTCTTCCGCAAGTCTACCGATCCACTTCGTCGTCTTCAGGATCATATCGCCAGGACACTTCGATGAACAGAAAATCGCGGTCGGTTGTCTGGTCAGCAACGATGAGTTTCCGAGGAAGTTGAGGGTTGGATAAGCTTGTTCGCAAAGCCTATTCGGCCAGCAAGCTTGTCCGGGAACAAGGGTCTCGCAACTCGGGTCAATAGTCATCGCGAGAGGGTCACACCGAAAGAGAGATTCATCTTGTTGACGCGTGTGGTGGAAACGGGATACTTTTGGAGCGGGGGTGTGCATCCCGCCTGGTTCGATGGTCGGGCCGAATAGCCCCGGCTTCAACATTATAGCGAAAGCGATTGCATGTTTGGATTGGCAGAACTTTCCTTGTCCAGTCCGCAGAGCATTCCGCTCGTGACAAGCAAAGGCAACCCGATTGCCAATCACCAAGGAACGGAAGTCGCCGCAGGACGGATTCAAGCGTTCGAAGACCAATGCCGACAGCGTCAATGGACGTTCCGACGGCACGCCGGCGGACTCTACAATTGCGCAGGATTGGCCTGGGCAAGCCGGCGGACGGGCATTTCGCAATCCGAGGATTGGCGAAAAATCCTTGTCGATGACGGTTATCGCCGGACGAAGACCCCGCAAGTAGACGATCTGGTTCTGTATCGTGATATAGACGACAATTCGTACCTTCATGTGGCCAGAATCGTGGGTTTGAAGCCAGGATTAACGGAAAAATCGGCACTGCTGCCGGTTGTCCTCAGTAAGTGGGGCCACGACATAGGTGAATGTTTCCATTTGTCCCGAGACCACGGGCTGCCCTCGACGTACAATGTGGAAGAAGAAATTTGGACCGAGAGATCAAACCATGAATCAAATCCCGCGACAGCTTGAAGCACTCACCACCGACGATTTTCGCGAGCAATTCTCGCAAATCGGTTCGGCCGAGGGTATCTATCACGCGATGCGCCGCAGTCTAGAAGTCAAATCGCTGAACTCTGGGCTGCGTGAAGAGGCCATCGGCGAGTCGCAGCTCGATCGCTTCATTCGATCGCTACTGAAGTCGTTCGTTCCTGGCCAACAATTCAAGGATCAGGTCACGATTGCCGCTGTTGCCGTCGCCTGCGAAACGATCAACAAAAAGTTTGCTCGCGATTACATCGACTTCCTTGCAAACATGCAGGCCAGCGAACTGTCACTCGCCTCCCTGATTGCACGCCAAGCCCGACGGTCGATCACAACCACAACGACACGCACGTTTACGGTTTCCACGCCGAACACCCAGTGGCGGATGGTCGATCGCTTGGCGAAGTCGAGCGTAGGCCAGATTACGCAGACTTTTGACAAAGAACGGGTCTGATGCCAAAGCTGGAATACTTCTTGCTTTGCGAATCCGTGTCAGTCGATCAGGAAGCGAACCGAATTAGCCTGTTCAATGTTCTCGAAGACTTCCAAGTAACACCGCCGCAGCAAACGGCAGATTCGACAGCACAGCCACTATTCCCGCCTTCGTTTTCTGTCTTTCACTCAGAGCCATCCCATACGGGCAATTCTCTTAGGACATACTTGGCTCGTCCGTGACCGAGACGCGTCGCCGTCAACTTGATGGAAACCGGTGTTCCCAAATTTCGGTTGATAGAGGCCGGGTCTGAAATCTCGCTGGCGATTTTTCCGCTGATGACAGATTCTTCACTTGCAACACGAAACTCGAACGTCCGGCGATTCGGCAATACGCCTAGGAAGGCTCCTGAATATGACTCAGTCTCCTCATGAAAATTTTCGCGATCCAGGCGTTTCAATCCTTGCTGAACTTGTGACACGTCTCGAAAACCAAAGTCGCGATCACGATACGACAAGCAGCACACTGCGTCATGCGCAACCATCACTTCCAGAAATCGACGCAGATTCGTGACCGCACGCTCGTCCACCATTCTTAGCATAGTGTGGCAATCCATAGACAGCTTTAATCCAATATTGACTTGCTTCTTGATAAAAGCAAAAGTGTTTTCGACCGGATAGCGACATCGTGTCCGCGATACTCCTCTTTGATTTTCCTTTGATAACCTCAAAAACTTTCGCGTGAAGTGACTGGTCATATTTCGGAATCAGTTCCGGAAAGATCGTGCCTGACACATCAGCGGCAAACTCTAACTTCTCAAATAAATTAATCCGGGCATCTGAATTCCAGCGTTGATAGCGTGTCGATGCCAAATGAGATGTGCCAGCAGAACGGTCTCCAGCAGAAATCCAAATCGTAGAACGACAATGTTGCAATCCATCGAACAATTTGCTAGGTCGATCGTCAAATGTGATCACGTTCAATGATTCAGATTTACTTCGCAGTGCGGAGCGAACTGACGCCATTCGGGTTGAACATACCACTGGAAGCTGAACGATAAAGCTGGCTTGTCCGTTTCGTGATTTCAAAGCTAGTGCCCGTTCCGTGCAAATCCCGTGAAGGTTCCCACATCGTTCGGTGGAATACCCTCGCACCGTGTACCATTTCTTGACGGCAGAGTATTCCTTCCATGGTGGATTTCCTATGATCGCATTGAAGCCACCGCTGGACATGATCCCGTAGAATTCGGCGAACCAATGAAAAGGTTGGTGTGACTTTCTCCAGTCAGCGAACTTCTTTTGTTTCTTGGAATCAATGCCGTAGTCCCCTGCGAGGAATTCATTGAGTTCTTCCGTCAGCGTACAAAGTTCTTGTCGCAAGGTTATTTTGTCATTTTCTTTGACTTGACCGTTCAATTCCGTTTGCTGGCGTCGAAACATCTCAAAGTTCAGCGAAACGATCTTCACTTGTTTTTCCAGGTTCTTTAATTCGATACTATCGAACAACCCAAAGCGACGCTGAAAGGAATCTTTGATTTCCGAGAGCGTTGCGTACCCGACCAGCGTATTGCCAGCGCGGATGTTGAAGTCGATGTCGGGAAGTGCCTCAACTCCGAGGTTCTCTAGATCGTACTGTGGCTCAACCGTCGACATTAGCTTCAAAAACAGTCTGAGTTTGCATACCTCAACGGCCTCCGGCATGATGTCGACGCCGAATAGATTGTTGATGATGATCGACTTGAGAATAAAGTACTGCCGATTTGGGTGACTGGCCGCGTCGACGAGTATCTCCTTGAATTCTTTTAAGCGTTTGGTCAGCTTGCCCGTGCCCGTTTCCTCGGCGGCGACGACCATCTCTTCCATCTTGTCCAAGCAGCCAGCGTAGAGCGGTTCCAAGATGTTGAGTGCCGCGAACAGGAACGCTCCACTACCGCACGTTGGGTCCAGCACGCTCATCGGCAACAAAGGAGTGGCGTTGCTGCCGAGTTTGGCGGGTCGACCTGCGATGGTAGTATAGATCGCCGAGAGTAAATCGGGACTTTCGCAACCGTCGATTACGTCCTGTCCGAAACGGCGAATATCCAAATTGAGCGTGATCAATTCGTTGATCGACGTAATTTCTCCCGCGGCCAGTTTCTTTCGCAGTTCCAAGCATCGCTCACGCCGGGCGATGTGTTCTCGCCAAGTTTCAGTCGGTAAGGCGACTTCCGGTGGTGCGGCGGTGTTCCAGTCCGTACGCTTCGCAACGTCGGCGATGCCCGCCGCAATGTTGGCTGGCAATGTAACTGGGGAATCCAACTCGTCATGGGCGTGAATATCGGTGAAGACTCCGTGACCTACTGCATCGTATATGTAGCGGTCGGGGTCGTCGCGAAGCAGTTGCCAAACTTCTCGTTCAGGACGAAACGGCTCGGTGTTCCGTCTCGCCGCTTCGTCGAACAGATAGGGAAGGATCGTGTTCTTGGAGATGTACTCGGTGATGTCTTCTTTGGTGTAGTACGCCCCCATCTGTTTTTGGTTGATGTACTTTTCAAAGATGTAGCCCAGCACATCGGGATTGATCTCGGTGTCGCCGCGCAACGGGCGATCGTCGAGGTGCCAAGTGTATTCGTCGAAGAAAGCGAACAGTTTCTCGAATGCCTCGTCGGCAATCTTGATTTTTTTGTTGTTCTGCTCGATCTGATGTTCGCCAAAAATGCCGCCATTGAGATACGGAACCTGCCCGAGCAATGTTTCGAGATCAGGATCGCGATCGGCAACTCGCTTGTTCAACCCGTCGTGGAAAAGCCGCAGAAGAAAGTACTGGTAAAAGGAATGAAAATCTTTGTTCGCTTTCCGCGATTGAGCGAGCCGGGTTTTGAGGTAGTCGCGGTCGTGGTCGAGAAAGCCTTTCTTCTGAACGAAGTAAACGAACATTAACCGGTTGAGCATCAAGGATGCGTACCACTCTTGCTGCTGAATGTCCTTGATGCCTTTGATGAAGTCCTTGAATGCGTCTCGCTGTTGTTGGAATTTTGTGAAGAATTTTTTCGTCACCCGTTCGGCGTACAGCTCGCTGGTTCGGTTGGTGACATCAACGAGCGTCAGCTCATCTTCCTCGTCGAGCGAGATCGCAAGTTTGCTGAGACGTCCGGCGAGGGCTTCCCCGGAGTGCCCTTGATGGAAGTCCAGTCCGGTGCTGCGCAGCAGTTTGCCTTCTTCACGTCTTGCAATACGAAAGGATTGGCGAGTTTTGGATTCATTCGAGAAGATCACGATGTTTTCGTGCGCCGTTTTGGCGACGGCACGCTGAATCTTGGTCATCGTGGCCGCACTGGGGAATTCATCCGCTACGGGGACCAAATAGTGAAATACCTGAACCCCCTTCTTTTCGCGAACACCGTTGAGTTTGTATTCACGTTCATCGACCACGACCGGCAACTCACGACGGAATCGGTCCCAGCCCAGCTCTTCAAACATGCCTTCAAAATTGAAGTCTTTGATCAGTCGTCGGATTTTAGGGATGTCGGTCATGTTGCTTTCAGCCCCAGCGAACAGATGATTTGGGTTTCGTGGTGGTCGTCATCGTCGCCGCTGAGGATGCAGAGCCGGCCTTCGGCGCGAAGTTCCAGCACACGATTGGCCAGGTCGGCGTCGGTGATGCCAGTCTTAAGCAGTCGATTCAAAATGCTCACAGCCAGAGGACGCAGTGGGTTGGAATAGATGTCGCCGATCGCTCGTTCCAGGTCTTTGATCGGAAACTGAGGCTGATCGACACCGACATCGTCGACAAAGCGTTTCATTCGCTCGTAGGTTCGGAACCGCGCCCCCAACGCGCGACCGAGCTGACCACCGGCCTGAATTTCTTCATTTGCAATAAGTTCGATACCGCTGCGGACGAGTTCATGGTGCTTGTCTTGTCGCGGCAGCGCGGGCGTATCAGGTTTACACGTAGCCGCCTTGAGAATCGCATATTGCGATTCCGATACGGCGAAGCCCTGCTGGTTGATCCATGCCAAGGCATTGGTTCGTTCGCTGGTGCGTGCGTAGACAAGCACACCATCGGGACGCGAATCGGTTGGTTCGTGAGCCTTCGTCGCATACACGACGCTGGGTAGATTTGGAATGATGTTGGCAAGCGATGGGTCGGCCTTTATCGCGTTATCCCAGATTTGAAAAGCGTACGATGACAAGTCAATCTGCGTGTCATCTTCACCGTCCAGAATCCCTGCCCGCTCGTTGTACAGGTCGTGCAAATTGGGCTGCGTCGGATCGTCCTCGAAGAACGCTTCGTCGGTGCCAACGACTTCGGCGTTCTCCTGCAATCGCTTGCGAACCCTACCACGCAGGTTGATGATTCGTTCAACGCCAGCGGCAGGCAAGAACGTGTAGCAAAGGATTTCTTCGGATTGTTGTCCGATGCGGTCGACACGCCCTGCTCGCTGGATCAATCGAATGATGGCCCAAGGGATGTCAAAGTTGACAACGACCGCAGAATCTTGCAGGTTCTGGCCTTCACTGAGCACATCGGTGGCAACCAATATCCGCAGCTCGTCGCTGGCGGTAATCCGATCCTGCTTGTCGTTGCTGATCGGACTGAACTTCCACGCCACCGACGTCGGGTCGGAAGTTTGCCCAGTCACGACGCCGACGTCATCAACGCCGCGCGATTGCAACTGCTGTTTCAGGTAGTAGGCCGTGTCGGCGAACTGAGTGAAAACGAGCACCTTTTCAGCGAAGTGTTGCTGGGATACCAACTGGTGAAGTGCGTTCAGCTTGGCATCGACGTCGCTCTGCCATGCACCGCAATCTTGCAACAGTTTGATGAGCGATTCGGCGTCTTTTCGCAAATCATGTTCAAGATCGGGAACGAACCGGGACGCGGGTAGCCATTTGAATCGGCGTTTGAATTTGTCCGCATAGAGTCGATAGATGGACCAGGCTGCGTCCTCGTATTCACTTTCGCTGCGGGAAGCCAAGTTGGCAAAACTTCCCGACTGTTCGCCGGTCGACGATTGCCCAGTGTTGGTGCTGTCGTCGAACAGGTCCAATTCTTCATCGTGAAAGCTGGCATCGAGCAGCGATGCATCTTGCGATCCGATGGGAACGTCCAGGTCATTTTCGAGGGCGTACAGATAGACGTAGTTTCGAAGAATGTGTCGCTCGATCGACTGCAGAAACGCCAGCCCACTGCTCTCTAATCGCTTAAAAAGATTTGTCCGACAAAATCCCATCAAGCGTTTGCCAGCACGTGACAAATCTTTGATCACGCGAGCTTCGGCTGGCTTTGGGGGCGCAGAAGGCGTCTCGTAGATGTAATTGCCGAGTCCATAGCGAGGCAATTCCAGCCGGTTAATTCGATTGACGACGGTGTCTGAATAAAGCGAAGCGTACTGATCCGCCGGGTCATTGTCATCGAGTTCAAAGCGGACAGTCTTCGGAACTCGTGTTGGAAAGGGGGCGCGTGTGCCGTTGCTGAAGGTAAGGTAGGGCCTACCGCTCGCACTGCGAATGGAATCACACGACGAGCACTTCGTTTCACTAGCCAGAATTCGTGTTCCGCATTTTCCACAATCGACGTCCGCATAATTCTCTTTGACAAAGGTGCGGGTTCGCCGCACCATGTAAAGCCGCATCAGTTCTCGCCAGTCATCGACTTCGTCGCTTTTTTCAAATGCGGCGAGTGATTTGGGGCTACATTGGTGACGACGAATGAATTCAGTCTCACCGATTTGGCGGATGTACTCCTCGGGGCGGACGCCCAGATCGGCGTCTTCTTTCAAGAACAATCGCAACTGGTTAGACAGGTCAACGTAGTTTTTGTTGTAGGGCGTCGCGGTGAGCAAAACGACTTTGCTGTCGTTCGCGGTGATGTAGTCCTGAATCGCTAGGAATCGCTTGCCTTCCCGGTTGCGCAAGTTGTGGCTTTCATCGATCATCACTAAGCGATAGCGACGTTCATGTTGCAGTTCATGTTGTACGCGACTGGTGGACATGACCTTGCCACGCAACCCAAACCGCTCGCGGTAATCCAGCCACATCGGTTCAAGGTTCTTGGGGCAAAGAATAAGAGTTTCGATGCCTTGCTCGTCTTCAATCATTCGTGCGAGCGCCGTCGCCATCATCGTCTTGCCGAGACCCACAACGTCACCAATCATGACGCCGCCGCGTTTGTTCAAATGGTGGGCTGCAATCTTCACGGCTGCGGTTTGAAAGTCGAACAAAATCGACTCAAACTCGCGAGGTAAGCTAAACTCTTTCAGGCCGCTACGAGCTTCCTCTGCCAAATGAAAAGCGATCTTCAGATAGATGTGATACGGCAGCCGATCTTCGGGGCTGGCCCAGCTTTCATCAATGATCTCGGCGAGTTCTTTCGAAATGTCGATGCACCACCGGTCGGTCCAGCGATCCTCGAACCACTGCTTTAGTTTTTCGCAGGCATCGTGATCGAGCACGTCAACATTTAATTCGCCCTGATGCTGCAGTCCCGCAAACGTCAGGTTGCTGCTCCCCAGGAAACCAATGATTGGATTGTTGGGATCTTGACGAAAGGCCAGATACAGCTTGGCGTGCAGTCGGTGTCGTAGAAATAGCTTCACACGCAATTTTCCAGCGCGGAGCTGTTTCGACAGCCGACGTAGGCCGGCCTCGTCTTCGTTGGTTGGCGCACCGAGCATGAGCTGCTTTCGAAACTCGGTCGCAAGTTCTCGCTTCTTCTGAATCGCGGTTTGATTGTCAATTCCGCCATCGTCATGAACAATCGCAAAGGCTTCTTCCAGCTCCTCTTGAGGAAGCGACTGCATACCTACAAGTAGCCGACAGCACTCGCCATCATTGCCACTCCACTGATCGACGACACCGTCGAGCTTTTTCCAACCACGAAGATTGAAGTAGCCAACACAGAAGTCGGCTCGCTCCGAGACAGCAAGCGTCTCTTTCAGGGCCGGCAAGAGTGCTTGGTCGATATTGTCAAAAACGCGGGGCATCGCCTGCCAGATCCTTGTTTGACGTCGTGGGTGAAATGCCGCAGGATAATTCCATACTTCCCCAAGCACATCACGGGTGCTATGTTTCCTACGAAGTGCAATTAATTTACGCCCCGCCCGGCGAGGTCACAAGATGGCTGTCAAATCCAAACGAACCGGAACAAAAAAGATCCAGTTCGGTGAGCGAGTCCGAGAGTTGCGGAAAGGCAAGCAGTGGACCTTGCGAGACTTGTCGAAGCGAGTTGGCGTTGGGTTCACGTACCTATCAAAGATCGAGAGCGACAAGCTGGAAGATGGCCACCAAGCTTCCGAACAATTGATTCACAAGTTGGCCGTCGAACTCGGTGGGGACGAGGATGAGCTACTGCTGCTTGCTGAAAAGGTACCAGAACCCATCCGGCGGCGCGTGATCGAACGACCTGAGGTCTTTCGTTTGCTTGCCGAGCTACGCGATGAAGATCTGAACGATCTCGCGCGTCGAGCCAGTCGGATTCAGCGGAAGAGAAATAGTTGAGCCAGAACTACATGAGTAGCAACGTGAGCGATGACAGAGTTTGCCAGTGGGCAGAGTTTTGGTCGGTCTGTTCGCGACTGCTGACAATCTACCTCGAACGTTCTGCCGAGAAGATGCGCGACGCGGAAGCGATGCAGCTCGAGCGACAGCTCAAAGAACTGGGAGGCGAGTTGCTCCCCGTGCTTTGTGAGAATGATCATTGGTTCGCGGTGGCTTCCGTTGGCATCGGGAAATGGGCGGCAATTCCGTGGGGGGCGTCAAAAGCGTTTTGAACCCAAAAACGCAGCGAGAAGGGTTGGTCTGGGTCCACGGCTCTGGGGATGATCGCGTTTCTTTCAAAACGATTTCCAACAAGTTTCTCGCCAAGCATCGCGTGAAGAATAACTGGCGCACTCACAGGCTTGTTGCGTAGTTCCATTTTGGCAGAGCTTCGTCGTAGATGATGTTCATGCGAGACTTCATTTCGTCGGTGATTTTCTGGCCGGTCTCATAGGCACGGCGGATTACATTGACGGTCGCTCGCAGGCCCGTTCGCGTTCTGGTTTGTCGCATCAAATTAACCACCGTTTCAAGTGAATCAAACAGCCGGCCTGAGCAGGCCCGGCCCACATGTGCAAAGAACCTACGTTCAATCGGGTTGTACTTGCTGCAGTAGCTCGGGAGGTGAGCGACTCGAATCGGCAGCCTGATCGATTCACTCAGCCGCTGAAGGTAGTACTTGAACAGATGGCGGTTGGCGGCATTGCTGCCGCCGCAATCACACAACAGCAAGATGCTTGTCGCCCCGGGATAGCATTGCCTGCCAATGCGGCTCCAGTACCAACGCAAACTTTCCACGGCAAACTCACTGGTGTCATGGCTCAGTCCAAGGTTGATGTGCCCGACGTTTCGGCGGATGTCGTAAATTCCGTGAGGGATCAATTTGCCGTCCGCCCAACTCGGGAAATCATGATCGAAAGCTTGCAGGGCGGCGGTGCCGTAGATCCTTCCCTTGCGGTACAGGCGACCAAGGAATTCCTTGGCTTTGGTGTCCACGGAAAAGACAGGATTGCCTTCACGCTCGTACATGTCTGTCAGATCGCCGATTCGTTCAAACTGCTGCCCGCGATCGGGAGAGTGTCCCCCGGCAATGTCTTTTCGGATTTGCCGCAGTCCCAACCCGATCTCGCGATACCACGTCTTGACGGTGTTGCGATGGACCGGCGTCCCCGCAGCGGTCACCTTGTCGGCGGATTGAGCTGGAGTTTGGCTGGTGAAGACGGCGTCGGGATCATCAGGGTCACCAGCGGTTTGCAAATCCAGAGAGTCAATCAGGTTGCTTTCAAGCTCGCTGTCGGAGTCGATTCTTTTTTTCGGCCGCCACCGGGGCGACGAATCCGACCGGCTGCCGGATCTTCAGGGAGCTGCTCCATTTCGCGGATACCGCGTTCGATCGTGCTCCGGGAGACTCCGAGCAGTTTCGCGATGTAGCCAATGCCGCCGTGCCCCAACCGCTGGGCCTCCAAAGCAGCAAATCGACGCTGATCCTTCTCGGATAGCGTTGCAAAGTAGGCTTGGCTGCGCTGCTCGGCGGCGGCGTCAAGTTGATCTTTGAACTGAAATGTCATCCGTGACACCGTGCGAACGAGGAAAACTATCGAATGCCCATCAGTCTAGCCGATCGCTCCGAATTCGTCACTTGATGATCACGCGATGCCAAGTACGGTGGATAAACGCAGCGAGGAGAATGACGGGGTGAAAATCTGGTTTATTTCTGACACTCACAATCGGCATCGGGAGCTGACCATTCCTGATGCCGATATGGTGATCCACTGCGGCGATGAGTCGACGTATGGGAATGCTTGGATGAATGAACTGGAGGCTCGGCCGTTCTTTGATTGGTTTTCGGAGTTGCCTATTCCTGACAAGGTGTTTGTGCCGGGGAATCACTCGACGGCAGTGGAGCAAGGGTTGGTTCGTGCGGAGGACTACTCGAGTGTTCGGTTTCTGATCCATGACGAGATGCTTTGGAACGGGCTGAGAATCTTCGGGACGCCGTACACGCCTAAGTTCTTTGACTGGGCCTATATGAAACCCCGCGGCGAAATGGACATCGTCTGGGATTCGATCCCGAGCGATGTCGATATATTGGTTTCGCACGGGCCGCCAAAGGGCGTGCTCGATATCACCCGAGACATTGAAACGAAAGCCCCGATTCATGTCGGTTCCAAGTCATTGATGCGTCAAGTCACCGAGCGGATCCGACCACGGTTCCACGCATTCGGTCATATCCACGACGAAGCTGGCCATCGAAACTACGGCATGGTGACTCGCGGTGCGACGACTTACATCAATTGTTCGTGCTGCGACCTGGCTTGCAAGCTGCTGAACCCAGGTTTTGTTGTGGAAATCGAAGGAGTCAAATCATGAAATATGCGATCGAACCGAATCTGACGCCCGCGGATTTCATCGATGTCTTGAGACGATCGACGCTAGCGGAACGGCGGCCAGTGGATGACGCGGCGAGGATTGCCCAGATGCTGGCGAAAGCAGATTTGGTCGTGACGGCGTGAGATGAAGATGGGACGCTGGTTGGCGTGTCGCGAGCGATCACCGATTTCGCATATTGTACCTATCTGTCGGACTTGGCGATTGACGTGGCTCGCCAGGGCCAGGGGATCGGTCGGCAGCTGAGTCGCATGACTCATGAACACGCCGGACTCGATAAACGGCTGATTCTGTTGGCGGCTCCTGCGGCGGCGAGCTACTACCCGCACATCGGAATGGAGAAACACGAGTCATGCTGGATGATTCCACCGCGGGAAAACCCCTAAACACTAAACTTCACTAATTAGCACTCCCTTGAAGCACGGTTCAATATTTTGGAACGGAGGCGAGAATTGAACCAGTCGAATCGTTTGGTCCTCGGCAATGAAGCGTTTCTAAATGGCTCCGAGGGCGATATTGTTCCAGTCGCAATCAGCAAAGCGTTTCAGGACAGCGTTCACGGCTTCGACTCTCGTTGGTTCTCCCGGATGGATTCGTCGGCCAGACGTTTTCCGAAACTGACCACGTCATCTTGCATGAAACCGATGGCTTCGTAGAACGCGATCGCTTCCCGGTTGTCGCGACGCACTTGCAGGTTGATCTTGTGGCACCCGACACCGCGAAGGCGGCTCTCAGCTTCGGACATCAATATGCGACCAATCCCAGAAGCACTCCGGCGTACATCAAACTTGCAAAGCACTCCGTCCGGGAATTGAACCCGACCTGCGAGCTTCAAAGGCTCACGTCGCGACTACGCGCCGGAGAGAGAGTTTTTCAAAACAAAAGAGTGTCCTGCGGGAGTCGAGCCCACCTAGCCGGATTGGAAGTCCGGAAACTTTGCCGCTCGGCCAAGGACACTGAATATGCGGAAGTTTGAAGGGCGAGGTGTGAAACGAAGCGAGCTATCTCACACTTCTCGCTTCACCCTTCAAACTTCGCGAAGCTCCGGCGGATGGACTCGAACCATCACTCGTCTCCTTAACAGGGAGCCGCCTTACCATTGGGCCACACCGGATTTTGCAAAGCGCCCAGTGGGAGTCGAACCCACACTTCCGCCATGGCAAGGCAGCAGGCTACCGCTACATCATGGGCGCAAAAATGCATCACTACCAAATTGTCAAAGATCAAAAACGCCGAAGCGTTCAAAAGCACCGAGCCGGAATCGAACCCGCTTCACCTCGCTCGCGACGGAGGAGTCTTGCAGTTAGACCATCAGTGCTTGTTTCAAAATGTCTCAAGTGGGATCGGTGAGAATCGAACTCACATCGCTCGGATTAAGAGTCCGATGCATTACCTTGTCTGCCACAATCCCATGTGTCGTCGTTGTTTCGTTTCAGTCGGCGTGGCGGGAATTGAACCCGCGACCGTCGCCTTATAAGGACGCCGCTCTCACCCCTGAGCTACACGCCGATGTGTAGCGATGGGGCTGAAGGGAGTTGAACCCTCACCGAACGGATTAAAAGTCCGTCATGCTGCCAGTTACACCACAGCCCCGATGTTCAATCGCGGCTATGCGTTTCAATCGCAGTGCAGGCAGCATGTTGATTTTCCTTTCGAGTCGTTGTCGTAAGTGGTAGCCCCGAGGATCGAACTCAGCGCGACCCGCGTATCAGGCGGATTTGGGCGACCAGCCCTCGACTACCGTTGTCGTTTCAAAAAGTCGGACACCTCGGAGTCGAACCGAGACCCTCCTGGTCCCAAAGCAGGCGTGCTTCCATCTGCACCTGTATCCGATGTTGTTTTGCTTCGATCACCGCAGCGTTTGCTGTCGGCGCATATCTTCCTTGTCAGTGGGCCGGGAGGCGCTCGAATCCTCGTCTGCGGTTCTTCAGACCGCCGCTAGACCGTCTCAGCTACCAGCCCAAATTGGGTTCGTTGTTGGGGTTGCCAGCTGCGATGCGGGCACGAAAAAAGGCTCAGGTGTCTGCGTGACACCGAGCCTTCATGAAGAAGTCGTTCGCTAATGAAAGCGAGTGTCACATCAGACGCGGATACGCCGGGGCATTATTAATATTCAACGGTTGCCCGCCGAAGAGACTGCCTTCGTGTATCTGTTCGAGTCGACTGGATTGAATATTTGATAACATCAGAAAGCTCGTTACTCGCTCGTGGCGTGAATGTGACTTGTGTGTTCGAAGAGATAGACTCTCTCGCGGCCGGATGGTTCGCCAAAATGTCAGATTCCGTAAAAACATTCTCCGCGACAATGCCTCGTACGAACTTGGAACACTGACAATTCAACAAAGTACTCGTTGCCATGGGCTGGGTGCCGTGGTGAAAGCACATGCCTTGAGCGTTTGCCAATGGAGTGTCGCGGACGGTCCGATCGCCCGATAGCAGATTGACGCTTGCGTCTGCGTCGGCCGGGATGTTTCGGAGCCAGCGTGTGAACTGGTGAACCATCATGCTGCGTTACTCGGCACGCAGTCCGCAGTGCAAAGACAAAGTTCAACGCTCGATCTATCCGCAAGTCAGGCCTGCCGGGCAGCGGAGAGAGGAGCATCCCTCTGAGCATTAGCCAAACAGCACGAGGCCGCTTGTCGGCCTCATTTTGAAGCACCCACTTCACTTTCGGTACCGAAAGTCCGATACTATGGAAAAGCAACGCTTTCGAAGGGAATTCCAATGACAATCGCTCTGAGGTTCGGTACTGACCAAGTGAACGAACTGGGGGAGCGGATTCGCGGACGATTGGAGCCGAGCAAGGGTGAGCGTCCGGGGCGACCAAGCGACCCGTCGTGGACGGTTCAGCGAAAGCTTTCGATGAACGACGAGACACTGCGAACATTGGAACTGATTGCCGACTCTGTCAGCACGGATTCCCGACGCGTCAGCCCGATGCAGGTTGCCGCCATGTTAATTGAAGACGCAACGCAACGACTGCGAAGCGACGTAAACCAGAGAGGGTAGCAACGACGTCGGTGAGATTCGTCGCGTGCTCAATTCGTTTCTTCAGTTCCTTGAGCAGGATGAATCGGATAGCCTCATCGTCGCCGCGACTAACTTGGAAGCGATCTTGGACGACGCGTTGTTCCGCCGGTTTGACGACTACATCCGCTACGAACTTCCGAAGGCAGCCGAGCTTGAACGATTGATCGAGAATCGGTTGGCTGCATTTTCCATCGACCAGCAAAGCATTCAGGAGGCATCTAGCATGGCGGAAGGATTGAGCCATGCAGAAGTATGTCGAGCATGCGACCAAGCCGCGAAAATTGCGGTTTTGGCAGACCGACGAAACATCGGTCCCGATGATTTGGCTTGTGCCATCACTACACTCAGCAAACGAAAACAAACCGTCAAATAGGTGACGCAAAAACGAATGGCTGACTCTCCTCACTTTGTTCTGAAGAACACGCGACAAACGGTGGACTACACAGCGGTCAATCGTGGCGGCACTCCAAAGACCAGTCCGCCACGCCCAGAACGTAAAACTCACGCCGATCAACTTCTAAAGTCGCTGGAGCAAGCGGAGAAAAAGGCGACCGCTCGTCAATCAACTGAGCCAGCAAGAGAAGGGCTTCAGTTCATCCCCATGGTTTTCGACCAGAGTTCCGTCTTTGCTCTTGAGATCGAACAGCTTGAAAACACTTCGCCCGGTACACGAATCGTCAGTGCGAAGGAGCGAGACGGAAAGAAGGAATTTCTGGTCGCTGTGCCTAATAGCGAAGTCAGCAAGTTCGCGGACAAGTTCAGAGACTATCGAGACAAGCAGACCACCAAGAAGCAGACGCCGCTGAATGAAAAGCTGGCGTCGAGCATCACTGAGATCGATGCCGCTGAGCTTGAGGACTATTGGACGGATGCTTCTGAAACGCTGCCTCCAAGCGACCAGTCGTTGTGGTGGGAAGTTTGGCTCAACACAGAAAACGCTGACAAAGATGTTGCAGCGTGGTTTCGGGAAACGGCGGGCAAACAGAAAATCACCGTCAGTTCGCAGCAAGTTGGTTTTCCCGACAGGATTGTCATTATTGGCTACGCGAGTTTTAACCAATGGCGGAGTTTTCCCGGCTTGCTCAACTTCTTAGCGGAACTACGCAAGGCGAATATTGTCGCGGGTGAATTCACAAGCCTGCCGGCATCAGGACAAGCGGAGTTCATCAACGATCTAATCGGCAGGACAACCGTTGCCTCGCCGAACGAGGGACGCATATGCGTTCTTGATACTGGCGTGAATCGTGGTCATCCGTTGTTGGAACAGTCTTTGACCACCGAAGACGCGCAAACGTGGGAAGCTGAATGGGGAGCCAGTGACCATGACGGGCACGGAACGGAGATGGCGGGAGTTTGCCTGTATGGATTGCTCCGTGATTCGCTCTACGGTGATGAAGATGTCGAACTGAAACATCGTCTTGAATCGGTGAAAATTCTTCCTCCGCATGGATCGAACGATGCACCCGACTATGGGCCGATTACCGTCGGTGCCATGGCACTCGCGGAAATCGTGTCGCCGAACAACAATCGCGTTTACTGCATGGCGATTACAGCTCCCGGCGATGATCAGTGGAGACCAACGCTGTGGTCGGCGTCGCTCGACCAAGCGGCCAGCGGAGCAAATGATGAAGTTCGTCGATTGATTGCCATTTCAACTGGCAACATTCGTGAAGACACAGGCAAGAACTATCCGCACGAGAATTACGTTTCAAGTATCGAAGACCGGTCGGTGCTGTTTGCGAGGTCTCTCGCTCCGGCGGCTCGTTCGGAAGTGATTGTTTAGCCAGCATCCGGCAACGCCGGACGGCAGCAAGAATCGCGTCATTGCTCGCCTGAGCGTCCAGGGGCACGGACACTCGGACTGCTGGCTCGGGTTTTCCAGCCGCAGCAACTTCGTGCTGACTATTCGCACCACTGCCGAACAGCTCGTTGCATTCGTGGAGAAACTGGGGCTCACATTTGCTTGACCCACGAATTGGGATCACCCATACTGGGAAATCGCCAAGCGGTGATAAGCTCTCCCAACCTGCGGTAGCACTCGATGTGTCGCACGAGGTACCGAAGTTCCAACCGGCGATAGCCCTCAGTCCCGCCCGAACCGGCGATAACTTCCTCGTTCGCCGATAGCAGCATGATGCGATTCACAGCGTTGATTGTTCTTGCAGCGTTTGCCGGTTGTTCGGGACCAGCTGACCCAATGGTGCCGCTCCGTAACGCAACGTCATTCGAACTCTACTCGCTTGATCCGATGGAGCGAACCGGATTCGACGAAAACGCAGGCTTTCATGGTTGGGAAATTCTCGGGTCAACCCAGGTTGATGACGTAGCGACGCTTGCGATACTAACGGATGCTCTGTCATCTGGGATCGATGAGAACGACGGGATGGTTGCTGCATGCTTTGATCCACGCCATGGAATTCGCTTGACGGTCGACGGACGACGATATGATTATGTGATTTGCTTTCATTGCTATTCTGCTCGTTGGTATACGGACGGCGACCAAAACCGGGGGTTCTTGACCACGGGCTCACCCCAACCGGAATTCGATCGCGTCTTAAGCGACGCGTCCATTGAACTTGCTCCTCCCGCACCCGATTGAAGGCAATGAACCACTAAATCCGAGATGAAGTACCTTTCAAGCGTTGATAGAAAACACCCAGGTGACGCCGTATGCTTCGATCTTGAAGCCGTGACGTCCGGTGAGGTTTGCAGCATTCGACCCTGCTCCGTAGAGTGTTCTGACATTCATACAATTAGCAACCAACACTTCACTGTCTTGAGTTCCTTTCCAATTTCGAAGTCTGAACTCTATTCGCTAATCGAGCGACTTTTCGATTGCCGACGTACTGCCGAACGCAAGCCTGTCCGAACCGTTCCGGAGCACGCAGTTCGCATGTATGCCGGCACGGAATTAGTCGGGGTTATTTCCATCAAGTGGGTGAACGGCACAATGCTTTACTTGATGAATGACTATTTCTCGGTGTTCTATTTTGACCCAGATTTAGAGGATGCTGTCGCAACCCGCACGATGTTTGGCCATCGACTTGGATAGCGTCTCGTATGCTTGCCCACCCATCCAAGACGGAGAATGACCAGAGCGGATTTGACTTCGCGTAAACGCGTTGGTTGAGTCACTCACACCACCACAGCACGCGGATCGCGAGCGAGTCGATTTTAGTGAAGATAGCCTCCGTTCCGCGTCGAGTCGTTTAAGCTTGGGCGACACGAACTGTCTTCGTAGCGGTTCTGTCGATCGTCTCGCCGGAATTGGAGAGCGTTAGCTCAGAATCTGTGTTTTAAAATCCGGATTTTGTCGCGAGCTTTTTCTCGGATGATGAGTCCAGCGAATCATCTTTATGCCCGTCAAAAACCGAAGCGGACGGGGTTTCAGAGTGATTTTGCTGGATTTCAATGCCATTTTCGCTGCTCTCCGTGACAGTTTAAGCGTAAAGGCGAGACGATTCCTCGCGGCACACGCCCATATTCAAGATGCCACCCATTCACTTTCCGACCAGCCGGTGTCATCCCGCCACTCAAAGGGATCACCAGTCAGTGTCCTCGGACGCCGAGTAAACGGGTCATGAACCGTGACAGCGGCTTCATACTCAGATTCCCAGAGATCCTGATCGGTCTCCGGGAATTCCGTGTCGTAGTCGATTTCGACGGCAAGCCGCTTATTGCAGCCCGGCCCGACGTTCATCCGTAGGCGAGCGTAAGTGGCTCCGCCGCGTGCGACGATGAACATCACGGCCCAGTCGGGAGTGCCAAAGGCACGCTGGAAAGTCTCTTCGTCCGTGCCACTTGGTAGCGGTGACGAGCCGGGATGCGTGTGCAGCCAAATTCGTCCACACGTTTCCGGCGTGTGCCCCTCGTCGATCTGATCGTCGAAATAGTCCGCAACTGCGGAATCATCGAACGACACGGTAACAGGCGTGCAGATTTGCTGAACCATCGCGACCGACTCGATCAACAGTAGATCGTCGGGACTGGTGATACCGAACATTCCGACCTCCGTATTCCCCAGGTCACGCAGGAATAGCAGTTTCGCCCACGCATAGGGCGTGAACCGCAGGCTCTGACGATTCCTCGGTTGGTTCGGACGTCGTCGCCTCCTCGTCTTCTTCGCTAACGCAATCATCGCATTTGTCCTCCGTCAGACAGTCTTGGCAAAAAGGTTTGTTACATCGGTCGCAGCTTGAAATGCAGCTTCCGCAGAATTGGTCTTGGCAGCCTTCGCACTTCGTCATGCAATCGTCACAGTGAGTTTCGCTGCAACCGTCACATGAGCACGTACAACCGCTGCAGATCTGGCAGTCACATTGATCGCACGAGCAAATGTCGTCTTCATCAACCGTGCTGCCGCAGTCCCGGCACTCGGTGCCCGACCAGTCACCCAACGTTGTGTAGGCACTGTGTGGGTTGTACGTGTGCAGGACCTGGTTCACGATCGTGAAGAAGTCATGCAGTCGTCCTTCGGTCAGAGCCAATTTGATCGGCCCGTGGCCTTCCCCTTCGCAGAGAACTTCCGACTGCACGTGCGGATGAGTCGTCGAGTCACAGCAGGTCGCCGGGTTGGGATCAACTGCGACCACGCGGTAGGGACAGGACTGTCCCAGATACTTCAGCGCCAGTTCGATTCGGAACGCACCGAGGTCGGTGTACTCGATCTCGATGGGTTCAGTGGTGACCGCGATGGTTTTCTTCGTAAAGTCAAAATCGCAGGCTGGAAACTCAGCTTCGATCGTCAGCAGGTCGGCTGTGACATCAGCTAGCGAAATGCTACGTCGTGGAGCAATCGACGCGGCTGCCACATAAATGGCGTCATCGACTTCGCGTTGAAGATCGTTCAGAGCGTCAAGCATACGCTTGCCAAGCGATCGCTCAGCACCGTGATATTGACGTGATCTAGCGACTGATATCAAGCGTTGCCATCGCTTCACCTTATCCGCCGATGGGACTCGAAGCGTCTTTTGCTGCTGTGAGCAATGACGATCAACGGCCGCCTTGACAAGTCCCGCCATCCGCCAAGCACGCTTGACGGTGCGGCGGCTCTGTGGTGTGAGGCGACTCACGATACAGCACCTTCGATCTTGGTTGGCGTGATCGAGACCCGGTCTCCCTCGACCAGGATTTGGTCACTGGAGACAGGCTGGCGGTTGACGCGAATCAGGTAGTTCGATTCCCTGCCTTCGCCAATACGCTGATTGAACAGAGACTGCACCGTCGTGTCCGCTTCGATGTCGATGTGGTTGGCGAATCCGGCGCCGTCGTTGTTGATGAACAGAATCTTCATGGTTTGTGGTTCCTGGGTTTGTTGTGATGTGGATGTGCGGTTGTCGCCGGCGTGTGTTGGTGTCTTCGCCGTCGGGTTCCGCGTGGGACAAAAGAACGACCGGCGACACGTTCAGAGTGCCGCCGGTCGTGGGTAGCAGGGGTGAAACCGGTGTGCGGTTTACAACGCTGCAAAATCGAATGATGTGGTCGCATCGAAGTCCTCTTGGTGGGCCTCGAACTCGTCCCAGTCGATGACGTGGGGGCCGAGGTGTTCGGCTTCCGGATCGCTGATCGGCTGCGAGGGATTGGCGATCAGAAAGCCGAGACGCTTGATGGTGGAGACAGAGTCGCCGGTGGTACGAGCGATGTTGCGGTACATTTCAGCTTGAAACATGTGGATGGTTCCTGAGTTGGAAGGTGTCAACGAAAAAGCCCTCGTCGATCGGCAGGGTGCCAATTCGCGAGGGCTAGGAAAGAAACAAATCGATTGGTGAAGGCTTAACGCGACGCTGGCAGAAGCCAGTGCTCGTTGAGCCATTGAAGTTCGGCATCGAGTGCCTCACTACGAATGTCGAACGGACCGAGCATCGGACCGTCAACGGGTGAAAGATCGGCCATCCATCGGCCGTCGTCGGTAGGTTCGACGTGTGATCCACGGCGTATATCGATGCTTCCGAGTTTTTGAAGCTCGATCGCTTCGCAGTACACGGTTCGCATCATTCCATGCGGCGTGATAACCATTTCCATGTCACCGCTCATCGGGGGCGTCGCTGGATATTGCGACGTGGACGATCAACCAGCAGTTGATCCAAACCAGCTTGCACCGACGCCATTCGAGTGGAAACACTCTGGCGAAGTTGCTCGCTCGTTCGCAATTCCTGCGGCCCGATTCCATTGACTGCCGCTCGGGCCTGGCTGACCAATTGATCGAGTTGTTCGTTTGAACCGATGTTGAGTGACCGGAATCGATCGAAGAATTCGTTCAGGTTCGTCACAGCCGAGTCGCGAAACACTTTCGGCTTTCCGTCTTCTTGACCAGCGATCCGCTCGGTCAAGTGCTCGACGAGCTTCGCGAGTTCTTCCAAGAACGCTTGCTCGGCAAGCTCAACAGCCTCCACGAAGCGAGACTGCACGCGGCGACATTCCGACTCGTAGACTTCCGGGTTAAGCTGCCGCAAATAGTTGGGCGGCTCGACAGCCGGAAAGTCATGCGTGATCGCAAATTCATCGACCAGCGTGACTGGGTAATCACTCACATCGAACAGGTCGCCGAGTCGGTCACGAGCGGCTTCACGCATTTCAGCAAAGTGCAGATCGAGTTCGGAAACGGCGACAGCCAACTCAGCGCGAAACGCCTCCATCTGTGAGTCAAAGTCACCGATGGTTTCACGTTTGATGAGCCGTAATCCCGGTTCGGGATAGGGAGGCGACACAGTCTTCCAGTACGACACCGCTCGCGATCGCACCGACGTGACCGCTTTGTACGCGGGATGCGTCGTATCGATCAGCTTCTTCGACGCCGACAGGTATTTCGACTCCGCGTCGAAAGAATCGGCAGCCTGAGTTTTCTGTTCGGACGTCAGCGTCTTGCGAACGCCGAGCCAGTTGAAACTGAGCCTGGCCGCCGCCATCGTTGACCGCAGACGATCACTGGACGTCGTGACGCTCTGGGACGTCGGTTCTTCAAGGACAGTGGACATGTCAAAAATCTCCAAAAGAAAAGCCGGAAACCGATCGTGATGATCGACTCCCGGCAGGGGTGGCAAAAAACGAATTGAAAGAACAGCTAGCGGTCGCTAGGTGTTCGAGGATTGCTGTCGCAATCTTGGGGACGAACCTACTTCTCGATGCGGCTTTGATGGCCTCCTTCTGGGACGAGCTCAGTGACTTACGAACGCCCAGCCAGTTGACGATCAGCTGGGCGGCATCCCACGTGAGGACACCGTCCGGCTAGGTTTAAAATCCGGATTTTAAAAGCCGGTTTTTAGAAAGGGACTTCAGTTGTTCGACGGTTCCCGATTGACGCGGCGACGAGCTTTCGGCGAACCGTTGGTCTGCTGATAGATGCCTGCGGTCGCAACGGCACAAGCGGCGTTCGATGAGCACCAACGGGATGTGATCGTTGGTTCATCACGCGGTGGTGCGATCGCGATGAATATCACGTCAAGTGATGGCTATCTCCGGTGTCCCACTGACGACGACACATTGTGTCCTTACGGTGAGAACAAGCCAATCAAAGGCGTCCAATACGACATGACCAGAACCGAATTGCTGGGTGCTCTCCAACCAACAACTCGGGCGGCCGCGTATCCGGGCACGGATTGAATTATCCAAACCCCCGCAGCAAGCCCAATCCGCTTCACGTGAACCATCCCGATCGCGTTAGCGGCAAAGCGAAGATGCTGAGCGAGCGGCGCGTCAATGACAGGCTCATTGCCAGGAGGTTCCAGCCGGCTCAACTTCAGCGTCTGGCTGAAGGGGCGTTTCGCATTGGGCGTCACGGCATAGCTCGGCGACTAACGAATCTCCTCCCCGCCAATCGAAGCAGCCGATCACGATCGATTAAGTTCAACGACTGGCATCACCGGGCGGGGAGAGTGAAGTTGTCCATTTTAAATTCGGCGGCAGGCCCGCACCGTGTAAATGCCATGGTTATCCGCCATCTTCCGTGTCGGGAAGAAAGCGAACGGCCCCTTTGTCCATCAGGATACGCGTGCCGTGCGCCGTCAGTTCCCGCATGTCCAATGCGCGGTTTCCGCTTGGATTGCGGGCAAGCACAATCTGTATGTCAGTAGCATCGGCGGCGACGATACGAACATCGTCGAGGTAGCCTTCGCATGCTGTGGCCAGCACGAAGTAATCGGTGTCGGGAACGCAGCACCAGCCAGTTACGAACGTGCCATCTTCTTGTGACGCGGCATCGCCGTATGTCTGGCTCGATTCGTCACTGCTAAGTGGAGCAATCGCAAACGTCGCACCCGTAATGGGAACTGCGTTTCCGTCAAAAACGATGCCTGAGAACTCATAGGATCGGCTACAGCCAGGTATTGCAACGATTAGAAGGGTAAGACGGTAGATGAGGCCAAGACAGGCATTACGGATTGCGTTTGTCAGCACTTTAAGCTCGATCGGATAATGCCAGCGGTAATGGGCCGCCGCCAAAACACTATGATTTGAAACCCCAAGGCAACGGCGGCTCCCGTTCACCGAATTGATATCACTTCTCTTGAGCATCTGTTCCCTGATGATGGACCTTTTCAAGACGCTTCAATCGCTTCAATGAGCTGTCGGTTCGCTTCTTCAAATCAAACATGGCCCTGTAGATCATCAGCGCGTCATCGACCTCTTCCCTACATCGAGCCTCAATCGCGCGGAAATTCCTGCTTTCATACAATTCCCAAACAGATTTCCCGGATTCGCGTTTCTTTCCATTGAGATACTTTTGGTACAGTTCTGCCTTGGTTTTCGGATACGAGAAGTAAGAATGATGGAACGAGAACTGGCAGTATGTGGAAGTCGCCAAGTCGATTTGGCGACATCCACAAAGCAGATCGTATATTCTGAAATGGTCAGCGACAGAAGAGGACGAGAGTCGCGCCAAGAGTGCCGGAATGTCGCTATGGGATATCCCAATACCGGACAGCATCAGAGATCCAGCTTGGTCCCTGGCCTTGTATGATTTCCATTCTTTTTCCAGAAGGTGATAGATGGCGTGAAGAACTTGGCCTTCCGAACCGTGTTGCCACTCCCAAATCGTGGAGTGTTTTCCGATTCGATCTTGCATGGGATAGTACACGAGAAATACGCCGCCCAATATCTTGTGATCGGGCAGCACCGGGGAAAAGGTCATTCCACTCGGTGTTTCCCGTTTCCGATCATTCGCGGGAACGTAGTATTCAAGATCGAAAAATATGATCTTCGTTCTGCTTGGATAGAATCGCAGCATCTGTGACGGCCGCGATGTGCGGGCGGCGGGAGTTGATTTTCCATTTGTGAGCATGGGCGTGATCTTATGGGGTGCGGTTCCTTTGGGAGCTTAGTCCCCTGTACGAAAACGGAACTTGAACGAAGGACAGCATACCAAATGTAATCGATCAAGAAGAAGTACTAGGCGAAGGCAACTGCGGCGAGGTAACAGACCGTGGAGAGGAAGCCTGCGAAGGGTGATCGGAAAACCGGCGAAGTAGCCGTAGCCGGACGCCTTCCCGCCAAGACCTGCCAGTTGACGAACAGAAATCACATGAGGCCAAGAGTCGGGGACGAGCTGGCATGTCACAGCGAAGTCCAGACTGGAAGTTTTTCCGCTCGGGGTAGATGTGGCGATTGGGCAGGTATAGATCACGCTCCCTTATCTGGGGAGATCCTCCGGACGTACCGGCGAGTAGGGCTTGCCCGAAAGGCCGGGCAAACAGGGGTAACCCTGAATGTGTCTGGGGGAAGTCAGCAGCGGTCGTAGTACCGAACCTGCCGCAATCCAGCAGCAGCGGGAAGGACCAAACGATTCAACACAAGGAAAGAACCACCGATGGTCTCGAAACTAACTCCACCTCAGCCGAGAGCAGCGACTTCGGCGAACATCGAGAAGTCAGCCTTGGACGAAAGTCACCCAAACTCTTTGATGGAAGATGTGCTTGACGATCTCAACATGGAAACTGCTTGGGCACGAGTCAAGGCCAACCGCGGGGCTCCTGGCCCTGACGGGATCACGGTCGAGATGTTCCCCGAGTGGCTCAAGCCACGTTGGCAACAGATCAAAGCACAACTTCTAGCGGGAACTTACCGGCCCTCACCGGTGCGGCGAGTTTCCATCGACAAACCCGATGGCGGCACACGCGAGCTCGGTATTCCAAACTTGCTCGAGCGTGTGATCCAACAAGCTATCGCGTTAGTCCTGACGCCGATGTTTGACCCGGAGTTCTCCGAGTCGAGTTTCGGCTATCGACCTTATCGCTCCGCCCAAGGTGCAGTCAAGCAAATACAGAGGATCATCCGAGACGGTCGCCGGTGGTGCGTCGATATGGATTTGTCGAAATTTTTCGACTTAGTTCAACATGACAAACTGATGGCAAAAGTGGGCCGCAAGGTTCGCGACAAACGGCTGTTGAAGTTGATCGGACGGTTCTTGCGTGGCGGGGTGATGGTCGACGGTTTATGCCAACCGACCGAGAAAGGAACGATCCAAGGCAGCCCCCTGTCTCCTCTGTTGTCGAATATATATCTAGACGATTTCGACAAAGAGCTTGAGAAGCGTGGCTTGCCATTTGTGCGATATGCGGACGACTTCGTGATCTTCACGAAGACAGAAGTGTCAGCGCAACGTGTGTTTCGCACGGTGGAGAGATTCTTGGTCACACGAATGAAGTTAAAAGTGAATCGCGACAAAAGCTCGCTGTGCAAAGCGGACGGGCTGGAGTACGTAGGCTATGAGTTTCACGGCTACGGCGGACAAATTCGTGTCAGTAAGAAGAGCCTTGCCAAATTCCACGAGAAAGCGTCGGAAATTTTCCGCCGTAATCGAGGAGTGTCGATGGCGAGTCGGATGAAAGAGTTCCGCTCTTACGCCAACGGTTGGATCGCGTACTTTGCCCTTGATGGACGCAAGACGACATTCATTGACTTGGACAAGTGGCTACGCCGCCGGGTCCGAGCTTGTTACTGGAAAGACTGGTGCTTCCCACGCACGCGAGTCAGCAAGTTGATGTCACTTGGAATATCGAGGCTAGACGCACTGGGTTTTGGTTGCAGCCGCAAGGGGGAATGGCGTCTTTCGATGACGTCGGGAGTCCAACGCGCGTTGTCGGTCGAATATCTCACAACTGCGGGCCTTGTTTGCCTCGAAGAGCGGTGGCAGAAGTTTGCACCGTTGAGACGAACCGCCTAGTGCGGACCCGCACGCTAGGTGGTGTGGGAGGGTCCCGGAGCAATCCGGGCCCTATCCCGATTGCATTGTTACGAGTCGTTTAGTGTAGCGTAGTACCCGTGGGCTCGCCCTCGCATTCGACCCGCAACGAGCACTGCTTCACAGTCACCAATTTGTCAGGCGTCGGACAATGCCCCGCAGGGCAGTGTTGCTTCATGCCCCGCAGGGCGTGCGCTGGTTGTCCCAGATCAGGCGTCGGACGATGCCCCGCAGGGCACACTTGGCTTCAATACCAGCTTGATCTCGTAACGTCGGACATCATGGGGCACGGAGAGTGAACTATCCATTGCGAAAAACGCCGCAAGCCGTGCTCCCGTGCATGTCATTGTTCCCCGCTTTCTCCATCGAGTGCAAGTCGATCAGGAAACGCCCGGCGAACATCCGAGTCCGCAAGCAGTCGGAGTGCCCAGATACCGAATGGAATCCCTAACCAGATGAACGGTGTTACGAACGGGATGCAGGCCAGAATCGAACCAACACGTGCCATTCGGTACGATTCGAGGAATCCAAGCTTGGCAGCGCCGATCGAAATCACGATCAAACCAACAAGCTGCGCCGCAGCGATGGCCGCTAAGGTAATCGGGATCCCCGAACCGAGTCGCTGGAAGTAAACGAAAACGGTTGACACCAGGTGGATCGTTACGATTACCGCATGGATCGATGACATGATGATCAGTGCAGTCGCGGGGCGAGAGACTCGTTTGCGAACTGCGGAATGCTCGGACTTGTGTTCGGCTTCAGTCGTCGGCGGTGCATACGGGTTGGTCAATGGAGTGAACGCAGTGGATCAATCTTGATACGGGGGAACGGTACGGTTCAGCGGGCGGCGGCGAACAACCCAACCACTGCCAAAACGGCCACCACCGCCGCTTATGGTCACCGCATTCATTGTAAAGCATGGCCGAACGGGAGCCAGTCCTCAGCTCAGAGGGAAGGCCAAAGAAAAACAGATGCGCTGTGAAATTTTTTTTCGCCGCTATTCCCGACCTAGGCTAATCACAGCCTTGGGATGTTTGTCCCAAGGTGATTCCGAACGTCCGATCGCTGACGAATTACCGCCGCTGACGCTTCCAGGTTTTGCGTGGAAAGACGTCTTTACGGAGACCTTCGCAGCGATCGGATTCGGGTCACAACAGACGAATTCTCAGATGACGCCTTGCCCTGCAAAGACTCTCCATAAGCACTTCGCAGTTTGTGATCCACGATCGGACTCTTCGTAGTCACTTCTTAACCACAACCACGATATGAAAGCCTTGCCCATGAACCAACTAAAGCACGTCCTGATCGGGATCGATTGGGCAGATCAAAAGCACGACTACCATCTGATCGGTCCAGACGGAAAAAGCCACACGGGCATCTTCAAGCAAACACCAGAGGCGATTGAGGAAATTATCCACCAGTGGCGCAAAATAGCTGGCAACGCAACCCTTGGGATTGCCATCGAAGCGACCAAAGGACCGCTGATTAATGCGATCTTGGAGTACCAAGGCATCGAGATCTATCCGATCAACCCAGCCGCCATGGCAAGCTATCGAAAAGCCTTCTCCCACGGCGGAAGCAAGAACGATCCAGTCGACTGCAAGCTCCTGGTGCAATACCTGGCCAACTACATCGACCAACTTTCGCCACTAAAACAAGACGAACCTTTGACGCGTCAGATCGCTTCACTCGCCGAAGAGCGGAGGCATCTGGTCGACCGCCGTGCCGACCTAGGTAACGAACTCATCGCGGTGTTAAAGCTCTATTTCCCTGCGATTCTGATGTTAAAGGCCGCCAAGCCGTACGCTGCCTTCCTGTTGGCCTTGATCACGAAATATCCGACGCTCGGGCAATCACAAAAGGCGGGGGCCATCAAGCTTCGCAAATTCTTCATTGCCCGCGGACTCCAGAAGCAGACCGAATCACGCGTTCAAACAATGCTCAATGCGGTCGCGTTGTCCAAAGACGAAACCTTGCTGAAGGCGTGTTCGCGCAGAGCGGTCAATCTTTGCGAACAGCTTCAACTGCTCAACAAGCTTATCAAGCGCGCCGACGACGAACTCAAAAGCCTCGTTCCCCAACACCGTGACCAACGAGTTGCTAAGTCATTCCCTGAAGCTGCCGTGGCAACGCAAGCGAGATTGATCGTTGCAATGGGTGATGATCGGTCTCGCTACCCAACCTCGGAATCCTTGAGCGCCAGTTCCGGGATCGCCCCGGTAACGATTCAAAGCGGCAAGATGAAGGTGGTTCGCCGTCGCTGGGCTTGTCCGGTCTTTATGAAGCAAACATTCCATGAATACGCCGGTCAATCAATCAAGAAAACCGGATGGGCGAAGGCGTTTTATGACCTGCAAATTAGTCGTGGCAAGTCCACCCAGGTCGCCCGCCGAGCCCTCGCGTTCAAGTGGCAGAGGATCATGGTTCGTTGCTGGCAAACCGGACAACTCTATGACGAATCGCGCTACGTGGACCGGCTTCGTACAACCGGTTCCCCAGTCATACCATTCCTGGACAAGTTGCTCGCCAAAGTCGCCTAATGGATGTGAACAACTTGTCTAGCAATCCAACAAAAGTCGTTGAAAACTTGTCAAAGAAAATGAACCAAAAACTCGAACCAGACTAGACACGATGCCTCAGATGTCTCCGTTGCAACCGATGGTTACCCGCGTTTCACAAGTTTGAGCAGGGCTAGAGTTCAATATCGCACTTCTTAGCAATCGAGCGAACATGACCGTGAAAGCCTTTGATTTGGTTGGATGCAATGGCACTGCGAAACGCGTCGGCCGATCCCTGCGAGTCACCCATTTCGTTTAGCAATATCGCAGCAACGAGATTTGATCGTCCCGCATTGCAGCCCGGAAGACTTCCAGAACGTCGCCATTCGTCTAGTATACAGTCACGGGTCAAGAATCGTGAGAAGAATGGAATTGCGTAGCGGTCGAACAAGGATGGGAATCGATCAGCGGTGTCTTGGATGCTGTCGGTTGCTGACCACCAGATGTCGTTCCCCTCGGTTATCAGTGTCCCGAGCCGTTCACGAATGTGGCAATCGTAGTCTTGGAAGAAGGCCGGAGCCGGGGCGATTTGTTCAAGTGCAGCAACAGCAGGGACGTAAACCCCCAGATTCACCGCAAAGTTGCCATACATGCTTTCGCGAAGACCAGGTATGACGTAGTTGTCGCCTATTGGGTATTGCCCGGCCTGGAAGTTGAGAACATGGACGATGTTATCATACACGATTCGGTTGAAGGAACGCCCACGTTTGCGAAACCCCGTGGATTTCATGATCGGCGATATCGCCGATTGAACCCGGTCGATCCCGGAAACGACGTCACTCTTGGTTTTGGATGGCATTAGGGCAAAAGCGAAACTCTAGTCGGGTAACGCTACGCATCAGCGGGGACGGGCGAACGACTTGCAAGCAGACGAAAAAACGGACCACCCGTCCTCCGTTGCATGCGATGGTTATTCGCGGTTTTGGTACCATGCGTCGGACAGAAACGCATCGGGAATTGTTTGATCGAACGGGTCGTCGTAACCGAGATTCGCGAGTTTAGCAAACCATAGATCTCGCTTGGATTGCGGACATTGCGTGCCACACCAAGGACAGTATTGTATCGCAACCGTGGATGGCCCACCGTCGCGAACGGGAAGTGAGTACTCATCAAATCTTGGCGAATAGTAGATCAGGATGTCGGGGCATTCGAGCGCCAGTGGATGCTGGTCGCACGTCATCGTTGCATAGTTCGCTAGATGGATGCATGGATAGCGTTGGGGATCGACCCCGCGGGACCGAACTGTAATCGTCGTCTGAAAATCTCGACACTGCTTGCAGTCCGCTGCGTGTCGGGTCCATGCTGCAACATCGGGTGGTGACGTTCCGGTGTTCCAGCCGTGCAACTGCTCGCGAAACAATGTGCAGTCAATGTCGGTCATACTTCAATCGAATAACGAATTGCGATCTATCCGCATGTCAGGCGTAGAAAAAGCTCAACTTTATCGGTTGAGCTGATCGCCTGACGTGCGGATAGATCGTGCGTTGAACTTTGTCGCCACACTGTGGGCTGCGCACCGAGTGATGCAGCTGTGACGACGATGATATTCATTCTATCGCGTAGTAACTGTCCGATTCTAGTCCCGGGAGCAGCGGTTGACCGCTTGGGCAACTCAGGGGTGCTGGCGTCGCCGCCACGCCTGCGTATGCACCTTCTACCGCATGTTCCAGGTACCAGTCGTAAAAACCCTCACCATGGGCACCGTCCCAAAACGTGCGATCCGATTCTTCCAACGAACCGGCGTACCAGGGCGGCATCGATTCATTGCCTCGCGAGAAGATCTCTCGCCAGGATGGACGTGGAGTCGTTGATACCACTCGCAGTGTTGCCTGCTCACAACGCGGGCACGTTGGCTCGGTCGATCGTGGTTCGGTGTTCTCGGGCTCCGCCGGTGGGAACTCCATCGCGTCCGCGGCATACGGCAGGCTGGCCGCGTTCATGTCGGCGGCGCAGCGGTGCTGGTAGCTCGCCAGTTGACTATTACTCCAGCCGCCAAAGTATCTTGTTTTTGTCAGTTGATCAGGCTGGATATGGAGGCACCAGCTACGCACGAATTCGCGTGTTGAAAGCGTGATGGGGACCTGTTGCGACTCGCCACCCTGCTTCGTTCCCTCGCGTGCCATGAACGTCACTTCGTGTTCGTCTGCGGTGACGATGCGGGAATTGCTGATCGGTCCACCGGTCAAGTAACGCGTCAGGTAGCGTACCAAGTCGCTCGGACCACTCGATCCTGATGGTGGTGGTTGGATGTAGCTGACCCACTCCAGCGATGAAAGATGTTCGATTAGCGAATTCCAGGCAGCAACTTCACGCAAGTCACCAAACTCACTGTCTGTGTCGAGTTTGAGTTCGCCACGCTCCCGCAACCGTTCTAAGTGCGCGATCGCAAATTTACGAAATGATGCGCGAAGATTGATCGCATCGACCAAGTAGTGACTGTCGCTGTTGTCGGACTCGGGCGGTGCCGTGCTAATTTGCCAACCGCTGTTTTTAACGCCCGGTCCCGAGCCTGGAACGAGCGCATGGACGTGCCAGTGAGCTTCGAGTCTTTGATTCCAAGTGTGCAGCACCATGATCGCCGCGGGATCATAACCCTGTTCACTTCGGATCGACTTTTGAAGGCTTTTCCAGGCCGATTGAAATAACAAGTCAGCGAGCGACTCGCGATTGCTCAACGCCAACCGCGAAAGTTGGCTCGGTAATGTGAACACGACTTGGTAGTAGTCCACTTCATCGAGCAGCAGCTTGCCCGCTCGCTCGGCAAAGTCGTATCGCTTGCTACCGCTGCACTGATTGCAGTGGCGATCACCGCACGAATTGTAAACATGGCAAGTCGCCTCGCACGTGTCACACTGATACTTGTGCCCGCCCAGCACCGAGGTGCGGCACAGCGATAGCTTTGCCAACACACTCTGCACATTGTAGCAAGCTCCGCGATCACGGTACTCGGCGACGTACTGAGCCGCACCGAGTCGAATGATTTGAGCTACGCTGAGTTTCCCGTCTGCTGCCGTTACTCGGCTGGATCGCCAGGCGGCTTGCTCTCCGGTTCGCTGTTCTCCGGTTCGCTGGCCGGTTCCTGCTTGGGCGTCTCGGGGGTCTCCGGCTGGCAGTTCTCCGCGGGTGGTTGATACGTCGGCAGTTGCTGCACCGGCAACCAATCCAGTGGACTGGGCGTCGAGATCATGTGCTCTCGTCGGCAATGCAGATAGATCATCGTCGTGACGAAACTCGCGTGACCGAGCAGTTTGCTGATCGTCAGCAAGTCCACACCCGCTTCGAGTAGCCCCGTCGCGTAGGAGTGACGAAGCGTGTGCGGCGAGATGCGTTTGCGAAGCTTCGCCAGACTGGCCGAGTGCTTGATCGCCTTGAGAATCGACGTGTGGTTGTAAGGACGGTCCGGCAGGTTGCCGGGGAACAAGAGAATGCTCGGTTTGTAGGACTGCCAGTAGTCTCTCAGCTCGGTCAAGAGTCTCGGTGAGAGCGGTACTTGTCGATCCTTGCCTCCCTTGCCGTGGCGGATGTGAATCTGCATCCGCTGGGAATCGATGTCGACGAGTCGCAGGTTGGCCGCTTCGGAGAACCGCATCCCCGTCGCGTAGAGTGTCGTCAGGAAGGTTCGCTGTTTGAGGTTCTTGGTGCACGTGAGCAGCTCGTTGACTTCATTTCGGCTGAGCACGACAGGCAGCGTCTTAGGTCGTTTCCCAAACGGCACCATGGTGACCGGCCATGGGACACGGATCGAATGGGTGTAGAGGTACCGTAAGGCACAAACGGCTTGGTTGAAGCTGCTATATGCCAGATTCCTGCTTTCGATTAGGTAAAGCTGGAAGCTTCTAACGTCTTCCGGGGTTGCCTGGTCAAGCGGCTTTTTAATGAAGTCTGCAAATCGCTTGGCGTGATAGGTGTACGCATCGATGGTGGCGCCGGCCATGTTGCGGATTTTCATGTCCTCTGCCAAGCGGCGGGTGAGTGGGCAAAGACGTTTTTGGTACGGAGTCATGCTGGGCATTCCAGTGGATAGGTAACTTGCCAGCTCCCGAAGTGGGAGTGGCCAAGTAGGAGACCCAGTAGAATTGCCGTCACAAAAAGCGCAACCTCTTTAATCACTTTAATCGTTAAACGGAAGAAATAGTTGTAGCTCACATCCCCTACAATCGGCCGACTACCGCTGGCCTGGGCCGCACCCATCTCACGGCCTGATGGGTGTAATTACAGCACGCTCGTTTCGACATGCTGGCTGAGAATCACCTCAGCGGAGAGGGCGCGTATCCAACAGCGGCACGCCAAAGAAAAAAAGAAAACAGCGAGCGCAGCTCATCACTTCAGTTCTTGGCTGGCATGGATGCCAGCCCTCTACCCGCAGGGATGCGGCCAGGCACCTGGATGCTGAATACCCTGCGGGGCACCGGAGCAATTCGATTAAGTTCAACGCCCACGATAACCGCGTCGCACCGGTTGACGTTCCATTTCGAGCCGTGTACGTGCGACTGCGGTTCATCGTTTTGTTATTTGAAAGCGTGATGATGATGAGTAAGCATGACAATCCGGAAAATGGAACGCACAAAGTTGGCGATCCATCGCCATTCAATGAGTTCCTGTCGGACCTCAGTTCCGCGAGTCAACCCGGTGTAGGTCATCCTCCGCCAACTGCTCCCAGCGATTGTAAAACTCCGTAGTCATGTGCTCTGGTATTTTGTTTCTAATGTCAATCCCAATCGCCTCCTCAAAAACAGAGAACGCTTCGTCATAGTCACGGAATGAGGTACGCGACATTGACACTCGATACTCTATTCCATCACGCTCAATTACGAGATCAACATCGTTGCCGCGATAGGCGATGGATTTTATTGCGAATGGCATCATTTGAATCAAATGAAGAATCCATGTAAGTCCAAGGTTTGACGGGTGGGAGCCATTCGTTAAAAAACTGGCGACTCAAACCCGTGATCTGGGCAGCTTGCGGCTGCCCGTCACATTCGCTCCACCCACCAAACACATGGAATGAAATCTCATGAAGATTCTCGCACTCGACCTCGGAAAATTCAACTCCGTTTGCTGTCTTTTCGACTCGAAAACTCGCAAAACGAAGTTTGTCACGACACCCACTACGAGAGAACACTTCGCTGTCATCTTCAAGGACTCCAAGGCCGATTTGGTCGTCATGGAGGCCTGCGGCCCCTCGGGATGGATCAATGATCTGGCACAAGATCAAGGGCATGAAACACTCGTCTGTTCCACGAACGAAGAAGCCTGGCGGTGGGCCAACGTCAAACGCAAAACCGATCGGGACGACGCCCTCAAACTCGCTCGCATGGCCGCCATGGGCGAACTCAAAGGCGTCCACACGCCTTCACTGCAACACCGCGAATTCCGATCGCTCGTCAAATACCGCAAGACTCTCGACGGACGAATCAACAAAACCAAGAACGCTATCCGTGCTTGGTTTGTCAATCATGGGATCGAGATCGCCACGGGAGAGAAAGCATGGCACACCGGTCGCGAGCACATCAACTCGTTTCGCAAACCCCTGGCTGACTGTGGACCTGACGAACTTTGGAAAGGAGAACTCGACATCGAACTGACCATCCTCGATTCGCTGTCCCAACAGATCACTGGTGTCGTCAAGAAACTCGAAGCGATCGGCAAGAATGACGAACGCATCAAGCGAGTCCAAACGATCCCCGGAGTCGGGCCACGAACCGCTGAAATCCTCGTCGCGTGTCTCGACGACCCTCACCGCTTTGAAAACGGACGACAAGTGTCGGCCTACTTCGGCTTGGTTCCGCGCCAGTATCAATCCGGCGAAACGGATCGCAACGGACGCATTACCAAGCGAGGCAATCCACTGGCCCGAACGATCCTCGTCGAATGTGCTTGGGCGTCGCTGCGGTACAACCCGTGGGCCAAGGGCGTCTACGAAAGGATCTGTGGCAAACAAAAAACACGCAAGAAGAAAGCTGCGATCGCGTTGGCTCGTAAGATCGCTGTGATCGCCTGGGCGATGCTACGAGACGAAAAGGATTGGGATCCCAAGCAAATGATCCAGGTCACTGAATCGTTCGGAAGGATGCCGGCGGGGCTCAAGGACTCACTGCAAAACATGAAACCTAAAGAGAATGCAGATCAGCGAAAAAGTCGTCTTCGCAAGGAAGCCCGCGCGGCGAGAGAGGCCGCCGAGAGCCGTGCTTCAAAAACAACTGGGCAGAATCCCATGAAGAGAACGACTACTGGATCTGCCAAGCCGACCGCTTCCAAACGCAAAGCGACCAACTCGCCGGCGACGCGCTCGTCTCGGTCCACTTCTCAACCAAACGAGAAACGACAAACGAAAACCTCCGAGCCACGGCGAGCAAGAAAGCCAGTACGGCGTGCCTGATGCTCCGACATCGGCGTAACGAATCGGCCTTGCTCGCCTTTTTCATCTTCCGGTCACCAGGACAACCAGAACGCGCCGCCTGATGTGCAAACATCGTCGTAACGAATCGGACCTGCTGACCATTTATCTTCACTTCATTCCTCGCACTCTATCGTCACTCTCCCCCGTCAACACCACCTCGATCACCCCAGGAGGCCGCTGCCAGCCCACGCCACGAACCACCAAGGAACAGACCTGCCCTCCGTATTGAGCACCGACCCAAGTTGATGCGGACAGTTCGATTTAGGATCGCTCCTTCGCACAGGAGCGTTAGAACCATCCGACACATCGCCCTAAAGAATGTGCCATACCGAAGGAAGACCACTTGCTGCTCATTGAAGCCTCCAGGCAAGTGCTCGCCGAACCACGATCCAGTCCGAATCAAGTGGCTGGAACCGTGCAAGGATAACTGAGGGGACGCCGCCAGCACGAAGCGTGTTGGCCCACCAGGACCAAGAGCGTTCACACCTCGAATAGTCGTTTAATCCAGCTCCTTACCCGTTCGTGTCAGAAGCCGTTGATGCGCTACCGATCGACATCAACCGAGATGGAAACCGGTGCCATTCACCTGCGCCTTTTTTCGGTCGCCACTTACGGGCGAGCGACCGAAAAAAGCCTCCGGCGAACGGCACCTCACCTCCACCAGCGGAAAAAAATGAAGTAAGACAAAAACAACCCAACACCACTTGTCAAACCTTGGACTTCATAGTCGGTACGCGTCACCGGGTACGCGCGAAAGATTGTCCATTCCAAAACCGGCTAGCTCGCGTACTCCGGTGCACGCGATGGTTCGTCTCATTCCTGCACAGCCGACGAGCGATCCTCACCATAGCAGACGCGAAAGCCGAGAAAATGAAGAGAACCTTTTTCCCTATGCCCCCAAGATCGATATGTACATCGCGCACGGTCTACTCCGTAGTAAAAAGATCCGCCGCGAATCACTCGCTGTTTGGGCAGTCCTTTGCCTTGGTCTTTAGCAACTTGGAAGACATAGACATCCTCGCACCACTCGGCAACGTTGCCCAGCATACCGCGAAGGCCAATAAGATCGATTTCGGATTCATTCACGTCTATCGGTTTAGTACGAGTTTGGCCCCGTTTGATTCCGTCAGGTATCACGACGTCAATCGAATTCTCCTCTCTGCCAACGATTGCATCTCGTTGCGTGTTCAAGAGCGACTCAAGCGAATTGCAGTTGCCAGCCAGTCCTTGACGGCAGCAAAACTCCCACTCGGCTTCACGTAAGAGTCGATATGCCCTGCCGTCGCGTTTTGATGCCCAGCGACAATAGGCGTTTGCATCTTCCCAGGAGACAGCAACAACTGGCGCGCTGGGGCCATTATCCTTGGCGTAGCCAATCCAGTACGGATCACGCCCGAGTCGTTCCGCCGATGTTTTGTAGTCGGTAGCTTCGACGAACTTCCGAAATTGCTCGTTTGTGACTTCGGTGACAGCTACATGGATCGTTCCGGATAGCTGAGCCATTGTCGAAGGTTTCTCGTTACGATTAGCGAATAAGTCATTGTCGGCGGCTCCCATTTGATATGGTTGCAGTTGAACAGCGACAAACTCTTCGCCGTGCAATGTGGGAACGTTTCCGAGAATGAGGTATGCCAGAACGAAGGTGATAGTACGCATTGTTATTTGCTGACGAACGAGGTAATTATCGCCGGTTGTGGGGGTGATAAGCTGATCGTCGGGGGTGTTATCGCCGGTTGGACCTTCGGTTCCCTCGGTGACACGGAAAGTGTTATCGCCGGTTCGAGGGAATGTTATCGCCGGTTGGCGTCTGGCGAGTATGAGGGGTCTGGATTCTTGGGTCAAGCAAAATCTTGCACAAATTTTGCTGCCAAAGCATTGACCTGTTTTGAGGACACGCGAAGAATCGGCTCGGTAACGCTGCGGCGATGCGGTACGGCGGGGAGGGAGGACTCCACTCCTGGGAAACGCCAACGGGTCGCATTGAAATGGCCGTGGAAGAGGGCGGCGGTCTTCGCTGGGAGGCTGCGGGACACTGGGACGGAATCTGTTGCGTACGATCGACCTGGCGAGTTTCTCTTTTTTGCCGAGTCGGGTAATTGCAAAGGACGAAGCCATGGCACAGGTTAGTCACTCGAAAGACACGTGGCACGAGCAGCGTGATAAGTGGGCGAAGATTTGGTTCGAGAAGCTCAGTCGTTTCCATGGTCGCAAGCCCCAGTCGACCTGGGAATTCACAGCCGACGATGTGATCGCGTTCCTCCGCGATCACCTACGCCGCAAGACGCCCGCTTGGAAACGTCTCAAAATCATTCAGTCACTGATTTGCTATCGCCGTTACGTCCAGGCCGCGCCGTTTGATGACTTGACATTCATTCGGACGAAACTCGAAGATCTTGCGCGGGCGGAGAAGATCAAAGAAGAGCGGCTAAAGGGATCGGGTGAGCACATGGCCGACGATATCGAGGATGTTGTTGGCCATATCGACCCCAGCGAACCGGATATTATTCAGAACTTGCGTCGTGCCGTTCGTGCGCGGCAGGACACGCTCGAGACCGAACGAGCCTACGTGTCGAATGTGAAGGCGTTCATGCGCGATCGAGGGCTCAAGTGCCAAGCGGATTTTGCTGAAATTCACGCGGCCGATGTGGAGGCCCATTTGACGGATCTCGCAGTGGATGGGAATGTTGCCCCATCGACTCAGAATCGAGCGTTCTACGCGCTCTTGTACGTGTTTCAGCATGTCTTGAAACGCGAAATGGGCGATGTCCAGGCGATTCGCTCGAGCAAGGGGAAACAGATTCCCACCGTGCTGAGTGTGAATGAGATTGAGCAGATTTTCGCCCACCTTCGCGGCGTTCATTTGCTGATCGCCAAGCTGCTCTATGGTTGCGGGATGCGGATCAGTGAAGCGTTGCGGCTGCGAATGAAGGATTTCGATTTTGATCGGATGGTGATTGAAGTCCACGCCTCCAAGGGAGGTAAGAGTCGAATCGTACCGATGCCGGCAAGCATTGTGCCAGACATCCGGACGTGGATGGAATCGCGTCGCGTGCTGCACGACCTCGATCTCGAACGAGGCCAAGCGTCGGTGTGCTTACCGAAGGCGCTGGAGCGGAAGTATCCCGCTGCTGCACGAGAGCTGAAGTGGCAATATTTGTTCGCGTCGCACCGCCTGTCACGCGACCCACGGACCCGGGTGCTGCGACGTCATCACTTGCACAAAGACACGTTCCCAGCGAACTTGCGAGCGGCGGTACAGAAGGCCGGGATCCACAAGCACATCAGCTCGCATGTTTTTCGTCACAGCTTTGCCACGCATCTGCTGCGCGAGGGAACCGACATTTGCACCATCCAGGAGTTGCTCGGTCACGCGGACATCAAGACGACGCGGATTTACTTGCACTCGCTCAACCGCGAGGACGTGAAGGTGGTCAGTCCGCTGGATCGGATGGCGTCGAATCACGCTGCGATTGCCCCCAACCACGAAGCGGCTGACACGGACACGGGAGACTCGGCGCAGGAGGAATCGTGTGGCGGTGACGGGGCAGTCGAAGGCTCGGAAGCGGAGTCAGCAAATCCCGAGCACTTGGCGGCTAGCGAGAACGTCGGGGTTGCTCGCGAGGTGACGGCGTTGGTCAGTGAACTTTCAGCACCCAAGGGTCACACGCTGAAGCGTCGCAACGCAGGTTCAGACGACGCGGCGACGAAACGCGTGAGTGACGCGAGACCAGCACCCGCAGCGTCATTGGCAGGGCCGCCGCGAACTCGGTTGAGGTGGTGGAGCCACGCAGCAAGGGCATTCCAGCGGGCCTCAGTCGTAGTGGGCGGCTTCCTGTCATTGAGCTGATCGGTCAGGTGGTTGCGGCATGTTGTCCGGGGAGCGTCGACGGGCTTCACGATGAGATGTGCAGCTACCCAAGCTCCTAAAAAGTGGGATTGGACTGGTGCACCTCACCTGCCATCCTCAGCTACCGAATCGGTCCGTCGCTGCTCCGTTTGGGGATAGCAATACGCGTCATTGGCGGCGGTGCCACTTCGGGCAGATCCTGCTTCGATGCGGCCAAAGTATCGCCACTCGCTTCCTTCCTCCGCCGTCGGGCCAAATCCGCTCCCGATCGCCTGCTCGGTAACACTCTCGCGGGTCGCTCCGACTTTCTCGATGACGTGTCACCGTCGCCAACCCATTGAAACTCAACCGAGCCGCGGCCATGGTCGAGCGAAGTCGTTCACTCGCCGATCGACACCGTCCGGATGGGTTTCAAATCCGGATTTTAAAACCTGGCTCAGTTGATCGACGGTGCGCGGCTGACTCGGCGAGGAGTGTTTGGCAAACCGTTGGTCTGCTGATAGATGCCGCAGCAACTCGCCGACAGACACCGACCACTGGCCCAGGACCGAAGGCGATTCATGGACTCAGACGCCGTGACGGCGACAGGAACCACGTACTGAGCCGCCAGGTTCAGTGAAAGATCCAACAGTGCCGACAGCAGCAGGACTTGATCTCGGCACCCGTCCAGTTCGTATCATCGGAAATGCTCCGCGAGGGATCAATTTCATAGAGATCCCGATAAATCCTCCAAACGCGTCCTTCTCTTCACGAATGGGAAGAATAAGATCGGTGTATATCGTTACCCCCAGATTTGATTCCTTTTCTGACGCGGTATGCTAAGCCTGAACGTTTGCCGTCCACAGTTCGAGATACTCCAGTGCTGTTTCAAGTTTCCTTCGATTATCGTCCCTGCCCGTCAGAACCGGATGACTATCTGTGCCCATTCACGGTCGACGTTCTGTGCTGGAACGTGGACACAGATGAACATGTGCTTGGAGGACGGATAAAAGGGTACGATCTCGATATCTTTCGTGTGGTGGGAATTGGTCGAGGCATTTGGGACGTATTCGATGCTCATTCAGGAGACTTGGAATATGTGGGGACAACCCTGCTCACAGACGATGGCGAGTTGCGGGAAGAACTGAGCGACGATTTCGTCTCGCGATTGATGCTGATAGATGACGTTTGCCTGCATCCAATGCTCCATCCGTGCGAACGCTTTATCTTGGATCAAGTCTCGACCTTGTTTTCGGAGGCTTCCGTCCTCGTCCTGTGGAAGAGTCAAACACTTGTTTCGGAGAAAGATCTAGCTCAAATGGGCTTTCAAAAAATTGCTGACGCCGATGCGATTTTCTTTCGTCTGAACATGAACAAACAGGAATACGAGGCCAGTCAGGACAGAGCGATTGCTGAAGACATTGAATTACCACCTGATGCCGCAACGTACATTGAAGATCTCTGGCGGCAAAAGTTCTCGCATTGATGGTGGCAAACCGTTGTCTGAATAGCCCGACCTATGCCAAACGCGATCTGGTGCTCCGACGATTTCCCCGGGTTCCCGGATCTTTGGCAGAGCGATCTTCGACAATACTATTCAGCCAGAAGTCACCAACAGATATTCAACCAGCGATGCGGTGTTTTTGTCCTTCCAAACAAAGCATGGCAGTCCCTGGGCTCACTCCAAGCGAAAAGGACATGCGAAAATGAAAAGCGTACTGGACGATCCCGCAATCAGCGGTCGCTACTTGTTTCCACAGGATCGCAACGTTGATGATCCTTTCTGGGTTAAAGCCGATGGTGCGGAGTTGGCGTGCTATCACAGGATCGTCGACGCCGAGGCACTTACGGTGATTCACTTCCACGGCAACGGTGAAGCCGTTGCTGACTACGTACCGTTCCTGGCGGACGTGTTCACTGACATGGGGCTGAACTCGCTTTTTGTCGAGTATCGAGAATACGGCGGATCGACCGGACACGCAGAACTCGTTGCGATGCTCGGGGATGGCGAAGCAGCAATGAACGCGACTGGCGTTGTCGCACACAAAGCAATCGTGTTTGGACGTTCAATGGGGTCGCTCTATGCGATTGAATTGGCACATCGTCAGCCGGCTATTGCGGGTCTGATCATCGAAAGCGGCATCGCCGATCCTGCCGAGAGATTCCTGACTTCCGCTGATCTAAAATCGGCAGAATTTGATGAGGCTGATGTTCGCACAGAGGTCAAGCGATACTTCGATCACAAGAAGAAGATGTCGGGATACACGAACCCGTTGCTGATTCTTCACACAGAGAACGACGGCATGATCGACATCTCTCACGCCGAACGCAATCACAAGTGGGCAGGGTCACGCCAGAAACAACTTGTTCGATTCCCTCGTGGGAACCACAACACGATCTTTGGTGCGAATGAAAAGGAATACTTGGCTGCGGTTAGCAGTTTCGTGAGGAGCGTCCGAGAGTAACTGTTGATGTTCTAAATTCCGGATTTTGAAACTCAGGTTGCAATCGGTAGTTTGCAGCAGGCAACTCGCCACGATGGACTCGGTCGTTCTGACTATTCGAAACAAGCCATGTCCCATCAAAAATCCAACTTGCCAGAGAAGATTTGCATCTCTTGCGGACGAGTGTTCCGATGGCGGAAAAAATGGGCGAAGGTTTGGGACGAGGTGAAGTATTGCAGCGACAAGTGCCGCAAGATTCGTGGCGGTAAAGCAGAGACTTCGTAAAACTTGTCGTGACCATTATCGGTCCCTTTCAACTGCTGGCCTTGGCCGCATCCTGGGTATTCGGTTTCAGGGGGATTTTTGAGCCGACGTACGATGCTCTGGGTTTCCGAATCGGATACGCCGTGAGCGGCGGCGGTTACTGCGCGGGCATGGGCTGGGAGCGATTGACACTTATCCTGAATCACCAGACCTCGCACTTCGCTGCGGGAGTTTCAACAGACCGAACCAGCGTCATGATAGTTTGCCGGATGTGCTGCGGTAGTTTCGGCCAGTGAGCGAGCAGGAAAGCAAGCTCAAGCTCGGTCGGGGCCAGTGGATACTGAACGCTTACTGTCCTATCGACCGCCGAGTCAGAACACAAAAAGTCGCGGTCACCGGCAGGTCCAATTAGGAGGCCAGAATTGGCCAAACCTGGGTCCAATTAGAAAGGCGACTCCTTCGTAAACCCCTGCAATTGTTGACTTTACGGCTTTCGTTTCGGAAGCTCCCCGCCTCCACTTAGGCCGAGTTGTGAGAAATCACAACTCGGCTTTTTTATTGGACTTATGCGAAATTACGGTGTATTCAGAGGCATCTTGCCGTGCCAAGTGGTGCCACTAGGGGTGCCACAGTGTTGCTTTTGGGGTGCCACAAGGGTAGATTTTGTGGTCTGAAATTGGCCAGCAGCCCCCCAAGAGAAAGCACTTTGAGCGGCGACACTCGAAACACCCGTACCCCCAAGCGAAATACGAAGGGCCAGCTTCCGGTCAAGGTCGGTGGTCGGTCGGGCTATCGAGTCTTCAAATTCTCCAGGTCAGTTTCGGACAAGGAGGCGGAGAGTCGGGTGGCCCGGTTGAAGGAAATTTACGAAGCATGTGGAGGCTGGAATGAACTTTCCAATTTCATTGCCGAGCCGGTTCGAAAGGGCATCATCCCAGTCCCTCTTCCTGGAAGAGAGTTGTCCCCTCATCTCGGTATGACGTGGGACGGTTGGGTTCGTTGGCGACAACTGCTTGTTTTAAAACTTCCATCGATCCCTTGGGCAACGCTGAGCGATGCTCCAACGTCGCCGTCGATTTTGGCGGCCCTTCGCCACATATCGATGGGACAGTTGAATGAAGTTGCGGAAACGATTTCGGGGCTGGACCAGAAGGAACTTCCGGTTGTGGCAGCGATCCCCGGAACACTGCACGAAGCGCTCAAAGCGTATCAGAGCTACATCATTGAGTCAGAACCGACCAACTATGACCGGCACGGGAAAATCCGTCAGCTTATAAATCGTCATCAGGACCAACCGCTTGCGACATTGGGCCTGGACTCATGCAGAAACCTATTCAACTACTGGAGGCAACGGGCATTTTGCTATTCGACTTCGACGCTGAAGGGCAGTAGATGGCAACCGTGAGGGCATAGGTAAGCTTCAGCAATTCCCGGCGAGCCGCACTTTTCTAGCTTTGGTTTCGAGCAAGCTGGCGATCGACTGCTCTGGACCGTGGACAATCCCTTTTTGAACTTGTCGATCGCAAGAATCGACTACCTGCCTACCCATTTTAGCTCCTATCGGCACCACAAGATGAGTTTGTGCGGTTGGGGCGAGCGTACATTCAGCCAAGCGATCTTGAAATCGGGCCGAAATTCACAGCAACAGCGAGGTCCTATGCGTAACGGCGTGGCGGCGGACGGTTCTTACCCGTCCCGCTCAAGACCGTCGCCCAGAGCTCCGAGAACGACTCGAAACAAAAGTGACGCACATGACTACGCAGGTGATCCCATAACTTGCGACGAGTCTTCAGCTTCAAGGCGTAGTAACTACAGAAGCCTGAGAGTTTTCTCGTCTCGGTCGCCGAGTGGGAGGGCGATGTGGTGATGCTATTGATGTCGGCGGCAACGCCACGCTCGAAAAGCTGATCGTGATCCACTCTCCCAACTAGATTTCTCTAACCTGATCCTGTTTGACACCGTTTTTGAATCCGATGCTGTAACCCAAAGATGCGAAAAATCCAACCAACAACGGCATGAACGAATTCAGTTTTCCTAGCCAAGCGAGCGATCCGTTGGGGTCTTGAATTGTTAGGCCGTAGAGTAGAAAACCAACAATCAAACCGACAAAGGTAATCTTATTTTGCGGATTCCAGATTTTCGAGCCTTGACTAGACGTTTTCATTGCTCTGCTCCTTTTGCTGCCGAAGCCGTAGGTTGTACCCTTGGTTGAATCACTGAGTTTACAGCGACCAGCTTGCGAAAGCATCAGGACAACTATTCTTTGGATCACGAGAATTTTTGGCAGGCAAACGACTTGCGGGAACGATTCTTGCAACTCTGAGAGAACTCGACGCCGTTGAACCAACCGTGGTAAGCGAGGATTGTGGTCATTCCTACCCGGCGTTCACGGCATCAGTAGCTCAAGTTGTCAGACGCTTCATCAAGCTGCTTGTCTGTTCGCAGCGTGTAGCAGCTGGTTGTGTTCAGATTTTCATGTCCCACGATCTGAGCCAGACTCACCAGATCATTGTTGTTGTCGGCCAAAAACTGGTGGGCCATTGTGTGCCTCAAAAGATGCGGATGAATCTTGAAGCCGCAAAACGCTGAATACTTATTGCAAATATTGCGAACGCCACGAGCCGTCAGTGGACCACGTTCACCAACAAACACTCGGTCGGAATTGATCGGTGGCCTTGTTTCCAAATAGGTGTGCAAGATTTGCTGCACATTACGTCCTTGATCTGATTGACGTAGAACAGGCAACAGCCGCTCTGGATTACTGCGACAAGAACATGGACGACGGATAAAACTGTGAATTGTGCGGCTGTAGATGCCGTGGTATAAGGCGTGTAGCAACTGGTCGTCAATTTGTGTAGTGATAATGCGGAAAACGCTGTTTGAGAGGCGAAAGTCGTGAACAAAAGTGATTCGGGATGGACGAGGAATGCACCCGTGACTTGCTGTTAGTTGAGCAGGCAAGGGAATGGTTGCTGGATAAAGGCAAGTAGCTGAGCCCTGCTGAATCAGGATCGACAACCGAAGGGAACGAACGATGAAACGAGCCACCGAGCAACTCTTTGACGAACCGACCTATCCGAACCTTGCTGCCTTGTTGCGGTCTGGTGGCACGCTGGAAGTCGGATAAGATCTCTCAGTCGGGTCGTTTGCACGGATACGCAAGGGGAACCGGACAATCACAGTTGATACGGCATACCGTGATTTCGCCGCCGTCCTGAAGGAAATGGACGCAAGAGCGACGGATTTAGCGAACAAGGTGTACGATCAGCCGAAGGCAAACGAATGACTTGGATCGACTGGTACAACTCGCTGGAGAAGCCTTCGTGGACACCGGAAGCCTATCGAAATAAAAGAAGCGACCACAGCACCGTCGTAAAACAGCAACTCTGATCGCCTCACGTGCTCGATACATCATTGAGGCATCGGCGACTGGGTTGTCCCTCACGAGGTTGCATCTCTGCAGAGCCTCGATCTGTTTCACCCAGCGGGTGCATTATAATGCTGCGCCCAAAGATTGTAAAATCATTTGAACATCAGGCGCCATGCCTGAAAAATCTCGGGGGTTTGGGGGCTGGCCCCTGACCAGCATGGGCGAAGGAATTAAAAAATTCAAGATTTTTGATCTGCGCTATTGCCAAAAACAACACCGTCGCTATCCCGATTCGCATGGTTCGTTGCCTGTTTGGAGCGGTCAACATAGTGTCGGCCTGATTCGCGTTGTTGATGCTGCAAATCGTCCACGATCCGATCGAGGTCGTTGTTGAACTTCGCCGCAAGACGATGGCGCGTTTCGCGGATTTGATGTGTGATTGGATTAGTCATCCGTATCCTCCGGAATCTCGGGTGGCGAGCAAATGATTGGAGGCTCAAAACCTGCGTTACGGCACGTTTGCTCGATCTTGGATCGCATTGTGGCGTTGGCGATGTGCTTGAAATTCCACGTCACCAAGTATTGTACGCATTGAACTGCCGCAACGGCAATGTGCAAGGCGTCTCGTGGTTCGGATGGTGGGACAGCACCCTCGGCATTGAGTACGCGTGCCAACGCGCGTGCATCGTCTGTGATCGCAAGGACGGTCATGTGAATCAAACAGGTCACCAAAACGGCGGAGTCGGGTTTCTAAAGCCCAACGATCTAGCCTGCGGGCGGATCGTCAGTAGCGAGCGGGTCGGGAGCCTCTTCAAAGATCGGCTGAAGTAGCTGGCGGTATTCCTTTTGGGCTTCGAAAAGATGAGCCCACGGTCGATTTGAATAGTGCTTGAAAAGCAGTTTGTCGCCCTTGTGGGGAATCCCGTGAGCCAGTGCAACGCTGGCGAGAACGGCACGGTTCTGGTCGCTGCCAAGCCAATTGCTAAATTGATCTCGTAGCGTGCCAAAGGGAAGTCGCGGCACTGTCTTCTTGCCCTCTGCTTTGGCCACGCGATCGAGCAATCGAGACCACTCATTCCCAAACGAAGACTGGGCGTTGCGGGACGAATCTCGGTAGAGGTTCGCACCCTTGTCTGTCAGCATCATTCGCTCAGCGGATTTCAGCTTTCGTTCTAGGCGTCGTTCAAGGTCAGCTTTCCACCACTGAATCAAGCTTACGGTTTCTGGCCACAACCACCACCAGCCAACAACGTCAGTTTTGGGTCGTAGAAGACCACACCAGGAGTCATTATCGTTGCTGGCAATTTCGAGGCCTTCTTTTGTCCATGGATGCGGCTGCCTTAAAAACAGGTCTTCCCACTCGACTCGTCCGATCTCTGCCGCACCATGCGAACAATTCAGGCACCACACCATTTTCAGTCGCTGGGCGGGCAATGCGTGCTTGTAAAGTAGCTTGAGGTGCTCGACGTTAAACGTCTTGATGTCGATGTCTTGGATGGAACGTCGATCGGAGGGCAATCGCTTGATTTTGTTTTCGATCAGGTCGAAGTCTTGAGGCCGCCTCCAGGCAAACTTGTCGCTCGTGTGCAGCCACTTGAAGAAGCGATTGAGTTCGCCGATATGGCTGGAGCAATGTTTGAGCGAAAGCGGCTCTTCTGTCCGCATGTTCAGCGGACGGTTTCTCCAGAAGTCATAGATCTCCTGGCATCGGGTGAAATCCAACATTGCCAGAGGCACATCGGGCTGTCGTTTCTCGAAGTTCTCAATCAGACCGAGCATGTGGTGGCCGCTACCATCGAACTGTCCGCCTTTGGTGAAATCGTCCGTGCGTTTCTTTGTGTAGTCCCGAATCGCCTCATGGAATGATCCAGCGATGAGCGGAACGTTTTCCGCTGGTGGCCTTTGCGAGCGGATCTTTGCAGTCGTAGCGATTGCTTCCCTCGCTGATTGATCGTGGAACCGGGCGGTTTCATCAATGTGATGTTGTGGCATTGTCCACGGCACCGACGGGTACGCTTCCGTCAATCGGTTGAGCAATTTGAAAGCGTCCTGCCATCGGAGTTCAGCGATCGTCCGTGGATGCGATTCGCTGGGCCCCGAAAACACGTGGGCAAAGTGCCCGAATCGGTAATCGACGAGTTCGTTGTGGAAGATGGAGCTCAGTAATTTCGAGATTGGTGGCAAGGGCACCGGCTGAACGCCCTGCTTAATCTGATCGGCAATCCAAAGTGCGAGCGGCGACCATTGGGCTGCATCATCGCCGGTCGTCACGCCACCGCTTCTCCCGCTGCTGCCAAAAGGGGGCCATGTACCAGCCGATGCCGTTCGAGCACTTTCGTGCTGAGCCGCAGCGACGGACGTTTGCCGCTTCATGAATCGCTTCGCCTGTTCCTCCACTATACATTCCGGTACGCCTGACAATTCAGCTGGATCGACGAAGAGCTGGCTGTGACAGAATCGCTCGTGGTCATCCCAGAGCGCTCTGAGGCGCGTGATCCGAGTCTCGACTTCCTGAGATGCGAGGCCACGAGGGAACCGCCACCGCTTACCTTGGAGAGAGAATCGCTCCCCTTTGACCTCGGTGTTTCGACCCGATTTCTGTCGACTGTGACGTCGCGTGATTTTCCCGTTGGGCTGGTTGATGATGACCTCCGAGGACCTATCCACTAGCGTCTAATTGGACCCAGAGATCCGCCTAATTGGACCTCTAATTGGACCCATTTAACGCTGGAGACCCTCGAAAATCAATAGAATTGCCGTAAGTCCATGAAAAAGGCCAACTTACGATCGCTCGCAAATTGGCCTAAGTGGAGGCGGGGAGGATTGAACTCCCGTCCCGCGACGCATCCACGACACCGTCTACATGTGTAGTCTGACTATTTATGCTCTTACGAGCGATTCGCTTCACGAGGCGCTGTCTGACAGGCTCCCCGATCGGCTAACTCAAATCAAATTTAACCAATCGCGTCTTGAGTAAGACGATCAGCGATCCAGAATTGTGACGGACATTCGGGCGACTCTGGCGATCCCCCTCAGTCCGCGCTACCTGTTCTTAGGCGGCGAGTGCAAAGTTTTCTTCTGCAACTAAAATTTTTGATCAGATTTTTACGTGGCCTTCTGATCAACCACGACACGCAGGTATTCGCTTCTTGACATCCGGTCGATTCCAAGTCGCCCCCAAGTACTTGGGGAGAAACGAAACGAGCACATTCCTGTGCCCACATCGCGTCAAAGGTCATTGTATCAGACGTAGCGAGAGAACGGAAGGTTCACGGCAAGTCGCGTGGTGGGCGGAGACATCGCAATTTCCTTATCGCTGCGGGCCCGTGGCAATTCGGGCTCCCGTAGCGAGCTGCCACCAGACTTCAGGGGCATGGCCGAGCGGGACCAGCGCAGGACGCTGGGGGGCGGGCAGCCGCGACAACAGCACATCAGAGAGATCTTTCAAAATCGGCTCGCTGTCACCGTAGTAACTGTGACCTAGTAGACTCAGATCGATCCCCGAGACATCAATGGTCTCGACCCCAGGCACGATTACGAGTCGCTCACCGGACTCACCGGCGCGGATAGCCGTGGACCTTCTTCGATGCCACCAATGCTTGATCGTCCGAAGATGCGTACAGGGTGACTTGTTTGGCGACATTCGTTAGCGATTCAGCAAGGTCTTTGCGAAACAGATCCGCGTCGACGTCGGGGGCAGCCAGTACGACGCGATCGAAGATCGGTCCGGCGGAGGGGCGTTGCAGGGCGATTTGCTGCATCGCGGAGGTCATGGCCCGGTTGCCCATACTGTGGGCAACGACATGGATCGATTTTGCACCACTGCGGTCAACCAAATCAGTCAGAAATTCTTTGAGGTGGCTGACCGTCCATGCTGCGTTATTCTCGTCGACGGGGTATCCCAGCAGCGTGCCTTGGCTGGGCCAGGTGTAGCAAATTGGCACGCCTTGAAAAGGAAGGTCGACGGCGATTTGAGCAGTTCGCATCACAGCGGATTCGAAGTCAACGTTGAAACCGTGGACAAATACCAGCACGTCCGGCTGGTCGGCGGCAGCCAACTCCTCGGCAAGTCGCGCGTCGAACGCGCCGTTGGCGAACTCCGTGACGCTGGTCAGCACAATGTGTCTGGCTTGGTTTTCGGCGACCTCAAACCTCAGTAAACTGGGCCGCTCGACACTTCCACGCGTGTGAATCGTGGGAATCGTGACGCGGCACACACCGCGGACAAGCTCCCCACGTCCTCCAGTGTAGGTCACGCCATGTTTTTCGATGCTGGCTGCGCCGGTAAGAAACACCGCTCCAGCGACTGTGGACATCGCTACCGCCCCGGCGCCGGCTAGTTTCATTGTGCCACGGCGGCGGAAAACCCAAGCGATCAAGCATAGTAAGGCGGCCGCGATCACGCCCAGACCAAGCATGCCGACGAGTTGGCGTTGACCGGTGAGCTGGTAGGCGTCCAGGGGCAGGGAATTCTGGGCGCGATCGGTCGCATAAAGAACGTCGACTCCGAAGTAACCCTCAGGATCTACCGCGGCCTCGGCAGGGCGGCCTAGGAGACTGCGTGCGGCAATGGATGTGCGGAAGTCTGGAAGATCCATCTTTGCTGCGGCCGAAGATTCTACAATCGCTTCGTCCGGCGCCGGGGCAATCTGGTCAAAAACGGTTCGTTCTGCCGTTGCCCGCGGCAGCGTCATGGGGACAATGTTGGTATGCGGGTGTATCGGGTCAGTAGCTTGCCAGGTGGAAGCAAATTCTGGCGGAAGCTCAATGACTGGGGCCGCTCGTTGATCCTTGTCAGTCGAACCGGGCGAGCAACCGTTGATCAAAACAATGAGTGCGAAACCGAAGGACCATGTCGTTCTGCGAGAGCCAGTCATTAGAATCCTTCCCATGGATTGTTTCTTTGATGTCGCTTCGGCAACCGGCTAGTTTGTACTCAATCCGGTGGCCGCTCGTCGACATCGATTCACGGTCAAATGCAGTTAGCCCGATCTGACTCGACTATACTTTTTGCGAGTCTTTCCCTCATTCCAGACATCCAGCACTCACCTTGATGAACCCTTTTTTTAAAATGCCAGGCTCCGAGCGATTGCCCCCTGCTTTTTTAGCCCTCGTCTGTCTCGCGACGACCCAGCCGTCCATTGCCGCTGAGCATAACCTCGCTACCGTCGCGACACCTGCTGCCGACTCGCACGACGCGATGATTGAGGATTTGAAGTTCCTGAGCAGTGATGAATTGCAAGGCCGCAGCAGCGTCGATTCAAAGATTCTTCAGGCAGCGGATTACGTCGCAGGCCGATTTCGTGGGTTGGGTCTCGATACAGCACTGTTTGATGATTCGCCGCTGCAGTTTTTGGATATCTCAGTAGGACCGCGAATTACATCCAACGAAGCAAATTTCCTCGTTTTAGAAAAAGGATTTCAACAACCTGGCGGCCCGGCGGACACCGACCTGCTCACGCTGAACCGCGATTTTTCGCCGCTGGCAATTGGTGCCAGCCACCAAACTGCCCAGGGTGAACTGGTGTGGGTGGGCTACGGCATTCGAGCCCCCGAACATGACTACGATGACTATGCAGACGTCGACGTACACGGAAAGATTGTCATGATGCTGCGTAAGGAACCAGGAGCGAATAATCCAGCGAGCCCGTTCGACGGTATCCAAAACACTCGTCACGCGTTCTTCGAAACCAAAGTCGCTACGGCAATCGACGCCGGTGCTGAAGCCGTGTTGATCGTCAACGACCGAGCGAGCATGAACGCGCTAATCGCCGCTGTCGAAGAGCGGCGAAAGGGGGAGCAAGAACGACTTGAGAAAATTCGCGATCGACGGATGGCATTGCCTGCAGAGGCGACCAACGCTCGCGAAAAACTCGGCGAACAGATCACGCAAATTGAGGCGATGCTAGCCGAGTCGGATGCACAGGAAACGGCTACTCGAGGATTGCTCGGCGTCGTCGAGGCAGGAATTCAGGCAAAGCGTGGTGCCTCTCGCCTCGAGAACGCCGACGAAGGCGAAACGCGACCGCCGATACCCGTACTTTCGGTCTCACGTCTGTTGGCAAACCGCCTGTTATCCGGTCGCTTGCAAGCTTTCGAAACGGAGATTGACTCGGATTGGCGGCCCCGAAGCATCGAACTGCCCGAAGTACGACTGCGAGTCGGCGTGGAGTTGACGCCACCGACGGTACGCAGCCCGAATGTCGTCGGGACGCTGCCTGGGCGTGGCAATCTCGCGGATGAAACCGTGGTCATCGGTGCCCACTTCGACCACGTCGGCATGGGTGAATTTGGATCGCTCGCACCGGGTACATTGGCGATTCATAACGGTGCCGATGATAACGCCAGCGGAACGTCAGCGATGCTGCGTGTCGCAGGAAATCTAGTCCGATATTTTTCGAGCGAGAGCGCACCTACCGATCATCGGCGGATTGTGTTCATCGCGTTCACCGGGGAGGAACGTGGGCTGCTGGGCAGCAAGCACTATATCAAACAGCCTCGGTATCCTCTCTCATCGACGGTAGCGATGATCAATATGGATATGGTCGGTCGGCTCAGAGACAACGAGTTGACCATCTATGGCACTGGCTCATCGGCGGGATTCAAAAGCCTGCTCATGGAGGTCAATGAAAGCGCAAAATTCAATCTGTTGCAGGTTGAAAGCGGATACGGCCCAAGCGATCACTCGACGTTTTACGAGGCCGGCATACCAGTGCTGTTTTTCTTCACGGGCCTGCACACGGACTACCACCGGCCAAGTGATGATTTTGACAAATTAAACCTAATCGGCATGGACCGGATAACCGATACCATTTCACAGGTCAGCGAGCGATTGGCGACGGTGCCCGAGCGTCCGGTTTATGAAGAGACAGAAAAAAACGTCCAAATTCGACGTCAGTTGACGGTTTCGATGGGGGTGACGCTGTCCCAACAGCCGGGCGAGGTAGTGCTCTCGTCAATTCTCGCCGACGGCCCCGCCCACCAAGCCGGGCTTCTCGAAAGGGATCGTTTGCTAAAAGTGGGAAAGCAGTCGGTGCAACGCATCGAAGACGTGATGGAGCAGCTTCGTCGTCGCTCGCCCGGTGATGTACTCCGCGTACAGATTAGCCGGGATACCAAGGAATTCGACTTCGACGTTCGATTGCAATCTCGCTAAATGGACGGATTTGTCGACACTCAGATTTTATTTTGTCGGGCCTTAAAAAATCGCCCGATTCCTCTTGCCCCCTCGGCCCTGGATTGGCACAATCCGAAACCGCGTTGGGATCAGAGGTGGTGGGAATGTCACTGCCCTCAAAACGCAGGAGGTAGCTGATCGACGGCGATGGACGCCGGGAATCGGATGTCTTTTTGGTTTCGAATTTCGCATTCAACACGCAAGGAGTAGCGGACGTGCGACTATTAGTACTTTCGGCCTTAACCCTGGCCACGACCACCCTCACTGTTTTCGCCCCGACCGCTGCCAGCGCTCAAGAAGGCGGCCACCGCGTCGCCGTGGTGGATGTCGCCTTCATCTTCAAGAACAATGAGGGCATCAAAGCTCAAGTCAAGGAAGTCGAGGATAGCCTCAAGACTTTCGACGAAGAATTGCAAGGTAAGCGCAACGAACTGAAGTCCGCCGCTGAAAAGCTCAAGACATTCCAACCGGGATCGACCGACTACATCGCTCAAGAAGAACGCGTAGCTTCGATGGAATCGAAGCTACGTTTAGAGATGGCTCGCAAGCGGAAAGAACTTGCCGACCGCGAAGCAAAGATCTACTATGAGAACTACCAGATCATTGCTGCGGGTGTGAAGGCCTTGGCCGAATACCATAAGGTCAACCTCGTGTTGCGGTACAACAGTGAAGAGATGGATCTTGAGCAAGGCGAATCGGTCATCCGCGGTGTCATGAAGAACATCGTTTACCACGATGAAGCGATCGACATGACTCAAGGCACGATGCTGTACCTCGACCGAGAACTGAAGGTCGCCAGCAAACCAGCAGCGACACGTCAGTAGTCGATCGGCTGGGCTGCATTGGCAGCTCAGCGAACTGTAGAATCGGCCTGGTTGGAAATGTGCCGGCCGGGTCAATGAGAAGACGGGGAGGCGGCGCGCCGTGCGGCCGCCCCTCGGACGAGGCAAGGAGGCCAGCGTCATGAATGGATTTCGAAACGAACACACGATTGCATCTGGCTGCGAAGTGGCGGGACGCGGATATTGGAGCGGGCAGGATGTCCGTCTGCGATTTCATCCCGCGCCCTTCAGCACGGGCATCGTTTTTGTGCGTGGTGACCTCGATGGTCAACCTCAGTGCCCGGCCCGAGTCGAGTATGCTGACAGCATTCAGTTTCGTACCAACCTGCAAAATGGCGACGCTCGATTCACCATGGTGGAGCACGTCATGGCCGCCCTCGCGGGACTAGAGGTCGATAACTGCTACGTGATCGCCGACGCGGAAGAAATGCCGGGCCTGGACGGTAGCAGTCAACCCTATGTTGCCGCGTTGCAGTCGGCTGGTTTGGTTATTCAAGCCGCACTCAAACCGCGACTGATCATTGAGCATCCTTTCAAAGTTCGGTTCGAAGAAGCAACGATCGAAGTCTCTCCGAGCCACGGCCGGTCCGCATCGTTTGGCTATCGACTGGCCTATGAATGCGAGAGCGCGATTCATGATCAAGATTTTCATTGCGAACTATCACCTCGACAATTCGTTCGACAAATTGCGTCAGCGCGGACTTTTGTCACGGTCGAACAAGCCGAGCAGTTGCGTCGGGCAGGCATCGCAACACATGTCGCCAATCATGAACTACTCGTAATCGGTCCCGAGGGGCCGATTGAAAACACATACCGCTTTGGCAACGAGTGCGCGCGCCACAAGACACTTGACATCATCGGCGATCTCGCTCTGGTGGGTGTCGATTTGATCGGCCAATTTCGCTCCGATCGCGGGGGACACCGAATCAACGGCATCCTCGCTCAGAAGCTCGCCCAGATGGTTAAATCGGCCGAATCGACGTGCGGCCTCCATGCCGCCACGTCTTCTGACTGCGTCGCCGACAAAGCCGCCTGAACTCTGCAACTCACCCCTGAACTCTGAACCCTCAGCACTTCTTCCTTGAAGGATTTTCCGATGAGTGTCGTGATCGCTCCTACCGCCGTTGTCGACCCCAAAGCAAATTTGGGCAGAGACGTTCGCGTCGGGCATTTCTGCGTGATCGGACCCGACGTCACCATCGGTGACCGTTGTCGGATAGAAGACCACGTGAGTATTTCTGGCGTGACCCGCTTGGGCAACGACAACCAAGTATTTTCGCACTGTTCGATCGGCTCGCACCCGCAAGACGTCAGCTATCGGGCTGCGCCGACGCGCGTAGAAATCGGCGACGGGAACGTTTTTCGCGAGCAAGTCACGATTAACCGTGCAAGTGAAAAAGAGGATGGCGTGACACGCGTTGGTAATCAGAACTATCTGATGACTGGCACCCACATTGCCCACGATTGCTCGATTGGCAACCGGATCGTACTGGCCAATAACTGCATGATCGCTGGCCATGCGCATATCCATGACGATGTCACCATTGCAGGGGGCGCGGGTATTCACCAATTCGTATCAGTGGGAACGTTAGCGTTCGTTGGTGCGATGAGCCGCATTTTGCAAGACGTTCCACCCTATGTGATCATTGAGGGTTACGACGCCAAACCTCGCTGCATCAATACGGTGGGGCTGAAACGACACGACTACACCTCCGAGGATATTGCGGTGTTGACGCAAGCGTTTCGATTGTTGTATCGACAACGCATTGGCATCGAGCCATCTCGTACCGAGATGTTCAAGACAGGGCCCATTCGGCCTGTTCTCCGGCACCTCTTTGATTGTTTAGAAACCACGTGTGGTGGTCGGGCCGGACGAGGCCGGGACCGCCGAAAGAAAGCAGCATGAGCCGTGAACTACGCGTCGCCGTGATTGGCGGCGGACACCTTGGACGCATCCACGCAAAACTTCTCGGTCAAGTCGACGGCGCTCGACTTGTGGCGATCTGCGATCCTGATCAAGCCGCCAGCGATGCCATTGCTGCGGCGCATTCGACCGACCGCCATCCCATTATCGCCCATGCGGACTACCGTGGATGTATCGAATCGATCGACGCAGCGATCATTGCCGCCCCCACTCATTATCATGCCGAAATAGCGACAACACTACTCAAAGCAGGTAAGCACCTCTTTGTCGAAAAACCTTTAACGCATGAATCCGATGATGCACGGCGACTGGCGATGCTCGCATCCGCCCGCGGACTCGTTCTGCAAGTTGGGCATGTCGAACGGTTCAACCCCGCTTTCACGGCCTTGGAAGATTTTGGCGTCGACGTGAAGTATGTCGAGGCCACCCGTGCATCGCGATTCCCTGGCCGTTGCCTCGATGTCGGAGTCGTTATGGATTTAATGATCCATGACCTTGACTTAATTCTATCGCTGACGTCCGCGCCGGTCAGTTCGATTGCAGCCAGTGGTTTGTCGGTGGTGTCAGGTCATGAAGACATTGCCGAAGCACGAATTGAATTCCAGTGCGGCCTGGTCGCCAATGTGAAAGCGTCGCGGATCAGCCCGATCGCCGCTCGTGAGATGGTATTGTATAGTCCGGCGGGGTTTGCGCAGATTGATTTCGGAAAACCGGCACTGACCACCGTTCGCAGCAGTGAGTCGCTCGCCCGGCGCGATTTCGATCTGGCCGAACAAACCGACAATCCGCTGAAGTACGCCGATAGGCTTTTTCAAGAGCACCTGCGCTGCGAAGTCCAAGAGCTAGAACCTCGCAACGCGATCCTGGATGAACTCCATGATTTCGTCATCAGCGTGCAGTGTGGCGGGGTTCCCTGCGTTGACGGCACCGCCGGTGCGCGCGCCGTCGCGGTCGCCGAGTCGATCTTGAATGTGATCGACGAACGAGCCTGGTACGCATTCCCGCAACACAACGAGGTCGGCGCCTCGGCCTTTCCACGGCGGCGAATCGAGCAAGACCTTGCGGTGCGACGCGCTGCGTAAAGTCGCCCGTCGGGCGACGCTGGCAATGCAATCGTTATGTGTTGCTGGGCCCAGCCTTGGTTTTTGTCTCCGTGTCAATCTTTGGCGGGCCTACTGGGCTCATCGTCAACGGCTTAAAACTTTTCGCCGTCAACTGGCGCGGGAGGCGGAGCTGGGTTGTCCGAGACCCATTTTTCGACCTCATCTTGCTCGGCAGCCGGTGTTGGCGTCGACGACTCGCAGCCAACGACTAAGGAAGTCACCAGCAAAAGCAGTGACCATTTAGCGTGAAAATTCATACTCAGCATATCGCGGTTCGGGGAAAGAAAATTAATTGAAATACACATGGCCGGTTGGAACTCGCCGACGCGGCAAGAGCTACTCTAGCGACGCGTTGGTCTCGGAAGATGCCCGTGTGCCCAGGGCACCCCAAAGACCAAATGGGCTTTGCGTTCCTGCACTCAGCATGCCGGCCGCGTTTCCGACCTGCGCACTGCTTTGATTTCCCGACTCAATCGAATCGGTCAAAAACTTCACAGCGCCGTCGCCCATCAACACATGGCAACCGCCTTGGTGGCGACTACCCATTGGCAGAATCCCACTATTGAAATTATTCGTCTCCATGCACAATTTGCTGTTAGGCGGCGAGATGGTGTGGACACTTCCCCAGATCCCACGCAAGTGAGCCCACTGGAAGCCACGACGCTGCTCGGGTTCGGAGGCCGCACCTTGGATCAGTGCGAAAGTCGCAGTGGGTAACCAAAACTGCGGCCGCGCCGGATCGACGAAAGAGTCACACGACTTAATACCATTGGCGATTTTGACGTTGTTGCCGACTGACTGAGCCGCGTGGGTGCGAACGTCATTGTCGCCGATGTCCGTGGGCATTTCGCCTGCACAGATGGTATTGGAAAGGCCATCGAGAATATCCTTGAACGAGGAATTGTACCTTGGGACAAAGAATCCGCGACAGGAAGCCGCTCTCGCGATAGCCGCAGCCGATGTCTCGTTGCCTGCATCATCAGCCCCGCCAGCTGTCATTTGTGCGGAATCTCCAATGCACGCCATGTAATTGGTGCGTCCCTGAGCGGGCAAGCCGTTGCCGGGGTCGCTAGGACAGCGATACGAGGGCACGTTCGTCATCCATGGGGCATACCCTGCCGCTGCTTGATGCGCCAGCGACCGGCGAGGATCCGGACCCATTGATGGAAATTGAGCGCCCGATGCAGGATCAGTATAAGGATTACTGACCTGTTGCCAAATTGCTTGCTGTTCGATGTACGGCAAGAGCGAGACGAGGAACGACAGCGACACGCGGTTGTTCGCGTTCGGAGCAGCCCCTACCGATCCGCCTTCAGGACTGCCTCCGGGCCGGTTGGGAGTCCCCGTTCCATGCTTGGGTAGCATGTTGAACGACGCGTGGTAATTGTGCACGCCCAATCCAATCTGTTTGAAATTGTTGCTGCAACTCATGCGGCGAGCTGCTTCGCGCGGCTTGAACTGCCGGTAGCAACAAGCCCACCAACACGCCTATGATTGCGATGACAACAAGCAGCTCAACGAGTGTGAATGCTTGTCTCGAACTTCGCGGTACCGACATCTTGAAACCTTAAAAAATGGGATGAACATCGATTGACAGATGAGCCAACGATGCTGGATAGAAACCCCTCCCCTGAATACAAGTTTCGAAAAATTCCTGAGATGATTTGGGCCGTGGAAAACACGGAGATGACATCAGTCGAATCGTTCTTTCCGACCAGGCTTGGCTCATCCGACCGAAGGGTGCGCCGGAGGTTTTCAAGGATCGCGGTAGGGACGGCTGTTGCCAGCCGCCCCCCGCACAGATCCGTACGTGAGCCTTGACTCATACGGCTCCTCCGTTGGGTCAAACGATCGCGACACACTGTGACGCTACCCGTCGTGATTTCCCGTGACGCTCCAATTGATACTTGTTCCGGCTCAGAGTCCGAAGCATCGACGCCAATCCGGCAATACTTCCCTTCAGTGAGGTCCCTTTCCTCGGCGGATTCCGCCACTGCGGTCGCAGCTTTGTTCACCCGCGTCGACGGTACTACGGCCTCATCTGCCATCCCATCCGCGTTCATACCAGAATTGCGCTCATAGAGGTTCGCTGGTCGCCCTGGCAGTGAGTCATCACGACTTGACCCCAGGGGCAAATGGGACTTCCCGGTTCTCGCGTTTGGAATTTTCCACGCATGCACAGGTTCTTCGACTCCGCCATGTCCAGACTACCCTTACCAAAGCGGTGTAGCTGGTGTTGCCTTCCCGACGCATATGACACGGTCGGCACATGGAAGACCTGATTTCGGAGCTCAATTAGCTGGCCTACGCTTCCCCCTGCACGGACGCTCAGCACGACGTTGTTACCTTCGTCGCACCTCCGCCGGAGGCCGAAGTAGTTGGTTAGACCTTCCTCGTAAGAAACTTTCATTCTCGATTCCAAACCGGTTTTATCCCGGCACTCCATGGCTCAAGCGTCCAATGATAATTTGTGCGAGTTGTCGCTGGACCTTGTACTGGGTCTGCCGGGAGAAACGGAATCAAGCTCTGCAGAGGTGCAACTTGACAAGGGATATCCCGGTCGACGGTGCGCCAACGGTGCCGACGGTTCTCGGCGAGTTTCGATTCGCCGAGGACGCTTTTATTAAACAAATCATTGGACACTTGAGTTATGGAGTGCCGGGATAAAACCGGTTTGGAATCGAGAATGAAAGTTTCTTACGAGGAAGGTCTAACCAACTACTTCGGCCTCCGGCGGAGGTGCGACGAAGGTAACAACGTCGTGCTGAGCGTCCGTGCAGGGGGAAGCGTAGGCCAGCTAATTGAGCTCCGAAATCAGGTCTTCCATGTGCCGACCGTGTCATATGCGTCGGGAAGGCAACACCAGCTACACCGCTTTGGTAAGGGTAGTCTGGACATGGCGGAGTCGAAGAACCTGTGCATGCGTGGAAAATTCCAAACGCGAGAACCGGGAAGTCCCATTTGCCCCTGGGGTCAAGTCGTGATGACTCACTGCCAGGGCGACCAGCGAACCTCTATGAGCGCAATTCTGGTATGAACGCGGATGGGATGGCAGATGAGGCCGTAGTACCGTCGACGCGGGTGAACAAAGCTGCGACCGCAGTGGCGGAATCCGCCGAGGAAAGGGACCTCACTGAAGGGAAGTATTGCCGGATTGGCGTCGATGCTTCGGACTCTGAGCCGGAACAAGTATCAATTGGAGCGTCACGGGAAATCACGACGGGTAGCGTCACAGTGTGTCGCGATCGTTTGACCCAACGGAGGAGCCGTATGAGTCAAGGCTCACGTACGGATCTGTGCGGGGGGCGGCTGGCAACAGCCGTCCCTACCGCGATCCTGGTATGTACCAAAGATAGCAAAAAACTATCCCCCGGCGCATTCTGAGTGCTTTTATTGAAGGAATTCACTTTTCTTCAATCAAGGAACTCGACCATGGCAACAGCCACAAAAAAACGTCCGACAAAATCGTCAAAATCAAAATCACCCGCACGGCGATACGTCGGCAAGCCCGCTGGCGTGATCCAGCAACGGGTCGAAGCTGTCGGCCCGTCTCACTTCGGTGTCGTCTCGGTCGACTGTGCCAAACGTCGATCCAAATGGATGCTCTTGGACTTCTACGGCAGAGTGCTCGTCGAACCTACTGAGGTTGAACACAATGCGGGCTCCTTGGCTGCGATGAACGCGCAGATCAAAGAGGCACTCACGGAGCATTCGATCGAGGATTCAATCGCGGCAGTGGAGATGACCGGCGTCTATCACAAGCCAGTTCAAGCGTCGCTTCGCAGAGCGGGCATGGATACGCGAACGGTTCATCCGTTTGCCTCCAAGCACTACCGACGAGCACTTCACCCCAACGAGAAAACCGACGACAATGATCTTGAAGCGATCTTTCATGCGGCGATCAATGGCTACGGATTGGCGATCTTGCCAGTCGATGAAAATTACCAATCGCTACAGCGACTTACGCGGCATCGAGGAATCCTCGTTAAACAACGCGCCAAACTACAAGTGCAGATTCGCACCATGATGCATCAGTGCATGCGTGGATACGACGACTTGTTTATCCAACATAAGTTCTTTAAGGGATCGGTTGCCATGCCGCTAGCCAAGAAGTTCTCGTCAGCCGCCGCAATCAAGCAAGCCAATGTGGACGGGCTAGCGAAGCATCTGAAGCAGCAGAAAATTCGTTTCCAAAAGCGAACGCTCGAACGGATCGTTGCGTGGTCCCTGACCGCTGCTGAACCAACAGGCCTCGCTGACATGGTGACGGATCAGTGGTCGGGATTGCTTGAAGTGTGGGAACTGTTGACCGAGCAAATCAATCGGACGGAGCGGGAAATGGCGAGGTTTTTGGTGAAAACACCGTACGTGCTGCTGCTTAGTGTTACGGGAATCAATGTGGTCTCGGCAGCCGGTCTGGCCGGTGAGGCTGGACCAATCGAGCACTACGCCAGTGCGCGGGCGATCAATGGTCGAGCTGGCTTGTACCCATCACGTTACCAGAGCGATACGGTCGATTATCAGGGTGGTCTGAGCCGCAGTAGCAATCGCCGCCTGCGCGGCGCGGCGATGATGGTTGCTAAAAATCTAATCAAGTGCCACTCGTACTATCGCGGGCTCTCTGCATTCTGGGAAAAACAGAAAGTGGATCCCCGAGACCGTCATTGCCGGATCGCCAACCGGGCGATGCGAATGGTGTTTCAGTTGGTCGGCGGCCGTCAGGTTTGGCGTGGCAAAGGTGTCGATCGTGAAGCGATCTTGTCAAAGCTACGTGAATTTCATGCTGACCATCATAGCGACTTGGATCGCATGATCGCAGACATGAACGAAGCGTTTGTGTGGCTTCCCAAGAGCACCTACGCCAGCGAAGGGAAACCTTTGGAGGAGCTTGCTGCTAAGAAGCGTCGTGGTCCCCAACGGATCGGCGACTTGCTGATTGGTTTACCAATTCGTCTTGGAGTGAAGACAGAGAATACGTTAGAATCGAAGCCGTCCGAAGCTCTGAAGTCTTAAGCTGCTTGTCGTGCTGCCAAGCACACTAGCAACGTCGTCGCATGCCGAGGGTATCGGCGGAGCCTCGCTCTGCTGAGCAAGCCCGTGCTTGAGTGAGATGCTCTGTTAGCGGTTCAAACGCCGGATGAGACAGTGTGGGGCTCTCAGAGCTTCGGATATCTAACCAGGGTGGCGAGAATGAACCAACCCAGCTAACCGAGCCGTGCTGGCTGGCAGGCAAACAGTGGACTTTGAGTGTCAAAAAAGCTACCCTACGGGTGGTGCCGCTGGATGTGTGCGCAGGATCGCAAATTTCCATTCCGGATATGACAGTACTCAGAAAACCTCCAGTCACCATCGCGCACGCTTCGGTCGGATGAGCCCCAGGCTTCTGCTCTGCTCCGGCTGCCGTACCTTTCCGGCTCCCTCACTCAGTACGACCTCTCCGTTGCCGTTTTCGACGAATCCTGGGTGGTCCCTCCTTTCATCTGGGATGCCCCTCGTTTCACCGCCCATTTTGCATATTTGAGAAAATTGTCGCCCGTGTGATAATCCCCATGTCTCCTGGAGCGAGTAGCGTTAAACTCCGTGCATCAGTGCTATGCTCAAATTCCACTGCCAACGCCGGCTTACCTTCGTGTTTTCTTTTTTTTCGAGCTAGGATATCGCGGCGGGTTCACGAGCGAGGGAGGCACTGCACAATTTGGACAGGGAAACTCACGTCGCCTACGGTAGCGTCTGGATGGTACTTGTATGATTTGGCTTTTAGCAAACGATACATGACGCACTTAGAAAGTGGTCAGCCAGCGAACGATCTGCTACTTCTGTTGATACTTGTCGTACAACTGGAGATGTCGACTGCCGAGGTCCACCTTGCGGCCTTGCACGTAGGCGCCGACGACATGGGTTGCGGACTCCAGCACATCACCGTCGACGATGATGAGCGTGGCGTCCCTGTCCGCCATGAGCGTGCCGATTTGGTCGTCGACGCCAAGTATCTCCGCCGCCGATTGGGTGATACTTCGAATGGCTTGCTCGCGTTCGAGCCCGAAGGCAACGGCAACACCCGCGTGATAAGGCAGATTGCGAACATTCGAAGCGCCACCGGGATACCCGGAACCTTCGCCGGCGATCGCAAACCGCACGCCAGCTTTGTGAAGCTGGGAGGGCAGTTTATACAAGGCGTCGTAGGCGTCGTGCCTGTGGCGAGGCAGCCGGTAGGTTCCGATCAGGATGACGGGGATGTCATGAGCCTTGATCGTCTCGACGCAGTACATCGCATCGGCACCACCACAGAGAATCATTGGGATTTTACGTGAGGTGAAATACTGGATCGCGGATTCGATCGCGGCCATGCGCTCGGCATGTACGAATACTGGCCGATTGCCCTCCACTACAGGGATCCAACTCTCCAGTCGCACATCGGTCGGAGACGTAGGATCGGCGGCGTGCTGGTCGCGGTAGCGGCGGGTTTGATCGAGTAGCTCGTCAATCTTGTCGATCTGCTCATCATACCGCTTGGCATTTGCCTTGATATCATTGCCGCGCGGCACCATCGTTTCCCAGTCCACACACAACCCGCCCGGGCGCGCAGCAACATGTCCTTGGCTGCCCAACCATCAAGCTGCAAGACAGCGGATTGGCCTCGGATCCAACGACCCCCGGGAACAACATGCGCCACCAGCACGCCACCGGCGCGGGCGACCGGAATCAGCTCGCTGTCCGGATTGAACGCGATCCACGACCGCACGTTTGGATTTTCGTCACCGCGTTCAGAACTATCAACCGTGACGTCGACTGCCGTTATCTCACGCAGCCCGATGTCGGTAAACGCATCGATAAGGCCCGGGTAAACGTGTTTGTCGCGACCATCAATCACGAGCGTGTCCTCAGGACGACCGCCATCGCGCCCAATGCGGGTGATGACACCTTCATCGAAAAGGAGTGACGAATCCTTTTTAACCGTTCCATTACCGATGTGCAGCATCGCGTGCTCAATCAAGATTGGTTGAGATTGAGGGCGACCGGGAACGATGTCGTGCGAATGGGCTCCGCTGCTTCCCAACGCTGACACAGCGATGAAGAGTACTAACAATTTCAAGGGTGAACGTTTCATTTGGATTTTCCTGCGTTTTGCTGAACCACGGCCTGCTGAGCACCTCGGGAGTTGCAGTATTCGTCATAGTTGAGCCAGCGGTCTTCTTCAGCGACAGAACGTTTTGACTCCAATGGGTCCGAACGCTTTTCGGCCTTTGGTTTTCCATCAAGTATCTCTTGGATCAACTCGTCTCGCCAAGCTTGGTCGCGTTTCCGAAGATCCGAGTCGCTGCTCATGTCGAAGATGGGCCGGCCGTCGATCCATGTCTGCTCGCAACGAGTCGTCGTTGATAGTGGCGATCCACTCCAGATGACTAGGTCTGCATCCTTGCCGACTTCAATCGATCCAACTCGATGCTCAATTCGCAACTGCTTGGCGGGATTCAGCGTCACGAATTTGAGTGCCTCGGTTGGTCGCACGCCGCCATACTTCACTGCCTTGGCAGCTTCCGTGTTCAGGTGCCTGCCGAGTTCCGGATCATCACTGTTGTACGAAACCACAATACCAGCCCGATGCATCAGAACCCCGTTGTACGGAATCGCATCATAAACCTCAAATTTATACGCCCACCAATCGGCAAACGTTGATCCCATCGCCCCGTGCTCCGCCATCGCGTCGGTGACTTTGTAGCCCTCCAGAATGTGTTGTAATGAACCGATCTGGACGCCGAACTCGGCGAGCACGTCCAAGGTTGCAACAATTTCGTCTTGTCGATAGCTGTGGCAATGGATCCACCGCTTCCCATCTTGGATTTCCGCGATCGCTTGGAGTTGCAGGTCAACGCGCGGCGGCAACGTGTCTCGGTCGCCCGCCTGCCAGCGACGATGGGCGAGAGCATACTCGCGAGCGGCGAGCATTTGATCTCGCAGCAATTGTTCAACGCCCATCCGCGTATTGGGATAACGCGAGGTGGAGCGTTTCACGTTCTCACCTAAGGCAAATTTAATCCCTGCTGGTGCTCCGTCAAATCGAAAGTCGTCCATTGAGTCACCCCAGCGAAACTTCACAACTTGATTCTGTCCGCCGATTGGATTGGCCGAGCCGTGCAGAATATTGGCCGTCGTGACGCCGCCGGCGAGTTGCCGGTAGACCGTGATATCCGTCGGATTGATAAAATCGGCAATCCGCACTTCCGACGTGATCGCCTGGCCGGATTCGTTAACTCCGCCGTCGGTCGCCGCATGCGAGTGGCAGTCGATCAACCCGGGCGTGAGATGCTTGCCCCGCGCATCGATGACCACGCACTTGTCGTCTTTTTCAAGTTGGATGTGTTTGTCCACGGCGATGATCTTACCGTCTTCGACCAGGACATCCTGCGGCGTTTCGGGAGTTTCTAAATCATCACGGTCTTCGCACGTCCAAACTAACGCGCCCCGGAACAATACACGATGCGAGCGCGGCACAGGGTGTTCACGCCCGTAGGCTCCGAGTGGGAAGACGATCTGGATCGGCTCAGCAGTTTTCTCGTCGGGCTCGGATTTGTCAGTTTCTGGCTTGTCAATCTTGTTGTCGTTCTTGCTCTGGCGATCTTTCTTCTCGGTTTCCGACTTCCCTGTTTCCGACTTCTCCGACTCTGACTTCTCCGACTCTGACTCTGACTTCTCAACGCTCTCCTCGGACTCATCCTCAGCGGTGTCACTGGATTCCGCCTTCTCTTCCTCGCTTTCTTTCATTTGCGGATCGACCCAGTCGGTATCAAATCGCTTCGCCGCAGCGCCGATCGGATCGATGCGCACGATCAGCGGCCGGTCGACCGAAACATCGCCAAGCGATTTGGCCGGCGACATGACAACAACTCGATGCGTGCCCGCAGGCAGCCCCAGCGCGACGCAGACATCTGAAGTACCGTCGCCACAATCGATCTGGGCGGCAAATTGGTCAACACGTTGCAGAATCTCCTTTAGCTCCAGCGTGGCTGGCTTCTCGGATTCTTGATTCGCAATAAGTTGCGCCGACAGACGTCCCTCTTTTTGTTTGATTGCCAGTGCAATCGATTCCTTCTGTTTTTTCGGGGTTTGCAAACGCCATGAGCCCACGAGTGATGCCAGTTCATCGCCTGGTTTTGCAGTGATCTTGAATTCTTGTCCCGCCACGAACACTTTCAGAATATCGGTCTCTTTCGCGAACAGGTTGCCATCTGCGAGTATGAGGTCGGCAGACATCCCCACAGCGATACGGCCATGCGTCGCATCGATCCCGAGTAGGCGAGCGGGAGTCGTTGTAATTGCTGAGATTGCGTCGCGCTGCGTCAGCCCCGCTTGAATTGCTTCCCGCAACTGACTGCGGAATTTGGCCACATCGTCCAACCGGTCGCTCGTCAGGCATACCGTCGCACCTCGATTGATCATCTCGGCGGGATTAGTGCGGGCAAACTTCCAGTGCAACAACTCATCCAGCTCGACTTCGCGCGCGTCCTCGGGTGTAGCCACGCTGGGTTCACTGGGGAAATTCAGCGGCACGAGAATGGCACGGCCCGTCGCCGCGATTTCTGCCCCATTGCGATATTCGCGGCCGGAACCACGAATGATCGCTCGCAAAGAGAATTCATTCGCGATATCGTCAGCACGCAAGGCCATGCGTTCGTTGGATCCGTCGAACACAAATGACGCGGATGTCATCGCGGGGTGGAGTGCAGCCAGGGTGGCGCTGAAGCTCGGTCTCCCCAGCGCCGGATCGGCTTGGTAGGCCATCATTGCAGCGCCGTACCAGCGAGCATCGTAAAGCGATTGACGCAGCAGCGCGACGGCCCCCATGGGCGAGTTCGGATAACTTTCCCCAGCATCATTAGGACGTGGTACGCTCATCGCCGCTGTCATCCAGGTCATCTCGGCCAGCCGCTGTGGCCCGGGTTGGTTATCGCCCGATTCATTCAGGGACCAGACCGATGGGCTTCCGCCCAGAATCCGACCGCGTGGCGCCAGCACGGTGGTGGTGAATCCCTGGCCGCGGAGTTTTTCCGCCTCGGGAACCTTCGACAGCTCTCGAATGCGACGATTGACGACGACGTTGGCGTTCCAGTAGTCGTCGTAAGCTGCGGCGGAAGTGACTTGGTCGGAATTGACTTCGTGCCACGCATTGATCCAGCCAGCCGACAGTGTTTTCCCGTCGCAGTCGACAATCTCACATCCCGGCGGTGGCTCCACGGATGGGGCGACAGCGACGATGGAGCCGCCGCGGATCAGCACATCACCCTTCGTCCCAGCCGACGGAGCAGGATCGCCCGACGAGGAATCAGAATAGTCTTCGGGTCCAGCCAGAATGGTGGCACCGCGGAGCAGCACGCTGGCGGGCGTATTTCGTCGCAGACCCACGGTCGGATCGACCCGGCGAGCGTCGTCACCGCCCGCACTCGAAATGCAAGCCAAAAGCGCGAGCATCACCGCTGGTATCTGCAATGGCAGTCGTAAAAGTTCCAAGGGATTCCTCGTCATCGCGGAGCAGGGGCTCGAGTCGGCTGCCATCGCAGCAAGGCAAAATCACATCGCTACACAGGATAGTCGTCAGCACCGTCGATTTGTAGCCTCGCTCGCCCAAGCGACAGCGAATTATCCCTCGACAACGGGTTTCCTGGCGAATCGTCGCAGCACGACGTAGAACACTGGAGTCAAGAACAGTCCAAAGACCGTGACTCCGAGCATGCCAGCGAACACGGCCGTTCCCAACACCCGCCGCATCTCAAACCCAGCGCCGGTGGCAACTAATAGCGGAATCACACCGAGGATGAACGAGAACGCAGTCATCAAGATCGGTCGCAAACGCATTCGGCAGGCATCCACGGCAGCCTGGAAACGATCTTTCCCTTTGTCTTCCTCCGCCTTCGCAAATTCAACAATTAAAATTGCATTTTTGCACGCGAGTCCAATCAAGACGATAAATCCGATTTGAGTCAAGATATTGTTATCCATTCCTCGAAACCAAATTCCAATGATCGCAAATAGCAGACACAGCGGTACGATCAGCACGATCGCCAGTGGCAACAGCCAACTCTCATATTGGGCAGCCAAGGCCAAGAACACAAACAGGACTGCCAGCGGAAAGAGGTACACGATCGTGTTGCCCGCTTGGCGTTGTTGGTAGGCCAGCTCCGTCCACTCGAATCCGAATCCAGGGGGCAGTGTCGTCGCCGCGAGATCCTCCATTGTCGTCAACGACTGGCCGGTACTGAACCCAGGAATCGTGCCACCATTGATGTCAGCGGCCGGATACAGATTGAAACGGACCAAACGGTCGGGACCGGCGATGCGACTCACCTCCACAACGGAACCTAACGAAACCGACGCACCGTCCGCACTACGAGTACGAAGCTTCAAGATATCGCTGGGTTCATCACGAAATTCCGGTTCAGCTTGCGCCACGACGCGATAGGTGCGCCCGAGCAAGTTGAAATCGTTGACATAGACGGAACCTAGATAGACTTGCAATGCCTCAAAGACTCGATTGACAGGAACGTTTAACATCTCGGCTTTTGTACGATCGACGTCCGCGAATACCTGGGGAACGCTCATGCGGAAATTTGTAAACACCTGCGCAACACCGGGTTGCTGGTTGCCCTCGGCCACCATTTGTTCGGCAACCTGGTTGAGCACCGCCGAACCCGCACCACTGCGGTCCTGAACGTACATCTTAAAACCACCCCCACGACCAATACCGCGAACCGGTGGGGGCGGGATGATGAAGACCTCGGCCTCATTGATGGACGCCACCGCTTGCCGCATGTCGGCGACAATTTTCTCCACTCCCCGATCGCGTGCCGCGCGATCCTTGGCATCTTGGAGTGGCAGAAATGCGACCGCCGCGTTGGGGCTGATCGTGAAAGTCGACCCGGACAGTCCCACGATCCCGACCGAATGAGCCACACCATCGATTTTTAGCCCCAGCGCAGCGACCTTTTTGGTGACTTCATTCGTCCTCGCCAGCGAAGCACCATCGGGTAACCGCACCGCGACGATGACGTAGCCCTGGTCCTGTTCAGGAATGAATCCGGTGGGTACCAACGAGAAACTGAACCCAGTGGCGACAAGAAGTCCGGCGTACAGCAACAAGATCAGTGCTGACACACGCACCAGTCGCGAGACAATGCTCGCGTACATGTTGCTGGTTGCGTCAAAGCTGCGGTTGAACAAGCGAAAGAACCAACCGAAAAGAAAATCAACAACACGTCCGATGCGGCTCAGCTTCGTACCACGTCGTTGCAGTAGTAACGCACAGAGGGCAGGCGTTAACGTCAGTGACACGAACGTCGAGATCGCTGTGGAAATGGAAATCGTCAACGCGAATTGTTGATAGAACTTCCCACTGATGCTCGGAACAAAAACCGTTGGCACGAAGACAGCGATCAAGACGAGGGTCGTTGCGATCAGCGCCGAGCCGACTTCATCCATCGCCTGGTGCGCGGCTTCGCGAGGCGAGAGTCCTTCAGCAATCAATCGCTCGACGTTTTCTACCACGACGATCGCGTCGTCAACAACAATTCCAATGGCGAGCACCAGCCCAAAAAGCGAGAGAGTATTGAGCGTGACGCCGAGTACCTGCATGACAGCAAAGGTGCCGATCAAGGAAATCGGAATGGCGACGACCGGGATGATGGTCGGACGCCAGTGATGCAGAAACAAAAACACTGTCAGCACCACAAAGGCCGTCGTGATCAACAGTGTAAAAAAGACTTCGGCGATCGATTCCTCGACAAAGTCAGTCGGGTTGTATGCGATCTCGTAGCCGATCCCCTCGGGAAAGGTCTCGCTCATTTCCTCCATGGTTCGCTTCACCTCAGCGGCGGTATCGACCGCGTTGGTTCCCGGACGCTGGTAAATCAGCACGGCAATCGCTGGCTTGCCGTCGAGATAACTTAGACGCGAGTAGTCCTGAGCTCCGAGTTCGACGCGAGCGACGTCACTCAGTCGGGTGACACGGCCATCTTCGCCACGTTTGACGATGATGTCTCCGAACTCATCGGTTTCAATCAACCGACCTTGCGTGGTCACGTTGAGCTGAAACTCACTCCCTGTATTGATCGGAGGTTGCCCGATCACGCCAGCAGCGACCTGGGCATTTTGACCGCGAATTGCCGCGATCACGTCGCCTGCGGTGAGGTCGACGTGAGCCATCTTCTCGATGTCCAACCAAATCCGCATCGCGTATTCATTGCCACCCGCGATGCGGATTTCGCCCACACCGTCGAGTCGCATCAGCGCATCGCGAACACGCAGGAAGGCGTAATTGCTGATGTAGAGTTCATCGCGACTCTCGTCCGGCGATTTCAAGTGAACCACCATCAGCATATCGGGAATTTGTTTGGTCGTTGTGACGCCGATCTGACGCACCTGCTCAGGCAATTTTGATAGCGCCACGGCGACACGATTCTGCACGAGCACCTGTGCGTCGTCGAGATTCGTACCCAGCTGGAACGTCACCGTTAATTGCATCGTGCCGTCGGCACTCGAGGATGACTCCATGTACAACATGTCATCGACGCCATTCATTTCCTGTTCGATCGGAGTCGCGACGGTGTCGGCGATGACCTGCGGCGTCGCACCGGGGTAGCTGGCGCGTACTAAGATGGTCGGGGGGGCAACATCGGGATATTGCGACACCGGAAGTGACACATAGGTAATTCCGCCGACCAGCACAATCAGGAACGATAGCACTGTCGCGAAGATCGGACGTTCAATGAAGAAGTGGGGGAATTTCATCTACTTGGACCCCTCATGATCGATTTTCGGAGTCAGCCACTCTGATTCAGGAACGGGATCATACTGATCAGGCAAACCATCCTGGAGCACTTCAAGCGACTGCTTTTCCATCGTCACAGTCAGACCTGGACGCGATTTCAGTAGACCCTCGGTGACCATCCATTCGTCGCCAATGAGTCCTTTCCGGATGACGCGTAGGCCGTGGATCAGCGGACCCACTTCGACGCCACGTCGCTCGATTACCCCATCGACTACGACAAAGACGAATTGGGAAGATTGATCAGTGCCGATCGCCGAATCGGGAATCAGCACTGCTTGATAGGGAGCGCTCCCAGGGATTCGGATTTTTGCGAACATGCCAGGAAACAACACTTGGTTCTCGTTGGGAAAGACACCACGGGCACGCATCGTTGCGGTGGCAGGGTCGAACCGGTTATCGACGAAGCTCATGTGCCCCTTGTGCGGATAGCCTTGCTCGTCGACTAGCCCCAAATAGACCGGGTTTTTGACGTCGCGAGAACTTCCACGCTTGCCCGATGCCGCCAAGCGGATGTATTTCAGAACCTCCTGCTCGTTCGCATCAAATGTGCAATAGATCGGCTCCACCGACGTGATCGTCGTTAAGAGGGTCGCCGATGCGTTCGTGCCACCACTGATGAGATTCCCCTGATCAACAAAACCGCTGCTAATTCGTCCAGTGATCGGGGCCGTGATCTTTGCATAGGTGAGATTCAACTTTGCCGCCTCGATTCCCGCTTCGGCCGATTCAATGGCGGCCTTGGCAGCGTCAATCATCGCTTTGGCCGACTCAACTTTGGCTCGGCTTGCAGCTTGGTCGGCGTTGGCTTGGTCAAACTCAGCTTCGCGTTGATCCAGTTCATCTTGACTGGATGCATCGCGCGTCTTCAGCGTTCGGGCACGCTTGACGCGAGTGCCGGCCAGCTCCACGGCCGCATTGGACTGCAACTGCTGCGCCTCGGCTTCGGCCACGCCAGCTTCGGCCTGCAGGAGCTGTGCCTCCGCCTGCGTCTTGGTCGCCTGCATTGACTTGAGCTCGGCGTCGAAAGGTCGCGAGTCGATCTCAAATAGCAAGTCACCCTTTTTAACAATTTGCCCATCCTCAAAGTGAGTCGATTGTAAATACCCGCCCACGCGGCTGCGGACTTCGACGAACTCGATCGGTTCGAGTCGTCCGGTGTAGGAATCCCACTCGACAATCTCCTTGGTCACTGGCTTGGCGACCGTTACACTCGGTGGCGGCGGTTCGGGAGCCTTCGTTTCCGTGCGGCTGCAACCGGTCATAGCCGCCAATCCCAAAAACGCGAGTAACGCGCCCGCGGCGATGGCCGTTCTCGCCCGGCATTGGAACTGTGCCGATAACGTAAAACTTTCAGCAGATCTCATTGATGTCTTCAAAATAACGGCATGATTCCGGGGTCCTCGAACTTGCGAAAAGTATTTTACTAATCAAATACTTGTCAGTCAACAACCAATCGCTATGATATCGGGCATGAAACTGCAAGACGAACTCAAGCGACCGGCGCCCTACGCGTCGATCCAACAGGAAGCGCTGCTCAATTTGCTGCGCCGGTGACCAAATTGAAAACCGGCTCAGCCGTTTGTTTCGGGAACACGAGTTGACCCTGTCGCGATTCAACGTTCTTCGGAGTCTGGCGATGGCGGACCGCCCTCTGACCTGTGGCGAGATCGGTGAGCGGATGATTCAGATCGTGCCAGCGATCACATCGCTCGTCGATCAACTCGAAAAACAGTCGCTGGTCGAGCGGAAACGTTGCGTCGAAGACCGCCGCGTGGTCTATGTGTCGATCACGGCCAAGGGCCGGAAACTGTCGGACAAGGTTGCGCCTGCGCTGCTCGCTTTAGAGAATAGCCTACTTGGGAAATTAACCGGTGTTGAACTGAAGACATTGCTTGGATTATTGGAGAAAACACGTGCTTCTTTATCAGCGAGCGAATGCTGAGATGACAAGCGCATCGTGCTCACGGGCGATGGAGAAACCTGCCTCCGAGAAGACTGACGTCTGCGACGTTCATGAGACTGACGTCTCCGACGCGTATGTGGGTCGGCCCGAAATTTCCGCCGAAATGATCGTCATTGAACTCGCTCGCCGCTTGCACGCGAGCGGTTCGCCGGCGTATGAGCTGGACAAACGAATGGAGGATGTCGCCGCATTTCTTGGTCGGCCAGCGACATTTTTCTCCACGCCGACGTCACTTTTTATCACGTTCGCCCACGAGGAGGGTCGGACGCGATTGTTGCGTGTTTACCCGTGTGATGCCAATTTGGGCCGGTATGCAAGTCTGTACGCGGCGCAGCGCGCGATTGAAGTCGAGCGTCTGTCGCCTGCCGAGGCTTGGCAGCGCATGGAGACATTGGAATCCACGACGAACATTTACAGTCTCATAGTCCAAATATGTGCCTACGGTGTCGCTGCAGCCTGCTTCGGACTGCTCGTCGGTGGCAATACCACAGTCGTGGTGGGGTCTGCGATCATCGGATTGCTGACCGGTGGATTAGTGACCGGCTTGAGTCGCCGCGATTATCCCGCGCATCTGATCAATATCATTGCAGGTCTTGTTGCCTGTATCGCTTCAAGTCTCGTGCAGACACGCTTCCCGGGCGGCAGCGTTGAGCTGACATCGCTGGCAGCCTTGATTATGCTTGTTCCCGGACTTCAGTTGACGATCAGCATCAACGAGCTTGCGACACAGAACCTCGCATCGGGATCGGCCCGGTTTGCGGGGGCAATGATGTCGATGCTGACGCTCGTGTTCGGTGTCTTTATGGGTCACTCATTGAGCCATTCGCTGGTGTCGATCCCAGTTTCGACTGCCGCGCATCCGCCCACGATGCTTGTTTCCATGGCAACGATCATTCCACTCGGATTGTCGCTGGCGGTTTTATTTCAAGCCCGCTATCGTGACATTGCTTGGGTGTTGGCGGCTTCATTCCTAGGTTATGGGTCGCTCCGCTTGACGGGATTGTGGCTGCAACCCTTTGCGGCGGTTTGGGCAGCGAGCTTGGTGGCAGGCCTTACCAGTCACGTGATTTCTCACTGGCGGCACATTCCAGCGGCGGTTGTGTTGATTCCGGGATTGATTTTGCTCGTTCCCGGCAGCCTCGGTTTCTTCGGGCTGTCCGCAATATTGATGAACGACGATTTGCCCGGTGGGCTGCGGATCGTCTCGACAATGTTGCTGACGGCAGTCTCGATCGTGGCGGGGTTACTGACCGCCGATGTCATCACGCCGCTCATGCCGGGACGCAGCTTTGGCCATGGAAGCCAAACGGCTCCGCTCGTTTAACTTGGCGTGTGCTTGTGTCTCTCGATGGGCGGAGCGGTCGGTTGACGATATCGTCCACCTTCACGAACGCCCATGAAACATTTAGAATCGCCCGTGGATATTGAATATATTTTGACAACCTAACCCTTGATGGACGCGAGATATGAGTGGCGATTGTGATTTTGGGCTGATTGGTTTGGCTGTGATGGGCGAGAATTTGGCCCTCAACGTGGAGAGCCGTGGCTATAAGGTCGCCGTATATAACCGCACAACTAGCAAAGTTGATGATCTGTTGGCTGGACGAGCCAAGGGTAAAAATTTCGTCGGCACTCACGATTTGAAAGATTTCGTGGCCGCCGTCGCCCGTCCGCGGAAACTGATGATGCTCGTCAAAGCCGGGCCAGCGGTCGATGCCATTATCGACCAGTTGATTCCGTTGTGTGACAAGGGCGACATCATCATCGATGGTGGCAATACCTATTACACCGATACCGAAGAACGCACCAAACGTGTCGAAGCGGCAGGGATGCTCTACGTGGGTACAGGCGTTTCGGGTGGTGAGGAAGGAGCGCTAAAAGGGCCCAGCCTGATGCCGGGCGGTACCCACGCGGCTTGGCCTGAAATCAAGGAGATGTTTCAAGCGATCGCTGCCAAGGTCGGCCCCAACAACGACATTCCCTGCTGCGAATGGGTCGGTCCTCGCGGTGCCGGCCACTACGTCAAAATGGTCCACAACGGCATCGAGTACGGCGACATGCAGTTGATCTGCGAAGCCTACCAATTGCTCCATGAACTCGGCGGATTGTCCAACGACGAACTGTACGATGTCTTCGCCAAGTGGAATGAGGGTGAGTTGCAAAGTTATTTGATCGAGATCACTCGCGACATTTTCAGCGCCAAAGACGATCTAGGTGGTGATGGCTATCTCGTCGACCAAATCCTTGACGTCGCGGGCGCCAAAGGGACTGGCAAGTGGATGAGCCAGCTCGCCTTGGATCTCGGCGTACCGAGCACGCTCGTGACGACGGCTGTGTTTGCCCGCGGATTGTCGGCCCAAAAGGAAGCTCGCGTGCGAGCCAGCAAGAAACTCAACGGTCCGTCGGCTTCGCAGAATCCAGAAATGTCGGCACTGGCACAGAAGCTCGTTGGTGATAAGCAGGCCTTCATCGACGCGGTCGAAAACGCACTGTATGCATCAAAGATCGTGAGCTACGCCCAAGGCTTCGTCCAGCTCCAAGCCGCGTCGGACGAGCACGATTGGGATCTCGATTATGGCCAGTGTGCGCTTCTGTGGCGTGGCGGTTGTATCATTCGCGCCCAATTCCTCGACCGGATCAAAGAAGCCTTCGGCGAACAGCCAGACCTCGAAAACCTACTGCTCTATCCGTTCTTTGAGCAAGCCGTTGAGAACGCGCAGGCTGGCTGGCGGGCGGTGGTCTCTGCGGCCTCGCTGCTGGGTATCCCAGTGCCTGCATTCAGTGCGGCGCTCAATTACTACGATGGATACCGTTTGGAACGCCTACCCGCCAATCTCCTGCAAGCACAACGCGACTACTTCGGTGCTCACACCTACCAGCGTGTGGACCGCGAAGGGGTGTTCCACAGCGAATGGCTGGATTTGCGCAAGCCGGTCTGAGTGAAACTGCGGCGAAGTTGCGAAAACTGAAAAGTCTCGCGCAAGAATTGCCGCCGCCGTCCGTGAGACTCTTCACACACCCGCATCGGGATGCACCAGGAATGTGATTTGAGTCTCGACCACCCCTCTAGCGAAAACGCGACTCGACCGAGCCTCTTGGTCCGCCTCCACGATGCCTCTGATGAGCTCGCATGGTCGGAGTTTTCGGTCGTTTACGAGCCCGTCATCTACCAGATGGTCAAACGTCGCGGTCTTCAAGACGCCGATGCTCGCGAAATTGTGCAGGAAGTTCTCATGTCGGTGGCTGCGGCCATCGACCGTTTCGATGTCGATGGCACTGGATCGTTTCGCGGTTGGCTCAGCCGCATCACCCGAAATGCGACGATCGATCGATTGCGCACGCTTCGCTTACGGCGCGAGACGATCGGTGGCAGTCACGTCGCCAGGGTGATCGATGCGGTATCCTACTGTGAGCAAGACGACTCCAACGAATCGCTCTCGCTGGAGTTTGACCGGAATCATCGGCAGCATCTGTTTCGCTGGGCAGCCGGGAAAGTCCGGGCACGAACCGGCGAGACGAACTGGATCGCGTTCTGGCGTACCGCCGTCGAATCGCATTCGGTCGCCGACGTTGCCGCGCAGCTCGGTATTTCCGAAGGTGCCGTCTACGTCGCGAGGTGTCGCATCCTAAAACGGATCCGTGAGCTGGTCCATCAACGGCTGGAGGATTGAGTGCCCATGGTCGCCAAACAAATCCAACATTACGAAGCTGACACGCTCCGCGAGTTACTTGATGAGCGGCTGTCCCTCCCGGAAGCTCAGCAGGTCGAGCATCACCTCAGTAACTGCGATTCATGTCGCCTCCAATTAGCCGAACTCGCCGGCGAGCCTTCGTGGTGGAACGAGACCGCTGAGGTGCTCAACCACAGCCGACTGGCCGCGCCGGCAGACAAGTCGGCGTGGCGTTCACAGGTCAAGCCGAGCGACTCAGTGTTCCCGTTGGACTCGCTCGATGCGTCGCTGGACTGGATCCGCCCACTGTTGCACCCGCTGTCGCCACAAACGCCTCATCAAAATGCACTCGGGCAACTGGATCAATACATTGTCAAAGGCGTGATTGGGCAGGGTGGCATGGGCGTGGTCTTGCAAGGCATCGATCCTGAATTGAATCGTCCGGTCGCGATCAAAGTCTTGGCACCGTACTTGGCGGGCGTGGGCGCGGCCCGGGCCCGGTTCATGCGCGAAGCCCAAGCCGCAGCGGCGATCGTGCATCCTTCGATCGTTCCTATTTATAGCGTCGTTCCAACGGCGAGATTGCCCTACCTTGTGATGCCCTCCATCGGCGGCGGCAATTTGCAACAGCGGCTCGATCGTGAGGGTCCGCTGGAACTCATCGAAGTGCTGCGCATCGGTCTGCAAATCGCCGAGGGTCTGACGGCGGCGCACAAGCACGCGGTGATTCATCGCGACATCAAACCGGCGAATATCCTGGTCGAAGAGGGCAATGGTCGTGTCTTGATCAGTGATTTCGGTCTGGCCCGTGCGCTTGACGACGCGACCTTGACCAACAGCGGCATGATCGCGGGCACACCGCAGTACATGAGTCCAGAACAGGCCAGAGGTGAACCGGTTGATGTGCGCAGCGATCTGTTCAGCATGGGCAGTCTGCTGTACGCACTTGCGACAGGACGTCCCCCCTTCCGTGCCGAAACCCCGCTTGGGGTGCTGCGCAAGATCACCGAAACACGAGCGAAGCCCATCCACGAGGTCAACGAGCGCGTGCCCGCATGGTTCGATGTGCTCGTCAATCGATTCATGGAGCCCGAACTATCGCGGCGAATCGAGTCGGCTGAAGTGGCCGTCACGCTGCTTCGCGCGGCCCATGCGCACGTGCGAAATCCGAGTGTGAACAAATTGCCGAGCACCTTGAGACAAGAACATCCATGGCGGAGGATCGGCGCCCTGATCGCTAGTCTTTGCGCACTGGTCGTGGCCTGGATGTGCCTTGCCAACAGCACCACAGACAAGTCGCAGGAGCGGGCCATCCCAGTTCAGCAGACAGCACCTTTCGTGTCTGCTGAAAACGCAGCGGCGGGCGTTCCCAATATCATGATGCATCCAGATGTTTCAACCGATTGGAGCGCCAGCGAGATCCATTCAGAATTGCGATCGATTCAGGCCGTTCTCGACGAACTGTCTAGCCAACTCGGAGAGCCCGATGCTTGGTGAGCCGGTGGGCGCTACCGGCCTATTAATTTAGTCATTTTTTCGATTTTAAAGCGTGAATCATAACCCGAATCGCTAGCGAGGAATCACATGAATTAAGCACGTCGGGTGAATTTATTCGGTGAAACGATCAATGGTAACCCGATGCGTCAGCGAGGGATAACCGTGCAGATCCCTCACTAACGCATCGGGTTACCAGAACTGCGGTCGAAGAATGATGCGGAATGAATTCGTCAGACGTGCTTACCTCGGAGATGCGTCGGGTTAGTAAATCAACAGTCCGCTATCCCCGGTTTCTTTGAACGCTTTGCGTTTCGCTGGAGACAACCGGGCTATCGCCCACCGGCTCATCGAGTTACCCCCACCCTGTAAATTGAATTCACCCCAACGCCCCCAATCAGGAGATCAAAGATGAACGGACAACCCAAGGAAAATCCCATGCGTCACACGGAGTCAATTTGGAAGAATAAGCGAGCGTGGATTCTACTGCTGGGGGGACTCGCAGCGACTGTATGGCTGGGGACACAGATCCCCTTCTCATCAAAATCGCAGGCCCAAGAGACTGCACAGCCTTCAGAATCAGATCAATCGAAATCGAGTACAAGGACGCTTCAATTCGGACAAGTCGATGGGAATGACACTCGAAGTACTAGCCCGCCACCAGGGCATCGTATGGTTACTGAAACGAGGATGGTTTGGGAAACCTATGACGTCACCGTTCCGGTTGGCGATCCCGCTGACAAAAAATTTCGAAGCGAAACGCGAACGCGATGGGTTCCGGTCCAGACTACACGATGGGTTCCTGTGGGCGACCCAGCAACTAACGGCGAATATGTTAGTCAAATCAACCGGCTGGTGCAGGAACTCAAACGCATGGAACATGACCGTGGGGACTCGAATCAGAGCGAAGCAAAAACGTCGCAGCTCCAGGAACTCCTCAACGGCGAGTTCACACGGATGCACGAGCAACAAGCGGCGGAGATTGAATCGACCGAGAAACGGCTTGATGGCCTGAAAAAGCTTCACGAGCAGCGAGGTGACAAGCAAGCTGAAATTGTCCAGCGGCGGATCGATCAATTGCTGGGCAAGACCAATCCACTGGACTGGAATGTCAATACTCCGGCGACCATCACGCCGAGACCATTCTCCGGAACTTTAAAGCCTCCTGTTGTGGCATATCCGCCGAACAACGGTTACGCCGTGCGTCCGAACGATGGTCGCGAATTCCAAACATTACAACCGTTGCCAATCACGCCAAATGTCCCACCTGACTCCGCACCAAGCTCAGATTCGAGGGACCAACACCAGTTCAATCCCATTAACCAGAATGACATCTTCACTGTCATTGGCAAAGCGAACGAAGCACATCTCGCCGAGCTGTCGACCAAGCTCAGTCTGGAAAATACCCAGCGGCTGTTCGATCAGCGTATCATTTCATCTATCGAACTCCGCAAGGCAACCATTGAGCATACGACCGCTCAAAACGCGGTCGCAGTACTTAAGCTACAGCTCGAATCGATGCATCGGACGTTACAGCGGGAACTTGCAGATGCGGTGCGTCAAGTCAAATCCGAGGCAGAGTCTATGAAAGCGACTTGGGTCGGCGGATCGGAAGCGGAGAAAGGGGCAGCCAGACGAATATATCAAGACGCATCAAAGGCTGCAGCGACCGCGAAAGAGACTTTATCGGAGTTTGAAAAAGCATTACGGCTGGTCCCGTTTATGAACATCACAGCAGGCGCATCACTTGATCCTGCGAACGCTTTGGACGATCAGCAGCCAACAAAAGAGACTGATGAGAGGCCAGAGATAGAGGATTCGGCTCCGCCATCCCCGAGCAGTGACTGACCCCGTCCGATCGTCATCTTCTTGACGGAAATGACGTCATGTATTCTTTTAGGCGAATTGAAAAGGTGCCGATCGGTAGAGCTGGATTAAGCACGTCCGTGTAAGTCTTTCGGCATAATTTAATCAGCCGGATCGCGTGAGCCCGGATTATTCATAACCCGATGCGTAAACGAGGGGTTCGGGGGTGAGTGGGATGCCTATACTGGATTTTCACATGTTTTCCAGAGCTCGTTTGCCCCTCACCCCCAGCCCCTCTCCCCGAAGCGGGGCGAGGGGTGCCAGGACGTTCTGGATGGAAACTTGCGCAGAACATAACCTCGGTTTGCGGCTAGCTCACTCTGCTCGCAAGACCTTCACCCCAGGCGACGTTGTTCAATGCCGTTGGCGGAAGACTACCACCCTTCGGGCTAACAGCCTCCTGCTCCGAACTGATAACTGGAACTCATGAACCATCCTGCATCGTCCGATTCCATACCTCACAGCTCACGTAAGCTCGTTGTCGCTCTTGCGATTGCGGCTGCCATGTTGATCGCACTGGGTGCGTGGTTTTTGCTTGAGCAAAATGGTGGCTCGCCATCGCCCGCTGATTCTCCTGAGACAATTGCTCAGCTAGAACTACTGCGAACCGCGCTCGCCGCGACGGAGAACCTCGACATGACGGCGGCTGAGGAGTCCTGGTCGAGACTCCATGAGCAGGTTCCAGAGGATGCGTCGATCGCGTTGGACCGGGCGATCAACCGCGTGTTGCTCGTCGATGACTTAGCCTCGCAAGCCAACAATCCGTCCCTTGATGCCGAAGCCAAGAAGACGGTCAGGTCTCAGCTCCCCGCCGCCATCGCGTCCGCCCGCGCTGGCGTCGAGGATGCCAGCAAAGTTGCGACCGACAAAATCGCGCCGCTGTGGCTGAAGACACGCGTTGATTTGCACGAGGCGGCGCTGCTCCCAGCGTCCATGACCAAGAGTCTGCGGCGAGAAATTGCCGACCGTTTGGTGACGGCAATTCAGGGTGAGACGGGTAAGGACCCTCGCAGCATAATCTTGGGTGGATCGCTCATCGAAGTGCTGCTGCAAATGGAAGATCCCATCGATGGGCTGCCTCAAGACATGCGAGAGACGGCCAGTCGCACACTGTCGACGCTCTCGGACCAACATCCCGACAACTTGTTCTTCGCCCTGCGTGCAGCCAGGCTCAAGATCGAAGCTGAGCAAAAGGATGCGGCGAAGTACGTTGAGCGAAGTGCTGAGTTGACCCGGGCAATCGAGCCATCCCTGGCGCGAGATATCCGTGCTCTCGGTGTGACCCCAGATCAACTCGTGGAAAGAATCACGAGCGCCATCGAGAGCGGGCAATGGAGCGATGCCGAAGCGAACATGATGCTCTGGTTCAACGTGCTCAATGGAACCGAGTTAGTCAAAACGGATCGTCGCCGTGCTTCGCCGCATCCACTCGATCGCCTCAGCTTTGACACGCTCCGGCGACTTTCCGCCCAGATGGAGGCGACTTCGCCGATCGAGAAAGGAGACGAGACTGCCCGCTTTGTCGTACGCAATCTCACTCCGTCCGACAAAGTCTCAATCATCCAAGCGGTTGACTTCGATCTCGATTTGGATACGGACATCGTCACACTCAGCTCGGAAGGATTGATGCAGCTCTGGCAGAATGACGGCGACGACACGTGGACAGCTGCTGGGGAATTGTCACTCGAAATGGAGGCGACCGGGATGATCGCCGCCGATCTGTTTGTCGTCGACAGCAGTAGTCCGCAGCGGCTGCGGAGTGGACAAGCCACGGCAGGGCGGCATGACACGTTTCTCAATCTGCTCGTTTACGGTGAGGGCGGCGTGAAGCTCGTGCAGCTTGATGGGCGGGCGGAAATCGATGATCCCAATTCGCGACTGGCGGTGGTAACTGAGGAGACGGGACTGGAGAACGTGAAATCCGTTACCGCTGCCGTGGCTGGTGACCTGGAAGCCGACGGCGACTTGGATTTGATTCTCGCAACGACCGCCGACGGTGTGCGGATGTTTTGCAACCGCGGCAACCGGACTTTCTTTGAATTACCCGGCAGCGCTGATCGGTTTGCCGATGGCGATCCCGTCTCGGCGATGGCGATCGCGGATATTGACCGCGACCTTGACCTGGACATCATCACCACGCAGGCGGCGTCGGGACAGGTTGGAATTCTAGAAAACCTGTTGCACCTGCAATTTCGTGCTCGACCGCTGAGCGACATCAAGCCTGTGCCCGGCGCGTTCTCGATCGCGGTGGAAGATGTCGATGCGAATGTGTCGTGGGATCTGATCATCGGCGGACCAACTGACAATACGATCGTGTTCTCGCAGACCGCCGATGCGGGCGCGTGGACGGTCGATCGAATCGAAACGTCGCACCAGGAAAATTCTACCAGCGCGATCGCCATTGCAGATATTGATAACGATTCTTGGCTGGAGAGTATTCGTGGCACCGCGAGTGATATCACGATGTCGCGGATGGGTCCCTGGGGATTTGGTCCGTGGACAGAGGTGGAATCGGATGCCAGCGAGGCCGATGTTTCGGCGATCATTGCGCGTGAATTCAGCGGCAATGGCACTATTGATCTGGCGGTCATTGATGCAGGAACACCCGCCGTGTGGGAGAATCAAGCCGACAACGACTATCACTATTTGGATGTTCGCTTCAAAGGCATTGACGACAATGCTAGCGGACGAGTCAATCACTTCGCGATCGGCAGCGTGCTGGAGGCCCGGTTTGGGCCGCACTATCGGGCTCGAATTGTGACGACTCCCTCAACGCACTTTGGTATTGATGGGTTCGATCAAGCCGACAGCGTTCGAGCGATCTTGCCCAATGGTTTGACACAAACGATTCGTAATCCGCCGACGGATATGCTGGTCGAGGAAGAGCAGACGCTCAAAGGCTCATGTCCTTACCTGTACGCATTCGACGGCGAGAGATTCAGGTTTGTAACTGACTGTTTGTGGGCGGCGCCCCTCGGTTTGCAGGTCGCAGATGGCATCGTTGCTAGGGATCGCCCGTGGGAGTATCTCAAGATCGATGGTCGCCACATCCAGCCGCGTGGCGATCGCTATGAGTTCCGTATTACTGAGGAACTGTGGGAGGTGGCCTACTTCGATGAAGTAAAACTCTCCGCAGTCGACCACCCCGCTGATGTGGAAATATGGACGAATGAAAAGGTAGGTCCCGACAATATCGCGACACCAACGATTTTCGCTTTCGCGGAGCCAAATCGTTTGAAACCGAAGCGTGCAGTCGATACGAAGTCCCGCGACGTCACCGCGCAACTATCATCAGTCGATCGTGACTTCGTGCAGGGTTTCGATCGGCGCCTACGTCAGGGATTGTGTCCACCGCACTGGATCGATCTCGATTTTGGTGATATCGCGAAACGGGGCTCCACACCGCTTGACGGCGGCAGCGTGTATCTTGTCTTGACCGGCTGGATTCTGCCGACGGATACGTCTCTCAATATTCAAATCGATCAGAACCCAGAGTTGCCCGCGATTGAATTTCCGTCGGTGTGGGTTCCGGATACGGAGGCCGCGAGCGGTTGGCGCAACGCGATTTCTTTCATTGGTTTCCCCGGTGGGAAAACGAAGACGATCGTCGTCGATGTCAGCGGTGTTATTGCCCGCGACGATGCTCGGTTGCGAATCCGAACGTCCGCGCAGATCTACTGGGACTCGGCCGAACTCGTCATGCAGGAGAAAGCCGCACGCTTTGTGGAACAGCCTATGGCGATGGTCACGGCAGCGGTTGATTTCCATGGATATTCGCGTGCTATTCGAGAGGATCCGACGCAACCAGAAAGGTATCGATACCATGAAGCCTCGCAACACCCTCGTTGGCCACCGCTGCGAGGCCAGTTGACTCGAACTGGTGATTGTCTGGACCTCTTACACACATGGGACGATGCGATGGTGGTGATTGGCGCGGGCGATGAGATTCGGATGACGTTTTCTCAGCCCGAACGTCCGTTACCCGATGGCTGGGTGCGGGACTTCGTCATGCACAACGTTGGTTGGGATAAGGACGCCGACCTCAATACTTTGGCGGGACAACAGATCGGACCGCTGCCCTATCGCGCGATGGCCTCGTATCCGCCTGGTCCCCATCAGGCCGCCGAAACCGAGGCTCGCCAGGCACTCAATGCCAATCACTTGCAGCGTACTCAGTCATTCCGGAAGTTTTGGGCACGTTGAAGGTCTGGATCGTCGGATCTATCACAGCATCCACGACTGAAATCGAATTAGAGCCTATTCGAAAAGGGGTCTGCCCCTCTCCGGCGAGGCCGCTAAAAACGTTGTAAAACGATGCGTCTCCAAAGGGTCAGACCCCTTTTCGGATAGGCTCTTAGTTTAGAATGGGGCGGGCGAATCGGCCCGCGTCCCATGACCTTCTAATTTGACGCCCCGGGGAGGAGTGGAACGCGATTCCTCGCTGACGCTTCAGGTTAGTCATCTCGCTCCGACACGCCAATTTTAATCCCTCACCTTGGAAGGCCCATTGATGAAAACGATTCCGACGTGGATATCAGCTCATGCCCGCACGCTCGTTGCCCTCTTGGCGATGAGCGGCTTTGCCCGAATCGTGAGTGCTGACGATTCAACGCTTGTGTTCCAGCCCCCGGCTGATCCAATCGGGAAAATTGTCTTGATCTCCGGTGATGAAGAATATCGCAGCGAGGAAACGATGCCGATGCTGGGTAAAATCCTCAGTCAGCGCCATGGATTTCAATGCACGGTCATTTTTTCACTCTCCCAAGACGGCGGTTACATTGACCCGAACAATCCGGAAGGATTGCGTGGTTTGGCCGCTCTCGATGATGCTGACCTAATGATTATCGGCACGCGCTTTCGCCGTCCCAGTGAAGACGAAGCGAAGCACATCACTCAATTTCTCAATGATGGCAAACCCGTCATTGGTATCCGTACCGCCACGCACGCATTCACCGGCCAGGGAAAATTCGGTGGCAAGATTCCATTCGCAAATTGGGGACGTCAGATTCTTGGCGAACAATGGGTGAGCCACCACGGTAGCCACAAATCTCAAGGTGCCCGAGGCGTGATTGAATCCGCCAACGCCAATCATCCGATTTTGAATTCCGTGGACGATGTCTTCGCGCCCAGCGACGTCTACGGCGTTGTACATTTGACGGATGACGATCAGATTCTGATGCGAGCAGCTGTGACAGAATCGTTGGACTCGAAGTCTCCCAATATCACGGGCGAGAAAAACGATCCGATGCAACCATTTGTTTGGCTTCACACTTATGAAGCTCCCAACGGGAAGCAGGGCAGAGCGTTTGCGACGACGGCGGGCGCATCGGTCGATTTCGTCAACGAAGACTTGCGGCGGATGATCGTCAACGCGGCCTACTACTTGACCGGGCACGACGTTCCTGCCGACGCCAATGTGGAGTTCGTCGATCCCTATCACCCGACGTTTTTCGGATTCATCAGCGACAAGGAATTTTGGAAGAATGCGGATCGCCAGCCCAGCGATTACGGACTCGGTAAATCGTCGGTCCTCTCCGATCTTCCGGGCAGTCCTGTGTGGCCTTCGTATTGACCCGCCATGTGCGGTGACGGATGCCGACTCACAAAGAGATTACTGACTCTGGCCCAATCTACGGTAGCATGAGGCGCCAGCCTGATTAGCTGGCGTCCCGGTAAATCGGAGGCCCGAGTTAAATCCCAGTCGCGAGGGAACTGCTCGAGGAGGACGCTCGTTTCGCAGCAACCATTTCCCGGAACTGTTCTCTCATATTTCGCAACCAGAACAGAAGGTAAATGTTGGCGACAACTGACAGCAACAACAGTGCGTTGAAAATCGGCTGGGCGGCGACCTCTTCTGTGTTCTGGTCCAGGTCGATCGCTCTGCCATTATAGGATGCATTACTTTCGTCTGATCGTTCCCCGCGAAGCAGTCTGTCGGATGCGGACGCCTGGCCAGCTTCGTCTGATCTTGGTCGTGCGTCATTCCGGGTACCGTTGCTGGGACGGCGAGAGGCGTTGTCGTGACGATCGTTTAGCCCGGCGAAACGCGACTCTGGATCGGCACCCAAACCATCCACATCGTAGCCAGTTGCAGCGGGCCGGTTGCGCGGGGGCTGCACCAGCGGGGGCGTGGTTGAATTGCGATCGAAAGTCTCCTGAGGTTGACCATTCGCATAACTGCTGTTCGCTCGGGGATCCCTCTTGGACGCATTCGCCAGCTCCGAATCTCTGCTCGCGTCGACGGAGGGGAGTACGTTTCCTTGGCGATCGACTCGCTGTCCGTACAAATTGAGCCGATAGCCTTGTCTGTCGACGGCGTAACCCTCCGCGTCGTAACTGTAACCGTTCTTAGGCAGCGCCGACGCCTGTGCTGGAGTCAGTTGCGGATCATAATTGAGATTATTTGTGGTCGATGCCGTGGTGTGGGTTTGATTGGAAGACGAGTTTGCCGAGGGCTGTAGTCCACCTGGCAGCTTTCCAAAGTTACCCCCGTCAAACACACTGCCCGAGCTGCTCACAGGAGTCGTCGAAGGACGGCGACCTGAACCGGAGTTGAGCGCATACCATTCCTCGTCATGAACGGCTGCATGGAGCGGCGGTGTCGTTGCCGTGCGGGTATTGGTCATGCTGGGCGAACTCGTCGACGACGCACCGGTGGTGGAGGAGCGGAGCGACGGAGGTGCTGAGGCAAAACTCGGGGGAGTTCCGTATCCAGACGCGGGTGATGACGTGTTCGGAGTGTTCGCGTAAGGGGTTGGCGAATTGGTGCTGGCGGCGTACGGGGAGGACGACGGTCCATTGGCGGCGGACGTAGTCGGCATCGGTGGCAGTGCTGACGAACTACCCTGAGTCAGCCGTGTTCGCGGGTCATCCGCAGTGCCAGGAGGAATCGCAGGGCCATAGAGCAGGTCATTGGCGGCAGTTTGAAGATTGTTGGTAGCCGATTGGACTTGCGCATTGGCCGCGTTCCCCACCCGACTGACCGCTGCATCCATGTTCTGTTGAATCTGCTGACGACCGGCTTCCCTGGCGGCGTCGTAGCTATTGCGAAACGTGTCGGTCGCTTGCTGAGCGGCCTTTTCGAAACTCGAGCTATTGAAGCCAGAGCTGGCTGGCGGGGCGTTGGCATATCCGGTGCTGCCGTACGCTGTGGTTCCGAGTTCGGTATTGGCGGCAGGGGTGCTGGGGCTGGTCGACGCGGGCGTCATGCCAAATCCACCGGGCATATTCATACCACCGCTCTGCGGAGCGGGCTTCATCATCGCCGTTGGTGGGGACGTTGCCATCCCAATCGGACGGATTTCGGTGGGATCGCCCATGGAGGGAATCGGCATCGGGATTTGGTCCGCCGCAGCGACGGTGTTCGCATCGCCCGAACCGCGACTGAGGACATGATTCGGCGTGACTCGGGGCACATTGCCCTCGCCCACACGGATGACCACTTCACTAACGTGACCACGGATCTCAAGCGGGATTTGGCTGGAGATTTCGCCGCTGCGTGCAACCTGTTCAATTTTATCAGGAGGAATCTGGATGATGTATTGCACGCCAGCCCCGCCATCAGGCACCCACCCATAGGTGATCCCAACCGTTGCGGTCATCAAAAGCATCACAGCGCCAACCATGGCACAATCCTTTGCTGTGTTGAATGATTGGGACCTGCAAAGACAGTCTTCACAGTCCCGATCGACACAGCCCACCTCGTCGTAAGGCAGCCCGCAGGTCGATCACCCGCCGAAACGGGTTTCACAGCACAATTTATCGCCCGAGGCGAATCCAGGTAAAGCCCGATCGCGGGGGAAAATCAGAATTACCCGTGACTTCTCGACTCAATAGCCGTAATAGTACGGCCCCGGCCGGTACAGATGTCCATGATGACGATGCACGTGAACGGGTTGAGGCCGCACATAAACCGGCGTCTCGACGATCGTGGTCGACTGAATGGTGTTGCCCGTAGCAATCTGTGTACCTAGCGGAGCTTGCTGCATTGCTGAGATAACCGTCTCACTAACACCCTGCTCATGGAGCGAAATGATGTCGGAAACAGCAGGTTGTCGCTGCACGCCGCGAGTCGAAATCTGGTTCAGGATCACGTTTTGGCTCACGCCACTGCGGCTCATCGCGATCACATCGCTGTAACTCACCGCTCCGCTCGGGACTGCGGGGGCGGCCGCGTAAGACGTTGCCATCTGCTGCTGTTGGATCTGATACTGTCGCTGTTGGGCATACTGCTGATTTCGATATGCGACGTCTTTATCATTGGCATTGCCGAGCAAACCGCCGGCGACGACGCCGACGGCGCCGCCAATGGCAGCGCCGCGCCCGCCTTGTGACTGTTCTCGCCGATGATTGCCCCCGCGATTGCCCCCGTGAGGCCACCGAGAGTCGCCCCCCGCTGAGTATTGTTCTGGGCCTGAGCCCGGGATAGGGAGCCGCCCGCAACACACGCGAAAACAGCTACCGCGCAGCCCAACTGGCGAGCGCGGCCGGAGCCAAACCAATTCAAAGTATTTAATGTCATTTTGGGTCTATCACGGGAGGCGAAACGAACAGCCAAGAAAGTGTTCCTTGTAGAATCGGTCCGTGCCGGGAATCAACCGCAATTTCGTGCCGATTTTTCGGACTGCGCCCGTCGGACTGACTCTTCGCCTGACAGAAAGCCGACGAAGGGTTCCATTTTCTTACGGCAGAAATTTATCCGTGAAACAGTCTTCTGGACGGACCACGTCTTGGCCGATCACCTCAAGTTCCTTCATTTGATCCACCAACTGCTGCCAACGCTCGAGACTCATTTCCCCCAAATGGGTTGCGTCTTCCGGATAGGCTAAGGGTCTCATTTGCTCGGCGCCGAACTGCAAAACTTCTTGTGTCATTCCATGCGTGTTGGCCTTCAGAATGGCTTGGTTCGCTTTTCCGGGCGATAGCAAATAGTCGGTCCAGCCTTGCCGGGTGGCGGCAACGAACTGTTCCACCAAGTCTGGTGATTCGCGAATCAGGTTCCCCGTTGTAACCAGCACGCTCGAATAGGGGTTCCATCCCAGATCGCTGACCATCAGTGTTTTCACTTCCAGTCCCTGTTGCCGAGCCAACAATGGTTCGGCAACGACATAGGCTTGCACGGCCATTTTAGGATCGTTCACCATGCCCGCTATGGAATTGAAATAAGGCACCTCGCGAACTCCGTCGAGATACCCTCGTTTGCGTAAGAACGGCAAGAATGCACGCCCAGGTTGGCACTGGAGTGTCATACCGGATAGCTCTTCAAAACTCTCGACGCCACTGTCGGCACGCACCAACAAGCACCGAGGGTTGTTCTGTGCGGCAGCGAACACCGCGACAATGTCGGCTCCCTGTGCTCGGAAAAGCACGACGTCGTCGGCGTTGGTGATCGCGAATTGACTCCGGCCGAGCAGTAACTCCGGGGCAACGGGGGTCTCTCGGCTGCCTGGTTTGATTTCCACGTTAAGCCCGTGTTCACGATAGGCACCGTTGACGTAGGCCTCGTAAATGCCGCCATGCTCGACCTCGGGGTACCAGTTCAACTGCACGCTCACATCCCGCAAATGCTGGCCGCCGTGCGGTGGGAAAGCAGCATCCTTCGGCGAGGAGCAGCCAGTGCAGAGCAGCATGGCGGTAACCAACAGTCCCCAGTGGGTCGGCGAAACAACACGATAATCGAACACGTCCGTTAACTCCTGAGCATGGAGTGAGCATCTTTTAAGAGGATTTCTATTGGAGCGAGAGCCGTGGCCCCTTCGTCGTGGAACCTGCCGACACACCGTTTCAATCGACCCGAGTGTAGCGACTTAAGAAGATCCGTCCGACCCAGTCAACTGCGGAAAAGAGTAGCAGTCCCAGGAGTGTTGACATGCCCAGGGCAGCAATCAGCGCATCGGTTTGCAACAAACCTTGCCAACGAGTCATCAACGCCCCCAAGCCAAGATAGTTCGCACCGTTACTGACAAAGAACTCCGCGACGATCGCACCGATCACCGCCAATCCGCTGCTGATCCGAGCGCCCAGCAACAGGTAGGGGATCGAAGTCGGAATCTGCAATCGCCGCAGCGTTTGTAGACGTGACGCACCGTACAGGCGAAACAGATCCTGATGCTCGGTCCGGCTCGATTGCAAACCCGTCGTGACATTGTTGACAATCGGGAACAGGCAAATGATCACGGTCGCGATTACGGCGGTGCGAAACTCGTAACCGCTCCATATAATCAGCAGGGGAGCAATGGCTACGATGGGAACCGTCTGCAAGAATACGACGTAGGGAAACAGGGCTCGGCGGAGTAAACGCGATTGGCTAAAGATGATCGACAGTCCGCAGCCGATCACGATTGCGACCAACAAGCTGACCGCCGCAGTGGTGAAAGTAACCACGCTCGCGGCGACGAGTTCCTGCCGCCGCTGCCAGCCCGCTGCGAAAACTTCCGTCGGTGTGGGTAGCAAAATCTTTGGCAGATCAAATGCTCGCACACTCCAGTGCCAAATGAGGAGCGCCACCACAGCAACACTCGCGACGCAGAGGCCACTGATCAGAGTTTCTCGCGTACTGCATTTCATAATTCGGCCACCGCACGCAGTTGATCAGTGATGACACCGTGAAACTCGCCGAACGCGGCGGTTCGTCGGACGTCCAGTTCACCACCGGGCTCGGGTGTGATCCGTGCGTCGGCGATTGGGTTGTCGAAGATGGCCGCGACGCGTCCCGCATGCATGACGCAGATCCGATCGCTCAGAGCGATCGCCTCGGCGATATTGTGAGTCACGAGCACCATTGTGAATTGATGAACTCGCCCGAGCTGCGTGACGAGACTTCCGAGCTGCGTCCGAAGCAGATCATCCAGCGCAGCGAATGGTTCATCAAGCAGCAACAGGTCCGGTTGGGTGACGATGGCCCGTGCGATCGACACTCGCATTTTCATCCCTCCAGAGAGCTCGTGAGGAAACCGATCCAAAACATCGGCCAACTCGACTTCATTGAGTGCCGCGTCGGCCAGCTGGCGCCGTGTGTGCGTTTCACCGCCCTCGCGCGGTCGGATGCGGTTCATTTGCCGCAATTCCAGCGGCAGGGTGACGTTGCCCGCGACGCTGCGCCATGGTAACAACGCCGGCTGCTGGAACACAAAAGACGTTGATGCGGTCTCCCGGTCACACTCGCCGCTGGTGAGACCTTGCAGACCCGCGATGACTCGCAGAAGCGTCGTTTTACCGCAGCCACTCTGTCCCACGATGGCGAGTCGCTCGGCCCGCTCGATCGATAAGTCAACAGAGTTCACCGCGCACTGGCCCGCCGGGAATTCAACGGTGGCAGCGTGAAGCGTGACGGAGGCCCCCTGCTTACTGCGATCATTCGTCATGGGAAGGGCAGTTGGACTCACAGCAAAGGATCGGGGCCAGTTGATTGCGACGAAACAAAAACATTTGCGGCGTGAATCAGTGTAAAGTGACGACATCCACTGATTTCAACAACCTCCCTCGATCTCGCTACGCATGCAGTTGCACTGTCTCGGCACCGCCGGCTATCACCCAAATGAGAAGCGGCACACGTCGTGTTATTTCCTGCCTGAATCGGGGTTGGTTCTCGACGCGGGCACGGGCATGTTTCGGCTGCCCTCACTCATTCAGACCCAAACGCTCGACATCCTACTCTCCCATGCCCATCTGGACCATGTTGTCGGTTTAACGTTCCTGCTCGGAATCGTCTTTCAGCGGCCTGTCGATCAAGTTCGCGTGTGGGGCGAAGCCGAGAAGCTCACAGCGGTGCGAAATTTACTCCGTAGTGAAACTATTTTCCCCGCTCAGCTACCGGTCACGTGGCACGCGATCGATGAGAGGGGCGCCGGTGCCCAATGCCCACCGCTGGAGATTGCCGGTTGGACGGTCACGTGGCGTCCGCAGATGCACCCGGGCGGATCGGTGGCCTATCGGCTGGATTGGCCGCGCAGGGAGAGGGACGATGCCGAGGATCACGTCGGGCCGTCGCTCGTCTATGCGACCGACACGACCGGAGCCACCGATCGCGAGACTTTGCAGTGGATGCACGGGGCAGACGTGCTATTGCACGAATGCAACTTTCATGATCATCAGCGAGAGTGGGCGGTCAAAACGGGTCACTGCTATCCTGAGCGCGTCGCTGAAGTCAGTGCGGCAAGCCTGCCTGGTCGCGTCCTGCTGACACATATCAGCCCGATCGACCCCATCACGCTGGATTCGCCCGACCCAAGGTTTGCGATGCCCTGCGAAATCGTTGAAGACCTTCAGGTCATTGATTTCTAAGCCGCCTACTACTCAGACCGTGTCAACGCCGCCCGGATTTGTGCGGGTTGATTGGTCGTGATGGAATCAAAGCCAAGCTCGCTGAGTGTCCGTGCTACGTTTGGGTCATCAACAGTCCACGCATGAATGCCGAGTCCCATTGAGTGCACGGCCTGGACGAGGTCCGCGTTGATCGCATCCATCTCATCTTTGGTACCCAGACCCGAAGCCGATGTTTTTTGCAGCGTGTCGACAATCGTGGACTGATTTGGCGTAAGAGTCTGGGTCGCGGGGTTGCGGCGATAGGAGGTCAACCAATTCGCTTGATATTGCGCCATCGTCTTGCGGGCCTGGCTGATCACGTCGGTGTCGAAGCAAATCAAAACAATTTGATCGTCCCGCAGTCCGCTGGCTGCCAATTGTTTCTTCAGGACGGGCAATATCTCAACACCAGTCTTGATCTCGATATAGATTTTCTTGCCCTGGGGCACTGTCGCCAGCACCTCTTTGAGAGTCGGGATTCTCTGACTGGCATATTGCGAACCCTTCCATGCTCCGAAGTCCAATTCCCGAAGTTGCTCAAAGGTTGCGTCCGAAACGTTATACATCGCCTGATTGGGAGCTGTGCGCTTCGTGTTTTTGTCGTGCAAGCACACAATTTCGTTGTCCGACGTCAGATAAAAGTCTCCTTCGATGACGTCGGCCCCTTGTTGCCACGCCAGTTCAAAGGCCGCCAGCGTATTTTCGGGGGCGTCATGGGAGGCACCCCGATGAGCGACAATCAGAGGAAGTGCTGATGCGGTATTTCTTGCCAGTGCCATTGGCTCAGCTCCTAGCGATGTTGAACTGGGAAGCATGAGCAACCACAAAACCGTGCTCGCCGAGACAAGAATCGACAGGTGCGTTTTTCTAAGAGATTGCAAACACTGGAGCATAGGTGAGTTCCCGTTGACATTGAATTAAAAGGTGAGTGAATAGAGCCTATCATCGCTGAAACTGTGTTCAATCGAATGAAGGTTCCGTGAATTCGCGGGGTGGGACGCGTGAAAAGGGATGCTAATCGCTCCACGCTATGGTGGGGAAGGTGCCTCGTGTATGATCACATGACACGCGTTGACGAGATGTAATCCGGTGTGCTCCCCTTCTGACAAAAGCCATTTGCCATGATGCCGAAGCAAGCTTCACTTTCCTTCCTCGTTTCGCTGTGTATGGCGATTTCATCAGGAGTCGGCTGCCGCCCATCCAGCGTGAGTGCCCCGGGACTGGGCGGTGAACGACCCACTCAGAAAGTGCTGGTCGCACCTGCCAAAACCGAAATGGTGACGGATTATCTTGAGCTGGTGGGACGGACGGCGGCGAATGAACGCGTTGAGATTCAATCTCGAGTCTCTGGGTTTTTGTTGAAGACGCACTTCGTCGATGGTCAGTCAGTGAAGGCGGGCGACGTGCTCTTCACGATCGACCCGGAGGAGTATCAAGCGATTTACGATCAGAGCGATGCCAAAATCAAAGTCGCCGAGACGCGTCTGGATGTCGCGAAGAAGGACTTCGCTCGATCACAGCTACTTTTGGATAAAAACGCCACCTCACGCCAAGAATTTGATCAAACAGAAGCCGCGATGGACGAAGCGCAGGCGAGCGTGATCGCGGCTCAGGCTGACGCCGCTCGTGTGAAACTGGACGTTGAATACACACAGGTTAAGTCGCCGATCGACGGGCGTGTCGACCGCGCGATGCTAGACGTGGGCAACTATATCACCGGCGGCATGAACGGAGGGACAGTGCTCACCACGGTGGTCGACGATCGCCCCATCAAAGCAATCGCCAATGTTGACGAGAATGAGCGGTTGAAGTTTATGAGACGGATGCGTGAGTTCGGGGGCGATGATTTCAAACAAGCCGACAAATTGACGGAGCTCAAGATTCCTTGCGATCTTCAATTGCCCGACGAAACAGGATTTCCTCATCATGGAATACTCGAATACGGCGAGATCATGGTGAACGAGCAGACGGGCACCTCTCAGGTGCGAGCCATCTTTGAAAACAAAACCGGTCTGCTGACGCCAGGCATGTTCGTGCGACTGCGTATAACGGCATCCGAACCCCACGAAGCGACACTCGTGCCTGACATCGCAATTGGCACCGATCAAGCAACTAACTTCGTTTTCGTCGTCAACGATCAAAACGAAGTAGAAGATCGCCGGATCACAATCGGATCCCGCCGCGGCGACCAGCGAATTGTCACGGAGGGTCTTGAGGGAAACGAATCCGTTGTCGTTGGTGGGCTGCAATTGATCCAACCAGGTATGAAGGTCGTCCCAGAAACGAAGCCGGAGTGATCGAGAAAACGTGAGATACGAAGTCTCACGTCGTAACTTGTAAATCTGTCCGCATTTGACTTCCGACTCTATCGACGACCGATCGCATGTCCCAGTTTTTCATCAGTCGCCCCATCTTTGCCTGCGTCATCTCGGTGCTGATCGTGTTAGCAGGCGGTATCTTTGTGTGGACGCTCCCGATCGCTCAGTACCCCGAAATCACGCCGCCGTCGGTGCGGGTGACGACCAAATATCCCGGGGCCAGTAGTGAGGTGGTTGCGGACACGGTAGCAGCGCCGATCGAGCAGCAAGTTACCGGCGTGGAGAATATGCTCTACATGTCCAGCCAATCGACCAACGATGGCGGGTACTCTCTCACCGTGACGTTTGATGTCGGCACGAACTTAGACATGGCGCAGGTGCTCGTGCAAAACCGCGTCAACTTGGCCGTGCCCGTATTGCCTGCCGAGGTCAAAAGCATGGGGGTGTCAGTGGTCAAAAGTTCGCCCAATGCCCTCTTAGCGGTGAATTTCTTTTCACCCGATCAGTCGCGGGACCAATTATACCTGAGCAATTATGCCACGATCCGAGTCAAGGATGAGCTGGCGCAGATCGATGGCGTCGGCAGTATCAACATCATCGGTCAACGCGACTACAGCATGCGAGTGTGGCTGGATCCCGATCGTATGGCGGCCCTTCAGCTCACAGCGACAGATATTATTGCTGCACTGAAAGAGCAAAATATCCAGGTCGCCGCTGGATCGCTTGGCAGACCTCCCGTCCCCAGGGGCGAGGATTTTCAATACACGCTCAAGACGCTCGGTCGCTTATCGACCCCCGAAGAATTCTCCGATGTCATTGTTAAAACGGGCGACGATGGTCAGATCGTCCAACTCGGCGATGTCGTCACCCCCAGGCGTACGTCCGACGATGGCATCGCGTACGGAGGCATCGCGTTTGGCGCCGGCTTCTCCGACACGATGTGCAATCTCGACGGGGTCCCTTCGTCGGGACTGATGATCTTTCAGTTGCCCGGTTCCAACGCGCTCGATACCGCTGATGCGATTCGTGCCAAGATGGACGAGCTGAGACCAAAGTTCCCCTCAGGTGTGGAGTACTCGATCAGCTACGACACGACTCCGTTCATCGGGGAATCGATTCACGAAGTGTTCAACGCGCTGCGGGACGCGATCATCCTTGTCGCGATTGTCGTCCTGGTGTTCCTGCAGTCTTGGCGCGCTGCGATCATCCCGCTTGTCGCTGTGCCGGTCGCCATCATTGGTACCTTTGCGGTCATGGCAGCGATCGGCTTTAGCCTCAATAACCTCTCGCTTTTTGGGCTCGTGCTCGCGATCGGCATCGTAGTTGATGATGCAATCGTGGTCGTCGAAGCGATCGAACATAAACTCGGAAATGGAATGACACCGGTTGAAGCGTCCCGACAGGCAATGCGAGAGGTCACGACTCCTATTATCGCCATCTCGTTGGTGTTGATGTGCGTGTTCATTCCCTGTCTGTTCATCTCGGGCATTACCGGCCAGTTCTTTCAACAGTTCGCGGCCACGATTGCCGTGTCGACGTTCTTCAGTGCTGTCAACTCGCTCACGCTCAGCCCCGCCTTGAGTGCTCTCTTGCTGCGTCCGAAATCAGAGCAGCGAGATCCTCTATCGCGATTAATGAACCTGCTTTTCGGCTGGTTCTTCCGCCTCTTTAATCGTTTCTTCGCAACTGTTTCGGACGTCTACGCGAACGTCGCGGGGTGGCTGGTCCGATTATCGATCGTCGTTCTGGTTGTCTATGTCGGATTGCTGTGGGCAACGTACAAGGGCATGACGACGGTCCCGACGGGATTCGTCCCCGAACAGGACAAGGGTTACTTGCTCGTCGATGTCCAGCTACCCGATTCTGCTTCGTTGGAGCGGACGGAAAATGTGGTCAAGCATCTGAGTCAAATTTTGCTCGGCGAGCGCAGTGGCGACAGCCAAGCTTTAGCGGCCTCGATTGCTGGTGCATCGGCAGAGGAGCACGGTGCGGTCGGCGAAGCAAAAGCTCCTGGTATGGCGGGGGTGGAGCATACCCTCGAGATTGTCGGCCAGTCGTTTGTTCAGAACGCCGTGGCGTCGAACTTTGCATCCATTTTCGTCATCCTGGATCCGTTCCACCATCGTGAGGATGATTCACTCTACTCCCAACGAATTGCCATGCGACTTCGCCAGGCCGTCGCGAGCGAAATTCTTGAGGCGCGCGTCTCTGTATTCGGTCCGCCGCCGGTAGACGGGCTCGGCAGCGGCGGTGGATTCAAAATCATGGTTCGCGACGTGGGTCAGTTGGGCCTGACTCAGCTTGAGGAAGTCTCGACTCAGCTTGCGCAGGCCGGCTCGCGACAGCCGGCTATTCTGGGGATGCAGTCCGGCTTTCGCGCCAATACACCTCAGATGTTCGTCGACGTGGACCGTGAGAAGTGCAAACAGATGGACGTGCCGCTCAGTGAAGTGTTCACGGCGATGCAAACATTCCTCGGCGGCTACTATGTCAACGACCTCAATGCGTTCGGACGAACATGGCAAGTCAACGTGCAAGCCGATCCACTCTATCGGTTGACTCCCCAACAGATCACACAGTTCTATGTGCGCAGCAATCGAGGTACAATGGTGCCGCTCGGCGCGCTCGTCACCGTACGCAATACGACGGGGCCGGCGCTCGTGACGCGGTACAACGGTTTTCCAGCAGCAGCCATCAATGGCATCGCTATGCCGGGCGTGAGTTCGGGCGACGCGATCAACACAGTCGAAAAAATTGTCGCCGAAAACATCCCGTTCGGATTCGATACCCAGTGGACTGAGCTCACCTACCTGCAGATTCGCGCTGGCAACACTGCACTAATTGTCTTTGGATTGGCCGTCGTGCTCGTATTCCTGGTGCTGGCCGCGCAGTACGAAAGCTTAAAGCTACCCCTCGCGGTGGTTTTGGTCGTGCCGATGTGCTTGCTTTGCGCGGTCATCGGCGTCGCGGTCGCCCACATGGACATCAATATTTTCGTGCAGATTGGTTTCGTCGTTTTGGTGGGACTTGCTAGCAAAAACGCGATCTTGATTGTCGAGTTTGCAAAAGAGCAACAGGACGCAGGACTGAGCAAATTCGACGCCACGATCAAGGCGTGCCGGTTACGGCTGCGGCCCATCATCATGACCTCACTCGCGTTCATTCTCGGGGTGGTGCCACTCGTTCTCGCGTCCGGAGCGGGTGCCGAGATGCGGAGAACGCTCGGTGTCGCGGTGTTTTCCGGAATGCTTGGCGTGACGTTGTTCGGAATTTTCTTAACGCCCGTATTCTATTACCTGCTGGCTTCGCCGACTCCGGAGGAGAGCAAATTAAGATCATCTCTGTAGACGTCCTCGACGTTCGCGTTCCAACGTCTGACCAACTGCTCGGCTCGGATCCCTTCCATCTGCAGCCAGACTACTCGTCGGCAATGTTGCATCTCGCGACGGATTCGGGGCTGCGTGGCACTTCGGTTGTGTTCACCGTCGGCGCGGGGACTGACTGGATTTGTCACGGGATCCAAGACTTGTCCCAACTCATTGTTGGCACGACGATCCAGGAGTTTGCCTCCGCACCGATACGCCTCTATCAGCGGCTCATTGACCATCACCAATTGCGTTGGCTGCACGATGGCGTGTTCCGAATGGCATCTGGAGCGATCCTCAACGCGATGTGGGATCTGTGGGCCAAGTCATTGGGGAAGCCCTTGTGGCAATTGCTCGTCGACCTCGAGCCGGAATTCGTCGCCGACTGCATCGATTGGCGAAATATCAGTGACGCTTTGACCCGCGACGAAGCAATCACCATTCTCCACAACCGTCGTCCCAATTTGGGGCAACGCGAAAGGGAACTGACTCAGCGCGGCCCTAAGGCTTACTGCACGGCCGGTTGGCTCGGGCTCGACGATGTTGAGATCCTCGCCCGAATTCGCAAGCTTCAAACGCAAGGATTCGATTCGTTTAAGCTGAAGGTCGGTCGAGATTCCGATCAGGATGTGCGGCGAATTCAATTCATGCGTGACGCAATCGGTCCAACATGCAATCTGATGGTGGACGCAAATCAATTCTGGGGCATCGCGGAGGCCAAGCGACATATTGAGCAATATCGTCCATTTGGCTTGAAGTGGATCGAGGAACCGATCGCTCGTGACGACGTTTTGGGATATATCGAACTTGCACAAACCTTCGCCGACGCCGACTTTGGATTGGCATGTGGCGAGCACGCCGCCTCTCCCGTCATCTTCAAGCAACTGCTCAAAAGCAAGGCAATCCAATATTGCCAGATAGATGCAACTCGCGTTGCGGGCGTGAATGATGTGATGGCGATCATTCTTATGGCAGCCAAATACGGCGTGCCGGTTTGCCCGCACGGGGGCGGCATTGCACTCTGCAACATGATCCAGCACTACGGCATGTGGGATCAAATTGCGGTGTCGGGACATTCCAGCACTCAGCTGATCGAATACATTGATTTTTTACAGGACGATGTTGAATATCCAGTGGCGGTCCGCGACGGTTGTTACGTCGCCCCCACTGCACCGGGCTGGGGACTTGAGTTTCGTCCCGCCTTCATCGAATCCCATCGTTATCCTGATGGTGAAGTATGGCGATCTCGCGACTTAGACCGAAAAGGTGCCATGTTCGAAGTGCTGAGTTAGCCCTCGTTGCCTGGCTGCCGACTGCTGGCCCCGTTCGAGTCGAAAGAACCCCCCCCCCCCCGCTTGACCTAGGGTGAGCGCATTTAATCTGCGACGGGTACAGAGTTGAGAATCTCGAGCAGGAACTCGAAGTCGTACCCCGCTCGCAGCCGCTTTTGGCGGATGCTCGCCTTGAGTGTATCGTTGTGCTTGATCAAGGTCACGGCCAAGCGGCGAAGCCAGCTGACGTTCTCACCGCCGTAGTCCTTACGGATGCGGGATTCGTCTTCACGGAACGTCACATCCATCACCCAGTGTAGTGAGTTCTCGATGCCCCAGTGCTGGCGAACCGCCGAACTAAATCGTTCGGCGTCGCTGCCGAAACTCATGATGAAATAACGCACCTCGCCATCACCCCAATCGTTGGGGTCATCACTGCGATACGTGATCGTCAAACCAATGCTGCAGATCTTCTTCCAGTCCCCGTTTTCCTTCAGGGACTTTGGTGCCGGAAGTGAGTAGTAGCAACGATGCTCATAGCGACCATGTGGTTTCTTGTGACCTTCATCGACCTCGTGGGTTGAAAGACGCTTGGGAGCACGATCAAGTGACATCGCTTGTTCGAACTCATCTTTGAGCTGCTCGAAGAGCTTTTCTTGGTTACCTTTGACTGCCAAGCAGTAATGACCTTTGCGATCAATGATCTTCTCGGCAATGTCACGTTGGCATCCCATCGCATCGATCGTCACGATGGCACCGGAGAGACTCAGTGAATCCAAAAGCTTCGGAATCGCTGTGATTTCATTGGATTTCTTGTCGATGGTGGTTTGCCCAAGCGTCAAGTGTTGGTCGCTTGCCCAAGCACTGACGATGTGAAGCGGTTTGACTCCGCCGACCTTGGAACCACGCAGTGTTTTTCCGTCGATCGCGATGACGTTGCCAAGTTCTTTGCGAAGTCCCCTCAGCCACTTCAGGAACGCTTGCTGGAAGGCTCCAGGATCCAAACGCGAGAGCGTGCGACGCAGCGTGTCACGCGAAGGAAGCCCACCAGGAAGTTCGAGGAACCGCTCAAGCCACTTGCGATGCGTTTCGGCCCAGGTTCGCATATCGGACCATCCATCGGCATTGCAAATTACCGCACAGATCGCGATGACAATCATGTCGATGAGATTATGAACCCGACGCCGATTGATTCGGGGGTCTTCGATTTCATCAAAACATTGGACCAGTGATAGGATGGCCGAAAACTCATCGGCCGCGACTGGCTTGGCCTGGGCAACTTGCGTCTTGGATTTGCTGGGGAGGGGGTACCTTGGGGACATAGCAAGGGGGTACCTTGGAATACCTTGGGTGGAATACCTTGGGTACCTTGGGGACATAGCACCGCTGGGCACCTTGGGGACATAGCACCGCAGAGGCTATTGACTTGGCACCCTGTAGCGGTAATCATGACAGGGTCGAGTTTGCTGAATTGGTAACCAATGAGGTGTGTGATGGCACGGATGAGTCGAGCGGAAGTTTTTGATCCCGGCGAAGTCGCGGTCGGACACGTGTTTAGCCGCACCGTCAGACGGTGCTTTCTCATGGGCGATGATCCTGTCTCTGGGAGAACTTCGACCATCGCAAACGCTGGATCGAGGAATACTTGCAGCAATTCGCTGCTACTTTCGGAATCGATCTGCTTTGCTATAGTTTGCTTTCAAATCATTTCCATTTGATTCTTAGGTCTCGACCGGACGTCGTTGCGACGTGGAGCGATGAAGAAGTCGCTCGTAGGTGGATGTTGCTGTGCCCCAACCATCGCAAGGCGGACGGGTCGCCGATGGAACCGACCCAACCGGAGATCAACTCCATCGCCGGTTGTCCGGTTAAGCGTGAAGAGATTCGGCGTCGTTTGAGTGATCTGAGTTGGTGGATGCGGTTGCTGTGCCAGCGTGTGGCAATGCGAGCCAACCGTGAGGACGAAGAACACGGTCGCTTTTTCCAAGATCGATACAAGGCGACTCGGCTCACCGATGAGGCATCTGTGTTGGCTTGTGCGGCTTATGTGGATCTCAATCCGATTCGGGCGGCGATGTGCGAGCGGATCGAAGACAGCGATTTCACCTCGGCTCAGCGGCGAATCCAAGCCGAGCATGAAGAAGTTCACGAAACACCACCCGACGAAGCGACACGTCACGAAACGCCACCCGACGAAGCCGTGAGCGAGCGATCCGAACCGATCGCGAAATTGCGGCATCGTCGCGATTCGTTTCTGTCGCCTGTTTCGATCGACGAGCTTCTTGATCCGATCGGCCCGTGTTGCAGTGACACGCCGGAGCGTTGCAGTGACAAAGGATTCTTAGCGATTTCGCTGGCGGACTACTTGGAACTATTGGACTGGACGGCCCGTCAGGCTGCCCCAGGCAAACGTGGCAAGACACCCGCAAGTGTCCCGCCGCTTCTCCAGCGACTCGGTTTGGATCAAGCCTCTTGGTGTGAGTTGGTCAGCGACTTCGGCAAGCTGTTGTGCACCGTTGCTGGTAGCCCCGACAGTGTCGACTCCATGCGGAGTCACGGCACTCATCGACGTTATCATTTGCGTCGGCGGGCACGTGAGCTATTCGCGGTCACGGACTAAGGTCCGGGATCAGCATCTTATTTACTTCAGCTCATTGGCCCTACAGGCCGATCGTGGATGAGGCATGCGCTTTTCTAATCGCAACCGCCGCCAGGCGAGGCAAAACCAAAGCCTTCGAGGCTTCGGTGCTGGCGACTCTTGTTGAATCAGGGATGTAGCTCTGTTAAGCTAGATGGGGATGGGCTGGCAAAGTCTCGTGTCCCCAGGCTCTTGTCGGTGCTGTTAAGCTAGATGGGGATGGGCTGGCAAAGTGTCGTGTCCCCAGGCTCTTGGCGTCCCCAGGCTCTTGGCTCGACACGATCCTATCCGCACTGGCCACGTACGCGGCCACCGGAGTCATGCCGCCGCTGCCTCCAAGGCATCAGAAAGCTGAATAGTTACTAGAACGCTTACCCCGGTGTCGGCCACCGGAACACCGTCAAATCGACCCCCGACCCCTGGCATGTCCTCTCGACTTGCCTGTGTTTCGTTTCGAACCACCCGGTTTTTAGTTGGCTCGTGATCGTCCAGTGTGGCTCGATTCTATGCCCCGAGGCAAGGTTCAAGCTGAGAAAATCCACCCATGGCGATCAGGTGAAACGGGTAAAACAAGTCAATCCCACCCTTTTGTGGGAAAGGGGAACGCAACTTGCTTACCGCTAAGGACCTTCATCCCGTTTGCCCCCGTACGGACGACTTTTATGGCACTCCAGAAGTACTCCCGTCTTTACCAGTTGTTTTCGAAGCTTTCCCCTCGCACGCAACCGTCGTTGAGGTCGAACCGCAAAAACGTTCGAGCTATTCATTTCGAGCCACTGAGATCGAGGTTATTGATGGCGGCAGATGTGGGGACTGAATCAGTCGCCGAACAAATATCGCAGTCATCCGCGCACCGGGAGACGTTTGACATAGCCGGCCCCAGCTCATACTAGCAGATGTCTGGAACAAGTGGCTCGACCGGGTCCAGTGGTTCGTCGGGGTCCAGTGGTTCGTCGGGGTCCAGTGGCTCGTCAGGATCCAGTGGCTCGTCGGGGACAACGACCTCGCATTGTGCTGCGAACCAACAGGAAGGTGGCCCCCTGCCAGCAGTCGCCGGTCCTGCTGAGTACTTTACCGTCAATAGTGGCGTGACAATTGCCAGCCCGCCAGCACACACGACCATCAACGAAGTCGTGTTGGGAACAACAAATACCGGAACGGACCCCTTAGTAGAAGACGGTTTTGGCGACGACAGCCATGTCGGTTTTTTGCTGGTAAATAGCGCGAACTTCTACTACCACTACGTCAGATCAGCGAACATTCGCAACAACACGCCAGCTTCGCAGGACGTCGTATACACATTGTCCACGATGAACTCGCATTCCTTGATGACTGGAAACACAATCAATGCAACGATCACGAGTGGCCTCGAGTCGTCAATCGGAGTTGAGAACGTAGCTTCCATTGGAAGTTCTATTCAGTCTGAACTTGGAGCATCATCTACGATCCAAAACACATGGACGACACAAGCAGTTGATAGCCAGCAGACAAACGTAAATACTCCTGCTTGCACCGTTATTTCGCTATACGACCAGTTCGAAGTAATGGAAATATCAATCACGTATGGCTACTACGAAGACACTACTACGTCATCGAACGGGACTGGATTCACCTATCACACCAACACCATCACAGTGAAATCTGAGAAACGAATCGGTTCAAGCTATGAATCAGATTCGGTTCCTGTTATCTACGATTCGAACTCCTCTTCTGAAGAGAGCGGTGGCGTAGAAGAGTTGCAAATGGCTCAAAGCTCCAGTAGTACACCAACGATGTCAACAGACTTGTCAGACTTCGTACTGCGGCACATTGCATCCTCGCACAATTCAGCCCAACCGACTGAAGGTGATTTGAGCCAAAATATCTCCGAACCGCAGATGAATCTCACAGCAGTCGATCACGTTCACACAGACTTGACATCGAGATTCAAAGACGAAGACCTGTTGCAAATGGATTCAGCCGGTCTTTTTTGAAGTGATGCGGCATTTTCCAGCAGCCACAACCAATACTATGAGGCTGCTGCCAATTGAAAAGACTCTACTATCGAACAGGATTTGATCTGAATTTGAAAGAATCAACCGATGTACACCGAAACGCAGTACGTTCTCCACTAGATGTTCGAATAGCCGCCACAATGCTATCGAATGGAAACGAAAGCAGCGTTTATGAAGCAGGCGAATCTGTCGAATCCTACGTTGACGAGATCTTGCTTATTGACTGCGGAATCGAAGACGAAACTGTCGAGGTTGTACGCTCTTGTTTCGGCGAACGCATGACGGTTCTGAAATATGATTGGGCGAATGATTTTGCAGATGCCAGGAATTTCGCACTTGATGCCGCCAAATCTCTCAACGCGGACTGGGCGTTCACAATAGACTCTGATGAGAGACTTGAATTCGCAAATAATTTCACACGAGACGACCTTCACGATTTACTCGCCAAATCAACCAACATTGACACCTGGCTTGTTTTTGATTCGAAGCAAGGATACGCCAAGGAACGGATTATTCGCACGGCATCGCCGGGGAGGTGGTTTGGTCGTACACACGAAGCGTTTATCGGAGTCGACAATGAGAGCAGGCGAGTTTTCGAAGACGCCACATTCTGGGAAATACAGAAGAGCCCGGACGAGTTGCAGTTGAAGTTTGAGCGAGATTATCGAGTCCTCTGCGAGATGGTGGAAGACCATCCGAACGACCCGAGATGGTGGCTGTATTTGGGGGAAACGGCTTACGGACGCAAACAGTATGCTGAAGCGTTAGAGCACATTGAGCGAGGCCTGAGCTTTGAGCGATGGGACGAACAGGCGACCTGGGGATTGTTTACCACTGCACGCTGTACATTCGAATTGAATCGGTTTGAGGAAACGGTTGAGAGATGCTGCATGGGTTTGAGCTACAACCCGTGCAGTCCGGAGTTACTCTGGTTGGCCGGTGTAGCTTGTTGTCGCTTAGGTGAGGTTCGAAAAGGCATCACTTGGGCTGAAATGGCGTTAACCTGTTCCACGAACCCAGAACTAAGTAAAGGCCGAATCGGATTTCGATATATCCCGGCTTGGCACGAGGGCCCGTATGATATTTTGCGGCACGCTTACAAATCACTCGGCAATTTGCAACTTGCGGAGCGAGCAGAGGCACAATATACGCGGCGAAAATCTTGCACATACGAATTCAAGCCCAATTAGTTTCAACTCTGTTTCCAAAACGTGAACATGAAATATTCTTTGAAGAACCTACTGATTATCATCTTGACTCTTTCGTGTTGCTTCGCTTTATGGAAGGCCTTCTGGAAAGGTGAGCGCGACCGCGCGAAGATTGAGCAATTGAGCGCTATCACAGAAGATCCAATCATCCTGGCGAATCCGAATGCTCTCCTAGAAGTCGTTATCGATGGAGAGACCATCTCTTCACCAGCATTCATGCCAGGCGACGACAAGTGGTTCGGTGGGAATATCGACAGGCAAGACGGTCCAGATTCGAACTGGACATTGAGCTACAAAGGACGGTACATCTACACAGTTGACAGAGAAGATGTGTATATCTTCTTTTGGACGACGAAAAAGCGACTACCACCCATGCCTAGAGTGGATGATGAAGGAGTCGCAAATGCGATTGTTTCCATCGGTGTCGGGGGAAATATCGTTGCATCTGATGATCGATGGGAGATTCGCGTCATTGTTCCTGAGGAATGAGTACTCCAGCCCACAGGGTTCAATTTGATCCTCCGTTTTTTACATCAAGTGCATTCTCACAGGTTTGACTTCCTAGAGACATATCTGGATGAGAGTTGCAATTCTCACCGACAGGTGACAATCGAAACAAACATTCAAATTTGCAAACACTTCACCTTGTGCCCTTCGTCTGGAGATGGCAGTCAGTGAGCTAGTCTTCAATTCCCGTACCGCCGACTAAGCTTCATTTTTGAGATTTTTGCTGGTATGCTCCGGTCGTTCATTGTCACCGAATCAAAGGAGAGATTCATGGCGAAGCAGCGAAAGACGATTGGGGCGAAACAGAAGGCCAAGGTGGCGCTCGAAGCGATTCGGGAGCAAAACACGGCTCGTGAGCTTTCGACCAATTACAAGATCCATACGACCCAGATCAATTCATGGAAGAAGAAGCTGATCGATGAGGCTTCAGAAATCTTCGAACGCGGGCACGCCGGATCGCGTGAGCAGGAGTTCCAGCGGCGGGAGTCCGAACTCTTTGAGGAGATCGGACGGCTGAAGATGGAACTCGAATGGCTTAAAAAAAAAGCTGACCAGTTCAGTTGAAGTGCTTCGAGCGATGGTCGAACCTAGCCACTGCGAACTGAGCATCCGGCGGCAATGTGAACTCCTCGGGCTACCGCGGTCCACCTATTACACGGAGCCAGCCAAGGAGTCCCAGGACAACTTGAAACTGATGCGGATCATCGACGAACAGCACCTGGAACATCCGCATATGGGTCGCTTGAGCATGACGCAATGGCTCAACGGCAAGGGGCACAGAGTCAATATCAAGCGAGTCCGACGACTCATGACTTTGATGGATTTGGCGGCCATTTAACTGCGCAGCAAAAATGCGATCGTTCTGAGCGAACGATCGCATGGACGTGGGTTCCAATTCGATAATGCTGAACCGATGCTCGGACTGAACTCACGATGTCAGCATTCGCGCACAGTGACTGCCATCACTCACGATGTCTGGAAGGAATCGGAGTTGGCCGATGGCGTCGGATCGCCGAGGTCATCTCGGTAGTCTTCCAACCAACGACGCAGAATCGTGACCGCCGGGACGAAGTCGTGACCCTGCAGTAACATCAGGTCGATGTTGTTGGTGTTCTTCTGACAACAGAAGCAATGGGCCAAGTTGTTCTTCGGATTCACTGTCGCTCGCAACTCTTTGCAATGGGGACACTGATGGACATGCTTGGGCGGCGGCCCGATCGCCGTCAGAGCGGTTCGTATCGCCGCCTGGGCTTGCAGAAATCGTTTCCAGATCCGGTAGGGTGCCGAGTCGCTCAGTGAGCTTTGCAGGTCTCTGTAAGCCTTGGACTTACTTCCCGTCGTAGCGGCTTGTTCAAGAAATTGCCACAGGCTGTCGGTATTGAGGAAGAGTCTTTTGACTTTGTCGGCGATCCAGACACTGAAGGTTCTGCCGCAGCCGCCAGCGTTTGCACGATCGGAGCAGAAGACGCGAATCGCCCGGATGGCTTTTTGCTTGAAATTCAGCTCGTCGTAACCTTTGAGGAATCCATGTCGATTCAGTCACTGTCACTTGCGACAACAATTCGGCCCAAAACCGGCGGGAAGTGCGACCAAAGCGAGGCCGGTAACACTGAACCTCGCGGCTTCCGCATATCCCGCATGGAGATTGCCGTTTGGGCAACGGTGCAGGTAGAATGAGGAGCATGAGCACCGCGCCCCGATACCTGCCGAACTACACCGTCAGCGACTACCAGCACTGGAAAGGGGACTGGGAATTGATCGATGGAATCCCATTTTCAATGAGCCCATCACCCTTTGGGCTACACGAGAGGATTATCACAAGGCTTTCTTTCACAATTCGCTGTGAAATCATTGCCAACGACTGCGATTGTGAAATCTATACGAATCTCGACTGGATCATCAGCGAGAACAGCGTCATCCGTCCCGATTTGATGGTGGTGTGTGGTGAGCAGCCTGACCGACATTTGGAGCGACCGCCAGCCTTGGCCGTGGAAGTTCTGTCGGAGTCAACTCGCGGTCGTGCCTTGATCGCGAAACGTTCCTTATGCCGAGAAAATGATGTGCAAAATTATTTGATCATTGATCCGGTATCACGTTCATTGACCCTCCTAACTCCGACCCGGGAAGCCGAGTATGGGTCGACCGACACGATCTCACTCGCACTGGACGCGAGCTGCCAAGCGGTGATCGAATGCGGACAGCTTTTTGACAGGTGAGACTAGAGAGCAGAGGAATAGAGAGCTGATTGCTATCCCATGCTCAACCGGGCAAACCTTCGAGCGACCATCTTCGAAAAGGACCCGGACTACGAAGTCGAGATCACTCGCCACATCCCGCCAGTGCTAAGCACATTTGGTGATTGATTTTGGTGAAATCGGCAATGATAACCCGACGCGTTAGCGAGGGACCAAGCCGGAATCCCTCGCTTACGCGTCGGGTTACGAAATGCGAGTCCTTCAAGTTAGACCGAATGAATTGACCTGATGTGCTTAGCAACGATCCTTGGTCAATAGAACGAATACTCAATGGTCGATTCGAAGGCGGCTTCGTAGTGTTCAATTCGGATCGGAGAGGGCTCGTCGGTCGGCCACCAGACGGCGACGACGTCGAACCGACAGGCCGTGCCGACGAGTTTTTTTCGTTTTAGATACCGCAGCGCTGCTCGGCTGATTCGCGCTTGTTTATTGTCATCGACACGGTCCGCCGGATGCCCCGGCCTTCGCGTCGCCAAGGTTTTGACTTCGACGAACACGATCGTCTTGCGGCGGATGTCCATCGCGATGAGATCAATCTCCCCTGCCCGGTCCGATTCGCTCTCCGCGATCACCCGCAGTCCTTTGCGTCGCAGTTGGATCGCCGCGACTTGCTCGCCTCGTTTGCCGAGCTTCGCATGGGGATCGAAGGTTCCGTATCGCCAACCAGCATATCGCTGGGCAATTGCAGATGGCGACAAGAGGGAACTCAGACGACGAGACAGGAAGGTACTCATTGCTGGAGCGCGTAGAGGATCACACCGGCAATAATTTTAGCGGCGTCGGCGGTGGCGTATCCGGGGCACTGAATCGAGTTCTGGCTCTCCAATGCGCAACTTAGATCGAGGGGCGAGAAGAACACTGTGTCGACCCCGTTGATCTGGATTGACTCCATTACCGGCGAGCCCGATCGCCTCGCGACGCCGACGGACTTGTTCGCGCTCGGCCGCCGATTCGGAACACGAATTTCCACGTTGGTCAGATCAAAGCCACCGAAGCGAGTCGTCCAGGCGGGATGTTCGCTCGGCATCGGCTCGAGCTTTTCGTCAGGGACGAGGCCCGCCAGCTCACGGCGGAACGAGGCGGCGAAGGCTTCGTTTCCACAAATCGGGGCAGCCAAGAGAATGCCCTCACGATCAATGTAGTTTCGGAGTGCCTGCCGCGATGGGGCATCCAGTTCGAATTCGGTTTGGCCGGTCAGGTACAGCACACCGACTCGGGCGAGTGACTGGTCCGTCAGCGCAATCGGGTTGTCGACTGCGATGACTTCGACCGCGATCTTTTGTCGAATGATCGTCGCGGCATTTGGCAGTGCTTTGCTAACCTGCTCTTCGCCCGCACCAAGAGCCCCAGCGGCAATGGGAATCGCGCCGCGAGTGGGTATCGGTGCGTCGTCGGCGAGAACGGAGACTGAATTGTCGAGCTTGTCTTTCAGCTCTCGTCCGGTTGCATACGCTAGAATATTTTCGCCGAGCGTGATGCCCGCAACCACTCCAGGGTGCATCGCCAGCGGCAAATCCGCGCCGCGCAACAATGGTCCACCGTACGACCAGCGGCACGCGAGTGAACGCGGGGAATAGAAGACTGGGGTTCGGCAGCACGCACCGACCCCGTACAACCAGTAGTCTTTTGCAATCGCTACCGGGTCAGCGGGTGCCTCAGCGAACCAGACGGGATGCGAGAGCGGCAAACGTTCGAGCTTCGATTGCGGATACCACTCGCCGCACAGGGCATTGACACTTTGCTGGAACGCCGTCGCATCTCCGCAACCGTCACCGGCCAGAGCGTCGAAGAGAATCGTACCACCTTGATCGAGATAGGCCTTCAGTTGATCACGCAGTTCGGCGTCGAAGTCAAGAGATTGATTGCCCGTGATCACGAGCACAGGCGATTTGAGGAGGTCCGCAGCGGTCGCTTGTTCGGATTCGATCGTCTGCCAGGTCAGCTCGCGCGACCAATCTCGTTCGACATGTCGCACGAGTGTATGAAGTGCTCCGGAGAGCGGCAGCGAAGAAGAATCCGCCGGATTGCCGCCGCGTGCGACCTGCGCTTCTGGACGACCCGCGTTGGCCCCGGACCGCAGTGATGGATGATCCAGTCTCGCGACGACGACTTGCCGTTTGCCTTTGGCCAAGAACAAGAGTGCAAACGAGGTGGCGACGTCGCGATTGGATTCGGCCACGCCGCCACCCTGCCAGAATCCTTGAAAATTATCCTGGAGACCAACGAGTCGCTCGGCACCTTCGCGGTACCAATCGCGATTTCCGATCAATCGCCGACCGGACAACCGGCCGATCCGCTCGACGGCATAGAGATAATAGAAATAACTCAACATCTCACCGCCTGGGTTGGCTCCGATCGTGAATACCTTGCTGAGGTATTCCAGACCACTGTCGATCGCGTCATCAGTGATTTCGCTGCCACAGCAATTCAGTTTTGCGGTGTCGGCATCCTTGAGATCATGGAGGCTACTGGCACAGATAATCAATGATCCGATGCCGGCGCAGGTCATCGATCCGCTCGGAATTTGTCCTTTGTAGTTGTAGGACCAACCACCGCCCTGTAGCTGTGCTTCTCGCCAGTAATCTTGTGCCAACTCAAAGACTTCGGGACGCACCTCGATGCCGCGTTCCGCCGCAGCACCGAGCGCCAAGACCGCGAACTGCGAGTTGGATGGATCGCCAAACCCACGCTGCTTGGTGTAGCCCCATCCGCCGCCGTAACGGCTGCCGACGGGTTTCTGAAGTTCGGCTAACCATTCGACGTTACGCCGAATCCGGGGCACGTCCTCGAGAGCACCGACTGTGCAGAATACGATCGTTTGTAACGCCACCGAATACGTGTCCTCGGGTGGAAACGTGCGTAGATACTCCAGCGCCCGGATCAAATCGGCGTCCTCACGGGAAACACCCGCGTTGATCCAGGCCAACGTGCAGAGCGCCGTCAAACCGCAGTTGTAACCGTTATACTCACGCCAACCGCCACGCGCGGTCTGGGATTTTCGTAGATAGTCAATGCCGCGATCAATCGAACGCTGGACCGTGATCGCGTCGATATCCGCTCGGGCGGCTCGCGTGACGGTGAGCGCGAGGAGACAGGTGAGCACGACTCGGAGCCAAGGAAAACTTCTGCGGGACGGCTTCAATGCGTTGTTTTTCATCCAGATACCGATTTTGATTTTCCTCGCCAACGCCTAGACTGATATCGTTGAGTTGATGCTGTACTTTTACGCCCTTCCATCCACGCGTCGAGTTCTCGATGACAGATTCGTCTTCGCCCACCCCACCGCCCGTGGTCAAGCCACCTGGTACTGCTCCGCCAGCGGGCTCAGCCCAACGATCTGGCAATCCGCCAGTCTCCCCGAAAACGACCGAGGCTGCAAATCCACCTGCAGCTTCGAATTCAGTAGCGGCGGCAGGTAAGCCGCGAAACCTCGCTGACGTGCTGCGTGAATTCGCCGAGTATCAGCAAAAAATGCGTGATGAGCTCGGCAAAGTTATTGTGGGCCAGACCGAGACAATCGAACAGCTGTTGGCAGCAATCTTCACGCGTGGTCATTGCCTTCTCGAGGGCGTTCCTGGGCTGGCCAAAACGCTAATGGTCAGCACCCTGGCTGATATTCTCGATGTTTCCTTTAAGCGTGTCCAGTTCACGCCGGACTTGATGCCCTCCGACATCACAGGAACCCAGGTGCTGGAGGAATCCGATACGGGACGCCGAAGCTTTCGGTTTGTCGAAGGCCCCATCTTCACCAACATCCTGCTTGCTGACGAAATCAATCGCACACCGCCCAAAACGCAGGCAGCGTTACTCGAAGCGATGCAGGAACGGCAAGTCTCGGTAGGCCGTGAAACCCATACCTTGCCCGATCCCTTTTTCACGATCGCGACCCAGAACCCGGTCGAGCAAGAGGGCACCTACCCGCTCCCAGAAGCACAGTTGGATCGGTTCATGTTTAATATCAAAATCGACTATCCGACGGCCGACGAGGAAGAGCGTATTCTGACGGCTACGACGCGGGGTGAATCACCAACGGTCAACAAGGTCTTGTCAGGTCGGGCGATTCTGACGTGTCAGAAGCTGGTTGCCAGTATCGCTGCTGGGCCGCTCGTGATTCGCTATGCGTCACGGCTCGTTAGGGCGACGCGTCCGAGCGATCTATCGGCGCCGGATTATGTTCGCGAGCTCGTCGATTGGGGGGCCGGACCGCGAGCCGGACAGAACCTGATCGCCGGAGCGAAAGCGATCGCGGCCATGCACGGCCGATTTAATGTCGAACCGGGCGATATCCACCGCGTCGCTCTACCCGTATTAAGACACCGGATCGCGACCAACTTCCAAGCCCAAGCCGAAGGCATGAATACCGACGCGATTATTAAGAGACTGCTTGAAGACGTTGAGATCCCCGAGCCACCGAAAATGGCGAAGGAAAACACCCGCAAGTAACGATGTCTCTCCGCGACGCTGAGACCGATCCAGGTGTCGAGTCACGGTGAGACTGGATATTCACCATCTCCCGGTTCCTGTCCCCACGACTTTCAGACAGAATACGCGGCGCAGCTGGAACTGCTGTCGTGGCGCTGCGACTCCCCTCCCCCTTCTGGAACCCACCGGCATGGAAATTTGGCCCGCGATTGATCTCCGTCATGGTAAACCCGTACGCCTCCGCCAGGGTGACTACGAGCAGCAGACCACGTTCGGTGACGACCCCGTCGAATTCGCTCAAAAGTGGCAAGCCGCTGGAGCGAAGTGTCTGCATCTGGTCGATCTTGACGCGGCCCGAGGCGACGATCCAGCACCTAATCGCGCCGCCGTGCTTCGGATCGTCGAGGCCACGGGACTGCCCTGTCAAATGGGCGGTGGTGTGCGTGATCGCGAGACGATTGAAGCGCTGATCGATGTCGGTGTCGCCCGTCTGGTGGTGGGGTCTCGGGCACTGAAGGATCCGCAGTGGTTCACGCAGATGTGCGACGCCTTCCCGGGCAAACTCGCGGCGGGCATCGACGCCCGAAATGGTTGGGTGGCCACGCAAGGTTGGTTGGAGACGAGCGAAGTCACTGCGATTGAACTGGCGAAAAAACTGCGTGAGCAGACCGACAACATCGCAGCGATCATTTATACCGATATCGCGAAAGACGGCATGATGCAGGGACCGAACTTCGCAGGGCTCGCCGAGATGGCAGCGGCGACCGATATCCCCCTGGTGGCCAGCGGTGGCGTCACGACATACGAGGATGTCGAAAAACTCGTGGCGATGAACATGCCCGCCGCGATCATCGGCCGCTCGCTTTACGATGGCGTCATGGATCTCCACCAAGTGCTGCGACTTGCTCAGTAGCAGTGTCTCTCGGACACGCTGCACGATGTGATGCCGATTTGCGTGAGGATCGGACCGCCGAGGGACAGCGAGCCGGCCAACACACAGAACCCGCATCTCAGGAACTTGTAAAAAAAGAGGAGAAAACGGAAAAGGCGTTACAGCGATCCGGTCATCGTTGCCGATGCTACACGTGGTAAGCATTTGCCGACGATTTTTCCCGCGAAATTCACGTTTCGACAACCGAAACGATGATCCGTCCGCCCGAAAACTCGTCGACAGCTGCTTGGAGCGATTATTACCGATCGACAGTAACACGTTATCAACGAAGTGTGAAACATGGACGACGCACGCACCCCACAGCACGTTTCGCGGTCCCGCCGCGCTGACACTCCAGGTTCTCGACGTGAAATCCGAAGGCAATGGCTGGCGGCATTACTCATCGGCGGAGCGGTTAGCTTGTCCTCCACCGGTTGCGCAGGTCGGTCGATGTCTTTGGCGTCGATGAACCCGTTTCAAGGAAAGCCAGACGTCGAAGCGGCAACCGAAACCAAGACGCCGAACAAGTTGGTCTCGACGACCAGTAAGGTGGCAACGGGGACCTTCACGGCATCCAAGAATCTCGTTGCCAAGACGACGACCAAGGTCGGCAGCTGGTTTGGTCGCGAGGACAAGAAAGCGGACGAACAAGACCCGTCTCTGTTGGGTGCCGACCCCGAAGAGCTGCAGCCCGACGTCTTTGTCGCCAATGGCCAGCTTTGGGAATCAACAGGCAACTTGACCAAGGCGATGGAGAGCTACGCTCAGGCACTCGAAAGTGATCCCAAGAATGGCGCCGCCCTGACGAGTATTGCTCGACTGCATTTCCGCGAATCTCGGTTCCCCGAATCGGCTGAGTACTTCCAGAAAGCTATCGCTCAAAATCCCAACGATGCAGCGCTCTACAATGATCTCGGTCTGACTCTGAGTAAATTAGGCCAGCACGACTTGGCCGCCGACACGCTGCAGCGAGCACTTGAACTCGCTCCGGGAACATCGCGTTACGCCAATAATCTCGCCAGCGTCCAGTTTGACTCGGGCAAAACGGATGAGGCTCTCCAAGTTTTGCAGGCGAACAACAAAGCCGCAGTTGCTCACTTCAACATGGCGTTTCTTTACTACAAGAAGGGCCAAATGGCCAAGGCAAAAGCAGAGTTGACCGAGTCGCTTGCCTACGAGAATGAAGCCGCGGCCGATCCCGCCACTAAGCGAGCGATTGATCGATCCCGTGAAATGCTGGCTCAGATGGACGTGGGGGGGAACTCGCCCGCTGCATCGCCGAGCCTACCCGGTGGCCTGCGCAAGGAAACCGGCCCGGCATCAGGTCCCGCTGCCGTTATCGCGGCCGCCCCGGCACATCGATCTAACCAAGCACCTCAGATACTCGGTCAGATGACGCCCCAGTCGAAACCTAGCGTTCCGATGACACCTGTAAGCTACCAGGATCCACGTAGCTACATGTCGCCCCAGCTGCCCGCTGACGGCGGTGCACCCGTGAAGACACCGACCGCGACTCCGCCTGCAACGACCGCCCCGGCAGGTCCGCCCGCGGCCACGACACCGAGTGCCGCCGCGACAACCACGCCGAGCACGCCACCTGCAACGACCGGCTTTGGTCTCCCGAGCGACTTTCAGTTTCCTGGCACTTGAGTCGCAACGGCTTTCCTATTCGGTGACTGCGGCAGCCGCCATTTCACCTAATGCTTCCACCCCAAGGCGGTGACAGAAATCACCAAAGCTTTCACCTGGGCGGTGATTTTCTTTGAAGTGGACAAACACGGGACGAAGGGTTGACACGATTTCGCTCCGTGGGACTTGATCCTTGTAAATCTCAGCCATTTGGTTTCCGAGCAAGTTACCACCGAGAAATACCGTGTAGCGACCTTCGCCCGATTTGCCGTCAACGCTTCGGCCGACCAAACCGATGTCGGCGTTGTAAGGGCGAGCACACCCGTTGGGGCAGCCGGTCATCCGAATAGTGAACTGCTCATCGGCAAGTCCGAGCTCACTCAATTCGGCTTCGACTTCGTCGATCACACCGGGAAGTGCTCGTTCGCTCTCGGTGACCGCCAAGCCACAGGTGGGCAGGGCGGGACAGGCGAACGAGAATCGACGAGCGTTACTGATTTGTTCAATCCGGACGACACCATGTTTGGCCAAAATCGTTTCGATTTCACCACGTTTTTCTGGCTCGATATCGCACAGAATGATGTTCTGCTGCATCGTCAAGCGAGCGTTGCTGACGTGGCCATTGAACAACACGCGGAAGCATGACTTCAACTGCAGGTCGCCCTCGTCTTTGACGCGTCCGTTCTCAATCGGCAGCCCCAAGAACCATTTGCCGTCGCCTTGCTCGTGCCAGCCCATGTGGTCGTTGTGACCACTGACGTCAGCGGCGTGCGGCTCAGGGAGCGGGCGCGGTACGGTGCCGTCGGCAACACCGCAAATCTCTTCGGCTTGCGACAGATATTCTTCTACCTTTTGCCGAAATGCGGGGACGCCAAGATTGTTAATCAGGTATTTCATCCGAGCTTGACTACGATCTTCGCGATTACCGAAGTCACGCTGCACGAGGATGATTGCCGTGATGATTGGCAGAACGTGCTCGGGTTTGACAAACGTCAGCCGTTTGGCCAGTGCCGGGAAGCAGTTTTTCTTACTTGGAGTGGTACCCATGCCACCACCAGCGAGAATGTTGAATCCGACAAGTTCGTCACCATCAGTCACACCGAGCAAGCCGAGGTCGTTGTCATAGATGTCGATGCAGTTGTCATCGGCGAGCGCGATCGCGATTTTGAACTTCCGCGGCAGATAGGCCTTGCCGTAGATCGGGTCCGGCTCGGCGTCGACTGGCGGGCCGACGACCTGTTCCTTCTCGCCCGTCTCCAGATCCTTGACCCAGATTTCGTGGTAGGCCTGCGTGGTGGGTTGGACATGGATGGCGATTTCGTCGGCCAGATCTTGCAATCGATCGCGCAGGCCGTTTTGCCGCAATGGTGCCGGGCAGCAACACACGTTCCGTGTCACGTCACCGCACGCGGACTTGGTCGAGAGTTTGATTTCGTTGATCCGATGGATCACGCCCCAAAGGTTTTGCTTGACAACACCGTGGAGCTGGATGCTTTGGCGCGTCGTGATGCGCATCGTGCCATTGCCGAGTTCGTCGGCGATGTCGAGTTCACCGAGCATTTGGGCGGCCGTGATTTTTCCGCCGGGGATGCGGTTACGCACCATGAACGAGTAGGCTTTGTCGAGACCCTCTTTACGGCGAGACTTGCGCAGATCTCGATCGTCTTGCTGGTACGTCCCGTGGAACTTTAGCAGTTTCGTGGTTCCGTCGGCGACTTGGGTGGTCGTCGGGTCGGCGAGCTCCTCCACGATCGAACCGCGCAGCCCCATGCTCTCTTCCTTGAGCAGCTCGATCTTGGACTTCTTGGGTTCTTCTTCACTCATCGACCAATTTCCTTCGTCTCAAACGACGCGGGTTAACGAATATCTGTGAAACAGCTATATAGGGGCGCATGTTTCTAGGTTTTACACCAATCGCTGTCAAGATCGCACGGTTCGGCAAGTAATTCCAATTGCGCTGGTAGGTATTCCGCCATGCTTTCCCCCTCACTGAACTCACGTCCAGCCAACATGACTCACGACGCGTCCGACTCTTGCCTGCACGATCTCATTCGCGAGCGAATTTTGCTGCTCGACGGAGCCATGGGAACCATGATCCAGCGTTTTGGTTTGAGCGAAGAGGACGTGCGCGGTGAGCGATTCGCCGGTCACGATAAGGATCTGAAGAATTTCTCCGATATTCTCTGTCTGACGCATCCGGACAAGATCACTGATATCCACCGTGCGTATTTCGAGGCCGGCAGCGACATTGTCGAGACAAACTCGTTCGGTGCGTCCCCCGTTGGCATGGTCGAGTTTGGGCTGCCGCTCGAACTCGTCGACGAAATCAACCAAGCGGCGGTTCGCTGCGCCCGCATCGCCGCCGACGAATGGACGGAGCGAACCCCTGACAAGCCACGTTTTGTCGCTGGGTCAATCGGGCCAACAACCAAACAGCTCGCCATCAGTACTGAGGATGACCCAGCCCACCGAGGGGCAACGTTCGAGCAAATGGTCGATAGCTACCGTGCTCAGGTCGACTCGCTGGTCGCGGCAGGGGTCGATATCCTACTGCCGGAAACGGCGATTGACACTCTGAACCTAAAAGCATGCCTTTTCGCAATTTCAGATTTTTATAAGGCCGGCGGTCGCCGCGTGCCGGTGATGGCCAGCGGGACGTTTGGTGACGGCGGTCGCACGTTTGTTAGTGCCCAGTCAGTTGAAGCGTTCTGGACGGCGATCAATCACTTTCCGCTGCTGTCGGTCGGAATGAACTGCGCCCTCGGCCCGGACGTGATGCGTGCCCACATCGAAGAATTATCGCACGTTGCTGAAATCCCCGTCTCGTGCCATCCCAACGCCGGCCTGCCCAACGAGATGGGCGAGTTCGATCTCAGCCCCCAGGCGATGGCGGACAAGGTCGGTGAGTATGCCGACAACGGCTGGGTCAACATCTTGGGTGGTTGCTGCGGTACCACCCCGGACCACATCCGCGCGATGGCCGATCGAATTAAAGGAAAGAAACCGAAGCAAGACACCGTCGGTCCGGTCTACACACGATTGTCTGGCCAGATGCCGATGGTGATGCGTCCTGAGATCCCGTTCACGATGGTCGGCGAACGCACCAACGTGATGGGCAGCAAGAAGTTTGCTCGGCTGATCCGCGATGAGAAGTACGAGGAGGCTGTGGAGATCGCACGCGAGCAAGTCGAAAACGGTGCCACGATCATTGATGTCAACTTCGACGAGGGCATGCTCGACGGCGTGGAAGCAATGACTCGCTTCCTTCGCCTCATCGCAGGCGACCACGTTGTCGCAGCAGTGCCCGTGATGATCGACAGCAGCAAGTGGGAAGTTCTCGAAGCGGGCCTGCGGAACGTTCAAGGCAAGGCCATCGTGAACTCAATTTCGCTCAAAGACGGCGAAGCGGAATTCCTGCGAAGGGCGAGTTTAGTCCGCCAGTACGGTGCCGCCGCCGTCGTGATGGCGTTCGACGAAGAAGGCCAAGCGGCCGATGAGGACAGCAAGGTGCGCATTTGTAAACGCGCCTACGACTTGCTCATCAACGAACTTGATTTCCCCCCCGAAGACATCATCTTTGATCCGAACATTCTGACCGTCGCGACCGGCATGGACGAACACAACAACTACGCGGTCGACTTCATCAATGCCGTCCGGCGAATCAAAGTCGAGTGTCCCGGTGCAAAAACCAGCGGTGGCGTCAGCAATATTAGCTTCAGTTTCCGTGGCAACGATCCTGTCCGGGAAGCCATCCACAGTGCGTTCCTTTATCACGCGATCGCTGCCGGTCTGGACATGGGAATCGTCAATGCGGGGCAATTGGAAGTCTACCAGGAAGTCCCGAAAGAATTGCTCGAACGCGTCGAAGACGTGCTGCTGAATCGACGCAGTGACGCGACCGAACGGATGCTTGAGTTCGCCGAAACGGTGAAAAGCGGCGGTAAGAAAAAATCGGGCGAGGATCTGGCGTGGCGCGAGGCTCCCGTCGCCGAGCGGATGAAGCATGCACTCGTCAAAGGCATCGATAAATACATCACCGAGGACACCGAGGAAGCTCGCCAGTTCTTTGACCGCTGCATCCAAGTGATCGAAGGACCGCTGATGGATGGCATGAAAGTCGTCGGCGACCTATTCGGCCAGGGCAAAATGTTTCTACCACAAGTCGTCAAGTCGGCACGCGTAATGAAGAAGGCGGTTGCTTACCTCGAACCATTCATGGACGAGGAAAAACGGCTCGCCGGAACTCAAGACGAAGCCGCTCGGGGGAAATTTCTGATCGCGACCGTCAAAGGCGATGTCCACGATATCGGCAAAAACATCGTGGGCGTGGTGTTGCAGTGCAATAATTACGAAGTCATCGATTTGGGTGTGATGGTTTCATCCGAAAAGATTCTGGAGGAAGCGATCAAGCTGAATGTCGACATGATCGGGCTGAGTGGGCTAATCACACCGTCGCTTGATGAGATGGCTCATGTTGCTCGGGAAATGAAACGGACAGGCTTCACGATGCCGCTACTGGTTGGGGGTGCGACTACGAGTGCCAAGCACACCGCAGTCAAAATTGCACCTTCTTACGACGGCCCGGTGCTGCACGTACTCGACGCCAGCCGCAGTGTGAATGTGGTCGAGCGCTTACTTAGCAAAGAACATCGCGATGGGTTCATTGCCGAGAACGCGGAGACCCAAAAGAAACTGGTTGCGAGCTTCCAAGACCGCAAACAGACTCTCATTCCCTACCAAGAGGCGCTCGAGAAGCACTACCAGACCGACTGGTCGACGGTTCAAATTGACAAGCCGTCTTTCACCGGCACGCGAGTTCTGAAAAACATTCCGCTCGCCGAGATTCGTCCCTATGTCGACTGGTCACCCTTCTTCAGCACGTGGGAACTGAAGGGCAAGTATCCAAAAATCCTTGAGGACAAGGTCGTCGGCGCAAGCCAAAGAACTTTTCAGGGACGCGAACAACTTGCTCGACGAGATTATCGCTGGCGATCTGCTGACCGCGAACGCTGTCTATGGTTTCTGGCCCGCCGCGAGTGATGGCGAGGACGTGATTCTGTATACGGATGAGTCTCGCAGCAAGGAATTAACCAAGCTCCATTTCCTACGCCAACAATGGGAACGCAAAGGACAGACCGACTACCGGTCATTGGCCGATTACATCGCGCCGATTGAAAGCGGACGCAGAGATTACATCGGCGGATTCGCCGTCACCACCGGAATCGGAGCAATGGAGCTCGCGATGAAATACAAAGAAGAACTCGACGACTACAAAGCCATCATGGTTCAAGCGGTCGCTGACCGACTTGCCGAAGCACTTGCCGAAATGCTCCATGAGCGGGCTCGCCGCGACTGGGGGTTCGGGACTACGGAAGGTTTGTCCAAGGAGGAGTTGATCGGAGAAAAGTATCGCGGGATCCGCCCCGCCGCCGGTTATCCAGCGTGCCCGGATCACACGGAGAAGCAAACGCTCTTCGAACTTCTCGACGCTGAAAACCAAACCGGGATCGAGCTCACGAGCAGCTTCGCAATGACCCCAGGCGCCGCCGTCAGCGGCCTGTATTTCGGTCACCCCGAAGCTCGATATTTCACGGTCGAGCGGATGACCAAGGACCAAATCGAATCCTACGCGAAACGCAAAGGCTGGCCGCTCGAAAAAGTAGAACGCTGGCTCGCTCCGAACCTGGCGTATTGATCAAGCGCTGCATCGCTCGAACCTGCTCCAGTTCGACGGTGAGTTGCTGATTCTCTGCGGAATGTTGCCAAAGAAGTGCCCGCTGGGTTGAGCAGAAAATTCCGATTCTGCGGAATTTTCGGATTTTGACATCAACAACCGCCGCGATACCGAGTTTGGCGACGGTTGGAATCTGAATGGGCTCGACCGGCTCGACGTCCAAACCGACGGCGTGTTGCTCAATCAGGGCGACGGCAACTCGTTCTTCTTCGCCGATAACGGTGACGGCACGTTCAGTCGCGCCGCAGGCGAACCAGGCGAAGCGACGCTCTCCAGCGTCTCGGGTGGTTACCAGATGACGGACAAAAACGGAAACGTCACCGATTTTAGTTCCATCGGCGTGATGACCCGCCGCACCGATACCCTCGGCAACGAAACGGTCTACACCTACACCGACGCCGATGGCGACGGACGTAGCGACGAGCTTACACAACTTACCGATCCCGTCGGTCGACTGACCACGCTCGCCTACGCGGGCGGACGGATCTCTTCGATCACCGACGACACCGGACGCCAAACCGACTTCCAGTTTGACTCCTCCGGACGGATGACCAACATCATCGGCCCCGATCCCGACGGCACCGGACCGCTCGATCGGCCCGAGCGTACGTTCGGCTACGATGCCACGACCAACCTGATGACCTCGCAGACCGATCCCAATGGCCAGTCCAGCAGTTTTGTCTACAATTCGCTGCGGATGCTGCAAAGCATCACCAACGTCAATGGTGAGACTGAGCAAATGAGCGCCACGCAGGGCTACGGGCTCGTCGATCGCGGTAGCGGTGTCGGCACGGTCACCAATCCCGCGCCGCTCTTCCCCGCCGACGAAGCGGGCGGCTCACGCACCGATGCCCTCGGTAACGAATCTGACTTCCAACTCGATCGCTTCGGACGTCCGCTCTCCACCACCGACGCCGATGGCAACACGACGACGTACGAACGCAATGCCGACGGACTCGTCACCAAACAAACCGATCCCGACCTCGACGGTGCCGGGCCGCTGGCCAGCCCCGTGACGCTGATGGGTTACGACGCCAACAACAATCTCATTTCCGTCACACATCCCAACGGCTCGACCGAATCCTGGACCTATGACGCGACGTTCAACGTCCCCACCAGCCACACCGATCCGCTGGGCAATATCACCCAGTTCACGATCGATCCCACCACCGGTCTGACCACGCAAACGGTGACCGACGTCGGCGGCATCAACGCCACCACCCAGTTCACCTACACGCCGTCGCCGGTGACCGGAACCGACCCGCCTGCTGGACTGATCTCGACCATCACCGATCCACTCGGCCACGTCACCCGCCGCATTTACAACCATCACGGCTTGCCGACGCAAATTATCTTCGCCGAAGGCACTCCGGTCGAGGCGTCGATCCACATGGAATATGACTCGCGCGACAACCTCACCGCCGAGATCGATGAACTTGGCCGTCGCACCGAGTATACTTATGATCAACTCGACCGGTTGATCCAGGTCACTCAACCCGATCCCGATGGGACTGGGCCGCAAGCCTCACCGGTTTACACGTTCACCTTCGATGCCAATAGTTATTTAACCAGCCAAACCGATCCGCTCGGCAATGTCACCTCTTATCAAAACGACGCGCTCGGACGTCCCATCGTCATCACCACTCCCGATCATGACGGCGATGGTCAGCTCACAACCGCATCGCAGACTTTTGATGCGGTCGGCAATCTGCTCACGAGCACCAATCCGCTCGGTCACACCACGACGATGGGTTACGACGTCTTGAACCGCCTCGCCACCATCACCGCCCCCGACCCCGACGGCAGCGGCCCGCTCACCGCGCCGGTGACCACGATGGGTTACGATCCGCTGAGCCGGCGAGCGTCCGTGACCGATCCGCTCGGTCGCATCACCGCCACCGCCTACAACCATCTCACCAACACGATCACGAGCACGCGGCCCGATCCCGACGGCAGTGGCCCACTGACCTCGCCCGTCTATCACACCACCACCGATGCGGCGGGCAACATCATCACCCAAACCGACGCGCTCGGTCGACAAACTCATTTTGCCTATGACGGGCTCAATCGGCTCGTCAGCGTGACACTTCCTGACCCCGACGGTAGCGGCCCGCAAACCTCGCCGGTCAGGAGTTATACCTACGATCTTGCTAGTAACCTAATCAGCGAAACCGATCCGCTGGGCAACGTCACGCTGATGGCTTACGACGCCCGCAACCGGCTCGTGTCGATCACCCATCCCGATCCCGATGCGGGCGGTCCACTCTCCTCTCCAGTCGAATCGTTTACGTACGATGCCGCCAGTCAGCGGATCGCCGAGACCGATGCCCTCGGTCGTGTCACCGATTACGGTTTCGATAACCTTGGTCGCCTCGTCACGGTCACCGGCCCAAAGCCCGACGCCACCAGCGCCCGCCCCGTCACCTCATTCACGTTCGACGCCGGGAACAACCTGCTGTCCAGCACCGACCCGCTCGGCCACAGCGTCTCGTTCACCTATGATTCGCATAACAACCGCATCACTCAAACCGATGCCCTCAGTGGCGTCACCACCTGGAGCTATAACGACGCCGATCAAGTCATCTCGACCACCGACCCGCTCGGTCGCACGGTCACCATGCAACGCGACGCCATGGACCGCGTGATCGTCCAAACCGATCCCGATCCCGACGGCAGCGGCCCGCTGGCCGCCGCGACGCACTCCTTTACCTACGATGCCGCCAGCAACCTAACCGGTCAATCCGATCCGCTCGGTCATACGACCACGAACGTTTACGACAATCTCGATCGCCGCATTTCCACGACCGACGCTCTCAGCGGTACGACTCAGTATACGTTTGACGCCGTCGGCAACATGTTGTCGCTGACGGATCCCGAAAACAACACCACCTCATGGACCTATGACAACCTCGACCGCGTCACTCTCGACACCAACGAGCTGAACAACTCGCGCAGCTACGAATACGACGCCAACAACAATTTAGTCAAGCGCACCGATCGCAACGGGCGGGTCAGCCAGTTTGGCTACGATCATCTCGACCGGATGAACGAAGAGAGCTGGTACGTCGGCGGCACGCTGCAGGAAACTCGCGACTTCCGCTACGACATCGTCAATCGCTTGACCAGTATCAACAGCGACGAAGCGATTAACAGCTCTGCCTACGACGACCTCGATCGCCGCACGCAAACCATCCGCGACTACCTCACGCTCACCGCGATCCCCAGCGTCACCAGCAACAGCGTCTTCGACCTCGCGGGCCGTCGCACTCAGATTTCGGCCAAGATCAACTCCAACGACGACTTTGTCACCGACTTCGACTACGACGCGCTCAACCGCATGACCGGGATCGAGCAACACGGCGTCACGGGCGGCAATACCGTCGGCACGAAACGAGTCGATTTTACTTACGACGCCGCCGGACAATTCGACACCATCAGTCGCTACGAAGACCTCACCGCCACCAGCCTGGTCGCAAAATCCGACTACACCTTCGACAACGCCGGACGGCTGACCGACCTGACCCACAGCCAACCGGCAGGCAGCGGCGTGCTTGCCGACTACGGCTGGACCTTTGACGCCGCCGGACGTCTCACCCACACAACTTCGCTCGCCGATGGCGACGTCAACTACGCCTATGACAACACCAATCAACTCACCGGTGCCACCTACACCACCACGACCGGCCAAACCCCACCGCCGCCAGACGAATCCTACACCTTCGACGCCAATGGAAACCGCGACACGGCTGGCACCCAAAGCACCACGATCGGGACCGACAACCGCCTGCTCTCCGACGGGACTTACAACTATCAATACGATGCCGAAGGCAATCGCACGAAAAAGACCAGCATTGCCACCGGCGCATCCACCGATTACACCTGGGATTTTCATAACAATCTCATCAAGGTCATCGAAAAGACCCCCTCTGGCGTCACGATCAAAACCGTCCAATACGGCTACGACGCGCTCGATCAAAAGGTCTGGAAAAAAGTCACCGACAGCACCGGCACGCGGACGGAAGCCTACGTCTACGATGGCCTCCGTGACGAACGCGGTAGCGCCGGAGATCAACTCATCCTCCGCTTTGACGGCGCGGGCGATTTAACCAACCGCTACCTGCACGGCCCCGCCGTCGATCAAGTCCTCGCCGACGAGCAAATCACACCCACGACCAACAACACGCTGTGGTCCCTCACTGACCATCAAAACACGGTCCGCGACCTCGTCGACTTCAACACATCAACGCACCTCACATCAATCGCCGACCACCTGACCTACACCTCCACCGGCGCGATCGCCAGTGAATCCGCGCCAGCCATCGACCATCTCTTCGGCTACACCGGCCGCGAGTGGGACAGCGACATCGACCTCCAGCACAACCGAGCCCGCTGGTACGACCCAAATACGGGGACGTGGCTGAGCAATGACCCCATCGGGTTCGCCGCGGGGGACGCGAACCTGTATCGGTATGTGGGGAATCAGCCGACGACGATGACTGATCCGAGTGGGTTGGAGCCGCCACGTACAATCCCATTGGTTGGACCCGACGGTCAACCATACAATGGACCACCAATCACACCTGCACCGCCTATTCAACACGGAACGCTCCTACCGCTTTCGGAGTCACCGTCAACGACACAGTTGCCAGCGGATAACATCTTTGGCATTCGCCCGCATCAGGTTGGCGATCCAGCGTATAGCTACAACAACACTCCGCCGTTTGCGATGGCGTTTATCCGAGGAACATGCGACTACAGCCAAGCGTCAGACATTCGTAACGCGACCTACGCGGCTCGAAGACGAATTTCCAATGCTCTTGATTTGCTCAGAAACTATCCCGATGAAGTAGCTGACTGGTACAAAAACACGGTGATGGTATCGAAGGTCTTGAATGATCCAGCCAACCACCCGCGAATTATTGAAATGTTGGAGGGTGTAGATAGAGAATTGGAACGAGGAAATGTTCCGTTCTACGTTCGTTCTCGAAACAATGGCAACGCCGGAGAACGGGTGGCATATGTCAATTTCTATCTAAGTTGGCGTATGGGTCGGTACATAAATATAAATCCACGATTCTTCAGTTGCCCGGGGGGAGCGAGCCAACAGACTGGTGTCGTGCTTCATGAGATTGGCCGCTTCTACGCTGGGTTGGGTGAGACTGGTACCGGAACATGGAAAGACGTTGAAGTATGGGACGCAATAATTAACTCCTTGAATCACAATCGCCAATACATCGAGAACCGGGCAACACGATGAGAATGGGATATTTTTTTTTAGTGGGAGCGTTGATCGGATCGAATCTAGTTCTTGGATGCCATTCGCCGGACGAGAATTACTTCCGACGCACGACCGAGCGACGACTTGAAGACCTCGCCAATGCCGCAGCAGTTTTATCTAAATCACATCAGCCAGCCGACATGGACGAGTTACTGACGCTTGCTGCGAACGATGGATTGATCCCAAGAGGGGATGGTGACGCCCTACGAAGGGATGCGTGGGGTACGGCTATCCGGCTTGAAAGAAGCGACGACGGTCCTGCCAGCATCCGGTCTGCTGGCATGGACCGCGTGTTTTCGACGTCAGATGATATTGTTCAAACTTTTCAATGAGAAGAGTAAGTGTTACCGGCCTTTTTGATGTCGCATTTTTGGCCGAATTGAGACTGAAGGGATTTGGCGGTGATTTTGGCGTGTTGGCCGAATTGTTGCGAATTTTGGAGAAGGATTTGCGCCGCACTTTTTGGCCGATTTGGTGTCGGAGAGTTGGATGATCCTGGACGTCCCGACGGCCTGCGCGAAGGATGGTGCCCCCGGTGAATCTGCTCGGCGATTCGGACTCTTGATCGAAATCCGATTGCGATCGCTAGGGAACGATCAATGTGAAGTGCGCAGCAAAAAGCTAACTGCGCAGCAAAAATGCGATCGTTCTGAATAAGAGTAAGGTGTCCGGTACCGATTAGGCGATAAGCCATTCACTGCACCGGAGTGAAGCAACGTTTCAACAGGCCACCGCAAGGTGGCCTTTCTTATTGGCGGACACGAAGTTCGCCATACTCTGTGGCACGAAGCCGCCCGCACAGGATCGAGCATGAAACGCACTGGAGCGAAGCGACGCACACGAAGTGCGTCGGGGCTGTTTCGGCGGGATGCCGCCAGGCGTGGATAGATCGCTGAACGACGGCGACATGGATGTCGCCGCATGACGAAGCCCGGTGGCAGGATGCCACGCGGCGGGTCGGTCAAGGAAGGCCAGCGCAGCGAGGCCGACGCCGGTCCCGCCAGGTCGGAGCGACCGAGCGTAGGGAAGGCGAAGTGAGGAGGCTTTGCGACGAACGAAGTCCGCACCGGAGTGACCGAGCGGAGACCGGGCGTCGTGAACGAAGCCGATGTGTAGCCATGGATGGCGGAACATCGGCGCAGTGAACCGAGGCATGGATGCCGATAAGACGGGAGGCAGGATGCCGCAACCCGCTTCCTAGAACGGTGAATCACCAGAAGACTTGCAAGACGGCGGCAAGCGTTGACGTTCTGCGACACTCGCGCCAACCGCCGAACGATTCTCCAATCGATCAAAGCCGCAAACACCAACAAAACTAACCATCTGTCGCAGTACGTCGAAAGCGCAGTCCGTCCGCAGTTGACGCCTTGAATCTCGCGATAGCGCTCGCACGTTGGACTTGCCAAACACGCCAGCGAAGCGGTTGTCGGTGCAGCGAGTCTTCGAGCAAACGGACAACCGCGTGAGCGATGAACTTGCCAAGGCCCGTTGAGCTGCCGCCAGGGACCGCGCACCGAAGCTCCTCACACGTCTCCATCCGAGAAAACGCCCGCGCACCAAAACAGCTTCCAACCACTCGCCTTCCCCACCGACTGCTCTCCTTCATTTTTTTGGCAAAGTGAGTACTCGGAGTGTTTGTCTCTGTCGCCGCTTCGTAGAAGCCAGCGGCGACAGAGACAAACGCGCAGAGGACGGTGCTAAAACCACCAAGCCCGCCAACCACCCTCGCCGGAAACGCTCCTCGCCAAACTGGTCGCCGTCCGCGCCAAGTACGCTCCACGATCACGAAGCGGCGGACTTATCCATCGTGTTGATAATGCGAATGACGGCGCGTTGATCCTTGTCAGGCCAAGTGGCGATCTGTTGAAACTTCTTCCAAAGTCGCGTCTGTTCGGGCGTCATCTTGTCGGTCTTCTTCTTGGGCGTTCGTATCCCCAGAATCTCGTCGGCGGAAACCTTTAACAATCGTGATAGCTCCACGATCAATTCACCGTGAACGCGAAGCTCACCGCGTTCGATGCCTGAGATAACCGGCTGAGTCACTCCGAGTTCATCGGCTAGTTGCTTCTGGGTTAGCCCAGCGTCCTTACGCAATTCAACGATACGCGTGGCGATCGTTTGCATCCCCTCGTCGGTCGTTACTCCTCGTCGTGTCGTCAAAGCATCAGTCTCCGTTGGTGGGCAGTGACTGACGATTTTAGATCGGTGGCGGTTCAATTCGAAGTGAGTCATGAGGTTAGCCTGTTGACAGAAAATAGAATGATCCTATATTCGCGAGATCGAGGATAGCCGGAAAAATAATTTTGGCAAATCTTGAATAAACTTCCCCTCACTCGTGGAGACTGATCCGATGGCACGATTCGACGATGAACTGATCCGCCGTCTCAAAGAAGAAACCGACATCGTGGCCCTGATCCAGAGCTACGGGACGAAGCTGAGGGTTCGCAGCGGCGGCGACGAGCTGATCGGGCTGTGCCCGGCCCACGATGACAAGAATCCGTCGCTGTGCGTCAACCGCCGCAAGAATGAGTGGAACTGCTTGGGCGCGTGCGGCAAGGGTGGCGATGTGTTCGCCTGGGTCATGCATGCTGAGAAAGTCAGCTTCCGTCACGCCGTGGAACTGCTCCGCGATGGTGCGACGGGAAGTAGCGGCGGCAAGAAATTCACCACCGAAAGAAAACTTGACTGTCCGCTAACCACTGATGCCGACGATCAGCAAGCCCTCGTCAATGTCGTCGATTACTATCACTCACGCTTGGCGGAATCACCGGCGGCAATCGAGTATCTCGAACATCGCGGGATCGCCGATCGCGAGGCCATCGAACGGTTCCGGATCGGCTTCGTCGATCGCACGTTGGGGCTGCGACTTCCGGCCAAGCAAATTAAAGCCGGGTCAGAACTGCGAGACCGCTTGAAGAATATCGGGATCGTTCGCGAGAGCGGACACGAACACTTTCGGGGCTGCGTGACGTTCCCGCTGTTGGGTGAAGATGGAACAGTGAAACAGCTTTACGGTCGTCGGATCGACAACGGACAACGTAAGCAAGGCAAACATTTTTACTTGCCGCGTCCGCACGGTGGCATCTTCAACATCGAAGCGTTCGGCGCGTGTGATGAGCTGATCCTGTGTGAATCGGTCATCGACGCGCTGACGTTCTGGGTGAACGGGTTCCGCAACGTCACTTGTACTTACGGAACCAACGGGCTGACCGACGAGATGTTGCAAGCGTTCAAACTTCACGCAATACAGCGCGTGTTGATCGCCTTCGACGCCGACGAAGCGGGCAACAAGGGCGCTGATAAACTGGCGGAACCACTGGCGCACTTGGGTATCGAACGATTCCGCTTGAAAGTCACCGCTGCCGCCAAAGACATTAACGCTTACGCGATGACGGCGGGCAAAGGGGATGGCAACGTTCATAACTGGCTGGCGCTGCTGATCCGCAACGCCGAGTGGCTGGGCAAGGGAACCGAGCCGCAACTGACAACGCAAACGCCCGACTTCTTGAAGCAAGCCCGCGAGCGAATCGCCAGCGACAACGAGGCGAGTGAATCCAGTGTGGAGGCAGCTAAAGAAAAAAAGTTGGTGGCTGGCGACGATGAAAAACCTTCTTCTTTAGCTGCCTTGGATGCTGGATCGGTGACCGCTGAACCAGTGGTGGCTGAACCGGCGAAGGTTGAGGTGGCGCAGCCGCCCCAGCCTTCACCGAAAGAACAGCCCATCGCATCACCGGCCCCGGCCCTGCCGACCACAGTGGAAGCCGAAGTGAAGGAAAACGAAATCATCATTCCGATCGGCAACCGCGTCTATCGCGTGCGCGGGCTGGCGCGGAACTCGTCCAGCGTGGACACAATGAAAGTCAACGTGTTGGCTCGTCGCGAAGACTTGGAAAGCTTCCATGTCGATACCTTCGACCTGTATGCCGCCCGCGCTCGAACCGTGTTCATCAAGGAAGCCGCTCACGAACTCGGCTTCGATGGCGAAGTGATTAAACGCGATCTCGGTAAAGTCCTGCTGAAACTCGAATCGCTGCAAGACGAGCAAACGCAGTTACTCGACGCCGTGAAAGCCGCCAAGTTCGAGCTCAACGACAGCGACAAACAAGCCGCCCTGGATCTGCTCAAACAGCCAAACTTAATCGAAAGAATCCTCGCCGACTTCGACGCTATCGGCGTGGTCGGTGAAGAAACCAATAAGCTCGTCGGTTACCTAGCCGCAACGAGTCGCAAACTCGACAAGCCGCTCGCGGTCGTCATCCAGTCATCATCGGCGGCGGGTAAGTCGTCGCTGATGGATGCCGTCCTTCGCTTCATCCCTGACGAAGAACAGGTCGGTTACTCGGCGATGACCGGGCAAAGTCTGTTCTACATGGGCGGTATGGAACTGAGTCACAAAATCCTCTCGATCGCCGAAGAGGAAGGCGTCGCCCAAGCGTCTTACGCCTTGAAGTTACTCCAAAGCGAAGGACAACTCACGATTGCCTCGACCGGCAAAGACCCTGGAACGGGACGGATGGAAACGCAAGAGTATCACGTCGAAGGCCCGGTGATGATCTTCTTGACAACGACCGCTATCGATGTCGATGAGGAGTTAATGAACCGCTGCATCGTGTTGAGCGTCGATGAAAACCGCGAACAAACCCGAGCGATCCATACGCAACAGCGCAAGAACGAAACCCTCGAAGGTCTGTTAACGGGCAAGCGATCTTCGGCCGTTCGCAAACTGCATCAAGACGCGCAACGAATGTTACGCCCGCTCGCCGTAGTCAATCCATTCGCTGCGGAACTTCGCTTCTGTGACGATCAAGCCCGCCGCCGTCGCGATCACATGAAATATCTCGCGATCATCCGTAGCATCGCGCTGCTGCATCAATACCAACGCGACATCCAACCCATCGAAGTCGATGGCGAGTTGGTCGAATACGTCGAAGTCATCCGGTCGGACATCGCGCTGGCAAATCGCTTGGCCGATCAGGTGCTAGGCAAAAGCATCGACGAACTACCGACGCAAACCCGACGTCTGCTGCTGGAACTTCATGCCTGGATCATCGGTGAATGTAAACGCTTGAAGGTCGAGCAACGAGAGTTCCAGTTCACTCGTCGGATGATCCGTGAATCCATCGGCTGGAATCAAACGGCGCTGAAAAAACACCTCGACCGTCTGTTGGAAATGGAATACGTAATGCCGCACCGAGGCGAAGGCCGGCGGGTTCAATACGAACTGCTTTACGACGGTCGCGGGCGCGAGGGACAACCAACGATGTGCGGCCTGATCGACGCCGCGAAACTGCCCGGCGACACACCGAAGCCTATCGTTACGACCGAAGTATCATCACCCCCAAAAAAACCTTCATCACCCCTGGAGCGTCCATCATCACCCCTAAAACACCCCAAGATCACGCCTTCATCACCGCAAGGTGTTGACACGAAACCCAGTAAAAACGGAGCTGAAATGACTTAATCACACAAAACCCAAAAACGGACAACCGGGCCAGTCCGAAACATGGCCCGAAACAATCGTACCGATAACGGCTTCTGGTTCTTCTTACTCAAAGAATCAAGAAGCCGTTGTCGTTAGCACTTCAACCACCTCTGCACGGGAAACGAAACCATGTCCAAGAAACGACAACGAAAACCACTACCACCGGTCGGCGACATCAGCGACAAGCTGGGAATGCAAAGCAACATCGACGCTCATGTTCGCTCGCTGGAAGTTCGCAACTACGCGGCCGACACGCTTCGGCAACGTGAAAAGTATCTTCACTGGTTCGCCTTGTGGGCGTTGGAACGCGGCCTCACGCGCCCCGGTGAAGTCACCAAACCGATCCTGGAACGGTATCAACGTCATCTGTTCAACTATCGCAACGCTGACGACAAACCGCTGTCCTTCCGCAGTCAGTACACGCACCTGTCCCACGTCAAAGCGTGGTACAAGTGGCTCGCACGTGAAAACCGCGTGCTGTTCAATCCGGCCAGTGAACTGGACTTGCCGAAACTTGGCCGCAGCCTTCCCAAAGCGATCCTGACGGCTGCCGAAGCCGAACAAGTGTTAGCGCAACCGGACTTGAATGACCCGTACGGAATCCGTGACCGGGCCATCTTGGAAGTCTTGTACTCCAGCGGCATCCGACGCCGTGAGCTGACCAACTTGCAACTGTTCGACATCGACGCAGATCGTAAAACGCTGATGGTCCGGCAAGGCAAGCACAAGAAAGACCGGCTGCTACCGATCGGCAATCGCGCCTTAAAATGGATCGCGCACTATCTCGAACAGTCTCGCCCGCTGCTTCTCTGCGGGACTCACTGCCATACGCTGTTCCTATCGAACATGGGCGGACCGCTTGAACCGGACTCCTTGACCGAGTACGCCCGTCGCTACATCGACCAAGCGAACATCGGCAAGCGTGGTTCGTGTCACATCTTCCGTCACACGATGGCCACGCTGATGCTGGAGAACGGCGCGGACATCCGTTACATCCAAGCGATGCTGGGTCACTCGCAACTCTCGACGACTGAAATCTACACGCAGGTCAGTATCAAAAAACTGCAACAGATTCACGGCCTGACTCACCCGGCCGCTAATCCCAAACCGGACGAAGAAACCGACGACGCGAAGGACGCATCTGAAAAACCTTCCGACGCCGCCGCAACGCCCGAAACCCCGTCATCGGAAACCGACGACGACAAACCTGACGAGGAACCACCCTCGCCGGTGCCGTGCTGAACGCGCCTGCGCCGCGTTCTTCTTCTTTAGCTGCTTAGTTCTTTAGCCGCTGATCTGCCTGCCCGGCTGGCTTCTCCGGACCGGTCCAGGCAGAAAGGCAGCTAAATAAAAAAGTTTGGTTGTTGCTTCCGATCGCCCGCTTGCTTCACCCGCCGCGTCGTATCAATTACAATCAGGTCCATGCCAACCCGCGTCCAGCCCCGCCGCCTGAACCTGAAAAACCGCACTCGCGCACGCGGGGGGCGTCGTGCTGCCAATCCGCGCCAAACCTGTCGCCGCAACTTGAGCAACTGCATCGAGTTAGCGTCTTGCGGTATGAAAAGTCGCAACCGATTGGAGTCATTGAGCAATGACCCCATCGGCTTCGCCGCGGGGGACGCGAATTTGTATCGGTACACTGGCAATCAACCGACAACTCGTACTGATCCGAGTGGTTTGGATTGGCTGGATGATTGGTTTATTGACCCCGTCAACGGATGGTTCGATGCGAACATTCAATCTCCCGTCGACAATAGAGTTGATCGTGTCAACAACTGGGTAGATGCAAATGTCGATCCAATCGCGGATGCTGCAATTGAAGGCGCTAACGATGGCGCAATGGTTCTCGCCGATACGATTACCATGGGGTTCGACGACAGGGCCAGCCAATGTGCTGATGACGCATGGAAACGGGCTCAGGACAATAGTGACTGGATCACGCAGCTGGGCTTTTATGGATCAATGGCGGGCGGGTATGCAACTCAATCGTTAGTAATGCCAGCCCCCAATGGTGGAGGTGTTGTACGTATTGGATTGCAACCTGGAGGTGGTTTAGGGGTACATGCCGCCTGGGAAACTGCAAATGGTGCTATGCACGCTGGTGGAGTGAAACCGATTTGGTTGCTTTTCACGAAAGACGGTCGGCGATACGCGGCGATGTACGGAATGTCCCTCGCTCATAAGCTGAAACTGCAGACGCTAAGCGACAGCGAATGAATAAGTCGCACGGAATAGCGTACAATGGCTGTTGTGATGGCGGTGGGAGGCACCGTCTTTTGTCCACTCACGGAGGTGCAGAGCGATGGCGTTTCAATTCGAGTCCCCTTATTCCGCGCAGACCGAACAGCGGATGAGAAATGTCTTTGGAAGTCTTTCCGAGAAAGATCGGCGACGTTATGCGGCCATTGAGTCCGAGAAACTCGGCGCGGAGGGCAACATTATATTGCCAATCTGTTAGGTTGCTCTGAACACGCGATCCGCCATGGTGCAAGCGAACTGGATTCCCTTCCCAATGACGAACTGGGCGATCGACAGCGTGCCGAAGGTGGCGGTCGAAAGCCAAGATTGGAAGAAAGTCCGGAAATCGAAGACAAACTTGTTGAGGCTGTCGATGTGCATGTCGCTGGCAGCCCAGACGAACCTGACTTGGTGTGGACCCATCTCTCGCCACAAGCGATTGCCGAAAACCTTCGTGAAGACAACCTGCCCATCAGTGGTCCGACGGTTGCCCACTGGATGATAGAAAATGATATCCGGCGACGCAAAATCCGAAAGGATATCGCTGGTGGCCGCAGTCCTGATCGCGATCATCAATTCCGGCATATCGACTTGCTACGCAGCCAGTACACCGAGTCGGGCGACCCCATTTTTTCAATCGATACGAAGGCGAAAGAGCACCTCGGGACGATGTACCGTAAAGGACGCGCGTACTGCAACGCTCCGATGTCAGCATTCGATCACGATTACCCGAGTTGGTCCGATGGTGTTTTGATTCCCCATGGAATTTACGACCCTGCTCGCAACCATGGACACGTCAATTTGGGACTGAGCCACGATACAAGCCAATTCGCGTGCGATAGTTTCTGGTGGTATTGGCGTCGTATCGGAAGGTTCCACTACCGCACGGCCAAAAAGATACTTTGGCTGTGCGATGCTGGAGGCAGCAACAGTTCACGCTATTGGATATTCAAACAAGACCTTTCGGAACTAGCCACTCGAATCGGCCTGCCGATCCAAGTGGCACACTATCCACCTTATTGCAGCAAGTATAATCCAATTGAACGTCGCTTTTTCTCACAAGTAGGCCGCACCTGTACCGGCTTGATGATGCGTACGGTCCAATTTGCAGCCGACTTGATTCGCAAGACACAAACGAAAACCGGGCTGAGCACGACCGTTCATGTAATCGAGCGTGCGTACGAACTGAAACGCACAGCCACCGAAGCGTTCAGGCAAAGTATGCCGATTACATTCTCTGACTTCTTACCACGATTAAACTACACCGCCACGCCTGTCATTTGACGCGTTTTATTGTTTCGCTGTCGCTAACCACGGAAGGAGCAGCTGGCTTCATGGCGGAGAGTGGCACTTACGTTTTGAAACTACCAGCCCTGAACCCAAGGCTGGCAACCTTGGGAGAAGGACGCCAAGTTGGTTCCTGCTTGTCTTCTGCGTGGAATGCATGGAGTCGATCGAATTACCATTTACCTAATATTTGGATCGCTAATGAAGGTTACGACTATTTTTTCGGTGAAGATCGCAAGTGAAGATCTGAACATTTGGACCTGAATAGCATGGAACCATATCATCAGCTGCGATTTCCGTCGGATGCTCGGGCATTGATTGAACGTCGTTTCCGTTCAGACGGAATAAATTACAGTTATGAAGAAAAATGTTGGCTTCCGCATTTAGGTTTTCAGAATCTTCGGTGTAGTTGCGGCGATCAGCGATCCTTGTTCGCGATTGGAGCCGACGCTCAAAACGCGGATTTCACGCTTTTTGTTTACCCGAACATTCTCGGTAATGACTTAACGGTTCGGGTTCGCACTATTGCGGAAAGCTGTGGCGCGATATGGGGATACTTTCATAAGCCGGAATAAGAGTAAGGTGTCCGGAATAAGAGTAAGGTGTCCGGGAGAAGAGTAAGGTGTCAGAGAAGAGTAAGGTGTCAAAAGAGTAAGGTGTCAGCAAAAGAGTAAGGTGTCAGGACTCAATAACGAGCAATCCACCTACTGCACCGGAGTAACACGGCGTCTTAACAGGCCACCGCAAGGTGGCCTTTCTTATTGGCGGACACGAAGTCCGCCATACTTGCGGCACGAAGCCGCCCGCACTGGATCGAGCATGAAACGTCCTGGAGCGAAGCGACGCACACGAAGTGCGTCGCAATCTTCGGCAGGAAGCCGCCAGCCTGGATAGATCGCTGAACGACGGCGACATGGATGTCGCCGCATGACGAAGCCCGGTGGCACGATGCCACCCGGCGAACGCGGTCAAGGAAGGCAAGCGCAGCGAGGCCGACGCCGCGTTCTCCGGGTCGTAGCGACCGAGCGCAGGGAAGGCGCAGTGAGGAGGCTTTGCGACGAGCGAAGTCCGCACCGGAGTGACCGAGCGGAGACCGGGCGTCGTGAACGGAGTCGATGGGTAGCCATGGATGGCGGAACATCGACGGAGCGAACCGAGGCATGGATGCCGATAAGACGGGAGGCAGGATGCCGCACCCCGCTCCTAGAACGGTGAATCACCAGAAGACTTGCAAGACGGCGGCAAGCGTTGACGTTCTGCGACACTCGCGCCAACCGCCGAACGATTCTCCAATCGATCAAAGCCGCAAACACCAACAAAACTAACCATCTGTCGCAGTACGTCGAAAGCGCAGTCCGTCCGCAGTTGACGCCTTGAATCTCGCGATAGCGCTCGCACGTTGGACTTGCCAAACACGCCAGCGAAGCGGTTGTCGGTGCAGCGAGTCTTCGAGCAAACGGACAACCGCGTGAGCGATGAACTCGCCAAGGCCCATTGAGCTGCCGCCAGGGACCGCGCACCGAAGCTCCTCATAAGTCTCCATCCGAGAAAACGCCCGCGCACCAAAACAGCTTCCAACCACTCGCCTTCCCCACCGACTGCTCTCCTTCATTTTTTTGGCAAAGTGAGTACTCGGAGTGTTTGTCTCTGTCGCCGCTTCGTAGAAGCCAGCGGCGACAGAGACAAACGCGCAGAGGACGGTGCTAAAACCACCAAGCCCGCCAACCACCCTCGCCGGAAACGCTCCTCGCCAAACTGGTCGCCGTCCGCGCCAAGTACGCTCCACGATCACGAAGCGGCGGACTTATCCATCGTGTTGATAATGCGAATGACGGCGCGTTGATCCTTGTCAGGCCAAGTGGCGATCTGTTGAAACTTCTTCCAAAGTCGCGTCTGTTCGGGCGTCATCTTGTCGGTCTTCTTCTTGGGCGTTCGTATCCCCAGAATCTCGTCGGCGGAAACCTTTAACAATCGTGATAGCTCCACGATCAATTCACCGTGAACGCGAAGCTCACCGCGTTCGATGCCTGAGATAACCGGCTGAGTCACTCCGAGTTCATCGGCTAGTTGCTTCTGGGTTAGCCCAGCGTCCTTACGCAATTCAACGATACGCGTGGCGATCGTTTGCATCCCCTCGTCGGTCGTTACTCCTCGTCGTGTCGTCAAAGCATCAGTCTCCGTTGGTGGGCAGTGACTGACGATTTTAGATCGGTGGCGGTTCAATTCGAAGTGAGTCATGAGGTTAGCCTGTTGACAGAAAATAGAATGATCCTATATTCGCGAGATCGAGGATAGCCGGAAAAATAATTTTGGCAAATCTTGAATAAACTTCCCCTCACTCGTGGAGACTGATCCGATGGCACGATTCGACGATGAACTGATCCGCCGTCTCAAAGAAGAAACCGACATCGTGGCCCTGATCCAGAGCTACGGGACGAAGCTGAGGGTTCGCAGCGGCGGCGACGAGCTGATCGGGCTGTGCCCGGCCCACGATGACAAGAATCCGTCGCTGTGCGTCAACCGCCGCAAGAATGAGTGGAACTGCTTGGGCGCGTGCGGCAAGGGTGGCGATGTGTTCGCCTGGGTCATGCATGCTGAGAAAGTCAGCTTCCGTCACGCCGTGGAACTGCTCCGCGATGGTGCGACGGGAAGTAGCGGCGGCAAGAAATTCACCACCGAAAGAAAACTTGACTGTCCGCTAACCACTGATGCCGACGATCAGCAAGCCCTCGTCAATGTCGTCGATTACTATCACTCACGCTTGGCGGAATCACCGGCGGCAATCGAGTATCTCGAACATCGCGGGATCGCCGATCGCGAGGCCATCGAACGGTTCCGGATCGGCTTCGTCGATCGCACGTTGGGGCTGCGACTTCCGGCCAAGCAAATTAAAGCCGGGTCAGAACTGCGAGACCGCTTGAAGAATATCGGGATCGTTCGCGAGAGCGGACACGAACACTTTCGGGGCTGCGTGACGTTCCCGCTGCTGGGCGAAGATGGAACGGTGAAACAGCTTTACGGTCGTCGGATCGACAACGGACAACGTAAGCAAGGCAAACATTTTTACCTGCCGCGTCCGCACGGTGGCATCTTCAACATCGAAGCATTCGGCGCGTGTGATGAACTGATCCTGTGTGAATCGGTCATCGACGCGCTGACGTTCTGGGGGAACGGCTTCCGCAACGTCACTTGCACCTATGGGACCAACGGGCTGACCGACGAGATGTTGCAAGCGTTCAAGCATCACGCAATCCAGCGCGTGTTGATCGCCTTCGACGCCGACGAAGCGGGCAACAAGGGCGCTGATAAACTGGCGGAACCACTGGCGCACTTGGGTATCGAACGATTCCGCTTGAAAGTCACCGCTGCCGCCAAAGACATTAACGCTTACGCGATGACGGCGGGCAAAGGGGATGGCAACGTTCATAACTGGCTGGCGCTGCTGATCCGCAACGCCGAGTGGCTGGGCAAGGGAACCGAGCCGCAACTGACAACGCAAACGCCCGACTTCTTGAAGCAAGCCCGCGAGCGAATCGCCAGCGACAACGAGGCGAGTGAATCCAGTGTGGAGGCAGCTAAAGAAAAAAAGTTGGTGGCTGGCGACGATGAAAAACCTTCTTCTTTAGCTGCCTTGGATGCTGGATCGGTGACCGCTGAACCAGTGGTGGCTGAACCGGCGAAGGTTGAGGTGGCGCAGCCGCCCCAGCCTTCACCGAAAGAACAGCCCATCGCATCACCGGCCCCGGCCCTGCCGACCACAGTGGAAGCCGAAGTGAAGGAAAACGAAATCATCATTCCGATCGGCAACCGCGTCTATCGCGTGCGCGGGCTGGCGCGGAACTCGTCCAGCGTGGACACAATGAAAGTCAACGTGTTGGCTCGTCGCGAAGACTTGGAAAGCTTCCATGTCGATACCTTCGACCTGTATGCCGCCCGCGCTCGAACCGTGTTCATCAAGGAAGCCGCTCACGAACTCGGCTTCGATGGCGAAGTGATTAAACGCGATCTCGGTAAAGTCCTGCTGAAACTCGAATCGCTGCAAGACGAGCAAACGCAGTTACTCGACGCCGTGAAAGCCGCCAAGTTCGAGCTCAACGACAGCGACAAACAAGCCGCCCTGGATCTGCTCAAACAGCCAAACTTAATCGAAAGAATCCTCGCCGACTTCGACGCTATCGGCGTGGTCGGTGAAGAAACCAATAAGCTCGTCGGTTACCTAGCCGCAACGAGTCGCAAACTCGACAAGCCGCTCGCGGTCGTCATCCAGTCATCATCGGCGGCGGGTAAGTCGTCGCTGATGGATGCCGTCCTTCGCTTCATCCCTGACGAAGAACTGGTCGGTTACTCGGCGATGACCGGGCAAAGTCTGTTCTACATGGGCGGTATGGAACTGAGTCACAAAATCCTCTCGATCGCCGAAGAGGAAGGCGTCGCCCAAGCGTCTTACGCCTTGAAGTTACTCCAAAGCGAAGGACAACTCACGATTGCCTCGACCGGCAAAGACCCTGGAACGGGACGGATGGAAACGCAAGAGTATCACGTCGAAGGCCCGGTGATGATCTTCTTGACAACGACCGCTATCGATGTCGATGAGGAGTTAATGAACCGCTGCATCGTGTTGAGCGTCGATGAAAACCGCGAACAAACCCGAGCGATCCATACGCAACAGCGCAAGAACGAAACCCTCGAAGGTCTTTTAACCGGCAAGCGATCTTCGGCCGTTCGCAAACTGCATCAAGACGCGCAACGAATGTTACGCCCGCTCGCCGTAGTCAATCCATTCGCTGCGGAACTTCGCTTCTGTGACGATCAAGCCCGCCGCCGTCGCGATCACATGAAATATCTCGCGATCATCCGTAGCATCGCGCTGCTGCATCAATACCAACGCGACATCCAACCCATCGAAGTCGATGGCGAGTTGGTCGAATACGTCGAAGTCATCCGGTCGGACATCGCGCTGGCAAATCGCTTGGCCGATCAGGTGCTAGGCAAAAGCATCGACGAACTACCGACGCAAACCCGACGTCTGCTGCTGGAACTTCATGCCTGGATCATCGGTGAATGTAAACGCTTGAAGGTCGAGCAACGAGAGTTCCAGTTCACTCGTCGGATGATCCGTGAATCCATCGGCTGGAATCAAACGGCGCTGAAAAAACACCTCGACCGTCTGTTGGAAATGGAATACGTAATGCCGCACCGAGGCGAAGGCCGGCGGGTTCAATACGAACTGCTTTACGACGGTCGCGGGCGCGAGGGACAACCAACGATGTGCGGCCTGATCGACGCCGCGAAACTGCCCGGCGACACACCGAAGCCTATCGTTACGACCGAAGTATCATCACCCCCAAAAAAACCTTCATCACCCCTGGAGCGTCCATCATCACCCCTAAAACACCCCAAGATCACGCCTTCATCACCGCAAGGTGTTGACACGAAACCCAGTAAAAACGGAGCTGAAATGACTTAATCACACAAAACCCAAAAACGGACAACCGGGCCAGTCCGAAACATGGCCCGAAACAATCGTACCGATAACGGCTTCTGGTTCTTCTTACTCAAAGAATCAAGAAGCCGTTGTCGTTAGCACTTCAACCACCTCTGCACGGGAAACGAAACCATGTCCAAGAAACGACAACGAAAACCACTACCACCGGTCGGCGACATCAGCGACAAGCTGGGAATGCAAAGCAACATCGACGCTCATGTTCGCTCGCTGGAAGTTCGCAACTACGCGGCCGACACGCTTCGGCAACGTGAAAAGTATCTTCACTGGTTCGCCTTGTGGGCGTTGGAACGCGGCCTCACGCGCCCCGGTGAAGTCACCAAACCGATCCTGGAACGGTATCAACGTCATCTGTTCAACTATCGCAACGCTGACGACAAACCGCTGTCCTTCCGCAGTCAGTACACGCACCTGTCCCACGTCAAAGCGTGGTACAAGTGGCTCGCACGTGAAAACCGCGTGCTGTTCAATCCGGCCAGTGAACTGGACTTGCCGAAACTTGGCCGCAGCCTTCCCAAAGCGATCCTGACGGCTGCCGAAGCCGAACAAGTGTTAGCGCAACCGGACTTGAATGACCCGTACGGAATCCGTGACCGGGCCATCTTGGAAGTCTTGTACTCCAGCGGCATCCGACGCCGTGAGCTGACCAACTTGCAACTGTTCGACATCGACGCAGATCGTAAAACGCTGATGGTCCGGCAAGGCAAGCACAAGAAAGACCGGCTGCTACCGATCGGCAATCGCGCCTTAAAATGGATCGCGCACTATCTCGAACAGTCTCGCCCGCTGCTTCTCTGCGGGACTCACTGCCATACGCTGTTCCTATCGAACATGGGCGGACCGCTTGAACCGGACTCCTTGACCGAGTACGCCCGTCGCTACATCGACCAAGCGAACATCGGCAAGCGTGGTTCGTGTCACATCTTCCGTCACACGATGGCCACGCTGATGCTGGAGAACGGCGCGGACATCCGTTACATCCAAGCGATGCTGGGTCACTCGCAACTCTCGACGACTGAAATCTACACGCAGGTCAGTATCAAAAAACTGCAACAGATTCACGGCCTGACTCACCCGGCCGCTAATCCCAAACCGGACGAAGAAACCGACGACGCGAAGGACGCATCTGAAAAACCTTCCGACGCCGCCGCAACGCCCGAAACCCCGTCATCGGAAACCGACGACGACAAACCTGACGAGGAACCACCCTCGCCGGTGCCGTGCTGAACGCGCCCGCGCCGCGTTCTTCTTCTTTAGCTGCTTAGTTCTTTAGCCGCTGATCTGCCAGCCCGGCTGGCTTCTCCGGACCGGTCCAGGCAGAAAGGCAGCTAAATAAAAAAGTTTGGTTGTTGCTTGGGTCGCCCGCTTGCTTCACTCGCGGCGGTGCATCAATTACAATCAGGCTCATGCAAACCCGCGTCATCCATCGCCGCCTGACCCTGAAAAACCGCACTCGCGCACGCGGGGGGCGTCGTGCTGCCGATCCGCGCCGAGCTTGCACACTTAAACGCCGGAACTGCATCGAGTTAGCAACTTGCGGTATGAAAAGTTGCAACCGATTGGAGTCATTGAGCAATGACCCCATCGGCTTCGCTGCGGGGGATGCGAATTTGTATCGGTATGTTGGCAACGGGCCGACCAATGCGACAGATCCCAGTGGTCTCGTTGAAAATGGGATATCCCAGCCGGGTGAGCATTGGCGCATCTTCAACATATTCACTTCGAATCCAGACAAGGCTCAATACGTTGTGCGCAAAGTTCGGCCTGCCACAGCAGGCAACGCCGTTTCGCATGGAATACAGCCCAGCGGTCCTGGAGTTGAGTTGCATCCTGTGGAACACTGCCTAAACGAACATCTCGGGAAGCCATCTCCGTATAGTCCAGCGAGCACCAAACCAAACGGAGCTCCAAACATAAAGGGTACGCCAGTCTGGATAGACATAGGCAAGCTCAACGACGGGCAAGTCCTCTCCCATTCAGATATCGTCAAGTCGTCCGAAGAGTTCCTATCGAGAAATGAGCATCTTCGTGAACGGTTTGAAATATGGCGGAAGTTTCAGGCCAAGGAAGGAGAGGTTCTTATTAAAGGGCAGGTACCTGCAGATGCTGTGTATTCCCAGCGTGCGATTCGCCTGCATCGCTTTCTTAATGGCACCGGAAAAGTGCTTTTCATTGGTGCCTTAGCAATGGATACTGCTAGCTTTTTCCTTGCGGAAGATAAAGCCGGTGAAGCAGCCCGCATAGCTGGAGGTTGGACTGGCGCCTGGGCTGGTGGAACTATTGGAGCGGCGGGAGGAGCTGCTAGCGCTGGTATCGCAGGTCAATTAGGGCCGCAGATAGCGATACCAGAAGAGTTGATAACAGTACCTGTTTGTGGTTTTTTTGGCGGTCTGGGGGGAAGTATCATGGGATATTGGGCAGGTAGTGCCGCCGGCCGAAATTACTACGACTTCATTCAGTCTGAGTTGGAGAACTATCGATAATCATGTTACGTAAATACCAGGCGTTATTTAATGCTTGGCGTTCAGATTATGGCCGATCGAACGGCTGGGCCATTGAACGGTCAGGGCACATGATCGGGAAATTGGTTGACGCCGAATATGCAGAAATGTTCTGGGATTCTTATCGCGTTGAAGAGAGTTCGAAAGACCCATCATGCCGCTCTGTTCTTGCAGACGAGTTCTGGACCGAGTTCGACTTTAAGCGCATTCGGTTTCGTTCAATTGCAACAGGTGCCGTGGTTGAGAATGCGATGCCAGCACGTTACCCACCAGACGACTATGGTAGAATAACGATTCGAGGGCTCTATATTTCCGTACGTGATCCAACATTCCTGGAACGGGGTGTTTTGGCGTTGCTGAAGATGTCGCACGGACCGGGATAAGATTAAGGTGTCCGGTACCGATTAACCACATGTTGGATAAGAGTAAGGTGTCCGGTACGAATGGCATTGTCTACGGCTTTTTTCCTGCTTTTCGTGACGGGCGGTCACTTCTCGCGCAGCATTGAAAAACGCGATCCTTCGCGTGTCTGAATTAATACAATTTGTCACCGTTTGAATAATATTGATATTGGCGTGACTCGAATGGTCGATACAATTCGCCGATGACGTGACCTTCCTTGGTTTGGAGTTTTGCAATATTCGACCAAGGAAGGTTCATGTCTATTCTAACAGCTGGCGCGCCGGATTGCTTCTCCCTGTTCAAGCGGTCCATGATACAGAGCGATGACTTGCCATTGACCGGCATCATCGACGATCAGTCGATCAGGGATGTCTTCGACGATGAAAAAGTTGATTTCGGAAATGCGCACGAAGATGTGTTCACCCCCGCAATCACGCTCTGGGCGATGATCTCGCAGTTTCTTTTTAGCGGGACCGGACGGTCTGTCGAAGCCGCCGCAGGGCGAGTCGTTTCGCTTTATGCGCAACTGGAAGGTCGAGTCGTTGCCAAAAACGCGGGTAACTATTGTCGAGCCAGAGCGAAGATCCCAGCCGTGGTGATCAAGAAACTGGCTCGGTCGCTAGCGCACCGCGCCGAGTATGACGCCTCTGCCCGAGAGAATTTTCGAACTCCCATCGAACCCGATCAGGCCGAAGATCGATTGTGTCCTCGCGCAGTCTCCACAATCCGCAGCCAACCCGTCATGGGTCGCATTATCAATGTCGATGGCTTTACTGTCGACGCACCAGATACACCCAAGAACCAAGCGAAGTACCCGCAGAATCCCGCGCAGGCAGAGGGACTTGGATTCCCTCTCCTCCGCTGCGTCGGTTTGATCTCGATGACCACAGGCTTGCTAATTGACTTGGCAGTGGCCGCATATAGTGGCAAGGGCACGGGTGAAACTTCTCTGCTACGACAACTCAGGGCATCGTTGCGTTCAGGTGACGTCCTTGTTGCAGACTGCTACTACTGCACCTATTGGTTGATCGTGATGTGCAGGGAAATCGGCGTGGAACTGGTCATGAAGAATCATCATAAGCGAGAAGACTATCCGCATGATGCTCACATCCTCAATGAGCGTGAACGAACTGCAATCTGGCAACGCCCACAACGACCAAAATGGATGAGCAAGAAAGCATATCGAAAAATCCCAGATTCAGTCACCGTTCGCCTCTGCGACTTCCGCCCCCAGCAATCGGAATCTCGCTGTGAGCGGTTCACTGTCACGACAACGATGCTAGATCATGAATCCGCACCAGCGGAATGGATTGGCGCATTCTACGAGGGCAGATGGATCGTGGAGACGGACATACGATCACTCAAATGCACGATGGGAATCGAGCACTTAAGGAGTCAATCACCCGAGGGAATCGAACGTGAACTGTGGACGGGGATGTTGACGTATAACTTGGTTCGACTGAAGATTCTCCAAAACGCATTGTCTGCTGAACGCGACACACGCAGCTTAAGCTTTTCAGAGACATATCAACATCTGTCGACGAACTGGCTGCTGACTGCATGCGTTGGTGTGAGCGAGCCGATGGCAGCGTCATCGCAACAGCAGGGCGTTTGCAGGATCGTCGGCAACCGTCCTGATCGGGTCGAACCGCGAGAAAACAAGCGTCGTCCAAAAACAATTAAGCTCATGACGACACCACGGCGATTACAACGCGGCGTCAAAGCAGCGTTGAGTTAGACTGAATGTCGAAACGGAACGACTTTCGATTGAGCAACCACGGGAAGCCTCGGAAATTGCTGAGTCCGCTACTGCGCGAGCGCGGTCGAAAATGAACGGTAGGACACACAGAAAAAAGAAAAACAAAAATCAAACCGTATTGAGCCCACAAGCAACACCGGAGTTGTCATGGGTCTCCGCTTGTAAAGCGTGGCTCGCGGAAGACGACGCACGAACCCGTCGCGGACTTAAAAAAACTCGTAAATCGCCGTAGACAATGCCATTCGTACCGGACACCGATTTGTGGATCGCGAGAGTGTTCGCGTTGACATCGAGCGGGCGCAGCGAGTTTTGCGCGAAAGAAAATGCTGAGCCCCTCACTCCCAGCCCCTCTCCCCCGCGAAGCGTGGGGGAGAGGGGAGACTTAAGTGAATTGGTTGCTCCCGGAGTGAAAGTGGCCTCGACGCTGTTATCTTTCTGCGGACTTGCCTGCTGTCTTCAATAATCGGTACCATTGAGCTCGCCTTGATCGCGAGTGCCAAGAGCCCCCCAGAGGCCGAAGGGGCTGGGGCTGCCGGGAGCAAGATCGGCTGTCCCATTTTCGGTGACCGTGCCAGCGGCATTTCCGATCGCATTCGAATCACCACATTCAATCGAGTCTGTCATGAATTTGATCGCTCCGTCGCCCATCGCGACGTGACATCCGCCTTGATGTCGGCTGCTGAACGTTAGCGTGCCGATGGTCGTCTCATCGCCGCCGAAGCAGAGTTCGCGGTTGGGCGGGAGGATCGTGTTGCATCCCGTCATCAGTCCCTGGGCGTCGGCCCAGCGGTAGCCACGACCTTCCGAGTTATTTCCTGTTACGAGGACACTCTGGCCCTGCTGCCAGAACATGGGGCGGTTCGGATCCGCTTGATCCCTGCAAATGTTGACATCATCGAGCACGCCGGGCGACCAGCCGTTGTTGATCGACGGAGTTGTGCGACGATCCAGGTCACCAAGATCAGTGCAGATCTCACCGAGCATGATCGTATTCGATACCCCATCGGTGACGTCGCCGTAGGAAGTCACCATGCGAGGCACGAACATGCCACGTCCGGTCGCCTGCATCAAAGTCTTGCCACTGGGCGACCATTTCGATGCTTCGTATCGCCATAAACCGTTGTCCAAACCTTCGATGGCGTCACCAAGGCACGCGGCATAGTTCGTTCGTCCTAGGGATGGCAATCCCATTCCTGGGTCGGACGGACAGCGATAGGTTGTGGTCTCGATCTGCCAGGGTTCGTACGAGGCCATCGAGGGCACGGGTCCCATCGGTGGGTAAAGATGCCTCGGTTCTTCACTGCCGTCAGAGCCAAATTCGTCCATGCCATACATGCCGTAGGGATCTGGATTACCGGCAGTGCTTGGTGGTCTACCTGCGTACTCGTCAATGATCGCTTCCCACAGTGGCGTCTGGCCCATATACGGCGCAATCGATACGAGGTAGCTCAAACGAAATTGATTCGTGTTGGCGGGATCGTTGACGTTGCTGAACGTACCCGTCCCATGCAACGGTAGGTTCCCAAATGCGTCATGGTACTGGGCCACGCCCAAGGCGATCTGCTGGAGATTATTAGCGCAGCTCATCCGGCGTGCTGCTTCACGGGCCGCCTGGACCGCGGGCAGCAGCAGCGCTACCAAAACTCCGATGATGCCCATCACCACGAGCAACTCCAGCAGCGTGAATCCGTTATGATGTCGACGTCGTTGCATGCTGAACCCTCACCTTGGCTGATTTCAATCACAGGCAGGACGCCTATGTGACCGTTCAGTTTAGCGATCCCCGACGCGGCGGGGGGACACTAGGACAACTTTTCTGAGGAACGATGCCAGTTTCACCTTCGATCACCCGACCGTCGCCCAGCGACGCGAACTTTTCCGCCGCGATGGTGAAGGATTGTATGACCGCAGCGCTGCGGTGTGGTGCCAGTGATGTGCATTTCCAACCACGATCCCAATGCTGGGACGTTTCGTTTCGTATCAACGGTGTTCTGCAACGGGTCGATTCGTTTCCGCGTAGCGATGAGAGCGATCCCGTATCCCGGCTGATGGCGTTGGCGGGATTACCGTCCTATCACAGCGGTGTGCCGCAAGAGGGGCCGCTGCGATGGGTCTGCGACGACGGAAAAACACGTGAAATGCGGCTGGGTATTTTTCCGACCGTTCACGGTAACCGGGCAGCGATTCGAATCATGGACGACCGCGACTCCATTCGTCAACTCGATCAACTGGGCTTTGATACCGCAACGCAGCTCCTACTCAAATCGGTATGCGATTCGCGAGATGGGTGGCTTTTGGTGGCAGGACCGGCCGGAAGCGGTAAAACCACGACCCTTTACGCATGTCTATCGCACATCGCGACCGAGGCAACTCATCGTAGCGTGCTGACGATCGAAGATCCGATTGAATCCGTGATCGATTCGATCAGTCAGAGCCAACTGCAACCGACCAGCGGGTTGACATTGGCGGCGGCGATGCGAGCGGCGGTTCGCCAGGATGCCGAAGTGTTGCTGGTTAGCGAGATTCGCGACGTTGAGACTGCCGAAGCTGTCTTGGGCGCGTCGATGACGGGGCATCTGTGCTTTTCATCCATCCACGCAGGATCGCTCGGTGCGACGCTCAGGCGCTTGGTGCAGATGCAATTGCCCACATTTGCTATTCAAAGTGGTCTGCGTGGTGTTCTTTGCCAACGGCTGCTAAGACGCAGATGCACCGCTTGTGCTGGCCATTCGAGAGCAAATTCTGCCGACGAGTGTGCGGTTTGCCATGGAACCGGTTACGATGGTCGCATTCCGATCGCTCAGATGGTCACATTCGAGGGCTCGCCAGCCGGTCAAGCGATTCTCGATGCCGTCGCTGAATCACGACCCGCGTCGGAGATTGATAGAATCGCGTCTCAGGCAGGTATCGAATCATTGTCTTCACAGGCGCAGCGACTGGTTAACGTCGGTCAGACGGATCGCACCGAGGTGTTCCGCGTGTTAGGGAGATGAACATGAGCTCGTTGAATACGACGACAACTGCAATCGATGATGATTCGTTGGCGATGCTGCTCGATGAAGTCACGGCGATGGCCGCGTCGGGTCGTTCGCTCACGGCAGGGCTGTCGGATATCGACCACTCGGCAATGGGAAAGATCGGACGTGCCGCGAGGACCGTCCGCACACGCATGGAGCAAGGGCAATCCGCAAGCACAGCAATTGCCTCACTTTCCCTGACATATCAAGCACCGATTCGCGGTGCGATGCAGGTGATGGCGCGCACGGGGTCGACGCTGCCACTGCGGGAAACGGTCAGGATGATCCGCGACGCGACCGAACGACGTCGTCGACTCAGCCTTGCCACGATCAACCCGATCTTGAACGTTGTCGTTGCGGCCACGGTAGCGTTCTTTGTGATCCCGTTCATTTTGGTTTCACTGTCCGAAGCAGAGTTGATCAAGACGGCGTTCTCGCCCACCATTATCGAGATTTGTCAAACATTCCTGCGGGACTTTTTGTTCACTGCGGCGATGGTACTGCTGATCATCGCAGGCTTTTCGCTTATGCTGCATTGGTGGCAGCGACGAGCGGCCCGCTACCAGGACGTCGCCGCTAACGAAGCTATTTTTTGTCGCTGGCTGGGGATGCAGATTGGTGATTTAGGTTACAGCCACGTCGACGCCGGTCAGGCGGTCCGAACGGCTGCCGAAGTCATTGGTCCACGTTTCGCCGCGGCTTGGAGCCCCGCCGTTTCGAACATTCGTGACGGCGGACAAACGGCCGAGGCACTCTCGATGCCGGAATTCAGTTCCACCGAGGTGCGGCAGTGCGTCGTCGATCTCGTTGCTGCGCGGCGACGTCGTGATTCCATTGCCAAAGATCTGCAACGATTGAGCGAACTTTATGCGGACCAGTCCCGTCGCCGTCAGGCCTGGTGGGGCGAGACGATTCCCAAATGGATCGCGGCAATCGTGATGATCAGCGTAATTGTGATCCTGGTCCAAGCGATTGTCTTACCGCTCTTTGATGTGATCGATGAGGTGACGTCATGAGCGAGGGCAAAGAATTCAAGGTAACTACGGACGAGACAGTCGCGTCTTGGAGTATCGCCCAGACGGCGGAGTTCGAACTCTGGCAGCGAGGTCGAGATGATGCCCGTCGCAGGCTCAGGAGCGCGGTCACGTGGGGATTCGTTTACTTGATCGCCGCGCTCGCCGTGGGTGCGTATCTGATCGTGGTGGTGAAAGAGATTTCACGTGGCACCGTCTGGGTTGACAGTTGGAACTTTGAGGAAATGGATCTTTCCTGGATGACGCAAATCGCATGGGGATATGCTGGGCTCGCCGTTTTGGCGATTATCGCCTACCCGCTACTGCTGCTGTTGATTCACGGAAAGTTGCCCTCAGGCTTGGCGTGGTTCATGCGCAGAGTACCAGGCATCGGATCGACGATGCGAGTGGTAGAGTTGGGTGAATTGTGTCAGTCGATGGTTCAATCGATCGCTCAATCGAAAACGTACGCCGCTGCCTTGGGGGATGTTTCGCACACGGTGCGGGACTCCGGCCTGCGTCGTTGGTCGGCCAGAGCTCATCAGCAAATCGAAGCGGGACAATCGCTCGCCACCCTCCTGCGCTCCTCACCCATCCACGATCAACCGCTCCCCGCAGTCATCGCGTTTGCTCAAAGCGATACTTCGCGTACTGACACACTGCGAGTGTGGCAGCAGGCGGCGGCGCAGTGCCACATCCGCATAGAACGAAGAGTGGACAGAGCGACGCAAGCCGTCTCCGTTTCCTGCCTCCTGGCGGCTGTATTCTTTGCAGCGTTTGGGTTGCTGCTGGCGGCAACGATCACATGCATGGCGCTGGACGTCTGGATCTATTGGGGGGCGATTAATCGGCCGTGGTTCGCTCCGGCCTTCGAATCGCCGATAACGATGCTGCCGGTGGCAATCGGCAGCTTATTGCTCGCGTGCATGATTCATTCCATCGTGGCTAACTTGAATGAGCATCCCTCTGCCCGCCCACTCCGTGTTGCCATCACCTTTCTCAAAACGATCCAGTGGTTGCTGTGGACGGTTGGCATTCTCGCGCTGATCGTCGCGGTACCCCATCCCATCACCGTGGTGCTGGTGGCAATGTTCGTGGCTTCGATTGTAATTGCGGCCCGGTGGCGATATCGCGAAGAGGTCGAGTCACTCAACGATTGGTTGAGATTGGCCGCGGAGACGACGGTATCGATTCCTATGTTTGTCGAGCGAATGGCCGACGGTTTTCACAGTCGGCTGGCGGGTCAATCGCGAGCCTTCGCCGCCCGCGTCAATCGTGGGGAGGGGATTGTCGATGCGGTGCGCCGGTCGAAGCTGCCCGTCCAATCCGATACGTTGGCGGCGATTCTGATGCCGCGCATCGATGCTGCCGAGGAGCAAGCTGACGGCGGATCGGGGGTGGACTGCGAACGCGACGAAATCGATGCTCGTTTAATCGAATCTCCCGATCTGCCGCCGATCGTTTCGGAACAGTTCGTCTATGTCATCGCAACCGTGTTCCTGGCTTGGCTGATCAGCATCCAAGTCCGCTCGATCATCCTGCCGATCTTCAAACAAATGCTCGACGAATTTTCCACAGAACCTTTCAAAACTCCTGGTCTCGATTTCACCGTCACCGCTGGCAATGTCATTACATTCTTTGTGGCCATTTGGTTGCTGGCGGCCTTGTTGACCCGTTGGTTGCCGTTGTGGATGGTACCCTGGATCCCTTGGTTCGGTCGTCGCTCGATTGATCGGTGGCGTTGCCAAGTCTTACGAGCACTCGAACGCGGCGTGCGCCGGAAACAACCGGCCGGCGAGATCATGCAGTTTGCGCGAGACACCACCCGTGTGCAATGGATTCATCGTCGCACCGACACCGCCTCTCGCTTGGTCGAGAGCGGTTCGGAGCTCGCCCCATCGCTGCGGAAAGCAAAACTGATTAGTTCTCGCGAGCAGACTTGGCTCAGCAGCGCGGAGAAAAATGGTGCTTTGGCCGATACGATCCAACAGATTATCGACAACATCCGTCGCCGACAAACGTTAATATGGACAGTCCGGAAATCGTGGCTTGTGCCATTGGCGACGATAGCCGTGGGGCTCTATGTGCTCGTCCACGGCGTCGTGGTTTTCCAGGTCCTGAGTCGACTGATGGGTGGGATAGCGTGATCGTTCGAAACACTTTTTATCGATATCGACTTCGAAGCGGGTTCACGTTATTGGAGACGCTCGTGGCGATGGCGTTTCTGGCCGTTGCGACTGGCTCGGCGATCAAGCTGCATCAGTCGCGTTTGAACTTCGATCATGCCGCGATGCAACGATTGACTGGCCAGATTGCCATTGAGAATCTGGCTGAGCAGCTCAGGTTGGTGGACGATGTTGAGCTCGCTGAGACTGCCGATCAATTGGCGAGGGATGCCGGAATGCAAATTGACGTTGATCCGTTCGACTCGGGATCGTTGAAAGGTTGGCACGTGAAAATTTCAATGATGTCTGAAAGCGGGCCGCTGGTCCATCATGTCTGGCGATTGGAGCGGGATTCATGAGCCGCCAGCCTCGCCCCCAGGGATTCACGCTGATTGAAATATTATTAGTGCTCTCACTGCTCGCCTCTGTGCTCAGTGGCACGGTGGGTTTGCTGTCGCTTGTCCAAAAAAGCAACCAGCAAGGTCAGGAAAACCTGATGCAGCGACGGGAGATTCGCCGCTTCGCCAACGATCTTCGACGCGATATGCGGTCGGCAGGCGAAGCTGAAATCAAAGAAGACCAGCTTGTCCTGAAAAATCAGTCGCCCCCATTGGAAATCATTTATCAAGTCGACAAGGGAGAACTCACCCGCAGTCAGGCAGGCGGTGACGACAAGGCCATCAAGTCTTACGATCAATACAGGCTGGGCGATCAAGCCAGGAGTGCCATCGAGTGGGTTGAACCGGGCAGCCGTGTCCAGTGGCTGATCACCTTGCCCGCCCTCTCCGAAACTCCCATCGTCATCCTCGCAACCAGGAGGCCATCATGATGACGTCTCAGTTGCATAGTTCCCCTGCTGGTCGTGCTCCTCAATTCATCCGTCCCGCCCCTGCGAAACGCACCGGTGCGGTCGCGTTAATGCTCGTCTTGGTGCTATCGATGTTGGTTGGAACGTTCGCGATCGCGCTCAACAGTCGCGCCGCCCAGCAGCGAAACGCCGAGTATCACGAACATTCGATTGTCCTCCTCGAGTCCGCGATCGACTCAGTCGCCCAAGCAAATCTGTCCGAAGAAAACAACGTCCGGCTCCCCGTGGATGAAGCGGCGGGCCGGTGGATTGAAGTCGAACTTATATCCGAGGCAGGCGACGAACCAAGCGAATACCGGGCAACCCAGTACAAAGACGATCAACCGGGTCTATCGATCCAGCGAAATACCCGATGAGTAGATTCCCGCCCCGTCGGGGCGAATCTCACATATTTCACATTCGTTCCATCGCTCACACTCTCCTACAGCCATGTCCACTCGCCGCCGCGCCTTCACAATCGTTGAACTCCTGGTTGTCATTGCCATTATTGGGGTGCTGGTCGGTTTGGCAGCGCCAGCTGTGCAGTCGATGCGGGAGTCGTCGCGTCGAGCGGTGTGTCAATCACGACTCACCGCAATTGGGATGGCAATCCAAGGCTACCACGATCGTTGGCAACACTATCCCGTGGGCACCGTGGATGAGAGCGGTCCGATCGAGAGTATCGCCGAGGGTAACCACCACAATTGGCTCGGGCGTTTACTCGAACTTGTTGATCAACCCGTGATCGCGTCGCACATCGATCGCAGTGTTAGTATCTATGACCAAATAAATTCGCCGGTGTTGGGCCTTCGATACCCCGGCGTGCAATGCCCTTCGGCAACACAACAGCCTGACAACGCGAGCAATTACGTGGGTCTACACAGTCCCACGGAGACACAAATCGATGAGTCAAATTTGGGTGTGTTTATTTTGAACACCCCCATCAGCCGTGACGACATCACCGACGGAATATCCAGCACTGCGTTCGTTTCAGAAAAGTTGTGCTGGCCCGATGATTTGGGATGGCTGAGTGGCACCCGAGCGACGTTGCGAAACGTCGGCGGCGGCATCCGCTCGTCGGTGGACTCATTCCAATCGCCACCCTCCACGGTCGTCGGCTCGATCGGTAGCCATCATCCCGGCGGCGTCCACGTACTGTTTGGTTCCGGCGAAATTCGTTTTCAGAGCGTGCAAACCGCCCAACAGGTCTTGGAGCAAATCGCCAATCGGCGCGACGGTCAATTACCGCTGGAATTTCAATCGATCGAGACGCTGCGGCAGAAGAGCCTCGAGTGATGTGCTCATCGTCATTTGACCGAGATCATCCCGACGGACGTCTTTTGGGCTGGCTCGCCGTTTGGTCACTCACACTGAGCATGGTCGTCGTAGCGATGCTAGGAGGACTATCCAATATGCCCGACGAAGTGCACGCGGTTTTGGGCTTCGCGATGGGAGGCCTGGTGGCGACGTGGATCACGGTTGGGACGTGGGTCGCGCTCATTCATTTGCCTGCGCAGATCAACCTTGTTCCCTCGGATGCCGCTGGGCAGCAGGACTGGCGGCCACGCTTCGCGGTGCTTCTTGCCTGGGCCAGCAACATGGTCCTGTTTGTGATTTTCGCGAGACAGCAACTTGCAACGGTGATGGAAGTGTTCCTGATGGTTACTGTCGGCATTATGGGGCCACTGATCGCTTGGCAGTGGACACACCAGCGAATCCACCGCGAGCATTCACCACCAACGCCGCGTCGCAGCATCAGTCATCTCATGGGGATGGTGGTCACAATCGCCTTGGGCAGCGCAGCACTCCGTCTGGGACATCGCTGGTTCGGCCTAACGAGTTCGACGATTGCGTTGGCAGTATCGATCGCAATCCTCTGGATTGTGATGCTCCCGATCATGCTCGGTCGGTGGTGGGGATTATTGCTCGTCACGATCCCACTCGTCGCGGTGCAGTGGATAATCGTGGGACTGATGGTAGACGTACGCAGTCCGGGAGTCGACGCCGAACTCCACCGTCACCTCGGTATCACGTGCGGCTTCTACTTGTTCGCACTTATGTTTTTGCTGCTAATGCGATCGAGCGGCCACCGATGGGCGGTTCGCGATTAGTCGTGCAGGTTAACGTCTGCGATTTGATACGACCGGCAAAGCCGCTTCTAAACGGCTCCGGCCATGTCGGTGAGTTGGACGGTGGCGCGGGTTTGTTCTTTTTCCAAGTAGGTACGCCCAAACTTAACATTGACGTGATCCCACGGCAGTTTATCGAGCAGTTCGTATTTCTGGTGCACGATCGCGTCGACGTCCAACCCCGCGTCGGCAATTGCGGTCCACCAGCGGTCGGGGTCGAGATGCTCAGTCCAGCCGTCCATGCGGGCACCACGCTCCCACGCCAAACGGATTGCTTTGCCGGAGCGGCGGTCACCGCGGCTGAGGAGGCCTTCGAGCAAGCTCGTTTCAATATCGTGGCACTTGATGTTCACGCTGCGAATTTGTCGGCGGCTATAAAGATACTTGTGAGCCCATTCGAAATACTCACGCGACTGCATGCCATTCCACTGGTAGGGCGTGTGAGCCTTCGGCACGAAATTCGAAACGCTCGCGGTTACCCGAGCATTGCGACCCGTCACCTCTTTGCCTACGGTGGCAATTGTCTCAGCGAGTTCGACGATCCCGTCCAAATCGACTTGCCGTTCCCCCGGCAGGCCGCACATAAAGTACAGCTTTACACTCTCGAATCCATTTTCAAATGCCGCTCGGCAACCCTCAATGAGGTCACTGTTCTTGATCTTCTTGCGGATCTGTTGACGCATGTCATCGCGGGCAACTTCAGGAGCAAGCGTCAGTGAACGACGCCGGTCGCTGCCGATCAGTTCAGGCAGGCTGCGCAGTTGATCATTGACTCGGAGACTCGGCACCGTAATGTTCACGCCGAGTGGACGGAAGACTTCGTGCAGGCGGCGGATCAGCGGTTCGAAATGCGGGTAGTCGCTGCTCGAGAGCGACAGCACACTGATTTCGTTGTATCCCGTATTGCGGTAACTCTCTAAGGCCGCATCGACGATCGTGTCGACTTCGCGAACTCGCAGCGGTCGTTTGATCACAGTACTTTGGCAGAACCGGCAGAGGTGCGGGCAGCCCCGCATGATCTCGATTGCGATTCGGTCGTGAACACACTTGACATAGGGTACGATCGGCGCGGTCGGCAGTGGAATCCCATCGAGATCGGAGATCACACTCGGTGCAATCGTTTCGGGGACATCGTCGCGGGTCCGCGTGACGGCGGCGATGCGATCATCACCGTACTGAGGCGCATAGAAGCGAGGAACATATGCATACGGGAGATCCGCGGCAATTTGAGCGAGCGCATCGCTACGTTGTCGGCGGCCCTCGTCACCGCTTGCGAAGGACCCATCGTCGCGGCGAGCCGCGTCACGCAGTTCCAACCATGCATCACAGATCGCGGGCAGAGCAGGTTCACCATCGCCGGTGATCATGACATCGAAATAGTCTGCCATCGGTTCGGGGTTTTGGCAGCAGGGCCCCCCCGCGACGAGCAGGGGATCGCTCATCGTGCGATCCTCCGCCTCCAGCGGGACGCCCCCCAGATCGATCATCGTCAGCACGTTGGGCGAGCTGATCTCATATTGCAGAGACAGTCCGATGACGTCAAATTCGCTCAGTGGTGTGAAGGTTTCGAGCGTGTAGAGGGGCACGCCGTGCTCACGCAGCTTCGCCTCCATATCCGGCCAGGGTGTGAACACCCGCTCAGCGCACCAATCCTCGCGGCGGTTGATCAAGGAATACAGCACCTGCAGCCCGTGATGGCTCATGCCGATCGTGTAGGCATCGGGGAAGCCAATCGCCAGTCGGCCGCGCAGCGTGGAGTGATCCTTGACGACGATATTGCGTTCGCCGCCTACGTACTGGGCCGGCATCTGCACGTACGGCAGGATGCGTGATTCCAGTTTCCGCTTGAGTGCGTGATTGATCATGACAGTCCGTTGGGATAGGGTCTGCGGATAAAGAGTTCACGGTTCCCGAGAACCGCACACGATTGCGTAGCGGCCCATTCGTTTTTACGCATTTACTAAAATGCAAATGCTCAGTAATTTCGGTGTAGTAAAGTCTAGGATAAGTGATGATGAGCGAATACGAGAGCGTGGGGAAAGTCAGCGATTTCGAGGAAAATGTGGGTCGCGCCGTCTCGATGAAAGACCGCATGGTTGCCATTTTTCGCAAAGGTGATCAGTGGTATGCGATCGACGACATGTGCCCGCACATGGGGGCGTCATTGGCCGAGGGTCACGTCGAAGAAAACACCGTCACCTGCCCATGGCACGCATGGCGATTCTGTATCGCTGACGGGACCTGGGAGGACAACCCGCGGACCAAAGTTGATTGTTTCGATGTCAAAGTGGAAGACGGGCAAGTCTGGGTGCGCGAAAAAACTGCCGCCGAGGGTACAGCAACCAGCTCCAACGACTAGCGATACTGCTCGTGACAATTCGCACAGGATTGGGTGATTTCTCCCACTCCAGCTCGCACGGCTTCGAAATCCTGTCGCTCAATCGCACCAACGACAGACCGGGCTGATTGACCCATCGCGTGACTGAGGGCGGCGTAGTCACCATCCTCCGAGTCATCCATTCCCTCCTTGGTCAAGATCTCGCCGACCATCGCCAGCAATTCCGCATTTTTTTTCAGTTTGTCGGCGTTTTCCTCCGCCGTTGCAGCGTCGGTGGAGTGATCGGCGAGTTGGTCGACCAGCAACTGGCAATATTCCATCAGTGGCGTGCGATCGACAATCATTGACCAGTCGTTCGCTGCTTGACGTGGTTCGGCCGCCGCCAGGCCGGATCCCGACACGAGGTCCTGGAGATCGGCTTTGCGGAGCTGAGCCTCATTGAAAACGGGCGTCGATCCCGCCGCACAGTTTCGCGCGGTCTTGGCAACCAAATCGCGAGCGGTTTGAGCGTCCGATTTCCAGCGTACGTCGCCCGAGTATTCTGATATCACGGCAAACAGCGATGACAAAATCGAGAGTTGCAGGCGTGCGTCTTGGTAGCCACCGCTATTGAACGCGCCCGGCGTGGTCAATCCAGCATCAAATTTCAGCTTCACCCGTTTGACTTCATCCTCGAGTGAGAGTGGGCTGATGAGCTTGTTCCAGCCGTTTGCCCCGGCTTCACCGTCCTCCCTCGCAGCGGCCTCGCTCTGGGCAACCGTCGTCGCCATGTCACGCTCGCGAAGGCTGGACAAAGTCGGACGCTCGCCCTGAAATGCGGTGGACAGATCGGGGAAAAAGACGCGCGAGGTCACGGCTTCATCGAATTTCGGCGGCTGCGCCCGCCGATGTTGTGCATGAGCCGGATTGACTGGAAAGACCGCATTAAAAATCGCGAATGCCAGCGTCAAAATGGGTAATAGCAGTCGCATGTCAGTTGACTTCACGGGATTGTAAATATTCTGCGACCGAGGCCAGAAGGGGGTCGATGGTTTGGGACTGAATACGGTGCGGCGGCGTCCAATCGAACCACTCGCATGATTCGTGTTCACTGACCGCGATTTTAACAACATCGGGAATGCGTGCCAAAAAGTACCGAACATTCTTACGGAAAATTTGTCCTGGATGTTTTTGGTAGCTCACGTTATAGGTGAGATCAAAGCGAAAGTCTTCGTCGAATTGGCACGTCCCCGGGTCGATCCCAGTTTCCTCCTGCAACTCTCGCTGCGCCGCTTCGAGGTAGGTCTCCTCCCCGTCGCAATGCCCTTTGGGAAGATCCCAGCGATCGGAATGACGCATCAGCAAAAATTTCGGCTGTGGCATCTGAGTGAGCAACAGCACTCCCGCCGCTCGGACGAGCCTCGGTTTGGACATGCGTTTTTCGTGGGTTGGTTGAATGCGGAATCGTTATGTTATCATCGCGGTATGAAAATCTACACACGAACTGGCGATACGGGTACGACAGGGCTATTCGGTGGTCCGCGCGTTCGAAAGGACGACGTGCGGATCGAAGCTTATGGCACCGTGGACGAGCTCAACGCAGTACTGGGCTGCGTTCGCAGTGCTTTGGAGGTCGCGTACGCAGAGCGGGGCCATGGCAGCGAGGCCGAGGAATTGTTGAAGCTTTTTGGCGATTATTTCGTCAGCGTCCAGCACGAACTGTTTTCGCTCGGCGCGGAGCTGGCTTCGCCTCGTCCTGATGATCATCAGTTGCGGGTCATCGGAGCCGCCCACATCGAGCGACTCGAACGCTGGATTGATGAATCGGAGAGTCGTCTAGCTCCTTTAAAACAATTCATTTTGCCGGGCGGATCGGTAGTTGCCTCGCAGATCCACGTCGCCCGCGGAGTCTGCCGGCGGAGCGAGCGGCGGGTGATCTCCCTGGCGGAGTCCGTCGGTCTAGAAACGCCCATTGGTGCCGAAACAATCGTCTACTTGAACCGACTGAGCGATTGGTTGTTCGTGGTCTCACGCGACATCAACCGGCTCCTGGGATGCGCCGATCAACCATGGATCAAACCGGACTGCGACGAGAAGTCGGCGATCGAGGTTTTGTTGCCGTAAGAATGCATTTGATGCCTGCTACCCACTTTCCCTGTTGAACGTGTAGAATGAGGCGAGCACCAATGTACATCGGACCTATCCCCCGTCAGCCGACGGATCTTCTCACGCACACTCGTTAACCTCCGCCGGAGCCTTTTGCCGTGAAAAAAGTCGAAGCCATCGTTCGTCACTTCAAGCTCGAAGACGTTAAAAACGCGTTGACCGAGCAGGGCATCCAAGGCATGACCGTCAGCGAAGTCCGTGGATTTGGTCGTCAGAAGGGACACACGGAAATTTACCGGGGCACGGAATACGCCATCGATTTTGTCCCCAAAGTGAAGATCGAGGTTGTCTGCACCGCTGAAAATTTGCAGACGGTGATCGACGCGATTTTGCAAACCGCTCAAACCGGGCAAATCGGCGACGGAAAAATCTTCGTGACCGAACTCGAAGATTCGATCCGGATTCGCACCGGTGAGCGGGGCGAAGAGGCACTCTAGGCTGTCCGAGACCACACCTTTGGCGAAATCACTCTCGTTGACGTCGTCCGCGATTCGCTATCGGGACCAACTCAGCGAGGGGCGTGCTCGGCTGGATTCGCGATTCCACGCCGGATTGCCGAGCGTCCAAACAGCAAACGCGCTGAGTGATCTTTACGATCAGATTGTCACGGCAGTCTTTGCAGACTCGCTGCGGCAGGCCGAATCGACCGGCATCAATCCTCGACATCTGGCGCGTTTTGCCCTTGTTGCGCACGGCGGATACGGGCGCTGCGATCTGTCTCCCTACAGCGACGCGGACCTGATGCTGCTGGCCCCCCGTGCTGCGACTGGTGCGGCAGCGCCCGTTGCTGGCGCCTTAGTGCGAGACCTGACGGATACCGGCATGGACGTCGGATTCTCAGTGCGAACGCCTAGTGAAGCTTGCTCGTTGGCGTGGTCCGATCCGAAAATATACACTTCGTTGACCGAGTCACGTCTGCTCTGCGGCAACGGCAGTACGTACCGTGGTTTTTTCGACGCTTTTCGCAGTGGGGCTAAGCGACGTTGGAGGTCGCTCAACAAGAAAGTGATCCATGCTCGCTTGGAAGAGCGTCATCGCTGGGGCGAGACGATCTACTTGCTCCGCCCGAATGTGAAACGTTCGCGTGGTGGCCTTCGTGATATCCAACTGGTTCGCTGGCTCGGATTCGCGCGCCATGGTCAAACCGACCTGAGGCAGTTGCACCGACTGGGAGCGTTGTCAAGTGAAGACTTGCAAACGCTCCTGCGGGCCAACGGGTTCCTGCTGCGACTTAGGCATGAGTTGCATTTTCGCACTGGGCGCGGCCAGGATGTACTGGATCGACCTACCCAAATGGAAATTGCCCATGACTGGGGTTACCAGGGGCGGACAGGTGTACTGCCTGTCGAGGATTTCATGCAAGATTATTTCGAACACACCCGCTCGGTGCGGTATGTTTCAGGCTTTTTCGATGATGATCAACGCGGCCACTCGCGGGCAGCGATGGCGGTTGAGCGAATCCTGTCGCGAAGGCTCGACGATCGGATTCGCATCGGTCCGACTCAGATCTGGGTGGAGCCCAAGGAACTGAGTTCGTTTGCGGCGAGTCTTCCCGACGTGCTGCGACTGATGCAGCTCGCCAACGAAAACCAGCGTTGGATTGCGCACCCAACCTGGCAGGCGATTCGGCAGACGATGCTCGAACGCCCGCCGAGCCCAGCTGACCCGGCGAGCGTGAAAGCTTTCCTGGGATTACTTAGCCAGCCCGGTCGTCTCGCCCCGTTGCTCCGCCGACTGCATGAACTGCGAATTATCGAACAGATTATTCCGGCGATGCGGCGTTGCCGCGGCCTGTTGCAATTCAACGCGTATCACAAATTCACCGTCGACGCACACTGCATCGGAGCCGTCGAAGCGGTAACAGATTTTGCCGAGCAAGACAGCGTGATGGGCAGGCGGTATCAGCGCATCAAAGATAAAACTCTGTTGCACCTGGCGCTGCTGATTCACGACCTCGGTAAAGGATACGACGAAGATCATAGCGAAGTCGGATTCCGGATTGCGGGCGACGTTGCCGACGCGTTGGGGCTGGAGCCCCATCAAAAGGAAATCTTGCAGTGGCTCATCCATAAACATCTTCTGATGCCCACGGTCGCCTTTCGGCACGATCTCAATGACCCCGATGTTGTGCATGGATTCGCCGCGGAAGTTGGCTCTGTTGGTCGTTTGGAACTGATGCTCGTTCATAGTGTCGCCGACCTGATTGCCGTCGGTCCCGACGTGCTCACGGACTGGAAGATGAATCTGATCGAGGATCTGTATATTCGGACACGGCGATACTTTGAAACGGGAAATCTTCCTGGTGAGAATGACCCCGAACTCGATTCGCTCCGTGAGGAGGTCATTTCAATCATTCAGACGCGAGGAGGTGATCAGGCAGCGAGCGATTTGGTTGCCGACTTACCTCTTTCATTGCTGCGTCATCGCAGCAGTGAAGAAATCGCGGGTGAACTAATTGAGGTCGGCAAGTGGCTTGGCGAAGAGAAAGGCTGTTACTGTGCCGGGGTGGTCGCACAGGATGGTAGCGAGGTTCGCTACAACGTCGTCGTGCGTCAGGGTGAACGGCGCATCGGGACGTTCGCTCGCATCACCAGTGCTCTGTATTCTTGCGGGTTGACAATTTTTCGTGCGAGCATCGAAACGGTAGGTGAGGATCTGTTGTGGGACTCCATCTGGGTCAATGACCCCGACTACGCCAACGCCCCACCGCCCCACCGCATTGAAAAGGTTGGCCGTGTGATTCGCGATGCCCTGAATCATCCCGACGCCCCGCTGCCAACGGCGCGGAAAGTATGGAAGTCCAGGGACGACTGCGAACCCGAAAGCGTGCTGCTGTTGCCGACCAAAATCATGTTCGACAACGACACATTTGACCACCAAACCATCCTTTCGCTGTTCACCTACGATCGGCCCGGTTTGCTCGCCGACGTAACTTCCGTCTTAGCGGCTCACGGTGTCTCGATTCAGTTCGCAAAGATCGACACCCATCTCGATCAGATCGCCGACGTTTTCTACATCACCGACTCGTCGTCGCGGCCCATTACCGATCAGGACTATCAGCATCATATTCGTCAAGCGATGTTGGAAGTACTCAACCGCTCGCCAGCGTAACACGTCAACATCGCCAACAGCGCCGTCGGGTTGCCGGTTGTGGGTTCAGGCAACAATGATGCGTCGACGATGGACAATCCCAATACTCCGCGTACCTCGAAGTCAGATGTGACGACGGAGTGTTGATCACCATCACGGCCGATTGCGCAAGTGCCGCCAGGATGATACAGCGTTTGCGAGTAACGCGCGATCGCTGCGAGCAACCCCGCATCTTCGCTCCGCCGCGACCCGGGGACCCGCTCGGCCCCCATCACACCGGCCTTCCTAAGTTCGCCCGCAATGTCTCGCACCCAGCGTACGCCTCGAAGCAACCCCGCCCCATCGGCTGGTTCATTCATGTAATCACTGTGAATGCTCAACCGCACTTCGCCTGCATCGCGGACCGGTTCCATCCATCCACGCGACCGAGGACGTGTCAAATGCACTCCGAGAGTCATCGCGCAAGCCGCCTTGACGTCCGGGTATCGCAAGTAGTCTGTCGGCGTGACATGCAATTGGAATTGGGAACCAGGATTGAAACCGCCGCACTCAGCAACGTTCGACGCCAACGGGCCGGTTCCGTTCTGGTTCCACTGATCGATCTGCTCCTTCGTGGGCGGCCCCGGAAGAAAACTTGGGGGTTCACGATCATAGACCACTGGCATGATTAGATGGTCGTGCAGATTTTTTCCGACGCTGCTAAGCTTGACTCGTGGTGTCACTCCTATTCTGCTGAGCACCTCTGGATCACCGATCCCACTGAGTGTCAGCATTCGCGGCGTCGCCAACGCGCCTAAGCAACTGATCACCCGCGCTTTCCCCTCCAGAGCGATCTCGCGCACGCCCGTTCCATCCTCCAGCACCACGGCGCCAATGCGATCACCTCTGATCTTCACATACTGCGCGGTGGCTCGGATGCAATGCAGTCGCGACGCGAGATTCGGTCGGACTCCCAACGCATCAATCAATAATTGTTGTGTCGTCCATCGCTGACCGCGGCGATTGATCCGCTGGAACGCCGAGAATACCCCCAGTTCGGGATGCCCCTCGACAGCCGACAAGAACTTTTGCGCGGTGGGACTAAGGTATCGTGGCGATTCCACGGCCATCAGCTCGTTTGCTCGTTGCCAAGCCGTTGACATGCACTCGGGCTCGAGCCCGGCGCGGGCGAGGCCTCTCCAATCCTCAGCATCAGGCGGCACCCAAATCATTGCATTGATTCGTCCGCTACCGCCGAGCCCACGTCCACGCGGCCACCTGATCGCCCTGCCGGCCAGTGCCGCATTGGGCATTGTGGTATGCGCGTCGTCGTCAGTCGAGCCTAACAAAGAAAGCCACCGGGCCGGCCGACTTCGGTCGAGCACGTTCTCGTCCTGTCGTCCCCCCGCTTCGATAATCCACACGGGGCGATCTGTTTTTGCCAGCAACTCGTGAGCGAGCAAGCATCCACAGACGCCACCACCCAAAATCACGTCACCATCGTGACAGTCAGCGACGTCGGCGAGACCGATCGAATCGAGAGAGGCGTTCATACGGGCGCGAAACGATGGAAAGCTATTTTCATTCTGTCGCGTCTGGAGACCGCGACCACTCGATCGCGTTGACGAGCAACTGCGGCAAGAGTGAACCAGCGAAATCGTCGCGGTGGCCGAGGGATGTATAGAACGACGCCCCGCCATCAGGCCGGCGGTACGTCCAAGCGACCGGTTGACTGGGTTGATCCGGGACCGCGCCTGTCAACAGCAACTGAGTTCCTGCCGCCAGCGGCGCGGTTTTGTAGAGCGTGCCTCCGGCTGCCCAGGACTGATCTGTGGGCATCCCCCGGCGGAATATCGCGGGAATGGATTCTGAGTTGGCCCAGCTCACGATTGTCGTAAGATTCTTCCCATAATGATTGGTGTAATTGCCACCGAACACCTCGTGATCCCATTCCGGCCACTGCGCGTACTGTTCGGAAACTACTTGGTCGCGAACGCAGAACGCGTGACTGGCCGTGCGGATGCCAATGACAGGTTTACCGCTCTGAACGTAATCACGAATGATCGCGAGTTGCTCAACTGGCAGCGTGCGGCGCCGCACGCTGACCAATAACACGTCGGCGCGGCGGACCTGCTCGATTCCGTCGAGAACGTTGGGATCCTCGTCCTCGGGGTACACGAACGAAACGGTGTAGTCATCGGCGATACGCTGTTGAGCGAATTTCGGTAGCGTCGTTTTGGTATCGTACTCTTTTTCCGCGATCAGCATGACGATATGCGGTTTCGCATCCTCGGCGTCTGCGTGGTTCGCCCACGCCAGGTTGACCAGCGGAAACAGCACGGCGCACATCAGGGCGGATTTTAATATCAGCATGGGTACTCAGTCATCTCGATGGTTTGCGTTACACTCACGACTGTAACATCTTAACCACTTTGAAAAGCCGCTGCCTCCCATGTCTCTGATCAAGTCCGTTCGCGGATTTACGCCACGGTTTGGTAACAATTGTTTCCTCGCCGACAATGCCGTCGTGATCGGCGACGTCATCATGGGAAACGATTGTTCGGTGTGGTTCAGCACGGTGGTACGCGGGGACGTCAACTCGATTCGCATTGGCAATCGGGTCAATATTCAAGACGGTTCGGTGCTCCACACCCTTTACAAAAAGTCCGTCATCGAGATCGCTGACAATGTTTCGATCGGGCACAATGTGTGTGTCCACGGTGCACGGATTGACCGGAATTGCCTGATCGGTATCAATGCCGTGATACTGGATCATGTTCACGTGGGCGAGGGCTCGATTGTCGGCGCAGGTTCAGTCGTGCTGTCGGGAACTCAAATCGAACCGGGCAGTCTCTACGCGGGCACGCCGGCGCGGCGGATAAAGGATGTCGATCCGGATCAATCTCACGATATGATTGAAAAGATCGCCAACAACTATCTGATGTACGCCAGTTGGTATCAGGAAGAAACTACGTAAGTCAAACAGATGCTGCAACCGATCGCCCTGCCAAAACATCTCGACGCTCGCCCGGTCCCACCGTCCGTCCACGCGATGGTGCACGACCTGCGGTGTCGAATTGAGACTTTCCAAGACCGCTGGGATGTCCCACAAATTGAGCAGTTTGTCGCGGCCGATTATCAGCTGGTCTATCAATCGCTCGCCTGGCTGCGTGAGTCACAGATCATGATTGGCAATCGGTTTGTCGAGTGGGGCTGTGGTTTTGCCGCAGTGACGTTACTGGCCGATACCCTTGGCTGGGACGCGGTCGGGATTGAGTCCGAGGCTGTGCTGATGGAGCACGGTCGGCAAACGCTCGCCGATTGGTGTGGACGGCTGCGCGATGGCGACTCCAATCCAAAATCGACGCTACCGGAACTAGTGTTGGGAAATTTCCTGCCACCGGGAGCGGAAGACTTGGCCGATGATCCCACCCTGCCGAGTCTGGGCCACTTCGCGGAATGTGCGTATGAAACTCTCGGCTGGGAGCTCGACGACTTCGCCGTCGTGTACAGCTATCCATGGCCCGGCGAGGACCAATTCCACGAGCAAGTCTTTGATCAATACGCTGCTCGCGGGGCGATCCTCGTCCAATTCTGCGGCCCCAACGACATGCGAGTTTGGCGCGCGGTCTCGCACCCGAACCGGGAATCGACTGCAATCCACTGATACGAATGGCGATGGCGTTGTGAGCGAAAACGATGAAGTCATGTGGGGTATTCCTGCCAGAGGCTTGCTCAGGCAAATTTGTTTTTCACATCGTCGTTCATCCTCGCCTTCAGTTTGCGGAACAGGGGACCTGTGGCGTCATCGCCGACAAAAGTTTCGCGACTTCGACGGTGGCAAACGTGGTGGCGTAGTCGGACATCGCGTAGGGGATAACTAGGTGCTTTTCATGGACGAGTGCGCCGCAGGAGTAGACGACGTTGGGGACGTAGCCTTCTCGTTCGACTTCGTTGGGGGTGATGAGCGGTTCGTTTAAACGTGCGATAATTTTTGACGGATCCTGCAGGTCCAGTAGCAGGGCGCCGATACAGTATTTCCGCATCGCACCGACACCGTGAGTCAGCACGAGCCAACCCGCGTCGGTTTCGATTGGCGAACCGCAATTGCCGATTTGGACGTACTCCCACGGGTTGGTAGGTTTGACGATGAGTTCCTTGGTATGCCAGAAATAGAGCATATCGGAATACATTAAGTAGAGATGCTCGCCGTCTTGCCGGCCCAGCATCGCGTAGTGTCCGTTGATCTTCCGTGGGAACAGCGCCATGCCTTTGTTGGACACTGCCGGGCCATTGAGCGTGTGCATCCGGAAACGCAGGAAATCCTTGGTCTCTAGCAATTGAGGTAGCACCATTTGACCGTCATAGGCGCTGTACGTCGCGTAGTAGCGACTTTTTCCGTTATCATCTTGGAAATAAACAAATCGGGCGTCCTCGATACCGTTGGTTTCCGTTGGACTGAAAGGAAAAATGACGCGTTCGGATAACTCATGGTCGGGTGTGTACTGGATCTCATAATTGGATTTTGCCAGCATCACGACTTGCTCCACCAGCGGCGCGAGCTCGCCATGACGAGACCGTTGCTCGCGCAGGCCGGCCTTCAACCGTGTTTCGAGTTGGGCCAGCGTGAATTCTGGCGGTAAATCGGTCATCACCTCAAACGTAAACGGAGTGCCCAGCCCAAGTTCAATCAGCTTGCGCCGAAATAGTACGTTCTCGTAACTTGAATCGGGTACGAAGCGGGGTGTCGTGACGAACCGCACGGGTTCATCAATCGTGATTTGCAAATGATTGTCAATGGTTCCACTACGAAAGACGATGGATGAGACATGTCCTTCACCGACCGCCCGGAGACTCATTGCAAACCTCCGCGATCCCGGCCGTAGGTCGGATTGATCGGGATGCCACACCAGCGAGGGATTGAACAACGCGGCTGATTCGAGCGCATATTCCTGCGTAAAATACGCCCCTAAAAGCAGCTGGCGGTTTTCGCTCAGGGGAGCATCGGTGAGTAGATGCTGTCGCAGATGGTGGAATCGACTCAAAAAGAATGCCTTCGGCTTTTGATGGCGGCCATGGAACTCGTCGAGCACCTTGGCGAGCAGCTTGTCGACATCCGGTTCGGAGAGTGTCGACACGCGCGCGATCACACGCAGCACCCGTTCATGGCCAGGCGCTTGAAACGGCCGCAAAACGACGCGCTGTTTGTTGGGCGAAAGCACGATTCCGGTTCGATTGATTTGCATGACATTCCTTGAGAGCATTCCATGGGACTCGCATCTGACTTCCTGGCAAAAACCGCTAGGAAACCGATCGATTTGCACACGGGCGAATAGGGTTAGGGGCGGCTACGGTTGACGAGCTCCACGAGGGCTTCAACGTCAGCGTGGCGAGTTGGCGCATTTCAGCCAGGGAGAGGAGGAACGCCAGTGTCGATTCAGCACCTTGGTTCTGGTTGACTTGGAGTTCCATCAAACCGTCAAAGCAACCGCCGGTTGAGTCATCGTAGATGGGAAGACCGAGGTCGTTGCGTCCCAGAAACCAATCGAACGCCAAATGCGCTTGCTCACTCCAAAATGGCTCTTTGCTGACGGCGTAAGCTTCGATTGCTGCGGAAACCATCGCGTGAGCTTCGATCGCTTGTTGATCATAGATCGCCGCGACTCCGCCTTCACGAGAAAAGCCGTTGGAGCCGATTGGTCGAAAGCGTCCCTGAGGTGAAAGCTGCTGTTTGCACAGCCATCGCAGCGACTCCAGCCCAATCTGTGTCGCACGCGGATTGGCGAACCAGCGCCCGTAGGCGATCAACGACTGCGACAACTTCGCATTGTTGTACGTCACGATGTTTTCAAACCACGGCCAGTTTTCCGTCGCTGTCGCGTCGTACATGTTGATGAGTCGTTCAGCGAGACGCTGGCTCATCGTCGCAGCAGCACGATCTCCACCATAGCGTTTGAGATATTCTTGAATTCCAAGTACGCCGAGGGCCCACGTTCGAGGCGACGTGGTGTTTTCGCATGCGGGCAAGGCTCGATGAAATAATTCGCGAGCCCACGCTATCAATCCTGCCCGGCGAGACCGACCGATACACGTGCCCAAAGCCCACAACGCGCGGCCTTGCGAATCGTCCGAGCCATCCTCTTCCAACCATTGACGGTCGAAGCTCATGAAGTTGCGAAAGCGTCCCGTGTCTCGATTAAATGCGACGTTGAGGTACGCCGCGTAACGAGACGCCAGTGAATGCACCTCCGCTGAGTCTTTACCCAGTTCTTCGATTAACACGGTCAAGATCAACGCCCTCGCGTTGTCATCGGTGCAATAACCGTGCGCATGATCGGGAATTGAATAGATCGCGTGCTGGATGATGCCTGTTGAGTCGCTCAAGTGCCGCAAGTGATCGAGCTGCATCTTTGGCAGTGCCATCGGTTGCTCGTCGAGGGTACGAACCGCGAACGGTTTTCGCTGAGCGCTGCGTTCGTCCAATGCTCGATTGAAAGACACGAGATACAACTGGGATACGTGATCCCACGTCATGCCGCGCCCCAGTGCGTGGGCTCGCGCTCGCATCGCCAGCCTTCGATCGTCGTCACCGAGCAGACCGATGACCTCGCGCGCGATCGCAGCAGGATCGGCGAAGGGAACGAGTACTCCGCGTCCATCAGCCAGAAGTTCCTCAGCGTGCCAATACGGTGTGGAGATCACAGCTTGACCACATCCAAATGCGTACGCCAAGGTCCCTGAAACGGCTTGCTGGACATTCAGGTAGGGCGTGATGTAGAGATCTGCGGCACCGATGAATTCTGTAAGTTCTTCCAATTCTACGAACCGGTTGTAAAAACTCACGTGTTTCGTCACCCCGAGTTCCTTCGCCATCCGTTCCAGACTGATTCGATAGCGTTCTCCTTGCTGTCGAATCAAACTGGGATGCGTCGCGCCCAGTACGAGATAAACAAACTCAGGAAACTGGGCCACGATCTCCGGAATCGCTTGCAAGACATGCTCGATACCTTTGCCGGGTGAAAGCAATCCAAACGTGAGTGCCACCGCCCTGTCTTCGACGTTGAATTGCTCTTTGAGAACTTGTTGATCGGTACCGGGAACATCGGGGATTCCATGAGCGATCACGTCCACCTGATCGCTGTCGACCGAGTACGTATTGATGAGTGTTTGGCGGCATCGCTCGGTCATCACAACCAATCGCGCCGACAAACGAATCAATTCCATCATGACAGCTTGTTGCGTTTCGCTGGGCTCTGACAAAACGGTGTGCAGCGTAGAGATAATCGGCATCCGCAGATCTTCCATGAGGGCCAATACGTGACTGCCGCAAGCGCCACCGTAGATACCAAATTCATGCTGGAGTGAGACGACGGCGATGTTGCTGAAGTTGAGGAAATCGGCCGCCGCTCGGTATTCTTCAAGTTCTTGCTCGGCGACTTGAAACTGAACTTCCTCGTCATATGCGTACCCACCAGCGATATCGTCAATCGCGACCACAATGCACTCAATCCCGGCGGTCTTGGCGATCGCACCACGCAAGTCGTGAGTGAATGTGGCGATCCCGCATTTGCGTGGCAAATAGTCACCGACAAAAGCAATTTTGAGTAGGCCGGGCGTTGTCATGATTTTGAGTTTACCTTGGATTCAATCGGCTTTTCGAACAGAGAATCCAGAACGGAGCGTTTCGAGAACTGCACCATGGCGACGCTGGTGTCGGCGGCTCCGTAGAAAACGTGCAAGTCTTCACCAATGTTCAACATAGCCGTGGGGAAAACCACGTTGGAAACGAATCCTTGGGTTTCGTAGTCTGTTGTGGGCACCATGATCAGCTCACTCGATCGAGCGATCACACGGCTGGGTTCGTCCCGGTCCAACAAAAGTGCTCCCGCCGCATACTGGCCCACCGTGCCCGCTTGTTGCGATGACGCGCTGCCGTGATAGAGCGTCAGCCAACCTTCATCGATCAATAGCGGCGGAGTACCACTGCCCACACGATCACCTTCCCAGGGTTGAACACCACTGAGAATCGGCGCATGGCGACCCCAGTGAATCAGGTCGGGTGATCGCGCAATCCAAATTTGCGGAGGATGGAAATGCGAATTTGGATTCGGGCGGTGCAACGCCACGTAGTCGCCCGAGATGCGGTTGGGAAACAAAACGACGTCTTTGTTCTCACTTGGAAAAATGATTCCATGACGCGTGAAGTTCACGAGGTCCTTCGATGACATCAGCGCTGTCGCCGCGCCCGAGCGTGACACGGCGACGTAGCTGACCCAGTAGGTGTCGTCAATTTTGGTAATCCGTGGGTCTTCGATGCCGTATTCCTCCAACGGTCCGCTGGGCAGCAGCGCGTCCACGCATTCCCATCCACCGTTGCTGGCTGCGGATTGACGCAGCAGCTGAAGATGGGAAACCGACGTCAGCCGCAGATCGCCACTGTTCTTTAAGGTCACGACTCGCGCATCGGTGTGGTTGATGTCCTCATCGCGAACCCAATCGACCGTCATTTCCGCGTGTTCAGACCAACGAGGCAGCGATGTCCATCCCGGACGTTTCTCGGATGGACGCTCGGCAACTCTTGCCAGCATAACTAATCCGTTATCTGCCATGATGACGGCAGGATTGAAGACTCCAACGACGTCCCATCCGTACTGCGATGGTTGGATATCGCGAGGTTGCAGCAGAAGGGTGCTTGAGACACGCTTGATCAAGACGTCGACCCCTCCAAATACGGCAACGGGTGCTCCTCTGTGAACATGGGAATCGCACTACCGCTGTGTGACAATAACTCGCGCACCTCATGTGGACTTCGACAGGCCATCGCTCGTTTCGCCAACTCGCGTGCAACCGCAACATCCATCTTGCTAATTGCGGATTGCATGGTGCTCGCTCGCGAGACGCTGAGACTCAGTTCGTGAACGCCCAATCCGATGAGCAGCTTGGCAAATTCAGGTTCGCCCGCTTCCTCTCCGCAAACGCAAACCGGGCAGTCCCATCGCTGGGCAGCGACGACGATTTGATTGATGTCCCTTAAGACCGCAGGATGCATTGCGGTGAACTGATCATTTTCCGCAGACGACTCGCGGTCCGCTGCGAGCAGATATGGGGTGAGATCGTTCGTGCCAATCGCGATAAAATCAGCGAGTTCGAGGATTTCATCCAAGCAAAACAGTGCGGCGGGCGTTTCGATCATGGCGCCTATTTGTGGCCTTTTCAGGGCATCGCAGTCATTCATGACTTCTTCGACGATGCGAATCGCCTGCGCAAAATCATAACCGCGGATCACCATGGGGAACAAAATTCTGACGTCGGCTGTCTGTGCAATCTGTACGATCGCGGTGAGTTGCTCGCGAAATAGATCTTGCTCGACCAAAGAGAACCGCAGACCACGCAAGTTCAAGCTCGTCGGAGCAATGTGCGAGTCATGAGACAGAAATGGCGGAAGCTTTTCACCCCCCAGGTCAAAGGTTCGAATGACGAGCGGGCGGTCGCCGAGTCCTGCTGCCATTTGAGCATAAATCTGTCGCTGAGATTCAATATCAGGTCGCACTTTCGATTGCAAAGAGAGACTGCTGGAGATCCGCTCTTTGACCGAACCCGCAATCTCGCTGGCCATTCGAGCGTGAACAGACAATACCTCGACTGCGGCGGCAAGCGGTGGTTTGTCGTGAACAATGGTAGCGAAGGTGTCCAAATCCCGTTTTGATTTCTCTAACGCCCCATCCATTCGTTCGCATTCTTCGTCAACCTCGGCTCTCAGAATTGAGTCGGGCGTGCCGAAAGTTACTGCAGTGAGTGTTCGCTGCAGTTCGTAACCGACCACCTCCGCGACCCCTTGGGCGAGTCCGCTCGAAAGTGCTGTTCCTTCCATGCGTTCCATCAGATTATCCCTACGAGTCTATTTGAATCGGGAATCTCCGGCGGAAGCAGATAACAGACTGCGAAAACGGTGCCTCCAACGGCGCGGGCGATGGATGCGCGGTTCGCACATTGATACTCGTTTTGCGCTCGCCAACATCGCATCCTACCACTGTTCACTGCCAATGCAATTGCAAAGTCCAACGCAATCGCAAAGTCGACGCTACGCCGAACTCACGCCTGTCCGTACGTCATCCGTGTTGAGCAGCCCACTGTTGGGATTGGTATCAATCGCCCAAACATCAACGCCCACGCATTCGGCATCCTCGCGAATCGACGCAAAGGCGGCGTCCGCTGCATCGCGACCAGTTCCAATGCGAACGAAGCCTCCTACAGGCGCAAGTCGCGTGGCATCGAACAGGAACCAACGACGATCCAAATACGCTTCAAAGAAACCGTGAAAGTCGGGTGGTTGAAGGTTGACCGCGTAGCCCGAGACGTAGCGGGCGGGAATTCCCATGGCCCGGCAAAGACTGATGGCGACGTGGGCATAGTCTCGACAGACCCCCGTGCGTTGCAGTCCGGTATACTTGCTCCAACGTTCAAGACAAATCCTCCCTGAGCATTTTCCCAGCTCCGACTTCACTCGTTAGGTGCCCCGCCATCTCGTCGCTGTTGGTTCCAGAGCGTCCTGAAATTATTCTCGTTCCTTCGATGACCGCTCAGCTGAGCGAGTTTGGCAGAAGCGCAGTCCGATAGATATGGCTTCATTCTATTTTTCTCTTCCCGTTTAAAGCATGAATATGCGTCTAATTTTGCGTTCCCTGATTTGGTTAGGTTGGATCCTGACGGTTCAGCCGCAATCGTCGCAAGGGGCGGAGCCAAAGTACGATGATTTGGAGTCGATCGAGCGGCATGCTCAACGTGTCTTTGAGATGGCAAGCCCCGCCGTAGTGAAGATTACAGAGGGATTGGAAGATGAGTATGGCTGGAGCGGGGTGATTGCGACTGCGGACGGCTACGTGGTCAGTTGTGAGCATCACGGCATGACTTCAGGTGAACAGGTATTCGTCCATCTTTCTGACGGTCGGCGCATACCAGCTCGTACGCTAGGTTCGCTCGATAGCTTGGATATCGGCCTCTTTCAAATTTTGGACTCTGGTCCGTGGCCGCGTGTGGAATTTGGGAAATCCACGCAGGTGAAGTTAGATGATCTCTGCGTTGCCATTGGGTATCCACGTATTAACAAGCCGGACAGCGATCACACTCCTACCGTTCGCCTAGGACGTATTGTTTTTCCAGATGCCACTCCATATGCAGTCTGGAGTTCCTGTCGGATAATGCAGGGCGACTCAGGCGGAGGCCTCTTCGACCTGAATGGTCGTCTTGTGGGCGTGTGTTCGGGTAGTAGTGCTTTAACAAGGGCCAGTGCTAGGCATGTTGGGATTGAGTTGTTTGAGCGTCACTGGAACGATTTGGTCGAGTCAAAACGCCTTGAATCCTCTACAGCGGATCAGTTCGATAGTCGCGCAGCGCTGGATACTCCATGGGCCGGACGAGTCGAACTATCTCCGAAGCTTGGCTCAGGAAAAATCGATGCCGAATTCCACGAATTGCTGGAAAGCGTTCCCTCGGTTGCAGTCGAAGTGCTCTGCGATCGAGAACAGAAGGTATTGGGAACCATCGTTGGCCCGGAGGGCTGGGTTCTGACCAAGTCGAGCGAAGTGTTTGGCGATCTAACCATTCGACTGGTCGATGGAAGGGAAATGCCTGCCCGGATTTTCGGAACGGACCACGAGCATGACTTGGCACTCTTAAAAGTGTCGGGCATCGACTTGCCACAAATCCGCTGGCGTGACGGTAGCGTACCGCGCACGGGATCGCTCGTCGCAGCGACGGGGTGCCAACAAAAGCCTGGAACTGTGGGCATCCTATCACATCCCGGTCGTGAAATCCCGCCAGAAAGAGGCACCATTATTGGGTCAATCGAAATCATCGTGGCAAGATGGTGGTGCTAAGTTTTTGGATGATGCACTCAGAGCTTTGCCGACTGGAACTTGAGAATTTACGAAAACTTTACATCTCCGAAATTAGTGAGCGCGGAGACTGTGAGATGATCAGTCTGTACACCGACGAGGAGGAATTGGAGCCCGATTTCCAAGAGCACACAAATAAGAACAAGATCGATTGGCCCGTGGCATGGATACGTAGCAATTCCGCCATTTCGGCCGACTACCTGACACGGCATATGCAGCCTTGTCTAGTCTTGGTTGGCCCAGAAGGTGACATCCTGTTGCGTGACCACGATGTCGTTCGGTTTCAGGCGGCATTGACTCGTATCGTAGCAGCGAGGGCGTCCATTGAGTGATCCGCAGAAATAGCGGGAAAGCAAATCGGGGCCACCAACAAAGACGAAGCCGGGGGCAGCCCGGTTTCAGACCACGCCTACGCCGATGCCGCGCCAATGATCACGACGCCGCCCAAACTTCCCGTAGTACGATAGAAATCGGAATCAACTGCTAAACGCAAATAGTGAAGTTTCAGGCTCGCGTGCTCTGGAGGTTTTCAAGGAATAGCTCAAGTGTCCAATAACGCTTTGCATGGCTGGTTTGCAGGCGAGAGATTGAAAATGCCGGGACAAACGGAGCCCAGCATTGAAGAGGTGCAGCTTGGCAAGGGACAGATCGCCTGTGATTTCCTGCGTAAGCTGGGCACCAATGGCCCTCGGCGAATTTTCGTTCGCCGAGGGAACTTTTCTGAAACGTCGTTGGACACTCGAGCGATCCCCAAAATACCTTGCATCCCGTACCTGCGCACGCGTCGGTCGGATGAGCCGGTTCGTTCCCATTCGTGGAACTGTGAAAGATGATGAGGGCCATGCCGTCGCTGGCCTCACGGTCGCTAACATCACGGTCACCGCTGTCGGACAAGAAGACGGCGGTGACCGAAGTAGCTACAGGTTTTCGAGCAGTTGCAGGTCGTCCTTATAGCGCTGGAGGGCGCGCTCGTAAGATGCTTGGTTCTTCGTCACGACCAAGCCGTGAGGGGTGCCGGAGCGGAGGGTTTGCATATCCAAATCGAGTTTCTCCGAACGGATCTGCTGTTCGAGGTGGGATCTGATCTGCTCGCGCGCTCGGATCGTGGTCGTGGCGGAGTTAGGATCGGCCATGAATGTGGCTAGCTCGTTGCAGTGATGGCATCGACACGATACCGACGCGGGGCGAGATTGATCGGCGAATGGCGTCGGCATCACGGCAGTCTGCTTTCGAAACCACTGCGAGAGCGAATCACGCCAAGCCGCAATTCGGGGTGCAACTTCACCCAGAGTTTTTTGACTCCAACGAATCAACTCGGGACAGCTCTTGGCCTGGAATTCACGTTCACCGAAGGCGCTGGGTGGGGCGATCAGGAGTGCAAAGAGGCTGGAAATCGTGGGGAAATCGTTGGCTCCCTGATGCTCTAAAACCAACGCGGCCTTGACTAAATCAAGCCATGTTTTTTGCCAATGCTCGGTGTTGCGTCGATAACGATCTTTGTCATCACGAGCGTCGCGAACGAAACGCTCGACCGCCATATCGAGCATGCTGACACAGTTTTCAATGTCCAACCCGAGTGATTCGCGTTTGCCGCAGATTTCGAGCAGCCACTTGGCATCGCGAAGGGGCAGACCGCTGGCGAGCGTGTAACCATGCTCATTCGTAGGCGGCGTCGTTTTCAGAAACTGAACCAGGCGGGGTACCATGTGGTTAGCGCCGAAGGCCTGGATCGCGGCCAGCATCCACGATTTCAGCGACAGTTGCCAATCACGCAGCGCGATCGTTCCGAGCAGTTCGCTGACCAATTCCGGGTCTTCGAACCGCACTAGTTCATCAGCCATCGCACGCAGATAAGGAGGGTCGCTGTCGAGCCCGGACCCGTAGGAGGACATCCTTTGCGGCCATTTCACAATGATGGCTCGCGCCAGTCGATAGCAATTGTCGCAGGCGGTTTCGAGTTCATCATCGTCATCGATCTCGCTCAACTCGGACCGCATCTGCAACAGTTCGTTCACCGCAGCCTCGACTCCCGAGCGGGTCAATATTTCGAAGTGGCGTGCTTCGGGCCACACCGTGATCGCTGCTTTATGGTACCAACGATCCAGCGTGTTACCGGCATTGCCGGTGTAGCCTTCATAATCCTGCTGGGTCGGTTTCCACTGGTCGATGGGCGTGATAGAAATCAGGCTTTCGTCGTCGCACGCCATCGTCCCTAGAGGCACATTCCGACCACTGGCGTCCTTCCAGCCGTCAATGGTGATTTCGTCTTCGTAGACTTCGCCAATATTGAGCTTTGCGTAATCGACACTGCTGTCACCATAGCGGCCGCGCCAGCCACGTTCATAGCCAAAATTTCCATCATCCGCGTACTGACACAGGTGCCGTGAAACCATGCCGAAGTAGAAACGGTACCCGAGGTGCTGGGACGCGTCCGCCAACTCGCCAGCGAGTGTGCGATCGTCGCCCTTGAGCAAGCCCAGCTTCAAACCGTCGGCGGTATATTGATGTTCCAGCGTGACGACCATAGGATCGTCCGGGTTGGATTCCATCCATTCGCGCATGACGCGGACGAGTTTTTCTTGGTCGGTCGATGGTGTATCTTTCTGCTTGCATTGAGGCTTGAGGATCAAGTTATAAGTCAAGCAGACGCGCACACCGCTGTCAACGCGACTGACCGAGTGTTCGCAGTCGGCGTAAAAGGCGACGTACTCGATCGCCGATTCGGACTTGGCTTTTTCGAATCTGTAACTCACGCGGCCTCCCGAATTTCGGAGAGACAACAGCCCGCCCCTGAACTTCGACGGCAGCACCACGATCATGCTGGCGACCATTCCCTTTTGCTTCTCAGCGTCGCGGTGCCAGTCAAACTGACCGCCTTTGTCATAGATTAACAACTTGTAAAGTTCAGCCTTCAGTTCACCCGCTGGCAACCCCAGCCCGCTCGCAACAGCGGGCAGCAAGTCTTCGATGGTTTGCTGAAAAGAACCGGATAGAGAGATTTGTTCGGGAGCGATTTCTCGAGTGTTGCGGACGGACGTGTCGACGACCGTTCGACTTCCTTTGCCGAACGGAGCTTGCGTTGTGAAGGATTCTAAATCCCGCACGTGCTTGGGTCGCATCGGAATCGGCAGCGGCCCAAAACCCGAGAGTTCAATTTTGGCATGGGCGTTTTCAATCACACCCGAGACCTTTTTGGGACCGGCGGGGGTGGCCAGCGAACTGGGCGACTGAATCGCCCGCACAAGTTCTTGAGTAATCGTCATCAGTAGTTGATTGCTGCTCAGGTGTCAAAAGATTGGCTGTCGCTATTCTAGCGAAATGGGAAATGTTCGTACGTCGGATAGATAATCCGATCCCACGCGATGGTGAGCGTCACTGGGATGTTCAAGATCCCAAAGACGCAGCGCACCCGTCGGCGTGGTTGCCAAACCAGCGGCTTGGTAATCAAGCATGACTTTGGCAACCGATAAGTCGGCCAGCTCGGAAATCTCAATTACTAACGGTACAAACTGTTCGTTCGGATTTTGGTCGTCCTCATTGCCGGGGATTCCATCGAGATCGTAACCGTCAATTTGATCAGGCATCCCGTCCGCATCTTTGTCACCGTGATTCGCAATGAGACGCTTTCCGGGCTCTCCGTCGATGCCTTCCACGTCGGATTCAATCTGATCGCGGTCTGGAGAGCCGTAGTTGTTGTCATTATCGCTATCGACGTCGACATCGACCGACGGCAACACATTGAGTACGGAGGTTTGATACTGTTGCGCGAGAGGATGCTTTTCCAGCAGTTTGCTGAAGTCGGGTTTTCCTGAATGCATCCAGTCGCAGCCTGCCGGGTAGTCCTCGAATTTTAATTCCTCCCCACCGCCACAGCCGCAACTCGCGCCAAACTCATACTCGGTCTCGACGCTATCGTGCGGGTGGACGGCGATAATGAAATCGTCACCAAAGCGGGGGCTGTTGATTTTGTAATAACCGGTCTTCACCGAGTCAGTGGACTTGAATTCCAACTTCTGAGTGAAGACGGGACTCAGCGAAGACTGATTATCACGCACCGCATTGGCGGTCGTGGCCGTCGGTGGTGTCGTGGGAACGTTGGCGACCGTGTTGATCGGGTCGTACCAGGCCAAGTGCAGGTCGCCCGTCATTCCCGCAGGGATCGCGGGCGTGATCGTCGCAACCGCACCCACATTCTCGTACGCCACCGCCCCGCTGGTACTCGGATATGCCGCCCAACCGGGATGGCCGCTCGTGGGGCCACTGAGTTCGGCAAGCGCCAGATCGACGTTCTGCACGGGATCACCGTGATACGAGCTGTTGCCCGTTTGCCTGTTGATCGTGCCCGGATCAACGCAGTACCTCACCCCAAAACGAATCCAACGAAGATTGTGTTTGTTCAAATCATGACGACTGACGCGATGTGTCAAGAAAAAAGTCTGGTTTTTACTCGCGTGGTTCACCACGTGAGCAACGTCAAATCAGTCATTTTGCTCTGTTAAGCGGTCTCGGTCCGCTTCAAAGAACCTATGAAAGTCCGGCGTCAGTAGATTATCATCTTCGATTCACGGACGCACCATTCGCTCATTTTCCCTCCCCTTACATGAGTCGCCCCCATGAGTCGATCGCTCGTTGTTTTGTCCTGTCTCTTGATGTCGGCATGCCAGGTATGCGCCAAGACGCGCTGGTCGCTCCGGCGATCAATCCCGCGAAGGTGCCGCCGGGGATCAATGCGACGTTTCAAGATCCCGACCTCGATGTTGATGAGTGGACCGCGCGTTTTGAAGTCGAGAGCCGCGAGGTGTACGGGGCTCGCAAGGAGGTGATCGCGGCGTGTCAAATTAAACCGGGGGAACGGATCGCGGACATCGGCGCAGGGACGGGATTCTACAGCCGACTGTTTGCTCGCGCTACGGGCTGGGACGGGTGGGTTTTTAGCATCGACGTGGCACCCAAGTTTTTGCAGCACATCGCTGAGCGAGCGACCGCTGACGGCATCGAAAACCTAACGCCCGTACTGGGCACGAATGTTTCCATCCGCTTGCCACCGGAGTCAGTGGATCTCGTCTTCATTTGCGATACCTATCACCATTTCGAAAACTATGGCGAGATGCTGGCGTCGATCAAACGTGCACTCAAACCGGGTGGTCGATTGGTGCTGATTGACTTCCATCGCATTCCAGGTCAATCCCGTGAATTCATTCTCGGGCATGTTCGTGCTGGCCAGGACGTCTTTCGCCAGGAAGTCGAAGCGGCCGGGTTGCGATTCGTCGATGAAGTCAACATCGACGATTTCGAGGAGAACTATCTGCTGCGATTTCGCAAACCGGAATAGTGTCTTCAGCTAGCCTGCGACTTTTTGATTTGGTCGAGCAATCGACCGGGGCTGCCCATCGCGTTGTAACCGCCATCAACGTGCAGCACTTCGCCAGTGATCCCGCTGCTGTCGTCGCTGAGCAGGAACGCACCAGTCCGGCCCACTTCCTCGTGGGTCACGTTGCGTCCCAGCGGTGCCATGTGCTCATACATTTGCAGCATTTCTTCGACACCGGCAGCGCGGCCGGCGAGGGTACGAATCGGGCCAGCTGAAAGTGCGTTGACACGGACTTTGCGGGCGCCCATGTCGAACGCCAGGTAACGCATCGCGGCGTCTAAAGCCGCTTTGCAAACGCCCATGACGTTGTATCCAGGAACGCATTTTTCGCCACCGTAGTAGGTCATCGTCAACACGGCACCACCGGGAGCGAGAATCGGCTCGGCGGCGGCGGTAACGGCCAGCAGCGAAAAAACACTGGCTTCCATCGCGATCTTGAATCCGTTGCGTGAGGTGTGCAGCGTTTCACGCCCCAGATCATCACGGTCCGCGAACGCAATCGAGTGCAGCAGAAAGTCAATCTTGCCGAATGTTTTTTCAGTATGCTCCATGACGCTGCGGATGTCGTCGTCGTTGTTGGCATCCATCGGCAGCAGGAATTCAGCACCCTCATGCTGATCAGTGAGTTTCGCGACGCGGCGGCGATTTTTCTTTTTTTCGTCATCGGGGCGGTCGGGCAGATGAGTAAAACCACACCTTCCGCCGCCCGCGAGGATTTGTTGGGCGATGGCCCACGCGATCGAGTGATCGTTTGCGACGCCGACAATCAGTCCTTTTTTTCCTTCAAATTGCATTTATTACACCTTCTACGTCGAAATTGGGTCGAATTTTGCAGTGGGGATTGCCTATCATCGCTGGATGCGCACGTGGTCACAAGGCATCCTTGACATTGCAAAATGAGAAAACTAATTGATCACCCCGGCATCTCAACGTTTGACAGCTCAAATGGGTGGTCCATCCGACCAATCATCGCGTGGAGAGGCGCGGGAAGGTCGGGGAAATGCAAGCGATGCGGATGGTTCAATAAGATCGAGTTCGGCCGCCCCCACTCAATCGGAGCTGCTATGGGATCAGGCCATTTTGCAAGAAATCACGCCGATGCTGCTCGAACTGATTTCCCCTGGGCTGTTCGATTCTAATATTGAGTATGCTGAACCCGGGCCGAGTCACGACGAAAAACTTGCCACGATACGTTGTGGCGTGATCCTCCAAGCTGAATCGCGTTGGATCACCGGTTTTTGGATAGGCGACCCGTGGTCGCCGGCGCACGCGCTCGTCAGTGAGGCAATCGATCAGGGTGACATCGTCATCGATCGTGAATTCGCGGCGATCGCAGTTCCCGGTCATCCGATTCAGGACGAGGGGGAGCCCTCCGACATGCCGAACATGGCATTAGTGATGTCGCTAGGCGGACGACCGGCTTCAGCGGAATTGATGACTAGAATGGCTCGGATTCTCGGCCAGATGTTTTTGCTGCGACGAGACCGACATGACAATACAAGGCGACTTTGGCAGTTGAGCTCGATGCTCCGGGCGGCTGCTCATTGGCAACAGGTTGACGACGATCAAGCATTGCTGGAGTCGATCGCCCAATGTGCATGCGAGGTGCTCGCGTGCGAACGCGCCACGATTTTTTTGTGGGACAAACCACGGCACCGACTGATCGGCCAACCAGCGATCGGAATCGAGGGAGGCGTTCTCGAGGTCGACGATGACATGGGAATTGTCGGCGAAGTGCTGCATAGTTGCGTCCCCCGAGTATGGGCGACCGGTGCGGTCGACGACGGTCGAGTGAATCGGCTCGTCGATCAGGCTCAGCGATTTCAAACCCATTCTCTGGCGGCCGTGCCCATGCTGAATTCAACCAGCAAAATTGTGGGCGTGTTCGAAGTGATCAATGCGAAACCTCGTGGCGATTTCGGTGGCGCGTTCGATGCTGCGGATGTGCAAACGTTGGCCGAACTGGCCCAGCATGCTGTTGTCGCAATCGATGCGCAGAGAAACCGTTTGCATCTCGTTCGCACCTGCGATCGCTTGATCACACAGGCTGCCGAGTCGAATCCCTTGATCGGAAACCATGCGTCGATTCGTGAACTGCGCAAGCAGGCGGCAAAGGTAGCGGATACGCAGCTGAGTGTGCTGATCTTGGGTCAAAACGGCACCGGCAAGGAGGTGCTCGCCCAACAGATTCATTACCGCAGTGAGCGGCGAAGCGGCCCTTTTATCGCGGTGAACTGCGCCGCTTTGGTAGAATCGCTGCTAGAGAGTGAACTGTTCGGCCATGAAAAGGGTGCGTTTACTGATGCCTCCGCGAGTCGGCAAGGTAAGTTTGAATTGGCTCACAATGGGACGCTGTTTCTAGACGAGATTGGCGACATGAGTCTGGCGGGGCAAGCGAAATTGTTGCGCGTGCTCGAAGATCGCGTGGTGGTGCGTGTTGGAGGTTCGCAGCCGATTCCAATCGATACGCGGGTGATCGCGGCGACCAATCAACCGCTGCAGGAATTGATCGCCGCCAAACGATTTCGCGAAGATTTATTCTTTCGTCTCAATGTGGTGTCGCTTACCCTGCCGCCTCTCTCAGCGCGGGGGAATGATGTGATTTTGCTCGCGGAGCATTTCTTGAGCTTTTTTTGTCGTCAGATCGGTCGCGTCGTCCCCGAACTCGATGACTCGGCACGCCGGGTCATGCTTTCGCACCCCTGGCCAGGAAACGTTCGCGAACTCCGCAACACGATCGAGCGGGTCTCCTATCTGAGTAGTGGTAACTCCATTGGCGAGGAGGATCTACTACTGAGTGCGTTGCGCACGTCGCCCCCAGGTCCGGCCAGCACGAAAACTGATAAGCTGGAACTAAGTCTCAATGAGGCGACCCGCGAATTTCAGATGATGCACATCGAATCGGTGATCGCTCAGTGCGGCGGCAACATGACGAAAGCCGCAAAGCGATTAGGGCTTCATCGATCGAATTTGTATCGCAAGATGACTCAGTTGGAGATGACCAGCTCGGAGTAACACCCGTTAGCCCAGTAGCGGAGTCTCTCCAAGTCTCGGAGCGAACGACTCGGCAGTTATGGGTGCTCGTGACTGGAAGATGTCGTGCTTGTCTAGCCGAGAAACGGCTGCTCACGAAATCGCGTTCTTGCGTGGCTGGTAAGAGGTACCTGGTTTCGCGTAACCTAGCAGCATGAACAAACCCAATTATTCCGAGGACGGGTACGCAGCTCGTCCACGAATCGAAACACTCGGATCGCTCCGCTGCCTCATCGTTGACGGGTCAGATGCCCCTCGGATTCCGGTGATCCTATGCCATGGCTACGGCGCCCCCGGTGATGACCTCGCTTCCCTGACGCCGCACTTGATTGAATGGATCGGACGAGATTCTGCCAAACTTCGCTTTATTTATCCGGAAGCGCCTCACGATCTCGCGGACGTGGGGATGCCGGAGGGGCGGGCGTGGTGGCCCTTGAATATGGGCATGCTGCAGGAACTTATGCAAACGAATCAATTCTCGCAGCTCCATGGGGAAGTTCCCCCGGGGATCGACGAGGCGCGAGCTGCCCTGCAGGAAACGGTCACGGCAGCACTTGCTGATTTTCCCCAAGAAACGCCGTATGTTCTCGGCGGGTTTTCCCAGGGCGCCATGTTGACGATGGACTTGGCTCTGCGCGGCGAAGTGCCACCACCAGCGATTCTCGTTCAGTTTTCTGGGACATTGATTTGCGAGTCATTGTGGACGGCGAATCTATCTCGATTGGTGGACACGCACGTGCTCCAATCGCACGGGCGGATCGATCCGATTCTGCCGTTTTCCAGCGCCGAGGCGCTGCGGGACATGCTCAGAGGCGGGGATGTGCAGGTTGAATTCATGGCATTCCAAGGACCGCACACCATTGAAACCGACACCCTGTTCCGCTTGGTGGAACGCTTGCGACTGCTGGCGGTATCGATTGAGTAATGAGCTTTCTCAGTGCGACATTGCTGTTGGGAACACTGGCGGCCGGGGTTCCCGTCGTCTTGCATTTGTTGGCGCGTCAACCTCCACGGCGCGTCGTTTTCCCGGCCGTGTCGTTTCTGAAACAACGGCTGACAACGCAGAGTAGTCGGTTGCGGGTGCGGCGGTGGTGGCTGTTGGCGCTGCGGGTATTGGCGATTATCGCATTCGCTATTGTTCTGGCGCGACCTCACATTGACATGGCGATGTCGTCGCAGTGGATCACAACAGGCCTTTTACTTTTGTTTGGAGTGGGGCTACTGTCGCTCGCTTCGATGGCATTTGCGCGGGGACTTGCCCAGTCGCTTGTGTGGTCGCTACTGGTCGCTGCGATTTTGCTTGGGAGCATCGGTGGGATCATGGCCGTTCGCGCCCTGGCGAGCGGTACACGTCTTAATTTTGAAGGCAGCGGTCCCACGGCGATTGCGATCGTGATTGACAATTCGCCGTCCTCGGCCTGGCGAATTGACGACGATTTTGTCACGGCATCAACAGTCCAAACATCAAATGAGGACGAGGAACTTCTTAACCAACAGGGCCAGGATCTAGCTGGCACGCGATTGGCCGTCGCGTTAGCTCGTGCAGGTGAATTAATCGAGGGTTTAGCCGGTGGCAGCCGCGTGGCGATCGTGGACCGATCCGTGTCCCCAGCAGGCTTTTCACTCGACCCGAGGGCGGCCCAGGCGAGACTCGATCGGATCACCCCACATGCAGTGCCCCGACCGATCGATGAGCGCATCATCGCGGCCGTTGAATTAGTTCGTACGAGTGACCTACCTCACCGGCAAGTTGTGGTGATCTCCGACATGGCAGCACCGAGCTGGGACGAAAACGCACCCGAGTCGAGCGATCATTCATCCATTGCTCCTGCCCAGCACGAAGGGGTGCCCATTCGCATCCTGAATATTCACGAAGACGCTGAATTTAACGAAGCCGTTGCTTCTGATCACACCGCGCCGACAATCGCGCGAGCGGTGAGGAGTGCACCTCTCATCAATCCTTGGATCTCGCCGCCTGAAGTGGCGGACGTTGCACCTTCGCCCGGCACGGCAATTGCGATTCGCTTGGACGTTGGTGTTTGGAATGGTAGTGAAATGGGGAGTGGAGCTGGCTCCGGCGCAGCCTCTGGATCTGAACAGGCGTTGACCGCCACGGTACAACTGCGGCTCTACGGACACGATCCCGCCCTGCCAGTGATTCGTGACGGAAAGATCGTATTGCCATCGCTCCGAACGGTCGACCGGGCGTCCGTGGAACTTGCAGGAGATGCTGGGCGGGAGGTATCTCTGACTTTGCCGCCGCTTGCTCGGGGAACCCATCACGCAGTTGTGGAGCTGATTGGACGAGATCGATTTCTCTGGGATAATAAACGGTTCATCACCGTCGAGTTACCCGCGCCTCCTCACGTGCTGATGGTCGGTGAGCATCGCGACGAGGCGTCCAAGATGGCTTTTGCAATGACGGCCCCGCACACACCGAAGGATGCGTCAGCAAGCTATCGAATCGAAACGGTGAGCTATCGCGATCTGGGCACTGTCGATTGGAATCAATTTGATTTGATCATGATGATCGATCCGCCGGTGCAGTTCAATGCTCGGCAGCAAACGATTGCCGGATCGTCGGCGGGCATCAGCACCGCAATCTGGAACGGCATCGCGGGTGTTGTCTTGCGTGGTGGTGGGCTAGTGATCGGACTCGGGCCAGGAGCCGAGGTGATCGGCGCGGGGGGCGAGCGGAGTCAAGGTCGTGGGGACGCATCACCAGTCGACGCACTGATTCCGCCCCTGGTTCGAGCATGGCGTGTGCCGTCGCCGGGGACGTATTGGCAAGTGACTGCACAATCGCATCCAATTTTCTCGGCATTGATGCGCCCTGCCTCGATGCCCAACTGGAGTGACTTTCGCATTCACCGGTATTGGCAAGTCCGTGACGAGAGTGATGAAAGTGATTCCGCCGCATTACTTGCGTCAGCGTCCCAGTCGCCACCTCCGTGGGACGTAATCGCTCGATACGCAACCAGCCGTGACGTGCCGAGGGAAGGCTATCCCGCCGTATTGACTCGACGTTTGGGCACTGGACGGATTGCGGTGACGACCACGCCCCTACCTGCACTCGGATCGAAGACGAGGGCGTGGAACGATTTGTTTGGTGCAGCTGATGCTTGGCCAGCGTTCATGTCCGTGCGCGGCCTGGCGGCTTGGGCGGCGGGCATCGATCGTAGCAACACCACGATCCTTGCAGGACAAGCTGCTGTCCTGGATCTGGGTCTCCCTGCCAATGATTCCCACTCGGATCCCCGTCTCAACGGGCATGCAAGGGATGAGCTCGATGAAGAGCGGACAGTCGAACTTTACGCGCCGGGACAATCGACCGGCCGCTCGATCCCGGTGACGCAGTCGAGCGTGCTGGTGAAGGATACCGACACACCTGGCACCTATTTTATCCGTTCACCGGAGGTGTGGAGTGGGATCTCGGCAAATTTGTCGTCCGTGTGGTCGGACGGCAAAACAACGTCACTCGAAACATTGCAAAACTGGTTCGGTGAGGAAGGCTGGTCAATTGCCAACGACCCCAGTGAGTTGTCGCTGCAAACGAACGAGCGAGCGAAATCGGCTGTGTCGCTACATGGCCCGCTGATGCTGGTGGCTGTCCTGGTGTTTCTCGCCGAGCAAATTCTCAGCAACCGATTCTACGGATCGCTGTCTGCACCGGAGTCAGAGTGATGCGGTTGAGCTACGACCCCATCTACGACTCTGGCGCCACCGGAATCTTGCTGACGATCGTGGTAATTGCTCTGCTGTTTTGGATCATGCCCAGCGGTGTGTCCAGGTCGCGTCGCCGTATTCTGTTGGCGATGCGTGGCATCGCGGCAGTCATGTTGGTGCTTGCACTCCTGCGACCCGCGTTTGTGCGAAAGGATAACCGGCCTACCGCCGCGACGTTGGCAATCGCGTTCGACACGTCACGCAGCATGACGCTAGGCTCAGGTGATCCGTCGGCCAACCTACTCGACCCTGCGGCGGCGCAGCCGACAGGAATCGGTGGTGCGGAGAGCCGTTGGCAGCAACAGCATCGAGCGCTGGCCGAGATTGCGAGGGAACTGTCATCATTCGATGAGAATCTCAACGTCGCCTTGTATCGATTTGATGCCGCGAGTGAACAGATCGCGCTCGGTCCAGCCAACGATCTGAGTCGATCAATCGGCCAGTTTGAGAATGCCCAACCCGATGGCCGGCTCACGAATCTCGCGGCGCCGTTGGATGCGGCCGTCGCAACGTCGCGCACCCAGCCTTTAGCCGGAATTGTACTGTTCAGCGATGGAACACAAACGATGCAGGCCGACGCCGTGCAGAGCGTCGATCCGGTCTCATCTGCGAACTGGGTGGCAGCCATTGGAGTGCCGCTGTGGACGGTCGCGCTGGGGCCGCCAGCAATGAGCAGCCAGCTTCGTGACGTTGCCATCACTTCGCTGCCCGAGAGCTACCGTATGTTCACTGGGAATGAGACGGAAGTCTCGTTTGAATTTCAATCGCGTGGGTACGAAAGTGCGCCGATTGGATTGTCCTTGGTCTGGGTGGATGAGGCGGGGCAGCAATCGACAGCGGCGACTCGAACGATCACACCGAACCGAGATGAATATCGTGAGGCAGTGCGAATACCGGTTGTTGCACCGGATCCTGGGCAGTATCGTTTGGTCGTCAGTACCCGCTCGCTTCCTGGCGAAACCGATACGACCAACGACCAACAGCTTTCATTCGTCGACGTGAGAGAGGGCGGCGGTCGGGTATTGTATCTGGAAGGGACGCCGCGATTGGAACAGCGATACTTGCGACGGGCGCTGAGACGATTTCCGGACTTGGAGCTAACTTACCGCTGGATCCCTCGGGACACCACGTCTCGTTGGCCGGTCGACCTCAGTGACGATTTGCAACCAGGGCAGTTCGATGTCATTATTTTGGGAGACTTGCACTCCGCTGCCATCGGGAATGAGCAGCTTAGCCAGATAGCAGAATTAGTAGCAAACGGCACTGCGCTGCTAACCCTTGGCGGCGAACGCGCATACGGCCCCGGCGGATATGCCGACACGCCGCTTTCACCGATAGTGCCCGTTAAAATGGACGCAAGTGTGTCTCAGCCGCCCGGGGAAACGCTCGGCGAGAGTGTGCCGCCGGGGCAGACCAATCCAGAGGATGTCGTTCTACCAGGACAACTTGCCGGTCCAGTTGCACTGCAAATTGCTACGCCGCATCCGATTACCCGCATCGACGTTGATGCATCGAAATCGGTCGAAGACGCCTGGGCGAACTTACCACCGATGCCCGGTGCGAATCGGTTCGCGGGTGTGCAGGTGGCGCCTGGAGTGCAGGTGTTGCTGCACGGCGGCCTCAAAGATGGTACTGCCCCGCCGATGATGGTGGTGGGCGAGTACGGGCGGGGACGTGTTGCCTCGCTCGCGTTTGATTCGACTTGGATTTGGTGGACGAGTGGAGCAAGTGAGGTTCATCGTCGGTTTTGGCGTCAACTGATGCTATGGCTGCTCTCACGTGAGGAGTCCTCCGACGGAGAGATCGAACTCACGATGACGCACCGCCGGATGAGCACATCGGAAACGACACTTTTCACAGCAACCCGTATCGGTGGCGAGGCGGCAACGCCCGAATCGGCGGTTTGGACGGCCGAGATAGTTACCGAATCGGGAGACGTAACGCCACTCAAGCTATCCACGACGAAACGCGGTGGGATAGATGACTCCCGCACGGAGGCGGCTGGCGAAATTACGGGAATTGCTGCAGGCGGCGGTGGCGATAATCAGTCTGGCGGGTTGGCGGCCGGCATCTATCGGCTGAGAGTACGATTGGGAGAAAAAAACGACGAGCTCGCGACGGCGGAGCTCCCCTTTCTGGTGAGCGATGACACGCGGGAGCTGGCGGCGCAAAACGCAGATCACGCTCTGCTGAACCGACTGGCGTTGGTCACCGAGGCAGCTGGCGGTGAATCGTTCCGCTCTGACCAGGTAGCCGAATTGGTGGACCGGATCATGACTCAACGGCGACGCGCCGAACGCGTGATAATTGAGAAATGGCGACTGGGAGACAACCCGCTTAGCGGCTGGATCATGTTCACGCTCTTCGCTGGTTGTCTATGCTGTGAATGGACACTGCGGCGGCGATGGGGGCTGGCGTGATCAACATGGAAGACACCCGTGGTGAGCTATCGCCGTATCGGAGGGTCCAAGATCAAGTTCTGGTCGGCAAAGACGAGGACCTCACGTAACGACTTACTGACTTGATAGTGCGAGTCGCCATCTCGCAAAATGAAAAATCGCTTTAGACGCTCAGCCGACACATCGGCCTCGACGCTGACGGTCGACAGGATTTCCGCTGCTTACTGATTTCGTCCAGGAACAGCATCGCGACAGGGTGTCCGGGGGCTTTCAGAGATGGACTCGCCCTGCAGTGCCAATCTCCCCTATACTCGACTGGGTGGAGGCAATTCGGTGGTTTCACCGGTGTACTCGACTCGCCACAGGATTCGCTCATTGGCGAAATACCCCCCAGACAACCGCTCCTTCCCTTTTCGTTCGTGAACTGATGAGCTCGACTGCTACCTCGCCCGCACCGGCTGATGCGAATTGCGATTCTCGCCCCTCGATCCGTGTCTACAATACGCTCAGCAAGACGAAAGAGCCGTTTTCGCCGCTGCGTCCGCCTCACGTCGGCATGTATCTTTGTGGCCCGACGGTGTATGCCGAATCGCACATTGGGCACATGGTCGGCCCGGTCATATTCGACACGATCAAGCGGTTTCTCACGTACTGCGGCTATGATGTGACGTTCGTCGTCAATATCACCGATGTGGATGACAAGCTGATCAAGAAGAGTCAGGAGCGTGGGATTCCCATGAGTCAGATCGCCGTCGAAATGACGGCGGATTATCTCGCTAACCTAAAAGAACTCGGCGTCAACCAGATCAATCATCTGCCACGAGCCACTGATCACATGGACCAAATTATTGCGTTCATCGGTTCGCTCGAAGAGAAAGGCTTTGCCTACTCCGTCGACGGCGACGTGTTTTTCGACGTCACCAAAGACGCGGGCTACGGTCAATTGTCCAACCGCAGCATCGATGCCCAGCAGGGTGAAGGTGGCGGCGCGGCCGCCAAGAAACGCAATCCTGGCGATTTTGCCTTGTGGAAATCGGCTCGTTCGGCCGAGCCGAGCTGGGAGAGTCCGTGGGGAGATGGGCGACCGGGCTGGCATATTGAGTGCTCGGCGATGAGCCACGAAATCTTGGGCGAAACATTTGACATCCACGGCGGCGGGTTGGACTTGATGTTCCCACACCACGAAAACGAACGCGCCCAAAGTACCTGCCGTCACGATGCGCCGATGGTCAAGTACTGGATGCACAATGGCTTGATGCGGGCGGGTGAAAAAGGCAAAATCGGTGGCAAGGGAGATCGTGAGAACACGGCGGTGGAAGCCGCCGAGTCGGTCGAGGAAGCCGCATCGGGCAAAATCAGCCGTAGTAAGGGCGCCGGGGGCCTGGCCGAGCTGATTCGTACCCAAACTGGAGAGCGGATTCGATTCTTTCTGCTCCGGACGCACTACCGCAGCACGATCATCTACAACGAAGAAACACTGGCCGAAGCAGGCACGTCGCTCGAGGCCTTCTACCGGTTCTTTGATCGTTTTGCTGAAATCACTGGTCAATCGTTCTACGAACTCGACCCGCCCCGTCTGCGAACCAAGGGCGAATTTGATCCCGGGAATGATGAATTGCTCAGCGAAATTCATGCGATTCGTGGTAAGTTCCTTGCCGCGATGGACGATGATTTCAATACCGGCCTGGCGATCAGTGTGCTGTTCGATTCGCTGCGGACACTCAATCGGTACATCGATTCTGAAAAGCTGACTAGCAACAGTGACGCCACGTCGAACGCCGTCACGCGGCTGGCCCGAGCCACGACCGTTATCGCGGAACTGTCAAGCGTTCTCGGCTTGTTTGTACGCCCACCGATCGCCGCAGGCGGCGATGAATCGGCCGCTGAGCTACTCGATGGCGTTGTTCGACTATTGATCGATTTACGTAAAGAGGCACGTGAGCGGAAAGACTACGCCACTGGTGACGCGATCCGCGACCGGTTGAATGCACTCGGTGTCGCGCTGCTGGATAAAAAAGAGGGAACGTCGTGGGAACGCAGCTCGTAACCGATCGGCCAGGTGCCTATCATTGCATCTTAGGTATCGACCCCGGGCTCAACACTACCGGATATGCCGTGGTCTGCCGTGATGGCGGTAACCTGCGACTCATCGAGGCTGGTGTCGTCCGCAGCCGAGCTCGTGATAGTCTGCCGGTAAGGTTGAAAGAACTCAGCGACGGGATTCGCGAAGTCATCGCGGCTCATCCTCTCGACGCGATGGCCCTGGAACAACTGTTTTCACACTATGAGCGCCCCCGCACCGCAATTTTGATGGGACATGCCAGAGGCGTGATCTGTTTAGCTGCAGGCGAGGCGGGGCTGGATATTTGTCACTACGAACCCACCCGCGTGAAGAAGGTAATGACAGGCAACGGGCGCGCTTCGAAGACACAGATGCAGCTCGCAGTGAAGTTGCAGCTCGGCCTCGAGTCGGTTCCCGAGCCCAACGACGTCGCCGACGCGATGGCGATCGCGTTAACGGGACATTACCTGGCCGGCAATCCACTGGCGGCCTAAGGACTTTTTTCTGGCCGCTACCCTCGAATGTGCTCTGGCGTCAAATTCCTCTCACTCGCTCCGAGCTGACAAGGAAATCACTGTGGTCGTTTGCATCCATAATCACGTGTCATCCGGGGTGGGTGGGGGAGTGAAGGCCGCATCCAGTGCTGTCTGTCCGCCCACCACGGGGAGTTCTAACGTGGTCCCCGTGAGATCGACAGTCAGTTCTGTGCCTGGGTCCGGCCAGAGCGTGAAGTCGCGATCGGTAGCCATGATTAGTAGGCCGATTTTTTGACCCACGGGGATGATTTGATCGTCTGGCTGCAAGTTGAACTTCATATCGACAAATTTGCCGGGCACGAGTGGTTTGCTTTCTCGGATCGATGCTGCGTTCTGCGGGTCGGCCCAACCACGGGTAATGATATTGTCGTTGATGTGACCTCCTCGACCACGGTCCGTCCATGGCAGCGAGACGACCCATACGGACAGGTTGACCGCGGGTCGATCGCTGGCAACACGGATTCGAACCGTCGCGATGCCTGACAGATGGACAGGTTGTGAGAGTTCCGGTGAAACGTAGATCAGTCGGTGCCGCGTCCATTCGGCCTTGGCGAGCGATTCGCCACTAAACGAAAAATTATCGATCAGCGTCTCGCGCCCCTGCGAGTCATCCGCTGACAATGAGAGCTTGCCCTGCTGAGGAGCACCACCGACGAGATGCAGTTCGACTGGGGAGGCATCAGGATTGGGGTAATCCGCATAAGACGTGGGGTCGTCGTGTTTCTTGCCCTCACGAACTACCCAAGATTTCGGGTCCTTTTCGACGCCGTTGTCGACACCGAAAAGATAGTGGGTGAACCAGCGATTCATCATCTTCATGGGTGGCGGACCACCATGGCCGTCTTGATGATAATACGTCTGGACAGGCACGCCGCGCTCTTTCAGTGCCGCGGATATGCGATAACTGTGTTCAGGGACGACGTTCCAATCATTGAACCCGTGGGACATCAGCGTGGCGGCGCGAACATCATCGAGTTGGTTTAAGTAGTCACGTCCTGCCCAGAATTCGTTGTAGTCACCCGACTCGCGATCGATGTTGGCGAGCATCGTTTTTTCGCGAACTTCGCAGTTGCAGTGGTCATGCAGTTCCGGGTTGCCGCTATGAATAAAATCATAGAGGACATCAATATCCTCGCCTGTATAGCCACCCGGATGGCGGACCAAACCGTTGGACCGGTAATAGTGATAGTAAGAAGTATTCGGAGCGACAGGAATGATCGCTTCCAAGCCTTCGACGCCCGTTGTCGCTGCAGCCAGCGGCAAGGTGCCGTTGTAGGAGGTGCCTGTCATGCCGACTTTGCCAGTTGACCAATAGGCGGTAACCGGTTCATCGCCATCAGGTGTCGTGAATCCTTTGGCTCGTCCACACAGCCAATCAATTACCGCTTTGGGGGCGAGTGCTTCGTTCTTACCACCGACGGTTGGGCAACCTTCGGAGAGCCCCGTCCCCGGTGAAGAGGAATGCACGACGATGAATCCACGCGGCACCCACTCCTCGACGAGATCTTTGGATATGATCGGACGGACGCCGGAGCGCTCGAACGGTCCAATGAGCGGTCGTGCAGCGGGCGTCGCACCGAGTTCCTGCCTGGGCGACCACATCTTGTTGTCCGAATCGGGCGCTGTGCCAGCGAAATACGGGCTGGTTTCATAAATCACTGGCAACTTCAACCCTTCCGAATCAGTTTGCCGCGGCCGCGTGACATCGACGTGCATGCGGTCGGGTTTGCCGTCGTCGTCGGAGTCGAAGTCGGTCTGGACCCACAGATCCTCACGAATCCAATAATCAGAATCCGAAAAGGCGGAGATCTTCACAGCTTCGCCGTCGACAAATTTTGGTTCGGCTCGCGATTTTTCTTGATCGGATGCATCGGCGGCTAATATCTGCAAATCGTCCGAAGCGCAGACGAGCAACATGAAAATAACAATGTGGGGCTGTGCAAAAAATCGCATGGAATTCCATTGATGGTGAGATGCGCTGGTCAATTGATCCAGACCCAGCAGTGCTGGCGATCTCATTCAATGATAACTCACTTTCATTAACGCAACAGGTCGCCCGTGGGTTGCAATTGAATCGCACGGTGCCACCCGCTTCGCATCGAGCGAGAATAGCTGCCTTTCGTACCGCGAAAGTTGAATGAAACCATTGTTAGCAGAGCCAAAGGTGACCATCAGCCACCGAAGAGGGCGATGGCGGTGTCGGCGTCGTCGAGAGTGAGGCAAATCTCGCGGCGAGTGGCTGGATCGACGCTGGAGTAGCAGAGAAGTCTGCTGTCGAGACTTCCGAGCCCTCGGTGACGCGCCTTCTCAAATCGTTCAATGCCATGATCTCGTAATGTCTGCTCGATGGCAGACGCATGCTCGGGACTGGAGGCCACCGGCCACCGGGATACGTCGAGACTCGGTTGGTCAGGCAATCGAAAAACGAACATCGGCGGGCGGACGACGATCACACGTCCGGCATCAATCAGCTCCGGTGCGAATCGCCGAAAAAACGCCATCATCAATACGCCGCAGTGGATCCCGTCAGCGTCTGGATCCATCAACAAGATCAGTCTTTGATACACACAGGCGGCGGGATTGGCGATCCGCTGACACAACGTATCTGGATCGATGGTGGATCCAAGGCGATATCCCAACAGTGTTTCGAAAATCCGTACGAAAATCTCATTCTTGACCGCCGTTTGGCGAGACGCTTTGATCGCGTTGAGCGGTTTACCTTGGAGAGCCAAGATGGCTTGGCGCTGCGAGCTGCGAACTTGACCAACGGACTTCGCCGCACTATCGCCTTCGACGATCAGACACTCCGTCTTCGGCATGGTGATCTGCGACGGCTGTGCTCTGCAGGCGCGTATCTCACCGATGTCGGTGCAGGGATAATGCACCGGTTGTCTGCCATACGCAATCAAGCGAGGTCCTTCAAATCGGCGATCAAGTCTCGCATGGACTGATATCGCTTTTCCGGTCGCTTTTGCAGCGCCTTCGCGACGATATCGTCAACTGCTTTGGGGATAGCGTATTGGGGAGAACGCTCGCTCGGTGGCTGGATTTCGCGATGGCGGATGTTGTCGAATGTCTCATCGATCGTTTTACCGCGGAACGGTTCGCGAATAGCCATGACTTCATAGAGAACAACGCCGACGCTAAAGACATCGCTGCGTTCATCAATGGTGCGGTTGCCAACGATTTGCTCGGGTGACATGTAGAGAGGTGTGCCAGGCCGTTGGCCGCCCCCGGTAAGTGTTTGCAACTGAGCCATGTCCATCTCTGCACGGACGGCTTCCGGACGAATTGCTAAGGAACTTTGGTGAACTGGATTGTTGTCGTCGGGGTGTCCCCAAACTTTCGCGACCCCCCAGTCCAAAAGGATGACTTCGCCGAAGTTTCCGACCCAAATGTTTTCCGGTTTCACATCTCGGTGAATCACGCCACGAGCATGAGCATACGCGAGCGCTTGACAGGCACCTTCGACAATTTCCAGACGCCAGGAAATCGGGTAGGCCTCGATTGCCTGCTGGTCACCGCGGGCGATTCGCTTGAGAATCTCAAACAGGTTTTCGCCTGAGATCCGCTTCATCGTGAAATAAATCCCATCGACGTCATCGTCGCCAATATCGTAGACAGGGACGGTATTGGGGTGCTGCAACTGGGCGGTCACGCGTGCCTCACGCAGCAGACGGCGTCGCTCGGTACGATCGAACTTCTTCTCGGGCAATAATTTTTTGATCGCGACAGTCCGCCCGGTGAGGGGATCAAACGCGGACTGCAATACTGCCGTCGCCCCCCGCGCCATTTCTCGCAATCCAGTGTATCGTCTCAGCCCCGGCGGCACCGGCTTGGGCAGGTCGGGATCGGTACCGGATAGAATAATGGTGGGTTCGTTCATGGTAATTTGATTATACCGTGTCGATGCCCGGCCGTGCGAGGAGACGTTGTCGCCTCAGTATCGACTCGACTCGCGCGGTGTTCGCCTTTCCGAACTAGAAACGAAGTAGCCCGCCCGCACGGCTCGGATCGCCGCACGACAACCTCACAATAAGCAGAAAAACATGAACACGCCGGTAAGCGAAAAAGACGACGATCTCAACCGTGCTCACTTGGTGTCAGTGGCTGAACGAAGTAGTGAAATTGCCGCAGGGGTCCTCGTCAACGTATTGGCGGATGAAGGTATTCGCGCTACCGCCGTGGGTGGTTTTACAGCAGGGTTTCGCGCCGAAGCGCCGGGAATGGTACAGGTCAAAGTGTTACAGCGAGATGCCGCTCGAGCCAAAGAAATTATTGCCGAAATCAAACCGGTGGATGGATTCTGATGAGTGATCGCGCGGTCAAACTCGCGATCACAATGGGCGATGCCAGTGGCATCGGTCCCGAGATCGCCTTGCAGGTCTGGCAGCGGCCGGACATCCGATCACTCGGCCTGCCTTTGCTGATGGGTGATTCGGGACTGTTCGCACGGGTTGCGTCTGCCATGAGTCTTCCCCTGCCACCGACGATCGCACTCGATCAAATCCGTACGATCGATCCAGACGCCCCAGGTTATATCTTGGACTGCGGTAATTTGACGATGGACGAAGTCACCCCAGGCCGCTACTCAGCGGAAACGGGACGGGCATCGTATGAGACCGTTTGTGCCGCGATTGACGCGGCCGTGCACGGTGACGTCGATGCAGTGATCACCGGTCCGATTCAAAAAGAAGCGTGGATGCAGGCTGGGGTAACGTACCCTGGTCACACCGAACTGCTCGCCGCACGTGTCGGCCGATTTTGCAGCACAGCTGACTCAGTGAATACCGAGCCTGCCGACGTCCGCATGATGCTGGCCAGTGACACGATCGCCTGCGTGCTCGAAACCATTCATGTTCCTTTGGCCGACGTGTCCGGACTGCTCAACCCGGCGTCGTTGGCGCGGACGATCGCGATGGCCGGTGACGCGATCAAGCGTCGAAATAAACATCGCGGAAGTCTGCTGCCGCCACGCATCGGCGTGTGTGGTTTGAATCCTCACGCGGGCGAACATGGGATGTTCAGTCATGGCGAAGAGGAACGTATCGTCACCCCGGCAATCGAAGCGGCTCGCCGCGACGGCTGGGACGTGATCGGCCCCCTACCGCCGGATACCGCCTTCACGCCCGCCATGCGTAAACGGATTGATGTCTACGTTTGCCTCTACCACGATCAGGGTCTAATTCCACTCAAAGCACTTTCGTTTGATGACGCCGTCAATGTGACCTTGGGGCTGCCGATCATTCGCACGAGCGTCGACCATGGCACGGCCATGGATTTGGCGTGGCAAGGCACAGCGTCGTGTGAAAGTATGATTGCGGCGATTCGATTTGCCGCCGAGTTGATCGAGTCGCAACCGTGAGATCAAAGCGTGCACCGGATTGCGAAGGGGGTCGATTCATCGACCCGCGATCAAGATTGCGGCAGCGGGTCAGCGTTGCGGTTGCCTGGTGGACGCTCATGGGGTTGTTCTTCTTCTATGCCGGTGACCCTCCTCCGAGTGTGAACGAGGCACATTACCTTGCTAAGGCCAAGAATTTTTGGAATCCGGCTTGGTGCAGCGAAGATCTGTTTGTCACTTCAGGCAAGGCCCACTGGATGTTCTACTGGGTCTTCGGTTGGCCAACGAAGTGGTGGACCTTGTCGACAACGGCATGGATTGGACGAATCGTCGGCTGGGGCATGCTTGCCGCTGGATTGATCCGATTGTGTTCATCGATGAAATTGCCATCGAGCCTCTCGATCGTCGTTGCCATCATTTGGATCGCTGGTATCGAGCAGGGGAATCTTGCGGGCGAATGGGTCGTGGGCGGTATCGAAGCCAAAGTCCCCGCCTTTGGCTTGGTCTTGTTCGGAATTGCTGAACTGCTGCAGCGCAAGTGGGAACGGGTATGGTTGCTGTTTGGTTCGGCAGCCGCATTTCACGTTTTGACGGGTGGCTGGGCAGTGGTAGCAGGAGCGTTGGCATTTTTATGGCTGGAGCGTGTGCGCCGTGATCCCGCTCAATCCCGCAGTCGTTTTTTCACGCCCGCTCTGTTCGTGGGCGGCACGATCTCGTTGCTGGGACTCGTGCCAGCGATGTTAATGTCCTGGGGAGGCTCGGCGGCCGAATCGACATCGGCGGCTCGCGTGTATACTTATTTTCGCCTTTCCCATCATCTGCTCCCCTCCGCGTTTCATCGCGACTGGTACGTGCGGCATGCCTTGCTCTCGGTGGTCACACTGCTCAGCTTGGCCGTGATGCGTCGCCTGTGCAGGCGCGTCGGTACGAGAGCGAACTCACGTTTGGATGCGGCCGACCTGTTAACCGCCTTCACCATCGGCGCAATGCTCGTGAGTCTAGTCGGCCTGGCGATAGGAATTCTACCAGCAGTTGCACCGGATTTCGCTGCGAAGTTGTTGCGGTTTTACTGGTTTCGCCTCGCCGATGTCATCACACCGCTAGCTCTTGGGTGCAGTGTTGCATTCATCTTGCATGCAACGCACGCGCGATACGCCGCTTCCCAGATACCATGTTGGCAGCGGTACTGGGCGTCGCGTCGTGCCGCTTTCAATGGCGTGGCGTTCCTGACGAGTCTTGCGATATTTTTATACGCCTGTGGATGCACCACTTGGTCGACGTGGCAATGGATGAGCGGCGGTGTCCCCATCTCTCACAGCAATGACCTGCTCGGCTTGCGGCGCGACGCGGACTATGCTGAACAACGTCGTACGATGCAGGATTGGGTCAACGTCTGTCGTTTTGTCCGTGCGAATACACCTGAGGACGCGGTGCTACTGACACCTCGACACCAGCAATCATTCAAGTGGTATGCGGAGTGCGCCGAAGTCGTGAATTGGAAAGACATCCCCCAAGATGTGGTAAGTCTACGCAAGTGGGCAGGGCGATTTGTCGAAATTTATCCCGTCGAGCTGTCCACGATGCGAGTGACGATCCGCTACGATCGACTAAGAGCATTCCGACGCAAGTATCACGTCAACTGGATGCTCGTGGATCGCCGCGTCGTAGGCACACAGTTGCCACTCGTGCAAGTCTATCCCTTGGGTGAAGAACAAAATTCCACCTATGCGATCTATCGGCTGCCCTCGATCGGAACAAATGCCCGCCTTGGTGAATAGAAGGTACTTGGGGGCGGTGAACATCGTTTGTCTGCGATTGTCTTGATGTAACTCCGTGACAAGTTCGCTCGGCGCCCTATACGACGATCGAATGGATACCCTCGACGAGCTGCTGAAACGACTCTTCGCCAACGAGCACCTTGAGATCGATTTGCAGATAGCCGAGTGGGACGCCAGCAATTTGATCGCTCGCGATCTTAACGGCATCCTTATGAGTGCAGAGTACGCGATCGACGCGTCCGGAGGATTTTAGCGTCTCCACCCATGTTCTCAGTGCCTGACGCGTTTCGCGGTTGTAGGGATGGTGATCTGCTAATTTGAAATGCCCGGCAATCCGCCCGCCACAGTCTCGGACCGTTTTGGAGAACGCGTCTGGATTACCGATGGCGGATACGAGAGCAATCGAACGGCCCTTGATCGACTCGACCGGTTCACTGGCGCCGCGATCAAGTTGCACTTTCGACGGTGCATGCGTCGTCGAGATCACTGGCCGTTGTCCGAGATGGCCGCGGATCCGTTCTCGCAGCTCGGTGAGTGTTTGCATGTCGACCTGATCGGTCCTCGTCAAAATGACTGCATCGGCGCGGCGGAGGCCGGTGACGGGTTCCCTTAGATAGCCGCGCGGTAACATGTAGCCAAACCCAAACGGGCAAGTCGCATCGACGACCACGAGATCGGAGTCACGATACAAGCGACGATGCTGAAAACCATCGTCCATGATGAGCACCTCGGCGGCGAGTTCTTCCACGGCAATGCGCGCCGCTTCAACGCGATCGGCGTGTTGCACGTGGGGCACATCGGGCAAGCGATCAGCCAGTTCGAGGGCTTCGTCATTCATGCCGTTTTCACTGGCCCCATAGCCGCGGCTGATGATTGCCACTCGTCGTCCAAGTTTTCGCAACCGAACGCACAAATCGCAGACGACGGGCGTCTTGCCGGTGCCACCGGTCGTCAGATTGCCCACACTGATGACGGGTACATCGGCGTGCTGGACCGCTGCCCGCCCGCTGTCGTAGCGATATCGCCGGGCTCGTGCGCCGATCCCGTACAGCAGGCTGGCCGAACGCAGGCTCAATCTTGCCGCACTGGCAACGGGACCTCTTGTTTCACCGCTCAGTAGAGCGCGATGATCAAAACGCGACGACGAGTTCTTATCGCGGTTGTCGGGGCGCTGCAGCCGATTTTGACGAGTTGCCATGAAGCTCACGTTTGTGGGAGGCTACCAAGGTAACGAATCGGCCCCGCTGCAACAGCCGACCATCGCTCGAAATCAGTTTGCGAAGCCAAGTGATCCGGCCCGCACGACGACCGTGCGGGGTAATTGATTCCACCTCGGTAATCACGTGAACGGTGTCGTCAAAGAAGATCGGGTTTTCGAATTGCCAGTCCATGATCCCGACAAGCGCCAAGGTGGCTGCCCGAGGGTGCTCCGTTGACAGGCCCGCGAGAATGCTCAGCCCCAACAGCCCATGGGCCACGGGCGCGCCGAATGGCGATGACATGAGTTTTCTGGGGTTGCTCTCTGTCGCGGCGGCGAGGTGTAAAGGATCAAAATCTCCAGTCAGGGACGAGAATGTGGCGACGTCGTCTTTCGTAATTTGACGCGGCGGGCTTTTCCAACATTGCCCGAGCGCCAAGTCTTCATAATAAAGCGTCGCGCCATCCGCCTGAGTTCGATTGGTCAACACATTTTCATGCGGATCGGAGCGAAACGTCGAAGTCGTCATGGAAGAGGCGTGCATTCAGTTGGAGAAGGTCGTCGCTGACGCATTCCATTTTGTACGAACGGCAGCGGTTTGGGGGATGTTTCTTGAGTCTCGAGGGCAAAAAAGTCGTCACCCCGTTCCTATTAGCGTGGCGAGGGGACTTGGGTAAGTTGCTAAAGAGGGATTTCCGTCTGTCGGACGACGGAATCGATGATCTGCCGGTTTTCGTCCATCGAAATCGCTGCGTGCCGAGAACTGACGCGGTGTCCCAGAGTTGCCACGGCGAGGTGCTGGACGTCATCTGGCAGCACGAAATCGCGACCCACGAGTACCGCACGCGCCTGAGCAGCCCGCAGCAACATCTTGCATCCCCGAGGGCTGCAACCGACTCGCAGTCGGCCATCGCGGCGTGTCGCGGAAGCCAAGGCGACGATATAGGTCGCGATTTTGCGATCCACGCGGATCCCCCGAACCCAACGCTGGAGGACCTCCAAAGCGTCGACATGCATGATGGGATCCAGATTCATCACCGGTTCGTGATTGGACTGCTCGACGAGCAGATCGACCTCGCTTTCAGGGTCTGGATAATCCATTTTCAACCGAAATAAGAAGCGGTCGAGCTGGGATTCCGGCAGCGGAAAGGTACCTTCGAAACCAGCGGGGTTCTGCGTCGCAATGACAATGAACGGATGTCTTAGGTCGTAGCGGTTGCCTTCAATCGTGACTTGCGTCTCAGCCATCGCTTCGAGCAGCGCACTCTGAGTTCGCGGTGACGCCCGATTGATCTCATCGGCGACCAATAAATTGCAAAACACAGGCCCTGGGCGAAATTCGAATTCACCAATGGCAGGCCGGTAGATCGATCCGCCCAGAATATCACCGGGTAACAAGTCAGGCGTACACTGAATGCGTTGGTAGTCCAAATCGATTAGCCGGGCGACCGATTTGGCGAGCGTCGTCTTGCCCACGCCCGGGACGTCTTCGAGCAGGATCGAGCCCTCAGCCAATAGCGACGTGAGCACCAATTCGATCACGTCGTCCTTGCCTCGGATAACCGAGCGAAGCTGCGACGCAACCCCCTGCAGCTGTTGCCAGGCAGCCAGAACCGGTTCGGGTAGCTGGGTGGTGGGATCGTTCAAAATCACGGTGGTGGAGCCGTTTTCGCTCATCATGGTGCCTCTTGCTCGGGCTCGATCTGCGGTTGCGAATGACTACGAAGCAGGTGTGGGGAAATGTTTCGGCATTTGCCGTTGTGGTCGTCTATCACGGTTCCCCGGTTTCGCCGTGGCCAACGCGCACAACCGGCTGAGGGCGTGGTGCCGAATGAGTCCGTCATCCCCGTTCCGCTGGAAGCTTGATTTGCAGCGTGACTCGCGTCCCGGGATTCACTCCAGTTTCAATTGTGGCCTGGCTGTGCTTCGAGGATTCAATTTCGATCTCCACGCCTGCGTTTTCCGCACGCTGGCGCCAGGGCCAGCCCATGGGATGCAGTGGTATCGACGCCCTGAGGGTCGAAGCCACAGCCGTCGTCGGTGATCCGTACGATCGCGGTCTCGCCGACAATCTCCGCAGAGACTTCAATGTGACTGGCGTTGGCATGACGGAGGGCGTTGCGAGTGAATTCGATCGTGAGCCGATAGGTAGCGATCGCAGTCGGTGGGGCCAACCGATCGGCCAGCGGTGAATTCATGCCGTCCCAACTCCAGTTAACATCGACGGCTTCATTGACACGTGCCAACCCATCGCCCGCAATGTGAGCGAACTGATCCAAAAATGCCTTCGCTGCGGCGAGCGGGTCGGCAAGTGCCAGGGGCGGGTGGGTGATTCCGTTCATCAGTGTTCGGGCGACGTCGCGAGACTGATCAATCCAGTCGGCGACATCGGCCAACCGTTCATCGAGCCGTTCTTTGGGGGGCTCATTCTCGGCACGGAGAAGCTGCCGAACGGACGACAGCTTTGCCGCCGCGGCATAGAGATACGGCAGCAGCACATCGTGAATTTCGGCAGCAACTTCGCCGCGTTCCGCCTCGATGATCGCGCTAGTCAACCGCGCTGCTTCGGATACTTCAACCGTCTGAGACTCTTGCTGTTTCAGCTGAACCAGCCCTTCTTATCGAAGCTGGCGATCGCCTTTTCTTCGCCGTCCTGAATATCGAACAGCTTGTTGAGTTTCGTAATCTTGAAAACTTCCATCACGTTGGGCGAAACTTCGCAGAACTTCAGCGTCACACCTTGGGTCTTGCAGCGCTTGTTGAGCATCACCAGCTTCGTGATCATGGCAGAAGACATGAACGAGACGCCACGAAAATTGACCAGCAATCGCTTATGAATTGCTTCCGCAACCGCGTCCTGGAGCTCTTTTCCAACCGTTTCGATCTTCTGGCTGTCCAGAATTTTTGTATCAGTAAACCCCAGGACCAAGATATCGCCCTGCATTTGATTGGTGATGGATGACGGCATGCATGCTTTCCAGTGGTTTCCAAGATGATCAAGGGGAGGGGCATTCGTCGGTGAAACCACCCCCCTCTCGCGTAGACTTATGCCCAAGAGTGTACCGTGTATGTGGGTTGCAGCAACAAGCGACCGGCATTTTTTGCCGACTCACTTTCCCTTATCCAGAAAAGTCGCTATCCTGCCGAGCTTGAAAATTAACATATTTCACTGTGGCGTCTAAGACGCTGTGGAATACCAACATTTAAACACATCTCAATAGCGGTTGCGGAGAATTCGATGGCACGACAATGCGAAACGTGCGGCAAATCAGTACAGGTCGGAAATCGGATCGAAACTCGCGGTAAAGCCAAATATTTGGGCGGCGTCGGTACCAAAATCACCGGTTGTACTCGCCGCAAATTTGTCCCCAATTTGCAACGCATCCACGTCACCCTGCCAAGTGGTCAAAACAAGACGGTCCGGGTTTGTGTGCAGTGCATCCGCAGCGGCAAGGTCCGCAAGACGGTCAAGACGAAGCCATTTGACGTCAGTGGTGCTCAGAAATAGTGTCTGCAATCGTTGATATTGAGAAACTCGCCCACCTCGCTAAGCTCGATCTCACCGATGCGGAGCGGGAGAGTTTTGGTCCTCAAATTGGCGAAATTCTCGCGTTCGTCGAAACCCTGGCTCAGCTCGATACCGAGGGTGTCGAGCCAATGACCAGCGCGCTCGACGTGCAAAACCGGTTTCGCGACGATGTGCCCGGCGAGAGCTTCACCGCCGATACCGCAACGCAAATGGCCCCTGCCTCCCAGGACGGCTTCTTTTTGGTACCGCCAGTGTTGGGAATTGCCGCCACAGGCAAAGACTCCTAATTCGATTGTCCCCTTGCGTGAGCGGACGGCGATAAATGGCTCAAGTCTTTGGGGGCCGCGAGATCGAGTCACGGAGGGGACCTTCGGCGTGGATTAACTTTCATTCACCCCCGTCCGATCATCGTCCCCGTCTTGCGAGCATCGACGAATCGCATCTGGGCGCTGCGTAGCGATCTCCGCCCCCTCTCTTTCGATAGAGAAAGCGTCGCGAACTCACATTCGCTAAGTGCCTATCCGATAGTGCCTATCCGAAAAGGGGCCTGACCCTTTGGAGCGTATGACCCTTTGGAGGCGACTCGATGTACAACGTTTTTGACGGCCTCGCCGGAGAGGGTCAGACCTCAGAACCCTTTTCAGATAGGCACTAAGCCCGTCGCCAGTGAAGCCTTTCATTGGGAAGCCAACCCAAGTACCCAGGGGGGGACTCGAACCCGCAAGGACGTAACCGTCCGGGGGATTTTAAATCACTGGGAGAATGCCAGGAACACAGGGAAAACAGCGATTTCCTTGGGTGTGTGTCCCATTTGTGTCTCGAATCTTCGGGTGTGTCCGAATTGCTCTCTATCTGGCACTCGCTCGACGATGCCGCCCGCGATGACTTGCTTGCTATCGCAACGGGCCTAGGCCAGCATCACAGCATCCGAACAAATGCCAGCCGCTCCGGTTTCTTGACCCGCAACACGCGTCTCGCTCCCATGAGGCATATAGTTAATTTGCATCAACCGATTTCAAAAAAATCAAAAAAACAGAATCGAGCATCCACAGCCAAACTACTTGCTGGCTTACCAGTACATTTGCTCATGAGCCTATGTAACCTCCGATCGCCACTTCAACAACACTGATTTCGCAATGTCGGTTCATCGCATGATTTCATAGGTGATCTCCACTGAGACCGCAACGGACGAGCAACCTGTTGGAGAAAGTGACGGAAACGTCGCGTTGACTCAGAGTCAAGTCCCTCGTCGGAGATCCGCAGTCATGTTTGTCGGATGCAATTGGCATCACTTCGATTTTGACTCTAGGTATCCGATGTAGGTCGAAATAAGGCTGGCGGCAATAGACTTGCAATGGTCCAGCTCCGCCGTGCTAGCGGATCGCAAAGATCGAGCCATTTTTCCTCGATGCCGCCCCTCTCTAAGTGGTGCGTCGTTGGCGATCCGGCTCAACTCTGACCAATCTAGTTTTGAGATGTGTAGCTTTTTTCGCGCATCTCGCTGGCTGCCAACTCGATGCGCAAGAGCATCACAAACTTCGTATAAGTGAACCAGCATGTTTGCTTTGTCGGACATTGCTCGGTCGAAACTGTCGAGCATTAGTGCAAGGTGCGGATCACTTCCAAATTCCGCTGCTTTGTTGGCAAGCGTTCGCTTCACTTCAAGCCGATCAGCCTTCGTGTCAATTTTGGTGCCGTCTGCCCGGGTCAAAACAAAGTCAGCGGCATGCCCAACGCAAACGCCAACACCGCATTTCGCTCTGAGATAGATGCCGCGTCGGCCATCAGGATAGACACGCGTTATGGTTGGTTCAGAAAGTTCCGTCTCGCAGCGTGCCACCAATTGCGCGCCGCGTATCATCTTTGACAGGTGTTCATGCAATGCCTCGACCAGACTATCGTGAGCTTCGTAAACTGTAGGGGGAATCGTCGCGCGGAGGCCACCATTCTCGATAGCGATCAACGCGCCAAGCACATCGAATTGGAGTTCCTGTTCAAACAGATCGCTTGGCTTAAACGACCATTCAATTACGTATGCGTCGTTCATGCGATTTCAGTCCGATAACGAATTGCGATTTATCCGCATGTCAGGCGTAGAAAAAAGCACAGCTTTGTCGGTTGAGCTGATCGCCCAACGTGCGGATAAACCGTGCGTTGAACTTTGTCGCCACACTGCAGAGCTTGGGTGCCGAGTGATACGGCGGTGGCAACGCCAGTCGCTATTCTATCGCGTAATATCCACGGGATTCTAGTCGTGGGAGCATTGACTCACTGCTTTGGGTGCTCATTGGCACCGGCGTCGCCGCCGAGCATGCATAACTTGCGTCGCCTTTCCCGCACGCTCAGGCCCCCTTCGCCAACAACAAGTCGAATATCACTCGCTGGAACTTTGCGGCTAGCTCCGGATTGTTGAGGTACTGGGTCATCTGATTCTGATGCACCTCGCTGCTGCTCATCACTGCGTCGTCCAGGGCTTCGGCGAAGTCTCCGAGCAATGCCTGCTCGGGCGAGTTGTTCGCGATCTGATCCATGACACGGTCGTTCTCACGGACTTTGTCGCGAATCGTGTACGCGTAGTTGATCATGTCTTGGTCCGTTAGACCGTCGGTGATGAACAACTCGTTCAGCCGTGCGATGATCTCGGATAACCAGACTTCCTGTTTGGACTTCGGTTTGCCAGCTCCGATGTCGTCGCCAACCTGGAGACCCGCGGCACCCTCTTTGACCAATAGCAGGTCCTGCTGCTTGATCTTCGAGAGGCGATAGTGGGTCATGTCCACTGAGGTCAGGTCGATGGGCTCATCGCTCGGGGCCTCCTCGCGGAGCAATGGTGCGAGGTGCCGTGCGTACAGATTCAGTTTCTCCAGGTCGGTGCTGTCGTAATCGACGATTTGCGACATGAACTCGTAGTAGCGAGTGAACGAAATGAGATCGGCGCGGAAGATCCCCAGCTCGTCGAGTCTCTTCTTGGCCTCCTTCATGTCCGTTTCAGCATTGGCGATGAAGGTGGGGTCGCCGAGCTTCTTGGCATGCCCGAGCAGTTTCCGGTGTTTCTCGAAATCCGCCAGCGCGGTCTGGAATCTCGACTGCCAGCGTTCCACCGCAGGGCGGCACACATTGCTGATCGCGGCATTGCTCTTGCTCTTGACGAAGTAGACTTCGCTGAACCGGCTGACCTCCGTCCCCAGGAAAATACCCGTTGCTCGAAGTTTTTCAAACAAGTCCCAGATCAGATTGGGGTCGGAGACGTTGAGAAGCGATGCGGTTTCGTAGTACTCCTGAAACGCGGCGAGGACATCATCCGGATCGTTGTAGAAGTCGAGAACGTAGGTGTCTTGTTTACCGGGGAAGGTGCGGTTCAGCCGCGATAGGGTTTGCACGCACTCCAGTCCGCCGAGCTTCTTGTCGACGTACATGGCGCAGAGTTTGGGTTGATCGAATCCGGTTTGAAACTTCTTGGCGACGATCATCACGTGGAATTCGCCGGTGTCGAAGGCTTTGCGGAGGTCGCGGCCCTTCAGGTCGGGGTTCATGTTGCCCTCGGTGAACTTCTCACCCAGCAGAGCCTCAGCATTGGGGTCATCGGCGTGGAACTCGACTTCGCCGGAGAACGCGACCAGTGCCGCTAACTGACTGTACTTCTTCTTTTTGATGTACTTGTCGAACTCGACCTTGTACCGCACCGCTTCTTTTCGTGAACCGGTGACGACCATGGCTTTGGCGTGCCCGTTGAGAAGTCCCATCACGGTCTGCCGGAAGTGCTCGACGATCACCTTGACCTTCTGCGCGATGTTGTGATCGTGCAGGCGCACCCACTGGCCGAGTCGGACCTTGGCTTTCTTGGCGTCGACTTCGTAATCGGGCTTGGCGATCTTCTGCGCCAGGTTGTACGCGACTTTGTAGCTCGTGTAGTTCTTCAGGACATTGAGAATGTAGCCCTCCTCGATGGCCTGCCGCATGCTGTAGACGTGGAACGCCTCGGGTCTATTTTGCTTCGATGGTGGCTCGTCTGGTTTGGGGAGGCGCCCGAACAACTCCAGTGTTTTGGTCTTGGGGGTCGCTGTGAACGCGTAGAAGCTGAGATTGGTGGAGCCCTTGCGAGCTTCCACGCTGGCATTCACGGCATCCTCGTGGGTGATCTCGACGTCTTCATCCTCCGCCTCGGTCATCAGCACTTCCTTCAGCTTGCCCGCCGTGCGACCCGACTGCGAGCTGTGGGCTTCGTCGGCGATGATGGCGTAGTTCCGCTCTTTCAGGCTGACGCTGTTCTCGATCGCCTTGAGGACGTGAGGGAATGTCTGGATCGTCACGATCACGATGGGCTGACTACCCTCCAGAGCGGCTGCCAGCTTCTCGGACTTACTGCCTTGGCCTTCCTGACGGTTGATCCGGCCGACAACACCTTCGGCATGCTCGAACTGATAAATCGTGTCTTGCAGCTGGTCGTCCAGGACCGTGCGGTCGGTGACGACGATCACGCTCTGGAACACCTTTTCGCCCGCATCATCGTGCAGCGTCGACAACTGGTGCGCCGTCCAAGCGATGCTGTTGGACTTGCCGCTGCCGGCACTGTGCTGGACCAAATACTTGTGCCCGGGGCCTTCGTCGTGGCTGGAGCCGATCAGCCGGCGGACAAGATCCCACTGATGATAGCGAGGAAAAATTAGCTTTTCTTTCTTCGTCTTGCGGCCGTCCCAGGCTTCCTCGGTTTCGATTTCCAGGTGGATGAATCGACCAATGATCTGCAACAGGTTTGCCGGCGCCAGCACTTCGTTCCACAAATAGCCGGTGGCGTAATCGTCGACGTCCTCGGGCATGTCGTTGCCGGCGCCACCGTCCTTGGTCCCTTTGTTGAACGGCAGGAACTTGGTCTCGTCGCCCTGCAGCCGAGTCGTCATGGCTGCGTCATACTGGCTGACGGCAAAGTGGACCAGGGCACCGCGTTTGAAGGTCAGCAACGGCTCGGGCTTGTTCGTTTCCGGATCCTTGGGAAGGCGAGTCTTTTGGTACTGCTTCATGGCGTTCTCGATCGCCTGCATGAACTCGCTCTTCAGCTCCATCGTGACGACGGGGATGCCGTTGATGAACAGCACCAAGTCGATTCGCCACTTCTTGGCAACCTTCAAAGCGCCTGACTCCCCTCGCACTGCTTCGGGGAGAGGGGTTGAGAGTGAGGGGCTTTCCACATCGGCCTTCGTCCACGGGCTGTAGACCAGTTCGGGGACGACTCGCAGGATATTGCCTGCGTACATGGCGAGCGTATCGGGGTTCAATCCGTGCTCCGGTTTGAACTGGCACATTTTGAACGACGCCGACTTGTCGCGCAGTTCGTGCCTGAGCACACCGAGAGTGCCGTAGGTGCGAAGCGATTTATCACTGGCGTGGGGATCGGCCTTGGAGAGCTGCGAAGCGAGCTTCTCGATGAAGGCCTGCTCGGCGCCGGTGGGATACAGTTCTTTGTACTTCTCCCAAGCCTTGGGCTGAGTCGTCTTGACGTACTCCAGGCAGTCCTCGGTGTAGAGAGCGAGCTTGCGATCGTACTTGGCCGGATCCCCGAGCTTCCACCCGCCCGCGACCATTTGGTCGATGATGTCCTGCTGGAAAGCGGCTTCTTTGGAGTCAGCGTTCATGGGTAGTTCCCTGTGAGATGACCGCAAGTACAGTTTGCAATGAAATAAACAAGTCGTTTACAGGAAAGGGCTTACGGAAACACGGGGCCGTCCAGCGGTGTTGCGATGAAAGAGAAATCAGGGCCGTATTGGCAAATACCTCGCGAATTTCCTGCGTAACGCTGCAGCCGGATCCGGTTTGATTAACCTCGCCTCGATAGTCGCTGCAACGTGTGAGCGGATAGGTCTGGGCTGCAAGTAGCAGGATGCCAGCGCCTTCAAGTTTCGCGTCAGACGAATTCACTATCCCCATGGTCCACCCGGCTTCCAAATGCTATCGAACGCTCTCTGGTCGACGATCGCTTCAGCCACGGGCGTCAAAAAAATAGAGATCTCCGAGATCATTTCGGACAGACGCTTCGGAGCGGAATGAATTTTGGATTTTCGACAAAAACCAGTCCATTGGCTCTGCTTGTCGTCGGTGAACTCTTTCTGAAAAGCAATCGGATTCGGGTCTATCACGGTGTCGCGATGCGAGAACGTGTCTTCCAACGCACGTTGCAAAGTGTTGCCATTGAATTCGAACTGTCGTGACATACTCCAGATGTCGTAGAAGTCACGAATTCGGCTGTTGAGCTGCCCCAGTTGCACCATGGCTTGAAACTTCTCTGCAACAACTGCCTCTGCAGGGTAACCGCGGATTTGTGGTGCCCAGTGATCCAAAATCGTCGGGTAAGTCAGCATCTTTGGCTCCGGAGCAACGACGTCGCCAAAGCCCATATCGATTTGCATATGAATTCTAGCCGATTCCAAATGACCTAAGAACGTTACGCGAATGCCTTCGTAGTCTGCGTCTTCTTTGATCACGACCGGAGCAACCGTTTTCGGATCGAACTCAATGCCATCTGTCAGATCGCCAATCTCACAAATCTCACGGACAACATCAGCTGCAGTATCAACGTCGTTGGCCATGTAGGCGAGGAAATCGATATCTTTGGTTGGGCGTGTGTACGACGAATTCCAAAGCGCGAACATTAGTCCCCCTTTAAGAATGAATTTGTCGGAGTGGTCGGACTTCGACAGCCGGGCAAGAAACCGCTCCATCGCAAAATACTGCAACACCTCCTGAAAGGGACGTCCCTCTGCTTTGGCGTGAGTGGCAAGCCGTGCACGAACAGAGGCCGCAACATTGTTAGGTTTGCGTTTGCTCAAAGAATTGATTCCAGGTAGGGGCGAATCTTTGTTGCCACACGACAGACCGACGCATATTCCATCAACGCTCCGACGTTTCGTTTGGGCTGTGCTTTGTAAAACTTGATTGCCTCGATGACGGTATCCATGCCAATTTGATTGCGGTACTTGAAACAGTCAGCGATCGTTTTCTCACGGCTGTAGACTGGCACGTCAAACCCGTCAAAGTCCATTTGCTCAACACCTTCGGTAAACGCTTTTCCACTGAATCGGAAACTACGTACCGGTGGATAGTCCAATCGTGGAGGGGTGGCGTTGCGGGAGATTGCAACGTAGACCTCGTGCGGGATTTGTGTTGTCAGTTCATGAATCGAAAGAGCCGAAATCAGGCAGATCACTCCCTTCGGCACTTTGGCCGAGACGGTCACCAGATCTGGATGTCCAAGCGGAGGTTGACCCGCCAGTCGATAAAGCCCTCGGCTTTCACGAATGAGAATCTCGCTTTCGATCATCTTCTGCAGTGTGTTGCGGTGGATACCCGCGCGCACAGCATCCGCCATTCGGATCATGCCATTGTTTTGCTTGATGATCGCGAGCGCGGATTCGACTGCTGGTGAGTTGGCTGATGGATTCATGGTGGCCTGTACGAAAACACTCCACTTATTGAAGTATGGAGTGTTTGTGTACCCTTTGGTTCGGTGTGCCAAGGAGACAATCACTCAAAAACGTCGAACAAACATGCTTCCTCAGGATTAGGCCGGACGCTGGCACATTGAAAACTTTCATTTGACCTCCATTTCAGCTACTGGTTTCGCACCGGAGAAAGGCTGCTGCCAGTCTCGCACGTCGATCTTGCCGGTCACGGCGGCGGAGATAAGAGCGGTGCGGCGTTCTTGGAGCGTTTCGATCAGGTTCACACATTGCTGGTCGAGCAAATCCAACTTGGAGAGTTCATCTTCCAGATTCTCAATCATCTGAGGCTGGTCAGCGATAGGCGGCTCAGCGAGCCATACTTCAAGTACATCGCCAATGTTGACGTGCGGAGAAGCCGAGCCAACTACATTCACTGCGAGCTGATGGTACACCGGTGGCGAATTGAGAGACCACATGACGAACTGGCTCAGCATGCGTTCATTGCCACGCAACAGCATCACACGCTGGGCCAGACAAACCTCCGCACCGTCAGGAACCGGAGCTGCGACACCCCACCGACCGCCTTCACGTGCATAAATGACATCTCCCGATACTGGCTTCAATCGAGAAATGCGGTCAACGTAATCAACCGTGCTGACACGCTTGGCGTTCTCTACATCCAATCGTCCGGGAAATACGTCGGAAGTACGGAGCGCAGGCCACGGAGCATCGTCGTCATAATGCGGCGTTGAATGGTGACAATCAATGACGTGCGAAACTAAGAACTTGAGGCGAGTAACTTTCCAGTGCGCGGGCACTTCACCCAACCACTCGATGCCGGAATCTCGCATGGGGGCGTCGGGGTTCAAGCCTTTGGTGACCGCATGACTGATGACGGCCTGACGTTTCTCCCCGAGCAAGGCGATGAGCTGCTGCTGCTTCTCAATCAACGCATCAATCTTCGCCGTCTCGTAGTCCAGAAACGCCGCGATCTGCTGCTGCTCGGTGAGAGGTGGCACGGGAACGACAATCGACTCGAATGCGCGTGCTGGAAGTCGCCAGCGTCCCAAATGCGCACTTCCCTGTCCGAGCGAATAGAACTTCTTCGTCCAGTAACACAGTCGAAACAACCACACGAAGTACTGTCTGTTGACCACTGCGTTACGTCGCGATATGAAAACCCTGTAGTCAGGGCTTGTCACACCTAATTTCCAACCAATATCAACCCCGCCGGTGATGAGATCCATATGATTCATGACAAGGTCGCCTACCCGCAACATCTGATATTTCGAGTAGTCCATGGACAGCTGCCCTTCACCGGACGTAATGTCTTTCTCACGTAGACCATGTTGAGTCACTGACCAAACCGGATATCCCAATCGCCCGGCGATGTCCTTTCGGATTCGAAATAGCTGTTTGATTCTGAGGCGATCCCAAGACGCGGGAATCTCACAGAACAAGTCGTCGCCGCTCTCTGCCATTTTGAGATACGTTGCAAAGCGATCGGACATTAAGAATGCACCTCTTGTAGCATCTGCATGATCTCGCTGCTCAGTTCATCCAACTCTGCATCGATCTCCTGCAGCGGTCGTGGTGGCTCGTACTCGTAGAAGTGTCGGTTGAAGGGGATCTCGTAGCCGACGATGCCGACTTGCCCGTCCTTTGCATCGCACTTGCCAGCGTCGATCCAGGCGTCGGGGACGTGTGGGGCAACCTCCCGGTGAAAGTAGGCTTCATTGACCGCGTCGACATTGGCGCCGCGAGCGGTGTCGGCGGTGAGGGGCACGTCTTCGTTGTCTCGCAAGTCGCTGTCGGGCTGGAACTCGACGACTTGGCCTCCATACGCGAATGTGCCGTAGGTTGGGTCGGCTTTGCCCTTCTTGATCACTTTCTTGATGACCGGCTTGGCGTCGGGATTGGTCCAACTGACGGCGGCGATGATTTGCTTCTTCTGCTTTGCGTCCAGTTCGACGTCCGCAGTCTTGATCGCCTCCTTCAGCGTGGCGTCGAACTCGTTGAAGTCGTCGTGCTGCGCGGCCCCGATAACCGCCTGAAGTTTGGCGGCGATGACGAGCAGTTCCTTTTGGGCGGCCCAGGTTTTGATGGCGAGCAAGTCTTTGATCTGCTTCTCTTTCAGGTCGGCAAAGTCAGCTTTGACCATTGCTCGAACTTCCGCTTCGACTGCGCTGAAATTGCCGTATGACTTGCTGGAGAGCCCCTCACCCCCAGCCCCTCTCCCCGAAGCGGGGCGAGGGGAGACAGAGTCGGGGAAGGATTCAGGGAATTGTTCGTAGATCTTCTGCATGGCGGCATTGAGCTTACCCGGCTCGAAGCGGAGTGTTTCGATTCGCTCATCGGAAAACTGAACGGATAGCCTCAGCGGTCTCTCGATCGTGATCCGGCGATATCCAAACTCGTGGCTGGCGAAGATCTTGCTGCCGAAGGTTTTCTTCGCGGCTTTCTTCTTGGCGGATGACTGGCGCCCGCGATTCGACTTCTCGTCAGGTTCTTTGTCGAGTCGGTAGCTCTCGATCGCCTCAAAGTCACCGAAGGCTCGCGTAATGAGCCGGACGTCATCCTCGCCGATCTCCTGACGCTTGCTGCCGAGGCTCTTACGCATCTTCTGATAGAGATGCACAGAATTGATCAGTTGGACCTTGCCCCGACGCCGCTGCTCTTTCTTGTTGGACAAGATCCAGACGTAAGTTGAGATGCCGGTGTTGTAAAACATGTCCGTGGGGAGCGCCACGATGGCTTCCAGCAGATCGCTCTCGAGAACGTACCGGCGGATCTCGCTTTCACCGCTGCCGGCTCCACCGGTGAATAACGGTGACCCGTTGAGGATGATGCCGATCCGGCCGCCGTTCTTAGTCGCGTCGTTGGGATCGTAGTCCCGCATCTTGCTGATCAGGTGCATCAGGAATAGCAGCGACCCATCGCTGACTCGCGGCAGGCCCGGTCCAAATCGCCCGTCAAACCCCTTGAGTGTGTGCTCGTCTTTCACGGCGCCTTCGACTTTCTTCCAGTCGACGCCGAAGGGCGGATTGGAGAGCGAGTAGTCGAATTTCTGGTCGTAGAGCAGGTCGTCGCTGAGCGTGTTACCCAGTTTAATACGGCTGACGTCCTGACCCTTGATCAGCATGTCGCCTTTGCAGATGGCATAGCTCTCGGGGTTCAGTTCCTGTCCAAAGGCCCGCATCACGGCTGCCGGGTTCAATTCGTAGACGTATTCCATGCCGCTGGACAGAAACCCTCCGGTCCCCGCTGTGGGATCGTTGATGGTCCGGATGATCCCCGACTCAGTCAGGGCGTCGTTGTCTTCCATGAACACCAGCGAGGTGGTCAAGCGGACGATGTCGCGGGGCGTGAAGTGCTCCCCAGCGGTCTCGTTACTAGACTCTGCAAATCGTCGGATGAGTTCCTCGAAGACCAGCCCCATGTCGTGGTTGCTGATCGCTGCGGGGCTGAGGTCGGTCAGGGCGACTTTTTGGACGACCTTGTACAGCAGGTTGGCGTCTTGGAGCTGGCCAACGAACTCGGCGAACTTGAAGTGCTCGAAGATCTCCCGGGCGTCGGGGGAGAAGCTGTCGATGTACGAGAGCAAATTCGACTTGATGTCCGCACTGCCCATCTTAGACAGGTCCATCGCGGAGGTGTTATAGAACGACTGCTTCGCGGCCTTGCGCAGGAACTTATCGCGGGCGTCGGGTTCCAATCCCGTCATCGCCTCCAGCTTCTCGACCTGCGCCAGTACGCTGGATTTGCTTTTCTGAAGCACGCACTCCAACCGCCGCAGGATCGTGAACGGGAGGATGACGCGACCGTACTGGGATTGCTTGAAGTCACCGCGAAGGAGGTCAGCGAGAGACCAGATGTAGGCCGCTGTTTGCGAGAAATTGCTCGTCATTAAACATCTTGTTTCTGTGTTGGTAAGAAGACTGGACCGCGTCGAATCGGACGAATATAGCCGCTGAACCGGCACGCGTCATCCAAGTTAGGGATCCGAAGGTGCGCGAACGCCGCAGCGACGCGTAGCATGCCTGGATGTGGGAGTGTGCCGCCAGCGGAGACTATTACGACGGACGGTGGGGATCCACTCGCCAGGGATGATACGTGTCGGCCAAACGCTGGATGTCAGCGCCGGTCACTCGCCGCCGTGGGCATTGTCCGCCAACTCGAAGATGGTCGCTTCTTGTCCTACCAGGCCAAGAATTAGAACTGGAGCACAGAAGTGGAGAGACGCGGTGTCGTTACAATGGCCGGTGTGTACCGGCATGGATTTGACCGCGAACGTATCGTGGCCGTCTGTCAATTTACTCGTGGATGGCTGTTCTAATGGGTCTCTTGGGTTTAATGATTGGCCTGTGCGTGATCTGGTTTCTGATTCAGTGCATTCCATGGGATCGGTATCGCAATTTATTTGAAAGCATCATCCAGGTGGTGATCGCGTTTTTTACAACAGTGCTGCCGATTGGGTTTGTCTTGCTCATTACGGGCTATGCCAACTACGAGTATTTCACTCGGTGAGCGGCAAGGCTTTCTGTTATCAGGTAGTTGATTCCAACAACCACTGCTCCGCGTCACCATGTAATGACTACCGTGAAATCGCTTTTGACGTTGCGTTCGTGTAGTCAGCAACGAATGCCCCAGTTGCAAACTTCCTGAATCGCTCTAAGTTCTGATAGCGAGCATCACTGCTCACATGCAATCCAAAGGTAGGTGACTGATCCTCACCGCACGATAGCTCGCGTCGCTGGTTTCTACTTCCAGCGGCGCGGACTGTCGGCCATCTTCTATTAAGTAGAAATCTGATGAACCAAGCTGACAATCCAGCGGTGGGAGCGTCGTTTGATCCCGTCAAACGATTAGGGTTACGACAGCGCTCTTTAATTCGCGAGGTTGCAGGTTGTGCGGACACCTGATTGCCGGGGCCGAAGCCGCCGCCGTAACCGCCAACGCTGACATGACGGCAGTTCCCAGCATCTTGGCAGCGACAGGCACCGATGGAAGGTGTGTCCCATTTGTGTCTCAATCTGATGCTTCTCAGTGCGTGGACGATGCGAGTCAGTGCGACCAAAGGACACCAAGCAACCTGCTAGCGTCTCGGCAAAGGCAACAAAAAACCCCGCTAAAAACGGGGTTAAACGCTTCTCCATGCGACATGGTGCGAGACCATGCCAAGTACCCAGGGCGGGACTCGAACCCGCAAGGACGTAACCGTCCGGGGGATTTTAAATCCCCTGTGTCTGCCAATTCCACCACCTGGGCCTGCGCGTTTTTTCACCCTTTGGCGCTTTCCGTTCTCAAACGTGACTTATGCGTGACAAGTTCGCAGAACTTTTGTCACCTCTCATCATGGAGGCTAGTTTTAGCGGCGCGGCGACACCTTGACCAGGGAACAAGTGCCCGAAAGCTGGTCTGAATAGCCGTGCAGGAGAGGAGCAGCCGCTCTGCTGCTGCCCTGCGATTTCGCTCGATATCGTGACTAACCATTGACATAGATGTCGCGAACGGAATTTGATCTCCCGACCGCGAACTCCTCGGTGTATTTCCGTCTTCGCCCTCGATCATTCTTAGTGCCTCCGCCGGTCTCTCGAAAATCGACAAACGGTTCGAAGTGTTCTTTTGGCGGCATGGAGCGATAGGGAGCCACCACGATCAATGCTGCATTCTCCAGCGTCTACGCGGATCGCGTTCGCTTCGTCGGGTCGATCCCGATGCACGAACAGCACAACGCCACTAGTAGTGCGCCTGCACCTTCAAGGATTGCACCGGACGACAACGCAGCTACGCCGATCAAAATGAACACCGCGCTGGCCATCATGCCGACTTTCGGCCGTTTGCGATTTGACTCTTTACGGCGTGGGATGTGCATCTTCTCGGGCGGGGCGTTGAGCGGATTGGCCATGGTTTCTCAGATCTGGAGTCGATCAAATACCGGACTTCTCTCTCGATGCTAGGCGTTTGCGAGAAGCTGATGGAATACCAGTGTTGGTGATTCTGCGTCTACGTTCCGCCGGCGACCGAGAGGCATCCGCGGCGGCCCATCGATGTCTCACCGGTTGGCTGCCCAACCGCTAGTAGCATGCTGCCAAAATCACGCGACGGCGAAATGTCGCGGAATCACTTGCTTTTTTCAACCAAAAAGCTGCTCGCGGATCATCCTTTCAAAGCTGGAAGCACATGGTCCCGAGGGAGTGCATGTCGTCCCGAGGGAGTGCAGGTCGCGGTCCAACAACTTCGTGCAGCATCATGCAGTGGTGCACGAGCTTCATGCACGACCGCCACCGGTGTGAGTTGGGATGGATGATGTCCTACATGCACTGCTGCCCATTCTTCTTCTGAGATAACCGTTGCTGTGGCGGACTTGCTCAACCTGCTTGGGCCGTTACTTTGAGTGCACACAATTTTGAATGCACAACGAGCGTGCGTGCAGGAGTTTTTTGGAAAACCCATTGCGGATGTCTGGAAGGTTCCCAATCGCTCGCAGTTTGGGCTAGGATTGGCACGCAATGAACTTGCAAGCATCCTGGAAATATCTCTCATTACCGTTCTGGTAGCTGATGAGTCGGCGGCGTGTGAGGTCGCGGACGATTCCACTGCCGCGGTTCCCAGTAAGCGCTCGAGCTGAAATCAATATGCCAAAACGTTCGCCTTCCACACGCGAGTCTACCGCCGTGACTCCTCTTCGAGTGAAGGGGCGGCTGGGCAAATATCGGTTGGATCGTCGCATTGGCCAGGGCGGATTCGCCGACGTCTACGCCGCCACGGATACGTTGTTGTCGATCAAAGTCGCGCTGAAGATCCCAAATGCACGATGGGTTTCGGACGAATTAATCGCCGCGTTTCGTCGCGAAGTCAAACTGACGATGGGGTTCGAACATCCGCATATTCTGCCCGTCCGGGACGCCAGCTTTATCGATGGCAGATTTGTGATCGTGACGCCCCTAGCGGATCGGACGCTCGACGACCGGCTGAAGAACCGCATGAGCTTCGAAACCGCATTCGAGTTCACTTCTCAGCTGCTCAGCGCGGTCGCCCACGCGCACCAACTCGGCGTTATTCACTGTGACATCAAGCCCGAAAATGTGATGCTCTTTGAGGATGATTGGCTGCGGCTGGGTGACTTTGGAATCGCCAAAGTCGCTCAAAAGACCATTATGGGGTCCGGGACCGGAACCCTTGGCTACATGGCCCCCGAACAGGCCATGGGGAAACCGTCTAAGCGGAGCGATGTGTTTTCGATCGGGTTGATTGCACATCGAATGTTGTCGGGCAAGTGGCCTGAATACCCCTTCGAGTGGCCGTTTCCTGGATCGGTGGCGATGCGGCGGCGAGTCCATCGGGATGTGATCGCTATTATTCGGAAATCCGTCGCAGTCCGACCACGTGACCGGTTTCCTGACGCGGAAAAAATGGGGGAAGCGTGGGAAAAATCCCGGCTAAAAGCCAGCCGATTCGCGAAACGAAACCGCAAAACGGCGTAGACTTATAGTCGCGTGTCTGTCGTTTCGTCTCCCTCTTGGTCGCCCTTTGGGTTTGCACATCGATGACTACCACCGCCGCCCGAATCGCTTTCGACACCGCTGCACCCCATGCTGCGCGTAGGTTTTATCTGGAAAGCGAGATGGATGTACCCGAGCAAATTGACATCGGGCCGGGTCATGTCGTTGCGTTCTCGCGATCCTGTCCCGGCAAAGAAGAACCCAATGACGATAGCGCCGTCGTCATCCAGACCGCTGGGGGCGGAGTCGTGATGGCCGTCGCTGACGGAGTGGGTGGAGCACCGGTTGGTTACAAGGCATCAGCGATTGCAGTCCAGTGTCTCGCTGAGAGTCTGGCGGCCCGTTCCGCTGCGGGTGATCTGCGCCCAGCGATTTTGGACGGGATCGAAAAGGCAAACGAGGAGATTCTCGACATGGGCACCGGCGCGGCCACCACCATCTGTGTTGTGGAAGTCCAAAACCGCATCGCGCGCGGCTATCAAGTTGGTGATTCAATGGCGTTATTTCTCGGCGGTCGCGGAGCGGTGAAGTGGAAATCGACATCGCACTCACCTGTCGGGTACGCGATCGAGTCGGGCCTTCTTAACGAGGAAGACGCGATGCATCACGACGAGCGGCACATTGTCTCCAACCTCGTCGGCTCGCGGACGATGCACATCGAAATCGGGCCATCCATCCATTTGGCACCTCGTGATACCATCGTACTCGCCAGCGACGGTTTGTTCGACAATTTACATATCAGCGAGATCTGCGCACTCGCCCGACTCGGCCAACCGCTCGATCGTATCCGCGCCTTGGTGACACTAACGCGTCAACGAATGGACTGCGCGCTCGCCGACTCTCCTGGAAAACCCGACGACCTCGCCGTGGTCATGCTGACGCCGTAAGGTATCCGTTGGACTTGAAGTCGCTAAGCGAACGACGAGCGAGGGTCGTGAAATGGACTTGCCGGACTCGAAACGGAACATCGTTTACAATACATCTTCAACCTACTTCCCAATCAGCTAGGAAATTCGCCATGAAGCACACCGCCTTCGTCGTCTTGTTGTTCTGCGAGTTTGCCGCCAGTATGAGGGTGTTGCCCGCAGCCGAACCGTTGCCAGTTTTCATTCTGGCGGGCCAATCTAATATGCAGGGGCACGCTGATCTGAGCACATTGCCTCATATTGGAATGGACCCCCGGACCAAGCCGATTTTGACTGCAATGATTGACGAGAACGGAACTCCTCGAGTCGATCAAGATGTGTGGATCACCTCGATTGGCAACACCGACGACGAGACCGAAATCCACGGGCCCCTGACGAGCGGATTTGGTGCCGGGAGCCGCAGAGAAAAATTGGGCCCCGAATGGACGTTTGGAATCTATATGCATGAGCACATGGGTCGCCCAATTCTGATAATCAAAACGGCTTGGGGTGGCAAATCGCTGCACACCGATTTTCGCCCTCCAAGTGCCGGAGCGTACGAATTCAACCCGGCGGAAATTGAGCGTCTCATCTCAAAGGGAAAGGATGTCGAGGACGAACAGCGGCAGCGGACTGCGAGCAGCGGTGCCTATTACCGCAGGATGATTCGGCAGGTGCGGCACGTGCTTGCTGATATTTCACGCATTTACCCACAATACGATGCTGATGCCGGTTACCAACTCGCCGGTTTTGTCTGGTTCCAGGGCTGGAATGACATGGTCGACCAAAGCGTCTACCCGCATCGAGACCAACCCGGCGGTTACGACTTGTACAGCCGCCTGATGGCCCAATTCATTCGCGACGTTCGCAGCGATCTGGACTCACCCCAACTGCCGTTTGTGATCGGCGTGTTCGGCGTCGGGGGACCGCTCGCAGACTATCCTCTATCGGAGCAGCGTTATGCACCGATTCACAAACACTTTCGCGACGCCATGGCGGAACCAGCCAATCTTCCCGAGTTTGCCGACAACGTTTCCGTCGTATTGACTGAGAATTATTGGGACGCCGAGCTGGAGGCTCTCAAAAACCGCGGTAATCGAGTCAACATCAAGGCCAAGGAACTCCAGCAAGACGGATCGCTCACCGTCGAGCAACGCGACTCCGCACTCGCCCAGTTCCGCGAACAGCTGTACACGCCACACGAGCTTGAAGTCCTCAAAGGCAGCTCCAACGCCGCCTATCACTACCTCGGCTCGGCAAAAATCTTAGCCCAAATCGGCAGAGCCTTCGCCGACGCTATGGCGGACCTGCAGACCCAATGACGGTCATGAACGCGCGTCGTGCCGGGTCGAAGTGTCACCATTGGATGTGGCGGCAATTATAGCCCCTACTGGCACGATGCTTGCACTTTTTGAAGGCAAACAAGCCAACCCACATTTGCTTCCACTGGAGAAAAAGATGGTTATTCGCACGCAAATCATTGTGCTGCTCACGCTTGGCTGCACCCCGCTAGCATCGGCTCAGAATCTCAGAGCCCCCACGCACGGACCCGCAAAGTGGTATGACGTCACCGAGTGGTTTAGCGATAGCAATGCGGACCTCGGCGATGAAGCGATCGAGAAGGTCCCGGCATCCGAGCGGAAAGTCCACCCGCCCAACCAATACATCGACCGCGATGACGATGGCGAGTACGAGGTGATGAAGCAGTTCCTCGATGGCAATGCCGATGGCAAAGTGGACACCGTCGCCACCTATACCGACACCAACGAAGACGGTACCTACGACACCGTCGCGTACTTCTCCACACTCCGCGGTGAGGCGGTCGGCCCTGATAGAATCCTGTATCAAGCGATGGACATGAGCAAGTACAGCGGCTCACGCTCGGAAGTATCAGGAAAAGTCATCGACAAGAATTTCGTGGTCAAAGACACCCCCCTCGTTGAGGGAGTCTACAAAGTCAGACAGAGCGACGGCACCGAACAGCTGCTCACGCTCGGCGATGATGGTGGCATCCAACTGTTCCAAGGCGATCGCGTCACCGCGTGGGGGCCGGTCGTCAAAATTGGCGACAAAGCGATTTTGGTGGCTGTGGAATACCAAATGGACGGTCAAGAAATCCGCTCGGTTCATCATGGACGCAAGTACTCGGGTGTCGTCCAGAGCGCCGACGATACGACTGTCGCTGGGGAGAACCACATGATTGGCAAGGTCCAAACGAAGGATGGGAAAATCCTCACTGTCGACGTGCCCAAGAGCAACCGCATGAGTAAGTTCAAGCCGGGCCAGCAAGTTACGATCAGTGGCGTTCCCGTCAGCGTCGACGACCGCACCGTGCTACTGGCAATCACCGTCGACTTCCCCCAAGGCCAGTAGCCGCGTCGACGCTCTACCGCGCTACACCGTCCGCTCCTGCGATATATCAGTGTCGTGCTGTTTCCGCCACCAGAATCCCAGGACGACGGCGAGGGCGTAGAGGACCCAGATGGTGGCGACGATTCGGAACGATAGCGGATTGGGGTCGTGATACTTTTCCATCAACGACGTGACGGCCGCGGCGGTCGCGCCGACGGTTGCCAGTCCCATTAGGAAATTCCACACCAGGCGGCTGAAGCCGCTCGGGCGGTCGACACCGAGGATGCGGTCACTGTTCATCATGAGAAAAAACGTGAAATAAGCGATCGGTAGCAACATTACCGCGAAGGTGCTAGCGAAAATCGCCAGCCAAAATCGAAGACTGTCGTCTGTCCACAACCCTACCCAGCTCGCTCCCGAGAGACCAGCGACGATTACGCCGACAACAAACGTCGCGTCGCTGGTAGGGCGGCTAAAAATTTCTCGAAAGGCATATCCGTTAATCAACATCAAGATGATGATTGTCGAAAAGCCCATTCCAAAAACGCCCAATCCAAATACCAGTTTCGCACTATCTTTACCGAGCAGCGGTGCCAGTGTTTGAGACAATTGAAATGCGTCGCGTTTGACGAGAGCTGCCGCCAAACGTTTCTCGGCTTCAGGCAACGCAGCAACCATCTGCAATTTCGTTCCTTGGTCAGTTGACGCCGCTGCATCGCCGAGAGTCGCGTCGACACGTTGGATCAAATCACCTTCCACTTTGCTAAACAACGGCGATTCTTGCATGACGACTAAATCGCTCGATGCTAGTTTCTCATCGATTTTGTTGTGGAAAGATGATGCTGCGGCAATCACCACGCAGCTCGTCACGAGCACAAAGGGAATGGCCATACCGGTCGACAAGTCGAAACGGGCGAGGCCTCGGAAAGTTCGATCCCAGCCTCGGGCCAACATCGAGTACGGCAACAGGAACGTCATGTTGATACCGACAGCGGTCGCGATCGCCGAAATCATCACGCTTCGCTGGGCCGGCATCAGCGTACCCAGCCAATAGGATTGTGCGTCAGGCGACAATTCAGCAACCAGTCCGCGGAGATCACCAGCAGGACGGACGAATTGGGTGAAATCAGGAACCAGACCGGCGAGCATACTACTGAAGCTGATTTCCCCCTTGGCCAGTAACAGAATCGCCACGCCGAAGAAACAGATCACGATCATCCCGATCAGAGCTTTCAAAAAGACGTCGAACAGTTTGGCGGCCTTGCCGCCACGTAGGTTCAGCATGACGATCCCTGCCGCGGCCAACAATAACGCGATCGTGACCATCCACTTGGTCGAGGCGGCGCCACCGAGCCCCCCGCCGCCGCCCAGGGATGCGAGGTTTTTGTCGAGGGCGTCGTAGCAGAGGCTGAACTGGGGCATGCAGAAAATCATGTTGGCCATGACCGTCGCGATGATCCATCCCCACCCCAATGCTGGATTGATCTCCGAATTGATGGCTTCAAACGGCCGTCGCCCGGTCGACAATGTCACGTAACTGATCGCCGACAACATCACCACGCCAAGCACGATTGCCACCAGTTGCAGCCACAGCATACTGGTGCCGCCTAGCACGCCTAGAAACAATGACCCGGCCAGCGATCCACCCCCAAGGGTGATCGCACTCTGCAGCCATCCCGGCCCTGATAATTTGACGTAGGCCCGCCAGGTCTTGCCTTCGGACTGGGCTTGGCGGAGCAATTCCCGATCGGCGAGCACCTTGTCACTGATTTCTGCCCGACCTCCCGACAATGGATTTTCGGCTGGGACTTGCGGACCGGATTCGGGAGTGGACGCCATGAGCGAGTCGAGTGGGTTTTATGAGGGGAATGGTCATTTTTTGGGCGCAGATTATCGCGTAGGGGCGAATCATAGCAGGAGATGGGTGCGGCGTGGGAGAGCGGCATTGTCACCAGAGCGTTCCGTCCGCCTCAGCAGATTCACGCCGACGGCTCGCGACGGTCGGAGCCATCGGTCGACAGTGTCACGCGATCGTGATCGGTAGCGGGATGACGTTATCGATGGACTCTGCGCTACTGAGCAGCATCTGCAAGCGGTCGACGCCGACGGCCACGCCGCTGCACGGGGGCAATCCGCGGCGCATCGCTGCAACGAGAGTCGTATCGACCGGCAGCGGCGCGCGGCCGTTTTGACGCCGGATTTCGTTATTGAATTGGTACCGGCGGACCAGCTCGTCGGCGTCGAGCAGCTCGTCGTAGCCGTTGGCCAGCTCGATGCCTCGGTAGAACAATTCAAATCTGTGGGCAACCCGTGGGTCGTCCTCACAGGGACGCGCCAGGGCGGCTTGCGTGACGGGATATCGAGTCAGAATGGTCGGTACGTTGGCCCCGAGTTGCGGCTCGACATAATGTGACAGCAGCACATCGAGCAATGAATCGCGGTCCTCTCCGATAGAGATTGCGAGTTCGGCATCGATCCCCCCGACGAGCCTAGCGAGTCGCGAGATCGACGTCTCAATCGGGTCGATTCCTAGCTGCTTCGAAAAGGCATCGTGGTAGCTGATGGTCTCGAATCGCGGACTCGAAAAAACCTTCGTGGCGAGACTTCCTAGTAGGTCAATTGCTGAGACGGCATCGCCTCGCACCTCGTACCACTCCAGCATGGTGAATTCGACGTTGTGGCGGGCACCGATTTCACCAGCTCGAAATACGGGTGAAATAGCAAAAATAGACGGTGCGCCCTTGGCCAGTAAACGTTTCATCGCCGACTCCGCCGAGGTTTGAAGATAGTACCGGGGCGACGGGTCGGCCTCACGTGACGGGGGAATTCCCAGTTCGAGGCTGGGGATCGAAATCGGGTCGAGGTAAGCATCGATCACGCAGTCGCGGCTAAGACAGGGCGGATGGACTTCGAGGAAGCCGTGTTCGTGAAAGTACTCGCGGAGCAGCCGCAGAAGCCGATCACGCAATACCAATTGTCCAACAAAATCGACAAAACCAGCTTCGCAGGAAGGCGAATCCAAGGTCGAAGCGGGCGAGCCACGACGTGCGTCGGAGGCCGAGAAGAGTGGGAATTTCGCTGGGTTTTCTGCTGAATTCATCCGTTTTCGGCGGCCCCGAGGCCGCCTCAATCCAAGTGTTGTCAAAACATTTACAAAACCGTTACATACTAATGCGCCGGGCGTGACATGGCAGCGGTGGAGAGGCGGTATTCTACCGGCAGTTTTCACACCTCCGTTTCGCACGACGAGTTCAGGATCGCACTCTCATGTCGACAGCTATCGAACCCTCCCGCAATCGCGGCGGCAAAAATCACCATCACCATCCGATTTCGGACATCGCCCACGGTTCCGATACCGAGACGCTCGACCCGCTCGACGCAGAAATTTGGAATCGCCCTGGATTGGAAGAGACTTCGCCGCTGAATGAGTCCGACCGGTTGCACCGCCCTGCGGCCGAAGATGCCGATGGTTTTTCTTCGCTCGTCGACCAAAAGGCGGCCAAGAAACGTGACATGGCCCGGCCGACGAAAAAGGAACGCGTCCGCATGAACAACCTGAGCTACTGGGCGATTGGTTGGTTGGCGATGGCTCACGTGGCGTGCCTGGCGGCTCCCTTCTTTTTCACCTGGCAAGCCGTGGTGACAGCATTCGTGTTGCACTGGATCGCTGGCAGCTTGGGAATTTGCTTGGGCTATCACCGCATGCTGACACACACCGGCATGAAAACGTACAACTGGGTTCGCTACCTGTTCGCTGGGCTCGGGTGTTTTGCGGGCGAAGGTTCGCCGCTGGATTGGGTCGCCGACCATCGCAAACACCACGCTCATAGCGATCAGGAGGGCGATCCGCACTCACCGCATGACGGTGGTCTGTGGAGCCACATGACGTGGCTGGCCTTCCACACGCACAATGGTGACCGCAAAGCCTATCTTGAGCGTTGGGCGCCGGACTTGTATCGCGATCCCGTGATGCGTGCCTTTGACATGCTATTCCTGCCGATTCACATTGTGGCTGGGCTGGCCCTGTTCGGCGTTGGTTACTACTTCGGCGGTCTGTACATGGCTACGTCGATGCTATTGTGGGGCATGTTTGTACGGCTCGTCTTCGTGTTGCACGCTACGTGGATGGTTAACAGTGCTTCGCATATGTTCGGATACAAGAACTATGAAACGACTGACGACAGCCGCAACAACTGGCTCGTGGCGATCGTTGCTTACGGTGAAGGTTGGCACAACAATCACCACGCCTACCCCCGCATGGCCAAGCACGGTCACAAGTGGTGGGAATTCGATATCACTTGGCAATCGGTCCGCTTGCTCCGAGCTGTCGGTTTGATCTGGGACGTCGTCGACTACCGCACCGCAGCCGAAAAGCGAGCTGCAGCAGCGGTAGTGAAAAAGTCTAGTTGAACGACGGTCATGGAGCGACGAGCGAATCCAGAAACGCCAGCACTTGGAGTCGCTCCTCGTAGGACATCTTGAGGAATCGGTCGCGTGTGCCAGCCGCTTCGCCATCGTGCATCGCGATCGCTTCCAAAACGGTCTCGGCGCGACCATCGTGCCAGTAGGGCGCGGAGTCATGGAGCCCCCACAACGGTGCGGTACGCCATTCCTGATTAAAATTCGTTGGTTGAAAATCCATTCGTTCGCGGAGTTCCGTTCTCACCAGGGCTGGCGTGTCGCTTCGGTTCCGTATTGACTTGCTGATCGCAATGGAATTGTTCTTGGTATCGAAATTCAGCTTCGAATCGATCACCCGGAACGACGCCAGAGTTGTCGGCCCTGAAGGTGCGCGAAAGCTGACGGCGGGCCGCACCGAATCGATCGCGGACGTCCCTGACCTCAGCGGTATGTTCGTGGCCAGCCCTGCGTACGACGTGGGGATGTCGAAATGATGGGAGGGCGTGATTTCGATTTCCTTGGTAACGAGCTCACGATTAACGATGTAAGGCTCGGCGTGGCTGAGGTCGATGGAGTCTCGCCCCATGTCGTGCAACAACAGATCGCTGAAAAGTCCGACTGCCGGTGGCATGTCGCGAACGTGGCAAATATTGCAACCGGCTTGGTTAAAAAGTGCCTCGCCATGACGCATCGACTCCAGGGCTAACGATTGACTCGGCAGTTGCTGTCTCGGAGCGGGCAACGCCTGGACGAACTGTGTCAGCATGAGAAGTTGTTCGTCACTAATGTCCGCTCCCTTGTTGCGATAGCCGCGGTTGGTCGCGTCGCTGCCCTGCGTCACGCGGCGTGTTTGCAGCCCTACCTCATTGGCACATGCTTTGTCGTTGAACTCCAATAGTGTCGCGAGATTGGCACGCCAGCCGAACTTGCCAAACCGCCCGTCAACAAGCGTTGATGGATGTCCGTGAATCTCCGGATGCTTTTTCTGCAGTTGAGCCTGCTGGGCAAGCAGCATGTCGGGGACACGATCGATTAAACCGCTACCGAATAGCGCTGTCGTGTTACGCCCGTACATCCGTGCTGAGATGCGAATTCGATAACCATCAATGATCTGCTCATAGATGATGGGCGCGTCGTTGGCCACGCGAACTTCAGCCGCGCTACTGGGTCCACCCGTGTCGCTAAACTCCGCCGAAGTGGACTGCGTCATCGAGCCATGAAGCTCGCGGAAGATTTGGCTACCGCCGTGATGCGGCAGAGTCAGCACATTCACGATGCTGTTATCGGGTTGCACGAAGCCCGGGTGAAAATGTGAAACGAGATTGGCGAGCACTGCGCCATTGACGCGCCGGCCATAAACGTCAATCGATTCAATACCGATGGAAGCGGCGTTACATGACGCATCGCCAGCGCCACCGATGCCCCCCTGTTGATGGCAGGTCGCACACGAAGTTGCATTAAACAGCGGCCCCAGCCCATCGCTTCCGTGAGCTGGGCTGCGCGACTCCCAATGCTGTATGAACAGCTGTGCGCCTCGAGCAGTGAATTCAGGAGAGACAGCCCATCCCGGATTTGATATCAGCGCAAGAGCGAGACTTGCTAAAATTTTAATCTTCATCCGGGCACCTGACGAGAGAGTGGGAGGCGATAGGGCAACGACGTCAAACCGAGTCTCCAATGTAGCATGATGGGGCGCCCATCGTGCACGATCATCTGTCGAGCGATACGATTGGCAATTATGAAAAGCGACACAAATCCAGACGATCCGCATCTCAGTGCCCAGGCGTCGAACCGCGGGGAAGTCATCTTTCTTGGCACTGGCACGAGCGTGGGTGTCCCTGCCGTGGGTTGTCAATGCGATGTTTGCACGAGCGACGACCCCCACAACCAGCGTACTCGGTGTGCGATCGTCGTGCGATTGAACGCGGGTAATCTGTTGATCGACACGCCGCCGGACCTACGTACACAACTGCTGCGTGAGCGGATCCCACTTGTCCACGCGGTGTTGTTCACCCACGAACACGTCGACCATCTCTATGGCCTCGATGATGTGCGACTATTCCCATTTCGACTCGGCCACGCCATTCCGCTGTACTGCGAAGACCACGTCGAGCAGCGCATTCGTCGCGTTTATGATTACGCGTTCAGTGACCGCGAGCCGACCCATCCTGGTGCCACGCCTCAACTGGACTGCGTCCGAATCACGCACGATCCGTTTGACGTTCTCGGCGTCAACGTCGTGCCGATTCCAATGCAGCACGGGCCGCACTTCAATGTGCTGGGTTTTCGGGTTGGTGATTTCGCCTATTGCACCGATACGAACTCGATCCCGGCCGACTCGATCGAACGACTACGTGGCGTCGATACGCTCGTGATCGACGCTCTTCGTTTTCGGCCGCATCCCACCCATTTCTGTATCGACGAGGCGATTGAAGTCATTCACGAGATCGCGCCGCGCCGCGCCTTCTTGACACACATCTGCCACGATATCGACCATGCGGTGGTGGACGCCCAACTGCCCGCTGGGATTCATTTGGCGTACGACGGACTCCGGTTGAATATCAATCCAGAGAGTGTCTAGCGATCAACGATGAGTTGTTTGAGGGCGGAACCTCAGGACTCAGCGCCGAGCAATTCAGCTAGCAAATCGACTGGTTCGGGCAATTTCGACCTCACGGGAGCCCCCAGCGGCAATGAGACTGATCCATCGCCACGGATCACCATTCCAGGTCGATGCAGCCCCGCGATCGAGCCTGCTCGGTACGCGCCAGCCTGCTCGGTCCCCGGATCCACGCCGCCAATCTGCACTTTTGCAACCGCCGAATTGCTGTCCGTGGCTGAGCCTATCCGAACATCGAATGCCGAATCTCCGCAGTGTCCAGTCGTCACCTCCGGGCTGGTGTTACTGCTCCACAAACAAACACTTCGCAGTGTGGCGGCGGCGTCGAGGGTCAGCAGAACACTGCGCACCTTCGCATTGCGGAGGCGAACGAGACGCATCAGTGTGGTCGCACTGAGCGATTCTTCTCCATTCACAAATGCTCCGGGGCCAATCAAGATGGCGGAGTACTGAGAGGACATCCAGGCGTTCACCTCCTTGGCCATCTCGCTAGCAATGGTGGAATCGCCGAGGCTCCCACCACGGTCTTGCCACGTCGAAATGGCAGCTGCGAAGCGAGAAAGGTCATCTGCAGTAAATTGTTCAAATCGTTGCACCTGAGTTGCGAGGAGTCCGGTCTCGCGCAGTCGCAGCTTTTCCGTCAAACGTGGCCAAGCCTGATCGACTCGTCCGATCATCCACACCAAATCAGCATGAGTCGCCACGTCGGCGAGCGTGGCGGAAACCATCCCGTCGCGACTGGCGGTCTGCAGTATCGCTTCGATACTGGGTTCGGACTCGATCGTCAAGTCGATTTGGCCCGCAGCTTGCCAACGCGATAACCGGCGCGAGCTCCTCAAATCCACGCCCCTGGTCACCACGCGAATTGGAGACTGTCGATTGTCGGGGATCGAAATTTCACCACGATCGGGTGATGAGATTGTAGCGGGCGATACCCGTTCCGCGATCGGGCAGCCATTCGCCTCGAGCAGGCCATCCTCATCGATGCCAATATCGTCGCAGTGGAGTGGACACAGTGGGCACACGATCTCACTCATGCGTCGGGCTCGCTGCAAAAATCGTCTCGTACCGAGAGTTCTTGAACAGCTTTGACGAGCTCAATCGCGTTCTCGACGGGCGTCATTTGCATCACACCATGGCCCAAGTTGAAAATATGCCCAGGCCGACCGCCGACTTGATCGAGCAAGTCCTTCGCGGCTGCACGAATCGTCTCGGGGTCCGTCAGCAATACGGTGGGATCCATGTTGCCCTGCACCGAAATGTCATGACCGATCCGTTTCCACGCCGTCGCCATATCAATCCGCCAGTCCACGCCCACGACCGTGCGGCGGTCGCCACGCAGCAGCGGCAGCAACTCGGGATTGCCAGTGGCAAAGTTGATCAATGGGACACCTGGTGTGATATCGCTGAGGATCCTCCGCATCCACGGTAACACAAATCGACTGTAGTCTGCTGCTGACAAACAACCCGCCCAACTATCGAACAGCTGGACGCACTGGGCGCCGGCGGCGATCTGCTCATTCAAATAAGTAATGATTGCATCAGTCAGCCGGTCCATCAACGCCGACCAACCACCATCGTCCGCCCGCATCAATTGTTTAGTCGCTGCATACTGTTTACTGCCGCCTCCCTCGATCGCGTAGCTAGCCAGCGTGAAGGGGGCACCCGCAAAACCAATCAGCGGAATCGTCTCGGGCAGATCCTTGCGTGTTTGACGCACCGTCTCGTAAACGAAGCCCAGATCCTGCGGATTGTCGAGGCCTTTGACGCGGTGGATATCGGCGACGGTCCGTATCGGGTTGTGGATCACCGGCCCATCGCCTTTGACAAATTCCAGATCGAAACCCATGGGGACAAGAAGTGGCAGCAAATCGGAAAAGATAATCGCGGCATCGACCCCGAGCCGGTCGACCGCAGTACACATCACCTCACTACAAAGAGTAGGATTGGCACAGAGTTCGAGAAAGCTTTGCTGGGAACGAACCGAACGGTACTCTTGCATGTAGCGTCCGGCCTGCCGCATCAGCCAGATGGGCGTTCGCGAAGTGGGCTCGCCCCGGCAGGCCTTCATGAACAGACTCGATTGCGAAGGATGATCGTCGATCGCTGCGAGCGGTTCTCGATCACCTTCGGCGTTCCTGCTGAGACGAATGGTTACATCCCCAGCCGCCAGCCCCCGGCGTTTTTCAACTAGCATCGCAGCATCCCGCGCCGCTTCGCTGACGAGATGCCCCATTTTCGGGTGAGAGGGTTCCATGTCGACATGGATATCGCTCTCGCGCAGCATTTCACTCGTTGTCGGACCGATGGACGCAATGACCGTTCGGGCGAGGCCCTCGCGGAGCGCGTCGGTCAAGCTCAGCGAATCCGCCATACGGAGCATGTTGACGACTTGGTGGGCACTCGTCAGCAGCAGCATGTCACGTTGACCACCCGCGATCGCGCGGATATTGGCCTCGAGTGGCCCTGTATCTTCGGGGTATTCCCATCCGTACACACGCACGGTTTCGGGAATCGCACCGCGAGTTTCCAGCCCAGCGATTAGAGACGTGTTTGTCACGCCATATTCCTGGACGCCGACGACCTGATTGGCGATTGGAATTCCCTCATCGATCATCTTCAGCAGATCTCGCCACGTGTTCGGTTCGGGCACGCGGAACGTCGGTGTGACGCCGACATCACGCATCGCGGCAGCCGGTTTGGGGCCACGGCAAATCGTCGTGATATCGCTCAGGGCGTCCAGAAATCGTTGTGGTTGGACATGTTTCTCGATGCTTTTGAGTAGATATCGAAATCCTCCGCCGGTCATGAAAATCATGATCGGAATCTCGCCCGTGATCACGCGGTAAGCGAAATCGATCGCGGGCCGATTGGGCTCGATCGGAACCTCCCGCATCGACGCACTGACGCAGGCGTCACCACCAAACTTCGTGATCAGTCGAGCCATATCCTCGGCCCGACGGCTTTCGAGCGAGGCGATACGAAGTCCAGAGAAAGGCATCGAAAAAACCGGGGTTCAGAGGAGGGTTCAGATTTCAGAAGCTAGCCGACCGCTTTGCCTTCAGCGAGCGTTAAGTTGCTGGGCGCGAGCCATCGCGTCCTCGGCTTTGCGAATGTAATCCTGGTTCTGGGTGCCAGCCCAGGCGCGTTGGTAGGTCACACTCATGGCGGTGAAATTAAATGCGTCGCCGGGCTCGAGTTCGCAGACGCGCTCTCCGTGCTGGATCGCTAGTTCGTGTTTGTCGGTTTTCGTGTACGCTCGTGAGAGCGCGAGATGAGCTAACACGAACGAGTCGTCTTCCGCCACGATTGCTTCGAGCGCGGGAATCGCTTCGTCGTACTTCTCTTGATCGATGAGCTTTTCGACTTCGTTGTACTTGGCGTGGATGTCAGACATGACGAGAGGCTTTTGGGGAGTTGGTGGGTCGGGAATGAGTAGCCGGGTCTCTCTGAGACTCGGAAAACAACAAACGCGAAGCCCCGCAGGGACGACATCAACTGTCGCGCCTTCGGGGCTATCGTAAATTCGTTTTATGCCGTGAGCTGGAGATAAACCGCCAGCTTCATTCGTGGCGGTGTTTCTGGAGACTCGCTTTCGTGTCTCGGCGAGACACCGTTACTTTTTCTGCTCGAGTGCCGCTTGGGCGGCGGCTAGGCGCGCGATTGGCACTCGGAAGGGACTGCACGAGACGTAATCCAGTCCGACCTGGTTGCAGAATCCAATCGACGCCGGATCGCCACCGTGTTCACCACAGATACCGATTTTAAGTTTCGTTTTTTCACTGCGGCCCTTGGTGACACCCATCTCAACGAGTTGTCCCACGCCCGTTTGATCGAGCGACTGGAACGGATCGACGGGCAGAATCTTGGAATCAAGATAATCGGGCAAGAACCCACCAATGTCATCGCGGCTATAACCGAACGTCATCTGGGTCAAGTCATTCGTGCCGAAGCTGAAGAAGTCAGCGTACTGAGCGACTTCATTGGCGGTCAAACATGCCCGGGGGATTTCGATCATGGTACCGATCAAAATATGCAGTTCGCCTTCGAACTTCTTAGCAGCCTTGGTTTTCTCAATCGTCTTCTCGACCTGCTCTCGCAGAATGCGAAGTTCGGCAGCGGTGCCGACCAGCGGGATCATGATTTCGGCTTGCGCGTCAATGTTCTTCTTGCCGCAGTTGATCGCCGCTTCCACGATCGCTTGCACCTGCATCTCGAGAATCTCGGGATAGGTGATACTGAGTCGGCAACCACGGTGACCGAGCATCGGGTTGGATTCGTGCAGCGCATCACTGCGTTTCTTGATCTCGGCTGGCTTGACGCCGAGTTCTTCCGCCATTTGCTTTTGCGCAGTGGCTTCATGAGGCAAGAATTCATGCAGCGGCGGATCGAGCAGGCGGACGGTGACGGGCAGGCCAGCCATCGCTTTGAAAATGCCTTCGAAATCTTTGCGTTGGAAGGGCAGTAATTTCTTCAATGCTGCCCGGCGATCATCTTCAGTGTGGGCAAGGATCATCGCACGCATGTGGATAATGCGATCGGCTTCGAAAAACATGTGCTCGGTGCGGCACAGACCGATGCCTTCGGCACCGAAGTCACGGGCGCGCTTGCTGTCCGCGGGTGAATCCGCATTGGTGCGAATCTTCAGCGTGCGGTACTTGTCGGCCCACTCCATCAACTGAGCGAAGTCGCCCGAGAGTTTGGGTTCTTGCGTTTCGACTTCGCCAGCCATGACGTCTCCGGTCGCACCGTCGAGGCTGATCGTGTCTTTGGCACCGAAAGTGCGGGTTTGGCCTTCGGCGTTGACAACCGTGATCTTCTTGGCCTTTTCGTTGATCGTCACGTCGCTGGCACCGGCAACGCAGCACTTGCCCCAGCCGCGAGCGACCACAGCAGCGTGACTTGTCGCTCCACCGGTGCTGGTCAGAATCCCGTCGGCAGCCGACATGCCTTCGACGTCTTCGGGGCTCGTTTCCCGGCGGACGAGAATGATGCTCTCGCCCGCTTCGTGGCGCTCGCGAGCTTCTTGGGCGGTAAAGGCAAGCTTACCGACGGCGGCACCTGGAGATGCATTCAATCCACGACAGAGCAAATCGGCTGCATTGCGAGCGGTTGGTTTAAATGAGGGCAACAGGCAGTGGGTCAAGTCCGAAGCGGGCACTCGCATGACCGCTTCCTCCTCGGTGATCAAACCATCCTTGACCATATCGCAAGCGATCTTGACGGCAGCGATGCCATTGCGTTTGCCGGTTCGGGTTTGCAGCATGAAGAGCTTGCCCTTCTCGATCGTAAACTCGATGTCCTGCATTTCCTTGTAGTGATCTTCGAGTTTCTTCTTGATCTCCATCAATTCCTTGTGGGCCGCTTTGTCCCACTTGCCCATTTCAGCCACTGGCTGTGGCGTGCGGATACCCGCAACGACGTCTTCGCCTTGTGCGTTGATCAGGAACTCGCCGTAGAACTTGTTTTGTCCAGTGTTGGGGTCGCGAGTGAAGCCCACCCCAGTGCCTGAATCGTCACCCATGTTACCGTATACCATTGCCTGCACGTTGACGGCGGTACCGATCAGGTTGGCGATGAGCGAATTGCCCTTGGCCGCTTCGATGCGGCGATAGGAAATCGCCCGGTCTGCATTCCAGGAACCGAAGACGGATTCGATGGCGAGCTGGAGTTGCTTGATGGGATCCTGCGGGAAATCTTCACCTGCCTGCTTTTTGTAGACAGCTTTGTAGGCTTCGCAGAGTTCACGCAGACCTTCGGCGGGGACATCGGTATCTTCGGTGACCTTGTATTTTTTCTTGACCTTGTCGAAGGCCTCTTCAAAGCTGTGGTGGGACAGCCCCATCACGACGTCGCCGTACATGTTGATCAAACGACGGTAGGCATCGTAGGCAAATCGTTCGTTCTTGGTCGCTTTGGCGAGTCCCTCGGTAGCAATGTCGTTGAGTCCGAGGTTGAGAATCGTGTTCATCATGCCCGGCATCGACACGGCAGCACCGCTGCGGACGCTGACGAGCAGCGGGTTGTCGTTGTCGCCGAATTTCTTGCCGAGTTCGTTTTCGAGCTCTTGGACGGCGTTGTTGACTTCGTCCATCAAACCGGCAGGCAGCTTCTTGCCATTCTTGTAGTAATCACCACAGACTTCCGTTGTGATGGTGAATCCGGGAGGCACAGGTAGGCCGATGGAGGTCATTTCGGCAAGGTTGAGTCCTTTGCCGCCCAGGAGGGCTTTAGGGTGACCCTTACCTTCGGTTTTTGATTTGCCGAAGTAATAAACCATTTTGGCTGCGTCAGAATTCTTTGCCATCTTCGCTAACTGTCCCTAAGGGGGTATTTGGATCCAAACCGGCCCAAACCAATGGAATAGGAAGCAGTGGGCCGCCTCGTGACGCACCCATCGCGTCTGGTTTAGTACCGTCAATGAGCGGGAAAGCGTATTTGCACAACTCGATTTGGTCAATCGTACGGCACGTGTTTCGGCGTCAAAATGCATGCATTTTAGCCATTTTTCCGGATCGTACCGCCGTTTGCGCCACCAATTCGATCTTGATACGTGCTTCGCTCCCCGATACCCTCGTCGAGCTGTTACATGGATGTTTCACGCGAGTCATGGGCCTGGGAGGCCGAACGATGAGCAATCCCCGCAATTATCTGCGTTCACTCGGACGTCGCTTCTGCACGGTCGAGGCCGGGAAAAACTCCTGGGTTCGATCCTCACCGATGGGTGGCGGGAAGATGAGTGGCGGAAAGTCGCTGAAAAGCATCACGGTCGACCTGGATTGTGTGGAGGGCCAACCGGAATCAGATTCTGGAATTTGGAAGCGCGGGGCCCCCATCACCGGCTTGTTGCAGCGCCGGTCGATTCGCACCAAGTTGCTCTTTGGCGTCATCACGCTTGCCGTCACGATCGTGATGCTGACGCTGGTCGGATTGGTTGGATTTTATCGCTATCGTTCCCTCGCTGACGCGATCAGCACACGTGCGCGAGAACTTCCGATGGCGACGGATCTGAGTGTGCGGGCGACCGCCGTCCGCGATTGCAACACTCGGATATGCCAGATGAAGTCCCACGAAGGCATGATTGACTCGTTCGGATTGTCGGGATCGTCGATGCTTGCCCACTCCGATCTCGAACTTGTTCGCAAGAGTTTTGATCTGGCGATGTATGATCTGTACTCGGCGTTCAATCGCTACGCTCATGCCATTGGAATCAATCGACCGCTGGACGAATGGGAGATTCGCGATCAATCGTTCCCGCACGACGCGACTGGATCTGCCCCCGCCGGACATGGCGACACATTCCAGCGAGATGCTGTGGTAGTGATGGACGTCCAACATTCCCTTGGTCAGGGTGAAGGAATCAGTCGGTCGCATCCGATCGAGTCGGGGGACTTGGCCGAAACTTTAATCGATACTGAGGTGCAGCGAGACTCGCTGATTGCTCTCGGAATCGCAATTCGCCAGCTGAACGACAAGCGGCTCAACCAATTGTCACTCGCCGTCCCTTTCGAAGAGCGCGACAACCAACTTTCAAAGCCACTATCGAGTCTGGTCGATGAGACCCACAAACACCTCGGCTTAATCCACGGTCAGATGGCGAGCTTCAGTAATCACGTCAAAACGCAGCACCGCGTTGGGATCGCGGGTGCCTGGATCGCGTTAGCGATCGCCACTGTGATCACGATATCGATGGTCTGGTACTTCCAGATGATGGTGATCGGACCGTTCAGCAACCTCGTCATGGGTGCTCGCTTGGTCGCTCGCGGTGAATATCGCCACCGCATCGAGATGGGTAGCGACGACGAGATTGGTGAACTGGGCGAGATCCTCAACGAAGTCACGGATCGATTCCAACAAAGCCTGCTGGAAATTCAGACGATCTGCCGTGAGAAAGACGAAGAAGTCAAAATTCGATCTCGCGAGGTCATTCGCAACGAGCAACTCGCTGGCATCGGTTTTCTAGCCGCAGGCTTTGCTCATGAGATCAACAACCCGATGGCAGCGATTGCCTGGAGCGCCGAGTCGCTCGAATCACGAGTCAATGACCTGTTGATGATCCCCGAGCATGACCGCTTGGTCGACGAAGAACTCATGGAAACGCTTCAAGAGAATCTCCAGCGGATTCAAGGTGAAGCCTACCGCTGCAAGTCGATTACCGAACGCATGCTCAGCTTCAGTCGCGTGGGACACGTCGAACGCGAGAGCGTCGATGTGAGTCCGCTGGTCAATGACGTCGTCGAGATGATCGGCACTCTCGGCCAATACAAATGCAAAGAAATTCATGTCGACGCGAGCGAATCGGTGACCGCATACGCGAATTCACAAGAAATTCGCCAGGTCATCCTGAACCTCGTCACCAATGCGATGGAAAGCGTCGATGGTGAGGGACGCGTTGATATCGTGCTTCGCAATGACGGTGGATTCGCCAGCGTGCGAGTCCGTGATAGCGGTTGTGGAATGACGCCCGAAGTCATGCAGCATCTATTCGAGCCGTTTTACACCCGTCGCCGTGACGGCAGCGGTACCGGCTTGGGACTGAGTATCTCCTACCGCATCGTGTCACAGCACGGCGGGCAACTGATCCCGCGCAGCGATGGCGACGGTCTCGGTTCCGAATTCGAACTGCGATTGCCGATTCAAAAAGCAGCCGAGCGCGGGGATTCACAAACGCACAACAACAGCATGCCAGCCCAAAACTGGCGAGACGCCGAGCGCCAAGCTGCATAAACAAGCTCGGAGCGACGGCAGCATCTAGCACCATCCAATTCACATCTCTTCTCGCCCCATTACCCCCCTTCCATCATCCCATGACTGACAAGCGAAAACAGACCGCGAAAGAAAGTGTTGCTGCTACCGAGAAGGCTCAGTCAAGCATGCACATCCTCTTCGCCGATGATGAAAAACCGCTTCAAGAACTGATGCGTAAGGAGTTACCGCGGATGGGCTACCGCGTCACGGTTTGCCCAGACGGCGTGACAGCGGTGGAGACAATCAAACGTGAACGCATCGACTGCTTGCTCGTTGACCTCAATATGCCCGGATTCAGTGGCATCGAAGTCATCGCTCAGGCGCGAGAAATTCGCCCCGAGATCGAAGCGATCATCATGACGGCAAACCCGTCGGCCGAAACCGCGATCGACGCGATCAAACACGGCACGTTTGATTATCTCACCAAACCAACGCGACTGGCCGATATCGCCACACTGCTGGGCCGCGTTAGCGAACGACGCGAAGGCAAACGCTTGCTGTCTGCGCTGATGCACCGGCTCCAGCGCGCCGAAGGTCACAGCGACCTGATCGGCGGCCACGCATCGATGGAAGCCGTTCGCAAACTGATCCGACGGGTCTCGCCAACCGACTCGACCGTACTGATTCGCGGCGAGACAGGCTGCGGCAAAGAACTCGTCGCTCGTGCGATTCATAGCCAGAGCTTGCGTGCCGAGAAACCTTTCGTTGCGGTCAACTGCGGTGCTCTGCCCGAAACACTCATCGAAAGTGAACTGTTCGGTCACACAAAAGGTTCGTTCACCGGCGCCGATACGACGCGGGTGGGCCTGTTCGAAGTCGCCAATGGAGGCACGTTATTCTTGGACGAAATCGGAGAGCTGCCGCTCGCGGTTCAGGCCAAGCTGCTGCGGGTTCTGGAGACCGGCGATATTCGCCGCCTCGGCGACAACGAAAGCCTGCATGTTGACGTGCGAATCGTCTGCGCCACACACCGCGATCTGGACCAGATGGTCAGCGAACAAACATTCCGCGAGGACTTGATGTTCCGCATCAACACGTTCGAGCTACGAGTTCCGCCGCTACGCGAACGGATCGACGATCTCGTCACGCTCGCCTCTCACCTGTTGCGGCGGCATCGTCGTGACGGCGCCGACGAGCAACTGTTCACACCCGAGGCGATCGCCGAACTGAAAAACCATCAGTGGCCGGGCAATGTGCGTGAACTCGCCAACGTAATTGAACATGCTTCGGTTCTGTGTGACGCCCTGCCGATTGGTGTCGAGCATCTACCTGTTCATTTCTCGCATCGAAAACTGCGTGATGATCTCGTCGGTACGGCGCCGATGTCACTGAAAGAACTCGAACAACTTGCGATCGACCGCAGCATGAAGCGTCACGATGGGAACAAGAAAGCGGTCGCGGAGGAACTCGGCGTCAGCCTAAAAACGCTCTACAATCGACTTAACGTCACCGCCGAAGCAGAAGCCGCATAGGCGGCTTCATCGCATTGTTGCTCGGCTCCCCGAGCTGGTGGCCGGCAGCGCGACTTAAGTCCCTTTTCAGCTCGGAGAGCTGAGCGACATTCGTTGAGGGCCGAGGGGGTAGCCAGGCGGCTTCGCCCGTCTGAGAAGTTGCGCGCTGGTTACTCCCGACGGGCAGAGCCATTGGTCGGCAAGCGCTTTCTTTGACAGAATCACAAAAAGCCCCCTCCCAAGTGCTGTTTGCAACCTAGGTTGAACTAAGATGCCTGGGGTTCAACGCGACCGGCGGATTTTTCCTGGAATTCGCGCCCCGCTCCGCGCTGAGACTCGCCCAGCATTCTTAACACCGCTCGATTCCATCCGACCTAGATAAAAGAAGGGATGACTCCCATGCTCTCCGCAATAATTACCGACTCCTATGCGATCGATGGAGCGATTGTGCTGATCGTCGGAGTCCTTTTGGCGATCCTGTGCACGATCACCTTGATGAAGCACTACTACATCAAAGTAGGGCCAGACCAAGCGATCGTGAAGTCAGGACGGGGCGGAGTGGAAGCTGTCTGCGGACAGGGCATGCTTGTCATTCCGCTGATCCACCAGTACGAATTCATGGACTTGACGCTGAAAAGCTTCGAGATCCACCGAGAAGGGAGTGCCGGGCTGATCTGCCGCGACAACATTCGCGCGGACATCAAGGTCGCGTTCTTCATCCGCGTCGCCAACTCTCCGGCGGAAATGAAAGAAGTCGCCGAAGCGATTGGAGCAAAACGCTGCAGCCAAATCGAAACGCTGCGGGAATTGTTCGATGCCAAATTCAGCGAAGCGCTCAAGACGGTTGGCAAGCATTTTGATTTCATCGATCTGTATGATCAACGCGATAAGTTCAAGGATCAAATTCTCAAAGTCATTGGCACCGACCTGAACGGTTACCGACTCGACGATGCGGCGATCGACTATCTCGAACAGACGCCGCTCGAGATGCTCAGCCCGAACAACATCCTCGATGCCGAGGGGATCAAGAAGATCACCGAGCTGACGTCGATGGAGAAGGTCAAGGAAAACCAGTTCACCCGCGACCGGGAAAAAACACTCAAGAAACAAGACGTCGAAGCCCAGGAAACGATCCTATCGCTCGAACGACAACGTGTCGAAGCGGTGGAGAAGCAAGCACGCGAGATCGCTGAAATTACCGCTCGCGAACAAGCCGCGGCGACCAAGGTGCAGCAGGAGCAACGGCTCGAAGCCGAGCGGGCACGCATCCAAACCGAAGAAGAACTGGGTGTCGCCGAAGAGAACAAATCGCGTCAAATTTTAGTCGCCCAACGCAACAAAGAAAAAACGGACGCGGTCGAACAAGAACGGGTCACGCGCGATCGCGATCTCGAAGCAACCGAACGGCTGCGCGTCGTCGGTGTCGCTGACATCGAAAAAGAAAAGGCAATCGAAGTCGAACGTCGCAACATCCAGGAGGTCATCCGCGAACGCGTCGCCGTGGAACGCTCGGTCGTCGAGGAACAGCAACGTATTAAGGATACTGAAGAATTTGCTACCGCCGATCGTGCCAAGAAGGTTCAGATCACGGCGGCAGAAATGAAAGCCGAAGAAGAGCTGCATCCGGCAAACCAAACTCGCCCAGGCCGAGAAAGAATCCAGCGAACTGTTGGCGGAGAAAATCCGCATCGAAGCGGAAGCCAACCGCGACGCTGCCGAGAAACAAACCGCTGCCAAGAAAATGCTCGCCGAAGCCGAAACGGCACAGTCCGCTGCCCTCGGACTGGCCGAAGCCCAGGTCCAAGAGGCCAAGGCCATCTCGCTCGAAAAAGAAGGTCTCGCCGAAGCCAAGGTGTCCCGCGAGAAATATAGTTCCGAAGCGACCGGGATCACCGAGAAAGCCGAGGCGATGAAGAAACTCGACGGTGTCGGCAAGGAACACGAGGAATTCAAAATCGCGTTGGCCAAAGAGAAGGACGTCGAGATCGCAGCTATCAACGCTCAGCGTGGTATCGCCGAAAGTCAGGCTGGTGTCATTGGAGAAGCCCTGCGGGCCGCACGCATTGACATCGTCGGCGGCGACGGCGAGTTCTTTAACCAAATCACCGCTGCGGTGAAGGGCGGCAAGGCGATCGATCGGTTTGTTTACAACAGCAAAGTCGCCACGGACATCAAGGACACGTTTTTCGACGGCAACGCGGATTATTTCCGCAGCCAAGTCCAAGATCTGATCGAACAATTCGGCCTCGATACCGATGGCGTCAAAGATCTATCGATTGCTGCGTTGATCGCCAAAATGCTTGGCATGACCACAGCGGATGACGTGCGAAACCAATTGACCAGCTTGCTTAGCATTGCCGCCACGGCCAACGTGACCGACCAGAAGACCGGTCGCCTGCTGGCTCGCCCAAATCAAAGCGGCAGCGGCAACGGGGACAACACGGTCGCGGCCAAGCAGGTCAAGAAGGTCAAGCCCACCACCAAGAGTTGATTGGGAAGCTATGTCCATGAGTGACACACAACTCGCCGGTGGCACCTACGAGATCCTCCGCAATCGCCTCAACGAATCAGCGAGAAATCTGCGGACGCGGTTGGGACAGCTCAACACCGATCGCGGTGAGGTTTTCGGTAATATCGAAACGCGATTGATCGCGACGCAGCGAATTTCCACCGAGCACAACTGCGTCGCGCGTGACATCGTTTCGATCGGCGACCATTTCGTGTTCGGTTACAACGTCCAGTTCGGACTGAAAACCGAGATCCATCTTCCCGATGTGTTCGCTGTCTACAGGATGACCAATCACGAGTTTCATCGTGAGTCGCTCGATTTGATCGGCGACCCGAAGTTCGTTCGGGATTTCGAAGAACTGTATCGTTTCTACAAAGGCACGACGTTTTTACGGTTCTTTGTCGCCGGTCCCATCCTCCATATGGTCTTCCAGGTCGGCCGCACCGCCAGCGATATCAAATCGTTCAAGTGGCGCGTGGTCGACGGAAAGGTCGAGTACATCGACAACCGCAGCGACCACGAAGTCAGACATCCCGACCAACATGCCTTTGTTTGGCAACGGGCGACCCGGGACATGCATCGCTATGGCGAACATCCGCACATCTCTATCGAGGACAAAGTCTTCGTTGAAACCGTCGGCGGCGACTTGACCATCAAAGTCGAGAACAACACCGCCTCCGGCGAGGGCATCTACGAGGAACCGGTCGACAATCCCGATCAGAAACTCGATGACGCGGAAACCTACTACGCGATCGTCGGCAATCTCGTATTGCTTAAGATCAAACCGTATCAAGAAAACGCATTTCGATACATCGTCTTCAGCGGCAAGGTGAACCAGGCGGTTCGGTTGGACGAGATCCAGCATGCCTGCGTGATGCTGCCGGGAGACCAGGGGCTGATCTTTCCGGGTGGATACTATCTTCAATCGGGTGAATTCAAACGCTTTGATCACGGGCTGGCTGACATGCGTTATGAACGCACGATCGCGTCACCCAACGGCGAAGATTATCTGTACCTGTTCAGCAATCTCGAACACGGCACCTATGTGCAGTTACGATACAACCAAATTCGCCAGAAGGTCGACACACCCATGGTGTGCCACGGCCAGACGTTCTTCGAAGCGGGCGAGATGGTTTGTTTCAAGGCTAATCAGACGCCGCAGAAGCATCACCCGATTCAAATTTGGCAAACGCCATTCGTCGGCGAAAACTTTTTGCCAGCCCATCAAACCGATTCCATGCTTTTTAAGATCGGCAACAAGGATCTCGTACGTGGCATGGCCGAGTGCAGCGAAGTGTTGCAACTCATCGAAAAAGATGATAGCTACGAGGGTCTGTACCAGGACCTGGTCAAGAAATCCGGCGATATAATCGACAGTTATTTCTGGATCGACAAGCCCGAAACGCATCACCTCGATCAGCCGCTCGGTGAAATTCGCGGAACAGCGACCGCTGCGATTGAGGAATTTGAAAAGGTCACCCGAGTTCGTGGCGAAACCAAACGTCAAACTGCCAAAGTTGAGTCAGCAATCGAGCAAACGCTCAAGGAGGTGGAGCGATCCCGGTTCGAATCGATCAACGACTTCGTCGCGTCGCTGACCCAATTGCGGGAGCATCGCGGCCACGCGATCACACTGCGTGATTTGAAATTCGCCGACTCGGCACTCGCCGACACTCTTGAAAATCAGACTGACCGAAGCCACCACACGGCTAAGTCGTCGCTGCGTTGAGTTTCTGCTGACGGCTGATTCACTCGCTCCCTACCACGCCGCCATTACCGCCGCCGAAGCCAAAATCGCCGAGGTAGACAGCGTCGCCAACGCGAAAGAACTCGAAGCCGAAATTGATACCGCCGCGTCTGAACTTGAGTTGCTCACCGAGACGGTCAGCAATCTGCAGATCGACGACGCGACGCAGCGAACCGAGATCATCGACGCGATCGGCGATGTCTTTGCGATGGTCAACCGCGTTCGTAGCGCACTGAAGAACCGACGCCGTGACCTTGTCGGGATCGAGGGTCGAGCCGAGTTTGCGTCCCAGATGAAACTGCTGCAGCAATCGACTGCCGGGTATCTTGACGTGTGCGACACACCGGCTCGGTGTGACGAATACATGACCAAGGTCATGGTCAGCCTGGAGGAACTTGAAGGACGTTTTGCCGAGTTTGACGAATTCATCGAGACGCTCGCCGAGCGACGCGAAGAAATTTACACGGCATTCGAATCACGCAAAGTTTCGTTGCTCGAGAAGCGTAACCAGCGAGCAGAATCACTCGCCTCGGCGGCCGACAGAATTTTAAAGGGGATCGCCTCGCGTGTCTCGGCGATGGACTCCAACGACGCAATCGCCTCGTATTTTGCTGGCGATTTGATGGTCGCCAAGATTCGCAGTTTGATCGATGAGCTCGATGAACTCGGCGACGCCGTCCGTGTCGGCGATTTGCAAGGACGCTTGAAGGTCATCCGCGAAGACGCTACGCGGGGACTCAAAGACCGGCAAGATTTGTTCGAAGACGGCGGCGATGTGATTCGGCTGGGCGAACGCAAGTTTGCCGTTAATACGCAACCGCTCGATTTGACGACCGTCTATCGGGGCGGAGACTTGTGCCTGCATCTGACCGGCACACAGTTCTTCGAGCCGATGAGCGATCCTCGCTTGGAGGCGGCTCGCGAGCTGTGGGACCAGCCGCTGATCAGCGAGAATCGACAAGTTTACCGCGCCGAGTATCTAGCGATGGATTTGTTTCAGTCACTCCAACATGATGCTCGTGAACATCCCATCGACCGGGCGTGGGTGAGCCAGCAGATGAACGGTCGTTTCGAAGAGGGCTACGCTAAGGGTGTCCATGACGTCGATGCGACAGCAATCCTAAACACACTTCTGCAGATTGACCACAAACTCGGCTTGTTACGCTACGAGCCAACGCTGCGAGCGTGCGGGCAATTCTGGTGGCATTTGTTGCTCGATGAGCGACGTCGTGGCGAGATGAGCGACTGGATCGCGGCGTTTGCCAAACTCGCTCGCGCGTATCCCAATGCGAAGCCCGCTGTGCAGTTTCGCGAGCGATTGAGCCAACTTGCTCAAGCCAGCCTGGAGACCTGGCAACCATTATTTGGTGCGGAGATCACGTCCGACCGCATCGCCGAGTACCTATTTGCTGAACTGGTCGTCGCGCCGTCAAGGACCACTGCGAGCGGGCGAGCGGTGCAACTCATGCAAGAATTTCAAGACGCGCTGCCAGCAATTGATCGCAAGAAGTGGCTAGTTGCGGGTCTTCAAAACAATGCTGAGGATCCCACGCGGTTATTTGTATTGGCACGTAACTGGATCGACGCATTCTTGATCAGGCAACCCGCCCCGAGTGGTCGCGACGTCGATCCCGCAGTCGGCTACCGGGACGAATTGGCTTGGTGGGTGCTCAATGATATCGTCGGCCTGTCACAGTCGAAATCGATGGCGATGAAGCCTCTGAAGGAAGCGGACGAGAGCGATTCGATCCAAGCGCGACTCAACGTCGTTGACGTACCCGTCGCCACCATCGTCGATTCGCTTCTCGGCAGCCACGAGCGGATCTCTCAGAGCAAGATGACTCTGCACTATCACGACTTCATGCACCGACTGAAAGAGTATCGGGAATCGGTTGTGCCACGCTATCGAGCTCTCCATGAAGCGAAAGCGGCACTGGTGAAGGAAGCGCGCGACTCGATGCGCTTGGACGAGTTCAAGCCGAAGGTGCTCAGCAGTTTTGTTCGGAACCAATTGCTCGACGAAGTCTATCTGCCATTGATCGGCGATAATCTTGCCAAGCAAATGGGTGTTGCCGGAGCGGATAAGCGTACCGATCGAATGGGACTGTTGTTGCTGATTTCGCCACCCGGCTACGGTAAAACGACATTAATGGAATACGTCGCCAATCGGCTTGGCTTGGTGTTCATGAAAATCAATGGCCCCGCGATTGGTCACGGTGTCACCTCGCTTGACCCCGCTGAGGCGCCCAACGCGGCAGCGCGCGAGGAAGTCGAACGGTTGAACCTGGCACTCGAAATGGGTGACAACGTGATGCTGTATCTTGACGATATTCAGCACACCCATCCTGAGCTTTTACAGAAATTCATTTCGCTCTGCGATGCGACACGAAAGATCGAAGGCGTGCGTCACGGCAAAACTCGCACGTATGACCTTCGCGGCCGACGTGTCGCCGTCGTGATGGCGGGTAACCCGTACACTGAGAGCGGTGATCGTTTCCAAGTCCCCGATATGCTTTCCAACCGCGCTGACGTGTACAACCTCGGCGAAATCATCGGCGACAAAGCCGATGCGTTCGAGATGAGCTATATCGAGAACTGCTTGTCCAGCAACACGACACTCGCTCCACTTTCGTCGGCTCCACCGGTGGATGCCCGCCGGATCGCGATGGCTGCCCGTCGTGATTCGATCGAGGGCATCGATCTAGAGAGTAACCTTTCGCTCGACCAAGTCCGTGACATGTTCGAGGTCATGCGCAAGCTACTTCGAGTGCGCGACGTGATCCTCCGAGTCAACCGCGCCTACATTCGGTCGGCCGCGCAAGCCGACTCGTACCGCACCGAGCCGCCATTCAAGCTGCAGGGCAGCTACCGAAACATGAACCGCATCGCCGAGCGTGTGGCGCCGGTGATGAACGATGCTGAACTGCAAACATTGATCGTTAGCAACTACGAGCAAGATGCTCAAACGCTGACGACAGACAACGAAGCGAACGTGCTCAAGTTCAAAGAACTAATGGGGATCATGACGCCGGAAGAGACGCAGCGGTGGGACGCGATCAAGTACGCGTTTGTTGAAAGTGTTCGGATGGCGGGCATGGACAGCGAAGACCAGGTCGGCCAAGTCCTCCGGCAACTCGCATCCATGCGCGACGGCCTCGAATCCATCCGTCAAGTCCTCGCGAAAGCAATCGCAATGACGGACCATTCGGGCGAGGAACGGATGGACGCCCGCGTCGACACACTCCGGCAGTCATTGCTCGCGATCGGCGAATCACTCAGCCATCAAATGCAGTCGACGGGCGGAAAAATCGAAGACCTAGCCCGTCAAAACGCCACCACACCCGTGGAGCAAAAGGTGCTCGTTCAACACAAAGTTCCACGTGTGATGGCGGAGCTGATCAAAGGACAGTTTCATCTCATGCAGGAGTGGATGCGGCCGCTACTCACCGAATCAATTGACAATGGCCGCGACATCGACCGCTTGGTCAAACAGCTCGACCAGATGCTGCAAACCTATCAAGAGGTTGAAGAGGTTCTCGAGATACCACCTGATCCTGAATAGACAAAAAGCCTTGCAAACGATTGGTTGCAAAAAGGGTGCGGAACATCGCGCGACCTTCGCATGTCACGACCTTGTCAACCTTAGCCACGTTATCCCGATACCCAACGACGATAGCCGCGACCTTGCAGCAAAACCATATTTGCGGACGTAACGGGGCTCTGTGGTTAGGAGGAGGTCATGCCAGGCAAAAGCTCTAGGCGAGCTATCAGTTATCCACAAGTCATTCTGCGTTCGTCCACGTGGGTCGACTATGACTGCCCTTTGTAAGCGCGGTCGACGTACTTCGTGTCGACACTGCCGCTCAAGAACGTTTCGTCCTTGAGGATCCATTCGTGGAAGGGGACCGTCGTCGAGATACCTTCGACTTGCAGTTCGCGGAGGGCACGCAGCATCGTGGCGATGGCGAGCTCACGAGTGGGACGGTGGACGATCAGTTTGCCGATCATCGAATCGTAGTACGGTGGCACGGAGTATCCTGTCGTCACGTGCGAGTCAAAACGCACGCCCAGTCCGCCGGGGGCGAACATGGATTCGATCTTACCTGGGCAGGGCTGGAAATTCTTCCTGGGATCCTCGGCGTTGATGCGGCATTCGATCGCCACGCCGTTGACGTGCAAATCGTGCTGGGCAAACGACAGAGGCAAACCTGCGGCAACGCGAATTTGTTCTTGGATCAAGTCCACGCCCGTGATCATTTCGGATACTGGATGCTCGACTTGGATCCGCGCGTTGACTTCGATGAAGTAGAAGTTGTAGTCCTTGTCGACGATGAACTCGACCGTGCCGGCGCCAGCGTATTCAGCACCTGCAATCATGCGGACTGCGGCATCGCAGATTGCTTCGCGGCGTTCTTGTGGAAGATCGGGACTGGGAGCTTCTTCGACGAGTTTTTGATGTCGGCGTTGGACGCTGCAATCTCGCTCGAAGAGGTGGCACACGTTGCCGTGCGTATCCGCGATGACTTGGACTTCGATGTGCCGTGGGTTCTCGACGAATTTTTCGAGATAGACGCCACCGTTGCCGAACGCCGCAATGGCTTCATTGCGGGCAGCTTCGAGCTGGTTGACCAAGACGGCTTCGTTGTCGGCGACCCGCATGCCTTTGCCGCCGCCGCCAGCGGTCGCTTTGATCAGGATGGGGTAACCGATTTCAGCAGCGATCGAGGCGGCCCTGCTGAAGTCGGTGATCAAGCCATCACTGCCGGGGACAACCGGAACATTTTGCTCCACCGCCATGCTGCGCGCAGTATTTTTGTCACCGAGCTTTTCCATCGCCGTCGGCGAAGGGCCGATGAATTCAAAACCACTACTGCGGCACATTTCATTGAACTGTGAGTTTTCAGCCAAGAACCCGTAGCCGGGATGGATGGCATCGGCACCGGAGACTTCTGCCGCAGCAATGATTCGGTCAGTTTTAAGGTAACTGTCGGCGCTGCGAGCGGTGCCAACGCAGATCGCTCGATCGGCTAGCTTCACGTGCATGGACTCAGCATCGGCTTGGCTGTAGACGGCGACCGACTCGATACCCATTTCCCGGCAGGCGCGGATGATGCGCAGTGCGATTTCGCCTCGGTTGGCGATCAAGATTCGTTGAAACATCGCTCAGCTACCGGTCTGGATGCGGAAGAGGGGCTTGTTGAAATCGACGGGCTCCTGATCGCCCACGAGGATTTCGACGATCTTGCCGCTGCACTCAGCGGGGATCTCATTGAACACCTTCATCGCTTCGACGATGCACACGACGGTGTCTTCGCTGACCCGGTCCCCAACTTTGACAAATGCCGGAGCCTCAGGGTTCGCACGCGAGTAAAATGTTCCGACCATCGGCGAATTGATCGTGATCGTGCCCGCGTTGGCTGCTGCATCACCGGCGGCCGTCGGTGCGGCCGGGGCTGGCGGGGCCGGGTTCGCAGGTGCGGCAGCGACCGGGGCGGCACCGACCGCGTAGGCCGCTGGGACGGGTTGCGACGCGCCACGGGTTAGACGAATGCGGTCGTCAGCTTGCTGCAGGTCCACTTCGCTGAGCTCGTGTTGTTCCATCAGTTCAACGATCTGACGGATGCGGTCAATGTCAAAAACGTCGCTCGGCCCGTCCCCGGAACGGGATTTTGATCCTTGAGGGGACGATTTCGAGCCCGCGCTCTTGTTGGTTGAGCCGCGTCTGGGCGAATCAGCAGTCATGCGAACAGCCTGAGTTACTAAACGAAGGGTGGGGTGCGTGGGGATTCAGACGAGTGTTTTACATTACCAGCGGGCAATCATCGAGACCCTTGGGCAAGCCGCTGAGTAATTCGCAGCCTGTATCGGTGACCAACAGATCGTCTTCGATCCGAATCCCGAATTCACCCTCAAAATAGACGCCGGGCTCGACCGTCAACACCATGCCGCTGCGGAGCGTGTCGGTACAGGCGGGCCCCATCCGAGGATCCTCGTGAATCTCCAGCCCAAAGCCGTGTCCAAGTCCATGGCTGAAGGCGTCGGCAAAGCCCGCTTTGGCCAGCACCGCTCGGGCGGCGGCATCGACCTCGACGCCCTCGACGCCATCGCGAATCTTCGAGATTGCGGCGAACTGAGCTTCCAAAACGGCTTCATAAGCGGCTTCAAAGCGGCTGGAATTCGCGGATTTCGTGCCCGGCCGATGCAACGTTCGCGTCAAGTCGCTGCAATATCCGTCGACTCGTGCCCCCCAATCGATTAGCAGCGTGCGGCATTCTCCCAACGGCCTGCTACCAGGCCGATAGTGCGGCAGCGCTCCGCTTGGTTCGGCGCCCACGATCGGGTGAAACGACACTCCCTCAGCGCCGAGCTGCCGCATCGTGGCCTCGAGCTCGTAGTGAATGTCCTGTTCGGTTTTGGTCGGCTTGAAGTCCGCCGTGACTTTGAGAAAAGCCTGTTGGGCGATCGCAATCGCTTGCCGAATCGTGGCAATTTCGGAGGCGTCCTTGATCGCGCAGATTTTCGACGACCCCGTTGGTTTCGACCCAGGTCATGTCTGGAAGCTTTTCTTCCCAGTCTCGCAGCATCGCGATCGAAACGTGGCCGGCCTCAATCCCCATGCGGGCCAGCGACTGCGACGACGCCACTTCGGCAAACAGCTCACCGATTTTCTGGCCCGGTGGTCGGATCGCCGCTGGCAGAGCGGGGCACTCCTGAGCCAGTTGGACTTGATAACGCCCATCGGAGAGAATCGTCGACGCGCCATCGGGCAAGATCAGCAGCCACGAACTGTCGCCGGTGAACCCGCTGAGATAGCGTACATTCGTTTCATTGACGACGAGCAATGCGTCGACGTCGAGATCGGCAAGCGTGCGAGCCAAGCGAGAAATTCGATCTGTCATGTAGGGAGCTGCCAGCTTTTATGAGCTACCCGCTAGTAGCTGATCGCTACGAATGGCTAGCTCTTTCTTGGAGAGGTGGACGCGTCGTTCAGCGTTTTAACGGAACGCGAATCCGTTGGAAAGCGACGATTACGAATCTGTTAGCGAGAAAGCTAGTGACTGTTAACGAAAAAACGCCACAGACGCGAGCGGGCAAGCGTCAGTGGCGTTTTGGAGCGAGGCGAGGAATCGGTTGGTATTACACCAACTCTTTCTTAGCACCGACGAGGGTTCGCAAGCGTTCGGCGAGCAAGTGCGCGTCGAATGGTTTCTTGAACGTTTCGTTGATGCTGCTGCGATCGAAGCTCATCGGCTGGCCGTCATCGGGCAGCAACGCGATCAGCACAATGTCGGTGAAGTCGATATTCTTCCGCAGATTCTGGCAAATCTGGACGGCTTCGATCTTACCGATCGAGAAGTCCACGATGATGCAGTCTGGGTTGAAGCTTTCGGCTTGAATCCCGGCTTCGAAACCGCTGGCCGCGACTGCGACTTTGAACGATTTCTCAGGGGGCAACTCTCTCTTTAAGTTTTCGATCAACACCTGATCCTGGGCGACGATCAGGCATTTCGCCATCGCTTCGTCTTCCAGGTCGCCCAGCGGCATGCCGTGCTCTTTCAGGAATTTGATCAGATATTCTCGCGGAATCCGTCGATCTTGCGATCCGGGAATCCGGTAACCTTTTAAACGCCCCGAGTCAAACCATTTGCTAACGGTTCTCGGGGCAACTTTACAGATCTTTGCGACCTGACCAGTTGTGAAGACCTTCATTCTAGGTGCTCCAAACGCCTCGTTGATTCATCCCTTAAGAACATGGTGCGTCGGTAACCAAGTTCTCGATGGCCCGTGGTCGTTCGTCCAATCGTCTGTCAGTGCAATGGAGATGTGCGGTGGGTCGCAATCGGTTTTACACCAAACGATTCTCAAAACGCTGGGTCTGGGCCAGCCGGCTCGCATCCTGCTGAACGCTTTGCCGAAGTGGGATCCTCGTTGTTGATTAATGTAAATATGAGGTAGCCATTCACGCGGGTACGCAAACGTTCGGGGGAAATGAATAGATATCGCTTGTTGCTACCCGCTATGAATCGTTCTCGCTCGAGACTGACGTTACCCTTGCGTGATCCCGACTAACGGGTCGCTCGCGGTAATGGCAGTGAACTCGAGTCCGAATGACCCACCTCGGATGACTCATCGACCGTGCCTCAGTCCTCCGCACCAATCTCGCCCCGTCAGACCGAAATCTCACGTTGCAATTTGGGTGATGCGGAGTCATGCGAACACGTTTCCCAGAATTCCCCCCTGGGTGTCCGTCGACCTTCACCACTTCTTTCGATACTCTACCGGAGCAGAATTTCGAAGGAAGAGAGAAAGTGTCCTTCCAAGGCTTAGTGTCGAGTAAAACCGGGGTAACTCTTTAATGCGTTTCATCACGAATAATCACTATCAGCCAATCAAGCAGCAAACGACCGTGAATTCCACGTCAAGATCAATCGACACACCAAGAATTTTTTCTCCCAGCAATTACGACGTGCGGCGTCGGCACGGGGTTCCCCTCCCAACCGTTGAGCAACTGCATTATTCCCTAGATTTTTCTCAAAAAGGATGGACATCATGAGCCGACAACGCTTGACCAGCTCAACCCACTTCGATGCCGCAGGCCAAGCCCATATGGTGGACGTCACTGACAAACCGGTCACCGCGCGAGTCGCCACTGCGTCGTCGACCATCGGCATGAATGAAACGGCAGCGATTGCGATCCGAGCAGGCAGCAGCCACAAGGGTGATGTTCTCGGGATCGCCCGCATCGCCGCCATCGCAGCGGCCAAGCTCACCTCGACGCTGATCCCGCTCTGTCACGCGATTCCGATCGAATGCGTCGAAGTTGAGTTCGAGTGGCTACCTGTCACCCAGGAAACGAAATCTCCACAAGAAATCCTGCGATGCCTCGCCACCGTGCGGACGACATCCAAGACCGGTGTCGAGATGGAAGCACTGACTGCCGCGTCGGTGGCCTCCCTGACCGTTTACGACATGCTCAAGAGCGTCGATCGCGCAATGGTGATCCTTGAAACGCAGCTGGAGAGCAAATCGGGCGGCAAGTCAGGCACGTTTTCGCGAGTTTGAGTTAAGTCCCGTACCCGGCAGCATCGGTGAGTACGCTCGCGACAATGACAGCAAATCTTGGAACCGGGCATGAGCGATCTCGAGATTGAGTTAAGTCTCGCACCCAAAATACGGTCGTAGGACTGGCTATCCGACGTTTTCCAATGCCATGAATCCAAATATCGCTTACGCTGCAATGTCAACCGACAGCTCACTCCTTCCCCGGGCTCGCGACGTCTCCAGCTCAGACGCCGTTAAGCGAATCTACGCACCCGTCGCCGCTCACCTAGCCGCTGTCGACGCGTGCCTGCATCGCGAGCTTCAATCTCGCTACAAAGACATTGTGCCCGTGCTCCGGCACGGCACGCAGCTCGGCGGCAAGCGTCTCCGGCCCGCTCTCCTGCTGCTCTCTGCAATCGCGACTCAGCATCATGGCAGTGCACAATCTCTTGAAACCAATTCGGTTTCCGAAGTCAACGCGATCAACAACGACCACATCACGATGGCTACAGTTGTCGAGATGATCCATACCGCAACGCTCGTCCACGATGATGTTCTGGACAAAGCGGCGACACGCCGGTACGCCCCGACGATCAATGCGAAGTGGAATAATGACACCAGCATTCTGCTCGGCGACTACCTTTTCGCCCAGAGCTTTTGTCTGGCCGCAACGCTGCCTTCGACCCAAGCGTGCCGGTGGGTAGGCCAGGCTGCCCAGCGCGTCTGTGAGGGCGAGCTGCGGCAAGTTCTCAGTCGGAATTGGCTGAACATCGACGAGGAGACCTATCTCGACATTTTGCGTGGCAAGACGGGCGAGCTGACAAGTGTGGCCTGCCGGCTCGGATGCAGTCTGTCCGGCGGGAACGACGGGCTCGTGGCGGCGCTGAGTACCTACGGTAATGATCTCGGAATCGCGTTCCAGATTGCTGACGATTTCCTCGATCTCTGGGGCAACACGAGCGAGATCGGCAAAACACTCGGCACGGATCTTGCGCAAGGCAAAATCACGCTACCACTCATTCGGCTATTGCAGCATGACGATCCGTCGATCGCGTCGGCGGCGCGCGCAGCGCTCGGGGCCCCGCCGAACGAGCGTCTGACGCGAATTCTGCCACTATTGAGCGACAGCGACGCTGCGGAATATACTCGCGAGGTCGCTGATCGCTATCGAGACTCTGCGATGGCCGCAATCGAGCATTTGACGGCGTCACCCGCCCTTGACTCCTTGATTGCCATCGCAAATTTTTCCGTCGGCCGGCGGTTTTGATCGGTCGCAGCACTTCACTTCTGGCAAATGTTTCTATGCTCCGCTTCGGTGCCGTTTCCTATCTCAACACCAAACCGCTGATCGAGACGCTACCGCAGCAACTCGCTGGTTGGGGCACGCTCCAGCTGGATCTCCCCTCCAGGCTGGCCTCCGATCTTGCTAGCGGCGAGCTTGACGTGGCGCTGATTCCCAGCGTGGAATATTTTCGTAATCGCGATCATTACGAAATCGTCTCCGATGCCGCGATCGCTTGTCGAGGGCCGGTATGGAGCGTGCGCCTGCTCAGCCGCGTGCCAACGCAAGATATCCGCACACTCGCCTTGGACGAAGGCAGCCGTACCAGCGCCGCAGTGGCCCAGGTGCTGCTCTGGGAAATGCACGGCCTACAAGCGATTGTCAATCCTGGAGCCAGACGGCTCCGCCCGTCTGAGCTGGAACCTTCTCCGCTGTCGCGACGGGCGGAGCCGTCGGTCGCCAATGACCATCAACCGCGACTCACAGCAGTTCCCTTCCCGATCGGATCGACTGCCGAAGAGATTGATGCCGACGCGATCTTGGTGATCGGCGACCGCGCCATGCACCCGCCTCACGGGGTCTATCACGAGATATGGGATCTGGGTGATCGCTGGTGTAGGTGGACCGAGCTGCCATTTGTCTTCGCGATGTGGGTGGCTCGGCGTGAAGCCACGCAAAACGCCGATACCCGCCGCCGTATCGGCGAAACATTGAGCCACTGCCGCGATGAGGGAGGCCAGTGTTTGGAATCCATTGCAATTCGCGAAGCGGCAGGTCACGGTTTGACGAATGAAGACCTACATCGTTACTTTGCTGAGAATCTGCACTTCCACCTCGGCTCGGGCGAACGTGCAGGACTCGAACTGTTCCGCCAAAAATCAGAGGCCATCGGATTGATTCCGACGCAAACCATGACCAACATCACCGTTTCAACATCTTCCCCAGTTCGTCATATCCTTGACAAAACCGTCGCGGGAGTGCGTCTGAGCGACGCCGACGCGCTCGCGTTGTTGGAGTCTCATGATCTCGCGGCCATCGGTGCGGCCGCCGAAGCGGTGTCGCGGCAAAAACACCCCGAGCCGTATCGCACCTACAATATCGATCGGAACATCAATTACACCAACGTCTGCACCGCAGTGTGCAATTTTTGCGCGTTCTATCGCGGACCAAAAAGCGATGAGGGTTATGTACTGCCTCGCGAAGTGCTACTGCAAAAAATCCAGGAAACCGTGGATCTCGGTGGTAATCAGATTTTGCTGCAAGGTGGACTGCATCCAAAGTACAAGCTGGATTGGTACGAAGAGATGCTCAGCGACATCAAATCACAGTTTCCCGACGTCAATATTCACGGTTTCTCACCGCCGGAACTGCATCACTTTACGAAGCTGAATCACCTCTCGATCACCGAAGTACTCACCCGACTCAAAGCGGCAGGGCTGGGCAGCATTCCCGGCGGCGGCGCCGAAATTCTCAATGACCGCGTCCGTGGCGAGATCACCCGTGGCAAAGTGATGACGGACGATTGGCTGGGGGTCATGCGGGCCTGGCATGAACTCGGCGGAGTCAGCTCAGCAACGATGATGTTCGGTCACGTCGAGACACTCGCCGAGCGAATCGAGCACTTACGCCGGCTGCGTGATCTGCAAGACGAAACAGGGGGATTCACGGCCTTCATCTGTTGGACATTCCAACCCGAACACACACAGATGAGCGAACTACCGAAAGTCGGCTCGTTCGAGTACCTCAAGATGCTCGCGGTGTCACGGTTATATCTCGATAATATCCCCAACCTGCAGAGCAGTTGGGTGACACAGGGACTAAAAATCGGTCAGATGGCATTGATGTTTGGGGCCAACGATATGGGAAGTCTGATGATTGAAGAAAATGTCGTCGCCGAAGCCGGCACGGTGCATTACCTGTCGCTCCAACAGATCCGCGAGTCAATTGAGGAGCATGGTTTTGAAGCCAGACAACGCGATGTTTTTTACAACCTCGTCGATGAACGGCTTGAGCAGAAAGCGATCACCGCCAATGCCAACGCCAGCGCCCGCGAGCTCGTGCAGATGTCGCTGTAGCCTCCTCGTTTCGGGAGCGTGATGGAATGACTCCTGGCGGAGGTGACATTGATCTCAACTGGGCACACCCTGAAGGCACATTCGATGGAATGTCGTGCCTCACGCTGAGCGTGCAAAACGGTACTCCGCTCGGGTTTCACTTGCATCCCGAGACAGCGGTTCCTGTAGAGCTTTTGACTGAGCGGTGAATCAGATCCCGCAGCGGCCTCTCAATTCGTTCCTGCTGAGCCCCGCCGACCGCTCTCGGTCGCTGACCTGAATGGCGCTCCGGATGTCTGGCTTTGGTAGTATTGGCCACAAGAGAACGCTGCTCATCATAGGCCGCCGAGATAGCATTTCGCGAGGTGACCTTCCGCTCGCACGTCTCTGACACCGAACCGTTCTGAGCAAGGGCCGCTTCGGGCTTATCACGGGCGATGAATTCGAGGATCTGTTCCAAATCCTGTGAAGCCGCAATCCTGTAGTGTACCTTCTTCACGGGGCTGCGTTATCGCTTGCCGCAGCTAGAGATCGAAGCTTCGAGAATACTGTATCTTGCGACATCTCACTTTCACTCATCACCTTGACGTCACATTTGCTTGATCCGCTCGATTGATGGATCGCATCAATGCTTGACCTGGTCGTCCAGGACCTTGCGACAATGCATAGAGGCGTCTCGCCAGTTTCCGGCTTTTGCGTCGTCGAAGATTTCAGCAATGGCAAATCGCGACTTTCGCGACTCGACGCCTGCGGCCGCTGACGTTTTCTTCCATTCCTGCTCGATCTTGGCGAGCTCGGCTTCGCTGTGCTGGTTGCAAACTCGATACAGGGCGAGCGCGACGTCATATTCATTCCTGTTGAGTTCGACTTTCCAGCCAGACCACCACCACATTGCGGAGACGAGGACCGTGGCTGCCAGCAAACTGGCGATGATCCAGAGCTGGGCGTTTACATCCTTACTGCGGCTAATTGAAGAGTCGCGGCTCATTACAGTTTCTCCCGATCGATGACTTCGCTCTCGTTCATGCTCGACAATTCGGCCCATACGTAGAGGTCAACGAAGTTGGTGATGAATCGCACTGATCCGTCACCCAAGGCGATATTCCCCCCTCCGAGATGCTCGGAATACATTTGACCGACGTGATACGTGGGAAAATTCACCGGATGAATGATGGGAGAACCTGTGATGTCGAGTTCACCACCCGATGGTCCGGAGTGAACGAGGGTCAACGTGGCGGCAGCATCAGGCCCGTTTTCGGGCGAATGAAACTTGGGGTGGGTGAATGCGCCGGGGACAACGCCCACCCACGTTTTTTCGCTCAGCGCGGAACTATGTTCGCCAAAGAAAATCGTGTTGCTGGTACCGTCCAGGACGTCGCGAAACCGGGTCTTCGAATTGCGATGAAAAGGACCATCAGCAACCCGACCGGCGTCGCCGTCGATTCTCACGGTCTTTGTCGTTGATGTATAGATATTGGTAAATACAATTCCCGTGGCGTTGGACCCGCATTCGCCCCAGCAACTCTCTTGGCCGTGACTGGCGACATAGTGACTACGCCCCAAACGGACGTTCCGGCCCGCGATCGTCAGCGGATCGCCTTCGCGATTTCGAACCACCAACGGTGCGTCACCACCGGTTGCGCTCGGGCACAAGAACATCGGAATGGTCGTGGCGATCATGCTCGCACTGCGATCCGACCAAATCGGTTCATCGACTCGCAAGTTCGCTGCCACAGCCGTACCTTCGGCGAACGGCAACAACGCCGCCGCCCAGCCCCAACCCGGGCCCGCGTCCCAGGTGACCGGATCCATGTGGACGCTCGCAGGAGCCACGCCGGTGCTGGTCGGGTAGGAGACATATCCCGCTGGAAATTGGTTGAACGAAGAGTGGTAGTTCTGCGCCGCCAACGCGATTTGTTTTAAATTGTTGGTACACGACATCCGCCGAGCCGCTTCGCGAGCGGCCTGAACGGCGGGCAGCAACAGTCCCACGAGCAGGCCAATGATCGCGATCACAACCAACAGTTCGACTACCGTGAATCCGAACGTCCCACACAGCAGACGAAGACGGGTTCGTCGGGAGGGGGCACTGGTTCGCCCAGCGCCGGATGGTAACTGTTGGAACATCATCGAAGTACTCTCGTTTGATTGTGAATAAGTCGGGCATGGATACTCAAGACCGCCCGTAAGTTAGCCTTGGCTAACATGTGTAGCAAACGCTACAATACGGGGTTCCGATCTTTTATGCAACTAGTGATTTCCCATGTCGCATCGACCGTGCTCAGCGATCGGTCTGGAGACTTCAGCGTCAACGAATAATCTGGTAGTATTTCCGAATCGGGCTTTTTCAAAATTTCGTTGTCGCTGGACCTCAGGATTGATCGCGTGACAGGTAGGACGCACCACCGCACCCGATCGGATCATGCCAGCGAAGTGGCCGAGGACTACGTGGAGGCGATTGCGGACGTGATCGCCGAGTCTGGTGTCTGCCGGGCCATCGACTTGGTGGCGCATTTCGAGGTCACGCACGCCACGGTGAGTAACACGGTGTCACGCCTGCAGCGCGACGGCTTAGTCACGACCGAGCCATATCAGCCGATCGGACTGACGGCGAAGGGCAAGCGGATGGCGAAGAAGGCACGTCACCGCCATTCGATCGTACTGGAGTTTTTGAAGCGAATCGGGGTCAGCGAGTCCACCGCCCGGGAGGACAGTGAGGGGATGGAGCATCACGTCAGCAACGAGACACTCAAGATGATGCAACATGTGATGCGTCACGGGCTCCCGCCGGAATAGAACGCTCCTTTCCCGGATATCCACCAGGTAGGGTTTCGGTGATCAGCCATACAGGCTATGCAGTTCCGCTTGTTTCCAGAACTGTCACTCGGTTTTATGATGGGTCGGGGTATGGGGGAGATCACGTATCCCCCTCCAATGATCCGCCGTGTCCAAACCGAACGGTGGCGCGTCTGCATCCAGCGCTTGTCGATGAACAAGTCGGCCCACGAATCGCCAATGACTCGGCCGACCGTCCGACCGTGACGACGTCACTTCGTCCTTGATGAGCGAGCGATTTTTTGGACGCAAACTGACTAGCGAAGAGCTATCGAGCATCCTGAGGAACTGGACGGTTGGCGAAATCGGTACGATCGCGGCTTCCGTCGGAATTTTACTGCATCATCTTTCAGAGGTCTCGCCCTCGCAGGACTAGCCGATTGTCAATCGTTTCCGGCGCGACATGCTCGTGTGTGCTAGAACGAGAAACGCGATCAGTCCCGCACCGACATAAAAGCCGATACCGAGACGTTGGTAATCGCCAAGAATCAAACCGCCCAGAATGATTCCATACACGGGTTCGAGATTGTTAGCGAAATTGACAGTAAAAACAGATAGCCGCTTCAGTAACGCGACGTATTCACTGTACGCATACACCGTACAGACTTCCGCGAGAATCACTAGCCATACCCAGTCCATCGGGCTCGGAACAAGGTCCAAACCTTGACCCTCACTCAGCCAGCGGGCTGAAACTGGCAGGCAGAGGGCGCAGAACACAAGAGCACCCGTCAGCTGGTACCAAGCGATGACGCGGTGCGGCGTGTGCTTCGCAAAGACACCATTGATTATCGAAAAGACGGCGGCCGCGATAGCTGCCGCAATCGCGATTGCAAATCCAACTGCGTATTGGGTTTCGCTCTGAAAAATCATCGCAACCGCAGCGATCACCAGACATCCAAAAACCATGTCCATGTGTCGAAGCACCCGACCACGGATCATGACAGGTTCGAGCACGGCGGTCCACAATGAAATTGTCGCAGCCCCGACCATGCAGACCGAAACGTTGGCGACCTTGACGGCAAGAAAAAACAGCACCCAGTGCAGTCCGATGATGCCGCCGGTGGCGAACATGGCGGCGGCTTTGCCTAGCGGCACGCGCAATCGATGCCTGAGGATCATGCCGAGCGTCAGGGACGCGAGCAGGCATCGGAAAAAAACCAGCTCGATCGATGGCAGCTGAATTAGCTCGCCCAGCACCCCGGTGAATCCCCACAATAAAACAAGGAAATGCAGCTTTAGGTAGTCGCGGGGTTCTCCGTGATCGTGCAAATGAGAGACTTACAGTCCGAGGTCACCAAAGAGTGGTGTGCTGAGGTAGCGTTCACCCAGACTGCACATGACCGTCACGATCCTCTTGCCTTTCATCTCTGGTCGCGCAGCGACTTGGGCAGCCGCACACATGTTTGCACCGCTGCTAATACCACCGACGATGCCTTCTTCCTTGGCGAGTCGACGCCCCCAAGCGAAGGCGTCTTCATCATCAATCAAGACCACATCATCGATAAGCGAAGTATCCAAATTCTTAGGAATGAAACCCGCTCCGATGCCCTGGATACGGTGCTTGCCAGGCGAGCCACCGCTGATCACAGCAGAATGGGTTGGCTCGACGGCAATCGCCTTGAAATCCGGATTCATCTTTTTCAGGTAGCGAGCCACGCCGGTGATCGTACCGCCGGTTCCCACACCCGCCACAATCGCATCAATTTTGTGGCCACTATCCTCCCAAATTTCGGGACCCGTGGTGGCTTCGTGAATGGCCGGGTTGGCAGGATTTTCAAACTGCTGGGGCATGAACGAGTTGTCGGTTTTATCGACGAGGTTCTGCGCTGTTGTGATCGCGCCATTCATGCCGTCGCCCGCGGGCGTCAGCACGAGGTTTGCGCCCATGGCTCGCAGCAAGGCACGTCTCTCGACGGACATCGACTCGGGCATCGTCAAGGTGAGTTTATAACCTTTCGCTGCACACACAAACGCGAGTGCGATTCCAGTGTTACCGCTGGTGGCTTCGACGATGTGAGTCTCGGCATTGATCTTGCCGTCTCGCTCACCAGCCTCGATCATTGAGACGCCGATGCGATCTTTGACGCTGTTGAGCGGTTGAAAGAATTCGCACTTGGCAAACACCGTCGCACCACCTGAAGGCACCAGACGATTGATTCGCACCATCGGTGTGTCACCGATGCTACCGGTGACGCTGTCATAAGATTTTCCACGAGCCATGATCTAATTCTTTAAGTCAAATTTGGAATCTGGAAACTAGGCAACTTGCCAGGTATCGCCGGAGTGGAACAACGCGTTGAGATCGCCGTCACCTTTTTTGGCTTTCGCAGCGGTGACCTGATCATTGATCTGGTCGTTGTAGGTGGCGACACCTTCGACGCAGCGGAGAACACCGATTGGTTCCGGCATTTCCGGATAGCGCATGCGGGCGAGCATCATTTGAATCGCGGGGTTGGGCTCGTGGGCGTCGTGGATGAGCAGGTCGTCGGCGGGTACGTCGGCGGTGTTGACGACTTCCAGGCGGCTGCCCGTCATGCGAACCCCCTTCTCGCCGTGAGCACCAAAGATCAACGGCTTGCCATGTTCAAGCTCGACGACGTTTTCAGCACGCTGTTTCTTTTCCTGCGCATACGCCATCGCGCCGTCGTTGAACACATTGCAGTTCTGATAGACCTCGACGAGAGATGTTCCCTTATGTTCGGCAGCGGCCTTCAGTGTATCACCAAGGTGCTTGACGTGAGCGTCAATGCTACGGGCAACGAAAGTCGCTTCCGCTGCGAGTGCCACCGAGAGCGGACTGAGCGGATGATCGATCGCGCCCATGGGGGTACTCTTCGTGATCTGACCTTCCACACTCGTTGGGCTATACTGGCCCTTAGTCAAACCGTAGATTCGATTGTTGAACAGAACAATATTAATGTCGAGGTTACGACGCAGGCAGTGAATGAAGTGATTACCGCCAATCGACAAGGCATCACCGTCGCCGGTGATGACCCACACCATGAGTTCGGGACGGGTTGATTTGAGGCCCGTCGCGAATGTCGGTGCACGACCGTGGATGCTGTGCATCCCATATGTGTTCATGTAGTAGGGGAAGCGGCTACTGCAACCGATACCACTGATGAATACCGTTTTCTCACGAGGGTACCCGAGGTCGGGTAGCACCTTCTTCATCTGGGCGAGAATCGAGTAGTCGCCGCAACCGGGACACCAACGGACGTCCTGGTCGGACGCGAAATCAGCAGCTTTGAGAACGGGAAGATTCATAAGAAAGCCAGTTTGGAATGGGCTTTGGGGTGAGTTCAAGAAAGGTGAGCGATGCGACGCATAAAATTCGACTCAGGACGCATCGGACAGTGAATCACGACTCGACGTCATGATCTCGGTAATATTGCGAATCGAAATGATTCGCATCTCGTCGTCCTCGCCATAAAAGACACAGGTGGGACTATTCGCCGCTGTCGCGACTTGCCAAGGGTGATCAACTCGAATGCGGGAACCATCGGTCAGCCGAATTCCAAAGGTCTGAAACGGCGTTCGCAGAATTAACTCGATAATCTTCTTGGCGTTCATTCTCGTATCATTAACCGACTTTGACTTGACGGCGAGCGGACGCATCTTGACGGCGTGTGGTCGCGTGATGAGTGATTTCATCCACCAGTTCGGAAACCGCGAACGGTTTGCCTTGGATCTTGTTGATACCGATGCAGTCAACGAGGTATTCTGCTCGAAGCAGCATGCGGAGTTGTCCCGTGTTGAGTTCGGGCACGATGACCGTGCGGAAGGAACTGAGCAGCGTGCCGATATTTTTTGGCAGGGGATTCATGTACCGAATGTGCGCGTGGCTGACATCGAGACCGGCGTCGCGGCACCGTGCCACGGCTGTCAAGCAGGCCCCGTAGGTGCCACCCCAGGAAACGACCAAAACGTCACCGGACGTCTCCCCAAAAACATCTTGTTCAGGGATTCGATCGGCGATGTTCGCGACCTTAGCGGCCCGGATGTCGGTCATCCTTTGGTGGTTGTCAGGATCGTAGGACACGTTGCCGGTCCCATCTTCCTTTTCCAAGCCACCGACGCGGTGCATCAGGTCGGGTGTACCTGGAATAGCCCAGGGGCGTGCCAGGTTTTCGTTGCGAGCATATGGGAGGAACGGTTCGCCTGACTCACCCGCTGTCGGATGTGCACACTTGATTTCAGGCAGCTCGCTGACGTCGGGAATCTTCCAGGGTTCGCTGCCGTTGGCGATGTAACCATCCGAGAGCAACATGACTGGAACCATGCACTCGACGGCAATTCGCCATGCCTCTACCGCAGCAGCAAAGCAATCACCGGGCGACCGAGGAGCGATAATTGGCAGCGGAGCTTCGCCGTTGCGACCGAACATGGCCTGCAACAAGTCGCTCTGCTCGGTCTTCGTCGGCAATCCCGTACTGGGGCCACCGCGTTGGACGTTGATGATGATCATCGGCAATTCCAGCATGATGCCCAGACCCATCGCTTCGCCCTTGAGGGCGATGCCAGGTCCGCTGCTTGCCGTCACCGCCATCGAACCGCCGAACGCGGCACCGATCGTCGCACCGATTGCTGCGATCTCATCTTCGGCTTGAAACGTCCGCACGCCAAAGTTCTTGTAGCGAGTCAATTCGTGCAAAATGTCCGACGCGGGTGTGATCGGATAGGTGCCGTAGAACAATTCCTTTTTGCTGACGCTCGATGCAGCGATCAACCCCCACGCCAGGGCTTGGTTGCCCATGATGTTTCGGTAGGTGCCCGGCGTAAGTTTCGCCGCTTCGACTTGATAGCTTTCCCCAAACACCTCGGTCGTTTCACCATAGGCCCAACCGGGCGCAAGGCAGCGATATTGGCATTCATGATGTCTGGTTTTTTCGAAAACTTTTCCTCGATGAACCGCAGGGTCGCGTCGAGCGAGCGACCGAACAGCCAGTACACCAGGCCCATCGCGAAGAAATTCTTGCAGCGGTCGGCGAACTTGGCGCTCAGCCCAAATTCGCTAACTGCGTCGCGGGTGAGCTGAGTCATCGCGACGCGAACGACGCGGTAAGATTGTTCGATGACGTCGGCATCGAGCGGATTGCTCTCAACCTTGGCGAGTTTGTACTCCTTCTCATTGAACCCGTCTTCGTTGGCGATCAGAATACCGCCTTTGCGAAGGTCAGCAATGTTGGTGACCATCGCGGCCGGGTTCATCACGACGAGAGCGTCGAGCGTGTCGCCAGGCGTGAAGATTTCGCGGCTGGCAAACTGAACTTGGAATCCTGAAACTCCCGCGCGTGTTCCACGGGGAGCGCGAATTTCAGCGGGGAAGTCAGGGAAAGTCGCTACGTCGTTACCCGCCAGCGCCGAAGTATTGGTCAACTGGGTACCGAGCAACTGCATCCCGTCACCCGAGTCGCCGCACAATCGGACGGTAATGCCCGTGACGGTTTCGATCGCTTTGGCGGTGGCCGGGGAGGTGCTGGAGTCGATCATGAGTGGGCGAGGTGGGGGTAGCTGAGCGGAGAAACGACGGGACCGCAATCCGCTCATAAGGCATGATGGCAGGGACTTTAGCGATTCTATCGAGCGATAGAGCGCGTCAAAATCACCCTAATCGTATCTTTATTACAGATTCGTGGGAATGGTCAACGTTCACTCCCGCTGCATTTCTCGCATGTAAACCGCCAATACCGTCTCAAACGTCGACTTTTCGACTTTGAACTGCGGCTCAGCATCCGTAAAGCGATTACAGTGGTCAGACACAACGCGGTAGAGAAAACGAAACAAATGTCGCGGTACGCGCAGGGACTCAAACGAGACGAGCATCTTCTCGTACGAGAGTGAATCCTCAAACAAATCTCGCGGCTCGGGCGTCCGGCCCTCCGCTGAACAGGCTCGCATCCGGGCTCGGGTCAAGTCGTATAGCGATTCACCTGTCCACTGGAATGCGGGAATCACATTCTGCTTGTCAAGTCTCGCTCGCTCGTGAAATTCACGCGTTTCACGCTCCGTATCCCGATACAACTCCTCCGGCAGCATCATTTTGAAGCCGAGACCGGGGTGCTTTAGCAACTTATTATCGAGCAGCGGCCAGACAAATCGCCGCATCAATTCAGGCTTGCCGCCCGTCATGTGAGGCTCATCGACGCGGTCCATCAACACAATCATGCCTCGAAAACCGAGACGGGAAAGCACGCCCTGGAATTTCCGCAGTAGTTCGTAGCGGTCATCGGTGCGATCATAGCGGGGCACCGGTTGGCTCTCGAGTTCACGGGAGGGGAACTGCATCAAGACCTTCCGGACCGCCCCCGTCTCGCGTTTGCCCACCCGCATATGCCGGTGGATGCCCGCAGCGGCGAAATGGCTTTTCACGAGACGGATGATATAAGGCAGTTTGCCGAAAAAGATCAGAATTGGAATCAGCCACAGCATATTCCACGTCCGCACACCGTCCTCATCCGCCGAATTCCAAAATAACGCTCCGATCACCACCGTGACGAGAACGGACCAAGCAATGGCAAAGTAAAAATCGATGGACGCTGTCCAGTTGGTGAAACCAAGGCGTTGACGCAGTTGCGCAAAACGTCCATTGAAAGTGGACGTCGTCGACTGATCGTAACACGCCGCCAGCAGCAACAGGTCCCGAGCGTCGTTGCGATCGAGCTTCTTGACTCGCTCGGCTTCGATGCGATTGCCGTCATCGCCCCGTGAGCGGTCTTCGTCGGAGAGGACTTGGTCGATCAATTCGGTCACGCCAAGGCACATGATCGCGTCCATGTGATCCCACAACCGCCACGCATCGAGCGCCTTTTCAGGTTTACGAGCCGCTCGTTTGCCCAGTCGCTCGCAGAAATGATCCAGGAATGGATTGAAATCGTCGTAGCGAATGATGTAGACGCGCTCGTCGGGATGTTCAGCGTTAAACTGCACCAAATGCTGGTCGATCTGCAAACGCATCGCGGTTTTCCCCGAACCTTTCGGCCCGAAAATGATGGCCGTCGCCGGTTCGGTGGGATCTCCATACACCTTGTCCCACGCGGGGTGGTAGGCGTTGCGGATGCAGTGCTGTTTGAACACCGGATCGGTTTGTGCATCCTCCTCAGCAAAAGGGTTGCGGACGATACCATGATGTTCGAGAAAGGATTGAGTATTCACACGCGCTGGGGGTTATTGACCGACGGACTGGACCATTTTCTTAAACGCCTTCGCGTGGGCAGCGATGACCTTCTCAGGGCCAATCATTTTGACAAAGTACTCACGGCGGTGAGCGAACTGGGGCTGCTCAGGCGAATCCTGGTCGGGTTCGACCAGAATCGCTCCCATCATGGCGTAATTGGGATGTTTGACAAATCGCCCGCCCGAAAAGGGGCCACCGCCCATCCGCTCGGCATAATCACCGGAGATTTTAACAACATAGACGTTCCATTTGCCACTGACGGTCTCCTCGGTTGGCGTCGCTTTTCGAGCATCGCCGCTGAACTGACCAATCCACCGATCGATATTCGCCTTCACCCCACCGGCAGCAGGCATCATGGTGACACGAGCCGTTTCCGCTGCATCACCCTCGCCAACGCTGACGGCGAACTCGTGGTCGATGATGTTATTGGCCCTCTTCGCTTTCTTGAATTCCGCCGGGACGACCAAGGTTCCGGCGTCAAAAATCTCGATTTTTGTTGGCGAACCGGAAGACTCCTTGCCGTCAGCATCCTCGATCGTGCCCTCGGGGGCCGCGGCACTGACGGATCGAAGTGGTGCGACGACGCCAGCAGCCATGCCACAAAAACAGAGTGCTGTGAGCGCCAAAGCGGCACGAGACAAAGTCAACTTCATGGGTATTTTCCTCGGTAGTGAGACAGGCTCGGGAAATAGCATTCGGCGTGAAGCACCAGCCGGTCGGTTTCCCGCAAATGGAGCCCCATGGGCGATAGCGGGCTGTTGATTTCCCCGCAAATCAAGTGCCCGCGAGCCACGGTCGTCGGAGAAACTAAAAACAAATCGACAGTAGCTCATCGTACGCCGGCGCTTCCCCCACCATACTATCAGATCGCGAGCGAAGTGGGGGCAAGTGACCGATTGGCTTTGGACGTCACCCCTCCTAATGTATTTAGTAAATAGGCCAGTCGCGACACGTTGTCTCGAGTTCGCAGGCCCCAGGATTCTTCGACATCGCAAGCTCAACCATTCGGAATCGAAAGCGTCTATTACCCCAGAACCGGCTGACGCTGGTCCACACAAGTCACACCCGGACAAGCGACGGAAGCATGTCCCGAATCGCGATTAATAATGGGGCGATTGACGAGAATAACGCACCACACAAAAAGATCGTGCAGCCGAAAAATGAAATCGAAACGATTACGATGGCGATCAGTCGCGCTCGAAATGCGACCACCATTAGCGAGATCAGAATTGATATCGAGCCGCCGACAAGGATGCCCATGTGCCCAAGATCGTAGTACCACTCCGTAAAGCCCGGCAGCTCCAGGCTCGCCGCCTCGCAGGCTTTGTACGCTTCGTAAATGGCCGATGACGCATAGAGTGAGACCAAGCCAGTGACAATCATTTGATTGATCAACAAGACCCAGTAGCTGCGGGACCAATTGTCCTGTTTTTGTTCGGCAGTCATTTTACATCCCGCAAAGAGAGTTAGGTCGGATTCTTCTCATTTTCCCTGCCCTGGCGGTGGCGTGTGAAAACAACTCCAAATCCCAGGCTTCCGCTCGCCAACCATTGTCCCAGTGGCACAGCAAAGATGCCGATCGCTTGCAGCTTGCCATCGCATCGAAAATCGCTGTGATTCATGCCGGAGCGATTTCGATCGTGTGCATGCTTACTCGCAAAATGCGGGGCGAAATCGAATTTACTCGCTTGGAGGTGCTCGATTGTGATCGCGACGCAGCTGCTCTAGCTCACGCTTGAGTGGACTCCAATAGGTCTGATCAGCCTCTTTCTCGCGGGCCTGCTCCCTCTCGAGTTCTTGGCGAATCGCGGTTTTGCTAGCCGCCATCGCCTCGGCCAAAAGCGGCCTGCGCTTAGCCTCTTCGCGGATGATATCAAAATGATCGGCGCCCAAGCGTATCAGAACTTCCGGCGTGCGCGACTCTCGCAACCAGAATCGAACTCGATCTTCGTTCGGATCCGATTGAAACTCTTCGTAATGGGCGTCGACGAGCCTGCGAATCATTGGCCAGTCTTTGTCACGCTGAGTCTTCTTGGCCCGAATCAAATCTTCGATCCCGAGAAGCTGAAATACGGTTCCGTCAGCATCTTCAAGAGTTGTTCTTCTTTCCCAGAGATCCTCAAACCCATCGCAACCTCGCATCTTGGTCATCACATCCAATCGAATATCGAACGCTTCGGGATGTTTACAGCGAAAATGGATAGCGTGACCACGATCAAGAAACCTCCAATCCATCGGAGGAACCGCAATACAAACGGCCTGCAGTTCTTCGAGAGCGGCGACGAGGCAATCAAAATTGGAAGTTTCCGCCAACACGACGATGTCGCAGTCGCGACTAAACTCTGCCGCGCCGTAGAACACGCATGCTTGACCGCCCATAAGCAGGTGCTTTACCTCGTGGGAGGAAAGCGTCGAAAGGACTTTGTGGATCGGGTTCGGGATCAAGCGAGCCACCTACCTGCAAATAGAAATGCCAGAGTTTCATCGATTCATGCCAGCGTTCTAGCGGTGTCAACCGGTACCATTCCCGCCACGAGTCTTCATCGTCGCGAGGGTCGGTAGTTCGATTGAGCGTGACTGGCGTGGGCATGCCCTGAAGTGTAACCGAAGTTGGAAGTCAGGGAACCATCCGTATTTCGTGGTGTTTGCGAGTTCATCGCCACCCGGCCGCGTTCTTCGTTTCTTTGCCGTGGCGATTACCCCGCGGGCACCTGGGTAATGGGATAGCGGCGTTCTCGCCCGTTTTTTTTGTTTCTTCGTTTCTCTGTCCGTTCGGGTTAAGAGTCGTCCGACTCTCCCAGTGGGTCCGGATACGGAAAGGATTTAGCCGGCAAAACGCTAGTTTTTTGACGGTTTCTCACTTGAGGGGGTGGCCGTTCAGCCATCTGCGGAAATTGCACCGCTGAGAAACAGAGAAAAGCCGGGTAATGTCAAATGGAGCCCATGCAGCCGTACACCACCGACACCTCCGTCGAAGCCGAGGCGAGTCAGCTGGAGGCTTTCAGGTCATCAGGACCGTTTGCTGGTGACATGCTCGGATTTGCAACGGTAATCCTGTTGGCAGTCGTTTTCGCTGGAAGCTCCTGTCATGCTTTTGAGGATGTCATTTCCTATATTCTCAGCCCTGGTGTTCTCGGTGGGCTAATCGGAGCATCCTCGGGTCTCGCAGCTTTTTTGACGGTTTCAGGACGCGGCGTTCATCCAATCCTGGCTGCATTACCGGGTGCAATTCTCGTCCCCGTGCTGTCTGCAATCGTGATGAATTCTGGCTACGAGGGTCCAAACCTAATTTGTTTTAAGATTGTCAACGAGCAAAATTGCTTAAAAAGGTATCTAGTTCTCCCGTAGACAAGCGATTTCATCAACGTGAGCAGTGACATGACAGACGAAAAGAGTGAATTGGAGCAGCGTGTCGCTCTACTGGAACGACGGCTGAAAGTCAGCCAGTTCATGAGCATAGTATTCGCTGGCCTTCTAGGTTTTCTGTTGGCGTGGACCGTTTCCACCAAGGTCCGGGGTGTTAACGATATAGGCGACCACGTTTGGGTTCGAAACGCTGCTGATGAGATCGTCGTCGATGGGCGGAATTGAAAAGTTGATTAGGTTGAATGTGAGCATAGCGATACTGGCCACTATCAGCGAGGACACAGCGAACACCATCAATTGTTTCAACAACGCCCCGGCATCGAGCGGATCGCCCTACGAAACCTTCTGGTGGAAATGAAGTTGCCTGACCCCTATTATCTTCCTTTTGTCCCCCATGGTCAGATCCCCCCTCCGTTACCAGAGCGATCTCAAAATCGCCATCAGTTTTCTACTGTCGATTACGCTGCGCAAGTTCCCTAATGAGCTTCCCGGTATTGGCATCCAGGATGACGACCTGGCGATGACCGCCAACCGCGATCAGATTCTTATCCGATGAGATTGCCAGTCCCTCGACCCAGAAAGGAGCGTTGAATTGGTGAGAAAGCGTTTCAGTCTCAAGGTCGATGACTTGAACCAACTGCTCCTGGTTGGCGACCACAAGTCGTGAACCATCATCCGAAAATTTCCCGGCGTTCGTTGGCCCAATAGTGGGTAATTTCGAGGCGTCATCGGGGGCGTCATTCGATTCAGAAAGACGCCACACTTTGGAGCCAAATACGTTGCAGGCCACCAATTTGGTGTCGTCTCCGCAGAACGAAACCGCCGCCACATCGTTGCCTCCCATTCTGGGATCCCAAGATCTTTGGGGAGTCGAATTGACGTCCAACGGAATTGGCCAAATCTCAATTGCCTTCTGACGCCTCAACGCCAACCATGTTTGGTTCGCTGAAAAGGCGGCACTGACGTATCCGTATTTTGGCGTTGATTCAAAAACTTTCGTGAGAGTTGCCAAGTCCCAAACGGTGAAGGGTGCCGTCAGTGAACTGTTCCCATACCCAGCGTTTCCACATGCCACCAATACTTGTCCGTCGTCTGAAATCGCAACGCTCGAAATTCGATGGTCACTATTTCGGAACTCTTGCGTCCCTGTTTTCCTGTCGAAAATGATGAAACCGCCGCTGTTCCACTGGTCCTGATAGCAAACAATTAATCTTGTCGCATCTGGTGTGAAGGCGAGCGATAGCACCGTCAGTCCGCCGTCCATTTCTTGTAACAGTTCGCCTGACTGGACATCCCATATTCGAACGCCGCTATGAGAATAGTCGGCCTCGATCGCTGTTGCTAAGTAGTTGTCGTCGGGAGAGAACACCAGTGACTTAACTGGGCCCTTAATGAATGTTGGTTTCGACCACGAACGAATCGGCACGGACAGAAGCGGCTGCCTGGGGTGCAATCTCGTGTCCGGCGGAGACGATGACTTGGTTGAGCTTCTGGAGCGTTTCGGGCTTGAGCTTGCACAGCGTGTCGCGAATACGTCTGAAGGTGAATTCGTCGGCGTCTTGCCAATCGCCAATCCCCATGATGCTTCGCAGCGAGCGATGGTTCTCGACTTGGTCTTGCAGTTTGTCGTAATCGAAGTTGCATCCCAATCGTACCGCAGCCAAGACAACAACGTGCCAATCATCCATGCCGGGTCTGCCGATGTTACGACGAGAGTCTTCATTGAGATCGGCTGCGACGAGCTTGACAGCTTTATGGCGAAGTTGGTTGTTGGTATAAAGAAACTGAAGACCCGCGAGAATCGGAATGATTTCGTCGCGGCATTCCCAGTTGAATTCCACTTGCGCGACGGGGCTACAGTCGAAGCGATGCTGAGATTGATAGTGCTTTCGGACCACGTTCACTCCTCGAAGATTTGTGTTTGAAATTGCTTTTAGTCAACAATTCCAACGCGCGAACCTGCTTGCGGGTTCGATCTTCGGGGAGCTTTTTGCCAAAAAAACTCGCGTTTAACGCGGGCATTGAATTTCCGGACAGAGACTAGCTACGAAAAGCTTCGTCAGAGATTTGCAACGCTCGATCAGCAACGTATCGCCTTGAGTCGACTCGAAGTCGCCAAGCAGCATCATGAAAACTTGCCGGTTACCTCTGCCGACAGTGGCCAAGTCAGCGTCGTCAAACGCGAAATTAACAAGAAGCGACGCCACCTTCCGTTAAGGAAGTTGTTGAAGCAGGCGGGCCATGCGATACAGAAAATTAAGCCTGTATTCATGATGAGTCCATTGTCGGTTGCGCAGTACCTCGAGCCGGGCGCCGTGGAGTTTGATCTGCTGGTCATTGACGAAGCTAGTCAGGTCCAACCGGTCGATGCTCTTGGGGCAATCGCGCGAAGCAATCAGATTGTGGTGGTCGGTGACCAACGGCAACTTCCTCCCACCAACTTCTTTGGCCGGATTTCGGGAGATGATGTCGAAGACGATGAGAACGAAGCCGTCAACGCAAGCGACTTAGAAAGTATTCTCGGGCTTTGCGAAGCCCAAGGACTTCCCAGCCGAATGCTGCGTTGGCACTACCGAAGCCGACACGAGTCGCTTATCGCAGTAAGTAATCGCCAATTCTACGATGACCGTCTGTTCATTGTTCCGAGTCCGCTGATCAGTGGAGGACCTCTGGGGCTAAAGCTCCGCTATGTGGCTGATGGATGGTACGATCGTGGCGCATCAAGGGTGAACCGAAATGAAGCCAGAGCTGTAGCTGACGCCGTGATGGAACACGCAGCGAAACGTCCGCAGATGTCACTTGGCGTCGCAACATTCGGTGCGGCTCAGCGAGATGCAATCATCGATGAGCTTGAAGTTCACCGAAAGGAGAATCCGTCTGTCGAAGAGTTTTTTACCTTCGGCGGAATGGCACCCTTTTTCGTCAAAAGTCTCGAGAACGTTCAGGGAGATGAACGGGACGTCATCTTCATTTCTGTTGGCTACGCAAAAGATCAAGACGGCTACTTCGCACAGAATTTCGGACCACTCAATCGCAAAGGCGGAGAACGACGCCTCAATGTGCTGATCAGCCGTGCGTCGTCTGCCTGCGAAGTCTTTACCTCGCTCAAAGCGGATGACATCGACCTGAATCGCACCCAAAGCGAAGGCGTTTCAGCTCTGAAAATGTACCTCAATTACGCTGAGCATGGTCGGTTGGATGCGGTTCAGTCTCACGGTGACGCAGACAGCATTTTTGAAGAGCAAGTCGCAAAAGCCCTACGAAACCGAGGGCTTGAAGTCGATCATCAGATCGGTGTAGGGGGCTTCTTGATTGACTTGGCAATTCGAGATCCGGAAAGGCGAGGTCGATACTTGCTAGGCATCGAATGTGATGGTGCCCAATATCACAGTGCCAGATGGGTACGAGATCACGATCGAATCCGGCAACAAATACTTGAGTCGAGAGGATGGATCATCCACCGAATTTGGTCCACGGATTGGTTCCAGCGACCTGAGGAACAATTGGCGAAAGTTATCGGCTCGCTCGCGGACGCTAAAAAGCACTGGGACGAAGTTGACAAGGCCGAAGCAGAGGCCGCTACCGTCATTCAGCAGCGAGTTACTGTGAAGCCAATCGATGAAGATGCCTTCTGGGAGCGGGTCGAAGTTTGCGAATCAGACGAAGATTACAAGGAAGGTAGCAATTCGTACCGGGAGGCAGCATTTGATGTCCGGGGATTCGACGGCGGACCAGCGGATCTCGCGGAAAACCAACTCGCCACATTGATCGACCGCGTCGTTCAAATCGAATCGCCAATTCACATCGACGAGGCGGGACGTCGGTGCATTTCGATTCTCGGTCGCGGCCGTCTTGTAGCGTCATTAAAAAGGAAACTGAAAGCGGCTGCGACGTTGTTGGCCAGCCAGCAAAAGCTTGAGCGGCGAGGGGAATTCCTGTACCGCTTTCAACAAGAAGATTTTCCTGTGCGAAACCGGCGAGACGCCAGCAACGCGGCTCTTCGGAAGGTCGAGAATATCGCGCCGGAAGAATTGCGTGCCGCTATCGTCGCGGTGGTTCGCGATCACATAGGGACCGACGAGGCCGAGACATTCAGTTCCGTTGCAAAAGCATTCGGAATGAGCAACAGCCAGCCGTTTCAGGCGGCCGTCCGAGCTGAGCTACTCCATCTGGCTCACGAAAAAACGATCGAAGAACGAGCCGGCAAGTTGTTTGTGGGGTGAATTGTCAGGGCTCACGTAATGCTGGTCTGTGTAAACCGAGACCGGGATGTCAAACAGAGACTCAGAGAGTTCTCGGGGTTGTCTCTGGGGTGCGGGGCGAACCAGGGTGGTTGGATTCAGGAGCCCGGAGTCTCTCTGCGAAAGTGAGAACTTGGGGATTGGGCGCCGCGGTGGCGAAAGACCGCGGAAAAGGGGACGAAAACGAGAAACGCCCGCGGGTCATGCTGGACCGACGGGCGTTAACTGGTTCGCGAGAGTTTTCGCTTTTTTAAATTCAGCTCCCCGAACCCGACGCTCTGCGGAACAAGTCTCGGTTTGTGCATTGTCGTAAGTCATTATTTCGCTGGGGCTTAGTATCGTTCGCGTCCAATCCGGTTACCCTCGCATTCGATTGTAGCCCTCGCGAACTTGTTGTGTCTCGTTTAACAGCGTCGTGTTAACCAGAGTGCTTTTTGTCCGATCGAAAAGACAAATGACTGTCTGGTTAACAGCGGCGCGACAAACCGGGTCAGGTTCGTTCCCGCAACCGACGTTGCAGGCCAGCTTCGATCGCGGCCAATTCATCCAAAGACTGGTCAGCCAAAAAATCGTCTGACGGTGAATCGTCACCAACAATATCTCGAAGCATTTTGACGTTTCTCAACCGCTCTTCGAGCCGACCGTCTAATTTTGCCTGTTCTGTTCGCGCCCACTCGTCGCGTTCCGCCTTGAGCCGGGCTTCGTAATGCTGTCGTTCTTCAGGTTTTTTGACAATCATTTCTAGCACTCCTGTGGCTTCGGCGAACACCGGGTAGGGGACGCGGTCGGCAGCGAATTTCAAATGCGGTCGCGCAAACGCTGCTGAAGTTCTGACTCTAACTGTCGCAACTCGTCCCATCCGAATTTGGCCAATTCTTCGGTCGTTTGGACAGGGTCACCAATCAGCCCTTGGAGCACCGCGACCAACCGAGCTTGACCCTCAATTCGGCCCTCCAGCTTTGCCTGTTCTGTCCGCGCCCACTCGTCGCGTTCGGCTTTGAGCCGATCGTCGTAAAATTGTCGTTCTTCTGGGTTTCGTGCGATCATTTGCAAAACTCCTGTGGCTTCGGCGAACACCGGGTCGGGGAGGCGGTCGGCCAGTTCTTCGGGCGTGCAGTCGGCCGCACGGCGAAAGAAGTATAGCCACTGATCGACCGGATCGGTGATGACTTGATTATCGCTTGGGATAACGTACTTGGGAAGTTCGAAAACGTGGACCTGCAGACAATCGGTCAGCGAAAGCCCGCCGGCGGTGCGAAGCCCGAATGCGTGTTGCAGCCTTGGTTCTTCGCGGAACAGGATCGAATCGAGCAGGCAGATGCTGATCGATGGGTTCAGGTCGGCGTACTGGTCGCCTTCGCCGAGCTGCTCGATCAACTGCTTCGCGGCGTAGTAAGTCAACCGTTTCGGCAGACTCAGCGGACGGGTCGTTTGAACCTCGATGTTGTATCGGCGGCCGGCGCTATCGGTCGCCTTGATGTCCAAAATCGACAGCTTGTCGACATCGAACTCCTTCAAGTTGATCGGGTTCAAAATCGTCACATCGACGATCTTGTCGGCAAACCCCAGCACCGAGTTCAGAAAGTGCAGCGTGATCCGCGAATGCTCAGGGCTGCCCAGCACCCGCTTGGCCGCGAAGTCGACGAGCGGATCGATGCCGATGGACATAGGAGAGTTTGCTTCAAGGAAAGTTGATTCGAATGAACCCTCAATTATCGTCCACCGCTTGTTTCCACACCACCCGTGATGTCGCTGCAGCAAATGCCCAACCATTCCCCGTTCGTCCTGCGATCTTGGCTATTCGTTCTGTGATGCATGGCCGGATGGGCCAGCGAGCAGCAGCGGCAGGTGTTCTTCACGACGGTCGATATCTGGACGCCGAAGGGACTCAAAACGATGTACCTGCTATTTGTGATCGAATTAAAGAGTCGTCGCGTGCAATACCTCGGAAGCACCGAGCACCCGAACGAATCCTGGATGCTCGAAGCGGTCGACCGTGTCACCGCTGATGACGGACTGCTCGGCGGCGATGATCATCCGGAGATCTTGCTGATGGATCGCGACAGCAAGTTCAGTGAAGCATTCCAGGCAAAATTGAAGAAGCACGGCGTGAAAGCACACGTCCTGCCACCAAGATCACCCAACCTGAACGCATTCATCGAACGGTTCATGGGAACGTTCAAACGTGAACTGGTTCACCGGATGATCTTCTTCGGTAAGTCGGCACTCGATCATGCGACCGATCAATTCCTCGTCCATTGTCACACCGAACGTCCGCACCAGGGCCTCAACAACGAACTGATCATCAAGTTCGAGCACCCGCCACCAAGCGAGGGCGAGATCATCGTCGACAAACGTCTCGGCGGATTGCTAAAGTCCTACCGCCGCGCAGCCTGATCAACACGCCTGGCGAACGCCCTATTAAAACGAACCGGACTGAGAAAGATCGATTCGGTGAGTCGTTCACCGCTGCGCGAACATCTAAATTTGGCCCGGGAAATTTAAAATCGGCAGATTCCGGTTCGGTGATCGGCCGAAATTTCAGTCTCGGAATCGACGAAACCCGTGCTGAAACGGGGCACCAAAGCCTCGTTCGAAATAATTGACAGGACGGTCGTCAATCCACCTGGTTCTTCACCGGCGGGAACCTGGGCGATGGTGTCTTTGCATTTGCCGCACGCTCGTTTATGACGATGAATTTCCCAGACGAACAATTCGGCGGGAATCAAGTCAACTCGCTCGGTGATGTCGGTACCGATGATCGGCATTTCTTCGCCACAGCATGAACACATCCGCTTCTCGGGCGAGACGTCCGCCTCGATGACCTTACGTTTCAAATGCGACGGAATCTTCTCGGACTTCTTTTTGCGGCGACGACGCTTTGTTTTGGAATCGTCTTCCTGATCGTCCTCGAGTTCGTCGACGCTGACTTGTTCGTCGCCCGTCTCAAACAGCCGCAGTTGAGACTCGTCATCGACGAATCGCTCGGATGATCGGCCAAAGAGCTTGCGGCTGTCTAGCGACAATTAGTTTTCCCTCCCCGCGACAATTAGAATTCCCCGGTTGAACGATCGCTCTGCGGTTTCACGTGGTGGCGTTTCACAAATCAGCGACAATTAGAATTCCCCTGTTTGGGAAGATGTTCGCATAGTCGCAAGCTCCCTCTTTCCAAGGAGATTGCGATGGTCACGGATGGACAAGTTTCTGAACTCAGGCGATGGCTGGCCGTAGGCAAGTCTCTCGCCGCTTCTGCCAGGATGGCTTCGATGGATAATAAAACCGCACGTTCCTATCGCGATGATCAGGCTCTGCCCTCGCAGCGGAAATCCCCACCACGTGAATATCGAACTCGCGCTGATCCGTTCGCTGACGTTTGGAACGACGTCGAGCACTTGCTACAAGCCGAACCAAGGCTCAAAGCGGTCACTCTTTTTGCTGACCTCCAGCGGCAGTATCCCGGCCAGTTCGAGGATTCGACCCGTCGTACCTTCGAGCGGCGGGTTGCGAACTGGCGAGCGATCCACGGACCGAACAAGCCGGTTTTCTTTCCGCAGGACCATCACCCCGGACGCTTCGCCGCGAGTGACTTCACCGTTTGCAACGAACTCGGTGTGAAGATCGCCGGAGCGACTTTCAAACACACGCTCTTTCACTGTGTACTGACCTACAGCAACGTCGAATCAGTCTCGTTGTGTTTCTCCGAGTCTTTCGAAGCACTCAGCGAGGGAATCCAAAACGCCTTCTGGCAGTTCGGTGGCGTGCCCGCGCAGCACCGAAGCGATTCACTCAGCGCGGCTGTTCGAAATCACTCCGATCGAACCACCTTGACGATTCGCTATGCGGCGCTGATGGAGCACTACGGCTGTGTCGCCCAAAGGACCAATGCCAGGTGCGCCAACGAGAACGGGGATGTCGAATCACAAAACGGACACATTAAGGACCGCATCGACCAAGCCTTGCTGCTTCGCGGAAGTCGCGACTTCGCTAGTCGTGACCAGTACATGGCCTTCGTACAAGAGATCATCGACCGCGCCAACGCGACTCGCCAGCAGCGGTTTGCCGAAGAACGATTGAAGCTTGGTCGACTTCCCGATGTTCGACTCGATACCGATGACCAACTCAAAGGCAAAGTCACCGAAGGCTCGCGTGATGAGCCGGACGTCTTCGTCCCCGATCTCCTGACGCTTGCTGCCGAGGCTCTTACGCATCTTCTGATAGAGATGCACGGCATTGATCAGTTGGACCTTGCCCCTACGCCGCTGCTCCTTCTTGTTCGACAAGATCCAGACGTAGGTTGAGATGCCGGTGTTGTAAAACATGTCGGTGGGTAGCGCCACAATGGCTTCCAGCAGATCGCTCTCGAGTACGTACCGGCGGATCTCGCTTTCACCGCTGCCGGCTCCACCGGTGAATAACGGTGACCCGTTGAGGATGATGCCGATCCGGCCACCGTTTTTGGTCGCGTCATTGGGATCGTAGTCTCGCATCTTGCTGATCAGGTGCATCAGAAACAGCAGCGACCCATCGCTGACGCGCGGCAATCCCGGTCCAAATCGTCCGTCAAACCCCTTGAGTGTGTGCTCGTCTTTCACGGCGCCTTCGACTTTCTTCCAGTCGACGCCGAAGGGCGGATTGGAAAGCGAGTAGTCGAATTTCTGGTCGTAGAGCAGGTCGTCGCTGAGCGTGTTGCCGAGTTTGATACGGCTGACGTCCTGCCCCTTGATCAGCATATCGCCTTTGCAGATGGCGTAGCTCTCGGGGTTCAGTTCCTGGCCAAAGGCCCGCATCACGGCCGCTGGGTTCAACTCGTAAACGTATTCCATGCCGCTGGACAGAAACCCGCCGGTCCCCGCCGTGGGATCGTTGATGGTACGGATGATGCCCGGCTCGGTCAGGGCGTCGTTGTCTTCCATGAATACCAGCGAGGTGGTCAAGCGGACGATGTCGCGGGGCGTGAAGTGTTCGCCAGCGGTCTCGTTGCTGGACTCCGCAAATCGCCGGATGAGTTCCTCGAAGACCAGTCCCATGTCGTGGTTGCTGATCGCTGTGGGGCTGAGATCGGTCAGGGCGACCTTTTGGACGACCTTGTACAGCAGGTTGGCGTCCTGGAGCTGGCCAACGAACTCGGCGAACTTAAAGTGCTCGAAGATCTCGCGGGCGTCGGGGGAGAAGCTGTCGATGTACGAGAGCAAGTTCGACTTGATGTCCGCACTGCCCATCTTGGACAGGTCCATCGCGGAGGTGTTGTAGAACGACTGCTTCGCCGCCTTGCGCAGAAACTTATCGCGGGCGTCGGGTTCCAGTCCCTTCATCGCCCCCAGCTTCTCGACTTGCGCCAGAACGTTCGGTTTGCTTTTCTGAAGCACGCACTCCAACCGCCGCAAGATCGTGAACGGGAGGATGACGCGGCCGTACTGGGATTGCTTGAAATCACCGCGAAGGAGATCGGCAAGTGACCAGATGTAGGCCGCGGTTTGCGAGAAATTGCTCGTCATGAAACATCTTGTTTCTGTGTTGGTAAGGAGACTGGCACCCGTCGAATCGGAAGAATATAGCCGCTGAACCGGCACGCGTCATCCAAGTTAGGGATCCGAGGGCCCGCGAACGCCGCAGCGAGGTGTAGCATGCCTCGGCAGCGCGGGGTGTGCCGCGCCCGAAGGCTCTCACGACGCAAGATGACTTCGCCTTTTCCACGGATAGTACGTGTCGGTCAAACTCTGGATGTCGGTGTCAGTTATCCGAGAAGCGTTTCAGAGGGACCAGTTCGCGGCCGACCGGCTTGCACTTGGCCGGTCTCCGAATTGATGCGCCGCGTGTCTGCGGCCAGACATAGTCTTGATTCGAAGCCCGAGCGTGAAGCCGGTTTAGAACCACTTTTCACCGTCTTTACCATGGGTTTTGATCTTCCATTGCTTTCGTCTCTCTACGAGAGATCAGTGATTCAATCCGAGGTTCCCTTGCGTAGATGGAGGATGGCGCAGGCCGCACTGCGTCACAGATCGCCATGAGCGACCGAAGGCGACCTCAACTGATCGCGCACGACAGCGTGACATGAGAGTGATGCGCAAGGCAACGCCACCCGACGGCGCAGTGCGGTTCGAGCGGCCCGCAAGATGAAACGTGTTTGAAAGAACAGGAGTGAGGCGGAAAATCGAAGCGCGTACCGAAGTGGCATAGGGAAAGGTTGCCGTTGTCGAGCCGAATGGACTACTAACATTCTGCGTCGGAAAAGTTTTTTTGACATGTCGCCCACGTTGTCATTCCTACTTTGTATTTGACACTTCCCTATAAGAATTTTGTGTCACAGCAACACGACTGGGAATCTCCCACCCTCAAAAATGGGTCCCCTTTTTATTAACTATTTCCTACTGTTTCAGCCACGGGTGCAGAATCGGCAAAACCCTCGTCTTCGGTGACGCAATGTCGCTACGTATTGTCTGCAATTTGCTGATTTAAACCTATCAATGCTTAGAGAGAACGCCAGTAATAAGCGCATCGAGGTGTTATGTCGCGAGGCTAAAAGTATGCAAAATGGGTGCCTTTGTGCGTCCTATTCCGGAAACGTACCCATTTTTAAGCCGACCACCGGAATAAGCATTTCTTAACGTTGACCTCCGGATTTCATTTGTTAACATTCCATTTCTGAAGTTTCAATTACGTCCTGAAGAGTTGAATGAGGTTGACCATGACCATTACCGAAGTCTGATTGCCGTTGGCGTCATAGACATAGCTGGTCACCTTGCCGAGCGGATCGGTCGTTGAGATTGTTCGACCGGCATCGTCGAAGGACGTCGTGCTCGTTTCCCCGGCACCATTGGTAACGGTGATTTGATAGCCGGCGTCGTTGTAACCGTAGGTCGTCACGTCGCTGAGCGGATTGATCGCTTCGACTTGTCGTCCCAATGGATCATAACGCCGCGTCCACGTGCTGCCGGTTTGATCGGTCGTGGTGACCGCGTTGCCGGCGTCGTCGAAGGTGTAGCTGCGCGAGTGTCCCAGCGGATCGGTTTCTTCGGCTCGGCGACCGAGTGAGTCGATCGTGAAGGTTTGATAGTCCATCGCGCCGGCCGGTTCCACGCGAACGACGTTGCCGCCGGCGTCATAGGTCTGATCACGAGTTTGACTGCCGGTCACGTTGCCGGTGGCCGGGTCGACCGCGAAGCGGATGCGGCGATAGACGCGGCCCCGAACATCGAACTTGATCTTTTCGCGACTGACCAGGTTGCCCACTGAACTGGTGTCGAACCGCTCGGTCTGGATCACCCGGCCCAGGTTGTCATGCGTGTCGACCTGATAGAAGTCCAATTCGCCATCGATGACCGTTCGGCGGTTTCGCCAGTCGTGACCGTGCCGTAATCGTGGTTACGCGACATCTGGTTGCTGTACGAGCGGCGATGACCCATCGTCCCACCCAAGCGACTCGCCGATAAGTCACTCGCCGACAATCGCAACTCGCCGTTGAAGTAACGAATCGGCTGCTCGCTGTCAGCGTTGGGAATCGGACATTGACCGCTGGTGCAGCCACCACTTCCATCTTCTGTGCAACAATCCGCGTCTGGATTCTCGCAGCAGAACAGTTCGTTGTCGGTGAGACCTTCACAAGGCGGTTCCTCATCCGGACACGGTCCATCACCGCATGACGACGAACTGCTGCCATCGTCAGAGCCCGACCCACCACTACCCGAATCGCCAAAGCCGTCACTAAACCCACCATACCCTGACGCCGCAATTCGATCGGCCAACTCATCGAGGTCGGGAACATTGGATGGCTTCTCGCCTGCGTTTGAGATCGACAGGTTGTCAGCTCGCTGCTCATCGTCGGCCGACTGACTCGAACCATGCGTTTGGAACGACTCGCTGTTGAGTCGTTCTGATTCAGTCTTCTTAATTTGCGTCAACTTCTTTTCAGTGACTCCCGTGTCCGTCACGATCGACTCGTGCAACTCGCGACGGACACGACTTACGTCGCGACGAGATTCGGTAACGCGGTGAACGCGAGCTTCGCCATCGGCTGCGTTTGAAGCGATGGAGCGATTTCGGTTTCGAGATTTCTTGGAAGACATGGATCGGGATCCCGTGGACACGGATGGAATGGATAAGCGAAGGGCCGATGGCGGGAGGTGCCTAACGGCGGGTGATGAACGGACGGGTTGACCACGTAGGTCAACCACTCTCGCACGACAGCAACTTTGAAAAGGCTTCAAAAGCCAGCAGGGCGCATCGCTGCCGAAGCGGAGAAATCGGGCAACCAAGCAGTGCAAGAGCGTCTGCGGGCAAAAGCGATGTGGCCCGCTGTAGCGTCACTCCTTCGACGTGCTGGCAGAGCAGCGAGGCGGCAGCCTGACTGATCACGCAGCCCTGTCCGAGGAACCAGGCTTCCTCGATCCTGTCCGCGCCCAAGCGAAGTTGAATCTCGACTTCGTCGCCGCAGAGGGGATTGCGGACCCGGTGTCGAATCGACGACCCTGGACACTCACCGCAGTGAAACGGAGACTCGATGTGATCGATCAACTCATCGGGAGCCGATTCGATCGATGGCCAAACGGGCATGGTGCTGACTCCGGCAAGGAAAGGGATGCTGCCGGGAGACCTATGCTGCGAACCACTCGACGGAGGAACGAAATGTTTGGATTTTGGAAAAAAACTGATTTGGGAATTGGCTGTCGAGCCGATGTCTACTTGATGTGTGGTGGCCTTCAGCTACTCTTTCCAATTACGGATGCAGCATCACCACTACGCATGGCAGCTTCCAAGTCCGCAAGCTTTTAAAGCACACAATGGCTGACCAAGACGATGTAAACGGGCGCTTGGCATCGCACCTTCCTACGCCGACGCCAAATTGGAAAGTGACGTTAGATCGATTTCGTTTGCAGACGAATCTATTTAGCGATGAAGCCAATGCTCCCGAAATTGACTGGGACTTGCTCCGGGCTTTGGTAAGGCAGCAGTTGACCGAATCTGAGGACAGACTGGTTCAACGCTTGATCGTCTGCTTTGCGAGTTGGCAAGATGCGCACAATAAGGTGTTGACGCAAGAGTTCTTGCATCGACGCGATAATCCCACGTAAGCCTTCCACAGCAAAGTCACCGTTTTCGGGCAAGGTTTCGTCAAGCGACATTGATTCGCTCTTGCGGCGAATTATTCCCATTCGCTACCGACTGATTGCATAGGACTGATTCGGCGACAACTGGCATCGATTGCAGGCATCGGTCACGCCACTTTTCCGTCGCCGTTTCGAGAAACCATCAGCGGGGCCGATTGATGAGCGGTTGGGACACGGAAGAGTTATGGGACGATCTCCGGACCGAATTCGTCGACGCCGTCCGGCACTCGTATGCTTGGCTGGAGGTATGGCAGGTCTTCGCCAGTAACGACTTCTATCGCAGTCAGTTGTCAACCTGTGCCGAAATATCGTTGCTGGAAACGGGAGCGTCCCATGGTTGGGCCGACGACGTCGCCCACGAGGCAATGTTGCTTTTGGCTCGCCAGATTCGAAAGCAATCCGACCTTGGCTATCAATTCGATCGTCCACCAGAGCAATTCGCAAGTTGGTTCCGAACCATCCTGTTTCACCAGTGTCACGAAGCGATCCGTTCCATGCGAAGACGGCATGATCGCGATTTGCCTCTCGATCTTGATCCGGTCAGTGAACGGAGCGATTTGATCGAACAGCGAATCGATGTCCGGATAGCGATTGGCAGGCTCGACGAACCACATCGCACCATCTTGTTTTTAAGCTACGGTGGATTGACACTTCGCGAAATTGCTGATCGTTTGAAAATGACATATGACCAAGTCCGCTACGCTCGGACGCAAGGTCACACAATGCTTGCCTGAAAACTCGAGAAGTACTCCACCGGGTGTAGCGGTTGTTGTCGGCTGATGTGGTGCGGACGGTACCGGAGGCGTCGGTGATGGCCAGGTCGCCATAGGCGTCGTAGGCGTAGCGTTCGGTGATGGTGACGGCCAAGTCAAGCGATTGGGACATGACCTGATGCGAGAGCAACGGCTGCTCTTTGAGCTTTGGCATCGGTGCAAGTCAGGCGAGATGACATGGCAAGCGTTTCAGGAATTGGCCGGTCCCATTCGGGATCAGTTCAACAGTTATCTGCTGCGCGGAAGCTATAGCGGCAACAAGCAACTGATGGGATTCTGCGACGAGATCCTGCCTCGCCAAGAACATCTTTGGACGTTCTTGAGCGTCCGAGGGATCGAGCCGACCAACAATACGGCCGAGCGAACGCTTCGCCCGGCGGTGATCTATCGCAAGCTGAGTTTCGGGACGCAGAGTTCCGCTGGTAGTCGCTACCTGGAACGAATCTTGACGATCTCGGAGACGTGCCGTCTTCAAAACCGCAACGCCTATGAATATCTGATCGAAGCGATGCGTGCGAAGTTCGCCGGCGTCGCCGCACCCTCACTGCTACCGGTCGCCGCACAAGCAAAAACCGCAGCGTAAATCATCTCACCGGGCCGTGAACGGTTACCCCCACGACGCTCCAGTCATAGATCCAGCCATCAGCTCTATCTTGGCATGCACCAGACGCAGTACCACCAGCGTCATATTCGACACTTTCGGACCAGATCGTCGAGCCATTGCTAAACGTGCAGCATGCGGTTCCAGGCAACCCAGGCGGAGGCGGTGGTGTTCCGCCACTATTGCAGATCGAGCCCCACGCCGATGCATTCATGCCCAACGCAACAAAGAGCCAGTCCAGACTTGCGTCGTCCGCGCCGCCAGCGAGACCTCCTAAGTTTGGGCTGCAACATGAAGCGGTGAATGCAAAAACAGGCCATCAATCAGCATCGAGCGTGTTCACAGACGTCACTTTCAAAATTGATCGTAATACAAGAGTTTGATCCACCCTGTGTATACCCTGCGTGTTGCCTGATATGGAACAAGTAGGTCGACATCAAACGTCGAGCTTTCACCATTTGTCATTACCATTCTGCCTGTCAGGCGAACCCTACATCTTTCTTCGAAACCTGCGATACCTTTGATCGACTTAGAGAAAAATACAGCAGCTTCCTCACCGCCTTCGAACTGATGCCCATCAGCAATAGTTATTGATTGGCCAAGACGATTCTCAGCGGGCATTGCCCCGGTAAAGACGCCGGTTAGCTCAATCGCCGAGACTGACTTGGTACCAGCTGCTCGAAAAACAGTTACTAGCGGCCGTGGAGGCATATCAGACGTGACCTGATAAAGGTAGGGCACCCCCCACGATTTAGCTGAAGACGGATCGACGTATGCCGTTACTGTTACATGAACATCATCTGAAGTATTGATGACAGTGGGCGAGCTGGCGACGGAGTCAGAATGCTTTACCACGAATATGCCCAGGGTCAAGATCCAACAGCCAAAAGCAACTAGCGAGATGTAAATGACCATTCGCTTGCTTCTTACCATGTCCGTACCACCCATCTAGTAAAGTTCATTTTGCTTTGCATTCGCACGGATCCTCTTCCGGATCATCCTCGGCCCATAACGGGCGAACGCTAAAATACTTCCGCATATTTGGACCGGTGCAGTTCGGTTCAATATGGCCAAACCAAATTCCATTTGGATCCCAGCAGCCATCCAATTTGGCTGCAGCAATAACTGGGTCTACGTCATGATCAACATGGCTACCTCCGAACATTGTGGGTTGTCGCCAATCGACCGTGCCATGGCCCGGTGATGAGCGGATGATGTTGCCGTCTTTATCGTAAACGCATTGATTCGAGTGCCCGTTTACACCTTCGGAGCGCATCGACCATCGACCACCGGGATGAAATCGTCCTTCGTGATATCCCATTCGTCCTGGTTTTTTAAAGCCATCTGGACTCGGGTTGCGGGGTCGCGTTGTTCGGTTGCGACCGCTACCGACCTTTTCAATACATATTTTCGCTGGGCATTTGGGAAGATCCTTCCACCATGGACCACGACTTCGTTCCATTGCGATCCACTCATCGAAGATCTCCTGATCCGAAATCTCAGCGCGTCCGGGATTTCGAACTGCAATCCGAACTTTGGCGTCCCAAAGAGTATAGGTTCCGAAAGGATCAGTCTTTTTCAACGCGAAGTAGCTTGCATGCAATGCGAAGCCGTCTTCGTATCCACGTGGGTCTCGGCCGGTAAACCTACCCGCTCTTGGGTCATACATCCGTGCTCGGAAGTGGTAGAGCTCGAGCGATTCGTCCCATTCACGTCCGGTGTAGGTGTATCGGTTGGCCTCGGCGGAGGTTGACCGCACGGCTCCCGAGGCGTCGGTAATGGTCAAGTCACCGTAGGCATCGTAAGCGTAGCGTTCGGTGATCGTGCCGCTGCTGTTCGTCAGCGCGATGACGCTGTACTGGGCGTTGCGGTGATAGAACCGCCGGCTGCCGGTGCCATCACGGACGACTAGTTCGTCGATGTAGTCGCCCCACACGTACGTGTACGCGGGCGATCCTGGCGATGCACCCGACACATAGTCGGCCAGGGTTTGTTGGCCGTTCTGCACGAACACCGTGGTGGCGGTGCCTTCGGTGCGGGCCACTCGCCGGCCAAGAGCGTCGAACTGGTACTCGACATCGATGGTGCCGTTGTTGCCAACGTCGGCCGACTTCAGGCGGTTGTCGAAGTCCCAGCTAAAGGATGAAGGCTGAGGGCGGATGGATGAAGGCAGCAGCGTGATGTTGCCTTTGGCGTCGTGCTGGACCGACTGGCCGGCCGCCGCGGTCAGTTCGTGGGCCGGGCCGTGGGTGCGGTTTTGGGTGGAGCTGTTTTCGGTGAAGTTCTGCCAGTCACCGACCGGTGTCAGGTTCCACGATTGATCGAGGTTGGCGTCGGCGCGGTCCCAGCCGGTTAGCCGGTCTTCGGCGTCGTACGTTGCTGTGAACCCGTAGTCGCTCATCGCGCCCGTGATTTGCTCGGAGGTTTTGTTGTGGTTGTCGTCCCAGGTGTACGACAGGTTGCCGATCGCCGTGCCGGTGAAGGTAACCGCCGATGGCGTGTTGTCGACGTTGTAAGTTCGCGCCTCGCTGACGCCGTTGTCGTAGACGCTTGAGGTCATTCTACCACCGTCGTCGTAGCTGCGGGTCATCAGATCCACGCCGCCGGTGGTGATTTTTTCGAGTTGCCCACGGCCGGTGTACGTGCGGGTCACCTCGCTGGCGTCCGGGTAGATTAGCTTTTTGACCCGTCCGGCCGCGTCGTACTGGGTGTCGGTCGTGTACGACTGGCCGCCGATGGCCAGCGTTTCGCTGAGTTTGCGGCCGGCGATGTCGTAGACGTACGTCACGGTGTTACCGTAACGGCCGCTGGTTGCCGTCATCATCCGGGATGCATCGTCGTACGTGAACGTGTCGGCGTCGGCGATCGTGCCCGAAGGTGAGTTGGCCCGCGTTCGGTAATCACGCCGGAGTAAGCGACCGGCCGAGTCGTAGGTCATCGCCACGGTGTCGCCGAGTTGGTCGGTCGTGCGTGTGACTCGGTCCAGGTCATCATGCTCGGTCGTGGTGATCCCGTAACCCAAATCGCCGGGGCTGCTGCCGGGAACGTGGTCGGGCCACGTCACACGGCTTTGGCGTCCGTAACCATCGTAGGCGTAACTGGTTGTTTGGCTTTCCGCATCGGTCAGGTTTTCAAGCTGGCCGAGCGTTGTGTAAGCGAACGTGGTCGTATGATTCAAGCGATCGGTCACGCTGGATTGGCGGCCGAGTGCGTCATAGGCATGAACCGTATCGTTGCCCTTGGCATCGGTTTGCCGGATCATTTCGCCGGCCAAGTTGTAGGCCATTTCGGTTTCATGGCTGGCAGGATCGGTGACCTTCACGCGGCGATCGAGGTAATCGTAAACCGTCGTCGTCGTGTTGCCGTTGGGATCGGTTACCGAAGTCTGATTGCCGTTGGCGTCATAGACATAGCTGGTCACCTTGCCGAGCGGATCGGTCGTTGAGATTGTTCGACCGGCATCGTCGAAGGACGTCGTGCTCGTTTCCCCGGCACCATTGGTAACGGTGATTTGATAGCCGGCGTCGTTGTAACCGTAGGTCGTCACGTCGCTGAGCGGATTGATCGCTTCGACTTGTCGTCCTAGAGGATCGTAACGCCGTGTCCATGTGCTGCCGACTTGATCGGTCGTCGTGATCGCGTTGCCAGCGTCGTCGAAGGTGTAGCTGCGCGAGTGTCCCAGCGGATCGGTTTCTTCGGTTCGGCGACCGAGTGAGTCGATCGTGAAGGTTTGATAGTCCATCGCGCCGGCCGGTTCCATCCGCACGACGTTGCCACCGGCGTCATAGAACTGGTCGCGGGTCTGGCTGCCGGTCACGTTGCCGGTGGCCGGGTCGACCGCGAAGCGGATGCGGCGATAGACGCGGCCCCGAACATCGAACTCGATCTTTTCGCGACTGACCAGGTTGCCCGAAGCGTTGGTATCGAACCATTCGGTCTGGATCACTCGGCCCAGGTTGTCGTGCGTGTCGACTTGATAGAAGTCCAGTTCGCCGTCGATGACCGTTCGGCGGTTTCGCCAGTCGTGGCCGTAATCGGTCACGCGGATCGTCAAGTCATCGACGTGCTGGGTGGACCGCGTCAGCAGTCCATCGCCAGCATCGGTGCCGGAGTCATACTGCTGCTCGGTCATCAGCACCATGTCGTTGCCGCTGGCGCCGCCGCCGGTCGGATCGCCGGCGGTCGCGCCGGTATCGTCGGTTCCGGCGTACATGGCAACCTGCTGGCCACGGATGTCGAAGACGGCGAAGCGGATCGTGCCGCCGGGGGTCACCGTGCGGTTGCGGCGTTTCAGTGAGTCGTAACCGAACTGAGTCTCATCGTAGTTCGCGACCGCCGTGCCTTCGCCGCTGGAAGGGATCGTGTGGTAGACACGCTGGGAGATCAGCGTGCAGCAGTCGCTGTACTGGTAAGTCGTCCAGCGAACGTAATCGGATTGCGTGAACGAATCGGCGGCCGTCAACTTGCCGGTCGATGAACTTCGCACCGCCGAGACCTGCTCGAGCGGATGCCCCTTGCGGGTTCGCTGAATGATCGAGACCGGTCCGACCAACGTGTCGGTGCCGGTCGATTCATCGTGATAACCTTGGCCGGTCCACTGCTGATGATCGATGTCGAGGTAAACGTGCCAGCGTGCCCGGCGAACCTGCCGCGCCACGCCGCCAACTTCCGCCGTGTGAACCGGGCCAAGCGACTGTGTGATCCGGCCGCGATCATCGTGCTGGTAATCGGTCACCAGATGTAGGCCACCACCGACCGGTGTGGTCCAGCCAGCAGGCACGCCGCTGACCTGACCCGTATCGACGTCGACGATTTGCCGCGTCGCCACACCGGTGACGACGTCGTAGGTCGTGTGCGTGATCGTGCCGCGCTGGTCGCGAACCCAGATTCGGTTGCCGTGGATGTCGAAGTGTTCGGTACGGGTATCGGTTGCCCCGTCGCCGTTCTGACTCGTCGGCACAACCGGCAGCGTCGTGGTTCGCTGCGAGGGTTGGAAGCTATCGGCGTGGTATTGATAGTCGTACTGCGTGGTCGACTTGCCGGTGCCGTCGTCGTTGCGATAAACGATCTCGTGAGAGACCGGATGAATCGTCGCGCCGCCGACACTGTGCGATGCGTACTTCATGGACCGAAGCAGGATGGCCGCGCCGCCACTGCCCCGCTTGATCTTCTCGGCCTTGACGTAGCCTTTGGCTCCCCCGTTGCCATCGCTTGCGTAGTACTCAGTGCGATGGATCAGACCATCGTCGCTCTTGAGAGCGACGGCCAGGTCATTCTTGGACTCGTCGTAATCGATCACGGCCGATGGCTGAGCACGCTGGGTTAGTCGGCCATCGTTGTTGTAACGCAGCGACTGGATCCAACGATCGGCATTCTCACCCGCGCCGCTGCGGAACTCTTTCACGAGCACCTGGCCGATGTAGTTGGTGAAGACGATGTTCTGCGAACCATCGGGACGCGTTTCGACCGTCTTGCGACGCCACTGGTTGTAACTGTCTTGGCTGTCGTTGTTGACCCAGTAGGCGAACTGGAACGTCATCGCGCCGGCCTGCACGATCTCCTTGGTCACCCGGCGGTTGGCGTTGTACTCGAAGTGGTAATCGGCGTACTGGGCAAGCTGCGCATCCGATGCGGCCAGCGGATCGGTGGTCTCGGCTAGTCGTGCGTAGCTCTCCGGCTCCAGCACGTATTTCAGCCCGTGTTCAAAACCCTTGGCATCACCGGCGATGTAGTAGCGATAGTAGTGCGTGTTCTTGTCTTGCCATGTTCCGCCAGCGACCGGTTCCTGCTGTCGCGCCCGGCGCAGATCACCCAGGCTGCCGCCGGTATCACCGCTCCCATAGTAATCGTACTTGGCACGCTGAATGTCTTGCCAAGCACCTGCGTCGACCTTGCGACGCAGCGTGACATGCCGCAGCCGGCCACGTTGCTCTCCGGTGCCGAAGTAATCGTAGGCCAGCGCCTCGGTGATCGTCTGGCCGTCTTGCTCGACGCTCCGCTGGATCGCCGCGATATGGTCGTCATCGGTATAGGCAGTCACCTCGGTAAGCTGTCCGCCAGCGTCCTTGTACCAGGCCATCACCCCCGGCGGATGTTCGAACTGGTCGAAGTCGTGAAAGGCCGTCTGGTCACCGGTCGGCGCAGTCAATACTAATAGCCCCGTGGCTTTATCGTGAGTCAGCGTCGAGATCGCGCCGAACCGGCCGACGTAACCGCCAACACCATCAAGCCCGAACCACAAGTTACGGCCCGGACCACGCACGACCGTGATCGTGCCGTCGCCACCTTCGTTGAGGTAACCCCACTGGCCGACGATCCAGTTGAACCCGTTGCCGTAATCATGGTTACGTGACATCTGGTTGCTGTACGAGCGGCGATGACCCATCGTCCCACCCAAACGACTCGCCGATAAGTCACTCGCCGACAATCGCAACTCGCCGTTGAAGTAACGAATCGGCTGCTCGCTGTCAGCGTTGGGAATCGGACATTGACCGCTGGTACAGCCACCACTTCCATCTTCTGTGCAACAATCCGCGTCTGGATTCTCGCAGCAGAACAGTTCTTTGTCGGTGAGACCTTCACAAGGCGGTTCACCGAGTCGATTTGAGCGACTTGGTGAGTGCTGAGTTTCTCAAGCCCGGTGCCAAATTGGTCCCCCGATCGAAGAAGTTTCGCGATCAGGTCGCCGTAGTTCTCTCCGACGGGCGCATCGAATGGAACAACCAGTTTTTCTCGAGTCCATCACTTGCCGGCAAAGCGATCACCGGCCGTGTGGCTGTCAATGGTTGGTACTTTTTCCTGGTCGAAGGCGAGAAAAAACGCTCGCTTAAAGATTTGCGAATCCGCTATCTCGAAGCCATCTCAGCCGATCCGGAAGAGGATGAAGACTGAACTGCGTTCGTGCCTAAACAGCAGATGGTGATTTGGTCGATTGCAAGCCTGGCCCCGAGGTCCGAACGACAGCGAGAAGACAAATATCACCGCATCGATTCTCGGCCTTGCCCACTGCGTGTAAACCGAGACCGGGATGTCAAACAGAGACTCAGAGAGTTCTCGGGGTTGTCTCTGGGGTGTGGGGCGAACCAGGGTGGTTGGATTCGGCAGCCCGGAGTCTCTCCGCGAATTTTGGAACTTGGAATTTGGACGCGGCGGTGGCGAAAGACCGCGAAAAAGGGGGCTAAAACGAGAAACGCCCGCCGGTCATGTTTGACTGGCGGGCGTTAACTGGTTCGCGAGAGTTTTCGCTTTTTTCAATTCAGCTCCCCCGGCAGGACTCGAACCTGCGACAAGGCGGTTAACAGCCGCCTGCTCTACCAACTGAGCTACAGGGGATTGGGACGCGGTAACGTTGTTTGGCGTATTGGCGAAAACAATGTCGCTCGCGTTGAGGTGGGAATGGTAGCGAGATCGGGGAGTGGCTTCAAGATGGGTGGAGGCATCTCAGGACAACATTTTTCCAAAAGGAGCTCGGGGGATCGTCACCTCCGGCGCATTGAATTCTGAGGCGGTTGTGGCCACACTGGCGGCTGAGCGTCACCTTTCGGAGACTGAGGACCTTTCGGAGACTGGGGGACGACCCTCGTCCGAAAGCTACCCACGCGGAATCGCATTGGCATTGGAGGCCGCGCGAAGTTGGCGATCGTTTTACAACCGTTTTGCAAATTTGTTTGCTCGACCTGAGATGGGGTGACCAAACGTGTCCCCGTCCTGAGCGATACTACTTGTGTCAGACGGGAGCTAAAAAACCTACCTTGTGTGTCTCATGTTGAGACCGGCTCTCGTTTTGAACGGAAACATTCGAGAATTGGACGCCGATCAACCAATTGCCGCTGACAGACATGTCGGTAATCGATCAATAAAAATTGAGTTCTTCTTGGAAATTATGACGTTTTCTCTACATGATCCAAAGATTTGCAAGAAATTCAGTTGAATGTCGTCAATTGGTCTAGGACGTGCTTACCCTCCACCTCACGAAGTTTCAAGATTTCCCCCAGAACAAAATCACTCGAAAGGATTCAAGCCATGTTGGTTCTCAGTCGTAAAGAAGGCGAAAAGTTGGTCATCGGCGACAACGTTGTGATCACGGTCAATCGGATTGCTGGAAATCGTGTTGCTATCGGGATCGAAGCTCCGCGTGAAGTCGCCATCGTTCGCGGTGAGTTGGCTCCCCAGGTTGAGAAGTCCGACAAGTCGGCAGGTTCTTCCCCCTCCGCTGTCGGCTCGATGTTGGAGCAGGGGATTGCGGTCGCAGGTCAGATGGATCGCTGCTAGAGGCCCGGGTATTGTCAGCCAGGTTCGCGCGAGATGTGTTACCGTCATTCCATCTGGTTTGAGGGGCGTCCATTCTCGTTGGCTCCGAAATATCGCTGCGGTTATGGTCTTTGCGCTTGCAAATGACTATCGAAAAGCGCACAGTCTACGATCTGCCACCTTTTAGGGTATGTTCGTGCCTAGTTGTCGCCGAATGGATCGGCTTGACCGCGATCGAACGGGTCTATTGGATTGACTGGAGTTGACGATTTATTTGGTACAGTTGCCGGGTCGGGCTTGATAAAATCGGGCGTATTGGCGGGGATCAGGTCGGTGTCGACGACGAATCCTCGCAGTGGCATGAGTTCCGGTGGCAATGTGGGATTCATACCGAGCTTGCCCATGCTTTCTCGTCTCACCACACTGAGTTCGCGCATCCGTTGCTCAGATTTCTCGCGCTGATTTTCCAGCTCGATGAGTCGCGTTTGATAGCGATTGATAAGTTCGCTTGGTAACGACGCTCCGTTGTAACGCTGGGCCAGTTGACTGGTTACGCGACTGATTTCCTGGATCAGTTGACTCCGCGTGGCGAGCAGAGCAGCCAGCATCTCGTTCGTTTCGTCGAGCCTACTTCGTAGTTCAAGGATTTTTTTGAGATCGGACTTGAGTTGGTCATCTCTCATGGGTTCGGCGATCCATTCCTGGAGCAGCGACATGGGAACTGCGCCCCACTCTTTCACGTCCGTGCCGGTGTGCTGATGCGTGATCATCTGTGTCACGGTTTCCCCGTTGCCCAGAGAGAAGCGCACCCAATCGAACTGGTCCGCCGTTTCATAGATGACGCCTTCTTCATTTCCGTGCACCCACTTGAACGGCGCATCCGGCGTGGGGACTTCGAGAATGACGATTCGCTTCTCATCCGAGCGGTTGAGGAACTCGTATTCGGTTTTGTTCTGATACAGACTTTCGATTTTGATTTTGTGCAGTTTCGGATCCAGCGTGATGGACTGCGTTTCTGAACTGGAGTTCTGGGGTTGGACAGTTACGCGGATGCCCCCGTCAATCGCGTACCCTGCCAGCCGTTTGGCGTGAGGGCCGAGAGCAGGTAACACGAGTTCCCCCAAAATCGCGAGTTGGTGGTCACCGGTGAGCACGCTCAGTGGTCCTGATGGCAAGAGCGAGGGCGTATTATTTTCGATCTCCAGGCAGAGCAGCGTGGCAGTCGGATGATAGGACTGGCGGTAGACCGAGACGTCATCAACTGCGATCGGCGAGATGACCGTGTCGAGGAGCGTGGTCTCGCCATTGGGCAAATCGACGTTTTTAAACTCCAGCGACAATGTGCTGCCCGCGGGCGCGTCGAGAGTCTCGGCGAGCACATGGTTCATTGCAGCGGTGGGATCAGCGGTCATCTCTTTTTGCTCGCGTTGCGCGCGACGCGGCGGGGATGCTCCCCCCATGCCACCACCGCCCATCGCGCCGCCAAAGCCGCCTCCCATACCGCCCCCGCCCATACCTCCTCCAATGCCACCCATCCCCATCCCGGCCATACCCATCAACATATCGGCATTCACGGATTCAGCTCCGATCACGCCATCGTAGTTATCATCAGCACCGACTTCGTTGGATGCGGCGCCACTTTCCGTGTCGCCCCAGCGTTTGAGCGTCTCACCGAACGAGGGGGCCATCGCAACATGTTTGCTGGGGCGATCGAGTCGGTTGAGCCTCGCCTGGGCTACCGAATGCATGTCCATCGCGAACATGACAGGATTGCCATCGACCAGCTGCAAGTCTACGTTCGACCAGTCTGTGCCTGAGGTGTTGTCCACAATACCGCGATGGATCAGCTTGTCGTCTTCGATGCGATAGCTGATCTTCCACATGGGAACGCGGCGCATCACGCCAACGGTAACTCTTCGTTTCTCGCCATCGGCAAATACGAAGTCAATTTGGCTGGAGGGCAGTTCGTTCGTACGGGCGAGAGTGGACAATGCAGCGTCGAGTCGTTGGTTGAATGCGTCGTCGGTGGGGCGAATAGTGACCGCATCAGCAACGCGCGCCGTTCGCAGTCCAGTCGCTGTGAGGACAGTCATGTATTCAAGGTCTTGCGTCGTCTCACCGACGAGATCGGATCTTTGTTCGATGGCGACAAGGGTGCCGTCCATGCTCGCTCCACCCTGCATCGTGGCGGCGATGGTTTGTCCTTTCATCGACATCAACAAGTCGCCGAGCGTTCGGGTGCTGGGCGTCGGCGGCGCCGGCTGGATGGGATCCGGGCCTGCGGCGAGGCGAATCTCTCCTCTGCCAGCCGGATCAAGAATGCGCGAGACCCGGATTGCCTCATCGACTTCGAATGTGCCAACATCAACTGAAAACCGACCTGCTCCTTCGAGGGTGCCGGAGTACTCGAACCATCCTTTGCCCGCCGCATGCAATGTCACCGAAGTAAGCTGAAGTTCCAACTCAGGGGGAGTTGCTTTCGCGTCGGCATCCGGTGGTGTGCCAGAGGGAGCGTCGGCACATAGCATCGGGGCGAACGTCAGGAACATCAGGCAGCAGCAAACGCGATTCATCTGAAAAATTCCAGTAACGCGGGTACGTGGTCAAGAGTTTTCTATTGTAGTCCAATTCAATGTGGGTACCTTATCAGTCATCGCCACGTTCGACGTAATTGCCCGGCGATTGTCGCTCAGCTCTCCGAGCTGAAAGCGTACGTGAGTTGCGCAGCCTGCTACCAGCTCGGAGAGCTGAGCGACATTACCAGCTTTGAAAGCCAAGCGACATTGGCATGCGGAAGTGTCGCTTCCGCCTGCGCATAGCCTTCCTACGAGATTGAGCCATGATTTTTCGCCTTCGGCCCTCATTTTCGGCTTTTTTCTTATGCGAGCTCGTCTTCTTGGTAGCGGGCGTCACCGCGACACGGGGGCAGCAAACGAGGGCTTCAGCGGCGACATCGAAGGCTCCAATACTGGACACGGTAATCCAGTCGTGGCCAGTTGATCCGGCGATGACGCGGGCTCAAGAGCAAGCACTTTGGGAAGCCCTCTGCCAGCCGTACACGCCCATCGCGATTGAGATTCCACTGGACCGCTGGTTGGATTCCGTCACCCCGATCTGTCCGATTGGCATCGATCGGACTTCACTCGAGGGGATCGGGCTAAGGACCGAAACTCCGATAGCCTTTCGACTCGATACGCCGCCTCGGTCCCTGCTCGTCCACCTCCTGTCAGTACTCGAAGAGCTTGGGTGCGTCGTTGAGATCCGGCACGGGGTCGTGCGGATCACAACGGAAGACGCGGCAGATGAACGGCTCCCAGTGCGAGTCTATGACATCACGCCGTTGATGGGAGACCGCAACGCTCGTGAGAACATAGCTGCCACGGGCGTGTTGATGAGCACGATTCAAACTGTCATTGAACCTGATGGCTGGGAGACGTTGGGAGGTTCATCGGTGATCAAATTTTATCCCGTGAAAGATAGGCTGCTGTTCTGTGTTGCGACTCGGACGCAGACGCATTGGCAGTTGAAGGCGTTCTTGGATCAACTGCAGCGGGCGGGTGGCGTGCCGGTATCGGCGACATCGTTGATACCTCGGCATTCACTTTCGCTGCCAAAAAGCGAGCGTCCGCAACCTCAAACCCCGCCAGAGCTGCGCGCGCCAGCAGCGAAAATCGAGACGGGTCTGCCACGATTCCGTCCACAGGGCGAGTCGACCAGAGTTGGAGGGATGTTTTAGATTGACGCAATTTGATCGCACGCGTAGCGGATTAAGATGCAATTCGAACGGGGATAGCTCCGTTATCGATGCAGCGGCTAAATGCACCAATGCCGGATGGCGGATTCGTAGAGCTGGACACCCTTGTTGAGCTCTTCGATCTCGATGAACTCATCGACCGTGTGGGCTTGGGCGATCTCGCCGGGCCCGCAAACTATTTTTTGACTGAGGGCGGAGAGTGCGCATGCATCGGTTGCATAGCACACGGCTTCAGGTTGATTCTCGCCGATGAATGGGGTCGCTAATTCACACAGTTCGCGAACGCAATCAGAGCTCGGCTGAGTCTGCATCGGTTCGCCGCCGGGAAAGATTTCAAACTGAAGTCCCAGCTCGTCTGCTCTGCGTGTGACCTGCTGCAGCAGCACGCTTTCATCGACACCCGGCATAGTACGGAAGCTGGCCCATGCGACACTCTGGTCGGGAACGACATTGACTGCGTCCATCGAGTCGCTGAACCCAAAATTCCAGGACAGTGTCGGCGGGTCAAACATGGGATTTTGCAGATTCGTGTCGGTCCGACAGCGTTCATCAATCTCCAACAGGGTTTGCAACATCGGGACCATCGCGACGTTCGCATTGACTCCGCTATCGGTGCTGCTATGGGCCGCCTTGCCGGACGAAACGACTCGGAAACCGACAATTCCCTTGTGAGCGTGAATCACACGCAGGCCGGTTGGTTCACCGATGATGGCGGGTGGATCGGCGGTGGCGAGAGCAGCGAAAGCGGGGGAGTGCGCGACGAGGTCACGGGCACCTTCAAAGCCAACTTCTTCGTCGGCCGTACAGACGATCCAGAGCGGACACGTTTGCGAGGCGGGATCGACATTCGCCGCTGCTGTGAGCATTGCGGCGAGTGATCCTTTCATGTCGCAGGCGCCCCGCCCGTAGATCCGAGAATGCTGCGCGGTTGCCAAGAAGGGATTGCCACCGGGTCCGATCCAGCGGTCAGCTGGGACGGTGTCGGTATGACCAAAGTACGCCACGCCGCGGCGGCGAGTTTTCACGGTTTCGCTTAACGGACCTGACGGATTAGCGCCTGGACCTCGCCGCGCGACGATGTTGTATTTGATGACTCCCGCGCGATCCCGATAGTTCGTCTGCTCGACATCGAAGTTGAGTTCTCGCAGCCACGTAGCAACGAGATCTGAAATCGGTTTATTGCTACGGCTGCTCACAGAGTCGAGCGAAATGAGCTGCGACAGGTAATTCGTAACGCGGGTCATGATCGTCACACCGAGGCGTGTCGGCCTGGCTTTTTGTTACGTGGAAAGGTTTTACCGCCGCTGTTGGAGGCCCCACCACGGGAATGTCCACCACTGGATCGACCGGTACTGCCGGAACGACTGCCACCGGTACGTCCTCCGCCTCGATGGCCGCGTCCTCCGCCGCCTTGTCCGCGGCCCTGAGGAGCATTTGAGGCGGGTTCGAAGCGTTCTTCAGGATTCTCCACCTTGATCTTTTGTCCGATCAAGCTCTCGATTGCGCTGAGTTCGCCCCGTTCATCACCCGTGCAGAATGAGATCGCAATTCCGTCCGCGCCAGCCCGTCCGGTACGACCGATACGGTGGACGTAACTCTCCGGTTCAACGGGCATGTCGTAATTAATTACGTGACTGACGCCATCGATATCGATTCCACGTGCCGCGACGTCGGTTGCCACGAGTACGTTGATCCGATCATTGCGAAATGCGTCGAGTGCCTTTTGACGCGCGTTCTGAGTCTTGTTGCCGTGAATCGCGACCGCTTGAATACCGCTCTTGTCGAGCTTTTTCACAAGTGCGTTAGCGCCGTGCTTGGTGCGAGTGAACACGATCGAACGAGTCACGTCTTTGCCAAGCAACAGTTCCGTCAACGATGACACCTTGTTGTCACGCCGAACGATTCGTAATCGCTGCTCAATCAAGTCGAGGCTGCTCTTCTTCGGTGTCACATTGATCGAGACAGGATTGAACAGCAGGCTATTGGCGAGTTCCCGGATCTTGGGTGCGAGCGTGGCGGAGAAAAACATGGACTGCCGTTGTTCGGGCAAAGCCGCGATGATTTTCTTCAGTGCGGGCATGAAGCCCATATCCAGCATCCGGTCGGCTTCGTCGAGCACGAACACCTGCACGTCGCGAAGATTGATATGCCCTTGGTCCATCAGATCGAGCAAGCGACCTGGGGTGGCGATCAACACATCCACGCCGCGTTTCATCGAGTTGACTTGACCAGCCTGTCCGACACCACCATAGACGAGTGCCGAATGAAACTTCATGTGTTTGCCGTAGCGGCGGAAACTGTCGCCGATCTGGATCGCCAACTCACGGGTCGGTGCGAGCACGAGGGTGGTGGGCCGATTGGCGGCCGCGCGTGGTTTTTCGTGGCCGAGAAAGTCAAGGATGGGCAAGGCGAAGGCAGCGGTTTTTCCCGTTCCGGTTTGAGCACACCCGAGAATGTCTTGGCCAGCCACACCGGCTGGGATGGCTTGGGCTTGGATCGGAGTTGGGGTGACGTACTCCTGGTCAGCAAGAGCGCGTTTGAGAGGAGCGTAAAGGTCGATGGATTCGAAAGTCTTCAAAGTTTTTTCTTTTTCAATTATGAGAGATTCACTCGCTCGATGCATGTCTAGACGGGCAGCGACAAATTAGCTGCTGAGTAAAAACGTACCAACACGAACTGCGAGCATGAGCGGACAGAGTCGCGTGGTCACGACGGTTCACTCAGGAGGTAGCTGTGGGAAATTCACTGGCGTGAATAACCGGGAATTTCGGACTAACAAGAAGAGTCACGAAATCGTTTGCGTTCATTTGCACAAACGCGGAGCAGCTTTCCAGGATCGGTCGACAGGACCGAATCGGTTGGCAGCGGTTGGTAAACGAATTGTTTACCGGAAAGACGAGCAGCAGAAACCTTGGCTCAACACCGTATTCTCGTCGGTCGATCAAATGCCGCCGGATGTGGCTGCATTTCTTGTTGCCGATCGACCTTTGGCAATCTTTGGCAATTCACCGCCAATCCGTTTGGCGGTTCTCTGTGAAGAAACTCTACACCGGCCGCGAGGAAACGCCAAGCCCAAAGTGAGAAAAAAGTTACCGAGGGTGAGCAGCCAGCCGCGCCATTAGAAAAGACGTTGGTAGCAGGCAAAAAAGAGCCACGCGTGCAGCACCAGCAGTCCTGCAGCGATCAGGGCTCGTGATGAAAAGAGCCCGACCGTGGCGAGACCGCAGCCGAGGGCGGCCACGATGACGCCGCCCCCGGGGAACATGCTCAGACAGGCGAGACCACACAACGCGACCCAGGCTGACGCCCAATTTGCCGCTCGCAAAACGCCCCATTCAGGATCGAACGCGAGCTCAACGCCGGGAAGACCTAGGTCGTCACGTGCCGCCCCCGACCCCTTGGCGTCATCCTTTGGCAGATCTGCAAAGGGGCTGCCGCGTCGCACGGGCGCGTCTTCGTGAGGAGTTGTGAGTTCGTTCATGGTCGAGAGTGGTGCATTTGTTGGAGCCTATCCGAAGAGGGGTCGGACCCTTTGGAGGCGAGTCATTTGGAGTGGCGTTTTGCGTCTCCGCCGCAGAGGGTCCGACCCCTTTTCGGATACGCTCTTAAATTTTGCAGCTGCAATCATGTTCTCAGACGATTGAGACGGTTATCCTAGTATATCTTGCCCGGATTGTCTGGTTTGGAGGTCCCGCGATTGGACGAGCCCGACGTATTTTGGCAGATTCACTGTTGACCCTCCATCGCCGCTCCGGTTTTCTCGCCCCATGTCGTACAACCCAATACTCCGCCGGAAATCAACTGCGCAACTCATTCGCTGCTCACGCGACCTGGTGTTACACGCTCTTTACGCGCTCGCGATCATGTGGCAGGCGGGCCTTGCCAAAGCAGAAGAAGCGCCGGAGACGTCGTCATCGCGAATCGCGGTACCGATTGTGGCACCAGCGTCCGATGAGGCAGCCGAAGCGATGTCGGCGATCCACATCGAACCGCATTGGCAGATCGATTTGTTTGCCGCTGAGCCCGAGATCGCCAACGTCGTCTCATTTGACATTGACTCACGCGGTCGCGTGTTCGTCTGCGAGACGTTTCGCCAAAATCGCGGCGTGACGGACAACCGCGCTCACGATGAAGCATGGGTGCTCGCCGACCTGGCCGCTAAAACAGTTCAAGATCGCATTGATTATCACAAACGCTTGCTCGGCGACGGAGCAGCTGCTTATACGCAGCAGGAAGATAGGATCCGCCGTTTGGTCGACACCGACGGTGACGGCAAAGCCGACGTGAGCACGATCTTCGCCGATGGTTTCCACGCACTTGAAGAAGGCACCGGCGCCGGAGTGTTGGCTCATGGCAAAGACGTATTCTACACGTGCATTCCCAAATTGTGGCGAATGACGGATCTCGATGACAACGGGGTAGCCGACGAAAAGGTGGTCATGGCAGACGGCTTTGGCGTGCGTGTGGCCTTTCGTGGTCACGACCTGCATGGGTTAACGATGGGTTACGACGGCCGGCTTTATTTTTCGATCGGGGATCGTGGTTTTCATATTTCCACGCCGGACGGTCGTGTGCTGTCGCACCCGGACCAAGGTGCCGTGTTTCGGTGTGAGCTCGACGGCAGCGGATTGACTGTCGTCGCACGCGGGCTTCGCAATCCGCAGGAGTTGGCGTTCAATGATTACGGCGACTGGTTCACCGTCGACAACAATAGCGACAGCGGCGACAAAGCTCGGATCGTGCAGTTGCTCGAGGGTGGCGATAGTGGCTGGCGCATGTACTATCAATATCTACCCGATCGTGGCCCCTTCAATCGGCAAAGAATCTGGCAGCCACACCACAACGAGCAACCTGCGCATCTCGTCCCGCCGATCGCGAATTTTACCGATGGGCCTTCCGGACTGGCTTTCTATCCGGGTACGGGGTTTGGCGACACGTTAAAGGATCGTTTCTTGATCTGCGACTTTCGTGGTGGCCCGAGCAACAGTGGGATTCGCTCGTTTGAATTGAATCAAGCAGGTGCGTTCTATTCCCTCGGTGAGAATGATCAACCGATCTGGAACACCTTGGCAACCGACGTCGCGTTCGGCCCCAGCGGTGAGCTGCTCGTCAGTGACTGGGTCAACGGCTGGGATGGATTGGGCAAAGCCCGTCTCTACCGAATCACTGATCCGGCGCAACGAGATGCCCCGATCTTAGCGGAGGTACGTGACGTCTTAGCAGCCGGTGCCGACGGGATCGATGCCGAAACACTGACGAAACGATTGAGTCACGTCGACCGTCGTGTGCGATTGGCCTCGCAGTGGGAATTGGCGCGCCGCGGCGAAATCCAACCGCTGATCACGACTGCTCTGAACACAGAACTCGATGCTCGCTTTCGGCTTCATGGTTTTTGGGGTGCCGAGCATGCGGTGCGTCTCCATCATGAACTTCGCGTAGAAGTCATCAATTCGCTGAGGGCTGGTCAAAACGACGTGAGTCCCTGGATTCGTGCGGCTGCCTACAGCTTAGCCGCTGACCAAAGTGATACCGAGTCCATTGCCCAACTCGTCGCCGCGATCGACGATGCCGATGCTCGGGTGTCTTACCATGCCATGATGGGTTTGGCGAAGTTGTTGGCCGGTGAGAAACAGTCAACTGCCAAGTCTGCGGTCGGTCCCGCGGTGCTGGCGGTGCTGGGACGGCTGCAAGCGAACGCGAATAAAGATCCTGCCCTGCGTCATGCCGCGATTCGCTTTTTAGCGGCCGTGGCCGATGACATCGCCCTGGTCAAACTCCAGACCAATCCATCAGTCGATGTCCGTCGCGCCGCCGTTGCGGCGCTGCGTGCTCGACGTAGCGAAAAGGTGGCGGAATTTTTATCTGACGCCGAGACTTTGGTTATTACCGAAGCCGCGATGGCCATTCACGATGAGCCGATCCCGGTGGCGCAAGAACGATTGGCGGGCATGATCAGCAAACCCGATCTGCCCATCGATTCCGAGCCGCTGCTGCGACGCGTCCTGTCGGCCGGGTTTCGAATCGGCACGCCCGAGGCAGCCGCGGCGATTGCTGAATTTGCTGCATCTGATCGTTCGCCACAGTGGGCTCGGATCGAAGCCATCGATTCGCTCGCCGATTGGGCCAATCCCGGCCCGTTGTGCCGCGTGACAAATAAGTACAGCCCGCTGCCGCCGCGACCAGCGCCGCAAAGTTCGGTGGTACCTGGCAAGACTAACGTGGTTGCTGCGACGAGCGACCCGATTGCCAAGACCGCACTGACCAGCCGGATTGACGAGCTGATGCTCGCGAGCGAACCGGTGCGGGAAAAAGCGATCGACGTTGGGTCAAAGCTCGGCATTACCAAGATTGCCCCCAACCTCGTTAAACGTTTTACGAATAAGTCACTCAACCCGTCTACCCGAGCAGCCGCATTGACTGCACTGGCGAGACTGCAAACCCCTTTGGCGATCGAGCTGGCCCGTGAAGTCGACCTGCAACAACCGGTCAAGATCGTCCTGGCGAGTCTCGATGTGCTCGGCCGCCATGACGCAGCGGGCTCGATCGAACGCCTGGTCGCGGCCACGAAAAGCCCCAGCCAGCCTGTCCGAGGTTTGGCTTGGGACCTGATCGCCGCGAATGATTCAGCGCGCGCCGTCCAGGAACTCAACCTCGGACTTCAGAAATACCTCAGCGGTGAATTGCCCAGCGACGTGCGACTCAATGTTGCCGAAGGCGTACGTCAACGTTTGCCCGGATCGGCTGGGAAGATTGCGGAATACGAAGCCAAACAACAAGCCACTGAGCCGCTGGCACCTTGGCTCGACTCACTTGACGGCGGGGATGCCGAAGCCGGCAGGAAACTCTTCTTCGGTAAAACGGAGCTATCGTGCGTGCGGTGTCATCAAGTCGATCGGGCAGGCGGCGAGGTCGGCCCAAATTTGACGACGATCGGAAAAACGCTCCAGCGCCGTCAACTCCTGGAAGCGATTTGTCTTCCCAACGCAAGAATTGCCGAAGGCTTTGAAACCGCCGTCATCGCCGATGAGGAGGGTACCGTGTTTACGGGCATCGTAGCGTCTGAAAATGATGAGTGGGTTGAACTGATCGCTGCTGATGGCACGCACCAGCGAATTGAAAAGAATTTGATTGTCGCTCGCAAGAAAGGACTCTCCTCCATGCCTCTGGATCTCGTCAAAATGGTTTCGGCGAGAGAGCTCCGCGATCTCGTTGCCTACCTCGCAAGCCTGCAAGTCGACCCGCGTGCAGCGACGGACACGGAGTGAAAACGGGAGTGGGCAATCGCGGTGCCCGTGAAACCGACGCCACGCTGGATTGATGCGTTTTTATCGGCGGCCGATTTCGGTAACACGCCTTCAAATACCGATTGCATTTTTTCCTCTGGCTGGACGCGAGCGTCCGATCGCAACAGCCGTATGTTCCCGTTCATTCTTTCACATATTGTGAATCACATTTTCACAGCGTTGCTCGTACTCTCTCTCGCTGTCAGTTGTAAAACACGATCACACCGCTCATGGATTTCGCGAAACAGTTCTCTCGATGATGGATCCTTTAGGTTGACGTTGAACGTTGGGATCATTTCTTTCATTTTGCTTGCACCCTGTGGTGAGGCCAGCAGTTCGGGTAAGCAGTCCTGGATGACCTGCAACATCAGCGACACCGACACAGAGGCACCCGGTGACGCGCTCAGCAGCGCGGCGACCGTCTTATCCTTGTCGGTGACGATTTCCGTCCCGTAGTGGACGATCCCTGCTTCGCCGTCTTCGCGTTTGATTGCCTGAACTCGAATCCCGGCATCCATCAGTCGCCAGTCTTTGGTTTGGGCTTCCGGGTAGAACGTCCGAAGCAGTTTCATGCGGCTGTTCATGCTTTGCAGCCCCTGCCCGACAAGATATTTCACCAGTGGCAGATTATAGGCGCCCACTTTCAGGAGAGAGGCGATGTTGTCAAACCTGATCGAACCCGGCAGATCGGTGAGTCCGCCCGACTTGGTTAGGAAGCGTGTCGTCCAAGCGGCAAAGGGGCCAAACAGAATCGCCTTCTTTCCATCGATGATCCGTGTATCTAAATGTGGAACGGCCATCGTCGGTGCTTCATCCTGGGCCTGACCATAGACCTTGGCTGAATGTTGTGCAACGATCGACGGATCGTCGCAAACGAGCCATTGCCCGCCGATTGGAAAACCGCCGAAACCCTTGCTTTCGGGAATACCGGATTTCTGCAGGAGAGATAAACTGCCTCCGCCGGCCCCGATAAAGACGAACTTTGCCGAAGTTGTCAGTTGCGTACTGTTTCCCAGATTTTTGACAGTAACCGTCCAGCGATCAGAGGTTCGTCTCAGGCCGATCACGCGATGACTCGTGGCGACGGCGCAGTCATCTTGCCTCGCCAGCCAACCAATCAGCTTGCGGGACAACGCGCCAAAGTTAACGTCAGTTCCTCCTCGCATCCGTGTCGCAGCGATCGGGGTTTTCGCACGGCCGTCGACTAACAGGGGCGACCAATTCCGGATTTCGTTGGGATCGGTGGAGAATGCCATTTCCTTAAAAAAGTGATGAGACGACATCGCTGCATAACGGTCTCGCAGAAATTCAACTTGGCGTTGTCCGTGGACAAAGCTGACATGCGGAATCGGGTTGATGAAGTCCGAGGGTGTGTCGACCATGCCTTCGGCGACGGCATAGGCCCAGAATTGCCGCGACTGTTCAAATTGCTCAAAGATGGAAATGGCATTGGTGACATCGACCATTCCATCGACACCACGATTCGGTGTGTAGCTCAGTTCGCAGATACCAGCGTGCCCCGTTCCCGCATTGTTCCACGCATTGGAGCTTTCTTGAGCGAGCTCCTCGGAGACTTCGTAGAGCTGGATTTTCAAGCTCGGATCAAGTCGTTTGAGCATCGCGCCCAGGTTGGCAGACATGATTCCGCTGCCGACAAGTATGACGTCGGGATTGTCGATGTCCATCAAGATTAATAGGCCATTTCGTGAGGAGAGAGCATCCGGAGATGATTCGGTAGATCGATAGTTCGAACGCAGTCCGAAGGATATCAACGCCGGATTCACTCGGGTAGTCGATACATGGACAGGATAAATAGAAGCAGATCTAGATTTCAACTTCGGCGGCGTCTTTGGGGAGATTACGGCTCATCCAAATGGGAGTTGCGATGAACCAGCCAATCGTTCCAGCCAACGCCGCCCCTTTGACAGCGTCCAAGCTGATTGCGCCGGTGAAGTACAGCAGGCACGGAACGATCACTGCACTGAGAGCGATCAAAGAAGCGATTTTCGCAAACGTGGTCATTGAAAGACTCCTTCCATTTCGGCAATGGATTTTTGAGTGAACTTGCTAAGCAAGAGATAAATCAATCCGCAAGCAATCCAGCACGGGACCACTGCGTATGCGGCAAACAAGCCATGCATCAAGATGAGATAAAGGCCGACGCCAACGGGGAGTAGCCAAGCCAACATCACTGCGATATTGATTCGTGTGCCGCTTCTCATAGCGTACTCGTCTTGCATTCCAAACTTCTTCATCAAGTAAAAGTCGACGAAGACGATCGCTCCCATCGGGCCTAAAACCGTACCGTAGGTTCCCACAAAATCGAGTAGTTTGGCAGACAGATTTGGAAACGCACCCGCGATTGTCGCCACCACACCGGCGACGAGTGTCATTATCGTTCGCGAACTCCTCGGCAGTATCCCCTGGAACGCCAGTCCCGCCCGATAGATGGTTGGATTCGCCGTCGTCCAGCCGGCGATCACCACGCAGATGATCCCTGTCCAGCCAAGCGATTGAAAGGCAAGCAATCCTGGGTTGGCGGCGACCTTTCCGTCGGCCCCCAGTGCGAGTTGCGGTGTCAGTTTGATCAGTGCTGCCAGTAGCAGCGCGGCGCAAATCCAAGCCATGTAATGGCCTAAAAACATGCCAATCGCCGGTGCCCATCCTGACGACTTGCTGCGGGCAAAGCGAAAAATGGACAGATCAGCCATCCCAAAATGCATCGCTCCATTGCAGAGCCAGGCGAAGACGACAATCTGCCCAAACCCGAAAGTTTGGGAGCTGTTCTTCTTCTGGACAAACTCAATCGCATCGTTCCAGAAGGTGCTTTCGGAAAACGCGGCGATGCTGGTGGCCTCCATCTGAGCAAGCGAAACAATCCCACAGGCGGCGAACACAGCGATCATCCAGGGCGCGGCGATATTGGCAACACGTGCAACGCGTTGGTATCCCCCCGCGGCAATCACCGCAATGACGGCACCCACGATCGCCACCAGCAACGTGAACGATGGGTTGCTCAATCCAAACATCGCGTCGGGTACGTCAAATGTGATTCCAAAGGGAACACCGACGGCGGAGGCGGACACGGTAACCATCGCGCCGGCAAGAAAGCAGAACAGCAAACCGTTCACCAAGTTGTAAAACTTGACCAGGGAGCCGCCGGCAATACGCTCGAGTTGGTAGTACAAGGTCATCCGTTTTGCCATTGCGATTGGCGTCACCAGGAAGCGCCAAGTCAACACCGCAAGAAAGTTTCCTAGCAATAAGCCGAGGAGCAGGTCTTGCAAACTCGCTCCAGCGGCCAAGAACAAGGGCCCGATCATGAACTCGGTGCCTGCAGCGTGTTCGCCCGCATACATGCCCCAGAACTTCCCCGATCCGAGCAAAGCCGACTCGGGAACGGGTTCGCGTTCAAACTCTCCACCTGAGTTCGAATGATTTTCACTCATTAATATTTCGTCCCGTTTTGATATGTTGGCGTATTGTCTTCTATTCAAGCGTTTCGCCTCCACGCAATCAAAGTCCGATGGGGCTATTCTAGCCGAAGTATCCCGACTGAAGTGCCGGCGGTGAACAACACGGCGTGGTCACGTTGCCAAGGCGGATTAAGAAGTGCGGCGTCAAAATGGCTCTCGGTCACTGGCAACTTTCCGTTGGCGCGGGAGCCCACACGTAAAAATAACTCGATCGTCAAGTGTCTCAATATTGACCGACCGGCGGCCCCTGCAGCGTTCGTCCCATTGCACTTCTTGGCTGGTGCGTTTGCGTCCGCTGGCTTATGGTTAAACACATTCGATTTATTCGGTCGAGATCGTCCTTTTCTCATCGCTTGCGTCTCCGCCATGTCGTCGCTACCCGTTTTGCCGCAAAATCAATCCGCTGCCGAGCAACTGGATCATCCTCGAAAGCGACATTTGCTCGATACCACCGACGAGGCCCTTCAGGCCTGGTTGGCCGAACGAGGGTATCCGAAATTTCGGGCAAAGCAAATTCGCCGCTGGGTCTATGTCGGCCGCGCCGCATCGTTCGACAGCATGACCGATCTGCCCGCGAAGCTTCGCGATGAGTTGGCCGACGCTTTCGAGCTCTTCAACGCCTCCGAAGCTCACGTTTCAACCTCTCGCGACGGAACTGAAAAGATCCTCGTGCGACTGGCCGACGGCGGCGAAGTCGAATGTGTGCTATTGCGGGACGGTGAGCGGCGGAGCATCTGTGTCAGCAGCCAGGTGGGCTGCGCGATGGGATGTGTGTTCTGCGCCAGTGGTCTCGACGGGGTTGATCGCAACCTCACCGGCGGCGAAATTCTTGAACAAATGCTGCGTCTTCAGCATCGCCTGCCGGCAACGGAGCGGCTCAGCCACATCGTGATGATGGGCATGGGCGAACCGCTCGCCAATCTGCCTGGAGTGCTTGCGGCGCTCGACGTGGCACGAAGTCCTGACGGCCTCGGCATCAGTCCGCGGCGGATCACGATCAGCACGGTCGGACTACCGCCAGCGATCGACAAATTGGCCGCCGGGGGCATCCCCTATAATCTCGCCGTCAGCCTGCATGCGCCCAACGATGAACTCCGCAGCAAGCTTGTGCCCGTGAACAAGAAGATCGGCATTGAACCCGTGCTCGAGGCCGCCGATCGCTACTTCGCCAGCTCGGGGCGTCGGCTCACCTTTGAGTACGTCTTGCTCGGTGGCGTCAACGATTCGGAAAGTTGCGCTCACGAACTCACCCGCGTGCTGCGTGGCCGATCGGTGATGATGAACGTGATTCCCTACAACCCGGTTGCCGGTCTGCCCTACGTCACGCCAAACAAGGAATCGATCGCGAGATTCCGTCAAATCCTGGAGACGGCAGGCGTTAATGTGATGTTCCGTCAACGCAAAGGCGACGAGATCGACGCCGCCTGTGGTCAACTCCGCCGCCACCGCGGCAAACAAGTTCAATCCAGCTAATCGCGAGCAAGGTGGCGTCTGGGATTCATTACGTCTCGACCTACCCCGCCACGATTCAAAGCGGGAACACTCTATCTGAGAGTCGTGTCGATCCGTGCGATCACTCGCTCTTTCCCTACGATCGCCAGCGTCTCAAACATGCCGAATCCGCCAGCGGCCCCCGTTGTGGCGACCCGCAGGGCGTGGATAATATCGCCCAACTCGATGGACTCGTTCTCACAGAACCCGTTCACCGTAGCCTCGACTCCCGCTGCAGAGAAATCCCCGCAAGCCGCAAACGAATCGCGCATTTTGCCGAGTAATTCCTTCGCCCGCTCAGGTTTCACGATGCGTTTTTCATATGCTTTCGCGTTGATCTCATAATCATCAACGAAGCAATAGTCGAAGTCGATGATATCACCGGCGATCTTCAGTCGGTCGCCCGCCGCTGCCACCACGTCCGCCAATCGCTGCCGCGATGCGGCATCCTCCGCATCCGTCCATCCTGCCGCCACCGCGAAGGGCAGGATCCGTGCGGTGCGTTCTTGATCGGACAGCGCCGCGAACGCATCGGCTTGGAACGAACTCAGCTTGGCCGGGTCAAACGAAGCTGGCGATTTTGTCACTCTCGCGAGTTTGAACAGCTCGATCATCTGATCCCGGGTGAACTTTTCATGCTCTCCATCGAGCGACCAACCCAGCAACATTAAGTAGTTCAAGAGGGCATCGGGAAGGAAGCCAATCTCGCGGTAGAAATCCACAAGCACGGGATTGAACGTGTCGTCGTCTGTCGTCAATCCACACCGTTTCGCGATCGCTTGGCCGCGCGTCATCAAATTCGCAAAGTCACGGTTTTTCAGGTACTTGTCGAGTTTGCGTTTGCTCAACTTCGCCGTCCCGCCCGGTTCGGCTACGTAGGGCAAGTGTGCGTACTCGGGCAATGTATAGCCCAGGGACTGGGCAATGAAAATCTGTCGCGGCGTGTTCGGCAAATGTTCGGCGGCTCGGACGACGTGCGTGATCTCCAGATCGTGGTCGTCGACGACACTGGCAAGGTGATAGAGCGGGCTGCCGTCGGCCCGTGCGATCACGTGGTCCTGTTCCGATGCCCACTCGACAACGACCTCACCTCGCACTAAATCATTGATCACGCATTGACCTTCTCGGGGCATTTTCAAACGCACGACGCCCTCGCGTCCTTCCGCTTTGAATTTCTGCGCGTCAGCTTCAGTGGCCGCCATCCAGCGTCGATCGTAAACGAACGCGCCACCGCTTTGGCGTGCCTCATCCCGGAGGGTCTGCAACTCGTCTGGTTTGGCAAAGTCGCGGTAAGCATGGCCGCTGGCGAGCAGCTTCGCAATGGCCTCCTGATACAATTCACCCCGCTCCGACTGGAAATACGGGGCATGCGGCCCACCCACTTCTGGCCCCTCGTCCCAATCCATCCCGAGCCAACGGAACCCGTCCAAGATCGGCTGTAACGCCGCCTCCACGTTCCTACCGGCATCGGTATCGTCAATCCTCAGAATGAACTGACCACCGCTTTGGCGGGCGAGCAACCAGTTGAAGAGTGCTGTACGAACACCGCCAATGTGCAAGTATCCGGTCGGGCTGGGAGCGAAACGCGTGCGAATCATAGCAGTCATAAATTGGTGAGCCGACGGTGCAAACCGCGGGTAAAGTGTAAAACGGCGGCGCTGGCCGCGAGTCAAAATGTGAGAGAGGGGGGAGCGTAGGATGCACAGATCGGCGGACGGTAGCTAGTGGTCTCCGTTACCACCGAGGGCGACGTATTCGTACCGATTTCGGCCGTGTCGACAAGAGGCGGCCTGCCGTTGCAGCCCAGCACCAATCGGTCGTCTCCATGGTCAAACCGCCAGCAGTTATTGTCCTTTCCATTAGCTCATGTTGACGTCTGGCGCGGTTTCCGTCACAACGCCAACATTCCCATTTCGAGATTTACGCAGTTTTCCTCATTCCTACGACCCGCCCATTCATGGCTAAATCGACCAGCAAAAGTTTGGTGATTGTCGAATCACCCGCCAAAGCCCGCACGATCTCGAAATTTCTCGGCAGTGGATACCAGGTCGAAGCCAGCGTGGGACACGTCCGCGATCTGCCGGGCGGCACCAAAGATATTCCGAAAAAGTACAAGAAAGAGCCATGGGCATACCTCGGTGTCAACGTCGACAAGGATTTCGAGCCGGTCTACATTGTTCCAGCGGACAAGAAAAAACAGGTCGATAAACTCAAAGATGCCCTCAAAGACGCCGACAGTCTGTATCTCGCGACGGACGAGGATCGCGAGGGAGAAGCGATCAGTTGGCACTTGCACGAACTGCTCAAACCGACCGTACCCGTCCACCGGCTCGTTTTCCACGAAATTACCAAAGACGCGATCCAGCACGCACTGGACAGCCCCCGTCAGATCGACGACGGGTTGGTCCGAGCGCAAGAAACCCGGCGAATACTCGATCGGCTCTACGGGTACGACGTTTCCCAGTTGTTGTGGCGCAAAGTTGGCCGCGGCCTTTCTGCTGGCCGGGTGCAGAGCGTGGCGGTTCGATTGATCGTCGAGCGAGAACGTGAGCGCATCGCGTTTCACAACGCAACGTACTGGGATCTCGAGGCGATTTTCACGACCGCCAATGGCGATTCGCTACCCGCCACACTCAGCACCGTCTCGGGGCGTAAAATTCCATCGGGCAAAGATTTCGATCCCGATACGGGGAAATTGACGAATTCGCAGCTTCTGCAAATGGATGAAAGGGAGTCCAGAGAACTTGCCGAGCGACTTCGTAGCGGCGATTTTCAGGTTACCAGCGTCGAGGTCAAACCCTTCGTCGAACGTCCCAAAGCTCCCTTTACGACGAGTACGTTGCAGCAGGAAGCCAACCGGAAACTCGGCATGACGGCCCGCCGCTGCATGCAGGCGGCCCAGCGGCTCTATGAGAACGGATACATCACCTACATGCGGACAGACTCGACAACGCTATCGACCGAAGCGGTCAACGCGGCCCGCGAGTTGGTACGTAGCGAATACGGCGAGAAATTTCTGCACGAGAGCGTGCGGACCTACAAGGGCAAAGTCAAAAACGCTCAAGAAGCTCACGAAGCGATTCGGCCTGCCGGCACACCCTTCCGTGTCCCTTCGGCGGTCCAGGGTGAGCTCGACAGTGATCAGTTCCGTCTCTTTGAGCTGATCTGGAAACGCACCGTCGCCTGCCAGATGGCGGACGCGCGGAAACAACGGATCAGCGTCACGGTCAGCGGTGGTGATTGCACTTTCACCGCTTCGGGAACGAGCATTCTGTTTGAAGGGTTTTTGCGAGCCTATGTCGAAGGCAGCGACGATCCCGAAGCGGAACTCGCCGACAAGGAACGCTTGCTGCCACCGGTCGCTGAAAACGATCCGCTCAACGTCGCCGAGATGGATCCCAAGAGCCATACAACGCAGCCCCCCGCTCGATTTAGTGAAGCATCGCTAACCCGCACGCTCGAAGAGAAAGGTATCGGTCGGCCGAGTACCTATGCGTCAATTATCGACACGATTCAAAAACGCGATTACGTCTACAAGAAAGGCAGCGCCCTGGTACCGAGTTGGACCGCCTTCAGCGTTATTCGCTTGATGGAGACCCATTTCGAAGCGTTAGTCGACTATGACTTCACCGCCCAGATGGAAGATTTTCTCGATACAATCAGCCGTCATGAAGCTGAGTCCCTCGCTTATTTGAAGGGCTTTTATTTCGGCGACGAAGAAGGTGTTGAATTTCCCGCCGACCACAAGGCGGCCGTTGGCTTGAAGAAGCGTCTTGAAGAAAAGATTGAAGAGATCGATCCCCGCATCTCGGCAATGTTTTCGCTAGGCACACCGACCGAGGGCGAAAATCGTGAAGAAGTTTTCGTTCGGGTAGGTAAGTATGGACCATTTCTAGAGCAAGGCGACCGTAAAGCATCGATCCTCGAAGGCACCCCGCCCGATGAGATGACGCTCGAAAAAGCGATGGAGCTCTTTGACGCATCGGCCCGCGAAGACGAACCTTTGGGCGTCCATCCTGAAACGGGTAAGAATGTATATATTAAAGCAGGCCGTTTTGGACAATATATTCAGCTCGGTGAAAAAGACGATGAAGAGAAACGCAACCAATCGATCCCCAAAAGCATTGCTCCCGAGGACGTGACGTTTGATATCGCCTGCCAGCTACTCACACTGCCTCGTGATTTGGGCAACAATCCCGAGAACGACGAACCCGTTCTCGCTCACGACGGCCGCTACGGGCCTTACATCAAGTGTGGCAAAGAAACTCGGTCACTCCCTGCGGGAGTTTCGCCGCTTCAGGTTACGTTTGACGAAGCAATCAAGCTTTTGAAAGAGCCCAAGCAACGAGGCCGCGCCGCCCCCAAAGAACCGATCGTCGCGTTTGACAAGAAAAGTCCCATCACGGATCAAGAGGTCAAAATTCTCGAAGGCCGTTTTGGCCCCTATGCAACCGATGGCGAAACCAATGCGTCGATCCCGCGCGGCACCGACGCCAAAGAAGTCACGTTCGAAGCGGCGTTGAACCTGCTCGCCGAACGAGCCGCCAAGGGACCGTCAAAGAAGAAAAAGAAGAAAGCGGTTAAGAAGAAGGCTGCGAAAAAGAAGGCTGCGAAAAAGAAGGCTGCGAAAAAGAAGACTGTCAAGAAAAAGGCGTCCAAGAAAGCAGCCAAGAAAAAGGGCATTATCCAAAAGGAATGAGATGGCTATCGGGATTGATCCGCTCGTCGACTTGGCCTGCACCTGCAAGTAGTTGCTCGGCAGCCCGGAGCACCCTGTTATTACGCGGCATTATCTGAATGCCGTGCTGGGCGGCGACTCTCCCATAACGGATGTCGAGATACGCAACACTTTGGAGATGCCGAAACAGGCTACCGAAACCGAGTGATAATGAGCGAATCACAGATCCCATCGAAGAATGATTTCAGACTCAGGAAGTTTTCATGTCACGACTTTTTGCGGGCACCCCCTTTGACATTCCACCCAGCTGCGAATTATGCGGCTTGCCTGACACCCAGTGTATCTGCACACCGGCCGAGAAAGCCGCAGCAGCCGAACGTGAGCGCATCGAGTCGGCGAGATTAGCGCCCGATCAACAGACGGCGAGCGTTCGCACTGAGAAAAGGAAAGGCGGGCGGATTGCTACCGTCATTACCGGACTGACCGCGAATGCCAACGACCTGCCAGGCTTGCTCTCCACACTACAGACCGCGTGTGGTACTGGAGGCACTGTCAAACCGAAGGAAGACTTGATCGAACTCCAAGGAGACCATACAGCGACCGCGAAGGATTGCCTCGCTGAGCTCGGATACCGCATCAAGCGCTGAGTGTCGTCCCCCATCGCTGGAATGCGATTTGCTTGAAGATTTGCTTGAAGTTCATTTGAGCAGATCTTCCCCCTCACCCCACCAACGCTAGGACACCCGCATGGATATTCCTCAAATCATCAACGCAGACGACGCCAGCATCGGCGAAATGGGACAAGGATACCTCATCACGGGTAAACAGGTGGGTCTGAGACGATGGGACGAAGAAGCGGGAAATGCTTGTCATTCTTCCTCCCGTCAGTACGAAACCGTCGGCTACCTCATCAGTGGCCAAATGGAGATTGAAATCGACGGGCAGTGCGCTACTTTAAAGGCTGGCGATTCGTGGCTGGTGCCCGCTGGCGCAAACCATCACTACCGTATTGTCGAAGCCATTGTGGCGATCGAAGCGACCAGCCCTCCCGGTCGCTTTCAACACAAAGACAAATAAGAGCCTATCCGAGTAGGGGTCTGACCCTTTGGGGACGAGTCATGTGACAGGCTTTTTAACGGCCTCACCGGAGAGGCTCAACGTCGTCGCGTCGGGCGGCTAAATGATCGCATGGATCGGTTCGACGTGCTCCACTCCAACAAGTTTCTGGTCGAGCCCACTGTAGAAGTACGACAGATGATTGGGATCGAGACCCATTTGATGCAGGATCGTCGCGTGCAAATTTTTGACGTGCATCGGATTCTCGGCCGCAACTGACCCTAGCTCGTCGGTCGTGCCGTGGCTGATACCTCCCTTGATGCCCCCGCCAGCCATCCACATCGTAAATCCGAAAGAGTTGTGATCGCGGCCACTGCCCTCAGCATATTCCGCGGTGGGCTGCCGTCCGAATTCGCCGCCCCAAACAACCAGAGTTTCATCGAGTAGACCGGTCCGCTTCAGATCGGTGAGGAGCGCCGCGACGGGTTGGTCAGTTTCGCCAGCGTGCAAGTTGTGGTTGCTCTCCAGGTTTCCGTGAGCGTCCCAGTTGGCATCGTTGTGTGCACCGCCGCTGTAAAGCTGAATGAACCGCACGCCACGCTGAACGAGCCGCCGGGCGAGTAGGCAGCGGCGTCCAAAGTCCGCCGTTTTTGGATTTTCGACGCCGTAAAGGGCCAGCGTCTCGGCAGTTTCATCCGACAGATCGACGGCTTCAGGTGCCGCCGTCTGCATGTTATACGCGAGTTCATAGCTGCTGATCCGCGACGCCAAAGCTTCCTCCTGCCCATGACCGATCAGGTGCCGGTGGTTGGCCGCTTGGATCGAATCGATCAGTTGACGTTGGACTCCAGGCGGCAGGTCCTTGGGCGGCGCCAAATCGAGAATCGGTGCACCCTTGGTGCGGAAAACGGTGCCCTGGTACGTCGCGGGCATGTATCCGCTGCTCCAGTTTTTGGCACCGCTGATTGGACCACCGCTCGGATCGAGCATCACGACGAATCCCGGCATATTTTGGTTTTCACTACCCAGCCCGTAGGTCACCCATGAACCCATCGCTGGATTTCCTGACAACAATTTCCCGCTATTCATCATCAGCATCGCCGAACCATGGATGGGCGAGTCCGCCGTCATCGAATGGAGAAACGCAATATCATCCACATGTTCGGCCACGTTCGGAAACAGGGAACTGACATATTTCCCGCACTGACCATATTGCTTGAAATCCCAGCGGGGCTCGACGATCCGCCCACCGGCCTTGTGCCCGCCACGTCCGAATGTCTTCACATCAACGGTCTTGCCATCCATGCCCTTCATGGCAGGCTTGTAATCGAACGTGTCGATGTGGCTCGGCCCGCCATACATGAACAGAAAAATCACCGACTTCGCCTTGGGGGCAAAGTGCGGCGGTTTGATCGCCATCGGGCCTGGAACCGCACCGCCATCGAGCGACGCTGCTGCTGCAGAGGGGAAAAAGCCGTCGTTGCAAAACATACTGCTCAGCGCAGCTGCGCCGAATCCGGCACCGGATTCCCAGATGAATTCTCGACGAGTGCGGCCGCAGAAGTGTGAGCGTGGTTGAGACATTGGGGAGAGTGGTCGAGAGGGAGAGAAAAGCGAGGCGATTGTGGGAGAGAGGGACGGCGGGAGTTCAAATGGATCATTGATCATTCTACATAAACGCCTGGGTTTGGCAAAACGCTTTTGCCGACGATGCACCGGTTCGCGGCCCCTAAAACGGGCCGTTTGATGCCCTCGTGCCTGCGATTTGGGCGTTGGAATTCCCACCCGAAATGCTAGCGAGGGATGATGCGGACCTCCTCGCTCATGAGTCGGAATAGTCAATGAACAGCTCGACCCGGAGCGTTCGAGGAGGATAGGAGTTTCTGAAATGATACTAGGCGGGTAGAATCAGGGGTGTTCACCGACAATTCATTTCTGCTGCTGCAACCCGAAGCAAAATTCATGGCTGAATCCGTCACCTCCGCCACTTCGCAAAAGACCTTGCCGACGACAACCACCCATCCGACGTCGGGACCCGCAGGTAACCAGGAGTCGATGCTGCCGCTGGCGCCGTACAAAACGCTCGGCGAACCGGAGCTGCGCGGACGCATTGAAGCCGTACGCAGCCAACTCGGCAAACGTTTGCTGATTCTCGGCCATCATTATCAGCAAGACGACGTGATCGCCCACACTGATCTCCGAGGTGACAGCTACCAATTGTCCGAAATGGCGGCTTCGAGCGGTGAATGCCGGACCATTGTATTCTGCGGCGTGCACTTCATGGCTGAAACGGCAGACATCCTGGCGAATACACCCGAACGTGTCGCGGCGCGCGGTGGCGAGCGAGTGGATGTCTTACTGCCCGACATGGCAGCGGGTTGCTCGATGGCCGACATGGCTGGCATCCGTCAAGTCGAAGCGGCTTGGGAGGATATGGGCGAGCTGATTGATACCGAACAAGTCATTCCGGTCACCTACATCAACAGCGCCGCCAGTTTGAAGGCGTTCTGTGGCCGCCATGGCGGTATCGTGTGCACGAGCAGTAACGCGAAGGCGGTTCTGAAGTGGGCATTCGAACGTGGCCAAAGGGTACTGTTCTTTCCCGACCAACACCTTGGTCGCAACACCGCATTGACGATGGATATTAGCGAAGAGCAAATGCCGGTCTGGGATCCCTACGCACTCGAACTTGGTGGCAATACGGAAGAACGAATCACAGCAAGCCGCGTGATTTTGTGGAAAGGACATTGCAGCGTTCATCAAATGTTCCGACCAGAACATGTCGCGAAATTCCGTGCCGATCACCCCGGCATCAAGATTTTAGTTCACCCAGAATGCCCGCGCGAGGTCAACGACATCGCCGATATCAGCGGCAGTACGGGCAAGATCATCAACTCGGTCAAATCCGCTGAGCCGGGCACGAAGTGGGCCATCGGAACAGAACTGCACCTCGTCAATCGGCTCAAGGCTGAACATCCGGAACAAGAGATTCACTTTCTCAGCCCCGTGGTCTGCATGTGTGCGACGATGTATCGCATCGATCTGCCGCATCTCTGCTGGACGCTCGAAAACCTCCGAGATGGAAATATCGTGAACCAAATCCGAGTCGACGAAGAGACGATGAAATGGAGTTTGATCGCATTGGAACGGATGCTGGCGGTTAAATGAATGGCAACAGTCGCGCACCACTGATCATTGCCGCAGTTGCTGGAGCGCTTGCGGTATTGATCGGTGCATTCGGTGCTCACGCACTCCCCGATTGGCTAATGAAGCTCGGCGTCAATGCGGAGACATTGCCTCGCCGGTTGACCCAGTTCGATACTGGGGCTCGCTATCACCTGGCGCACGCGATCGTGCTTTTGGCACTGGTGGCCATCCCGGTGCAGCGGGGTGCCCCGTGGCGATGGAGTTTCGGCTTGTTTGTCGCAGGAATCGGCTTTTTTTCCGGGAGTTTGTATGTGCTTGTGCTGACCAACACGCCATGGCTAGGTGCCGTCACCCCGATCGGAGGCATCTGTTGGATTGTCGCTTGGGTGCTGATCGCGTTGCTGCGACCCTCCTCCCGCAAGACCTGATCGACGCCTACAATCGCGAGCATGGACACGATGATTGAATCCTCGCCGCTGCCGTTCCCATCGAATTGGCGTCACCGACATCTGTTGGATTTGGAAAGGCTGCAAGCAGACGAGTTGTTTGCGATTCTCAGTACCGCCGAGCGGTTAAAAAAACTCACCGATGGCTGCCGGCGGAAGTTAACGTTGTTGTCAGGAAAAACCTGCGCGAATTTGTTTTTTGAGAACAGTACGCGCACGCGGAACAGTTTCTCGCTCGCCGCCAAACGACTCGGCGCCGACACGGTCGAGTTCAGCTCCGCCGGCAGCAGCGTGGCCAAAGGCGAAACGTTCGTCGACACCGCGAAAACGATCGAGGCGATGGGCGTGGACTGGGTCGTGACCCGACACCAAACACCGGGCACGCCTCATTTGCTCGCCCGCGAGTTGGGCTGCAGCGTGATCAACGCGGGCGACGGCCCGCACGAACATCCCACGCAGGGCCTTCTCGATATCCTCACGATCCTCCAACATCGCGGACCTCAAGATTGGCAAAACACCTCGCTCCATCCCAGCAATTTGCTCGACGGAATGACCGTGGCGATGGTTGGCGACATCGCCCATAGCCGTACTGCCCGCAGCAATATCTGGGGACTGAAAACTCTCGGGGCCGACGTTATCATCTGCGGTCCTCCCACTCTCGTCAGTCCACGGTGGGAGGAGATTGGTTTCGAAGTCGCTCACCGTCTCGACGACATTGTCGAGCGATGTGATGTGTTGAATTTGCTGCGGATTCAGTTTGAACGGCAGCAAACTCGCCCGTTCCCCAGCGTGCGAGAATACGCAGCGCTCTACGCGATGAACGGTGACCGGATGCGGCGTGCCAAGTCCGACATTCTGATCATGGCACCCGGACCCATCAATCGCGGCGTCGAAATCACACCGGAAGTCGCCGATGGACCGCATTCGGTCATCCTGGAGCAAGTCACGAACGGGATCGCAGTGCGAATGGCCGCGTTATGGCTGCTCTCCGGTGCCTGCGAGATTGCTCAATCTCAATCCAATACCCATCTCTGAAAACCAATCGCTCGTCATGCCGCTTCCCACGCCATCACCACTCCAGCCAATTGTGATTGACGGGGGTCGTATTATTGACCCGAAAAATACGATCGATCGCATTGGACGCTTGTTGATCAGTGACGGGTGCATTGCTGCCATCGACCCGAGTGACGGCGACTGCCCCGGCGATGCGATCTGGATCGACGCGCGTCAACGGGTCGTCGCACCGGGCTTGGTCGATCTCGGCGCCGAACTGCGGCAACCCGGTCGGGAAGAAGACGAAACGATTCAAACCGGCAGCAATGCGGCACTCGCGGGCGGATATACATCGGTTCTCTGTTGCAGCAACACGAACCCTGTCATTGACTCTGCCGCCGCTGTCGAGCTCGTCACGCAAATCGCCCAACGCGTTGGTGGCGTTCGTGTCTATCCGATTGGCTGCCTGAGCAAAGGACGTCAGGCGGAGCAGATGGCCGAGCTCGCGATTCTCGCCGAGGCTGGGGCGATCGGATTCAGTGACTCACCTCGATCGATGCCTAATGATGCGTTACTCAAGCGTGCCCTCGATTACTGCCGCATGCTGGACCTGCCCATCTTTGATCGCCCCGAAGTTCCCGGGCTCGCTGAAGGCGGTGTGATGCACGATGGGCAAGTCTCGTTGGTGCTTGGGTTAAAAGGGTTACCGACGGAGGCTGAAGATCTCGCTGTTGCCAGAGACGTACGTCTAGCCGAAGCAACCAAGGGGCGTCTGCACGTCGGTCCGGTCAGCACGATGGGCGCGATCGACATGATCGGCCGGGTAAAAAATCGCGGCGTGCCCATTTCCGCGTCCGTCTGCCCACACAACTTGCACGGCAGTGACGCTCTGCTGCGCTCGTTCGATTCACGATTTAAAGTCCATCCACCGATGCGCAGCCCGTCGCACGTGGAACACTTGCAGCAGGCCGTTGCCGACGGCACGATTGACGTGATCCAATCCGGTCACATGCCACGTGCGAGGGAGAAAAAAGGCAACGACCTCGAACTCGCTCCGTTCGGTGCCGCGACACTTGAGACGACCCTCGCCGCCACGATCACCGACATGGTTCGGAGCGACATTCTGTGCTGGTCAAGAGCGATCGAGTGTCTCTCCACCAACCCAGCTCGTATTGCCAAGCTCCACGCCGGCACGCTCAGCATCGGTGCTCCTGGCGACGTCACGCTCATTGACCCCGAAGCGGCATGGACAGTTCGCCCTAGTGAATTCCTCTCACGCTGTCAGAGCAGCCCGATGGAAGATCGCGAACTTTTCGGCCGCGTGACCCACACCATTGTCGGCGGTCGACTGCTGTTCGTGTCGGTGGAAAATAATTCAGTCAGGGTCTAAAGCAGTCTAGTCTCGTTCTCTGGCTCCTGCCTGGGGACGTCCTCTCTTGAAGTCTCTGCCTCCCGAGCAGACCAACAATGACCTGTTCCCCATCAGTCAAGTGTCGATGCAATGAGATCGGCATGTCTCCCGCCGACCTCACTTGAGTGAACCGTCACTGCTGGGGCTTTGCCTCGTCAGATCTCGTAATGCCTAACTCAACTTCCAAACGTTGTCCGATCCACGTAGCGAAGGAACACATTTTTTTGACGGCGCAAGTGCGCGAGATTCCGCTCACTTCGTGGCGAGTCACTATCGATAAGTTTATCGACGTGCCGAGCACACGATTCGATTTCGTCGGCCAACGCCTTTATCATTGGCGTGTGTGGGTCGTCAGCGAGGAGGAAGGGAGCGGTCGCTCCGGCAGCGATTTTGTCAATCGGTCAAACTCGGTTCGCTCTACCTGACCCGCGTCGGCCGCATGATCAAGAGATTCCGTCCATGCCACCAGAATTGAACTCTGCGCGACGTGTTGAGCGAAACATCCACGATCGGGTGGCAGCGAGCGAAATTTGTCGAGTGCCTCCTGAGATCGCTCGATGTTATACAACTGTTCAGTCCACGTGCAGGCCGCTGAATATCAATCTGAGGCAAATTTCGCTGCAGTCTCCGGATCGTCTGGCAGCGGGTGGTCGAGCGGGTGCGCTGAAATCTGATGGTACCACACAGTTGCGGCCATTCCGATCAACGAGAATCCGGCGATCACCGCGAACACTTCCTGGTGGCCGGTCGCCCCTGGCGAGCGATCCAGCAAGAATCCCATCAGCGGCCCCATGAACACTTCGGGCGTGTAGCCGATCGCCGACACCAGCCCCACGGCGCTTCCCGTGTAGGCCAAAGGAATGTTGCCCTCTCGCATGATGGCAAAATACAGACCGCGAAGGGCGAAGATCGCGGCGCTGGTGGTGATGATTGTGGCAAAGAATACCATCGTCATGCCGGGCTGGATCCACCCCAACGCGATGATCAGGCTACCGACCAACATCGCTAAAAATGCACAACATGTCACGCTCGTGACGCGATATCGATCCGCGATCCACCCTGTGAGAATTGCCGCTGGCGGGCGAATCCACATCGAAACCGTGCTGGCGTAGGCGGCTGGTACCTCATCAAACCCCAATCCTTCCTTAGCGAAGAGCGATACATCATCGAGCCCTTTGTAACCGACGTAGGCGCACAGAATGATCGCCGATTGCAACCATACCGTTGGAAGTCTCGCGACGTAACGAATACCTTTCCAAGCCGAATGTTCGGTTGCATCTGTCTCGATCGACTCGTCCTCTGCCAGCATCCACCACACGAGCAGTGAAGTGAGGAACGTGATGGCAACGAACATCAGAATGACCTCACGAAACGCCGCACCGCGCTGTGCCAGGGTGATGGTCGCAAGATCATCGGGCAAGAGCCGAGCGTACATCGCGACGGCGGCCGAGCCGATAACCGCCGCGACGAGCCCGCGCCCACCATCGAGCAGCCCAAACGCACTTCCTTGCAACTCCGCACCGCCCCAACTTCGTGTCGCCCGAATCAACGCAGCCCAGAAGACCAAAACAGTCGTCAGCCCCCAGAATGCATACAAGACAATGAGCGTGTTCAAATCTGGAAGCGACGCCATCACCAACCCTCCCACTGCGGTGCTGGCAAGAGCCAGCGACATCAGTTTGCGAGCGGCAAAGCGATCCGCCAGCGGCCCGCCAGGAAAATATGATAGCATCGCCACGATCCCGTAGGCGGAAAAAGCCATCCCCAACTGCCAGTTCGTCAATCCAAACACCTCTAGAAGCGTCGGACGAAATACGCGTGCGATCACAAAGGGCAGGAAGAAAATCGCCTCGCCCGTGACAATCAGAGTCGCCATCGAATACCAATGTCGCTGAGACGGCGGAGACGAATTGGGTGTGATGGGCCGCATGTCGTCATAGCCTAGCAGATTAATCCTCTCAGGGGCCTTCCTCTCGACAGTGTCAAAAAATGAAAATTCGCCTTGACGCAGGCCTGCACGGCGACTAATTCTGGATTTCAGGTCTTTTGATTCGCTTCGGTTTTTCTGGTGCCTTCCGACTCAGCCCGCGAATCGCCCTTCATCCCTGAAGGAATAAACGTGATGCCTGAAAGTTCACAACCCAAGCGGTCGACACTCGATCGCTTTCTCAGCGGACTGTCCGAGTACATTTTCCAAACCAAGCTCGGCGTCGCCGATGTGCAGTTGGTCGAGTACATCAGCGAACTCATGCTGCGTTTCACACGTGTCGACGCGATCCAGCGGGTCCGACGCGACGATGGTCGACCCGCAACAGAAATCTTTCAGCTGATGTGCGAAGCCGAACGGCGCATCGGCGCGGCCCGCCGCGATGTCCATCGACATATCGGCGACGTGACCCTGTTTCGTTCGGGGATGTATCCAGAAAGTGTTCGCGGCAATCTCAAAGGCTCTCCTGATCAATTGCTCGACTATTTTCATCAGGGCAAGCGATCGTACAAGATAGCGGCGACGATCCAGGCCGATGAAGATCGACCGCCCTGTGATCTGCTTGATCGGTTGAGCGATCAATTTGAGCTGTGTGCCTATGGGCTGAGAGAAATCCGGCGCATGGGAAGAATCCGATCCGTCAGACCAACTGATCATCAATTGATTGAAATGCACCGTTGAGTTAGCGAGCGCCGCACAAAAATTCTGCCGCAATCGAAGCGGGCAAAAATGAGGATTCAGTCCTACCGTTGGTTGGCGTCCATGAACGGTGCTTGCCAACTCGGTCCAAGTGAAGCGTCGTCGAGCGTCACACCAGCTTCCAGCAAACCCTCATTATTCATGAGCGGACTGTCAGGGACTCGATCGAGTGACTCGCTCGGCAGAAAACCAACGTGCCCATCTTCATAGAGCACGTTGATACCGCGACCACCGTGACTGGTCACGTCGTAACGAAACGCCACATGATCAGGCGTTCTGGGATTCCCCACGTTGACACGCATGGGGACCGCATCGCTCATCACGGCGAACTGAGTTCGAGCTTCGAACCGGGGAGACGAAAACTGTCCATCGTCACGGATACCCAACGTGTACGCATAGTGTCCGCCAGCGGTCATTTGGATCAAACGCAAATTTCTGATTGCTCGGATCATCCGCTGCGTCGTTTCAGACGCATCTTCTGACGGATTGGGGGCATTTTTTAGCTCTCGACCGATCTCGTCTAAAGTCTGAAGGCTGACGAGCCTGGGCTGGTCTGACCGGGTGGTGGGAAAGTCCGGCGGGAACATCTCATGCGTCCAACTCGCTAGTGCAAGATCTCGTGGACCGCCGATCGACGGACAAAATGTCTGCTGGGGGTTGTCGAGCAATCCGGCTTCGTAGAGTCGTAGAGCATAGATTCCCGCGAACGCTTGATACCCGTCCGGTGCCACCGTTGGCAGACGCGACTGGGCATTGCGGCCAGCGAACTGCGTCATCGCAACACCAAGCTCCCGCAGATTGTTTTGACACGCCGCCTTACGAGCAGCAAACCGCCCTTCGAGCAAAGTGGGCATCGCAATTGCCACCAAGATAATCGCCGCGGTGATGGAGGCCGCCCAGTCTCGCAGGCTCCATAATTCGCCGCCGCCGTCTTCGTGGGTGCTGCTCAGTGACAGATCGCTGTACAAATTCTCGCCCGAGGCGTGCGACAAAACATTCTCGTGAGAGTTCGAGTCCGCTGGATCGGCATCACCTTCGCAGGGAGCAAACGGCGGCAGACTCGCCATCGTGCGCGAAACAAGATCGGCTGGCGGAGCAGGATCGATCCCATCGGCAATCTCCGTCTCGGCGTCGTCGGCCGCTTCGAGCCGTTTCAGTACACGCTCCAGTTCCATCAGCTCCCGCCGCGCGTCCGCATCCTCACGCAGCCACTCTTCGACTCTGCGCATTTCGTCAGGTTCGAGGGCACCGAGAAGATAGCCGAGTAAATCTTCTTGCATCAGCAAGTCAACCTAGGAAGTGGGGGGCAGCCAGTATCGATCGGCAACGAGTCCCGATCGGCGACGAGTCCCGATCGAACCCGGGCGCCGAGCAGTAGTCAATCGAAGTACCGTGGCACTACGGAAGCTCCTCCGAAGCGGTTCAGATCGGGGAATCGAGTGCCGACTCCATCATACCAGCTTGGCAGTATGCCATTGGTAGGGAGCGGGCAGGGCGTCCCGAGGGGCGAGTTCGAGATGCAGCACACGACGACGCAGCGAGGTCGCGGGGTCCGTTGCGTAGGAACCGTGGCTGAGCAGCGGACGCATCGCGAAAACGTCGCCCGCCCGACAGTAAATGGTCTGCGTCCCCTCCTTGGCGGCTGGCTCGACGCCGCCGTTTTGAGTCATCAAATGCGACCGAGGAACGATAAACAGAGGCCCGTTGTCAGCTCGCATAGGGTCCAGATGCAGTCGCAGCGTCAGCATCTTCGTCAAGAGTTCCTCGTTGGCTTCGACATGAGCAACGCCCGCCTTGCAGGTCGGTTTTGAAAAGGGATCGGGCGGATTGTGGTGCTCCCGCACCGCAATGGTGCGATCCCGGTGTAGCGACAATGCCCAGCCCTGGCCGGGTGGTTTGTCAAAATAAAGGATCCTGACGACGCTGGCTTTTGGTCCGACATAGTCGCGAATCATGCGAGCCAATTGAATATTCGCAATCCACGGTCGCCACAGCGCATCATGTTCAATCAGATTGCGACCGCCCACAATGCTTCCTTCTCGATTCTCGATCCGATTGGTTGCTTCGCTGCCGAGAATTGCGGCGATTTCGCTGCCGATCCGCTCGCACTCCGCCGGCGAGGCAACATCGCGGATGATGCGGTATCCAAAACGTTCTAACAGCTTGGTGGGCATAGCTAGCGAAAGTCCCGAGCGGTCGTTGGCAGGTTGTTCATCATTTCGCTGAGGTCCTCCACGCGGCCGACAATCACGTGAATCACACCTTGTCGGTTCTCGAGTTTACCGTCGACGATCCACGCATTGCTGGCCCGCGCGACCTTAAAAAATCGCTTCCAAACTGCGGCAAACATCACTAGGTTCATGGCTCCTGATTCGTCTTCAATCGTGACAAATGTAATTCCTTTGGCAGTCGAGGGGCGCTGCCGCATTAACACAATACCGCCCACACGCACATGCCGACCGTCGCGGAGAGCGGGCAGATGCGCCGCCTTCACGCAACCCATGCCGGACAATCGGCTGCGGAGAAACGATACCGGATGAGCCTTTAAACTCAATCCCGTCGTCGCATAATCTCGGTGAACTTCTTCTGCCGGTGACATCGCGACGAGCTCGTCGGGCACGCTGCAATCTGGCGCTAGAGACGCCAGCAGCGGCATCGACGCCGTTGCATCATCGGTGGCTAACGACTGCCATACCGCCGCACGTCGGTCATGGGAAATTGACGCCAAAGCATCGGCGTCGGCAAGCGTCGCAATCACACCTCGCGGCAAACCAGCACGCTGCGTCAAATCACGAAGGTCAGTGAAGGGGCCGCCAACTTCGCGGGCGCGGCAAATCTGCTCCGCTGCGCTGGACGGCAAACCGCGAACCATCTGCAGTCCTAACCGGATCGCTGGCCCTTCCTGAGAGTGCCCTTCCTGAGCTCGCCCCTGCAGAGCGGAATCACCGATCAGACGTGTTCGCACGTCGCTGTGGTTGACATCGACACCGTGGACACGGACACCGTGTTTTCGAGCGTCGGCAATGAGCTGCGCGGGGGCATAAAACCCCATCGGCTGGCTGTCGAGCAACGCTGCACAAAACGCAGCGGGATAATGGCATTTCAAATAGCACGATGCGTACACCAGCAACGCGAAACTGGCCGCATGTGACTCGGGAAATCCGTATTCACCAAAACCTTGTATTTGGTGAAAAACTTGCTCCGCAAATTCGGGACTCAGTCCCTTGGCCTTCATCCCGTCAAGCAGTTTGACGCGGAAGCGATCGATCACGCCCGGTCGTCGCCAGGCCGCCATGGCGCGGCGAAGCTGGTCAGCCTCTCCGGGTGTAAAGTCAGCCGCGACGACGGCCAAACGCATCGCCTGCTCCTGAAAAATCGGCACGCCGAGAGTTTTTTCGAGCACCCGGCGAACCGCGTCGTTGGGGTACACCGCAGCATCCGGATTCTCGCGGGCGGCTAAAAACGGATGCACCATGTTGCCTTGGATCGGACCAGGTCGCACGATCGCAACTTCGATCACGAGGTCGTAGAAACATCGCGGGCGAAGCCGGGGTAGCATGCTCATCTGCGCCCGACTCTCGATCTGGAACACGCCCATCGTGTCGGCCGCGCAGATCATGTCATACGTGGGCGTGTCCGCGGCGGGGATCGTCGATAGCGTGAGGGCGCAACCATGATGCTCCTTGACCAGTTCAAAGCAACGCCGGATAGCGGACAACATGCCCAACGCCAGCACGTCAACTTTCAGAATGCCGAGTTCGTCGAGATCATCCTTATTCCACTGGATCACTGTCCGGCCGGGCATCGCCGCATTCTCCGTCACGCAGAGCTCACAGAGATTTCCGGCCGTCATCACCATGCCGCCCACGTGCTGAGAGAGATGCCGAGGGAATCCAATCAACGTCTTCGTGAGATGCAAAAATCGTTTTCCCAGTGGGGTGTCTGGATCCATCCCTGCATCCCGGCAGCGCTGTGGCAATTCTGGCTCGCTGCTGTAGCTACCTGCGAACTTGGCGATGGCGTCGATGATGTCGGGGGAAATCCCAAGCGACTTGCCGACTTCGCGAATCGCGCTCTTGGCGCGGTAGGTTGTTACGGTTGCCGTCAACCCAGCTCGGTCGCGACCGTACTTCTCGTACAGATATTGGATTACCTCCTCGCGGCGCTGATGCTCGAAATCGACATCAATGTCAGGTGCCTCGTTTCGCTCGCGACTGATGAATCGCTCAAATAACAAATCTGTTTGCGTCGGGTCGACCGAGGTGACCCCCAAGCAAAAACAGACGGCTGAATTGGCCGCCGAACCCCGGCCTTGACACAAAATGTTTTGCGATCGGGCAAACCGAACCAGGTCCCAAACGGTCAAGAAGTACGCTTCGTAGTGCAGCTCTTCGATCAACGAGCATTCATGACGCAGCATGTCGATCACATGTGCAGGCACGCCGTCGGGCCAGCGTTGCTGGGCCCCTTCCCATGTCAGCCGCTTAAGATGTTCAATCGGTGTTTTTCCTGGTGGTGCGAGTTCAACGGGATACTCGTATTTCAGCTCGTCGAGACGGAACGTGCATCGCGAGGCGACTTCGAGCGTTCGCGCGATCGCATCGGGAACGTCCCGGTACAGTTCGCCGATTTCGTCGAGTGTGCGAAGGTGATGTTGGCTATTGCGCAGCCGTTGGCCCGCGATGTCGTCGATCGTGCTGTGGTTCGCGATGGCCGTGAGGCAGTCATGAAGAACCATCCGCTGCGCCGTATGATACCGCACATCGCCACTGGCCAGCAGCGGCACGTCACACGACAGCGACAAATCTCGCAACCAAGCCGCTTTTGCCGCATCATCGACGCCCCGATGAAACGCTGCGAGCATATAGCCGCCATCGCCAAACACGTCGCGAAACGGACCCCGCAGAAAAGATCGTGAATGGTTGAGCGAGTCATCATCGCTACCAGTGTCCACGATCACGCCTGCCAAGATGCCTTGGGCGAATTCAGCAATGTCATCGAAGCGCAGTTCGCAGCGTCCTTTCTCACAACGCCCCCGCCCCAGTGACAGCAACCGGCACATCCGGCCGTACGCTTCCCGATCCGTCGGCCAAAGCACCATGGCGGGTGCGTCGAGTGGATGCACCTCGGTGCCGACGATGTATTGCAGTCCAGCCTCCTTGGCTGGCGCATGCCCGCGCACGACGCCCGCGATCGACTCGCGATCCGTCATCGCCAGACCCGCGTACCCAAGCTCGGCGGCGCGCTGCACGAGCTCGTCCGGGTGCGATGCAGCCTCCAAAAAAGTGAAGTTGCTACGGCAGTGGAGCTCGAAATATTGCATAGAAACTTACCTCTCCGACCCTACCTGCTGCGCCCGGAGGGTGAAGAGTTGGTGTTCAATTCTCACTCACGTTGCCTGGTGGTTTTAATTCGCCGTTTCCACATTTTGCCATAAAGCGTCGTCGGTTTCAGGCCGAGCGACTCCGCAGTGCCACCATCGCCGTAAATTTTGCCTTTACTTCGCTGGAGTGCGTCCAAAACCGCACGCCGCTCGGTTTCCGCTAGCGTCGGTTCTTCATTCCGAACTGGAGGCGGGGCGGATTAGTCCGTGGTGGTCAGCAACTCACGGGCACGGAGGAGAAGATGGTAGCGATGATGCGTTCGATGACAACGCATCGAATCGACACACTCAGGACGCCCTGCCACATTGTAGAACAATCGCCCAAAGTCGCTCACCAATTTCCAGGTCGCCACGACATCGCGACGGGGCCTGAGACAAACGCGTGTGCAAACGTGTACACTACTGCCTCGTCGGGATCAAAGATCTCTGCTCGCTTCAGTTTTCCTCATCGAGCGGGACTTCTTCGGGTGCTGGATTATCAGACACCCATTGTGAGAGCTCATCCTCGTCTACGGCAGGCTTCGCGGCGCCGTCACCGCACCCGACGGTACCGACCAGGAACAGGAGCAGGAACAACTTCAGTAAAATACGATTCATGATCACGTTTGGTGCAGATGAACTGATGGATATCCTAGCGAGCCGATTGCTCGCAAGGAGGATGAAAGAAAGCGAGTCCGGTGAGAGATGTTCGGCTAGGTAGCCGAACACCGAGAGAAAAACAGATCAGTTTGGCGCTGCGACGGTTTCACGTCCGGCACGAGTGCCCATCGCTCCCCACACACCAAAGGGACTCTTCGATCCAGGCGCCAAGCCACCCGCGTGCATACCGACATGGGCGCTATTTTGGTTCCCCGAATTGACGGAGGAGGTGATGAACCGTACCGCTCCATCACCCATGAGAAGGTGAACGCCGCCCTGGTGACGACTGCTTGCCGAGAGTAGACCATTATTGAAATTGTTGGTCTCCATGCACATCACGCTATTGGGCGGAAGGATCGTATTGAACGCTCCCCACATCGATCGGCTCATCGCCCATTTCAAACCACGTCGCTGCTCGGCTTGGGTTCCACCACCTTGCAAGAGCGAGAAGGTTGCACCCGGCTTCCAAAATTGAGGGCGTTGCGGATCGATATTCGCATTGCACGTTTTGTTGCCGCCGGCGACTCGCACGTTACCCGTGGACGACTTCGCACCGCGTGTACGCACATCGTTATCACCCAAATCTGAAGCAACCTCGCCAGCACAGATTGTGTTGGACAAACCATCGAGAACATCGCGGAACCTCTGTTTCTCTCGCGGTACAAAAAAACCGCGGCATGAGACTTGACGGTCAATCGCGGCACCGGTGCTCTCATTCCCATTGTCTCCTCGGCTCCCATTGGTTCGGTTTGCAGAATCACCCAGGCACGCAACATAGTTCGATCGGCCTTGGCCAGGCACTCCCACGCCCGGATCACTTGGACATCGAAAACCGGGAATTTCGGTTAGCCAGGGGTTGTAACGTTGGCTCGCGTGCTGGGCCAACCAGCGACGAGGCCCAGGCCCCATCGGAGCAAAAATCTTACCGCTAATGGGGTCCTTCAGTGGATTACTGATCTGCTGCCACAGGGCCTGCTGCTCGATAAAAGGCGTCAGCCCAACCAAGAAACTCACTTCCAGCCGACTGTTTCCAGGCGCCATATCCGGATTCCCGCCCCTGTTAGGCGTTCCGGTTCCCTGCATTGGGATTTGGTTGTACGCCGCGTGGTAGTTATGCACGGCAAGCCCAATTTGCTTGAAATTATTGCTACAGCTCATCCGACGAGCCGCTTCCCGTGCGGCCTGCACGGCAGGCAATAGCAGACCAACGAGGACGCCGATGATCGCGATGACCACCAGCAGCTCAACAAGCGTGAATCCAGAACGTAAACGTTTCATCAAAAGACTCCAGTGAGAAAAAGAAAACGGCGAGACAAAAGATGGTAGTGCTCCGGCAAGCTGTCAGGCGAACACTCTCAGACATCAGTTCAATCTCGCTCCCGAACCTTATTTTCTTGCGAAGATTGTTTTCTTTTACGCGATCGGAGTGCTACAAGCGGTTTTGTCTACCACGGTGATCGCTGCGCAGATGGCGATTTATTTGTTGATAGCATGGATTGCTATCCGTCGATTAGGACATCACAGAGTCTCGTGACTGAGATTTGGTGAGCTAGCAAGAGCTAGGGCCGCACACTTTTCACGAAAATCGAAGGCCGTGTGTCCTAGCGATCTGGCGCGTTTCAGTCCACCACAACTTGAATTAATCGCTCGGTTCTCACTCATGTTGCCTGGTGGTTTTAATTCGCAGCTTCCTCATTTTGCCATAAAGCGTCGTCGGTTTCAGGCCGAGCGACTCGGCGGCGCCGCCAGGGCCGTATATTTTTCCATTGCTCCGCTGGAGTGCGTCCAGAATCGCACGCCGCTCCGTTTCGGCCAGTGTCGGCTGGGCGCCGCCAACGCCCTGTTGCGATTCTTGCGAGGTATCGTTCGACCCCAATCGATCGCCCGGTAACCAGGAGGGATCGATTGATAGCGTGTCACCGTGACTGATGATCATCGAACGCTCGATGATGTTCTCAAACTCGCGCACGTTCCCCGGCCAATCGTACTGCATCAATATCTCCATCGTATGACGATCCACCCGGGTGATCGGCTTGTTCATGCGTTTGGAGAACCGAGCTATAAAATGATTAAGTAACGCTGGAATGTCTTCACGACGCTGACGCAACGCGGGCACGAAGATCGGAAATACGTTCAGCCGGTAGTATAGATCGTCTCGGAATTCGCCCGACGCCGCTGCAGCTTTGAGATCACGGTTGCTCGCCGCGATCACGCGGGTATCGATCTCGATCGGATGGCTTCCACCGACCCGCTCGATTTCGCGTTCCTGCAATACCCTCAGCAACATGACTTGAGTTTCGGCAGGCACTTCGGAAATTTCATCCAGGAATATGCTGCCGTGATCCGAAAGTTCAAACCGACCTCGACGCAGTTCGGTGGCGCCCGTGAACGCACCGGCTTCATGGCCGAACAGCTCGCTCGCGATGAGCGTCGGTGCGAGGGACGCGCAATTGACTTTCACCAGCAAATTTTCTCGGCGCGAACTACTTTCATGGATCGCCCGCGCGATCAATTCCTTCCCTGTCCCCGTTTCGCCGAGAATCAATACGGTGGAATCGGTGAGCGCAACCTGTTCGACTGCAACCCGCACTTGCCGCATCGCGGGCGAGTCGCCGATGATGTTTCCAAAGTCATGGTCGGTACGGATTTCGTCACGCAGATAGATATTTTGTTGTTCGAGTTCTCGCTTGAGTCGATCGATCTCACTGTAAGCGGATGCATTGTCAAGTGCGATCGAAAGCTGGCTGCAAATTTCTCGCAAGAGTTCGAGATCCCACTCATCAGGCTGTTGCTCGCGGCGCGAGACGATCCCCAAAACACCCACACTTTGATCGCGGGAGAGCAGCGGCAGATAGACCTTTGATCCGTAACCCGTCTCGAAGAGTCGTAGATCCTCGGGGAAAGAGTGGTCCTGACGCAGCGAACGAACCACCTGTGGCACGCGGTGCTGCATGACCCAATCGAACGCCGAACCGGGCAGCGACTGGGTGGGAAGATCGGGCCAGTATTCACGGTCACCATTGAATTCGACTGCAAATCCGTGACGCATCGGCGACTTCGACGACGTCAGCAATAAACTCACGCGGTCGCACCGGAGTTGTTTATGAATCTCAACGGCGGCATGATGGAAAACTTCACGCATGTTCAGGCTCGAATTGACAACCTGTCCCATCTCGACGAGCAATCGATAGCGACTCTCCGATTGACGAAGCTGCTGCGTCTGCTTGTCAACCTCGTGCTGGAGGGTATCGAGAAAATGGTCTTTGGCCGAGTTGGCCGAGGCGAGTTCTTGATTTCGCTGCTGCAACTGGCCTATTAAGCGGGTCTTCTCGACACCTATCGCAATCGGACTCGCCAACCGGGTAAGTAGCTCGGCGTGGTCAGGCGTGTAGGTGTTCGTCGCCCGCGACGAGAAAAAGATCACACCGATCGGTTTCCCGTCTGCGAGTAGCGGGAGCGTCAGGCTCGACCGCATGCCCTCGCGCGCTATCAGTGCTGTCGAACTGGAGGTGGGCTTGCGGTCCAGGTATTCGGCAAGGTCACCGATTATCCGCGGCTGGCCGGTCTCCAATAGCGGCTCCAACGTCGAGCCTTGCAGGCGGGCGGCGTACCCCGTCTTCAAGATCACGTCGCCATCAGAGCGGCATGAGACCAACCTGAGAACATGGGCAGGCTCCTCTAATAAGGCCACCGCAATCCGGTTATAAGGGACGATGCCGGAGAGTTGGTCGAATACCGAGGCGAGCAACTCGTCGAGTCCATGCCCCATGTTGAGCTGGCGGAGCATTTGCTCGACGAGCCGCTCGTAGTTCGTCGAGGGAGCGCTGGAAGTAGGCGGCATAGCGAGAGTCCTTGGCAGGTCGCGCAGGGTTTGGCGAATGACCGAATATGACTGCACAACCATATTTAGTCAATTCGGTGATTTCCCTCAGTTTGGAACGGCAATCCGTGTCTGCATGATGTGATGAGCGAACTACAATGACCAAATATGGTTATGCGATACTCGGCTTCGGAAATGCGTTGGCTTTCACAAGTCTTTCTGAGGTAGGCATTTACAAATGCGGATGCGGTTCCACCGTGAAACTGGCGCAAGATATGCATCCTCGGACTCTCCGATGTGAATGAATGCAGCTAATTTGCCCCGACCTTGAACTCTTACTCTCCATGTCCCATGTTGTCGCCGAGCCGTGTTACGAGTGCAAACACACGGATTGCGTCGTGGTGTGTCCGGTAGAGTGTTTTCATGAGGGGCCAAAGATGCTGTACATCCATCCGGATGACTGCATCGATTGTGAGGCTTGCGTGCCGGAGTGCCCTGAGAACGCGATTTTCCAAGAGGGTCAATTGCCGACCGATTGGGTGCCGTATCGGGACCTAAACGCCACGATGGCTCGTCAAACTCCGCCACTGACGGCCGCCGCCCCCCGTGCATCGCAGGGTGGTGGTTCACCGTAACCGATCCGGGGGCTAGGCTGCACGCCCCGCCGCAAGAAGACTCATCATCCATCTGGAACATCAAGTTCAAACTCCTCTGAATCGACATCCAAGACCCTAGAGAATCAAATATGTCTACTGAAAACGCGATGCTGGAAGAATACGCACAGCGCGAATACGAGCACGGTTTCATCACCGACATCGAAGCCGATTCGATTCCAGCCGGTCTAAGTGAAGACGTGGTGCGATTGATTTCGGGAAAGAAAAACGAACCCCAGTGGCTGCTTGATTGGCGTTTGAAAGCGTACCGTCATTGGCTCACCCTTGAAGAGCCGACGTGGCCCAACGTCCACTACCCAAAAATCGACTATCAAGCCTCGGTGTACTATTCGGCGCCGAAGAAGAAGCCGCAGCTGAGTAGTCTCGATGAAGTCGACCCGGTGTTGCTGGAGACCTACGAAAAACTCGGCATCCCGCTTGAAGAGCAGAAGGTGCTCGCCAACGTGGCCGTCGATGCGGTCTTCGATAGTGTCTCGATCGTGACCACGTTTCGTGAGACGCTTGAGAAGCACGGTGTGATCTTTTGCCCGTTCTCCGAAGCTGTTCACAAGCACCCCGAGCTGGTGAAGAAGTACCTCGGCTCGGTCGTGCCCCACTCGGATAATTTTTTCGCATCGCTGAACTCGGCTGTCTTCAGCGACGGGTCGTTCTGCTATATCCCCAAGGGCGTCCGCTGCCCGATGGAACTCTCGACCTACTTCCGCATCAACGCCCAGAACACGGGCCAGTTCGAGCGGACCCTGATCGTGGCCGAAGAAGGCAGCTACGTCAGCTATCTTGAAGGCTGCACCGCACCGAAGCGGGATGAGCATCAATTGCACGCTGCGGTCGTGGAACTGGTTGCGATGGATGATGCACAGATCAAGTATTCCACCGTGCAAAACTGGTACCCGGGCGACAAGGACGGTAGAGGCGGGATCTATAATTTCGTGACCAAGCGGGGCGCCTGCCGTGGGGAAAATTCGAAGATCTCGTGGACGCAAGTTGAAACGGGTTCAGCGATCACTTGGAAATACCCCAGTGTGATTTTGCAAGGCGACAACTCGGTAGGTGAGTTCTACAGCGTTGCCGTGACGGCCAATCACCAACAAGCCGACACGGGGACGAAGATGATCCACGTCGGCAAAAACACCAAGAGCACGATCATCTCCAAGGGCATCTCGGCGGGCGTTGGTCAGAACAACTATCGCGGCGAGGTCAAGATCATGAAGGGTGCCACAAACGCACGTAACTTTTCGCAATGCGACTCCATGTTGATCGGCGACCGCTGCGGTGCTCACACGTTCCCATACATCGAAGTCCGCAACACAACTGGCAAGGTGGAGCACGAGGCTTCCACGTCCAAGGTGGGCGAAGACCAAATCTATTATTTGCGTCAACGCGGTCTGTCGACCGAAGACGCGGTCAACATGATCGTCAACGGATTTTGCAAAGAAGTCTACGACGTATTGCCCATGGAATTTGCAGTCGAAGCCAGGAAACTCCTCAACGTCAGCCTCGAAGGCAGCGTCGGCTAACGTGATCGCAGCGACCGCCCGCTACTTACTGGCGCCGCCAATTCATCCACACACCCATTGAACCCACTTTTCCAAATCATGTTAGAAATTAAAAACCTACACGCTCGCAGCGAAGACACGGAGATTTTGCGAGGCATCAACTTGAGCGTCGCTGCGGGCGAAGTCCACGCCATCATGGGACCCAATGGATCGGGTAAAAGTACGTTGGCACACGTTCTCGCCGGCCGCGAAGACTATGAAATCACTGAAGGTGAAGTGACTTACAACGGCAAAGATCTGCTCGACATGGAAATCGAAGAGCGGGCTGCCGAAGGCGTGTTCCTCGCCTATCAGTATCCTGTGGAGATCTCCGGCGTCAGCAACAAGTATTTTCTCAAGGCCGCGATTAACTCGATCCACAAGTACCGCGACGAGCCGATCATTAGCCGCAAAGATTTCGTCGCGATGCTCAAGGAAAAACTTGAACTGCTCGGCATGGATAAATCCATGATGGACCGGAGTGTCAATGAAGGTTTCTCAGGTGGCGAAAAGAAACGCAACGAAATCCTGCAAATGGCGATGCTGCAACCCAAACTCGCGATTCTCGATGAAACCGATTCGGGTTTGGACATCGACGCTTTGAAAATTGTTTCCGAGGGCGTCAACGCCCTCCGCGGCCCCGACCGAGCCATTATTGTCGTGACCCATTATCAACGACTCCTTGAGTACATCGTGCCCGACAGAGTCCACGTGTTGGCTGGCGGCAAGATCGTCCGTAGCGGCGATAAATCGTTGGCCTCGGAGCTGGAAAGCAAAGGTTACAGCTTTTTGCAACCTGCCGCTGAGCCCGTTTCGGCCAGCTGATCCACACACGGAACTCTTGTCCGCAAGGTTCCCTTTTAGCTGTTTGGGCAAAAGCTTCTGATCGCTGTACGGATGATAGCGAGCGGGCTGTGGATTGAGTTGTTTTTGCGGTTCCAACGTGTAAGTACCAGCCCGACGCGCCGGCGAGGGATCGCATTGAATCACTCGCTGGCGCGTCGGGCTAGTCAATCAACAGGCTGCTAGCGCTTAAACGGCTAACGAATTCAACTCGCGTTTTACAACATTCATTAACACTCAACGACCATCATGATTGCCACTCAATCCGACGCATATCAAGAATCCTTCGCGGCGTTTCAGGCCGATCAGTCGGCGACGTCCCCGGCATGGCTCAGCGAAGTCCGCCAAGCTGCCTGGGAGCGGTTCGTCGATCGAGGCATCCCCACGCGGCGCGACGAAGATTGGCGATTTACCCCCGTCGCTTCACTGGCCGGGCGCCCCTACCGCAACGTCCAGTCGTTGTCGTTGGCGTCGGAAACTGTTAACGAGCTGCTCGAGCGCGCAAACTCGACGATAATTTTCATCGTTTGGTGTTTGTTAATGGGCATTACGTCGAATCGGGTTCGGCTCAGCATGACCTGCCCGCGGGCGTAGTCATCGAGAACCTCGCCAGTTCCATTCGTGAGAGCCGCGATCAAGTCAAACAGCTGCTTTCCAATCCGGTTGGAAAGGAAAAGTCGGCGTTCACCGATCTCAACACCGCCTTCGCCTGTGATGGTGCCGTGATTGAGATTGCCGATGGAGTGACATTGGATCGCCCCATTCATTTGGTGTTTCTTTCGGTGGAAGACGGCGCCACGGTTTGCCACCCGCGAAACCTGATTCGCCTCGGTAAAGGCAGTCGTGCGACTATCATCGAGAGCTATCACGGACGTGAGGGCGACGGCTACTTCACCAACACCGTCATGCAGATGGAGCTTGCCGAAGACTCCGACTTGGATCACCACAAGTTGCAGCATGAGCAAGGTGATTCGCTGCACATCGCGAGCACCCATGTTGACCAAAAGGAGTGCAGTGAATTTCGCTCTCACTACTTCTCGTTCGGTGCTGCCCTGGCTCGCAACGAGGTGAACTGCATGCTCGATGGCGAAGATATCGTGTCAACGCTCAATGGACTGTACATGCCGACCGGTGAGCAGTTGATGGATTGCCGCACTCGAATTGATCATGCCAAACCACACTGCAATACCTATGAGCTCTACAAGGGCATCTTAGACGACCACGCTCGAGGCGTTTTCAACGGCAAGATCTACGTCCATCAAGATGCTCAAAAGACCGACGCGAAACAGAGCAATCAAGCTCTGCTGCTGTCCGATGACGCAGTCGTGAACACGAAACCGCAACTAGAAATCTACGCAGATGACGTGAAGTGTACCCACGGGGCGACGATTGGTGAACTCGATGAGCAAGCACTGTACTACCTGCGCTCACGCGGTATCCCTAGCGCTCTAGCACGAAAGATGCTGATCTTTGCTTTTGCCAATGACGTCGTGCTAGGCGTCGAAGTACCCGCTGTGGTCCAGCATCTCGAAGCCATTCTGCTGTCCAGTCACGGCCTGCCTGATGTCTGACCGCTGTTGACGCAAGCAAATACCGCCGGAGACATCTAAACGCTGGCGGCACGCAGATTGGCAATGCTCTCGCGAGCCAGCGTTTCGGCACCTGGTGAATAGTCAAACACCTCAACGCTGATCCAGCCTTCATACTGGACATCATGGAGCGCCTTCATGATGGGTTCAAAGTTAACGTCGCCCATCCCAGGGCCGAGTCGGTTGGGGTCGTTGGCGTGAAAATGCATCATGCGGTCGGCGTGTTTTCGAATGATTTGGTCGATCGGCGCTGTCTCGGTACTCATTGCTTTGACGTCGAGATGCAGTCCGACGTTCGGGTCGCCCACCGCGTCGATTAGCTCACAGGCCTCATCGGCCGTGTTGAGAAAATCGCCCTCCTCCGGCCCAAGTGGTTCCACAGCGATGCGCACGTTCTGCTCGTGTAACGACGGCACGACTTCACGCAGCACTTCGGCAGCGTTTGCGGTTGCTTGTTCGCGCGACTGGCCTTCGGTGCGGTTGCGTTGTTGCGGTGAGCCGAGGACCATCAAATTGCCGCCCAGATCTCCGCATAGCTTCGCCAGTGACTTCAGGTAGTTTGCCGTATTTTGTCGCACGGCTTGATCGGGTGTGGTCAAATGCAAACCCTCCGTGCCGGCCAGTAACCAGTGCAGTCCAATGATCTGCAGCCCAGCCTCTTCAACCGTACGTCGATATGCGGCACGCTGGTCGGGTGAAATCGCGTCGGCATGATTTGCTAACATGAACGGCGCAACCTCCCAGCCGGTATAACCAAGTTCGGCGGTCAAACGGACGGCATCGGCCAGCGGCGTATCGCGAAAGGTTTCGTTACAGAGGGCAAACATGAGCGGGGTGATCGAGCGAGTGACGAAATGGGAAAACTGCTATGAAAACCTACACTGAATCCAACGAACCGTCGACGTCTGTATCGTTGCTGGAGCGAGTTCAACATGGCGACGGCGAGGCTTGGAAAATGCTCTCCCGAGTCTACTGTGGACGATCACACGCAACGAAATTCGCGATCAAGCCCGCCGCCGCGCCGCCCGCCTGCCCTTTCATGCTGCTACAATACGGGGCCACCCGCCGGGCATTTTTAAGTTGTGCCGCGGATCCCAACCATTCCTCTTTGGCCCAACATTTCGATTATGAAACGATTTTCCATCGCCCTCGCTCTCTGCCTGTTCGCGGTTACTTCCAACGCCCACGCCGACGACTCAGCGACCGCTGCTCCGTCGACGCTTTTTGACGGCAAAACTCTGTCAGGCTGGCACGTCACTCCCAAGAGTGAAGCCGAACAGTGGAAGGTCGTCGACGGGATGATCGTTGGCAATAATGCCAACAAGAAAGGCTCGACTTTGTGGACGGACGCTGAATACGGCGATTTCGAGATTTCGCTCGAGTATCAGACCGACTCTCCCGACTACGATTCGGGCGTCTTCGTGCACGGAGAATCGCACCAAGTCCAACTTGGCATTTCACGTTCACTGAAAGTAGACTTGACCGCCTGCATCTATGCACCCGTCGACGGGTTGGGCTCGTATCCTGCGAAATCGGACAAAGTCAAAACGGTTCACAAACTTGGCGAGTGGAACAAACTACGGGTCGCCGTCAACGGGAAACGCATCCAAACTTTCTTGAACGACGAACCCTTTGTGGACTACACGGCGATCAAGTTTCCCTCCCAGGGTCCAATCGGACTGCAACTGCATCAAGGCGTGCATCAAAAGATGCTGTTTCGAAATATTCAGTTCTCGACCAAGTAAACATGGCTCATCCGACCGAAGGGTGCGCCGGAGGTTTTCAAGGATCGCGGTAGGGACGGCTGTTGCCAGCCGCCCCCCGCACAGATCCGTACGTGAGCCTTGACTCATACGGCTCCTCCGTTGGGTCAAACGATCGCGACACACTGTGACGCTACCCGTCGTGATTTCCCGTGACGCTCCAATTGATACTTGTTCCGGCTCAGAGTCCGAAGCATCGACGCCAATCCGGCAATACTTCCCTTCAGTGAGGTCCCTTTCCTCGGCGGATTCCGCCACTGCGGTCGCAGCTTTGTTCACCCGCGTCGACGGTACTACGGCCTCATCTGCCATCCCATCCGCGTTCATACCAGAATTGCGCTCATAGAGGTTCGCTGGTCGCCCTGGCAGTGAGTCATCACGACTTGACCCCAGGGGCAAATGGGACTTCCCGGTTCTCGCGTTTGGAATTTTCCACGCATGCACAGGTTCTTCGACTCCGCCATGTCCAGACTACCCTTACCAAAGCGGTGTAGCTGGTGTTGCCTTCCCGACGCATATGACACGGTCGGCACATGGAAGACCTGATTTCGGAGCTCAATTAGCTGGCCTACGCTTCCCCCTGCACGGACGCTCAGCACGACGTTGTTACCTTCGTCGCACCTCCGCCGGAGGCCGAAGTAGTTGGTTAGACCTTCCTCGTAAGAAACTTTCATTCTCGATTCCAAACCGGTTTTATCCCGGCACTCCATGGCTCAAGCGTCCAATGATAATTTGTGCGAGTTGTCGCTGGACCTTATACTGGGTCTGCCGGGAGAAACGGAATCAAGCTCTGCAGAGGTGCAACTTGACAAGGGATATCCCGGTCGACGGTGCGCCAACGGTGCCGACGGTTCTCGGCGAGTTTCGATTCGCCGAGGACGCTTTTATTAAACAAATCATTGGACACTTGAGTTATGCCTCAGAAAACCTCCAGTCACCATCGCGCACGCTTCGGTCGGATGAGCCGTAAACATTGGTTGTTCACTTCTTCAGTCGCGATAGATCACAACCTTCCCCCGATCCACACCCGCTTCCATCCGCCGGTGGGCGTTGCCCAGTTCACTCAGCGGAAATCGGCTGTCGATGGTAACATTCAATTGACCCGCCTGATGCAGCCGGATCAGTTCTTGCAGGTCGTCACGGTGCGAGCGTGCCAGCATGACGGTGCCGGACTTTGATAACGGCCACGTCAAAACGGTCATCAACATGCCTTTCATATCCGGTTCCGTTGACACGTATCTCGCTCCCGGATTCATGACGTCGCGCGCCTGCCAGTAACCCGACTTACCCGCAGCGTCAAACACCAAGTCCCAACGCTCACTGGAATCGGTAAAGTCGACTTGTTCGTAGTCATAGAAATGATCTGCACCCAACGATAGGCAGAACTCACGATTCTCACCGCTTGCGACGGCATCGACATGGCATCCGGCTGCTTTGGCGATCTGTACTGCGAACATGCCTACACCGCCACTGGCACCGTTGATCAGGACGCGGTCGTGCGGTTCCATTTTGCCGTGATCGCGGAGGGATTGCAGGGCCGTGCTTCCCGCCAACGGCATGGCAGCGGCCGTCTCGAACGAGAGATCGTCGGGTAACTTCGCCGCCGAATCGATCGCGCAGACACTAAACTGAGCACTTGCGCCACCGCGGGCTGCGTCGAGACACGCCATTACCCGCTCGCCAACCTTAAACGGCGCATCGTCGGCACAGTCAGCAACCACTCCCGCCACGTCGAATCCTGGTACGCGGGGAAAGCCGCCTGTCAAAACTGCCTTCAACTCGCCACTTCGCAGTCGGTAGTCGATCGGGTTCACACTCGAAGCATGCATTTCGATCAAAATCTGTCCCGGCAACCTCTCGGGAGTCGGAATCTCCGCCATGTGCAGCACGCTCGCATCGCCGTAATCGTCGTATACCATCGCCTGCATGACATTGTCCTCGTGTGGGGGTTTAATGAATCAGCCAGTAATCGAGACGATACATACCGCGTCGATCGACATTGAAGATGAGTTTAGTCGATTGTCTTCGAGTACGAACTACCAGGTTGTGCATCGGACGAGCGAATGTACATAGTCAGCGCACGAAAAAAGTGCTTGGCAACGTTACCGCCACCAAGCACTTGATCGTTTGCTAGTGCTTCAATCCCGTCGGATCAAGCTTGACTAGTTGTCTTGAGCTTCGATGGCATCAGCTTTCTCTTCTCCCAACTCTTCGATTCGATCGGCTTTGTTTTCGCCAATGGTTTCAATCGCGTCGGCTTTGTTCTCTGCGGCGCCGGACAAATCGTCTGCATCCTCACGGATGTCTTCGGCAGTGTTCTGTGAAGCATCGCGAATGTCTTCCGCTTTCTCTTGGGTCACGTCACGAACTTCGTCGGCCTTTTTGTCCATAGCGGACTCTTCACAACCAACGAATGCGAAAGTACTGACGGCCAGAACGAGGGTGGCTAACATTTTCATCTTGTGTTTCCTAGATTTTGAAATGGGGCGACGCCGCAGAATGTTTGCGGGTCGATCGTAAGCTCGTAAAAGCAAGCTCCGTGCCAATGGTATCTGGCGACACAAACCTTTGACCAGGATGAAAGGAACAAAAGAGTGGGAATTCTGTTTTTAGGTTGCGATTACGCAAGATGTGGGAGCTGGTGATGTAAAAGTCAGCACGCTGTCCGCCGTATGAGACGCGGACGAGAAAGGACACCGACGCATTCCCTCAATCCACCGATGCGGCGTCAAGGCGACACACTGGACGCCAAACAGTCAACCTGGCCGCTTACCGAGCAAAACTTAGAGCAATAGGTTCAAAACTTCATCCGTTTGCGCGAAGTTGGCTAAAATTTGGGATGGTTTTTCCACTGCGAGCGCGTCCCAGCTGAACTCGCCAGTCGCCACCGCAATGGTTTTCGCGCCAATTGCGTGGCCGCAGCGGATATCGGCAGGCGTGTCGCCGACGACGACGACCTCGGTCACCGCATTGCCGTAGCGGCGGGCAATGATTTCCGCAGTTCGACGGGCCAGGTCGTCGCGCTCGACGTGAAAACTGCCCCCCGAAATCCAAGCAAACCATTGTCGAAGGTCAAAATGAGCCAGTTTCAGAGTTGCGGTCTCTGGCAGATTCCCGGTCATTACAGCGAGTTGCAACGCTTCCCGGCGAAATAATTCGGTGAGCAGCTCGCGAACGCCGGGTAAGACGACCCCGCCCTGACGAGCAAGGTGTCCGCCCATTAAACTGATGTATCGGTCCCGCAAACGGCGACAATTCAAGTCGGTCACCGCCAAGCCATTCCGCTGCAATAGTTCCAGCAACAGACTGCGATCCGTGCGGCCCGAAAACCTAATGTTACTGTCTGGCTGGGCGATACCAAACTCATCCCGCATCGCCTGAGACAGTGCCGTACTCCCCACGCCCTTGGTCGACAGCAACGTTCCGTCGATATCGAAAAGAAAAACTCGCACGTCGGCTTCGGCCTGCGTCACCTGAGAGAGAAAACTGAAACACGCCCATGAGTGTCCATCCACCCAGTGTCCCAGAGTCACGTACGAGCGACCAGCCCCAGCTCGATAAGAGCGGCCAACGAGTGCGCGAAATGTTTCGGCAAATCGCACCCCGCTACGACCTGATGAATCATCTCTTGTCCCTCAATATCGATCGTCGCTGGCGACGTAAAGCGGTCGATCGTTTACGGATTGAGTCCCCAGCCCCAATTTTGGATATCTGCTGCGGTACGGGGGATCTGGCGATCGCCATCGCCGATCATGCGGGCGGCGGTGTGCAGGTGATCGGTAGCGATTTCTGTCACGCGATGTTGGAAATCGCCCGAGACAAGGAAGCGGCGCGGATACGCAGCGCAGCGGGAGGAAATGGGCGAGCAACCATCCCGTTCTTCGAAGCCGATTCAATGCAACTCCCGTTCGCGGACAATCGTTTCCAGTGTGTCAGCGTCGCGTTCGGGCTGCGAAATATCGCCGATACCGATCAAGGGCTGCGGGAAATGGTCCGCGTCTGCCAGCCGGGCGGTCAAGTCATGGTGCTCGAATTTTCTCAGCCATCGCTGCCAGTTTTAAAACAACTCTACGGTTTTTATTTTCGCTTCGTTTTGCCACGTGTTGGTCAGTTGCTGGCTCGAAACGATAAGTCCGCGTATGCCTACCTGCCTGCCTCGGTAGGCCAGTTTCCGAGTGGCGAGCGACTCGCCGAGCGGATGCGTTGCGCAGGACTCCACGACGTTGAGTTCCATACGCTGACCCTGGGCGTGGCTACGATTTACATTGGTGACAAAGCACCGGCACCGGAGTCGCCGGCGGACGATGCAGTCGACCGCCAGTTGCCCGAGGCTGCCCACGCATGACCAGCGCTGAGTTATGTCCCCGCCGAATCGTCGTCGCGATCACAGGCGCCAGTGGCGCACCGTACGCCGTGCGGTTGCTGCAGGCTCTGCGTATTGCAGGTGCGGAGATTCATCTGACGATCAGTCCGAGCGGCGCCGCCGTGATCAAGCAGGAATTGGGAATGTCGCTGGATCTCCGTGCGCCAGACTTGAATGCTCTAATTTCATGCGTGCCGACCTGGTCGATCGCTTCGCCCATCGAGTTTGATCGCCGGCTGGGCAGCGACAGTGATGAGAAATTCTTTTACCACCAATACGATGACTACTTCACCCCCATCGCCAGCGGGTCGTTTGTGACCGACGCGATGGTGATCTGTCCATGCAGCGGTAGCACGCTGTCCGGCGTGGCCCGCGCGGCGGCATCCAATCTGATCCAGCGGGCAGCCGAAGTTCATCTAAAGGAGCACCGTAAACTCGTCCTCGTGCCCCGCGAGACGCCGCTGAGCGTATTGCAACTGGAAAACATGCAGCGTCTCGCTGCTGCGGGAGTGGTGATCCTGCCCGCCTCGCCGGGTTGGTACCACGGCGTGAAACGACTCGAAGACTTGGTCGATTTTGTCGTTGCTCGGATTCTCGATCAGATTGGTGTGGACAACAACTTGATCTTGCGTTGGAAAGAAAACGACTCATCACGTGAGGTCTCTCCATGAAGTTCAAAACAAGCTTGCATGATTGGCTCGGCCTGATCCGTTTTTCGCATACCGTCTTTGCGTTGCCGTTCGCTATTCTCGCCGCCTTCTTAGCTTGGGCGACCCCGTTGTCGTCAATCGCACCAGCGACTCCCCCGGTTCGAGTTACCGATATCGTCGGTGTGCTGCTGTGCATGGTCTTCGCACGCAGCGCCGCGATGTCGTTCAATCGGCTCGTCGATCACAGAATTGATGCGGAGAACCCGCGGACGGTATTGCGTCATTTGCCTGCCGGGAAACTGTCGCGACGAAGCGTGTTGGTCTTCACGATGCTCTGCTCACTTGGTTTCGTCGCGTCGACATTGCTGTTTCTTCCCAATCGGTTACCGCTATACGGATCGATTCCAGTGCTCTTGTTTTTGCTCGGCTACTCACTGGCCAAACGATTCACCGCGTCGGCTCACTTGTGGCTGGGAGTGGCTCTGAGTCTCTCGCCGATTTGCGTTTGGATTGCGATCCGCGGGTCCGCGTTCTCGTGGGAGTTTTTTCATATCCCGTTACTGCTCGCCGGGGCGATCGCGTTTTGGGTCGCTGGGTTTGACATTTTGTACGCCTGTCAAGACGCTGATTTTGATCGCGCCGCGGGATTGCACAGTGTGCCATGCCGATTTGGCATCCCTGGAGCGTTGCGGATCGCAATGGCGTTGCATGTGATCATGCTCGGATTTCTCGCCGCCCTGGTCCGCACGGGCCACGCCGCGGGGCTGGGTTGGCTGTTCGCCGCTGCGGTCGGCTTGACAGCGGTTTTGGTGATGGTCCAGCATTGGTTGGTCCGGCCTAATGATCTTAGCCGCGTCAACGCTGCCTTTTTTCAAACTAACGCGATCATCAGTATCGTCCTCCTGATGGCCGGTGCCATCGACACTATGATTTAATGAGGAATTCCCATGCTTACAGCTGAAAAGAACGCTCGCTTCCGTGAGATTCGCGACAAGGTCGAAGCCAGTGAACGACTATCACTCGACGACGGTTTGTTTCTGTACGAGCCCGAGGTTTCGCTCCAGGCCGTCGGCGAGCTAGCCAATGATGTTCGCGAGCGGCTCAATGGCAACGTCGCCTACTACAACATCAACACGCACCTCAACCCGACGAACGTGTGCGTCTATCGATGTCGCTTCTGCGCGTTCCGCAAAGACTTGCGGGATGAGAGCGGCTATGCCATGACGGACGAGCAGATCCTCGAGCGAGGCCGCGAAGCGACTACCAATGGTTGCACCGAGATGCACATTGTCGGCGGTCTGCACCACCAGCGGAAATACGAGTGGTATCGCGATCTCATTTCGCTATTGAAGACCAACTTCCCGCAGATCCACCTGAAAGCCTGGACGGCGGTTGAGATTGATTGGTTCCGGTTCCAAACCAAGAAATCGTTTCGCTGGGTGCTCGAAGACATGCGGGCGGCTGGCCAGGGAAGTATGCCGGGCGGGGGCGCGGAAATTTTTCACCCCGAGGTTCGCGATCAATTGTGCGAACACAAAGCCAACACGCCGTCCTGGATCGAAATTCACAAAACGGCGCATGAGATCGGCATGAAGACCAATTGTACAATGCTCTATGGTCATGTCGAAAAGGCCTATCACCGCATCGATCACCTGATGCGGCTGCGGGAACTGCAAGATAAGACTGGCGGATTCCAGGTCTGCATTCCACTGGCGTTCCACCCCGACAACACGCAGCTATCGCATTTAAAAAAACCGTCGGGCCTGATGGATTTGCGAACGGTTGCGATCAGCCGGTTAATGCTCGACAACATCCGTCACATCAAAGCCTACTGGATCATGCTCGGCATCGAGACAGCGCAAACTGCCCTCGCTTATGGCGCCGACGATCTCGATGGCACCGTCCGACATGAGTTGATCTACCACGACGCGGGCGCGAAGACGCCTGAGTTCCTGTCCGTGGATCAGATCCAACAACTGATCCGCGAAGCCGGACGTGATCCCGTCGAGCGCGACACGACCTACAACCGTGTGATCCGGGACCCTGATGACTTTACCCAGTGGCATTCCGGTGAGAGCGTCGACGCCGAATTGGCGACGGTTTGAGAAGGGGGAAAACGCAGAGTTATTAGGTTTGAGGTCATTATCGACCGACGACTCCGCTCGTCGCGAAAATGGCGACCTGAACAGCTCAGACGGACGGAGCCGTCTGGCTACAATGATGCGTCGCCGACAAACGGTGCTTCCCATGTGGCGAGCACACGGGGGAGCCGACTTATTTAATCACGCAGTTTGGAAACGTCGATGGTGGTCGGTTCGCGTCCATCAATGGTGAACAGTGATCGCCAGTCCTTGTCGCTGGCGTCAATCGGCACTGTACCCGCCCAGCCGTCACCTAGTGCGATGACTGCTCTCCCACCGCGGTTCATTAAGCCTGCACTGGGATGTTGCTCGTCGTAGTCGTAGTCGGCTGGTTTCGTCCATGGGACAGCGAGTTCGGGGCGGACTTCCACAATCGCTACCGTGTTGGACAGCCCGTCGATGACTTGCCGAAAACCATGTTCGTCTTTGCCGCCAAGAAACGGTGTCGAATTGCCGACAGGAGCAAGTAGTGTCGTCAGTCCTTCCTTCAGATCGGAAGCGGTCGCACCCATCGGCGGTTGATAGGCTGCCGGAATTTCCTGCACGAGCTTTCGATTGTGTTCGCTGTCCCAAGGTTCGTTTAGGTGAAATCGATGATAGAGCTCCCCCTCACCCAGAAACGGCAATAAAAAGACGCGCCAACTGAGACCCTGACGCTTCACAGCATCGGTTTTCGTGGCAAAAGGAGGCAGACGCTCGAAGGCGGAGTGGTAGTTATGAACGGCGAGTATGAGAGCGGACATTTTGCTTTTGACGCGTTCGTTGAGCGAGCTTTGCAGACCCACGCTGACCAGGCGAATCAAGCTTATCAAACCGTCTGGATTCTGTCCGTTACCGCCAACGGTGAACGCGACTTGGTCGTCGGTGACCTCGCTGGTAAATAAATCGGCACTTTTCGCGGGAAATTCATGTGCTGCGGAATCCACAAAATGCTGGTACAGCACCAGGAAGACGTGCGGCAGTTGAGCTCGGACGATCTTGGCAGCCTCGTTATTCTGACACTCAATGGTCGCTCGGACCACGCCGCGATTGGTGTCCACTCCGATCGCGACCCACTTCACATCTTCGATCCATGCGAGTGACTCATCAGCATTTGAATCAAGATTAATGCTGGGATGCGTTTCGGCAACGACGCGGCGAAACGACTCTGGTAGTGCTACAGCCCAGCGGATTGAGAATTCATTCACGGACTCCAGGGCCGGACGCAACGACTCGTCGACGCCTGAGAGCTGATTTGCGACTGCCTCGTCTGTCGAGTTTGCTGCACCTGATAAAAACGCAGGGAAAATATTTTGCAGCAGTTCGCTACCGACTGAACTGCTGTCTTCCCCTGCGCTTTTTACGCTTTGTTGGATACCATTCCAAACGCTCCGCTCGCTGGGTGTGAGTCGGTCGAGAATACGATCGAAAACTACCGAGGATACCGATGAATGGCCATCTATTTGTAAACTGACATGCCACTTTGTCGTCGACTCATCCACCGTAGGCTTGTTGACGGGAGTGTCGGACGCGGGTTTCTGCGTGGTCCCGACATCAAGAATCATCTCCAGGGTCTCAGTGCCGTTGTGCGCCGCAGTAATCGTCGCTGTCTCATCTTCAACGGACCATGCAAAAGGTTCGCCCGTGACAGGATCATGTGGCGCCGGCAAGGCGAGTTCGCTTAAGTGGGTAGGCCAGTGTGAATCATGGGTCGCCAAGTGATCTCGCAGGGCTTCGATGGTTTGGAGAAGAGCCAGACGTTGCTGGAGTCTCCAGCGGGCCTGCACAACAGGACGGACGAACCGGGGCGATACCCATTCAATCGTGTCGCTCAAAACGGGATACTGACGGGCAATCTGATCCTGGCGTTCGCGATCTTTGCTGATCATGGACTCTTTGGCAGACTCAGGTGCGTAGTAGAGCTGGGCAGCTTCTTGACTTGCCGCTTCGTACATCCGCCGTACTGCCAGGAAGAACGCTTGAGTCTCAGGCAAGGCGTTGAGTTGCTCAGTGGTGAGTCCGCATTCATTGACCAGGTAGGAATCGACCTCTGCGCCTGCTGACGCGATGTAAAGCGTTGCGCCGAGGATACCGGCAGATTGGAAACGCTTTGCCAACTCGCATTCATCAACCATCTTCGGCAGGACTTCGTTCAAAAATCCCGACCAATCCATGTCTGTTAGCGGAACCACATCGATTTTGCGAAGCGGGGGGACCTGCTGGAACAACCAATCCAACTCCAGTTCTACCGCTGTCGATGGGTCGACGAGAGGATTGGGTACCTCAGCGATCGCCCAGTACAGATTGGGGCTACTGGGCTCGACGACAAGATAAAGCGCATCGTCAAGAGCGGATTGAGCATTGGCGTTTCCCACCAGCGTAGAAACTAAGAACGGCTCTTCGGAGAGATGGCGGGCGAGTTGAAAGTTTTCCCCAATGACAGATCTGGCAGTCTTAAAGTCACCCTCGGCAATTGCCAATCGACAACGCAGTGACTGATCTCGGCCGAGTTGCCGCATGGCTTGAATTTCGGGTATCAAGAACCACATCACGTTTTCAATGGCGCGAATGTTTCGGTCCAGATCAAAGTTTCGACACCTGGCGGCGTGGTGCAGCAAATCCCGCTGGAAGTCTGAATAGGAAAGGTACTTTTTTACTTCTTGGATTGGCAATTCGCTGGGAGGCGTCTCCAGCCAAGACCAGGGCGCTGCGCGAAAGTTGGAATCTTTCTCGAAGCGTTCGGCTTGTTCAGAATGGAATCTCGCTATTGATTCTTGCGCGGCAGTTTGTTCGAGAAAGCCCAGAGCCTTGAGATACCAAATCGCCGCGTTGGCGTCTCGCATCTCCTCATCCTTGGGCAATACTCGGATCGGATCCACGGCCGGTGAGTCCTCCATTGGATAGATCGTCAGTTCCCGACGAAGTATTCTGCCGCGCGGCGAGTTGTACGCTTTCCAGCCATCTTCTTCTTTCTGTAGTACCTCGTCGGAGTCGCCGGTCGCTCTGTCCGCAGTCGCCACCGGATCATCGGCATGCACCGACAGGAGCGGCGTGGGCTGCCAAAAAAGGCTGGCGGCGAGGAAACCAGTAATTGGGACGAGGACTCGTTTAGTCAACTGCCTTTTCATCATCATACCTCATTGAGAATTTGATCGATCAGTTCTCGCCGCGTTGCGGGTGCCCGAGAACGGTAGCGATCGGGAGTTACATCGCTTGGAAGAAACTTTGTTTCATGACCAGGCAAGCTGTGCAGCCTTGGAGGAACGGATGACCGGTCGAAAAGCGTGCTTGGATCGCTGCCGACCGACAGGATTTCGGGCACGCGCCGAAATGACGGCTCAGGCGGCGTCCGAAGTGGATAGGAAACCAGCCTCTCCACTAGCGTGGTCTCTTTTTCCACTGCGATCGAAGTTGATTCTTCGGTGACTTGCCTTGGTGGATGGGTGACGCGTGGGGAAGACTGTTCCCGTGGTTGGCTCAGCCAGGACGAAACGAGCAGCATTGCGGCGGCGCCGAAGGCGAACCCGCTCGACCACACACCGGCAAAAACCATACGAGACGCTCGACGAGGTGGCACGACGGTGTGCTGTTGCAGTTGCAATTTCTGCAGACGTGACTCCACCGCTTCGATCGCACTTGATGACAGCGGTCGAGGATGAGTTTTCCGTAAATCATTTTCGAATTCATCGATCGGTTGCATTTTCGACCTCCAGTTTCAGGCGTAATTTTTCGATTGCGGCGTGATAGCGGCGGTGAACGGCGGACGTGGAGCAGCCCACCATTTCGGCCAAGTCGTCGAGTTTCATCTCGCCCCAGACGCGTGCTACCACGATTTGCCGATCGTCCGGATCGAGGTCCTCGAGCGCCGCTCGCAGTTCGGTAACATTGAACGGAGATGGATCGTCAGCGGGACTCAACCATGTCGCTGCCGTTTGCTCTGAGATGGTTCGTTGGCAGTGCGCACGGCGTTGCTCCGCCCGGCCGATGTTCTTGGCCTTGTTGCGTGTGACAGCATGCAGCCACGCCCGCGGGTTTTCAGGCCACGCGGGCGCATCGATCAGATCGATGAACGCCTCCTGGACCGCGTCATCGGGGGATCGGCACCACTGGGCAGCGAACAACCTGAGAGCTGGTCCTAGCGAGTCGAGCAATTCGCGAATCTGCCGGGGCCGCATCGTATGGGTGTTCCTGTTTGCGTCCGCTGGTTGGGGTGTTCAACCAGAAGTCACCGGCCACGCTTAAATTTCCCGCGAGAAGGGAAAAAAGCTCAGGATTTTTTGGCGTCTTCGCGGCGGGCTTCGTCGACACGGTACATTTCTTGCCAGGGCAATTGGATTCCGCCGTCGATTGTCAGGGTGCTGCCCGTGACATACTGGCTGGCGGGATCGCAGAGAAAAACGACGCCGCGACCGATTTCGTCGATCCGTCCGAGTCGTCCCCAAGGCAGTTTCGCGGCGCGCTCTTGGAGAGTTTCCTCGGTAAAGAATTTCCTTTCGCCAGGCGTATCGATCCAACCTGGATGGATCAAGTTGACGCGAATCCGGTGTTGGGCCAGTTCCACCGCAGCGGTGCGAGCCATCTGGTCGTTGGCGGCCTTGGCCATGTTATAGGCCATCGCGCCGGGCATGGCGATTTTCGCGTGCGGGCTGCTGATCACAACGATATTGCCGCCCCCTCCGGCGTCGACCATCTTCTGGGCACCGCTGCGGACGAGGTGAAAGGCGCCCCACATGCTGACGTCGATTGTTTTTTGGAATTCGCTCAGGTCCGACTCCAGCATGAGGTGTCGGTCGCTGTAGGCGGCATTACTGACGACGATATCGAGTCCTCCCATTTTTTCCGCCGCGGCGTCAATCAGTTGCTCGACCGATTCCCGCGAGCCCATGTCGGCGGCCACGGTGTGAGCGACCCCGCCGTGCGAGCGACATTCCGCTGCGACTTCGTCGGCTTCGCCCGAATGGGAATGATAATTGATCGTTACCTCCGCCCCTGCCTTGGCCAGTGCCACCGCGATCCCACGTCCGATCCCACGCGAGCTGCCCGACACAATCGCCCGTTGGCCCCGAAGCACTTGCGGATGGGAATGGGGCGGGGCGGGTGCAGAAGTCATGTGAAATACCGTAACAAAACGAGGGCGGAGAACGACTGATTACGCATAGATTAACGAGAATCGAAGCGGCGTCGAGCAGCTTTGCCGGTGGGTGACCGAAAAAGAATTTTCCAGCGGCGTGAGGAAGATCCACTCGCGGATTTCCAACTGTTGCGGAAGGCGGTACCGCAAGAGGTTGCTCCGTCGTCCCGAATGGGAAGGTAGCACTTTGCTGGGGACGGCAGTCCCCGGAAGCACGGATGGATACACCCCAAGTCCCGATAGGGACGACAGCGATATCCTAACAGGATCTCCCCTGCGAAACTCTGTCGCCGCATTCGGTGCTGTATTGGTACCAGCACATTTGACCGAGGACTTGTGTCCCGGGCAGCAAGTTACGGTCCCTGTCGTGACTGGATCGCCCCCGGACCGAAAGGTCGAGGGCAGGGTTGCGGCGTCGAGCCGCTCGGTGGCGAGAGAGTTCACGCTTCCGAAAAACGTGGCCGACCGGAAAACAAAAAATGGTTAGACGCGGGCTCGAACCGCGGACACCGGCCTTTTCAGGGCCGTGCTCTACCAACTGAGCTATCTAACCGGAACAATTTGCCGCCCGACTAAGATACTAACAGTTTTGAAACTGTCACCGGGTGGCTTTTCTGTTCAACTAAGTAGAAAACTACGCTATCATGTAGGTTCACGTCAATCGGCCCCACCACTCTTTTTTTAAGCGAATCCCTATGGGCACGGCCGCACCACCTAATTCGAACTCTGAGAACGGGGAAGTCCTGGAACTCGAGGACGCTTCCTACGGCAAAAAAAGTAGATCTTTCGGTACCGCGAGAAAGGACCCGAACTCCGAGCTGACTCCCACGCAAGCCAAACGACTTGCGGAACGCGAGTCCTTGCGGACGAGCAAATTCGACGCAGTTTCATCACTGTTTCTAGCGGTTATTATGTTTCTCGGCGTGTTCGTGTTTATGCTGTTCATCGTGTGGCTGACGATGCGGATGCCGGTCCGCGTCAAGCCGCTCGAGCCGATCATTGAAAATGCGGCTGGCCGTGCCGACAACGCTGAAGGATTTGAACGTGATTTTGAGCCCCCGGGCGCTGAAGAGGTTGAGGAATTGACCGAACCGACGCTTCAGGACACGATCGAAGCGGTCACGGAGGCGGTCAGCAGCGTGGCGGCTTCACTCGACACCATGAATACGAACGCGACCGCGAGCACTTCGGGTACGGGCAAGGGCGACAGTCGCCCGCCGGGACCCGAAGGCGAGGGCGAAGACATTGTGCCGCGATTCGAACGCTGGCAACTCAATTTCACGGCCAAGAACATTAAAGCATATTCCCAGCAACTTGATTTTTACGACATCGAGCTGGGTGCGATCGGTGGAACCCAGGGCGTCGATTACGCAAAAAATCTTTCCACCCGACCCGTTTCGAGACACGATGACGACAGTCAGGCAGAAAAACGGCTGTATTTCATGTGGACCACCAACAGTCCGCTGAAGAGCTATGATATTCAGTTGCTCGGCCAAGCCGGAATTACCACGGGCGGTCGGCAAATCATTAAATTCATTCCCGAACAACTGGAAAATCAACTGGCGCACACCGAATTGGAGTACGCTGCGACGAAGGGGCACAATAGTGTCACGGAAATCGCAAAAACCATTTTTCAGAGCAAACCTTCGGGGAGCGGATTTGCATTTGAAGTCACCGAGCAGCGCTATCGCACCAAACGCTAATCAACTGAACTCTCATCCCTCCATTGCTGACCCCTTTTCTTTGAACCCTTCGTAGGATTTGACCTTGTTACTTTTCGCTGCCGCTGACCTCTACACGATGATCTCCAACTCCACTTATGGTGCGTTGGCGATCGTAGCGTTGTGGGGGCTGTATCAAATTGTCATCGTATGGACCCGCGTGGCACAAAAACGCTTCAAAACCGAAGAACAGCAGGATGCGTTCATGGATGACTGTGAGCAGATGCTCAAAGCCGGCGACTTTGAGGGCGTCGAGGAATACTGCGAGGGCGATGTCCGAGCGATCCCGCAGATGATGCACATGGCGATCGACAATCGCGGTGAAGGTTTTCGCCGCGCCCGCCAGATCATGATGGACCGATTCCAGCGTGATGTGATGAGCGATCTGGAATACCGGCTCAGTTGGGTCAGCACCGTGATCAAGAGCGCGCCAATGATCGGATTGTTCGGGACGGTGTTCGGGATGATGGGGGCGTTTAAGACCCTTGCTACTGCCGAAAGTGTGGAGCCTTCTTTGCTGGCCGGTGACATTCAGGTTGCCCTCGTGACGACGGCCAGCGGTCTGGCGATCGCGATCCCATTGATGATTCTGGTCGCCTCGGTCAACATTCGGATCGCGAAAATGGAAGATCTCGTAGGTTCGGGACTGACCCGCTTCTTCGAAGCCTTTAAGGCAGGTTTGGCATTTGGCGAAACCCGCCCAGCCTCCCGGCCGCAGAACGCTGGTGCGGAAGAAGCCACTTACGCGGAAACCATGTAGAGAACCGGCCACCATGAGCAACGAATTAATCGATGACGAGGAAGACGAGATTGACGCCGTTCCCAAGCGTGAGAAACGCGAGGAAGAGGAGATGGACATCACGCCGATGATCGACATCACCTTCCTGCTACTGATCTTTTTTGTGGTAGCGTCGAAAATGGACCCATCCCAGACCGGCAATATTCCCGAAGCCCAAAACGGCTTGGCGATCTCTGCAAAAGATTCGGCGATCATCTTTATTGAACCCGCGGGCGGTGACGCTCCGGCGATTCTGAAACGACGCGATCAGAGTGAGTTCAGTAAAGACGAGGAAGCGCAAGCGACCGAGATTGTCCAGTACATCACCGACGAACTCGAAAAATCAATCAGCAAGAACAAAGATCAGGTGATGCTGCTCGGCGATGGAGAGGTCAAGGTCTCCGAAGTCACCCGCGTGCAGAAAATCATCGGTGACGAGTTCACCGATATGCAGTTCACGTATATCGCCGTCAAAGAGAAATAACAGAAGAAAGTTAATCGAATGTCGATCAGTGTCCAATGCCCGTCATGCAGTACACGCCGCAAAGTCAACGAAAGGTTGGCCGGGCGGACGATTCGTTGCCCGGGATGCGACCAGCCGCTGTCGATTCCGAAGGAGGGCGAAGCGCAAGGGTACCACGCCGACGATGCTGTTTTGGAGGTCGAAGCGCTGGAGGAAGAGGAGCTGCTCGAAGCAGTCCCGGTCGTCTCCGCCGCCCCCGCGCCCCGTTCACCAGCGTCACGGTCTGCTGCCGCCGGCGCACGACCTGGAAGCGGCGCGGCCGAGCCGCATCATGCCGAACATCCGCCCTCGGCACTATTGCATGACGAAGAGGACGACGCATTGCCGCCTCGCAAGAAACGAGACGACGGTGAACTCGACATGACGCCGATGGTGGACGTGACGTTCCTGTTACTGATTTTCTTCATGGTGACGGCGAGCTTCAGTCTGCAGAAATCGATTAAGATGCCGAAGCAAAACTCGGACTTGCCGAGTATGTCCAATGTCGAGGAACCGACCGAGGAACTCGACCCGATCGAGCTTGAAATTGAAGAGAACGGCAGCTTTCTCGTACTCGCCGCCGACTGGGAACGCGAGACGCCCGGAAAACAGAACCTCATCAGTGCGCTCAAACAGGCGATCGGAGCGAACAAGGATGGCATGCGACTGGATATCAAGGTTCACGAGAATGCGAAGTTGCAAATGCTCGTCGACGCCATGGATGCCGGCGCCATCGCGGGATTTGAAGAAATCCAAGTCGCTGAAGTCGATGGATTCGATTAGCGGCGAAGCGCCGCAGCCGCTAGCTAATAGTTTCTAGCTCTCTGTCTCCCGTTCTGCTGTGTAGCTAACCGCGAGTAGCTCAATTTATGTTACCAATTGCACCATCATCATCGAGCGAATCTTTCGACCCAGTCGATCGCGCTGCTAACGCAGTTGCAGACGAGGTGGCCCCTCGCGCCCAACGCGACGACGGAGAACTCGACATGACGCCGATGGTCGACGTGACCTTCCTGCTGCTAATTTTCTTCATGGTGACGGCGAGTTTCAGTTTGCAGAAATCGATTCGCGTACCACATCAAGATTCGGACTTGCCCAGCCCCCAGCCACTCGTGGACCCACCTGAAATGCTCGACGCGGTCACCGTGAACATCGAGGAAAATGGTGGGTTTCTGGTCCTGGCCAGCGATTGGGAGCGAGAGACACCGGGCAAGCAGAACTTGATCTCAGTTCTCAAGCAAGCCGTCGGAGCGAACCAGAACGGCATGCGTCTCGATATTAAGGTACACGCGAACGCCAGGCTTCGGATGCTCGTCGACGCCATGGACGCTGGCACGATCGCGGGCTTCCAAGAAGTCCAAGTCGCCGAAGTGGACAGCTTTTAGCTTCTAGCGCTGTAGTCTTTCCTTGTCTTTTCCTCATCACTTCTCCCACTCTCCGTTTTTTCTTTTCTTTTCATCTTTTCTTCCTCTTCGCCTGCTCAGCTAGTAGCTAGAAGCTAGTAGTTGGCAGCTCAAAACTGTCTTTATGCTTGCTAACGAACTGATTGACCGCTTGGAACGCCGTGGGTTGCTGGACCAAGAAATTATCGAGGCCCTCCGCGAACAATTGACCGAAGGCGGAGCTCGGGTGACGCCCGAGGCAGTCGCGAAGTTGCTCGTCGACAACGGACAATTGACTCGGTTTCAAGCTTCCAAGTTAATTGGTGAGCTGCGAAGCCCGGACTATCAAGACGTCGTCGAGGCTGACGATGATCTGACTTCGATCGGTGGTGACGACGATGTGATGGTTGTCGACGAAGTATTTGATGCCGAACCCATCGAAGCCGAGCCAGTCGAAGCGATGGCAGTCGAGGCTCAGCCTGTCGAAGCGGTCCCCATGGAAAGCGGCGTCGATGGCGATCGTCCGCGACCGAAACGCCCGTCGGGGCGAGTCGCGCCGCCCGAGCACAAATCGGTGTGGGATTCGTTCAAGATTTACGGCTATCTCGGCATTATCGGTTTCTTGGCAATTGCGGGATATGGATTCTATTTCATTCTCACCAAGGCCAGCGCTGACGACGTGATCGATGCGGCCAACAAGCAGTACGACAGCCAAAGCTATCAACCGGCTCAAGACGCCTACATCTCATTCTTGGCCCAGTACGGTGAAGACAACCAGTACTCGTCGCTGGCGCGGACCCGCGTCGGTATGTGCGAAATTTATCGCAGTGCGCAGATGACCGATCCGACGGAGGGGCTTCACAAAGCCAAGGAGGTATTACCGCGCATCATCGACGAGCCGGCCATGAACGAGGAGCGTGGTAACCTCGCGGCTTTGTTGGTGGACATTGCTGAAAACATTGCCCAGGAGGCGGGCAAGGTGCGTGGGACCGCGGAAAAGCAGAAGTTGCTTGATGAGCTCGACGAGCAGTGGAAGCTGATCGATGATCCGAACTACATGCTGACGTCGATGCGAACCACGCTCGAAGGACGGCTCTTGCAGGTCACCGAGGCTCGCAACCGCGTCAAGCGAGACATTGTCCGCAACATCCAGCTGGACGAAACCGAAGCGGCCATGAAACAGGCCCTCGCCCAAAAGGATACGAAAACCTCCTATGATCTTCGCAAAGAGCTGCTGCGTGACTTTCCTGAACTGGCTGCCGATCCGCGTCTCACCGTGCTTGTGAAAGAGGCCAGCAAGATTCAAGAGACTTTAGTTGCCCCCGCGAAGGACGAACCCGATCCGATCACCACCCCGATGGAAGAAGGGTCTCTGAAATCGATTGTGTTGACCAATCGTGTTGAGGTCAGGTCTCCGGTGCCCGGATTGCAGGATGAAATCTACTACCTGCGAGCGGGCGGGAGTGTGCTTGCGTTCTCAGCATATGATGGCCATTTATTGTGGCGCAAATTTACAGGTTATGGGGAAGACCACACGCCGATTCGGCTCGACGGTGGTCGCTCAGTGCTGCTCACTGATTTGACGCAGAACGAGGTGCAGAGCTATCGCGGCCAAGACGGCGAATTGCAGTGGCGGGTGAAAATCGGGGAGACATTTGAGGAGCCTGTCGCTGGTAAAAACTCCATTTTGATCTCCGTCCACTCCGGCAAATTAATATCGCTCGATTCCGAGAGTGGCGATGCGAAATGGGTTGCAAAATTGCCTCAAACGATCAGTGCTCCTGCAGGTATCGATGACAAACTCAATCGCGTGTACTTGCCGGGTGACCACAGCAATCTCTACGTGCTCGACTCCAAAACGGGAAAAAGCATCGAGAGTTTCTACGTCGGACACGAAGAGGGAACGATTGCCGTCGCTCCGGTCTCCGTGCTCGGACACTTGTTCGTGATTGAAAACGCCAGTCCGGAATACGCCAACCTGCATGTTCTGCGGATGGATGAAAAGGGAGAAAACCTGAAGGTCGCTCAGCAGCCATTCCGGCTGACAGGGAACGTGCTCGTCCCACCGGTTGTCATCGATAAACGCCGCATGATCGTGTTGACGGATCTTGGCCAAGTCGCTGTGTTCGACATCGAGCCCACTGCGGAGGGTGAACAGGTCTCGCGAATGGCCGAGCAGGTCGCTTCCTACAATGAACCCACACTGACTCACATGGCGGTCGGTCGCAGCCAAATGTGGATCACCGGCACGAGAATTGGACGTTATGAGCTGCAGATCAATACAGGCCGCGTCGTGTTCGATTGGGGCAAAGACGAGGGAGACACGTTTATCGGTCAGCCTCTGGCGTTGGAGGATACGCTCATCCACGCGAGGATCTTGCGAGGCACTTCTGCAATCCGCGTGACCGGTGCAGTGCCAAAAACAGGAGACGAAATTTGGCGGACCGATGTCGGCACCCCGATCTCAATGTTAGTCAAAGCGGACAAGGGATTCCAAGCGGCCACCAGTCAAGGAGCGTTGTTTCAGCTCGATCTTGAATCGCTTCAAAGCGGATCCACCCAGGGTCCGATTGAGAATCCGGGTGCGAATTCGATTGAAATGAACTTCACTGATCCGATTGCCATTGACGACACTCGGTACGTGCTCCTCAATGAATCCAACCCGAGCGAGTCGATGGTCTACGATCCGACCCGCCGCCGCGAAACGTTGCGTAAGGTCACCTACCACCTTTCCGGTCCGCAGCCGACGGGTGTGGGGATTTTCAGCGGCGGTGGCATGTTGCTGCCCTTGGACTCGGGGCGCGTGGTGCTGATGAACTGGGAGACGGGCGTGTCCAAGGGGGCGCCGTTCCAGCCAGCAAGTGATCCGAATCCCGAAAACACCGTGACATGGTCGACTCCGGTGCGGGTCAGTACCGATGCCGATCAGGTGCTACTCACCGATAGCCGGAAAAAACTTTACCGAGTGCGAGTGGGTGATCAGATCCGTGAACTCGCCAGTATCGATCTGGAGGCGCCGTTCCTGCGAACGACGATTGGAATTGAGAACGTTTTTGTTGGTGGTGTCAGCGGCCCCTCTGCTGATTTTTTGGTCGGCTACGATGAGCAAGAATTAACTGAGAAGTTTCGAAAGCTGCTGGACGGTCGGATTCAGTGGGGCCCATCGCTCGCCCAGACCGATGACGGCAAGGAGCTGGCACTGTTGATCACCAACGATGGTGTTCTTCGTGGGTTCTCGGCCGATGGAGAGCAGGTGTTTCAAACGCCGATGCCGTTCAAGGGGCTGCCGGTGAAGGATGTGGTCTCGATCCACGGACGCTGGGTTTTGACCGGAATCGATGGCTGGCTCGTGGCTGTCGATCCTGGATCGGGCGATGTTCTCGGCACGATCGAACTGGGTCAACCGCTTTCGTCGAGTCCTTTGCCCGCGGGCAACCAGTTGTTCGTTCCCGGTGCCGAAGGCGTCGTCTACATCACCAAAATCCCCGGGGACAACTGATCATGACCCGGCATTTTCCCCCACATTGGTTTTTACTTCAGCTCGTCTTCGTCACCGCACTCGCGTTGCTGCCCGCGCCGGCGTGGGCAGAGATCATCAACTATGGCGAAATCGGTCGCCCCGAGGCCCCCGGGCTGGAGCTACTCCAGGAAGACCCGCATGACTTGATCTTTTTCAAAGAGGCCGCGGGCGGCGGTTGGGTCAAGGCGCGGCTGCTCGATCTGCCCAACCGCGAGATGCCGAGCAATCCCAAGGGGCAGCTGAAGTTCCGCATCAATGGAATTGAAACGAAAGACTTTGTTGCCAAGTGGGACGAGATCGAGTCGATCGACTTTTGGGAAAAGCGTCTTGAGCGTGAGACGGCCGACCGGATCAAGAGCGGGGATTTCACCGGTGCGTATCCGTTTCTATCGGTGCTGATTCGCGACTATCCGAACCGGCCGAACCTGCGGATTTTGCGTTCCGAGTTCTTGCTGCGTGACGCACTGAGTCGCTTCAAAAAGGGTGAAATTGGTCCTGCTCTAGCGATGCTCGAAGAGCTTCATCGTTATGCGCCGGAGTACAAAAGCGAATCCGTCATCAGCGGCATCGGCATGACAACCGATCGATTGATGGAGGAATTGATGAAGGAGAATAAGCTCGAACTGGCACAGCGGCTACTGGCGCGATTGGAAAGAGACTATCGAGGCCAAAATCTCGCGTCGATCAAGAAGTGGAATCAAACGTTTTTGGAAATGGCACAGGAACGTCAGGATGCAGCCATCGCGGCGTTAGAGAAAGAAGATTACCGCACCGCTCGACGGCTCTCCCGCGAGAGCATTCACCTCAAGCCTTCGATTCCCGACGGACAGGCGCTGGTCCGCAAAATCGATGAGATCTATCCGCTCGTCAATGTGGGGGTTCTGCAAACGGCGAAGGATCCCGATCCCACTCGGCTGGACAATTGGGCCGCCCGGCGCGCTGGTCGACTGCTTTACCGGGTCCTCTTCGAGATGAAGGGAGCGGGCCCCGAGGGTGGCGAGTATGAGTTCCTGTTCGGTGAGACCGAACAGAGCGCCGATCGCCAAAAGTTCATGATGACGCTGCATCCAGAGAAACTGGAGCCACCGCTCAATGACATCAACGGATTCCTCGTCGCAGATCGCTTGGCCGAACGTGTCGATCCCGGTTCACCGCTTTATTTTTCGCCGTGGGCGGCCGCCATTAAACAGATCGGTCTCGATGGCCCTAACCAGATTGACTGTATCTTGCGCCGCCCCAACGTGTTGCCCTCGGCACTGATTCAAATGACGGTCGACGGAAGTTGGTTCGGTGGTGCACCTGGATCGCCAACGGGTGACTACCGCCGTGATGTTGTCGAGGGTGATGTGGTGCGATATACACTCGTAGGCCAACAGCGAACCAAGACGCAGCCGCGTGAGATCGTCGAGATGCGTACCGAGAGCGCCGCCGACGGGGTGGCGAAGCTGCTCAAGGGCGAAGTCGACGTGCTCGATCAATTGTTCCCTGCTGACGCGGTCCGACTGCAGGAAAATCGTGATATCAAAGTCGCGAAGTATCCGCTGCCCAGCGTGCATATGCTCGTCCCATGCAGCGACCACCCGTTCTTGGCCGAACGTGCGTTTCGTCGCGCTCTCGTCTACGGCACCAACCGACAGGACATTCTCAGCGGGGAACTGCTCGAGAGTCTCGATGTGCCCGGTTGCCAAGTTCTGTCGGGGCCGTTTCCCGCTGGTCTGGAGCCAAACGACCCGCTTGGCTACGCCTACGATCAATCGATTGCCCCGCGTCGTTATGAGCCGAGACTCGCCAAGTTGCTGATCACGTTGAATGCCAACACGATGGAAGGTCAGGCAAAACGTAAGAAAGCGACGATGCCTGAGATGACTCCCATCCGGCTCGCCCATCCTCCAGAAAACCTTTCGCGGACGGCCTGTGAAGCGATCAAAAGCCAGTGGGAGTTGCTCGATCTGAAAATCGAGTTGGTCGAACTGCCTGTAGGCAAAGCCTTTCCCGAGCCTGGAACGGCAGATTTAGCGTACGTCGCCGCTGCGGTATGGGAACCCATTATCGACGCCCGGCGGGTGCTCGGCCCGAAAGGACTCGCTGGCAGTACGGATCAGTTAGTGGGCTTGGGGTTGCGTCGACTCGAGGAATCCAAGAACTGGAAAGACGCTCGTGACCGCTTACTCGATTTACACTATATCGTTCATCACGAACTCCCCATCATTCCGCTTTGGCAACTCGTCGATTCTTATGCCTATGATCGCAATCTGCTCGGCGTCGGATCCGATGTGGTATCGCTCTACCAGAATGCTGACAAATGGAGGCTGAGCCAATGAAACGCCACGCTGTCGTAGCTATCACCGCGATCCTATTTCTGTTCACGCTCGGTATCGCCACACGGACGTTGAGTTTCCAATCCGCTGCGGATGCGGCTGACGTCAAAAATTCAGACGCCAATCTTGAGCCGACGTTAGCCGATGATCCTGATCAGGCGGCGATGGACGGTGCGGAGGTGGACTCCGATCCAGAGAACGAATTGGAGGAACGCCCCGAAGAGCCACCTCCATTCGACTTTTCGCCCTACCGGGTGCTGATTTGGATCGCGTCAGACGATCCGAAAATCAATGCGAAATCGTTACAGGCCGATCTGATGAAGTATCTCGATCGTGATTTTCGCTCGGTTTGGCGAATCGTCATCGCCGATGCGCCGCCTGGAGTGTCCTCGATTGCGCCGGGATCTCGCGTCAGTCACATTCGACTCGATCGCCGCTTCGGATCCCGTGATCGCTCTCAAGCGAGACCATCCGGATTCGGTTCGCGTGCATTTCGCGTCCGATGCGGGCCGGTTTCTGAAGGAGATTCCCGGCACTCAAAGCCGCGTCCAGGACATCCTCAGCCGGATTGAGCAAGACCCTCAGTCGCAGACCACCCCCGCCAAATTTGCGTGGAAAGATAAGCTTCGCCCGATCCAAGGCGATGCCGTCGAACTGCTCCAACTCTGGAAAGAAACGTCCACCGAAGCCATTTTGGTGTCGCGTGGGATGGGTGACGCGCTCACCGAACCGGAGGCGAAACTGATCGTGCCACCGCTTGAGGGACAAGTCATCGAGGCTATCCAGGATTATGACAAGATTTACATCGTGCGATTGCAAACTCGAGTTGTACCCGAGACCGTCGATGTGATCGAGCTCGACACGCTGATGCAATACTTCGGCGACGTAGTGCGTCACGTGATGGTCGCGCCCAATGAAGTCGCGATGTCAGTGGGGCTCGCAGTTCGGGACGCTTTCTCTCCCGTTGTCCGCATCGACGATGCCGGAAATAAGAATGCGAAAGGACTGGTGCGTGCCGCTGGGCTGGCTCTCGATCCGGAATCTCCGATTCACGTCGGCGTTGGTGAAGTCCTCGTGCCGCTGGTTCGCAAAGACGATCGCAACGGTCGCCCCCTGACCATTGGACCTCTCGACTTCGCGTATTTATACGTTACTGAGAAAAATGAGCATTCCGTCAACATGGACTTTTACACAGGCCGCATGACGACGCTGCAGGGCCGAAAGAATAATCGCACGCACCGCATGGCAGTGCGACTGAAGCCGCGACGTGAAAGCACAATGCTGCGATTGCATGCCAAGGGCGATCCCAATGAACCGTTGATCGGGTACGAGCTGTATGATAAGGAACTCGACAGTACAAGCATGACCTTCGTCGGTCGTACAGACTGGAACGGTCGATTGAAAGTCGAGAAGATCGATCGCCCACTGCGTTTGCTCTATGTCAAAAACGGTGGTGCCGTGTTGGCGAGACTACCCATCGTTCCTGGCCACCACCAAGTCGTTGTCGCCGACCTCGCAGGGGACGACATGCGATTGCAAGCGGAGGCATATATCCGTGGCGTCCAAAACGCGATTGTCGATCTCGTCGCCATCCGTGAACTCTTCAGAGCACGGATCAATATGAGAATTAAGGAGGGTAATCTCAAAGCTGCTGACGATTTGCTCGAAATCCTCCGAAATGAGCCCTCCAATGAAAAAATTGCCAATGACCTGGGCATCAAGCAAACGATGTTCCTCAAGGCCATTGGGCGCAACCCCAATCAACAACGCAAAGTCGATGAGATGTTCAGCCAAACCCGTGAACTGCTCGCCAAACAGATCAACCCACGGATCATTAATGAGCTCGAAATCGCGTTGATCGAAGCCAAGAAAGGTGGTGACCCACCAAAAGCAACCGACGCTGGCGAAGGATCCTCCGACAGTGAAGGTCCTCCGGCCGCCGAACGCGAATCCGAACCGCCGCCTGCGGTCAGAGTCGACGCGGGCAGTGCTGAGTGAGTATGCGTCAAACGACTCTTTGCGGCTGGATGGGGCGCGAGGAACGCTGAAATACGCAGCCGTTACATGCTAATCCCATCACCCCACGCACCCCATCCAGACGCAAACCGAGGCGATATTGCGGAATCCAGATCTGCAGTTTAACTCCCACTCGGCGACGCGATACCTTCTAACACAAAAAATCTTCTATTCCATTTCGCCTCTCCGGGGAGTGCAGCGGACTCCTACCGGCCACTCCCGCCGGTAGGGCCGGGCGAATCAGTTCGATGGCACTCAGATCGATGGCACTGGGAACCGGCCGTTCACGCGTCGAGCAGTCACAATTCTGATCGCCATTGGTGGAGTGCGTCGACTGGGAAGTTCAACATGATCACGTTGAGAACAGTGAGTCTCGTATTCACACGATAGAGGCGAACACAGAGAAAAAAAACCACTTTGCGGAGAAAAGCTGGCGGATTTGTGCAATACTGTCCCTTGGGTCAACACACGTCGCTCACCGGATAGGATTCGGATCCGAGAGACGTTTTCTGCGGCGAAAGTTTGAAATGCATCTGCGAGTTTTTCACAAATCAATTGGATTGGTTTACGTCGTCTCGGTTGTGATCATTGCGAGCACATGCTCGGGTCCGATCTCGAGCAGCAGAGCGTCTGGCGATGAACTCGACACTCGCGTCGACAACCCTGATCGGAGGGCAACCGCGTCGGGCGTCGACGAATATGATCGTGACGTGTTACCTCTGCTACAGCAATACTGTTTCGATTGTCACGCGGACGGTGCGGATGAAGGCGAATTGTCGCTTGATGAGTTTCCGTCAACCGAGGCGGCCATGTCTGAGTCGCATCTGTGGTGGACCGTACTGAAGAATGTTCGGGCCGATGTGATGCCACCTGAGGGCGAGGACCAACCTTCGGATGCCGAGAAACGGGTACTATTTGACTGGATCACAGAACACGTATCGGGTCACGAGCAGTTGGACCCCGGCCCTGGCACACTCCGCCGGCTCAACCGGATGGAGTATCGCAACACGATTCGCGACCTGATGGGTATCGAATTTGATACCTCGGTAGAGTTTCCGCCCGACGACTCGGGTGATGGCTTTGACAACAATGCCGATGCGTTGTCCATATCACCCTTGCTGGCGGAGAAGTACATTGAAGCAGCTATCGAGATTGTTGCCCGTGCGGTTCCACAAACAACGCGCGTCATCCCGGTTGCACTGCTCGAAGCGGAGGACTTCGACACCGACATCAAATCGAAAGCTAAGCGTCTCCCCTTTGACAAGTCCGCGTCCGCCACGGCAACGTTCGAGCTCGCCCGCGATGCCAAGTACCACATTGTCGTCCCGGTTGAAATCAAGGGCAGTTTTGATTTCAATCCAGAGCGAGCTAGAATTCGATTAATGTTGGATGGCAAAGTGCTCTACGATCGTGAGCACGGGTGGAGTAGCGGTGCGACACACGAAGTATCGTTTGAGGGCTCACTGACCGCAGGTCAACATACGATGCAGTTCCAATTGGATGCACTTCAACCGCATGGCGAATCGAACGAGGATGTGAAAGACGGAACATATGTTCGCCTGGATCTGTCGACCGCCCGGATCGAAGGGCCATTGGATCCGGAGCACTGGATTCATCCCGACGGCTACGATCGTTTCTTTCACAGGGATGCTCCACCAGAAGGTGCCGACCAGTGTCGGCAGTATGCGTCCGAGATCCTGAGACGGTTTTGCTTGCGTGCCTATCGTCGGCCAGTTGATGAACGCGATCTGAGTCGGCTGCTTGACTTGGCGGGTTTTTCAACCGATGCAGACGATACCGGTTTGGATGATCGTTCGTTCGAGCAACGTATCGGGCGTGCCATGACGGCGGTACTTGCCTCACCACATTTTCTGTTTCGCGTCGACCATCCCCAGTCGGGCTCGACGGATGAGTTTCCCCTCGTCGACGAGTATTCTCTCGCCTCGCGACTGTCGTATTTCCTCTGGTCGACGATGCCCGACGACGAACTGTTTCGGTTGGCCGAGGCTGGAAATCTGTTCGAGAATCTGAGCGATCAAGTGCAGCGAATGCTGCGCGACGAACGCTCTGAGAGCTTGGTTGATAACTTCGTGGGCCAGTGGCTGCAAACCCGTGATGTCGAAAGCATCTCGATCGACCCGTTGGCAGCTCTCGGCTTATATGAGGAATACGAGCAGCTCGTTGACTACCTCAACAATACCGAGCAGGGTCGGCGATCGCTTCCCGAGGATGCGTCACCCGAGCATGTCGCCGCTTACAAACGGTATCTCGAAATCCGCGATCAGAGGAATCGTCTTGACGGAGATGTTCGCCGTGACATGGCAACCGAGACAAAGAGACTGTTCTCGTATGTGCTTCGTCAGGACCGCTCGCTGCTGGAATTGATTGAATCCGATTATGCGTTCTTGAACAAACGATTGGCCCGGCACTACGGCGTGCCAGGAGTCGATCATGACGAGATCCGCAAAACTCAGTTGCCTCCCGACAGTCCACTGGGAGGTATCTTGACGCAGGGCACGTTTTTGGTTGTCACGTCCAACCCGACACGCACGTCACCGGTCAAGCGTGGCTTGTTCATTTTGGACAACATCTTGGGAACTCCCGCTCCGCCGGCGCCGGCCATGGTTCCCGAACTCGAAGAGTCGGCTGGTCAGAGTAAAGTTGAAAACCCAACCAATCGTCAGTTGCTCGAACTCCATCGTAGCGCTGCCTTGTGCAGTTCTTGCCATTCTCGATTCGATCCTCTCGGTCTCGCATTTGAGAATTTTACTGCCATCGGAACGTGGCGAGACGAGGAAAGTGGCCAGCCGATCCAACCTAGCGGTCGTCTGATCTCCGGTGAATCGTTTGAAACCGTGACGCAGTTGAAAGGAATCCTGGCTGGCCCGCGACACGCGGATTTTTATCGCTGCCTTTCCGAGCGAATGTTGTCCTACGCCATTGGGCGAAGTCTTCAGTTTGGGGACGAAGTCTCACTGGAACAAATCAGCCAGAGCCTAGAAGACCACCAGGGCCGATCACAGCAACTCATTTCGGGCGTCGTCAGCTCACCCGCATTCCGGCGCATGCGGCCCGCCGTTTTAGTCACCAGGTCCATCAGCGAGGAATCCCATTTCAATGCTCGCTGACCCGTCTCGAAGTCACGATATTGGGTGTTGCTTTTTCGGGTCAAAGGCCATAGTGATCGTGGCCAGCGGCAGCGCCCCTAGAATCCCTAACGAATCAATTAGTTTGGCCAATGGCCATATGCAAGCCTCGCTCCCGCCCCTACTGCAAACGAGAAGATTCCAATGAGCCCACACGTCAATCAACAGCGTCGGAAGTTCTTGAAAGGACTTGGGGTTTCAATAACTCTACCAGCACTGGAAGCGTTTCAGACCCGCCAGGCTTCCGCGTCGAGCGATCAGCCCATCACTCCCGTCCGATCTGCTTTCATTTACGTTCCCAATGGCGCTCAACAAGATGCGTGGTTTCCCACGGGAACAGGGAAGGAGTTTCAGTTAAGTTCGACCATGAAGCCGCTCGAATCGCTACGTGAAGAGATTCAGGTTATCACTGGCTTAGATCATCAACATGCCGAGCCCGGACCCGATGGGGCTGGCGACCATGCGCGTGCTAACGCAACGTTCTTGACCGGCATGAGGGCGCGAAAAACATCCGGCACCAATATTTCTGTCGGGCAATCAATCGACCAATTGATTGCTGAGAAGGTTGGGTACGAAACCAAGTTCTCGTCTTTGGAATTGACATGCGATTCGATCCGCAAGTCAGGTAATTGCGATTCGGGCTATTCGTGCGCCTACCAATACAATGTCTCTTGGCGAACTGCGGTGACTCCGATGACACCGGAGCCAAATCCCAGGAATGTGTTCGAGCGATTGTTTGGCGATCAAGATCCGCAGACCCACCGCCAGCAACAAAAGCGACGCAACGAGCAGCGATCGATCCTGGACTTCGTTCTCGAAGATGCAAGCCAGTTAAGGAAGCAACTGGGCCAGTCCGATCACCGCAAGGTCGACGAGTACATGAGCGGGATTCGCGAGATTGAACAACGCATCGAACGCATGGAAACGTTCCCGACGGGCAAACTACAGAATTTTGGCGCCGCTGATCAATCCGTCCCCGATGGGATCCCGAAAGAATATGCCGAACATATCGACGTGATGCTGGAACTGCTCGCTCTCGCGTTTCAGACCGATACGACCCGAGTCGCGACGCTTATGATGGCACATGACGGATCCAACCGCAGCTTTCCCGAGATCGGGATCCCCGAGGGGCATCACAACTTGACCCATCGACAGCGAGAGGAGGAGGCTCGTGAAAAAGTTGCGAAGATCGACGTCTTCTATATGAAGCGTTTGGCGAAATTTCTCGAGCGACTGCGGGGCATCAACGACGCTGGCGATTCCAATTTACTCGATAACAGCATGATTCTTTATGGCAGTGGCATCGCTGACGCGAACAGGCACACGCACGACAACTTACCCGTTATTCTCGCGGGCAGCGGTGCGGGGCGATTGAGTCCTGGACGTTTGGTTGATGCCGGTTCCCAACCGATGACCAACCTGTTCCTCTCGATCGCCGATCGAATGGGAGTTAAAAACGTCGATCGGTTCGGCGACTCCACCGGCCGATTTGCCAATGTCTAAGCTTTTCACAATGACTCTAGACTGTTCGTCCATCCGACCGATCCGCTTGAAGCTTCGCTTACCGACATCAATTATCGCGGCGATGGATCTGATTCCGCGGGGATTGTCGCTCAGCTCTCCGAGCTGAAAGCGTGCGGGAGGTGCGATATCCGCTGACAGTTCGGAGAGCTGGTCGACATTGCGGCGAAGCCGCTCTAAGCAGGTTGGTGCCGCGTTGTGATTTCTACGAGGCGGTCATGTAGCGTTCCATTGCTCGCCACAATGCTGGTGCTGCCGATCGGCAAGTTGCCTCCTTGTGCGTCGGTGACACGCCCGCCAGCTTCTTCAACGAATAAAGCTGCGGCAGCGAAGTCCCATGGTGAGAGGTTGTATTCGAAGAAACCGTCGAGCTGCCCGCAGCCGACCATGCAGAGATCGAGTGACGCAGTCCCAAAGCGGCGAATGCCGTGAATGTCGTTTGAAAAACATTCTTCGATCGCGGCTAACGTCGAACGCATCATCGCGCCACGGTCGTAATAAAAGCCGCACCCAATCATCGCCTGGCCAAGCGACTCGGCAGCGCTGACATGGACTCGCTCGCCGCCTCGAAAGGCGCCATGGCCGCGAATGACCGTGTACATCTCATCGAGCAGGGGCTGGTAGACCGCACCCACCATCGGTCGACCCCGTTCATAGTAGCCGATCGACACGGCAAAGTGTTCGATTCGGTGGGCAAAATTGTTGGTGCCATCGAGCGGGTCGATGATCCACAAGTTCTCCGCCTCGCCATTGCCTTGTTGCAATGATTCTTCGCCGAGCATTTCATGACTGGGATAGGCATCTCGTAGCAACGAGGCGATCGCCTTCTCGCTTTCAAGATCCGCATCGGTGACAAGGTCGTAAGCTTTCCCGCCCCCAGCGGATTTGTCACGAACCTGAACGCCTTGCTCGAAGTAGCGGCGGAGGACATCGCCGCCGACACGGGCAGCAGCGACAGCAATATTTAAATGTTGGTGGAGTTGAGTCATGCAGGCTAGCCTAGCAGATCGGCAGACGTCGTTCCTCCCGTGATTGATGCCAATCAGGTTTTGTGGTTCACTTGGCGTGCGTCGGACACTCCATAAAACTTTTTGCGGAATATTTTAGATGATTGGATCAATGATTGCGGATTCGGCTGCCATGGGTGTGGCCTATGCCGAGCGGCTGCTCAAGGGCATTCCTGCCGCACAGTTTGCTCGCTTTGCAGAGGTAAATGGAAAAGTGATTCGCTCGAATCATCCCGCGTTCATTATCGGGCACCTGAGTCTGTATCCCAGCCGTGTGATCACGGAATTGGGCGGGGACGCAGGAGCGGTTGCTCCGTCGAGCCAGTACGATTCGCTATTTTCAGCAGCGGCGACTTGTGTGGACGATACCGATGGCAGCGTCTATCCAGCGATGGATGAAATCACGGAGAAGTTTTTTGCGGCGCAGCAAGCTGCCATCGAAACGCTTCGTGCGACCGATGATGCGGTTTTCACAGCGGAGAACCCACTTGAGAGAATGCGCGACAAATTTCCCACGATCGGATCGATGCACGCCTTTTACATGGGCGGTCACGTGATGATGCACATGGGCCAACTCAGCGCTTGGCGGCGAGCCGCTGGGATGGAAGCGGCTTAAGATCCCACCGCGTCTTTGCTTTCGGTTTTTTCGATAGAGTGGGCCGCCTTCGTTTCACTTTTGCAGATCATCCACTGCCGCTCCGGGCATACGAAACAACTCGATGACCGGGATCTTCAATCCCGGTAGGGCGAGCTTCGACATGGTATGCCTTTCCATTGCGGGTTTCAGGAACCCCGGCTTCGGAATCGCGCCGTCAGGAAACTTTGGCCTTGGTGCGAGCTTCCCTCAGTCCACGGCTGAGGATATCACGCAGCATGGGCGAGTAGTCCTCGTACTTGTTCTGGTCCGGGGCACCGTTGCTGAACTGATAGATCGCATCGCGAGGCTTAACACCCAGTGCGATTAGCGTGCTGCACACGGTGGCGTAGTCACCGTTGCGAACGACCATGCTCGGACGGCCTGGGCCGACGGGAGCACGGGCAAACACCTTGCTCGCGACGGCCAAGAACTTGACCGGCGAATCGAGTGTTTGCAGCGTCAGCAGCCGGCGAGCAAGCTGCACGCGCGGATCGTCGGGGTCGTTGAGGTTGCGAGCGCCGATAATATTCAGTCCCTCATGCAAGTCCACTACCTCTTGACGCTCATCAGCATGAATCGCATAACCGGCTTTCGCGTCGGCTAGAATGATGTTGCATCCCTCGTAACGGTTCTTAGCAAACTCGGCATGAGCCTTTTCGAGGGCCTTCCGAGAAGACGTGCATCGCAGCAGGTCCATCGCGAGTTGGCCCCGCGAGCGTTGCCCAAAGAGCGGCGTCGCAGTAGCACGGTTGGTCAGACCGACAAACAGGCCGTTTTGATTGACACCCAACCAGGTGCCACCGCCTTTTTGATCGATTCCACAAAGTACACGCGGTTTACCCGATTGGATCGACGGAGTTTGACTCGGTCGATCAATGTATTCCTCGCGATTGGCCGCGACGAGAATGGGGCTTTCGGGGACCAAACGGTACTGAACAGCTAGTAAGCACATCAGGGAGGCATCCAACTTTCAAAGATCAGTGATTTCCAGTCTCACGCACGCTATCGCCCTCGCTCAAGAGTTCAAAATCCCCCGAATGAGAGCCTGGTGTGATTCACGTGCGACACAATGTAACTACGCACCCGCTGCCGACACACCCCCTAGTGGGTGGTTTGGCGATGTTTTATTTTGAGAGATGTTAGGTTTTACCGGTTGGGCGGCAATCCCCGCTAGAATCGAGCTCGTTTTAACGGGGTGGCGGGTGCGTGATTACCTTGACGTTGCCACAGCGACGTTTCTATACTCTCGCCCACACCGCAGCGCGATAAGGGCGTCTGCATCAGCGGATTTTTTTCTCTAACGGCTTGGACCGATCCCCCCATGAATAGCGAGCGACGCCATGAACTCCAGGAGAACGAGCTAGCATCGGCCATCGACCGGATCAATCATAAGATCGAACCTTATTCCAAACCGATTGCCGCTGTCGTCGCGATTGCTTTCGTCGGATTGCTGGCATGGGGCTTTTATTCCAGCATGCAGGCCGAACATCGCAGCGACGCCACGTACCAGTTAATTGAAGGATCCGTGCGGGGTGATAGCGAAACACTCTCGACGGTCGCGGCCACTTATCCAGAGACGCCAATGGCCGCCTGGGCACGCCTCTATCAAGGCAGCCAAAAAATGGGAACGGGCATGAACGCGTTGTTCACCAGTCGCGATGAAGCCGAAGAATTGCTCAGCGACGCGACCTCGGCCTACGAGGACGCCCTGTCCCTCAGCGACGAAACGCTCATTCAATCGCGCGCCAATTATGGCCTGGCTCGTATCGCGGAATCACTCGGCAAGACGGACGAGGCGATCGGATATTATGAGGCCACCATCGACGCGGGGGAATCAGTCGAGATGATGACGGAGGCTCAGCAGCGAATCAAATTGCTCTCCCAGCCCGCTGCCAAGGCTTTCTTGACGTGGTTTGGTAAACAAGACTTCACGCCAGCCGATCCCAGCTTGCCGCCAGCATTGCCGTCGAACCAAATGCTGCCTGATCTGCCCGATTTGGACTTCCCCGATATCGAAACAACCCCTCAACCCGAAGGCGATTCACCCGCTGAGGAGGCGATGGACGAGGCCGCTGCGGTGCAAACCGAGAGCGAAGAACAAACCGCTGACACCGAGAAATCTGACACCGAGAAATCTGACACCGAGAAATCTGACACCGAGAAACCGGTAGCTGAGAAACCGGTAGTTGAGAAGCCTGAAACCGAGAAGCCTGAAACCGAGAAACCTGAAACCGAGAAACCTGCCGAGGCGGGTGCCAGCGAGGAACCCGCTGCTACTGATGAGCCTGCTCCGGCCAGCGAAGCAGCCGCGGATGAGTCGCCTGCGGACGAACCCGCGTTGAATGAGCCGATGAGCGATGAGTCGACGCAACCCGAACCAGCCGTTGACGACAATGCCGACGACGACAGTGCCGACGCGCCCGTTGTTGAAAAACCCGAGTCCCCAGAGGGAACGCCAGGCTCCCCAGCGGAATCGGCTGACGAGAAATCCGACTCAGCGAACAGCGATGGTGAGGACGCCGTTGACTTGCAGGCGCCGTCGAACTCTTGAGCGAGCCCGACCGGCGATTGGCGGCGGATGATCAAGTCGTGCGGGAATTTGTCGTTCCTGAATCGGCCGACGGCACCCGCATCGATCTCTTCCTAACCCAGGTCTGCGACGGATACAGCCGCTCGCAGATCCGATTGGCTGTGCAAGAAGACGGTGCTGAGATCGATGGACGTGTCGTCCGACCCAGCTTTAAGGTCCGCAGCGGCCAACAGGTCCGGTTCCGCCTGCCCGAACCCGCCAGTGACGACACCGTCCCGGAGAACATTCCTCTGGACATTCTCTATGAAGACGACGGGCTGGTCGTGATCAACAAACCTGCCGGAATGGTCGTCCATCCGGCGCGTGGCAATTGGACGGGCACGCTCACAAGTGCGTTGGCATTCCGGTTTCAATCACTCTCGGATGTTGGCGGGCCGACCCGCCCGGGTATTGTCCACCGTCTCGATCGGGACACCAGCGGTGTGATGGTGGTCGCCAAGACGAATGCCGTTCACATGAACTTGGCCGCCCAGTGGCACGACCGCAAAGTCTCCAAGACGTATTATGCATTAACGGCTGGGCGGCTCGACCGAGATCGCGATTGGGTCCACGCGCCGATTGGCCGACATCCCTACCAACGCGACAAACAGGCGATTCGTGAAAACCATGAATCGAGCAAAGAAGCATCGACATTCTACGAGGTCATCTCCCGGCACGGGCGAGTCACTCAGGTCAAGGTGTCACCCAAAACGGGGCGCACGCATCAGATTCGTGTCCACTTAGCTCATATTGGCTGCCCAATTCTTTGCGATCGACTGTACGCCGGCCACGCCGTGCTCACCCGGGCGGGTCTTGCCCGGGCCGCGGGTGAAACATTGGCCGCGAATGTTCCGCCAGGCAATGCTGATGGTTCGCACACCGCCGATCCCGACGAGATCATTCTGGATCGGCAGGCGCTGCACGCGCATCAACTCACTTTTCTCGATCCGCAGACTCGAACTGAGATGACGTTCACAGCCCCCTTGCCTAGTGATTTACGGCGGGTGATTAATCTATTGAATTGAGCCTCGGTTCGTGTCTGTGGCCAAGTGTGGGTATACTTCTAAACAAATCGGAAAGAACTCGGCGGATTGCGAACCCGGTAGGAGCATTTGCATCTGTACTCTTTCTCAGAGCGAATCAAGGTGACAAGGAAGCCGCCACAATCGGCCAATAGCCATGCCAGCGACCACGCGTTTCGAACCCACACCCACCATCACCTATCTTGGCGCTCCCACTCAGACGAGCGATCCGAAGCTCGTCAACCGATATGACGAACTCACGCGCGACCGCAAGGTTTCCTGGACGGGGCATTATCGTTTATTGAGGATGCTCGGTCGGGGCGGTCAGGGCGAGGTGTATTTAACCGAGTATCGGGGCACGGATGGATTTACCGTTCCTGTCGCCATGAAGATCTTCTCGCCTGAACGCTTCAAAGACGCCCGCGCCTACGACGAGGCGATGCAGCGGGTGGCATCCATCGCCGCTCGGGTGGCGATGATCCAGCACGACAACTTGCTCGACGTTCAGAACTTTTTCGAGCGAGACCGGATCCGCGTGATGTTGATGGAATGGATCGATGGCTACGATTTGCGGCAACTGGTGATGCCACCCTGCCTCGAGCTGCTGCGTGACTATGTCCATCCCAAGCGTTGGCGCTACATCAACGACGTGATCATGACCGAAGGCGTCGAGCAGTCACGATTCAAGGCGGGCGTCGCCGTGGCGATTGTTCGCGAATGTCTGGCGGCACTGGCGGCGCTCCATCGCGAAGGCATTGTTCATGGCGACGTGAAGCCTGCGAACATCATGCTCAAACGCAGCGGTCACGCAAAATTGATCGACATGGGCTCCTCGATCGACTATCGCAATCCGCCCAACGATCGGGAATGCACGCCGATTTACGCCGCACCCGAAGTGCTAGAAAATCGTCCGGCAACGCCGCGTAGCGATTTGGCCAGCCTCGGATACGTGCTGATTGAACTGCTCGCTGGCGTGAACCCATGCTCGGGGATGACGAGCCTGGCGGAGTTCCTCAAAGCCAAATGGGAATTGCCTAAGAATCTCGAACGCATCCTGCCCGAAGAGGTGCTACGCAATCAGTTGCTGATGGACTTCTTACGCGGTTTGATCGCACCGGACCCGAGCCTGCGGTTCCTTAGCGCCGAAGTCGCCGAACATGTTGAACAGGGTGGAGCGGCGGCGTTCCATCGCCAGTTAATCCTGAGTAACATGTCGACCGAGTACGACAACGACATCCGACTGTGGCTCGAAGAACTACGACATCTCGAAAACGATTGATTTGCATGGACAATGATCACCTGCACGTCGCCCTCGCCGCCGCACGTGCGGGAGCAGACGAATTGATGGCACGCTATAAAAATCGTGTGGTCAGCGAGAAAGCGCCCAAAGATCTCGTCACCGATGCGGACTTGGCCGCGCAAACGGCAATCCGGGCGATTCTGGAAGCCTCCTATCCGAGCTACGCATTCGTGGGCGAAGAGGAAGGCGAGAACGATCCGCCGGAGGACGTTCGCACCGGCCATCAAGACGCGCCTCCCTGCTGGATCGTCGACCCGCTCGATGGCACCGTCAATTATGTCCATGGCCTCCAAGGATTCGCGGTCTCGATCGGGCTCTATGCTCGTGGCAAAATGCGACTTGGGGTGATCTACGACCCGATCAGCCAAGACTGCTTTACCGCAATCGACGGCCAAGGGGCGCGGTGTAACGATCGACTGATGAAAACCAGCGACGTCAAAAAGCTGGACGAAAGCCTCGTGGCGTGCAGCTTTCGTGCGGGTGTGACGCGCGATTCACCCGAGATCGCTCGTTTTCTTCGAGTGCTGGAGAGATGTCAATCGCTGCGGCGTCTCGGTTCCTGCGCGCTCAATATGTGTTATGTCGCCGACGGTAGGCTCGATGCGTACTGGGCCACCAACGTCGCCCCCTGGGACTCTGCTGCCGGCGTCGTGGTCGCCCGAGAAGCCGGTGCGGTTCTGACCGCTTTCGATGGGGGAAAGTTTGATGACTGGGTACCGAAATTCGCTGTTGCCTCCACGCCCGCCCTTCATCAGGCGCTGATCGACCAAATTCGCTAAGGGTTTAGCGGGCAATCCGCAGCTTTCATCACACGGCGCGCGCAGGAAACCTTCCCGCTCCTCGCTGCTAAAAATCGACCAACGATGCAATCAACAATACTGATTTCATCGGTAATGGATTGCAGAACTCTCTGCAACTTTCTTCATAAGTGCAGGTAACTCCCGTGCCAGAATTCGTTCTTGAACGAAACCTTTAGTTTTTGACCGCACTGCGACAGGCTAATAGGTCGTCCTAATATCACCCTAGCGGCCTGCATGGCGCCTTTGTGGACGGATTGGCGCAGAAGTTGACACCGTGGCTCAACCGGCGGATATCCATTAATCGCGCCAATGGCACCGTAATCGCTCCTCCCGCACGATTGATGCGGACACGCAGCAATCCTGCAATGGACGAACCGACCGCTCTCCTGGAGAGAACGCCTCCGGACCGTCGCCCTGTCGCTTCCATGTTAGCGGTCCGTCAATGGCAATCGAAAAAAGATTTTCTTCCGACCTGAGTGAGTCAATCGCATGAGCTCCCGTATGAAAGCCCCCACTCAAGCATCGAGGACGGCGAAATCGACATGGGAGGCGGCGACTGCGTCATCCTTCCCGACCCGGCGGCCATCCTGGCTCGGATGTGACGAGCTGGCCGACGCGATGACAGACGTTGAGAATCAGTTACAAGAGATTCAGTCGCTCGACCTCACCCAGGTGCGTTTGTTAACCAAACACCGATTGCGGCATGAAATCAACTTCATCTGCAACGATCGGTTTCGTTCCATGCGTGAAGGCCATCTTATCTTTTCCGAGCCACTGGCATTGGCAGGACGCCAATCCTCGTTGGGGATTGCTGCGATTCGCCGAAGCGGCGTGGATCTGCCGATCCACTTCGGTCGATTGTGCGAAGCTCCGCTGCTGACACCTCGACAGGAAGAGCGTCTCTTCGAACGGAAGAACTATTTGCGTCAGCAAGCCGCAATCCACCGCAGCCTGTTGAATCCCGATCGTCCATCGCGAAAGCGTCTTGAATTAATCGAACTTTACGTCGCACTCGCGGATTGGCATCGCGACAGGATTATTGAAGCGAACCTACGGCTAGTTTTCTCGATCGTCAAGAAGTTTGTCAATCCAAACAATCGTTTCGACGAGCTGCTCAGTGACGGGATTATGGCGCTGATGCGGAGTGTTGAGAAATTCGATTTTGATCGTGGATTCAAGTTTAGTACCTACGCCACCCAAGTCATTCGTCGAAATGCCTATCGGAGCGTTGTTCAAAATCAGCAGGAACGTCAGCAAATTGCTTTTGGACTGCAGGATATGGAGATCGACGTCACTGAAGAAGATCATCGTTCAGCGATCAGCGAAAAACGTTGGCATGAACTGCGTCGACGCCTGCGGGTCATGCTGGGAGATCTCGATCGCCGTGAGAAATTCATTATCCGCTCTCGCTTTTCACTCGGATCGCATTGCCGAGTCCACACGCTTCAGTCGCTCGCTGATCGACTGGGCGTGTCGAAGGAACGGGTGCGCCAGCTCGAACGCCGAGCCATGGACAAACTGCGAGCAATGGCGGGCAACTTCGATTTAGCGGAGCTTGAGAGCGAAAGCTAAGCCGACCGCGCTGCTTTGTTCGAGGCCCCGGATTAGCCCTGTCGGGTCATGAAAGGAGGTGGTTGAGCAAGCGGCGGCCAGTTTTGCTCATAGGGAGACGTCTCAGCTCTGCGGCCGAGTGAAACGACCACGGGGCCGGTGGTTTTTTGCCGCAACATTCCGCCTCGTGGACGTGCAGCGTGATGCGGTATTTGGTTACGGCGTGCTTGATGCTTATCACCTGTTCGCCCACCGTCGGTGTGCCACCGAGTTCACTGGCGAGCCACTGTTGGAACCCATGCGCGTCATGAGCTTCAGGGGGGCCGGCTTTCGGGAAATCCCACATGCCGGCGAACCTCACTCCGGTCGGGATTTGGCGGACCAGCCAACGACCGGCCGCGTCGGTGATCAGCGCGGCGTATTCGGATCGCGACTCGTATGCGATTTTTTTTGCTTTCGTCGGGATTTCCGACTGCCATCCGCGGGCGTTGGCAACACAGCAATTTGCCAGTGGGCAAATCAAGCATTTTGGTTCGCGGGGCGTGCAGATGAGTGCGCCTAGCTCCATCGCAGCTTGATTCAGCGCCGCTGGACCGCGGACTCGATCATCCGAGGCGGTGCGACGCGGTAGCAGTTTCTCGGCGAAGGTCCACAACACGCTCTGCGATTGCTTTTCGTCGACAGGTGCGCGCAGTCCGATCAGGCGGCTGAACACTCGCAGGGTGTTTCCTTCGAGGATCGGCAACCGTTGATTGGATGAGATCGACAGGATCGCGCCCGCCGTATAGCGTCCAATCCCCGGTAGGCGGATGGCATCGTCGAAGCACATCGGAAATTCACCATCATGGTCCGCCACGATTTGCTTCGCGGCTGCTTGGAGGCTACGGGCACGGCGGTAATAGCCGAGCCCCTCCCAGATTCGCATCAGTTCGTTTTCGTCCGCAGCGGCGAGTGAAGCCGCGTCGGGGTACTTTTGGAGAAAGCGTTCGAAATAGGGCAGCACCGTCGCGATCTGCGTTTGCTGGCACATAATCTCGCTCACCCAGACGCGATACGGAGTGGGCAGTCGACGCCACGGCAGATCACGGGCGGCCGTGGCGAACCAGTCCACCAAGCGCACACGGATGCGTCGACACTCGCGGACACCGGGAATCAGGCCAACAGGCGCACAGGCATCGGATTGGAGAGGTTGATCGCGTCCTCTCACGGCAGTTCGAGCTTCCCGAGCGTTGCGGTGGTCTCGCGGGGGACGCCTCCCCGTTGAAAGCGGATCTTGATTTTGTCGCCCGGAGTGTGCATGTCGATGACGTCCTGCAAGTCTTTGAATTTTTTAACGGTCGTGCCATCAATCTCGACCACCACATCGCCGGGCAACAGACCGGCCACCTCCGCAGCCTGTCCGGGAACAACTTCCAGAATCAGACATTCGGTAAAGGTGTTATTGCATCTCACTCCTAAGAACCCGCCTTGCTTGAAAATAATCTCTAAACCCGGCACTGACTCGTGCAGGGCTTCGACTCGATCAGCCGGTGCATCGGTGCCATTGAGCGTGAGCGATACGCGAATAGGCACCGTGGCAAGCTGATCGATCAGTTCCGCCGTCATGGGCACGTATCGCAGTTCGAGTCGGCGTAACTCGGCCATATCGCCCAGCACAGCGAGTTCATCGGCATCGATGTCACCCTCGCGCAATACGAGCGTTTTCAGGTCGGGCATCTGGACGACTCCTGACAACACATCGTTCCGAATCGCGGCTCCATCGACCCGGGCATAGTCGATGCCATCGATCCACTGGAGCAGCGACAGCACCTCAGCGCTTCCCTCAAAGTGGTCATCGATTTCCACAATCCGTCGTTGTTGGGTGATCGCGCCGATCGTGAAGTCGGCGATGCCGATGAAAACGTCCGCAGCAGCCAGGATCTCGATGGCTTGGGCGCGGCGCACATCGCGCACCTCGTCCGTTGCAACTTTCGCTCGCGAGCCCTGACTGCCCCCGAGTTCGGAAATTCGCAGCAATTCGTCCCACGCCGTTGTGCTGCTGCCCGTTGGCGCGTCGGCTACTTTGTCGGACCGACGCTTAGCAAGCACAGGGGATTGCGAGGCAATTTCTTGCAAGATACCAAGTACTCTTTCTGTTACTTCCAGGTCTCCCGAATCGAGTTGGGCGACGAGTCGCTCGACGGCAGGCTCACCCACTCCGGTCAGTTGCGAGGTCGCTCGCTTGCGACGCAGATAGGAGTCGCTGGACAGGTCCCTGACCCAGTCATCGATCTCTGCGGCTGAAACAGTGTCGGCATGCACCTCCGCAGCATTTTCTGCAATTATGCGTGGACGGTCGTCACCGCAGGCGCGTGTCGGTCGTGAAATGCCTACCAAGACGCAGGTGACCAACATGATCCGAGTGATCACCCCCATTGGGACGAAAGCCACACTTGGCATGAAGTCAAAGGGTGATTTCACAAGAATTCGCTGGGGGTGAAGGCGTGCGGAGAAACGGAGTGCGACATCGCCCGTGATGAGCATGCGGAACATCTGCTCGGGTATCAGGCATCTCGCCACGAGACTATTCTAACGCATAATTCGTTCTGACCAACATCACCTCTGACGCGTTGCTAGGTCCATGATATCGATCTTTCGCCAATCTAACTCTGCTTATTTGATCCTCGCAATGCTCGTGGGTTGCGTTTTTGCGGCGTCCTCGAGCTGGGCGCAGTCACCGAGGGCCGAAGCGGCAGAAAGCGAACTGATTCGCGACACGTCTCCATCGTCCGCTGAAAGCGTTCGTGGTGAGGCTCCTGCGGCCGAGGTTGATAATGACATCACGCCCGAGAGTCTCCAACGCGAAGTGGATGCGGCCGCACTGGCCGGACACAACGCTTGGATGCTTGTCTCGTGTGCCCTCGTGTTGTTCATGACGGCGCCAGGCTTGGCGATGTTTTATGGCGGTTTGGTACGTCGAAAAAATGTGCTCAGCGTGATGATGCAGTGCATCTTCCTGATGGGCCTGATGACAGTGTTGTGGGCGTTATACGGCTATTCCCTGGCGTTTGGAGGCAGTGGCGGCTGGATCGGCAATTTCGATTTCGTGTTCATGAATGGCGTTCAGCGGACCTGGGACGAAGCGGCTGGCGCGGCGATGACGCCGATGGAAGGCGGCATTCCACGGATGACCCACATGTTGTTTCAAGGCATGTTTTTCATCATCACACCTGCGCTCATCTGCGGAGCATTTGCCGAGCGAATGAAATTCAGCGCAATGGTCATTTTTTCAGTTCTCTGGGGCACGTTCATCTACTGTCCCCTGTGTCACTGGGTCTGGGACGGCGGCCCGCTCGCCTACGGCAGCGGCAGTATCGCCGGCGGCGCTCTGGATTTTGCAGGTGGCACGGTCGTTCATATCAGTAGCGGGATCTCGGCTCTCGTTGCGGCGTTGCTGATTGGGCCGCGAATGGGGTATCCCAGCGAACCGCTGCAGCCACACAACTTGACCTATACCGTGCTCGGTGCGGCGATGTTGTGGATTGGTTGGTTCGGGTTCAATGCGGGCAGCGGATTGCTATCGGATGAAATGTCCAGTAGCGCGTTCATGGTAACCCACTTCTCGGCTGCGGCCGGCGCGGTGGCCTGGGCGGTTGCTGAGTGGGTGTGGCTGGGCAAACCGACGGTGCTCGGAGCGAGCAGCGGCGCGGTCGCTGGGTTGGTCTGCATCACGCCTGCCGCAGGTTTTGTGCTGGCCATGCCCGCGCTGGTGATGGGAGCGGCAGCAGGCTTTCTGTGCTTCTATTCCTGCTCGCGGCTCAAACACATGTTCGGATACGACGACGCGCTCGATGCGTTCGGCGTCCACGGGGTTGGCGGAACGCTCGGCGCCTTATTGACGGGCGTTTTTGCGACCCGCGCTGCTGTCGACGTCAGCGGAGGTGTGCCAATCGGGCTGATCGAGTCGGGAGGCAGCGTGGGCCTGTTGATTGGGCAGATTGTCGCCGTCCTGATTACCTACATCTTCGCAGGAATTGGCAGTTTGATCCTACTCAAAGTGATCGACATTGCAGTCGGAATACGCGTCCCCGCCGAGAGCGAGCAACGTGGTCTTGACATCGTCGACCATGGCGAAGAAGGCTACCAGTTCGCGTAAGGCGTTTGTCTTCACGAGCCGACGTAGCGGTCAAAAAGAGAGCGGGCGTGAGGGATGTCCCTCGCGCCGCTGATCACCGCACGTCCGTCGCGAAACAGAGTGACGGTCTGGTCCTCGGGCAACGAGAGTCGGACGAAGAACCGCGACGTTTTCACCAATCCAATCGATTGCCATGCTCGGGATACCCGCTGCAAGTCGATGCTCTGTCCTGAACCCGCGATCTGCACAGCGTCGCGGCCACAGAGCGCCTCGGCTGCGCCGTTCATGGCGGTCGCATCGACGAAGTCGTATCGATGATGCACGCAGGCGGGACAGTTCGGATCGCCTGTCAACTCGATCGAGCGAAATTGATTGTGCCACAGATCAACCGAGAGAATCGTGCTGCGCACGGCCGACCGGTTTCCAGACACCCATTTCAACGCTTCACCGACCTGCAGACTGGCAATCAGATGCGTTGCCGGAGCGATCACGCCGACTGTATCGCAGGTCGCGGTTTCACCAGGCGCCGGCGGATGCGGTAACAGGCAGCGCAGGCAGGGTGCCTTGCCCGTAAACAAACGGACTTGTCCATTGGCGGCGACACATCCCCCATGTACCCACGGAGTCTTCGTCTTCAGCGACCAATCATTGAGTAACAAGCGCGCGGCAAAGTTGTCCGTCGCATCCATCACGATATCGATGTTTTCGAGCTGACGGAAAATGTTGGCAGCCGTGATATCAACGACGCTTTCCTCGATGTGGATTGATGAGTTGATCTTGCGGAGATGCGTCGCCGCAGCTTCGACTTTGGCCGCCCCCGCTTCGGCATCGGCCTCGGTGTAGAGGCACTGACGTTGCAGATTACTCCACTCCACAAGATCGCGATCGATCAGGCGTAGCGTGCCAACACCGGCGCGGGCGAGTTGGTCGGCGGCGACGGTGCCCAGTGCACCGCAGCCGAGTACGGCCACGCGGGCTGCTTCGATCTGGCGTTGACCCCACTCACCGATGGGGCCGAACTGGGATTGGCGGAGATAACGATCGTCGGCGTTGGAAACGGTCATGGTGCAATGAACCGGGTGGGAGCGTGGTAAAAACCGACCAAGACAGAGGGCTTGTAAGCCGGGTTTTGTAACAGCGAATCGCTGCCGATGACCATTTATCTGTGCACGACGATTGCTCGCCGCCTCTACTGCGACCTACCCGGGTGTCGATAACGAGGCGGGCCGCCTCATGCACCCTGTTTGGTCTAGCTCCGGATGGGGTTTACCAAGCCGGCCGAGTCACCTCGGCCGCTGGTGCGCTCTTACCGCACCGTTTCACCCTTGCCACGCGTTGGCCACTACCGCTCCAAAAGAGCGCGTCGTGACAAACCGTTCGGCGGTCTATTCTCTGCTGCACTTTCCCTAACCTCGCGGCCGGTCGACGTTATCGACCATCCTGCCCTGCGGAGCCCGGACTTTCCTCCAGTGACGAAAAGTCAGCAGTGGACGAGCCACCGCGACTGCCGCCGCCAGCGGTCACCCCGCCCTCTGTCTCAGTCGACTCGTAGAATCCCCTGAAACAGTTGCCGTGACAAGCCAGAGGACAGCTTTTTAAGTCAGCTTTTCAGTCTAACTTTTCTTCCGCCGAGCTCGGTCGCAGATAGTCGGGCACCAGCTCGACCGGGTCGGTGAATTCACCGCGAGCGAGCATCTCCGCCCCGACGCGGCCGACGCCGATCGCCCGTATCACGTCGTCGCAACACCAATTGTCCGAATCGATGGGGATCCCCGCAGATAAGAATACCCTGCGATCGCCCGCAAAAATGAAATTATTTTTGCCCGTGAATTCGCCTCGCTTCTCGACGGCATCCGCCGCCTGGATGACTGATTGCTTCCAATCGGCAGCGGACACGATATCGATTTCAAACGCTCGTCCGGGCAAAAATCTGCCCTGATAGACCTGACCCCGGTAGGCTGCCAAGCCTACCAATATCGAGCGTGCGACTCGCGATTCTTCGTTTCCGCAAGTTGCCACGGGTGATGCCAAGTCGGCAATGGCCACGAGCGAGTTGACCGCCACGAGCCGGATTTGGAGCGCGTATGCGAGTATTTTCGCGGTCGTCACGGCGATTCGCAGTCCCGTGAACGAGCCCGGACCGGACGCCACCGCGATACTGGTGAGTGAATCGAGAGTGCCGCCGGGCAGATATTCGCAGGCAAAGTCTGCGATCGCTGGCGCAAGACTGGCCGCCGCCCGTAAATCGTCATCAAGCCGACGTGCGGCGATTACACTAGAGCCTGCCAGTAAAGCGATCGACCCTCCACGACCGATGACTTCCATGGCGAGCGACGTAGCGGAGGGGCCCGGGGCCGAGGGACCGGATATTTCCTGTTGCATAGGTTGTTGCACAATTTTCATAAACGCTACAATCCCCTCGTCGCGTCGGACGATAAGCCAACTCGGCAAGCTAGATGACGCCCACCCATTGGGCCCGGCCGCCAAGCTGATGCGAATTTTTGAATTTCAGAATTATTTACTAGGGTATCGAGAGTTTTCGTGAAGCGAGCATTGATCAGCGATATCCACGGTAACCTGGAAGCCTTGCAGGCCGTGATGGCCGACATTGATGCCATTGTTGTCGACGATATTTATTGTCTGGGTGACATCATCGGCTATGGACCCAATCCGTGCGAGTGCCTGGACATCGTGATGCGCCGGTGTAAACGGACCATTCTGGGCAACCACGACCAAGCGGCGTTGTTTGATCCAGACGGGTTCAATCCGATGGCTCTGAGGGCAATCTATTGGACTCGCGACCAACTCGATGCGGGTAACGGCAGCCAAGCCCAAATTAATGCCCGCTGGGATTTTCTCGGTGAATTGCCTCGATTCGTCAATGACGAGCCGTACCGTTTTGTTCACGGATCGCCACGCGATCCGACCAACGAGTATGTCTTTCCTGAGTACGTTTACGACACTCGAAAAATGGAGATATTGTTCGGAAAAATCGACCAATTTTGCTTCATGGGTCACACCCACCTTCCGGGTGTTTTCACCACGTCCTGTGAATTCATTTCACCCGAGGAGTGCGACCATACTTACCCGCTGGGTTCATCAAAATTGCTCGTCAATGTCGGCAGCGTCGGCCAGCCACGCGACGAGAATCCACGGGCCTGTTACGTGATTCTGGATACCGACGCGAAGTCGCTTACCTACCGCCGCGTGGCCTACGACATCGATGCCGTGGCCAAGAAAATTTATGCTCAGCCAGATCTCGACAACGCGCTCGGTGACCGGCTCAAACGGGGACACTGATCGCGTGACACGTACGGCAATCTTGAGTGACATACACGGCAATCTCGCGGCGCTCAACGCGGTGATGGAGGATATCGCCTCGCAAAAGGTCGATCGGATCGTGTGCTTGGGCGACGTCGTGGGCTATGGACCCCAGCCCTGCGAATGCTTGGACCAGGTCATGGAGTTCGACTTCTGTGTCCTCGGTAACCACGACAGCAGCTCACTGTTCGATCCAGAAGGGTTCAACGTGGCTGCCGAGCAAGCGATCTTCTGGACCCGTGCTCAACTCGAAAAAGTTGGCGATGATCCCGAGCGGAGTCGCCAGCGGATCAAATATCTGTGCGATTTGCCACGAACCGTCCGCGAAAACGACTGGCTGTTCGTCCACGGTTCGCCGCGAGGACCTACGAACGAATATGTTTTTCCCGAAGATACGCAGAACGCTAAGAAGATGGAGAAGCTCTTTTCACTGGTCCCGAGGTTGTGTTTCCAAGGCCACACCCACGTACCGGGGGTCTTTACCGTCGACCACCGTTTCATCCGCCCCGCCGAAACCGGTACCGGCTATTCGTTGGCCGACCCGCACGCCAAGCTGATGATCAACGTCGGCAGCGTCGGTCAACCTCGCGACAGCGATCCCCGTAGTTGTTATGTGATCGCAGACCCTCACGTGCTCGAGTTTCGCCGCGTCGAGTACGACATCGAACGCACCGTCAAATTGATCGAAGCGGAGAGTGACCTCGACAATTTTCTGGGTTATCGACTCCGAGAGGGACGGTGACGGAACACCGAACCGAGGCGGATCTGCTGAATCCAACGCTCCATCTGATATCATGCGTCGTATATTCCTGCATGGGAACAGCTTGAGAAGATGCCAGGCAAAGAGCATCTCGACGCTTCTAAATCGTACCTCGATCTCGATCGACTCCAGACCTCAAAGGAGTCGATTTCCCGGGAACCGTTTTTCCTTCAGTTCGGCGGGAATTCGAATTCAGCATCAATGCCTTCCCTGTTCTCCGGGCACATCGGCATGAGCTGAAGGACTTCCTCAGATCACTCACTGGGTAGCACAACCTGGGCGGGCGATTGCAAATAGCCTACCAAGTCTACGATTTGCTCATCGCTGAGCGATTGCAGCAAAGCACTCGGCATTGGCGACTGATCCGTCGGTACTTCTTCTTCAATCTCGTCGAGGCTGATGGTTTGCGCTTTCGCCGCCGAAGTGATCGTCAGCGTTCGCCGGGTCCGCTGCGTGATCAAGCCGACAAGCAACCTCCCGTCTGCGGTCAAGACCTTCGTGGCCCGGTAGTCGACGCCCACGACCGCGTCCGGGTCGACAATATTGCTCAGCAAATATTCCAAATTGTTCCGCTGCGAACCCGTCAGGTCAGGCCCCACCTGCTCGCCATTACCAAACATCTTGTGGCAGCTTGCACAGGTGCGATCAAACAGCCCGCGGCCGGCTTGCAGATCGGCGGCGAGCAAGCGTTCAGGGGTTAAAAGATTTTTCAACCGTGCGATCTCGATCAGTCGATCAGCGGGAGTCTCACGAACTCTCCCCCACACCGCTTCGACTCGGCCGAGCAACTCGTTGTCGCCGAGCTCGGCGATGCTGCGGACATGCGAAGCCGACAACACCTCTTTAGGCAACTTTCCTCGCTCAATTCTTTCGATTAAAGCTGACGCAAAAAGTTTTCGGGCAGTCAGCATTGCGATGACATTGGCACGCAGCGGTGAACGGAACCGTCCGTAGTTGTTTAACAAGACCTCGGCGACGTCAGCATGTTCTACTTGAGCCAGCGATTCAGCGGCAGCCAAATTCACATGCGGATCGGCGATCAGAGGCCGCGCGGCAGCGGCCAATTCCGCAGCTGCTGCCACATTGTTGCCGCCCGCTTCTTTCCAAGCCTCCACCCATCCCCGGAGTGCCGAAACTCGCTCGATCACATCAGCGTTTGGATCGTTGAGAACTGATTTCAATTCATCCACGCTCAGTCCGTCGCCGTAGAGCATGTCAATTCGATCGGTGAGAGGTTTTCGGTCGGGCGTGGTGGCGAGAATCTCGTCGCGCAAAGCCGACCACATGTCGTTTCGAGGTGCCCGGCGCACACCTACTAAACCCTGTTCGACGCCGGTCAACATTGCGTTACACCATCCCTGCGTCTCTGCGGGATCCTGCTGGTGATACTTCTCCAACGCAACGAGTTGTAACTGCGTAAACGCATGAGGCGAAGATTCCGCTTGCTCAGCGATGCTTCGTGAGAGAAACATCGTCAGCTCGGGAATCTTGCAAACCTTTGCGACAGCGACCATTTCATCCGGAGTCGTCGATGCACGATCCATCAGGCCGAACCAGATCAATTTGGGAAGATTGTGGTCATTGACATCTTGATCACCGCTCCATTGCAGCAGCTCGATCACCGCCTCGGCCCGCAGGGATGCGGGCATACGCTGCAACGATGAAGCGAGGTTGGTGCGAACGAGAGCGGAGTCTTGCGCGCCGAGTGCGTCCATGTTGTCAACGAGAGCACGGGCCTGCTCGGCAATTCGCGGCCACGCCGCCCGCCCATCGGCAGTGGGGCCATAAACATCGTCGATTGGCCAATGCTGGACGTACGACCGAATCGCCGCCGCACGCACGTACTCCGACGGATCATGGAACCAAGCTCCGTAGTCGTCGAGTCCGTCAAGCACATCGAGCGCCCACAGCAAGCGACAGCGGCAGGCGGCATCGTCCTGCTGTTGGACTTGCGACTGCAGACGCCCAATCGCGTCGGAAACGTCCACCCCGCTGAGCTGAAGCTCACGCAATCGCATCACGGCTTGATGTGAGTACCATCGCTCGTCGCCCAAAATCAATGCGACCAACAATGGGACGTCGTCTGTAATCTGCCGCCTCGGCTGATCCTGCGAGACGGCCGTGATTTTGTAGATCCGTCCACTGCTGCGATGGACACCCGTATGTTCGTGGCATTCACCAAGGTCGGCCCAGTCGAGGACGAACACATTCCCGTCGGGGCCAGCCGACATCTCCATCCCACGAAACCACTCGTCGCTTGACAGAAAAAAATCGTTGCCATGAGTAGCCACATATCCTCCGCCACGCCGTCGCAAGTTTTCGCGATTGGCGCCGCCCATGAAAATTTAACGTCATCAATGATCCACGATACGACGCTGGCCATGTCGATTCCTGATAGATCATCAGCCCACAGTGGGCATGTCCACCCCCGAAATCATTCGCAGCACCATCGCGCGATTGAGTCCATGGCTTCCCGGTATCGAAGTGATAGTGGTCGGCGTGTTGGTCGATCGTCTCAAACACGTTGGGATTGGGGTCGAGTGTGAAGGGACGATTGAAGTGAGCGCCTTCCATGCCGTGCCACAGATGGCCATTGACCGTATTGATGAAGAACAGATCGCCGAATTGATTGAAATCATGCCCCCAAGGATTCGTTGTCCCGTGACAAATGACCTCGAACCGTTCGTTGGGAACGTCGTATCGCCAGATCCCACCTTCGAGGGCAATGCGACGCTCGTCCGGCACACCGGGAGCGCCAACACGACCTGGACACGATCCGCCGCAACGACCGTACAACCAACCGTCCGGGCCGAATCGTAAGCCGTTTGCAAAGTTGTGATAGTTCTGCTGCGCGATGTCGAATCCATCCAGGACAATCTGGGGCGGCCCATCCGGAACCAAGTCGTGATTCGCGTCGGGCACGAATAACAATTGAGGTGGGCACATCAGCCAAACGCCATCAACACCACTGGGTCCAGGTCCGATCTCCACGCTCGTTAGTCGCGTCAACGTGTCCATGAACACGGTTCGCTGCTCGGGCGTGCCATCACTGTCGGCATCAGTGAACACAATGACTTGGTCACGCAAGTCATCGCGAAACCGCACGCCGCTTTGGGCGTAGGTGAAGTTTTCGGCGATCCACATTCGCCCCTGATCGTCCCACGCCAAGTCGATGGGATTTTGCACGTCGGGTTCCGCCGCGAACACGGAGGCGGTGAAACCGGCTGGCAGCTTGATTGCTGCGGCGCTCACCCCAGGCGTGAGCAGAGGATGCGTGGGTGCGAGTGGCTCGGTGTCCTCGGGAGTGGGAAAGTTGTTTTTCACTCGTGGTGCAGCGGGCTCTGCCGCGGAAGTGTGGACGGCGAGCGATGACGCGAGTAGGAGAATCGTGGCGGCGATCCACAAGCTCAGTGCCCGAGCTTCCGCAGCGCGTAGAGAGCGGCATAAGCCATGGGAATCCCCCTGTTTGATGCTGGTGAGAAGCCGAAGCGGCCGAGACGGTCCATCAAGGCATCGTGCATTGCAGGCCATAAGCGCGTAGAACATAGAGTAAATGAAATTCATTGGACGATTATTCTGGAAATATTGAAGATGCGGCGAATCGGCAACCTACCGGGCGAATCCCAAGCACATCGCTTCTGCGACTATCTGCAAACCCAGTCGATAGATGGAAAAGCGAGTTCGACCGACGAATCGGCCCCCCCCGCTTCGACCCAACATGACATCTGGATTCGGCACGAGCATGATGTGCCGCGCGCCCGTGAATTATTCGCTGAATTCGAAGCCAACCCGGCTGCTAAAGAGTATGACGTGTCGGCGGAGGCGGCGCGGCAGCGGAAGCAACGCTCTCAGCAAATTGCCCAGAAAATTGCCGCCCAGAAGAAATCGCAAATGCAGCTTCGCCGCAATATGAGTTCCGGTCTGGGTGGTCCTGGTCAATCTCCTGCCTCGATCCCGCTCACGATTGGCTTCGTCGTGCTAGCCACGGTCATCGGATTCGTAACCAATTTCGGTGCACTGAAAGCTACCGATGTCACTGGCATCCGTCTCTACGACGCTCTGTCGTGCGTCGATTTCGCAACATTCCACGTCACCGGCGACCTCATGGCTTCCATCAAGCGAGGTGAGGTGTGGCGAGTCTTCACGCCGATGTTACTGCACGGCAGCATGATGCACCTCGCGTTTAATATGCTCAACCTCGTTTTTCTCGGTGGCGTCGTCGAACGCATTCACGGCCATTGGTTTTTCCTGTTTCTCTTGCTGGTCTGCGGAGGTATCGGGACGCTGACTCAAATTATGATTCCCAATCTGTGGGGATCCAATCTACCCGTTGTGGGCGCGTCGGGAGGTGTCTTAGGGATTTTTGGTTTCATCTGGATACGCCCCTACTACCAACAGAACTATCCCGTTGAAATTCCAGCGATTGGCGTGATTTATATGCTCGGCTTCATTGCCCTCTGTTTTACGCCCATGATGGGAAACATCGCCAATGGGGCGCACATCGGTGGTCTGCTGACCGGCATGCTGGTCGCAGTAACTGCCCCCCAAAAGAGCTAATTCGGTCCTTGGGGCTGCCGCAGGAGTTGGACCGCGTCGACGATCACATGACCGTCGGTGCCCGTATTGCTGATTTCGATCTCAGCCTCACCGATTGGAAAATCGAATTTGCCGACGGCTTCAAAGGCACCCTGCTTCGGCGTCGTTCGCTGGTTGACCTTCACCGCGTGGACGTGGTCACCAGCACGAATTCTGACGGGCACGTTCGTTGCCCGGTTTGGGTTGGCTGAGTACGCGATGCGTACTTCGTACGACCCCGCATTCTTTATTTTCACGGGGAATCGAACACTCTGGTGCCCTCGATCGGTATCGCCATCGTGACGATATCCAAAGGCGATGTACGGACCGATCGAAGTGCTGAGTTCCTCAAAGCCAGTGCGTTGTGCGGCCTCATCATCGACGACGATCCCATCAAGTGTTTGCGGGTCGATGGATGCGGCAGGTTGCCGTACTGGACCGGTCCAGCTCAAGACTTGCTCGTCGGCGAGCAATCGTTCCCGCAGTGCCGCATAGTCAATTGCTTGCACCGTCGTATCTTGTGCGATGGCCTGCATCGCAGCTGTAGCGGAGGATTGGCCGAGAACCATAAATACCGGCTCCATGCGAATCGAACCAAACGCAATGTGCGACGCGCTCAAACACACTGGGACGAGCAAGTTCTCGCACTCGTCGGCTTTCGGAGTCAACGCGGCGTAGGAAATCGGATAAGGCGAGAAGCCACCGACCTGCACATCCCCTTCGTTTCGCACCTGTTCTTCCCCATCAACGTATCGCTGGACGTTGTGCGAATCCATCGTGTAGGCAGCCAATCCGATCGCGTCGCCGGCAAGTTCGCGTCCCTGACAGTGATGCTGCGTCATCACGCAAGATCCGATCATCCGGCGTGCCTCGCGGACGTAGAGTTGCGCCTGCCATCCATCCTTCCGCTCGAATTCATCGCGGCACGTTCCCCAGCGAGAAACCTCCTTGCGGACGTGTTCGGGCACGCGAGGGTGATTCGCGAGCGTCCACATCAATCCCTGCTGGTACGTCCGATGAAGTTGATCAATTTGCTCACGCTCAGCATAGGTGGCTTCAGGATACTGGTAGTTCTGTCCAATATAATCCGTCGAAAACCCTTTGTTGTTGTTCGTATCGGTTTTGCGGTTAGGCATGCTTGAATTGTTCCACGGCACCGACTTCTCACCAGCCTCAAAGTTACGCAGCAGGAGTTCATAAACCGCCGGCTTGTATCCGTCGGGCTTGGCAAATGCGATCCGGTTTTCGGGGACATCGGTCAAGCACATTCGGTAGCAGTATGCTTGCACCCGTTCGTCGCCCTGATGCTCTGCTCCGGGGCCACTCGGATCGATGCCGGGCAATAACCCGCTCGAAGCGTCGCCGGGTACCACATAGGGATCAACTCCCGGTACGAACTGATGATGCCTCGCGTGGTGCGTTTGAACACCATTGAGCGTCTCGTTGTACAGCGAATTTTCCTCACGTCCGACGGTGTAATTCACACCGGCCTCAGCCAGCAGATCGCCTTCGTAGGTGGCGTCGATGAACACGCGTCCTCGATAGGTGTGCCCACTCTCGGTCGTGATCGCGACGATCTTCTGACCTTTCATCGTCACGCCTTCGCCATGAAGCGCAGAGTCTGCCCCAGGGACGCGGACGAGTCGCTGTTCATAGAGTACTGGGATTTCGTATTCTCGTACCCAGTCCTTCATGATTGACAGGGCTGCCGAAGGTTCGAAGGTCCACATCGCCTGCTCGGACTCGCCGGTGCGCGACTGGCCACCGTCACGATAGTCTTCTCGCCGCTCCCATTTCCAGTTTTCGGGTTGTTGATAATAGCGATGCACACGCTCATAGAATTCGCGAGCAATGCCGCCGATCGCTGCCTTATTGCCAATGTCAGTTTGCCCCAGCCCTCCCGTCGTGAGGCCACCGATTCGCCGACTCGGTTCCAACACGACCACCGACCCGCCCATTCGTCTGACTTGGACTGCTGCGGCAATCCCTGCCGACGTCCCGCCATAGATGACGACGTCATAGGACACATCGTCGGCAGCCCGCACAAACGAGCAGAACATGGATGCACAGAACATCGCGACGATTGAGAAAGCACGAAAAACGAAGACATGATGCATACGGTGGGGCTCTGATGGGGGATCGGTTTTTCTGTATGAAATGATTTGCTAAGTCTCTCCGAGACTCGGACCTGGCTTAGAGCCTTTCCGAACAGGGGTCTGACCCTCTCCGGCGGGGCCCAAAGGGTCAGACCCAATAGTGTTCGGATAGGCTCTTACTCAGCTTCTTTCACCTTTCGATCATCGGGCGTCCGGCCCAGTACGATATCGAAGTTCGCATTCCATTCGGCAATCTTGGAATCCGGCACGCGTTTGAAGTCAGCCATTATCAGTTCTTGACGTGCCTTGTCGCCAGCGGCGCGGAACACGCCATCACGGCGGTTTCCATCGAAACCACGCATCATGCACTGGGTCGTCAATAGCTCGTGACCGTTCTGAGAAACTTTGATGTGAATGTGAGGCGCGGGCCGTCCGGGGTAAGGAACCGGTTTAATCGTACGGAATCGGTAGCCACCGTCCGCTGCGGTCTCGAACTTGCCATACCCTTGGAAGTTCTTGTCCTGCTGCTGCTTTTTGCCGTTGCTGTCGCGTGAATGCAGGTATACCGCGTTGGCATCGCACTGCCAAATCTCAATCGATGCGTTTCGTACAGGCGAACCCGCTTTCGTCAGGATTCGCCCGGTGAGATGAGTGATCTCCCCGACTGCCGGTGTGGTGCTGTCATTGATCAGGATCAAATCATTGTCCTGATCCAGCGGCAGGTGATCGGGATAAAACGGGCCTTCGGTCAACCGAGGCGTCGACATCAGCTCCTCGGCAAACAGCCCACGAGTCGTAAAAAATGCAGTCGTGCCGGCCAGCAAAACGGATCGCCGCGAAAAAGGAAAGGAAACTATGGATCGGGACATCGTAGCGAGATTCCTGTGTGGGGAGGTTCGGAGTGACGGATTGAAATGAACCGGTCGAGCGATTCATGATACGCGATTTTGAGATAGAATGCCGCCGTGAAAATCCACTCGCCCTTTCGATCGCTCCGATTTCGCTTGCTCGCCCCGATGGTCGCCGCTGCCCTGGTCGCCGCAGCGTTCGTGGCGTTCGCCTCTTACGGCTTGGGCGCGCGTTGGGCCACCGACGAGCTGCAAGATCGCTTTGACGCGATCCAGCAATCACTTTCCGACGCCAGCTTCCCACTGAACTCCCGAGTGCTCGATTCGTTGGGCGAGCTGACCCAAACCGAACTGGTCAGCATCAATGCCGCCGGCGCGATTGTGCACAGCACAACCAAGTTGTCCCCGAGCCGCAACGAAACTCGGCAGGCGAGCGCGGACGGTCGAGTCTTCCGAGTAATGACGTTTCCGATCAAGAATGAGCACTCGCGGCCCGATCGCGTTGCGAGACTCAGCGTGCTCTTCGATGAGAGCCTGATCGAAGCAAGTCGGCGGCGGGCTGCGATCTTACCGCTCGCCACGGGATTGTCGACGATCCTGGCCCTGACCAGCATCATGCTTCTCTTGTCTTCGCGTCTGATCAACCGTGTAGGCAAACTGCAACGACGCGTCGAGCGAGTTGCGGGCGGCGACTTTCACTCCACCGTTTCAGACGACGTCGACGACGAGATCGGCAGGCTCGGCGGGGCCGTCGATTCGATGGCCGGACAGTTAAGCCAGTTGTGGAGTCAGATCAATCGCCAACAAAGCGAAAAACTACTGCATCAGATTGCTGGCGGCATGGCTCATCAACTTCGCAATAGTCTCACCGGTGCCCGAATGGCCGTGGAGATGCATGTGCAACAGTGTCAAGTAGCCGATGATGAAGGACTGGGCGTGGCGATTTCGCAGATGGAGGTGGCCGAAGATTATGTCCGCCGACTGCTGTTGGTCGCTTCCGGACGACAAGACGAAGATCACGCCGCCGAAATTCAATCATGCTTCGATGACATTCACAGCAGCCTCTCACCGATCGCCAGGCATCTGCATGTCAACGTCCAGTGGATTGTCAACGCATCCGCTCCTCTCGACCCAGCGGACGCTGGGCATCGAATCGTTGGAAGGGTTCAAGACGGTCCAACTTGGGTCGCTGCTGCCAGTAACCTGATCCACAACGCGGTTCAGGCGGGTGACGACGTGCGAGTGGAACTCAGCTTGGTTGACACTGAGTCGGTACGATTGAGAGTTTCAGACAACGGGCCGGGCGTGCCTGAAAAAATTGCGGCGGAGCTATTTGAACCGTTCGTGACATCCAAACCCGAAGGCATGGGTCTGGGGTTATCCGTCGTCAGGCGTGCAGCCGAACGACTCGGCGGTGACGTGCGGTGGCACCGCGAAAATGAACGGACCTATTTTGAACTGGACGCAAAACTTCTATGACCACATCGCAAACTGTTCTCGTCGTCGATGATGAACCGACCATCTGTTGGGCGCTGGAGAAAATGCTCTCTCGCGACGGTCACCGCGTGATCACCGCATCGAGCGCCGAGGATGGCTTGCAACTTGCCGCTAAGCATCGCATCGCCATGGTGATCCTCGACGTTCGCTTGCCAAAGACCGATGGCATTACGGCCCTGCCCCAGTTTCTCGACGCCACAGATAACGCTCCCGTGGTGATCATCACCGCCTTCGGCGATTTGGAAACAGCGGTGGCAGCGGTCAAGAACGGCGCCAGTGACTACCTGACGAAGCCCTTCAAGCTCGAAGATGCACTGCGCACGTGCCGGGCGACGCTGCAAAAATCAGCTCACCATGCGGCTCCCATGGCCACGCAGCCCATCTCGACCGATCCTTCGGTCTTGGTGGGCAGATCGCCAGCGATGCAGCAGGTCTTCCGACAGATCGCCCTCGTTGCCGATAGTGACCTTTCGGTTTTGATCACCGGGGAAACCGGGACAGGAAAAGAACTCGTCGCCGCGGCAATCGCCCGCCACAGCAATCGGTCGGAATCCGCCTACATCCCCATCGCCCCCGTGGCGTTGAACCCGGAGTTGATCGAGAGCGAATTATTCGGGCACGTCAAAGGTGCGTTCACAGGCGCCAATGAAGACCGAGCGGGTCTCTTTGAACGCGCCGAAGGTGGCACGGTGCTCTTGGACGAAATCGGCGATTTAGCGCTCGGCACTCAAGCCAAATTGCTGCGAGTCTTGGAACAAGGCCAGTACAGCCGCGTCGGTGACGTCAAACCACGAACCGCTGACGTTCGTATTTTGGCAGCAACCAACAGCGATCTGCACGATGCGGTCGCATCGGGTGAATTTCGTGAGGATCTGTTTCATCGGCTAACGGGCGTTCAGATCCATCTGCCCCCGCTGCGCGAGCGGCTCGATGATATCGCGCCCCTTTGCCAACATTTTCTTGCCGCGATGGAGTATTCCGATGCGGCAACCGACGATTCGTTACTCGCTGAGTTACAGCATCGACCCTGGTACGGCAACGTCCGCGAATTGAAAAACGCCGTGTCCCATGCGGCAGTCGTGGCGCGAGGCCGAAGGCTGAGCATCGCCGACTTTCCGGCCCCGAAACCGGGTCGTGAAAGCGGGGCTCCGTCAACAGCGAGTTCGCTCGAACGAGTCATCGAAGCCTGGACAGGAGCGACCCTCGCCGACCAGCCGGATACGGAAAACCTGCATGCCGATTTACTCGCCGCCGTCGAACCCGCGTTCTTACGCATCGTCCTTCAGCATACCGGAGGCAATCGAGCCAAGGCCGCCGAGCTACTGGGGATCCACCGAGGAACTCTGCGAGACCGCCTGCGTGCGTACGGAATCGACGAAGCTTGATCCGCGCCTGCGGGTTGTTCTAAGCGGACGAGAACGTCGTTTGGTATCACTCATGACCACAAAATGCCGGATCGCGAAGCAACTTTCAACCGAGATAGGTAAAATTCACGGCGTAAGGTGGCGCGCTTGCCGTCCTTTTCGACTAGATTAGGCGTTTTGGAGATCGCCACCTCTCAACTTTCTCGGCATCACCCACTCTTCTATTTGACTCTCCTTATGACATCGATTCGCAAATATACCGTTGCATGCCTGTTGGTTGCCGCCACCCTCACCAGCGTGCCAAGCCGCGGCCAGGGACAAAGCGAAGATCAGCAACCCAAGCTGGCCAAGCTGCTCGAGCGATCACCCGCACCCGCCAACTCCGTTCTTTACGTCAATATTCCCGCACTGAATAAACTGACCAAGGACGCAGAATTGTCGACTCGTGTCACCGAGAACATCAAAGAGCTGTGGATGATCTCGGATCTTGATTTCGTGAAGCTGCACCCTCGCTGGGAAGCGGGCTATGCCACACTGGCGTCACCTGCAGATGCTGCGAAGCTCGCTTCTTCCGTTTCGGGCTACGTTGATACCGTCGTAGGCCATGACGTCGTCTGGTCGCCGCGGCAATCTTACTTGGTACCGTTAAAGGACAATCGTTTGGGATTCCTGCGGCCCGCCAATCGGTCGCTGCTGGGACGTTGGGTCACACCGGGTGGCGCGGTCAATGATTCTACTTATCTGGCGAAGATCTCCAATCAACCCGAATCGTATCTCTCGATGATGCTCGGTGCGGACCTGAACAACATGTTCTCAGCTGTACCCCTCGAAGCCAAACTCAAGAACTTTGAATCACTTCAGGCGCAACCTCCCAAGACCGTCGCCGGAATCCTGGCCAGCGTCAGGGGCTTGAGCGTGATCATCGGACGCGAAAGCCTATCGCAGTGCATCTTGGCCGTTGACTTTGACAAGTCGCCCTCCAGCCTCAAGCCCATCGCTCGTGACTTGCTCGCCGAGATTCTCGAACGCAGTGGCACGGCGGCTCCCGAGGTGTTGACCTGGGAGGCGAAAGTCGAAGGCAACCGGATGTCCTTCCAGGGCCCCATCTCTGAAGCTTCCCTAACCGGCCTGCTCAATATCTTCAGTCTGCTCGGCACCGCCGAAAGCGTTTCAGATAAGCTCATCACGCTCACCGATTCTCCCGGCAGCCAAGCCGACCGAATCGCCTACACGACAAAACATTACTTCGATGAAGTCACCAAACGCATCGAACAGCTTCGCAAGCACAAATCTAAAACGACTGGCGGAATGGCGAAATGGAACGAGCAGCAAGCCCGCATGCTCGACGAAATGGGCACGCTCAATGTCGACCCCGTCATGGTGCAGTTCGGAACAGACGTCGCCGGCCTGCTGCGGGGCAATTCGTTGACCATGCGGCAAACCAATATCCAAGCCGGCAAAGTGAAAGCGGAACAGTCCTTACAGAGCGGCACGTCCTACAATGTGGGAGGTTACAGCGGCGGGTTTTACGGTGGTGGTGTGGGATACTCCAGCAGTGGTTATTACAACCCTAATTCGACAGCAGACTATCAAACGATCACGGACGCCAACGCCCGCGGTAACAACTATGCCAACTACCAAAGCGTGCTCGCCCAAATCGACAACATGACGGCTGAAATCCGCAAGACGATGACGGACAAGTACCAGATGCAGTTCTAAGAGCCTATCCGAAAAGAGACGAGTCATTTTACAAGGTCTTTACAGACCTCGACGCAGAGGGTCAGCCCCCTGTCCAGATAGGCTCTCAATCTGCCGGCCATAGACCTCGATGTCGGCGAGGCGGGCAATCGAGTCCGCACCAGCATCTTCAATCACGACTCGTAGGTAGCGAGTCTGCACGGGCGGGTATTCCAAATCACTGACGTTTGCAGTATTACCACGAACCACCTCGATGGTTTCCCAGGACGTTCCATCGCGACTGGATTGCAGCGTGAAATCTCGGGTGTTTTTATCGCGATCCAGACCATGCTCGCCCGCGTGCCGGATCACGCAGCGACATATGCTGCACATCGCGCCGAGGTCCATTTCCAGCCACGGCGAACTGTCCGCAGAGTTGGTCGGCGTGTCCGCCGCCCACAGCGTCATCGGCGTGCCATCGGTGACCGTACCGCCGACTTCGCTCTCGGCCTGATTACTGGTGACAGTCACCGGCGACATACTCAGATTCCACGGCAGCCGGTGAGCCTCGTTGTACAAATTGAAATAATGGTCGGCGCGAACAAACTGGACTGCATCGCAAAATTCATTCTTCAGTCGCGAGGCGATCTCAACAATTCGGTCCGGTTTCAGCTCGTGCCAGACATCCACCTGATAGGCCAAGAATAATGGCGTCTCGCCATTCCATTGGCCGACTTCGTGCTGCAGTGACGATTCCAAATGCTTGATCGACCCGGCATACGGGATGACGAGTTTGTCAAATCGTACGCGGTCACCTTCGATGCTTCCACGCACGCTCGGCACGTCTTTAAAATTCTGAACCGTTGCCCCGTAGAGGTTGCGGCAACATCGTTCAAACGCAGCTCGCTGCATCCGCGTGGCATCATCCCAAACGGTAATCACCCGTAACCCCGATCGTTGCAAATAGGTTTCCGTCAGTCGAGCATACCCATCCATCCGCTCTGGATCCTTCAAATACACTCCAACAGGAGCACCTGGCTCCGCCAACGTGTTCACTGGCATGGCATAACCCATGCCCGATGGACCGGTGACGAAACAGTCGTTCGGTGTTGAGGTGCTGTAGTAGTAGTTCAAAATCCCCGGTCCAATGTCGACTAACCCCGGGGCAATCGTCCAGTTCAGTGGTAGCTGCGACCGCGCCCAAGCACTGGAGTCCCAACGACCTCGCATCGCATGCTGGGTGTACTGAATGTTATCCCCATCGCTAATGAAGATCGCGATATACGCCTTGTTCTCCAGCTTCGGTTTCTTGGGAACCACCGGTATCTGAATCCGGTGATCGGTTCCTGAAAAGACGCTCGCGTTGCAGTAGTAGTCCGCAGGTAGCGTGCCGATTCCAAATTCGGACGCGGTCGAAATCCCAGAACGTTCGGTGGTATACCAGCCCAACGCAATGGCGTCCCCAGCAGTCATATCGGAGTAGAACTTCCGCATCAGGTCACGTTCTTCAGGCAAGCGACTGTCCAACCACACGGTCGCCGCCTCGCAAGCGGCGGCGATGTCGCGGGTGTGCCGGAGATTACCGCCGCGATCGCTAGGTCGGGCGCTGATGATCAACCGATGTGTGCAGCGATCCCAGTAGTGCTCATAGAGAAATTGGTAGATTTCAATCGGTGAGGTGAATTCCAGTTTCGTGAGGTCAACCGCGACCTCGGGATCGACGCCGTGGTCACGCATCCGGTTGAGAACTTCGGCGGTCACCGGCAATGCACCGGAGATACCAGCGACCGTTGCCGCCAAATTCCGGTAGTGCGGACTACGCTCGGTGTCATACAGCACGATACGGCTGAAATCGCCCGAGTATTTTGAGATTAATTCATACCTGGCGGGTGAATCGTAGAATTCCAGCGAGCCGAGCGCGACCGTGGGGCTTCGCGGCCAAGTCGTTACCCCTTCCTCTTCACGTGGGTTGACGAGGTAGATTCGAGGTTGATGTTTGTTGACGTAGCCCTGCAGGACAGAAAAGGTCAACTGCTCATCGGGTGAGAATCCACGCACCGAAATTGCATCGAGCCTATCGGCTGGCCGAGCAAAAATGGGCAGGGCCTGACCGCTCGGCCAAGAGATCCCTTCACGGAGATTTTTCGATTCTGGGAAGCACTTGTAATGGTTCTGTGATACGGCTGGCTCAGCGGATTCAATGTGGCTGAGGGAGGTACCTACCAAGCACGCGAGGAGGATAAAATGACGCATGGGTTGCGCGGAGTTCGGAGAGGCGAGGGTTCGGATGATGTGCCGCAGATAGTACCATCGATATTCAAGGTTGCTAGCTGTCATTGTCGACCGACGGCTCCGCCCGTCGCGAGCCGATTGCAGTCATTGTCGACCGACGGCTCCGCCCGTCGGGAGGCGATTGCCAGGATCATAGCAGAGTGGCGCACATTCTGCCTCGACTGGTGTCTACGATGCGGATTGTGCTTGTTTGCGAGGTTCGCACACGCCCATACATACACGGAAAATGAAAATGCTCCCATTTGCTCCGACCTGAATCCCGACCCCAGGCAATGCCATGATTCCTTCAGAAAGGGGCTTCGTCCGTTGCACCGGCCTCGCCGGATTCGTTTCGTTGCCACTGGATCGAATTTGCCTCCAGCCAACGGATTGCAATCCTTTCCATCGCGAGGTCTTTATAGCAGCGCCACTCGTGCAGCATTCCGAGTCGATCGATTGTTGATTGAAAGTGCCGGAATGCACCGTTGCCATGCACGGCTTCGAACAATTCTTGGCGATCGGAATCGTTCACGACGGAGTCGCAGAAGTCACGCATAATGGACCACTCGTGAATGTCAAACTTGCTCGGCAGTGGCACGAAATCCTCCGTGTCGCAAATTCTTCTTGCCAACTCCAAGCATTCTTTCGTGCCATTCCCAATATAGTCTTCCGGATCGCCACCTCCTTCAGCGTACGCGATCACATCGTTTGCTAAGCCGACCACTTCGCCGTTCGATCGGTCGACATATGACGACCAATCCTCGGGTGCAATTTCCATCTCGTCGACCACCGCTCGCAGCAACACGGGCTTGGCTTGCTGAAAACTTGGCTTGTCGTGAATTTTCGTTTGCACGTAATCACCAAACGGCAGAACGTCCACTCTCGGAGGGTAGCCAGCATTTGCGGGCTGTGGGAGGCCACACCCAAACCGCCATGGTGCGGGTCGCCAACCGGTGATCCGTTCCATCAGATCGCACCACGCCGTAGCAGCATCTTCCACCGAAGCGTCGGCCACGATATCGATAAAATAGTCTTCTTGAATCCCCATCAATCCCTTCACAGCCGTTCCTTGATTGGGATCCACATCCATCACGACAGGCTCGAGTCCCCAGTCGGTATCGGGCAGTACGCGCTCACATAGCTGTTCAACCGCGAATTGCCACGTGTCCATGTCGGCACTTTCAGGGTCAAGGGCGCCGAGTACCGAGCCATCTGGATCGGACGACTGCGCGGATGCCTCGGCAACCCGCGTCCGACTCGCCGTATCTTCGTCTCGAATCGGACCGAATTCGGGTTCCAATCCAATCTCCGACTCCACGTCGACGCTAGCCTGCTGAAACACTGCGGCGATGGCCGCATCGAGCACTGCCGTTCGCGTGGGAGCGGTCACGGTAGGATCCAATAAATAGGCACTGATGCGGTTGAGCAGCACGAGGACTTGGGCAGCCGTCAACGACTCCAACACCGGGATGCCGATCAGATGGTTGAATGATTGACCGCCGGAATCCGGAACGAAGTTGCGGAGATCATCCGTCAGCGACCAGAGCGAGTGGGCGAACAATCTCGCCTCCGCCCCGTGCAAGACTCGCGTTCCGTGGGTGGTGTCGTACATGTTTTTGGTGCCTGATTCTTTGGTGCGTGATTCTTGTCGCGTACTACGATGGATTCTCTGAATCGACTAGCATTTTATATGTCGCTCGGATCGAGCGATTTCAACCACGTAGTTCCGATTGTCTTCACCGGCTTGTGCCCGCTGTGAGCTAATTAAAATAGGAGCTTTATAGTGGGGCGCGACGTAACACCCAGTACCTGATGAGCAAGATTTCAGTTCATGAACGGGCACCGCTCGTCGGCTGATTCATTTGCAGGTTGACCATGTCTTGATAATGACCGCCTCGGTCGAGCAGCTCGGCATGGGTGCCGGTTTCCATCACACGGCCATCTTCAAGCACGACGATCAGGTCGGCACTGGCAATCGTGCTCAGGCGGTGGGCGATGACGATGGCTGTACGATCTTGGAGCAACTCGGAGAGGCTGGCTTGGATCAGCCGCTCGCTCTGACTATCGAGATTGCTGGTCGCTTCATCGAGAATCAGGATTTGCGGATCAGCCAAGATTGCCCTCGCGATCGCGAGTCGTTGGCGTTGGCCACCGGACAATTTCACACCACGTTCACCGATGATGGTGTCGTAACCGCGGTCCATCTTGTTGATAAACTCATCGGCCGCTGCCGCGGAAGCCGCAGCAACGACATCGTGGCGATCCGCCTTCGGCCGAGCGTACGCAATGTTTTCATGGATCGTGCCGTCAAACAGAAAGACGTCTTGCTCGACGATCCCCAACAACGATCGGTAGCTCGACAGGTGGATGTCACGAAGATCGATGCCGTTGTAAAGAATCTCGCCTGACGTCGGATCGTAGAACCGAGCGATTAAGTTCGTGAGCGTTGTCTTGCCCGCACCGCTACGACCGACCAAGGCCACCGTTTGTCCGGCGGCAATTTCAATGGACACGTGCTGCAGCACCGGCGTTTCCGTTCCCGGATAGTGGAACGACACGTCGCGGATCGACATCGCACCGCCCCGTGTCTGCAAGGGCAGACGCCTCGCGCCCTCACGGCTGGGTAACTCTTCATCGATTTCAAGGACATCGAGAATTCGGTCGAGGCCCGCCAGATTGTTTTGGAACGTGACGGCGCTTCCGGCCAATGTCGCGAGTGGGTCGAGCAACATCGTGAGGTAAACAAGAAACATCATCAAATCACCGAGGGTCAACTGCTCTTGGATGATTTGATACCCGCCATAAAGCAGTAATCCGGTCGAGGCGAGTGGAATCACGACTTCCCAAATTGTTTCGATCGTCCGCATCCACCACCACGTGAAGAGCTGTTGACGGACGAGAAAATCGCCCTCGCGAACGTAGCGTGATGATTCGGTGCGAGAACGGGAGAAAGTCCGGACGACGCGTATACCACCAAACGTTTCGGTCGCACCGCTGTCGATCCGCTGTCGCTGCTTTCGCACGTCTCGAAAGAGCGGGCGGATGCGATTGATGTACGTGCGGTGCGTGACCCATACAACGGGCAACAACAACATTCCACCGAGCATCAGCTTCCAATCAACGAACATCAAGATCACGAGTGAGCCGCAGAACTGGATGATCGCACGCCAGGGGTTGTACAGCATGCTGAAGATCAAATCGGCGACGCCGCCCGCGTCCTCGCGAATGAGACTCGCCACACCGCCACTTTTCATCGAGTAGACATGATGCAGCGGCAGACGCATCGCGTGGTCAAAGACCTGCCTACGAATCGAGACCTGGGACTTGTTCACCGTTTTCGTCGCTAACCAACGGCCTATTAGATTCACGATCGTACCGATCGCCGTCAGTACCGTGACCACGATAGCAATCGCCACGAGGGTGCGCATCGGTGCGACGGACGGATCCCCCAGCACACGGCCAGCCCCTGGGATCTGCAACAACCAATCCGGCAGCGGTCGGGGAGGCCTAGTCAACACGGAATCGATCGCGAGCTTCGTCCCCAGGGGTGGGATCAAGCGGATCGCGATGCCGACGCTCAAGAACCCGAGAGCCGCAACAATGGGAGCACGATGACCCGCGATCAACCGCCAAAAAGCACCAAAGAGTTCCGCGAATGAGCGAGTTCGATGGCCAATTTTTTTCTGGCTGCGCGCCTCGCGCGATCCGTCAACATCCGAACTCCCGTGCGGCGACGACTGATGGTGCGAGTTCGATGCGGCACTGCCAGTTCTGTGCCGCCGGCGAACCGTTTGTCGATAGTCATCGAACCGGCGACGACTCGGCGAAATTCCCATAATTCCTACTGTCCCGCAGTGGGGAACACGACCTTGAACATCAGGTAAGCCATTGCCAGCGTGAGCACCAGGTTCAATGACTGACCGCAGACGTACAGCAGCAATGGTTTGCCGCCACGTAGATTCTCTTTGATCGCCGCGTAATTCGTCTCCAGCCCAATGCTGACAAATGCCAGGCAAAACAACCAACCCCGCAAGCCTTTGGTAAAGTCGATGGATGCGCCTGTCCACAACGCGCCGTCCTGGGCGAGCGCCGTGATTAACGAAAAGACAATCGACGCAATAACGAACCCGAGGATGAACTTGGGGAACCGCACCCAGATTTCAGACCATCCGACATTCATCTTTGAATAAGAATCGCGGTCCATGTACGTGGTCCAGAACACAGCAATCCCAAACGCGACAACACCAATGAGAATATTTTGAATCATTTTGATCGTTGCAGCCACTTCAAGGGCGCGATCGCCGAGAAACTCACCCGCCGCAGCCACCGCGCCAGTCGAATCGATCGTGCCGCCCATCCAAGCCCCCCCGAGTACCTCGTCCATGCCGGTGAACCGAATCACCGCTGGCATCACCACCATCATGATGACTGTGAATGAGAGCGACATGCCAATCGCCAAGGAGAGCTCCTCCTTCTTCGCCCGACAGGCCGCCGCCGACGCGATGGCGGCCGAAACACCACAAACGGACATGTCCGCCGAGATGACCATATTGAGCGTGGCTGATTTCATCTTCAACACCTTCTGGCCAAACCAAAACGTCGAAACGAGCACGATCGGCGTAACCACCCAAGCGACAAAGACGCCCGGTAGCCCCAAGGCCAGCAGCCGGCTCATCAGAATCTCACTGCCCAAAAGTACGAGCCCCGTCTTGATAAAAAACTCGGTACGAGCGGCGCCTCGCATCCACGGCGGCGTCCCGATCGTGTTGCTGATCACCAGCCCCACGAGGAGCGCCCACAATGCGTATTCCAGGTTATAGGCACTCACAAATGCCTGTCCAGCCATCACGTAGGAGAGCACGGCAAGGAGGAAGATGGCGGGAAAACCAATCAAAAACTCCCGAGCATGACCTCCTGTCAAAAACAGCACGAGAGCGAACAGGCCACCAATGATCAGTCCCGCGCCCACTGTGCCGGTCAGCCGCGGCATCCCAGGCTTGAATTGCGATTGAGCACGGGGCGATGGTTTCTCATCCGTCGGAACTTCAGTAGCCCCGACCTTCTCCTCTTTGATCTCCTTGCGAAACGCATCGACCGGATTGCTGTACCAGCGATTGGGCTTGTCCACCAGCGGCGCCAGTCGATTGTTCGCCTCCGCTACCGGCTCAACGACGGGATGTGTCTCCTGGTCTGCCGTGGTGACCTCCGCCGCCGGCTCCGCGTCTGGGATCGCCGTCACGAACCGCACACAAAGTAAAGAGACAAGTAGTATCGTCCACCCGATTACGATCGCAAGCAGATCCTCGCTCCAAAACGAGCCGCGAGTTGATGTGACGAGTTCGGAGGCGTCAGCGGGTGGGGTCGGTTCGCTCATTAAAACATTTCGTGCCGTTAGTAAAGATGCCGCTCTGGATCCGATTGTCGCTCGGCTCTCCGAGCCGAAAGTGGTCGCTCTCAACGCTTTCGGCTCGGAGAGCCGAGCGACAATCTAGCATCCTGAGCATCGATTTGCCATGGTCGATCGTCTCGTGACGGGCATCCGGACGCCGTGTACCTCGGCCGCTAGCAGTCACCGATACGAGAATTCCAACAGTCATTGTTCCGGCGTCCCCTCCTATGCCTTGTGCGAAACGGCAACAAAAAACCCTCTCGCTCAATGCGAGAGGGTTTCTCGAGTTGTTGATCCGGTGGAGGCGGATGCTCAATACATGTCGTTGCCACCGGCGTGGCCGGACTTGCCATCGGCCTTCGGTTTCTCGGCGATCAACGCGTCACTGGTCAGCAGCAATGTCGCGACGCTGGCAGCGTTGCCCAAAGCGGTGCGGGTCACCTTGGTCGGGTCGATCACGCCAGCTTTGACGAGGTCTTCGTAAACATCGGTCAATGCGTTGTAGCCTTCGTTGCCCTTCATGGCGAGCACTTTTTCGCACACGATTCCACCATCTTGACCCGCGTTTTCGCTGATCATGTGCAGTGGAGCGCGGCACGAACGCAGCACGATATTGTAGCCGACGCGTTGATCCTCGGTCATGTCTTCGGCTGGCTTGACTTTGCCTGACGCACGCAGCAGAGCCACACCACCGCCAGGCAGAATGCCTTCTTCAACCGCAGCGCGAGTGGCGTGCAGGGCATCTTCGACACGAGCCTTCTTTTCTTTCATTTCGCTTTCGGTCGCCGCACCGACGTTCACCTTGGCGACACCGCCAGAGAGTTTCGCCAAGCGTTCTTCGAGCTTTTCGCGATCGTAATCGCTGGTGCTAGTTTTCGATCTCGCGGCGAATCTGTTCGATTCGTGCTTTGATATCCGCTGATCTTGCCTGCACCTTCGATGATCGTGGTGTTGTCCTTGTCGATGATGATCTTCTTGGCACGCCCCAGTTGCGGCAGGTCGACGCTGTCGAGCTTGACACCGAGTGCTTCGAAGATCGCGCTTCCACCCGTCAAGATCGCGATATCTTCCATCATCGCTTTGCGACGATCGCCGTAACCAGGAGCCTTGACGGCGGCAACGGTGAACGTGCCACGCAGGCGGTTGATCACGAGCGTTGCCAAGGCTTCGCCATCGACGTCTTCAGCGATGATCAATAATGGCTTGCCTTGTTGGACCACCTTTTCGAGCATCGGCACCATGTCTTTGATGTTGCTGATCTTCTTTTCGTAGACGAGCACATAAGCGTCTTCGAGGACGACTTCCATGCTGGCCGGGTCGGTCACGAAGTAAGGCGAGAGGTAGCCGCGATCGAACTGCATGCCTTCGACCCATTCTTGCTCGGTCTGCAGGCTCTTGCCTTCGTCGACGGTAATGACACCGTCCTTGCCAACCTTGCTCATCGCGTCAGCGAGCAAGTCACCGATTTCGCGATCATTGTTACTGGCGATGGTGGCGACGTTGGCCATCGCCTCTTTGTCCTTGACCTTGACAGCCATGGTGTGCAGGTTGGCGGTGATGTCGGCGACGGCAGTTTCGATACCAGACTTCAGTTGGATCGGGTTGACACCAGCGACAACGGCCTTGAGGCCTTCGTTGAAGATCGCTTCGGCCAACACGGTGGCGGTCGTGGTGCCGTCGCCGGCAACGTCGCTGGTCTTGCTGGCCACTTCGCGAACCATCCGGGCGCCCATGTTTTCATAGACGTCTTCGAGGTCGATTTCCTTCGCCACGGTAACACCGTCTTTAGTGACCGTGGGGCTGCCGAAGCTCTTCTGCAGAATCACGTTGCGGCCCTTGGGACCGAGTGTGACCTTGACGGCACGAGCGAGTTTGCCGACGCCGCGGCGAATGGCTTCGCGGGCTTCTTGATCGAATGCAATGATTTTTGGCATGGTGAACTAAATAGTTAGAAAGGTTTTGAAAGTGAAAGTGAGTTCGGATGATTAACCAATCACGGCGAGCACGTCGTCTTCACGCATCAGCAAATATTCGACGTTGTCGATCTCGATGGTCTCGCCAGCGTAACTGCTGAACAAAACCCGGTCGCCGGCGCTTCAGTTGGCTCGGGGCACGACTTCCGTCGTCGAGTTGTTTGCCGGTGCCGATGGCGATCACGGTGCCGCGAGCGGGCTTTTCCTGAGCCGAATCGGGAAGCACGATCCCGCCAGCAGTCGTGCTTTCGCGTTCTTCACGCTGGATGACGATGCGTTCGCCGAGGGGTTGCAAGCTGTTTTTCGAAGCCTTTTTCGTGGCAGTTGCCATGTCCGTGACACCTTTCTGTATCGTGGGCGGGAGGTAAGTCAATGTACGTTGGAAGTAACGTCAATCTGCCGGCAACGCTCGACTGCTCAGTCCTCGGGCGAGAACTCCTGAGCGGCATTGCACCAGCGGCATGTCGCCACGGCAGGCCAATGTGGCAGCGACGTGGCATTGCCCGAGCCACCTGAGCAATCGGCGTGCCGACCATCTATTATTCGTCGCAAGCTCTGCACTGAAAAGCACTTGAGGCGATTCGGTAGAATCGCCCGAGCCGTGCATCCTCCAAATTGGCAGGTGGGTCAGTCGACCCGATTGAAGTCGAACACATTGTCGCTCGGCTCTCCGAGCCGTGAGCGTACGCGCCACCGGCACGGCTAAACGGTCGCTATGCGATGCGTTGAACGGGCTGTGTCCTACGCAATCAGCTCGGAGAGCTGAGCGACGTTAGTGACATTGTCGCTCGGCTCTCCGAGCCGTGAGCGTCCCCACCACCGGCACGGCTAAACGGTCAATATGCGATGCGTTGAGCGGGTGTGTACAACGCATTCAGCTCGGAGAGCTAAGCGACGTTGGTGACAGTGTCGCTCGGCTCTCCGAGCCGTGAGCGTACGCGCCACCGGCACGGCTAAACGGTCGCTATGCGATGCGTTGAACGGGCTGTGTCCTACGCAATCAGCTCGGAGAGCTGAGCGACGTTAGTGACAGTGTCGCTCGGCTCTCCGAGCCGTGAGCGTCCCCACCACCGGCACGGCTAAACGGTCACTATGCGCCGCGTTGACCGGGCTGTGTCCTACGCAATCAGCTCGGAGAGCTGAGAGACGTTAGTGACAGTGTCGCTCGGCTCTCCGAGCCGTGAGCGTCCCCACCACCGGCACGGCTAAACGGTCACTATGCGCCGCGTTGACCGGGCTGTGTCCTACGCAATCAGCTCGGAGAGCTGAGCGACGTTAGTGACATTGTCGCTCGGCTCTCCGAGCCGTGAGCGTCCCCACCACCGGCACGGCTAAACGGTCGCTATGCGCCGCGTTGAACGGGCTGTGTCCTACGCAATCAGCTCGGAGAGCTGAGAGACGTTAGTGACATTGTCGCTCGGCTCTCCGAGCCGTGAGCGTACGCGCCACCGGCACGGCTAAACGGTCAATATGCGCCGCGTTGAACGGCTGTGTACAACGCATTCAGCTCGGAGAGCTAAGCGACGTTGGTACGACATTGTCGCTCGGCTCTCCGAGCCGTGAGCGTCCCCACCACCGGCACGGCTAAACGGTCACTATGCGCCGCGTTGACCGGGCTGTGTCCTACGCAATCAGCTCGGAGAGCTGAGCGACGTTAGTGACATTGTCGCTCGGCTCTCCGAGCCGTGAGCGTCCCCACCACCGGCACGGCTAAACGGTCACTATGCGCCGCGTTGACCGGGCTGTGTCCTACGCAATCAGCTCGGAGAGCTGAGCGACGTTAGTGACATTGTCGCTCGGCTCTCCGAGCCGTGAGCGTCCCCACCACCGGCACCTCCACCCTCTCCAACGCGACAGCCCCACGTCGCCGAGGTTAGATCCTAAAACCGCTCATCCGATCGTCGATAAAGAAATTGCCCTTTACCCAATCCCGCCTTCTTCGGATTCTCCTCGATATACTTACGCAAATACAGCAGTTGCTCCTCGCTGCGAACGAGATGATCAAATGGCTCGGGGAACCACAGGACGCCCGTCCTCCCCATCAACGCATTAATTTTCCTTGCCGAATACCGCATCCAACCACCTGGTTGCGTTTTCGCGATCTCGTTAGTCCGAAACGCGATCAGACAGTGGACATGGTTGGGCAGGATCACCCAATCGCCGAGCCAGTAACGGTCAGCGTGAAATTTCGCCAGCGAGTGAGCGACTTCGTTCGCCGCGACTGGATCACCGAGTTCGCACTTGCCTCGACATTCATCGAGCAGAGCCTCCCGTTGCCGTGAAAATCGCCGGTCGAATTGTTTCTGTTTTGAGGGAGGCAATTGGGTGTACCCATCTTTCCAGTCCCGCTCGACGGAAACTCCGTTCATTTGGAGGAATTCAATCCGCTCGCGGTGCCAAAGCTGAATAACGAAAGCCGGGATGGAATCGTTTAGCCGCATCGTGAGAAAGCAGATGGCGGCTGGCTGATGTCGGTGCGGTCGAGTCCGATCCCACTGATCGAAATCCGCTTTCGGGTCAAAGAGTTCTGTCGTTGAAGGTTCCATCGGTACGCCATTTTCGAGAGATGCCGAGTTCCTCTTAGCGGCCTCTGACGCAAACAGCTCGGAGAGCTGAGCGACAATCACCATACCACGCAAACAGCTCGGAGAGCTGAGCGACAATCACTATACCACGCAAACAGCTCGGAGAGCTGAGCGAAACTGTCGCGATATTGTCGCTCGGCTCTCCGAGCCGTTAGCGTACGAAGCGAAACTGCGCCGACTCGACACTGTGTCGAACCATCTTCTCACCATATTGTCGAGACATTGTCGCTCAGCTCTCCGAGCTGACAGCGATCGCGCGCAGCCTCCCACGTTTTGCGTTGATCAGCGACCACGACCACGCGTCTCCGCCCTCCCCGCATCGACTCAACGTATGCGTTCTCGTCGAGCGAACGCGTAGGACCGCGACTGACACTAAGAGCCTGTCCAAAAGTCTGACCCTTTGGAGACGATTCGATTGAGACGATATTTCCCGGCCCCGCCGGAGAGGGTCAGCCCCCTTTTCGGATAGGCTCTAACTGTGTGCGTTCAGCAACACAGCAATTCGCTGAGCTGCTTTGCCGTCCCATAATTCCGGGCACTTGCCGATCGGGTACTCACCTGAGAGCACCAGGGCGAGTTTCTCACTTAGCAGATTGGACGAGTTGCCAATGAGGGTCCCGGTTCCTTCGGAACAGGTAATCGGCCGTTCCGTATTGGCGCGCATTGTCAAGCAAGGAATCCCGAGCGCCGTGGATTCTTCCTGCAAACCACCTGAATCGGTGATGATCACCTTCGACTGCGAGGTCAAGCACAGAAAGTCGAGGTATCCAAGCGGATCGAGCAGCTTGAACGACCTGCGACCCTGGACCTGGGCGAGTAGTCCAAATTCCTCCATTCTCGCGCACGTTCGCGGATGGACAGGGAACACAATCGGAACTTGAGTCGCTGCATCGATCAGCACATTGAGAAGCGCCGCGAGTGTCTCGCGGTCATCGACGTTAGACGGTCGGTGCAACGTGACGACGGCATAGTCCCCTGGGGTCAGCTCCAAACGTGCGAGCGTGTCCTGGGACTTCGCTCGTTCGACTTGACCACGCAGGGTATCGATCATGACATTGCCCACGAGATGCACGCAATCCTGGGAGTGGCCTTCCCGCAACAAATTCTCCACGCCCGCTGGTTCCGAGCAAAGCAGCAGATCGGAGATCGAATCGGTCACCATCCGATTGATCTCCTCAGGCATCTCACGATCGTAACTGCGCAGCCCCGCTTCCACATGCGCCACCGGCACATTCATCTTCGCTGCCGCAATCGTCGCGGCCATGGTTGAGTTGACATCGCCAACAACAACGACACGGTCGAACCGCTGGCCGTCCACACTTGCCTGGAGAATCAATTTTTCGATCGCCACCATCACGTCAGCCGTCTGCTGAGCGTGCGATCCTGACCCGACATCGAGCGAAACATCGGGCGCACGGATTCCAAGATCGTCAAAAAACACTGCGGACAAATTGCGATCATAGTGCTGACCGGTATGGATGAGCGTCGTGACGGCATCGCCCCGCTCGTCCAGCTCACGCAGGATCGGCGCGATCTTCATGAAATTCGGTCGCGCGCCGGCGACAAGTGCAAATCGTTTCTTCAAAACAAATGGCCAATCGTGCAGTGTGAAAATACATCGTCGCCGACGGCTCCGCCCGTCGCGAAAAGGAAGCAGTATATCAGCTCAGACGAACGGAGTCGTCTGGCGACAACGCCGTTCGAAAGCTCCGCCCGTCGCGGTGACCAAGCGCAGTCGGTTGCAGCTCCCTATCGCCTTCATAGGCCCTGCTCACGGGGTGCGTCATGAGCTCATGGGTGGGCTTTGTGAATTCGTGATCGCCGCTCCAAAACCTACCGCCACTCGGGCCATATAAGCACCCCACAGGGGCATCATCGCGAGCCTCTCATCAGTAGTCGCCAAGCCGCTAGTGCCACCGATTTGGCAAAATGTCGGTCAAAATGGTGCCTAAACGCGCAGAAATGGCATATGAACTCAATATTCCCATCGACATTAACTCGAAATACTGACTATCTTGGCTGTCACCACCTGGACGAATCGATCTCGCTGGAACGTGCCTCGCCATTTTGGCTCTGACCTCATACGAATGTCCAGTTTGTGCAACCAAACGGGCGAAAGTTGACAAGCTCCTTCGCGACATGCAGCCCAAGGTTTGTCTTTTCGCTCTTCACCGATAATTGGGATTTCAGCTATGGATGGCCGAAAAGACGAGAGGACGGTTAATGGGATCGGCACGAATACACAAGCTCTCTTCGGGGTCGCTGATGAGCGAAGGGGCATGAAGTCGGTCGAGGAATACCCGTCCACTCTCCCAATACAAAGATCGTGTGTCGCGAGCCTTGCGTTGGCCTCCACAGGATCGGCTGAGATTGAATACAGGCTGGCTTGCTCTCGCTCCGATTTTTTAGGTGCCTTTGAGCTTCTGCAGACACGCTACCGAGATACGGGGCTCACCGAAGCGTTCGCGGGAGACGAGAACGCATGTCGAATTCGGATGATGCCCTACCATCGTTGGCAGCAGTCCCAGGTCTTTGTAGCCGCGATCGGCGAACGGATTATCGGGACCGTCACGCTCATCTCGGCAGGGCGTTTTCCTCTGCCGATCGCAGACTATTATCGTCGTGAGATCGAAGCCAGTTGCGTCGGGGGAAAGGTCGGCGAAATTACCTCACTCGCAGTCGATCCCTTGCACACCAAGCCCACCGAAGTTTTTGGCGAGCTGACTCGGCTGTTGACATTCTTTGCTAGATATCAAGGCGATCAGTCTCTCGCAGCAATCGTGCATCCACGGCACGCTAAGTTTTATCAACACGCCATGGGCTTCCAAGTCATCGGCGACGAAGTGCGTTGTCATCAGGTGTGCGGCAAGCCAGGCGTGGCGATCCTTGGTAGCGTCAATGATCGATCTAGGTATCGCAAGCGTTGGCAGAGCTATTACTTTGACGGAGGAATTCCCCGTAAAAATATCCAGCCCCGGCCCATCTCTGAGGCTGAGTATTGGTATTGCAATTCCCTTGTGGAACAGGCCAACCTACACCCGAAAATAGGCGGTAGGGTTGCCGCGTAGCAACCGTTCCCCTCTAAACGATTTCATCGGGTGGGGCCAATGGGAGAAGGTAGATAAAGCAGGAGCGGCGAGGATGACATATCTCCCTTATGGAGGGGTCACCTGTAGTCACATTAGCTGTTAGCCTCCCCCCCCTCGGAGCTTGGCCATCTGCGCCGCATGGTTACGCGACTGCGGCGTGACACTGGATCGCTAGCGCACCTTTATACCCCCACGAACAACCCCTACATAAGCCGTTAGTAGACCACCAACATAGGTACAAGAATGTACCCATAATCTTAAAGCAGAATATTTGCGATGGCCTTTATATCAATGAGCGCACCATTAAGCCCAGTTGTTGTGAAATTTGGCGTCGACCTGTAGACAGCGAACGTTGACAACGCTAGCTTGATCGCACTACTGATGATTATCAGGTTAATTTAGCCTGCTCCGATTGTCCGCTTGTGCCGCCGCCCAATCATGCATTTGTATAGCAGTCGGTAGGAGGCCCTGGCGCCAGCAATCAGATAGCGACCTGCCGATCACTTCTTTTCTGCTTTTCGGAGTACTAGTGATGCGATCTTCTGACTATGAAGCTGTTCGCGAAATGACTTACAACCCCTTGGAGGTTTGTGAGAGGATATTGCGAGAGAGGGCGGCCTCTCGTCCAATCACAACTCATCCACTCATCAGCCGTGCGCGTGAAACAAGAGCTCGCGATAGCTATCAGCGGTCGTCGCCTGATCGATGGGAGTTTAATGAGATTAAATACAGGCCGGTTTGCTCTCGATCCGATTTACTCGGAGCGTTCGCGTTGCTTCAGAATCGATACGAAGCCGCAGGGTTAGCCGAGTCGATGCCGAGCCGAACCAGTATGCCCAGCATCCGGATGATGCCCTATCATGGTTGGTACCAGTCTCAGGTGTTCGTAGCGGCAATGGGCAGACGCATTGTGGGGACCGTCACACTCATCCGTGACGGCCAGAATTGTCTCCCCATCTCGGAGAATTATCGACGTGAGATTCAATCTGCTCGTGCAATTGGACGTGTAGGAGAAATAACATCCCTCGCGGTCGACCCGGTTCACCCCAAGCCGACCGAAGTCTTCGGGCAACTGACGCGTTTATTGACTTTCTTTGCTCGGTACCACCGCATGGACTATCTTGCTGCTACGGTTCATCCTCGGCACGCCAAGTTTTACCAAAATGCCATGGGTTTCCGCGTGATTGGCGACGAAATTCAATGTGATCATGTCGCTGGTAAACCTGGCGTGGCCGTTCTCGGCAGTGTCAACAACGCCTCGGACTACCGAGATCGCTGGAAAGACTATTATTTCACTGGGAGATTCACCCGTGACAAACTACTGCCGCGCCCGATGACCATCAGAGAATTTTACCACTGCCATTCGCTCGTCGAACAGCAGCGTTTGGATAAAGAAGCTGGCCTTGATTACCTTGGAGCGAACTATCCCAGTACTCGCTGCTCGGCCTACGAAAATGGGGGCCTTCTCGGCGCTAGCGGACTGACCGTTTAGCGAACCTGGCGGACAGGTCGCAGTCCGATGCTTGAGAGCCTATCCGAAAAGGGGTCTGACCCTCTCCGGCGAGGCCAAAAACGCAATCAAAAATCGACTCGCCTCCAAAGGGTCAGACCCCTTTTCGAAAATCAAATGCGAGCTTGCGCATCGGCGGAGGGTGAAAGCAGAACCTCGCTAAAGCATCGGGCCACTTCATCAACAACCCTGAGCTGAACTGAGAGGGACTGAAATCACCCCCCGGGATTGGTTCGTCTCGGAATCCGGGATTAGGCGAGATATTGTTTATCTGGTGCTTGCTCACTCGCAGCAGGAAGTAAGTTAAGATGTGAACCTGCACATTGCGGAGGTCAGGCCCCTCTTAATATCGCGACAATGAATTCTCATCGCCCCAACACGACCCTTCGCTTGTTCCCGAGACAACAGCCACCGCACCTTCTGCCGGCGAACACTCACACGCCCAGGCACTGCTCGCCGCTGAGAGCTGGCGGAATCTAATCGGCGGCGATGATGTCATCACCGATGCGGCGAGATTGCAGGCTCATGGTCGAAATACAATTAGCTCGAACAACCGCGCCAGCGTGCTGTTGAGACCACGACGTGCCAGTGACGTCCCTGAGATCGTCCGGATCGTACTCGCAATTTCGCGTGCCCCTGTTCCCGATCAGCACGGGACGCAATTGGGGTTACGGTGCCAGCAGCCCAGCGATTGACGGGGCTGTGATCCTGGATCTCTCAGCTCTGCAGGCGATCAAGTTCGTTGACCGCGAACTCGGCGTCGTCGAACTCGAGCCTGGTGTCACTCAAGGCATGCTGCACCAATCTCTGAGCGACGAGGGCAATGCATGGCTGACTCCGGTGCATGGAGGCGGCCCGGACCGCTCGCTGCTAGGGAACGCCCTCGAGCCGGGTTATGGTCTAACGCCGACGACGGACCATTTTGAGGCGTTAACGTCCCTGGAGGCCGTGCTGGCCGATGGCGCAATCTACCGCTCCGCGTTTCATGCTCTGGCTGGTGCCGCTGATCGGTGCATGCCATCGGTGGGGCATCGGCCCCTAGATCGAAGGGCTATTCAGCCAGGGGAATGTCGGCATCGTCACGAAGGCCACGTTTGCGCTACGTCGACGTGCGGAGCATACGGAGGTGTTCTTCCTGCGACTGCGAAATGAAGCGGAATTCGGCGATACGGTGGAATCCATCCGCGACATTCTCAACGACATGCCGGGCAATCATCGCGGGTATGAACCTGATGAACGATCGCCGTATGCTGTCGATGTCGTGCCCGTACCCGGGACCGCGTCAGCGAAGGCCAAATTATCGATGCTGAACTTTGTCGCGCGATGACCAAAGAGGCTGGGATCAGCCAGTGGACACTTGCCGGTGTCATCCACTGTCGACGATCCATGAGGCGCACCATTCGGCAATCGCTCGCCCAGTTGCTCCCCTCTTCGACAGGCCGCCCGCTGCATCTGAATCGCCGACGCCGCCGACTCGCCCAGAATTCGCCGAGATGGACCCCCGTCCAGTCGCGGGAATAATCCGCCAGCTGGAATCAATTGATGCCCTTCTCGACCTGCAGATGGAGTCCCCCGTTGTGTTGCGCTCCCACTCGCGTATTGGCTACGCGGCGAGTCAATTGACAAAGAGGTGCCTCTGAACCCGGCCGGATGATGGCTGTGGACTGATTTGGTACAGCCCCCTAGTGCCCATCAAGCAAGACGTTGCTATCCAATATGTCAACATTGTGCACCGCGTCTGCGTCGCTCATGGCATCGAACCGTTGATCACACTCACGAGCATTTCAGCGAGACTGTTTGACTCGACAGTGCCGATTCTTTATCGTCCCGAGCAGCCCGGGGCGACTGAGCGAGCCAACGGTGCTACGACGCTCTTGTAGCCGCCGGTCACGACTCGGCCGCTTGCCGTACCGCCTGAGCCATCAATCCACCACCACTGCCCTGGTCGATGCCACACCGGGACACTTCGACATTATGGATCGGATCGGAGCTCATCTCGATCCTCACCAGATTATTTCGCCTGGCCGCTACCGAAGTCCTCGCTCGCCCCCGACGGCCATTAACGTGCGCTGGTGGATTGCCAATCCTGATTCACCCTCCCGACGAAGTGGGGGGGGACGTCCAAAATCTGCGTAGGCACGGATGGGAGTCAAAGCTAGAGATTTAGCCTGCCAGACTAGCGACCAAACGGCTCATAGTGCCAATGCAAATGTTCATGCTGGCATACCAACGAAAAAACGGCCGCCACACCAAAGGCATGACGACCGTTATGAGAGTGAAGGCGGTACCAACTCGACCGCTACACCAATTAGGCTTGGCGGCGTCGGCGGCGACGATGGCTAACCAAACCTGCGACACCCAAGGCACCGAAGATCAGAGCCGACGTCGGTTCAGGAACCGCAGCGTTTGCAGCCGATACTGAAGCCAGCGTGGTATACTGGACCACGAAGTCCGCGGTGTCGCCCGCTGCGAACGCAAGCCCTTTACTGCTCAACGTGCCTGCGTAGACATAGGAGGCATTTCCGGTCGCGTTCAAAACCTTATTAATCTGGGCAGGATCGAACTGATCGTTAGCAGTCCCTCCGGAGGGTCGAGTCCGTGTCAAAGTCGTTTGAAATCTCTCTTACCAGTTGGGCAGTGTAGTCCAACGGCGGTGGCGAGACCGAAGCAGTGAGATTCACCATAAAGTCAGCAGTGTATCGGTAGATACCAGCGGTGTTGACACCTGTGTTCGAAATGCTTGCCTTTGCAGTGAGACTGGACGACGAATTGGTCGACGAAGCCAAACCAGCGTCGTCGACTTGGCTGCTGGACACCGAGTCCCTGGTCGCACCAGCGGGAATGGGAGCACCCGGAACCGGTGGAAGCACATCGACCAACACTCCGCTTGTGTCCGTGTCCGACAACGAATAACTGGGATTCGGCGCCAGCGGGAACTCCCGTCACGAACGCACCGTTGTTCGCCACGACTCCGCCTGCATTACTTACGTATGCAATCGGGCCGTCGGGCGATGGGACCGCCAAGAATTCGACGCTCGGCTGGCCGGTCAGGCTCGCGAATGTTGTACTCGAATAGCCCGGCACTCCGCCTGAAAAGTCATTCGTGTTCGCGGTCCGCCATGTGACCCCACCATTAGTGGAGACTTCAATTTGTTCGTTAGTAACCTGAAGCAGGGAACTTCCGAAAACCCGCAGCCTGGACTGGAGACGCGACGCACACCAGTGCCATCGCTGCAATAAATTTCTTCAACATCTGTATTTCTTTCTGAAAACTGTTTATAAACCGAAAAATCTATCATCAAATCGAGAGACAGATTTCGGGCTAGGCAGGTTTCAGAAGGGCACAGAGCAGTGGATCAGCCGGAAGACTGGCGTTAAAGACGCGAAAACGCCATAGCAGAGGTGCGGCAACAGCAACGCATCCAACATCAATAGACAGCTATGCGCTGCCTGTGGACATGGTGGTTGAAGAAACCACAGTCGCACTCATCCCCGGAGCCACGCCTTGCTCGACTGACACCGGAGCACCGCCCTCGTCTGGCCTAGGCATCATCGCGTCTGGGGCGATGATCTCTGGCGTGCTCGCGGGATCAACAATCATCCCCGCCGAAGCCGATTGGGCTCCGAGGGCAGTCAAAATCACGGCGAGGAAGAGGCGAGTGAACATTACCACTATTTATACGGAGCCAGACGAGGGGTGTCAACAGATTCGGCGAAGATTTTGGAAAAGATTTCTTGGGACACCGCCGGTTGATGTTTATCGGCTACTTCCTCGGCGTCTCGCGACGCAAATCGTCAAGCCGACACACGATTTCAGGCTCTTCTTTGAGCTCAGCGAGTTGCGTGAGCTGGGTTTCAATCAACCCCCAGTCCAACAAATGCCCACTGCGAACGATGACGCCGCGAATGTCTTGCCAGTCTCTGGGTCGATTGGCGAACGCTTTCAGAACCACCAAGTCGCTCGGTTCGCAGATCCGTAGCGAAATACCATCGGTGTAAAGCCTCGGCCTTGATCGCGAAATGACCTGCTCTTCGTACGGAAGACCGGACAATGAGACGTCAAATGGCACCTGGTTTTGGACGGCCCCAGCACCACGCGATTCAATTTGGCAAACTGCGTGGCATCGGCAATGCGAGGATCAAGCGACGTCCACAATTTCTCAATCACCACTGACTCGTTGCCGAATCCAGTCAGGACAGTCGCATCCACATCCTGCGTCATCCGAATCTCGCCCCAATGATGAACAGCGAGTCCGCCGATAAAGCAGAATTGCAGGCCCTCACGCTCCCAGTTCGCCTGCATCTGATGCGCGGCTTCGAACAGTTCCGTTAAATCAAACTCAACCATCAGCAGGCTTCACCTCAGTTGGTGCTGGATTGTCTGTAGCCCGCTGGATGCTGTTCAGTAGATGCAGTCGCGTGAACCATGCTTGCATCGTTACCATTCCATTGGCGTGTGGGTTTTTCTCAAACACACGCACTCCGCCCGCCATGCGGGCACCCTTACCGCTGCATTGACGCAGTTCCTCGTCACGGATTGCCTGCAGCTTCGGCCCCGCGGCCTTCCATGCTGCCGCCCAAGCGAGTTCTTGTTCAGTTGGCATCAGTGGTAGCTCCCCAGCAAATGAACCGTCGAGTGACTCATCGTAGGCCGCCACTCGGAAAAACGCCAGTGTAAGGCGTCAGAAAGGCACGAATCGACGCTAGTCCTGGGCGACCGTTTGACGGGTTGTATGTTCGCAAGACCTGTTTGAGCGGATGCGGGCGAGACGCCCGCGCACCGGTTCGCGGGCGGCCCGCCCGCATCCGCATGAATCATTTAAAATAATGCTTCACAGCGTTTCCCGTAGCAGCTTTTCATGAGCTTCTTGAGCCAAAAAAGTTCTCGTAGTGATGCTTGGAGAGACGCGTTCGACATAAGTGACCCGCAGCGTGAGCAAGGGATGTATTCCATTCTCGCTCACGCTGTGAGTTGTCATGGGAATCCTGTTCTCCCAATCTTGACTTTTGTCGGTTTCGTCTGATGAGCCTTCGTCAGGTTGTCATTCCGCAAGATATTACCGTCCGCCGCCGATCGACATCCCGCGTCCAATCCGGTAGCCCAAACCACTCCAGTTACCTGAACGAACACGCTCAACATACTGCACGTCCTCGACGGCACTAGTAACTGGACCAATTCCACCGCAAGGACGAACATCGCCAGCAAAACGATCGCAATGGCCCCAGCGAGGTGGCGGGAGTGCCGGCCGGATCCGCGCCGACCATGCGTCCACAGGGTCGTCAAAACCATCGCCGCGAGCCAACCGAGTACCGCCCCCATCACCCCCGAGCGAAACAGAGTGAGGGCATTGTGTGCGTCGTTGCCCGCTGGATCAGCAAGCGGCGAGGCGACAAAGGTCGCCCACCGCTGCCGCAGGATTGCCGGCTCAGTGCAAAAATCGAACGGCAGCCACGACAGCATGCACATGGCCAGCATCTGCACGCAGAGCAAGGCCGACCAAAAGCCGGGCGACCGCCACGTGTCTTGCCAATGCGGCACGAAGTGAGCACATCGACCGCCCGCAATTCCGCTGGCACCAAGCGTGCCCTGACCGACCCCGCCGCAAGAAATACGGCATCGGTCGCCGACGCCACCCGCGAACGAATCGGTATCTGCAAAAGCTCCGGAAGCATTCCGAGCCCGATTGCCAACAAGAAAAGTGTGTAAATTGAAATCTGCCCACGCCTTCGCCTGCTCACCCAGCGACCCCACCACAACCCCAACGGACAGCCGAGTACGAAACTTGCGATCCACTGATAGGCATTTTCCCACAGTGAAGGCTCCCAACGCTGAAAGGGAACGAGCTCAATTCCCGCCGATCGGAACTTGCGGCCGAGGTCCGCCGGTGACGTGCAAATATCCAGCGGCATCACCGACCAAACCAAGATGCCCGCCGCGATCAGCGTCAGGGCCGCATCCATTCGCGTCAATACAGCACTTCCACGATTTTCAAACAGGGCGTCCGCATACTGCAAAATCCAATCACCTACGAACTGCCAGATCACCACCGCCACGACCTCGCCAGCGATCTGGAGGCCAAAATCGAACACTCACGCTGTGCGATCAGCTAGCCAGCCTTGCCCGACCTCAGCCGCCAGACTGAGCAACATCTGCACGAGAATCACACAAACGCCACTCCAACGCGACGACGAATCGATCCACGTTGAGCCAACAATACTCCACATAACCCGAGCGCGACCGGTAGCCCCATCCAGAAATTGACGACGACGTCCGATCGCGAGAAACGCGGGAGCGGATGCACGTCGAAAAGGACCCCAGACGTTACCAAAGGAGTCCCATGTGAATTCGAACGGGGCCCACGATCCGACTAGCAAGATGGTGGCGGCTGAGAACGCAATGACCGCGAAGATTCGACGTACCTGATTCATAAAAACTTGCGGGATACGAGCCGGGTTTTCAATTGCGTCATCAAACAACCACGTGGTCGGCATGCACCCTATCTGCGCCGCAGCACAGTGGCATATGCAATGTGGTTCGGCGGACATTCGCTTCGCTTTCATTGGCTCGATTAGCGGTAATTTATGGAGCGGGACTGATCCGCCCGCACATGGGAAGCTCCATGGACCCAGGCGTCATGCGACCCATATCGAACACCTAGGATGATCGTTCCACAAGACCGGCGCCCGCCAACAGCCAAAGACGACTGACGCCAAGTGCGGGGTGACCCACAGGGACCAGGGCGGGTTTCACAGGTCTTCTACAACCGGGACCTTCATGGCTCGATACGCCCATCCGCAGGGAATCTTGAAAATTGCAATTTTTTTAAAGCGTTAAGAGCATCGCACTTAGGGCTAAATCTCTCGCAAGCCAAGCCCTTCAATTTGGCAATGGCACCGAACGTGCCTCTGCCTTCCAATCCACAAGGTAGAAGAATCCTCTGGTCTAAGTCGGCATCGGATCGACCCAGTTGGATTGCGACCTTGTCTACAACAGTATCACTGCACAGGTATAAGAATCAGCCAATGATAGGTTTCATCTCCCGCATTCGAGATTTCATTCATCGACACGATGGAGACACAATGATCGAGTTCGGCAGACGCCTTCATTCATTGTATCTTGAATCAACACCGACGCCGAGTAGTTGTTAATAGCACTACTCATCTCTCGATCCCATTAAACGCACGCCGCTTTCAGTGAGCCCCGCTTTCAGTGAGCGTCACTTGTGGCGCGAGTCACTTTCGCGGTTGATCTTATCGGGATTGTCCGCGACTCATCGGTGTCGCACTGTCGGTACTTCGCCGTCGTGCCCAGCTTGCATGTCTGCGTTATCGCAACGGCAAAGAGCACTTGTGCTCCACCAGTAGATGAATCCGCTGGTGGTCCCTCCCACCTTCACGATGAGAGCCGGCTGTCCAGGCCGTGATTGAGCCGTCCAGGTCGATTTACCTGAACGGTCACTTCGCTCCTTCATTTCCATCACCCAAGCCGCACGGAGTAGGTCTGTCAACGCGGACAGCCTCCAGCGCGACAATATGTTTTCACCTCTCTTTTAAAGTACTATGGATTTACGAAGCCCCCGATTTGATCGCCGCCTTAAACTCGAAACACTTGAACTGAGGCGATTGTTCGCCGGTGACCTTGCTGCACTGGATTTCGGCAGCAACGAAACGTCGAGCTCCATCCCAGCGATCGTCTCCTCAATGTCCGCCGGCGAAACGGATAGCAGCGACATGCAGATGCCCAGCATGTCGATGACGGCCAGCATGGTCGAGATCACGCCCGATGCCGTGATCATGTCGCATAACCCAATTCCTCGCTTCGGGGCCAATCCCACCTTCATCTCGGTGAGCGATGGCAATTGGTCTGACCCTGCGGTCTGGCAAAACGGTCATGTGCCCGGTGCCAATGCGATCGTGTCGATACCCGCCGGACGCACCGTGACCTATGACGTGGATTCAACACTGCGGCTCGATGCAATCCGAAGTCAGCGGCACTTGACGTTTGCGACCGACACCAACACGTCGCCGCTGGCTGAACGAAATCATGGTGATGCCCAGCGGTACCCTCACCATCGGGACGGCGGCCGCCCCGATTCAACCCGGTGTGCAAGCGGAAATCGTGTTCACCCATACGCCTCAAGCCGATGGACACCACTTCAAAACCGGAACCGTCGCACATCCTGGGATCGACCCCGAGCAGTGGGGCAACGGCCTGATCGTGCTCGGCAAAGCAGAAATGCATGGCCACGCACTGCAAAATACGTTCAGTCGGGCTGCCGGAGACGTGCTCGCTAATTCCACCACTCTCGACATGCAAAGCTATGTCGGCGATTGGCGGGTCGGGGACAAGATTGTCATCCCTGATACTCGGCAAACGAATCCGGTCGACAGACCCAATTATTACCAGTACGAATCGCAGGAGGAATCGGCCACCATTGTTGCGGTAACAGCAAATTCAATTGTCCTGGATCATGCGCTGAAGTTTGATCATGTGGGCCCGCGTGACGCTGATGGAACGCCAACGCAGACCGCCGACGGAGTCACTCTCGCGCCACACCTTGCCAATATGAGCCGAAATGTGGTGATCCGCAGCGAGAATCCCGAAGGCGTGCGTGGACACGTTGCTTTCATCGGCCAAGCGAGCAAAGACATCCGCTACGTTGCCTACAAGGATCTCGGTCGTACCGATGTCGGCCCACTCGACCTCACAACGTACGATACCAGCGGAACAGTCACCCACATCGGAACGAACCAAATTGCCCGCTACAGTGACCATAACCATCACCTCAGCGGCCCGATGGGAGGCATTCCCTTGGACGCCGCCCACCCCGATACGAGCGTTCGCTATCAATCCATCGACATCGGCAACACGATCGACGGCGCGCTGAAATGGGGAACTGTGATTCACGCTTCCCACTTTGGATTGACCGCTGACTCAGTCTATCACGATGTCAAAGGTGCGGCGGTCGCGACCGAAGACGGCAGCGAGTACGGCAACACCATCAGTGGCAACTTTGTTGTCGGAGTCCATGATGGCGAAACCGGGTTCAATGGTTTGGGCGAAAATGTCCACGACCGCGGTGACCAAGGCGACGGATTCTGGTTCGCCGGGCCGATGAATACGGTCACTGACAACGTCGTCACCAACGCGGTCCGCAACGGCTTTGCGGTCTTTCCCGATAACATCCCCAACACTCAAAACAGCAGCAAGTATCGAGAGGTCCGCGTGCCGCTGTTCCCCGGGGCGAACATGCACGATGAGACGCAAACTCGCCTCATCAACGTGCTGGCCGAACCCTTCGACGATTTTAGCGGCAACGAAGTCTACGGCGCGACCACTGCAGCCGTGCAGATTTGGTCGGTAGGCGACCGGAATTATTTCCCAGATGCCCCCGGACACAATACGCTGGTCGACACCACGGTTTGGCACGTGACGGGGGTGGGCGTCCGGTTCTATTACGCTAACGACTACGTTATCGATGGCTGGCTGCAGCGTGGTGACCCCGCCATGATCAGCGCTCGCGTGAGCCAAGGCGGCCCATCCAACCCTGCCGTTGGCGCGGCAATCATCCATGCAGGCAATCGAGCTGCAACCTCGACCGTCAGTCATGCCAATGTTGAGAACATGACAATCGGATATTTCAATCGCGGCAGCGGGTCGACTGATGATGTCGTTCTGACCGACAGTCATTTTGACAATGATGAAAATATCCGGGTCATTCCTTGGGGAAGAGGTCCGGCAGATGGTGTTCGTGATTTCTTGATGAGCGACGTCACGTTCGGCAACAGCCTGCGTCCAGGTTCGCAAAATGGCATCAACTTGAAGTGGACCCCGGCGTCCATTCTAAGTACAACCCTACCCGAATCGACGGTCTTGCGTGACTTCGATGGCGTGGAGGGGCTCGACCTCTCGGTGTACTACCCCGAGCAGGCACCCGACGCGAAGCCAGAGTTAGACGGCACACCCATTTTGTCGAATGGTCTGACCAATGCGGAAAGTTCCGCATTATACGGTGTGGCAGCCAATGGCTTTGTCGCCCCCAGCCGGGAGGTCGATGGCGACAATGGTGAGACCGCACTCATTCGCGGCCGGGCTTTGGGAATCGAAGGCCTCGTATTTCAGCAGAACCCGCTCGGTGCGCCTCGGCTGTTCCTGAACGTCCGCGAGGAATTCTCCAAGCCGGTGCTCTACTACACCGTGCTCGGCGACACCGCAGGCATGGAGGGGGTACGCGTTCGCATCGGAGACCAACAATTCGATTTAAATCCGTTAACCGGCAAGACGGTTTTGGGGTCTCTTCCTAATTCCGGTACGTTCGATATCGAAGGTCAAACGATCGCAGCATCAGGAGCGGGGACTGCCAGTAACCTACAGCTTCAGCTTCCCTTCCCCGTTTTTGGTGTCGCCCCGCCAAATCAGCGTCCCGATTTCGAGCCCGTTGCAAACCAGACGATTGACGCCAACGCAACCTTCCGACTGGGTTTGGATGCCGTTGATCCCGACGGAGACACGATTCAGTATTCATCGGACGACTTGCCCGCTGGCGCCTCGATCTCCCCGCAAACGGGCGAGTTCCTCTGGACACCCACCAACGATCAGGCTGGCTCGAGAACAGTCAACTTCTTCGCCACGGACAGTCGCAATGGGCAATCGTCGATTCGGGTTCGTTTCGACGTGACATTCGATTCGAGCCAATCGCCGGTGGTGGGCGACTGGAAGTTCGATTCAGGACCGACCATCTCGGACAATTCGACCTATGGATTCCACGCCAACGCAATCGGCAATCCGCTGGCGGGATCGAACTTCATTGAGTTTCAAGGACAGGGCAGCAATCAGCGAGTGGAAGTGGAAGCCACCGCAGCTCACCGCCCTACCGACGCGATCACGTTGCGAGCAATTGTCCAACCCACAACGAGGAAAAATAGCTTTGCCCCGCTGATCCGCTATGAATCGGGCAGCATCGAAGCGTATTCGTTGACCGTGAAAGACGGAGGTTCAATGAGTGATGAACTCGGCTCACTGCAAGGCTATTGGTTCACGGTGCGAACCGAGCTAGGAACGCAGCGCGTCTCAGCCAGAATCACGGACTGGACCAATCGAGGTTTTGACGAAGTCGTAGGTGTCTTCGATGGGTCGCGTGACGGCGGCCGCCTGGATCTGTACGTTAATGGCAATCTCGCCGATTCAATGACGAACGTGGGCGTGACCCTGGTGTATCCTGGCTACGGTGGTCAGCGTGTGACGATCGGGGGCAGTGGCGACATTGGACGGACGTTCGGTGGGCGAATCTCCGAAGCTCAAATCGCGACAATCCCGCAATCGCCCTTCGATCTGGCCTTGGTCCCGATGAAGCGAACCGACGATGCTTTGCTGGCCTACCTGCAGACGCAAGATATTGAAGACCTCGCGTTTTCCCTCAGCTGAGGACGCTTCTAAGTGCCTCTCCTCCAACGGGTCTGACCCTTTGGAGGAGAGGCTTGTTAGATGGCTCTTCGCGGCCTCGCCAGGGAGGATCAGCGGGCTGTCGATTTTGTTCGAGACATCGCACGAATGACCGGAGGATGCGCGATTTTGTCCGTCAGTGGGGCCAATGTCAGCCAAGAGTGGCCGACGTACGACTATATCAACAGGCCGTCAGCCTCCGTTTTGGATAGGCTGTACGCATCTCGCGTCGGAGAGCTTATGGTTTCGTTGCAACACGCTTCGGTGACTGGGTTCACCGGACGAGTTGCATGGCTGAGCCGCGTGCAGTAGGGCACCGGGGGCACAAAGTCAACGCCCCCCATGCAACCGCAATGTGGTCTTGGTGCCCCGGCGCGGATGCAAGGATAACGTTTTTCTTGGCAAAGCACTGGATTTTACTCGCTTACGCTTCGGGTTACCATCGCGGCTATGCCCCGGATGGGGTCACGATAGATGACATTGCGCCTACGGCGCCTAGCCGCTTACACGAGCCCGTACGAAAAACACCTAACCGGCTAATTCTAATTGACCAGAGCCTCGCTGCATCGTGAGCTCGCTGCGGCCACTCCAGTTCCGCAGTTTTCAGCGCAGGCGTCTCAGAACTCGCTGACGTAGCTCCGTCTCCTCCCTGACCGGGGAAAATCCGCCGTCGCAGATATCGCCGACTAAACCCCTCTATTAGCTAGTTCTGTAGCCTGCTTGCGGAGTATACCCCAGCGAATCACGGCTAAATTTCCCGCTTTCGCACAGGACCCGCCCCCCTGCCCAAGAATTATGTTTTAATACAAAATTGCGATTTTTCGCGTGACAGTTGGGATCTGTTTCCGTGGTATTCCTGCGGCAGCACCCGTTTCGACGGTTTTTGGTCAAGACCATCCCCGCACGCAGTCGATTTTTGAACAGTACCCAGAGCAGCGGCCCGACGCGATGCAGTTCGGCCTGACAACCTTTCCTCACCAGCATCATTTCTTCTACGCGTAATTGTCCGCTCGGTTTGGACGGCGATCAGCGCGACCTCTCATACTTCGTAGATCGTTTTGGTTGCAATGATTTCTCAAAGAACAATGTTTCGCCGTCGCCTCAAGCTCGAATCTCTTGAGTCACGGCGATTGCTAGCCGGTGATGTGACCATGCTGGATCTCGGTGGCAACGATTTTCAGAGCGCCACTCCAGCACTGGTTTCCATGCCTGGAATCGGTGCCACGCAGGGCAGCGATATGCAGATGCCCAGCATGTCGATGATGTCCAGCATGGTCGAAATCACGCCCGATGCCGTGATCATGTCGCATAACTCAATTCCTCGTTTCGGGGCCAATCCCACCTTCATCTCGGTGAGCGATGGCAATTGGTCTGACCCTGCGGTCTGGCAAAACGGTCATGTGCCCGGTGCCAATGCGATCGTGTCCATACCTGCTGGACGCACCGTGACCTATGACGTGGATTCAACACTGCGGCTCGATGCAATCGAAGTCAGCGGTCACTTGACGTTTGCGACCGACACCAACACGTCGCTGTGGCTGAACGAAATCATGGTGATGCCCAGCGGTACCCTCACCATCGGGACGGCGGCCGCCCCGATTCAACCTAGTGTGCAAGCGGAAATCGTGTTTACCGATACGCCTCAAGCCGATGGACACCACTTCAAAACCGGAACCGTCGCACATCCTGGGATCGACCCCGAGCAGTGGGGCAATGGTCTGATCGTGCTCGGCAAAGCGGAGATGCACGGCCATACCCTGCAATATACGTTCAGTCGGGCTGCCGGAGATGTGCTCGCCGATTCCACCACCATCCACATGCAAAGCTATGTCGGTGATTGGCGGGTTGGGGACAAGGTTGTCATTCCCGATACGCGGCAAACGAATCCGGTCGACAGACCGAATTACTACCAGTACGAGTCGCAAGAGGAAACGGCCACCATCGTTGCCATCACGGCAAACACCATTGTCTTGGATCAACCACTGTTGTTTGATCACCTGGGCCCGCGTGACGCCGACGGCACGCCCACGCAAACAGCCGACGGCGTTACTCTGGCACCTCACATTGCTAACTTGACTCGCAACGTGATCTTGCGCAGCGAGAATCCCGAGGGCGTGCGAGGACACGTGGCCTTCATCGGCCAGGCGAGCAAAGACATCCGCTACGTTGCCTACAAGGATCTCGGTCGTACCGATGTCGGTCCACTCGATAACACGACGTACGACGCTAGCGGAACAGTCACCCACATCGGCACCAACGAAATTGCCCGCTACAGTGACCATAACCATCACCTCAGCGGACCGATGGGAGGCATCCCACTCGATGCTGCTGATCCCGTGAGCGTTCGCTATCAATCCATCGACATCGGCAACACGATTGACGGGGCGCTGAAATGGGGAACCGTGATTCACGCTTCCCACTTTGGATTGACCGCTGACTCGGTCTATCACGACGTCAAAGGCGCGGCGGTCGCGACCGAAGACGGCAGCGAATACGGCAACACCATCAGCGGCAACTTTGTTGTCGGAGTCCACGATGGCGAAACCGGGTTCAATGGTTTGGGCGAAAGCGTGAATGACCGCGGTGACCAAGGCGACGGATTCTGGTTCGCCGGGCCGATGAATACGGTCACTGACAACGTCGTCACCAATGCGGTCCGCAATGGGTTTGTGGTCTTTCCCGATAACATCCCGAACACTCAAAACAGCAGCAAGTATCGAGAGGTCCGCGTGCCGCTGTTCCCCGGGGCGAACATGCACGATGAGACGCAAACTCGCCTCATCAACGTGCTGGCCGAACCCTTCGACGATTTTAGCGGCAATGAAGTCTACGGCGCGACCACCGCGGCTGTACAGATTTGGTCGGTAGGCGACCGCAATTATTTTCCCGATGCCCCCGGACACAATACCCTGGTCGACACCACGGTTTGGCACGTGACCGGGGTGGGCGTCCGGTTCTATTACGCTAACGAGTACGTTATCGATGGCTGGCTGCACGCGCGGTGACCCCGCCATGATCAGCGCTCGCGTGAGCCAAGGCGGCCCATCCAATCCTGCCGTTGGCGCGGCAATCATCCATGCAGGTAATCTGGCTGCAACCTCGACCGTCAGTCATGCCAATGTTGAAAACATGACAATTGGATATTTCAATCGCGGCAGCGGATCGACCGACGATGTCGTTCTGACCGACAGTCATTTTGACAATGACGAAAATATCCGCATCACCCCCTGGGGAAGAGGTCCGGCTGATGGTGTTCGTGATTTCGTGATGAGCGGCGTGACGTTCGGGAACAGCCTGCGCCCGGGCTCGCAAAATGGCATCAACTTGAACTGGGCACCGGCGCACATTAGTAGTGCGACGCTACCCGAATCGACGGTCCTGAGCAACTTTAACGGTGTGGAGGGGCTCGACCTCTCGGTGTACTACCCCGAGCAGGCGCCCGACGCGAAGCCAGAGTTAGACGGCACACCCATTTTGTCCAATGGCCTGACCAATGCGGAAAGTTCTGCATTATACGGTGTGGCAGCCAATGGCTCTGTCGCCCCCAGCCGGGAGGTCGACGGCGACAATGGTGAGACCGCACTCATTCGCGGCCGAGCTTTGGGAATCGAAGGCCTCGTATTTCAGCAGAAGCCGCTCGGTGCGCCTCAGCTGTTCCTGAACGTCCGCGAGGAATTCTCCAAACCGGTGCTCTACTACACCGTGCTCGGCAATACCGCGGGGGTTACTAGCGTTGAGGTGCAAGTAGGTGGCCATAAGCTGAAGTTGAAAGATTTGACCGGTACGGCCAAATTGAACTTTCTGCCGAAGCTGGGCTCGTTCCAAATCGACGGCCAGCTCGTCACCTCATCGGGACCGGCGAATTCGAGTGACTTGTTGCTTCAGCTTCCCTTGCCCGTCTTCGGTGTCGCCCCATCGAACCAAAAACCCGATTTCACGCCCGTTGCGCATCAGACAATTGACGCCAACGCAACCTTCCGACTCGCCTTAAACGCCGTTGATCCCGACGGAGACTCGATCCAATATACATCGGACAACCTGCCCGCTGGCGCCTCGATCTCCCCGCAAACGGGCGAGTTCATTTGGACGCCCACCAACGATCAAGCTGGCACGCGAACGATTCAGTTTGACGCCACCGACAGCCGCAACGGTCAATCGTCGATCCGGGTTCGCTTCGGCGTGACGTTCGATTCGAGCCAATCGCCTGTGGTGGGCGACTGGAAGTTCAATTCAAGACCGACCGACAATTTGGATCATTCAGCCTATGGGTTTCAAGCCACGGGAGTTGGCAATCCGTTGGCGGCGTCGAACTCCGTGGAGTTTCAGGGACGGGGCAGCGATCAGCGAGTGGAGATCCAAGCCACTGCAGCTCACCGCCCGACCGACGCGATCACGTTGCGAGCAGTTGTCCAACCCACAACGAGGAAAAATAGCTTTGCCCCGCTGATCCGCTATGAATCGGGCAGCATCGAAGCCTATTCATTGACGGTGAAGGATGGCGGCTCGATGAGTGATGAGCGCGGGTCGCAACAAGGCTATTGGTTCGCGGTGCGGACCGAAAAAGGAACGCAGCGCGTCTCAGCCAGAATCACGGACTGGAAAAAACGAGGTTTTGACGAAGTCGTCGGCGTCTTCGATGGGTCGCGTGACGGCGGCCGCCTGGACTTGTACGTTAATGGCAATCTCGCCGATTCTCAGACCAACATTGGCGTGACCCTGGTTTATCCTGGCTACGGTGGCCAGCGTGTGACGATCGGGGGCAGTGGCGACCTTGGACGGACGTTCGGTGGACGAATCGCCGAAGCTCAAATCGCGACGATCCCGCAGTCGCCCTTCGATCTGGCCTTGGTCCCGATGAAGCGCACCGACGATGCTTTGCTGGGCTACCTTCAGACGCAACATATCGGAGGCCTCGAGGTATCGCTCAGCTAAAGCATGAGTGAGCTGCGGGCTGTCAGGCCACCGGGCAATGCCGCCAACCCGGCCGCTTACGCGTCTGGGCTGACAAAATCAACAGCCAGCTAACGCGGGATTTCTTCCGCGAAACGCGAAGCGTTGAAAGCACCGGCCTATTGCCGAGCGTTGATTTAGAGCCTATCCGAAAACGGGTCTGACCCTCTCCGGCGAGGCCGCTAAAAACGTTGTAAAACGATGCGTCTCCAAAGGGTCAGACCCCTTTTCGGATAGGCTCTTAGTCGCTTCGCGGAAAATGACCTAGAAATCACAACCCGAAGCGTGAGCGAGGAACAGAATGCAGCTCCTTGCTCATGTGTCGGGTTGCCGAAACTCACAGCCTAGGTGTGGCGATGTTCCGCTACAAGCCAATCTGTTGCCGGATCTCTGCTAAATCAAAGTTGAGCCTGAGTTCCTGTGCTTTGTCGCGATCGGAAACCGACAGCTTCTGATCTTTCACGCGTTTGTACGCGGGATTGCCGATTTGCGTGTAGTGGTACGGCTCCATGTCGATATCGACCGGTTCAAACGAGCCAAGGGTGTTTCCGCATCCATTGATAGGTACCTACGCCAAATTCCCAGTGCATCTTCTGAAGCAATGGTCTGGCGGGTTGCGTTGGGATTGAATTCCTGGTGTCGCCACCAACCATAGCCTTCCTCGAATTGCGATCGGCTCGCCGCCGCCGTACTACAACCGATCAGCTCAAAGATACGACTGAAACTCGGCGTCCGCGTAGGATGCTTCCAACAAGTCGTTTCAATGAGCGTTTCTGGAGCACGGCGGACAACTTTCCCTCGGGTAAAGATCGAAACTGTTTCGCGATTCGCTCGAGTACGCTTCGGTCGGGCAGCAGGTCGGAATGCCAGAATGCCAGTCGATCTGCGAACAAGTGATGGAAGGCCAGCGGGAAGTGCGGACGCATTTTTGCGGTCCCAAACGGCCGATTAAAATCGATGAAGATGCCGTCTTTGTGAATACGCGGATTGGTGACCGAACCGTCACCGCCGACCACCGGTGTCCATCCCACCGCATGCACGAGTTCCTGCTGGGTATAGCACCAATCGTCGTCCGTACACCAGCACAGCCACGGAAGCTGGACACCCGATATGCCGCTTTCCACTCAATAGCGGCGTCACTGATCGCATCAACGGCGTCAGGTGGGGTATACATCCAATTCCCTGCGCGGGCACGAGGATTGGACCACGACGGCTCATGCCCGCTCGCTTCGACGGCCAAGCGTCGACGCTCGGCTTCACTCCAAACACTGCTCATTTTTTGCGGTCGCTGTCAGAGGGTGAAGGATCTCTAGGAACAAAAGGTCGCGACATTCCCACCTCAATGTGGATGAAATTAACCCCCGCACGATTCCAGTCAACCCGTTGCAGGGTAGACTGTTGAAAAGAATTTCGCTGCCGACCCATCCGAAATACTCGGCACTCGTTCGTCGGCACCCTATCCCATTCATTTTCGATTTCCAACACCGATTTATCATGACGAAACAAGGCAAACTTTACCGCACCGCGCATCTCGCGTGAATTATCAGGGGCGAGCGAGGTCGTTGACGACTGCCTCACCCGTATTTCCAATGGGGTTCAACAGGAGTGCCGCCACAATGAGCTGATCTACCAGGGCATCTGCAACCAATTGGCGACATTTCACAAGTTGCCGTTCGTGATCTATCCTTCCAAGGGCGGTGCTAATTACTCGCTGCTTTATCTGGTGGCCCGCATTGTCGCTGACTTGCCGATCTCCAACGTCTTAGAGCTCGGTGTGGGCGCCACCACCAAAATCATCCATCACTTTAGCGAGTCACGAGATTTTCAACACGTTGCCGTTGATGATAGTCCTGATTGGGCGAATCGGATGTCCGAGATGCTGGGGATGTCAGTCACTCTGCTGCCAAAAATTGAATGCGAGTTTCAGGGCGTGCCTTGCAACAAATATGACATCTCTTTGCTCGATCCCAGCCATCAGTTTGACTTCGTCCTCGTCGACGGACCAACCGGCTCGAAACGCTACTCACGGATGGCCGCAATTGAATTGGTCCGGATCGCCTAAAAGAGGACTTCATCCTGCTGTTCGACGATGCGAATCGTCCTGGCGAGATGGAGACCATCAGCAAGTGCAAGAAAATTCTAGCGGAGAAGAACGTTGAAACGTTCGAGCATCACGTCTCCGGCATTTCCACTCAAACATTGATCGTTACCAAGAAATTCAGAGACGCCCGATATTTTTAGTGCGCGTCCACGATGCGTGCCGGGCAACGCCAGTGTGATTTGCCGCAACCATCGCGTCGGCTCATACAATTATGCCGAACGCACTCTCCGTAGTGCCTATAATTGAAACACAGAGGCACAGAGGACACAGAGAACCTGCGCATCAAATCCCTCAACTCTGTGCCCTCTGTGCCTCTGTGTTAAAAATCCCACACTGAGAGTCGTGAGATGGAAGCCAACGAACTGACCCACGCGATCATAGGTGCCGCGATCGAAGTTCACCGCCGACTTGGACCTGGCTTGCTTGAAACTGCGTATCGCAAATGCCTCGCCTATGAACTCCGCAAACGAGGTCATGACGTTGACGAGGAGAAGCCGGTACCACTCGTCTATGACGATTTGGAAATGGAATGCGGCTTTCGATGCGATCTACTCGTGGACCGCCAGGTAGTCGTCGAATTAAAAGCCAAGAGCACGATACACCCAATCGACAAAGCCCAAACACTGTCTCACCTTCGACTGATGCACCTGCACCATGGATTACTGATCAACTTCCACGAAGAAAGGCTTGTCGACGGCGTCCATCGGATCATCAACGGCTACTAATCGAGTCTGCGCACAGCAATCCTGCCGACGGCTCTCTCAGGACCGCCTAAATTGAAACATAGAGGCACCGAGGGCACAGAGAACCTGCGCGTCCCTGAACTCTGTGCCTCTGTGTTTCAAACCCTCTCACTGAGAGTCATGCCTAAAAAACGATCGCTCTACGCTTCCGTCGGACCTGCCCAGGCGGTTCAATGAAGAATCGTCCTGGAGATCCGTTCCGGTTGACAGCTTAGCTCAATCGACCCGCCCGATCTCGAGCGAGTTGATCATCGCAAACTGACCATCGCCCTGTCCCAAAGTGATCGTCAGCTGACCGTCAGTGACATCAACAGCGTACGTCTTAGCGAGAAATTCATTTTCGCTGAGGGAGAGTGTGTCGTACGCGATGCCTTCCAATGACACCGACATATCGGGATGGCTGTAGCCGCGATCCCCAACCAATAGGCTGACCTGATAGATGCCGTTGGGTAGGTCAGCGGCAAACGTCATTTCTCCAGAGCTTACGAAGTTAAAATCCCGTTGGAGGTCGTCCAATTCACCGCGGTCCCGGTACCCGATACTGCCGTCTTGCCAGCCATAACCCTGGCTGCTTGTGTAGCGGTTTGAAGGGGTGATCTGCGTATAGCCCGCCTCGAGTGGCGAGCTAGTGCCCCCAAAATCGAATCTGTACAAGGACTCGGCTACGTCGTTGTCGAGATTGACAACCGATACATCCGCAACGTTCAGACCATTGTAGGACGGATCCAGACTGGCCGCGGCGGAGGTCACGATCGTGTATTCCATGTCACCATCTATCGTCACATCGTCGACACCGGTGACGGTCACGCTCTGCGTTTGATCCCAGTTCGCAGGCGTGAACACGATCTGCGATGTGGAGAGTGTTCCTTCCCCGCTATCGCTCGATGCCAAATCGATTGCGACATCTTGGGTCGGTTGGCTTGCCAGATGCACGCCAAATGTTGCCGCACCTCCCGCTTCGGATGTCTGCAGTCCAGCCGCGGCTTCAACGATAACCGCAGGATTCGGACCGGCAACCGGTTCGATGACGAGTGCATTGATCAGTGCGAAGCGAGCGGATTCCTGGCCCAAAGTCAATGTAAGTTGACCATCACTGACGTCGATCATGTACGTGCGACTGAGAAGCTCGTTAGCGATGAGAGGGAGTGTATCGACAACCGTGCCCTCGAAGGCTATCGACATATCGGGATGGCTGTAGCCGCGATCCCCAACCAATAGGCTGACCTGATAGATGCCGTTGGGTAGGTCAGCGGCAAACGTCATTTCTCCAGAGCTTACGAAGTTAAAATCCCGTTGGAGGTCGTCCAATTCACCGCGGTCCCGGTACCCGATACTGCCGTCTTGCCAGCCATAACCCTGGCTGCTTGTGTAGCGGTTTGAAGGGGTGATCTGCGTATAGCCCGCCTCGAGTGGCGAGCTAGTGCCCCCAAAATCGAATCTGTACAAGGACTCGGCTACGTCGTTGTCGAGATTGACAACCGATACATCCGCAACGTTCAGACCATTGTAGGACGGATCCAGACTGGCCGCGGCGGAGGTCACGATCGTGTATTCCATGTCACCATCTATCGTCACATCGTCGACACCGGTGACGGTCACGCTCTGCGTTTGATCCCAGTTCGCAGGCGTGAACACGATCTGCGATGTGGAGAGTGTTCCTTCGCCGCTATCGCTCGATGCCAAACCGATTGCGACATCTTGGGTCGGTTGGCTTGCCAGACGCACGCCAAATGTTGCCGCACCTCCCGCTTCCGATGTCTGCAGTCCGGTCGCGGATTCGACGATGATCCCGGCATTCGCTCCGGCGACCGATTCAATAACGAGTGCGTTTATTAAGGCGACTCCGCCGTTTGTCTGCCCCAGAGTCAACGTCAGTTGGCCATCGGTGACATTGACTGTATAAGTTCTGCTGAGGAACTCATTCCGGATCAGCGGCAGTGTGTCGACGACGGAGCCCTCAATGGCTACCGACATATCGGGATGGCTGTAGCCGCGATCGCCGACCAACAGGCTGATCGCGTAGGTACCGTTAGGCAGATCAGCGGAGAAAGTCATTTCCCCGGCAGAGACAAAGTTAAAATCCCGTTGGAGGTCATCAGCTTTCCCGCGGTCCCGGTACCCGATGCTGCCGTCTTGCCATCCGTAGCCTACACTGCTGTCATATTGACTCGATGGTGCGATTTGAGTGTAACCCAACCCGACTGGTGATGTCTCGCTTCCAAAGTCAAATTTCTGGACACCAACAGCGACTTGATCTCCTTGAAAATCGACCGCCCCCACATCGTCTGCGGTGATCCGGTCGTCACCGTTGAGGTCACCGCTGGGCAGATATTGCGTACTCGCAGTTCCGATCAATGCCGATCCCGCCAGCGGCGTCGCGTCCAGCCCCGAGCCATCCAGGCTCAGATCTTCGAACGTAGCGGCCAGATCGCTGACGACTACATTTGCACTGACGGTCGCATTTCCGCTTCCGTTGGGCATCGTCCGGCCTGATGCAGAGTAAATGGCGTTATTAGCAAATAGCAAGTCTACCGCCGCCGAGTTGCCCCAGTTGTAGGTCTTGACCGCGTCACCTCCCGCAACAATGGTGTTGTTGACAATGCTCAGATGCTGCGGATCCGTCCCAAACGATTTAGAAAGAATACCGGTGTTTCCGGTCACAATTAAATTGTTGCGGATGACTGCGTCTGCCGTTGCCTGAATACCCGAATCGTTCGAGTCAATGATCACATTCTCTTCGATGACATTCCGATCTGCTATCCCGCGGCCCGTCCGATAGATAGTGATTCCCGGGTAGTTCGTGTTGCGGATGAAGTTGTACTGGATCGTCACCGCATACGAACCATCTTTGATCTCGATACCATCGCCTTGGGTCACATCGGGTGCATCCAGATCATGAACATAATTGCCGACCACGTAGGTATCGTGCGTGACATACATCCCGTTGTTGCTGCCTAAGTAAAACCCCTCGCCGTGGTCGCCGGTATCGTGGATATCATTGTCGACAAAATATAAAAATGACGTGTTCGCTGAATTCGCGGCGATCGCGTTGCCTGCCGTTTCTTCAATTTCCACATCGTGCAGCATGAAGTGATCGACGCTGTAAACTTTCAGCCCCGTCGAACCACCGCGAATCGTTAAACCTTCGATGATCAGGTACTGCGACTGATCAAGGTTGACTACGTTTTGAGAAGCATCGGATCGAGTGATAACAACCTCTTCACCTGCCGCGCCTTCAATCGTGATCGGCTGCTCAGGCGTACCGTTTGCCTGGATCTTGAAGAAAGAATCCACGGCATAGGTGCCCGCATGAATCCGCACGTGATCGCCGGCGGACAGGTTGCTGAGCAGCGTCTTGAGTGCCGCTCCGTTCTGCGCCGCCGTCAGGCCAGTGTCATAGAAAAGTTCGTGCGTGACCGCGCCTTGGTTGGCGTACCAATCAGGCGCGTAGGTGGGCTCGTCGCCGACTTTGCGCCAGAAGGGCGCGGGAATGGAATTCGACTGCGCGGCAGCGCTGGGCGCCAGAGCAATAGGTTCGGCGGCGAGAGAGTCGACTGCGACTTCCTCGCTCGACCCTGGGAATGCGGCCACCCACTGAGTGACTGCATCATCGAGCTGGCTCGAGCCCTCCAGTGGTGAACCAGTGGACAAAGGCAACCCGCTGAGCACGCGGCGGTTCTCCAGCCGTTCCATCCCGCGCTGCAGTGTTCGACGTCGACGGGAGGCCGAACTTTTCTTTTTTGCGTACCTGCTAAACACTTCTGTGCGTCTCTATAGATGAGGGAATGCAATTTCACCTCACTTCCAGGCCTCGCGTGCGTCACACGACACTCAGTGGCGAAGCCGCTACCGTCAACGATCGGTAGTAGGAGACAAGATTGCAGTATTAGATAAGATACTGACAACCTAACAGTTCGATCGAAACGAAAAAATCCTTCCAGCGGCGAGACTCCAGCCCCCCAACGCCTCAGGGATGAAACGCTGGATGGCATAGTTAGCGACATCGACCGCAGCAACGGAAAAACCGTTGTAGCGATCGTAGATGAGTGCCGGATGAAATTCGCGGATCGATCGCCGGATCGCGCGCTTGCCGACGACGTTGATTCAAGGCAGGAAAGTGATCGCGAATGTTGGCAAGGTCGAGCATGAAGTGGTTCCTCGAATCGGGCGGTCAATCATCGTCGACTTTCGCGAAACCGTTAACGCACCCTAGCAACAGGGGGCATCTTGACCACGAAAAACACGAAGGACACGAAAGTGCATAGAATTGATCGGCATGTTTTGGGCGTCTCAAACGAGGAGATAATCAATGACTGACATACTGTTCAAAGATGAAAGTTACAGAATCATGGGAGCGATGTTCGAGGTTTACAAAGAGATGGGCTGTGGTTTTCTCGAACCAGTTTACCAAGAATGCGTCGAACTCGAGTTAGCTGATCAAAAGATACCTTTTGTCGCCCAAGTTCTGTTAAAGTTGAGTTACAAGCACCACCTTCTCAAGTCAAAGTACATCCCAGACGCCATCTGCTATGACAAAATCGTTTTGGAACTCAAGGCAGTCAAAGAGATAACCGACGCGCATCGTGCTCAAGTCCACAACTATCTGAAGGCGACCGGTTATCGCCTTGGTATCATGGTAAACTTTGGCCACTATCCAAAACTGCAATACGAACGAATCGTCCGCTAAAATGCACTGGGAATGGAACCGCAATTCACTGAATTCATCAACAAGCGCCGTCGAACTTTCGTGTTATTCGTGTCTTTCGTGGCTGACAAATCGAATGGTTCAATGGAGATGGCGACATCGGCGTGGGTATCTAGCCTAGAAAGACTGGGGTGCGTTTGACGTGGCCTGAATTGTCACGCGCACTTTAAATTCGTCGCGATGCTCTGTCGGCGTGTAGCCGATGTTTTCGGTCACGCGTTTGTGACCACCCACCATGACATGCCAATCCAGCGGCAGGGTGTATCCGTCTTGTTGCCACTCTTGGCGTCGCTGGGGCTGGAGTTGCGTCCCATCCAGCCCTTCGATTCGCACCTGGATGTGGTCGTGGTCATCGCCGAAGTGGAACCCATCGTCGTCCATTTCGACCTCGTGTGTCGTTGAAAAGTGCCAGCCGACATAGACGTCGGATGCGGCCTGGATCGTATCAACGATCTCCATCTTCTTTTCCGCTGGACTGATACGGTATTGCGCAATCGCCTGGTGGACTTTTCCCACAATTTCGGAACCGCTGCCGTTGGTCATCAACTCGGTGTAGTCACGTGTCCAGTTCCACTCTCCGTCTTTTTCGACGGGGCCGTCTGCCCCAACGAGGTAGTAGGAGTCTGTGAGCAGCGGCCTGGCCGTTTTGGCCCGACGTGGAGACCAATAGGGATGATGGCTCGACAGTATCGGCCAGAAATTGGAATCTCCAACATAGGGGTCGCTACGGGTGGCCCGTTTTGACAGGTGGACGCCGTTGGAGAGCGCATCGATGGAATAGGTCCGATTGGCATGTCCATTGACCAATCCCACCTGTCCGCTGGCGAAAAACAGACAGCGTTCATCGGGCGAGATACGGAAATTTTCGATGTCGCGGTTCGCGATCCACATCCGAAAGGAGGACGCAGGTTTTGCTGGGTTTTCACGGTAGTGCCAACGCGAGCCTACTCGCTCGACGCGTGGCTGCGACGTGGGGGAAACCGGTTTGGGTGCGGGACCCGCCAATGCCTGGAACTCAAGAAAGTTGGGTGGAAGTTCATGATCGTTGACAAAGTACTGATAGGTGCCACCGATCGTGGGTTCGCCTCGGTACCACTTCGCGAAGATACGGATCGCTGCGTTAGGATTACGATCTAATTTGGGATCCTGGATAAGGCCATCCTGGTCAAGGAGCAAGCCAATGTGGCGTGTTCGCGTGTAAAGGTTCTTCGCCACTAGCTGAAACTGATAGTTGGTGGCACTATCGACGGCGCCGAGCTGAAATACCGCTCCAGAAGCGAAGCTCGCTTCGTAGCCACCCATGCCAGTGTAATTCTGGCTCTGCCCATACTCCCTGCCGCCGCCACGACGGGAGAGAAGCGATAGCACATTGGCAAAGTCAAACGCCGAATATAGACGCGGTTCAATGGCGTTTTCGCGGCTACACATTTCGACAATAAACTCTTCTGCCCATTGACTGCTAGACACTTCTGAATTGATTCCGTACGTGGTGAACGCAAGCAATTGTTGTAACATACTGGCCGTTCCAAATGGATAGTCTGCGTTCCAGTAACCGTCGTTCGCAAAATTGTGACCTGATTTTTCAGCGAGTGAAATGTCTTGATCCAACATCTCTTTGACTCGTAGAAACGCCCGTTCAAATTCAGCGGCGTCCTGCCATTGGATCCAATCAAAAGCAAGCACCGCAGCCATTGAGTTATCCACCCTCGATCCACAGTAGACATACGCCTTCCATGGATCAACCCAGAACTCTGCGCGTGCCGTCGCCATCCGCTCGTCCGCCTTGGCGATGTCACCGGTCGCCGCTATATAGTGCGATGCAAGGGCAAGCTGTTGCGGTCCCTTCGGATTCTTGGCAATCCGCTGCATGAGCGCGTCGTCGACGTTTTCGCCCGGAATGATCTGCTCGGGAAACCACAGCCTCCGAACACAAATCCCCTCGTCCTGGCGATACGGAGCCCGCAAGGATTTCTTGAGCGTGTCGGCATCGGGATGTTCGATCCACCACTCCTCGACCGGAGGAATGGGATGGCCAGCAGCTCGGAGCGCAGCCACATTATTTTCATGCGTGCCCCGATTCGCTTTTCCATAAGTCCCGGTCGCTGTCTGGGAAGAATCCTGACAGCCTGCGTTCGTGCTGACCGCAATCATGATAAAGAGTATTGCAAAGAGATGGTTTTTCATGACGGCACGTGCTGGGGTGAGTGGGGGAGTGGGGAGACGGGGCCATGCGGATGCCACTTTATACTGGCTCCCCTCGCCCCGCTTCGGGGAGAGGGGAGACTGGATCTGGTTCGTAGAGGCTATCAATTAAGCGTATTATCGATCTCGTTGGCGGCCTGGGTGAGCGTCAGTCCCTCGGCATCGAATTCGTTGCGTGCGAATTGAAGGCAGCTTTCGAGTCGATCGAGGAAATTTTGCAGATCGGGTTCTCCAGCACAGTAGGGTGAACAACCTGCGACCAACGAGCTGCTGTGTAGCATCAGCACGAATGTTTGCACCCCATCCTGGACCGCCGCCGACATGAGTTGCTGCAAGTCCCTCACGCTGTTGCCTTCGGGACTCAACTTCAGTCGCCTGGCAACTCCCAGCCGATCGGCGATGCCCGCCAATCGCAATCGGCGAGCGAGCGGTCGTCTCGCCTGCTGATAAATACGCCGTCGCCGCTCATACCCCGGTCGCGTGAACCCCGTTGTAACCGGGATTTCAATGAGCGATTTCTGTGTCGACGGATCGACGAGGCGATGGGGGCGGCGCGTATGCATGCGGTAGTCAGGACCACCGTCTTCCGGATAGGCGAACAACGGTAAATGGCTCGAATCGACCACGTATCCGAGTTGCATCAAACACTCCGCCGTCAGATCGCTGAAACCGTAGCGACCGGCCCGAAATGAAGTGGGACGGACGCTCATCCGATCTGCAATCGCCTCGGTCAACCACTTCAGTTTCTCAAACTGTTGTTGCCGTGGCAGGTTAGACAGATACGATTCCTCCCGGCGAACGTGCTCGGAGATGATGGGCGGGTTGCACCATGGGTGACAGTGAGTGCCCACTTCGCACCGTGATTCCAGTTGCCATTTGGAGAGATCCGCAACGGCCTGTTGATCATCTAGCACGGGCGCGGTGATGAGATAAGTCGGTGGGCTTTCATGCCGTTCGCAGAGCGCCTGGAAGCGGGCTAGACCGCGCAGGTTAGTCGTCGCATTTTCGCGCACCGGATACACGCCGTTCCACAGACCTTCCTCTTCAGTGTCGACGCTCACGACCAACCGGATTTTCGATTCGCTGCTCATGGACGGGACCCTAGAGTACGGTCGGCTTTTTCCCATTGTGGCGGCTGCATGTGCAGTATTCCTTTGGCGAGGCCGACGCCGATCGCCAGCTGGCTCAACACGAGGTAATGAATCACGCTTCCCAAGGCGCTGCGTTGCAATGCTGGAACCAGTGCGATGATAACGGCGAATGCAAAACCTACCACAGCGAGCATTGCCATCCAACGATAGCCCGAACTCTCGGCCGGATCCGTCGACAAGCCGAGCCCCAGCAAAGCCAATGTACCGAGCGCCAGCAGCAGCGGTGAGCCCCAGCGGATCAGTTTATGAGAGGTGAAGCGAAACCACAGTCGGGGCTGACTGAGTTTGGGCAGCCAACCGCGTCCGATGAGCTGGACGGCGCCCGCTGCAATGCGAACTCGTCGTCGAAACTCCTGCGCTGCCGAGACGGTACCGCACTCGGTGGCCCGCGCTTGCTCGCAGTAAATAATCCGTTGGCCGCGGCGCAGCACGGCCATTGAAATGGTAAAATCGTCCAGGATCGTATCGCGGGGAAGCGGTGGCACGAGTTCCCGCCGGATGAGATACATGCCTCCATCCACTCCCATGACGGACCCAGTCAGGGACTCTGCCCGCTGAATCGACCGTTCGATGTGATAATAAAGAGATTCGCCGTGCTGAAACGCCTCACCGCTGCCTACCAACACAACGGGTCCCGTGGCGGCACCCACCGCAGGATCGTTGAAATGTATCGCGAGCTGTTTGAGGGCACCGGCATCCATGATCACATTGGCATCCGTCAGTAGCCACAGAGCATGGTTTGCCTGTTCGGCGAGTCTGCCGACGGCAGTTGCCTTGCCCTGTCGCGTCTCACCTCGAATGAGACGTATCGAAAAAGCACTCGTCGACTGAGCAATCACGTCAGAAAGAGCCTGCTCAGTGACTGCGACCGTTTCGTCAGAACTGCCATCGTCGAAGATCAAACACTCGATCCGATCAGCGGGGTAGTCCATCGCGACCAGGTTCTCAATTTTTGCAGCGATGACGCTACCTTCGTTATACGCTGGAACCAGAATACTGATCGCGGGCCAATTGGGTTGAGCCTCACTATTCGGTGGAGTGGACGACTGAGCAGGATCGCACCGTAGTCGTTGCCAGCGGCAAATCAATCGCGCCAGCAACGGGTAGACGAAATAGGAATGCAATAGCAGCAGCACACTGCCCCAGAACCCCCAGGCGAGAAACGGCTCGATTGGCTTCGCAAAAAGAGACACTTTACCGTTCCGGTTTCCACTGGCCAATAACCTGTCCCCGAGCCAACATCCAAATACCCATGCCCGAGGCCACATTGATCATTAAAAAGTAATAGCATACGTAAACCAATCTTTTTGATTGGAACACATCGAGGCTGTACAAGCTAGCCAAACCGTAGGCTAAGAATTGACTAGCCAGTGCCAAGCAATAGATTCCCGGACTCGCTTGCTGCCACTCCCATCTCGCCAACACAAATGACGTGACCAACAGAGTGAGCATAAAGAGTGGACAAAGCCATCGCAGCAGTTTGTGACAGAAGACTTGCCACGCGAACCAGCCCACACGCAGTGGATTCAGTGTCGCTGGCACTTTCAGTAACGCATACAGGCTGCGGTTGACAATCCGCTTCTTGCGACGAAACTCGCCCGTAAAATCGGGGGCGGCCTTTTCGAAGCACACCGCGCGAATCAAACACACCACAATAGCCTTTTGCGATAACCTGCAACGGCAACAGAAAATCGTTGATGTCCTCCGCGGCCAGCGGAGCGAAGAACTCTTTTCGCAGTGCGTAGATGGCACCATCGGCGCCGACCACACTGCTGAGCCGACTCTCCCACTGCTTCATCAGGAGCTCGTAGGACCAGTAAATATTTTCCGAGTCACAGGACGCGTTCTTAGCGGTTTCAATGTACTGTTGCCTCCCTACGGTGTAGCCAACGTGAGGGTCGTCGAAATGACACAGCAGGTGTGACAACGCGTCGGCCTGGAACATCGAATTGGCATCCGTGAACACCAAGATATCACCGGCGGCTTGGGGACAGAAGTGACTTAAGCCGGCCGACTTCCCGCTCCGGTCGTTCATTCGGCACAGTCTCACGCGGTCGTCAGCGAACTCGCGGACGATGTCGTCGGTGTCGTCGTCGGAGGCATCCGAGATCACCATGACGTCCAAGCGATCAGCGGGATAGTCGGTGCTCAGGGCATTGCGGATCTTCTCACCAATAACGTCTTGTTCATTGAAGGCGCTAATCACCATCGTCGCTCTGGGAGTGGCAGCTCCGGGCAGTCGTGCGGTCTTCATCCGCGACAGCAGCCACAGTGACGCTGGATACAACGCTATCGGGGTGAGAAACGCGATGGCCGCGGTCCAGAACATAATCTTGGCCGCGACGATCATGTATACCTACCAAATTGAATTCGTCGTTCGGAAGTTATCTGCTGCGCAACGTTTGCGGCTGCCACATTAGCGTAGGGAAATCGAGTTACTTGATGCGTTACAATTGTTCGTATTTCTCTCAGCAAATTGCGGTTAGAACATCTCGATCACAATAACACGACTAAAACGCAAGCCTCCGATCTCCACTGAGGGGTTCGAAAGCTACTTTGGTGTCGAAATAGGTGTTGAACGTTAAGTCGCTTCAGATGGATTTGCAGCTTTGGAAAAGCGTCAAAACGTCGATCGCATTTCGATGCCAGGTCCGTTCACGTAAAACGTACCGTCTGCCGTTTGCGCCAATTCGCTTTTGCCTCGCGCTGTCCGAGCAAAGTCGAGACAGCACTTGGTTGAAATCGGATCGGTCACGGCGTTTAAAAATGCATCCTGTCTCACCGTCGAATATCAGTTCTCTAATGGGTCCAAGGTCCGGTCCCACAGCAACACACTCCATCGCCATGTACTCAAGAATCTTCATTGGCGAACCGTATTCATTTGAGTCCGGCATTACACCAATGTCCATGGCAGCAACATAGGAATAAACTTGTTCATGAGCAACTGGTCCAACCAGGTTGACGTACCTATCGAGTTTGGCTTCGCGGATTTTCTCTCTCAGCACGGCTTCGTATTCTCCTGAGCCCACTATTAGAAAATAGATGTCAGGCGCTTGCTCGACAATCGATGCCATGGCATCGGCAAAGAAATCGATACCGTGCCATTTTCGCAGCGAACCGACAAAGCCGATGACCGTTTTGTCGTCGATTCCGAGTTGAGAGCGCATCTGCGCCCGTAGCCGACGATGATCAATTTCCTCGATCTGGGCGAGATTAACAGCGTTGGGCGTCACGATCGTCGTCGCTCCATCAGCGCGAATGTCGAGCACGCATTCCTTTAAGGCTTCGGAAACGACCACGACGCCATCGGCGTATTGCAGCACAAAAGCTTCCGTCCATTTAAGGATACGACCAAAGGAAATTGGGAACCGGAATTTAAATCGCCCCGCATGGGTCACATTGACTTCCACGATAATCGGTACTTTCGCATGCTTCGCTGCCATCACGCCAGCGAAGTCGTAGGAAGAATATCGCTCATAAATAAAATCGGGTCGGTGTTTCTTCACGGCGGAACGGACGCGGAAGTAGTCCACGACATTGTAAAGAATTTCCGCAGTTTGTTTCAGAAACACTTTGACGCGGCCCGGTGGCCGACTTGGCTGCGAGGCAGCGAGTCCCGATGCCTTCGTCGCCCCGCGCGGTGCGGCGATCGACACGTCATGGCCGAGTTCGCGAAAGGCGCCGATCATCTCGTTAATGTGCACACCCTCAGCACCGTCTCCGCGGGTTCGATGGTGGTAGAGAATTTTCATTTTTGCCTAGGACGCGAGAGGCGAAACGCAGAGACGGTGACACCGCCACGTTGAATGATGAAGGCTCATTTGACCGCAGCGGACGCGACGGTACATGGAGGTTTTTTAGGCATGACTCTAGTATCCAAGGATTTAATTGAAAAGCCATCGCTTCGTGTCAAATCCGTGGCAAGCTCGCAGGCGGCTCGTTTAGCTGGCGTTGTCCCGCTGCTGAATTCGTGAATCCATGAACTGCAACACGCGGTCGGCGACACCGGACCACGTCCGCCCATTGAGACGACTGGAGATCTGCTCAGGATCCCAGTCCCGTTCCAAAGCGGATTGGAGGGCGCTAGCAAAAGCGTCGTGATCTTTGTGTGATACCACGAAACCGTCGATGCCTTCGCGGACGTCATCGCGAGCGCTGCCAATGTTGTTGGTCACCACCGGCAGCCCCGAAGCCAACGCTTCGAGAATCGCATTGCAGTTGCCTTCCCGAGTTGTTGCCAGTGCAAAGACATCCGCTGCTCGCAACCACTTGGCCACTTGCTCTGGCGGTAGACTGCCGAGAATCTCGACTGCATCGGTGAGTTCCAGCGATTCGATCGTTTCGTGAATCTTGCGTGTTTGGGCCGGTTCGGTGGGACTGCCCAGAAGCACCAAGCGGGCGTTGAGATGTTTTGGAAGCCGATGAAAAGCTTTTAAAAGGACATCGTGTCCTTTGACGGCGCGAAAGTTGGCGGCGCAGACAATGATTGCTCCGTCGTGAGTCACGCCGAGCTCTTTGCGGCTGGCGGCTTGGTCACCGGGGTGAAAAATCTCTTCCTCGATACCATTGGGGATGACTTCGATTTGCTCGGGCGGAACTCCTGCGGTGACAGCGGCGTCCCGGAGTGCGTCGCTGACCGAAATGACGCCCGTGCAGGTGCTGAGCGCCTCAATCATTTGTGGACCGACGTGCGGCGTATCAAATAGGTCGACTTCCAATCCTCGGAGCGTGATAAAGCAGGGCATCCCGCGTTTTTTAGCGAGCGCCACGCAGCCGGCACCCTCGGGGTAACCGAAGTGGGCGTCGAGCACGGCACCCTCCGTTTCCTCGGCACCGATTTCGTTGAACCAGTGGTCGACACATCTTGCGACCCAGTGGCTGTCAAGTCGCTTGGCAAGTTTTGGAACGTAGAACATCTTGCGTACATCGATCGGGAAATTGCGATCCAACTTAGGTTCGGGGGACTTCCAAGGACGGACGATTGGGAAATACGGCTCAGGATTGAGAGCACGTAACTCCACGCTTTTTGCCATCTCGCCCAAACGACGGGCGACGAACAGGCCACGCTGGGGCGATTGGTCGGTGGGTAAGTTGGTGCAGACGCTGAGGATTTTCATATTCGTCAATTGAGTATTTGTTCTGGGAAAACGAGGCAACAAAACAGCGATTGCCCCTCACCCCCGACCCCTCTGTCCGAAACGGGGAGAGGGGGTGGGGGTGAGGGGGCTGGCCATACTGGATGATGCGTTGGATCCAGTGCTCGATTGCCCCTCACCCCCGACCCCTCTCCCCGAAACGGGGAGAGGGGAGACTGTGTGGGTTTTCGGGGAGCCGTTGCTTCCGTCTGGTCGCATTTTTATCAGCCGAACCGCTGCCCAGGAGGTTTAGCGCCTATCCGAAAAGGGGTCTGACCCTTTGGAGGCGAATCGTTTTACAACGTTTTTAGCAGCCTCGCCGGAGAGGGTCAGACCCCTTTTCGGATAGGCTCTTAACATAATGTCTTAGCTAGACTCGTCTACGAGGGCCGGTCGATATCGGAATCGCCCCCGGTGATCAGCCATTGATGTCGGTCCAGGATTGGAAATTCACCCATCTCGGGGCACCTGGAGACGAGTAGATGACGAGTGGGTTGCCGTCGCATGAAACCAGACTTCCGCAATGCTTTTTCGATCGAATCATTGATCAGATGCATGAAGATCGCATCGACGTCATGCTGGCGTCCATGCTCGATCGCCGCGTTGAGCACTGATGCGAGGTGATCGGGAGACGTGGGACTGACCATCTCGACGATTTGCAGTCGGCGATACTGGTACACTGCATCCCGCTCAAAAATTTTTAAAACGAGACTCCCAATCAGTTCTTCGCCCGCCAACACGTCAAGTCGCGTGTAGGCTTGGCCTGGTTGGTCGACGTATTTCCACTCCATGTAGGCCGCGTCTCGGACGACGGCACAGGGATAGTCTTGTGAAGCGACCCGCCACAACTGATCATGGCGTGAATCGTAGTGTTCGATTTTGCTGACGCGAATATTCGGCATCGGTGCATCGGCGAGCAGCCTCTTCGTCATCTGCTGCATCTGATTCCACGCGCTTGCAACCGGGGCCAACGCACCGGGAACCTTGCCGCGAAGAACGTGCATGGGCTGGAGCATTAACAGATATGTTTCCAGCGGAGCAACGGTTTCCCACCCCGCACGTAAGTTGATGCTTCGCATCTCCGACGTCTGCCCGAGCGACAGGTTGAGCGGCATGTCCTGACGCGATTTTAAAAGCATCTCAGCCCCCAGTCCGCGGTCGCGATATTCCGGAAGCACCATCGTTTCGACAAACCACGCCGTATTGACCTCCTCGCCGTCGACTTGGAGTCGAACATACTGGGCCCCGTGGTGGGCGACGATGGAGTCGTTGTCGCTGACCAACCATACCCGAGGAGTCTCGCCCAGGCGCGCGGCAGAGTCGACAAACATCCAGCGCCAACGCTTTTCGATGAGCTCGCGTGGTCGGTTCGGCCAAGCACGCGAGCAAAACTCGGACACCTTCGGTTCATCGGCGTCGCAATACATGGCCACATCAGGGTGATTGGAATCCGCGAACGATCTTGGTGCCGAGTCTGTCTGCGGATTTTCTTTCTGAGGCGGCTGCTCATTGATGCCATCGGAGTCGAAAGAGGGCGCGAGGTCGACCAACCATTGTTCGCACAGACGACCGACGGTAGCGTCACTTCGCAAAGCTACCTGGACGCGCCCGCCCAATTTTTTCTCGACGGACTGCTTCAGCTCAATCGATGACAACGAGTCCATGCCAAGTGAAAACAATGCCTGATCTTTTCGGGGCAGATGTCGGTCAGGGAGTTTGAGTAATCTCCCAATTTCTTGGGTGAGAAGTTCGCGAAGTTTGCCCTCTCGACGATCGGCGGATTCGTTGCTCAGAATTGCCAGCCAGGGGGCAGCGTCGGGTTGCCCAGTTATCGGTTTCGTACGCGTCGACGGCGAAGTGGAGTGAGTTGAAGCTCCTAAGCGTTCGAAGATCGGCTGCGGTCCGCGTGACTCAATAATCGGACGGAACTTCTGCCAGTCGACGTTGGCGAATACTCGCTGGACCGCTCCGTCAGCGAGCCCCCGGCGGATGGCTTCGATCGCCTCGTGGGGTGACACCCCTCGATTGCCTATTTTTGCCAACTCGCTGAGCGATTGCGCATCGGCCATGCCTCCACCCGACCAAGGACCGTAGTTCATCACGAGTCCGGACTGACCGCTGCGTCTGCGCAGATGAATGAGTGAGTCCAGAAACGCATTCGCAGCACTATACAGCCCACGCGCTGAGGAACCCCAGACGGATGAGACCGAGGAAATGCAAACGAAGAACTGAAGGCCGAGATCATGAGTTGCTTCGTGAAGCAGCCATCCGCCGGTAACTTTGGCGCGCAATACCGACTCAACGTCATTGGTGGAAACGTCACTGAGTGGCTGCACCGAGTCCACACCAGCAGCATGGATGATGCCCAGGAGAGGCTGATCTCCGACGGCATCGAGGCATCGTCGTACACCTTCCTGGGTCGCAACGTCCTCTGCAAGCGTGACCACCTTGCAACCTCGGTCCTGCATCGCCGCGATGGCTGCGGCAGCGACCGATGATGGCGTTCCGCTACGACTGACCAAAATAATTTGACTGGCTCCCTGGTCGGCGAGCCAGTCCGCGATGGCAATTCCGATGGCGCCCAGCCCTCCGGTGATCAAGACGGTTCCGCCGTCGAAGCGATTGTCGACCGACGGCTCCGTCCGTCGTGAGGACTCGGAGGGTATCAGCTCAGACGGGCGGAGCCGTCTGGCTACAATGGGTTGCATCCGTGGTACGAGACGCTGGGAATTTCGCAGGCAGATTTGAGTCTCGTCCGAGGGTGAAACCATTTCGTCGATACAGGCGTCGAGATGTTGTACCCCGTCGCCAAGGTCCATCACGCCGCCCCAAGCTGTTCCGATCTCCAGAGCCGCAGTCCGGGCGAGGCCCCACAGCGGTGACGACACTGTGCCAAAGCCATGCTCTTCGCCCGCACCGATCGAGGTTTGATGCGTCACGATCCAACCGCTACGCTGCGGCAGTTCGGCAATGGAGTGAAAAGCGTTCACGAGCGAGACCGCGTCGGTCGTTTGCTCGATTGCTCGTTGCGACGTCTCATCCATGTGAGTGGAGTCAGTCGAGCTGTCGAAGAGGAAGACAACTCGACTGCAATCGTTCCACGGCGGCGTCTGCGAGTGAGAACTCTGGGCAATGAACTCGGCTGGAGCCACTGCAATGGCTGCAATGGCTCGTGTTTGAAGCCGCTTCACGAAGCTTGCGCTGAGCGAGTCGTTTTCGCTGACGATGATCCATCGGCCCGGGGACCGATTTTCGGCCGTCGGATTGCGGGACGATGGATTGAGACATTGCTCAATCCACTCAATTTCGTAATCGCTGCCTACCGTATCACAGCTTTCCAGCGTGCTGCCCGAACTCCCTGGCTCCGAAATCAAGGTCGCGCGAGATTCAGCGGCATCATCGAGCCAAATTCGGCGTCGATCGAACTGGTACCCTAGCGTCGAAACACGTTTTCGCGAGTGCCCTTGATCCAGAGCGCGAAAGTCAACGTTGAATCCGTCGACGTAGAGGTGACCCAAGCTGTTCAGGATGGTTTCCCAATCGGACCGTCCGCGTCGCAGGCTGGGCAGCCAGTTCACGTTGGATTCCGGCAGGCAGGCCCTGCCCATGCCGAGCATCACGGGATGCGGTCCAATTTCGATATAGTGCGTGCTCAGGTCCTCGTTGAGAGTCCGCATGGCGTCCAAAAATCGAACCGGGTTTCGGGCCTGATCGAGCCAGTATTTTGGCACAGCCATCGCGTTGCCAACTTCTTTGCCTGTTACTGAACTGACGATCTTCGAAGTGGGGATACGAAGGTCGAGATTCGTCAACACGGCTTCAAACTCCTCCAGCATCGGTTCCATTAGCTCGGAATGAAACGCGTGCGAAACCGAAAGGCGAGTCACTTTGATTGCAGCCGACTGAAGCGTCTCCGATAGCGTGTCGATATCCTTCTGGGTTCCGGAAAAAACGATCTGGTTGGGACCATTGATCGCCGCGATCGCAACGTCGGGCGCAACATCCCGTAGCCGATCCTCGGCTTCGCTGAGCGAGATCGCTGCCGAGCACATCGCGCCGCCTTGAGGTAACGCCTGCATCAAACGGCCACGAGCCGCCGCCAAATGAATGCCATCTTCGAGCGAGCAGCCTCCGTTGACACAGAACGCGGCAATTTCTCCAACGCTATGTCCGCAAGATACATCGGCTCTCACGCCCCATGAATGCCACAACTGGGCGAGTGAATACTGAATTGAAAAGAGAGCGGGCTGAGTGAATCCGGTGAGATGAATGGAATGTTGGGAATCATTCGTATCTCCTGATCGCCACACTTCATCGAGATTAATGCCAAAGTCACGCTGGAGAATCTGCAAACACTCGTCCATGGCCAGTCGAAACACGGGGCTGGCCTGGTAGAGCTCGACTCCCATTTGCGGATATTGCGATCCTTGACCTGAATACAGGAACGCGGTTTTGCTCGGCGTCGCCGGCCCTTCTGGCTCCCCAGTCGCTCGAATCAACGTTGGTGTCGCATCGAACCCGGAATCATTGGGGACCAGGACTGCTGCTCGATTCGTGTACTGCTCACGTCCGGTGTTAACGCTGTAGCATACATCGGCGCGATCAGAACGCATCGACATGTGCTCGCGATCGTCAGCCGAGCCTTCGAATTGAGCCATCCAGGCATCGATTTGCAACTGCAACGAAGTTTGCGATGGCGTCGACAGGGTGAGAAGGTGCGCCGACCGCTCACTGAACGAATGCTCTTGAGAGGGTTGTCCGTTCGCGTCCGCATCAGGCGTTTCCTCCAAGATGATGTGAACATTCGAACCGCCCACGCCAAACGAATTCACGCCTGCACGTCGCGGAATCGTGATCTCGACACCATCCTGGGTTGCGCTCGGTCGCCTCCAGTCTTGTATCGTCCGTTGAATTTTAAACGGCAGTCTTTCCAGCGGAAGCTGAGGATTTGGATTGCTCGAGGTGAGACTTGGTACGCGACATTTGTGATACAACTGTAATGATGCTTTCACGACACCCATCAAACCCGCACCCGCCTCCAAGTGTCCTACATTGGGTTTGATGGATCCGATTCCGCAATGGAAGTCGATCTCCAGGCTGGGTTGCCAGGTTGCCGTGTCACAGTAGGCCATCTCCAATCCGCGAACTTCGATAGGATCGCCGAGCTCTGTGCCAGTACCATGGGTTTCGATGTACGTCACCGTCCGTGGATCAATTTCGGCGGCCGTGATTGCTCGTCGCGTCGCCATGGATTGGGCCGTCGGATTCGGCGCAGTGAATCCAACTGACCCTGCGCCCGAGCTGATGCCGGTACCTTTGATCACCGCGTAAATTCGATCGCCGCGACGCTGGGCTTCAGATAGCGGTCGAATCAGAACCGAGACGCTGCCTTCCCCCATTACGGTTCCGTCAGCCTGGTCTCCAAAGGGTACGCAGCGTCCGCTGGGCGAAAGAATTCCTAGCCGCCCCAATTGCACGAGTCGATTCGGATCGACGATTAAGTTGACGCCGCCCACCAAGGCGGCTTTGCAGTCGCCTTTGGCAAGAGATTCGCATGCGAAATGCAGACCCGTGGCCGATGCGGAGCAGGCTGTGTCAATCGACAGGCTTGGGCCGGAGAACCCCAGGGTTTGTGATATCCGGTTGGCCAAACTGAACGATTCCCAGCATCGATAGAGACTGCCCGTCTGAGCTGCGTACGCATTGGCGAAGCTCGCGTATCCCATGTACATCGCACCGATGAAAACGCCGGTTTGCGGTTCGAATGTGTCGCCGAGAGATCCCGCGTCCTCGAGTGCGTGCCATGCTGATTGCAGCAAGATTCGCAACTGAGGATCCATGAATTCGGCTTCGCGTGGCGAGATGCCGAAGAACTCGGGATCAAAATCCGCTGCGTCGTCGATCAAACCCGCAAAATGTGGACGGTCATCGTTGAGGGTACCGAAAAAACTACCGCGTTCGCGGGGCACGCGACGGACGGCCGATTCACCGCTGGAAAGTAATTTCCACAGATCATGAACGGAGTGTCCTGCGGCGCAGTGGACCCCGATGCCGACAATGGCAACGTCCGTCTTGGTTGCATGATACCGTTGTGTCGCCGCTCGATGCGTGACCTCTGTATTCTGCGACGCATCGTGCTGTGCTCCTGCGGCGAGTTCTCCAACGGCGTTGACGATGTCGGAGACCCGCGGGTGCTCGAATAGGAGCGTCTTGGGTAGCCACGGATACTCCTTTGTCAGACGAACCGTGATGGTGACAATACGCAGGGAATTACAACCCATGGCGTCGAGGCGATCGATCCGTTGTACCTCGTCGACCGAGATCTTCAGTGTCTCGGCAAAAATTGCCAGGACGATCTGGCGCACGGTGTCGAGCGATGCATCGCTATTGGACGGGGCCGGTGCTGTGGTGACGGAACCGGCGCTAGCGTCCAAACGGCTCGCCGCGACAGGGGCAGAATATGCCGATCGATGCAGGGCCACGTCGAAGATCTGTCGCTCTCGCCCGCGCGGATCCTGACGTCCGGTGGGTGCAGGCTCCCGCAAGGGTGCCAACTCCCGCGCAACCGTTGGTGTTGCTGACGTCGCCTTTGCATCGGTGTCGACTTTGCATTCCAGCAGCGCTGCGATGTCAGCGTGCAGATCGACGACTCCCTCTTCGTCCATCTGAATCGCATCCCGCCCAAAGTCTTCGAGGAACAACCGGGCAGGCGTGTTTCGCTCGGTCGGAATGTATTTCCAATAAACAGTCTGTCGCTCGTTGGATTGGGCAAGTTGGCCGATCTCTCGCACCATCCGATGTTCAACGCCTCGGCCGAGCACCCGGCAGCTCAGCAGGAACGTGTCGACCTCAAGTTCAAGCTCAGTGATTCGCGCAATGAACAATCCTACCAGTCCATATTCGCCGAAGCGATCATCCACGCGGATGGTCCGACAGAGATAGTTACCGTCTGCGGCGAGACTGGCAATTTCATTCTCGGTGCGACGAATGGTTGTCAAGTTGAACTGATTGGTCCGCATCGTCAGTTGCGACGCTCTTGCAATGTCCTGTTGGTCGAGCGGGCGGATGTCGATATTCAACTGTAAGGAGTCGAGGAATGACTGAAAATCTTGTGACGATTCTCTCAGTTTGCCGCGATCCGCTTCCTCTTTGTATCGCTGGACACGCTTTTGATCTTCGGCGGTTGTCGACAGGATATCCAGTTCCCACAAATGATCCACCAACGCGACCGCCTGATCGGCTTCCTCTGGCCACTGCAGAGTGAGCACCTCCGGGCAGCCGGCACGCACCTCGGCACACTCTACAGGATTGTCATCGAGGAAGATAAAGCTATCCAAACCCAGCTGCAGACTGTCGGCGAGATGGCGAATATTCTGACTCTTGGGCAGCCAGTTGACGGCGGAGGCCACAATATGGTCGCGACCTATCGTGAGATCAATTCGTTCATCAAATACACGCCACACGTCGTGCTCTTCATTCTTGCTGCACAGACAGACAAGAATACCCGCATCGATCAGTTGCTTCAGACGGTTGTGCAGATGTCGATGCTGAGGTTCGAACGAGATGCCGTGTGGCCCCATCTCGCCGACGACCCCGTTCCACAAGGTGTTGTCGCAATCGAGAACGACCACCTTTTTGGGCGGCGAATTGAGGCGATAGAAAGTGCGAACGATGAGCGTCGATAGGAACTGATAGTAGGCGTCCTGGTAAGGAATGTGGGCGATTTTATCACGCAGATCATCTTGGAATTCGCGATCCGGTACTGCATAGGCCCGATGAAAATCGGCAGCTCGCCGGACCGTTAAACCAGGGACGTTTGTCAATTGATCACAAATCAGTTCCTCGATGACTACGATTTCCTTCGCTGACAATGCGGCATCGTCGATGGAAGGACAGATCAGCAGCAGGGTGGGGCCAGCGGCCGACTGGCGCTGCGAGCGAAGCGCAGAGATGTATTCATCTGCTGTCGCTCGCAGCCAGCCCATTTGTTGTTCGTGCGACTCAACAACCGTGGAGCGCTCGCGAAGCCAATCGCTCACGCGGAGCAAGACGACCGAACCGCCGGCGCTGCGGCACATCTCGCTGCTGCTTAAAAGACACTGCTGTAAGATTTGACCGTAGGGAGCCAGATGCGGGCGAATATCAATTCCCACGAGCCGCGACCAGGGCTTGAACATGTCGACGATCGGATCCAGCGTGAAGCTGGATACGAGCACGACATCGAGCTGCGTCGCATCGACGTCGGCTTCCAAGATCTCACATTGTTCCATTTCAAACTGATCGATCACGTCAAAACGTGCGTCTGAGCTTTTGCCATCGATAGCTTCGACCAGTCGAGTTGCGACGACAGCAGGAGAGATTGTTTCAATTGCCCCGCTCGGCGCGTCGTTGCTGCGAGTTTGCCACTCGGGGGCGCGGGCGACTAACGCTCGAACATTCTCGGTTTCAGCAACGGCAGCACGCAGCGTTGCCTCCAAGGCGACTTTGACGCTTATGTAATCCGAGAATCCGCTTGGCGAACGCTCTACGAACGAGGAGGAAATCCCAACGACAATCCCATTGTGTTTTTCCAAGACAGGTAGAAACGCTGCCAGCGGAGTTTTGAACAGCGACACATTTGCTGAAATATAGTTCGTCGATTGCTCCGCATTGGTGTCCGATATCGCAGTGGCGATCGGTGGCGCACAGACATTCAGCACAATCCCATCGAGCCGCTGTTCCTGGCGCAAGATGGTCTGACAAGCTTCCTCGCACCACCGCGGATTTCCAGCATCTCCGACAAGAACTTCCGCATGACCGCCAACCGCATGGATCTGCTTGACCAGAGTGTCTAGTTCTTGGGATCGCGTGTGGCAATTCAAATAGATTCGCGTGCCGCTCGCGCCAGAGCCGATGCGATCTGTATGCCTAATCCGCGACTCGCTCCGAGAACGATAAACACCTTATTGGATTGGTGGCCCTGAGACTGACTTGCCTGCATCAACTTTTAAGCTTGCGTCGAGTGTATATAGAGAGAAATCAAAAAACGGTGTCGGCGCCCTGCGTCGGATCAGCCAAACTCTTTTCCTCTATCGATCGTTTCATAATCGCTGTCAACGCCAGTGCCGTGGCGACTAGCCAGAGGAACCATTCGCCATCTAAATAGTCTCCAAACATCGCACACGTTAATTGACCGGCGAGAGCGGCAAGGACGGCGGCAGCGACGAAAAGGGTGCCTTCATCGTAGGACCGTGCATGGATTCTCAGTTGTCGCCATAGTGCGTGGACCGCTGTTCCGAAAGCGAGCATGTAGAGAATGATTCCCTGAATGCCCCAACCTGCAGTGATGCTGACAAAGCCGTTGTGGGAGGCCCGATAACCATCTTGGCGGATGTGAATGATGTATCGAACTCCCCGGTCGCTGCTGAACGCTGCACGTCCTCCTGAGCCCAAGGGGTAGTCCAGGATCATTTTCTGCCCTGCTTCCCAATAGAGCAAGCGTTCGGATGCCGACGCATCCCGCTCCTCCTCCGATGCGTTGATTGAAAATAGGCGATTCCAAATATTCTCGTCTTGGGCCTGAGCGAGAAATGCCAACACGCCGCCAATTGCGATCATGATCGCGTAGCGTCTCGACTTGCCCTTCGCCATCAGGATGAGAATGAAGCCACCGATGGCCGCTCCGAGGTATGCACCGCGGCTGTTGCAGCGCAGGAGAGTGTCCAGGATAAAAGGGGCGGATCCGAACGCGATCAGGCGAGAATAGCGGAGCGGGTTAATGACGACGAAGTAGCCAATCAACGGGAAACTCATCGATAGGATGGTTGACGCACCGTTGGAGCCATTGGCCCCTGGAAAATTGAGCCCTTCCAGACGCCCATGCACCATCGTGCCCGCATCGTTGATCACAACCTCATAACCAATGTAAGCTGAAAGCAACAACATCGCCATGAACAGGATCTGCAGATCGCGCATCGTCCAAATGGAAAGTCGAATCATCAGAGCGAGCCCGCATGACTTCCAAATCAAATCAAATTCTTTCCAGCTTTCAGGCGGGTTGTCGGCCAGCGTATAATGGACAAAGCAGGCGTTGGCCAGATAGAGAAACAGTAGACCAAAGGTCCGTTTGTCGAATGACTGCAAGCCCGGAACCAACGGCCACCATTTCAGCACGCACAACGTCAGTGCTAAGGCACCGACCAGGTTCCAACGCATGGTAATCGAGGTCAAAGCGCCGCTGCCCCACCACCAAAACGGCGGCGCGGCGTAGTAAGTCATCAGGTAGGCACATGCGGCAAAAACCGGTCGCTGCGTGAATCCGCGAAAAACGAGCAGCGTAAACGCCACGATCCAAACGAGTGCGGTAAGGCTCATCTCGCGTCTGCCAGTCGCTCGTACAGATCTTCGAAACGCCTTACCATTGTCTCCAAGCTATACTGCGCTGCGTGCGTTTGAAGTGCGTTGCATTCGTAGGTATTTCGCAGGGCAGAATCGCGGAGGATCCGGTCCATGCACGCACTCAACTCTTCGATCGTAGCATGGATCAATACTTCCCCGCAGCGGTGAGTGCCCTCGATCATGTGGCGAGCATCGCCGACATCGGTGGCCAATACCGGTAGTCCACACGCAATGGCTTCGAGCATGGATTGACTCATTCCCTCGCTATCGCTGGTGTTAAGATACAGATCCATCGCGGATAAATACGGCCACACATTCTCGCGTTGGCCGACAAAATGTATTCGGTCCTCGACGCTTCTTTCTTTCGCGAGACTTTTCAGCTCGCCCTCAAGAGGCCCCTCACCGACGAGCACGAAATGCGGCGAGAAGTCATCCGTGCATTGCAATGTCGCGAAGGCATTCAACGCGAGCGCAAAGTTTTTAACCGGGACGAGACGCCCTACGCTGCCCACAACGACCGCATGAGGGGGAATATTCAACCTCCCGCGGATTTCAGCCCGACTGGCGAGGATATCCTCGTTACTGGCGAGCCGGTCAACTCCGTTGGGGATTACCTCAATCCTCACCGACTTGAGATTCGTCAGTTCGTGGATCCGCGAGGCGACCGCATGTGAGTTCGTCATCACGCCATCGGACATCGAAACCGCCCACCTCATCAGTTTTGCTCGCAGGCGGTTGCGCCATGCTTTTTTCGACGGCGGGCCGAGCACGGTGCCGCGCTCTGCGTGCAAATGAGCCACGTTTCCTGCCAGGCGGCAGGCCAGCTGCGTTTCAAGCAGCGTGCCCCAATTATGAGAATGCGCGATATCCACCTTCCCATGGCGTAACGTCGAGGCAAGCTTGTAGATGCAGGCGGGAGAATTGCCGTTTCGAAAGCCCAATTCTACGATGTTCACATCAGGACGGTTAATCCAATTAAGAGCAGAACCCCCACGATTCAAACAGATGATGCTGACGTCAAAACGTTCGCAATCCAAACCGTTGCAGACGCGAGCGACACATCGTTCCAGTCCACCAATATTCATTTGCTTCACAATCAACGCGATGTGAAGCTTTTTACGGGAGACGAGGGGCTTCGCCGCAGCTCCATGACTATTTTCTTTCATGGCTTCGGTCACGGTGCAGATTTTTCGACAACGTTGTCCAACACGGTCGCTAAAACTCTGGTTAACTCTCGACCGTTATATTTCGTCCGCGCGTCGGCGCGACGTTGCTTTAATTCGGCGGATCCTCGCATCGCAATTGCCGATTGAATTGCCTGCACGATGCGGTCGATATCGTGGCTCGGTGCCGTTGTCCCACCTGCTTGCTGCACCACCTGCTCTGTCGGCGGACTTTCACAAACCGCCACGATCGGCTGATCGAAGAGCAACATTTCAAACACCTTGCCTGGAATTTGAAAGGGTGCATTGGGCTGAATTGCGACGAGTAAATCGGCACCGGAAAGTCGCTTGAGTGTTTCAGCGTGCGATAGTTTGCCGAACCAGCGTACAGATGATTCGCAGCCTAGTTCGCGAGCGATGGCGACGGGGTCCAGTCCCGCATCAAACGTACCAATATGATGAAACTCGATCTTCACTCCCGACTTCACCAATTCCGCGATCGCTGCGACGACCGGCCGTGGATCCCGCTGCACATAAAACGATCCCGCATGAACCGCTGTGATAACGGGTGTGTCGGGCTTCTCAGCGGGGGCAGCCACTTCCATCTCGGGATCAAAGCCATTGGTGATCGCCAAGAACCTGTTCGCCTGAGCCAGGGTGGGGTAGGCAGCTTGGAAACTGGCGAGTGACCCCTCGTTATTGGCAATGACCTTTGCGGCTGATTTGACCACCAGGCTCTCAAGTAAAGGCAGGACGCGGCGACCGATTGGATTACGCTTGCGAATCCAGCTATTCCTCGCCCAGGGATCGCGAAAATCAGCAACGAATGGAATGTGCATCGCTTTGCCGACCCTGCGAGCGGCGAGGTGTCCCGAGTGCGGTGGGCCCGTCGAATACACGACGTCGATATCACCTCGGCGACACCGCAGGATCGCCGCCTTTGCCGCCGCGCGACTCCAGCCACGCCCCATGTCGGGCGTTTGCTCGACAAACTGCCAGACTGGGCGGAGGAGGTTCTTGCCCGAGGTGACCATGAAGCTCGCTCTTTTCACTGGCTTTCGCTGAGGCGACGCTGGCAGTGGAACAGCGGACCCTCGGGAAGCGAAAGCGGGTTCCGGTGCCACTCGGATCGATTCAAGTTCCCTCGGATCTTTCACGCGGATCACTTCCACATGCTCCAAACTGGGAATTTTTTCTTGCAGTGCTGACGTAGGCTGATCCTCTGCTCCCCCTGGTAGCGTCTTGGTCACCACCACGACCTTCCAGCCGAATTCGCTCAGGTATTTCGCGAATCGCACTGTCCGATGAACTCCAGCGCCTGACGCGGGAGGAAAAAGCGGCGCAATCATTAAAACAGTTTTAGAAGACATCTGCTGGTCATTGAAAGTAAAGTCTTGGCCGTCAGTTCGCGACATGTCCGCCAGTTTGAGATGCAATCCGGTACGACACGCTGACGCCGCCTGGCAGATCAAGCACGCACTCCGTCGGCAAGAAAGTACAGCACCCCTTCCCGATGAGACCCTGCAATCGCCCATACATCTAGTTGGGTAAAGTACTCCGCGTAGCGTTCGTGAACCTGCCGCTCCGATTCGAAGTGCCGGACATGACTCGTGTAAGGAAAATTGGGCACGGTACATAGACAACGGGTGCCAGGGCGAATGCGGCTGATAAGCTCGCGATCCTGTTCGATGTGCTCAAGGACTTCGGTGCAGACGATTGAGTCGCAGTCGTAGCTATCAAAATAGTCTGTTGTGAGCGCGTCGGCGACTTCAAATTGAAAGGGTGCCAAGTCCTTCTCACGTGCTTGCCGGATCGCCTCGCTGCTGATATCCAACCCGAGGTAGTCCTTCCATCCGTTTTGATGCAACAACTCGGAAAACTGTCCTGAACCGCAGCCTATTTCTAGCACCCGGGTATTCCCCGCTTGTTTCAATCGATCGCATATCACCGTCCACAGAAAGTAATAGCGTGACTGCCAAAATGGCTTGGCATATTCCGATGAGCCAGCATACATTTCGTCATAGTACTCAGGCGATTGCGCGCCCGACTTCACGGGCGATGGTTGTCGACCCAACAATTTTTTGGCTAGCTGTTTGAGCACTTTAAGATCCAAGTTGTAGAGGAAAGCCAGGAACAGAGGCACCCGCTCTGGACGTGTCGCGATGGGTTAGTTCAATCACTCGATTTCGCCACCGGCACGCGAAATCGACCAAATAGCTTCTCGGGAATGGACTTCAGGATTTGACGTTGGGCGGGGTCCAGCAATAAACATGCGAGGAGCGTCAATGCGAGGGAGCCCTGAAGACAGAATGCAACCGCTAGTCCGGCCCAACCGACTGGCGTGAACAGGAGGCTGCATGCATACGAGCTCACTGCTAAAACGCATGCAAAAACGGCAGGCCGCGCCAGCACTCGCCACATCACTGCGGGCGCGGAAAACTGAAGTATCTTGGCATGGCGGGGCAGATGACCAAAAATCGCGAAGAATGCGGCGGGGATGAGCGTGCCCAAGGCCACCCCGATGACGCCGTACAACTTCCCCAGTGTCAGGCTGAGGATCAGATTGCAGACGGCTTCTCCGGCGTACAGCATGGCGACACTTTGCACTGCACCTTCGGCCAGCAATAATTGCGTACCACAGCGTTGCACACTGACGAACACACTGGCGGTGCCGAGCAACAGGAATAGCATTGGGGACTGGCTCTTGATCTGAACGAATACGTCCGAATCGATTAACCACAAGCTAATGAACGGCGCCAACAACGCTGAGCCACAGATCGTCGCCGCAACGGAAACGCCGATCACTAAACGAGACATAGTAAAATAGAGCTGTCGACGTTGAGGCAAATTTTTACTCGATCTCAGGTGTGCCATCGCCGGAAATAGCACGCGTACTGAAATCGTGACTAAGCGATTGCATTGATCAATGATCGAGCCAGCGATACCAAAAGGGACCACGGCGGCGGCACCAATGAGGTAGGTGATGACGATCGCGTCGGTAAAAAAAATCAGTTGACGACTGACGTACGTCGCCGCATTCCAAATCCCAAATTTCCACAGCTCTTTCAGCTCAGTCGGGCTCCAAAACCATCTCAAACCGACCAGCGACGGGTACAGGTGCCGAGCGCGGAGCCAACGCAGGATCCCGCTGACCACAGCCATGCCAGCGGTAACAACGGCCAGCCCGACCAATCCGCCGCCCGACCATAAAACCGCGACCGTGAGGCACGCCGAAACCAATCGCGTGCAAATTACGAAGAGGTTTTCAATATCGAATCTTTGCAGCCCCGTCAGTACGGACTGGTGGGGAGCAGACAACAACTGGACGCAAAAGGCGATCGCGTTAAGCAAAACCACCGGCACAATTTGACGCCGCAGCTCGGGGGTGACGTCGACCGAACCGGCAACAATGAACGCCAATATCGTTGCGATTACCAACAGGGCCGAGGCCAATATCGCCAGCATTGGAAGCGCGGCACCAATGTGACGCCGCACCGCGTCGGAATCATCGTCAGCGATCCGGCGGGTGATCGTCTGCACGATACCGCCGCGAAGCCCGAGGTCGACTAAGCCATAGTAGCCGACCAAACTTTGCAGCAGCAACCACAGCCCATACGCTTCGCCACCGAGCTTCTCGATGATGATGGGCGTGAGGAAAAAGATGACCGCCAGATTGACGGCAAACCCCACCCAGTTGGCAGCGATGTTGCGGGTGACGGTGCGGGCGACGCTGTGGTTAGACAATTGGATCGATGAAAGGGTTGAGGACCGGGAAACCGGCGATCAGAACAATGATACGATTAGCGCGGACTTCGTCCGCTTGGGTGACAGCGATGAGCTGCAACCATTGGTTGAACTGTATAGAAACGGTGCGGAGGCTCACGCGTACTCATTTCTTCTGCGAGATGCGAAACAAGAACTCAGAGGGACTCGATCCAGATCACCCGAACGCCCGAATATCTTAGTGGATTACTTCGCTGGCGCTAGGCCCGGCAGCTAATTAGTCTTTGCACATGTGTCGGAAAACGCAGGCGAAAAGGGCGTCAGAGCATTCGCGGGCGATGGATAAGGAAAACGGGGTGGAAGTTGGACGGGATCGCTATCAGCCTGGATGCCTTGGCTCCGGTCGGCGGCAATGCCGAAGATGACACAAAACGCATCTTGTCGAGATATTGCGGGGGTGTCAGGCAAAGAGTTTGGATCAACCGAGTGCCATCGACGCGGATCAGGGGCTGGTTTGCTGAGCGTGGCTCGGTCCTGGGGCTCACGCCCGCAACGAGAAGCTATTGGCTCAAAGCGGCTAGCGCCGTCGGCTCACCCGAGCGGATGGACTCTTGCATCGTGCTGAAGGGATGGGTGCGGAGGAGGTGGCGGAGTTTATGCTCGGTGCGGTGGAGGCCGACGTAATGCCGGAAGCGAGCTCTGGCGCCGGCCCCGCGGATGCGGGGCTGCGTCGGGTCGACTTCCCAGGGGTGGATGTAGAACATGGCGGGGCGGTTGGCGGCGTCTATTTTGGCGATCGCTGCGGAGGTGATGCGGCGAGGGAACAGACGGAAGTAACCGCCACCGATCGGGACCGTGAGGCCGTTGATCTTCGATGCAGTGGGAGGGAATTCCAGAATGGGGCCGCGGGCCGTGGTGAGGGTGTGGATCTGTTTCTGAGCGTCGGGCATCCCGTAGCGGTCATGGCCGGAGATGGGGAAAATGCTGCTGTCGTGCGTGAAACCCTGCTCGGCCAAGATGTCGAGTGCCCACAGGGAGCGTTCGACGATCGAAAAACTGGGCGCTCGGTAAGCGGTCACTCGGATCCCGCAGGCGTTGTGAATAGCATCGATAGAGGCGGCGATATCGGTCGCGAATTGCTCGGGGGTGAGGTCATAGACCAACCGGTGCCAGTAGCCGTGCGAGGCGATTTCATGTCCAGCCTCGGCGATGCGGCGGATGAGCGGGGGGAAGCGTTCAGCGACCCAGCCGAGTATGAAAAATGTCGCTCGGACGCCGCAGTCGTCAAACAGAGCGAGCAGCCGGTCGGTGTTTGCTTCGACCCGGCTCTCGTGTTGATCCCAGTTGTTTCTGGAAACACGATGCTCGAACGCGGAGACTTGGTAATAGTCTTCGACGTCGACCGTCAGGGCATGACACAGGGTGCGTGGTTCGGTCGCGATGGGAGAGGCCGAGTCGCTTGGTTGGAGTGTGGAGGACAAGCGAATGGTCGTGGTGAGAAGTGGAGTGAGCCGGTGGGCGATAGCCCCGGTTGACAACGCGAATCGATAGGAGGCCAACAGCCCGCTAACGCCATCGGCTCACGGTGCTGAAGGAAACGAGTGAACTTCCCTCGCTTGCGCGCCGGGCTTGTGGACAACCGTGGCTAGCGCCAAACCGGCTCACCGATCGAGGATGGCGGGCGAAAAAGCGCGCCGGACAGGGACCACCGCGTTAGCGGGGGCGGTTAGGGGCCACATAGGCAGCGGAACCATCGCTGGACATTGCTAGCGAGGCACCATACGGGTTGCGGGAATCCGTCGTGGAATCACTGCGGACGGCGGGACGCGCCAATTTGACCGGCGAGGAAGCTGCGAACCCAGTAGGCGAGACAACGTCCTTGACGAGATAAGTGCGATTGAGTCGCATCAAGCTGGTGACGAGCCCACCCTTGAGACCAACCATCCGCAGGGCGGTGGCGAAGATCATTCGCGTGTCGAGCCAAAAGCCTGCGTTTTCAATGTAATGCAAATCGAGAATTTGCTTACGACAGACGTCATCGATCGATTCGTCGGGAGGCAGATTGATTTGGGCTAGCCCGGTTACCCCTGGCTTAACGGCGGTCCGATCATAATAGCCTGGGATCTGAGCGGCAAGTTTTTCACAGATCTGCGGGCGTTCCGGACGCGGGCCAACGAGCGACATGTCGCCACGCCAGACATTGTAGAGCTGGGGCAGTTCGTCGAGATGCAGTTTTCGCAGGATGCTACCCACGAGATTCACTCGCGAGTCGCCCTTGACCGCCCACTGAGGCTGGCCTGGCTTCTCGGCGTTCATTACCATCGAGCGAAGCTTAAAAATTTCGAACGTCTCGCCGTTCAGGCCGACCCGCTCCTGCTTGTAAATGCCAGGGCCGCGGGAGGTCATCCGGACCACAAAGTACAGGAGGAGGATAAGGGGCGAGAATAGGACCAGCATGACACCGCCAAAGCAGCGGTCGGCAACGTACTTACGCTCAAAGAACGACCCGCGTGGGCAGGCGACAGCAGGCTGATCAACATGCGCCAGATCGACCCGCGGAGGGAACGCCGACGCCGCAGAAACATCTGCGTTCGCGATGGGCTTCTCAGCGGTGCGAGTCACTTCATGCCTGCGTTGCGTCAGCGCCGACTCTCCATGAGCCGACTGTTTACAAGAGTCCGTCACTGCGTCCGATGAACTGTCTAGCATAACGAATATCCTTCCTCTAATAGCGGGTTAGCCACATGCTAACACGGGTGGGTTTCCTGACAAGGGGACGACCTTGTCGAATAAAAAAATTTTTAACTTGAAGCAACGTCTCTGAGGCACTCATGAACCCATTGAAGCATGGGTTAACGGCAGAAAAACTTTCAGAAATTCCTCCACAGGTCGACTGCCGTCCTCACCGACCGGCCCAGCGACTTGGATCTTGTAGAGGCTCTCGGTCAGCCAGAAGCGAGGTTGGGCGCGAGCTTCCCAGGGCCCCCCGTCGCTCCAGCCGTACCACACATCGAGGCTGGGGTCAGGATCCGGCTCGGTGGCGAACTGGACCGACCAGAGCGAGTCGCTCTCCCCCGCAGACGCAAACCTTTCGGCCTTGCGTTCGCCGACCTGTCGGGTGCCCACGGAGCTGTAGCAAATTTCGGGGGTATGGACGGCGATCGGTCCGCGTGGGCCGAACAGGGCGGCCACATTGATCACGGCGCCTGTCTTTTCGTTCTCGTAGATCCGGACCCACGAACCGTAACACCTCAGCAGATTGGCGGCCCCTTCATCCAATTCCGACTCCTCTTTGAGCCGCCAGTCGCCGACTTCAGTAGGCAGCTCGTCGAGCTGGCCGCCGACCGCACGAAGGTCCTTGTTCGCGGTCCAACGACCATCGAGATACCCGTGGACGACGCCAGCAAACAAGGTCAGTGAGATCAAAATCGCCGTCGCCGCAATGCGGAGGGAACCCCGTGGCGACTGCGATGGACGGGAGGCTGCGGTTGGCTCGGTGGTCGGGTTCATAGAGTCATCGAGGGAGTGGCGCGATAACCGGCAGACAGAGGTAGCATTGTGCAACCGGCTTGTAATTGGAACGAGCATGGTACCCACATGTCACCTCGCTTTTCGGCAGGTTTTTCGCAGCGGGCATCAACCTGCCCTTGTGCACCTCCTGGGGGGATCAAATTACCCAGCCGATCCGGGGGTGCTGTTCCTTTGTGCACAAAGTTTTCCGAAATGTCGAGTACATTCGGCGCGGTGGTTTTCAGGAGTTCTCAGGAAAGCTCACGAGGGCGGCCCGGGAGGATGGGCCGATCTGACGTGGACCCGAGCTCGCCCGACATCGGGTCTCACCCGCAGAACCCGCGCTCGCGAAAAAACCGAAACAATTGTTTTAAACAGGTGTTTAATTTTTTGCGGGCTTGAGTTATAAGAGTGGGATGCTGGGAGACCGTTCCTAAGCTGGGCTCGGCAACCTTAGAGCTTATCCGAAAAGGGGTCCAATGATTTGTTTAATAAAAGCGTCCTCGGCGAATCGAAACTCGCCGAGAACCGTCGGCACCGTTGGCGCACCGTCGACCGGGATATCCCTTGTCAAGTTGCACCTCTGCAGAGCTTAATTCCGTTTCTCCCGGCAGACCCAGTATAAGGTCCAGCGACAACTCGCACAAATTATCATTGGACGCTTGAGCCATGCCTTGAAAACCTCCGGCGCACCCTTCGGTCGGATGAGCCCTTTTTATGTGGTTGAATGCAGAAAATTTTTGAAGACGAATCCCCCCAACCACCGCGGCTCGGGTCGTCGGTTGAAAAAACGCTGGGGAACGACGAGGCAAGTGATCCGGCGGGGCGTTTGATTGCGGCGGCGGTGCCGGTGTTTGCGCAGCGTGGATTCGATCGCGCGACGCTGCGGGAGATCGCTAAACGAGCGGATGTGAACGTGGCAGCGGTGAGTTACTACTTTGGCGATAAGATGGGACTTTATCGGGCTGTCATCGAAGACATTCGCGACAAGCGCCAGCGTGAATTCCCGGTGCCGGACGACCACGACGCTCCGCCGCAGGAAATGCTCCGGCTGATCGTGCGCACGCTTCTGGCGCGGATGCTTGCGGGCGACGAGCGCGGGTTCGAGGCGATGCTGATGATGCGTGAGATGCAGTCGCCCACGGCGGTGCTCGGCGTGCTGGTGCACGAGTATTTTAAGCCTACCTACGAGTTGCTGCGCCGGACGATCGAGCAGCTACTCGATCCGTTGCGACCTATCACCGCGGCGCAGTCCACACGAGATGGCGGTGCATCGGCGTGTTTCGAAGCGTTGGTGACACAAGTTGCTTTAGGGGTAGTAGGGCAGTGTTTGTATTACCGGATTGGCCGTCCCGTGCTGCAGGAATTAATTGCCCAGGAGACACTCGCGGCGCACTTTGACGCAGATTCATTGTGCCAGCACATCACGGCATCGACGCTCGCGACATGCGGGCAATTTGACATTATCCAGGAGCGCGGGCTTTTGGACCATTCACCTAATTTCGAAAGCAACGGTCGGCATGAGCATTGAATCGACACAAGACCAACCGGTCACGCAGGCGGTGAAAGATCCCTATGGCGACACGCCTCGAAGTCGGCCCTCGGGCGAACGCTCGTCCCATGCGCCAACTTTGGACAATGGCGATGGCGCGAAGCGGACCCCGTTGCCTGGGACAGCGGAGGGTGCTGCGACGGGCGACGTTCCTTCTCAGGATCTACCGGTTCATCCGACCAAGAATTTGCCGAGCTGGTTGTTGTTTAACATTGCCGTGCCGACATTGATGTTGGCCGCGGCCGGGCTGCTCGTGTGGTATCTCGGCAGTGTCGAGTCACCGGCGCGGCCACCGATCGATGACACGCCCGTGGGCCGATTGTTTGCCTTGCCCGCTGTCGATGTTGTTCAAGTCCATTCTCTCGCTAGTACTGGCGAAAAGCTGCATCTCAGCGCTGATGGTACCGTGGTGCCGTTTCGTGAAGCGGTATTGGCGACGGAGGTAGCCGGTCGGATTGTCGAAAAGTCGCCGCTGTGCGAAGCGGGCAAGTACGTGACGAAGGGACACGTGCTGATGAAAATTGACCCGACCGATTACGAACTGGAGGTCAAGCGGTTGCAGCGTCAGCAGCAACAGGCGTACGAGTCGCTCGGCGAAGCCGATCAGGAGATCGTCAATACAAATCGATCGATGGAATTGGCTCGCGCAGACATCGCATTGCAACAGCGCGAGGTGAAACGCCGTGAGTCGTTGCCCAAGCAATATGCCAGCCAGAACGAACTCGACGTGGCTCGGCGCGCGGTCCTGACCGCTGAGCAGCAACTCGTCGTCTTCCAGAATCAACTGGAGCTTGCCAAAAAGAAACGCACGCGACTGGAGTCTTCGGAACAGCTGGCAGCGTTGCAGTTGGAGGCGGCGAAAATCAATTTGCAGCGAACCGAGATCATCGCGCCGATGGACGGTGTGATTGTCAGCGAGCAGGCCGAGATCAACACCTTCGTTGCACGCGGCAACCCCGTCGTGACGATCGAGGACACGTCGAAGGTCGAGGTCGCCGCCAAACTGCGAGTCGACCAGTTGTACTGGATCCTCAATCAGAAGGGTGTCCAACGCAGCAGGAGGTCGGATGAAGGGGCGAAAAGCCGTCAAGATCGCGGTTACCAACTACCGCCGACGTCGGTGAGCGTGCGTTATGTCGTTTCCGGCCGGGACGGTTTGGTCTATCAGTGGAAAGGGAAACTCAACGGCTATGACGGAATCGGATTGGACGAACAAACCCGCACGGTACCGGTGCGAATTGTTGTTGACGATCCGCAGGCATTTGAAGTCCTTCGCAATGGGAAAGTGCTTCATTCGTCGGATCAGAGCACGGACGTTGCTGGCCCGACGACGCTCGTCCGGGGCATGTTCGTTTCCCTGCGATTGGAACTGGATCCTGCCGTGGAGTTGATCGTATTACCCAGTGAGGCATTGAAACCGGGGAACCGCGTGTGGCAGTTTGTTGCCGACCCCAGTGTGCTGGAAAAGTCCTTGATTGCGGTCGAAGAGGAGAATGATGGCAACGACCCCCCACCGTCCGCGGACGCGGAGACCGCTGTTGTTGATCCATCTACCACCAACCATACCTCACCGCTGGCCGACGAGCTCGACCCGATGGCGGCTTTCCATCCCGACGCTTGGGTAGCGGGCCAGTTGAACGTTTTGCATGGGGTCCGGCCGGTGGACCAGTACGTCACAACGGCGGAGTTTTCCGCCGGGGAGGCCGTTGCGGTTGGTGACGAGGAGGAACCCGAGGTTGACAAAGCATGGATCTGTGAGATCGGTGACGCGGGACTCCGCGATGGTTCGTTTGTCGTGATCTCACCGATGGGTAGCATCCGCACCGATGCGTTCCCGGTGCGGGCACCCGCCGAGGCGGTGGGGACAACGAATAAGCGCCCGCCGGCGGCGACTGCGGCAGAAAGCACCAAGGTTTTTGGTCGGAGGCCCACAGAACCTCTGCCAGTGCCGTCAGCCATCGGCATGGGGCTGAGTAAAACTGCCAGCCCGGAGGGCGACACAGACGGAAATGGGTATCCGCCTCCGGCCTGTGGCGGTTTTGTTGGGCAATCGGTCGGGTGGCTGACGCCACCGGCAATTCATGGGTCGGCCTCCGGCCTAGCTTCGCTGCCACGATGGGAGATCAGCCAGAAATGAAGCGACTCTTAAGCTGGGCGATTCACAACGCGCCCGGGATGAATGTTGTGATGTTGGCGCTCGTGATGGTCGGTGCGGCGTCGTTTTGGACGATGCGGCGAGAAGTATTCCCCGAGTTCGAACTTGAAGTCGTGATGATCAAGGTTCCCTACCCGGGAGCCACGCCGCAGGATACCGAGGAGGCGATCTGTCAGAAGATTGAAGAAGCGATTCGGTCCATCAGCGGCATTAAGAAGGTGACATCCATTGCGATGGAGGGTAGCGGCTACGTGCTCGCCGAACTTCGCAGCGACGTTGATGACGTGCAAAAGGTGATGGCGGAAATCGATCGAGAGGTCGACCGCATCCCAAGCTTTCCGGACCTGGCCGAAGACGCGAGCGTCGAACAGATCACGTTTCGCGAAACCGCCATCCGGGTCGGGATCATTGGTCCGGACGATCGAACGCATCATGGTGAACTCGCACTGCGCGATGTTGCCGAACGTGTTCGCTCGGAAATGCTGTTATTGCCCAGCGTGACGGTGGCGGAATTGATGGGGGCGCGACCCTATCAGATTGATGTCGAAATCCCTGAAGAGACGCTCCGCTCCTATGGGCTGACTCTGGATCAAGTCGCGGCCATTATTCGGTCACGCAATATCGAATTGCCCGGGGGCCAACTGAAATCGACGGGGCAAGAGATTCTGCTGCGGGCGAAGAACAAAGGCCGCATCGGAGCGGAGATTGAAAAGCTGCCGCTGATCACGCAGCCGGGCGGCGTGGTGTTAACCGTCGCCGATCTCGGCGTCGTTCGTGACGAGTTTGAAGACATCACGGCCACGGGTGAAATCAATGGTGAACCGGCCATGGTTGTCAACGTGCAACGGACCAAGAGCGAAGACTTGTTGGCGCTGGTCGATGACGTAAGGGCTTACGCGGCCACGGCGGAATTGCCGCCGGGGTACCGCCTGGTCCTGTGGGGAGATACGAGCGTGGACGTTCGCGACCGGATCTCGTTGCTGATGCGAAACGGTGCTCAGGGTCTGACGCTCGTGTTCCTCGTCTTGGCGTTCTTTCTCGAAGTTCGTTTAGCGTTTTGGGTTGCCTTAGGGATTCCGATTTCGATTGCCGGTGCCGGGGCGGCGTTGGTCTATGGTGGCCAGACACTGAACATGTTGTCGTTGTTTTCGTTCTTGATCGCCCTGGGGATCGTGGTCGATGATGCGATTGTGATTGGGGAGAATATCTATGCGCATCGGCAGATGGGTAAAACGCTGATGGATTCTGCTGTCGATGGTGCGACGGAGGTTTTACCAAGTGTGGCGGCTTCGATCGCGACCACGGTGCTCGCATTTGCTCCGATGTTTTTCGTATCCGGTGTGATGGGCAAGTTCATGGCGGTGATCCCCTTTGCGGTGATCGCGATGTTGGTGATTTCATTGTTGGAGAGCACGTTTGTGCTACCGTGCCACCTGGCTCACTCGCACAACGGTTTTTTTCGCTTTCTTGAGATCATCGCCTATCCACTACGTCCCTTCACGCTGCTGTTGTTCTGGTGCAATCGACACGCGAGTGATGCGATGGAATGGTTTGCCGAGAATATTTATGTGCCGACGTTAAGATTCTGTTTACGAAATCCGGTGCTGCCGATCGCGATTGCGATTGGCATGCTGGTCGGCACTGTTGGCATGGTGCGGGGTGGCATTGTCAAGAGCGTGTTGTTTCCCAAAACAGACAACAACTATTTGCAGGCGACCGTGGTGTTCCCCAACGGCACGCCGTCTTCGGCGACCGACCGGGCGACCCGGCGGATGGAAGAGGCACTTGCGCGTGTGAGTGATCAGATCGCGGCGGAGCGGGCGGCGGAAGAAGGGCGTCCCGCTGAGGAGATCTATCCCTTCGACGAGGGCACCTATGTTGGTCCCGTGCGACTGGCCTACCGTGAAGTAGGTACGATCACGAACACGCAAGGACCGATGGGCGGGCAAGGCGGCACGGGCAGCAACTCCGGGCAAATTTTTGCGGAGCTGCATGGGCCGGAAATTCGCAATATTCTTAGCGAAGACTTAATCAACCGCTGGCGGCACGAAGTCGGCGAAATTCCCGGCATTGAGAAAATCACGTTTGGTAGTGTCGGTACGGGGCCGGGTGGACAACCAATCGAGTTCAAATTGCTAGCCTCGAGCGAGCATGTCGACGAGCTGCTGGCGGCCACCGAAACGATGAAGGATCGTGTTGCCAAGTTCGCAGGCGTATTCGATATCTCAGATGACAATACGCCGGGCAAGTGGGAGTTTCAATTCCGTGTCAAGGACAGTGCGTTGTCGACGGGAGTCACGCCGACGGATCTCGGACAGACCGTCCGCAATACCTATTACGGTGCTGAAGTGATGCGTCTGCAACGTGGTCGGCACGAAGTTAAGTTGATGGTTCGCTATCCGCAAGCGGAGCGTGCGTCGCTGGTCAACTTCCGCGAGATCCAAGTCGGCGACAAAACCGGCACGCTGCGCCCGATCGGTGAACTTGCTGAGATCGACTTGAAGCGTGGATTCTCGGAAATTAACCGTGTCGATCAACAACGCAGCATCAAAATCTCAGCCGATCTGGATGAGACGACCGCCAACGCGGATTTGATTATCAGCGAATTGCAAGCGGACTATCTGCCTGAGTTTTCACGGATGTATCCGAATGTGTCGATCCGCTGGGAAGGACAGCAGGAACAGAGTCGCGAATCGGTGGGCAGTTTGATCATCGGGTTCGCGGTCGCGATTCTGTGCATGTTCGTGCTGTTGGTGTTGCAGTTTCGCAGCTATGCCCAACCCTTGTTGATTCTCGCAATTGTGCCCTTCGGCATGATCGGTGCGGTATGGGGACACGGGATTTTGGGGTTACCGCTGACCTTGTTCAGTATGTTCGGCTTGGTGGCCCTGGCGGGCGTGGTGGTCAACGATTCCATCGTCTTGATCGACTTCATCAACTCCCGCGTGCGGGCGGGCGAATCGCCGCTTGAGTCGCTTTTGCAAGCGGGTGCGAGGCGGTTTCGTCCGATCATGTTGACCAGTCTGACGACGATTGCCGGTTTGTTGCCCCTGCTGTTTGAGAAATCGTTTCAGGCGCAGTTGCTCATCCCGATGGCCGCGAGTCTGGCGTTTGGATTGATGCTCTCGACGGTGTTAGTGTTGTTGCTGATCCCGGTGCTGTATCTGTTGTACCTGCTGATGCTCCAAGCATTTGGGATATCATTTGTGGAGGTGCAGGAGTGAGACGCTGTCGAGCAGCCGTTTCATCTCAGCGACCGCTTCTTTCATCCCCACCATCACGGCGCGGCTGATGATGCTGTGGCCGATGTTCAGTTCTCGCATGCCCTCGATGGCGGCGACGGGACGAACGTTGGCGTACGTCAATCCGTGCCCGGCATGCAGCCGCATGCCGTGGGCGGTGACTTGATGGCCGACAGATCGAAGTCGCTCCAGTTCCACCTCGATTTGATCACGTGAGGCTACGTCGTGTTTGTCAGCGGCGACTGCGTAGGGGCCCGTGTGCAGTTCAATGGCATCGACGCCGAGTGCTGCGGCGGCGTCAATCTGCGCGGGATCTGGATCGAGAAAGAGACTCGTTTGGATGCCGGCGTCAGCGAAGCGTTTGATGGCGTCGCCAATGCGCCCACGATCCCCCGCCACGTCCAAACCGCCTTCGGTCGTAACCTCTTCGCGGCTCTCAGGTACGAGCAGGGCCCAGTCGGGACGGAGACGACAGCAGATCGAGATCACCTCATCGGCACAGGCTAATTCGAAATTGGTGCGAACACGGACGGTTTGCAGGAACAGCTCCACGTCACGGTCTTGAATGTGCCGCCGATCTTCACGCAGGTGAAATGTGATCCCATCGGCGCCGCCCTGTTCGGCGAGCGCCGCGGCGACGATCGGGTCGGGCTCGGTCGTCCGGCGGGCTTGACGGATTGTCGCGACGTGATCGACGTTGATACCGAGATCGATGAAGTGAGGCATTTTTTAGTAGCCGACGGCGCCAGCCGCCGTGATGAGTTCGTGTGAGCCGGCGTCGCGCGAGCGGCCGGTTTTCGTAGCGGCAATTGCAAATTGCAAACTTAACATTGCGACCTGGAAAATGGGAGCAGGACTAGAGCCCGTCAACTCTCAATTTGCAATGCGTCGGGTGAGTGAATCACCAGGCCGCCTCGCGCGGTATGCAACCCGATCCCTCACTGGCGCGTCGCGAGGGTAAACCTTACTGCTGCAGCTTAGGGAAGCTACCGGCCCCAGCCGGCGACGTCGATCAGCCAGTCGGTCAAGGAGCTGACTGGGGCGGCGGGTTCGGAATAACTCCACATATTGCGGATTAGGTCCGAAATCAACATCCCGCCCAGGCTCATCACCAGCAAGATCAGTAGCAGCCCGACGGTCTGCAGGAGTGTGAACGGAATTTCGAAACCGACGGGCGCACCCACAGGAGCGCCACCGGATTGGGCGGCGGCATCGTCGTCCATCGGCTCAGCCCCGGCGTCGCCGAATCCGCCCTCGTCGTCCACGGCGACGGCACCATCGTCGAACGCATCGACTTCCTCAAAAGCTCCGGCTTCGTCGATCGCTCCGGCTTCCTCGAACGCGGGCTCGTCAAATTCGCCAGCGAAGGAATCGGAATTCTCGACATCAATTTCTTGCGATTCGCTTTCATCCGATTTATCGAGTTGGATGCCCGACGGTGAAAGCTGGAACTCTTCTTCGCCGGGGAAATCGATATCCGATCCGCTGTCGTCTGCTGGGATCAACCCCGATCCGTAACCGCTGCTGCCGACGCCAGATCCGCTGCCATCGTTGAGTTCGGAACCGAGGTCGAGTGAGGACACACTGCTGCTGGCCAGATCCAAGGGCTCGCTCTCGAGCGACAATCCGCTATCGGACGGGCTCATTAAATCGATGCCGCTGTCACCGGCCATCGAGATGTCTTTTCCGTCACCGCTGATGATCAGGTCGTCGTCGTCGTCAGAGATCATCAAATCGTCATCGGCGAGAGCATCATCGACGCCCGACCCGGTATCGGAGAGTCCGCTGAGTGCGCCCGAGATCAGATTGTCACTATCACCGCTAAGCATCCCGCTGCCGATGGAATCGCCGCCGAGCAGATCCAGTTCACTGAGCACGTCGCCGCTCACGCGGGCTGATGGCTGTTTCGGTTGATTGCCAGTGGAGTCGTCTTCGCCGAGCAACTCCAAACCGCTGGCACGTTCGTCCTCGTCATCGAGCTTAAGATTGAGATCCTGATCGCTGCCGGGGACAATGTCCATTTCCTCTTCGAGGTCGAGGACGCTGCCGAGGTTAAATTCATCGCTCTCTTCGGAAGCGTCGGGCGATGATTTTGCTGAAGCAGGAGCGTCCGCACGCTTGCCTTGGACGACACTGGATTTCGTACCGCCCTCGTCAGGACCGAGATGCAATTCGCCACTATTATGGGAGATTGCCGAGCCCTCAATGCTGAGGTCGTCGAGGTCGAGAATTCCGGAGCCGCTCGCGCTGGGGATAACCAGCACATCGCTGCCGTCGGAGGCGTCCCCGGGCACCAAGTTGACGTCACTACCGCCGCCGTGTCCGGATTCTTCGGAACCCAATTCGAGGCTGCTGCCAGCTTCGTCGTCGCCGATCACGCCGCCGAGCGATAATGCGCTGTCATCACCGGTGAGCTGACCGCCCCCGTCCGCGGTTCCGGATCCCGTGCCACTGCCACTGCCGATGCTCGATCCCAAGCCAGACAAATTCGGCAGGTCGTCTTGCAGGCGATCGATTTCGTTTTCAGGGAATTTCCAACTCGTGCCGTCGCGGAAACCGCGGACCTGGCCCTGAGAGCGCAGATCGATCAGCGTCTGGGTGGGAATACCGAGTTTTTTCGCAGCTTCTTCGAGCGAGAGATAATTGGCCATGTGAGCGCGGGCGATTCGATAAGGAACGTGAGGAAACGTGAGTGCGGTCCACTCTACTGGAAACTCTACGACCTCACGTGTCGAATCGATCGTCCGGCCTGCCCGGCACCGCCGAGATCAATTTGATCGCGATGGGAGTCCTTGGAGGCGGCGGATTTGATCCGGCAACGGTGCCGTAGCGTTAAGTTGGAGTGTGAAGTCGGCGGCAATCTCGCGGCTGCTGGCCAGCCGGATCATGCCCTCTGAATTTACATGATACACCGCCATCCACCGTTTTTCCGCATCTACAATCGTAATTACTTGAGTTCCTTCACTGTCAACGTGGGAAAATCCGATCAATCCAGCCGAACCGGCAACATCGCGCCCCCCCCGAGCTTCGACGACGGTCACTCGTTCGCCCACCAGGGAGCTGAATCCTGGTGCGGGCGGGGTGCCCATTTCGGGAGAAAAATCGCCTTCGGATGATCGTTCAGCGGCAGCTGAGAGATCAGCTGCGGGAAACATTGCGGGCAAGTACGACGGATCGGTCGCGGGTGTTTGAGCGGTGACGGCCGCCGGCTGCTCAGACGCCCAAACCACACCAATCGCGATACCCACCACCAATGGCAGCAGTCCGGGAGCGAGCCGCAACAGTTTCGCGCGGTGGTGGGAAATGTTCATAGAGAGACCGGCTGTTTGTGAGGAGGAGTGCGGTGTTAAGGACAAGGAGGGCACCTGCTCGAGTATTGGTAAACACTCGAGGCCGGAGGCCGACACAATTGATCATCTTTGTCGCCCTCCGGGCTGGTGGATTTCTTGCATCCTCTAACCGGTGGCTGACGCCACCGGCAGGAATTGTGTCGGCCTCCGGCCTTAAAGCCATTGCTATTTAGGATCGAGTTGTTCGTTGATAACGCCAGAGCCAGCTTGACCGCAAACCCGAAATTTACCGATTTGGTAAAGTTCACGGGTTGTAGCGGTCGATCTGGTGATTTGTAGGTCCGGCATGATATGGTCGCGCCCACTCGTGCGAAATATCACGCGCGAGCCCGCCCATTCCCAGGCTGCTCGGCGGCCCACCACTCGAAGCGGAAACGCAGTCCCATGACTCAGCCTCCCGAAATCCAACTTGTCGCGACTCCAGCCCCGTCGGCGGGCTTGAAACTGATTCGCAAACTGACGCCGATGGCGATCGGACTGGCTGGCTGCGCCGCCTTTTACGGCGTCGTCCTCGCCGTCAATTGGGAGCCGCTGAACCGCTATTTCCTTGGTCACCCCGTGTCCGTTGCCGCGACCACGCTGTTTGCCGTTGCGATCGCGATTCTCGCCCTGATGTCCTTGGAAACTGCGTCTCAGCAACGGGCACTTGCCCTGCTCCGCGACGATGACCTCCTGCCGAACTCGACAACGGACGACGGGGACCAATCACCGTCGCAGCGTTGGCGGACCGAGCACGATGCCGGCCACGCCGCGCGATTGTGGCGAACTGCTTTGAACCGGCTGCCAGCGGGTACTCGCAACAGCGCCCTTCTTCGGCGGCTCGATGAAGTCCTGACTCGGCAATCTCACCGGGCCACAACGGGTGAGCTGCCCGAAGACTTGCGGGAGTTGTCGATGCGGGATGCCGATGCCGCTCACGATTCGCTCGGCTTGATCCGTATTATCGTCTGGGCCATCCCCATGTTGGGCTTCCTCGGTACGGTAATCGGGATCACGCAGACGCTCGGCGGGCTGGATTTTTCGGACGGTACCGCCGCGGTCGATCGGCTCAAAAGCGGGCTGTATGTGGCGTTCGATACCACGGCACTCGGATTGGTGCTCTCGGTCGTCGCCATCTTCTTGCAGTTTCCGGTGGAGCGTGGACTGCAGAGCCTGCTCGTCGACATCGATGAGCGCGTTCGGAATCTGGTTTCACTGGGTCTGCCCAGCGACGATCCGGCCGACGACCAAAACGCGATGATCACACGGCTATGTAGCGGAATTGAAACCGCGGTGGCGGAATCGCTATCGACTCAAGCCAAACTATGGGCCGATACGATCCAGGAGGCCCAACAAGCATGGCGAAGTCAACAGACCGAGGGCACCGAACAGTTTCGCCAATTGCTGCAATCGGCGATGAAGCCCGCCCTCACGCACCATGCTGACCGCATCGACGCGTCGATTGGTCGCCTGGACAACGCCGCGAACCTGGTTGGCAACGCGCTGCGTGAGCAAACCGCGGCGTGGCGTACCGCAATGCAGGAAACCACTTCGGAAGTCCACACTCATCGCCGCACCCTGCTGACACATACCGAGGCAATGACAACACTGGCGTCGCGACAGAGCGAACAGGACTCGTCGCTGCGTGATTCGCTCAAAACGTTGGTAGCCGACGGCGGAGCAGGCCGAGCCACCGCCATGGCGAGTCTCGATCCGTCGATGGTCCAAGCCATGACGACGCTGGCGCGGGCGGTCGACGTGCTGTCCAATCGGTTATTGGCGTCGGAAGATCAGCCCGCTCGTCCCATTCCGCCCACACCGCTGAAAGATCGAGTGCGTTCAGCAGCGAATGCGGATTCCTCCATGGGACGGGCCGCATGAGTCGTCGCCGCGCCGGAATCTCACCGTCGCTCTTTCCGTTCCTGGCCGTGCTGATCTGCACGCTCGGCACGCTGATCTTGCTGCTTGCGCTGGTGGCTCAGGACGCCAAGGAAGCCGCGGTCGCTGAGGCCGAACATGAAAAGCAACTCAAGGTCGATACAGCGAACAACCCCAAAGCGATCGAAGCCCAGCCGGTTTCGATGACGGCCGAGGCGGCTGATCGGATGATCGAACAGGAACAGTTTCGCGCCAGCGAACTCGTCTCCTATCGCGATCAGCAGACCGCTGAATTGGACAAGAAACGCGATGAAATCACGCAGATTGAATCGCACATGCGGAAGGTCACGGAAAAGTTGAAATCGCTCAACACCGAGGTCGAAACTGCGACGGCAGGGACGACAAAACCGGCCACGGACATCAAGACAGATGAGAAAACTCTGTTGTTGATGCAAGAGGAAGCCGAAAAGCTGCGGGCCGACATCAAGGAACTCGAATCGAGCGAACGCGGCAGCAAACCTCGCGTGGTCATCGTCCCGCACCGCGGCCCCAACGGCACCCAGCGACGACCGGTCTACGTGATCTGCGATGCCGATGGACTACAAGTCATGCCTGAGGGTGTGCGAATCACGAAAGCTCAAGCGCTCGCGGCCGCTGAATCGGACAGTCCCCTCTCCAATCCGCTGGGATCGGCACTTCGAGTCGCTCGCCGTTTCGCCGTCCAGCAGTACGGCGACCAGGAGCCTCCCTACCCGCTGCTGATCGTTCGACCTGATGGCATTTATATGTATCGCGTCGCCAGCGCTCTGATGAAAGACTGGGACGATCAATATGGGTACGAGCTCGTACCAGGGGAAGTTGACTTGGCGTTTCCTGGCGGCGATCAGGTCTTAAGGAAAGACATGGAAGTCGCTGTGAACGAGGCCGCTTCGCGCAACCACAGCTTCGCCGGAGGAGGCGGTTTCGGGGGCCGTGCACGCGGCAGTGGTGACGGCGAAGGGTTCGGTTACGAGTCGACGGAGAATTCCCTCGCCGGAAACGCAACAGGCGCCGGCGGTGACGGCGCCTCGGGAATGTCCGGGCGGTCAGGTTCGCACGTGAGGTCGGGCTCCGATCCAAGCAACGGTGTGACGGACCCGCCACCCCAACGCGCCCTGCCGACCTTGTCGGCTCGCGAACTCGATCGCCAAGCTCAAACGAAAGGTTATTCGTTGGCCCGCGATCAACGATTCACTTCAGGTGGCTATGCTGAACAGCCTGGTTCGCAAATGAGCGGTTACGGGTCGGAGCAGATCGTGCAGTCTCAGTCCGACGCGCTCAACGAATTCTTGGAAGCAAAATCTCGGCCCGATGGCGATGACCCGATCAATCGCAGGGACGGATGGAATTCAGATGGCGGTGCTTTTGAATCCCCCTCGACACCGGGTTCGCAGCAAGGTGATTCGCTAGCAGAGAATGCGAGCCTGGACGGAAGTGACGGTGGTCCGGGGGGTGAAGGTGCCAACGGACAAGCCAAGATCTCAGGCGGTGATTCACCCACCGGGACCTCCGCCAATGCCGCAGCAACGATGCAGCAATCGCAGCACGCCAGCCCAGCCAGCCTAGTGGAATCGACATCATCGGCGCAGCAGAAAAACGGTCCAAACGCCGTAGCGATGGCGCTCAGCGATGCGGGGCAGGCGGGATCGCCGCAGAGCGGATCGACCTCGGGATCGAACGATCCACCGAGCTCGGCGCAGTCCCCTCCGGCCTCGCCGCAAGTGGCCCAAAACTTGGTCCGTCCCGAAGGTCGCGATTGGGCGCTGCCAGACGAATTTCGCGGGATGGGTGGTACCGAATTCATTCGTCCGATTTCGATGCGCTGCCAACACGATCGATACGAACTCGTCGACCAAGGCCGCGTTGTGAAAACATTCCCATTTGGAAAAGACGGTATCGAGCAACCCACGATCGAACTCGCCACGGCGATTCGTGACCGCGTCGCGAACTGGGGTGCAACGATGCGGGGCGGTTACTGGAAACCGCGACTCGAAGTCAGTGTTGGACCGTACGCGGAGAAACGCTTTCGTGAGTTTGAGCAGCTGATGCAAAACAGCGGCGTTGACGTTATCAGGAGAACACCATGAGTGGACGTCGCCGCAGCACCGTCGAGCTCGGACACGATGCGTTCTTGGACATCGTTGCGAATCTCGTAGGGATTCTCATTATCCTCGTCGTGATCTTGGGTACACAGACCCACCACATCACCGAGATGATGCGAAGTGACTCCAATACCGATCAGCGTAGAGAGTCCACTGAGTCGCTCGCCTCGCGCAGCCAACTCGATCAGCTTGGCCAAGCAGCGATGCGCGCCGCATCAGCGCAGCAAGAATCACTGGAGCTGGAAGCCAAACTGCGACGCTACGACGCCCAGATTGCTCAGCTCGATGCCGCCCGAGGGCGACTGCTCGATCTGGAAGGGATCGCGGAGGCGGCGTGGGAAGAGGTTCAGTCCCAACTCGATCAATCGAAAGTACGGGGCGCTAGGCTGCAGCGGGAAATTCACGAAACGGAAGCTGAACTGGCGACGTTGGCGGGGACAAAAGATCGACTCGCCAATGAAAAAGCGCCCCTCGTCGCGGTCGAACATCTGCCCACGCCAATGGCCAAGACCGTGTTCGGCGACGAGATCGATCTGCGGTTGAAAGCGGGACGTTTGTCCGTTGTGCCGGTCGAAAATTTGATGAAAGAAATCAAAGAAGATGTCCAGCGGATGACGCGCAAGCCGGGCAACTCAGCGTCGACGGTCGGTCCGTTTCGTGATTACATCGCCAATTATGTCATCGAACGAACCGTCGGCAGAATCACGCAAAACGGCAGGACTGGTATGGCGATGACCGCCCGACTCGGCGCCGTCGCTTTTGAACCGCTCAGCGAATCGGCGGGGCAGCCGATCGGCGAAGTACTACGAAACCGCAGCTTTCTCGACGTGGAATTGGCCGGACGTGATCCCAACGCCACCACGATCACCGTCTGGGTCTACCCCGATAGCTTTGGCGAACTGCGTCAACTCAAAGAGCACCTGTACCAACGCGGCTTCGCCACCGCCGCCCGTCCCTTGATGAATGGGCAAGCGATCATTTTCAGCAGTACTGGAACGAGATCGAAGGCGCAGTGACGCGTCCCGCCGCGATCTTTCTCGCGACGGGCGGAGCCGTCGGTCGACATTGTTTCCCGACGGCTCCGTCCGTCTGAGCTGAGCGAACGCTCACAAAGTGGGACTGTCGAACGAAGCATCTGCCGACAAGTTTCCGGCACTAGCGCATTTTTATTATTGATGGAGACGGTGGACCACGTTTTGGCGAACGTAGCTACTTTTTGGGACCTACGTCATTTCTCACAATGCTCTCAGCAGCTGATAAGGTTTTGCGAATTAACTTATGTGCAGGTGCTTATCAGGACGCTGCGCATCCCCAATGCTTGTCTCGGTAGAGGAATGCAGGTAGGATGGGTGGACATCGCACCACCCTTCCAAAAGGGCTGACGAGGGCGCATGTTCTTCTCGAATCGCACAACTGGAATCGGAGCTCACCCATGTTACCGTCCAATCCGGCACTCACATTCCACACCCCGCCGCCGCGAATTCTGAATGGCTTGGAATGCTTACTGGAGGCGGTTGAATATGCCGATCAGACATGTGCTGACTACTGGGATTTCGCCGTCGAGTTCGAAAGTTTGGTCAGTGTGGGATTGAAACTTAACGATTTTCGTTGGCTGGTGCGGACTCATCTCGTCGAGCATCAGCGAGAGACCACCGGGGCGACGGATGATGGTCGGGCTTTTCGACGCAGCGGTGACCTGACGTTTCCCGACCGCACCTGTTTCGTCTTGACCGACAAGGGGATCCAAGTGGCCAAACAGGTATGCACCCGCGGGCGGCAGTGGCTTTCCGCCGGTCCGAGCAGCGGCGTTGATTGCGGCGAGGTGTTCGGGAGAGAGCAGCTGTCCAGGGACAAATCGCTAGGCCAGTCTTCTTGTTTGATATTCCCCGTCCATCCGCACTGGGATGCCGACCGGCGTATTCTGCAATTCAATGGAACGCAAGTAAAGCATTTCAAATGGAACGCTCAAAACCAAGAGGCGGTTTTATCAGCCTTTGAAGAGGAGGGGTGGTCGTCGCGGATTGACGATCCTCTGTCACCGCACCCGGACCAGGATCCCAAACGACGGTTGAGCGACACGATCAAATGTCTCAATCGCAAACAGGATAACGCGATCGTGCACTTCCGCGGTGATGGTACAGGTGAAGGTGTCGTGTGGGAGCCAGTTTGAGGTTCCGGTTGCTTACCCGTTGGCTTCCGTAGTTCAAATTTAAGTCCCATCTATATTTCGTGAAGCGAGGAGGGTCGACGCAGCCGACACCACCGCCGGCGAAATTCTTGAGCAGGGACACGAACGATGAGTGACCGCAGGACTTTTCTGAAACACGGGATCGCCACAGGTCTCGCAGCGACTGGCAGTACTTTCGCTGCGGGTGAGTCGCTGGATGAAGCGGTCGAAGCTGAGATGGCAAGTCGACTCAAGTTCTTGGCATCTCCGCAGGGAACACCGTCGTTCGGAAGCGTTCTCAGTCCCATGGTGCTGCCGTTTCAAACTCCGTTTTTTCGGCCTTGCGTAGCTCAGCCTTTGTTCTCTTTCGAGCCTGCTGAATACCCATTTCAGTTTGTCGCCAGTACGAGCCCAAGCACACCTACAGGCGACCACGGCCTCCGCGCGATTGCACTGGCACCGGTCGATATCCAGCGTGTCCAATCGCGACTGACCACGCGACAGTTACAGCAAACATCCGAGCTGGATTTGGCTTGGTTGGCCGGTTTTTGGAAACGATTCGTAGAAACGGCCGAGTCACTCGGGCGGATCAGCATCGACCTCGGTGACTTGCCCGATCCGTTTGCTCATCAACGTTTTTTTGACTTCAAGCCCGTGAACTTCTACGCGATGTGGGAGGTTGAATTTGCATGGCAGTTTCACGAACAGTACCTCGATGACTCTTATAACTGGGGTTTTGCAACGTTCTGCGATCATGGCGGCGATAAGGAATCACACGGCAACTATGGACACTACGGCGATTGTACTTTTTTGCCGTTACAGCGTAGTTCTCGCTGGCAGCGTCCCGCCACTGGGCGGCTGTCGGAACAACAACTGCATCTCGAAGCCAGCTCACCCGGACCGACGTACCGTGTCCGTTACGAGGAGCCGGTGATGGTACGTCGCATCAATGCACTTCCGGAGATTCTCAACGATTCCGCGAATCGTCCCAAGCGAAGACGGATCAAGTTTGCGTTGCCCTCGACGACCACACACTTGCACAACGCCCACACGGCTTCGGAGAGTGATGGCCATCCCAACGACTGGATCAATCCCGGTGAGTACTGGGATCACCACTACGGCAATTTCCCCTCAGGTTACGATCCGAATGAAAAGCTCAGTACGCTGTGGTATCACGATCACCGGATGGATTTCACCGCTTCGAATGTCTATGCCGGACTGGATGGTTTCTACACCATCTATGACGAAAAAACCGATGACCGAGGTCACGACCTGCCGCCCGAGCAATTGCAGGACATTGGCACTGAAGGCGCGGGTTGGGGATTTCCAGCGGGCGACTATGACGTGCCGATGATTCTGCATGATCTGTTGTTCGCGATGCCCAACGGCGAACGACTGCCACCGGCAGAATCAGTGGAATACGCCGACGGCAAGGCCTACGACCAATCGCCGCAGCTCGTGTTCGATGGTTTCAATACGGACGGGATCCTCGGCGATCGCATGACGGTCAACCGCATCATCCAACCGGTCATGCATGTCGAGCCTCGCAAATACCGCTTCCGCATCCTCAACGGTGGCCCATCGCGATTCTATGAATTGGTTCTGCATTCCGAAACAAATCCGCAAGACGAGCCGTCCGATCTCGTGGGTGAAATTCCACTCATCGTGATTGCGGGCGATGGCAACTTTCAACCCAGCCCACTGTTGGCACGCAGCTTGTACATGGGCGTTGCCCAGCGAAACGATTTCATCATCGACTTTTCCGAATTCGAGGGTCAGTCACTGTACTTGTGCAACGTTCTCGACCAGCCTCATGGGCAGGGTCCGTCGGGGCGAGAATTCCAACGAGATACCTATTCACACGATCGATACGATTCCAACACAGACTCGCATGGCACCGAATGGTTCTTCCGCGATTTAGGGCTGGTCAAGTTCGTTGTCGACGAGCCATTAAAATCTCCGGACGCGAGCACGATGCCGCTAATGCTGAGGTCATTCCCACCCGTGGATTTGACCGAAGTGCGGCGTGAACGGCTCTGGGAATTTGATTTCGACGGCGGACTCTGGACAATCAATGGGATGACGTACGATCCCAATCGCATCGACGCCGGGATCGAACAGGATACCGCTGAGATTTGGACGTTGCGTAACGTGGGGAATTCATGGAGTCATCCCATCCACAGTCACTTTACCGAATTCATTGTTCTCGAGATCAATGGGGTACCTCAGTACCAATACGCTGCACAGGAGTCGGAGGTGCTGCAGCGGACCAAGTATTTTGCCCCTCGCCAGAACTATCTACCGATGCAAGGTATCGAACGACAGCAGTTTCTCGACCTCTTCCGCTCAGCGGGGTTGCGGTGGCAGGCACAGGGAGCGGAGATGAAGAAGCTCCAAGCGGAGGGCAAAGAATCCGCCATGATGCGATTACTCGACGAGGGCGAGCGAGAGCCAAGGAACGAACTCGAGGCGCAACGACAGTTCAACGAGAGAGTGAAAAATATCCACAATGAGGTACGCATCCGGGAAATCGCCTCCGCATTCGCGGTGACGATCGTTGAAAAATTCGCGAGCGAGCAACTGCGCACCGACCTCGACCGATTTCTTAATGGAACGCTTGGATTTGAACAGGTGCGGATGCATTCCGCGCAAGACTTTCGTGTGATTGTGGTGTTGCTGGAAATTCTTGGCATCGCCTCACTGGATTTACGTGGCAATCAAGACGTCGTCAAAGGCGACGGACGGTTCATGGGTGGACCCCGCCGCGATGTCGCGTTGCTGTTGCCGGATTGGGAAGTGACCGTGTTCATGCGCTGGAAAGATTTCCTGGGCAAGCATGTGATGCACTGTCACAACGTGGTACATGAAGACCACGCCATGATGATTCGTTGGGACATCGTGCCCCCCGGCCATGGTTTCGACACACCCAAGCGAGCTGATCGCTTCTACGCACAGGAACCGCTGTCCCAGCCCCACGTTCAACCCAATCCGGAGCATTCGAGCGCTCATGAAAATGACAGTGACGGGCCACTGAGCCGATAAGAACTGCAACACGCATCCATGCTGATTCCACCGACCTACGCAGGAGACCGCGAGATGACTCACCGATCCAATCCGCTCGACGATGCCGCTATCGCTTCCGTACCAGGCCAAGTCTCAACGCGACGTCGGTTCGTGCCCAATGTGCCCGTGGTCAGCCATCATGGGCACCGATATATGTTCTACGACGATCTCGTCAAGGACCGCACGGTCATCGTTCACTTCTTCAATCTGACCGATCATCCAGGCTATCCCGTGACTCGGAATCTTGTCAGCGTGCAGCAACTGCTTGGGGAGCGATTGGGGACCAGTGTCTCGATGATTTCCATTACCACGGATCCGCAGCGAGATAATGAGAGTCAGATCGCGGAGTTCGCCGCTCGACACCACGCAAGGTCCGGGTGGACGTTCTTGACCGGCGAACCCTCGGCTGTCGAAGCGATCCAGGGAATCTTTTTTAATCACGGAAGCGGACAGTCCGGTCACGATCACAACGCTGTTCCCGATTGTTCGCTCGGACTGCTCCGCTACGGCAACGACCGGGCGGGATTGTGGGGCTCGGTTCCTACCAAGTCCGATCCGGCCCAAATCGTCGCACGACTCGATTGGATCGATCCGCCCGCCATGCCCTCTGCCCACCGACTTAAACGCCGCGGCCCGCTACCGCTAACCACATGATCAACCGCCTCGCTTTGTATCAACATCCAATTTTGCATCCATTTACTCGGAACCGAGCCATGAACCACGATCGACTGTCTTTCGCGGGCGCCATCAGTCGACTCTCCAAGCGGGTCGGAATGTTGATCGTAGGCGGCATCCTGTGCTGCGTTCTTGGAAATGGTTCGGTCGCTCTCGGGCAGCCACAACCGATTCCACAATTCTTGCTGCTCGAACCTGAACAGGTCGTGCTGCCTGGAGACGCACAGGTGGACAGTAACGCCCGTGGATCGTTTGGATGTCGGCTACTGAATTCGGGGGCGTTGTTGAAAGTAGAAGGCTCGTTTGCTTCACTGTCGAGCGGATTGAAAGTTCGCGGCAGCGACGATGCAGACGGGAATCCAGCCAGCGCGGTGCATCTTCACGTTGGCCGCGTTGGCATATCGGGACCGATCGTCCGGAATCTCACGGTCACCCCAGACGGTAACCGCTTCACCTTTGCCGGATCGTTCACGGTCGATGCGCACATGAAACCCGTGCTTCTTTCCGAGCGAATCTATGTTCAGGTGCATACGGAAAATAATCCCAAAGGTGAGTTGCGAGGTCAGGTTCTAGCCGTTTCACTCCAGTCACCTATAGCCGTCGATGAGTGTCACCTCACTGCGAAAGAAACCGCCGCGCTGGTCCAGGCGCGCCACGCGACCGACCAACCGGGCATGAAATTCCCCTCCGACTTGTTCGATACCTATCAAGAAATTGCCAAATATCCGGTCCTTTCGCTGACCCCTTCGCGATCGGGCAATGAGACGATTGACCTGCCGTTCCCACCGACCTCAGCGTTGGTCTCGCATCCAGAATACTACGATCAGCGAGATGCGGGCAACGTCGTTGCCGACCAACAGAAACGCTATCTACGCCGCTACCCGTCGCTGAGCGTAGACAGCGACCATTGGGTCAACCAAACGGACAGCGACGGAAATAAGTCGCGCACCGATCGGCAATCCTACGGCGACCATCCAGGCGTGCAACCGCGCCCGGCGCGACCGCTGCACTATCGGTTCTGCTTAGATGACCCCTTGCAGATGGGCGAGAGCGTATCGACTGAGGCCGCGCGGAGTTTCAGTGCAGCAGAAGAGGCGGTCGCACGTCCGATCCGGCGCATTCGTTCCCAGGTGCATCCCCGAGACCTTTATCTTGACGACCCCACCGTCGACACAGCGCCGTCACCACCTGCGTCCAACGCAACTACCGAGAGCCTACAACTGCGGTCGGTGCAACCCGCAGACGCGTCCGCCGCACCACAAGACGTTGCATCCGAAACGGAGGTCTTCGATCCAAAACGACTCTTTTCCACCCTGCCACGATTCGGTACCGGAGGCTGGGACAAGACGACCTTCACGATAATCGATTCACCTCCAGGTATGTTCCCCAAAATGGATCCGTTTCAGCATCCACCGGGAACGAATATGTTGCCCACGGTGTATCAGAACATGCGTGATCGAATGAACAACGAGATGATCAACACGCTGCCATCAACGCCCGATCATCCCTACAACCTACATGATGGCGATCCGGTGGTCTCGCGATTGCCCACTCATGCATCGCCCACCGATGATCTGCGGTTCATCCTCGACGACATGTTTGAAACCCTCACGGGCGAGGCAGTTCGCAGTCTATGGGAAGGACTCGATCGAAAAACCCTCGAAGAAACCTTCGACAGGTCTAAAGCCAATCATCAAGTCGCGATCGAGAAACATCGCCAGCAACTACTGCATCGGGCGCAATGGGCAATCGATATCCTCGAAGGCAATGCCGGATCTGTTCGCCACGGACGCAATGGAGACAGCGGTGAGATTGAGCTCCGTTCCTCACGTATTCCCAGTAGCCGTGCATACCGAGGCTTCGCCTTGCTACATCACAGCGGTCATCGGCGAGCCAAACGTGTCCAGCCAATCCATGACCATCATGGCAAAATTGTCGCTGGAAATGTGGACGTGCACCAAATTTGGTATGACGGACGGATTGAATCGGACACCATGTTCTACGACTTCGGCTGGGATGACATTCCCCTGCATGTCAAGAATAACAACGGCGAAATCGAGGTCCGCTGGTACAGCACGACCGATCCCAAATTGACCATCGCTCACTGGACGGAGTACCGACGGCAAAAATCAGCCATTAAAACGCAACCACCAAAAGATGTCTTTGTTCAAGAGCAAGAGCTCACCGGACTGACTGAAAATCCGCCACCGTTGCCGCGTGACGTCCCGTGGACCGTAACATTTACAGTTGACATTCTCAATCGCGGCGAAGATGACTTTTCCCCAGCGTCCTTTTATTTCGACTACCCGCAACAGGTGAAGCAAGAACCAGGGCCGTTCCTCTATTCCAATCTCAGCTACGAGAATGATTCCGAGAATCCAGATCCGACCTACAGCCGCGAGGCCGCCTGGGGAAGGATGAATATCGATGGCAAAAACCTCCCTATGCGTTTTGGCCCGCCGCACGTTGGCATGGATGGAACATTTTTTCCGCTAGCCGAAGGGACACGAACCCAGCTCAAAATCAAAATGCCAGCGACTCAGTACCAAAACGTGCACTACTCGTGGGGTTGGCGAAAGCATGCACCACGGGCACAAGCGGTGGAAAACATGCATAAACGCGTTCCCCCGCGGCCGGACGAGTTCATCAAGCAATATCAGGCCTTGCGTTTGGATCAGTCGTTTGTCGATTGCCTTCAAGCCGATCTCGCCCCCCGTATTCCAGGACCGCCGCCACGCTTCTTTCGGTTACGAATCGACGATCACGAACGCATGGTGTTCGACGGCATCGACTTCAAACGCAATCCTCATCACCCCCACCGCCATGTTTCATTGTGGGTGGAGAGGTATCTCGAAGAAGAAATGATCAATGAGCCGCGTCGAAAATATGTCGACAGTAGTGGCCATGTTGTCGAGACGGAATCAGAAGCGGATCACGAACGGCGCGCTGCGCACGGCGTTGCGACAACAATTCACCCAGCTCGCCAAAGCACCGTTTGCTCATCCACCGGAATCCAGCGTCGACGATGAAGACTACGATCCCCATCATGGCCCGATGCTCAAGCTCGGCGATTTCTCGCCTGCCAAGCGGATGTGGCGGGCGTTTCATAGCATGGAAGAGCAGCTGGAGAATTCAGACTCGAATTTCGTCGATTGCCTCTACGCTGTCGTTGATGCCCGTGACGCGTTCCTCGATTGGAAGGATCGCAATCATTTGCCCAGCGGTCTACAACCCGATCCCGACTCCGACATGACGCTACTTTTTGTCAACAATACGCTGTATGGCGAAATGCGCGAGGGTGGGCTGCGATTCGAAAAATGGGTGCAGCGAGATCAACAGCAGACCGATGGCAAACCGGCCCAGTTGCGGTTAACGATTTGGAACGGTGACTACTTCGTGCATGGTTATGCCAACCCCGATTTTGGCGGGCTTCGAGGCTGGGAGAATCAATTCAAATCCACCCTGCCGCTGGGTGGACAAGGCAGCTTGTTCACGTTCGGTCGCGTTCATTGGCGATTCAATGCCATGGGTGGTACCGTGGGCGTGCCGCCAGCGGTGAAACAAATGCTCGTCGGTGAGGAAATGAAGGATGTCGTTGAAGCGGATACGCCGCCAAACCAGTTATCTCAACTGGGCGAGCCCAAGTACGACTGCGAGTCACCTGATGGCGTTCGCCTCGGTGTTCACAAATGTTGGTTCCGTTTCAATTACGAACCGTCGACTCGACTGCGATTTTATCAATTTGATCCTTTGCATCATGACGTCGCGATTTATTCGGTTCACTGACGAGGCGTTCCCCTTGAGAGGATGTGAAGCTATGAATTTCAGCAAACGCGTGATCTTGTTCTCGATCACATTCACCGTGATTGTGGGGCTGTGCGTTGGCAGCCAAGCTGAGGAGCTTGACCCGGACCTGTCGGTGGTCGAGCCGCCCTGCTGTTGCCTGCCAGCGAATGCAGCGATTTCCCTAAGAAAAGCTGCCTACGAAGTCCCCAACGTCATGGTTTGCGATCAAAAGGGCGTGACACGGGAGCTGAGCGATGTCTTTCCAAACGATCATGTGATCGTGATGCAGTTCGGCTTCACCTCCTGTTCAACAATCTGCCCCGTGGCCAGCGGCACGATGGCGGCGACTCAAAAATCGCTGCAAGATCAGCCTGAACGGGTTGCCTTCGTGACTATCTCAATCGATCCTGAATTTGACACCCCAGCGCGGTTGGCTGAATATGCTCAAGACCTCAACGCAAAAGGCGGCTGGCTATTTTTGACCGGGAAGTTGCAAGCAATCGCGGAAATTCAAAAAGCATTTTCTGCTTACGTCCCGAACAAGTCGCAACACGAAGCCCTGATTTTCTTACGCGCGGCCAAGAGTGATCGCTGGATTCGCGTGACAGGACTCGTGTCATCAGAAGTCTTGACGGGCGAAGTCAAAAAACTGCTTGAGAGTGCTGGATCTGTAAAGCGATGAATTTTCAGCTCTCAACCACTGTGAATTGTTTGCTTGTGGCCGCCGTGCTCGGCATTGGTTTCTCAGCTGCGAGCGTCTCTGCCCAGGATAATTGGGCCCTCGGGAAATCGCTTTATCAAATGGGCGAGACATTAGACGGCTCCCCCGTTTCAGCGATCGTCATGAGCGATGTCAGGCTGTCCGGAATGATGGTCGCATGCGGAAAGTGCCATCGGCGCAGCGGCTACGGGAACGAAGAACCTGGCAAACTGACTCCATCGATCACCGCTGGTCAACTGTTTTCGAGAAAAACGTTGCGTCGTGCACGCCAGTTCCGTTCACTTTTTCAGGAACCGCAAACGGAGGTCGAGAGTATCGGACCACGCGTTTCGCACGACCGAGCTGCCTATACCGAGCAATCGTTGGCACGCGCCATTCGCACCGGTATCGATTCGTCAGGCCGAAAACTCAATCCCCTGATGCCTCGTTATGACCTCGACGACCAATCCATGATGGCATTGATTGCGTACTTGCAGTGGCTCGCTCGGTCAGACGATCCCGGTGTCGATGCGACCACCATTCATTTCGCACTGGTGAGCACCGACGATGTCGATTCAGCAACGCACCAAGCCGTACGGCAGGTCATTGACGCCTATGTATCCGATCACAATCGTGAGGTGATGCGGTACCAGGTCCATGCGGGGGAATCGCCGAACTATAAAGATGATTTCATTGAGTCGTATCGACTGTGGCAAGTGCACGACTGGCAATTGTCGGGTGAACCCTACACCTATGGAGCACAACTCTCACACTACATGCGCTCACAGATGGTGTTTGCATTGCTCGGTGGCGTCTCGCATCAGTCTTGGCAGCCGATTCATCAGTTTTGTGATCATCACGAGATCCCCTGTCTGTTTCCCAACACGCCGCTTCCCGAGCCGCATGCCGATGGTGGCTATACGCTGTACCTGCACGAAGGATTGCGAGCCGAGGCAGACGCATTTTGCCTTGACATCTTGCAGTTTCGTGACCGCCTCGGGATCTCACCCTTGATCCATCAGTTCGCAATGGTCGATACGGTGGGCGAACAATCGCTGCGCTACACGACATCAAGACTGAGCGAGAATGGATTCAAAGCCATCGATCATCTGATGCAAAAGACTAGCGATGTTGCTCGTGAAATGACACAACTCACCACGCAGGGCGACGTTGCATTGGCCTGGCTCGACGAGGACCACCTCGCCCTCGCCGGCGCCTGGCAACGACCGCACTTTGATCAGATTTATTTCTCCGGGACCCTGTTGCCAGAACCACCCGCTGATTTTGATACCGTTCCTAACATCGCGTTGCTATCGCCCTACCGCGATGAGTCGTTGGAGCATCCTCGCGCCTATCGGGTGCGATCATGGATGCGTTCCCGTCGCATCACGCTGACTCACCAGCGTCTGCAGTACAACACCTACTTCGCATTGACGGTCACCGACCATGCATTGCGCCATCTGGTCGACCGCTATTCCCGCGACTATCTAATCGAGCGTGTGGAACACGAAACCGAGAATGCGCTCAGTCCGGGCATCTATCCCGCACTCTCCCTCGGACCTCAGCAACGCTATGCATCGCGAAATGTTGAAATCATTCGATTGCCGTGAGCTTAGGAGATCTTGTTAAAGATCCCACCATTGCGAGTCTCGGGGGACGTCGAATTCATTATTGAAGCTATTAACTCGATTAGCTCGTTCCCAGGATCCTGCCTGGGAACAAGTCCAAATCCTTCGCTAAGTAAATCGACGTCTCGGAGAGACTCGGCTACTTATTGACGTGCGCTCGGAATAGCTCGTTAAGTTGCTCGGTGACCGGGCCCACGTTGCCGTCGCCGATCAACCGTCCGTCCAGCCGCACCGCGGGGATGACTTCGGCAGCACTGCCAGTCAAAAAGCATTCGTCGGCGATGAATAGATCGTGGCGCGTGAGGGTTTCTTCGGCCACTTCCATCCCGGCCTCGCCAGCAAGTTTGATCACAGTGTTGCGGGTGATCCCTTCTAAAATCCCCGCATGAATCGGCGGCGTGAGTAAACGTCCGCGGCGAACAATAAAAATATTGTCTCCGGTACACTCGGCGACTTCGCCCTTGTGGTTAAGCATCACGGCTTCGACACAACCGGCGCGAATGGCTTCGATCTTCGCCATGATGTTGTTGAGGTAATTCAGCGATTTGATTCGCGGACTCAGCGCGGCCGGATGATTTCGTATCGTTGACGCAGTGATCAGGTCCAGGCCTTCGGTGTAATACTTTTCGGGGTAGAGTGAAATTTTATCAACGATGATGATTACCTGCGGATCTTCGCAGCGGTTGGGATCGAGCCCCAGCTGGTTGCCGCCACGCGTGCAGACGAGTCGCACGTACGCGTCCGTCAAGCCATTTTTTTCCACGGTCGCTTCGACGGCGGTTCGCATAGCGTCAATATCAAGCGGCAGGGTCAACGCGATCGCACGCGCCGACTCGTACAGTCGCACCAAGTGATCCTCGAGCGCGAAGACTTTGCCATTGTAAATGCGCATTCCTTCGAACACGCCGTCGCCGTATAGCAAACCGTGATCGTAAACACTGATCTTCGCATCGGCGCGAGAGAAGTATTCACCATTGATATAGATCGCTTGAGCCATGGGAATTATGCTGAGGTCAAAGAGGAAAGAATGAATGGCTGGGGGGCAATTTCAAGCGGACACAGGAAGAAGCGGACGGGTTCACGAGTTAACTCAATCAACCGATGCCGCCGTGACGGCGCCGACGATAGTCGCATCAAAGTAGTTAATCGACATGCCCGCATCGACCACGAGCGATTGCGCCGTGATGCCGCTCGATCGCTGCGAAAGCAGGAACGCTGCCGTCGCCGCGACTTCATCGGTTTCCACTGCGCGACCTCGTGGAATGACTTTTTCCGCGTAAAGATACGAGTCGACGTATCCCGGAATCCCCGCCGACGCGCTCGTTTTCAAGAGTCCTGCCGACACGCTGTTGAAGCGAACTTCGCTGAACCGGCTAAACGATTTTGTCAAAAAAGCGAGCGAAGATTCCAAAGCGGCTTTGATCGGTGCCATGTACCCGTAGCTCTCACTCGCCATTCGTGTCGTGCTGATGCCGATTGTGACCACGGAGGCGTCCCGAGCAAGACGCTCGCGGAGCGCATGACAAACCGCCGTCAACGAGAACGCGGAAATATCGACGGCTTGCAAGAACTGCTGGCGCGTGGTTTCGTGGAACGGACGCATGCCGTCGGAATAGTTTGCAAAGGCGATCGCGTGAACCAAGCCTGCAAGAACGGTATTTTCACCCGCGAGCGTCTGAGCGAGTGCGTCAATGCTAGACTGATCCTCGACGTCACAGACCATCACACGGCGGCCGGCCAAAAGTTTCGCGGTGCTGTCGCGTCGGGCTTCACTGCGGACGGTATAGATGACTTCGCCACCGGCCTGTTCGATCAGGCGTGCGATCGCCCAGGCCACGCTCTTGCGATTGGCGACGCCCATGACCAAGTATTTCTTGCCGTAGAACCCTAAGAAATCAAACGGGTTGGGAGCGGTTTTTGATTCGCTCACGAGTTGTTGCCTCGCTCTGTCGCTCCGCCGTCTGGCGAGTTGGCAGCTTGAGGATTTGTGATGCTACAGGCGAACTCCAGCCGCGCGGCGGTCTTTCCGTTGAGCAGCATTTTGCCCGTGAGGAAGAACGCGTTGGCAAGGCGTTCGCGGAGCGTGACGTGAATATCAACAGCGTCGCCGGGGCGTACCATGTTTTTGAATTTCACGCTGTCCATCCGTGTGGCCACCGGAACAAACTCGCCCACTTCGGGCGTCTGGTCTCGCAAGAGAATAGCCCCCGCCTGCAGACAGCATTCGCACTGGATCACGCCGGGCACGAGTGGATAGCCCGGAAAGTGCCCTTGCACAAAGTAATCGTCCGCCGCAAACGTCTTGCGGGCATGGATCGTCGTCGCGGTTAACTCGACAACTTCGTCGAGCAGCAACATCGGCCCACGATGAGGAATCAACCGCTCAATCTCCGCCCGGCCCATCGGGCAGTTCGGCGTAGAGCGGGGCTCTGGATCGGACGGTTGAAGCTCAGCGGACATGAAATGGACTAAGAGGCTATCCGAAAAAGGGGTCTGACCCTCTCCGGCGCAGCCGGTAAAAAACGTGTAAAATGAGTTTCCTCCAAAAGGTCAGTCCCTTTGTCGGATAGCCTCCAAGTGCAAAAAAGAAGCTTGATTGCACGTATCAGACGTCAAAGGTGGGTTCCTCGTCAACCAGGCTTTTAGGATCCTTCGAGCACATCGCTGAGTTTTCCGGCTGGGCGAAGTTCATAACTCTGGCCGTTGATTTCCAACGTGACGCGGCGGGAGGAAACACCGGTGACTTTGCCGCTGATGGAACCGATCTCAAACTCGTCGCCAACTTTCAACTTCAACGTCTTGCCCCGTGTCCGCACGTTCATCCAGGCGGTCCAGTCCTCACCGCCTTGCACGAGGGCAGTGAGGAAGGTTTGCGTGGCGTCATCAAAGCCGGGGGCGGGTTTCGGCCCTTCGGGTGGCGGTGGCGGTGCCTGCGTTTTGACAATGAGTGACTGCGTCGTTTGCCGATGCGGATACCCATCGTCGGTAGCGGTCACCTTCACCTCAAACTCGTCCGCAACATTGGCTTTCTCACCACTCTCGTCCTCGTCAGAATCCTCGGGCGGTGTGACGACTAGTTTCGCCGATTCGGCATCCCACCTCACCCACTCGGGCAGTTCGCCATCCACATTCACGTGGACGCGGTTGTTTTCGGGATCGCTGAACTTCAAGGGCACCTCATTGTCCTTGCCGCGGTACGCTACGATCTGGGTCGCACCTTCAAACTGAGGCGGTTGGTTGGGAGGTTGAAAAAAGTTGCGATTCAAGATGGCTTCGCGTGTTTCGTCGAGCGAGCGAGTGATTCGCCAAGATGGTTCGTCGCTCGGCGGTGGCGGAACCGGGTCGGCCATGTTCAAACTAATGGCATCGATCGACATGATGAGGTTGAGCTCATCCGTATCGGCGTCCCTCTTTCCAACTGCTTGGCTGAGAGTTTTCCGCGAAGGACTGAAACTGATCTGAGAAATGCGGTGCAACTGATCACGGCTTTCGATGGCGTACACCAGATCGACCACGCCATTTAGATCTGTTTTGCCTGAGACGCGAAAACTGAACTGGGTATACAGATCGCCCATTGGCATTGTGCCGTTGGGATCGACGACTGCGTCGGCGATACCAAGGCGGCCCACTGTGCTGAGCAGCCACGCTTGGTAGCTGCTTCGGGCGACTTCGGGATCGCTCGAGAGTGAGCGGACTTTGTATTCACCGAGTTGCCGCTCGGCGCGGGCACCGGCGATCGACTGAGCCTGTAGTTTGTCCGTTTCTCCCGCGAGGGACCGCAGTCGCCCCTGACGGAAACTGATCGCAGAGCGATATTGGTTGAACGCCCAGTTCAGTGCTAAGAGGACGAAGAGGCCGCCGATTCCAATCGATAAAACACGTTCTCGTTGAGTCATTTCGCTGCCTCCATTTCAAAAGGGCTATCCGATGACGTTTCGCTCTCGGCAGCCGATGTTTCGCTCTCGGCAGCTGGTGTTTCGCTCTCGGCGGCTGGTGTGTCGCTAGCAGCGGCTGATGTGTCGCTAGCGGCGGCTGATGGGTTGGCTTCGGAAACGGTCTGCTCATCGCTCGATGAGGATGGTTCGGGTGTGGGAGCGGGCTCAGTCTCAGTCGCCTCTGACTTGACAACAAAACCGTCGTCGCCGGAATCAGGAGCGGTGTTCGGAAGAGGTTCGGGTGCAGTTTGGGGAACCTGCTTCACGCTCGAATCCGGTTCACTCGAAACAGGCTCAACAAGCGTCTCCGGATCACTACTGCGTTCGTCAAACGCCGTCATCTGTGCGTACCGTTTCTCTCGTACCGCTTCGGGAGCGAGCTGGATCGTCTGGGTCATGTTCCAGCGATAGGCATCGTTGCTGGCGAGCTGGGTGACTTTGTCACCGGTGACTTGATGGGCATTGTCCCGCATGGCCGTTTCAAATTCTTTGATGACCTCGGGGGAGGTCACCAATCCGGAGACGACCAGCTTGCCGCCGCCGCCACGTGCGTTGGAAGTGAGCACGATGTCTTTGACGATGAGTTCATCCGATGGCGGCATGGCGGCAGCGAGTTGTTCGAGTTCGTCGAGCCAATTGACGTCGCTGTCGAGAAATTGGTCGATCTGTTCAGTCTGCTCGATGAGTTTGTCAGAGACTTTTGTCTTTTTCCGCAGCTCATTATTGATCGCCGTCTGTCGATCAATTTGAGTATTGAGACGAGAGATGCTACTCCAGAGCAACCAGCCGACGGCTAACGCGATAACAGCGGGAAAACCAACCAACATGGCAATTTTTCGCTTGTCGGACGTCTTTTCAGCGGCTCGGCGTGGGTTTAGAAAATCAATCAGCTCGTCTTTGTGGTCGGCGTCCGCGACGAGCAACCCGACCAAGGGTGCCAAGCGACCGACCATTTCACCAGTCGCTTCGCGGATTTTCGAATCCGTACCGACGAGTTCCAGTGGGTCGAGCAGACGCGTTTGGCAGGGTGATTCCTGTTGTCCCGAGAGTCGTTCACTGAGCAGTCGCAGTTCCTCGCCGTGACGTTCTTCACGTCCCCACATGACGACATGACAGGGTGAACCGGCGGCACCTGACGCGATCAGGCTGCGTCGAATTTCGCCCGCTAAGGAGGCGGCACGAGACTTCGAGGTCGCAGCATCTCCATCGGGCAGTCGTACGGAGCGAACAAACGAAATGTCACCATGCTGGAGCAGCACGATTTCCGCTTCGTTGGCGACCAAGTCGATCAGGGCAACGATGGGAGCGGACTCATCATCCTGTTGCGCCTCGATGGCGAGAGTGTCTGCGGCCTTGAGCCTATACAGGGCTGCCGCGGCGATCGGACGAAGGCCCACACGTTCGAGTGTCCACCCGGCCGCTGTAATCGTTTTGCGAATCGGCGTGAGATGCGTGGGGCCGGTCGCCGCGACAATCGCATGGATACCTTTCTCGTCGGTGTGTGTGGTGATGTAATCGATCTGAGCGTTCTCACCCGCTGACGCAAATTGCCGGATGGCTTGGAATCGCACCATGTCGGGCAACTCGTCGCTCGGCACGGGGGGGAACTGCATTTGACGCAGTTCGGCGCGATCGCGACCGACCGCCACGAGCACGTCGCTTTTCTCAAGCGAATACTTGCGCGACAACTCAGCGAGGGTGGCTTGCAGACCTTCTTCTCCGATTGGCGCCACCGCGGCGGCGCGGATGCGGATCCCGCGCGCCGTCCGATCGGCCGCCACCAAACGGACTTGTTCGTCGTCCCAATCGAGAGCGAGTTTCATAACAAATATAAGGAGAGTGTGAGTTCAGTGGGTGTCGATTGGAATAGTTTAATCCACTCGCACGAAATGATTTAATTTTATGGAGTGACCTGGCCACCGGTGCCGCCCAAGATGGATAGATCGAACCCGCGTCCAAGGTGCGTCAGATTTCGAAACGCCACCACGCGAGGGTTGGTCGTGGTGGCATCAATGATCACTTCGCCGCGCGTTGCCAATCCACTCGATTCGTCAAAACCGACCACTTGGGCTCGGAAAACATCGCCGCCCGCAGTTACCAGCGGCAACAAAGCCCGCATTTGATTTAACGTCACGAGTCCCTCGGTGAGCGGCCACGTTGCGTGAGTGCGGTCGGCCTCGGTGTCGCCGCCACTCGGTCCACCTGCGCCACGAGCCTCAATCAATGCCGCCATGGTGTCTGGGTCGACCAAAGAGATCCCAGCCAAAATCTCGGCGGGCGCTTCGTTCAAATTGATTCGGCCAGGCAAGACTTCAACGTCCTGCGTGGACAATTGATCCATGAGCAGCGGCAGATACTCGCCCATCAGGTCTGGGTCATCGAGAAAGGGCGACGAGTACTCCGTTTCGTTCACCGTGACTGTGGACCCGATCAGATCGAGAACTTGGTTGACTTGCACGCCCGCGCCCGCTGTCAGATCGAGATCCGCCATCGCGCTAGGGTCCCAGGGAACGGCTTTGGACGCATCACCACCACCGGTGTCGCCGCCCCCGCCCCCGCCGCCCTGAGTCGGCTGGGTGACTTCATCGCCGCCCGCTGCACCAGCTGCGGCAGAAACCGCAGCGGAGTTTGCCAGTGATGATTTGCCCGCCATTCGATAGGCCACGATATAGGAGGCATATCCATCATCGCCTAAGGCAGTGTTGAGTTCCTCGTAGAGAACCTCGAGATCGTCACCATTGATGTTCACGCGCGGATCACCGGCGGCGGTCATGTTGTTCTCCGCACCGTGAACGGTTAAGTACGACGCCCACCCGAGCACCCCGGGCGTATCAATGCTCACCATGTTTCGCTGTTGTTCGTCAACGTCGAGCAGACCGTTGCGGTTGGCATCGGCACCAAATAACAATTGCGGCGTGACGCCCCGAACGAGCAATAATTCTTCCACGCTCTGCAGCGGCTTGTTAGGACAGGCGTAGGGTGATGGTAATGTCGAGTAGTACTCGTCTTCGCATCCTGATGGACGCACCTCGGTATCCGCATCGATCCAGTCCAAAATGGCATCAGCGACCGATTCTGTCATACCGGGCAGCGTCATCAGCAACTCGACCGCAATATTGCTCGTGTCGAGCGTTTCAGAGTCACCGCTCGATGAACCCGAGCTATCGCTGCCGAGAATTCCGCCCGCTCCTGAGTCACCCGCGCTACCGGCCAGTGCAGTGAGCATGCTGATCGCATCGGAATTTTCTTCGAGCACTAATAATGCATTGATGTTAATTCGAGCGGACTCATTCTGGAGTCCATAGCGAATACCACCGAGCGATCCTCGATCCGTTAAGCCAGGTGCGACGACGGTGTAACGCTGCACCGGACCATCGGCGATGTTCGTAATCGCCATACCTCGAAAACGCAGTGAGTTATTGTAAACGCCTCCCGCCGCATCGCGATCCACGGGGGGGCTGGCGAGCGTCAAGCGAATCGCCTCGATCCCCGAATCCATATTCAGCCGAGTTTGGACCAAGTCACCTTGCAAGTAAGCAGTCGCGTCGGCAGCGAGCATGAGTTCGCTGAACGAATACACCGCCATCGTTGATACCGCGACCACCACGAGAACGAGAACGAGGAAAAAACCACGTCGCGATTTGCATCCGTGAACGGCCCTCCCCTGCGGCCTCAGGCCGACCGACCCTCCGCGCTTCGCCGGGAGGGTGAAGAACGACGGGCAAATGCCCAAACGGCGCATTAAATCAGCAGACCGCGATGTGGCACGTGAGACAACTCGAAGGAAACGCCCATTCATGCTGCTCCCCCTTGGCCGGATCCGCCGGATCCTGACCCGCTCGAACCACTCGTATCACCTGTAGCCGTGTCGGTTTCTTCCGTTGCGGTTTGAGCGTCTTCAGGATGGCTCATCGGCAGGTAAATCACATGCGTGTACGTGTTGGCGGGCTCAATGGCGGTTGAGTTAGCGGGAATCGTGGAATTACTGCCGCCGATCTGTAATGTCACGCGGATCGCGGGAGGTAGAAACCCAAGTGAATCACTGTTGTACATCATCATCCAATTCCCGTTCTCGTAGTACTCGAACTGGATTCCCGTCACTTCGGGGCTGATGATTTCGCCCGCTGAACTGAGTCGGGAAAGCCCACCGGTTAAAGAGGCGTGGGATGTGATCGCGCGGTCGAGTTCGCGACGCACGAGACCGCCGGAAGACGCTACGCCGGTGGCCCCTGCATTGTTTAATCCATTCGACGCAGCGAGTTGTTCGAGCGCATCCAAGCTCCCGCCTACCCCAGCGGGTTGTACGAAATAGCTGATCGTTTTGATATCGCTGGGACGATCAAGCAAATTGCCATTGGAGACCACCAGCATCGGATCGATGACCGTGTCTTCCAGGTTAGGCAGATGACTGACGTCAATTTGAATTTGAGTCGAGTTGCCGATCAAACCGGGTGCCTGCAGCACGCTGCCACCGAGACTGACGTTCAGCGTCTCGGCATCCGCGGGGTCCACTGTGCTCGAATCGCTATCGCTGCCCGCTGAACTGGGGTCATCCGGAGCCAAATCGTCACTGCTGCCACTCGCTGCACTGGAGGAAATACCGAGTGCCGAAAGCGGTGACGAAGCAGCCGACAGGACATTGGCAAGCGGCGTGGTATCGACCGGACGGGCCGTCAGGGTCATGCGGAGGTCATCCTCGATCATCTGCATGACGGCCGAAGCAATCTGCGAATTTCGATACGTCTGTTCGGCCGTCGACATCTGCCGGACGTAAAACGACAGTGCGGTACTCACCAAGGACATGAGGACAACGCACAGCGACAACGTCAGCAACATTTCGAGCAAGGTAAATGCGTGGCGGTCGGGGCACTTCGTTCGATCGCTGTTCATCGCTTACACCTCTGTCGCTTCGTCGGCCAGGCCGAGCAATGGATCGATCATCCAGCGTGTCAGGGCAACCGTGGCGATCGGCGGTCCCCCGTTGTCATCGAGGGCGCGGACGACGACGCGAATCGCCAGCATGCCCTGCATGGGTGCCGCCGCCACGTCGACTTGGTATTCAAATGCCGTCGTCGATCCCGAGTCGGCTGCGGCAGTCGGCGTGGCTGGCACCATCGCGGGATGCACGCCAGCGGCCAGGATGACCGCCAATCGGCTCTGAGCAATCAATCTCGCTTGAGCCATACACTCGGCTTCGCGAGCCGCGTCGGCACCCTGCATCGCGATCGTGGATAAAATACCCAGCGACCCCCCCAATATCGCCAACGCCAGCAACATTTCGAGCAGAGAGAAACCGGATCGTGGAAGAGTGGATTTCACTGATCGCCCCTCATCGTCGCATCGCCCGTCAAACCGCGAAGTTGCACCCGCACCACGTTCCCGTCGGACGCTTCACCATCCGATCGATTTCCGATCGTAATGATCGCGTTGCTGGTTTGCCCAGTCGGATAGAAATAGATCACCGGTAGCGTGCCTGCCTGGGCACCGTCGCCCGCCGGAGCGACTGGGACGGGTGCGGTCAATAATGCCGCCTCGATCGAATTCTTCCCACCCACGGCTGAGGTCACGACGGACCGGATCACGACGTTTTCGGGCAGCTCAAACGTCCAACCACCGCCCGCAGGGGCGACCACCGGAGTCCCCGAGTTCATCTCTTGCTTGGCCCCGGTGAGCAGCGCCGAAGGTGCGGTGGGCGAATCGGACGATTGGCTCGCGTCTGTGGAGGAGAACTTCGGAACGATCGACAACTCACCCGAGTTCGGATTGGACTGGACCGTCATCACACGCCCCTCGCGAATCGCATGGACTCGCAGGCGGATGAGTTCCGCACGGACTTGATCGCCCGCGCGGATCAGGCGTCGATCGCCCAGCATGCTGCCCGCGATTGGAATCACCATCGCCCCGATGGCTGCAGCGATGACCATCGCAAGCAAGAGTTCGAGGAGAGTGAATCCAACTGTTTTCATGGCGATCGTAACTGTCTTAGCGCCAGCCCGAAGATCGGGCTGACCCTCTCCGGCGAGGGCGTGAAGTACTTCGTGAAATGATTCGTCCCTAAAGGGCCAGGCCCTTTTCGCATCAGCGTTTAGCGACCTTCGACGATAATGTCGTCTTCCGAGTTCATTTGACCGTCCAGGCCAGCACTGCGGATCTCATACTCGTTGCCCTTAGTGCTGAAGTCAAAATCGTTGCCCCACGCGTCCTTGGGAACGGTTTCAATGATCGGCGCCACCCATTTGGCCTTCTTGGCCGCGTCGCTGGGACCGTCTTTGAGTTGCTCAAGTGAATCTGGCAGCGACTGGGTCTTAATCTGGTACTGCGTGATACTGCCCTTGAGCATGTCCATCTGGACCTGCGTTGCGTTGATATCCGCATCGGATTTGGCACCGATTAAGTTCGTGCCGACGATCCCTCCAAGGACCACCAAAATGGCCAGCACGAGCAGAAGTTCGAGCAGCGTGAAGCCACGACGAACAGCACGTGCTGGCACACGGCGGTAACGGCGGGGGCGGGAGGCGAGTGTGCGCATGTTATTGGGGCGGGGGCGAGTCATGGTCACGGGGATTATCAGGGGAAACGGAAAGTGGATAGAGGAAACCTACGACGGGAATACGACGGGAAGTTGTAACCTGTGCGGGCTCCCAGTCAAAACCCTCCGGGCGAGGGCATCTTAATCACGACACCACGATGATTACACCATGAAGGTGAGCGATTATTTCATGCGATGAGGAAACACCTCACAGCACCCAAAGTTTCGCTGAGTAGCCGAGTCGCTCGGAGACCCCGAAAAATCAAGCTTCGGCGCCTCGTGCTTGCGCGTCTCGTAGTCGGCAGCTCGTCGTTAGCATTCGCAGAGACGCTGCTGCTGAGCTACCTTGCATCGCGGGTTCGCCTGGCGGCCTGCTGAATGAGTCGTGCTTGCCGCCCCAACGTGGAAATACCAGCCCGACACGCCAGCGAGTGAGCGGATCGAAGCCCTCACGGGCGCGTCGGGCTGGTAAATTGACCCGACCGCTAGACTGCGCATCTTGCCTGAGCGGATCGTGCAGGTACCGACTGTCAAGGAAAAAGAGGAATTTTGCCAAAAATTCTCAAGTCGGCGGGCACGATTGGGGGGCTGCTGAATTACTGTTGTGACACGTGGGAGCATTCTGCGCAATTTGCTACATTACGGCCCGCGATACTCCCTACCATTCCGATCCGATTCGCTATCGATCCGCCTGTTTTCCGTATTCTTTCTTCGACATTTGCGGGCGGTGCGATGGTTTTTCTTCATAATTCCAACGTTGTGAGCTGAATATGTCTCGTCGTCCTACCCCTCGTCCGACGCCGTTTTTCCGCCCGGATGCCCGCAAGAAGAGCCGATCCAGCGGTAGTTCGAATGCCTTCAGCCGTCGTTTGCAACACGAAACGCTGGAAAAACGGGAGCTTTTAGCGGCGGATCTGCTAGCGATCCGGCCTGATGCCGGTGCGCTGATCTCCGAGGGCACGCGGCTGTCAACGCCGCCGCGCGAATTCAGTCTATTGTTCAACGGTGACGCTGATCTGGACGAGAATTCCATCAACCAGGACAACGTGCGGCTGATCCGGGCTGGTGGTGACGCAGCCTTTGGGACCGCCGACGATGTGCAGGTTTCACTCGGATATGTAGGTTTTGTGGAGCCGGGCGGGACTGATCCGAACAATTCGCACAAGATCGTGATCCGTCCAGCGAGCACGGCATCGGACAATGCGACCGACCCGAGTTTTGCGTTTCCGGACGATTTTTACCGGATCGAAATCATCGGTAGCGGTGCCGATCCGTTGCGGGACCTGAGCGGCGTGCCGTTTAACGATGGTCACGATTCGATCACCCCCTTCCGCCTGGACCGAGGGATCCAGGTCATCGCTGTGATTCCGCAGCCGATCGAGCGGGAGTCCGACGGCAGTTTGACGGTGCATGACAACCGCATCGACGTCTACTTCGACCACCAGCAAATCGATCCTGCAGTGGCCGAAAACCCCGCCTTTTACCGCCTTGTCGATACGGCAGGCTTACCCAACGCGGCTGCGAGGCCCGACTCGGTGACGTATGACGCGGCGAAACATCTCGTTCATTTGAATTTTAACGCCGCGATTCCGGCGGCGACGTATCGCTTGGACATCGGTTCGAGTTTGGCGCCGACGGGATCCAACGGCGTCGTCAACCAAACTTTCACGGGGGAGATCGGCACCTCCTTTGAGGACTTGCTCCTGTCGAGCGATGCGGGCAATTTTGGTCCCCTCAGCTCGGGCACGAGTGTCAAGGTTTCATCTCAAATTTCGGCCGCCGGTGCCAGCGCGCTGCCGGCTCGTCCGGGCGGATTGGATGAGCCCGGGCACCGACAGATCCAATTAGAGGCTCACTTCGGCAGCTCAGGTCTGCCTCAAGTTGACCCCATTTCTATCCAGACTCGCTACTACTCGTTCCCAGACAATTTTCCTACCAACGGCGCGGGGATCGTTTACAAGAACTTCATCTCACCTGCTGAAAAGGACATTGTTCGCGGAATTTTAGAGATCTATGCCCAACAGATCGGCGTCGAGTTCATCGAGAGTGCGTCAGGGGGTGGGCTGGTGATCGGGAAGGGCGACTTGCAAGCCGCCGATCCAGAGGCGACCTCGGGGCAGGGCGGCGTCGCGGGTCTCGGCGGTGGGAATCTTGTCGTGCTCGACAAAGAAGATTTTACTCAAAGTATCCGATATTTCGGCGACGGATTTACTGGTGTTGCGTTTCATGAAATCGGCCACGCACTAGGACTGGGTCATGCCTATGATCTTCCTGCCACAATGGGTGGCGGGCTCCCCAGTGATGGGACCGGATCTGTTGTTGACCCTGGCAACAACGACCTCGTTCACTTGCAGCGGCTCTCACCGCCCAATGCCAACGACATCGATCTGTACCGGTTCAAAATCAACGATCCGGGAAAAGTGCAAATTGAAACCACTGCCGAGCGGCTGGCCACGCCGAGCCTGCTCAACACGGTCCTGCGTCTGTTCCGCAAGAACGCCGATGGGACCTCTGAACTCGTCGCTCAAAACGACCGCTATTACGGCAGCGACTCTTTGATTGAGGTGGACCTCGAAGCGGGGGAATATTTCTTTGGGGTCAGCAGCGCTGGCAATGATAGCTATGATCCGGCGATTAAGAACTCGGGCTTTGGCGGCACCACGGACGGGAAATACGACGTTCAGCTCTCCTTCACTGCGACCCCGACGGCGGCCGAGCAGCTCACCGATATCGACGGAACCCCCATCGACGGCGATGGCGATGGCGTGCCTGGCGGCGTTAATTCATTTTGGTTCGAGTCCAACCCGAACGCGATCATTGTCGACAAACTCGCTGGGCCCGGAGGCACGGGAACTGCCGCAGCCCCGTTCAACAGCATCGGCCCGGCGCTCCTGGCGGCTCAAGCGATCACAACGCCTGGCACGACCCGCGCCCTCGTTCGGATCGTCGGAAACGTGGACGAGACCAGTCCCACGGGACTTCGCGACGCCACACCTTATCTCGTCGGTTCGACCCGCGCCGGCGCGTCGCTCGCCGATGGCAACAGCCTGACGGTTCCCAAAGCAACGACGGTCCGCATCGAAGCGGGAACATTGATCAAACTGCGCGCCGCCAATATCGACGTGGGTACCTCGTCGATCGGTGCGGACCGATCCGGCGGCGCAATCCAAGTCCTCGGAACTCCGACGCTGCCGGTCTATCTTCGATCTTATGCGGACGATCAAGCCGGTGGCGATTCCGACGGCAACGGCCCGTCGCCCAACGGGGGCGATTACGGTGGAATTGTGATGCGCGAAGACTCGGACTTGGAAGCCAGCGGCATCTTCCTCAGTGCGATCAATCACGCTGACATCCGGCATGGTGGCGGAAAGGGATCGCCCACGGGCACCCGCGTCTATTCGCCGATCGATATTATCGACGCCCGACCCTCACTGACGTTCAACACGATCACCGATGCGGCCAAAGCTGCCGTCGCGGCCAGCCCCAACAGCTTTGATGATTCACTCGGCCGGATTGGCCCTGATATCCTCGGTAACTTCTTGCGTGGCAACACGGACAATGGACTGTTCGTGGGGATTCCTACGGATCTCGGAAGTTCGGTCCAAAAGATGACCGTTTCAGGTCGGTTTGACGATACCGACATCACGCACATCTTGACCGAGTCGTTGATCATTGTTGGGAATCCGGGCGGTCCCATTCGCGAGAACGGTGTGATCACCGCGCGGCCGTCGGGACGCTTGATGATCGACCCCGGTACGGTCATCAAACTGCGGGAAGCACGGATCGAATCGGAACGGGGCGCCGCAACGCTGATCGCCGAAGGCACCGCGAACAGCCCGATCATCTTCACATCGCTGGCCGACACTCGCTACGGGGGCAGTGGTGTGTTCCAAACGAATAGTGGTACCGGTGCGACGAAAGCGGGTGACTGGGGCGGACTGTTCTTCAGCGAAGCGTCGAGCGGCAGTCTCGATCACACCGTCATCGCCTATGGCGGTGGGGTCGTGCCGACGGCGGCCACTGCGGGCGGAGCCTCCGATCGTTTCAACGCAGTCGAAATTCATCAAGCCGACGTCCGGATCGCCAATAGTCTGATCACCGACAACGCGAGTGGGAACGCGAGCAGCGACCGATTTGGTCGTGGCAACAACCGAGCGGCCGCGATCTATGTTCGTGGTGCCCAACCGATTTTGGTCGACAACCAAATTGTCGGCAACGATGGCCCGGCTATCAACATCAATGCGAACGCGTTGCAGTTTGAAACGCAGGTCGATCGTGGCCGCAGTATCGGCGCCGTCGACCGTTATAGCCAATTCGATGATAATCGTGGCCCGCTGATCCGGCTCAACGAACTCGACGACAACAGGGTTAACGGCCTCACCATCCGAGGCGAAGAACTTTCCACACAGAGCGTGTGGGACGATTCAGACATCGTCCACGTGCTCAACGGCCAGATCACGGTGGGCAACCATCACACCTACAGTGGTCTGCGACTGCAGAGCAACGTATCGGAAAGCCTCGTCGTGAAGGTCGATGGCGCGAATTCTGGCTTCACCGCCACGGGCGACCCGCTGGACATCGTTGACCGTATTGGCGGCACGGTTCAAGTGCTCGGTTTGCCCGGTTATCCGGTTGTCATCACTCACATTGATGATGATTCCGTGGGTGCGGGATTCACTCCCGATGGTCACCTCATGACCGATACCAACAACAGCACGAACGCCGTCGGAAATCAATCGTGGAAGGGTTTCACGTTCGATGAGTGGAGCAACGATCGCAATGTCGCGATCATCCGCGAAGCGGAACCACCCTTGACCGGCGGCGAGAGCATCAACTCCAATCCGATCACCAAAGCCCAACCGCTCGGCGTGCTCGCTCCAGACTTGAAGAGCGGCGATGAAAACCGCCGACTCGGTTTCCAAGTCCAAGGCTACATCAGTCCAGACGATGCCAAGGATGAAGACGTCTACAGTTTCCAAGCGACCGCGGGAACTCAGGTTTGGATTGATATCGATCGCACCAATGCCACCCTTGACACTGCGTTTGATGTGGTGCTCGATGATGGAACTCCCAACGGCGTGCTGGTCTTCAGCTCGGATAATCCGATTCCATTTGGGCAACCAGGCTCGTTGAGACAAGAACCTCTGCTTGGTGGCGACTACTACTCTCTGACCAATAACGATCCCGGAGCCTCCGTCATCCTCGGTGCGACGGGAACGTACTATGTTCGCGTTCGCTCCGTCAAAGTTGACCACGATGGCAACGCCGCCACACCCGCGGTGCCGGTCAGCAAGGGTGAGTACCAATTGCAAATACGGTTGCAACAGATCGATGAGTTCTCAGGTTCCACGGTGCGTTACGCCGACGTCCGTTATGCGTCGATTGCGTTCGATGTCCAAGGCTTGCCACGTCACAGCCCACTCGTCGGTGATGCTGCTGAAGCAGGAGACGCAGGCGGAAACGTCACCGCTGCGAGTTCGCAGGAACTCGTGAATCTTTTGGAAACCGATACCGCAGCGATCTCACTGGCGGGTTCGCTCGCGGGCGCCGCCGATGTCGATGTGTACGAATTTGATGTCAGACACGCCGCGACACAGCAGATCCCCGGCGTTACCACCGACGTTGGCACCGTGTCGGTAGTCTTCGACATGGACTACGCCGATAAGAAGCGCGGCGACACCTCGATCGCTGTGTTTGACGAAAACAGCCGTCTGATTTTCATCGGACGCGAATCGAATATCGAAGACGATCTACCGGCCGTCGGCGGAGATGGACAGAGTCTTGACGACCTCAGTCGCGGTTCACTCGGTACCGACGATCCGTACATCGGGCCGGTGCAATTGATCCCGGGGAAAAAGTACTACGTCGCGGTGATGAGCAACCAAGTCACGCCGTCAGTCATCGCATCGCAATTTGCGGCTACCGGTCCCAACGGCACCGGTGATGCAGGCACGTTGACGCGGCTTGAACCGATCGACTCGGTTGACCGTGTGGTCGAGGACCACATCGGGTTCACCGGATATCTTTCCAGCCAAGATGATGAGGGATCGTATTTCCCCCACAACATTCAGCCCACTACGGGACCACTGCTGAATATCAACTCGTCAACTAATCTGGACACGCACATCACGCCTTTCTTGCTCCAAGACGTGGGCTTGTTCGTGGCCACGGACAGTGCGAACAATGATGATCACGACAATCTATATACGGTCGATCCGCTGCACGGCGGCCCGGTGATCAAAGATCTGACGTTTGACGACGACAATCTCACCGATGGAAAGAATGACATCCAGGACATTGTCGTTCGCGGCGATGGAGTGATGTTTGGGTACCGGCGCAATGAAGATGCTCCCAATATGGTCGGCCAATTGGTGACGCTCGATCCGTTCGACGGCACGGTGCTGGCCACCCAGGACGACAACATCCCTGGCACCGAGGGGTTCAGTAACGTCCGCAACGTCCTCGATCCAGCGGCTCCCAATGGACGTACTCGCGCTCAGCGGGCCAATGAAGTCACCAATTCGGACGAGGTCGATGCGGTCACTTTTCGCCGGACGGGCGACACCGGTGGGGACGAACCCGCACCCCGCTACGAGACGTTCTATTCGGTACGTGAATCAGACAATGCGTCGCGACTGTATCGAGGGAATGCCAACGGCGATGCTTCACCAGCGGTGCCGACAAATACGCCGACGAACCGATACGGTTACGTCGGCGACATTCAGCCCGCTGGTGTCACGTTTGCCCAGACGTTTTTCTACATCAGCGACAACGCTCAAACGAATCCGAAAAACGTGCAGATCCTGTTGCGTTCCAACGTGGCTGGCGAAGCGGGCAACTTCTCGGTGACGACTTCCTTGCGACAGGGCAATGAACCGGTGAGAGTCGCTTTCAATGCGGGCACCCACACGCTGAATGTCAGTTTACGCGTCGCGGGCACCCCCTTGGTCGTCAATGCCACGGCCAAAGACATCGTGGATGCGATCAACACAGACGACGATGTCAAAAAGTACGTGACCGCGTTGATCTACAGTGGTAACGATAACAACAATGGCGACGGTGCCGATGGCGTCGTTGCGGTCGGGCACTCTACTCCGGCACCTGCAATTGGTATTGGGACGGCTGAACAGGTATTACAAGGCCGCGTGACAGGTCTGTCGATGTCTACCTTCGATGGGACGGGCAGTCTATATGGTGTGACCAGTGGTGGGGAATTCATTTCGATCAGTCGAACCAATGGCCAAGCCTCCGTACTGCAGACGGTTCCCGGCGTGAGTTTTTCAGGACTCACACTCGGACCGCAAAACGCTGAAAGCGGCAAGTATAAAAACACGCTATTCGCGACCACCACCAACGGTCAACTGTTCGCCTTCAAGACGGACGGAACGTTCGCGAACGTGTTTGACTCAGGTGAGTCGTCGCAATTGATCCAAGTGACGGGAGGAAGCGCCAACAGCGGCGCATTCACACTGACGTTCGATAACGGTGGTAACCGTCAAACGACTTTACCCATCGCATCCAATGCGCCCGCGATCACGAGCATCAACGCGGAACAAACGATTACCACCAACGCGACAGCAGGAACCTTCAAGCTCAGCGTGGAAAAATCGCTGAAGGCCGTCAGCAGCTTGCAGGCGGGCATCGATGCTGCCACCACCACGATCCCCGTCCAAGCAATCAACACGGTCAATGGGGTTGCCAACTTCCCTGCGACACCCTTCGTTGTCCAGGTCGAAGGTGAGCAGATGCTTGTCACGGCAAGAGCCGGCAACAATTTGACCGTCGTGCGCGGGCATAACGGCACGGTAGCGGCAGCACACGCTGACACGGAGACCGTTTCGGAGGTCATCACGTCGACCTTGGCTACCACAATCACTCCCACGGCGACGACGATCCAGGTGACCGACGCAACACCTCTGTTCACGTCGACTCCGTTCGAACTCCGGATCGGCAACGAGGATCTTCTCGTCACCAACCGGGCCGGGAACACACTCACCGTGGTCCGCGGCATCAACGGCACCACGCCTGCAGTCCACACCCTGGGCGGCGTGATGACGCCGATTCAGACGACTGGTCCGGTAGCCTACAACGCCTCTGCGAACGCCATTCGCAGTGCGCTGGAAAGCCTTGCGATCGTGGGTGTCGGCAACGTTGCAGTGACCGGTAACTTGGCGACGGGCGCGACGATCGAGTTCCGCAATCGATTGGGGAACCTTGATGTGGCTCTCGTCACGGTCGATCGAAGCAATATCGGTTACAACGAGATACAAACAATCGACTTGGGACCCAGTAGCGGAATCGACGATGGCACCTACACGCTGACGTTTGGCTCTGACACGACACTTCCCATTCCGTTTGATGCAAACGCAGGCGAGATCCAAGACTCTCTGACATCACTTCTGAGTATTGGTGCTGGCAATGTCAGGGTCACGGCGGTACCTAATCCATTTGGTTTCGGGAACATTCGGTTTGACGTCGAGTTCATTGGCGCACTTGGCCAATCCAACCAAGCTCAGATCACTACCAACAGCGCGGGATTGATCAATAATGAGCGGCAAGAAATCACCATCGCGGGTGCGCCCACTGGCGGTACCTTCACTCTGAGTTTGGGCGCGTTGACCACGGCACCGATTGCCTATAACGCGAACGCGGATGCTGTCCGCGACGCAATTGTGGCGATGCTGGCTGTTTCTGATCCGACGGTAGTGGCCTCCGATGTCACCGTGACGGGTGCGGCTATGCCGAGCACCATGGTCGTCGAATTCGTTGGATCGCTTCAGGACACCGACTTCGGCCCCCTGGGCATTAACACAGCGGCACTGACCGGTGGCACGCCCGTACCCTCTACACGAATGTTGGAGGACGGAGATGGTCTCGGTGCTGTCATCACAACAAAACGCGGGGGAGCAACCTCGGGTGTGTTCAATTCAGTCTTCCGTGATGTGCGCGGTGCTCGTAGCGTCCAGGACTCGCTGATCGCTCTTTCGAATATCGGCGCCAACGACGTTCGCGTTCGCGGGGACTTGGCCACCGGGGTAACGGTCCACTTCACCGGTGCATTCAATGGTACGAATGTCAATCTGCTTGACGTGGACAACTCGCTCATGAACTTTGGTGCGAATGCCACCGCAAGTATTGAAGGCAGCGTGGGCGATGGGGTCGGCGATGATTCGAGCACCACTGTCACGGGGATGGACGGCAGTGCGGTTGGGCTGGCGTTCTCGCCGCTGGATTTCAACCTGTGGCACCCCACGATGCAGCGTGCCAATGACGCAGGGCACGGGGTGAATGCGGCGCCAGATCATAGTCGCAATTCGCTTGGCGATGACATTTTTATTCCAGACGGCCTCACGGGAAATCGCAAAACCAGTCAGGGGGCCGGTGGCGCTAGCTTCTACTTTGGGCTCGAGCAATGGATACGCAATCCCAAGGCAGAGACACTGAGTTACCTCAGCCCCACCGACCGTCCAGAGAATGCGCAGTACGGATTGAACTCGCTTCAACATCAAGATCTCAGCAGCAACGTCAATATTCGTAACACATACGATCTGGCAGGTGGTGCCAAGGGCTCGCTGACAACGAACGATTTCTCGTTGACCAACGCTGATTATTACGACCGCCCGACTCTGTATTTCAATTATCTGCTTGAGAGCGAAGCTGCGGACGGCAAGAACATTGCTAATGTGAACGCGGACCAGTACTTCCGAGACAGCGCTCGCGTCTATGCGTCGCGTGATAACGGACTGACGTGGGAACTGCTGGCAACGAATAATTCCACGCTTAGCGGAACGGATCGCAATGATGGAAACGCGCGGGCCGAACTGCCTACTTTCCTGTCCCACGTGGCAGATGCGGGGGTCAACAGTACCCGACCCCAGCCGCCGAGCAAGCAGATCGTACAGGAGTTGTTTGACGAAAATCACGATGCTCCGCTGTGGCATCAAGCCCGGATTGACCTATCGCCCTTCGCTGGTGAAGCATCGATCAAGTTACGATTTGACTTTAGCACCTCGGGGTCATCGATCGAGGGCAATCTCCCGGGCGACAACTTTGGTGATGTCGCTGATCAGAAACATTCCGTCGGTGGATCGAATAACAACCACGAAGGTTTGTATATCGATGACTTGCTCGTCGGTTTCGCTGAGCGGGGTGAAATGGTGACCAACGCGCCGCCCACGACAGACAATGCGTTCGAGAATTTGGCGACGAATAATCGCACCGATGTGCAACGGGACGAGTTCTCGCTCACGAACCAGCTTTCCGGCGACTATCAGCTCGAAATGCGCCGTGCTGGCGAGTATGCCTATGGCAAAAATGGCACGATCGTCGTGGGGCAAACATTCGATACGAATGTCCGGCATATTGTCAATTCGGCGGTGGGCACGGGCCTCGACGCTGATAGCAACAAGCAGCGTGAACAAGGACTGCTGGTTCTCGAAAATAACATTCTTTCCGATTCTCGCGTCGTGGGAATCAACGTCGCTCCACCTGCAGGGCAGGGAGACGGCGGCGGAGTCACCTCCCCAGGTGCCACGCAGAATTTCTCGGACAAGGACCAGCAGCACCTCGTTCCTGGCGTCGTGATCCAAAATAACATCATCGTCGGCAGCAGCGGCGTCGATTACTCCGGTCAACCCGGTGGAACAGCAAGGAACCCGGTGCCCATCGGACGGATCATCAACAACACGTTCATCGGCAACGATGACACCCAGTTTGGCGTGAGTTTTCACGACAATGCCAGCCCGACGCTGCTCAATAATGTGTTCAGTACGCTCGGCAACGGCATTCTCGGAAACGTGAATGCGGGAATTGTTGACAATAACTATTTTAATAACGCGGGCCCTATCGTGGGCACCGACCCGCGTTCAGGAACCGCTCCCCTGTTCGTCGATCCGAACGGACGCAATTACTATCCGCTCGAGACCGCCGGAACGATTAACAACTCGCAAGACGTACGGAACGATCGCGGCGCCTACGCGGCATTCAAAGGCATTCTCGGTATTCCGCAATCACCGTACTTTGCACCGACCCTCGATGCGTTCGGTCAACTGCGTGTCAGCGGCGGGATTGGCGGTGACGGGGCCGGTCCGAACACCGACATTGACATCGGCGCGTCGGATTATTCAGACTTTGTGCAGCCGTACGCCAAACTGCTCAATCCGGTCGACCAGGATGACGCGGGACTCGATAGCGATCCCGCCGAGACATTCATCCAACTCGACAACCCAGATGTCAAAGCGTTCTCGGTACTGCTCTCCGACGGTGAAAATTCCAACTCCCCCTTCGAAGGGACTGGGATTGATCCAGCCACCGTCAACGCGGAGACGGTCTTGATTCGTCAAGACAACCGGTTACTCAAAGTGGGCCGCGATTTCAACTTGGCATTCAATACTTCGACCGGTGAGTTGCGGCTCACGCCTCTGTCGGATCTGTGGAATCCCAACAGCGTCTACGAGCTCATTCTTCTCAATGGCGACCAGAAAGCGGTTACGCTCAACGTGGCCAATGGGAGCGTCATTAAGGATGGTGACCAAATCACGGTGAAGAATGGTGGTACGACTGCGACGCTCGAATTCGATTCCGGCTACGTCGTCCAGCTCGGTGCCGCCAATACGATTCTCGACGGACAGACTTTCGAATACACCACCGCCGGCGGAACCAACGGTTACACCGCCCGTTTCCAAATCGATAAGTTGCCGACAATCTCGGCAGGCACCTACACCGGTGAAGTCAACATCGGTCAGGATCCATCCGATGATGACCTGACTGTTACCGTGACATCGCCTGGCCAGTTTAACGTGGGTGACTTCATCCGCATCTCCGATGAGATCATGGCCGTCGTCGGCGTGGACGCAACCGGAGCTGAATTGACAGTAAAACGGGCCGTGCTGGGAACCCCACGCACCAACCATCACGCAGGTGCCAGCTCCGCCAATGAAGTCCAACAGGTCGATCAAGGCCGTCGCGCCCTGATCGGTGCGGCGATCGGCAACACTGCGACAGACGACACGTTGACCGTGTTCCAAGGCAGTGACTTGGGGCTCGACCCCGCCCAGCTCGCGCTGACAGGCACGATGACGTTTATTCGTGTCAATGACGAATTCATGCGAGTAACCGGCTACGACGATGCCACCGGCATGCTGACGGTCGTGCGTGGAGCACTCGGGTCAACCATTGCCACTCATCCGCAGTTTGCCATTGCCGAAGTCATTGAAAGCTCGCGTGAAGCCACTCTCTCACCGGATCAAACTGTCGACCTCGATGATGTGTTGCTTGATGGCGTGACGCCAGGAACGTTGACAGTGGCGGGCGATAGCCTGCTGGCGTCGGACCGGATCGTCGAAGTCACTCCAGATGCTGACTTTGTGCCTAAGATTGGCGATCTGCTGCAGATCGGCACCGAGATTGTCAAAATCACTCATATCCAGCCGAGTGCGACGGCGGGCGACTTATCGCTCTCGATCGATCGAGGGCTATTCGACACGACCATTGTCGAGCACAACGCGACGATGACAGAAATGGTCGCTGGCGTAGAAACGACTTATCCCACTCCGATTCGTTTGATCGATTCGGCGTTCCAAATGGTTACCCTGTTCGAATCCGATCCGCTCGACGACGTCGAATTGCCTCCGGTCAGTGCGAACGCACCTGGTCAAGTGCAGTCAGGGATCGCGTCGAAAATTGCTCGCGCGATGCGAGAGTTCGGAGCTACCGATCCGAGCACGGCAGGCGACTTGGACTTGCGTCTGCCACATGCACAAGGCATTGAGGGCGGACGGATTTATCTCGGTGGGCATGTCGGCGATACAATTGCCCCCTCCAGCGGCTCGGCCGATGCACTCTCGGCGACGCTTGTTCCAGGCACAGCACCCGGCGTTTCTGCTGGTGCGATCGCGGTTCCGTTCATCCCGAGCAAAACTTTCCCGCAAGCGGCGGTCAACGCTGCCATTCTCGATGCGATCAATAACAGCGAGACACTTGACCTCACCGGTGTTTCCGAAGGGGGCGGCGGGTTCTATCTCGTCAGCAACTCCGGCGGCGACGTTGCTGATATCAGCGTCACCTCCTCCGGTGGTGGGTTCACGACGAGCGCGAGCGATGTGCATGGCATCGCGGACAAGGCTGGCAATTTGCTCCGACCCAATCGCAGTACGCAAACCCGCTTTACGATCGGTGTCGGAAAAACGGCTTACGACTTCGGCGACGGGGTCGATACCGCCGACCCGAATAATCGAGCCCGGCATACCGTTCTGGGTCTGGGCGACGAACTCGACGGAGATCCACGACTCGGTTCACTTCACGATCCTAGCAGTCGAATTGTCGACAGTGAAGACATCGCGGGCGTCAATTTCAATCTCGCTAATGTTCTGCGTGACGACGCCGTCACACCGCCAGCGACGGCGATCGTCACCGATGTCGATGCGTCGGCGACGACGATTCAAGTTACCTCCGGAACCGCCAGCTCGTTTGCGGGTCGCATTGGCGGTTACGTAATGCTCGGTAGTGAGATCGTGCGGCTCGATGCCATCGGTGCCTCCGACAAATTAACGGTCACGCGCGGTCAACTCGACTCGATCCCAACCAGTCATGACGCAGCCACACCACTGGCCGTTGCGGACGATGAGAACGGTTTGGATCTCTCGGCTGTTGGTGCAACGTTCAACGTCGCTCGCACCAAAGCAGCCGGTGGCGGCCCCGTGATGGTGAACGTGATGGCGACGGACTACGGCGTCGTCGATGGGTGGATCGATTTTAATCACAACGGTCGGCTCGACGTCGGCGATAATCCAACTAACTATGACGAGCGTGTGTTCCAAAGTGTGGCGGTTTGGCCGGGTGAGAACCTGCTGCCAGTCACGTTCCCATCGACGTTGCCCGGTGGCGCGACGATCACCGGCGACATGGTCATGCGGCTGCGGATCAGCAAACTCGGCGGCCTCGCAGCGGATGGATTGGCGATCGGCGGCGAAGTGGAAGACCACAAAATTTCAATCGTGGCCGGTGTACCGCCGATGTTGAAGGATCTCAACGATAAGACGATCGATGGCGATCAGACCCAGTCGCTCTCGACGACCGAGCATATTCTGGGCGGTGCGCCCACCGTGGCAACCGGCAAAATCTTCAATGCATCGACGGATTCGGACAATGACGCAATTTCGATTCTCGAAATCGTCGATCTGACAACCGGACGAGCCTACCCGGTCACTGGCGGTGCGACGAGGATCGACAATCTGCACGATTCACTCGGGCGGCTCGCTGGCTCGCTCACCGTCAGCGCTGACAGCACCGTTACGTTCGTACCGCGAACCAACTACGACACAGGTCCAGTTCCCGGGCCCGATGGAATCCCCGGCACTGCGGACGATGTCACACCGACATTGGCGTTCGGATATCGAATCGTGGATGCGAAACAGGTGGCGGGTGTTGAGTATGGCACGCTCCCATTGATCGTGAAGGCGGTAAACCAAGCACCGAGCCTCGATGTGCTTGCGATGACAACCGATGCGGGCATTGCCTTGGATGCGTTGTTCGAAGATCAAGATCTCGACGGCAACGGAATGGTCGATACGCAGAACGTAACGCTATCCGGCATTTCCGCGGGAGCTGGCAATATTCAGCCGGTCCGCGTCACCGCGACAACAAAGAACCTCGCCGACAGTGGTGGTGGCGTGTTGGTCGATGCGGACAGCCAAGCACCGCTGCTGATCACGGGTCTCGATGTCCTCGGGCTCGATGGTGCCGCCTACGATGGTGGCAGCTCGCATGCGAAGCTGGTTTTCACGACGACGCCGGATCAGTATGGCTCGGCGTCGATCACCGTGACGGTCACCGATCCCGGTGCCGACGGCGATTTTAGTACTGCGGCGGATAACCTCATCACATCGCGAGTGGTGACGGTCTCCGTCGCTCCGGTGAACGATAAACCTGCAACTGTCGAGCGACTATGGACGCAAACCGAAGCCGCCGAGGGTGCGGGCGATGCGGCGATTTCATTCGCCTTTACAGCCGCTGATCTGGCTGGTACGTCGGGCGCAGCCAACCCATTCGACGACAAGGCACGCGTCGACGCAGGCGGCAGCGGTGCGCCTCCGTTCAACGAAGAAAACCAGCTCGACACGTTGACGGTCAGCAAGCTGATCTTTGCCGATAATGCGTCGATCACGTACACGCGAACGGATGCGTCGGGCAGCGCGCTGATCACGCAGTCCGATCGTACTCTAGAATTCGTCAACCTATACGATCCCACCGGTGCGGTCACCTACGGTGACGTCACCGTGACTTTCTCGGGCAGCGATGGAGAGACCGGCACGCTCGTCGTCAAGCACTCTAACGGCACGTTCACCTCGGCCGTTTACACCCCTGCAGTCGATGCCAACGACAATTACGATGGGCTTCCGCAGGAGCTGAAATACGTTATCTCCGACAGCGGAGTGTCGATTGCACCGAAGGTTAACAGCGGCGATCCAGACGTGCAGCTTGGGACGACCGATCCGATCGAATCGAATCCGCAAACGATCCGGTTCTCGATCACACCGATTGCCGATTCCCCCGCTCTAGGCGACTTCCAATCCGGCATCAGCATCGACGAGACGGAGCTGGATACCGATCCGTCCAACGACAGTTATACTTTGCAAATCGCCGACCTCTTCACTGATGTCGACCAGGCATTCTTGCTCGGTGCAGGCGCCGATGAAACCGGGACAGTCCCGGCGAGCTGGATCACGATCACCGCGGATCCTGGCAACCCCACGCAATTGCTCGATGTGCCAACGATCAATCAGACCGCCGACGCCGACCCCATTTCGCTGACGTTCACGCCACTACCCAATGGATACGGGGTCGCGGAGTTTTCGGTATCGATCACGAACCCCAACAATGGCTTGTCCTCGGCAACTAAAACGTTGACGGTCACGGTCAATCCGACCAACGACGCACCGCTAACGAGCGACCGCATCGTGACGGGGCAAGAAGACATCGCCTACTCGTTCGACATCAACGACCTAATTCTCACAGCAAACAACCCGTCCCAGGCGAGTCAGCTTGTCAACGACGGGGTGACACCACCGATTTACGATGAGAGCGAACAAGATCTCGTTGTCTACGGCTTCAAGTATCTCGGTACGGAGTATTTGTCTGCCGATTACGACAATGGGCCTGGTGTTGATGTGCAACAGCTTGTCGAGCTGCCCAACGGGGACGTCACGCTGACGTTCCGCGCCGGCGTGTTTGTCTCGGGCACCTTCACACCCGACACGGACTACTTCGCCAATGACGCCGCCGCCTCAGTGCAGGCAGGCGATGTGCTGGAATACTCCATCATTGATGCCGGCAACTACGACATGTACGGTCCGGGCACGGGCTCCGACGCCGGGACGTCGGTCGTTGTGGGCACCGCACCGGTCGTCAACCCCATCCCGGGCGACGCCCCGCTGATCGCGACGGCGTCGATCACTTTTGTGACCCAGGCGGTCAACGACGAACCGAGGATCCCTGCGTACACGCCGACCGTTGAATTCTATGAAGATCAGCCCACGCCGGTCGACGGCGTGTTGACGACGAATATCTTCGCCAACCCAGGCACCGACATGATTTTGCCTGGACCGCTCAACGAAGTGCCGCCGCAATCGGTTTTGGAACCGATCACACTGAGTCACGTCAGTGGCACCGCAGGTATGCTCGCCAGCGACCCGACACTGGCCCTCGATGGCACGTTAAGTGTCCAGCCGCTCCCGGATGCCTTTGGAACGGCGGTATATGAAATCACGCTCACCGACAGTGAGGGTTTAACCACCACGCCCAAGCCAAAAATCACGATCACCATCGATGCCGTCAACGATCGCCCAGTTACCTACGATCGTCTAATCGTCATGGACGAAGCGATCGAGCCAGCCACGGTGAGTCAAACCATCACGGCGGCGGATCTGATTTTTGGAAATCGGCTCAACCAAGGTCAAACAGTCGAGCAGCCAGCGATCAACGCGCATGCTGGTATCAATCCGCAGTTCGCCGAACCCGACACGCTTGAAGTCGCTGAGATTAACGTGCCAGACAAGAATGGCATCGATCGCATTTTCCGCGGTGACGCGGGCGAGCCCAGCCAGGTCGTTACGGCCGATGGTGGCCTTTTGACGCTGACGTTCGCTCCATCTTTAAGTACGAACGTGCCTGCAGGGACGATGCGATTCATTTCTGCCGTCTACGTTCCGGCGATCGATTACAACGAAACTTCACCGTCGGCGTCGATGACTGGCACCGATGATTTCAAGTACGTCGTTCGCGACAGTGGGCTCCATACCAGCGACCCAACCGCCAATCTCCAACACCGCAGCTTGAGCACCCCAGCGACGGCGCGGATTCGAGTGGTGGCACAGAATGACCCGCCGACAATCCCCGCCTACACACAAAACGTAGAGTTTTATGAAGATCAGCCCACGTCGTTCAATGGCGTTTTGAACGCGAACCTGTTCGCTGATCCCACGAGCGACATGATTTATCCAGGACCGGCCAACGAGCGGACCACGCAGTCGATCGTTCAGCCGATCACACTGAGCTACGTCAGTGGGACGGCGGGGATGTTCGCCCTTGATCCGACATTGAGCCTCCATGGTACATTAAGCGTGAACCCCCTCGCCGATGCTTTCGGGTCTGCCGTCTATGAGATCACGATCACCGACAGCGCGGGTGCTACCAAGTTGCCCAAGCCGCTCGTGACAATCACGATTGAGGCGGTCAACGACAAACCGATCGCGTACAACCGCTCGATCATCATGGACGAAGCCGTGGAGCCGAATACGGCCAGTCAAATGATCACAGCGGACGACTTGATCCAGGGTAATCGACTCAATCGAGGCGAAACCGTCGAAGCACCGGCAATCAACGCTCATGCCGACATAAACCCGCTGTTCGCCGAACCCGACACGCTCGAAATCGCTGAAATCATCATACCGGATAACAGCGGAAACCCTCGTCCGTTCCACGGTGCGTCCAACGAGCCATCGGAAGTCATCACGGCCAATGGTGGTACTTTGAAGTTAACGTTCGCTCCGTCCCAAAGCACCAACGTGCCCGCGGGAACGATGCGCTTTGTCTCAGCGGTTTACACGCCGGCAATTGATTACAATCAAACGACCCCTTACTTCAAAGTCACCGACGATTTCCAATTCATCGTTCGCGACAGCGGACCGAGCACGACAGATCAAGATGCGGTGTTGCAACATCGCAACTTGAGTGATCCAGCATCGGCGCGAATTAGCGTTGTTGCCAAGAACGATCCGCCGGTCTTCCCAACTTTGGAAGTGACTAACAACACGGTCACGTTCACCGAGATCGAAGTCGGCAATACGACGCTACAGCGAAAAGACGTGTATGCCAACGCTGCCACACGCGTGCAAGCGGGTCCGTCAACGGCTATCGACGAACTCGGTCTCCAAACCTCGGTGGGCGTGCGATTCGTGCCCGTTTCGGTACCACCGGGGCTCATGGCAAGTTTGCCAACGATGACCAACGATGGCATCATTGACGTTCGGCCGAACGCTGATGCGTTTGGCGATGCCGTGTACGACGTGATCGCTAGCGATGGGATTTTGGATTCTGCAGCGCAGCGAATCACGATCTCGATCACGGGGACGAACGACGCGCCAACGGCTCCGACGTATGCGTTCACGACCCTTGAAGATCAGCCGGTTACGATTCATGATGTCGCCGCCTCGGAGGACTTATCCGCCGGAGCCCGCGCCAGTTCTCTGCCGATCGCCTCGCCGTTCAACGAATCCGGTCAAAGCCTGCAGGTCGTTGGCATCGGCATGGTCGATCCAAGTAACCCTGCGATGAATCTGCCCACGCCGACGGTGTTGGCGACTGACACATCGATTCCCTATGCACCTGATTCCACCCTTGGCACGATGACTGCGATGCAGCAAGTCAAGACGCCGCATGGAACGCTCGATGTCACGTTCCAACAACGCATCAACGGTGAGCTAACGTCCGGTTTCATCTCCAAGATCGTGTACACCCCAGACTCGGGATACAACGACACCCTGCCCGATGACACGTTCACTTACTTCGTCAGCGATTTCGGCAGTACACCGATTCCCGGCAGCAACCCGCCACGTGATCTCGTCATTCCGGACGATATCGCTGGCAAAATCAGTCCTCCGGCGCGGATCAGTGTCAGCGTCGGCCCCGTCAACACGCCGCCCACGGTGCCCGCGTTCGAGAACAACGGTGTCTTCACGTTCGACGAGGATGCAACTACCCCAGCTACGATTCTCAACAACGTCTTCCTCGATGATAGCTTGATGATCGATGCAGGCGGTGGGACAGACGAAGCAGATCAAACGGTGCAGATCACGATTACGGCTAGCGACACCACGCTTGCGAATCAGTTGTTCTCGGCAGCGCCTACTTTGTCCGCTGACGGCACGTTACAGGTGTTCCCTAATCCAAATGCCTTCGGCACGGTCACCTACACGCTGAGCGTCGTCGACCTCAGTCCCGAGGGCGACGTGCTGACGAACCCACCGATCACGCAGAACTTCACCATCGTTCTGAACTCGGTTAACGATCAACCCACCGCTGCGGCAAAGTCGTTCTTGCTCACTGAGCATCGCGAAGAGTTCGACGGCAGCAGCAATCCAGTACCCACGTCGGACGGGAATGGTTACCGCGACATCGCTGCAGACACACTGTTGCTCAATAATGCTTCGGGCGGTGCTGCACAGCCGAGTTCATTTGTCGATTCGATCGAACCGCCGTTCAACGAGTCGAGCCAGTTGGCGTCGCTCCGGGTGATCGGTGTCGGCCTCGCGGGAGCATCGCTGCCTGTGAAATCGGCGAACGATGCTGGCCTGGTGTATAGCGATGTCGCCGGTAGCTTGATCGCGACTGATACACTTGAGACCGTCAATGGCTCGCTGACGATCACGTACATGCGCAGTGGCAGTGATCCGAATGATCAATTCATCAAGTCGATTCGCTACACACCTAACGCGGATTACAACTCAGCCGCACCGTTTGATCCGACCGACGTATTCACCTACTTCGTCGACGATCGTGGTAGTGTCAATCATCTCAGCAACGCGGCCACGGTTACGATGTCCGTCACGCCCAAGAACGATCTGCCATCGATCCCTGATTTGCGCAGTGACACGGCCAACCAGGCTGAGTTTATCGTGGGCGAAGGAGGTGGTCCGTTCACCACGAACGTGTTCACGAAATCGGGCGCGGTGATCTTGCCGGGTCCGGCACCCTCGAACACATCGGATGGCGCCCGTGATGAAAACGCTAACTCGACCGTTCACGTCGAGCTCGAACAGATTAGCGGGACGCCAGGCTTGTTCGATACCGAGCCCACCCTCACGGACAACGGTACGCTGTCACTCGATGCCAACCCAGATGCCTTTGGTAGCGCCGTTTACGATATCGTCGTAAGCGAACGGGATCTGAGTGGGAACACGAGCCCGCTACTGGATCAAGTCCGCCGCGAGCGGATTACCATTACGATCAGCAGCGGCAATGACACGCCAACCGCCCCCAGCCGCACCCTCGAAATGCTCGAATTCAGCGAACTGGAAAACGGCACGGGCAATCCAGTCACTGGCAATCCAACAGCTATTGCCATCACGGAAGACCGACTGCTCGATCAGGCTGGCAACTTCGAAGGCCCAGCGCTCGCCGGTGGGACCGTCGCGTTCCCTGAATTGCAGTCTCTGCACGTGACAGGCATTGGTCTGCCCGGCGAGACCGCGCCTACAGTATCGGGCGCGAGTTTGATCGGGGAATACGTCATCAACCCGAGTACGGGCAACTCAGAAGCGTCGAAAACCTTCACGCTCCCCCACGGTGTTTTAACGCTCACGTTTGTTGAGGTCGACAACGGGGCAGCGACCGAGCGATATCTCGATCGTTTGTCCTACGTCCCTGACACGGACTACAACACTGCTACGCCCGGCACAACGCCTGATCAGTTCACATACTTCGTCACTGATTCAGGCGATCCGCCAGCCACGAGTGCACCAGCTCTAGTTACGTTGAAGGTCAATCCGAACAACGATGTGCCGACCTTTACGCTCAATGACGATGCGTTCGGTGCCAACGAAACACTTTACTCGCCGGTCCGCGAGGACGGCGGAACGACCACATTCCCTGGATTGATATCGAATCTCTCACCCGGCCCACAAACGGCGACCGATGAGCAAGCGAGTCAAACAGTGGTCTTCCGCTACCAGCCCGCCGATTCGGTCGGCACGAATGGTACGGATCTCTCAACGCTGTTCCGCCGTGAACCGGACTTAATTAACGGTACGCTGTATCTCTATCCGGCGAACAACGCCAGCGGCACAGCAACGCTGGTGTTCCGCGCCGACGATGGCCCCGATTCGCGAATTGATTCCAATACGAAATACCAGGAGTTAAGGCTCAAAATCAACATTGGTTCAGCTCCGATACCACACGGGCAAATTCGCTCGGGCACGTACAACAATCCCGATAGCAGTGGCGTCGCCATCGTCGACCTGAACGACGTATTCAGCTCAACCGATGGACTGGATCTTGCGAAAACCGAGATCTTGACCAATGGCACGGGCGGTGTCGCGACGATTAACTCTGCTACCGGAAACCTCGAGTATCGCCCCAACCCCGACCACCTCGGCGAGGACATTGTCGTGATACAGGTGCACGACCTGGGCGGCGGTGTGAGCGGGCCGGTCGAGGTCCAGTTCAATACGACGCGAAACCGTCTCACCAATCCTGTCATCGCCGAGGATGTCAACCGCAACGGATTTGTCACTTCGCTCGACGCACTGCTCGTCATCAACCTGCTCAACGCGCAGCAAGCTGGAAACGGCGTCCCAATCGATTCGGTTCCAGCCAACGATTATTACTATGATGTCAGCGACGATGCGTTTATCACAGCACTCGATGCTCTACGCGTGATCAACTATCTTAACGGAGAGGGCCCGACCTCTTCGCCTGAACCGTTGGCTCCGCAGGCGTTCCCAACAAAGTCCGCCAACAGTTCATCGGGTATCGTCCGTGCACCGCTCTCAACGGTCGAAACAGATGATTCGGACCTCGTTAGCATTGGCGAAACGCCTGCTTGGAGTGACAACGTGATGGACTTGATCGCCATTGATCAGTCCAACGAGAAGGCAAAGTCCGACCGTAAGGATTCGAACAAAGAGAATCTTGACGCCGCGATCAGTGACCTATTCTGAGGCACGATCGCCCTCAGTATCTTCCGGGCTGAAAGAATTTCATACACCCAGGCCGGAGGCCGAGATATCCCTGCCGGTGGCGTCAGCCACCGGAGTCAAATAAACGCGAGACTGAAAGCCCCGCGGGCGGCATATTCAAGCCTGCATGACCTTACCCATACCGACCAGAGATGCTGCCCTCCGGGCTGCGCTATCCGCCCATTTCCTTTCCGATGGCTGACGCCACCGGCATGGAGACACCGCCCTACCGGGCTGAAGATTCTCTTGGCCCGGTCGGGCTGACGGCTCACTCGTCACCGCCTACGCCACAATCCGTGCTCGGGGTGCGATGCGGTCGACAGGCGTTTCGAGCGAAAACCGATCGACGAGCAATCCGTCCTGCATGCGGTAGCAGCGATCGGCGCATTCAGCAATCGTTTCATCATGTGTGATCATCACAATCGTCAGGCCATCTTCGCTGTTGAGCTGACGCAAGAGTTGGAGGATTGACTCGCCCGTCTCCGTGTCGAGATTACCAGTGGGTTCATCGGCCAACAGCAACTCGGGTTCGCTCATCAGCGAACGGGCAATGGCAACTCGCTGCATCTCGCCGCCCGACATTTCACATGGCTTGTGCGTTTTTCGATCGAGCAGTCCGACCCGATCGAGCATCGCTTCGGCACGTTGGGTCAGCGATTTGCGGTCACGGAAATACCCCAGTACGCTGCGTGAGATCATCGCCGGCGTGAGCACGTTTTCCAACGCCGACAATTCAGGCAGGAGATGATAGAACTGAAAGATGATACCGATCTGTCGATTCCGATAGGCGTCTCGTTGTTTTCGCGAAAGATTATCGACGCGTTGGCCGCTGAACCAGACCTCGCCCGCGTCGGGCTGGTCGAGAGTGGCGAGTAGGTGCATCAGTGTGCTCTTGCCACTGCCGCTGCGGCCTACCAACGCGGAGACTTCGCCATGTTGAAATGCCACATCGACACCGCGCAACACCGGCAATTCAATCTTGTTCTTGTAGTAGCTCTTGCAGATACCACGGGCTTCGAGAATCGGATTCATCATGGCTACTTTGAACTTTTATTCAAAACGCAGGGCGGTGACGGGGTGCATGCGAGCGGCACGCATCGCTGGCAGAACACTGGCGGTGGTCGCGATTGCTACCGCGCCAGCCATCACCCAGGCGAGCGTGAATGGATTGAGGATGGTGGGGATTTCGGTGAAGTAATAAACAGTGGGATCAAACACTTCTTGGCCTGTGATCGTTTCGATCAGCCCGGCGATTTCATTGATATGGTGGACGAACAAGACGCCCCCCAACAATCCCACGCCGCTGCCAACGATGCCCAGCAGCAATCCATAGCTGAGGAAAATACTCATCACACCTCCTCCGCTGGCGCCGAGCGCTTTGAGGGTGCCGATGTCACGCGTCTTTTCCACGACGATCATGAAAAACGTGGCCAGAATACCGAAACCGGCAACGGCGATGATCAAGAACAGGAGAATATTAAGAATGGTTGTTTCCAAGCGAACCGCTGCGAGCAACGGCCCTTGCATGTCTCGCCATGTTTGGATGCTGTAGGCGAACGTGTCAGGAGGAAATCGACGGCGGAGGGCGTCACGAACTGCGTTGAGATCGGCACCCTCGACCAGTTTGAGCTGAATCGTCGTGACGCTCTTCATGCCGGAAATGGGATCAATCATGCCCCGCATTTCCTGGAGTTCATCCAAACGCACGAATGCAAACGTACTGTCGTATTCGCTCATGCCGGACTCGTAGAGATCGACGACGGTGAACTTTTCGTTGAGTACCTTTGGATTCTCCGAAGCGCTCGGAAACATCATTCGCACGTCGTCCCCAGGACGACAATAGTAGTGGTCACGGACGTTGCCCGCGTCGTCGCGAAGTTTGTTACTGCACGTCGAAATACCCAAGATGATGCCGGAGTGCTGCTCGATGGCGGGGTCGAAGACGGCCGCTTTCGCAGCACCCAGACCTCCACCGAGTTCGGGAGGCAGCACCACACCCAGCGATGGTCCAGCGGCCGCGAAAGCATTATCGTTTTTGCTGCGTTGATCGATTTCGATCAAGCCGGCAACTGCTTCGCTGGCTTGCGATGGCGCGCCCGCTGCCACGCGAGACGCTGGCTCGGCTTGCTTCGACTGGGGGCGCGGCGGTTGGCCACTACTGAGTCGTTCAGCTTCGCGGTTGATCGCTTCGACTCGCGCCTGCTCTTCGGCTAATGCACGTTCGTAGGCGACGCGGGCCTTCCGATAATCCCAGCCCGAGGCGGGGAAATTCGGTCGAGCTTCGGCGTACCCCGATTGACGTAAATCGAAATCGACCTGTTTTTGATTGCTCGGGTGAATCAGGTAGCGACCGAATTGGCTGACATTATCGTAGGTGGCCGCGTCGATGCCGACTAGATTGACGTGCCGGGTGATCAGCTGTCCGTTGAACTCAATGCCGAGCATGCTGGGTACGTGTACGCTCACCGACGCACCTTGCAAGTCATCTCCGACGATGCGTTGGATCTCATCGAGATGCGCTTCCGGGTTGGGCATCCCACCGCTGGCGTGGCACTCGATCAGGATATCCGACGCCAGACCGTGCAAACGCTCATGCATTTCAGCGGAAAATCCCGACATCACGCTGTTGACGACAATCAGCGTGGCGACGCCGAGCGTGACGCTGATGATCGACGCGAGTGCTATGTAGCGGGTGCGAAGATAGCGAAAACAAAGCAGCAGGCGGTACATCCGAGTCCCTGGGGTGGCCGGGCAGTGTCGATAGTGCCGTCCAAAACGGGTCCATCACGGCATCGGCAGAGTCTACGTGTTCGACGTGCCCGACAACAATGTCAATCTGACAATGCACCTATTAAAAAGGGCTCATCCGACCGAAGGGTGCGCCGGAGGTTTTCAAGGATCGCGGTAGGGACGGCTGTTGCCAGCCGCCCCCCGCACAGATCCGTACGTGAGCCTTGACTCATACGGCTCCTCCGTTGGGTCAAACGATCGCGACACACTGTGACGCTACCCGTCGTGATTTCCCGTGACGCTCCAATTGATACTTGTTCCGGCTCAGAGTCCGAAGCATCGACGCCAATCCGGCAATACTTCCCTTCAGTGAGGTCCCTTTCCTCGGCGGATTCCGCCACTGCGGTCGCAGCTTTGTTCACCCGCGTCGACGGTACTACGGCCTCATCTGCCATCCCATCCGCGTTCATACCAGAATTGCGCTCATAGAGGTTCGCTGGTCGCCCTGGCAGTGAGTCATCACGACTTGACCCCAGGGGCAAATGGGACTTCCCGGTTCTCGCGTTTGGAATTTTCCACGCATGCACAGGTTCTTCGACTCCGCCATGTCCAGACTACCCTTACCAAAGCGGTGTAGCTGGTGTTGCCTTCCCGACGCATATGACACGGTCGGCACATGGAAGACCTGATTTCGGAGCTCAATTAGCTGGCCTACGCTTCCCCCTGCACGGACGCTCAGCACGACGTTGTTACCTTCGTCGCACCTCCGCCGGAGGCCGAAGTAGTTGGTTAGACCTTCCTCGTAAGAAACTTTCATTCTCGATTCCAAACCGGTTTTATCCCGGCACTCCATGGCTCAAGCGTCCAATGATAATTTGTGCGAGTTGTCGCTGGACCTAATACTGGGTCTGCCGGGAGAAACGGAATCAAGCTCGAATGGCGTGGACTTAGGGCTTTTCTGCCGGTTTCACGGGCTCGACCGTGATCCGCTTGGCTCGGCTGGGGCGAGGTTTTTTCATCTTGGGATATTTTGATTGATTTCGGCGTTTGAGCTCGCGAGGCTCTTCGCGACCGGGTCGATCTCGGACCAACCGGGAAGTTGCCGACAGAACGATCCACATCAGATCGTCGGACGTTTCAAGTTCGTCGCTGAAGTATATCCAAGCATCGCGTGAACGAGAAAAGCTGACTTCACGCGGATGGATTTCCAGGACCGCAGCAGCGTCGTTGGTCAGTGAGCGTACCAAGTTATAAGCCAGCACTCCGACCGCTATTTCGCGGTCAAGGTTTTCGGGAGTATGGCAGCGTAGATCACAAAATCCCATCGTGGTCTTCCAGCAAGCAATGTCCGCATTGCTGCGGTGTTGTAATTGACAATGCAACCGGTCGCCAAGCAAGTCGTCACTACGCAGCGCACTTGAGGAAAGCCAAGCCCTTCTTTTTGAGTCGAAGGCTGAGGATAGACCTCTTGATTGGCCTGCGTATCAGGTGCGCGAAATACCAAACCATCGACCAAGTAGACATTTAGCCCGTGCCATTTCCACTGCGTAGAGGCTTTCCCGCGGAGTAAATCGACAATGCGTTTGCCAAGTCGATCGACCAGTTCAACGGTGAGCTTTGCCCTCGCCTTGCAGTAGGCCGAAGCATCTTCGCAGCACGGCGACTGGCCTCGTCGTTTTCGCTCACGATTGAACTTCGTGAGGACTGTCGAACAGGCATCGCCGCGACTGAGACACTGCGAAACGAACAACCCGAGTGTGATCGCCGGCGTAAACTCTCGCTCGCGGAATTTGATTTCAAGTTCATCGCATAGCTGATGGACATCATCGTCACTGAAGATTTCGGTGAGCCGGACTTGATCGAGTTGGATCAGATTGTCAATCCGCTGGACCACCTCGTGCGGATTGAGTGCCTGACGCAATTCGGCTCTGCGATTGGTATCGACAGGGGTTCCACGAGGTGGCAGAATCATCGACGGCATCCTTGCTGTGTTGAGATTTTTTTGAAGAAAAACCACGATGCAACAAGGGTGCCTTTTTTCGCTAGCTCAAATTTGTTTCACGCCAGACTCGCCCTAAGTCCACGCCATTCGAATCAAGCTCTGCAGAGGTGCAACTTGACAAGGGATATCCCGGTCGACGGTGTGCCAACGGTGCCGACGGTTCTTGGCGAGTTTCGATTCGCCGAGGACGCTTTTATTAAACAAATCATTGGACACTTGAGTTATGGAGTGCCGGGATAAAACCGGTTTGGAATCGAGAATGAAAGTTTCTTACGAGGAAGGTCTAACCAACTACTTCGGCCTCCGGCGGAGGTGCGACGAAGGTAACAACGTCGTGCTGAGCGTCCGTGCAGGGGGAAGCGTAGGCCAGCTAATTGAGCTCCGAAATCAGGTCTTCCATGTGCCGACCGTGTCATATGCGTCGGGAAGGCAACACCAGCTACACCGCTTTGGTAAGGGTAGTCTGGACATGGCGGAGTCGAAGAACCTGTGCATGCGTGGAAAATTCCAAACGCGAGAACCGGGAAGTCCCATTTGCCCCTGGGGTCAAGTCGTGATGACTCACTGCCAGGGCGACCAGCGAACCTCTATGAGCGCAATTCTGGTATGAACGCGGATGGGATGGCAGATGAGGCCGTAGTACCGTCGACGCGGGTGAACAAAGCTGCGACCGCAGTGGCGGAATCCGCCGAGGAAAGGGACCTCACTGAAGGGAAGTATTGCCGGATTGGCGTCGATGCTTCGGACTCTGAGCCGGAACAAGTATCAATTGGAGCGTCACGGGAAATCACGACGGGTAGCGTCACAGTGTGTCGCGATCGTTTGACCCAACGGAGGAGCCGTATGAGTCAAGGCTCACGTACGGATCTGTGCGGGGGGCGGCTGGCAACAGCCGTCCCTACCGCGATCCTAAAAAAACCTCCAGTCACCATCGCGCACGCTTCGGTCGGATGAGCCTTAAAAAGGGGGATGCCCTCGCCGACGAAGCGATTAAAAACTGGGGGAAGACGACTCGCCTCCCAAGGGTAGCGACCTTTTCAGATAGACGCTAACGGCGGAGTGACTGAATTGCTCTTGCCAGCGAATTCACGAAATTAGCGTACAGCACGAAAACGATCAGCAGTCCGACCAGCACGCCCAACATCAAGATAGCGCCCTTCGCGCCAATCACCAAGATGCCCAGCCCCGTCAACAAACCGAGCACCAGCACGATACCACCACCGACGAGGATGGCGCGACCGGAGGCGTGCAAATCGTCACGATGAATGTATTTCGCGATTCTCATCATTGCCAGAACGAACAATACCAAGCCGACAACCGACAGCAAATTCGTGAGGACGGAGCTGTAGCGGAAAAAGATAACGCCGGACATCGATACTCCATACACCACCAGCGAAACCACCTGACAAACGATATTTCCGAGCACTAATCCTTTCGTCCTCGTTTCAGCGGGCGCCGTCAGACAGAAAAATGGGCCAATTGCCCACATCAAAAACCCAACCAGTATCATGGCGCCCAGTCCGGCCAATGCACGCGGAAAAAGCGGAATCGCGACCGTCGATACGATCATGCACAGCAACACCAGGAGGATACCGAAATAGATAATTCGAAGACCCGTCGCGGTACCGGCGAGCTCCTCATAGCTGCCCTGAGTCGTAATGGGAAGGCTGCTGGTCTCGATGGGTGCTTGGTAGGGATTGATCGGGTCAGACACCACTGAGCTCCTGCATTTGGTAATGAACTGAACAGAGGCTACCACTCATCCATACGGTGGGCAAGAACTTATCCAGCTGGCGATCACCCCGCCGTGGCGGCTAGCGGGCTCTCGAGTCCATCACATTTGCGGTTTCAAAGCGAGAATACCAACTCGAAGCGCTAGCGAGTGGTGATCTGATGTGCCTCACGGACCCGTCGGGCTACCAAATCGTCAGCCGGCCAGCACGCGATTGTTGTCTTTTCGAAACAGGTGGTGACTTTTTTGACTGTCTGGATTTCCTGACCTAAGTAATAGGGAAGCAACTGCTTGAATTATCTCGCTCCCGCTGCCCCGGAAACCAATCATGGCCGCCTGTACCCGCATTCTGCTCGTCGATGACGACGTGCATCTCGTCGAATCGCTCGGCGATTGGCTGGCCGATCGAGGGTTTTCGATTGAGATCGCGCAGAATCTCGGCGGGGCTCGTCGGCAGCTGGAAGAACAAAAATTCGACCTTGTCATCACCGATCTGAGAATCGCGGGCCAAGACGGTCAGGAACTCGTCCGCTACGCCGCGCAACATCATGCTGGGGTCGCCGTCATCGTGTTGACTGGTTATGCCGGTCCAGACACCGCATTGGACGCGGTCCGCGCGGGCGCGTTTGATCTGTTAACCAAACCCGTCAATGACGACGCATTGCTATTGGCGATTGATCGTGCGATCCATCCAACTGCAGCCGCACAGCAGAACGAGTTGCCGAGCAAACAACTCGATCGTCTTGGTGGTTTTGAGAACATACTCAGCCGCGATTACCGGATGATGAAAGTCTTTGATGTGATCAACAGTGTTGCAGACACCCAGGCATCGATTTTGATCACGGGCGAAAATGGGACGGGCAAGAGCATGATTGCTCGCGCAATCCATTCGCGCAGCTCCCGTCGAGGTGGCCCCTATGTCGAGGTCGCCTGCGGTGCCTTGCCTGACACACTACTAGAAAGCGAATTGTTTGGGCACGTGGCGGGCGCTTACACTGGCGCGGCCAAGGACCGGATCGGCAAATTCGAGCAGGCCGATCGGGGAACGTTGTTCCTCGACGAGATTGGCACGGCAACTCCCGCGATGCAGGTCAAGCTACTCCGCGTGCTACAAGAATTTCAGTTCGAGCCGCTCGGGGGCATGGAGACACGTCAAAGCGATACCCGCGTGATCTTAGCAACCAACCTGGATCTCGAAACTAGCGTTGCCAACGGCTCGTTTCGCCAAGATCTCTATTATCGTATCAATGTGATCAACATTGAACTACCGCCACTGCGTCAGCGTCCTGGTGACATTCCACTGCTAGTCGATCATTTTATTCGCGAAGCGTCCGAGATTGCTTCTCGTGATGTCGAAGGATTTGATCGTGAAGCACTCGATAAGATGCAGGCATATCGCTGGCCGGGAAACGTCCGGCAGCTCGAAAATGTCGTCGAGCGTGCCGTCTTGCTAAGCAGCGAACGCATCCTCGGTATCGAGGACCTGCCACCGGAAGTCCTCGGTTCGTCAGCTCATCAAACTTTCGGCGCCAACGATTTGCCGCCAGCGTCCCGGGCCAGCAATGCAGGCTTCACTCACTGGAATGCCGCCGCTCCGGCAGCCGGTCAGAGTTTGCGTGAGGCATTGGAGTTCCCTGAACGCGAGATCATTCTCCAGTCACTCCGCCGCCACGGATGGAACCGCGCCGCGACAGCCGGTGAACTGGAGATCAACCGCACGACGCTCTACAAAAAAATGAAGCGACTCGGACTCGACGATCCTCGATTGCAATACGCGATCTGATTTAGCTACTGCCCTTGGGCAGCACCCAGTCGGGCCTAACGAAATGGCAGGTGTACCCGTTGGGGATCCGTTCGAGGTAGTCTTGATGTTCCGGTTCGGCTTCCCAAAAGTCGCCAACCGGTTCCACCTGCGTGACAACCTTACCGGGCCAGGCTCCCGCGGCGTTAACATCGGCAATCGTGTCGATGGCTACCTGACGCTGGGACTCGTCGACGTAATAAATCGCCGAACGGTACGATGTCCCCCGATCGTTGCCTTGCTGGTTCGGCGTGGTGGGGTCGTGGATTTGGAAGAAGAACTCCAGGAGTTTCCGGTAACTGATTTCGTCAGGATCGAACTGAATTTCAATCGCCTCGGCATGGAGGCCATGATTGCGGTAGGTTGCATTGGTGACCTCGCCGCCGGTGTAGCCGACTCGGGTCTGCTCGACTCCCGGCAGTTTTCGAATCAGATCCTGCATACCCCAAAAACATCCACCGGCCAGTACAGCACGCTCAGTCATCGTCGGTCTCTCCTATGCAGTTGGGCTCATTCAGTTACGACGCGTCTATCGTCGCTCAGCTGAACGTTGCAGGCAATCCCTGTGAGCACTGGCGTCGAACCGATCGACGATTTGCATGCAAATGACTGCGGGATGGAGTAGAATAAAGTATCGCTGACCCTCTTTCCCGCTTGAATTTGCCGTTGATGACTATGATCGATCATTGCCGTGTTAATCGTGAGCCGCGATTTGGCGGACGCCGTCTCGCTGCGATGGCGTGTTTACTGCTGGTCACCGCCCTGGCCGGCTCGGCGCAGCCAATCATGGCGCAGCCTGCTGCAAAATCTGTTGCGGACGCGGGAAAAGATCCGGCGTTGCAACCGCGCCCCGAATCCTTGACCACCAGGGACGGCGTCAAAATAACTGTTTATTATTATCCTTCGAATAAAGGCAAGGACGGCATCCCTGTGATGATCGTACACGAATGGAAGGGACAGTTCGCACCCTATGTCAAGCTGTGCAAAGCGTTGAGGAAAGCGGGCTTTGCAGCGATCGTGGTCGAATACCGGGGCCACGGAAACAGTAAAACCTATCGCGATCGAACGGGAAGCGAACAAGCGTTTAACCTTTCGACTATGGGCCGGGGCGATGCCGACGCGATCATTCGCTTCGACCTCGAAGAGGCGAAGCAGTTTCTGAAAGAAGAAAACAATGCGGGTCGATTGAACCTCAACGCCTTGTGCATGATCGGTGTCGAAGAAGGCGCGATTTTGGCAGGATACTGGGCGGCCCGAGATTGGAAAATCCCGAGTGTGGGGCGAATGAAACAGGGGCAAGACGTGAAGGCACTTGTTTACGTTTCACCGGAGAAAAATCTTCACGGACTCTCGATGACGGCTCCCGTTACCGAGCCGATCCTCCTGGGTTTGCCGACCATGATTGTGGCAGGCCAATCGAGCTCACAAGGCAGCGAAGCCGAACGGATAGGCAGCCGAATCGAAAGCGTCAAGAAACGATTCAATCGAGGCACGTTGAGCGGCCTGGAAATGGTCCTACCGAAAACTGCCCTCAGTGGCCCTGCGCTCATCAATGATGACGCCACCGTGATTCCTAAGATTATCACGTTCCTCAAGGAGAACGTGAAAGTGAGTAGGTCCGAAAACCCATGGATCGATCGGCCCTAGCATTCCGCCGCACCTTGGATTTCGAGCTGTATCGCCCTAGGAAGGCCATTCGCTGCACCTCTTCTTCTCTAGCACCCAACCGAGAATCCGAAACCATGCCAAACGAGTCCGTCATGCTCGGTGTGCCACCGAATTTGCGAGACCTGCTGCGATGGTGGTCGTTCTTAGCGACGAGGTGACTCCTGATGTCAATCGGCGACCTAATAATTCGAGTTTGCGACCGTGGATTCGGAACCATCGAAGCGACACGTCGACTTCTCGGGCGGCCGGAGGTTGGCACGATTTCGACCTCGGACCTGTGCGCGGAGCTCCAGTCCGATGGATTGCCACTGGTACTGGTCGACGTTCGCAGCGCTGCGGAACAAACCGTGTCTCGAATACCCGGAGCAATCACGCAGAGGGAATACGAAGCAGATGCAGGGGCGTTCGCGGGCCGGCGCGTCGCTGTTTATTGCACGGTGGGTGGGCGCAGTTACCTGTACGCTCGGAAACTAATTGCCGCCGGCGTTGATGCGGCGAACTATCGCGACGGAATCCTAGGCTGGTGCCGGGAGGGACTCCCGCTCGAATCGCCTGATAAAAAACCCACAACCGCCGTGCATCCCTACTGGAGGATCTTTCACGTGGAGGATTCATACGAAATCAAGACTTGACGGATTGATTCAATCCCGGATGAAGAGCTTAGAGCCTATCCGAAAAGGGGTCTGACCCTTTGGAGACGCATCAACGTTTTTAGCGGCCTCGCCGGAGAGGGTCAGACCCCTTTTCGGATAGGCTCTTAGTACTCGTGTGATGTTTCACTGGAGTCGGCAATCGAAATGGTTGACGCCCGCACGGCTTGCCGGACGGTTCGAGTTTTGATTTCGTCGGTCAAGCGGGAGATCGCTTCGGTGATCGGCATCGAGCCCAGATCGCCGTCGATGCGGTCGCGCAGCGCGACGTGACCGGACTCCGCCTCTTTCGGCCCGACGACGGCCATGTAGTTGACCAAGTCGAGCTGAGCGTTGCGAATTTTGGCTTGCACTTTCCCATCATGCGAATCGACCGTGACCTTCAGTCCCGCCTCATCGAACTGCTTTGCCACCGCCACCGCGTAGTCAATCGACTTGTCGCTAAGGGGTAACACACGGACTTGCTCGGGTGAGAGCCACATCGGAAACGCGCCGGCAAAATGTTCGATCAACATGCCGGTGAATCGTTCGAGCGAACCGAACGGCGCGCGATGGATCATGACGGGTTGATGGGTCGCATTATCGTTGCCTTTGTACTCGAGCTTGAACCGCTGGGGCAGGTTGTAGTCCAATTGAACGGTTCCGAGTTGCCACGAGCGTCCGATGCAGTCGCGGACCATGAAATCAGCTTTTGGACCATAAAATGCGGCTTCGCCAGGCTCCTCGTTAAACTCCAGTCCCGAATGCTGCAAGACGCCTCGAAGCGCACTTTCAGCATGATCCCAGTTGGCTTCGCTGCCGACGTATTTACTACTGTCGGGATCTCGCAACGAGAGCTGCACGCGATAATCGTCGAGACCGACGGATTCCAATACGAACTTGGTCAGTTCAATCGTCGCACGGAATTCCTCTTCGACTTGATCGGCGGTGCAGAAGATGTGCGCGTCGTCCTGGGTCAAGCCGCGTACCCTCATCATGCCATTGAGTTCACCGGTTTGCTCGTGGCGATAGACGGTTCCAAACTCGAACAATCGCAGCGGCAGCTGCCGGTAGGATCGAGGTTGGGCAGCGAAGATTTGGCAGTGGTGGGGGCAGTTCATCGGTTTGAGCAGATACCGCTCGTGAGTGAGCTGCCATTCGTGGAGCACTTTTTGCTTCGCATCTGCCGAGGCAGAGGCCTTGTACTGAGGCAGCTTGACGCCGAACACCTCAGCGGCCGCCATCAATTTGTCCTCGTCATCGCTGCTGAGTTTTCCTTCGCTGAGACGGCTCCCCCACGCGTCGAGAAGTCCGCCGACCTCGGTGCCGAACAGGGGTGCGAATTGGCTGTCGCGGTAATATGGAAAGTGACCGCTGGTCTCGTACAACTCCACGCGGCCAATGTGGGGGCTGTAGACGGGGTCGTATCCGCGCGCGAGTAATTCTTTGCGAAGGAAGTCCTCGAGTGCCACCCGCACCCGAGCTCCCTTGGGCAGCCACAAACAGAGGCCCTGACCGACATCAGGATTGATCGCGAATAAGCCGTGTTGTTTGCCAAGGACGCGGTGATCTCGGCGCTTGGCTTCTTCGATCTGCTCCAGGTACGCAGCGAGTTCCTTCTTGTCAAAAAATGCGGTGCCATAAACGCGTTGCAATTGACGCCCCGAGGCGTCGCCTTTCCAGTAGGCCCCGGCAACGGACAGCAGCTTGATCGCTTTAATCATTCCCGCGTGCGGGATGTGAGGTCCTCGGCAGAGGTCAACGAATTCGCCTTGGCGGTAGAAGCTGACGGTCGCCTGGTCGCCCAGTCCGGTGTCGATGTGCTCGACTTTGAGATCTTGATCAAGGTCGTCGCAGAGCTTGCGAGCTGCTTCACGATCGAGCACGAATCGCTCAAAAGGCTCTTTATCCTTGATGATTTTTTTGATTTCCGCTTCGATTTTCGGAAAATCGTCCTCGCTGATTTTCTCGGGCAGGTCGAAATCGTAGTAAAATCCACCGGAGGTGGTCGGACCGAACGCCAGCGAGACGCCTTTGTAAAGCCGCATAATAGCTCGCGCCATCACGTGCGCCGCCGAGTGCCGGAGCACGTCCAGAGCGGAGGAATCACGCGCAGTCAGCAATTTCAGTGAGAGCGATCCATCCTCTCCTGCGACTTCGCCGAGCGGGCGGAATGAATCCACGATGTTGCCGTCGACCTCAGCCGCCACGACCGAACGAGCTAATCCCTCACTGATTCCCTGGGCGATCTCCAACGCGGTGGTATTGCCGGGATGACTGTGGGTGGTGCCATCGGGCAAGCGAACGTCAACGTGTTGAACCGAAGCGGTAGACATGTTTGGTAAATACAGGGAAACGTGATAAAAACGAGAATCGGCAGCAATGGTACGTCAGGATAGCGTTTTGGACCGAATAAGAGAAACCTCGGTTCGCTTGCATTTCTGAAAGAACGCCAGACGCCTGGAAATCAGGGCGGGATGGCCCGCCAGTCCGATCGTTCCAATCCGGCTCACGACGGGCGGAGCGGTCGATCGAAATAGGAACCACAATCCACGCCCGAGTTTGCTCTACCGGCGAAACTCGCCGACCCCCTGCGGTGTTACAACCCCAGCATCGATTTCCCTCCGTCGCGGAATGAAATAGTGAAAAAACCATTAGGAAAACGTCCTTTGCAGCCTATTCTTCATTCGGCTCACTCGAAATCTGCATCACTTCTCCTTTTATCGCGAATTCGATTCATGTCTAACATCTCTTCTAACAGCGTTCTTCGTTTTGTCCTGATGGCGGGAATCGCGTCTCTGTGGTCGCTTTCGGTTGAGGCGCAGCGTGGCGGTTTTGGTGGTGATCGGGGCGGTTTTGGCGGTGATCGAGGCGGTGAGCGTGGGGATCGAGGTGGTGGCCCGAGCGGATTTTTGTCGAGACTGGACCGCAATGGCAACGGCACGCTCGATCCCGACGAGCAAGAGGGGCCAATGCGTTCGATGGTCGAGCGAATGCAGTCGGCGGATCCGAGCATCAAGCCGGGCCAGCCGATCCCGCTCACGAAAATCACCGAAGCGTTTGAAAAGATGCGGAGTCAAGGCGGAGGAGATCGTGGAAGTCGAGGCGGTGACGACCGGGGACGCGGTGACGACCGGGGACGTGGTGATGACCGCGGCAGCGAAAATGTCGATCCCACGGCCGTCGAGCCGCTGGTGCCGGGGTTCGGCCTGGAAATCCCTGAGTTACCGATGCTCGGTTTCGGCCCGGCTGCTGAAATTATGGCAGTCGTGCCAAGCGACGCGGATCTCGAAGAAGCTCGTAGTAATATCCGGCGTTACGACCGCAATCGTGACGGGCAGCTCGATGGCGACGAGGTTAAACGCAGTGGTTTCTGGGGCACTCCGATGGACTTTGATCGCAATGGCGACGGAAAGTTATCCGAACGCGAGCTCGCCACCCGTGAAGCCGTTGAACGCAACGGGAAAGAAGCCAGTCGTCGCGACCGCCGGGGTGACTCCCCACCGCAGGCGGAAAAAACTGCGGAATCCGATGTCGTTGATTTCGAAGGCCGACGCTCCTACCGAGTCTACGCCGCCACGGCACCTGAGGGGCTGCCGAGATTCTTTGCCGATCGGGACCTCAACACCGATGGTCAAGTTTCAATGAGCGAGTACACGTCCCAGTGGAGTGACGCACTGATCGCTGAGTTTTATGGATGGGACGCCAATCACGATGGTGTGATCACTGCCTCGGAAGTGTTGAAAGGCGTCAACGGCGGACTCACCGCGAGCGATACTCGATCGGGAATTGCTCCCCAACGAGAGTCGGGCGCTGCCTCGTCCATGAACGCGGCAAAGGGTTCCTCATCAAGAGGGGCGAGCCAAACCAGCGCGAAAGGTGATTCAGCGGCCCAGAAGCTGCCAATGCCCAGCGAACCGCCAAATGAAAAAACACTCACCATGGCCAAAACGATCATTGGGAAGTACGACAAGAATGGCGATTTCGCACTGACAGCCAGCGAATGGGGACAAATGTTGATCAGCCCCGCTGGAGCCGATTTCAATGGCGACGGTCGCATCACGGTCCAGGAGTATGCTGGATTCCTGACAGCCAAGAGTCAGCGACTCCGCTGAGGACCTGCAACGCAGCCTTTCGCTGCTGTGAGCATTCGCTTTTTTACTGCCGTGCGGCACCCGAGTTACTGCAGTGGGGCACCCGAGGCATGATGCAAATTGTCGATCGCGATTGCCAGGTCCTTTTGCCTCGCTAGACGCTTACCGCGGAGTTGGTAGATCTCCAATTCGACGATGAGATCACTGCCTGGGGTGGCTTCGTCGATTTGAATCTTGCCGCGTGCCTCCTCGAGACGCTCGGTTGCGAACTGCAACTGCTCATCGACAATTTGCAGCCTCGCACCGGCGCTACGAACATCGAGCACCGCTTGCAGCGTTTCATTGCGGACGACACTTTGCACCGACTCCAGAAGTTCCGCGCACTGGCGTCGCCGGGCCTGAAAGTCATTATCAGTCGTATCGGTTTTGAGACATTTCAGAAGGCCCGTGGCTGCGACAGCCAACGACAATCCTGCACCAGGGCTGAGCGTGCCCATCATGAGGCGCGCCGCATCGAGATTGCATCGGTTCAGGTCCCGACAGAGGACCTGGAGAGCGCGGAGGTCGTGACGCTGGCGGAATGCCTGTGAAACGGCTTCGCCTGCAGCAATCGATGGAGCGTCGCTGGGCAACGGGTCCATCATGATCGCGACAGCGACCTCGGATTCGCTGCGTCCAGTCAAACGCGACAATTCCTGCCTTAATTTTAGGGCGTTGAACGTTTGCTCGGTTTGCAGATCAACGAGATCGAGTCGGGTTTGACGCAGTGTCAGCGGATTGGCGTCTGGGATATCCAGTCGTTCCGCTTCTGCGGCGAGGCCGATCAGTTTATCCTGGATAGCGACCGCCTGACTGGCGAACTCCACGGCCTGGGTTGCTGCCACGAGTTTGTGATAGGCAATGGCGGCTTCCGTAGCGCTGTCACTGCGTCGCGCCAACGCGACTTCTTGCAGCACACCCTGCACCAATCTCGCCTCACAGCATCCGTCGGAATCCTCGGTATTGATCCCGCGTCGCACCGCGATTGCTTCGGAGTTGATCAGACTCGCCGCTGGAGAATACTCGTAGGCCCACTGCATGACGTCCGTCAGTGTGTAAGGCGTCGGCGCGACCTGCGACTCGATCGCGGGCTGATCGATAGGGCCAACAGTCACAACCGGCATATCTTTATCAAGTTCGAACGCTCGGGCGGAGTCAGGCCAGACGCCCCCATAGGTAAATTCACACACCAAAAGGCCGACCAAGAGTGCCCGGCGGGAAGGTCGGTAGCGGTTTGGGGAATTTGTTAACATCCCTCTCTCAGGATTACGGGAAAGAATACTTGTTTCCAGGTTGGATGGCTCATTCATCTTCGGACGAAAATGGACGTCTACCGCAGGATTCGCCGTCGCCGTTGGACTGTGCCGAATGAGAACGATCATACCGTCGTGAAACACATCGGGACCCTGCGGCGTGGATAGTTTGTATCGGTTAGGAAGGTTTTTCTAATGAGAGGACATGTGCCGATCCGATATTAAAACAGATCGAAACTTTCCCAGCACGATGTTGGCCGATGGCCATCGCGTGCGACTTCGGAACCTGTTCATGCCTATCACTGAAACCATGACGCCCTATCTGCTGGCTCCTCGCCGTCGAACGCTCTGGATTGCGATGACGTCGTTCGTGATGATGAGTGTTACAACGGCAGAGGCGGTGGACGTTCGCTCTCGTCAACCAAACACAAGCTCGCAAATGCGGCGGTTCTCATCGCCGGTGGATGCCGACGCGTCCGCAGTTGCGTCACAGCGACCACAACTCGTTCAGAGGCCAAATTCGCGTCGACAACATGTCGGCTCGGGCACTGTCCCTATTGAACAGCCTCGAGTCGGACGGGAGCTCCAACAGGTCGGGTTTTTGGAAGATTATGGTGCCCATGGATCGGTCTGTGATTGTAACGACTGCGCCGGTTACGATCCCGGCTGTGGCCTGGAAGGCGGATATCTTACCGAACCGAATTGTGGTTTCGAGCCCAGCTGTGGTTTCGAGCCCAGCTGTCGGTTCGAGCCTCATTACGGCTTCGAGGCCAGTTGCGGCACGGAACCTGCCTGCGGTATGGAATCATTCATGGGCGATGAATGCGGCTGCGATGCGTGTCGTTCCGGCATGGGCACGTGTGACGCAATGGGCGGTGACTCGTCTTGTGGCCCCGCACGATTTCCTCTGTTTTTGCCTGTCTTGGGTGTCGACTGGAGCCGCTTCGAGTTCTTCTACGGAACCCAGGCGTTTCTCAACCCGATGAATTTCCCAGCCACCGGTCCGAACGCGCGATCGAGCAGTGGCAGCTTCGGATTCCACGAAGGGTTTAATGAGGGTCGAGATTTAAAGCAGTTGCTTGGCATCGACCTCTCCGCTCAGTTCGGCCTCCGGGCCACACAGAATAATCTCGAGGGGGAAAGTTTCACCGACCAGCACCGCAACCAAGTTTTCATCACCGGTGGTCTGTTTCGCCGCGTCGACTACGGCCTGCAGTACGGCGTTGTGTTGGATTACCTCAACGATGACTGGTATTATCATGCGGACCTGTTGCAGCTTCGCGGCGAACTGAGCTGGAAACTGTCTCCCCGCCACAACTTCGGATTTCACTGGATGGCTGGGCTCAATGATGAAAACGTCGCCACCGTGGTGGTCAATGAAGCCGGCGCCGGCTTCAACGGCACTCAATCCATCGGTGCGAGCAATCAGTATCAAGCGTTCTATCGCTACAGTTTTGGATCGACCGGTCAGTGGACCTCATACATCGGTGGTACTGACAACAATCATGTTATCTTCGGCAACGACATGGACATACCGTTGTCAGGTGGTTTCGCCACGAAGTTGGCCTCGACGTACTTCGCTCCCACGAGCGATTCAACCGTTCCTAAGTATCAATCCGAAGGCTGGAACATCGGTATCAGCATGGTGTACCGACCGGGCTGCCGAAAGGCATCCAATCGCTACCTGCGACCGATGTTCAACGTCGCCGACAACGGATCGTTCTTTGTGTCACAATAAAAATGGCTCATCCGACCGAAGGGTGCGCCGGAGGTTTTCAAGGATCGCGGTAGGGACGGCTGTTGCCAGCCGCCCCCCGCACAGATCCGTACGTGAGCCTTGACTCATACGGCTCCTCCGTTGGGTCAAACGATCGCGACACACTGTGACGCTACCCGTCGTGATTTCCCGTGACGCTCCAATTGATACTTGTTCCGGCTCAGAGTCCGAAGCATCGACGCCAATCCGGCAATACTTCCCTTCAGTGAGGTCCCTTTCCTCGGCGGATTCCGCCACTGCGGTCGCAGCTTTGTTCACCCGCGTCGACGGTACTACGGCCTCATCTGCCATCCCATCCGCGTTCATACCAGAATTGCGCTCATAGAGGTTCGCTGGTCGCCCTGGCAGTGAGTCATCACGACTTGACCCCAGGGGCAAATGGGACTTCCCGGTTCTCGCGTTTGGAATTTTCCACGCATGCACAGGTTCTTCGACTCCGCCATGTCCAGACTACCCTTACCAAAGCGGTGTAGCTGGTGTTGCCTTCCCGACGCATATGACACGGTCGGCACATGGAAGACCTGATTTCGGAGCTCAATTAGCTGGCCTACGCTTCCCCCTGCACGGACGCTCAGCACGACGTTGTTACCTTCGTCGCACCTCCGCCGGAGGCCGAAGTAGTTGGTTAGACCTTCCTCGTAAGAAACTTTCATTCTCGATTCCAAACCGGTTTTATCCCGGCACTCCATGGCTCAAGCGTCCAATGATAATTTGTGCGAGTTGTCGCTGGACCTTATACTGGGTCTGCCGGGAGAAACGGAATCAAGCTCGAATGGCGTGGACTTAAGGCGGATCTCGCGTGAAACAATTTTGAGCTAGCGAAGAACGGCATCCTTGTTGCATCGTGGTTTTTCTTCAAAAAAATCTCAACACAGCAAGGATGCCGTCGATGATTCTGCCACCTCGTGGAACCCCTGTCGATACCAATCGCAGAGCCGAATTGCGTCGGGCCCTCAATCCACAGGAGGTGGTCCAGCGGATTGACAATTTGATCCAACTCGATCAAGTCCGGCTAACCGAAATCTTCAGTGACGACGATGTCCATCAGCTATGTGATGAACTTGGAATCAAGTTCCGTGAGCGGGAGTTCACCCCGGCGATCACACTCGGCTTGTTCGTTTCGCAGTGCCTCAGTCGCGGAGATGCCTGTTCGACCGTCCTCACGAAGTTCAATCGTGAGCGAAAACGGCGAGGCCAGTCGCCCTGCTGCGAAGATGCTTCGGCCTACTGCAAGGCGAGGGCAAAGCTCACCGTTGAACTGATCGATCGACTTGGCAAACGCATTGTCGATTTACTTCGCGGGAAAGCCCCTACGCAGTGGAAATGGCACGGGCTAAATGTCTACTTGGTCGATGGTTTGGTATTTCGCGCACCTGATACGCAGGCCAATCAAGAGGTCTATCCTCAGCCTTCGACTCAAAAAGAAGGGCTTGGCTTTCCTCAAGTGCGCTGCGTAGTGACGACTTGCTTGGCGACCGGTTGCATTGTCAATTACAACACCGCAGCAATGAAGGGGAAACTGACCGGCGAGGTAAGCCTTTTCCGTGAAAAACACGGTGATTTCGTAGCCGGCGATATCGTCGTCGCGGATAGCAACTTCGAATCGTTCTATGATTCGGTGCTACTGAATCGCCGAGGTGTTGAACTGGTTTGCGGGATCAAGGGCTGTCGCAATTCACCCTTTGAAGGAGTCTGCGAAGTGCTCGACGAAAAGACAATCACGCTGAAGAAACCAAAGAATAACAAAAATCGATTTACACCCGAGCAGTGGCAACAGCTACCTGAATCAATCCGGTATCGCTGCATCCGATACCGTCTGACTGGTCGCACCGAGGTGCTGACGATCGTCACCACGCTTGTTGACTCGAAGCGTTTCAGCGCTGACGAAATCGCGGAGCTCTATGGTCTGCGATGGGACGTTGAAACGGACATTGCTTGCTGGAAGACCACGATGGGATTTTGTGATCTACGCTGCCATACTCCCGAAAACCTTGACCGCGAAATAGCGGTCGGAGTGCTGGCTTATAACTTGGTACGCTCACTGACCAACGACGCTGCTGCGGTCCTGGAAATCCATCCGCGTGAAGTCAGCTTTTCTCGTTCACGCGATGCTTGGATATACTTCAGCGACGAACTTGAAACGTCCGACGATCTGATGTGGATCGTTCTGTCGGCAACTTCCCGGCTGGTCCGAGATCGACCCGGTCGCGAAGAGCCTCGCGAGCTCAAACGCCGAAATCAATCAAAATATCCCAAGATGAAAAAACCTCGCCCCAGCCGAGCCAAGCGGATCACGGTCGAGCCCGTGAAACCGGCAGAAAAGCCCTAAGTCCACGCCATTCGAATCAAGCTCTGCAGAGGTGCAACTTGACAATGGATATCCCGGTCGACGGTGCGCCAACGGTGCCGACGGTTCTTGGCGAGTTTCGATTCGCCGAGGACGCTTTTATTAAACAAATCATTGGACACTTGAGTTATGCCTGGTATGTACCAAAGATAGCAAAAAACTATCCCCCGGCGCATTCTGAGTGCTTTTATTGAAGGAATTCACTTTTCTTCAATCAAGGAACTCGACCATGGCAACAGCCACAAAAAAACGTCCGACAAAATCGTCAAAATCAAAATCACCCGCACGGCGATACGTCGGCAAGCCCGCTGGCGTGATCCAGCAACGGGTCGAAGCTGTCGGCCCGTCTCACTTCGGTGTCGTCTCGGTCGACTGTGCCAAACGTCGATCCAAATGGATGCTCTTGGACTTCTACGGCAGAGTGCTCGTCGAACCTACTGAGGTTGAACACAATGCGGGCTCCTTGGCTGCGATGAACGCGCAGATCAAAGAGGCACTCACGGAGCATTCGATCGAGGATTCAATCGCGGCAGTGGAGATGACCGGCGTCTATCACAAGCCAGTTCAAGCGTCGCTTCGCAGAGCGGGCATGGATACGCGAACGGTTCATCCGTTTGCCTCCAAGCACTACCGACGAGCACTTCACCCCAACGAGAAAACCGACGACAATGATCTTGAAGCGATCTTTCATGCGGCGATCAATGGCTACGGATTGGCGATCTTGCCAGTCGATGAAAATTACCAATCGCTACAGCGACTTACGCGGCATCGAGGAATCCTCGTTAAACAACGCGCCAAACTACAAGTGCAGATTCGCACCATGATGCATCAGTGCATGCGTGGATACGACGACTTGTTTATCCAACATAAGTTCTTTAAGGGATCGGTTGCCATGCCGCTAGCCAAGAAGTTCTCGTCAGCCGCCGCAATCAAGCAAGCCAATGTGGACGGGCTAGCGAAGCATCTGAAGCAGCAGAAAATTCGTTTCCAAAAGCGAACGCTCGAACGGATCGTTGCGTGGTCCCTGACCGCTGCTGAACCAACAGGCCTCGCTGACATGGTGACGGATCAGTGGTCGGGATTGCTTGAAGTGTGGGAACTGTTGACCGAGCAAATCAATCGGACGGAGCGGGAAATGGCGAGGTTTTTGGTGAAAACACCGTACGTGCTGCTGCTTAGTGTTACGGGAATCAATGTGGTCTCGGCAGCCGGTCTGGCCGGTGAGGCTGGACCAATCGAGCACTACGCCAGTGCGCGGGCGATCAATGGTCGAGCTGGCTTGTACCCATCACGTTACCAGAGCGATACGGTCGATTATCAGGGTGGTCTGAGCCGCAGTAGCAATCGCCGCCTGCGCGGCGCGGCGATGATGGTTGCTAAAAATCTAATCAAGTGCCACTCGTACTATCGCGGGCTCTCTGCATTCTGGGAAAAACAGAAAGTGGATCCCCGAGACCGTCATTGCCGGATCGCCAACCGGGCGATGCGAATGGTGTTTCAGTTGGTCGGCGGCCGTCAGGTTTGGCGTGGCAAAGGTGTCGATCGTGAAGCGATCTTGTCAAAGCTACGTGAATTTCATGCTGACCATCATAGCGACTTGGATCGCATGATCGCAGACATGAACGAAGCGTTTGTGTGGCTTCCCAAGAGCACCTACGCCAGCGAAGGGAAACCTTTGGAGGAGCTTGCTGCTAAGAAGCGTCGTGGTCCCCAACGGATCGGCGACTTGCTGATTGGTTTACTAATTCGTCTTGGAGTGAAGACAGAGAATACGTTAGAATCGAAGCCGTCCGAAGCTCTGAAGTCTTAAGCTGCTTGTCGTGCTGCCAAGCACACTAGCAACGTCGTCGCATGCCGAGGGTATCGGCGGAGCCTCGCTCTGCTGAGCAAGCCCGTGCTTGAGTGAGATGCTCTGTTAGCGGTTCAAACGCCGGATGAGACAGTGTGGGGCTCTCAGAGCTTCGGATATCTAACCAGGGTGGCGAGAATGAACCAACCCAGCTAACCGAGCCGTGCTGGCTGGCAGGCAAACAGTGGACTTTGAGTGTCAAAAAAGCTACCCTACGGGTGGTGCCGCTGGATGTGTGCGCGGATCGCAAATTTCCATTCCGGATATGACAGTACTCAGAAAACCTCCAGTCACCATCGCGCACGCTTCGGTCGGATGAGCCATAAAAATCCAGTTTATTCATAGTCCCATTTCATGATCCAGGGATCGTCGAATTCCTTTTGTGCGGCCTTGAGTTTGGCTTGGTATTCTTTGAGCAGTTCTTGGTGGCCGGAACTACCGGCAAGATTGTGGGTCTCGTTAGGATCGGCTTCGATATCGAATAGTTCAAATTCGGGGCGGTGAACGTAACGATCGACGGTCATGTTGCCGTAGGGGGCTTCCGGCCCTTTGGCCAGTTGTGCCTGCCAACTGCTAGCAGCCCACAAATCGCTGGCGAATGGATAGGGCAGTGGGTGAGCAATATTCCAAATCAGTTTGTATTTGTTGTCGCGGATCACGCGCATCGGATAGTACATCTGAATTTCGTGGAATGTATGTGAGGCAAAAATTTCATGATGGTGCGGGCGGTCGGGGTGGGCGAGCACGTCGAGCCACGATTTCCCGTGATAGTGATCCAGTGGCATGCCACCATCGCGATTATCCATCGGCGACAGTCCTTTTTTCTTCCAGTAATTACGTGCGTCCAGCATGTTCTTGGGAGCGTTCTTTTCATGATCGAGGCCACCGGCGAAATCGAGCAACGTCGGCGTAATATCGACGTGACTTATCAATGCATCACTGTCGACGCCACGCTCTTCGACGTAGGGATCCCGCACCACCATCGGCACATGCAGTCCACCTTCGTAAACCGTGGTCTTCCCGCCGGAGAATGCCATCCCGTGATCGGACGTGAAGACGATTAACGTTTTGTCGTAAAGGTCAGCGTCTTTGAGAATTTGGACGAGTCTCGCGATGCCCTGATCGATACGACTGCATGACTGATAGTACTGAGCCAACTCGCTGCGGGTTTCGGGCGTATCGGGCAAGAAGGAGGGCACGATTACGTCAGCGGGATCGAAATGCACCTCTTTCACGCCGGGATAGGATCCATGGTTGGCGCGATTGCCAAATAGGTTGGGCTTCAGTGGCAACGGCGATGATTTGTCGACGCCGCCGCCGCGATGCGGATCTGTGGTGGCGAAATACAAAAAGAACGGTCGCTCGTCCTTGGTATCCGTAATGAATTCTTTCGATGCGTCCGCCATCGCTACTGCATTGCGACCGTTTCCATGCAGGTAGGTCTCGAAGTGGTATACTTCCTCCGGAGCCACGTGATATTTGCCGATCTGACCGGTCCGGTATCCCGCACGCTGCATGACGCGGGGCAACGCCAAACTGATCACGTCGTCGAAGGAAGCAAACTTGTGATAATGATGTTGATGTCCGAATTGTCCGTTGCGATGGTTGTGCAATCCGCTCAAGACCACGCTGCGACTGGCGCTGCAGGACGCTGTGGTGGCAAAGGCATTGCGAAACACCATGCCATCGGCTGCAATGGCGTCGATCGCGGGGGAGACGGCGCAGGTGTCTCCATAGCAACCGAGCGTAGGGCTCTCATCATCCGTAATAATGAACAGCACGTTTCGCTCAGCCGCCCGTCCGGTCACGCCCAGCAACAGGCATCCGACTAATAACGCCACTAACGATGCAAATTTGGGCAGCCGCGAAACACGGTCAATGCAGAGCGCACGCGGAATAGTAGAAATTGAGTTGATCATGAATCCGAGAATCCTAAAACGACGAAGGGTAAGCCGGCTCGAGCGATATGAGATTGTAACGCAACACATACGCGCGGTGGGCACGTGGGCGGCAGGAGGTTGCCTTGGCCTGGTTTTCGTACTCTCCGCGGCGGCAGCCGATCGCACCAAATGTTACTTGCCGAGCGAGTCAAAACGGCGAGCTGTTCCGGATGCGACCACAGCTGATATCGCGATTGCAAAAGCTGGTTTGTTTCCCACCGAAGCCATTGGTATCAATGCTGAGTCTCAAGGCGGCGATGCGGATTGGCGACGATACCTTGAACTGTGGCGTGCCCATCACGACGCTCCTGAGTTGGACACCATCCGCCGCTGGCTAGGGTTACCCCTGGACGGCGAAGTTCAACTATCGGCGCGGAAGGGGCGTGTTGCACCTCGGTTTTTGCCATGGCGCCCCGCCAGTTTCGCGATCGTTCAAACACCCCACTTCGAGATTTTCACGCGCGCCGGAGAGATCGATTCGAAGCAGGTTGCCAGGGATCTCGAACGAGTCTATTGGGTTTGGACGCAGCTCTACTTCCCACTCTGGTCCGGTCGTGATCAGACTGCTGTAACTCTTTCTGATTGGGATCCTGACTCCACCACGGCGGACGAGTTTTTGTCCCTGCATGCGAGGTCGCGTCTGTCATTTCGTCAACGACAACGTGTGGTCCTCCTACCCGATGAAAACACCTATCAACAGACCATTTCGCAAGCGCCGATCGCCGCAGGAAACTCGTCCGCGATCGCGGCCTCGACGGGGTTTTACAGCGACTCACTGACGACTTCATTTTTTTTTCCGCAAGCCGATCGTTCCTCGATGGCCCACGAAATCTGCCATCAACTGTTTGAAGAGGCGACCGATCGTCCTCGATCGAAGGCAACATCTTCCCAAACGAACGATTTTTGGCTGGTCGAAGGCATCGCGGGACATTTGGAATCAATGCGATACGGGGAACAGCTCGCCAGTGTCGGCGGCTGGGATAGCAATCGATTGCAATATGCCCGATATCAGACGCTGATCGCCCGCCAAGGAATCCTTCCCGTCAGCGAGTTGCAGGGAGTCCGAACCGACATCCAACAACGTACCGATCTAGCGCGTTGGTACTCGCAGGCGATTCTGCAAACACACGCCGCGCTCGATAGCGATCTGACATCGCAACGTCGAGTCAATATCCTTACGAAGCTCGCGAACATTTATGAGGTTGACGTAAACGACTTTGCCAGTCTGCAAGCTTTGGATGGCAATACGAGTGTCAACGGGGACCGCATCGACCGATTCTTAATGATAGATGACCAGCAACTCCTCACAAATCCGATCACCGGCAACGCGACCGAGCTCTGTTTAGCCGCGTGTGAAATCTCTGACCGTGGCTGGGAGGCACTTCCACCCCTTCCTCATGTGCAATGGTTCGACGCATCGCGAACGGCGATTGGCGATGCGGCAGTACAGAGATTGATTTGCGATCCCTCCCGTATTCATCAGTTGAGTCTCGAAGCGACGAAGATTACTCCCGCCATTGGTACCTTGATCGCAAGAGCAACGAAGTTGCGGGAACTTGATCTGAGTTGGACAGCGATCGATGATTCCGTAGTGGAATCGATAGCAAGATGTCCTTCGATGGAAACGCTGTGGCTGACCGGAGCGCCGATTACTGACGACGCCGTCGCCGCGCTCGCCGCACTACCGAACTTGGTAACGATCGACATTCAACGGACCCAAATCAGCGCCGCAGGGCTGCAGCGACTCAGGAGGACTCGTCCCGATATCCAGATCAATCCCCTGCAACTGTAATTAGCGTTCCAGTTCAGATGATGTCATTCCATCGTCGCTTGCTACGATGAGTAGCGGTGATTTCCCTTCGCGAGGCAACCATGCAACGCTGCATTGCTCTGATTGCGAATTCACTGTTGCAATCAATTTACCAGTGTCCAAATTGATCACGTGTACCAATCCACCACGCACCGCCGCTGCAGCGACACGTGTTGCGTTATCAATTGCCAAGTCATCGACGAAATTAGTTCCGAGCGTCGGTAGAGTGAGTGAAAAATTCTCGTTCCCCTGGGCATCGATTGATACCAACCCTTCCGTTTCGTTGGGCTGGGCACCCGCAATGATGATCTGCGGTTTACGATCCGGGTCGGTTGGCTCGAGCACGCCGAGCATGGTGGCGTAGATTGAGACACTGAAATTGTCGCGGTTATCGCCCCCCGCAGTGAAGGTGTGTACCTGTCCTCTGGCCGAAGTGCTGAGGACTTCGGCTCGGCCGTCCTGATCCACGTCGCCCGCTGCCACGTGCCAAACGTTCCCCAGGGACGTGTTTTTCCAGAGAAGCTCTCCGTTCTCATCGAGGACATGGAGTCCCGTTGAGCCATTGTATCCGATGATGACCTCGTCATATCCATCGTCGTTGATGTCGCGTGCGCAAACGTCATCAATGCCCTGGCCGAGTTCGCGTTTCCAGAGCACCTCGCCTGAAAGATTTTGGGCGACTACGGCTGTTCCCCACGGAGGAAACAGGAGGACTTCCGGTTGAGCGTCACCCCTTAGGTTTGCCAGTCGTACGACACTGGCTCGTTGTCCTGACACTTCGTTTTTCAACTTCCCGGCGTAGTCAAAGATCTTCAAGGCACCAGCAATTTCGCTGGCAATGATAGTGCCCGATTCCGCATCGACGGCGACGCCCCTGAAATGACCGTCTGTTTTCCAGATTTCCTTGGTACCGAAGGGATTCGCTTGTTGCTCTCGTTGCTGTTTCGCTCCCTCTGCTTTGGCGAGCGCTTCCTCAGCAAGTGATTTACCTGACAAGAGCTGGTCGATCTCATGCGTCAATTGCTGTTCGAGCTGGCCGGTCGCTCCAATATGGACGACTTCGACGATTCCCGATCTACCGATGATCACCGTTTGTGGAATCGCGGATGCCGAATAGGCTCGGCTTATTTCGCCGTCCTCATCCAACAGCACTGGCATATTAAGCGACTGCTTTTTCAGAAATTCCTGCACCGTCTGACTGTCCTCACCCACATTGACTGCGTAGAAACGCACGCCGCGATCCTGAAACTGCGCGGTCACTTTGGCCACTTTGGGGAGTGCCTCGATGCACGGCATACACCACGTGGCCCAGAAGTCGAGTACAACGACATGCTCTTTCATTGCATCTTCGATTTCCACCACCTGTCCGCCCAAATCAGTGGTGGCAAACGGCGGCGCTGGCTTGCCGATGAGGACATGCGGTGCAGACGGATTGCTGCTCTGCATTGCCGCAAGGAGAGAATCGACTTTTTCCCATCCCGCTGGAGGATTGAATTCAAAATCCTGATCCGTCCAAGCGGGCGAGAGGTTCCAGTTTCGCATCAATACCATCGATTCAATCGAGGTGCCGTTGGGCAATCCGCCCTCGGCCTGTTTGGCGAGATCCACTGAAATTTTCATGGGTAGCGGTTGGTCACCCTTGCGAATCCAGAGGCTCCAGTCAAAATCTTTCTGCTCCATATCGAAGCGTTGGCAAGCGAACCCATCGATGTCTTCCTCGCCCCAGAGCTCGCTCGATGTTACGCCTGCCATCATGAGTTGGTAGTAGGTATCGCCCCCGATTGGGATCGCTGATCTCGTCGGACCGAGCATCATCAGGGGAAGCGCTGTGTTGCTCGTTAGCAGTTCCTCGAGCTTCAGCGGAGCTTCGTTCTGAACGTAGCGTTTCATCGTGGGAACGCTTACGGACAGCGTCTGATTATCACTGATAATCGTGATATCATCAGGTCCCGATTCGTGCACCAACGCGATCCGGCCGGGACGCTGCAACTTGAACTGGTACTTCGTCTCTTGCCGGTGGTTTAACTCCTGCGACTTGATTTCCATCAGACTTACCATTTCGCACCCATAGTCCGATTGCAAACCGAGAAAATCGCACATTTCTTTCAATCGCGGCGGTGGTGAATCGTCGCCGCTCGATTTCACCGGATTCCACACCGCCGTGGCCAGCGACGCCGCGAAAACGAGCCGCATCGATACCGATTGCCTGCTCCCTTTCGCGGACGAACCCAGACGCTCAATGACGGAGCTGCAGAGTGAAAACATGATGGATGACCCTAATAGCGAACGATAGCGGGGAACCAGACGACGGAACCCTTTGTCATCATTATTATGCACGTTTGGCTAGCTGCCGGGGGCACGCTCCAGGTCCGAACGGTCGGCGGGAGCGAAAGCGTGTCACCTTTGTCGTCACCTTTATCAGGGGGCCTCCCAGCGGTTAGGATGCTGCTTTCCGCTCGCCAATTCCGAATCACGGTCGACCACCGATGTCTCCCGATCTCGATCCAACCAGCAAATTCCCTCGCCATGCCAACGATGCAGGTGGACATGATCGACCGGTCGCGCGAGATGGCGACGCTTCGGCGACATCGTTTTCGACGATGCCCGCTAGCGGTGTCAATTCAGACCCAATGTCCTTCGAAATGCAAGCGTCTCGGGTCGTCACGGACGAGGCGATTGCCGCCGCCGGCCAAAATTCCGTTGAGGATTTGGAAGTCAAGGACGCCCAGATTATTTTCAATACGGTTTGGGATGACCTTGAAGAAGAAATCGGGCACGATCACCTGCGATTTACGAAGGAATTGATTTTGCTAGGGGGAGCCCCCGGGGCTGGGAAAGGCACCAACACCGAATTCATCGCGAAAGCCCGTGGGCTCACGTGCCCTCCTATCGTTGTCAGCGACTTGCTCAACACGCCCGAAGCCGAACGGATTAAGGTGGCAGGCGGCATGGTGGGCGATACGGAAGTAGTGGGTATCCTGTTTCGCAAACTACTCGAACCGGTCTACCGCGATGGTTGTATCCTCGATGGATTTCCCCGAACTCGCGTCCAGGTCGAGTGCTTGCATTTGCTCGTGCAAAAGATGAACCAGCTCTACCGGGAATATCACCGCACGCCGCTGGCGATCAATTTCCGCAAGCCGACCGTCCATGCCGTCGTTTTGTTCATCGATGAAAAAACGAGTATCGAGCGACAGCTGCTCCGCGGTCGCAAAATTGCCGCTCACAATGAACGTGTTCACCGTGAGGGCAGCGGCCAGGAACTGGAACTTCGGCCCACCGATCTCGACCCCATCGCGGCAAAACGTCGCTATCGTGTTTTCAAAGAGAAGACATGGGACGCCCTCCAGTCACTCAAACAGATCTATCATTACCACTTCATTGACGCCGATGGGCCGATTGACGAAGTTGAAAAGAAGATTCGTACTGAACTGGATTATCAATCTTCGCTCGAACTCGATCCGGAAACCTATGATGCCGTTCGCGGATTGCCGCTGGCGAGCGAAATGGGCGTACATGCTCGTCAAGACCTTGTCCGCCGTCTCGATGGCTATCAGATCGAGCACCGCGAACTCTTTCACCGGGTGATCGAAATCATCGACCGACGCTTCATGCCAATCATCCAACGGCACGCCATTGCCGGTTTGGCTGTCATCAACAGCGAGGATTCGATCTTCGAAGATCCCATCACGCTCGCGATGGTGATCGACGTTTTTGCGGAACGCGGTTTCCGCGGTGTTGCCAACATCAATTTCGCAGAAACACCCGACCACTTTGATCTGAAGACCGGCAAGATCACCTGTCGAACCAAAAAAATATTTCGCTTCCAAATCCGCTTCGAAGGAAGTGAGATCCGTCGCGGCGGCAGGTAAATGGACCGACTACTCCTGATACCCACAGCGATGGAGCGGGATCGTTTAGTCTCGGCTCTCTCCCAAAACGGCGAAGCGGGCGAGATATTCCTCGATACGACACGGATCGCCCTTTGTGGATTTGGATTGGTGGCCGCCGCAGCAATGACCATGCGGCACCTGAATCAATTCCGCCCTCAAAGGGTCATTTTGGCTGGCATCGCCGGATCGCTCGGTCCGGAATGCGAGCTCGGCTCGGCGTATTGGTTCAGCCACGTCGTTTGTGACGGTATTGGCGTGGGATCGGAGCAGACGTTCCTATCCGCAACCACACTGGGCTGGAACCATGTCGACGAGGATCCCAGCGGGGCCTCGATTGGTGATTGTCTTGGTCTGCATCGACCGTGTTCCAACGAAGAAGCGCAATTTCATTTTGGCCTGATCTCCCGCTGCGCTGCGTCCGCTGATGCTGCCTCGGCGGGGGCGGCTCGAAAACGAGCTGAACGAATCCTCCGTCAAGAGGGGGCCGCTGCGTCGCTGAAGGTTGCTGCGGAGGACATGGAAGGCTTCGCCGTGGCGCTCGCTTGCCGAATCGCAGGCGTCAACCTCTCAATCGTGCGTGGCGTTTCGAATACCGCGGGTGAGCGAAATCACGCCTCGTGGAAAATCAACGACGCCATTGAATCGATCTCGCAGAAGCTACTCGCAACGGACTTTATCAACCGAGTAAGTTAACCTCCAGAATCAATCGATTGGCTGCCTAACGATAACCTAGTCAGTGCCTTGGCCACTTCGCGAGCTTGGCTGAAATGGGTTGATCGATGGCGTCATCGTCCCGCTTGAACGCGCCTACTCACCGGCATCCACCTTGGCACTGGTTTTGGTACGATCCCAGAAGGCGACGGCGAACAAGACAAAAATGGCTGCTGCCATGATCGCCGGCAGCATCCAGAAATTACGCCACTGTGCCATCGTGTCTGCGAGCAGAGTGGGATTGAGAGATTCCGGTAAGTACCGCGAGAACATTTGTGTGAATGATTCCAAGAACGTCAGCGATTCTGATTCTCCTCGGGCTGCTTTCAACGCCTCGACATACTCGGGTGCCAGCGTGACTTGCTCGCCGTACTTTCCAATCGTGATATCGAGCGGAATGAATCCAAACAAGTTTCCGGCGGCCATGATCCGGTACCCAAAGAACATTCCGACCCCCTGAGTCAGAAAGACGAGCAGTCCCTGAGCCTGGCCCCGGATCGCCTTGGATGCTTTCGCATCGGTATACATGAATCCGGTGACGAAAAAGAAGTCGTAGCAGAGGCCATGCAAAGCGACGGCGAGCAGCAACATCCATGTCGTTTGATCCGTCGCGCCAATGGCAAACAACAGATAGCGGGCGACCCAGCAAGCCATGCCGATCAGGATCATGATCTTCACACCGAGTCGACGGAAGAAAAATGGGATCAGCAACATAAAGAAAATCTCCGACATCTGCCCGATCGTCATCGTCGCACCCGCCTGAACGAACCCCGTTTGATTGAGATACGTCGCCGTCATGCCGTAGTAATACGCCAGCGGGATGCAGATCAACGTCGAGCATACTGCGAATACAAAGAAATTCCAGTTACCGAGCAACTTAAAGGCGTCAACCATCAGCAAGCTGCGCAGGTTCAGGGCTTGGCCACGCAGCGGTGGTGGTGTATTAGGCAAAAAGAAACACAGCAGTCCCAGCGCGAGGGAACTGGCCGCGCCCAGCCAGAAAATATTGTACGAGGCCGACCATCCAAGTACCCCGAGAGTCAGTCCGGCGACAATCCAGCCAATCGTCCCCCACACGCGAATTTTGGGAAACTGATCCTGGCTGGGGATGTGCGTGAATGCGATCGTGTTGCCCAGACCGAGAGTCGGCATGTAGCACAACAAGTGCGCCAAAATTAGCCACACGAGAGTTCGACCCGCCGCGTTCTCGGCTGATTGTTGTTCGAGAAATGCCTCTGCTTCGTAGCTGCCGTTGATACGCATCTCCGCTGCTGACTCGGCCGCGAATGTCGATGCGGATTCTGCGATCCCCGGAATGAACAACATGATCACGCCACCGAGCAACATCAACGATCCCATCACCTTCTCAGATGCAAAGAACCGATCGGCGATTAAACCGAGAAACAGCGGAGCAAAGATGGCCGCGATCGGAGCGGCCTCGTAAGCGCCACCGATAAACGCGCCGAGCAGATGCGTGTCCATCGCCGCACTGAGGGTGGCGAACCAGGATCCCCACGCAAAGAACTGCAAAAACATCATCGCCGAAAGCAGGATCACGATCGTTGATGGTGAAAGCGTACGAGAGTTTACAGCAACAGGGGTCGGTCCGGCTGGTTCAGGCACGGGGTTCGCCGGATCGTACGGTCGTTTAGGCATGTTTGGATTGCAGGGAAGAACGGTGGTAGGGGGAGACGAAACGCCAACGCAAGAGTGTCCGGGCGGTCATTGTAGCAACTTGACGGACCTTGCTGGGGTGCTGTGCCGCTACGCCGCCATCTTCTTCATAGTGCCACTCACGCTCGGCGCCACGTTCTTCACGCCCTCGGTGTGCTGTGAGGATCCGCGGCTGGACCCGCAGGATCGTTGGGCTGCGACAACGTAAGAATCCGAATGTCCGCGGTTGTCTGACGCTCGGCACGCAACGCGGCGCACCTCCCCAATAGCCATCGTCAACGTGGATGACAGGATTGTGAAAGTCTCGAAATCGCAAGTCCGGATCTTTCGCACCGACGAGATTGCGATAGTGATGCCGCAGTAATTGTCGGTTAAGTCGCTCACCAGCAGGTGTGCGGATGAGCGGAATCGCATCGATGGCAAAATAATGATGGGTTCTTCCGTGAAGAACCAAATAATGATAATGATGCGTGCTGCGACAATGCGAGGTGCGCAAAATCGACAGCTATCGTCTTGCTTGCCAACCCAGCATCGACGCGTGCCTCTTTGCGTTATGCAGCGCGGAGAAGCTGCGCGTCGGCGAATTGGATCTGCACACCATAGGCGGCAGCTTGACGAGCCAATCGATTCCTCAGTGAACGGCCGATTTGGCCGTTCTCGATCGAGTCGTATAGCTTAACACGCTGCGAAAAGGACTCGCGGCTGAGCGGCCGAAATTCGCAGTGTCCATTGGGCGGTGGAACATCGCCATAGAGTGACTGGAGACGAAAAGCGTGATCTTTCTCGGCAATCGCGAGGTAGAGGTCGTAAATCTCGTCGACTGTGAACGAGGAAACGTCCATGAGGGGTCCAATAGCCACGGCAGCATCCTTGCTAGTAGCGGGTTGCGAGGGGTGTGAGTTCGGTCTTGGTCTCAGTGACCATCCCACGACTGGGTTTGGCATCCGGTGGTCCGAGTATCTCAGACCAGCGTGAGTGGCGGCAAGAGGAAAAATGTTTGCGCCAATGAAGCGGGTGGTTCATCGAATCAGCCGCATTCGTTGAAAATTCGGAGTGAACGGTACCGGTTTGGGCCACGGATGAGGCCAGAAAATCGCCAGGGCCTTGCCGACTAGCAGGTCTCGGGGAACGTAGGAAGCGTTTGCGTAGAGGTAGGAGTCGGGGTCGACGCTGCGATCGGCACCGTAGCGAAGCTTGGTACCGGCCCAGCACCTTGCGTCGAGACTCTCGGGACTGTTGTCGCCCATCGGGAAGAACTGATCTTTGCCGAGCGGAAACGATGCTCGCTGCCGAGCTGCCCAACCGGGAAAATCTTTCCATACCGTGGGCTCCGCCATGACGGCTTGGATCTCCGTGAGCGATACAGGGGCGCCTTTAAATTCGTTGAGCAACCTCATGTCGTAGTCCAACAAATGACTCTCACTTGTCGTCGCGATGTAATATTTGTCACGATCGATTGTGAGTTGATGGAGGGTTGCCGCACCACCCTGCACTGCGATCCCGACGGGCGACGCATCTCTCGGATCTCCCGGACCGTTGTAAATCGGTTGCACATCGTCAGCCGGGAGAAATCGTGAAACGTTGAAGGTCGTCGGAGCGTCGAACGAGACTACGTCGCCATCGACCCATAGCAACAGTTCGTTGTCACAATTGCTGAATCGAAGGGTATGCCGCGATCCAGCGCGAACGTCGGTACTCGCAGTGGGATGGAGCAGTCCTTGCGTTTCTTCACCGCCGAATGGGCGCTCTTGGCCGTCGTTGATCGACAATTGCGCCTCGCCGGTGGACAGATCAAACTCACAGCGGTAGTTCACGCCCGCCTCGACAATTTCCATCGTCAGTGTGGTTGTCCCAGCGGCGACTTCGACGTCCGCTTGAACGATCAGGTCGCCAACCCAGTGCGTACCTTCATCGGCGGCTCCGGTGCCACCGTAGGACAGATTTTTGCCGAACTGAGTGAGGCTGCCTCCGGAGTCATAGTTGGATCGAAACTCGCCACCACGATGCGGCGATCCCATCAAGCGTTGCAGTAACGAACCACCGCCCGTCACAGGTTTACGGTCGTAGACATCGTCGGCATCGACAACCAAGTAGGCGTCGTAGGCGTAGAAATCCGTGATCAGGCGGCCTTGGTAGGGATCAACTCCCGCCAGTGATAGACCCTTCTTGGCCTGCGTCCATTGGTCCTGAGTTGGCCAGTGATGGTAGTACCGCAGCCACTCGGGCTGATCGGCCGTCGCATCGACTCGTGCGACTAAGCCGGTCTCCGAACGCTCGACCGACCAAGAATCGGTGGGCGGACTTTCCACTCCCGGACGCCATGGTTGCAGCCGGGCGGGATAGTTCGCGGCGGTCAGTGCCGTGGACTGATGGCTGCTGTCATAGACCATGCTTTTCATCGCCAGCAGTTTTTCGGGCGGCTTACGGAGTATCTCGCCTTGCGGCTCGCCCGATTTGATTGTCATCGGCTCGGCATCCGCTGCGGGCGTGCCCGGCTTCGAGTAAACGTCGCCGTGCATGATCGTAAGAGTTTCGTTGGGCAGCCCCACGAGTCGCTTAATATAGTTCTGCTTCGGATTCACTGGCACCTTGAAGACGATCACATCCCAGCGATCGGGATCACTTAAGGCGAACGCAAATTTGCTGACCAGAATTCGGTCACCGCTGAAGGTCGCATCTTCTGGGTTGTTTTCCAGATCGAGCGGGTAAACGTGCCGGCAGTTTGGACAAATCCCGCCGACGACCACGCTCTCCATCAATTCACTCCGGTTTTCCAGACTGGCGCCGATGGGGAACTCCTGACCACACTCAGGACAAAAAACGTCCTTGTGAGCACCCATCAACGCGGGAGCCATGGAACCGGTCGGAATCACGAAGGCTTCCGCGATGAACGCACGAAAGAGCAGCGCCAGTACGAAGGCAACCACGATTGCTTCCACGGTTTCACGCAGCCCCTGGACACGAAACACCGCCGCCCGCTGCTGCAACAGCGTCATCGCGTCCCACTGCTGCTGAGGCGAGGGATCCGATGGCAGTGAAGTGTCTGTCGCGAGAGCAGTGGATTCAGGCATATCGATTCAAAACGTAAAAGTCAGAGGAATTCGGGCTCAAGCCTGCCGGGGCTCGGGTCGCTGCACAATGTAGCAAGTCTACCCCGCCAGGCAGTACGTCGAAATGCTGGGTTGGATCGTTAACGGATGAGACGATTTTGCAAAGTTTGGGGGTTAGACAACCGATAGATACACCATGGCTGACACTATCATGAACGTCCTCCCGCTGTCGCCCCATCCGACCGTTTCGGAAGAGGTTGTGGTGATCGTTCCCGGCTTATTGGCCGGTCGGCACAGCATGCGGCGATATGAGGAGCGTCTCGGCGACGCGGGATATCAAACTCGTCGTTGGCGATACCCCAGCCTGAGGGGATCGATATCTCGGCACGCGAGGCGTCTGAGCCGTGATTTACGAGAACTGGCACATTCGCCCCACGTCGATCGCATCCATCTGCTCACCCATTCCTTAGGCAGCGTCGTCGCCCGCGCCGCAGTTCACGAATCGGGACTAGAAATTCGTTGGCCCAAAAAGGCGGGTCGCTTTGTCATGCTGGCACCACCTAACGGCGGTTCCCGCCTGACCCGGATCCCGCTGGGACCGTTCGCGTCTTCGTTCCCACAGCTTTGTGAATTGTCCGAATCGCCCGACAGTTTCGTCCGCCGCCTGCCACCGTTACAACAGATGTCCGTGGGCGTGATTGCCGCCGAGAACGATTTTGTCGTGGACCTCGACGCCACCCATCTCGCCGGACAGCGCGATCACGCCGTGTTGCCGACAACGCACCAGCGATTGACTTCAGATCAGGATGCAATCGAAATGTCAATCCGTTTCCTGCGAACCGAGTGCTTTGACGAGCAACCAATGACGATCCCATTTCATCGTTTCATTAAGGGCGTTGCTCAGCGTCGCCGCGTCCGTTCGGCCGCTGCGTAGCCTTGGACGGGCTTCTTGAGCCCGCCGGAAACGGGGGCTGACCCGAGGGGCGAGTCATTTTACGCGGTTTTTACCGATCTTCCCGGCGCAGGTCCGATACTGCTTACTCGCGAAGCCTGGCTGCGATGCCAGAGCTTAATGATTGCGGACGTGAGCGAGGGTTCCGACGTTTGATGATAGATGGAGTCTGCGGGTAACCCCTCCGTCAGTCGCCGGTGGGCTTCGCCAAGGTTGTGGTATGGCAAACGTGGGAACAGATGATGCAAGGCGTGATAACGGGTGCCAATCGGCCCCCATAGTTCGGTAATCCAGGGACGCGAAGGGAAGTTGACGCTGTCGAGCAGTTGCTCATCGAATGTCATTTCGCCGCCGTGATTGGTCCAGCGATGAGCACCGAGCGTGCGGACTTCATTGAGCACCAAAATTCCCACGCCGACGCTGTACGCCACCAACCAAAACGGGTCGATCCACGTATCCCGCATGATGCCGCCGCGAACGAGAAACCACACGCACCAAGCGAAGCATAGCACTTCCTGCAGAATGACCACTCGCATCAATTTTGACGATGCATCAGGACGCTCGTACGTGGGATCGACGAGCATGGTGGACATGTGCCGGTGGACGAAGGGTCGCAAACGCGGGAATATCCAGCACGCTGGGCTGATCAGCGTGAAACGTAGCAGGGCCAGGAACGGAATGACGAGCGCCTGAGCAATAAAACCTACGATCATCCACGTACCGCGATGGCTCAAAGCGAGATACTCGCCGTCGTGTTCGGTCCCGTAGTGCTTGCGCCGGTGATGATCGACGTGCGGGTAGTACAGAAACGACGGCACGAGAAAAAAGATCCCACAAAGAGCATTCCAAGCAACCCGAAACGCCGTGAAACCTTTTTCAGGCAAATGCACGAGTTCGTGAATGAACATGAGTGCTCGCATGTACAACAGCACCGTCGCAACATAACACACGACCACGGTCGCCGTCACCGCCGGGGTGAATCCATACCAAACCGGCAGCCAAAAAATGGCGTGAAGCGTGATGTGGCCTAGAATGATCGAGCATAGAAAATCGAACCAGTAAATCTTCTGGTTCGGACGCTGCAAATCACCGATGAGAGCCCGAGCTTGCGAAAATCGAAACGCATGGCAGGTTGGCACAGACTCCGGTACGCTGCCCGGGCCGGGAACGCGAGTCGACGATGTGGCACGGTCGCTACGAGTCGAAACGTAGAATTCCGACGCAGACGGCACGGCCGACGGAGCGTTTGTGGATGGGTTCATTGCTGGAATGGTCGCTGCTGGCGATATCGATTCGGCAGGCTAAAACGAAGATCCGAGTGGTCTCTGGACCCGCCGATTATCCAAAAAAGGGTAATGCGAACGGAGTCGATTGCATCGATCGGGGTGATCTCTGCGCCCGTTCAACATATTATACGATATTTTGGCAAGATGCGCAGTCTAGCCACCGAATTTGGAAAATCTTAAGTTCATCCGACAGAAGGATACGCCGGAGTCCAGGGTGAGCCTAAAATGATGGTCGCTTGCTCACCCACGGGAAGTTTTTGTTCTCAACACGGGCTTCGTCCATCAGTTGTTCCGCTTTGGCAACCAACTGGGGGTGTTGACGAGCGACGTCATGTTTTTCAGCGGCGTCCGATTCGAGCTCGTACAACTCGATCGGCGTGCCGATTCGGTTACGGACGGCTTTCCAGTTTCCGAATCGAATCGCCTGCTTAGGCTCGCCTTCTTGCAGCTCCCAGTAGAAGTATTCGCGTGTCGGGGCGGGGCCACCTTTCAAGAATGACACCAAAGAGACACCGTCGGTTCGAGTGTGAGGTGGCAGGGTGGCATTGGCAAGATCCGCGGCGGTGGGCAGGAAATCCCAAAATGCCCAGGGCTCATCGCTGACACGTCCGGCGGGTACCACGCCGGGCCAGCGGGCGATCGCTGGCTGACGCAAGCCACCTTCGTACATGCCGCGTTTAAAACCACGCAACGCTCCGTCCATCGATTGATTAAATCGCTTTCCAATCGCCGAATCGGGCGAGAATGAGGAACCGTTGTCACCAGCAAAAATGACCAACGTGTGTTGATCCACTTGCATATCCTTCAACAAGCTGAATAACTGTCCCATGTCAGCATCGAGCCGAGTGACCATCGCCGCATAAGCGCGCTCTTTCTGCGTCCAATCGTTGCGATTGGCGTAGATGCCCAGGTCATCGATTTCATATTTCCCATGCGGCAGCGTCGTGGCATAGAATAGAAAGAAAGGTTGGGAGCGTTGCTGGCCCACCCACTGGAGCATGTCGTTTTGAATCAGCTTGTCGGCGTATATCTTTTTAGCGTTGTCATTGTTCTCGGGTAGTTCGATGCGTGCTTCGTCATCATGGAGATAGGTTGGGAAATAGCTGTGCGCGTGGACTTGGCCATTGAAGCCAAAGAAATGATCAAATCCTTTCTTGTGAGGGCCCCCCGTTGTGTCGAATTGCCCCATTCCCCACTTGCCCATACAAGCGGTCGCGTAGCCAGCTGATTGAAGTACCTGCGCCACCGTTTCAGTCGATGCTGGCAGGGGAAGTTGACCGGCACCGAATTTGGAACCCGTTTTCAATTCATGATTTCCACGAATGGGGCAGTGTCCCATGTCCAGCCCTGTCATGAGGGAAGCCCGAGAGGGAGCGCAAACGCTGGAGCCCGAATATGCTTGTGTGTAACGTGTCCCCTCAGCAGCCATACGATCAAGGTTGGGGGTCTGAATCAACTCCTGACCATAACATCCCAAATCTCCTTGCGCCAAATCATCCGCTAGCACAAAGATAATATTGGGCTGGGGCTCAGATCCCAATGAGATACTACTGACGAAAAAAAGAGCCAAACCGAAAATAAGTCGCTTCATATTAAAAGATACCCGTGGAAAGATGCATCGTCGGCCCATCCGATTGGCGCCGGGCCCGCCAGCATAGCAGATCCCATAGGGGACTATCGCGACCAGAGCTATAGGATGAACTCAGAGTGCCTCGCAGTGTCAGCACTCTGATCTCACACGAACCAATGCGGTCACGGCCCTTGTACTTCCTGGCAGGGCACGGTCGTGACCGCGAGGGGTGCATTGCCCTGACAGGGGGCCTTGGCTAGGATGCGGTGCCGTGATCGGCGGGCAGACCAGCCCCGTGGTCGACTTATTTTTTCCAACGAATTCAATTATGCTCTCGATCTCTTGGACTTACCTACTTTACTACGTACCGCTGATCGCTGCGATTTCATTAGTCTTCGGTGCAACGCGGCACGAAGACATGAGTTTGATCCTGAAACACGCCTTTCATACTGCACGCTGGATCACCGGATTTTTGGCGATCATGTTTGTTGCCATGCTGGTGATGGACTGGATGGTATAGTTCGATGCGAATTCTGACGCTTGGTGGAGGCACCGTCGGCCGATGGATCGCGGATATGCTGTGCCGCCGTCGACACAGCGTGACGCTGATTGATAGTGATCCTGAGATTGTTCGCGCGATTAACAGCGAGCTTGACGTGAGGGCCATCGAGGGCAATGCCTCGCAGAGCACGGTGTTATTTTCAGCCGACGTGCTCAGTGCCGACCTGTGTTTGGCGGTGACGGGCAACGATGAAGTCAATATTGTGGCCGCCAGCATGGCCAAGGCGTTGGGTGCCCGCCGGGCGATCGCCCGCGTTTATGCCCCCGCGTTTCGCGACCTGGCTACGTTTGATTACCAGAAGCACTTTGGCATCGACAGCCTGCTGTCCCTGGAGCAGTTGTCGGCTTCCGAGCTTGCCCGAGCAATCCGCAATCCCGATGCGATCCCGCTCGAACACTTTGCTCGTGGCCAGTTGCAGGTCTACGAGATGGAAGTCGCTCCGGGAGCCATGGCGGCCGGCCGAAAGCTGATGGAACTCGACCTACCACCAGGCGTGAGAGTTGGCTCACTGGCGCGGCAGGGCCGGATGTGGATCGCCAGCGGTGCCGATGAAACTCAGGTGGGTGATCGAGTGAGTTTGGTTGGCATGCCCGATGCGATTAGTGTCGCCAGAAAAATGATTGGCGGCGAAAAACGTGCTCGTAAGAAAACAAAAGTCATGATCGCGGGCGGCGGTGAGACAGGGTATCACTTGATCAACCTGCTCGGCAAAGAAGATTTCCGCATTGTCCTATTGGAGACCGACGTCCACCGCTGTGAGCAATTGGCAAAATTATTGCCGCATGTCACCATCGTGCTGGCCAATGCGAATCGCCGCAGTGTGCTCGAAGACGAAGGTGGTGGTACGGTGGATTACTTCGTCGCTTGCACTGGCAACGATGAAAATAACATCATGGCCGGCGTCGAGGCTCGTGAGCTCGGTGCATCGCGTGTGATGTGTGTCGTCGGACGCCCCGACTACGCCAACGTGGTTGGAAAACTTGGTATCGACTTGGCCGTCAGCGAACGCGACGTCGTTGCTCGCCAAGTGCTCGGTTTTCTCAATGAGGGCGCCATCATTAGCCAGGCCAAGTTGCCCGATGGATCGATTGGCGTTTACGAACTCGAGGTCATGCCGGGCAGTCCCATCACGCAGGCGTCGCTCGCTAATCTACCATTAGCCGGTCGCTGCTTGATCGCCGCGATTCAGCGAGATGGGTTTGTACGGGTACCCACCGCAAACGATGTCTTGAAGGTCGGCGATATCATCGTTGCACTGATCGACCTCGATGATACCCATGAAATTCTACGGCTTTTCAACCCGAGTTGAGGGTTTCGCTCATGATCGAAGTCTGGGCTGACATTGGCGGCACGTTCACTGATTGCCTGATCTCGCGGAGCGGCGAGGAACTGACCGATCAGCTGTCGCTCAAAGTTCTCAGCAGTGGTTTGGTGGGCGTGAAGTTGGTCCGCACGCCTGGGCCGCGCGAACTGATCGTGCAGATGCCGCGATCGCTCGTGGGAGACGGCTTTTATGTCGACGCGAGACTGGTGGATGCGGAGGATCGCGGACTCGGCAGGATTGTTCGGTGTGAAATGGCATCGCCGAGCGCACCCCGGTCCGCCGACGGCTCCATCGATGTGTTGCTCGGTCTCGATCACGCCCACGGATTGACCGATACCGACAGTCGCGGAATGCGGCTAACGCTCGATGCGGGTATCGAAGCTCCTGTGCTCGCGGCGAGGTTGCTCTTGGACCTCCCCCTCAGTCAACCGCTGCCACCCTTGCAAGTGCGGCTGGGGACGACGCGTGGCACGAACGCGTTGTTGACACGTGGCGGTGCGGACGTGGCGCTATTGATCACCGAGGGATTTGGCGATTTGTTAGCGATCGGCACGCAAGATCGTCCCGAATTGTTTGCCTTGGATATCGTCAAACCTCAGCCGTTGCCCCGTCGGATCCTCGAGGTGAGAGGACGATTGTCGGCCAGCGGAGAGGAACTGATTCCCGTCGATGAAGATCTGCTACGACAGCAATTAAAAAAACTCTACGAATCGGACGAGCGTCCTGAAGTGCTCGCAATTTGTTTTTTGCATTCCTATCTCAGCGAGACTCATGAGCGTATAGCCGAACGAATTGCTCATGAGGTTGGATTTGAACGCGTGGTGCGCTCGACGCATGTCGCGGCACTCCCACGAATCGTGCCCCGCGCCGAAACGACGACACTCGACGCTTACCTGCAACCGGTGCTCGAAGACTATGTCAATCGGGTCGAAGAACAATTTGGTGGACCGAAGAAGTGTCATTTGCGATGGATGACCAGTGGGGGGAACCTGGTCGCCTCCGACAGTTTTCATGGTCGTGAGAGCGTATTGTCGGGACCGGCAGGTGGGGTCGTTGCATTGGCGGAAATCGCCAGGAAAATGGGTTTGCCTGGCGCGGTCGGGCTGGACATGGGCGGCACGAGCACCGACGTCAGCCGATTTGATGGTGAGATAGGGCGTCGGCAAGAGAGTCAGCTTGGTGGTATTCGCGTGCTCAGTCCGATGATGGATATCCACACCGTTGCTGCCGGTGGTGGTTCGATTTGTGGATGTCGCGATGGTCGCTTGTATGTCGGTCCGGAGAGCGCCGGGGCAGCACCGGGGCCGGCCTGCTACGGGCGCGGTGGTCCCCTGACAATCACGGATATCAACGTCGTTCTCGGACGTCTGCCAGTCGAGCGATTCCCGTTTCCACTGGATACCACCGCAGCGCAGCGGGCGCTGGAGGCCGTCCATCAATCGCTACCCGATTCGATCATCACGTCACCGGTTGAGCTCGCAGAAGGTTTTTTGCGGATCGCCGTGACACAGATGGCCGAGGCCGTGCGGAGTGTGACGACGGCCGCCGGCAACGATGTTCGCAGCATGACGCTCGTTGGATTTGGCGGCGCCGCTGGCGGGCACCTATGCCGCGTTGCCGAGTCGCTGGGCATGTCGCACATTGTCGATCATCCGCAATCCGGAATCTTGTCCGCAGTGGGCATCGGTCAAGCCGCGATCGGACGCATTGTGACAAGGTCGCGACAAGGCACGATTGCTGCCGGGCAAGTCGACGATGTTTCTTCGAATACGGAGCTGTTCACCCGCGTGATGTCGCAGGATTGCCAGGTAACATTGAGGACAGCTGCCGACACACTTCGCCGAGAGTGCTTCGCAGTGCTATGCCAAGAGGAGTCCCTCGCTGGGCTGGCGATCGACGATGACCAAGTCAACGTCAAGGTTTGGGCGGACCTGAGATACCTGGGCACACAATCGACATTGGCGTTGCCACTGGCCCCGGTCGAATCGCTGGCCGCTCGAATGGATGCCAAGCATGCCTCCACATTCGGGTACGAACGACTCAAGATGCCGATCGAAATCGTTTCGATGCGTTGTGAAACAACGATTCAGAAGCCGGGGCAAAATTCGCCGCAGCAACGCAGGCGACTGAGCAATGAACGGCGGCAGGGTGATACCTCGCCAGCGGACGAGGGTGAGACGCAGGTGTTCGATCGGGAGCAACTCGTCGATGGTGACGCGTTTGCCGGGCCGACGATTGTCGCCTCACCCCATTCGATTCTCGTGGTCGAAAGCGGCTGGGAGGCAACGATGGATGCGCAGGGTGTCATTGAGCTGCGGCTCACTCGTGCCTCACAACCTCCATTTGATCCTGATATTGAAACGGGGGACGACGCTGTCGATATGGAGATCGTCAGCCGCCGGGTCCAGGGAATCGCCGAAGCGATGGGTGAAGTGATTCGGCGCACCAGCGTGAGCGTCAATGTGAAGGAACGTCGTGATTACAGTTGTGCCGTCTTCTTGGGTGACGGATCGCTCGTCGCCAACGCCGCCCATGTGCCTGTCCACTTAGGGGCAATGGGCCACACGGTCCGCAGCATCATCGCTTCGTTCCCGCAGATGACGCCGGGAGACTGTTACATCAGCAACGATCCGTTCGCGGGCGGCTCCCACCTACCTGATGTCACTGTCGTGACCCCGGTGTTTTGCGATGCAGAAACGCGGCAGCAGCCGATCGGGTGGCCGTGCGACTACTTCGTCGCATCGCGATGTCATCATGCCGAAATTGGCGGGATGGTGCCCGGCTCGATGGCTCCGGCAGCGACCTGTCTGGCTGAGGAAGGTGTTCTCATTCGCAACATGGCGTTGCACCGAGGGGGCGTATCGCAACATGCCGCGCTGCGAACGCTGTTGAAGTCGGGGGACTACCCATCTCGCAACGTCGAGGAGAACATGGCGGACATCGCGGCGGCCGAAGCGGCAGGGCGCGAGGGCGCACGGATGATGTCCGCGCTCTCACGATCTCTGCCGCCCGGCCGGTTGGCCGAATTGCTTTCGCGACTGATGAGCGTCGCAGGTGAAGCGGCCGACAAGTGGATTGAGTCGCTCGGCACATTGACCCGCACGTTTTCCGATCAGCTCGACGACGCAACGCCGGTGCAGGTTTCGTTGCGACCCAGTCGTGCAGACGCTGCAACGCGACGACTGACTATTGACTTCACCGGCACCGGCGGAGTGCATCCGCACGGATTCAATGCGACTCGCTCCATCGTCACTGCGGCGGTGCTGTATGTGCTGCGATGCGTGACCCCGAATGAACTGCCGCTCTGTGACGGCGTGCTCGAACGAATCGAACTGATCATCCCACCGGGCCTACTCGATCCTCCAGGCAGCGAAGATCCTCACTGTTGTCCCGCAGTGGTGGCAGGGAACGTTGAAACTTCCAATCGCGTCGTCGACGTATTGCTTGGTGCCCTTGGCGTCGCAGCGGCGTCCCAGGGAACGATGAACAATTTATTACTCGGCGATGACACGTTTGGCTACTACGAAACGATCGGTGGCGGCGCCGGAGCAACCCATCGAGCTGACGGTGCCGATGCCGTCCACACACACATGACCAATACGCGGATCACCGACCCCGAGGTGCTGGAGTCTCGGCTGCCGGTGCGGTTATGGCAATTCGGAATTCGTCGTTACAGCGGCGGTGGCGGGCGGCACCGGGGTGGTGATGGGATGGTTCGAGAAATGGAGTTTCTGCGGCCCCTGACGCTGTCATTAATTTCATCACGCCGAACGACGGCGCCGTACGGCGTCGAGGGCGGAGGGCCGGGGAAATCAGGCAAACAATCGTTGATTCGAAATGGGGTGGAAACTCCACTGGCCGGATGCGTCACTCTCAATCTGCAATCGGGGGACCGCGTTCGGATTGAAACGCCTGGTGGCGGGGGATTTGGCGAGACCTGAAACTTTGCGAGCTGGCGGTTTTTTTCCGATGCACTCATTCAGAGAAGGATTTTGTCCACGATCTATCGACGTACCGCTGAATGTCAATCACTTGCGGGAAATTACGTCCAACACGGATTGCAAATTCTGGCTGAGATCGTCACACTGTGCGGCCCTTCGGCGAGTCGGCTGGAGACCCTCGTCTCCATCAGCCGACCGACTACAGACCATTCGCCTTCCATTTCCAGGAAAACCATGCCACCTCGTCCGATGAGCACGCGTAGCCGTGCCCGCAAACGTTCACGCGTCCGCAGCCGTACCCGCAAGAAAGACCCGATTTTTGTCGATGGCCATCGCCCCCGACCGATGTACGTCGATTACAAGGACATCGATCTGCTGTCGAAAATGGTCAATCGTCAAGGACGGATCATGGGTCGCCGCAAGAGCGGCTGTACCGCGGTCAGCCAGCACGCTGTGACCGCTGCGGTCAAGAGGGCTCGATTCATGGCTCTACTGCCCTTCGTGGGCGAGTAGAATTTCACTGGTGAGCGAAGGTGAAGTCGGAGGCGATCCTGTCGCCCGTTTTCAGACGAGACGCCGCGTCGAGTTTCGCGACACCGACGCGGCCGGAATCGTTCATTTTTCGGCGTTTTTTCCGATCATGGAATCCGTCGAGCATGAGTTCTTGCGGTCCATTGGGGTCGCCGTGCTACCGCGTCACGATGCGCCCGACGCACTGACTTGGCCTCGCATCGCTGTGGCCTGCGAGTATCTTGGCCCAGCCCGCTTCGAGGACATGCTCGACATCTCAATGTTCGTCGAACGAGTGGGATCGAGTAGTATCCACTATCGCCACGTCATCGCCTGCGAATCCCGGGCGATCGCCATCGGACGGATTTCTGTCGTGTGCTGTCGTCTTGCACCAGGGGGGAAACTCATCAAGTCGCCCGTTCCCGATCCGATGCGTCACGCTCTGACGTCGTCGACATCTTCCTCTTCCTGATACTTTCCGATTCACCATCGAGCGATTCAGCCCATGCCTGCCACCTTCGAGGGATTTGGTCTCAAACTGCTCTACCCTGACAATTGGACTCTCGCTCCACGAGGCGATGACGAGGGCGATCAAGGAGCCACGTTCGATCTGCCCAGCGGTGGATTTGTTTCGATCGAGACGCTGCCGATCACCCGCGAAGACGATGAAGTGATTGATGAAATCGCGAACATGCTGCGCCAGCAGTACAACGACGTCGAAAGTGAAGAGATTCATCTCGCGGGCGCCGAAGACCACGAGCGGGCGGTTGATATCAGTTTCTACCACCTCGACCTCGTCGTGTTCTCGCGTGTTGTTTTACTCGACGCGCCCGCGTCTACCCGCGATCAGATGCCGATTGCAGGTCGCATTTTAGTGCAGTACCAGGCCGAGAGCCGTGACTTTGACGCCAGCGAAATGGTTTTCATGGCGCTGTTAAAACAGATCCGCGAGTGCGAGTGAGCGCCATTGTCGATCGACGGCATTGTCGACCGACGGCTACAATGATGTAGGCGGGACGCACGACGGGACTTGCAATTAGTTGGTGATTAACCTGCAGCTTTGTCGTGTCGATTTCACCTACTCGGCTGGTGCTAAAGATGCGATGGAACTTGCTTTGGATAACGGCGATCGCGGGGCTCTTACTGTTTTGCGGGACAGCTCTTTGGAAGCGGTTTCAAACCTATCCAACAGTCGTTCCTGAGTTCAGTCATGTTGAACGGGCGACGATTTCAGCCGCCGAGATGCGTCCCGGCATTGAACCATTACAGCACACCGATGCGGATGCCCCACGCGTTTCCATAAACCACCGTCTGACGTCCTCTGCATCTACTCGATTTCCGGCCGCAGTTTTTTGACAAAGCTAGGCCACGTTTTTTGCTGATATGCCTGCAGCTTCTCCGGTCGGTCAGCGTCGATCACGTTCCACAGGGCGACGCCGTTGCGGTGCAGTGGTGCTTCGTTTTGTGGTAGGTAATTGGCGAGGCGCTGCTTGATTTTTTGATGATCGGCATCATCGGCCAGGTTCGTCCATTCCTGCGGATCCGTCTGGTGATCGTAGAGTTCCTCGCCGCCATCGAAGTATCTTGTGTATCGGTAGCGGATATCGCGAAGGGTGTAGTTCCCGCGGCCCCATGTCGTGATGGCGGGCGCGGAAATGGGTTCCGTCGGATCTTCCAACTGCGGCAACAGACTCTCACCTTCGACGTACGAAGGCGCTTCGACGCCAGCCAATTCTGTCACTGTACGATACACATCGATCAGCGATACCGGTTGCTCACAGTCGCCCGGCTCACGGTGATGACGGCGGGGGTCATAGATGATTAGCGGCACACGGGTCGCTTCCTCCCACAGCGAGAACTTACGAAAGCTGCGTTTCTCGCCGAGGTGGTACCCATGATCGGACCACAGGACAACCACCGTGTTATCGGCGTGGGGACTGGCGGCTAAGGCATCGAGGACACGGCCGATGTTGAAATCTGCCCAGGCGATGCAGGCCAAATAAGCGTGCCGCACTCTTTGCCATGCTTCATCGTCTCGGAACTTGAGGTCGTCACCTAAATTCGCCATCGCTCGGGCCGCCCACGGCACGTCGGCTAAGTCACGATCGAGAATTGCCGGTGGTCGGACCGGCTGCTCGATCATGTCAAAGAATTGTTCGGGGCACACGAATGCCAAATGGGGTTTGACGATGCCCACCGCCAAAAAGAACGGCTGGTCATGTTCACGTTTAAGCACGTCGACGCCGTACTGGGCAACCTGATAGTCGGGATGTTCCGACAGCGGGTTGGTTGTCGGACAAAATGCCATCTTGTTCGAGTTGCCACTCTGATATCCCTTTTCGGCAGCGTACACCAGCTTCTTCGAATTGGGTTGGTGATAGTCCGACCAATCGAGATCGAAGTGAGTGCTCGCGTGAAAAATCTTGCCCGCCCCAAAGGTCTCATAACCTTGGTCACGGAGGGTTTTGGGCAGGCTCGTGTAATTCTCAGTGAGCCACGGCTGAATTTCCTTGTGGTTGTAGAACGGGTATAATCCCGAATGAAATGGTTCGACGCCGTAAAGCAGCCCCAGGCGACATGGCGAACACGCCGGCGCAATGCAGTGCGCGTTCGTAAAATTCACGCCGCGGCGGGCCAATGCGTCCATGTTGGGCGTATGGGACTGCGGATGGCCGCCCAAAAAACCGGTCCAGTCATTCATGTCATCGATGGCGATGAATAGCACGTTGGGATGTCCGTGAGCCGAGGCTCCGGGCGCTTCGTTTGTGGAGCCTGACGTCGCCGGGTCGGAGCCCGCCCTCGCAGGATGAGGTGGGGCGGCGACTGCACAACGGGCTGCCGCCATCATGGAAAAGAGCATCGCGCAGCAGGTGAATGCACGGAATAAAACTTGCGACGTCACAGATGTTGTCATGCTAGAAATCGGTGATGGAGAAACTGAATTGACGTTCTCAGTGTAACGTTGGTGCGGAGGTCGCGTGGCGATTGACCATCGAATTGAAATGGCGAGCATACCGTGCCATACTTGATTTTCCAGCATTCATTTGTTCATTGCACGCGTCTGCATGGGCCGGTTTCCATGTTCCACCAGGATTCCTCCTTGATATTCCACTTAAGCTTTGTTTTCTTTTTCTTAATAGTCGGTATCACAGCAACCGCGACGACCACGAGCGGCCAATCACCGGCAGAAACAACTCTGCGGCTTGCGAGCGATTCGCCGACCAACAGCCAACTTGCGGCCCTCCGCGGCGATCTTGTTGCCGCGATCACGCAGGGAGCCAGCCCTGCGGAGACGATTACATTGATTCAACGACAACAGCAGGTCGATCAGAAACTCCAAGTCGAGCTCGATGCGGTCCGGACCGAACTCGTCAAAATCAAGAACAGCGATTTCAATCGTGACTCACAACATCGACGTGCCGAGCTCCGCCGGCGAGAGAGTCTGCTGTGGCTCAGTCGCGTCGAATTGGCGTCCTTGCTGCCGGAGTTGTTCGCCGAGGGTACCGCCGATGGCATCGCTCTCGCCAATCGCGCGATCGGTTTAGTTACTGAAGCGATTGCCAAGTTTCCCAGTGGTAGTGAGCTGCATCGAGAACTCTCGCGTTTGATGTCGGAGGCTCAGCTTCGTAGTGGTGATCCTGATGCTGCGATCCACACCATGCAGCAAGCGTCCATTCACGACGACGGTAAATCCAGCTCGCCAAACGCATCGGCGGGCGAGCCGCCACTGGTCATCAAAACGTCGGATGAACTCGCCTTTGTCATCCGCATCGATCTGGCAAAGCATCGTTGGGAGGCCGCTGGATCGAAACTACAGCAATATTATGGTGAGCATCCTATCACCGCGCCCCCTAGTCCCGCGATGGACTTGGCACGGTTACGATATCTCATCCAACGCCCCGATCATGCGTCGGACCTCCGCGATGTCGGCAGATGGCTTGACGCAATCGAGTCGCGCGGTGGATCGATCGCCCGACGCCATGCCGAGACGCTGATTGCTCGCCACCGAACGCCGGATTTATCATCCCCAATAGCGGTGAACGATCAGGGCGAACCGTCCAAGCCCATGGTCGATCCAAGAGTGATACGCGCCGACGCGAGATATTATCTGCGAGTCGGCGAGACTTTTCTGGCGGCGATCACATTTGCACGGGCGGCAGTTCAAGACGCAGACTCAGCAAGGAGCATCGAATCAGCAATCCAGTCCGCCGCTATTTTGCAGAGCGTCTCACAAGAGTCCGCTGCGTCGGAACTGTTGCGGCGGATTGCTGCGACGCACTATGAGCATCCATCATCACCCATGTTGCTGCTGCAAGCCGCAGCGATACGAAGCGAGGCGAGCGACGACGCGTCGTCAGCAGCCTCGCACGACCTATTGTTAAAATTGCTCGCCGATTGGCCCACATCCGACGCAGCGAAGACCGCGAGGGAGACCCTCATTGAGTCCGCTATCGCCAACGCGGATTACATCGCGGCCGCCGTGCTGGCAACGGAGATGCCTGCGAAACATTGGAGCGACTCAAGCGCAGCTCAATGTCTCTGGCTTTGGCAGCACGCCATCGCTGGCCCAGATCCTTGGCAACAGCCGTGTCATTGGGACGACGAAGATTGCCAACGCGAATATGCCGCCTCACTGGCCAATCGACTGGCGACGATGCGCAGTGCTTTCGCCGCAGCTGCTCCCCACCCGCTCGCCGAGGCCACCGATCTGGCTTGCGTGATTCTGCTGGATTCGTGCATCGACCCATCAAACCGGGAGCGTTTGGAATTTGCTGAGCGAAACGTGAAAGATCCGTTTCTCGCGAATCTTGCTCAGCACCGTCTCGGGATCAGGAAGCACTTCGATGCACCGGGGAGCCGCGTTCCAGACGACGTTTCCCTCCGCAGAGTGGCGATGTGGCGATTGAACCAGGACTTACTAGAGAGCCCCGTCCTGCATCGTGATATTTCTACGTACTTATTGACGTTCGTCAACGAGTTTAAAGTAGACGTTGATCCGCGACTGCAGATCACTTGGCTGATGTGGAGTGGTCGGATGGAACAGGGCGACCGCATGTTGCGTGAAACACTGCCGAAGGCCGATCATCCCGCCGATCTGCTCGCGGCTGCGGCGTCAGCGCTCGCAACGTCGACTCATCCGGCCGAGCTGCGCCGGGCGTCTGATTTGTGGCAGCAGCTCGCCGACGGTATCCCGGTCACTCAACGATCGCACCACCGAGCGAAAGTGGAAAGCATCGCCTGTCAGTGGCGTTCGGGAGACCGCAGCGGAGCCCGCGCAGCAGCCGAATTAATGCTACTGACCAATCCTTCCGAGGACCCCGCACTCACAAAGCGATTGCTCGAATGGTCGTCGTGAGCGGCGATCAGGGGAGCGGTGGACATTTTGGAGGATTATTAAGAGCCTATCCGAAAAGGGGTCTGACCCTTTGGAGGCGCGTCGATTTAGACGGTATTTACCGGCCCCGCCGGAGAGGGTCAGACCCCTTTTCGGGTAGGCTCTAAAGTAGGCAGATGCAATCTCCTTCACTTCAATGCGATCAGCACTTCACGCTTTCCGCCCACTGGCCCCTCGACGCGGCGGACATCGAATCCGGCCGTTGCGAGCCGACGCCGAATCTCGCCTTTGACGCAATACGTTACCAAACGTCCTTGGGGGCGCATGCATCGAGCCACATCCCTGAAAACGGCTTCCGTCCACAACTCGGGATTCGCGTGCGGGTCAAAAGGGTCAAAGTAAATCGTGTCGAAAGTTTCTGATGCACGGGAAAGCCAAACTCGGGCATCTGCGAGGACCACTTTGACGTTTCGCAGCCTATCGACGTCCCAGATCCAAGAGTGGCGTGCGTCCGAGGCTGATCCGCCGTCACCATCGCGAACAAGGCACTCCCAACGATCCAAAAACCTATCCGCGAGAGCGGGATCGGCTAAGCCACGTCCCATGTCGAGTTGACGAAGTACCCGGGCGGAGACAACATCGTTCTCCAGTGCGACGTAGTGGAGAGGTCGGTGCGCCGCGATGACGCGGTCGATCGTCCGTAGCATTGCCAGTCCAGTTCCGAAGCCGACCTCCAGCACTGATTGTGGCCAATGCGTTTCTCGACCTGCAAAACCGCCGTTCGCGAGATAGACGTGGTCACATTCCGAGGCCGCACCACACCCGCTGTGAAACGCGAGCTCGCCGTCGCGGCGAACCAACGTGAGGCTGCCGTCGTCGGTGGTCTCTATCAGATAGTTGTTCTCGAAAACGGGAACACGACGGCGACTTGGTATCGGCATTAGCGTACGCGCTTGGCAGCACCGGCAGGCTGCTTAAAAAGCAGAAATAGTCCGACAACAGCTATGGCTGCTGAGACGAAAAGCTGCCCGCCTAGATACGGCAAATCATCTACCAAGTTTCCGCTCGATCCTGGCGGCCTCTGCAATCCGCGCCAAGACATCAGCGCCACTATGATCAAGATGCCGCCGATAATTTTACGTGTCTTGGATGGTGTGCGCGCTTCCACGAGCGTATCTGCGGGAGCGGCTTCCCTCCGTGGTGCTTCAAAAGGATTGGGCATGTGCGATCAGCTTTCCCTAAGGACACGCGGCTTCCGTCCGCGATGATTCGTATCTCTCCAGATGGCCACGCGGGCGAGGTCCAGCAGGAGCGATGAGGATGAGTCTGTTTCGCTCACCACGATATCCGTTCCATTGAGCGCGTCAAGGAAAGCAACGACGGCTGGTAATCTGCGGCGATTGCGGGATCTGTGCCCATCCCGTTGTGTCTAACGGTTAATTCGGGTTTGCTGAATTTTCCGATTTTGCAGGTTTTTATTTCACTGTTGGGGTCCTTCTCGACGATATCGCTGGTGAGCCGGTGATTCTCGACCGACGTGCGTCTGTTTTCGCTCAACAGATGTGGCCGTTGCTTCGCGTGTCGCCCACTGCCTCCCCCCGACTTCTCATTTGATGGTGACAAAAGTGTCGCAACGTCTAAACCAACCCTACCAAATCTTGCTCGCGGCTTCGTTCGCGCTGGCAACCGTTTGCCTCAGTACACCGTTGGAGGCCCAGTCTCGTTCGGCTGCCACTAGCCGCAGTGGGATGGAGCAGTCCGCTCGGGCCGGGTGGCAACCCGTCCGAGATACGTCCAACGGCTCGACAAGAACGCCGGCCGATAACGGCCAGATCCGCCTGGTCGGCCACCAAACGCACCCGTCGAACCAACCCCTGGCAGGTCAGCGTCAGACGACACAGCCAAGGCGAAACGCGGGTCAGGCGAGCAACAATCGAGTGCGACCAGTATCGCACACTGGGACGGCGACTTCCGTATTGTCCGATCCAGTCATCCTGGACGGCGAAATGCCAATGGACGGTCAAATCATGCTCGAACCCATGCAGGATTATGGTGGCGAGCCGATCCCAATGGGTGACGCCTACGGCTGCGACGACATGGGATGCGATGGCACTTGTGGTCTTTCCAACGGCCACTGCAACGGATCAGGCTGCACGAGTGGGTACTGCTGCAACGGCGATCCCATGTGCGGCGAGTACCGCGACTGCGACACACTTCGTCCCTGCATAACACTTTGCTGGCCTCAAGACGGCTGGTTCTCGGCTGAGTATCTGATGTGGTGGCAAGATGGCGTCAGCCTGCCGCCGCTCGCTTCCACGGGGCGGCTGTCGGATCGGTCACCCCTGCCCAACGGCTCGGTCTTGTACGGCGGCAACGACGTGATTACGGATAATCTTAACGGCGGACGGATCGACTTCGGATTCTGGTTTGACAAATGTCACACGTGGGGCGTTGGCGGCGGCGGTTTCGCCTTGGATCGCGGCACGAGCAACTTTGCTGGTGGCTCGCAAAATGATCCGCTCGTACGCCCGATCATCACCGTTCTGGACAATCCAGCACCCAACATGGATGAACTTGGCGAAGCGATGGCGCTTGTCAACTATTCCGCCGTCGGTCACACCGGCACGCTGAATATTGACGTTGACAGTCGCCTGACCGGATGGAACGTTTATCTGCGACACTTTCGCAATGCTGAATCCGGTTGCACGCACACCGGTCCGTGTTCGTGCCCGACCCGGTGGTGCTCACGCTCGGAGAATCGCATCGGTTTCCGTAGCGTTGACCTCGACGAAGGCATCGGAATCGATAGTAATGTGATGGTCGCGGGGGCCGGTCCGGGCGACGGACCGCTGACCTTTTCCCTCACCGAATCATTCCGCACACGTAATCAATTCAATGGACTGGACTTAGGTTGGTACCATAGTCGCTCGATCGGCTACTGGAATTTTGACCTGGGAGTACAGCTTGGGGTCGGTAACATGCAGCAAACGGTCCAAATTGCGGGCTCCACCATTGTCAACGGCACCGGCCCGGCTCTCAATGGTGGTCTGCTGGCGTTGAATTCCAATATCGGTGACTACCAACGCAACGAGTTCGCGGTCCTGCCGGAATTCAATGCAAAAATGGGTTACCAACTCACCGACCATCTGCGTGCTACGTTTGGCTACACATTCCTGTACATGTCTAACGTGGTTCGCCCTGGCGACCAAATCGAACGGATCATCGACACGGCACAGATCCCCAATGCAAATGCCCCCACTCCAACGGGAACGTTCCCTCGATTTGCCTTTGATAATACCGATTATTGGGCCCAGGGCCTGAACTTTGGCCTGAATTACCGATGGTAGCCATATTTTGCCTGCGGAACGGGAAGTCGTAGGGGTTACGACGACTGCGTCGCAAGCGGGAATGACGGCTGGCGAAAAGAGTGCGAAATCGCCGATTGAGCCGTATGTATCAGTCTGAACTAAATCGCTGTGAATAGCATCCAACGAACGGGCTCTATCGCCAGTTCGACGGACACCCGCCCCACTTGGCATCTGCCTCCGGCATTGCGCATTGAGCGTGGTGCCCTATCACAAACTGAATGCTCGAAGGTAGCCGACCGATGATTTTTCAACGCATGATCGACCGCTTGACTGGTCAACCCACCCGCGAAACTCGTCAACGAAAACGCTCGGCCAACCGTCGGGCCCACAACGCTCGTCGATTGAGTCTGGAAGCACTGCAAAAGCGCGAGCTGTTCGCGAGCGATCTCGGTGCGATCAGCGGCACGGCGTTCGTTGATGCCAACGACAATCAAACCTACGACGTGGGTGAAGCATTGCTGCAAAATGTGGAGGTGAAACTCTACCTTGACGATGTCACTCAGAACGGGCAAGTCAATGTGGGTGAAACGCTTGTCGGAACTGTGACCACAGGAGCTGACGGAACCTACCGATTTACGAATCTCGATGGCAACGATGCCGACACGCCGTCATCGCCGGTCAATCAAACTGACGACGGATTTTACGTGGTCTCCTTCACCGCCGGTGCGGGCGGTGTGGAGGATTCCGATGGCAATCTCCTGGCCAATGTCGTGTTGCCCCAGGATCAAGGCGTTCAGATTACCGATGACACCGGTGTCACAGCGGTGACAATCGACGATTTTCAGTTTGCTCAGCCGGGCCAACCAATCGGCGAGGATACCGCGGGCGGAGTCACTTTCAGCCAGTCCGGTGCCTTGAATTCCAACGGTGGTGTGCTCGGCGATGAACGTGATGTGCAAATCAATGTCGTCACGACAACGGGCGACAGCAGTATCTTTCGAGTCGATACAACACCCACCAACCCGTTCTTCACCGTCCAAAATGGAAACGTCACCTCCACTGTCCTGGTCCAGTACGACGGGGTCGACAACGACGACGTCACTGATGGTCAGCTCGACCTGAACGTCCAAGGGTTCGGCGCCGATGGCGTCGACATGACCGACGGCGATACCGTAGCCGGACTGGCGATCGCCGTTCAAGCCGACCAGGCCACGACCGATGGTTTAGCCGTGAAGATCTATGACGTGGATGGTAATTCTGCGATCTATCAACTCGATCTCGTTGCCAATACGTTGCAGAATGTCTTCATTCCATTCGCCGATTTCACCGAAACCGGCTCGATGGACTACACCCGAGTGGCGCAATCGAAGCTCTCGTTGATGGTGTCAACAGCAACGGCGGCGCAGGCGCACCTAACCTCGACGTGGAAGTCTCCGTGCTCGGATCGCAGCGATCCAATGAATATACGGTCAATGGGATCGCCACCATTTCGAACGAGTCCCTGATTCTCGGCGGGCAAGTTTTCGTCGACAACGGTGGTGGCAATAACAAGCCGAACCAAAACAACGGGCTGTTTGATTCCGATGAAATCCTCTATACCGCATCTCCCGGCGATCTCATCCAGGTGGATCTTTATGACACCGACCCACGTACGGGCACGCCTACTCCGATCGCGACAACGACGGTCGATGCATCGGGATCATACGATTTTACCACCCTTCTCAATGGCAACGACCTCGGCGCAGGCTCGTATTACGTCGTCATTCCCGAGGACCAGTTCGCCACCGGTGGCCCGCTCGCTGGTTACATCGGCAGTAGCATTGACACGCCCGGAAACGGAGGAGCCGACGTCACCGATGACAACGTTGCCAATGATAATGACGGCGTGGCAGTTGACGGACTTGGCTTCGTCAGTGGAATGATCACGTTGACCGCCGGATCCGAACCGAGTGGTGATGGAAACACGAACAACACCGTCAGTTTTGGAGTTGTACCCACCACCGACTTGCGAATTGACAAGACGCTCGACAGTAGCAGCAATGTGGTGCTCGGCGGTTCGGCAGCGTTCACGGTCACTGTTGAAAACCTCGGTGGTACGAACGCTACCGACATCGAAATCAGCGACATCATTCCTCCTGGATTGACGTTCGTGAGTGTCGTCGACAGCACTGGTGCGACCGTCACGACGACGAGCTCTACCGATACCGACGGCAATATCGTCGAGACCCTCTCCGTCCCTGGCGGATTGGCTCCCGGCGCGAGCGTGACCTACACGATCAATACTACGATCAATGCGGCGGCCTCCATCGATCCCATCAATGAAGTCAGCGTCAGTGGTTACGAAATCGAGGTCGATAACGACCCTAACGACGCCGACCGCAACCCGGGTGATCCGCTCCAAGGACCGCTGGCCAATAACATCGCCGTGGAACGAGTGGACCTGGCACTCGTCGAGTTGACGGTAACCAAGACGGACGGAATCGATTCACCGGACACCGCGACCGCTGGCCAGGAACTCACCTACACCGTCACCGTCGAGAGCACGGGTACGGGCGACGCCACTGCCGTCGTCGCCCTCGATGCCTTGCCCGCCGGAGTCACGTACGTCGCTGACTCGGGCACGTTCATCATGGGCAGCGGTACGTTCGAAGTGATCAGCGATGGAGGCGCCGATGATGGCAAGCTCCGCATCACGTTCGGCGACCTGACCACCGACGAAAAGGAAATCGTCACGTTTTCAGTTCTAATCGACCCGGACTTCGACGCGCCCAATTCACTGCTGAGCAACACCATCCTGGTCGCCTCTGACAACACACCCGACATGTCGGCGACCGATGAAACCACCGTTGCTCGCGAAGTCGATGTGACGGTTGGTAAAACCGTGATATCGTCCCGGACGCCCGATATCCGAGGAGACAACGATCCGACTGGCGACATTATCGACAACACCGCGCCGATCGATGTGTATGCCGGTGGATACATGACCTACCAAGTTGTCGCGACCAACGCTGGTCCCTCCGTCGCTCGCGGAGTAACCGTCACCGATACGCTCAACCCCGGTCTCTCTCTCGTAGCGGATAGCTTTGATGCATTGACCAGTGGCGCGACAATCACCGCCGACGGTCAAGACCTAACGTTCACGGTTCCAAATTTGGCACCAGGCGAGTCTCGCACGTTTACCTTTGAAGTGGCGATCGGCAGTGACCAGCTCAGTCCAATCGCCAACGTAGCGACAATCGCAACCACGGATCCGGAATCCGGCGACGCAGCCAATAACAACACTGCATCAGTGTCGGTCGACCCTGATCCACGCGTTGACTTGATCTTGGATAAAACCGCCAACGTCAGCACCGCCGTCCCAGGCAAAGACCAAGTCGTCTACACATTCACGGTGAGCCACGCCGACGACAGCCTCTCCGATGCAATCAACGTCGATGTCACGGACATGTTGCCCGTCGGGCTGACGGGTGTCGTGATTGACGCTCCTGGCTCCGATGGCGCACCGTCGTTCAACACGACCACCCGAGAATTGCTCGTTGGCTACGCAACAATTCCTGCGGGCGAGACCCGTACATTCACCGTCACTGCCAGCGTCAACTCGGATGCCACCGCCGATCTTGTCAACACCGCTACCGTGACGACCCCCGGCGTGACGGACCTCAATCCGGGCAACAACACCGATTCGGTGACGATCACACTGACGCCGCAATTCGACCTTCAGATTAGCAAGACGGTCGTGGGCTCCGGCGATGCCGCACCGCAATCGGATGTTTCGTTCACCATCGTGGTCTCACATGATACCAGCGACAACGGTACCGAGACCGATAACGGACTCAGCCCCTCGCTCGCCAAGGGGGTGGTGGTGACGGATGTCCTTCCCGCAGGCATGACGTTCAAGTCGGCATCGGTAGGCGGAACGGCAATCACACCGACCAGCACCACCAACGGGAATATTGTCCTACCCGCATTTGACCTGGCTCCTGGAGTGACTCGTACGATCACACTCATCGCGACGGTCGACAGCGATGCCACTGGTGACCTCACGAATAACGTATCGCTCGCTGCAACGGGCGATACGCAAACCGACAACAATGCGTCCTCCGCTGTCGTGACCATTGTTCCTGCGGCTGCTCTCGCCGACGTGTACCTTACCAAAACCGTCAATAATGCGAGTGCTCAAGCTGGCAGCAACTTGACCTACACGATCAACGTGTTCAACGACGGACCCGCTCCGGCAGAGGCAGTCTCAGTCATTGATACGCTACCCGCCGGACTGACCTTCGTGAGCGGCACGGGCCCCAATGGTGCACTCTCCGCCAACGGTCAAACGATTACCGTCAAACCACTCAATGACGCACCGCTGGCGTCAGGGGGCACTTTCCAGTTCACCATCATTGCTCGTATCAACGACAATGCCACGGGCAACATTGTCAATTCGGTGACCGTCACAACGACGACCACGCAGCCGACAGGCAATAAACCTGACACAGCAACTGCGACGACGTCGATCGACGATGCCACCAACCAGATCTCTGGCATGGTGTTCCGAGACTTCAATAACAATGGGATCATGAATGGAGCCGACAGCGGGCTGGCAGGGATCGAATTGCTGCTAACCGGCGGTGATCTCGGCCCCAATGGGATCAAGACTACCACGGACGAGACGGGCGCTTATCAATTCGACAACCTCGTCGCGGGTGACTACCAGGTGAAACGACTCGGTATGCCACAGTACTATCTCGATGGTCTGGAGCAAGCTGGGACCGACGCCACGCCGGCCGATACCGGTGACACCATCGATGTCACCCTCGATGGGACATCACTCAACAGCTCACCGGACAACAACTTTGCTTTGGTGCCGTACCTGAGCTACCGGTTGTGCGTGCTTTAAGCACCGAACACAGGGGATCGGACCCGCTCCGGCGAGCCCATTAAAAATGATGTGAAAGGCTCGACGGCAAAGGGACACACCCCTTTCCGGCTTGCTGACGCACAAGACTTTCACGAACACTTCGTTTGTCATGATCGACGGGAGCCGGTGTTATGCCGATCGTTGACCGACTGGGTCGGGGGGCCTGAAGTGTTCGCGGAGAAAGTGGCGAGAAAGGACGACAAGTTCAGCTCGCCGCAGATAAGCTCGGTCTTTCGGGGGGAAGACCGAGCTTTTTTCGTTGATGGATGGGGATTTAATTAATTCGTGAGTTGTGGACAAATGGCCACGGAACATTGAATTCACACCGGGGTTAACAAACCGACTCTATTGTCATCCCCACATCTCCCTAAGGTAATTCCCAATGAGAAGCCTGTTCGCTCTCGCACTTGCCGCGACCCTTGCCGTCACCGCCGTTTCCGATGATAACGCCCCGAAGAAAAAGAAAGGTGACCAAGCGGGTCGTAGCCCGCTCGTAACCCGGCTGACAAAGAGTCTCGAGGAAACCAATCTCTCGGACGAACAGCAGACTCAAGTAAAAGCTGCAAAAGCAGCCTTTATGGAGAAGGTCAAGCAACTCCGCAAAGATGGCCTCACTCCTGAATTGATGAAGAAACGCGCCGAAGCGATGAAATCAGCTCGCCAAGGCGGTCTGAAAGCGAAGGAATTGCAAGCCAAGATCAACGAATCATTGAGCGCCGACGAAATTGCTCTGTTCGAAAAAATGAATAAAGCTGGGACAGAATTGCAACAAACCGTTGCGAAAACTCTGACGAAAGAACAAATGGAAGCCCTCCCCGAAGCGGTCCGCAAACAATTGCAAAACGCGGGCAAACAGGGCAAGGGTAGAGGAAAGGGCAAAGGCAAAAACGACGCCATCTGATCACTCAGTTCATCCGCTCTCCACCTCCGGATGACCCACCAAGCTTCTCCGCTGAAGAGCGGCGACCGAATCGCGATCCAACTTCAGCCGAGTTGCCCAGTCCTGAGCAGCTGCTGGAGTTGACTGGCGTCGGCTCGCCGCTCCGGCAGCCGTCGTAATCGATGCATGGCCGGCCGAGAGCCTATGTGGGTTGGTGGTTTGTAAATCCAGCTTTTTCGTTGTTGGAGGCATCCCGGTGGCATCCGAAACGAGCGATCCCGTCGCAGAATAAACGCTAACGGCAGTCGCTCGCGCCCGCCGAAGGCACCTTCATCGCCAGAGCCCAGCATTTTCCTCGGCAAGTTGCTTCCCAATCGTCAGGCCACAAGTGCCCAAACGGTACCCGCCCTGCACACGTGGAACCAGAAACTCGATATTCACGTCCATCTGCACGTCATCGTCACAGCGGGCGGTTTGAGCGATACGGGACAGTGGATCACGCCGCAGAAGAAATGCCTGCTACCACGCAAAGTGTTAATGATCAAGTTTCGGGGCAAGTTCAAAGCCATCCTGCGAGAGAAGCTCAATAAGGGCAAGCTACGATTGCCACCGAAGTTGACCCGCAACCAATTCTATGCATTGCTCTTCAAGCTCAGCGATGCGAGTCCGAACCGGCGAGCGATATGCCAACATCACCGAGTTGGCAGGAGATCTGCGAGGCCGCTGGCATGGATTCAGCGTGCCGGTGTCCCACGTGTGGTGCGATTCTGGTCAGCCACCATTCATTTCAGGCCGGGCGGTCACCACCGGCTGCTGCCTTTCGTCAATCAACTCACGGACAAGCCGCATGAGGCGCTCTGAAAAACACCTCGATGCGAAGCAAAACGCGACACCCAAGGAACCGAAGGTGCGCGCTGCGCAGGATCCGATATCAAGCAACGACGCCAAATTGCATTTCCACCACTGCCGGCGATGGTAAAACACTATGCCCGTAAAGCCATACTGAGCCGTTGATTCGCGACTTGCAACCGCCGATAGTGCCCCGTACAACAATAGAATGCACCCCCCTCGCCATCCACGCCTACCGACAAAAAATCCCTCCACGTGCGAGAGGGGTGATCCTAAACGTTATTTGACTGAGACGCAGTATCGATTTTCAACGACAGACGCACGGCTACGTGAACAACGTTGTTTTGTTTCCCCTACTCCAAGTTACGAGGTTTTGAACATGTCTTTATTGAACCGATTCAAAGTGGCTCATCCGACCGAAGCGTGCGCGATGGTGACTGGAGGTTTTCTGAGGATCGCGGTAGGGACGGCTGTTGCCAGCCGCCCCCCGCACAGATCCGTACGTGAGCCTTGACTCATACGGCTCCTCCGTTGGGTCAAACGATCGCGACACACTGTGACGCTACCCGTCGTGATTTCCCGTGACGCTCCAATTGATACTTGTTCCGGCTCAGAGTCCGAAGCATCGACGCCAATCCGGCAATACTTCCCTTCAGTGAGGTCCCTTTCCTCGGCGGATTCCGCCACTGCGGTCGCAGCTTTGTTCACCCGCGTCGACGGTACTACGGCCTCATCTGCCATCCCATCCGCGTTCATACCAGAATTGCGCTCATAGAGGTTCGCTGGTCGCCCTGGCAGTGAGTCATCACGACTTGACCCCAGGGGCAAATGGGACTTCCCGGTTCTCGCGTTTGGAATTTTCCACGCATGCACAGGTTCTTCGACTCCGCCATGTCCAGACTACCCTTACCAAAGCGGTGTAGCTGGTGTTGCCTTCCCGACGCATATGACACGGTCGGCACATGGAAGACCTGATTTCGGAGCTCAATTAGCTGGCCTACGCTTCCCCCTGCACGGACGCTCAGCACGACGTTGTTACCTTCGTCGCACCTCCGCCGGAGGCCGAAGTAGTTGGTTAGACCTTCCTCGTAAGAAACTTTCATTCTCGATTCCAAACCGGTTTTATCCCGGCACTCCATAACTCAAGTGTCCAATGATTTGTTTAATAAAAGCGTCCTCGGCGAATCGAAACTCGCCGAGAACCGTCGGCACCGTTGGCGCACCGTCGACCGGGATATCCCTTGTCAAGTTGCACCTCTGCAGAGCTTGATTCCGTTTCTCCCGGCAGACCCAGTACAAGGTCCAGCGACAACTCGCACAAATTATCATTGGACGCTTGAGCCATGCCTTGAAAACCTCCGGCGCACCCTTCGGTCGGATGAGCCTTCAAAGTCGCAGCAGGCGTGTTAAGTATTTTCGCCGCCGTTGTTTGGACGCTAGGATTCCCGAAGACTGGTGACGTCCTTAAGCCGGACTTTGTTTTATCCGTTGCAATAAGCATTGGACTGCTGGCAACCGGATGCCTGCTTGTTTTATCTTCGTTGAAACAAGGCGTTCGATGGCTTGTTCCCACACTACTGATTTGGTCGGTCTTGGGCAATGTTGCGCAGCTCTCGCTGCTGCGTTTGTACGCAAACGCCGTGAACGACATTGCCGTGAAATCCGGGCTTGTCACGTTGCAAACTTCCGTCGAATCTGGACCTCCCTCAACACAAAACGAATTTCACTCGAAAGACGGGCAGCAAGTGGGATGAGCCGCGTCGAGTGCGCGCCCAGCTTGCAGAGTCCTTTATTCGACGTAGAATGACTATTTCCCACGATCTGGATTGGAAAATGAGCGAAGCCGCAAGTGGCCTGATTGACGCATTCTCCCTTCTTTCGCTCCGAGAGCGATACGACGTGCTTGTGGAGCTTGCTCGCATCTCCGAAAACGATGCTGGCGACCTGACTGATAACGAGCTTGCACTTGCAGGCGAACAGGTCTTCGCGATGTACGACGCCGAGGAGGCTGAGCATGGCGAAACCAGTTCGAGGTGATGTTTGGTTGGTCGATATGGGTTACGCTGCGAAAGTGCGACCCGCGTTGGTTTTGAGTGTGCCGATCCAAGGTGACGAACGCGTGCTTACGACGGTGATTCCTCACACAACAAGTGTTCGTGCGACTCGATTTGAGTGCACCTCAAGTGTTCCCTGGCTAAAGGATGGTGCGTTTGACGTGCAGGGCATCAGCACCTTTCCCACCATCAAGCTAATCAAACGACTCGGTACGCTTCCATCGGACCAGTTCATCGTTGTCGAACAAGGCGTTCTCAAGTGGATCGGTTGCGTTGTTTCACACGACGGCAAATAACAATGCCAATCGGGATAGCGACGGTGTTGTTTTTGGCAATAGCGCAGATCAAAAATCTTGAATTTTTTGATTCCTTCGCCCATGCTGGTCAGGGGCCAGCCCCCGAACCCCCGAGATTTTTCGGCTCATCCGACCGAAGCGTGCGCGATGGTGACTGGAGGTTTTCTGAGGATCGCGGTAGGGACGGCTGTTGCCAGCCGCCCCCCGCACAGATCCGTACGTGAGCCTTGACTCATACGGCTCCTCCGTTGGGTCAAACGATCGCGACACACTGTGACGCTACCCGTCGTGATTTCCCGTGACGCTCCAATTGATACTTGTTCCGGCTCAGAGTCCGAAGCATCGACGCCAATCCGGCAATACTTCCCTTCAGTGAGGTCCCTTTCCTCGGCGGATTCCGCCACTGCGGTCGCAGCTTTGTTCACCCGCGTCGACGGTACTACGGCCTCATCTGCCATCCCATCCGCGTTCATACCAGAATTGCGCTCATAGAGGTTCGCTGGTCGCCCTGGCAGTGAGTCATCACGACTTGACCCCAGGGGCAAATGGGACTTCCCGGTTCTCGCGTTTGGAATTTTCCACGCATGCACAGGTTCTTCGACTCCGCCATGTCCAGACTACCCTTACCAAAGCGGTGTAGCTGGTGTTGCCTTCCCGACGCATATGACACGGTCGGCACATGGAAGACCTGATTTCGGAGCTCAATTAGCTGGCCTACGCTTCCCCCTGCACGGACGCTCAGCACGACGTTGTTACCTTCGTCGCACCTCCGCCGGAGGCCGAAGTAGTTGGTTAGACCTTCCTCGTAAGAAACTTTCATTCTCGATTCCAAACCGGTTTTATCCCGGCACTCCATAACTCAAGTGTCCAATGATTTGTTTAATAAAAGCGTCCTCGGCGAATCGAAACTCGCCGAGAACCGTCGGCACCGTTGGCGCACCGTCGACCGGGATATCCCTTGTCAAGTTGCACCTCTGCAGAGCTTAATTCGAATGGCGTGGACTTAGGGCTTTTCTGCCGGTTTCACGGGCTCGACCGTGATCCGCTTGGCTCGGCTGGGGCGAGGTTTTTTCATCTTGGGATATTTTGATTGATTTCGGCGTTTGAGCTCGCGAGGCTCTTCGCGACCGGGTCGATCTCGGACCAGCCGGGAAGTTGCCGACAGAACGATCCACATCAGATCGTCGGACGTTTCAAGTTCGTCGCTAAAGTATATCCAAGCATCGCGTGAACGAGAAAAGCTGACTTCACGCGGATGGATTTCCAGGACCGCAGCAGCGTCGTTGGTCAGTGAGCGTACCAAGTTGTAGGCTAACACTCCGACCGCTATTTCGCGGTCAAGGTTTTCGGGAGTATGGCAGCGTAGATCACAAAATCCCATCGTGGTCTTCCAGCAAGCAATGTCCGTTTCAACGTCCCATCTCAGACCATAGAGTTCTGCGATTTCGTCAGCGCTGAAACGCTTCGAGTCAACAAGCGTGGTGACGATCGTAAGCTCTTCGGTGCGACCTGTCAGACGGTATCGAATGCAGCGATACTGGATTGATTCAGGTAGCTGTTGCCACTGCTCGGGTGTAAATCGATTTTTGTTATTCTTCGGTTTCTTCAACGTAATCGTCTTCTCGTCGAGCACTTCGCAGACTCCCTCAAAGGGTGAATTGCGACAGCCCTTGATCCCGCAAACCAGTTCAACACCTCGGCGATTCAGTAGCACCGAATCATAGAACGATTCGAAGTTGCTATCCGCGACGACGATATCGCCGGCTACGAAATCACCGTGTTTTTCGCGGAAAAGGCTAACCTCGCCGGTCAGTTTTCCCTTCATTGCTGCGGTGTTGTAATTGACAATGCAGCCGGTCGCCAAGCAAGTCGTCACCACGCAGCGCACTTGAGGAAAGCCAAGCCCTTCTTTTTGAGTCGAAGGCTGAGGATAGACCTCTGATGGACATCATCGTCACTGAAGATTTCGGTTAGCCGGACTTGATCTAGTTGGATCAGATTGTCAATCCGCTGGACCACCTCGTGCGGATTGAGTGCCTGACGCAATTCGGCTCTGCGATTGGTATCGACAGGGGTTCCACGAGGTGGCAGAATCATCGACGGCATCCTTGCTGTGTTGAGATTTTTTTGAAGAAAAACCACGATGCAACAAGGATGCCGTTCTTCGCTAGCTCAAAATTGTTTCACGCGAGATCCGCCTTAAGTCCACGCCATTCGAGCTTGATTCCGTTTCTCCCGGCAGACCCAGTATAAGGTCCAGCGACAACTCGCACAAATTATCATTGGACGCTTGAGCCATGCCTTGAAAACCTCCGGCGCACCCTTCGGTCGGATGAGCCGATTTTTCAGGCATGGCGCCAGATGTTCAAATGATTTTACAATCTCTGGGCGCAGCATTATAATGCACCCGCTGGGTGAAACAGATCGAGGCTCTGCAGAGATGCAACCTCGTGAGGGATAACCTAGTCGCCGATGCCTCAATGATGTATCGAGCACGTGAGGCGATCATGAGTCGCTGTTTTACGACGGTGCTGTGGTCGCCTCTTTTATTTCGATAGGCTTACGTCCGCCTCCCGCCATGATTCTCCATTGCGAACCATGTCATTTAGGATTGTGCCCAGCTTTCGCATCGATGCGGTTTGAGCCACGTTGGCTAATTTTCCACGTGAGCGCAAACCTGAGTAGAAGCGTTTAATCACCGGATTGTGTTGGGCTGCGGACATGGCTGCCATGTAAAGCACGCAGCGAACTTGCGAGCGGCCCCCTCGTGCACGGCGTTTCTTGTCCGACTTGCCACTTTGATTAATGATTGGCGCCACGCCCGACGAGCTTTGCAATCTGTGCCCGGCTGAGAGTCCCCAGCTCTGGCAATTCTGCCAGAATGGTCGAAGCAGTTATGCTACCGACACCTGGTACGCTCAGAAGAATATTGACCTTCGGATCCGTCTTAGCTCGCTCGGTGAGCAACGCCTCCAGCCGCTCATCAATCGATTTTAGCTACGTTTGCAGGTGTAAAATCGTGAGTTCGATCAATTCGCAAGCATAGCAATCATGTGTTTGCGCAAGACGGTTTCTCTCCGCATTGAGCAATCCTATGACTTGGCAACGCCGACGCACAAGCGCTTGGTGGCGTTTCTCTTCGGGGCACCTTTGCTGTGTCAAATGGATCTCGACATCCTCGCCAAAACGTCGAATCATTCGGGCATCGATGACGTCGCTCTTCTCCAAATAGCCATGGCCCTTTGCAAAGTCACGAACTTGGCGTGGATTAGCGATGCAAACGGGAATACCCGCTTCGTGCATCGCGTCGACAAGCACGTGCTCGTAGCCCCCAGTCGCTTCGCAGACGACCAGCGTGTTGCTGGGCGATTTAATCCTGGCGACAAGCTTCTTTGCGACGGCCGCAACCGTATTGGCCATCGCTTGGGCGATCTTTTGCTCGGAATCGTCGATGTCGAGCTCTTCAGAAGCTACATCGACACCGATCACGCGAGAATAATTAGTCTTCAAAGTTAGGTCCCATCCTAGTAAATACGATCTAGCCGCAGGCGGCCGATCTAGCGACGGTTCGGGTTCAAAACAAACTGCCGCGCGAGTCAAGCTATCCCACGGTGTCTAAGCGACCTAGGGCAAATACGATCTACGCGGCAGTGCCTCGCAACGGCTGCAGGCAGTCGCGTGGCATCAGCAGTCACCATCCTGATTCAAGATGATCAAAACTGCCAACATGAGACATACTAGGGGCCCGGTTATCCGGGACCCCTCCCACACCACCTAGCATGTGGGACCGCACTAGGCGGTTCGTCGCTTCGGAGCAAGCTCGCTCCATCGGTCTGCTAATACAAACAGGCCCTGACCAGTCAGCCAAGTGTTCGACATCGCACGCTGAACACCAGACGTCATCGAGAGACGCCAAGGGCCTTTGCCACTGTGAGCAAAGGGGTAGGCTTCGTCGTGTGGAACTCCGAGAGCTTTCAACTTCTTCAACCGAGTGCGTGGTAAGCGCCAGTTGATCCAGTAACACGCGCGGACGCGTCGCCGTAGCCACTTGTCCAACGTTATCGCTACGCTCTTGCGTTGTTCTAACACGAAATAATCAATCCAACCTCGCAGATAGAGACGAAGTTCATTCAGACGTCGCGTCATCGAAATGCCGCGATTACGACGCAAGATTTCGCTTGCCCGCTGTTTGAACTTCTTTACGTTCTTGGGACTCACGCGGAACTGGCCGCCATATCCGTGGAACTGGTAGCCGAGGAATTCGACACCATCGGTACGGCACACGCGACTTTTGTCGCGGTTAACGACCAGTTTGAGTTTCGTTGTGAGATAACGTTCGACCGAAGCGAACACTCGTCGGGCCGCGACATCTGATTTTCCGAACACCAGGAAGTCATCGGCATAACGTACAAAGTTCAGTCCTCGCGCTTCGAGTTCCTTGTCCAGCCCCGCCTTTCAGGCCAAGCCTTACTCACGGGTACGTCCACAGCTCTCCCCAAATAAGGGTCGTGATCTATCCCTGCCCAAGCTCCTCATCTACCTCCGCTCTTTCTTCCGGTTCGGCTTCGCGGTCAGCGGCCCGCTCGCCTGGAGTCGTCGGCCTCATATGAGGTTTCTGTTCGTAACCTGGCAGGTCTTGGCGAGAAGACGTCCAGCACGTGTTGTTCGCTGGCTTATCGATCATCTTCGCAGGCTTCCTCTCCACGGTCTGTTGCCTCGCCGCAGTTGCCCTCGCCTCGTACTCTCTTTCTGTTGAACTACATTTGGTATACTGCCTCGTAGAAAGAAACCGGAACTAAGTACAGGGGACTCTCACCCCACAAGATCACGCCCATGTTGGGCGTACTGCACCGGAGTTGCCGACCGGGTCGAAACTGAAGTCAACGTCACTGGCGGCAACCCGGTGATCCTGGACGTTGAACTTAATCGATCGTGATCGGTCGCTCCGATTGGTGGAGAGGTGACTTTGGATCGAGCGGTTTTCTAGTGTCGTCTTTCGCTCCGCGAAAGATACGCTCTACGCAACTTTCGCGGAGCGAAAGGCGACTATTTTGCCCGCTCGATCCATCGTCGTCGGCGAGCCATGGCGAAGCGGTATCTTGAAACGCCCAACTCAGCGAGATGCTGACGCTTCTTCAGTTCCGTCGCTGGCTTCGCATTGCCGCTAACGCGATCGCGATGGTTCACATGAAGCGATTGAGCTTGCTGCGGGGGTTTGGATAACCAAATTGGTGCCCGGATAACAACAGCTAATGGCTGGATTCTTCCACGCATGCGGATAGCCTCGGTGGTTTTGCCCGCTGAGTGCTGAACATGACGATGCGGTGTACCCGCGTTTGTTCATGAGATGAGTCGCCATGAGTGTCGCCGAGCAAGAAGTCGTGAGGCAGGCCGTTGGCAAGGGCGGAGCCAGCGCACCGTACACCCTCAGCGGCGTGGAGTTCGTCCGCCGCTGGTCGATGCACATTCTGCCCAAGGGTTTTACAAAATCTCGACGCTACGGCGGGTACAGCAACTATCATCGCGATCGCTACATGAAAGAGTGTGCCGTTTGGTTGAGCGTGCAGGATGAACCGAAGCCGCCAGCCGACGTGGAAGCGGATGCGGACGAGGAGGCGGAAAAGACGACAGCGGAGTGTCCCCATTGCGGCGTGGCGATGGAGTTGATCGCATCCTCGATCAAGCCCGCGTGGAGCTACGTGATGTCGAGCAAGTACCGACCTTGGTGGTATACCGATGGCTAAAGCAAAGACTCAATTGGCATTCTCAAGATCATTGTCCCCCCGTATTTCGTTGGAGGTACAGGCAGCCGATACAGGTTGTCCTGGTGACCGGAAGATGAAAAAGGCGAGCAAGGCCGATTCGTTAGGCCGATGTCATTGCATTAGGCACGCCGTACTGGCTTTCTTGCTCGCCGTGGTTTGGAGGTTTTCGTTTGTCGTTTCTCGTTTGGTTGAGAAGTGGACCGAGGCGATCGCGTCGCCGGCGAGTTGGTCGCTTTGCGTTTGGAAGCGGTCGGCTTGGCAGATCCAGTGGTCGTTCTCTTCATGGGATTCTGCTCAGTTGTTTTTGAAGCACGGCTCTCGGCGGCCTCTCTCGCCGCGCGGGCTTCCTTGCGAAGACGACTTTTTCGCTGATCTGCATTCTCTTTGGGTTTCATGTTCTGCAGTGAGTCTTTGAGCCCCGCCGGCATCCTTCCGAACGATTCGGTGACCTGGATCATTTGCTTGGGATCCCAATCCTTTTCGTCTCGCAGCATTGCCCAGGCGATCACGGCGATCTTGCGAGCCAACGCGATCGCAGCTTTCTTCTTGCGTGTTTTTTGTTTGCCACAGATCCTTTCGTAGACGCCCTTGGCCCACGGGTTGTACCGCAGCGAGGCCCAAGCACATTCGACGAGGATCGTTCGTGCCAGTGGATTGCCACGCTTCGTAATGCGTCCGTTGCGATCAGTTTCGCCGGATTGATACTGGCGCGGAACCAAGCCGAAGTAGGCCGAAACTTGTCTTCCGTTTTCAAAGCGGTGAGGATCGTCGAGACACGCGACGAGGATTTCAGCGGTTCGTGGTCCGACTCCGGGGATCGTTTGGACTCGCTTGATGCGTTCGTCATTCTTGCCGATCACTTCGAGCTTCTTGACGACACCAGTGATCTGTTGGGACAGCGAATCGAGGATGGTCAGTTCGATGTCGAGTTCTCCTTTCCAGAGTTCCTCAGGCCCGCACTCGGCTAGCGGTTTGCGAAACGAGTTGATGTGCTCGCGACCGGTGTGCCGGGCTTTCTCTCCGGTTGCGATCTCGATCCCATGATTGACGAACCACGCACGGATAGCGTTCTTGGTTTTGTTGATTCGTCCGTCGAGAGTCTTGCGGTATTTGACGAGCGATCGGAACTCGCGGTGTTGCAGTGAAGGCGTGTGGACGCCTTTGAGTTCGCCCATGGCGGCCATCCGAGCGAGCTTGAGAGCGTCGTCTCGGTCAGTTTTCCGTTTGACGTTGGCCCACCGCCAGGCTTCTTCGTTGGTGGAGCAGACGAGTGTTTCATGCCCATGATGTTGTGCCAGATCATTGATCCATCCCGAGGGGCCGCAGGCCTCCATGACGACCAGATCGGCCTTGGTTTCCTTGAAGATGACAGCGAAGTGTTCTCTCGTAGTGGGTGTCGTGACAAAGTTCGTTTTGCGAGTTTTCGAGTCGAAAAGGCAGCAAACGGAGTTGAATTTTCCGAGGTCCAGTGCGAGAATCTTCATGAGATTTCATTCCATGTGTTTGGTGGGTGGAGCGAATGTGACGGGCAGCCGCAAGCTGCCCAGATCACGGGTTTGAGTCGCCAGTTTTTTAACGAATGGCTCCCACCCGTCAAACCTTGGACTTACATGGATTCTTTCGTCGTATCGGCAAACTTGATCCCCGAGCTCTTTGCGCCACGCAATCTTCGATGCCCAACTCAAACGAAATGGACCCGCTCAATCCTGGCCGTTTCCCCACCCCTGATGACCTTCGTTTCAAACCAAAAGAAACGCCGGATCCTCAACACACGCCATTGCCGTCATGGACTGCGCCGGCTTTGGGCGTAATGATCGGCGCTCTTGCGGCCATTCCGGCATTTCAACAGTACGACGGGCGAATGGCGTGGATTCTGACTGGCGTGATGATGTTGCTCGGCTTGTCTGGTGGCTTAATTGTCCTCGGTTACGATATTGCTCGGCGTTGAACGACCATATCGCTCGGGGTTGCTCGGTCGAATGTTGCTCGGTCCTTCGTTGGTTTGTACACTCATCGAGGACGCGTGAACGCTTCGGTCATGACCTCACGCCGCCCAATCAGACCCGACGAACCATGCGTTGGACTCGGAGGCCGCGTGCGACTCGCAGATGATGGTTCGTCAACCTCGCGGCCCCGGTCAACGCCGCCGTTGAACTTAATCGAATTGCTCCGGTGCCCCGCAGGGTATTCAGCATCCAGGTGACTGGCCGCATCCCTGCGGGTAGAGGGCTGGCATCCATGCCAGCCAAGAACTGAAGTGATGAGCCGCGCTCGCTGTTTTCTTTTTTTTCTTTGGCGTGCCGCTGTTGGATACGCGCCCTCTCCGCTGAGGTGATTCTCCGCCAGCATGTCGAAACGAGCGTGCTGTAATTGCACCCATCAGGCCGTGAGATGGGTGCGGCCCAGGCCAGCGGTAGTCGGCCGATTGTAGCGGATGGGAGCGACACCTATTCCTTCCGTTTAACGATTAAAGTGATTAAAGAGGTTGCGCTTTTTGTAACGGCAATTCTACTGGGTCTCCTACTTGGCCACTCCTACTTCGGGAGCTGGCAAGTCAACTGCCTACTGGAATACCCAGCATGACTCCCTACCAAAAACGTCTTTGCCCACTCACACAGCGACTCGCCGAAGACATGAAAATCCGCAACATGGCCGGCGCCACCATCGATGCGTACACCTATCACGCGAAGCGATTTGCAGACTTCATTAAAAAGCCGCTTGACCAGCAAATCCGGAAGACGTTAGAAGCATCCAGCTTTACCTAATCGAAGCAGGAATCTGGCATATAGCAGCTTCAACCAAGCGGTTTGTGCCTTACGGTACCTCCCCATCACGCTTTCGACACGCGAATTCGTGCGTAGCTGGTGCCTCCATATCCAGCCTGATCAACTGACAAAAACAAGATACTTTGGCGGCTGGAGTAATAGTCAACTGGCGAGCTACCAGCACCGCTGCGCCGCCGACATGAACGCGGCCAGCCTGCCGTATGCCGCGGGCGCGATGGAGTTCCCACCGGCGGAGCCCGAGAACACCGAACCACGATCGACCGAGCCCACGTGCCCGCGTTGTGAGCAGGCAACACTGCGAGTGGTATCAACGACTCCACATCCATCCTGGCGAGAGATCTTCTCGCGAGGCAGTGAATCGATGCCGCCCTGGTGCGCCGGTTCGTTGGAAGAACGGATCGCACGTTTTGGGACGGCGCCCATGGTGAGGGTTTTTACGACTGGTACCTGGAACATGCGGTAGAAGGTGCATACGCAGGCGTGGCGTCGACGCCAGCAACACTGAGTTGCCCAAGCGGTCAACCGCTGCTCCCGGGACTAGAATCCGGCAGTTACTACGCGATAGAATGAATATCATCGTCGTCACAGCTGCATCACTCGGTGCGCAGCCCACAGTGTGGCGACAAAGTTCAACGCACGATCTATCCGCACGTCAGGCGATCAGCTCAACCGACAAAGTTGAGCTTTTTCTACGCCTGACATGCGGATAGATCGCAATTCATTCGTCGGATGAAGCTAGCACTCACGAAAATGAACTATGGCTTGGGAATACAAGACGATCGGAATCAGTATTCGACAAAAGACGCTCCTAGAAAAGAAGCTTATAGGCCCCAAGGCTGTTGGTTACGTCGAGGATATCCTTGTCAATGATGGTGAACAAGAGTTGCGCAAACTTGGCGAGCAGGGGTGGGAACTAGTCTCCGTCGTTCCTATTGATTCTGGAGGGCTCCTCGGAAGCTCTGCGGGTACGCATGCCGCGATAGCGTTTTTCAAGCGATCAACATAGTACCAACAGGGCCTCTGTCGGATGATGAGCTTCTGAGGAGCTTGCGAAGACGACAGCAGGACGTTGCTGTGGAGCAGCGCTGCACATCCGGCATAGCGATTGCTGAAAAGCGATTCCAGGATCACCCATTCGAGACCATCGGAATCGGATGCGATTCCAGCCGCACCGCTTATTGAATGGAATTCGTCTCGAAAACCGTTGCTCCCTCTACGACGCCCAAAGTATGATTAAGAAACGCCTTGCCGCTTACGGAGTCCATTGCCTCACAGCATTGGGAATAGTACCCGCCGGCCTCGCGACGATAGAAATCTCAAGCCCGAATTGTGATCCACGTATCGTGTTTTTGTGGCTACTTTTCGCGACGCTGATCGATGCGGTCGACGGTCCGCTTGCTCGGCGATTTCACGTCAACCGATACGCGCCCAGCATTGACGGCAGAACGATTGACGATTTGCTAGACTATCTCACTTTCGCGTTCATTCCGCTGCTTTTGATTTGGCGAATGAACTGGATGCCCGCTGGACTGGGATGGACTGTCTTGATCGCGATGGGCGCAAGCTTGTTTGGTTTCGCTCACGTTCAGGCGAAGGACGAAGCAAATGGTTTTTTCCGCGGATTCCCTTCCTACTGGAACGCGTTCGCCCTTTACGCTGGAGTCTCTTCAGCCATGGTAAGTCCTTGGTTGACAGCCATCTCCTTGTGGGGTCTGAGTGCATTGACGGTTGCTCCGGTATGGGTGATCTACCCGAATCTGACTCCGCAGAGGTGGAAACCAGTGGTCATGATTGGGGCGGGGCTATGGACGATCACGTTATTGATTATGTTGTGGTTCTATCCCAGACCTCGGGAGGAGTTGGTATTGCTGTCGCTTCTGTACCCCGCATTTTACACAATTTTGTCGTGGCATCTACGGAGACGGTTAGTGCAGCGGCCGGAGTGAAGTGGCGTTAGACTTCTGTTGCGCTGAGCGGAGCAGGTGGGAACGATTGAAAATCGAGGCGAGCATCGAACCCATCCGCACGAATCAATTGCGTTGGCGTGTTTCCGTTGGACAAAATCTTCAGCGTAAACCACACCCGTTTTTACTACCTATATACAAGATAAAAGTGACACGAAGATGACCGACCTGTTGCATCGAGTTGAATTTTCCACGAATGTGGCGAGCTGGTTCTGCACGATTGTTGGCGTCTAGGATGAGTGTTTCATTGATAGCAAGCGGTCTTCTGCTCACGGCCATCCTTTTTCTCGTACTTGGTTCCCTGTTGAACCTCAGCAGCAACCCGCACTGGTTTGTACGTGGGTGGGACTTTCCTCGGGTGCAGATCATTGTCGTCGGTTGGATGCTCGCGGCGGCCTATATGGTCGTCCGCTACTTCTGTGGAGCGGACGAGGTGGTGGCTGCTTGGCCAGTCTTGACCCTGACGACCGCACTGACGCTCTGGCATGGTTTTCGAATTTTGCCCTACACTCCATTGTTTGCCAAGCAATCTGCTGCCACGCCGAGTGATCAGGTGGCCGACCATCGGGAAGATAGCTCGACGGTTCGCATGGTGATGACCAATGTCGAGATGGACAACGACCAATACGATCTCTGGATGCGGACGATGCGAGCGGTCGAGCCGGATCTGCTGCTCATCGTCGAAATCGACCAGAACTGGGTGGATGCATTGTCGTCGTTCATCGACGAATATCCGCACCGCGTGATCCAACCGCAAGACAATTGTTATGGAATGATGTTGCTCTCGAAGATGCCCATTGAGAGCCACCAAGTCCGATATGTGGTCCAGGATGACATTCCGTCAATCGACGCCAGCATCCGGATGGATGACACGACCCTGATTCGCTTCATTGGCGTCCATCCTCGGCCACCCGAGCCAATCCGTGATACGGATGCGACCGCCCGTGATGCGGAGTTGACACTGTGGGGGCAAGAACTGACCGATGAGGAGGCTCCGGTAATCATCGGTGGGGATCTCAACGATGTTGCGTGGTCGCAAACGACGCGGCTGTTTTTGCGAGTCAGCGGTTTACTTGATCCACGCCGCGGCCGTGGCTTCTTCCACTCGTTCCACGCTGGTCATTGGTACTTGCGGTTCCCACTGGATCACTTTTTTCACTCGCCCCACTTCACGATCAGTAAAATTGAGCGGCTGGCCAACGTCGGGTCGGATCACTTCCCGATCTTGGTCGATGTGCGGTACGCGCCCCCAGAGAAATCGGCACACGAAGTCCTTGTCGAGAAGGAGTCGGACAAGGAAGAGGTCGAATCTCGGCTTGACCGAGCCGACGCGGACAGCGAGGTCAACGGCGAAGCGTTCGATGGCGACCCCAGCAACGGCGAACGCGAAGTAAGCCCGAGGTCGGGAGACGCTAACAAAAGTCGCCATGGCTTTTAGACCCGAACAGTTCATGGGGGAAGTTCTGGATCGAGGCGATCGTAACGAGCAAGAGATAAGGACAGGAATATTTTGCTTGACCCTTCTGCTCGCTAGCGGACGATGGCAGTAGTCGCGAGCGCTTTGCGGCCTCAATGTTCTCTCTTCGGAGTTGGCGCCATGCCTGGTCAAGCTCGTGGCGAAATCCTGGATCCGGCTGAAGTCCAGGTCGTCCACCGAAAACAGACTATCCCCTCGACTGGGTAAAGTCACATCTCCGCAACGATGCTCTCATAGGCAATGGACGAGGCTGTGAGCCCTTTCGAGTCGGGGGAGCGCGTTGGACTCGTTACCTCGACCACTAGGGACTAAACACGCTGACAGTCACTGATCCGTCGTCGTTTTGCGTGACGCGAATCTGAATGTCCAGGAAACGCTGCAACACGTTGATGTGCGTCACGCTGTGCTTGGATAATGGGCTCGTGCGAAACTCGCTGGCGTTGCCTTTCGCTGCGGCCAGTCCCATTGGCAATAACAATTGATCGGCCAAGTATTCGCCAACGGGAACATCAAGGGCTAGGTACGCGCGGGCTTCGCACAGGACGCTGCGGGCGACCTGTTCGGCTTTCACGCCGACCTTGCCGAACCCGATAAAGAGTTCCGTCACGTTATCGAACCCGCACTCGATCATCACTACATTGCCAGGTCCTCCCGAGCGTTCAATGACGCGGGTTTCAAATGAGTCATGGCTCCAGTTAGTTTTACGCTCAATGAAGTCGCACTCACGATCTCCAATGGACACGGGAATATTTGCGACCAATGCCTGCACCCGAGGCCGCATGTCTCCCTTACGATGCATTAGCGAAATACCTTGCAGTTCCGTCGTGGGCTCGACGTGCATCACGATGCGACCGCCACCTGCTGGATAAAACCCGTGTGACTCAATCGATACGCTCGCATTGGCGTTCATCCGCGAGAGCAAAGGCAAATAGCATCGCTCGAAATAGTCAAACGGTGGTGCCCAGGACGCATGAGTTCCGCCGCCGATCGATATCACGCACGCTTCAGGAGCAACCAAGAGGGCGGGCAAAATTGTTTGTGCTACCAAGATCGCACTTCCCGCCGATCCGACTTCCAGTTCCAGTGTACCCCCACGCACAGGTTTCGGCGTGAGCGTGAGTGTCTGCGAGCCGAGTTCTGCTCCCGCGACCTTCGCGCCACTGATCTGTGCGATCGCGTTGACACCCGCAAGATGCTGACGCAATAAACCAGGTTTCTTCCGCCCACCACGGATATTCGTGATTCGCACAGGAATGCCTGTGACAGCAGCGAGTGCGAGCGAAGTACGAACGACTTGTCCGCCACCCTCGCCCTCGCTGCCATCGATCTCGATCGCCGACAATTCAGTCATCCGCTTTACTCGCATCCTTAATGACAAACCGAGCCTTCAGTCGTGCCACCTCGCTGGCCAGTCCTGCTGTCTTCACGCTCCGCAGCACTTCATTGAAATCCTTGTACGCGGCCGGAGCCTCATCGATCGGGTAGCGGCGACAATTACTCAGGATATCTCCGGCGTCGAATTCGCCGTCCACAGTCGCTTGATCAAGAACTCGTGCCGCATGGCGACGTCCCAGGGCGCGGCCCGCACCGTGGTTGACACTGTAGCATGACGCAGCAGCGCCCTCGTCGGCTACCATCACCGCCGATCCATCGCGTGGGTTCCCTGGGAGCAAAATTGGGTGCCCTGTCGTCGCAAATGGAGTTCCAGCGAGTGAAAAGTGTCCGCCCGGGATCGCGCGAGTCGCCCCTTTGCGATGCACCCACGCGGGACGGTTGTCGACGATCTCTTTACGAGCAATGTTGTGGCTGATGAAGTACACGAGGTTTCCTTTCGTTCCAGGAATGATTTCTTGGAAGGCTTCCAGTACGAGTGCGTTGATCAATAAATGGTTCACGGTCGCGAAATTTGCTCCGAGCGCCATGTCGTTCAAGTAGTCATTCGCTTCCTCGGTTCCCAGCGGTGCGTAGACAAGCTGTCGGTCACCCGCGGGCAGAGGGATGCCCCATCGATCGAACTTGGATTGCAGCTGTTTGAATTGACCCGATGCCAGGTTGTGCCCGAAACCACGTGAACCACAGTGGGATAAGAATGCGACGTTGCCATCATGCAAACCAAAGCTCTCCGCCACAGTCCGTGCACGATCATCGTCGCCCACCTCGACGACTTCGCATTCACCGAAATGGTTCCCGCCTCCGTAGGATCCAAGCTGCTTCATCTTGTCACTGAAATTGTTCATATCGTGACGCTCCAACAGGATCGCCAGTCGCTGTTCAAGCGAATCGTGAGTGTCATCATGCCCGAGATGGAACGCATCCTCACAACGGTACGCCCACGAAGCAGGAATGCCGAGGGATTGGCAAACATCTTCGCTGGCGCCTTCGACGACCAACTGCCGGCCGAGCGATCGGTTGACGTGTCGTGACTTCTCGGCATGACGCTGCCCCTTGCCAGCACCGGTCGGCGTGCGTTGACAGATGGCAGAAATCAGTTGGCGACGCACATGACGATCCTCGATCGCTTCGGCCGGTAGATCCAACTGCAACAAGCTCATCGAGCATTTGATATCCACACCCACCGGGCCAGGATAAATGTGCGTCGGCGAAACCATCACGCATCCCACCGGGGCTCCGTAGCCACAGTGAGCGTCCGGGTTCAGGATCAGATCTGTCACGCCGGGAGCCAAGCGCGAATTCACGGCTTGCTGCAAGCATAAATCGTCAAACGTGTCCCGGATCGCCTCGGTCCCAAACACTTTGATCGGAGGTGTCGTTTCCGTCGGCAGAATCGCGGTTGCCTCGCCCGTCGCAATCATCCCCGGGCCAGTGTAATCGCGGCGGTCGGACTGGTTGCGTCGGGTCGACATAATTGACGTCATGGGGGTCTCGAAAAAGCGAAAGTTTCAGTGAAATCGTAACCGATAGCAAAACATCAACTCGCGTAGTGGACGAGGCGACAAGCCCATTATCAACTCGCGTAGTGGATGTATTTTGTTCATGCGCTCCAGCTAACGATTTCCTTAAGCAGGGATCGTGCCAAACTTCCAGAAATCCACGTAAGCGCTCTGCTGTACCAGCCGCGAAAATCGCGTGATCGATGGGCGGCCTGGCGACCGACGGTCGCGATCTGCCAGCAAGACGATTTGGTCGTAGATCGGTTCGATCTTTTGGTGGAACGTCGTTACCAGAAGCTCGCCTCTCAGGTCGCGAAGGACATTGAAACCGTGTCGCCGGAAACGACGGTACGAACGCATTCAATCAGTCTGCAGGACCCCTGGGATTTTGAAGAGGTTTACTCGGCCCTGCATCAGTTTTGCCGTGACTATTCTTTCAACCTCGATCGCGAAAATTATCTGGTTCACATCACGACGGGAACACACGTCGAGCAAATCTGTTTGTTTCTCTTGACCGAGTCGAGGCATCTGCCGGGGCGGTTGCTGCAGACATCGCCGCCAGCGGGACGGGGACACTCGCACGCGCAGGAAGCGGAAGCGGTGCAGGGTAGTTACCAAATTGTCGATCTTGATCTGTCCCGCTACGATCAACTCGCCACCCGGTTCAGTCAGGAGCACGAGGAAGCGACATCGATTCTTAAATTCGGGATTGAAACGAAGGACGCCGCTTTTAACAAGTTGATCGATCGGATTGAGCGGGTTTCGCTATCCACCACCGCCCCGATCCTGATGACAGGTCCGACCGGAGCGGGCAAGACACAACTCGCCAAACGGATTTATGAACTCAAGCGGAGTCGGCGACAGATCGAAGGACCGCTTGTGGAGGTCAACTGTGCGACAATCCGAGGCGAGCAAGCGATGTCGGCTCTGTTTGGGCATACCAAAAGCGCCTTCACGGGAGCCAACGTCGCACGTGCTGGACTGCTCAAGTCCGCTGATGGCGGTCTGCTGTTTCTGGACGAAATTGGTGAACTCGGTTTAGACGAGCAAGCCATGTTGTTGGGTGCGATTGAGGAAAAATGCTTCATGGCAGTCGGTGCGGACATTGATCCCAACATCGATTATGAACTTCAGCAGTACATACGGTCCACTGGCGACATGGTCACCATGAACCACGAGGGCGCAGGAAATTCGTGCAATTCGCAATCGACCCGAGCACACCCTGGAAAGCCAACTTCCGCGATCTCAACGCGGCAATCGTGCGCATGTCGACGCTCGCTGAAGGTGGACGCATTACCGCAGCGCTAGTTGAGGAAGAGATTCAACGCTTGAGAGCGAACTGGACTCATCGATTGGCCTCTTCGAGTGATGAGGCTCCCTTGATCGAGTACCTCGGCGCCGAGGCGGTCGAGGCGATCGATCACTTTGACCGAACTCAAGTTGCCAACGTGATCCGCGTCTGTCGCCAGAGTCGATCATTGTCGGCCGCAGGCCGGAGTCTCTTCCAAGCATCACGGTTAGCCAAGGCCCGCCCCAACGATGCCGATCGCCTTCGCAAGTATCTGCAACGATTCGGACTCACCTGGGAGGAAGTCCATCGTCCCACGCTATTTTGACAAATGCTGTTCAAAAAATGCGACCATCGCCGCAGTAGCCTTCTTCGCGTCTGAACCGCTGAATCCGTGCCCGGCTTCGGGAAACTCGATGAGTTCCGCCGTGACGCCCACTTTCTCGAATGCGTCCTTGATATTTTGACTGTGGGAGATCGGTACCAACTCGTCTTTACCCCCAGCGAGCAGGAGCGTTGGTGCATCATCGGCGGTGACATGTAGCAGCGGGGAGTTCTTTGCCGCTACGGTCTTATCAATTTCGAGGGCGGGAAAACGGTCGTAGGCAGCTAGCCGATTGGGCGCGTCCTCAGCCATGACCCGCAAATCAGTCGGAGCGACATAGGCAACAACGGCTTGCACGCGGTCGCTGGTTCGAGCGACCGGATCTTTCTCGTCCGCATCGCCGACGTCCGCGGCGGTACCCAGCATCAAAGAGAGGTGTCCTCCGGCGCTCATCCCGAAGACGCCAATGCGATTGGGATCAATTGAAAATTGTTCTGCGTTGAAGCGAATAAATCGTACGCTACGTTGCACATCCGCAACGGCTTCGGTGATTGAGAACTTTGGACTGCTGCCATGACGAATGGCGAAAACGGTAAAACCTTTGTTGGTCAGCGGTCGAAACATCTGCTGGGTTTGCTCGGGCGGCGTCCAGTGCGAATACCAACCGCCACTCACGATGAACAGGACCGCAGCCCCATTCGCATTTTCCATTGGCGTGAACACGTCAAATGTGGTCGCCAATCCAAATTTGTGGCCATAGACAACGTCTGGTGTGATGGTCACTTCGTCGGCACCCACCTGCGTCGCCGACCAGAAGACGGCGAGACAGAGAGCGGTACAAGTAGAGCGTCGCGTGGGCATGTCGATTTTCCGAATTGGAATAAAAGGTTTGGTTCACAAAACACAAGTCTACTTGAAACGCTCTCGCCCGTGACGCACTACTTTCTGTCGGCAAATCGTCTGGTCATCCTGCTTGCTGACCGAGTCGGGCTGGTGCGGGGTGAATGGGTACCGTTGGCGTGATTTATAACTCCGACGCGAACAACCGCACGGCGGTGGCCATGGCGGCGCGGAAGGTCGATTGGTCGGTGACGCCTTCGTCGCACTTGGCCATCAAGTCCTCGTACCATTCACTCAGCCTCTGAATGGTGGGTTGGTCATGGACGACGACAGATAGTTCATAGTTTAGAAAGAATGAACGGACATCAAAGTTGGCTGAGCCAACGAGCGCCGTCATTTCATCGACGATACCGAGCTTGGCATGCACCATGCCTCCGCCGTAGCGGAAAACCCGTCCGCCCATTTCCACCAGGTCACGGAAGTAATCGTACCGCGCATAGTCCACCGGCCGGAGATCGCTGACCTGGGGCACCATGATGCGCACATCTATGCCGCGGCGGCACGCCAGTTCGAGCGACCGCATGGCTGCGGGGGGGGGGACGCAGTAGGGCGTGCAGATCCAGATGCGTTTCTCGGCATGGTGAATCACGAACTGCCAAAAATCATCGAGAATATCCTCGGGGCCATCGGCGCCAATCGGCATGACGGTTAGCCGGGAAGTCTGCTCGCCTTCGATCGCCACGGCATCCTCTAGCTTTGCCGGTGGCAGTTCCTCTTCGGTTTCAAAGTTCCAGTCGCTGCAGAATACCGCTTGCAATTGAGGCGCTGCGGGCCCTTCGATCCAAAGACTCAAATCAATCCAAGTATCCTCGTCCTCGTCATCGGTCATTTCATCTTCGACGATATTGGCGCCTCCAAGAATCGCTCGCTGGCCATCGCAGACGGCGAGTTTACGGTGATTGCGAAAATTCAAATAGGCCAATCGCGAGAACTGGGACATCGCTTTAAATCGTACCGCCCGACCGCCCGCGTCGCGCAACTTTTGTAGTTGTTCTTCGGGTACCATGAAGGAACCAAAGCCATCGACGAGCAACCGCACCTGCACGCCCATGCGTGCCTTATCGCACAATCGATCAATGATCAGGTCGCTGGTTTGTCGGTCATCGAGAATAAAGGTCGTGACGTAGATAGCCTCTTTCCCGCTCTCGATCAAATCCAAGAACGCTTGACGCACGTCGCGCACATCAGTCAGTATCCGGACTCGATTTTTCTCCGTGGGTGGGCAGAGTTCACGCGACAACAGCATGCGTTCAAGCGGTGTGTCCGGGGTGTTGTCAGATTCAGGCTGTCGTGGCATATCGACAATATCTCGCGACTCGTGTTCGGCCGAGATCTTGCGGCCACCGAGCCACAGAAATAGCAACAACCCAATCGGTGGCGAAAGTAAAACCAGCCCCATCCAGCCGACTTTACCGACACTATGGCGCTCGCGGTGGCGAATAATCGTCATCGCGATAATCGTCAAAAACGCCCCCGCTACCGAACTGAGGTAAGCGACGATCCAAATCATAAAGCGATCGTGAGGCGACCGAGAACTGAGACGGTATCTAGCATGGATGCGCTATCAGTGAGGAGGGGCGAGACGTGGAGCTCTACTCTTGCCATCATAGCCGCTTTGACAAGCCCACCAACCCGGCAGGGAGAACAGTCTTTCCGGGCTGCCGTTAAAAGGATCCGAGTAAGGGCGGAAATCATAACCTAAACGAGCAACCCCACCACTCGGTGATGGCGGTTTGCTCGCAGGCCGAGTGGCCCGGCAAAGCACACCGACAGCGGGATCGCCAGCGAAGTCGTCATGAGTACGGTGATGAACTGCACGTGATCGAGCGGCCAGAGGGCGTACCACGCGATCGAGCAAGCGACGACCAAAGCACACCATCCCATGACAACCGTCAAAATTTCTCGCCAGGAAAACATGCTCTTGCTAGCAAAACACACCACCACGCAATCGAAAGCTAACTTGGCTGCGAGGGCGACGTAGAAGAGTTGGTACGACCACTGCACCGTATCTTCTGCAGCGGCGGCGACATGTCCCCAGTCCCGCTGCTGCGTGAACCATCCCAGGAAGCCGAGCAAGGGACTGAGGAGCGCCGCGCAGCACACTGCAACCATCCACAATACAATCGGTTGCCGTCCGCGCAGTTGGATGCACACGTGACGCAGCGAAGAACCCAGCATGGTCACTAAAATGGCGAGGTAGATTGCGACTGTCATCCGCAGTGGCGTCATCGCGGCCGCATTGGCTCCATCGAAACTCAACCACCACCGCGAGGCCGCCTCACGGTTGCTTTGCCAAGCGAAACACGACAGCCACAGCACGGTCATAATGAACATCACGCCAACATACTCGGTTGCGAAGGCGCGCAGCCGAACGTAAGCCATCGTCCGCGACGGCAGCGGACTGGCGATCAAATAACTCGGCAAGGAGCTACGGGCTCCCCATACGGTCGGCTCCAATCTCGTCGACACAACCGCGCCCACCATGGCTGCGATGATAACCATCGCGCAGATGGCGCTGGCGGCTGATAGCGGAACAAGCCAAATCAGGATAGCAACGAGGGGCGACATCGCCAGAACTTGCCGTAGCTTGGTCGCTCGCGAACGAGTGCGATCGTGCCAGTTCAGTGCGTCCTGCCAAGTCACGAAGGATCGCGCGATCACCGCCGCTGCTGGTTGGCTCGCAGCGGTCGCCCGGATAAACTTCGTTTGCTGGAAACTCGACACTCGGGCGAGCGTCACGCTGTAGAATGCAACGACGAGAGCGGCGATGTAGCAGGCAACGATGCCAGCAACCGCCCAAGGCGTCCAATACGGAGACTCAAAAGACAGGACCATTGCTCCCATGCCAACGAAGTACAGCAATGGGAGAGCGACCATCGTCAGCATAATTCGCAGCCAACCGGCGCGAAACGGCATCCACACCAGCGAACAGGCGATAATGGCACAAGCCGACATGCCGAGCGATTGCGAGACAATCGGGATGGAGCGACCGCCGACCAGCCGGATTACGATTACCGCGCCGGTCCAGACTGCCGAGATCCAACATGTCATCAATCCCGCGGGAATGATCGCGAGTTTCCAATTGGAGATTGGCAGATGCATCAACCAGTCGTCGTAATTGCTCTTTGGATCGAGCAAACTGGACTGGCGAGAGAATCCGAATAACACAATCGAGCCTATTAGAGCGACCAGGAGCGCTAGAAAGCCGCTGCCTGCTACTGTTCCAGAAAGCCACTGGGGTGCGCCAGTGACTAACAGCATTGGAATGAAGATACCCGACAGCAGTAGGACGGGAATCAAGATCAACAAAAAGATCCGGTACCGGGTCCACACATACTTCGTCAGGGCGAGAGTTTCGTTCATGCTGTCACCTCATGAGCGGCAGGCGAAGCGTTGATCGACACAGGATCGCACGTCGTAACCCGCGCCGCAAACCATCGCTCCAGAGTGATGGGACGCACCTCATCGACAAACTGCCCGCCAAGCGCTTGCCGCAGTCCTTCTTCGTCGGGGTAGACCGATCGATCGACCGCGACAGACCACTCCCGGCCGCGATGATGCCAACCAAAGAAGCCCGGCAACTCGCGTCGCGAACGCTCCTCTGCTGCTAACTCGCAAACTACTTCCGAATACCGCTCGGATAGCTCCGCCATAGGGATCACTTCGAGCAGCCGCCCGCCGCCGATCACGCCGACCGTGTCGCACACCCGTGAGACTTCATCAAGCAAATGGCTGGAAAACAACACCGTCCGTCCCTCGTCCGATACCGTGCGCACCACCGCTTCGAGAATGTCTTGTCGGGCGATCGGATCCAAACCGTAGCTCGGCTCATCTAGAATCAACAGTTGAGGACGATGGGCGAGCGCGACCAGCAACCCGGCTCGCGCCCTGCCTCCCTTGGACAAATCAGCGAGCTTGGCAGATCGGTCCAAAGAGAATTGACGTAGCAGCTCATCGCAGAGATCTGGCTCCCAGTTGCGATACAGCGCACGCATGAAATCGGTCAGCTCGCCGACCCGCATCCAGCGTGGAAGCGCGTCTTCCTCGGCCACATATCCGACGTGCTGCAGGACACTCTCGGGTGTCTCCGTCGGGTCTTCACCGAGCACGCGAACACGCCCCGTCTGCGGCCGCAAGCCGCCGATCAGGTGCCGGATCAGGGTTGTTTTGCCTGCCCCATTCAGACCGACCAGCCCGAACACGCTGCCCGTCGGGATTGAAAGCGTGATGTCGTGCAGTGCTTCACTGCGTCGGAACGCACAACTCAAATGATCAATTTCGATCGCAGGATTGGAGACACTCATTTTGATTCCTCGGCAGGAGTAGGAACGGAGACATCGTTGAGCTTGACATTTCGCTGGGTCAGCTGAGCCAGCAAATCATCGAGTGGCATCCCAAGTTGTTTGGCTTGCACGAGAACGCGATCGATATGCGGGGCGAGCATCCGCCGCCGCTCAGCTGCGGTTAACTTCGCTTGCCGCGCCGCGACGAAAGTCCCGACGGTGCGGCGTTTTTCAACGAGCCCCTCATTTTCGAGTTCGCGGTAAGCCCGCGCGACCGTATTCGGGTTCACCCGGCTGCTCTCGGCCAACCCTCGGATCGTCGGCAACTCGTCGCCGACGGCAAGTTGACCCGAAACAATCCGAAAACGAATCTGTTCGACGATCTGCTGATAAATCGGCGGCCCGTCGGTAGTGATGTGCAGCAGCATCTTGTCCCCTTGTGTTAAGTCAATAATACAGACGCTCCAGCGCGACGTCAAGCTATCAAAGCTACCCGGTCGCATTTCTCCACCGCATTGCGTGCGGCGGACTGGCGAAAGGGAGTGGCGTCGACGAGAGAAGCCGAGAGCGAAGCGGACGGACCGTCACAGGCTGCGCGATAACATCACCAACCGGCGTGATTGCCGCGCGAGCAGGGCGTATGGGACTCGACCGCATCTGGCAGCGGGGTGACGGTAGCTGTCAGCGCCTCCACTACCTGGCTGCCGACTGGGCAAGCAATCGAATAGGCACTGAATGCAAACGTCCATCGCGATAAGTTAATTTCAGAGAGTTTGGGCGGTCCAACATGCCTGCTTGGGGAGGTGTTCAAGGGACGCATAAAGGTTGGCCCAAACAGTGCTTCGGTGAGTAGGTGACCCGTTGGGGACACGAAGATCTTGGGCGTTTCCATTTTTGACCCTCTGGCGACGTGCCGGTATGATGTGTCGGCCCCATTCTCTGGCGGGGCACAGTCTCTCTGGCGCAGCACATCGCGGGCTCGCATTCCCGATTTACTGAAACCTAATTGAATCCAACATGCAAGAGAACCTTTAGAATGCCTCAATCCGACCAACGCAACCGTCGAATCCTGCTGAACTCCCGTCCCGATGGAGAACCCCAGCGTGATAATTTTCGGCTCGAAGAAGTCGACGTCCCTGAGCCGGGTGAGGGCGAGTTACTCTTGCGGACAATCTACTTGTCGCTCGATCCGTACATGCGAGGCCGGATGAGCGACGCGGAATCGTATGCCGACCCGGTGGAACTGAATGACGTCATGGTCGGTGCCACGGTATGTCGCGTAGAACATTCCAACCATCCAGACTTCGCCGCCGGCGAACTTGTGCTCGGCCAGAGCGGCTGGCAAGATTTTGCTGTCTCAAACGGTACCGGGCTGGTGCGACTGTCCCCGGAAATGCAGCGTCCTTCGCTGGCATTAAGTGCTCTGGGGATGACAGGGTTTACGGCATACATGGGGTTGCTCGACATCGGCCAACCCCAAGCGGGAGAAACGGTTGTGGTCGCCGCAGCGACCGGAGCGGTGGGTTCCATGGTTGGGCAAATCGCGAAGATCAAAGGATGCCGAGCCGTCGGAGTCGCGGGAGGAGCGAAGAAATGCCAGTTTGCCATGGAGGAGCTTGGCTTTGACGCATGCGTCGATCACCACGCCGATGACTTTGCCGAGCAGCTTGCCACCTCGTGTGATCAGGGTATCGACGTTTACTATGAAAACGTGGGCGGCAAAGTATTTGATGCCGTGATGCCACTGCTCAATGTGAAGGCGCGCATTCCACTGTGCGGCTTAATCGCTCACTACAACGACACCGAACTTCCACCGGGTCCAGACCGCTTATCACTGCTGACGAAGACAATTCTGATCAAGCGACTTAAGATCCAGGGATTCATTATCTTCGATGATTATGGGTCGCAATACGGCGAATTCATGAACGAGATGGACGGCTGGATTCGAACGGGGAAAATTACGGTCCAGGAGGATATCGTGGACGGTTTAGAACACGCCCCCGAGGCATTCTTGGGATTATTAAAGGGGAAAAACTTTGGCAAGCTGGTCGTTCGCGTTGCCGAAAATTGAGCCGAAATGCCGCGCGGCATCGGGTACCGACTTCGCATTGTTGGAACAATTTTAGTGAGTGCGGTAACGTTCCTCGCTTTCCCCTGTCAACCCTTCCAAGAGCCAAAAACGTGGCGATTTGAGCAACACCTAACCCGAGGACACAGAGATGAATTTCAATGTAAAGAACAAGACGGTCTTGGTAACTGGAGCAAACCGCGGTATCGGCAAAGCGATCTTAGAAGAAGCCTTGAATCGTGGGGCGACGAAGGTGTATGCGGCTGTGCGAACGATCGATTCGGCCAGTCCGCTGGTGAGCGAATATGGTGATCGAGTGGTGCCCATTCACGTCGATTTGGAAGACCCCGATTCGATCACTGCGGCGGCGAAGGCTGCCAATGACGTCGACCTCGTCATTAACAATGCGGGAGTGGTGAAACCGGCGAGTGCCCTCGACACGCACGCGATGGACTCGCTGCAGTATGAAATCAACGTGAATCTTTACGGACTCATCCGCGTTGCCCAAGCCTTTGCTCCGGTGCTGAAATCCAACGGCGGTGGTGCGCTGGTTCAGCTCAATAGCGTTGTATCAGTCAAAAACTTTGTCGATGTGACGACCTATTCAGCATCCAAAGCCGCCAGCTACGCCATCACGCAAGGATTACGCGAATCGATGAAGGCGCAAAACACTCAGGTGGTGAGCGTGCATCCCGGCCCGATCCTAACCGACATGGCTACGGCAGCCGGCCTGGAAGACATTGCCGAACCACCTTCCTTGGTGGCGAACGCGATCTTTGACGCCCTTGCCGAAGGCCACTTTCATGTTTGGCCCGATTCAATGGCCAAGCAAATTGGCGGTGCCTATCAGAGTTTCGCTGAGAATGTCATCGAAGCCGACCTGCAGGAAAATCCCGCCTGAGAAGGGAATTTCGCTCGACATTTCGACAAGCGGTGGGCTAGTTCCTAACCGCGATCAAGCAATTCCCCACTCGCAGTACAATCGTTCCCTCGGCAACCGCCGCACCGTAGAGCGTGGGTTTGCTGAACATGGCCGCAGCGGCTTTACGTTCCTCCGATGTCTCTTCACCCAAGGGCACTTCGGCGGGAAGAGTGTCGTTGTTCCAGGATTCGTTTTCAGCGATAATCTTGAACTCGCGACCGGCGGCCAGAACCGTGACGAGTCCTTGCTGACCGAAGAAATAGATTCGATCGGCAACCGCGATCGGTGTAGCCCAGCAAGATTGTTTGATGCGATTTGCGTACACCGACTCGCCTGTTTGAGCGTCAAAACAGTAGACCACGCCAGCACGATTGATCCAGTAGGCAAGCCCATCATGAATGATGGGCGACGCCCAGCTCGGTGATGCTTTCTCGGCAATCCACTCGCGTTTTACTGACCACTCACCGTTCTCGCGGCTGACCTGCAAGAGGCAATTGGAATCCGCGGCTGAGCCAGCGTCTTCGCCATTGCGACCCGCCGACGCGCCGATCAAGAAGCGGCCATTACCCGAATCGATGGGTGTCGTGCCCGTATTGCCGCCCACATCGGTGAAAGACCAGAGGAGCTCGCCGGATTCAGCGTCGTAGCCATCCACGCTGCCCGCCGAGCTGACGACGATTTGCGTCGATCCATCAATCTCCATGACGACGGGAGAACTCCAACTGCGGCGTGGCGCCCGCTCGGCTTTCCAGCTCGTTTGGCCGGTTTCCTTGTCGAGCGCCAGCAAGCAGCTCGGTCCGTCGTGTTCGAACAACACGAACACCCTGGACGCGGTCTGGCACGGCGAGGCGGCCAATCCAAACTCAGCCGTCAGTGGCCCGTCATCTTTGCCTAGGTCACGCCGCCACAGTTCATCGCCATCGTGCGAGTATGCCACGCAATCACCGCTCTCGAACAACACCACCACGCGGTCGGCATCCACGACAGGCGTTGGTGCCGATCGGCTGACATAATGCGAGTTCTTGACTGGAAAGGAGTTTTTGACATCCTTTCGCCACAGTTCTTTGCCGTCGGCGAGATCGATACAGATGGTGTGATAGGTGTCTTTGTCGGGCCCCTCGACGCTGGTGACGAACACCTTCTCACCCCAAATCACCGGACTCGACTGGCCACCGCCGGGCAGCTTGGCTTGCCAGACAATGTTTTCGCTCGGCGACCAATTCACCGGCAGGCTCTGCTGCGATTCGTGATGGTTGCCAGCGCCCAGAAAGGCAGGCCATGTATCAACGACCCCGGTCACCGACGCGACAAACAAAGCAAAAATCCAGGTCATCGTGATGTCTCTAATTGAAAGATGAGTTGCGAGCCATTGACGCGATTCACGCCTTAGAACAAGAGTAGTGAAATTCGCGAACGGTGAGTAGGGTAAGGGAACGGCAAAGGGTTCGAGGATTAGAGCGCATCGCTGCTCGCAATCCCCTTCTCCCACTCGGCGTCCTCGCCTGGAATTGCTCAGAACGGTATGATGCCGCCTGACTCGATCCGTTCGCTCCCCCACTCTGACCGCTGACTAATGTTCTCGACCGCCAAGCATAACGCTGCTCAAACCGACCTCTCGTTTCAGCGCTGCATTAACCCCAATTGCGCGGCGACGTATGAGACCATGAGCATTCGCACGGCGTGCGATTGCTGCGGCGATCTGCTCGATGTCAGCTACGACTGGAACCGCGCAGCGGTACCCACTCGGCTGCGCGATTTTGAGGCGATGTGGAGTCAACGCAATCATCCCATCCGGTTCTCAGGCGTGTGGCGATTCCATGAACTGCTGCCGTTCGCACCGCAAGATAAAATCGTGACGGTGGGGGAAGGTCAAACGCTACTGCAGCAAGCTGACGAGGTCGCCAAGTATGTCGGCATGAACCCCGGCCAACTCCATTTGCAGTACGAGGGCATGAACCCGTCAGGCAGCTTCAAAGACAACGGCATGTGCGCGGCCGTTACCCACGCCGGCATGATGGAAGCCACGCGAGCAGCTTGCGCAAGCACTGGCAACACGAGCGCGTCGCTCGCACTTTATTGTAGTGCCACCCGGGCCATGAAAGCGGTTATCTTCATCGGCAGCGGCAAGATCAGCTACGGCAAACTGAGCCAGGCGCTCGACTACGGGGCGTTAACGATTCAAATCGCGGGTGACTTTGACGATGCCATGATCCGCGTCAAGGAGATTGCCAAGGAACTCGGCATCTACCTCGTCAACAGTGTCAATCCTTTTCGCTTGGAAGGCCAAAAGACGATCATGTTCCGCGTGCTTGAGGCACTTCGCTGGCAAGTCCCGGACTGGATTGTCGTACCGGGCGGCAACCTCGGCAATAGCAGTGCGTTCGGTAAAGCGTTCAGTGAACTGCATCAGCATGGTTTGGTCGATCGAATTCCCCGGCTCGCGGTAATCAACGCAAGAGGCGCCAACACGCTCCACGAATTGGTGCAGAATCACGGCGTTCGCTGGAACGGCGGTAATGTGAGTATGGACCCGATTACAAAGTACAACGAGTCGATGGATCGCGACGGTAGACGAGCTGACACGATCGCCAGCGCGATCGAGATCAATCGTCCTGTGAATTTAAATAAGTGCTTGCGAGCTTTGGAAGTGATGGACGGCGTGGTTCGCGAAGTCGACGATCAGCAGATCCTCGATGCCAAAGCTCAGGTCGGTGCCGGCGGGTTCGGATGTGAACCCGCCTCGGCCGCCAGTGTCGCGGGCACCAAATTGTTACGCAGCGAAGGCGTGATCGCTCCAAGCGATCGTGTCGTGTGCATTTTGACGGGACACGAACTAAAAGATCCCACTGCGACGGTGGCCTATCACACCTCGGATAAGGAACTCTTCAAAAAGACGCTCGGCAGCCGAGGTGTTCAGGACGCTCATTTCGCCAATCGTGCTGTCCCCGTGGCCAATGATTTGGCGGCGATCATCGAAGCGATTCAGCAGCACAGCTAATCCGCGACCTCGTATCGAACTTCAAGCGTTCTTCATCTTCTCCCAACCCAATTTCCATTCAGCATCGCTCTAATTCCGTCCGTAACGACTGGAATCGTGTTGGCTACTCAATGAAGGAATGGGCAAATGTGGAAACGACAAGGTAGAAGAAGCAAAGTAGGCGGCGGCAACTGGGAGCGCGACGTCTCGCGCCAGAGCATCGGCCAACACAGCGACATCGCGTCGCTGATGTTGTTTCTGTTGGGGATCTACGACCCCTCTTCTCCCGGGCATGACATCGAACCGATTCAACAAGACCCGACGTTCGAGTCCTTGCCCGTCGTGCCCTCACGTTGCGCAGAACCAATGCAGCATTGCCGCGAATCTCAGCGACCCCATGCGCGAATTGATGGCGTGATCGCTCACGGAACCAGCCGTTGAACACTGATTGAGCCTAACGGCATCTCGTGTTCCCTTCTGCAAAACGGTATGCGACGTGCGTTTCGTCGTCTTCAACCGGTCTTTTCCGCGCGTCGAAACGGAATACCGCGACACCTCCCAACACCTATGGAAACTTTAATGACAACCGGATTTCTGATCGACATGGATGGCGTGATCTACTGCGGTAGCCACATGATCCCAGGAGCAGACGAATTCATTAACGTGTTGCTCCGGAAAAACATTCCATTCCTATTCTTGACCAACAACAGTCAACGCACACGGCGTGATGTGCAAACGAAACTGCAACGGATGGGCATTGATGTGGAAGAATCGCACGTCTTTACGTGCGCGATTGCAACGGCTCGTTACCTCGCCAAGCTGAAGCCGAATGGAACTGCCTATATCATCGGTGAAGGCGGCTTGTTGCAAGCGATGCACCAAAACGGATTCTCGATCGTTGATCATGCACCCGATTTTGTAGTCGTCGGAGAAGGCCGCACCGTCACGCTCGATGCGCTCGAATCCGCTGTGAACATGATCATGGGCGGCGCCAAGTTGATCGCAACCAACATGGATCCGAATTGTCCCACGCAAACGGGAACCCGCCCCGGTTGCGGAGCGACAGTCGCTTACCTCGAAGCGGTCACGGGGCGAAAAGCTTTCAGCGTTGGAAAACCGAGTCCAATCATGATGCGGGCGGCGCGAAAAGAGTTGAATCTCGCTACGTCACAAACCGTCATGATCGGCGACACGATGAACACCGACATTCTCGGCGGCGTGCAGATGGGATATCGAACCGTATTAACACTGACGGGCGGAACACGTCGAAGCGATCTCGAGCAATATGCATACGGTCCCGACGTCATCGTTGAATCGGTTGCCGAACTATGCGACATCAACCGATTTGTGCAGAGCAGTTTGCCAATCGGCAACCGCGAAGACGACACAATCCACAACTTCCGCGAATGGGCGTTGGCCAACGCTTAGGCAAAACTTCAATACAACATTTCACTCTTTAAGGCTTTACAATGAAGAAATTTCAGACCGGTTTTACTTTGGTTGAGTTATTAGTCGTGATCGCCATCATTGGCGTCTTAGTTGGGCTGCTGTTACCGGCCGTCCAAGCCGCCCGCGAGGCCGCACGGCGAATGCAATGTTCTAACAACATGAAACAGCTGGGCTTGGCAATCCAAAACTACCATAGTGCTTATGATCAACTGCCTGTGGGGGCAACCCATTTCCAAGGTTATAGTGGTGCCTACCCAGATTATCCTCACGTGAGTGCCGCGATTTTCTTGATGCCGTTTTTAGAAATGGGGAATTTATATCAAGGAATTGAGCGGGATGCTCGCAACGCGGCGCCGGGATCATCGATTTGGAGTTCGTCGACGCTGCAAAACGCGGGTCCTCAAAGCGCATTCCTCTGCCCCTCAGCGGCGAACGCAACGAAATCCGAGTACAGCACCGTCTCGAAGTGTCTCTACGTGTTTTCCACAGGAGATGCCATGTGGCACAACAATCGTACCGATGCACAGGAAGCGAATCCCACGTCACGGATTGACTCGCGCAGCATGTTCGTCAACGCGTTGGAATCAACCATGCGCCAGAGTCAACGCAGCTTCAAAGACTGTGTCGACGGACTGAGCAATACAATCGCGATGAGCGAAGTCACCGGAGCCCCGCGAGACCTAGCGCTTGTCAAAGGCGATGTCGGGTTGTTGAAAACCTTGTACAACGGAACCACCGCGATCCCGGCTGGATGTCTCACCGTACCGATGACCCCCGACCGTGCGGAATATCAAACTGGCATCGATTGCTGGCGCGGGCTGATCCTCGGTGACGGCCGAGCCGCCAACAATCGATTCACTACAACGTTGTCACCGAACTCAACGTCCTGTGCGTACTCCAACAGCAACTATAGCTGGGGCTCGTTTGCACCAACAAGTTACCATCAGGGAGGAGTTCAGGCACTCATGTTGGATGGTTCCGTTCACTTTATCACCGACTCGATTGATTCGGGAAACCTCAACGCAGTTCAGGTCAATCGGGGCAAAAGCCCCTACGGTGTGTGGGGAGCGATGGGATCGCCGCAGGGCAACGAACCTGTCTCATCGTCGCTGTAATGGATTGAACATTCAACATTCGGTAGCGCTTCGTTGGATTCAACGTCCCACTACCCCAAACGACACTCACCCCTTTGCAATCACACTCCAATCACATTTCAATCCAACATCGTCTCATGAAAACCTCCAAAAATTTCCGTATCGCTGCGTGTCTGATTCTTCTCTGTTTTACTGTTGGCTGTTCGCGGGACGAACGTCCTGAGGGATTGCCTGAACTCCAGGCATTAACGGTGAAAGTCGTACAATCGGGAGCTCCATTGGCGGGCGCGAGCGTTCGCCTCATCCCGACAGATAAAACGAACCACTGGGCCTTGGGCGGCACGACGGATGACAACGGCGAAGCCACTATTCAAACGCATGGCAAGTACAGTGGAGCGCCCATGGGCGAGTACGACGTGACGATTAGCAAAGTGCAAACCGACACGCCTAATTCGGCTGCGGACGATCCCTCGGGCGCGATCGAGGGGAAATCATTTCAGTTAGTCGACCTCGTCTACCAATCGGAGGAGAAAACACCGAGCACAATTTCGGTCTCCGCTGGCGATGAGGCAATGAAGCTGATCGACGTGGGCGCACCGATCAAAAAGCAGTTACCCAAGCTTTAATATCGAGGGTAGGATTCGCTACGCACAAACACGATAAGACAAACGACTTCGGATAGGCTCTCGGTCTGCGTCTATTTAATCTCGACGAGTTGTTTGTCCTTGGCCATCTGGCGGATGTCCTCGGTAATTTTCATCGAGCAGTATTTAGGGCCGCACATGCTGCAGAAGTGAGCGCTCTTGAAGGTGTCCTGAGGGAGCGTTTCGTCGTGATAACGCTGAGCCGTTTCGGGGTCGAGCGACAAGCGAAACTGTTCCTTCCAATCGAATGCGAAACGCGCTCGGGAGAGGGCGTTATCGCGGTCTTGGGCACCCACACGCTGGCGCGCGACATCGGCTGCGTGGGCCGCAATCTTGTACGCGATCACGCCTTGTTTGACGTCTTCTTCATTGGGCAATCCAAGGTGTTCTTTCGGCGTGACGTAGCACAACATCGCGGCACCATGCATACCCGCATTGGCGGCGCCAATGCAGCTCGTGATGTGGTCGTAGCCGGGAGCGATATCGGTAACGAGAGGGCCGAGAACATAGAACGGTGCTCCGTCGCAGACTTCGATCTGCCGTTCGATATTCATTTGGATTTGATCGAGCGGAATGTGCCCAGGACCCTCCACCATGACTTGCGTTCCTTTTTCCCAACCGCGGCGGGTACATTCGCCGAGCACGTCGAGTTCCGCAAACTGAGCGGCGTCGGATGCGTCGGCAATGCTGCCCGGCCGCAGTCCGTCACCGAGCGACCAAGTCACGTCGTATTCACGCATGATGTCGCAGAGATCGTCGAAGGCTTCGAGCAGCGGGTTCTGCTTGTTGTGCGCCATCATCCATTTTGCGATTAGCGATCCACCGCGGCTGACGATTCCCGTGACGCGATTGATGCTCAGGTGCAAATGTTCGAGCTTGATGCCGCAGTGGATCGTCATGTAGTCGACGCCCTGTTTGGCTTGATGTTCGACCATGTCGAGGAAGTGTTGGGCGGTCATGTCTTCGATGTTACCGCCGAGTTCTTCGAGCATCTGATAGATTGGAACGGTCCCGATCGGGACAGTGCTCTTTTCGATGATCTTGCGACGAATGTTGTCGATATCTTTGCCTGTCGACAAATCCATGACCGTGTCAGCGCCGAAGTGGACGGCGGTGTGCAGCTTATCGAGTTCTTCGGTCGCGTTGCTGGTGACGGCACTATTGCCGATGTTTGCGTTGATCTTACACTTCGCAGCGATACCGATGCACATTGGCTCAAGAGCCCCGGCAGCGTGGACTTTATTGGCTGGGATAACCATGCGTCCGGCGGCGATTTCGTCGCGGATCAATTCCGGCGAAAGTGATTCTCGCTGGGCAACAAATTCCATTTCGGGAGTGATTTCGCCCGCGCGGGCGGCCAGGATTTGGGTCATGGTGATCGAACTCAGTTTCGAGGGGGCGTAAGGGGCGTCTTCGTTATACGGCAGCACGTCGTATGAGAGTAGTCCCGCACTGGATCAGTCAGATTCGAGAGCCAGGATTTTTTGCAATCGGCGGGCGTGTCGTTCTTCGGGGGCATATCGAGCGCCCAGGAATGAGCGGATGATTTCAAACGCCAATTCGCTGCCGATAATGCGTCCGCCAATGCACAGAACGTTCATATCGTCATGCTCGACGCCCTGGTGAGCGGAGTAGGTATCGTGGCAAATCGCAGCGCGAATCCCAGTGATTTTATTGGCTGCGACGCTGACGCCAACGCCGCTGCCACAGATCAGCAGCCCGCGATCGGCTTGGCCACTGCTGATCCGCTCGGCTACTTCCACGGCGAAGTCCGGGTAATCACAGGGCGCAGAATCATGGGTGCCGCAATCGATCAGCTCGCTGACCTGACCGGAAAAATGGTCGATGACGAGTTCTTTGAGCGGGAAACCGGCATGGTCTCCCCCAATTGCGAGTCGTAAAGATGAATCAGAAGCAGACATGGCGTGCGGGGGCAGCGTGAAGCAGGCGTTTGGAAACGAGGGCCGATCCTGGGAGGATATCCGTTAAAGCCCCAGGTCGCCTAGGGTAGCAGTGCTCCGCGCGAGCACCGTCGGCTCGGGGCCGTTCAGGCCATTCCATCTGGAGACTGCTGGTCTCGGCGATACGTCGCCCGCCGGTGAGCATATTCTTCTGGACTCGGCGATTCGTGTTCGATACTGGCCCCTTGGACTGTCCTGGCCCCTCGGACTGTCTCACGCTCGAGTAAACGTTTGAGGAACGGGACGCACCACCCGCAGCCCGTCCCTGCACCGTAGCACTGGGACAATTCACTCACCCGGCTTGGTTGACGCACACGGATAAACTGGATCACTTTCCGCTGTGTGACGTGGAAGCACAAACACAGTTCGTCATCGTCGGTCATGGGGCAGCCATCGGGAGGATTTGACTCAATAGGATTGTGGTGGCCAAGCCACCGATCGAAAGCATCGCCAGCAGTGGAGTCCAGCTACGAAGTGCCTCCCCTTCGGTCAGCCCGCCCATTTTAGAAAAGACCCAAAATCCGCTGTCGTTCATCCAACTGCCCATCAATGCTCCACTTCCGACGGCGGTTGCGACATAGACGAGATGAAACGGCGGAGTGTCGTTGCCCATGATCGCTGCGATCATGCCTGCACCTACGATCATGGCAACCGTGCTGCTGCCCTGGGCTACTTTGAAGACAGCAGCTACCGACCATGCGAGCAGGAGGATGGCGATGCCGGCCGCCTGTCGTCCCGCGAAGTACTCGCGAATGGTATCGCCCACGCCCGTCTGGAAAAGCATCGCGCCGAAGGCGCCGCCCGCGGCGGTAATCAGGATAATGACGCCCCCGCTCATCAACGATTCTTCCACGTCCACACCCAATTCTCGCCAAGAGAGCGAACGGATCACCTTGAACGTCAGCATCGCGGTCAGCGCCGCCAGCAGCAAGGCGAAATTCGGGTTGCTCCACAGGCCCAGAGCGTCAGAGACCCTTCGCGTCGGACTTTCCCAACGATGCGGTGCGATCAATTCCGGGTAGGCCGCGTCGAGCAATGCCCGGTTCATTCGCCGACGATTGACCGGCTTCATTCGCAGCTGATCAGCTTTCTGAAGCTCTGCCGTAATTTTGGGAATGGAGACGTCCGCGAAAGCATCGGCGGTGTAGAAATCCGGGTCCAGCAACGCTTCATTGATGATTGCGATAACCCGCTCCTTCTCAACATCGTTGACGGCCGCGTTCCGCAACCGCTCACGCTGCTGGGGCGTGATCCGATCGCTGGCCATGACCCGCCCAGCGGGCGATTTCTCGGTGGCTGAGTCAAATCGCTCGGCCAACAAGTCAAAGCTCTCGACATCCGTGGCCAGCACCGCAGCCCGGTCCTCGCGATCAGCAAGTGTCGTCGCCAACGTCCCGGCGCCGATCAAGAGAACCGGCAAGAGCACTGGTAACAACGAGACGAACAAGCCCGGCAGTTTGTCCTCGGTCAGTGGTTCATGGCGATCTTCTTTCCCGCTGAGCGGACGCATCGGGATGGGCATCTTCTTGTCCACATAAATTGAAAATAGCAGCCCCAAAATCGCCGAGGGAATTGCCACTATCACACCGATAATCATCATCATGCCGATGTCCACGCCCAGAATCGCGGCCACCAGGAGAGGCCCAGGCGTGGGTGGCACGAGTGTGTGTGTGATGCAACCGCCCGTGGCAATCGCCAACAAATAACGCAGGTAATGTGTTCCTGTGCGACGATGCAATGACCGAGCCAGTGGCACAAGCAAGTAAAACACCGTGTCAAAGAATACCGGAATGGCAAGGATAAAGCCGCTGATCATCAGTCCCAGCGACGCCTTCTTCTCGCCGGTGGCATCGACGGCCGAGCGGACGATCCGGTCAGCCGAACCGCTGTCAAGCATGCACTTACCAATGATTGCTGCCATCGCGATCACAATTCCGACGCCCGCCGCCGATGAGCCAAACGAGCCGACCACCGCATCCATCCGCTCGCCCATCCCCACGCCCTGCAACCACCCCAGGAGCACACTGACCAGGATCGCGGAGATAATCAGCGCTAAAAACGCATTGAGCTTTAGCAAGATGATCAGCGTGAGCACGGATACAATCCCAATCAGAACCAACCAAGCGGGCGTCCAGTCAACTCCCTCGAGCTGAACGCTCTCGCCCGCCGGGATGCCCGCAACGTCGGCAGAGGCAGTCGGTAGAGTCCTATCGGATGCGGTCGCCGCGGGCGTTGCCTGAGTGGACCCCGGGGCGTCCTGGCCTAGCACTAACGAGGGAAATAGCGACGCGAAAACCCCAAAAATAGCGAGAAAGAATCCGGAGCGGGCAAGACGAAGGGCGGGAATGGGCATTGTCAGCGAGGTACCTGGAGAGAACAACGGCGTCATCGGGCGATCGGGTGGAGATCTTAGCATAAGCGGCGCGGTATGGGAGATTAGCCGACAACTGCGGCCAGAAAGAATTCAAGGAGCGATCAGGAAAAGCACCCCCATACCGATGTGCTGACGGAGGGCTGAAATCCGTGTCGACTTGCGAGCCCAGCAACGCAGCGCTACAGTCAGCGAACCACTTCGCCGTGCAGAGAACCTTCGCTGCGCAGAACATCGTCAATTGCGAAAAATAATGGAAATTGAGCCACCCTTCGACGCGGAAGGCATACGTCTCGACGAGAGTACCAACCGCACGCAAAACTGGCAGCGTTGGGGGCCCTATCTTTCTGAGCGACAGTGGGGAACCGTGCGCGAAGACTATTCAGAAGATGGCGATGCCTGGGGCTACTTCACGCACAATGACGCGCGCAGCCGGGCCTACCGTTGGGGCGAGGACGGTCTGCTAGGGATCTGTGATCGCGAGTGTCGATTGTGTTTCTCGCTTGCGCTCTGGAACGGTCGCGACACGATTTTGAAGGAACGCCTTTACGGAGTCACCGGCCCCGAGGGAAATCACGGCGAGGACGTCAAGGAGTGCTACTTCTATCTCGATTCAACGCCGACACATTCGTACATGAAAGCCTTGTACAAATACCCGCAGGCCGAGTTTCCCTACGCCCAACTCGTTGCGGAGAATCGTCGCCGCGGCAAGTCCGATCTTGAGTTCGAACTCGCTGACACCGGCGTGTTCGATTCAGAGCGTTACTTCGATGTGTTTGCGGAATACTCGAAGAAGTCACCCGATGATATTTTGATTCGCATCACTGTCGTCAATCGCGGCCCGGAAGCTGCCGCGATTTATCTGTTGCCGACATTGTGGTTCCGAAACACGTGGTCGTGGGGCTGTGTTTACGAGGGCTGCGAAGTCAAACCACGGATGGAGGCGGTGGGAAAGGCCACGGTCGTGGCGAGACATCATTCTCTCGGTGAGTTCCAGTGGGATATCGATCAAGCAAAATCGGACAGCGAGATCGAGTTGCTGTTCACAGATAATGAAACAGACACGAAAACCGCCTTCGGGACAGATGACGGGAATCGATATGTCAAGGACGCGTTTCACCGGTATGTGATCCAAGGTGAAACGCAAGCGATCCATCCCAAACAGGTTGGAACGAAGGCGGCTGCCCTCTCGCGAGTCACCATTCCAGCGGGAGAAGAAGTCGTCCTGAGACTCCGACTCACAGCGATCGAAGAAGCGACGGACCAACCGTTTTCGGACTTCGATGCTGTGTTTGCTCAGCGCATGAGCGAGGCCGACCTATTTTACGGCAAACATATCCCAAGCACATCAGGCGAAGCAGCTACCCATGTCGCTCGGCAAGCATACGCGGGTCTACTCTGGAGCAAGCAGTTCTACCATTACGTCGTCAAAGTTTGGCTGGAAGGCGACGAGGATCAGCCACCTCCACCGCCGAGCCGCCTGTTGGGCGCAACCACGACTGGCCTCACCTCTTCAATCGCGACGTCATCTCGATGCCCGACAAGTGGGAGTATCCGTGGTACGCAGCATGGGACCTGGCGTTTCACATGATCCCCATGGCGACCATCGACCCCGCATTTGCGAAACGACAACTCGAACTGTTTTTACGCGAATGGTATCTCCATCCCAACGGCCAGATCCCCGCATACGAGTGGAACTTTTCGGATGTCAACCCACCGGTTCATGCATGGGCCAGCTGGCGCGTTTACAAAATGACTGCTCGGCGGGGACAGCGAGACCTACCCTTTCTCAAACGGGTGTTCACCAAGCTGCTTTTGAATTTCACCTGGTGGGTGAACCGCAAGGACATTGCGGGCAATCATCTATTTGCCGGAGGGTTTCTCGGACTCGACAACATTGGCGTTTTCGACCGCTCGCATCCGTTGCCCGGCGGTGGCCGACTCGAACAAGCAGACGGGACGGCGTGGATGGCGTTCTACGCATCGACCATGCTCGCGATGGCTCTCGAACTGGCACAGTACGACAACGCCTTCGAGGACATCGCCTCGAAATTCTTTGAGCACTTCGTCCACATCGCCGAAGCGATGAACACGCTCGGTGGAACAGGACTGTGGAACGAGAACGATGGATTTTATTACGACCAATGGAAGGTCGGCGGAGCGATCACGCCAATCGCAATCCGATCGATCGTCGGCATCATTCCGCTGTTCGCCGTCGAGGTGCTGGAACAGGCTGACATCGATCGTCTGCCCGGTTTTCGTAAGCGCATGGAGTGGTTTCTGAAGTATCGTCCCGAACTCGGCCGGCTCATCAGCTATTGCGAGCACTCCCACAAACCGGTCGGCCGCGAACGAGCTCACGATCCGAGTTTCTCAGGGCATCGGCTGCTGGCGATCCCATCACGCGAGCGGCTTGAGCGGGTTCTTCGTTACCTTCTCGACGAGAAGGAATTCTTGGCGCCGCATGGGTTGAGAGCGCTCTCTCGCTACCATCAGGAACATCCCTTCGTCCTATCCGCTGACGGGCAGGAACACCGGGTGGACTACACGCCCGGGGAATCAACGTCGAACCTGTTCGGCGGCAACTCCAACTGGCGCGGCCCGATCTGGATGCCGATCAACTATCTCGTGATTGAGGCACTCGAGCGATATCACCATTTTTATGGTGATGACTTTCAGGTCGAATATCCGACGGGATCGGGCGTGCGAATGAATCTTTTTGAAGTCTCGCAGAAGTTACGACTTCGCCTAGCGTCGCTATTCCTGCCCGATGAGGCAGGACGCCGTCCTTGCCACGGCGAGGAAACCCGATATGCCACCGATCCGCACTGGCGAGGTTATCCGCTCTATTACGAATACTTTCACGGCGATAACGGTCGCGGCCTCGGTGCCAGCCACCAAACCGGCTGGACGGCCCTCGTTGCATCGATTCTGCGAAATTGTCACAACGATCCAATCCGCAAAGCGTGAGCTTTACTCGGCCCAATAATCCACCACGACCACTTTCTCCAGGTGTGGTTTGAGCATCTTGCCAAATGCTTTGTGAGCCGGATGCGGCAGATATTCCGCGCGGCCTGCTTCGTCGTCAAAGGTGATCAGAAAGCAATGGGTTAAGCCGTCGTTGAGGCCTTCGGGACTATTATTGGTGCCGTGCTCGAATGCTTTAATCGATGGGATCTGACGAGGCAGGTTCACGAACGCATCGACGACAGCCTGAACATCCGCCTCGCTGCTCGAGTCCTTGAAGCCAAACATGACCATATGACGTAACTTCTTCGAGGCGGGCGCGGAATCCGATCCGGTGGCAGTGATTTGCATGGTGGCGACTGCGAGAAGGCCGAGTGCGAGGAGGGTAAAGATGGTAGATTTCATGATCAATTGAGTTCTTTGTGATGAGTGGGAAGCGTAAAGAAAACGGTGAGGTGGATCGGTGTTTAATGATCGAGTTCAAAGGGGCGATTGCCAAGGTTCACGGTCAGTTGCAGTTTTTCGTCGCCTCGTTGGACGTCCAATACCATGGGCGTTTCTGAACCTGCGGCGCCCACCATTCGCATCAGGTGGCCCGCGTCTTGGATGTCCACGCCATCGGCGCGCTGGATCTTATCGCCACTCATCAATCCGGCCATGCCACCGGGTGATCCCGGTCCGGCGATCTGGTCAATCAGCGCACCTCGCACACGTGTATTTTCACCCACCAAGAGTTCATCGGGGACCTCCAGCAACTTCACGCCGAGATAGCCTCGCTGCACCCGTCCGGTCTTGCGGATCGATTCGTAAATTTGTTTGGACAAATTGCTCGGAATCGAAAAGCTGACGCCCTGATAGGTGTCGCCCACAATCGCGGTGTTGATACCTACCAAGGTGCCCTTCGCATCAACGAGAGGCCCTCCGCTGTTACCAGGGTTGACGGCGACGTCACTTTGCATGAAATCTTGATAGCGACCATCGGCACCATATTGCTCGCCAGCGCGAACCCACCGGTGTTTCCCGCTGAGGATACCAAACGTGATCGTACGATCCAGTCCAAAGGGACTGCCGACAGCCCACACCGGTGATCCTACTCGCAGTTCGTCACTATCACCCCAGTAAATCGGCATCAGTCGATCGGCCTCGATTTTGAGAACAGCGAGATCCGTCAGCGGGTCCGTACCGACAATCCGAGCGGGCAGTCGACGACCATCACTTAAGGTGAGCAAGATTGACTCACCGCCCTCAATGACGTGGCGATTCGTGAGCACGTATCCTTCGGCATCGACGACGATTCCACTGCCTTGATCAGACATCCCGAAGAGTTCTGCACCGAGTAACTCCCGCATTTGAGCATCGCCTGCGGTCGCTCTTCGCGTGACTTCGATATGCACGACCGAAGGGCTCACGACGGACGTAACCATCTCGTATGCGCGACTGAGAGAATCAAGCGAAACATTTTTCAGGCCTTCACTACCCATCTCGTAGTCGGCCCGCAGTTCACCACGGTGCCACGAATAGCGGACCTCTTCAACAATTCGCGGCACGCTGAATCGGGCGATTAACAACATCACAATCATTGAAGCGATCAACGTCAGGCTTTGGACGACTGGGTGGGTGTCAGCACGCGGCAGTCTGGACTCGGTGATCTCGCACTCCGACTCTTCCTCACCCGCAGTTACCAGTACCGGCGGGGGCTCGACAGGCGGGCGAAGGTCAGCGAGTGCCGGCACCTGCGACGGGAAGGGCGGCGGGCAAGGCAAGTGGGAGAGCGCCGACGGAACCCCGTCCTGAACATCGGCATCGCCATCACCTGGGATCTCGTCGTCTGAGGTGAGCGAACCACTCTCAGGGATCGATACGCTCACGCGGAATGCCTTGAGTTCACGTGGCCGAGTGCTCTCGCAACGCAGATCTTGGTTGTGCTTTGAATCGTTCGGACGCGGATCTGTTGACTGAGGCGCTGGTGACGTTTCATCCCGCATGAGTGCCATCCTGTTGAATTACGAGTTTGCGAAGCCTCAATTGCGCCCGCAACGACTGAGAATGTCGGACGGGCCGCGTGAATCGGACCGCCCCGGTCCGACGCCATGATTGTAGCGAAACGCCCAGCATAAATCGAAGGAAAGTCGATTTTTCTTTTTCTCGGCTCCAGATTTCCAGTCGAATACGCGGGCGGGTGTTGCCAAAACCAGCTCGATGTTGCAAACTAGCGCCAGCTCGCTTGGAGATGACTTTCAGGCGGTCTCGATTCGGTGTTTCGGCACGGAATCGAATCGGGAGGATAAGCGAATTGGTGAGCGGCCTCACTGGAACTGAGGTACCCCGCAAGGGGCTGCGAGTTCGAGTCTCGTGTCCTCCGCTCTTTAGCCACTTGCCGCCAGTCGGTAAGTGGCTATTTTTATTGGTTCTTCACGGAATTGAGTGGCACGCTACCGATTGCCCAGACCGATCCAACGTGGTGGATTTTCTAGTACTTAGTAAATCCCGCATCCTGGATGACTGCCACTCAACTCCGAGAAGAACCCAAGACGTTTTCGCCAAACCTCAATCTGCGCGGGCTCTGGGATGGAGCGGGTCGTCGCCGAAATCTGGCTGGCGATCGATTGAAGTTGTCAGAATTGGTCGGCAATGGCGGGATCCTCCGCCGCCAATCGCAGCCCGCGACTGCGTACCAGAATCGATCCCTTCTACGTCACTAGTCGCGCGATCGCATCCTCCGCATCCAATTTCCCCTCCATGCAGTTGCTTAGGGAATAATCCAGCCTGAAGCGAACCGACTGGTTCATCAACTGCTGTTGTCCGCGTTCAAAGATTTCTGAAGCCTCGTCAATCAGCTTCTTCTTCCAGGAATTGATCTGGGTGAAACTCATTTCATTCTGATTAACGGTACTCATTCGGCAGACCGCCAGCTCTCAAGTTGATGAACCGGACGCGGGCAACGCTCGCGGACAGCTCGTCGAAGTACCGATCTACGAATCCCGCCGTAACGACTTGATTCACACGTGAGTCGTCCTCCGGATAATCTGCCGATTTCATCACGACAAGCTCGTCAGCGGCGTGCGTCTGGGCAAACGCGGCCGCGATCGAGTCGGAGGTGATGTCCCAGCTCTCAGGCAGCACCATGTTGGGATAATTTCGTTGGAAAAACAAATTTACCTGAACAATCGCAGTCACTGACGCGGTTGACGGTGAGCCAGACTGCGACAACGCCTCTCGTAATCGGTCTTGCGTCTCGTAGATGTCCACGTGACTGAGTATTTGGTGTGCCAGACGGGCGGTGTGCCGCAGCAGATCAATGCACAGCCAATGAGAAAACGAGTCAGGCAGTCTGTGGATGCGATCGATGTCGCGAACGGCATCGACCAAGCCGCCGCCACCAACGATGATGAGACTCATTGGATGCGGGTTGTCATCGCACCAGCGTTGAAACCGCTCATTCAGATCAGACAGCGTGAGTAGGCTGCCGCCAAGTTTGATAACGCGCAGTTTCGCCATCGGTCATCCGTCCTCGCTCACTCGTCGACACGTCGAACCCATACGTTCTGATACGCGACATCCGGTCCACCGCTCGATTTGCATGGCATTCGTGGCGATCGATGGGTCAATCTTCTCCGAGCTGGCCTCGAACTCATTGAGCACGATTGTATCGATGCTGAGCCCCTCCGCCTCAGCGGCGCGAACAGTTGCGACGCATTCATGGATCACGCCTAATCGGTTGCCCGCGATCACATTGACAGTCATCTGCGGAAAAAGCTCTCTCAGCTGCAACGCGAGATCAATGTTCAACCACGACGCGGAGATGGGGCTGAACAGCCCTCCCGCACCTTCCACAACAAGAATATCCACGGGGCCGACCCAGACATCGGCTCCCAATAGCAGTAACGCCTCGTCCACCTCCAATCCTTCAACAACCGCTGCTTGGGGAGGTGCCAGGGGAGCGATAAAACGCTGTGGACACACTGCGTGCAGCGTGAGGGGACGGCCCGCCGCGTTCCACAGCTTGACAGCGTCTTCGGCGATCCAATCGCCGTCTTCGCCGCGAATGCAACCGCTCGCCACGGGTTTGTAGACGCCGACCCGTTTGCCCTCATCGCGACACGTTTCAACGAAACGACACGCGCAGTATGTTTTACCAACATCGGTACCGGTTCCCGTTACAAAATAGACTTCCATTGCCATGAACTCATCCACCGTCAAATTGTCGCTCGTGCAAATGCACTGGCGGGGAAATTATTCAGAAACCCTTGCCGCCGCTCACAAGCTGATCGAGCAGGCGGCTGCGGCGGTCGACAGCTCGGTCGGACATGTGATTTGTTTGCAGGAACTGTTTGCTACCTGTTATCCCTGCCAAGCCGAAGATCACCAAATGTTTGATCTTGCCGAATCGGTGCCAGGAAAGACGACCGACGCGCTCGCTGAACTCGCCCGCCGACTCGGCGTCGTCATAGTTTGTCCACTCTTCGAACAGCGGGCCGCCGGAGTGTATCACAACAGCGTGGTGGTGCTCGACGCCGACGGCTCGCTCGCAGGCATGTATCGAAAAATGCACATTCCCGACGATCCGTTGTACTATGAAAAATTCTACTTCACACCAGGTGATGCGGCACGACGTGATACCGCCCTGCCTGGTGATCGCCCCAACGGTTTTAACGTCATCAAGACTCGGTTTGCAAAACTAGGCGTCGGGATTTGTTGGGACCAGTGGTATCCCGAGGCCGCTCGGCTGTTCGCACTTGCGGGCGCCGACATCCTGCTCTATCCCACGGCCATCGGATGGATTGACGAGGAAAAGGATCAATACGGTGAAGGACAACTCGATGCGTGGATGACGAGCATGCGGGCCCACGCAATTGCCAATGGGATCTTTGTCGGGGCTCCCAACCGTGTGGGCGTTGAAGGGCGAGTCCAATTTTGGGGCAATTCGTTCATTGTTTCCCCGCGCGGAGAAATAATGGCTCGCGGTGATGACCACAGTGACCAATTCATCACCGCCGATTGCTCATTGGTCGAAATGGATGTCGTTCGCACCCACTGGCCATTCCTCCGCGACCGTCGGGTCGACGCGTACGGAGACCTCACGCGTCGGTACATCGACTGACTACAAATATTTGTTAATCATATCGATCATGGTTTGAGGCGAGGCGACTGAGCCCACGGTTGTGGTGCGCGGAAACAGCAACTTGGGAATCGTGCCTGACCCAGCACGCTTGTAGAGCGACACGTGCTTGCTGATGTAATCGCTTGGAACGGTGCTGCGGAGTACGCGCTCGAGTTCGCTCTTGTCAACAAGCGTATCCGCGTGCGCTCGAGCGTCGCCGTATGCCGGCTTGGTATCAAAAAGATAGTCGTGAAACTCTGCAAACTTAGCATGGTCGACCAGCCAGACCGCAATGGCGAGTTTGGCGAGGCCGCACGCATCGCGATGTTCAGGTGCCGTGGACTGAACCGTCGGATTGCAACTCTTATCCATGGGTACGGGAAGTACCATCACGGCGAGGTCGTCACCAAAGTGTTGGTGCGCCCCCACGAGTGACTTGTGCGTTTCTTGACAGTGCGGGCACGTGTAATCAAACATCTCGACGAGAACCATCTTCGCATGGGGATCTCCAACGAGTGGCCAGGCATCGGTATGCAGCTTGACGCTCGTGAGAATCGTCGCGACAGGTTTCTGGGAAGTGGCGGGTACGTCGGGAGCGGCGGGCTCCACCTCTGCCATCAACAAGGACGCGGGGTTGGCGATCGCACTGATGAATCGCGGCAGCGAATGGGACTGGAAATGCTCCAGGTCAAACTGAAATGAGGTTTGCAAGTTTGCTGACGCTGGCGGCGCGAACAACTCGTCGTCGCCCGCATCGATACCCTCGCCCGGTGCCGCAGAGTCGATGACAGCAGGTTGCTGCGAGTCATACTCGATGACCTCAAAGGTCTGCGGAGGAGCCGCGGCAAACTGCAGTCCAATCAATCCTGCTAGCGACGCCGTCGCGGCCAACGTGATCCACTTCAGAGCTCGTGTCGTAACCGGGTGGGTAAGCAGGAACGCTGCCGCCACCGCGAGCCCACCCGCATGGGCAACCAAACAATATTTGCAAAGATGGCCCACAGCAAAAATTTGTAGCCCGGTAAACCAGAGCGCTGCGCCACCGGCGAGAAGTGCGGCGAAACCAATCACTCGCCAGCGGATTTGCGACATTCGAGCTGTCGTCGCGTGCCAGCAGAGCATGCTCAAGATCAATCCGTGAGTGGCCATCGCAGGCAAACTGACGGGGATCGATAACACCGAAGACCAGCGGCTATGCAGAACGTGGCTACAATCGAATACGCTTCCACCACTGCAGCCGGCGACCGGCGAGGACGTCAGCGACGACCATGCCAGATAGGCGCTGCTGATCAGTGCTGTAAAACTCGCGGCAAACATGCACCACCATACTCCTCGCGAAACCTGGGTGACACCATCATCGCCGATCGAGCTCGACCAAACGTCGTTTCGCGATCGTCCGAGGCGGGGAAATGAATCGGTCAACGGGCGATGAAGGGGGGCGGTAGACATGGACTTAACTTTCGTCGCAGGGGGCTGGGTATCAGGTTGCGGACGCCACGACCAGCAATCTGCGTGCCAAACAAGCCGTTAGCCGGTAATTGCAGCTGTCCGCTTCACCGCCCCAATCCGGCGGAGCCGACTGAAATGCTTGTTGAAAACAGTAGTGATTCCCCAGTCTGCGCTCTCCGATTTGCGGATAGTGTGTGCTAGGATGGTCTTGACTGAAGTCTATCACGAAATCCCGCAACCGGAGCCTCCGCGTGCAGAGTTCTTTAAAAAAAATGATATGGATCGCCGGAGCGATCCTGCTGGTCGTCTGGCAATTGACACTTGCACGAACTGCAATAGCGCAGCAGACCGTTGCTCCCCCGGTCCCGAAGGAACTCGCCGCCCCCCCGAATCAGGCTGCCACGAGTCGGGGGCCCGAGGAGGGAAAGGATACCGAGTCAGACGACGATTCGCCCCCGCCTGCGGATGACAGCCAATACGTTCGGATCAAACGCGACGACAAGGGCGGCCCCGTCGCTCTGCAAACAGCGACGGTCCGGTTCGTCGGCAGACCAGGTACGACCTACGACGGGAAAATCGTTGATCTCGTCGGCGTGGTGCATATCGGGCAGGCTGAATATTACGATGCCATCAAAAAACAACTCAGTGACTACGATAAAGTTCTCTATGAACTCGTCGCTCCCGATGGAACCCGAATTCGCCCAGAAGATTTAAAGAAACGCCGTTCGCTGCTGGCATCCATGCAGACTGGCATGAAGGACATGTTGCATCTCGAGTATCAACTTGAGAAAATCGACTACATGGCTGAGAATTTTCGACACGCAGACATGAGCCCCGACGAGTTCGTCAAGGATCTTGAAAAACGCGGCGATAGCGTGTGGAAAATGGCGGCGCGGATGATGGGCGCCGGCATGGCGACACAGTCCCAAGGTGGCGACGTTAATTTGATCTTGGCTTTATTTAGCAAAGATCGCTCCAAGATGATGAAGCAGGCCATGGCGTCTCAATTGATCGATATTGAGCTGGTGACCACAGGCATCAATGACGCCGATGGTGAGAACACATTGATCAAAGGCCGCAACCGGAAAGCCTTTGAAGTTCTCAAGGAAGAACTTGATGCAGGAGCCACTTCCGTGGCGGTCTTCTATGGTGCTGGCCATCTTTCTGACATGGCCGACCGACTTGAGAGCAAGTTCGATATGGAACCAACCCAAACGACCTGGTTCGATGCGTGGGATTTGACCAAGAATTAAGGCTCATCCGACCGAAGCGTGCGCGATGGTGACTGGAGGTTTTCCGAGGATCGCGGTAGGGACGGCTGTTGCCAGCCGCCCCCCGCACAGATCCGTACGTGAGCCTTGACTCATACGGCTCCTCCGTTGGGTCAAACGATCGCGACACACTGTGACGCTACCCGTCGTGATTTCCCGTGACGCTCCAATTGATACTTGTTCCGGCTCAGAGTCCGAAGCATCGACGCCAATCCGGCAATACTTCCCTTCAGTGAGGTCCCTTTCCTCGGCGGATTCCGCCACTGCGGTCGCAGCTTTGTTCACCCGCGTCGACGGTACTACGGCCTCATCTGCCATCCCATCCGCGTTCATACCAGAATTGCGCTCATAGAGGTTCGCTGGTCGCCCTGGCAGTGAGTCATCACGACTTGACCCCAGGGGCAAATGGGACTTCCCGGTTCTCGCGTTTGGAATTTTCCACGCATGCACAGGTTCTTCGACTCCGCCATGTCCAGACTACCCTTACCAAAGCGGTGTAGCTGGTGTTGCCTTCCCGACGCATATGACACGGTCGGCACATGGAAGACCTGATTTCGGAGCTCAATTAGCTGGCCTACGCTTCCCCCTGCACGGACGCTCAGCACGACGTTGTTACCTTCGTCGCACCTCCGCCGGAGGCCGAAGTAGTTGGTTAGACCTTCCTCGTAAGAAACTTTCGTAACTATTCAGCCTTCTGATGCCGTGGAGGCAGCGGCGGCATGACTCCGGTGGCCGCGTACGTGGCCAGTGCGGATAGGATCGTGTCGAGCGGTTGGTGGCCGCGAACCCGCAGGGTTCGCAACACCGACATAAGTACCGATTGAGTCAACGCACCTCGGTCGCTGTGATTGCAGTAGCTATTTTTGCGAATCATCACCGCTGGACGTATCGCCCGTTCACCGGCATTATTGTCCGACGGAACATCGTCGTACCACAAGAACGTGAGTAATTCACTGCCATACTTGGCCAGCCGCTTGGACAGTCGATTCGCGTCAGGGTGCTCCCATGATTCACTGCCTAGCTTCGCCAAACGTTGCTCCAATCTGGCCACTGCCAGATCGTAGTCATGCTCCGGCAGCTTGCCCTTCGCTGCGTGCAGCTTCTTCGAGTCACGAAAGACACTGACCAAGCGACGCGAGAATGATTTCCACTCCGGATGTTCGCCATGCTTCTCGCTGACCTTGGCGGCATCGCGCAGCAAGTGAGGCCAGCATTTCTGCTTGTCAGCGCACACGACGGCATCGTACGGTGACCAGAAATCTGTGATCAACGTGCCTTCGAAAACATCGTAAAAGAACTTTTGAATCACCGGCGAACCGCGGCTTCGATCAATCATGTAAAAGACACTCTGGTCGCTCGCGAAACACCACAGCCAGTGTGTTTTGCCGTTGACTCGCCAACCCGTTTCGTCGGCATGAAGCTTGCCGCTGGCCAAGCTTTCGCGATGAATCTGCTCGTACCAAATAAACAACAAGTCAGCCAATCGGTGCCACATCTGCACTAAACCACCGGGCGTGACCTTCATTCGCAAGTGAAAGTTGAACGTGTCAACAATCTGGCTGATCGTCAGACCCTGCAGGAAGTGCAGCAACGCCGAAAGGACCAAAGTTCGATTGCCCAGCGTGCAGCGGGGCAGTACGTCGGGCAGCTTGGGTTCGACGCGTTTTTTGCAGTTTGGACAATAATCTCGATGAAGAGTGTCTTCGGTGATAACCGGTTTAAGGTCTTCAGGAATGTCTTCGCTACGTCGTGTTCGTGTCTCGCCCGTACGCTTGAGCTCGCCGTCGCAGTCTGGGCAGCGATCGTACTGGTGCTCTCGCGTACGATCAGGGTCGGGCAATGGGGGGCGTGTTCGTCCCGTGTGGCCAGGCTGCCCTCCACGTTTCCGCTTGTTCTTAGGAGGCGCCGCAGGCGGCTTCGAAAAAGGTGGGATCGTAGCCGGAGGCGTGTTTGGTCCCGCAGACTGGGTTGTCCCGGCGATTCGCTGTTGGAGCGCCAACATCGTGAAGGCGATTATCTCTGGTTCAGAACGCGCAAGCGCGAACGCTTCGCATTCGCTAAGCTGGTTGTTCATCACCTTGTCGAGCAAGGTGACGTCGATCGGATGATCGAGAACGATAGTGACTCCGGTTCCGTCCATGATCTGCAAATCAGAACGAAAATCCCAAAATCAGCCAATACCAATTTCAGGCGGCTGAATAGTTACAAACTTTCATTCTCGATTCCAAACCGGTTTTATCCCGGCACTCCATAACTCAAGTGTCCAATGATTTGTTTAATAAAAGCGTCCTCGGCGAATCGAAACTCGCCGAGAACCGTCGGCACCGTTGGCGCACCGTCGACCGGGATATCCCTTGTCAAGTTGCACCTCTGCAGAGCTTGATTCCGTTTCTCCCGGCAGACCCAGTACAAGGTCCAGCGACAACTCGCACAAATTATCATTGGACGCTTGAGCCATGCCTTGAAAACCTCCGGCGCACCCTTCGGTCGGATGAGCCAGAATTAATGGCTTGTCAAATTCGAAAATCGGGGTTGGCTCTGGGAGCCGTGGGGGCGCTAGCGCCGGTTTTTGACAGCGAAACCGTGGCTCGCGGCAAAACGGCTCACCCTCAAAGTCACCACTGACAAACGGCTTGGCATGGCCCTCGATCTTCAGACTGACGAACCACTATCGCCACATAGTGGATCGATGGCTACTCGAGTCCCTGGTACTCGGAGCGGAAGGGAGCAGGGCGGTACTGGATGGAATCGAGCCCATTGATTCCGCTTGCGGCGTCGCTGAGGAATAGCGGCCGCTGGAGGTGACCGACGGGGGTGCCCATCGTGGTTGGGCGGGGTCTTGGGTGCGATTAGCCGCGAGTGGTCGCTCGAGGACCGTGCCCGCCAATAGTTCGCTCGCCATTGGGTTTTCTACCGCCGGTTGTTCGTTTTGAATGGGTGCGTTGCGGCCAACAGCGCGGCGATGGTACCAGCTTCCACCGGTATTCGATTCGGCGATTCGTCCGCGATCGTTCGCAGCGACGAGATTGTCTGTCACTGGATTCTGAGCGGACTGCAGCGAAGCGACGGAGGCAACCGGAGCAGCAGCAGGATGAACGTCTGCCTTGACGAATTTCTCCACCGAGCCACTGCCATCTTCTACCCAGGCAAGCCAGTATTCTTGGAGTTCGGCAAGCGAATCATAGCCATAGTGTTTTTGAACGTTAACGGTCCACGAGGGACGCTGCATGTAATCTTTGAGAAAGTGAATGAATGTTTGCGGCCCTTGCTGCTCGATCAGGAACCGGCACACGGAATACCCCTGGGCATACATGGGCAGCACGTCCTGCGGGTATTCCGTCAGCAGAAAGAGGCGATTCATGGCGATACCTCGGCGTGAGGCTAAGAATTCTCGAAGTTTCTGTTCGTGCTTTGCTCGCTCGGACGCATGTTCGACCGTCGTGCAAATGCCTTCGTCAGCCCAACGTGGCAGCGGGCGCCCAAAGTACGTCGCCAGCACGGTGTGGGTGACTTCATGGGGCAGCACGCTATCAAGAATTCGCTCGGGGGTGCCGATCACTTCCATCTGGAAATCACGTACCGGGGCAGGGTTGTAGGTTGTCACGCCTTGGGCGGCGAGGTTGTCGCCCGCCACGACACGGACCGGACAAGGAGCGGCCCATGGCGGCAGGGTTGCGCCAGTCCAATAGGTCGCAAGTTCGTCGCGATACTGTTCGGCCGCGTCACCGACCTGGCGCGCCAATTGCGGCGTCGGAGCTTCGACCAAGAAATTTCGCGTACGAAAGTTCGCGGCGTGGGCCGTTGGCGCATTCAGCCACATCGACAGCATCACCACACTGAACGCAAGCACACATGCGAAAGAATGCCGGCCGCAGTCCGATTCCGTCCGATTGATCGTGGCATCCATGCCATGTTTCTCCGTCGTAGCGTAGGGTCAGCCGGGCGAGTGAATCGTTCACCCCAGGCGGCGCGAGCGGGCAGTTTAGGCAGATTCGCCACTGTACCGATACCCAGAAAATGAGTAACGAAAATGCGCGTTTTTTGTAAAGGCGGTTCGCGTCACTCATAATCAACACTTTTATTACTAGGGGCGATAGCGAGCTGCTGTGCGGATTCGCCGACTCGGCAATCGATTCCCACTCGAAGACGTACAACAAAAACGTCACCGTGTTTGAATGGCTCAACGCCAAACCCGATTGCAAAGATCGTGTCGCGGGGCCGCTGCCGTGCATTGGCAATTGATCGACTAACCCACCGTCTCAGGCGATCCAGCTCCTAGACCCGCGTAGAGTTTGATTAACGACGTGACACACAAAAAGAGTAATGGGACGGTCCACGTTCCCGTCAGATCAAATAGGCTGCCGACGAGTGTGGGGCCGGTCGCTGCTATTAGATATCCAATCGACTGAGCCATCCCCGACAGTTCCGTTGCGATCTCCGCGTCCTTCGATCGCACGACCAAGAACAACAGAGCCAATCCAAACGAGCCACCGAGGACAAATCCGATTGTGACTACCCACATGATGATCCAGGTCCCGGGAGCCAACAGCAGCCCCCCCAGAGCTAACATTTCGGCAGTTGCCAATATTAAAATGATCCGCCTCTGGTCGTTGGTTTTTCCCGCAACGATGGGAATGATCAGCGAACCAACGACTCCAGTCGCCTGCGACAGGGAAAGCATGTATCCCGAAAACGCAGCATCAAATCCGCGATCCATGACGATCGCAGGCAACCAAGCTAAAACCACGTAAAACGTGAGTGACTGCAGCCCCATAAACATGGCGACTTTCCAAGCCAGAGGGGATGTCCCCAGGTCCTCGATCGCGTGTCGAAAGCTGCGTTTGGGATCGAACTTTTGCAAACGGCTTAGTTGAGGAATCCATACGACAAGGGCAATCAGGGCCGGGACGGCCCAGAACCCGAGGGCACCGCGCCAGCCCAGTCGCAGGTGACTCGCCAGCGGAACGCTCAGCCCTGCAGCGAGGGACGCCCCCAAGCCCATCGCGCTGGAGTAGAGACTGGTGATCAATCCGGAGTGCGCCTCAAAATTGCGTTTGGCAATCGTGGGCAACAACACGTTTCCAAACGCGATGGCGATCCCTGCGAGCACAGTCCCCAAATACAGTGCGGGAACCCAGGCGATCATTCGGACCGCCGCACCGATGGCTAGCAATGCCATCGCGCCGAGCAACGTGCCGCCGATACCGTAGCGGCGGGTGAACAAAGGAGTGATGGGGGAAATGACTCCAAAGGCAATCAATGGTAGCGTCGTCAACAACCCCACCATCGAATTGCTCAGACCCGTGTCCGACCGGATTTCGTCGAACAACGGTCCCACGCTTGCCAAGGCGGGCCGCAGGTTGACGCCGACGAGTAAGATACCGACGAGCAATAAAAGTTTTTCTGACCGCGGCTGCGTCATGCTCGGTAGGCCAGCAGTCGCAATGCGTTGATGACGACTACTAACGTGCTGCCTTCGTGGAGTGCCACGGCGGGGCCGATCTCGAGACCGAGAATTGTTGCGGGTACCAAAAAGACCACCATCCCGAGGCTCATCCACAAATTCTGACGAATGATCCTGCGAGTGGCGCGGCTCAAGCCAATGGCGAGCGGCAGTTGTTCAAGTCTGTCGGACATCAATGCCACATCGGCAGTCTCGAGGGCGACGTCGCTGCCAGCGGCCCCCATCGCGATGCCAACCGCAGCGGCGGCCATCGCAGGAGCATCGTTAACACCATCTCCCACCATTGCCACACCGCCCGCACTTTGCAGTTTCTCGATTTCACTCACCTTGTCGGCAGGCATCAAATCACCGCGTGCTTCGTCCAGTCCCACCTCACGGGCGATGGCGTCGGCAACTCGCTGGTTATCGCCGGAGATCATGATCATCCGCTCAATGCCCAACTCCCTCAACTTGGAAATCGTTATCGCTGATGATTCGCGTGGCGTATCCATCAAGCCAATCACGCCGTGATAGCGGTCGCCTTTGCGTATGATCATGGTCGTCCGACCATTTCGCTGCAGCGACTCATTGATTGATCGAATCTCTTCGGGCATTTCAACGCCGTCGACTTCGGTGAATAATCGCGCGTTGCCAATATGCACCAGATCGCCCTGAACCACTGCCCGCAGGCCCCGTCCGGTCAAGCTGTTCAGCTCGGTCGCTTCCCAATATTCGCTATCTGAATCGATTGCTGCTGACGCCAATCGCTCGATCGCGTCACGAACGACGGCTTTGGCGAGCGGGTGTTTGCTCAGGCTCTCCACTGCGATGGCGATTTGTAACAGTTCGGTTTCGTTGGCGCCCGCCGCCGTGCGGATGTCGGTGACCTTCGGCTGACCGGTGGTGAGCGTGCCAGTTTTGTCAAAAGCGATCGCATCCAGGCTGCCGAGGTGCTCCAATGGCCCGCCGCCTTTGACCAGAATCCCGCCGCGGGCCGCTCGGGCAATTCCACTCAGGACGGCGCTGGGTGTGGAGATCGCGAGCGCACAAGGGCTCGCCGCTACTAAGACCGCCATTGCGCGGTAGAAAGAATCGCGGAAGGTTTCATCAATGAAAAGCGGCGCGAAAAGCAGCACGACCACAATCGTGATCACGGTGGGAACAAAATAGTACTCGAACTTTTTCGTAAACTTCTGCGTCGGTGACACCCTCGTCTCGGCCTCACGGACCATTGTGACGACGCGTGCTAAGGTGTTGTCGGCCGCCAACTTAGTGACTTGAATCTCAATCGCCCCGGACTGATTGATCGTTCCCGCGAAAACCCGATACTCCGCCGATAGCGAGTTGGGGTCTGCCGCAGCGCTGGCCACGTCCTCCACCGGCTGCTTGTCCACCGGCACGCTCTCGCCGGTAATGGGCGCTTGGTCAATACTCGTTTCGCCCTTGACCACAAAACCGTCAGCAGCAACGCGGTCGTCAGGTTGCACGATGACGATATCACCAACGACCAACTCTTCCACCCCGACCTCGCTTTCTCTTCCATCGCGTCGCACCCGCGCTGTGGAAGGGGCGATTTCGGCAAGCGCCTCGATCGCACGTTTCGCTCGCCCCATGGCGTAGCCCTCGAGAGAATGCCCGATGCTGAACAGAAACAACAGCAGCGAGCCTTCCGCCCAGGCGCCTAACGAAGCCGCGCCAGCGGCAGCCACAATCATCAAGAAATCAATCTCGAATTTGCCCGATCGAATCTTCTCAATCGCTTCGTTGATCGTATAGTAACCACCCAAAAAATAGGCTGCGAGATAGCAAGCGAGCGACACCCATTGGGGAGCGTCCGTCCATGTCGCGGTGATCCAACCGCACAGCAGAAATGCGCCACAAAGAATCGCAAAAATCAATTCGCTACGAGGCCCGAAGATGCCGCCGTGATTGTGGGCATGGCCGTGGGAATGTTTTTTTTCCTGCGAAAGAAGATGGTCGTGATCGTGTGCAGGATCCTCATTTGCACTCTGGGACAGGCTCTCGATTGCCTGCCGTGACCAATCGTCCAAGGTATCGGAAATTTCCGATTCGCTTGCTTGATCGCGATTGAATTCAACTCGAACTGCGCCATCGGGCGACACCACGGCTTCGAGGACTCCATCAATACGTGACAATCGAGACGAGATTGCCGAAGCGCGACTGGCGGCCATCGATTCCACGCGAGTGTGCCAGTGGCCGTATCGCTGGTCGAGCGCCGCACCTGTCCGCCGGGCCAGATCTCGTACTTCGGCGAGTGAAATGACATCAGGATCGAAATGAATGCAGAATCGGCCCGGCGATACTTCATCCTCCGCTGTCACGTGAACGTGATCGACCCCCTCGCGCGCCCTCACAAGTCGCTCAAACCTGGCGCAGCATGCGTCGGCGGGATCGTCGACGCCGGGCACAATCGAGTTGACCGTTAACTGTATCTTTTCCATCGGGCGCGGCAATTCAATCCTTAGTGGGGCAGTTCATTCCAATGAATTTGGGGCGGTACCGCATTTTTCGAGGTTCGCGCAAATCGCGAGTCCAGCGCGACTCTGTCACTAAAGAATCCGCAATTGCGCAGAAAAAAATGGCTTTGCTCGAAACCGCCAGCATAATCGAGCCGTTGACGGGTACGGGCGGTGTTGTCGCCGGTGAACTTTGCACCGCGAATCGCGTACCACTTGCCCTCGGTGTCGTACACCCATTGATTGGCGTAGTGAGCGGAGCGCGGAACGTTTCCGTATTCAGGTGCAAAGTTTTCGAGAAAGCAATGAAAACCGGTGAGGTGTTTGTCAGTCTTGGGCCGGCAGAAGCTCGCGATCAGTCGCCACTGGTCTGCGGCTTTGTCGCCAAACCAGGACGTGTACTGAGTATTGCCCTTTCCATCGGGTTTGACTTCCGTAAGGAACCGATAGGTCTTGCCAGCCTGCCATGGATAGACCAGATAGCTTTGTCCACCCGAACCCTCGTTACCGAATTCTTGAACCTTCACGTCTGCTCCGGCGGCAACCGTTTTGATGCGATCCTCCGGCGGAATATCTGCTGGATTATCGGTGTGAAACGGACTCCATACCGAAAACAGAACGCGGCGCTGCGTCTCGCTGTTGACCTGGATGCCGAAGTAGCCTTCTGCAAACCCGTTCGCCATGAAATATGAGCCAACCGCATCTTGCCCCGTTGGAACCGTGATCTCGCTGTAGGCGCACGATACCTGTACGTCTTTAGGAAGCTGATACTGCAAATGCACCGAGGGCCCGCGACGGCCCCAGTAATACATGTTTCCCTGATTATTTTGGACGTAGTCCAGTCTCATTCCATCTGTGTCCGACTCGACAATAAGTTCGAGAATCTCTGCAGTGGCACTGTCATTTTGTGAAGCGCCTTGGAGATCGACACGAACATATCCCGGTTTCGCTATCGTGATCTCGCCTAGCGGACAAGGCTTGAACTGCGCAGCTTGAACCTGCGCTGTCAATTTTTGCTCACCAACGCCAGCGACCACATCAATTGAATTGCTCGGGGTGCGGCCCAGGACGGACAGATTCACCCGCCCGGGTCGATCAACATAAAAATAAACTGAGAAATGCTTGCCTTGTTCCAGTTGCAATGCACCGCCGAGCAGCGGTAAGCGATTGCCCGAGTGCGGCGCTCGATGGAAGGCGTTTCCCGCCAGTGGCACCGACCACTCCTCGGCGGCAACCAACGACGCTGAGAGTGTTACGGCGATGGCAAATAGAGCAAATGGAAAGTTCGACTTCGTTGTGATCATGAATTCTCTTGCCCAATAGATTGACTTCGTCCCGTCTCGCCCCCCTGCCATGCAGTTTCCAGTTTCGCAGGAGGGGGAGCTTGCAGGGCAGTATTCAGCTTAGCAGGCAGGAGAGTGCGGTGCATTGGGTGCCCAGGCGAGAGCCTGAGCAGTCGGGGAGAAAAAACGAGGCAGTTTCACTTCATGTGTCGCTGGCGCTCGCTATGTCGATTCCGGGATGATCTTCGTGTACCTCTCATCCTTGAGACGCACGGGAAGCCAAGCCTGCATGACAAACTCAATTGTCAATCAGTTTTGAAAACTGCAAACCGCGTGGAATCGACTGTAAAAAATGGGAGTGACGATCCGTGTCTCGAACGCGATGGTTCGGTGGTGGCGTCCTTCTGTAACCATCTCCCGGTGACTCGTGCACATTCATTGTGACGTGCCAAGAGGCATCGCTATCCAGCGCGTTGCCTGATGAATGATGAACTCAGCGACTCGAAGACCACAGAGATTGTCGCTGGAAAGAAGTTGCTGCGCGAGCAGCGTGGGTGTGAAACGACGTTTTTCGAGGTGAGTTAACTCTGCACTGCGTGTTGATTACTCGATCAAAATGCATCGTCGGCACTCCGTTGGGAATAGCGTAGGGTTCGCATGACAAGGGCCGGCTGAGGAAAGTTAATCGCATCGATTAGCTGCCCGCAGTGCGTTTGCGAAGCCCGTTTGGTGAAGCTTCAAAGAATTTGTCGTGAGCCGTCCGAAAAGTCAACAACAAAGTGGGGTGATGTTCCACAGATTTTTCGAAAGAGCGCGTTTGAGCATGAAATTTACGGTATGTTTGTGAGAAGATTTTTTTGTGTAAAACTCGTCTAAAAGTGAACTGGGCAAACTCGCCCTATCAACTCGGCACACCATGACTGAAGTTACAGCCACCGCCGCCAACACGGATCCGAATCACCCTTCGGAATCCCTCCCAATCCATCGCTGGTTTTCAATCGGTTATGTCGAAGAAATGCAGCGTTTTCTCGGCCCAAACGCATGTCGTCGGCTTGCAATTTTCGCCTTGCCGCCGGGCTTCGTTCTGAGCGTGATCGTACCGGTGTACAATGAGTGCGCGACCGTCGACGCAGTACTTACGAAGCTGCGAAACACGGGTTTGCCACTGGAAATCATTCTTGTCGACGACGGCTCAAACGACGGCTCATCGGACATCCTCACCCGGTACGGTGAAGTCGACAACGTGACGCTGATTCGTCATCCCCACAATCGTGGGAAAGGCGCAGCGATACGCAGCGCGATTGCCGTGGCAACAGGTGATGTGATCGTGATTCAGGATGCCGACAGCGAATACGATCCCGACGATATCCGAGGGCTGTTGCAACCCATCATCGAAAAGTCGGCTGACGTCGTTTATGGCTCGCGGTATGGGCACAGCGACCGTCAGTTGTCCCCGTGCTGGCATCAAGCGGTCAATAGCTTTATCACGTTACTCGCGAGTGTTGCGATGGGGCCGCGGCTCAGCGACGTCGAGACATGCTACAAGATGTCGTCGCGCGAATCTTTTCAAGCAATCTTGCCAGAGCTGAAAGAAGATCGCTTCGGCATCGAGATTGAACTGACGGCACGTTGGGCCAGACGTGGTCTGCGATTCGCCGAGCGTCCGATTCGGTATCAACACCGGTGGTACGACGAAGGCAAGAAGATCACTTGGAAGGATGGCGTTTCGGCGTTGTACTGCATCGCAAAATATGGATTGTTTCGCCGCTGAGGGGCTGTGGATTGATTCACCCGAAGCCCCAGCGAGGCATTCATTCGGATCCCTCGCTGGCCGGTCGGGCTAATGACACGTTGGCATCGCAAAAACGACTGGATCCAACAGGCCGCTAGCCGTCAGCTCCCACATGCCGAGGAAACGCCAAAATGGCACAGTGGAGCTAGCCGAAGAGTTCCAATTGAGTCTTGTCTCCTTGTCGCTTGCGGGACGGTGACTTGACCAGTTTCTGCACTGGTAACGGCTCGGTTCTCTGTTTCTTCTTGGGAGCCAAAACAGCAAATTCCTTCAGCAGTTTGTCGTCATATTGTGGAACGTTGTTGGCGGCGTATTGGATCGCACCTGCTTTCACCAGTTCCTGCAACGCCGCCATTCCTGCTTCGGGTGTTCCGCACCGGGCTTTGGCGACCGACTCCAGAGTGCGACGCCGTTTAGGCCGCGAGTTTGCACCGCGTCCGCTCAGCGAACTGGCCAACCGGCAGGCGTTCGCTGAGGCGGTCGCCTTTGTCGCGGCGGGACAGCTCGACGAGTCGATCCGGCAAGCCTGGAAACCACTTCGCGTGAGCAGACCGACGGCATGCTCAAGATCCCGGTCTTTCGACGCGATGTGAAAGCTGGTGTAGCTGGGCATCTCTGCGGACAGTCTCCCCGCGACGAACGTAATGCCAAAATCAGCGGCGTTCTTACCCGGCGGCATCGCCCAAATCTCGATTTTCCCCTGCGCCACAAGTTGCCCCAGCACCGCAGCGACGCCCAACGGCACACGCGGCTCGCGACTGCCGTGCGCAGCGATGATCACATCGTAACGCTGAGCAGTCTCGGCGAGATCGAGTATTTCGTGCGGACAATTATCCAGATCGATGAGCAGAACACACGAACGGTTGTCCGAATCGGCAGCCGGCTTGGGAGGCTTCACATGAAAAACAATAGAACGAGATGGGTACTTCTGATGCCGATTCTAGTAGCCTGAGCGTGGCCACGGGCGTCGTTGCACAATATTTTTCGTAGACTCGTGATTTCTCGTACACTCGTGTCCAAATTCAACAGATACGGTGATGACTTTGCCGATTATGCAAACTGAATTTTTCGGATATAAACTCGTGGGCCCGCGCCGCCTCTACTCTGCTGCCGCTTCCCACGCGATTTTTCTCAGTCCGGATATTCATGTCGCTTCAAGTCGTTTCTCAAACTGTCACCGAATCCTCGCAGGGCAGGGCCGACGCATTTGTGAGGCAACTTTGCGAGACATCGCATAGCCAATCGCGAGGGATAATCGAGCGGGGATGCATGAGCATCAACGAGGAGGTTTGCGACGACCCTGCGACGCAGCTAAATATCGGCGACGAGGTCTCGATTTCCTACGATCCGACTCAGCGTTACCGCGAGAAAAAGACCAAACGCTGGGACGACCGCACGTTCACGATCGCTTACGAAGATGAGCACCTGATCGTTGTTGACAAAGCCGCGGGCACGCTCACCGTTCCGACCGATCGCGGTGATCCCAACACGCTCGTTGAGCGAGTTTCCGTCTACCTCAGTCATTCACGCACAGAGCGGGAAGCGTGCTTGGTACATCGTCTCGATCGAGAGGTCAGCGGGCTGCTGATTTTTGGCAAGCATGCGGCAATCGCTCAGCTTTTGATTGAGCAATTTAAGCTGCAAAAGCCGCAGCGAATTTATAATGCGATCGTGGCGGGAAAGTTACCGCAGCAGGAAGGGACGCTCCGCAATCATCTCGCAACGGGAAACAATTTGGATCGATACGTGACGACGCCCTTTAAGGATTCCGAAGAAGCGATCACGCACTATCGTGTGCTCCGGGACATGGGCGACACGACGCTGGTCGAAGTCACGCTGCAAACAGGAAAACGCAACCAAATTCGGGTGCAGTTTGCCCACCAACTCCACCCCGTTCTCGGTGATTCCCACTATCAACCTGACCTTGCCCGGCACCCACGCTGGATTCGCAAGCGAATCGCATTGCACGCGACATCGCTATCATTTGTGCATCCTGTCACGGGCGAAGAGCTGAGCGTGGACTCGCCACTGCCAGCAGCGATGACGAAGTTCATCAAGGGCAGCCCCAAGGTGCCCATTCGCGAATGACCTCCGACAGATTCGTCATGACAATGGCATCCCGCGGATTTGCACAAACGAAACACTCGGTTCAGGTTATTTCGGTGCGGGGCTCAAACTTGGCTTTGTACTGTGCCGCCATCCGCACGTAGTGCTGCGTGTTTTCTCGGCAGCGGGTGGCGAGCGATTCACCGACCGGTTTGATGGCTTTGGCGGGACTGCCCATCGCGATCATACCAGCGGGAATATCGGTGCCTTCGGTAACCAATGCGCCCGCAGCGACAATCGCACCGCGTCCGATATGAGCACCATTGAGCACGATCGCGCCGATCCCAATCAGGGCTTCGTCTTCCACCCTCGCCCCATGCACGACAGCGGAGTGCCCCACGGTGACGTCGGCTCCGAGCACACAGGGTAGCCCTGGGTCACCGTGCAGCACACACTGGTCTTGAACATTGGTTCGCGGCCCGATTTCAATTCGCTCGGCATCACCTCGCATTACCGCTCCAAACCAGACGCTCGCGCGGGCGCCAATTCGGACTTCGCCCAAGACGGTGGCGTTATGAGCGATGAAGGCCGACGGGTCGATGAGCGTATGATCGGTTTCGCGACCAACAACGAGATCGCGTTGGGAAGAAGTTGGGGAATGATCATTCGTTTTGGCTTCTATTTCGGACGATTTCATGGGATGATGTGTCGATGGACGGCGACGAAAAACCTGATGATACCAAACCGACCGGCTCCTTGCCGCTGACGTGGCTGCGCCAGGTTACGGTGGCGGGATTGATCGTAGGCATTCGTAGCTACCAGACTTTTATTAGTCCCCTGATGGGTCCAAGTTGTCGATTCACGCCGACGTGTAGTTCCTACGCGATCGGGGTGATTCGCAAACAGGGGCCACTTCGGGGTAGTTGGGCGGCCGTGAAGCGAATCTGCCGCTGCCATCCCTGGAACCCAGGCGGCTATGACCCGCCGTGACTCGAGAGCGTCAAAACCCGGCCCAAGCAGCCTTTATCGCCCACCGGAACCCAATCCGCAACGCGATCAAGATCGCGATTGCAATCGGCAAATTGACACGTGCAAACAGCAAACTGTTTGTGAAACAACCTCCGATCAATTGTCAATTGGCAATGTACATTTTGCAATCTTGGACTCGATCAACCTTCGGTGACAATCTCCCAATTTTCGTCAATCCCTCCTAACTCCGCTCTCCCTTCTCTGGACCGCAACCCGATGAGCCGTGACGCTGACCATCACGTCAAACACGAGTCGCCAGATTTCAGCGACATCGAATTGCTCGCATTTTTAGATGAGCAACTTGCTCCAGAAAATTCGGCGACGATTGAAGCCGCTATTCGCGAGCATCCGGAATTACATGAGCGATTGGTTCGCCTGCGCGGTCAGAATGTTGCTGGCCTGCATACGATCGGAGCCATTTGGCGACGGGAACGGCTCAGTTGTCCAGATCGCGAAGTTCTCCGCCGGCAATTACTTGGCGAGCTGAAGCGTGAAGAAAGCGAGTACATCCGGTTCCACCTAGAGGAGATTGGTTGCCGCGTGTGTAACGCTAACTTCGACGATTTGAACCAGGCGATCACCCAAGAGCGAGACGCTCTGCGTCGACGCCACCGGATATTTCAAACCAGCGCCGGACATTTGCGTTGAGGTCGTGACGGCATTTATTTTCCGCCTCAACCACAAAAAAACGGCAGGCACAAATGAATGAATGCACCTGCCGCATGGCGTTCCCATTCTTGAAAGCTACGAGGGTTTATGGCAGTGTTTCGACTTCCCGGCCGTTTTTGGAACCGACCGCACCCCACACGCCGTAGGTGCTTTGGATTCCATTACCTGGACTCGGACCGCTCTGATTGCCTGAATCAATCGATTCAGTAATGAAACGCACCGCACCATCGGCCATCAACACATGGCAACCGCCTTGGTGCCGGCTGCCCGCCGTATATAAACCATCGTCATTATCGTTTTGACCACCGATGCAACTCTCCTTATTCGGCGGTTTAATGCAGTTCACGCTGGTGTAAAAAGGCAGTCCCATCGCCCACTGGCGACCCCGCCGCCAGTCTCCGTTTCGATCAGACCCCAAGACTGCCGTCGCTGTATAGAACTGCGGGCGTTGAGGATTGATAATAGCGGGTCCCGCACAACCTGCTGTCATGGGATTCTGGTCAACGGGTCCGGCGTTCATGACAGGCTCAGCAAAGATCTCTCGTAGGCCCGCATCCGTCACGATTTCGGCACACATCACGGTATTCGAAGTACCATCGAGGATATCGCGGAAACCGGTGGAGCGGCGAGTGTTAAAAACGCCTCGCATAAACGAGTTCGCTGCCGTCATGTTGTTGTTCGTGCCATCTGTGTTGACGCCACCATTGTTCGTCCATGGTTTTGCATCACCGACGCAGGCAGCAAAGTTCGTCAGTCCGAAATCGCCAGCGGCGGGCACTGATGGATCGCTGGGGCATCGGTACGCACCCACCGTCGTTATCCAAGGATCATAGCTCTTATCCCATGGCACCGGGCCCATGGCAGGGTAAGACACAATCGTCCCCCCAGCGTTTGTTTGCTGTCGAGGATTCGAGATCTGTTGCCATAAGGCTTGTTGTTCAATGAACGGCAGAAGGCCGATCATGAAGCTCAGGTGATTGCCGTTGGATGATACGATTCCGGTCCCGTTGTACGATCCACCGCACTGTTTGGGCAATTGGTCATACGCGGAATGATAGTTATGAAGTCCCAAGCCAACTTGCTTGAAATTATTGCTGCAACTCATCCGCCGGGCCGCTTCACGGGCTGCCTGAACGGCTGGCAACAGCAAGCCAACCAGCACGCCGATGATGGCAATCACCACCAGCAGTTCGACCAGGGTAAATCCCTGGAGTTTCTTCTTTCGAAAGGTCATCGAAGACCGCCTTCTTGTAAAAAATGACGAAAAATGGCAGCCGAACCCATCGACTGCCGCAATGCAAAATGAAGCCGTGAGAGATTAGCCCGACGGTTTGGAAGCTTTGCCACCATAATGGGCTTCTTGTTCTTTGGCGACGTCCGCCGCAACCGGTTCCGCAGGCGGCGCGACCGTGTTCTCGGTCGATGAAGAGCAGCCTGGGGTGGCGACAGCGAAGCAGCCAAAACCGGCAAACAGCAATAAGGCCGTTGCCATATTCTTACGAATTGTCATCAAAGGGATCCTAGGAATCGGGGAAAATGGCAATCTCTAACGGAATCTGAGATTGGACGCACATAAAATGATGAGACGATGAGAATTTCGCGCCAATCTTCATGCAAACGCAATAATCGGTGCTCTTTCTCTATCTTGGTATACTGACTAGGTATTGTCACGTGATTGAGTGGGTTAGGGTTCGCTAACGTGACTTGTTGCAACGTTAGGCACAGCTTAGTGGGTGAAGGCCACGAGGAATTTTGCCATTCGGCGAAAACAGGTTCAGGTCCGTAGAGCATCCAAGGCAATGAAACTCGCGATGTTTCTCCCATATTCTGCTGTAAATCGGGTATCATTTGTTACCTTTTTCGATCTCATCGGGATCTCTTTCTGTTGTTCGACGCATCTTCTGACACTGCAAATTCTGGCCACGCAAAACATCGTGGACGCCGTTGGCTGATCGCAGCCGGGTTGATTGTCGCAGCGTGCTTTGTATTGTTCTGGGCAGTCACTCGTTTCCAGTTACGTCAATTCCGCTCGGCTGCCGAGGCCGCCCGCGAGCGGGGTGACTGGGGGAGGGTGGCCGTCGCAAGCCGGATGTGGCTGGAACGCCGCCCCGGCAATCCGCTGGCGCTCACCTTGGCTGGAGAAGCAGCTCAGGCGCGGGGAGCGTTTGGCGAAGCGGCCGAGTTTTTCCAGCAACTGCCGCCCGAGGATCCTCGTTCTGCTGAGGGACTGCGACAGCTCGCGACCCTCTACCGCCTACCGCTGAACCACCCTGAGTTCATCGTCGAAACTCTACAGCACGCCCTCGAACTGAAACCGTCGTTGCAGTCAGCAACCATTGACCTGCTACGATTTTACGCGATCACGCTGCAGAGCGATGAAGCCCAGCAACTCGCTCGCCAGACAGTACTCGCCGGTGAGGAGCCGCTCGTTTCCTACGTCTATTTAATGGATTTGGAAGCCGTCGTGTTCGCCACGGGCGCCAAAGAGAATGCATATTGGCTAAAGCGTGATCCTGATAGCGAGCTCTTCGAAGTCGCTCGAACCGTGCACCTTGCCCGAGCGGTCAATGATGGCATCGCGAAAGAGGGCTTCGTCGAAGCAGACCGGCGGCGGGAACAGCTTGAGCATCAAGAACAGCTGCTGCGTGAGGGCATCGCTGCTTACCCGGACAATCGCGAGCTATTGATTGCGTCATTGAAACTTTATTCCGAACGCGGCGACGCAGAGCACGTCGCTCGGTTACTCTCCCAAATCCCCGCCTCCGCAGTGGGGGATAGCCGCGTTTGGCGATACAAAGGTTGGCTGCACCGGGCGCAGGATGAACTGGAATCAGCTGAGACCGCTTATCGTACCGCCATTGAGAAGAATCCCTATGACTGGAAGAGCCGCACCCAGCTTGGCGAAGTTCTCCGGCTGCAGAACCGGACATCCGATGCCACCACTCAATTGACAATTGCCAAAACAGGCCACGAACTGGAGACCGTGCTGATGAACATGGACAGCGCTGCAGTCCTACCGATCCCGGTCTTGAAGATCATGCGGCTCAACGCGGAGCAGGTTGGCGACGAGCCCGTAGCGAATCGGCTCGCCCGGCGCATCGCGAACATGAAACTGGAGCAGGCTAACGTGCGATCGGCGGATCGAGGAGAATGAGGCCGATGAAAGTTCCCGCAGAAATGGATCGCGACATGCCACCGAATCTTTTCTCATCACCGCTTCGGGGGAGAAGTTTTAGAGGAGCGAGAGCGATGCATTCTCTAGCTCGTCCGGCGATGGAAGTGAGATCGGAAAACTCGCCTTCAGCGAGCCCACCGGCGAGGAAGGTCGACGTAAAGATTTGCGTCGAAACGGTTCCGCAGACTCCGCTTCAGCCGTGCGGAAGCACGACAGCCCTTGTCTCGTTGCTACTATGCGGATTTCTCACGATCGGAGGATGCCGACAACAAAACGGCAACGAGTCAAACGAAAACGCAAAGCTCGCTGCAACCAGCAGCAGCACCGAGACCAACAGTGACAAACTGTTTGGCTCGGACATCCAGTCTGCACCCCGGGATTCGATATTCCAGCCGGATCTGGGCAAACAATCTGTCGCTGCTGAGAACCATTTGCACTTTGTCGATGTCGCTCAAGACACAGGCCTGGATTTTGTTTACCGCAACGGAGAACAGGGTGAGTCGTTGATGGTCGAGTCGACTGGCGGTGGCGTCGGTGTGTTGGACTTCGACTGCGACGGGCGGGCAGACATCTTCTTTAATCAGGGTGGCGATCCACAGAAGCCGCACGCGGGTAATTCGCCCGTGGCTCTGTTCCGACGCCTACCCGATGCAACGTGGGTGAATATTGCTGCTGATGCGGGGCTGGGTGATTACGGGTATGGTCAAGGCATTGCGATCGGTGATTACAACGCTGACGGCTTCGAGGACGTGTATCTGACCAATGTCGGTGCCAACGTGATGCTGCGAAATCAGGGTGATGGGACCTTTGTTGACGCGACCGGCGAGACCGGGACAGCGGGCGCCGGAACGGGATCACGCTGGAGCAGTTCGGCAGCCTTCTCTGATTTGTCCGGGGACGGCCTGGTCGATTTGTTTGTGTGCAACTACACCGATTACGACCCGCTGCACCCGATCCTGTGCCGAAACGGGAAAGGTGAGAATCGAATCTGCCACCCCCGCGAGATGGACGCTTTGCCAAACGAGTGTTTCATTAATCACGGGGATGGCACATTTTCCGAGCAAGCCGGCCGGCTCGGTCTGGTGGGGCCGGGCAGCAAGTCACTTGGCGTAGTGATCGCGGACTTTGATGTTGACGGAGATCCCGATGTCTATGTTGCCAACGACACGACGGCAAATTTCTTGTTCCTCAACGACGGCAACCGTCACTTTCAAGAACGAGCACTGTTGCGCGGCTGCGCGGTCAGCGGTGACGGTTTATTCCAAGCCAGCATGGGGTTAGCCATTGGCGACTATGATCGCAATGGGTTCCTTGATATCTATTCGACGCACTACTACGACGAGTCCAACACCCTCTATCGCAACCTCGGCCCGAAGGGATTTCAGGATGTCACGGCTCGACTGGGACTGCACGTGCCGACACTTCATGTGCTCGCGTTCGGAACGGTGATGCACGACTTCGATCTTGATGGCTGGCAAGATCTGTTCGTGACCAACGGGCACGTTGAAAATTACGTAGACAACCCGATCCATCGAATGCCACCGCAACTCTTTTCGTTCGATGGAACGCGATGGATTGAGCGCAGCAAAGAGGCCGGTGAGTTTTTTTCCGGTGAGTACGTCGGGCGCGGTGTCGCTTCGCTCGATTTCGATGATGACGGCGACCTCGACGTCGTCGTGGCGCATCAGAATTCCCCAGCGGCATTGCTACGCAATGATTCTGATCGCGGCCACTACGTGAAACTACGATTGATCGGTCGCGAATCACCTCGTGAAGGAACGGGTGCTCGCGTGGTGGTGAAAGCCGACGACCTCACCTTACATCAGCAACAATACGGAGGTGGCAGTTTTGCATCGACGTACCAACCGATACTCGTCTTTGGCCTGGGCGACCAAGCGGGTCCGTGCGACGTCGAAGTGTACTGGCCCAGCGGAAAGACATCCCAGCTCCACAATGTCAGCGTCGATGAGGAAAGAGTAATTGTTGAGTAGCCGAGTTTTTCAAGGGCTCGGTCAAACTGCACGACTTTCAAAATGAGACTGTTTCAGCGTCTCACAGCGACACTGCTGCTCACTTATAGCCAAAAAAACCGCGGGATTTGATGACTTCGGCGACCTCGCTGGGAACCATCGCTTCCCAGCTCGCGTCATGGTTGGCGATCTTCTTGAGCACTTCACTAGCGTAAATGGGTAGATACTCTTCATTGAAATTGTTGAGTTGCTCGATGCGTCCACGCTCGACCAGATACTCGTAGAGTTTGCGCAGCTTAGGGGCAACTTCCAGATTTTGCACCGCGGTGAAATCGCCCGTTTCTGTATCGAGCAACGGATAGATGTAGAGCTTCAAATCGTTCTTGAACAAACGGCCGAACGATTCAAGAATCCCGCCCTGAAGTTCCGTGTAATACTTCTCTTGGAACAGTTCGCGCAGGCTGGCGATTCCCATCGCGATGCCAATTTGCGAGTGCGTGTAGCGGGCGAGATAGGCGGCTAGCCGGTAGTATTCAAAGTAGTCCGAGATTAGCACTGTCATGCCTTTGGCAGCGAGTAAATCCACACGAGCGAGGAAATCTCGATAATCCACCTCGCCGCCCGAGAGTAAATTGCTCATCGTGATCTCCATCAACTGGACAATGTTCTCAGGTTCAACGCCAGGCTCAGAAGCAAACTTTTCAACAGCGCAGCGGAGCATGTCGACGTTGACGTTGGTAACCGGGCGGAAACTGCCACGTTCAACGAGGATCGATTTTTTATAAAGAACTTCGGCTGGTTGAAGCACGGTGCCATCGGCGGCGAACATGGCAGCGTTGCTCAGTTCCAACTGCACGAGTTTCAGACTCATCACGCGATTATCGAATTGTCGAAATGCGATGCCCGAGAATTCGATCATGTCAATTTCGATGCGGTTGACGCTCAAACTGTCCAGCAGCGATTCTAAAAAGGCATCCGCATCCTGTTGGAGATAGCAGGCGGCGTAGACGAGGTTGACGCCAACGGCTCCGAGCGCCTCTTGCTGCAAAGCATTATCCGAGTCGAGCATGCGGACATGGATAATGACTTGGCTCGCCTCATCACGCGGATAGGCTTGGAATTTAACGCCCATCCAACCGTGACATTCATTGGTACCTTTGTAGTTTCGGGCGGAGACCGTATCGGCAAAAACGAAAAATGATGTGTCGTCACCCCGCGGTTGGGCGAGCTGCCCCAGCAGGGCTTCGTATTCGCAGTCAAGCATGCTCTGCAGACGCATACGGCATACATACCGCTCGCAGGTCCCGTAGTGCGTGTCGCTGACCGTCATGTCGTAGGCGGAGATGCTCTTGGCGATCGTGCCAGCGGCACCTCCGACGCGAAAGAACCATCGCACGACTTCTTGGCCAGCCCCGATCTCGGCAAACACGCCATAGCGTTGGCGGTCGAGATTGATCCGAAGTGCCTTTTGCCGGGGATCGGTTTCTTCAGGATTGGAGTTGGGAGGAGTGCGATTCACGAGAGAGTTTCTTTCGTTTCGACGTTCTTCTGACCATTTTCGTGTTCATCCTTGCGCTCGAGTGCCGCCTGGGCTGTCCGCAGTGATCGCTCAAGATTGATGATCCGCTCACCGGCGCGGAGTCGAACACGAAGTTCATCATGGTCGAATGGTTTGCTGACGAAATCGTCGGCACCCGACTGCATGCCCTCGACCAAATCACCTTTGCTCGACCGACCGGTCAGTAGGATGATGTACACGTAACCTGCCTTGGTACTACCACGAACCTTTTGAATGAGCGCGGGTCCGTCGAGGCCGGGCATCATCCAGTCACAGAGAATCAGCGAGAAATCTTGCTCCTGAAAGAGCGTCCATGCTTCGTCGCCGTCATTGGCCACCGTCACTTCGAAGTCCCACTTTTGCAGGTAGCCCTGCAATAAGCGACGTGAAACGATATCGTCGTCAGCAATCAAAACCTTCATGGACGCACTCAGGTAGTCGGAATGGATCGTGGGAGTGGTGGTCGCTCACAAACGGTTGCTTGACTCTCCGAGTCGATGGCGACCAACCCTGTCAGTGTAGAGCAATCGCAAGGGCTGTGGTAAGCTCGGACTCGACGACGAGCAATCAGCATCAAACGGCGAGCGTCGATCAGAATCCCACGCCGCCCCACGAATCCGCTGGCCCGCGCGGACCTACCGAGTACGTAAGGGGCCCGTCTACGTAAGGGGCCCGTGTACGTAAGGGGCCCGTGTACGTAAGGGGCCCGTGTACGCCGGGCGGATTGCCAAGTATGATCCTTGAACGATTCTTGACACAATAAGGGCAACCTTCTGGACACCTCGATCTTGACGACGCTCACGCCTCTTCATTGGGCGTGTTTGATTCTGGGAGCGGCGGGAATTGGATTTTCCAAGTCGGGATTTCCTGGCGTCAGCATGCTGCATGTTGTGCTGTTCGCGTTCGTGTTTGAGGCATTGCCCTCGACCGGCGTGCTGCTGCCGATGTTGGTGATGGGCGACATTTGTGCGATCCGTTTATTTGGACGGGAGGCAAATTGGCGGCATGTTCGACGTTTGCTTCCACCCACCATCGGGGGAATTCTGATCGGCTGGCTGATGATGGACCGGCTCGATTCGAACCAGTTTAAATGGATTGTGGGCGGTATCATCCTGTCTCTCTGCGGCGTCCAGTTTGTACGAACGTACCGACCGGGGTGGTTTGATCATGTCCCCCATCAAACGTGGTTTGCCGTCGGGTTGGGGCTTCTGGCCGGGGTGACGACAATGCTCGCCAACGCTGCAGGCCCGGTCGTCGCGCTGTATCTGCTGGCGGTGGCGATGCCGAAATGGGAATTGATCGGCACGAGCGCCTGGCTATTTTTGATGTTAAACGTTTTCAAGCTTCCGCTGAGCTTCCAACAGGGTTTGATCACTGAATCGACGCTGTTGGTGGGTGCCGTATTGGTCCCAATGATCCCACTGGGAATGTTGGCGGGACGCTGGCTAGTTGGCCGGGTCTCGCAAAAATGGTTTAATTTGATTCTTCTCGGCTTCACCGCTATCGCTGCCGTTCGGCTGATCGGTTGGATTTGAGCGAACGTAGTTTCTTCGCGACCCCGCTTTTGCAAGGATGTGACAGATGTCTCAACGCAGTGTATCTGAACTTTCGCAGCGGTTGTCTGAGCTTTCCTCGCTGGTGGGTGGCAGTCCGGTACGGATGAAAAAGATGCTCGAAAATCTCGGTGTGCGGGTTTCGCAGCGGGAATTCGAGGCGATGACCGAGGCCGCCCTGTTTGAAGTGGAGGGAACCGAAGATCTCAGCGTGGCCGAACAGTGGGCCGAACGCTTCGAGATTCTCTACGACACGGCGCCGGAAGAACTCACCGGCGAACACCATGCGTTTGATTATGACGTTGTCGAGATCTATCAGAATGGCGAGGTTCACGGACTCTGTCGCACGGTGGATCAAGTGTTTCCCGTGTTCGCGCGAATCTTCCTCGAACATCCTCCGGCCGCCTGCGGATGCCAGGTTTCCAAAGGAGAGTTGGCCTGCGCTCATGCCGTCGGCTTTGTCGAATATTTGTCCGATGAACTTTTCGACGAATCATCCAAGCTGGCTAAACGCATTGCGGCGGCCCGATTCTCACGCGGCAAACCCAACTACGATCGTTTCAAACCGGACGCGACCGCGAGAATATTTAGTGAATTTGACGCCGCGATGCAGCGGATTGCGAATCTTGGTGATCGATCGCTGATCCAAGCCGATACGCTCGCTCGGCGGGAAACGTCAGCCGACAACCGACTGGCGTGGCGCATTGATTGTGAGCCCGGTAACATCGAGCTCTACCCGATCAGCCAACAGCCCAAGAAACGAGGTAGCGGTTACACGAAGGGACGCCGTGTCAAGCTCGAAACGGCGATGTACGAAACCGGCATCCAGCGGACGGCGCAGGATCGACGCATTTTCGAACACGTTCGGATGCAAGAGAGCTATTACAGCTACCGCAACGAATGGCAGCTCGATCAATTCGGTGCCCTTCGAGCTCTGATTGACGCACCGAACGTGTTCTTGGACAAAGACCCCGTCACAGTCCGCCAGGATGATTTTGAGTTCGAAGTGCTGCTCGTCGATGAACATTATGTGCTCGCGGCGCTCCTCGCATCGGACAACGAGGACCGGAAACAGATCCACCGAGACACAGTGGTTTCCGTCTTTCGCGACCGGCAACGAGGCGTCGAGCCACCCCGAAACATTCAACTCGCTAGTGACCGTGAAGGCTCTTTACTGCGATTCGATCCCGATCGACAATTGGTTTCCCTGATCGACGTCGAACCCGCAGCGTTATCGGTGTTGTTAATGCTCCTGCAGTTCCCGGGAGTCGCCGTTGAGCATGGTGAAGAGCTCGTCAAGCGACTCCAAAATCTTCAATCACGTTTCACGATTCGGCTACCCGATGCGTTGCTAGGTCCGACTGTCGACGCGCCTCCGCACCCCGTTGTGCTACTGCGCAGCAACTCCGACGGAGCCCTCGATGTGGCGCTCCGAATTCGTGATGCGGAAGGCCGAATTCGGCATCCTGGCAGCCAACCGGCGATCACGACTGACCATCGCGATGGTAAACCGGTGCAGGTGCGACGCGACGTTGCCCGCGAGATTCGTCAATCCGAATGCTTAGCCGATACCCTCGGATTTCGTTTTCACGAATCCGACGAAACACTCGCGAGCGAGCGGTTTGCCGCCCATATCACCGATTTTGGGGATGCACTGGACTTGATCGAGCGATTGCAATCCTGGTCCAGCAACGACGAACGCCCAGAATGGACCGAGACCGACCTCGCCGACATGCCCACGCCCGAAGTCCTTTGGGATCGCAACAGTGAAAGCCCCGTTTCGGTGCTCGGGAGCATTTCCAGCCAAAACGTACGCGTCGAAATAAACCGCAAACGGGATTGGTTCGGGATCTCGGGGGAATGTGAAGTCGGCGATCGCAAACTCGATCTCGGCGAGCTGTTGGAAAACCTGTCGGCAGAGGATGCGAATTCCCTCCAGGGCGATTTCATTCGGCTCAAGGATGGACAGTGGGCGCGAATCGGCGAGAAGCTGAGGCGACGATTGCGGCGACTGCGTGACGCGACTCATGCCGATCGCAAGACGATGAAACTTGACGCAACCGCAGCCCCGGCCATTCGCGATTTCCTAGCGGATGGTGAAATTGAATTCAAAGCCGTCAAGGCTTGGCAGCAATGTCTGGAGCGACTCGCCCGCGCCGAATCGCTCGACCCGCAACTACCCGAGGGACTCGACGCCGAACTGCGTGACTATCAAGTCGAGGGTTATCGCTGGCTGCGACGGCTCGCCGAATGGGGCGTGGGCGGCGTGCTCGCCGACGACATGGGTCTGGGCAAGACGCTGCAAACGCTCGCCGTCATCCTTGATCGAAAAGACGAAGGCCCCACCCTCGTCATCGCTCCCACCAGCGTAGCGTTCAACTGGGTCCGCGAAACCGAGCGGTTTACCCCGGGGCTCTCCGTGCATCTCTACCGCGAAACCGATCGGGCTGAATTCCTCACCCAAGTCGGCCCTGGCGACGTTGTCGTTTGTAGTTACGGCTTGGCACTCCGTGACCAAACAGCACTGGCTGGCGTAGAGTGGGGCACGATGGTGCTCGATGAAGCTCAAGCAATCAAGAACAGTCGTAGCAAAACATCCAAAGCAATCGCTGAAATCCCGGCAGCCTGGACGGTGGCCCTGACGGGGACGCCTGTGGAGAATCATCTCGGCGAATTGTGGAGTTTGTTTCACATCGTTTCACCGGGGGTGTTTGGCGGTTGGGAACAGTTTCGCAAACGATTCGCGATGCCCATTGAAAAGAATAACGACGAATCCGCGCGACTGGGCCTCGCCGAGCGACTGAAACCCTTCGTGCTGCGACGTAAGAAATCAGAGGTTTTGAAGGATCTGCCGCCGCGCACGGAGATGAACCTGTACGTCGATTTGTCGACCGAGGAACGGGCGGAGTACGAACGCGTGCGGCTCGAAGCAATCGGCGAAGTCGATCAGTTGGAGGCCACCGTGACGACTCAGGACCAACGCTTCCGCATCCTGGCGCTGCTAACACGACTGCGTCAGATCAGCTGCCACCCGAAACTTGTCAATGCGTCCTACTCCGGCGAAGCGGCGAAACTGATCCAGCTAAGAGAAACACTCAGCAACCTCAAGGAAGAAGGGCACCGCGCGTTGATCTTCAGCCAGTTCACAAAGCATCTGGCGCTGATCCGTACTGAATTGGAGAAATCCGGATTCACGTACGAATACCTCGACGGAGCAACCCCTGCGCAGGCTCGACAAGATCGCGTCGATGCGTTCCAAAACGGATCTGCCGACGTGTTTCTGATCTCCCTCAAAGCAGGCGGCACGGGATTGAATTTAACTGCCGCCGACTACGTCATCCACATGGATCCATGGTGGAATCCCGCGGTCGAAGATCAAGCCACGGATCGCGCTCACCGAATCGGCCAAGACCAACCGGTGATGGTGTACCGGATCATCGCACGTGGCACGATCGAAGAGGAAATCTTTGCTCTTCACGAAACCAAACGCGACCTGGTCGCTGGGGTGATGGAGGGCACCGCAGCAGCCGCGAAGCTGAATAACGATGAGCTGATCGCGATGCTGCGGAAGGGGTAACAAGCCGCCAGTCTGAAAACTTGCTTCTGAACGACCGTTTCACGAAAATTCGGGAACGAATCTCGCGAAATCAGGCAGTGGGCCATGACAGTGGGGTGGCAAATTAGGCATCGCCGACTGCCGCGGTTTACTCCGGAAAAGTCGGTTGTATCCTGAGTCGAAATCCGCACACGAACTTCGGTATCGATGTCCCATACTTTTCGAAGGAAACCATCGCGGCGCGAGCCGACGCGACGGCGATAACGAATGGCCCCCCAGTTTTGGCGATCAAGACCCTCTCCCCTTCGGACCCGTAAGCCGAGATCGCGGAAAAAGCGGGTGTCTATCTGGAGGCAGGCGTCAAGTGGGTGCGAATCGCTCAGTCGGCGTCAACAAACGTCTTGCCGGTTGTGGCGACGAAGACGTCTTCCAAACTCGCTCGGCCGATCGAGATGGAATCTACCGAATCGCCGAGCCGCTCGGCGATTGGGCTGATCAACTCCGCCAGATCACGCGTTCCAGTTTGTTCGCTCGTAACGCGCAGCGTTCTGCCGACTCGCAGAGGTTTCAGTTGAAATTCCTCGCGAAGGTACACCTCGGCGTTCGATGTGTCGTCGGCGACGATGCTCAGGACTCGGTCGCCGACGGAGCGCTGCAATTCGGCGGGAGGCGCGTCGGCGATTTTTTTACCCGCATCCAGTAGGACGACCCGAGTGGACTTAGCAGCTTCGTCCATTAAGTGCGTGGTTAACATCACGGCCACGCCTTCGGAAGCGAGTGATTCCAACGCGGACCACAACGCCAGCCTCGCCGACGGATCGAGCCCCGTGCTGGGCTCGTCGAGCAGCATCACCGGCGGTCGGTGCAGCAATCCTTTGGCCAGCTCCACCCGCCGCTTCAATCCACCTGAGAGCGTTTGGCAAAATTCGTCGCGCCGATCCTCGAGCGCGAACTGTTTCAACAACTCTTCGCAGCGATTTCGCAATCGATCGCCAGACAACCCGTAAAGTGCTCCTTGGCATCGCAAGTTTTCGAGCACCGTGAGTTTGATGTCGAGGCTAGGTGATTGAAAAATAATCCCAAGCCGGCCGCGCACCGTCATCGTGTTGGTACTGACATCAGCGCCGGCGATCGAAATGTGACCTTGCTGCACCGGCAGCAGCGTACTCAGAAGTCGGAAAAGCGTTGTCTTGCCACTGCCGTTCTTACCAAGTACCGCGACAATCTCGCCGCCACTGACGCTCAGGTCCAATGCGTCGAGCGCAAGGATCTCGCCATAATGATAGCTCAACTGCGCAACACTGACCGCCGACGTAGCCAGATCTGCGACGGCCAGATCTTTTGAGTTCTCTTCCATCTCGATCACAATCCGATCATCCGAAGCGTCATCACGAATAAAACTGCAGGCAACACGACGAGCGACCACCGCATCATTTTGCGAGCATGCAGATCGTCAGGCTGGCCAGAAAACCGTACCGCCGCCATGAACAGAGGCCACGTCGCCCCGATAACAAGGAGGGACGTGACGACGCTCGCGGTAGAAATGATCCACTCGCCCGCCGGGGCCAGACACATCGTCACGCCGCACGCAGCCAATGTGATCGCACCGACGATACTCTGCCACGCAGCACTTCGACCGCTCGGGTCTACCGTCGTTGTCATCTGAAAGCCGGCTTCGGCGTATTGCTGGCGGCACAACCATGCGATTGCCATGAAGTGAGGATACTGCCAACACGCCAGGACTCCGAACAGCATCCAGCCTGCCAAATCGGTCATCTGGCCTCCAGCCGCGGTGTACCCCATGAAGACTGGCATCGCGCCCGCGATCGCGCCCACGGTCGTGTTCCAGGCCGTCCGCGTCTTCATAGGCGTGTAGACGAGGACGTAAACAAACCATGTTGCCACTCCGACCAGGGCGGGAACCCTACCAAACTGCCAAGCAAGTAACGCCGACCCAAGCAAGCCAATGGTCGCGGTGAAGGCGATTCCAGTAATCGTTGACATGCGGCGTGATGCCAGCGGACGCGACGCCGTTCGCGGCATCAAGGGATCAATGGACCGTTCCCACACTTGGTTCGCAGCTCCCGCACTGCCCGCGACCAACCCCGTCCCGAGCAGCAACACCAGCCATGCACCGAGCGATAAGGTCACGCCCAGTGGCGCTGCCATCCCGATCCAGGCCGAGGCAACCGTCGTGACCAGTATCATCGAAACGATTCGTGGTTTGGTCAGCTCAACGAAATCTCCGAGCCACGTCGGTTCTCGTTCACGCTGTTTGCGTTTGGCGACGTTCGCGCCCGGCTGTGCCGCTGCACCGTTGATCGAGCGAGCGGACTCATCCGGCATGGCAGGCTCGTCGGGCGATACGGAATCGGCGGGCAACACGAGAGGTTCATCCAGGAGAGCGGTCGACGATTCGCGGCAATCGGTCGCCATGAGCGGCCCCGTCATGTGAGTAGTGTCAGAGAAGTAAAGATGGCTCAGCCTGCCGACTGAGCCAGCACCCAACGACGGCGTCGTAACCGCACCGCCAGTAGAGTCGAAAAGGCTAGAATCAGCGACCCCGTGGCGACATGTCCCGTGACAATCCACGCATCAAGGAGATCCTTTGAGGCCAAGCGGTACGACGAACTGCCGGGGAAAGATCCTAAAATGGATGGATACCCATAATTGACAATCCACGTTCCCACGCCGAGTAGAAGCTGCATCGTCACAAAGCATACCAAGCATGCCGCAGGACGCGAGAGCGTCAAATCGCCGCACCTCCGCATCACGCTCCAAACGGGCCATGTCAGAACCCACAACAGGACCCCGGTCGCAACGTGCGTCATCGCCGTATGAGCAAACATGCCCGGGCTCGATGTAGGCAGAGCATGTCGGAGCTGAGCCCCTAGTACGATCTGCAAATAAGCTCCCCCCATCAATAATATCGGCCAAATCATCTTAGGCGAACGGGTGCCCCCTGCTGGCCGGTGCAGCTCTAAAGACCGGTCCAGCTTCGTCGGCTGATTTGCCGTGGAGGCGTTCGTCTCCGCGTCCTCCTGTCCGACATCCGCCGCCGCCAAGACCGCCTCTCGCCTCCATCGATATCCCGTCACGCATGCCGCCACGACGCACAGAGCAAAGAATAGGGGGCCGGTGCAACCGTGGATCATCGCTAGGACTCGGGCGCTCATCGTCACTCGCAATCCGCCCAGGACGCCTTGGCCGATCACCGCTAACAAAACGCCCGCGGACAAACCGGTGACCCAACGGCGTGAATCACCTCGCCAACATGCAATCAAGAAACTGATCGCAATCAATCCCACCAGCGCGGCAAGTAATCGGTGACCGTGTTCAATGAACAAATCAAACGGCCCGAGCAGCCATGTCGATAGCGGATAGAGAAACAGGTTGTACCCATAGGTCCCCGGCCAATCTGGTACCGACATCCCGGCATCGTACGTCGTCACTAACCCGCCCACCCAGATCAATGGCCAGACCAACACGACCAACGTGCGGGCGAGCCGCCGCGGCCACGGCGATGTCGCGACAGGTTGGCTCGCGAGCTCAGCGGCACCGGCCGTATAGGCATCTGTCGACGTGATCGAGGTCGTGCTGCTCACTGGGACCGGCCTCTTCGGTCGGCAATCCGCTCACCGCTCATACCACCCATGACGGCGCCACCGGCGCCAAAAATCGCCGCGGGCACTGTGCCACCCAATCCTAGCAACCACATCAACCCCAGCCCGCAGGCCAGACCACTAAGCGCACCAAGACTTCGAAATGTATCTCGCATTAGAAAGCGTTCTTTTTCTCTTCTAGGAAATTCACCAAATCCCACACGTCATTCGTTGTGAGGCCCCTTGTTGTCTGCGTATCGTCGACAACTTCGATTCCCGGCATTGGCGTCCCCGCGATACCAAAGTGGATGCGGCGATAAAGCGTATCGGGATCGTCACCGCCACGAAACAAGCCTTCCGCCAATACTCGCGGTTCGATCTTGCGTGGGGGTAAGGCCCCCGCTTTGCGAAACGGCTCGACCGCGATACCGTCCTCGGGTGTGATTCCGATCCGAGTGGTAAAATCCTTCGTCCAATCGTCATAATCCAGCGTTGGCAAGCCGCCCACGCCGTCTTTGCCGTGACAACCCGCACAACCGGCGACCGGGCCGTTAAACAGTTCGCGGCCATGGGCAATTGATTTCGCGAGCGCTTCGCCCATCAGCTCGGGCCGTGATGGAACCTCCGACGTCTGGGCACTGACCCAACGCCCCACCACGTCGTTGATGACCTGGGCGATTGCCCGCTCGCCTTCGCTGAGATGGTTCATGACGAGTGATTCGTCGGCCGTGGTGGCTGTATTCACTGTCGAATCGCGGCGTAGGGCTCGAATCTGGATTCGCAACTCCTCCGACGGTGGTCCCTCGTCGTAGTCCAGCATGTCGACGGCGTAGGCGAGTAGTTCTCGTTCGACTTCGCCGCGAACCGACAGATAAATCACGTAGTCAACGAGTGCCTCGCGATCGGACGCCGGAAGTATCCGAAAACTCGGCATCGGTGTGCCCGGGATACCCGATACGAGCAATTGGTCTAAATCTTCGCGGGTTGGTTTCTCAGAACGGGCTGTCGATTTCCATTTGAAAATGCCCGCCCGAAAGTCTCGCGGGTAGGGCACTTGAAAACGCGAGGCCGCGCCCGTGCCGCTACCGGAAATACCGTGACAGATCACGCAGTGTTCCTGATACAAGCCGGTATGGGCGTTCGCTTGATCACTCCTCACCCCGCCCGCGGCGATCGTGAGTCGTTCTAACGATACCAGCTTTCGCTCGCTCTCATTTTTCATCCATTCCTGCGGCCACCGCGGATTTTGGGGCGTGCCGAACAATTCGTCCACCGCCGCCGCAACATCGTCCATCGCGGCCTCCATGGGCAGATCGCGAGAAACCTCCAGCGACATCGCCCGCACTCGGTCATGCTCGAATTCTGGTGCGGACTCGCGACATCCGACCACGAGCCCCCCCCCGCCCACTAACCCGAGCAGCGCCGCAGAACACCATGTGAGAGCACGCCGAATGTTTCGAGTGTTGGAATTTGCAGCACGTGCCATCAGAAAACGATGAAAAAAATTGGGGCAAGACGAAGGCAGAGAAACAAAGTGGGAAGCATCAGCGAGGTGAAACGAGGCCCCATTGTCGTCATGCATCCCGAGCTGAACACCACCCAAATCTGGGAAATCGCCGTTCCGCGACAAAACGCAGCAGGCAGCGTCCTCTGCGCCCGAGCTAAAACGTGCTATCCTCCGCGAAATTTGGTCCCCACTCCTGACTCACTTTCTGGAAGCCACGACTGTGCCGCGCCGCGAAGACCTCAAAAAAATCCTCCTCATCGGCAGTGGTCCGATCGTGATCGGCCAAGCCTGCGAATTCGATTACTCCGGCACACAGGCCTGCAAGGCGCTCCGCGAGGAGGGGTACGAAGTCGTTTTGGTCAACAGCAACCCGGCCACGATAATGACGGATCCTGCGACCGCCGATGCGACCTACATCGAGCCACTGACCTGGCAAATGGTTGAAAAGGTAATCGCCAAAGAACGCCCCGACGCGCTCCTGCCCACCCTGGGCGGCCAAACCGCGCTCAACATCGCCATGGATCTCGATGCGAACGGCGTGCTGGAAAAATATGGCGTCGAAATGATCGCCGCGAATGCCAAGGTGATCGCCAAAGCCGAAGAACGCGACCAATTCAAAGAGGCGATGGAAAAAATTGGCCTCGATGTCTGTACTGGTTTCACAATCAATTCACTCGCTGAGGCCCGCGCTGCCCTTGCCGAAGTCGGTTTGCCTGCAGTCGTTCGCCCCTCGTTCACGATGGGCGGTTCCGGTTCGGCAATCGCCTACAATAAAGACGACTTCGATGCGCTCGTGCAAAACGGACTTGACCAGTCACCTGTGCACGAAGTCCTGATCGAAGAATCGATCATCGGCTGGAAAGAGTACGAGATGGAAGTCATGCGAGACCGTGATGACAACGTCGTCGTGATCTGCAGCATCGAGAACTTCGACGCCATGGGTGTCCACACGGGCGACTCGATCACCGTCGCGCCCGCCCAAACGCTCACCGACAAAGAGTATCAGCGGATGCGAGACGCATCACTGGCAGTCATCCGCGAAATCGGTGTCGAAACAGGAGGCAGTAACATCCAGTTCGCGATCGAGCCCAAAACGGGACGTATGATCGTGATCGAGATGAACCCTCGCGTCAGCCGCAGTCAGCGCCCTGGCAAGTAAAGCGACAGGCTTCCCGATCGCCAAAATTGCCGCCAAACTCGCCGTTGGATACCGACTCTGGGAATTACCCAACGACATCACGCAAAAAACCAAAGCTTGTTTCGAACCCACGATTGATTACGTCGTCACCAAAATCCCACGCTTCGCATTCGAGAAATTCCCCGAAGCCGACGCGACGCTGACCACGCAGATGAAGAGCGTCGGCGAAACGATGGCCATCGGCCGGACTTTCCAAGAATCATTTCAAAAGGCTCTCCGCGGACTCGAAGTCGGTGCCTTCGGATTCGGCAGCGATCCCAAAGATAAATGGGGTACCGAAGACCAGCCTGATCGCGACGAGATTCGTGCCAAACTCAGTATCCCGGGCAGCGAACGTGTTTTCTACATCCGCTATGCAATGAAGTCCGGCATGCCTGTTGCCGACATCCATGCCCTGACGCATATTGACCCGTGGTTCCTGGACCACCTGATGCACCTCATCGAGATCGAGAATGAGATCACCGAAATCGGTTCGCTCGATAACATTGACGCTGAAAAACTGCGAGATATCAAACGACGAGGTTTTTCCGATCGGCACATCGCGGCCATGACCGGCTCGACCGAACTGAAAGTCCGTAGCCGCCGGCACGCGCTCGACATCCGGCCCGTATTTAAAAGTGTCGATACCTGTGCAGCGGAGTTCGAAGCCTTCACCCCGTACTTCTACAGCACTTACGAGTCCGAATCCGAAGTGCCCCCGAAGACTGACAAGAAACGCATTATGATTCTTGGTGGCGGTCCCAACCGGATCGGCCAAGGGATCGAATTTGATTACTGCTGCTGTCACGCATCGTTCGCGCTGCAGGAACTCGGCATCGAGTCGATCATGGTCAATAGCAATCCGGAAACCGTGTCGACCGACTACGATACCTCCGACATGCTGTTCTTCGAACCACTGACAATTGAGGATGTACTGAACATCTGCGATGCCGTGCAGCCCGACGGCGTGATCGTGCAATTCGGTGGTCAAACGCCGCTGAATCTTGCCCGCGGTTTGCAGCAGTCCGGCGTCCCGATCATCGGTACCAGTGTCGATACGATCGATACTGCCGAAGATCGGGAGTTGTTCCAGAGTCTGATCAACGAACTCGGTCTTCACCAACCACCTTCTGGCATTGCCCGGAACATGGAGGAGGCCCGAATCGAAGCCAAACGGATCGGCTTTCCCGCTCTGGTCCGGCCCAGCTTCGTCCTTGGCGGTCGAGCGATGGAGATTTGTTATGACCGTGCCCAGTTTGAACGCTACGTCGCGGAAGCCTTCATTGTCGCCGACGGACAACCTGTTCTCATCGATCGCTTCCTCGAAGATGCGACCGAAGTCGACGTTGATGCAATCAGCGATGGCACCGACTGTGTCATCATGGGTATCATGGAACACATCGAGGAGGCTGGGGTTCACTCCGGTGATTCGGCGTGTTGCATCCCGTCATTCAGTTTGACTCAGCCCGTGCTGGCCGACATTCGTGATGCCACGCGAAAACTCGCCGCCCGTCTGAATGTTATCGGACTGATGAATATCCAGTTCGCAGTCAAGATCGAAGCGGAGGGTCCTCAAGTCTACATTCTCGAAGTCAATCCACGGGCCAGTCGCACGGTCCCGTTCGTTGCCAAAGCCACCGGAGTTCCCGTCGCAGGAATTGCCACCAAAGTGATGGCAGGCAAAACGCTTGCCGAACTAGGCATCACGACCGAACCCATCCCGCGTCACGTCTCGATCAAAGAGAGCGTGTTTCCTTTCCGCAAGTTTGCTGGCGTCGATATCGTGCTCGGCCCCGAGATGCGGAGCACCGGCGAGGTCATGGGGATCAGCGAAGTTTTCTCGATGGCGTTTGCCAAAAGCCAGCTTGCCGCCGGAACCGTACTGCCCGACTCGGGCAAGATTTTCCTGTCGTTGTCAGCGCGGCACAAAGACGATGTTGTCGATCTTGGCAAATCGCTCACCGATCTCGGTTTCGAACTGCTTGCCACCGAAGGCACCGCGCAACGACTCACAGAGGCTGGCATCGCGGTCACAACTGTCAAGAAGATCGCCGAAGGACACCCCAACCTGATCGACTATCTCAAGAACGATGACGTGCAGTTGATCCTCAATACCCCTAGCGGCAAGGGTGCCCGCACAGACGAAGGTAAGATTCGAGCAGCCGGTGTTCAGCATGGCGTACCGTGCATCACGACACTCGCCGCAGCCGAAGCTGCCGTGCGGGCGATGAAAGCGGTCCGCGAGCAGGACATGGACGTCGAGTCACTGCAACACCGCTATGCACTGAACAGCCAATTGTAGGCCCACAGCTCCGCCCGACTGAGCTGTTTCTCGCCGCTTATTTCCGACCGGTGGATGCGTCAATCGCCAAACTCACTGGTATCCCGCTAACACACCGCCACCCCCGAGAGCTTGGTAGGCGTTAACGGCCGCCGTCAGTTGTTCTTGTTTGGTCTCGATCAAAACCATCTTGGCTTCGTTCATATCACGTTGGGCCAAGAGTACATCGAGGTACTCGCCCTGAGCGTTCTGGAAAAGCTTGGTGGCACTATCGATCGACGCGATCAACGCGTCAAGTTGTAGTTTCTTGTCGACAATACTCCTGCGATAATTCTCCACCTTGGTGGTGTAATTGGTGACTTCAGTGAACGCTTGCAGAATGGTACGTTGATATTCGTAGACTGCCTGAAGTTGACGAGCATTGGCGGTCTTGTACTCGGCCTGAATTGCTCGTTTATTGACTAAGGGCGCGACGAGTCCGCCAGCAAGATTATAGATCAAAGCTTCGGGAGTCCAAAACAGATACTTTGGATTAAAGGCTTCGTAACCCACGCCCCCCGTGACAGTGAGCGCGGGATAAAAGTTGGCGCGAGCCACCTTGATATCAAGTCCAGCGGCGCGTAACTCACGTTCGGCTTGACGAACGTCCGAGCGATTTTGTAGTAACTCCGATGGTATGCCAACATTGAGTGCTTGAAGGTTCAAATCGATGTATTTAACAGTTGAACGGAGTACTGGTTGCGGATAGCGTCCAAGTAGGAAGTTGATGCGATTCTCGGCTTCAACGATCTGTTGTTGAGTGATTAGCTTCCGGCTTTGATTCTTCCGGACTTCGGCCTCGAAACGCTGGACTGCCAACTGGTTGCCCCGGGCCTGCGCCATCATCGCTTTGGAAGTTTCAAGGCTCTTCTTCTGAAGCTCAATCGTGGTCTCGAGAGTTGTCATCTGACTATCGAGTGCCATCAGCTCGTAATAGTTTTCGGCCACTTCTGAGACCATTCGCGTGACGACGTAGTTCCACCCATCGCGCGTACCGAGGTAACGCAAGCAAGCAGCATACTGGGCGTTGTGCAACTGATTCCAAATGTCGATCTGCCACGAGACATTGGCGGCAAGCAGGAAATTCGGCAGAGGGTCGGGAAAGCCGACTCCCGGCAGCGGGTCAAGCTGCTCCTCGGCTGCTCCCATCGGCGTGAACAAGCTGGGTTTTTCCACCCCAGCACCGGCTGCGAACGAAAGAAACGGACGATAGGCCCCGCTTCGAGCAAGAACCTGATTGTTGGCGATCTGAATGTTTTCAGCAAGGATCTTCAGCTCCTGATTACCAGTCATGGCTTGGGCTATCAGTGCCGAAAGGTTTGGGTCGTCAAAGAAGTCGTGCCATCCCAGTTGCGCTGAGTTTTCGGGTCGCGCGAGCCCGAATCCTAAGTTCTCACCATTGAATGAAAATGCGGACACCGCTTGGTTCGCGCCCGTGGTTGGCCCAATCGTCGGATCGACGACCCCCGCATTTGATTCGGCATCAATCTCGAATGATTCATCAATAACATCGTCGACACTCAAGTCAGCATTCGTAGTCGACACCCGACCACTTTTCGCACTATTCAAATCGACGATGCCGTCGATAGGACTGACGGGCTCAGCGACGCTCACTGCGACCATCTCGCCCTTGCGCGTACTCAGGTAATTATCGTCCGATATTTTCTCGCCAGCATCGGTACTAAGTTCGGCAGCAGTCCCATCATCTTTGACATCGAATTCGCCGCTGCTTTTGAGAAAACTGGCGAAGCTGACGGTCGACTCGGGAACCATTGCTTTGGCTGGTGGAGCTTCTGTATTGGCGCTCATATCGTTGGGCTGGAGCGTCTGGTCGACTGGATTGATCGGCACATCACCCGTTTCACCATCGTCGTTTTGGACGCTGATGACCCCATTGTTGCCCGCCGGGTAGGCCTCTGGCAGCATCGCTTGTGGTTGGGGTCCACGGAGGCAAGGGATGTTGCACGACGGCAAGGCCAAGAGGGAGCCTGAAACGATCGCCGTGGTCAATGCGACGTGCTTGTGTTTCGAAATCGAAAAATTCATGAAGGGGTTCATCCTTGTACTCCTTGATGTCTTGATCCAGAAACCAAAGCTTCTGGTTGCCTGGACGCTGTCCGGCGAAACATACGCGAAACCTTCGGATCATTGAGGTTGCTCAGGTGTCCATACCTGACCCGATGGTTCCGAGCTAGTCGCTTCACGGCAGCCTGCCCGCTTTCGCCGGCAGCATGCTATGAGCGATTGATGCTGGTCTCTTTCATCGACTCAATCTAAGATCGGCCCTATCGGTCATTCCTGTAACGCCGGTATTTTGCGAGGAAACAGGGGATCGAACCGTCAGAACTGTCACAATCGGAACTAGGAGATACAAGTGACGGTTCCCATTCGCTGCGGGCGCTACCGAAATCACTCCAGAGAGAATTTCAATCCATGGGTTTTTCACTAGCAACATGCGGCCCACTCTCGAAAATCTCGCTCAGCGGCCCGTCGTGTTCATCACGAATCAGGGTCTTTCCATCGGCCATCTTAGCAAAAATGTAATAGAGGCCGGGGATTATCAAGACCCCAACAAGCGTTCCCAACAACATTCCGCCGACGGCGGTAGTCCCAATTGTCCGGTTCCCAATCGCCCCTGCACCAGTTGCTCGAACCAGCGGAATCAAACCAGCAATGAACGCGAAGGAGGTCATCAAAATTGGACGAAATCGCAACCGCCCGCCTTCGATTCCCGCGTTCTTGATCGTCAGGCCATCCTGCCGGCGTTGGACAGCGAATTCGATGATCAAAATCGCATTCTTGCCCAACAATCCGACGAGCATCACCAACCCAATCTGACAGTACACGTCATTGGCAAGGCCCAAATACTTCAGCAGCATGAAGGAGCCAAACAAACCGACCGGCAGCGACGTGATCACCGCGAGTGGCAGCAGAAAACTCTCGTACTGGCCGACAAGAACCATGTACACGAAGATGACGACAATCAAAAAGATATAGACCGCCGTGTTTCCCTTATTAGCCTCGTCGTACGCGAGACCGCGCCAGTCAATGCCGAATCCGTGGGGAAGTGTCTCGGCAGCAACCTCTTGAATCGCTGCGATCGCTTCGCCGCTGCTATAACCTTTTGCAGGTGCGCCCTGGATGGGGGCGGTTGGATACAAGTTATACCGACTGATTTCGTTGAGTCCCTGCGTCTTTTCGATCCGCATGAAGGCACTGTAAGGAACCATCTCACCTTGATCGTTCTTGACGAAAAGACTTTCCAAGTCTTGAGGAAATCGACGAAACTCCGGTTTGGCCTGCACATAGACCTTATAGAACTGCCCGAATCTCACAAAGCCTTGCTCCCACGTGCTACCGACAACGATCGAGAGGTTATCCATTGCTTTGCGAATGGATACGCCTTTCTGCATTGCAATATCGTTATCAATGACGATTTCGTATTGCGGGTAATCTGCGGCAAAGAACGTGAACAGCCCCTTGAGTTCCTTGCGTTCGGCGAGGGCCGCCATGAACTTGTCTGTTTGCTCACCGAGCAGGGTGTAGTCGCCACTATTCGTTTTGTCGAGCAAATTCAACGAAAATCCCCCCGCGGCTCCAAAGCCTGGAACTGCGGGCGGCTCAAAAAACTCAAGTTTAACGTTCGCGATGTCCGTACCCATTTCCTCCAGCTCTTCGATGATCTCCTTCGACGTCATATCGCGTTCGTTCCAAGGTTTTAAGTTGATAATGCAGGTACCCGCGTTGGAGCCTCTGCCCTCGGTAAGCACCTCATACCCGGCAATCGAGGAAACCGAGATGACGGCGGGGAGCTTTTTGCATATCGCTTGCAACTCATGGCATTTCTTGTTTGTATACTCGAGCGTCGAGCCGGGCGGTGTCTGCACAATTCCATAGATCATTCCCTGGTCTTCCAGAGGAATGAAGCCTGTCGGAAGCGTTCTATTTACAAAAATAATGCCGTATGCAAAGGCCGCGACGACGAGTAATGTAATCAAGCGGAGCGTAATGATGCGGCTCAGAATCGCAGCGTATCCGCCTGTAATCTTCTCCACGCCACGATCAAAAGCGTGCAGGAACATCCCCAGCGGGCTGCGTTTCTTTTCTTCGTCGAGCTCACTGCCCGAAAGCGCCGATCGCATCGTGAAGAAGAAGAGTACGCCGAAAACGGCTGCCGCCACCATTTCCCGCGTCTGGTTTAGTTCCACCTGCTCGGATACCAATTCGTGTACAAACGGGATCTGCAGCAGATAGTAAAGTCCCGTGCCCGCAGCGGCACCGAGCAGCGACGCCAAAATAAAGCGAGCGAAAGGGGCAGCGCCGCCAAACATCTTTTTGATAATACGATTGGTCATTCCTACTAGCCCGCGCTGTTCTTCGTGCCCTCGCGTGTGGGGCTTCAGAATCATTGCGCAGAGCACGGGCGTGAGTGTGAGAGCCACCACGCCGGAGATAACGATGGACATCGCCATCGTCAATGCGAACTGGCGATAGAATACGCCCACTGGTCCAGTCATGAAGGTGACCGGAATGAACACTGCCGTCATCACAAGCGTGATTGCAATAATGGCCCCGCTAATTTCACCCATGACCTCGCGGGTCGCCTGGTACGGCCCGAGATGCTTAGTGTGCATTTTTTCGTGGACCGCTTCCACCACCACGATCGCATCGTCGACAACGACCCCGATCGCGAGCACCAATGCAAACAGCGTGATCAGATTGATCGACATGCCGAACATCAGCATAAAAAAGAATGTTCCGACCAACGAAACAGGCACCGCTAACGTAGGAATTAACGTGCTGCGTACATCACCGAGGAACAGGTAAACCACTAGGGAAACAAGGATGAACGCCTCAAACAAAGTGTGAAGCACCTTTTCGATCGATGCGTCTAAGAAGTTTGAAACATCATACGTGAATGCATAATCCATTCCCGGTGGAAAGGAATCCTGCTTGATCTCCGCCACCTTCGCCTTGACCCTCTTAATCACGTCAGCAGCATTAGAACCGGGCGTCTGTTTGAGCACAATCGCTGCGGACGGTAATCGGTCGATATCGGAATATAAGTCATAGAATGATGATCCCAACTTAATTTCAGCAACGTCGCTGAGCCGTAAGATTTCACCGTTAGGGTTGGCACGCAAAACAATCTTTTCGTATTCCTCCGGAGTTTTGTATCGGCCGACCCATGTCAGCACGTACTCGAGGGTTTGCGACGTCGTGCCCGTGGCTTGCCCGAGACGCCCAGGAGAACCAATCATGCTCTGCTCATTAAGTGCCTTCATGACGTCCTCGGCGTCCACCTTGTAAGCACGCATTCGATCGACGTCCAACTCCACACGCATGGCAAAAGAACGATTGCCTAAAATCTGGGCGCTACCAACGCCTTGGATGCGCTGCAGTTCTCGCTGCACGTTGACACTGGCGAAGTTGTAGAGAAAGTTTTGGTCGACCTCAGGGTCATCGCTAAAAACATTCACATACATCAACATACTTGTCATGTTCTGGCGAACGATAATCCCTTCGCGTATCACAATCGGTGGGAGGTTGTTCTTCACCGCCTGAACCCGGTTGTTGACATTCATCACGGCCACGTTGGGATCGGTGCCCGGTTCAAACGTGACTTGAATCGTACCTTCCCCTGCACTGGTGGCATCGCCCATCATGTAGCGCATGTTCTGCACACCATTGATTGCTTGCTCCAACAGCACCATGGTGGAATCGATGAGGATCTTGGCGCTCGCACCCGGATACGAAACGGAAACCCGCACGCTCGGTGGTGCAACCGATGGGAACTGAGAGATGGGCAAGGTGACAATTGCCAGGCTACCCATGAATAAAATCAGGAGCGAGATAACAATGGCCAACGCCGGTCGATGGAGAATTCGTGCGAACATGTTGCAATAATGGCGTAGTAGCCAGAGTCAATTGAGAATCAGAGAAGGTTGGAATGAAGCGGACTTGAGGTGAGTTCCACTACAGCAATAGCAATTATTCGGCGTGATATTTCAGATTATTCATCACTTCCTCGGGAGCTTGGTACTCGTACTCCACCTTGTCACCAGCGCGAACCTGCCGGATTCCCTCTAAGATGATTTTGTCATTGACACTGAGTCCGTCCGAAAGCACGTAGATATCATCCTGCTCGCGTTCAATCGTGATATCACGTTGATGGACTACGTTTTCGTCGTCGACGACGAAAGCATACTTTTTATTGAGGATTTCATAGGTGGCCCGTTGCGGGATCACAATCCCGTTTTTGATAACATGGCTCAGCAAGATTTTGCCGGTCTGACCATGCCGCAGAAGTCGGTCGGGATTTTGGAAATCCGCTCGAAACGAGATGTTTCCGGTCTCATTATTGAAATCCGCTTCAATCGCACCGATCTTACCTTCCTCGGAAAAAAGCTGGTGATTGGCGAGCTTGAGCTGAACCTTCAGTTCGTTCTTATAGGTACTCGCTTGGTACTCGATGTAATCCCGCTCGGGGACGTTGAAGTACACCCACAGCAAGCTGTTGTCCGATAGCGTCGTTAATACATCCCCGTCATCAACAAGACTACCCAATTGCTCGTGCTGACGATCGACGATGCCGCTGAACGGTGCCTTGACATTAGCGAAATCCACTTCGGCTTGGGCGAGCTTCACCTCGGCCTCGGACTTGGCCAACTCGGCATTGGCCAGATCCACTTCGGGCTTGGCAACAATCTTCTGCTCAAACAATCGCTTGGTGTTGTCCCGCTTGATTTCCATTAAGTTTGCATGGGCCTGGGCCGCCGCCAACTTTGCTTGGTAGAGTACTGGAAGGATTTTAAACATAAGCGCACCCTTCTCAACTAATTGGCCTTCCTTCACGTCGATCGCTTCGAGGTAACCGCCCTCCAGTGCGCACACCTCAATGTGACGCCACGCGTGAATCTGGCAAACGTACTCGCGCGTACTAACGAAGTCCTTGCGGATGGGGCTCGTAACCACAATCTTATGAGCGTGCAGTTCGCCGCCCGCACCCGCATGCCCTCCCGCAACCGCATGCCCTCCCGCAACCGCATGCCCTCCCGCAACCGCATGCCCTCCCGCAACCGCATGCTCTCCCGCAACCGCATGCTCTCCATCACCCGCATGCTCTCCCTCGGCGTGTTCACCCTCGGCGTGTTCACCCTCGACAAGTTCACTCTCGCCGCCGGCGCTATCGCCTATGTACTGTTCTTTGAGTTGCTCGAGTTTGTCGCAAGCGGGCAAACACAGGACGAGAGAAAGGATTACTAAGACAGGGAATGGTGCGATTTTCATAGTGGCGTACGTGAGGGTTGCTGACCGGTTCGCGGCCCAGTCGCGTGGCAGAAAAGGGGGTGCGTGCGAGAATACGGAGTCTTTTAAATTCCTTCGCCAACCTGGATGACGAAGCAGTGATCCAACTCGGTCATCAATTCCTGCGGCAGGGAAAGGGTCATGTGCGACGCGAGAAAAACTCCCGCGGTTCGTGCAATATAAGGGCGGATGGTGTCGTACAAGCGTATTATCTGCAACAAAACGAGAGTGTCTGCAAGCGACGGTTGGGATGTGCAATATTTTGCATGCAAATTCGTGATGGACACTCCGAGCGCGATCGTCGAATCGAAATTTGTAACCGAGAATTCACGAGGAAAACGTGCGTTTTCCCGATCAAGCGGATAACCTCATTGCTTAGATTACCGGTGATGTTGCAATTTCAAGCAAACGACGGGCCAAGCATGATTGACTATTCGATCCCCCCCCCCACTCCTCACGCGTGATGGCGTGCATGGGGAAGTGAAGTATCACCGCCATTTTGCCTAAGAATTGCGAGCGATTTCTTTCCTCACCCCACCACGTCGCTATGGTGTCAGTGCCAACAAATTCAACAACATCTCCCCGCCTCCCCCTCTGCCCGCAGCCATGCAAAACCACATCCGATTGTTCGCTCTCACTTTTTACCTTGCTCTCCCGCCTATCGTCGTGGCTGAGACTGCCATTGCTGTCGAGCGGAAAGTCAAAGGCGAAGCGACGAAGGAATTTCGCTTTCTGGAAATCGACGCCCCCGTCGACGGTGACGCAGGTCAGCGGGGGCATTGGTCGGTAATTTCAGGGACGGTGGATTCCGTCGCTGGTGGGCTGGAAAAGCTCAACGACGGGCAACTGCCTCCATCATCGGATCAGCCGAGCGAGAACTTTTTCTTCGCGCCGGGGACCGATGGGGGACGGCTATTGCTCGAATTAACGCACTTGGTCAGTCTCGCCGAGATCCGCACCTATTCTTGGCACCCCGGCGAGCGTTCGGGGCAGGTTTACACTGTGTATGGCTGTGATCCGTTCAACGACGATGGCGTTCAGCTCAAGCCATCAGCGACGACCGATCCCACAACATGCGGTTGGACCCAGATTGCGAGTGTCGACACACGACGGGCCAACGTCGACCGAAGGCTCCGCCCGTCCGCAGTTGGCGGGCAGGTCGGCGTTCAGATTTCTGCCGATGAAACGGAAGTCGGGGAAGATCTCGGTCACTATCGCTATCTATTATTTGATATCAAGCGCACGCGGCCGGGCGCACGATTCTCGAATACCTTTTACAGCGAAATCGACGTTCTCGAAGAGGGGGCGAGCGTCACGCCGGCCACACCCGTCGCCACGCAAGGCATCACGACCTACGAAATCGAAGGCGGCAAGTACGAGTTCACTCTCGACACATCGGAATGCCCTGATTTGACGCCGTGGAGTGAGAACGAACTCGCTCCTATTGTCCAAAACTGGTATCCCAAAATCGTGGAGTTGCTCGCCGGCGACAACTACGAGGCGCCACAAAATTTTCGCATTCGGATCAGCTCGACGATGGATGGCGTTGCAGCGACCAGCGGGACTACCGTGAACTGTTCAGCGAGCTGGTATCGTCGTAATTTGCAGGGCGAAGCCGGGGGGGCGACCGTCCATGAGCTCGTCCATGTCGTCCAGCAGTATGGCAATGCTCGCCGCACGAACCGCCAGGCAACGCGGACACCAGGATGGGTGGTTGAAGGCATAGCCGATTATGTCCGTTGGCATTTGTACGAGCCTGCTTCAGCGGGCGGCGGCGTCTCCAGACGGCGGCCGGCCAGTCTGAAATACAATGCCAGCTATCGCGACACGGGCGCGTTTCTGGCCTGGGTGATCGATAATGGTCACCCCGATCTCCTATCCAAACTCAACGCTGCGGCGCGAACCGGAACCTATTCCGCTGCGTTCTGGAAGGAGACGACTGGAAAAACCGCTGAAGACTTGTCCGCCGCTTGGCACGCTGATTTGGAGAAATAGGTTTCCCATTGAGGATCGATGGCTCGGCCCGACGCGATAAACTCAGCACGTAAGAGCTCAAGGGGACGGAGCCGAGTGGCAACAATCCTCCAATCATGCGTTGATTTTCAGGAAAGTCCGGTCGACAATGAGGTTGTCGTAAAATTGCTTACCTGCACATCATCGCTGGGGTGGCGAGACACCCCTCACTTCCTTTGACCCTCCGAGTTTTGCCTGTGTCAGTTCTGACAAATCGTCGCTGGATAATCGTCAGTGCGTTTTCGTGGCTACTGCTATCCCCGCCTCACAGCCTCTTGGCCGACGTGGGAACTGCGAAAGTGAGCGTGGTGGTCGCTCCCGATGTTTCTCAAACGAATGATTCTTATGTCAGCAATCGTGCGCCGCTTGTTCCCAGCCGCTTGATTCAGTTGCCTGTCGGCTCGGTCCACCCCCGTGGTTGGCTCCGGGAGATGCTCAACCGCCAACGTCAGGGTTTGACGGGGCATCTCGGTGAAATCAGCGCTTGGCTGCAGAAGGACGACAACGCTTGGCTGAGTACCGACGGAAAAGGCAAGTACGGCTGGGAAGAACTGCCGTATTGGCTCAAGGGCTACATTGAATTGGCGTATTTATTCGACGATCCCGCGATGATTGACGAGGTCAATATTTGGATCGAAGGTACGCTTGCGAGCCAGCGGGGTGACGGGGATTTCGGACCCGATCAACGACTCGACGATGGCAGTCGCGACTACTGGGCCAACATGGTCATGCTGTTTTGCTTGGAGTCGTACTACGAGCACACCCACGACCAACGCGTACTCGACCTGATGACCCGGTATTTCAAGTATCAATTGACGGTCCCCGATGACCAGATGTTGACGGGCTATTGGCAGCACATGCGGGGCGGTGACAACCTCCACAGTATCTACTGGCTCTACAACCGAACCGGTAATCCCGATCTACTCAAACTTGCTGAAAAGATCCATCGCTGCACCGCGAACTGGAGTATGAAGGACGATTTGCCGAACTGGCACAACGTCAACATTGCCGAGTGTTTTCGCGAACCCGCGCAGTACTATCAACAGTCGGGCAACCCAGACGATTTGCAGCAAGCCTACGGCAACTTTTTCGAAATCCGCAAACGGTTCGGACAAGTCCCCGGCGGCATGTTTGGTGGCGATGAAAATTCGCGAGCCGGATATGACGACCCACGGCAAGCCACCGAGACCTGCGGATTCGTAGAGCAGATGTTATCCGACGAGTTGTTATTGCAAATCACGGGCGACCCTTTCTGGGCGGATCATTGCGAAGAGGTTGCGTTCAATAGCTACCCGGCGGCGGTAATGCCCGACTTTAAGTCACTGCGATACCTGACGGCGCCGAACATGGTGCTCAGCGACGCGGAGAATCACGCTCCCGGGATCGACAATGGCGGCCCATTCCTGATGATGAATCCGTTCAGCTCGCGTTGTTGCCAGCACAATCACTCTCATGGCTGGCCGTACTTCACCAAGCACCTTTGGATGGCAACGCCCGACAACGGTGTCTGTGCCGCGATGTACAGCGCTAGCGAGGTGAATGTGAAAGTCGCCGGTGGCAAAGAAGTCCATTTTGTCGAGCAGTCTCACTATCCCTTTGCCGATACGATTGAATTTAAATTTCACGCTGATGAAAACGTGACGTTCCCGCTTTATTTGCGAGTACCCCGGTGGTGCAGTGATGCAAAAGTTTCCATCAACGGCGAACAGCTCGACGCGCCTCCAAGTAGCGGACGATATGTTCGCATCGAGCGGCAGTGGGCAGACGGCGATCGAGTCAAGTTGCATTTGCCGATGGAAATCAAGCTCCAAACTTGGAAAAGTAATCACGATAGCGTGAGCGTGAATCGTGGGCCGCTGACCTACTCCTTGAAAATTGGCGAGAAATATATCGAGAAAGACAGCACCGAGACTGCAATTGGCGATTCAAGTTGGCAAGAGGATGCCGACCCATCCCAGTGGCCCTCGTTCGAGATTCATCCATCCACCCCGTGGAACTATGGCTTGGTTCTGGATCATCAGTCTCCGGAGGAGTCCTTTGAGGTGAAGCAGGGCGAATGGCCTGAGAACAATTTTCCGTTCACTCTCGAAACAGCGCCCATCACGATCGTCGCCCAGGGCAAGCGGATTCTACAATGGACGCTGGATCGGTTTAAGTTGTGTGCGGAATTGCAGGACAGTCCCGTCGCATCAGACCAGCCGACTGAAACGATCACGCTGGTCCCGATGGGAGCGGCTCGATTGCGGATCTCGGCATTCCCCGTGATCGGTAATGACGACGACGCGCACCACTGGATCGCGCCGCAGAGACCGCGTGAATCGGCCTACGAAATCACTTCTTCGCATCACAACCAGGGCGATTCGCCCAACGCGATCGATGACGGGATTGATCCAGAGAATTCGGGCGACCACTCGATCCCCCGGTTCACCTGGTGGGACCATAAAGGGAGCCAGGAATGGGTGCAGTATGTCTTTCCGCAAGCCAAAAAGGTATCGGAAGTATCGGTCTATTGGTTCGACGACACCGGTCGCGGTCAATGCCGTATTCCCGAGACTTGGCGGGTCGAGTATCTCGAGGGCGAACATTGGAAACCTGTATCGAACGCTAACACACTGTCCACTGCCAAGGACGAGTGGAACAAAGCCACATTCGACGCTGTCGAGACGAAAGGGCTGCGTCTCGTTGTGAAGTTGCAGCCTGATTACTCGGGCGGCGTTTTGGAGTGGAAGGTGAAATAGACAAACGCAATAGCACCTGCTCGACTTTGGAGGTCGGGCGGACTGGACGTACTGTCGAGTTGTTTGACCGTCTCGGCGACGCTGCGAATCTACAATCCTCATGAACGGATGTCCCCGGAACATGGCCCTTCGTCTCCCACCAACAAACGTATTGTCATGCACTCTCGCCTGACCGCACTCATTTTGCTCGCCGCATGCCAAACGACGCTGCGTGCTGCCGAACCGACGCCCCAGCCCAGCTACAACCGCGATATTCTACCGGTGCTGGCGGAAAACTGTTTCGCGTGTCACGGTGCGGACAGCAATACCCGCGAGGCAGGTTTGCGTTTGGATCAACGCGAAGAAGCGATTGATTATGGCGCGATCGATCCGGGCTCTCCCAACGACAGCGAATTGGTCGCGCGCATCATGTTGGAGGCCGACGATGAGGCATTGATGCCGCCTGCGAAATCACACAAGTCACTCAATGCCGAGGAGAAGGAATTACTGAAGCGATGGATTGCGGAGGGGGCGGAGTACGAACCCCATTGGTCGTTCATTCCTCCGGTGAAGCATGAACCACCTGCGGTGGAAAATCCGCAGTGGGTGCGCAATCCGATCGATCAGTTTGTGTTAGCGAAACTGGAAGCCCAGGGTGTCACGCCGGCTCCCGAAGCCGACCGCCGCGCGATTGCTCGACGCGCCTCGCTCGACGTGACCGGTCTGCCCCCCGAACCGGCTTGGGTAGAGAAGTTCGTGAACGATACCGAGTCCGGCGCCTATGAACGATATCTCACGTTTCTGTTCTCGCAGCCCTCGTGGGGTGAACATCGCGGGCGGCATTGGCTTGACTATGCTCGCTATGCGGATACTCACGGTATCCACTTCGATAACTTTCGGCTGATGTGGGCCTACCGTGACTGGGTGATCAAAGCGTTCAACGACAACAAGCCTTTCGATCAGTTTAGCATCGAGCAACTTGCCGGAGATCTGCTCGAGTCGCCGACGCTCGACCAACGCATCGCAACCGGATTTCATCGCTGCAATATCACGACGAACGAGGGCGGCATCATCGATGAAGAGTACAAGGTGTTGTACGCTCGCGACCGGACAGAAACGACCGGTGCGGTATGGATGGGGATGACGGTCGGATGTGCGGTTTGCCACGACCACAAATTTGACCCGATTTCCGCGAAGGAGTTTTATTCACTCTCAGCGTTCTTCAACAACACGACGCAGGCAGTTCGCGATGGCAATCAGGCGGAGGTTCCGCCCGTGGTCGTGGTGCCACTCGATCAAGATCGAACGCGAGCGAGCGAGTTAATAAGGGAGATTCCCAAGGCGCAGAAGACCATTGAGCAAATCGAATCCGAGACCGTAGAGAAACTCAGTCGATTATCAATCTCTGCTCAACAGATCGCCGCGTCGCTTCCGCATGACGAGCAACTCGTTTTGCATGCTCCACTGGGCGACGGGAGCGTTGATGGTGTGGATGTTTTGATCCATGGCCGCTCTGTTCCTCTGATCGCCCGGGGCATGTTGGACTGGACAGAAGGTCTGACTCGGTTTCGAGCTATTCGTGGCAAGAAGGACGCGACTCTGCCGGTCGGTTCCGTCGCTGACTTCGACACCCATGACGCCTTCACTGTGGCAGCTTGGGTGTATCCCGAAAAGGGTGATGTGTACGGTAGCATCGCTGCGAAGATCGATGGTGCACAGGTTCTGCGTGGTTGGGACTTTTGGCTCAACGGCAATCGCATTGCGGTACACCTTGTCAATACATGGCCGCAATCCGCCATCAAGCTGATCGCGGGCGATCCGCTGCCGGTGAATCAATGGAGCCACGTGGCGCTGATCAACGATGGTGGCGGCAAAGTCGAGAGTCTGCGTTTGTTCGTCAACGGTGTGGAACAAACCAAGCGGGAGATCGCAAATAATTCGCTCGGTGAGAATACCATCCGCTGCAACGCACCATTGACGATTGCGGGCCGTGATGGCGACTCAGCGCCCGAAGGTGTGCGCATTAACGACTTGCGAATCTACAACGCGAAGCTGAGTGATGATGATGTGCAAGCTATCGGTGACGCGGCCGTCGCAATGTTTGCTGCTGCGCTCCCCCACAGCGCCCGAGATGATCAGCGGAGCAACCAATTGGCCCGCTGGTATCTTCAGGAAAACAATCCCAAATACTGCGACGGAGTGAAGCGGTTGAGCGAGTTGCAAGACGAACAAGTTGCGATCGAGGGACGGGCGACGACGACGCATGTGATGCAGGAGCAGGCCGCGCCCGCGACTGCGTTCCTGCTCAGCCGTGGTGAATACGATCAACAGCTCGATCAAGTCATCGCTGATGTTCCTGCGTCCCTGCCGCCCCTCGGTGAACTGCCGCACGATCGTCTAGGCTTGGCGCGGTGGTTATTTCGCGATGATCATCCATTGACCGCTCGCGTCACGGTGAATCGCTATTGGCAGGAGATCTTTGGCACCGGCTTGGTCCGCACGAGCGCCGACTTTGGCATCATGGGCGAGGCTCCGAGCCATCCCGAACTGCTCGATTATCTTGCGGTAACGTTCCGCGAAAACGGCTGGGATCTGCAGGATCTGTTCCGCATGATTTTGACCAGCAGCACGTATCGCCAAAGCGCCGTCAACAGCGATTACGCAATTGAAACCGACCCTGAAAATCGTTTGCTTTCGCACGGCCCGCGTTATAGGATGGACGCGGAGATGCTGCGAGACAGCGCCTTGTGGGCCAGCGGATTGCTGGTATCCAAGGTCGGTGGTCCGTCAGTGCATCCTTACCAACCACCTGGTGTGTGGTCGGCGGTGGCGATGCCCGAGAGCAATACGAAGACGTACGTTGCCGACCGCGGTGAAGCGTTGTACCGCCGGAGCATGTACACGTTTTGGAAGCGCGCGGCACCGCCCGCGTCGATGGAAATTCTGGGCGCACCGAGCCGTGAAGTTTGCACGATCCGTCGTGAACTGACCAATACACCACTGCAAGCACTCGTGACGCTCAATGATACGCAGTTCGTCGAAGCAGCTCGAAGACTCGCGTCGATGACCATCAAGGAAGTCGCTGTCGATGAGAGCGATCAAGCGGATGTGGAGAGGATGCAGTTCGCCGCTGCGAGGCTATTGTCACGCGAACTGCGGACCAACGAGCTGGATGTTTTGAAATCAGCAATGGAACATCTTCGCAGCCATTACCTGGATCATCCGGACGCGGCACAGGCGTTGCTTGGGGTGGGTGAATCGAAGGTGGATGAATCCGTCGACCCGGTCGAACTCGCGGCATGGACGATGCTCGCCAGTGAGATGATGAACCTCGATGAAACGATATGCAAGTAGAAGCGACGCAGTGGATATTGATTGCGGGCGGGACGCCCGCTCACCGGCTGGCGGGCGTACCGCCCGCACATTCTCAAACACCTCAACAACCATCCCATGTTTGATTCCATCGCTCGACGACGATTCCTGACGCAGACCACGCAGGGCTTGGGTTACGCCGCCTTGGCCGGCCTCTTGTCTGGAGAACGCGCACGGGCAAACGCTCCGGTCAGCCAAGGCTTCCAGACCTTGCCGCGTGTCGGTGGTGTTCCCGGCATCCCGCACTTTGCGCCCAAAGCTGAGCGGGTGATTTATCTGCACATGGTTGGTGGCCCCAGTCAGATGGATTTGTTTGATCACAAGCCGGTCATGAATGATTGGTATGACAAGGACCTGCCCGAATCCATCCGCCAAGGTCAACGACTGACAACGATGACGAGCGGGCAAACGCGATTCCCAATCGCACCGAGTAAGTATCAATTTGCTCAGCATGGTGAGTGCGGGATGTGGGTCAGTGAACTGTTGCCCGAGACCGCCAAAATGGTCGACAAAATGGCCTTTGTTCGCTCGATGTACACCGAAGCGATCAACCATGAGCCTGCGATCACGTTCATGCAAACGGGCAATCAAGTTGCCGGCCGCCCGTGTCTGGGTGCCTGGACTTCGTACGGGCTCGGTTCGCTCAACGCTGATCTGCCCACGTTCGTTGTCCTGGTGGCCCAGCCCACCAATCGCGAACAATTGCAAGCTATTTCGGGACGGCTATGGGGCAGCGGATATTTGCCCGGCAAACATGCTGGAGTATCCTTCCGCAGCAAAGGGGACCCGATTCTGTACATGCAGGATCCACCAGGAGTTTCCCGTGAGCTGCGACGGGCATCGCTCGATACAATCTCACAGCTCAATCAAATTCAACATCAAGCCATCCATGATCCTGAAACGGTGACGCGGATCGAGCAGTACGAAATGGCGTACCGGATGCAAGCAAGCGTGCCGGAACTGGTTGATCTTTCGACCGAATCAAAAGACACCATTGACCTGTATGGTGAGGAATCGTTAACGCCGGGCACGTTTGCCAATGCCGCGCTGTTAGCCCGGCGAATGAGCGAAGCGGGCACCCGTTTTGTGCAAATCTATCACAACAACTGGGACAATCACTCCAATGTCGGTGGCCGCTTGCCAAGCCAGTGCAAGGACGTGGATCGGTCGTGTGCGGGGCTGATCCAAGACCTAGAGAATCGCGGATTGCTCGACTCCACGCTCGTGATTTGGGGTGGCGAATTCGGACGGACGATTTATTCGCAAGGGCAACTCAGCCACGAAAACTACGGTCGTGACCACCATCCCCGCTGCTTTACCATGTGGATGGCCGGGGGCGGCGTGAAGCCGGGGACCGTTTATGGCGAGACCGATGATTTCAGTTACAATATCGTCAATGACCCAGTGCATGTTCGTGATCTCCACGCCACGATCCTGCATTTGATGGGGATTGATCACGAGCGTTTCACCTATCAATACCTCGGTCTCGACCAGAAACTCACCGGCGTGATTCCCGCCAAAACGATTCCCGGCCTGATGGCCTGATAAACCACTTGCAACGGACGTCCCCGTCACCACCGGTAATTTGTTGCTCGCGAGGCGAACGTCTATGCTAAATTACGTTGCCACCTTTTCGATTGATTCTTTTTTTCCTCTTGTCTCTGATCAAAACCCATGACTCGACATTCTATTTGGGGCCGTACGACGGTCGTTTACCTAGTTTTACTTCTTGGATGGTCGCTAGCTGTCGCGTCGCCGACAATCGCCGCCGACGCGGATAGGATCCAGGTGTTGTTCTTGGGCGACAATGGTCATCATCAACCGAAAGTTCGTTTCGACGAACTGGCACCTGTGTTGAAATCACGGGGCATCGATATGACGTACACGGACGTTCTGTCGGACATGAATCTTAAAAACCTGCAGCAATATGATGCTCTGGTGGTCTACGCCAACATTGATGCGATCGGTGACGAGGAAGCCAAGGCGATCATGCAGTACGTGAGCGAGGGCGGAGGATACGTGCCGCTGCACTGTGCTAGTTTTTGTTTTCGCAACCAACCAGAACTCGTTGCGTTAACAGGGGCCGAGTTCCAGCGCCATGGCACCGGCGTGTTCCGCACCGACATTGCCAGACCGGACCATGAGGTGATGAAGGGTTACGGGGGATTTGAGAGTTGGGACGAAACCTACGTTCATCATTTGCATAATGACCAGAACCGTACCGTGCTCGCATATCGCACCGATGCCGAGGGCCGTGAACCGTACACATGGATACGCACCGAGGGCAAAGGACGCGTTTTCTATACCGCTTGGGGACACGACGCGCGGACTTTCACTCATCCTGGTTTCCAAAATCTGGTGGAGCGTGGAATCCGCTGGGCAGCCCACCGGGACCCACAAGCTGCCGGAAATTTTCTCGCTGACCAAGCGTTCCCGGTACCGAAGATGAAAGCAATGCCGAAGGATCTGAAACCCTTCGAGTACGTCGATGTCGGCAACGAGATTCCCAATTACCGGCCCTCGTCGCAATGGGGCGTGCAAGGCAAACCCCTCAGTTCGATGCAAAAGCCAATCGAGCCAGCCGAGTCCATGAAGCACATGCTCGTGCCCGAGGGTTTCCACTTGGAACTATACGTGAGCGAACCCGATCTCAAGGGCAAACCTATTTGCATGGCTTGGGATGAGCGGGGACGGTTGTGGGTGGCTGAAACACTCGACTACCCCAACGAGCTGAAGCCGCCGGGTGAGGGACGAGACCGTATCCGCATTTGCGAAGATACGGATGGTGATGGCAAAGCGGACAAGTTTACCGTGTTCGCCGAAGGTCTCAGCATTCCGACGAGCATAGCGTTCGTCGATGGGGGTGTGATCGTGCAGGATGCCACGCGAACGCTGCGATTCGAAGACACTGACGGCGACGATGTCGCCGATCAGCGCGAAGTCATCGTCACGGACTGGCGATTGGGTGATACCCACGGCGGCGTCAGCAATTTCCAGTACGGACTCGACAATTGGATCTGGGCGATGCAGGGATACAACGATTCCCAGCCTAAATCAAAGGCCGATCCCGATGCTCCTGAGCAACGCTTCCGTCAAGGTTTCTTTCGGATGCGTCCCGATGGTTCGGACATTGAATTCATTCGCTCGACGAATAACAACACTTGGGGACTCGGGATCAGTGAAGAGGGATTGATCTTCGGCTCAACTGCCAATGCGAACCCGAGTGTTTACATGCCGATTCCAAATCGCTATTACGAACGGGTGCGGGGTTGGACACCGTCATTGACCCTCTCGTCGATCGCCGACACCTATAAATTTGACCCGATTACGGATAAGGTCCGACAGGTCGACCAGTTCGGTGGCTACACCGCCGGGGCAGGACACGCGCTATACACCGCTCGCGAATATCCGCAGGAGTACTGGAACCGCGTCGCATTCGTTAACGGACCTACTGGTCACCTGACCGGTTCGTTCGTGCTCAAGAAACACGGGTCTGACTTCAGTTCCACTAGCCCCTTCAACCTCGTCGCGAGTGACGATGAGTGGACCGCACCGATCATGGCCGAGGTCGGTCCCGATGGGCAGGTCTGGGTCATCGATTGGTACAACTACATCGTCCAGCACAACCCCACGCCGCAGGGTTTTAAAACGGGTAAGGGTGCCGCGTATGAAACCAAATTGCGTGATAAGAAACATGGACGAATTTACCGCGTCGTCGCCGACGGTTCCCAGCCTCGCCCCATCCCAAATCTTGCTGCTGCATCGCCGCAAGAGCTAGTGGCTGCCCTCACGGATCCGACTCAGTTGATTCGCAAGCACGCGCAGCGATTGCTAGTGGAACGTGGGGAACAAGACGTCGTCGCTGACTTGATTGAGCTCGTTCAAGACGAGAGCACCGACGCGATCGGACTGAATGTTGGCGCGATTCACGCGCTGTGGACACTGCACGGGCTCGGTGCGCTCGAGGAAGCGGGATCCCCGGGTATAAAAGCCGCTTACGCTGCATTGAGCCATCCATCGGCGGGCGTGCGTCGCAATGCCCTTGCCGTTTTGCCGCGTGTTGCGGAATCCGTTGACGCGGTTCTGGCTGCTGATTTGCTGAGCGACGGCGATGCACAAGTACGCTTGGCCGCCCTGCTCGCCTTATCGGATCTACCTGCGACCCCCGCAGGGGCAGCCGCCTTGATCCAAGTTGCGGGCAATGCGACCGACATGGCTGACCGCTGGCTGCCGGATGCATTGACGAGTGCGGCGGCAAACAACAGCAGCGAGTTTCTTGCATCCCTCGCAGATGCCAAGACACTGCCTGATCCGTCATACGAGATTATCAGCCGCGTCGCCGAACATTATGCTCGTGGCGATGATGTCCACGATGCTGCCCAGGTGCTTGCCCGACTCGGTGGTGCCGATCGACGCGCTCTCGATGCGGTACTCGCCGGACTCAGCCAGGGCTGGAAAGCCGGTCGGACGGTGAACTTGACTGACGAGACCGAAGCCGAACTGAGAACAACCTTTGATCATCTCTCACCGGGTTCGCAAGGCATCTTTGTCAAGCTGGTGACCCAGTGGGGCAGCGAGAAATTTGCCAAGTTCCAAATGGAGATTGCCGAACGATTGCTCGAAACCGTTGGCGATGAGGACAGCTCGGATGAGGAGCGAATCGACGCCGCGTCACAAGCTGTGGAATTCATGAACGACGATCCCGGAGTCGTCGAAAGCTTGCTCGATGAGATCATCCCGCAAACGCCACCCGCCGTTTCACGCGGTATCATCCGCGCCGTTGGCGCGAGCCAGTGGGAAGGAGCGGGCGCCGAACTCGTCAGTAAGCTGACCGCGATGACGCCCGGACTTAAGCAGGCCGCAATCGTGCAACTCCTCCAGCGCCCTGCCTCGACGATGGCGCTGCTCGATGGAATCGAGAACGGAGACCTGCGTCTGGACGAACTCGCGCTCGATCAACGACAATCCCTCAACGCTCACCCGAACCTAGAGGTCCAGCAGCGGGCCAAGAAGCTGATGGCCGGCGGCGGGGCACTTCCCAACGCTGATCGGCAAAAGGTGCTCGATCAGTATGCGGTCGCCACCAAAAATACTGGCGACGTCGCTCGGGGTTTGGAAGTGTTCAAGGTCAACTGCTCGAAGTGTCACGTACACGGCGAAATGGGCTCCGAAGTGGGTCCCAATTTGACCGGCATGGCAGTCCATCCCAAAGAGGAGTTGCTGACGCACATTCTCGACCCAAGTCGCAGTGTCGAAGGTAATTTTAGAGCGTACACAGTGCTCACCGCTGATGGTCTGGTCCTCAACGGCATGCTGGCATCGGAATCCAAGACCGCGATTGAATTGTTCGATACTGAAGGCAAGAAACAGAGTGTGCTGCGGGAAGATATCGAAGAGCTCGTGATGTCACCTAAGTCGATCATGCCGGAAGGGTTTGAGAGCGCGATCAAGCCGGAGCAGATGACCGATCTGCTGGAGTTTTTGACCCAAAAGGGTCAATACGTGCCAATCCCACTAGGACAACAGGCGACCGCCATAAGCACCAAAGGGTTATTCAGTGATGGCGACGGAGGCCCTGACCGGATGGTGTTCTCGGACTGGAAGCCGAAACAGTTCAAAGGCGTGCCCTTTGAACTCACCGATCCATTGGGCAAGTCAAAACCCAATATCATTCTGCTGTATGGCCCCAATTCGCCTCAATCCGCAAGAATGCCCAAGTCAGTTTCGTTGCCCTGTAACACGCCCGTCACTGCGATTCATCTGCTCAGCGGAGTGAGCGGATGGGGAGCGCCATACAACAACGAGAAATCGGTCTCGATGATCGTGCGGCTGCACTATGCCGACGGCGAAACGGAAGATCATCCGTTGAAAAACGCGGTTGAGTTTGCCGACTACATTCGCCGTGTCGATGTGCCCGGCAGCGAGTTCGCCTTCGAACTCCAAGGTGGACAGCAGATTCGTTATCTTGCAGTCAAACCTGAGCGGACTGAAAAGATCGATACGATCGAATTGGTGAAAGGCCCCGACCGCACCGCCCCGATCGTGATGGCACTCACGATCGAACCTATTGCTGCGAAAGATGAGGGACACTAAGAGCCTATCCGAAAAGGGGTCTGACCCTTTGGAGACGCATCGTTTTACAACGTTTTTAGTGGCCTCGCCGGAGAGGGTCAGACCCCTTTTCGGATAGGCTCTAAGAAGGACGCGGCGTTGTCGTCGCTCGACCCGAATGGGTCCTGTGCGTTTATGAAGTCGAGTGCAATTGAACAGAGTAGAGACGAATTACTTTTTTCTACCTCAGTTCAGTAGCTCACCTTTCACTTTGCTAATTCTCAATATGAACCGTTCGTCGTCGATCTATCAGCATCTTTCACCTGCAATCACTGCCGGCTTCCTGGTGCTCGTTCTCACTCGCCTCTCCGGTCAAGTGCAAGCCCAGGAAACCGACGCCAGCGACCAGGCGACGCCCTCGACGGCCAGCCCAACACCCGTCTACCCGTTGGCGGTCGCTGTCGATGGCGATGCCGTCTACACCGTCGACTTGGATCTGCCGGGGGTATGGAAGAGCGGTGGGGGCGATGATCCCAAGACGGAACTTTATGTGGCCGGATCGAAGTTGTTGCGTAAGCCGCTGAATCGCCCCCGGTGCATCGTTGTGCATCCAGAGGCGGGAATTCTTGTCGGAGACTCGGCGACCCGCGAGGTCTACCACATTGCGACGGCTGGCGGCGAGCCGCAAGGATTAACGGGTGGCAAGATTGGTATTCCGATGGCGCTTGCGATTGGCGCCGATGGCAAAACGCTGTACGTCGGTGACGCCGAAAAACGCGCGACGCTTAAATTGCCGATCGAGGGTGGCGAGCCGGAACTGGTTGCCCGCGTCAACGCCCGAGGGCTGGCCTTCGATGATGACGGCTTGTTGTGGGCCGTCACGCCTGACGACGCGGCTGTGGTCAGAATCGATGTTGAATCGGGCGATGTCGAGAACATCGTTACTGGCCGGCCCTTTCAGTATCCCAATGGACTCGCTCGGGCCGGTGATCACGGGTACGTCACCGACGGCTATGCTCATGCGATTTGGAAATTCACCGCCGACGGCAAAACAGAGAAGTGGCACGTGGGCGAGCCGTTGGTAGGTCCAGTTGGAATCGCCGTGACAGACTCCTCGATCTTGGTCGCCGACCCGAAGCAGAAACAGGTTTACGATTTCGATCGAGAGACGAAAACGGCCCATCCTCGCTTGTGAGTTGCGTTCCCTATGCCGGGAGATTCAACGATCGTCTCTACCCCCGTAGCGCCTTAGCAAGCGGACAGTGTTTCATCGCATCCAGATCTCCAGTGCGGTATTTTTGTAGCAAACGACGTGACTCAGCGGCAAGTTGCCGGCGGACTTCGCGCCGTTCGCCTTTCACGCGGGCGATCGACATGTCGTCGTAGGCGGTGGTTTGGTGTCGCATCCAGGCGATCACGGCGGACTCGACGCGTTGTTCCAGTGGGATTCGTTCCGTCCTCGCCACGGTGCCACTGCCGACGGGTGTGGCATGCTGGGTGACGGCGGCGGCGAACCGTTCGGCGATCGGGGCGAAGTCCCTGTCAAAAGCCAAAAACTGCGTCACCGCAGCCTGGAAGTCTTCGACGTACTCACCCTGCTTTGCGTCTCGGCGGGTTTTTGCGGCCATTTTGGCTTTCGCATACTGCGGGGTGCTGCGGGCGGCCTCCATGGATGAGCGTGCGTTTGCAATCTGGGCCGCGTCTGCCCATAAACCTTGCGAAAATTCTCGCCGGCCTTTGCGTACTTTGACTGTCCAGGTCGGTCCGGCGGCTTTGACGCGCCGAGTCACTCCAGCATCCCCCGGCGTCAGGAGCTCCCAGTTTTCCGGTATGGGGACAACCTCGCCGGAGGGTAGCGTGACTGCTCGACTACCGCCGCCAGGGCTAACGATCAGCGACTGCTGATGAAGCGGGCGACTCGGATCGGGATCAGAATGTCGGGCCGGCTGGTTTGACTTCGTTTTCGGCATGGCGTGACGGACAAAGAATCGGCGCGAGGGAGCCCCTTACGGGGGAAATTTTTTATGGTAGCGGAGAGTTCCGCTAGCAACTGACACGGGACAAGCCTCCCCCCCACGATCGGGCCGAGCAGGCGAGGGAACCAAATGACCACTTCGACCGTCAAAGCTACTAAGGTTGGCAGAGTGGCTACCGCAAGAAAAGAGTGGCTACCGCAAGAAAACCGGGTACCTGCGGCGGATAAACTCGGCGAACTGGCATCTTTGAGGGGGGTGAACGGTGGGCTAGGCAATGCTAGTGTTTTGTTTTCGGCTGCCGGGCACTCGACCGGGTGCTAGAGTTTTCTCGTGGGCACAACCGGAACTCGAGTTTGCATTTGCGTAGACTAGGATGAGTTTTCCGGTCAGGGAGCTCTCGCTGGCTGTACTGAAATACATTGTTAACCCGACGGTTGATCGTCGACTTTTCCGATATCTCCTGCGTTTCCATTATTATGGCGGCGGTAGGACCCAAAAACACCCTTGCAACGCGTTCGCTGATGAATCTCGCTCAAAAACTACGCCAACGTCTCGCCCGCATGATCGCCCTGGATGCCCGCGGCGGGAATGCAGGTAAAATTTCTGCTGATCGTGGACGGTTGTTGCTCGAGACGCTCGAAGGCCGCCAGATGATGGCGGGCGATGTGAGCATGTGGTTTACCGATCCGGCTCCAACGACAGCAGACGATGTGTCCAGTGTGACCGACACGACGGCGAGTGATCGTGGCAGCTCGAGTGTCGCCCCTGAGGGGGAAGCTGGGGTCGACCTCGTCGAACTGGCCAAGCACCTCGACCAAGAAGGGTTCGAGTTCTACGGCGCGGCGTGGTGCCCAGCCTGCACGCAGCAGAAACAGCTATTCCAGGATGGCCAAGAATACCTGCCGTTCACGGACGTGACGCTCAATGACGCTGCTCGCTCGCAAGACCCGCAGTACGCGAGCCTGAATATTACCGAATATCCCACATGGGTCTTCCCCGATGGCACACATCATTCGGGTGTGCAGTCGATTGAGTCGTTGATCGAGGCAAGCGATTACGTCAATCCAGCGGAGGATCTGCCAACGTTTGCCCATATCGGTCCGCAAACTGTCGCGATTGGATCGCCGCTACACATTCCGATCGACGGCTATGATGCCGACGGCGGTCCACTGACGGTAACGGTCTCGGTGCAAGATCCCTCGATTTTGTCGGGTACGGTACTCACGGGTAACCGGTCGCTTCGCCTGGATATGGAGGGCTATGGCGACATGGTGTTTGAATTGTTCGAACAGCGTGCTCCAGAAGCCACCGGCCGCGTGATTGAACTGGCGAATGATGGCTTTTATGACGGCCTGCTATTCCACCGCGTCGTCGACAATTTCGTGATTCAGGCGGGCGACCCTAAAGGCGATGGCACGGGCGGTTCCGACTTAGGCTCCTTCGACGACGAATTCAATCCTGATTTGCAGCACAATCGGTCGGGCGTATTGTCATTCGCGAAGTCGTCCGACGATACGAATAATTCACAGTTCTTTGTCACCGAGGTCCCAACTCGTTTCCTGGACTTCCAACACTCGATCTTCGGGCAGCTCGTCGAGGGTGAGGACGTTCGCGAAGCGATCAGCGAAACCAACGTCAATACCAGCGACAAACCCACCAATCCGGTGAAAATCAGTCACGCGACGATATTCAACGATACCGAGAATAGTGTCGTGATGCTCAAGGCCCTGAGCACACCTGGCACCACCAATGTCACCTTCACCATCACCGACAGTAGTGGTAAGCAGTATCAAGAAGTCGTGCCGGTCACGGTCACGCAAGATGTCGATGCAAACGGCGCGCAAATCAATTCGCAACCCTATCTGAAACCCGTCAGCGATCCAATCCTGTACAGCGGCAGTGGTGCAACGACACTGCAACTCGGCAGTATTGATGTTGAAGGCGACCCGGTTCGTTATTTTGTGAGTGGCACGAGTTCGGAAGATGTGTCCGCCACCGTCGATCCTGCTACGGGTCTGCTGACGGTGACGCCCACAGCCGGATTCCGAGGAACCGTACGAGTGGGCGTCGGAGTGTATGCGGCGTCCATCGCGGCTCCCACGCAGAGTTCGCCGACGGATACACAGATTGTTACGTTTACGTTTGACAATTCTGCCGTTGCGGTCCCGAGCGCGATCGACCTGCGAGCTACCAGCGACTCGGGAAGTAGTAACACCGACAACGTCACCAACCTGGGTTCAATGACATTTGATGTCAGCGGTGTGACCACGGGTGCGACCGTCCAGGTCATCGACACGTCCAACAACACCGTGATTGGCGTAGGTACCGCAACTGGAAACACCATCTCCATTTCTACGAACAACATTGCGGCGATCGGGCAGGGAACCTATACGCTGGCGGCTCGGCAGATCATCGCTGGAGAAACGGGCCAGGCGTCGACGCCTATTACCGTCACCTATGACACGACCGGTCCGAGTTTTGACACCAGTGCCGTCAAGACGACGGGGAACGTTAACACTCCATATCAAACGAATCTGGTGAGTCCCGACGAAGGGAGCGGTGTGACCTATGCCCTGACGACGCGGCCCAGCGGCGCGACGGTCGTTGCGAGCACCGGCGTGATCAACTGGACGCCGACCGCAGCTCAGGTGGGGGCCAACCCGTTCGCCGTCACGCTGACCGACAAAGCGGGGAACGTGAGCACGAAGTCGTTCACCGTCAATGTCGCCGGTGAGCCGCTCGCGGGCATTAAGTTGGTGGTCACCGACTTGAATGGCAACCCAATCAGTTCCCTCGACGTTGGCGATAAATTCTTGCTGAAAATGTATGGCACGGATGAACGTCCACGCGCCAACCAGGGCGGGATCTACGCAGCCTACGCGGACATCGTATTTGACGGCACGCTCGCACGAGTGGTCCCCGGCACTTCGATCGACCATCCTTTCCAGTTCAGCAACACACCAGCGGGTTCCGTTGGGACCGGATTGATCAATGAGGTTGGTGGAGTCAACACCGGCACTACGCCGACCAATGAGGAGGAATCGTTGGTGGCGACCATGCAAATGGAAACTCTCGCGGCGGGAACGATCAACTTCGTGTCCAACCCAGCGGATGATTTTAACCGTGAGGTGCTGCTATTCTTCAACAATAACAATGTTCCCGCCGACGCGGTCAATTACGGCAGCACGTCACTTGCCGTCGGCCAGAGCTTTACTGCCAATCCAGATACGTTCGTGGTCGCCGAAGACAGCGGCGCGACCGTCCTCAACGTACTTGCCAACGACACGATCGTCTCGGGAACCGGAACACTCTCGGTGGTCAGTGTGACCCAACCAAGCGCCGGGGGCAGCGTGACGCTTAACAATGGTGTTGTCAGCTTTACCCCCACCCCCAACTTTTCTGGCACTGCTCAGTTCACTTATCTAGTCGCCGGCCCCGGCGGGGTGCAGAACACCGTTCCGGTCACTGTGACGGTCACCGCGGCGAATGATCCACCGGTTGGCGTGGACGATACGTTCACCGTGGACGCCGGCTCGGGAGCGACGACGCTCGATGTGTTGGCGAACGAGATGCAGACCGCCGATCCGGGCGAAACACTTACCGTGACCGCCGTTACCGCAACCAGCTCGGGCGGTACCGTGACGATCACGGATAACGGCGGGGCCGTGAAGTACACACCACCTACTTCGTTCGCAGGGACCGATACATTCGAATACACGCTCAGCGATGGGACAAGCACCGACACCGTCTCGGTCACTGTGACGGTCGCGTCGACCGATGCACCACCAACAGCGGTGAACGATACGTTCCCCGCCACCGGCAGCCCCGCGATCAACGAGGACGCGCCGCAGGCCAGCTATAACGTGCTCGCAAACGATACCATCGACGCTGATAATCAAGCCTTTGTGATCTCATCGTTGGGCACGCCATCCAAGGGTGGGGCGGTGTCGATCAGCGCGGATGGCAAGTCGCTATTGTACAAACCCAAAGCAAACTTCCATGGCACTGAAACAGTCACTTATACGATTCGCGATAGCGGCGGGGGACTGGCAACGGCGACTGCAACGTTCAACGTCACGAGCGTCAACGATGCCCCGCCGATTGCTGATCGCTCAACCACGATCTCCAAGGGCGGCGATCCAGAGGTCGTCCTTTCCGTTTCCGATTTGCCCGCGAACGTGGACGGCGATGAGACTCTGAAGTTTGTTGACCTGGGCACACCGACCAGTGGCACGGTCGTCGTATCGAATGATGGTCAGTCGATTACTTACACAGCTGCCAATGCGAACTTCTCCGGCGACGTGACGTTTTCGTTCTCGGTTCAGGACGCTGCGGGACTCAAGAGTGGTCCGGCGACGATGACGATCACTGTTTCGGAGTATGTGACTCGCTCGTTTTACCTCCGAGCAGACGCTAGCGCGCTCGGGCTGATCAGCGGTGATCTCTCGCAGTTCCGACTGACTGGCACCGACGTGCAAAACAATCCGGTTGACATTGCATTGAATGACAGTAGCGTCCTGAGCACAGCTGACGGCTTCCGCGTGCCGAATCTATTGCCCGGATCCTATGAACTGAATGTTCCTGCTGTGCCATTCGTCCATAATGGAGAGACGCCGCAAATCATTCGTATCGAAAGCGCCCTCAACGATGGCGATAGGACGATCGATCTGGCATTCGGCAGCATCAGGGCTGAGTATTACAGCGTCGCGGATTGGTTCGGTTCGGCACCCAAGTACTCGGTCCTCGCCGCCGTTCGTCCTGGCGGTGAAGCTGCGTTTGCCCAGCCCAGCGATGCGGCATCGAAAGCTGTCTCGGCACTTAAGATTAAGCTCAACAACGATGGAACCGCGGTCACGGTCAATGCGAACAAGCCAGCTGCTGCTGACGCCACCAGCCAGGCCCCCGTGCCGGTGAGCTTGTCCGCCCACGTCAAGGACGAAACCGTCGTGCATGTACTCGGCAAGTCGGGTGACATGCAGTTGATCCGTGTCAGTTTACAAAATGCGAAAGGAGAACTGAACCTGAAGGCCCCCGCTTCGAATGGATCTTCTTCAAGTTCAAGTGGTACCGAATCCAGCGTCAGCGCGGCGAGTACCACCGCCACATCCGACGAAACAGTGCCGCAGTCTGTGGGCGATCTTTATTCGCCCAGCGGCGAGCCGCTACCATCAACTGACGCGGGCGATTCCGGCCAACCATCGGCGTCGATCGCCGCTGGAGAGCCACTATCAGCGGCCTCGCAAGCCGGTTCGACCGCGAGCATTGACGCTGCCATGGCGGACGTAACGGCCGGCTTGAAACGCGTTTCTCCCGCTGGCGATCTGATCGCTGCGTCCGATTCGGGACTGGGCGATTCATTCTCCGAGGCGGTCGATCAGGTCTTGACAGACCGCTTGGATGCGTGAATCCGTGTCGTTTTGCGGCAATTTCAATAAAAACACGTAAAAACACACGGTTTTTAACGGTCAAGTGGGTTGCGGGCTTGGGAGTGCCGACATAACACTTGGATCGCGACGAAGCAGAAACGTTTTCTGATTTCTCTCGTTTTTTCCTGTCTCCGTATCTATTTCACAGGTTCAGCCCATGCCCGCAGCCATTCCACCCAAAGCGCCTACAAAGACTCAAATTCTCGCGAACATCGCCGAAGAAACCGAGTTGAGCAAGAAAGACGTCGCCGCCGTCCTCGACGCATTGGCTCTCGAAATCAGCAAGTCGCTCAAGAAGGGTGGCGCCGGCCAATTTGCCATTCCAGGTCTCTGCAAGATCGTCCTGAAAGACGTCCCTGCCAAACCCAAACGCAAAGGTCGTAACCCCGCCAACGGCGAAGAGATTTGGTTGGCTCCCAAGCCTGCCAGCAAGAAACTGACCATCCGCCCACTCAAGGGCCTCAAGGAAATGGTCTAAGCGATTTGCTCAGACACTCAACCTTTTGATTTGACGACGACTGCCTTCCTCTCGACGCACACTCGAGACGGAAGGCAGTTCTATTTTGGGATGGAGCTGGATCGACCAATTTGTTAATGAGTAACAAGCTTGGGGTCGTCGTACCGGGCTAGCAAATCGAAGTCAAATTAGAACGGAGGTGGCAGGATGATTCCCAAACGAGGTGAATGCGGGGTGTTCACAGTGCTCACCTGCGCGATAGCGCTTACCACATCGACGGACGTCTTTACTCAGGAAACCATTGTCTCAGCAACCGCGCCCCAGACATGGGCGGTAGTTACCGAAGTCTTTCAAGGTGACGCCAAACGCCCCGCTGAGACGCACCATATTGCCTTCCAAAATGGCATCTACTACGACTTCCCCACTGCCGAAGGCCAACCTTGGACGATCTTTGATCTGCCGCAATCGCGCGTCATTTTGCTCAACCGTGAACAGCAACAGCGAACGAGCATTCCAACGGAAGATCTTGTCCGTCTGACTGCCCGGGCGCAGAGTGAGATCACCGATGCGGAGCAACGGGCTCGCTTCGGGATGGATGCCCAGCCCACCCAGTCCAGTGATACGCAGTTTTCGCTGCGTTACGACAATACGGAATATCATATCAACGGCATGAGAACGGCGGATGCGGATGTCGCGGCCCAGTACGGTCGTTTTGTGGACTGGGTATGCCGATTGAATATCGCTCGTCCGCGCGGCGTACCCCCTTTCGCGCGCATGAAGCTCAACGCGCTGATGACGGGGCAAAGCGTACTGCCGCGCGAAACGACTGTCACGATCACGCGGTACCTTGGGGCAGACCGTACTGCTGCTACGATTCGGTTGCGATCGATGACTTTCCTCAGCGACGAAATCGATGATTCGCTGACCGCCCAGATTCACAGTGCGCAGTCAATGCGTGTCGTTTTCAAAGAAATCCCCTGGGATCAGTACGAGAACTAAATGTATTCTTCCCGTCCGAGTGATCGAGTTGCAGTGCCGTCCACGCGACGACCCCAGCGAAAAAATATTTCCTTGGCGAAACGTTTGGAAGCCTTGGGGGTGATGTGGTATTTCACACTCATGCGCCGCAGCGTTCGCATTCGAGTTGTGAACGATCAGCGCGACGCGATCTGCCACCATTCAGACCGCCAGTTTGTTTACGCGCTATTGCATGCCCACCAAGCTGCCGCGATTGCACTCTCGGACCCAGGCACGGGTGCGTTAGTCTCACGCTCGCGCGATGGCGACTTGCTAGTACCGCTGTTGACTTCGTGTGGATGTATCCCGATTCGCGGCAGCAGCGGCGGCAGCAAGGGAGGTGCAACCGCATTGACCCAAATGATCCGCCATTGCCAAGAGGGTCACCCCGCCGTGATCGCTGTCGACGGGCCCAAAGGACCGCGTGGGAAGGTTCAGAAGGGCGTCGCAAAACTGGCCCAGAAAGCTGGCATTCCGATCGTTCCCGTGGTCCTTGTCCCACACCGCCGCTTCACGTTCACAAAAGCCTGGGATCGGATGCAATTGCCACGTCTATTCACACGCTTAGACTGTCACTTCGCCGACCCGATCTTCGTCGGCGACGATGATGACCTCGAGGACGTCTCACACCGGGTTGAGAAATCTCTGGAGCAACTCGAATGGGCAGTCGATCCAGATGAAGCCGCAATCGCTCGGGGTGAGTCATCCGATGGCGTTGGGAAAGCGCATGATGTGCTGAGCAGAGCAGCCTAGTGGTCCGTCGAAGCGAAAACGTGGGTTGTCTCTGTGAGCCCTCGTGGCCCGTTGATGTACTTGCTCGACGTGCCAGCGAGGCAGGCCATTGCATCCGCGGCTAGCACTTCGAGTGAGTATTTTCGCTCTAAAATCCAAAAACGACCAACTCAACTCGCCGCGAGCTCCGGTGTTTAACAGCACAACGGCGTGCTCAGTCAACTCCATCCCATGCGGAGTTGCTTTGACGGTATCATGAGACGCGCCGGCTGTGCATCGCAGACCGTGTTTCCCGAGATCGATATCGTCCCAGAAAACTGAAAGGTGAGAACATGCGGCTACTCTGCTGTACCGTCGTGGCAATAAGTTTGCATATCCCAGCGATCTTCGCCGAGCAACCCGCTCAGCCGCCCAACGCTGCCAAGCCGGTGCCAGCGGCAGGCTCCACCCAGGGAGAGGGATCGTTCACCTATAAAAAAGTGCCCGTGAATGCTCAGAGCACGACCCAGACGCGAAACTTACGGATTGATTGGACCCATCCCGCCGATTGGAAAGCGTCGGACAGCCGTGGTGCGGTCGTGTTCTTTCACGGCGGCGGATGGGTCGGTGGGAAGCCCGGACAATTTGCACCGCACTGCGACGCGCTCGCCGATTTGGGGCTGGTGTGTTTCCGCGTGGAATATCGATTGCTCCGCGGCAAGAGCAATGATCCGCCCACCGTCTGCGTCGAAGATGCGTCCGATGCGATGCGTTTCATTCGCGGCTCGGCCCAGGAATTCGGTATTGACCCCGATCGCATTGCGTGCGGCGGCGGCTCCGCTGGCGGTCATTTGGCAGCCTACTTAGGCATGATGGATGACGAGCGTGTCAACGGAGTTTCTCGCAAGGCCAACGCGCTGCTGCTCTACAATCCCGTCTACGACAACGGGCCCGGCCAATGGGGTGCGGGCCGTGTTGGCGACCAGACCGAGCGGTACTCTCCAGCTCACAACATCTCTGCCGACGACCCGCCCGCCATTGTGTTTCTGGGCGAAAACGACGCGTTGATTCCCCTTAAGACAGCCCGGCGGTTTCAGCGTCGCAGCCAGGAGGCGGGGCTCGTCAGCGAACTGGTGACCTACCCCGGTCAATCCCATGGTTTTTTCAATCCACAAGTCGAGAATGGAAAATACTTTCGAGACACTCTCGAGAAATCCATCGCGTTTTTGAAGCAACAGGGATGGATGGATCACAAATAGGGAATGCATTCCCAAACGAGAGCCTACTGTGAGCCGGTCGACTGTGAGCCGGTCGCTCATAGCAATGAGTCTCCGAGACGGCGGTCTCAGTAGAATGTACACCGCGTGCGTCGCATTCAGCGGATTTGGCTGCTGACTGCATGCGTTAATGTGCCGATGTTTGGACGCATCGCGAGGTATCTCGACAGGAATGATGGCATCGTTTTGCAATTTTTTCAACTTCGGAGTTCATACTAAAGCGAATGTTCCCCGCGAAGTTGCCTCAAATCTTCTTCGAGATCTGTTGCCATTCGCTGTGTGTAAATTCGCGTAATCTTTCCGGTGTTTTGCCATTCGATCAACTTTCGCAGATCGTTCATACGAAGCGTCCACGTCATACCGTCCGTGACGAGTAACAACTGGGTATCCGGACGCTTTTGTACTACGATGTGCTCGATGTCACCGAGAATATCCGTTTGCTTACTGCCGGTCGCTCCATAGGCTTTGCACTCGATCAAGATTCGAGGATCGATCTTATTTGGGATCGCGAAGTCGGTTTTTTCCGTTTCCACTCCGCTTGAACCCATGAAGCGACATCGCGTATCGAATCCTTGTTCCCCGAACACGTCCTTCACGATTTCCTCGATTGCGTCCTCCAGTCCGCGCCCACGTTTTTGCCCTTTGATCGCACTACCTCGGCCAAACCGCAATCGCTCGGTAAGAATGTCTTTCCAGTCTACTGGGCGATTCACTAAACCGGCGAGTGCTTCCCGCAACCCCAGGGCTTCGAGTGCCTCTAGAAACTCGTTATTCTGCCGTCGGAAACGAGTCACGCCAGATCCGCCTGGACCTGTGAGGTACTCGGTCATATGCAACTGAAATTCGTCTTTCGACATGCCAAGGACAAGGCGAATCATCGTAATACCGACATCGAATTGGTCTGCGAGTATTGCGTTTAAGTCATCCCGGGAATAAGTCTCCTTGATTGGCAGGTTGGTGATCGCCGTTACGACTGCCGCCGAGTGGTCGTCCATCCAAGTCGTATCGACCGGCGATAACAGAGAGACCAGTTCACCGAGCGTTTGGCGATACCGCTTCATCGTCCAACCACCAAATACTCCGTAACCTCATTTTGCGCCGCGGCGGCGTGCGTACCGAAGTGATAGCGATGGTCGCGTTGATGAACTTCGATCGTGGATTTATAACGCCCGAGAATGCTCGTCAATTCCGATAGGTCAGGAAAGCCGTTCGATGAGTAGGACAAAATAATGGTGCTGCCAGCGAAGTGACCGAACATACGATCGAAAGCATCAACTGCTGTTCGCCGATAAGAGAATGGAGTGAACGGTTTGGCGATTTTTTTGACGCGAGTCTCTTCCATAATTTCAACATCTTCCCAATAGCATGACAGCCCTTCGAGGAAATGATATCGCTTCATATAGCAGTTGTCATCCGACCTTGGTACGTATGGTGGATCGAGGTAAACTAGGTCGACGCGGTTTTCCGCTAAGAAAATGTCGCTACGCTGGACTACGTTATTGCGTCCGTTGTCGAACACCGCAGCGTTATACGCCTCAACATGTTCAGCAAAGTGCTCTTTGATCGTAAGACGTAGGTCGCGACGACCGTCCTTATACTTCTCCGGATCACCTGCGACTGTGAATACGCCCCGCGGTTGGCGTTTTGCGCAGGAACGAATCAATGCGGCGACGGCGATGGCTCGTTTGTATATGTTAGGTTCCTTGCGTACGTTCCAAGATACACGATCAAGAAAGCGCAAATCGTCTTTCGTGTAAAAAATCCCGTCGAACTTGTTTTCGATAAATCGACCATGCCGAGCATCGTCGCACATCAGCATCTCAACGTCGTCGCCCCCTAGCCGAATGCCTGGATTTTTGATTAACGCAGTTGCAATCACAGTTGGGAAGTTCAAGAAATCTGCAGAATGGACTTCCTTTCCCATCGCTTTGAGCAGGTATCCGACACAACCTGAACCTGCAAACCCATCAAGTGCGGAGTCAAATTCGATGTTCTCGAGAACGCTGTGTATCCAAGGGAGCAAACGAAATTTGCTCCCCATGTAGCGCATCATCGGATAGCCGCGAACAATTTCAGGGAAATGCCCAGTGGTGAACAGCTCGGAACTTTGTCGTGAATTTGCCATTGGACGATTTGCCTCTTGTCGTATTAACTCGGTGTAGCGTGTTGCACCTTCTTGTTGTACAGCATGAGAACGCTATCAAACTGGGGAATGTTAACGTATGCTCAATCGCCCATTTCGGTATTCGACAAGGCGGTTATTTTAAAACAGTTCGACCGAATCGCCCGCATGAGCGGTGGCTTGAAAGACGAGCAGGGCGTTGAGGAGTTCGATTGCGACTCGGGATTCCAGCGTCACGCCCGCTCGGACGCCGACGCAGGGGTCATGACGACCTTTGGCTAATTCAAACTCGATATCCCGTAAATCCTTCGTCACTGATTGCTGCGGTAGATTGATCGTGGAGGTGGGCTTGAAGCCGACTCGGGCAACCAGTGGGCTGCCCGTCGTGATGCCGCCGATCAAGCCGCCGTGGGTGTTAGACTGATAGCCATCGTGGCGGATCGGGTCGTTGTTGAGGCTGCCGGTGCGCTCGATCACCTCGACGCCATCGCCCATTTCGCAGGACTGAACCGCGTTGAGTCCACCCAGTGCGCCCATCAAGCGAACCTTCAGACTTTGGTACAATGGGTTGCCCAGAAGCGGAGGTACGCCGACGGCCACAACTTCAACCGATGCGCCGAGCGAATCGCCGCGGCGGCGGGTTTCTTTAATCAGCTCGCCTGCGGCCCTAGCGAAGTCCCCATCGATCGCTGGGATTTCGGCGGCGTCGAGTTGTATTTGCGTCTCCCCTGCATTTTCGAGCGTGAGCGACTCGGCCAATCGCTTGGATGAGCGGAGCGAGCCGACCTGGCAAATCGAAGAGAGGATGCGGACACCGAACAATTGTTGGAGAATGATCCGCGCGACGCTGCCGCCGATCACGTCACTGATCGTACTGCGGTAGCTCGACCGGCCGCCGCCGCGAACATCGACGAAGCCTTGCGATTGGTGATACTTGACCAGATCGGTGTGACCGGGCCGGACTTCGCCGCCTGGCCCAGCGAACTGGGTGTAGTCACCCGATTTCTTGCTAGTCGAAAGCACGATCGCCGCGATGGGTTCACCGGTAGTGAATCCATCTTCGTAGCCCTCGGTCTCGAATGAAGCACCCTCTACATCGACTGACAGCTTCGCGCCACCGAGCAAGATGTCGATATCGTCGCGGTACAATCCCGAGAGGAAGACGACTTTGTCCTTTTCGTTTCGTGGCGTACCGTGTTTGTTACCGCCTGGTCGACGGCGATCCAGAAACGGCTGCACCTCGGCCCGACGAATGCGGTGGCCGGGCGGGCAGCCGTGGATGATCGTCGTCACGGCGGGCCCGTGCGACTCACCCGCGCCCGCGACGCTAAAAAGGGGCCCGCCTAGGACTTCCATTGCAGCCCGGCTCCGGCGAGACGCTTAGCGGTCTCTGCCATCAGAGCGTCCTCCACCGCTTCGTTTTCGGCCATGTACGTAACGCTGAACCGGAGAAACGAACCCGCATCATCCCACGGGACGGTGACAATGCCGAGTTCTTCGATCAAGAACCGCGTGGCGTCTTCGGCGGCGGGAAATTTTTCGCCTGAAGCAGTGGCCGTCGGCGTTTTGGTGTACAGGAAATAGGTGCCGCCCGGCATCGAGGCTTCAAAGCCTGCATCGTTCAATACCGCGACGAGCTTCTCCATCCGCCGCCGATACTTGGCGCGGATGGCGGTCGGAATGGAATCATCGTCGAGGGCGGCAGCGGCGGCTTTCTGCGTAGCAATGAACTGACCGCTGTCGCTGTTGTCTTTCACGTCAGCGAAGGCTTGGACGACCAGCGGATTCCCAGCCACGAATCCCATTCGCCAGCCAATCATGTCGTAGCCCTTGCTCATCGAGTGGACTTCAATGCCCACATCCATGGCGCCGGGAGTTTCCAGAAAACTGCGGGGCTTGCCATCGAAAGTTAGCATGATGTGCGCGGCATCGTTGACGACGACAAACTCTTTTTCCTTTGCCAGCTCAACGACCTTTTCAAAAAATTCGGCAGTCGCCGTGCCGCCGGTCGGTGAGTTCGGATAATTCAGAATCATCAACTTAGTGCGGCGATAAATGTCGTCCGGAATGGCATCGAGGTCCGGCAGGAAATTGTATTCGGCCAGCAGCGGGAGCTTGTATACATCTCCACCATAGTAGCGAGTGTGCGTGCCAGCGACGGGGTAGCCGGGGACGGTCATCATCGTGATATCGCCGGGATTGATGAAGCAGGCGGGCAACATCGCGTACGCCGGCTTGCTGCCGATGCAGTGATTGATCTGTTTCGCTGGATCGAGTTCGACGCCAAAATTCCGCTGCATGAACCTTGCAGCGGCTTGCTTAAATTCGGCGACACCGTTGTCGGCATAGCCTCGGTTCTCGAGCCGGTTGATCTCCTGCTGCATCACCTGACGGACGCTTTCGGGCGCCATCGAATCATTTTCGCCGATCCCGAAATCGAGCAATTGTCGTTCGGGATGATCAGCGAGAGCCTTGCGTTTGGCCCGCTTGATCTTTTCGAACTTGTAGATCTCGGTGCCCTTTCCGTACTTCGCCCCGCCGATCCGCTCGGCGAACAAGGATTGAATGTAGGGATCGTTGGTTTCGGGCTGGGTGGCGGCAGCAATCGACATTTGCAGAAAAAAAGGAGAGGGGGAAGAATCGGGAGACAGTACACAGCAGTCTGCACGTTGTAGTCGGAAGCGGGAAATTCGTCGAGGGTAACGCCATTTTCGTGACGAGACGCTACAATTCGAGGGCGCCGTCCCACGCCTGGAAGTGACAGGCGAATTTCTGCCAAATTGCCACTGAATCTGATGACGCCTCATTCATCCCAGCCGCACTCTCGTATCGACGATCGCGCCAAAGATGCGGCTCGTCACCAAGCGGCGATGGACGAGGTCCAGGGTCAATATGAGGAACTCGCCGAACTCGCCGGTTCATTGGCCCACGAGATCAAGAACCCGCTGTCGATCATTCATATGAATATCGAACTGTTGAGCGAAGATCTGGTGGAGATGGACACCGCGGCGAGCCGACGATGCTTGCCTCGCGTCGATATGGTTCGTGACCAGTGTGAGCGAATGGAGGCGCTGCTGCGAGATTTTTTGCGATACGCCCGGCTTCGACACATCGACCTCGTCTCGGGCAGTTTGAACGATCAAGTCCGGCAAGTACTCGGGGCATACCAGGCACAAGCCGATTCGCAGAAGGTGGATTTGCAGCAGTATCTGGATCCTGATTTGCCTTCGATTCGCCTGCACAGCGATTCGTTGCAGTCCGCCCTGATGAACTTAGTCAAGAACGCGCTGGAGGCGATGCCCGACGGCGGCCAGTTGTGGGCGCGAACCTACAGCAATCGCAACGGGGTGAGCTTGGATTTAATCGATACCGGATGCGGCGTCGACGACAATACAGTCCTGCATATGTTCGAACCGTTTTACAGCACCAAGGACGGCGGCTCGGGGCTAGGTCTGCCGACAGCCCGAAAAATCATCGAGGCTCACGGGGCGCGGATCAGCGTGCAGAGCGAACTCAACAGGGGCACGAAGTTTTCGCTGCAGTTCCCCGTTCCAGCACGGCTCGCGTAGAAAGGCTGCGTTTTTTCAGATACCTCCCCGCGAGATTTGTACCGGGGACTCGCGTCCTCGGCAGAGAGCTGACTCGCGTCCTCGGCAGAGAGCTATCGTCGCCTGGGGGACGAAAGCACTGTATCCGATCCACTACTGCACTTTGATCCGGTCGATCTTGCTGAACTTGCCGACCTGCATGCTCGCGCCGCCGATCATCAATAGCTCGTGATCGCTGACGGGCAACATGCGGTGGAAAAATCGCTCTCGCTCGGTCTTGGCGATCGTGTGCCAGCTCTCGCCGTCATCGGACAATTTGTTGACGAACCCGTCCATGGACGTGACGTAGAGGTGCCCACCGGTGGCGAAGGAAGAGGATCCGAAACCGGACATGCCCGTACCGGGCAGTTCGGGACCGTCGTTCCACGAGTCGGAGGCGGGGTCGTAGATGGCGACATCCGTGGTGGTTTCATTGTCCGACGTCATGCCCCCGATGACGTAGAGTTTGCCCTGGTAGGCGGCTACACTGACGGCTCGTCGCTCAAAGGGTGGCTCGGCCAGTGCTTGCCACTGGGCGGATGGATCGCTGAGGTCGAGCGACCAGGCAGTATCGTGCCACTCACTGGCGTCGCTATCACCCTGCAAATTCCAGCCGCCAATGACGTAGACTTTGTCGCCCAGAACCGCCGCATCGAGGGAGGAGCGAGGGGCTGGAAGATCGGCCAGGTTCGTCCACTTTTGCGTTTTTGGATTGTAACTGGCGACGGTGCTCTGGGATTGCAAATCGTGGGCTTCACCCTCCTCGTTGACGGCAGTGAAGCCACCGATGCGGATCAACTTACCGTCATGAGCGACCAATGCCAGACCCTGCAGGTTCGGGCCGCTGGGCAATTTTTGCCACTCGCCGTCCTTCCCCTTGGTTAGATCCAAACACCAAAAACGATCGGACTGTTCGTCTTTGGAGTAGGAGTGGGCTCCGCCGGTGTGGCCGCCGTAGGCATAGAGGTGACCGTCTGCGATCGCGGCACCGAAGCTGGTCAGATTCTCCGGCAGGTCAGGCAGATTGGCGGGTCCAGTGCTTGCGCCGCTGTTGGGGTCAACTTTTGGCTCGGGCTTGGAATCCTCTTCCGAATCTTCGTCCGTGTTCGTCGCAGCCTTCTCGTCGGATGAATCGGGCATAAGGAAGGTCGCTGTCAAGTAATCCGTGGTGCTGGAATACTCCTCGCCGTTGAGAGTGCCCTGGGCTTGGTCGTCGGAATAACCCACGAGGACCGCATTAAGGCCGGACTCGACTTCTTTGCTGGTGAAGTGAACGGTGCCCTTGTTGTCGGTTTTCCGATCGGCTTCCTCGTGGCCTTCTTCGCAGTACAGCTTCACGCCGGTGTCTCTCAGCGGCTTGCCATCACGAAGCACGATGACGGTGACACCGCCTTTGTCGTCGGGACGGATGATCGTTTGCAGCGGCGCTTTGTCGCGTGCGCTTTCGGGCCATCCGGCGGGTTCGGATTGCGGCAGGTGTTCGACATGATAAGTCAGCTTGGTGCCGTGGTATAAACCGTAGGTAACGGTTCCCGCGACTTCGGAATCGTTGTCGATCGCGTCGACGCTTTGGATACCGACGACATCGTCTCCGTCGACGGGCTTTGTCGTGATCGCTATGCTGTCGGGACTGCTCCGCAGCTCGATGTTCTGGATTGACGCCGGCATCGGGTAAGTTCGGTCATCGGTGGACTCGCCAAACCACATCACAGCATGGCAGTCATCGTTGGTCGACAGCCAGGGAAAGTGCGCGTCAGCGGGACGGGCAATCGAGGAGCTCGCCACAAGCAGGGCGACAGGCAGAACGAAATGATGTTTCTTCATTTTAAATTTCCAGAAGCATAGATGGATCAACACTCGAACGTACGATTTCGAGCGATGGATCGAGCGTGGCTGGCTAGTTGACGAATCCCTTCGCCTCTCGCTTGCTTCGTCGTCGATTGACAACCCGCTTATTGCGAGTTGGTCTCATTAAGTATTGCTCGGCGGGTGAAGTGGTGCAAGAGGTGCGAAAAATTTTCGGTCGCGCCGCATTGGCATGTGATTCGGCACGTCACTCGCTGACGCCACGGCTATGATTTGACCGGTCGAACTCGCCACCTTCGCTTCAAGAGACCATTTTGACGTTCCTATATTCCGAATCTCTGGCTCACTGGTGGGGAATCGTCGTTCCGGGATTATTTTTGTTGCTACACGGCGTTGCACTGATGTCGGCGTGGCACGCGATTCGGTATTCAAGGACCAGTCAAGCGGCGGTGGCGTGGACGGTGGGTTTGATTACGTTGCCGTTAGTCACGCTGCCCGCCTACTGGGTATTCGCGCGGAATCGATTCGCGGGTTACCGGGAGGCCGTGCGAAGCGTGGGGCGGCAACATCTCGCTTCACTCAATGCAATCGAGCGTGAAACGATCACGTTGCCGGACAAACGGACGACGTCACTGATCTCGCCCCTCGATCAGGTTGCCGATGTTTTGGATACTCCGATCTGCGAAGGCAATCGGTTTGAGTTGTTGATCGATGGCGGCGCGTTTTCGCGGGCGCTCCTCGCTCAAATTGCATCGGCGGAGTCTTATGTTTACGCCGAGTTCTACATTATTCGCGATGACGTATTCGGGAATCGGTTTGCCGATGCGTTGATCACTCAAGCTCGTGCGGGGCGAACGGTCCGGCTGCTTTATGATGAAGTGGGGTGTATCAAATTGTCAGGAACATATCTTCGTCGGCTGCGGGATGCGGGTGTTGACGTCCGACCGTTCAACACCCGTCAGGGGTGGTTCAACCGCTTTCAATTGAACTTTCGCAATCACCGCAAACTGCTGGTTGTCGATGGCAAGTGCGGTGTTATCGGCGGTCTCAACATAGGTGACGAATACCTCGGCAATCGAGACTGGGTCACGCGGTGGCGAGATACCGCCGCGACCGTAGACGGGCCCGCGGTGAAAAAAATCCAGGCTGTTTTTGCGTCGGATTACTATTGGGCGAGCCGTCAGGGGCTGCCCGAAGCCGATTGGCAGCATCAGAGAATTCCGGAGTCAGCCGGTAGCGACAGCTCGACGGGCTTGGCGGCGATCTGCGCGACTGGCCCAGCCGATTTACGGGCTCGCGCGACAATGATGTTTTCCGCCGCAGCGGGGGCGGCCCGCAATCGCTTGTGGATCAGCACGCCGTATCTGGTGCCTGATGAAACGACGCTCAATGCACTCTCCATGGCCCGTGCCCGCGGCGTCGACGTGCGTGTCCTGCTGCCCAATGAGCCCGATCAGTGGTTGGTTTACTTGGCTGGCTTTCATTTTGAGACGGAACTAAAAGCTCTCGGAGTCGCCGTGTATCGCTACACCGACGGGTTCATGCATCAAAAATGCGTGCTCGTCGACGATTCTTTGGCATTGATTGGATCGACCAATCTCGACAATCGATCGCTGCACCTGAACTTTGAGATGATGCTGGCGATCGATGATCACGATTTTGTCTCGCGAGTCGCGCAGATGCTACACGAGGATTTTTCAGCGGCGACCGAAATGTTCCTCAAGCCTCATCGCCTGCGTCCGTGGTATGGCCGAATCGGGACGATTTTGGCCCGGCTGTTCAGTCCGATCCTCTAACACAGGATCTCGCGAGACTGCTTCGCTCAGCCATTTGTCGCGAACTGTGGAACGGGGTATGCTGCACGGGAAACCAAGCTGCCACTACTCCCCGCACCTGTACGAGAGATCTGATCCATGTCCAATCCGCTTCACTCACTCATCGAAACTGGCACGAAACTCTATCTCGATTCGGTAGCACCGAGCGAAGTTGATAAGAATCTAGGCTACGGAGCCGTGGGAGCGACCAGCAACCCGGCGATCATTTCAGGAATCGTCGCCGAGGGTGGCCTCGACGGACAAATTGAATCGCTGCTCGGCGCGGGCAAGTCCGACGAGGACATTGCGTGGGCGTTGACGGATCAATTGGTGAGCGAAGCCGAAGCCAAATTCGCCGACATCCACAAGAAAACCAATGGCAATGCAGGCTGGGTCAGTTTCGAGCTCGACCCGCTGCTCGAAGATCCATCGCTCAACTTAAAGGAAGACGATGTCGTGGCGCAGTACATCGAGCTGGGCAAACATTGGGCCGCTGGACATACCAATCGAATGATCAAGGTGCCAGCGACCCCCGCTGGGCTGCGTGCCCTGGAGCCGCTAGCTGCCGCTGGGATCACTCTCAACGTGACGCTGATGTTCATCGCTGACCAATATCACGCTGCTCGTGAAGCAATCTGGCGAGGTGCGCAGGGCAACGTCGACCCAGCCACGTTCAAATCGGTCTATAGCATCTTCATTTCGCGAATTGACGTTTACACTGACAAGAAGCTCGATCTTTCCGATGCCGCTCAAGGACTCGTGGGACTCGTCAATGCCAAGCGGATCTGGAAGGAGAACCAGTCCTTCTGGACAGACAAAGGTTTAAAGCTGGAGCAGGAATTGATCTTTGCCAGCACGGGCACGAAAGACCCCAAGGATCCGCCCTGGAAATATGTTCAAGCTCTCGCAGGTAGCGACATTCAAACCAACCCGCCCGAGACCAACGAGGCCGTCGCGGAAAGCGGACTGACTTTCTCACGGACCGTTGACGAGATGCCACCGCAAGCGGTGCTCGACGAAATCGACAAAGCGGTCGATTCAGCAAAGATGCACGAATACTTAATGGCCGAGGGTATCGACAAGTTCGCTAAGCCCCAACGTGCGTTACTCGAACTGATTGCCGATAAACGCAAAGAACTTTCGCCAACCGCGTAAAGCGATTCGTCCTGCCAGCTCCCTTTCTCTTTCTCCTGCAATGCTCAGCCGCATCTGTGAACCGATTGCCGACGACCCCAAAGTCGAGGCCGATGTCTATCGTGAGATGGATCACCGTGATGTCAATCGACGTTTCGTTACCGACCTGTTCAGCGGCGGTCCTGTGGGACCGCGTGTGGTAGATTTGGGGTGCGGACCGGCGTTGATTCCCGTCCTGATTTGTGAGCATGCAGATGAAATAGAGGGCGACGACGAGATCGAGATTCAGGTAATGGGCGTTGACAACTGTGTCGAGATGCTCGAAATCGCACGATTCGAGATTGAATTTGCAGGTCGATTGCGGCAGATCCAACTCCAGCAAATTGACTTGAGCAATCACGAGGCCTTGCTGCCCGAGATAGCCGATACGGTGGTCTGCAACACGGTGCTGCATCACTTGGATGATCCGTCCACCGCGTTGCAATTGGCGTTTCGAACATTGCGGCCGACGGGACGATTATTCATCCGGGACTTAGTTAGACCGGAAAACGAAGCCCAGGTCGAGCGGCTCGTCACCCTGCATGGCGGCGAATCCAGCGATCATGACGCTCGCGATAATGAATGCGGAGTGTCGCCGTCCCAACTGCTCCGGCAATCATTGCACGCCTCATTGACACTGAATGAAATCCGCGATTGTGTCTCTGCCTTTGGTATCGACGCGGAGTGCGTCAACATGACCAGTGACCGGCACTGGACACTCGACTGCATGCGACCGGAAAACCTTCAATAACAGATAGTTCATGCAAGGCTACTTAGACCTCCTCAACGAGGTGCTCGAGCACGGTACCGATCGCGGTGATCGAACAGGCGTGGGAACCCGTAGCCTTTTCGGTAGACAGATGCGATTTGATCTCGCCGAAGGGTTCCCGCTGCTAACTACCAAGAAGCTGCACGTCCGCTCGATTCTCTACGAATTGCTGTGGTTCCTGCGTGGCGAGACGAACACCCGTTGGCTGAAAGAACATGGCGTCTCGATCTGGGATGAATGGGCCGATGCCGACGGCGAACTGGGGCCTGTTTACGGACACCAGTGGAGGAGCTGGACAGTAGGTTCACCTGATGGTCTGGAAGATTCGTCCTCGATAGATCAGATTGCCTGGGTGGAAAACGAGATCCGCACCAATCCTCAATCCCGGCGACTGATTGTTTCAGCGTGGAACGTCGCCGATGTGCCGCGGATGGCGTTGCCACCCTGTCATCTGCTGTTCCAGTTCTATGTAGCCGACGGGCGGTTGTCGTGTCAGCTCTACCAACGCAGCGCCGACCTGTTTCTCGGAGTACCTTTTAACATTGCGAGTTACGCATTGTTGACCACGATGATGGCGCACGTAACGGGCTTGTCTCCGGGTGAGTTCATACACACATTTGGAGATGTGCATTTGTATTCGAATCATTTCGAGCAAGCGAAACGGCAGCTGGCTCGCGAGCCGCGTCCGCGACCTCAGCTCAAGATTCTCCGCCAAGTCCAGTCGATGGACGATTTTCGTTTTGACGATTTCGAATTGGTCAACTACGATCCGCTTCCGCACATCAAAGCACCCGTCGCGGTGTGATGAGTTGGCGAGTCTCGGAGGAATTCGCCTACGTGGTGTATCTGCCGACGTGGTGTATCTGCCGACGTGGTGTATCTGCCGACGTGGTGATTGCTCTGTCGAGCCGCGCCGCTGAATGGGTCACATGTCATCAAGATCATCAACCGGATAGGCTCTAAGTTACCTTGCGTGTTGTCCGAACCTCCTCCGGTTGGAAACCACCAGCCGTCTCACACTTTGAAACATGACTGAAAACGTACCCATTCTGTCACACGTCCACGATGGGCTGACCATTGAAGGTTACTCGCGAGCTGCCGTGCAGACATGCTGGCGGGTGAACGAGTTAAAACTCCTGTTCGACGCAGGGGTCCAACCGTGGGATTTCATGGGTACGCCGACGATGTTCATTTCGCACGCGCATTTGGACCACATCGCGGCGCTGCCCGCCTATGTGTCTCGTCGCCGCATGATGAAGATGGACCCACCGGTGATTTACCTCCCGGACTGCGCCGTCGACCCCGCTTGGAAGATGCTGCAGCTTTTTCGTTCGCTCGACCGTGGCGCGATGCCCTGCGAATTGGTCGGTTTGATGGGCGGCGATGAAACCCCGATTGGACGCGAGATTATCGTCAAAAGTGTTGCGGTCAAACACACGATCGAGGCGCTTGGTTTCATTGTCTATCAACGTCGACACAAGCTCAAACCGGAATATTTGGACTTGTCTGGCGAGCAGATTCGCGACCTCCGCCAGGCCGGTACGGAAGTCACCACCGAGCTGCGTGTTCCGCTATTTGCCTACACCGGCGACACGGCACCACAAGGACTCGATGACAATCCTGAGTTCTATGATGCCAAGATCCTCATCAGTGAATTGACGTTTGCCGCGCCAGAACACCGCCGGGATAAAATTCATAAACACGGACATATGCACGTTGATGACTATCGGGAACGTCAACTGGATTTTAAGAATGAACTTGTGATCGGATCGCATCTATCGACACGCTGTACGGACACGCAGATCAAACGATTTGTGAAGAAGGCGTTGCCAGGGATGCTCAACGACCGCTTGAAACTCTGGCTATAGCTATGTGGTCTTCTCACCTGTTCTGGAAACTCTTTGCGGTTTATGTGGGGCTCAGCTTAGCCCTCGCTACGGCACTGCTGTACGTGGTCAACTCCTCGCAGCGTTCAGAGTTGGAGCGACAGACCGAGCAACGTCTATTCGAGACTGCGATTATTCTCAGCAGTCATGTTCGCGACTCACTGGCAATCGATACAGGTGACGCATCGGTGCTCTCGAGGCGTCCCGAGCTGCAGCCGCTCATCCAAAACTTGGCCGATCAAACTGAGTTAAGAATCACCATCGTGAATTCCGAGGGTGTGGTTGTGGCCGATTCCGAGCGCAGTCCCAGTTCGATGTTGGATCACGCAAACCGACCGGAGCTCATTCAGGCTGGGAAGGAGGGCGTTGGCAAGGCAATGCGGCAAAGTCCGACGCTACGGGTAGAAATGTTCTACTTGGCATTACGCGTCGATCTTCCAGACGGCCGATACGCGTTTGTTCGCGTGTCATCGCGGATGGAGGCGATCAGCCAACGCATGGCCGAAACAAGGCGATATTTACTAAGCTTTACGCTTTTATTCGGTTTGATCGCGACGCTCGTCACGCACATGGTGATTGGCCGAATTATTCATCCGCTCACGCTGCTGACTCGGAACGTTCAAGCGATCACGGACAGAGCTTCCCCTGAGCCAACGCGTGCTCACAGCGGCGATGAAGTAGGAACGCTGTCAACGGCATTCAATCAGATGCAATCCGAGTTGGCCACCCGCTTCGCCCAACTGCGGGAACGTAACCAACAACTCTCCACCGTACTGGGCAATCTGTTGGAGGGAATCATTGCGGTGGACGCGAGTGAAAATGTGCTGATGGCCAATAACGCCAGCCGAAGGATGCTCGGCATGCCTGATGTGGTGGGCAGACCACTGCTGGAACTGGCACGCTGTCGCCCGCTGCACGATGCCGTCATGAAATGCTTGCATACGGGGGGCACTGTAAATACTGAATTCATATCCGCGGGTACGGTCCGTCGTAATCTCACTGTGAGGGTGACGAGCTTACCGGGGCAACCGTCTGCCAGCGTGCTGGTCGTGCTGCACGACATTTCAGAGCTGCGCAGACTAGAGAGCTTGCGGCAACAGTTCGTCGCCAACGTATCTCACGAGCTCAAGACGCCGTTGGCATCGATCAAAGCCTACGCCGAAACGCTCCGCAGTGGCGCGATCGACGACAAAGAAAACAGTCTGCGTTTTGTGAGCCGGATCGAGGAGCAGGCCGAACGGCTGCATCAGCTAATCGTCGATATGCTCCAGATCGCGCGTGTCGAAGCGGGTGATGAGGCCTTCAACATGACCCACGTGGGGCTGCGCAATGTCGTCGACAAGAGTTTGATGCAGCACGCTCAATCTGCCAAGCGCAAACGCATTGAACTGCGCATCGAGCCGCCCGACCAACTCGTTGCCGTGGTCGCTGACGAGGACGGATTGCGGACCGTGCTCGATAATCTGCTCAGCAACGCGATTAAATACACGCCTGAGGACGGAACGGTCACGATTCGCTGGCGCGTCCAGGCAGGACAGTGTGTTCTCGAAGTGCAAGACACGGGGATTGGGATTGAGTGGGAGCACCAAACGCGAATTTTTGAACGCTTCTATCGGGCTGACGAAGCCCGGTCACGAGATCACGGCGGCACGGGGCTGGGACTGTCAATCGTAAAACACCTGTGCTTGGCCTTCGGCGGTTCGGTCGATCTGCAAAGCGTATGGGGCGAAGGCTCTACTTTTCGGATAACGCTGCCAGTCGCTGTGAACACTTAACAAGTATGGTTCAAAATTGCTCGGAGTCGAGGAAGCGAGACTGCGATCGAGCGGCCGATTGATCTGATTCAATTCGCCCGTCACGCACGCGAATCACTCGCTCTGCCGCATGCGCGACATCCTCACTATGCGTCACCGTGACGAGTGTCATGTTTCGATCAGAGTGCAATTGTTCGAACAGTTCCAAAATACTTGCAGCGGTAACGGTATCGAGGTTCCCCGTCGGTTCGTCGGCGAGCAGCAATTGGGGATCGTTGGCGAGCGACCGGGCGATCGCGATGCGTTGGCGTTGCCCGACGGATAGCTGTTGAGGCAAGTGCTGGGCTCGATCGGACATGCCCACGGCTTCGATGAGACCGCGTGCCCGCTCAACTCGCTCGGCCACCTTCCAGCCGCGACCAAACATGGGAACTTGAATGTTTTCGAGCGCCGTCAAGGTCGGCAACAGGTAGAACGATTGAAACACGAACCCAATCGCTCGCGAACGCAGTTCATCCAGATCCGTGGTTGCGTCGACTGGCTTTCCGGCAAATGTCAGGGAGCCCGAGGTGGGTTGATCGAGTGTACCGAGAATACTGAGCAGCGTCGACTTACCGCTGCCGCTCGGTCCCATGATCGCCACGTACTCTCCCGCAATAATTTCAAAACTGACATGATCGAGCGCCCGCACATTGCCATCGGGATAGTCTTTGCAAACATCGCTGACGGCCAGCAAAATGGAGTCACCTAGAGTCATGGATCTCGTCTTCTATCGCTTCGCGGTAATAAGAGGTTGCGGCGAGGATAGGCTTCTGCGTGCTTATTTGCGAGCGGAGGATTTTTTGGAAGATCGTGTTTTGGTATCTCCAGATTTCTGAGGCGATTCCGATGATTTCCAATCCGCATGGGATTTGAAGCCTTCCAGTTCCTCAGCGGTGAAAAATCCAAGATACCACGACTTGGCCAGCCCATGCCGGATTGCCTTCAAACGAATCTCCTTCATTCCCACGTCGAGTTGGTGTCGGATCTCCGCCGTCATGAGGTAGATGGTATCGAGCGATTGAGATGCCTTGGCACCGCGTTGTTCGAACATTCCTAAAACGCCTTCGGCATGGAAGACACGATCTTGCAGCGTGAAGTCCGACACGCTCTCAGAACCGCCACCCGTCTGGCGAGCGATTTTTCCCCAGGCGGAACTCATGCACTGCGCGAACGAAACCGTGGCAACGTGTTCCCCACCTTGAAAGATCGAGCGTTCCATTTCGATCAGCTCTGCAATGGTACTGTCGAGGTCCCGAAACAAGTCGTCGATATTCTGATAGAACGCTTGAGCCGGTGCCGTCGCGACAATTACCCGGGCAATCCGCTGGCACAGGTCGATCAACTTGCCACGCCCGCCGACTTGAAATACAGCACTGGGACGCCCCTGGTGAATTTCCTGGCATGCGACGGCGACACACGTCAAATGGGCGGCCAAGCGGTCGACCTGCAAGTCGTCCTTGCCGAGGGACGGAGTTGTCGATTGATGGATCCGCGACCAGAGCGTTCCACAATAGGAATTGACGACAACGCCGAGTGAATTGATGTCTTCCAGCACTGCCTTGCGGTAAGCGCTTCTCAGGTCGGCATTGAACTCATATCGCTTGAGCCAATAATTGGCGAGTTGCTCGGGTGCAGGAGTCTCCTGTGAGAATTGGCGAATCTCCTTCGCCAATGTTGGAAAGGCATAGACACCTCTCGTCCAAATCGCTTCTGCGAAGATATCGTCTTTGTGATACGTGATCTCCTGATAACACGCCAAGCGATACGATGTAAGCAAACGCTCCCGAAGAACACAGAAGAGTGGTTGATGTGTGGGCACACTGCCCACGCTCGCAACGTCCGATACCCCATGCAGTAGTGTCGCTTCGAACTGGTCGTATTTAGTTGAGACGGCTCTATCGCCAACGCCGGCCTTAGGAGATATTTTTCCAGGACATGGCTTCTCTTTACCTTTTTGGACCGTCGTCTCTGGTTGCATCGCTACCATCCAGTTCTCAGATTGATCGTGGAACCACGGATAGATCTCGCTGCAGAAGCGCGAGCCGATGTGGTAGCCAAGCGACCGATAGGCTGCGACCTGTTTCTCGTTGTAGAACTGATTCACTGTTGGTTCATCAGGAAACGACGGAAACAGGTTACGGATATTCTGAATTTCAATGGGGTCCGAAGCTGTGATCGACATTTGACAATACACCAAGAGGGCTTCGGGACGCTCGGCCTCGGGATACCGAACTCGCATGCAGAGAAAAGGCTGATGCACTAACCGGCTGACGGAATCAATCTCTAAACGACCGAAATCGATGGGTGCCTCGTGGTCCAGGTCGAGGAAGCGGATACCTTGTTCCTGAGCAGCCTTCTCACACATCGTCGCGAGTGTCCCCAACGCGTTGTCGCCAACATTGGCTCCGGCGTCGCTGACCACAATTAACTCGCATCGTCGGCGCAACAGCTCGCTGACCCCCAGGTAGTCCACATAGCCTCCGTCGGCAATGTAGAATGACGGACTTTGGTTGAAGTCATCCTGATGAAACGTCTCCTTAAGAAAGCAAAGAGAGTGAATCCAACCTGGCGACCCAATCTGGAAATTCCAGCAGTGACAGAATAAAGCTGTCGTGGGGACGACGAGCAATAGTGCCCATCGGAACTCAAGAAAACTCCAGCAAATCCAGCCGACGAAGGCGGAAACCACTGATAGTAGGATCCAGGGGTGACTGCTGTCGGGATCGGATGTCGCCTGGGGCCGGTCGGTGCGGCGGACACGTTGGCCGATCCCAGTGTTAAAGAAGTCGAGGATAATCGTCAGCCACCGGTTTTGAGTCATCAGCGGTGTGACGGCCGCCCCCGAGAGCGTGATCGCATCGGCGAGAGTCAACGCAGGTGCTCGCGAGTTGGTAGCAAAGCTGACCTGCAGACTGTCGATCGGAGTCTCGTTTTCCTCGAACGATCCGCAATACTTGGGACTGAAGACAAATGGACGGGCCGCGACGCGATAGCTGCCGTTGAACGACGTTGGCTCCAATGCGGCGGCGAGGATCAGAGGATACGGTAATCCGTCACCACAGGGATCCATTTCAAAGATTGGATGATCCCCATAACTTTTTTCTGGGGAATCCGTCGGTACAAGGAAGTTGGAGGAGAGTTGGCGACGATAGAAGTGAAAGACGGTGGCGACACGCCGTGGACCCAGACCGCCAATCAATCCGATCAGCATCAACAGCGTCCAACCGAGCAGCCAACGGCGACGCGTTCGCTGGTCGTGTGGAGGCACGACTAGAGTGCTTGCGATATCATACTGCTGAATCACTTTGGGATACAAACCTTCGAGCAACAATCGATTGACATACGTTGCGTCGTGCGGAACGTCGAAGACATTCACGACCGGCGAATTAGCCTGATCAGTGGCAGTTGGTTTGGGAATGCCCAACCGCAGGGCGTGCAGCTCCGACGTGAGATGTTCGACTTGCGACTTGCGAAGTTTCAGATCACCGCTTTGAATGAGTTCACTAATCTCGACGTCCAGGGGTAGCTCACCCTCGGCGAAGGATTTTCGCCAACCGTGATTGGCGACGTCCGATCCGGAAGACTGCACCTCGACATCGCCTACTTGCGACGTCTGGTCTTGGTCCTTCTGCGGGGTCTGGAGCGATTCAAACAGAGTTAGCAAGACAAAGGCGAATTCGTCCGTCTTGAGTTTTTGCGACGTCTGATCTTGGTCCTTCTGCGAGGTCTGGGGCGATTTAAACTGAGTTAGCAAGAAAAAGGTAAAGTCATCCGTTTTAAGTTTTTTATTGAAAAGCTCTAGGAATCCCCGTCGTTGCTGACGAACCTCATTGTGATAGATGAATACGCGATCAATCGTTTCGGTGATCGACAGCGGATCTGCAGTCTTCGTCGCAGCGATGGCGTCGCTGGAGGGTGCCACGTCGTCTTGTTCCAGTGAACCTGGAGCTGGCACTGGGTCCATAATCGATTTCCAATAAGCATAGGCTGCCGCAACGATTCGGGCTGGCAGAAGCCAGGGGCTGGCATCAGTCGATTTACCGTTGGCCGCAGCTTCCTGCTCCGCTAGATGGATCGAGTGACGGTAGTCGGTGACGTCCGGTGGCGGTGGTTCGGACAAGTCGCTTTTGCTGGCGTCGTTGTTCATCCCATCGGCGACACGATCTGCTCCGAAAAGATGAAAGCGAGTCTGAACTATCGAGCGATGCCACAATCCAGGCGGGTGAAGCTTTTCTTCGAGTGACTCGATCTCAGATTCCTTGGGCAATGGGTCTTCCGCTGGTAATGCGTCGGACGCACTGGCACCGCTAGAATCGTCAGCCGCAGGAGGCGGACCTTCGTCGTAGACCTTCTCGATCGCCGCCAGCCTCGGCCAATCCAACACATCACCGACGACCAAATGTTGGTCCCGATTCTTCGTGTAGCCACTGATGCCTTCTCGGCCCATCCAGTGAACCATCGAAAAAACTAACGTAACCAATAACACCGTCGTCGCCGTTTGCTGAACATAACGTTGCCAACTTTTCGCTTCACCACGCTCGGACCGGAACAGTCGATCACGACCGAAGAAGACCAAGACCTGGATGATGCCAGCAGCGATGGCAAAGTACTGCACGTACCGGTTCAAATAGAGAGTGTCAGTTCCTTCGCTGACAAAGGACTTGCCATTGCCCAAGAAGATTGCAATTGAGGCCAATATCGAGAACACGACTAACAGCAGCATGGTCGCTCGGAAACGACGCTGAAAAGCCACGAATCGCTCACTGAGAACATCCGCAACCAACCGGTATATCAGCAACCCAATTTCACCGACTACCGTGGACCCAATGAGGATGAGGACGGGCAGGAACGCGATCGTCAATTCGTCGCCGAACTGCAGCAATCCCAGCGAGTTCGCATAGACCTGCCGAAAACTAAGATTGTCAAACGACCGCCAAAACAGGGCAGCGAACGTCGCAAGAATTCCGACCAATCCAAAGTAAAACGCGAGCGAGAAAAACAGTGACCAGAGATACGCCGGAATGAACTCCAGCGGTCGGCTCAGGTAGCCACCAATTCCTGGCAAGCGATTTCGCGCCGTTTCACCCGTTTTGGGATCACGACCGAGATTGCGCCGATGTGCGTCATCATGAAAACACTCATCGCAATCGCTGTCGCTCTGCGAGATCAGGTGTCCAGCGATATATCCGCCGCCAGAGACACTGCACAAATAGTCGACATATCGCAATAATCCACGATGCGACAACGCCTGCAGGAACCCGTCATTGAAGAGGGCTGAGCGAATCCCGCCACCCGAGAGTGCCAACCCAGTTAGATTGTCCGGTTGCTCGGAACCACTCACCTCGGCCTTGGCATCGGCACTTGGGAAGGCACTACCTCTCCGCCGGCCGATGCATTTCCACTCCTCCTTCTGCCATTCCGGAGGAACTCGCTTCGAATCATGCTGCGAAGCGGACGGATCGAATGACTCACTCATCGCAAATTGAACCCGGGATGACCTATCTTTCATCGGGCGGGCCCATATACCGCCCACCTGGAGTACATAATAGCCCTTCTGCCGATCCAGCGGTAACAACTTTGAGTAAATTTATTCGATTGTCCCTCGCCCGTTGATAGAATGCTCGGGTTAGGCAAAAATTATCCTGCCGCTGCTCGCCGTTTGCGCCGTGGTGCTGCTGTGGATCAGGGCCTATCGGCCAAGATCGAGCGATCGTGAAGATGTGGCAGATTTGGAAAGCGCTGGCTGGTATGGCGGGGCTGTTTTAGTTTTTAACTGGATGGATCACCTATTTGACTGGTACCTATTTGACTGGTACTGAGTAGACGGGGGCGTCACAACGACAGAACTCGGATGTTGCGATACTCGGCTTCGGCGGGTGGGCCGCTGTGGATTTGCACGCCAATGACGCCCAGACGCGGGATTTCCGGATCGGTTTCGGTGTAGCGGACTGTCAATTGGTCGTTCAAAAAAATCTCGATCTGGTCCCCCTTGCAGACAATCCGCATGCTAACCCACTCCGTTTCGGGGACTGCTGATTTCGTATCGTCGCTGTCGTCACCGGATTGGGTGGCTGGTGCCTGAGACGTTGTCCATTTCACGTCAAACGGCGTTTTAGGTTCGGCCAACATTTTTCGACGGCGAGATTCGTCGTAGAGACCGCCCCACACGGAACGTCCCCACGCGTGGCCCATGTCGGCTTGATAACCGACGACTTCGGTGGCGGGAACACCGTCGCTGCTGCGGGGCCGCCGCGAGCGGAACTGGACACCCGCGTTGGGGTTTTCCCCCCGCATCCGAACCTCTAATCGTAAATCAAAGTCCGCAAAGGTGTCCGTTGTGCAGAGGAACTGGTTGTCAGGGATCGGCTTTTCCAGCCGCCCCGCGATGATTGTCTTGTCGTTGGTGCGAAACCAGTACGCCTTGCCTTCCCAACCCGCTAGAACGGTGCCATCAAAAAGCAGTCTTGATCGTTGAGTAAACTCTTTATCGGACACGTCGGTAAGCTGCGAGGTATCACCCGCCTGAGCGGCCGACGCCGAAATCGCGACCCCGAGCAACACAACAATCCGCGCTATCGCCGCAGGCACGAGAGCATGTAGCCGGTGGAAAGATACCCAGTCTTTACTGGGGATCGCGCCCCAGGCTAAATGCAGCCGCTCGACGGTTCCTGCAATCAGGCTACTTGATAATCGCATCATTTTTTCCCTCATCTTTGTGGATCGAGTCAAAACGATCATACTCTCTTTCGATCTTCCATACACTTCTCCACCGATTTTCCATTCCCCCAACGCCAATCTCGCCATGAGCACTGCCACCGACACGAAGTCCACGACCGCCAACGATACGGGCGTGTTGAACAAATTCAGCCGCCATATCACCCAACCCAAGAGCCAGGGTGCGTCACAGGCGATGTTGTATGCCACGGGAATGACGTCGGAGGACATGAACAAGCCTCAAATTGGGATTGGCAGCATGTGGTACGAGGGCAATAGCTGCAACATGCACCTGCTCGACCTTGCCGCCGAGGTGCGCAAAGGCGTCGTGGACGCTGGATTGGTAGGCATGCGGTTCAATACGATCGGCGTCAGCGACGGAATTTCGATGGGCACCGAGGGAATGAGCTATTCGTTACAGAGCCGCGATCTGATCGCCGACTCGATCGAAACGATTATGGGTGCGCAGTGGTACGACGGTCTGATCGCACTGCCCGGTTGCGACAAAAACATGCCGGGATGTCTGATGGCGATGGGCCGGCTGAACCGCCCCGCCATCATGGTCTACGGGGGCACGATCAAGCCAGGCACCTACAAAAACGAAAAACTCGACATCGTCAGCGCCTTCCAATGTTACGGGCAATATCTCGCCGGGCAGATCAGCGAAGAAGAGCGATCCGAGATCGTCCACCGCAGTTGCCCGGCGCGGGAGCGTGTGGCGGAATGTACACGGCCAATACGATGGCCACCGCAATCGAAGCACTCGGCATGGCGCTGCCGTATTCGGCCAGCATTCCCGCCGAGGATCCCGATAAAAAGGATGAGTGTCACCGCGCCGGTGCAGCCATTTTGAATTTGCTCAAACTCGACATCAAGCCGCGCGACATCATGACCCGTGCCGCCTTCGAAGATGCGATGGTGACCTTGATGGCACTCGGCGGTAGTACCAACGCGGTGTTGCACCTCATCGCCATGGCCCGCGCCGTCGACGTACCGCTGACAATCGACGATTTCCAAGCTGTCAGTGACCGAACGCCGTTCCTGGCTGATCTCAAACCGAGCGGTAAATTCGTCCAAGAAGACCTGCACAGCATTGGCGGCACGCCCGCCGTGATGAAATATTTGCTGGAAAAGGGCATGATTCGTGGAGGACACATGACCGTCACTGGCAAAACACTGGCCGAAAACTTAGCAGAGGTGCCGTCTCTGAAATCAGGACAGAAAATCGTTTCGACCATTGAATCGCCGATCAAAAAGAGCGGGCATATCCGGATCTTGCGGGGCAGTCTGGCGCCCGAAGGCGCGGTGGCAAAAATCACGGGCAAGGAAGGCTTGCAGTTTTCCGGCCCTGCACGCGTTTACGACTGCGAAGAAGACATGCTGTCGGCATTGGAACGCAGCGAAATCAAGAAAGGTGACGTTGTCGTGATTCGTTACGAAGGCCCTCAAGGCGGACCTGGAATGCCCGAAATGCTGACACCGACCAGTGCCATTGTGGGAGCGGGTTTGGCCAGCGATGTGGCATTGCTCACCGACGGACGCTTTAGCGGCGGCAGTCACGGATTCATTGTCGGCCACATCACCCCGGAAGCCCAAAGCGGTGGCCCCATTGGTCTGATCCGCGACGGCGACACGATCACTATCGACGCGGAGACGAACTCGCTCGACGTCGAGGTCAGTGCTGCGGAACTCGATCAGCGCCGCGCTGCCTGGACCGCACCCCCGCTGAAGGCCACACGCGGTACGCTGTATAAATACATTAAGAACGTCAAGAGCGCTTCCGAAGGCTGCGTCACGGACGAGTGAGCATTTCTTAACGAGCCATTAGCCAATCTTGACTGAGAATTGACACTCCGGAATTCGCGATGAAAGTCATAGAAATCGAATGGTGCTCACCCGAGTATCAGTCGGCGTTGGAGCTACGCCATCAGGTGCTACGGGCGCCTCTGGGGCTGAAATTAACCGCCGAGGAACTCGATGGCGAACATGGACAACTCCACTTCGGTGTCAACGATGGCGAACTCATCGCAACGCTCGTCGCCCGCCCCCTCTCTACCACCCTGATTCAGTTCCGCCAGATGGCGGTCCAACCGCATCGACAGGGTGGCGGCGTCGGTAGGCTCTTGATCGAATTCTGCGAAGCAAACCTTCGCGAGCGAGGATTTCAAGAAATCACTCTCCACTCTCGACTCACCGCAGTGCCATTCTATCAAAAACTTGGCTATAAGGCCGAGGGGGACGTCTTCGAGGAGATCTCGCTTGAACATCAAAAAATGGTGAAGCGGATCGCGTCGTGACGTCCGTCTTGTGATTGAAAGTACCCCGCGGAGTGATCCCAAGGAACTGACGTGAGCATGAAAAAGTTCGTTGAGTCGCCAATTGGCACTTCGCGTGGTTATACTCTCACTCAACCTTCATTGGACCGCGTTCTCATCTCATTCGACCACAGAAAGTTTTCAGCATGTCCCTCGAAGACAACCCAATGTCGCCAATGTTTCGTATCGATGTATCGGCTAAATCCGAGCCGCCACGGACCATGACGTGCGAAGAGCTCACTGTGCAGCTACTTCGCCAGATGCTCGCCGGCCAACAGAAACAGACCCAACTACTCAGTGAGCTCGTCGCCCAGAACGCCGCGATGCAGAAACAGCGAGCAGGCGAATTGCAGCAGTGGAAAGAAGCACACCCCGAACTTTCCCGTGCCTGCCACCGAGCAGCTGAAACCCTCAGTGAAGTCCAAACCGAGTTTCTGCAGTCCGTGACCGAAGAAATAGACGATTCCGGCGAGCACCTCGTCGAGGGCGAATACATGCTCAACGAATTCATCGACCGGTTTGGACCTCGAATGGCCCACCTCAACGGCATCCTGCAGGTCCTCGCGCAACTCGGAACAGGCGACCCGGTGTCCCAGGAACGATAGCGCCAGTGCCAATTGGAGTGCCAGCAGATCCAAAATTTTTTTCAAGTGAACCTTTCCAAAAACGGTTCCGTCCGTTACTCTCTGGCGAATTCAACAGGCGAGCTCTTTCAAGTTCCCCTCGGAGCCCCCAAACTCCTGGCGTTGAAGCATTACGAATGACTATCGGGGCGTAGCTCAGCCTGGCAGAGCGCCTGGTTTGGGACCAGGAGGTCGCATGTTCGAATCATGTCGCCCCGACTTACCGAAACCCTGCATGACTGAACGTCTTGCAGGGTTTTTTCGTGCCGTAACCGTTCATTGGCATTGCGTTTCCGCGAGAGCTATCCGAACTTTCCACGGCGCGTTCCACTTGATTCCAACACCATGACCCTGCGAACAACGCTCAACCTGCGAGACACTTTGCGTCCCCAAGTGCAGCCAGGATCCCAACTCGACTACCAGTGGCCCGACGCAGCGAGGCGGCCAGTTGCTTCAAATGTCATGCGATCCATGGGGCCGGTCAATCGGTGGGCCCCGATTTGACCAAAATGGTTCATCGTGACTACGCGTCGGTGTTACGCGATATCAAGAACCCAAGTTTCGCAATCAATCCTGACTACTTTGGTCAAATTGTATTGTTGGACGATGGCCAGGTTCTCTCTGTTGTTCGTAAAGTTTTCGTTTGGGCGTCCGCTCAGACCACGGTGTCATCACTGACGATCCAACCAAGTCCAAACAACATTTCGGCTTTGCAGCTTGATTTTTCGATGTCGATCTTTCCCTGTTTGGCTCTCCGCAATAACTGCTCGTCCGCCACCCGCGACATCCAATCGGTTCACTCGTGACGTGCGTGGTCCGGCTTGGTGGACTGGCTTAGAGCCTATCCGAAAAGGGGTCTGACCCTTTGGAGACGCATCGTTTTACAACGTTTTTAGCGGCCTCGCCGGAGAGGGTCAGACCCCTTTTCGGATAGGCTCTTTGCATCACGAAGCGCGTGGACGACTGCGTCATAAACCGGTTTCGGCTTCAACTCCCGATCGAACAAGAGCGGATAGTTGGTTCGATCCCAGGGAAAGTAGTTCAACCAACTTTGGCCATCGTGCAAGTTCCAAAACGAAACGCGTGCGATTGTCTCCTGGTATTGATCGAACAAGCGAAACAATGCGACATATTGATCCGTCTCTCGCCGTTCAACTTCTTTTGGCAAACCGTCCTTGTAGGGATCGTACGTCTTCAGTTCCTCACGGTATTTTCCGTCTTCGGACCACCATTTTCCACGCGTGACGACATCGATATCCAACTCGGAGACCACAACTTGAATATCGAGTTCCCGAAGGGCCGCGAACGTTTCCCTCAGTTGCGTAATGGAGTCGTCGCCCAGTTCGAAATGGCCTTGCATACCGTAAGCATCCACAGGCACGCCGCGCTCCTTCAGTTCCGTAAGCAACCGAATCAGCTTCTTGCGTTTGCCTGGAAAGTGGCAGTTGTAATCGTTGTAAATAAGCAGAGCATCGGGATCGTGTTTTCGTGCGGTGCGAAATGCCGTTTCGATGAAATCGATTCCCGTGGTGGTGCTGTACACTGATCCGCGTAGGTAGCCTTCGTCTCCGTCCGCCAGGGCTTCATTGACGACGTCCCACATGGTTGCCGTCTCTTGATAGCGACCGACAACCGTCGCGACATGATCTTCAATCCTCGCAAGCAATTCTTCTCGCGATACAGCATTCCCGTCTTTGTCGTTCTTCATCCACTCGTCGGTTCGATCATCCTTGGCCCAAACCAAACAGTGACCGACAACTTCCAGATTGTTCTGCTTAGCGAACTCGACGAAGCGATCTGGCGCGTCGAAGTCCCAGCGATCTTCCGCAGGATGAATGCCCTGCGGCTTCATGCAATTCTCAGGTGTAAGAATCTGAAACTGTTCGCGAATCAATTCGGTGCACTTCGTATCCGAGAGAATCCGCTCACTCACCCCAACGCCAATCTTGAAGCGATTGCCGACCACTTCTTTCAATGTGGCCGTGGCCGTCGGCCCGTTACTCTCTTGGGCGACTGAACCACGCACAACATTCAAGGAGAGTGTGAAAGATAGAAGAACGAGCAAAGATCTGAATCGCATGGGGTACCTGTGTTGATAATTGCGATGCTTGCATCATCCCTGCAGGCAAGCCGGATCGTCTGACGAGATCACCGTGATGAGGCCGTGGACGAAGACTGCTACGAGAAAGTGTACACAACAAACATTGGAGGACGTAGGCCCACTTTCTGAACCATTCCACGGGCATTGGAGTGGCAGTTGCTTGCAATGGCGTTCCACATCGTCACTGTCTACGCTGCCTGGCAACTGGACGCTGAGCCACTTGACGCTGCTTCGCCAATTCTGGCGACTGGGCGTCTGCCGTCGCGAATCGCAAATCCAACGCATGTTAGGCCGCTGGCATTTTAGCCGGTCGTTTCGTTGAGTTTTGCCAATAGAAACAAAATATCCCAAAAAATGGTAAATTGAATCACCGATTTACAGAACTTTCAGAATGGCCCGGGGTTACTGCGTGTACGCACGGTTGTCTTTTCAAAAGATCTGTTGCGAACTCGTGAAATATCTCCGTTCAGGTGCACAATTCCTCATTTTTCTTCAGCTCGATGCTGCTATCACGCACAGTCCCTTCGCTGCATCAGTCGGGATGTCGCGTCCCATCATTGATTCTGGCGGTGTCGTGTCGCCCACCAAGAATCCAGCTTGATCTACTTAGATGGACATGCAGTTGGTGGATTTTGCACCGTCAACCAAATCGGCTTACCGGAAACAAGATGACTGTTCTATTGAAACGCATTGCCACTGCCCATCTGCTCGTCGTGGTACTTCTCACCTGCGGACTCGCATCGGCTGAGGAATCGCATGTCTCGGTATTGATGCTTGGCGACACAGGATTCCATAGGCCATCCGAATACTATCGGCATCTGGCAGGGCCGCTCGGAGAGCAAGGGATCGAACTTGTTTATACGGATAAGCTGAGCGATCTCAACGAAGGTAATCTTGCCAAGTATGACGGGCTGATGGTCTTCGCAAACATTGAACAAATCACACCGGAGGCCGAGTCGGCTCTGCTGAACTACGTCCAAGATGGCGGAGGCCTGATTCCCGTTCACTGTGCCTCGTTCTGTTTTCTAAATTCCGATAAGTACATCGAATTAGTTGGCGGTCAGTTTCAAAGTCACGGGTTTACTCGCTTTGAAACCAAGATCGTGGCTTCCGATCATGAGATCATGCGGGGGCTGAAACCCATTCAGTCGATGGACGAAAGCTACCGCCACAGCAAGCTCAACCCAGACAAGACAGTCTTGGAGACGCGGAGCGACGAGTCCGGCCCTGTGAGCGATCCCGATGGCGAACCCTACACATGGATCCGGACGAGCGGAAAAGGACGCGTTTTCTATACCGCGTGGGGTCACGATCATCGGACGTGGTCCAACGAAGACTTTCAAAAGTTGCTCGCACGCGGTGTTCTGTGGGCCTGTGGTCAGACACTCACCGCAGTTTCGGCCGACGGTGGCAAGCCTAGAGATCCCAAAGCAGAAGCGGTCATCGCTGCGAATCGTTCGTTTTCCGCGCCGCAGATGAATCCCCCGTCGGTCGACGATGAAAAGTTTGCAACGACAGACGTGGGTGCAAAGATTCCCAACTACACGCCTGGTGCTCAGTGGGGAACACAGGCCGAGCCGTTCTCGAAGATGCAAGATCCTCTGCCAGCTGAAGAGTCCATCCAAGCGTACGCGACTCCGAAAGGAACGCATCTCGCGATCTGGGCCAAGGAGTCGAGCGACAACTGGCCCGGCGGTCCCCAGCAAAACGACAAGACCGCGGGACTGAGGGGCAAGCCGATTGCGATGAACTGGGACGAGGACGGGCGTTTGTGGGTTTGCGAAACCGTGGACTACCCCAATGAGCTGAAAGAAAAATCTGCCGTTGGCCGCGACCGCATCAAGATTTGCGAAGACACTGATAACGATGGCCAAGCCGACAAGTTCACGGTTTTTGCAGAAAACTTGAGCATTCCATCGGCACTGGTTTGCTACCGGGGTGGTGTGATCGTCCAGGACGGCGAAGAGACGATCTATTTGAAAGACATTGACAACGACGACAAAGCTGATTTTCGCCAGTCACTGATCACCGGCTGGGCGCTGGGCGACACGCATGGCGGCGTTAGCAATTTCCAGTATGGCCCCGATAATTGGATCTGGGGCATGCAGGGCTACAACAATTCCCAGCCCGTGATCAACGGCGAACCGCAGATGCGTTTCCGCCAAGGGTTCTGGCGATTCAAGGTCAAAGAGGGTGCTTCGGATCAGACCGCGCCAGCCTATGCGATTGACGCGCAAACGGGCAAAGTTGCGGGCGCTCAATCAAGCGATTTCGATGAGCACACGATCCGCGTCGATGCGTTGGAGTTCATACGCGGCACAAACAACAACACCTGGGGGTTGGGTTTCAGCGAGGAAGGCTATGTCTTCGGTTCCACTGCCAACGGTTGCCCTAGCGTCCACATGCCGATTCCCAATCGGTATTACGATCAAGTCGCTGGCTGGTCGCCCGAGACTCTTCAAAATATCGCCCAATCGCATCGATTCGATCCGATCGATGATCGCATTCGTCAAGTGGACTGGCACGGCGGATTCACAGCCGGATGCGGTTCAGCAATCTACACCGCTCGCAACTATCCACAGACTTGGTGGAACCGAATTCAAATGGTCTGCGGTCCGACGGGACACCTCGTTGGTTCGTTCGTGCTGGAGAAGGAAGGTGCAAACTACCGTAGTCGAAACGCGTTTAATACGGTTGCCAGCATCGATGACTGGTCGGCCCCGATCATGTCGGAAGTCGGCCCCGATGGCAACGTATGGGTCTTGGACTGGTACAACTACATCGTCCAGCACAATCCAACGCCCAACGGTTTCCAAACCGGCAAAGGGGCGGCCTACGAAAGTGATCTGCGAGACAAACGTTTTGCGCGGGTCTATCGACTGGTGACCGATGAGGCGGGCAGCGGCTCTGCGACGCGGACGTTACAACTCGCTGATGCAGAGGATGCTGAGTTGGTGGCGGCATTGAGTAGCGACAATTTCTTTTGGCGTCGAACGGCCCAGCGTCTTTTGGTCGAACGTGCGGCGACTGACGATGCGACGCTCAACGCTCTCGTTACTTTGGTGGGCAGCGATCAAGTCGACGAGATTGGACTGAACCCAGCTGCGATGCATGCGATTTGGACGCTTGCAGGCTTGGCCGAAGCCGGCAACGCATCAGCAGTCGCCGCCCTGGCAAAGGCATGTGACACTGGTTTCGGTCATGGATCGAGTCCAGTGCGCAACGCAGCAATAGCGAGTTGCGGTAGCGAGCAAGTCGCCAAGGCGATTGAAGCAGGGCTTCAAAATGACGTCGATGCCAAGGTGCGGTTGACAGTGTTGCTGCGAGTTGCCGAAGGAAAGGCGAACGCTGCGATCGGCGGTGACGACCTTGCTGGCTTAGTATCTTCGATGGAAAATGACAGCGTCTTGTTGGACGCATGGACTTCCGCTGCGTCGACCGATCCTGCTGCGACGATCGTGGCGATCAGCAAAATGAATCCTTCCGCCGTGAATTCGCTTCTGCAACGAATTTCAGTCCTGGCAGAACATCTTGCAAGGAGTAAACCCACGGCTGAGCAAATCGGTGAGCTGCTTGAAATCTCGCCCGATTCTCCAGTCGCGGTCACGGTTTGGGAAGGTTTGGCAAAAGGGTGGCCGCGAGATCTGGTTCTGAATCTTCCCGAGGCATCGCAGCGAATTGTTCGGCAGAGATTCTTAGCCAAGGACACTTCGGTCGAGAGCAAGGCGGCGATCCTCGCGGTCGCCGACAAGTGGTCAATCACCAATCTGAATCAGATTGTCGCTGAAATTCAGGACGAACTGTTGGCGACTGCTATGGACGCGGATGCCAATTCGGAAAAACGTCTGAGTGCCTGGGATCAAGCGATTCGTCTTGCACCGACGAGTCCGAAGATTCTCGACGCGGTCGATGCGTTCTTCACTCCGCAATTGGCTCCGGAAACTGGGATCACGGCGTTGAGTTCGCTGCAGGCCGCGCGTGTGGATGGCCTCTCCGAAACGTTGTTGGACATGAAAACCTCGCTCGGGCCAAAGCTTGGCAGTCAGATTTTAACATTGCTGCTTTCTCGAGCCGACGGCACGCAGGATTTGCTAGACGCCATTGCTGATGGAAAAGTGCAGTTCAACGATCTGCAACTCGATCAACGCCAAGCCTTGCTGAATCACCCCACCTCATCGATTGCGTCGCGAGCGAAGGAGTTAATGCAAACGCGAGGTGCGATGGTGACATCCAATCGCCAGGCATTGGTTGATCAGTGGATGCCGGTTGCTGCGGTCAAAGGCGATGTGACTAACGGCTTGGCGATGTTCAAGAAACACTGCTCGGCTTGTCACATCCACGGCGAAATCGGAAACGAGATCGGTCCCAATTTGACGGGTATGGCGGTTCATCCCAAAGAAGAAATCTTGATGAACGTCCTCGATCCATCGCGGAGCGTCGAGAGCAACTTTCGCACGTACCAGATTTTGACCGTCGATGGTAATGTGCTCTCAGGAATGCTAGCCGGCGAGTCCGCCAACTCACTGCGCATCATCGACACGCAGGGCAAGGAAAAACTGGTTCTTCGCGAAGACATCGAGCAACTGATTTCGTCGCCCAAGTCACTGATGCCAGAGGGGTTTGAGAGCTCGATCAGTAAAACCGAAATGGCGGATCTGCTTTCGTTTCTCGCCAAGCGTGGCAAGTACGCGCCGCTGAATATCTCCAGCGTTGCGACCGTCAACAGCGACATCGGCCTTCCCGGATTCCGCGGCCGGCCCGGAGACAAGTTTGTGCTCGATTCCTACGGGCGTGTGGAGGTCGAAGGTGTTCCGTTCGAGTTGGTCGATCCTCAGGGAGATCGGATCGCCAACATCATTGGTTTGCAAAGTCAATCATCGCGATTCCCCAGCACTTTGCCGGATTCGGTCAGCATCGACTGCGCTGGAAACGTGGAGACCATTCACATGCTGGGCGGCGTCGCCTGGGCTGCCTACCCACGTTTCAAGGATGAAACGACCAGCATGATCGTTCGTCGTCACTACGCTGACGGAACGACAAGTGATTTCGAGCTGGTCAATGGCAAACACATCGTGACTTATCAAGCGGGCGAGGATGCGCCGGAATCTAAGAAGGCGATTGCGGCCAACGGCAAGCAGATCCGCTACTTGAAGATTCCTGCCGATGCTGAAAAAGCGCTCACGAAAATCGAATTCTTGAAAGGAGCTGACTTTTCGCTTCCGCTCGTGTTCGCGGTGACCGTCGAATTTGCTGGGGAAGGTCACTCGATCTGATGGCGGAGTTTCAACGTGTTCGGTTAGTATTGCGGCGGAATTTTGAAATGAAGAATTGCTTCGTGTTTTTATTCGCAATCCTCATCAGTTTTGTTGGCATGCTTGCAAACCATGCTTTCGCAGAAGATTTGAGCCAACCGTCGAACAAGAAGGTTCAGTTCTCTGACGAAGGCATCGAGAACTTCGTTAAACTGGGATTAAAGCACAATCCGAACATGCGATGCTTTACTCAACTGTCGTCGGGGGGTTGCGACATTGACAATCACCGAACGTTACAAGTGTTTTAAAGCGCCCCAAGGAAAATACGATCGGCTGAATCAATCCGTGTTTGTCGACACCCGCGACGTGGATTGGAACCAAGAACATCCGATTCGCATTCGTGTTTCCAGCCTCACGTGAAACCAAACCTTTTCTCCTCTTCTTCAGTATCGAGAACCCTCCCATGAGAAAACTACTTGTTCTAGTCCTGCTCGGCATGCTGCAGCTTGCCAGTGCCGTTGCCCCAGCACAGGAGCAAAACGCGGAACGACCTCGTCAGGGTCGGCGCGGGGGCGGATTCGGCGGCCCAATTGAACTCGGTCCCGACGACAAGCAAAACTATCCCGAACCTGCGGATAGCATCGTCGACAAGCGGGAAGACATTCCGCACGGCAAGTTAGAGATGATTGACTATGAGTCGAAAACGGTCGGCACGACTCGCAAGATGAACGTCTACACGCCCCCAGGATATTCGACCGAGAAGAAGTATCCCGTGCTGTACTTGTTGCACGGTATTGGCGGCGACGAAAGCGAATGGCAGCGTTTTGCGACGCCTGACGTGTTGTTCGACAACCTAATCGCGGATGGCAAAGCGGTCCCGATGATTGTGGTTATGCCGAACGGCCGCGCGCAGAAGAACGATCGGGCCGGAGGCAATGTGATGGCGAGTGCTTCAGCGTTTGCCGATTTTGAGAAAGACTTGCTCGATGACGTCATTCCCGCCATCGAGTCGCGTTATTCCGTAAAGGCCGATCGAGAACATCGAGCCCTCGCGGGCTTGTCGATGGGCGGTGGTCAGTCACTGAATTTTGGACTGACCAACCTGGACACGTTTGCCTGGATCGGCGGATTCTCGTCCGCGCCCAATACCAAGGCCCCGGAGGAATTGGTACCCGATCCGGAAAAGACCAAAGAGCAACTCGAACTGCTGTGGTTATCCTGCGGCAATAAAGATGGACTGATCCGAATTAGTCAGCGGATGCAGCGTTACCTCAAGGAACATGACGTGCCGCACATTTGGAACGTGGACTCACACGGGCACGATCCGACTCACTGGCGCAACAATTTGTACCACTTCGCGCAGCTCCTTTTCAAAGCTGCACCCAGCGATGATCCGGATCCGGCGAAAACAAAGGACGCGACAAACGAAGCGCCGACCGCTACGGACAACACGCAATCCAGCAGCACTCCCGAAGGCATCAAAGACGACTTCCAACCTGCTGCGACCAATCAAACGGGCAAGGAATACCCACAAGTCAACTCGCAGGGCCGTATCAAATTCCGCGTCGTCGCGCCGGAAGCCAAGAGCGTCGCCACCACTTTTCGCGACAGCACGGAATTCCTCCAAGACGACGACGGAGCGTGGATCGGATACTCCCGCCCACTCGATGAAGGATTCCATTACTACGAGTTAATCATCGACGGAGCGCATGTGCCGGATCCGAATAGCAAGTACTACTTCGGCGCGATGCGTTGGGGGAGCGGCATTGAAATCCCCGCTCATGATCGTGAGTTTTATGCGCTCAAGAATGTCCCGCATGGTCAGGTTCGTGAAGTTTTCTTTCATTCCGAGAGCACCAGCAGCGAGCGACGTGCATTCGTTTACACGCCGCCAAGCTACGACAGCGAGCAAGAAACTCGCTACCCAGTGCTGTACCTGCAACATGGGTGGGGTGAAAACGAATACGGCTGGAGCGTCCAGGGCCATGCCGGGCTGATCATGGACAATTTGATCGCTGAACAAAAAATCAAGCCATTCATCATCGTGATGACTTACGGCATGACCAACGAAGTACGCATGGGCGGAATGCGAAACTTTGACATCAAAGATTTTGAAACGGTTCTGGTTGATGAATTGGTTCCTTACGTTGACGAAAATTTCCGCACACTGACTGATCAACCCAATCGAGCGATGGCTGGTCTTTCAATGGGCAGCATGGAAACCAAATCAATCACGCTCCGCAATCTTGACAAGTTTTCGCACATCGGGCTTTTCAGCGGCGCGACGATCTCCAAGGAAGACGTTGAGAACACGAAGGGCTTCGCGGACAATGTAAAACTCGTTTTTGTCAGCTTTGGCAGCAAGGAAGTAGCGGGTGGTCGCACACGTCGGGGCGGCGATCCAGGAGACACCGTCAAGCAACTGAAAGAGCTTGGCATAAACGCTCACTATTATCTTTCGCCTGAGACCGCTCACGAGTGGCAATCCTGGCGACGCAGTTTGAAAGAGTTCGCGCCCCTGCTGTTCCAATCCGAGGACAAGCTCTCCGGAACCTGGAACGTCGACTTCGATACTCAGATCGGCCTGCAGAAATACGTCATGACCTTTAGCAAAGAAGGCGGCCAACTTGTAGCAACAGCCAAAGCTGACTTGAGGGATCGCACCAGAGACGTTGAATTCGCTGAAGTTAAGTTGCAAGATGATACCATTTCGTTTGCCGAGAACCTAAACTTCGGCGGCAATGAATTCCATATTGAGTACACTGGCAAGATTGCTGGTGATACGATCGAGTTTTCACGCAAGGTCGGTGACTTTGCAAGCGAACAAGCGAGGGCGAGACACTCGTCCCCCGTCGAAGACTTGATGCCTGAGATCGCGAAGGTCACGCTGAAGGCTGGTCCCAGCACGGACCGTCAACAGGCAGTGGCGATGGGTGATTCGGTCGATCCCAACTTTCACATCTATCTGTGCTTCGGCCAATCCAATATGGACAGCGGCGGCCGGATGAACGATGCCGATCGAGATGTTCCCGAGCGACTATTGGTGATGGCCGATTTCGACAACACCGATCGAGGCTGGCAGAAGGGCCTATGGTATCAGGCGGTTCCACCACTCGCGGCTCGCGGCCGAGGCATTTGCATGGTCGACTCGTTTGGCAAGACCATGGTCAATGAGCTTCCCGATGACGTCCGCGTGGGCCTCATCAAAGTCTGTGTCCCAGGCTGCAAAATTGAGCTGTTCCAAAAAGATGCATTCCAATCCTATATTGAAGGCGAAGCGGATTGGATGAAGAACATCGTTCGCGGCTACAACGACAATCCGTACCAGTACTTGGTCGACATGGCTAAGGAAGCTCAGAAGCATGGTGTGATCAAAGGCATTTTGCTTCACCAAGGTGAATCCAATACAGGGGACAAGCAATGGCCCAGCAAGGTCAAGTCGGTTTACGACGACCTGATGCATGATCTTGATTTGGACCCGGCGCAAGTTCCCTTGCTTGCAGGCGAATTGGTTCACGCCAATCAAAACGGACGTTGCGCCAGCCACAATGAAATTCTAGATCAACTGCCGCAATCCATCCCGACCGCTCATGTGATCTCGTCCGCCGACTGCACCACGGATGACCAACTGCATTTCAATTCGGAAGGATCTCGGGAGCTTGGCAATCGCTATGCGGAGAAAATGCTCTCGTTGATGCATGCGAAAACCGCGACCGCGAAATAAGCATCGCTCGCGAATTCAAGCCGATACGTTTCACCCTTCTGCCGTCCCCTTTTCGAGAATACCAAATGCTCAGACGCCTCGCATGGACTGCCTGCATCCTACTGTGCACAACGCTTGCTATTGCACAGGAGAAAGCCTCGTCAGATGCTGCGAAATCGAACGAAGGCATCGGCGGAACCTGGCATACACGATTTGAAACACCGTTTGGCATTCAGATCTATCATTTGCACGTTGCGCTTAGCAATGACGATAGAGCCTCGGCCCAAGCGGAAGTGGAAACCGGGGATGAAAAACGCGACGTCGAATTTGCTGACGTCAGCGTGGATGGCGAATCCATATCGTTTGCAGAACTCCGGCAGTTCGGCCAGCGGGAGATGCGGATCGATTATGCCGGCAAGATCGACGGAAAGAATCTCAAACTGACCCGTTCTTTCGGAAACCGAGGCGGACAAGAAGCGATTGCGACACGCGAGCCACTCAAGCCATTGCCGAAGCCAGATCCGGCGCCGGTTGTGGACGTCAAAATCGACCGAGTGATCAAGGACGCTTTCCAGGATTCGTTTTTTGTCGGCATGGCCGGCGATGTGCCTGCGCGTTACTCCGCCGAAGAACTTCAAATCGCGGCTAAACACTTCGGCGCCGTCACTCCCGAAAACTGCATGAAGCCCGAGCGGATTCATCCCAGTGAAAACGGTTGGCGTTTCGAGCAGACAGACGCGTTGGTTCAGTGGGCTGAGCAGAACGAGATGACCGCGCACGGTCACACACTAGTTTGGCATCAGCAAACTCCCGATTGGTTCTTCGCCGGCGGTGAGAAGGACGTCATCAAGCAGCGGATGAAAGACCACATCGAAACGCTCGTCGGTCGCTACAAGGGAAAGCTCCAGAGCTGGGATGTTGTCAACGAAGCGATCAATGATGGCGGCGATGCGGGGACCGCAAAGACAGAGAACTTACGAGATTCAAATTGGATGCAGACACTCGGTCCGGAATTCCTGACACTCGCTTTTCAATACGCAAATGGCGCAGATCCCGAAGCGGTTTTGTACTACAACGATTACAGCATCGAGTCCGGGCCAAAACACGAAAGCTCGATGGTGTTGCTAAAGCGATTGCTCGCCGACGGCGCACCCATCCACGCAGTTGGCATCCAGGGCCACTGGCGCAGCGGTCGCGTCCCGTTTGACGACATCGAAAAAGCGATTACTGATTACGCGTCGTTGGGATTGAAGGTTAGCATCACCGAGCTCGACGTCACCATCCGTGGTGCATCTGGCGGGCAATTCGGAAGCGGTTTCGGTGGTCGTCGTTCTCGTGGAAATACACCACCTTCCATCGAGGACCTCAACGCGCAAGCGAAAGATTATGCGAAGCTTTTTGAAATCTTTAAGAAACACGAAAACGAAATTGAGCGGGTGACCTTCTGGGGTCTGAACGATCGTCGCACCTGGCGTTGGGGCCAGCATCCCTTGTTGTTCGACGCAAACAACAACCCCAAACCGGCCTACGCGAGAATCGTCAATGATTTGAAAACAGGCGATCGGTAAGCGTTTGATACCGAGCAAACATGGCTCATCCGACTCACTGGACGTACGAGCCCATGCCTGAAAAATCCCGCATCTCGGATGACTGCCGCTAAATTCCGAGAAGACCCCTCCGACGAAAGGGACTCGCTCGATACCACTGAGATGAGTCGCGGCGACGACGATACGAAAAAACAAAGTCAGCGTCATCGCCCCGTTTCGGCAACCGCATACTGAACACAAGTACACGTACTAGCGTGCAATGAAAAGACTGTCATCTTAGAAACCGCCACGCCCCTCCGCTGGGCGGGCCATGTACAATCCTGATTAGGCGGGATTCGATACTGCCAAATTGATCCGCGTCTCGGTCGTGAGTCATTCTTCCAGTTTGGTATTATTTTTGATGACAAATTCAAAACGCCGAAGTCACTCTCACTTATTCCAGACCGTTGCACGCAAGCGTGGAAAACACCATCGGCGTAAGACGCGAATTTGCCGCTACGAGGCTCTCGAGAGTCGTCGCATGCTGGCTGCGGCAATCTGGCACAACGTGTTGTATTCCGCGAACGTCAATGCCGAGGCTGGAGTTACCGCGCTCGATGCGTTGATAGTGATCAACGAATTAAACAATCGGGTCTATAGCGATCCGGACAACGCAAGCCTGGTAACGGAGTTGCCTGAACAGGAACGACCTCCTTATTACGATGTCAATTGTGATGGCAGCGTCACGGCATTGGATGCACTGTCGGTCATTAATGTTCTGAATGACATCGACTTTCATCCAGGGTTCGAATTCGAATCGAGCGCAAGTGACGTTGCAGCGGGGAATTACGAGGCATTTGGATGTCACGCCAAGTTAACCGAAGGAACTTCGCTGCGAACGGAATTGGTCAGTCGCGTGGTTCTTCCTGCAGAAAACTCCGGCGTGCGACTGCAATTTGATACTCCAGAGTTTGATACCTTATCGACCGACTCGATGCAGGATTCATTCGAAGTGACTGTGGCGGATCTGGATGGCAATCAGCTGACACAACCCTTTTCGGTTGGCCGCACGGCATCATTCAGTTGGTCCGAACAATCAGGAAGTACGTCAGGGGCTGCGACCGTCCTGGACGGAGGTTCGGCGTCGTCTGGGACACTGCACGATGTCGTAATCAATTTGGCGCACCTCGATAAAGGTACCGAGGTCATCGTCACGGCTCGACTGGTCAACAACGACGGCGACAATTCTTCGTCGATCGTGGTCCGTGACATTAAGCCGATCACTGGGCTCCCGATGCCACCGCTGACCTATGAAGGAGAGCCAATCGACGCAATCGGCGATTGGAAGCCCATCGTGCTGAAGAATCTAGAGGACGTTTCGTCGAGTATGCAAGCCGAATATGGGCGAACATCCTACACCGCGGACCGATCGCAAGTGACCAGCGAATTGACCGTGACCAACCTCGGCAGCCAAGCGGTGACGGGACAGATGATTGTCGTGCTGGATCAGTTCTCGGATGTCGATACGTTTGTGATGCACCCCGATGGATTGCTTCCCGACGGGCGACCTTATTTTGATCTGACCGGATATACGGACGGGACGCTGGAGGCAGGTGCATCGACACGCCCGCGGGAGATCCGATTTACCAACCCTGGCCAGCAGCGATTTCATTATCGATTGACCACCCTTGGTGATTTGAATGTCGCACCGAGTGGCTTTGAGACGACGCCCGATGGCAAGATCGAGGCTGGTCGTTCTTATCGCTACGTCGCAACTGCGACCGACGAAGATGACCAGACGCTGTCCTACAGCGTTGTATTTGGTCCTTCGTCGCTCACGATCGATGCGGACAGCGGAGAGCTGAGCTGGGATACCGGAGTCAATGATATCGGTCGGCACTCGGTCGTGGTTCGGGCAACCGATCCGTTTGGCTTATATGCTGAACAGCGGTTTGCCATCGATGTGCTCGAGTCATTGCAAAACCGTCCACCGATTTTTATCAGCGGTCCAGTCACCGAGGCGATCGCTTCGAGCGGCTTTGAAATTACGACCGTGGCGACAGGTTCGCAGCCGGCGGGCGTGGCGCTGATCAGCGGGTTCAGCGGACCACGGCTCGTTACAATCAATGCGGGGGAACAAACGATCGGCGTTTACTCAGGCGAGAACAACGACCGTTTTGATGACACATTGACGTATTCTACAGGTGAACCCAAGCCGACCGATGCGGTCTTCGAACAAGGCTACAGCATTGATGTTGGCTTGCCGAAGTTTGAACGCTTGTCGGATGCAAATAATGTGCTGGGAATGGACCAAGGCGACCTCAACGGCGATGGCATCCTGGACCTCGTTGCGCTAACTTTCCGTTTTGACTCGGGAGCCTCGGGCAATGCTCGGTATCAATACCAGCTGGTGCAATTGCGGGGTGATGGCAATGGCAATTTCGGCGATCCGATTGTTGTGTCAACACTTCTGCCCCAGGCGAATAATAACATCTGGAAACATCTGCGTCTTGCAGACACCAATAACGATGGCCATCTGGACATACACGCGTTGCGCGAGTCCGGCAATGATTCGATGATGGTCACGATGGGAGGTAACGGCGATGGAACCTTTGGCGCACTCGTCGTCACCAATCATGTTGTTGGACTGAACGATTATCGCTTCGAAGACGTCGATAGCGACGGCAAGCTGGATATCATTGGCCGTAACGTTACGGGAACCAAACTTGGGTGGATGCGTGGAGTTGGCGACAGTACGTTTGGCGAGTTCGTTGACATCGCAAGCTCGGGCCTTGGAACGAACAACTCGATCATCGAGCGGCCCTACCAGGTTGTTGACTTGGACGGCGATGGTGATCGCGACATCGTCCTAGCAAAGACAAACGGACTGGGTATCGATGTTTTGGTCAATGATGGCAGCGAAAACTTCACCGTCGGCCTGAATCTTCCGTCCGGCTCCAGCGAAATCGTACAAGTCGCTGATTTCACCGGCGACGGCGAACTCGATATCCTGGTTTCACAAAGCGATGTAGTGGAACTGTACGTCAAAGACGCAACGAGTCTTGCATTCACCTTACTCAAGAGCGGGCAACTTGACGGCTTTAGCGGAAACTCGGCAGGCCACGATGCACCACTCGACATCGACGACGATGGCGATTTGGATTTGGTCGTCGGGGGAAGTTTTCGCGCCAAGGGATTTCGTGTGGATGTGCAGGTCCTGCTTAACGATGGAAGTGGCGTCTTCTCCAATACCAGTTACGCATTGACCGATTTCGTTGGCCATGCGTCACAGTGGGTACAGGACAATGAGAGTATTGCCGAGGGCGTCTTAGTCGGCGACTACAACCGTGATGGCGTGCTGGATTTGAGCTACTACACTTCAAGCGTCAGCGACTTCAATGGTGTGGGGTTGATTCTTGGCACTCGACCGGGTGAATTTGCAGGCAGTCACACCACGCCACTGCGCGATAGTGTCGATCGCTCCCTCCACGCCGGTGACTTCGACGGTGACGGGATCGTCGATCTGCTGGCACTCCGTTCAGGAGACATGTACTTGGGTCGCGGCGATGGAACTTACCAAGATCCGTTCCCATCGGTTCAAGTGACTCGGCCTGATCCCTACGCAGCCATCGCGGACTTTAACTTGGATGGCTTGCCGGACTTCGTCGCAGCACGCGCTAATACCAGGGGATCGCGGTACTACGTGTCGCTTGCCAATGGGGACGGCACGTTCACGGTCAGCGATGACCAACTGGTTGAATCCAGCTTCTATGGCTACCAAGCGTTCGAAATCGCGGATTTCAACAACGACGGATACCCGGACTTCATCGCGAAGAGTCCGGTTGAAAGAAATATTGACGTGCATCTAAACGACCCGAATTCGCCGGGCACCTTCGGCCATTCGTTTCGTGCCTTGAGCGACGCTCAAGGCGTCAACGCAAGCGGATTCACCGATGCCTTCACGGTTGGCGACTTCAACAGCGATGGGAATATCGATATTGTGCTGGCAGACCGATTGCCAGGTGAGGCCATGAAGCTCGTTCTCTATGCGGGCGACGGACAAGGTGACTTCACGGTGGCTAGTGAGCTGTTCGGCTACGGCGAAGACCAACGCGATTGGGGACAATTCTACTCGGCGGGCAATCTGAGTTCCGGCGACTTCAATGAAGACGGCCTTCTTGACGTCGCTTCGTTCACCAATGCTGGCACACTCGTGTTTTTGAACAATGGAAACGGTACATTTACCGCGACCGATCGCTACCCCGCTGAAACCTTTGGTAATGGTGGCAAGGGCCGGCAGTTTTACACACTTGATTTTGACGAAGATGGTCACGTTGACATGGTGCAAATGGATGGCTTAGGCACCGTGAACGTACGCCGTGGGCTGGGTGACGGCACGTTCGCCGAAACGGTGCGTGTCGGTCTGATGAGTTTGTCCAACGAAGCGACTTTCGCCGATTTAGATCACGATCGTCATCTGGATTTGGCATTGGCAACAGTGAATTCTAATTTCGACTCTATCGCATTGTATTTTGGCGCACGCGACGGTTTGGTCGACTCTCTCTCCGTTGATCTCAATAGCGATGGCAACGAAGAAATTCTCGCGATCAATGAAGCCAACGATCGATTGAAATTGCTTGTCGGTGACAACCTTGGGAATTTCACGCGTCAATCGGATTTGTTCACCGGTCGCGCTCCGAAAGCGGTCGCAGTCGCAGATTTGAACGGCGACGGGCAATTGGAATTGATCACCGCCAACCGCGCTGGCCGCTCGTTGTCCGTCTTCAGCGGCAGCATCGCCACAGGTTACGTGCCCCTGGAATTCCCGTTGGAGAACGGTGCCATCGATGTGGCGGCCGCTGATCTCGACGGAGATGGAAATGTGGATCTCGTAGCACTCGATGACACGGCAAATGCGTTGTGGATCTACGCTGGCAACGGCACCGATACGTTGGGCACACCCGTCGCCATGTCGCTCGGCGACGAACCCGGTCGACTGACGCTCGCCGACGCTACTGGCGATGGAAAGATCGACGCCCTCGTCACGCTCCCCCAATCCAACCGTTTGATGATCCTTAGTGGGATCGGCTTCCAGCCGGTCAGCCCACCCATCTACATCAGTTTGCCGAGTTCGCCCAGCGACGTCCAGGTCGTTGACATCAACGATGACGGCAATCCTGACGTAGTCGCCACTCTCCCCGAGGCAAACGTCCTCAGCATTCTCTACGGCCACGGCAACAGTCAATTCGCGCGTGCCCAAAACATTTCGGTTGGAGAAAGTCCAACACGCGTCGCGTTGGCGGATGCCGACCAAGATGGTCGTGTCGATCTTGTCGTTGTTAACTCGGGGGATAGCACCGTCAGTGTGATCTACAATCGCTTCGACCCGAATGAAGTCTATCGCTACGATTCCAATGCTATCGATCCTGATAACGACACGCTCACTTATGCGATTGTGGACGGCCCAGGCGGCGTGATCATTAATTCGACGACGGGTGCGTTGCTATGGGCCGCTTCGCCGGATCAAGTCGGTGCGCATGACGTCACACTCTCAGCCGATGACGGGCGTGGCGGGGTCGCGACCCAGTCGTTCAAGATTGATGTGCGGCCCGCCCGCGAAAACGCAACACCACTGATTGCGACCGAGCCAAACAGCAAAAACGGTGCAGGCGAAACATTTGTGTATCAAGCAACGGCGGTCGATAATGATCGCGACACAATCCGCTATCGATTGATCGATGCCCCATCTGGAGCCACGATCAACCCGACAACAGGACTTGTTCAGTGGGATGGCCGCACCGATCAAGCCATTGGAATCGACCTACCTGGCATCGAGGGCATTGGTGAAATTGAGGTTCCAGCCGATCCATCGCTGCAACCCGCGAACTTAACGCTCGAAGGCTGGTACAACTTCAGCCAGCTGCCCGCCAATAACGGAGCAGCGGTGATTTTCCAGCAGGACAACGCATCGGGCTATGCCTATCAACTATGGAACAACGGCAACACGCGGTTGCGGTTAGAAATGGATTTTGGCACCGGCCTGAATGACCAACGGTACTTCGCTGACTTCGTGCCTGAAACGGATCGCTGGTATCACTTTGCATTGACCATTGATGACGTTAGTAAAACAGCCAAGGTCTATGTGGATGGTCAAGAGGTTTTATCGACCGTCATTCCCGCTTCGGTTCTCTACGATCCAACCAAGAATTCACGAGTCGGCCTGGCGGCTCAGTTCTCGATGATCGGTCGAATCGACAATTATCGCATCTGGAATGTCGTGCGCACGCCTGAGGAAATCGTTGAAGGGATGGGACGTCAATACGAGGGTAACTCGTCGGTCGTCCTCGACTACCGGTTTGACTTACCCAACACGGTCAACGTTCGCGATTTCTCGCCCGCCAAAAACCACGGCAATTTGATCCGTAACCAACTCGAACCGCAACTCGCCCCCGGCTTGGCAAATCCAGGCCTGCACAAGTTTACGATCAGCGTGGAAGACGGCCGTGGTGGATTCGACACGCAAACATTCAACGTCGAGATTGTTCCCGAACAACGAGGACGCATCGTTGGTCACTTGTTTGACGATTTAGATGGCGATGACACGCAAGACGACGGTAGCGAGAATCCAGCGGAGTCGTCCCTCTCAGGATGGCAGTTGTTCATCGACACGAATGGGAACAACTATCCAGACCCAAGCGAATCGCGAGCGATCACTGACGCGGGTGGTCATTACAGTTTTCGTGGTCTGCTGCCGGGTACGTATCCCGTGACCGTTTCGCCAGTCGCTGGATATAAAACGCCTGCGGCAGTGAACTTATCGGTCTTAGCCAACGAGGACGCGGTCGTCGATTTAGCCATCGCACAGCTCTCGCTGAGCCACGTTCGCGGTACGCTACGGACCTACAAAGACGATCCGATTGCCTACTGGAGAGCCTACGCAGACCTGAATGATGACGGGGTTCGCGGTGACGACGAACCGATGGCCGTAGCCGATCGCGCTGGTGACTATGCGCTCACGGGTCTCGACGCGGGGACTTATACGATTCGTCCCGACTTGCCAGCCGGTTGGGAAGACGTGGCCGGTCGCAATGGCTTATCGGTCTCGCTTGCCGCAGATGAAATTCTGGCGGATGTCGATTTCGTCCTCAAGCCCACCAACACTTCGGTGACCGGTGGCGACTATGAAGTCCTAGGTTTGACAAGTACCAGTTGCCATGTTTTCAGGAATTGTTTTTGTCACATCGCGTGGGTTCTCGAATGGTGATTGGTTGATGAGTTTTGAGGAAGTGATCCACTGGAGCGACTCACAGGCAACTTCAGTCAAGGATGTTGATTAAACGACTATTCGAGGTGTGGACGCATTTGAACTCTTATAGATCCGCCTCGGGCGGACTGTGTCCTCTCAGTTATCCATGCACGGTTCAACGATCTTTGGACGATCATGTTTGCGTGGTGGGTGCAGCTTGCCTGGAGGCTTCCCAGTCTCGTGATGAGGCTTTGAGCAGCAAGCTACCTTCCCTTGGTGTGGCACATTCTTTAGGGCGACGTGTCTGAACTTTCTACGATTCGCTGCTGCGAATCGATCCTAATGCGAAAGCCTCAGTGTCCACTTGTCTCGGTGCTTCACACACTTGGGTTGGTCTTGTCCTTGGTCTGTTGTCTTGGTGAGAAACGGTTGTGGGCTTCTTGGAAACTCCGATGTGAGGTGAGCTGGTCGTGAGAATTGATCGTTGAGATGAGTAATAAGAGCAACGAGGTCCAATTCGTTACGCCGATGTCGAAGCATCAGCCACCCGGTACTGGTTGTCCTCGTCGCTCGATGGTTTTAATAGAGCGCCGCCGACGGAAGGTTGCGTGAGCGGTTTTCCAGGCATCGCTCAAGTATCCAATGCTGGGTTCCGACGCCCGCAACAAGTTTCGATTCGCGAAGGACGATTTCTCAAACAGATCATTGGACACTTGAGCCATGCCTAAAAAAACCTCCAGTCACCATCTCGCACGCTTCCGATGGATGAGCTTTTAAAAAATGGCGAGCAAGGCCGATTCGTTACGCCGATGTCTGAGCATCAGTCGGAAATTGCTGGCTTTCTTGCTCGCCGTGGTTTGGGTGTTTTGGTTTCGGGTTTCTCGCTTGATGGGGATGTGGTCCGAGGCGACCGCATTGATGTGGAGTTTGCTGGCTTACGCTTTGGCGTCGCGGCCTTGGGTGATCGGGTTGTCTTGGACGCGAGAGCTTCAGCGGCCTCTTTCGCCGAGCGGGCCTCCTGACGATGGCGTTTCTTACGCTGATCGCTGTTCTCTTTGGGTTTCATGTTTTGCAGCGAGTCTTTGAGTGCTGGTGACATTCGTCCAAACGACTCAGTGACTTGGATCATTTGCTTCGGGTCCCAATCCTTTTCATCTCGGAGCATCGCCCAGGCGATGACGGCGATCTTGCGGGCCAACGCGATAGCTGCCTTTTTCTTGCGAGTCTTCTGTTTGCCGCAGATCCGCTCGTAGACACCTTTGGCCCACGGGTTGTACCGCAGCGAGGCCCAAGCACATTCGACCAGGATCGTACGTGCGAGAGGATTGCCACGCTTGGTGATGCGTCCGTTGCGATCGGTTTCGCCCGATTGGTATTGCCGCGGAACGAGACCGAAGTAGGCCGAGACTTGGCGTCCATTTTCAAAGCGATGCGGATCGTCGATGCAAGCGACCAGGATCTCGGCGGTGCGTGGCCCGACTCCGGGAATCGTTTGCAGCCGAATGATTCGCGGGTCAGTCTTGCCGATCGCTTCGAGTCTCTTGACGACGACGCCCATTTGCAGGATCAACGAATCGAGAATCGTCAATTCGATGTCGAGCTCGCCCTTCCATAGCTCGTTGGATCCACAGTCGACCAGCGGCGTGCGAAAGGAGTTGATATGCTCGCGGCCAGTGTGCCATGCTTTGTCTCCTGCGTCGATCGTGATGCCCTGATTGACGAACCAAGCACGGATCGCGTTTTTGCATTTGTTGATGCGTCCGTCGAGCGTCTTGCGATATTTGACGAGCGAGCGGAACTCGCGATGTTCGGGCGATGGCATGTGGACGGCCTTGAGCTCGCCCATCGCGGACATGCGAGCAAGCTTCAAAGCATCGTCTTTGTCGGTCTTGCGTTTCACGTTGGCCCACCGCCACGCCTCCTCGTTGGTCGAGCAGACGAGCGTGGCGAGGCCCAGCGATTTGGCCACATCATTGATCCACCCCGAGGGTCCGCACGACTCCATGACGACGAGGTCGGCTTTGCAGTCCTGGAAGATGCTGGCGATCTGATCTCGCGTGGTGGGCGTGGTTAGGAAGCTGGTTTTTCGAGTTTCGCTGTTGAAGAAGCAGCAAACGGAGTTGAACTTGCCGAGATCGAGTGCGAGAATGTTCATGTGATTCTGTCCTTGCGTTTGTTGGGTGGAGTAAATGTGACTGACAGCTCATTCTGTCATGATCACGGGTCCGAGTCGCCAGTTTTTTACGAATGGCTCCCACCCATCAAACCTAGGACTTACATGGATTCTTCCAATTTGTAACGACTCCTGGTAATGCGGTCGAAGCGAGGCAAACGTACCGCTACGCATCTGTCGCATTGGGTATTACGGACCAGGCGATCGCATACGATCTGTCGCTTGCACCGGATGGAATGACGGTCGATCCAGCAACGGGCCTCGTCGCTTGGCGGCCAACGATTAGCCAAGTTGGCGAGCATCTTGTCATCCTGCGAGCGACCGACATATCGGGGTCAATCTCACTGCATGATTTCAATATCAATGTGACGGCGCCTAATACCGCTCCCGTCGTTGTGAAGTTGCCCGCCGCGAGCGCCTATGTAAATGTCGCTTACGTTATTGACGTTGTTGCGCAAGACGCCGAATTGTCCCAGCTGATTTATTCGCTCTCAGACGCTCCCGCTGGTGCATCCATCGATGCCGCTACTGGCAGAGTTAGTTGGCTACCCGCGGCTAGCGCCGTCGGCTCACAGGATTTCACGGTCGCAATCACTGACGAAGCAGGTGCCACCACTGAAGCAACCTGGAACGTCGACGTTCGTTTATCGGTGCCTAACTTGCTGCCGCTCAACGTCACTCTGCCACGTAAGTCGGCAGCAGTCACACGGGACTATATCAGTCGCATTGGCGGCACCGATGCCATCGGTCGTCTTGTTGATTGGTCACTTTCCTCCGGTCCAACCGGTCTTTCCGTCGAAAGTGATGGCACGCTGCGATGGACGCCAGCAGCAACCATGCTTGGCGCTCAATCGGTAGAGCTTCAAGCGACAACCGCCGATGGGGACAGCGAATCCGTCAGCTTCGCGATCGAAGTCACTGGCTATGCACGGAACTCCAATCCTGTGATTGCGTCGCAGCCCACCAACTCGGTCGCACTTGGCGATGATTTCGCGTACGACGTTCTTGTCACCGACGTCGACCGCGACCTGTTCTCGTTCGCGCTCGCCGAATCGCCTGTGGGGATGAGCATCCATCCATCACGGGGCACGATTCGCTGGACTCCCGCAGCGGATCAGTTGGGCGAAGCGAACGTGGTCATCCAAGTCTCCGACTCCAGCGGTGCGACCGAAAACCAAGAGTTCAAGCTAAAAGTCAGCCGCTTCGGTGGTCCACCCACGATCATGAGCATCCCACCAACCGAAGCGAGCCTTGGCGCGGCGTTTCTCTATTCGGTCGTTGCCCGTGATGCCGAAGGAGATCCGCTTTCGTACACGTTGTTAGCAGCACCGACCGGAATGACGATCGTGAACACCACGGGCGAAGTTTCCTGGACACCCGCTGCCGATCAACTCGGTCAACAAGACGTCGTCATTCAAGTTGCCGATGGAGTCGGTGGAGCATCGACGCAAGGGTTCGCAATTCGCGTCAACGCTGGCGTCCCGAACCAAGCACCGATCATCACTAGCACTTCACCTCGGTTCGGTGCCGTCGGTACGGAGTTCGTCTACGCGATGACCGCTACCGATCCCGAGTCGACGACGATCACTTACAGTCTCGGACGTTTTCCCGACGGAATGCTCGTCGATGCAGTAACAGGCCGCGTCACTTGGACGCCAGCCGTAGCTCAAGTTGGCAAGACGGTTATCACGCTGATCGCCACCGACGCCGGTGGTGCCAGTGCGATTGAATCATTTGAATTCGACGCACTCGCTGAGAACCAACAACCGACTATCAACAGTGTTCCGCCTGTCGATGTCGCTGCCGGCGCACCGTTTCTTTACGACGTGTTAGCACGTGACGCGGATCTCGATCAATTGACCTTCGAGTTTACTAAGGCGCCGGCGGGGGCCACGATTGACAGCTTCGGTCGCATTCGATGGATGACCGAAGTTGCCCTGATCGGTTCGCACGATTTCGCCATCACGGTATCGGACCCTCGCGGCGGCCAGGTTTCGCAGTCGTTCACACTCGATGTGATCGAAGACATCGTTGCACCCAAGCTGAGCTTGATTGAGAGTCTGGGTGACGGCAATCGTAAGATTCAACCTTGGAGCGGCCCCTTTGTCGTCTACGTACGCAGCACCGATAACGTCGCTATCGCGTCGACCACGCTGCAAGCCAACGGCCGTGACGTTCCACTCGACGCTGCAGGCACTGCCAAGTTCACGTTTGAAGAATGGCGTTTCGCCACAATCATCGCTACTGCAACCGCCATCGATACCAATGGCAACATCACGACCAAGACGATTTCATTCGACTACGATGTGCCTCAAGGCTGGAGTGGTTTGCCCGGAAGCGCTGAAGTCCCCACGGCAATCATCACCTCGCCTGCTGACACCAGTTCGGTTACCGGGATGGTTTCCATCATAGGTACCGTCGCGCACGACGACTTTGCGATTTACAAACTCTCCTATCGGCGCGCTGATGAAGATCGCTTTACCGAGTTCTACGAGAGCACCACTGCGGTCAGCAATGGCGAACTTGGCGTCTGGGACACCAGCCTGTTACTCAACGATGAATACATCATCCGCTTAGAAGTCGCCACCAATGATGCGGTCGTCAACGTCGTCGAGCATCACGTCGGGCTGGCAGGCGATCTCAAACTCGGGAACTTTCGCTTGAGCTTTACCGACATGGTGATTCCTGTCGCGGGCATCCCCATCGAGATCACAAGGATCTATGACACATTGCAAGCCGATCGCGAAGGTGATTTCGGTTATGGTTGGCGTTTGGAATACCGCAACACGGATCTGCGAGTCGGCCTACCCAAGAGCGGGCTGGAAGACATCGGCATCTACAGTCCGCTGCGTGCTGGCGTGAAGGTCTACCTCAACGTGCCCGGCCAAGGGCGTCAGGGCTTCACGTTCAATCCGGACATTCGCGTATTGCCTGGATTCGGCGGCAATAATCTGGTTCTCGCCCGCCCCCGTTTCACCCCGGATCGGGGCGTTACCAGCACCCTGTCGACCGGCACCAGCAGCTACCTGCAAGTCAACGAACAGGGCGAATTGTTCGCCCCCGGCGGCATTCCCTACAACCCAGCGAGCCCCAGCTTTGGCGGTGCATATGTGCTAACGACCCGAGGGGGAATCACTTACCGAATTGATGGTGGAACTGGGGAACTCATTTCTGCAACTGATCAGAACAACAATCGCCTACGGTTCACAGAAACAGGTGTTTTTGATCGCGATAACAAAACGGCTGTCGCGATCAATCGTGATCGGTTCGATCGCATCGTTTCGATTTCGGATTCCGAACAGCAACAGGTTTCCTTTGAGTACACAAGCGGAGACTTGACAGCGGTCGTTGATCGCGCAGGCAATCGTACGAAATTTGTTTACGACGCTGAGGTATCGCATTTCTTGTATTCAGTGACTGATCCACTCGGTCGCGAAGGTATTCGCCAACGCTATAACAATGAAGGACGACTCGTCGAAACGCGTACTTCCGGTGGCCAAATTGTCACGTTTGAATACGATCTGGGATTATCACAAGTCACTGGCACCGACCGATCTGGCAATCGCACAGTAGCCGAGTTTGATACATACGGAAACCTAATTCGAGACATCAATGCGTTTGGCAAGGCAACGACTTACACATATGATGTTGATGGAAACCAAGCATCCGTCACGAATACGCTGGGCCATGTATCCACTCGGGTCTATGACTCACGTGGAAACTTAGTGGAAATTACTGATGAGCTTGGAAATGCGGTGCAGCGGGCCTTCGATTCACGGGCGCGGCTCACGCAATCAATTGATCCGCTTGGGAATACAACAACATTTTCGTATGACGACAATGGCAATCAGGTATCGGAATCGAATCCGCAAGGTCGCGTTACACAGTACAGATATGATCAAAACGGCAAGGTTGTTTGGATTGGCGACGATTCGGGTAGTTTTCAGTCACTCGTCTATGATGACCATGGCTTCCTTATTGAAGCGACGGATTCTCGCGGGCGAACGGTGCGTTACGAGCGTGAACGCAATGGTAACACGATTTCGACTACCGAACTTGTTGGAAACGTTGCTTTGGATCGTGAATTTATTATCGACCAAGAGGGACGACTGCTTAGCACGACGGACTCAAATGGTGTCAAGAGCCTGAAAGGCTATGATGCGGTCGGAAACCAAATTAGCAGCACGAATGCTTACGGCTTTGAATCCACGCGACAGTTCAATACATACAATCAATTGAACCAATTGACGGATGAGGTGGGTGGTGAACTGAAGAGCGAATACAACGACAACGGGCTGCCACAGCGAACCATATATACAGATGGATCGATTCTCGAGAACGAGTATGACGCTATTGGTCGAGTCATCGCACGCTATCGCCTAGAATCGATATGTGACGCTCGAGTGCTCGTCGAATCAAACCAATACGACGCTTTGGGGCAACTGATCGCAACGCATGATGCATCAGGAAACACAACGCGATTCTCCTATAATGAAGCGGGGCAGCGAACATCGATCGAGGACGCACTCGGCAATACTCAGACGTTTCTGTACGACGCTGTGGGACGGATTACACAAACGACCAGTAAGCGAGGCTATACAACGACCACAGATTACGATTCGGTTGGCAACGTGATTCGACAAAAGTATCCCGATGCAACGACCATCCGTATGGAATACGACAAAAATGGGAATCCAATTCGCATGGTCGACGCCGCAGGCAGCGTCGTGATGTCGGCTTACGACAAAGAAGGACGTTTAACGAGCGTCACCGACGCAAATGGCAATAAGACTCGCTATGCGTACACGCCACAAGACTTGCTCGCATCGACCACGGACGCTGCGGGTCGAACGACAAGCTACGAGTATGATGAATACGGAAACCGAACCCGCATTCGATATCATGATGCTAGCGAAGAAACGTTTGAATACACTGCCCCCTCGCAATTAGTTCGCAGCATTGACCAAGGCGGCAATGTAACGAGTTACGTATACAATCCAAAAGGAAGGCCAACAGAAATACGTTTTCACGATGGGACGAGCGAAGCTTACACTTACGATTCTCGCGGTCGTGTGTTATCGATTATTGATCGACATGGTGAGACATCCTTTAGCTATTCCAGCAGCGGAGACCTGATAGCGACCACGGACAGCAATGGTAAAGTGGTTCAATATACGCACGACGCAATGGGAAACGTGACCAGCGTCTCGCTCAACGGGATAATCACGGCCATGACCCGTAATGAATTCGGACAAATCGCGACCGCGAGCGACGATTCGGGTGGAACTACCCGATACGAATATGACGCAGATGGGAACCTGGTGCGTACGAATTTCTCAAATGGAATCGTGGAAACACGCAGTTACGATCCTCTTGGACGTCTCGTCACGCTACAACAAACAATTGGCAGTGCGACCGTTGCCAGCTACCAATATGTTCTGGACGCGACGGGACGCATCACACAGATATCCGAGGATAACAATCGAGTTACCCGATATCAATATGACGCAACCCACCGCTTGATCGAAGAATCAATTTCAAAAGCAGACGTTCCACTGTTGCACACAATGTACGAATACGATTCTGTTGGAAATCGAACTCTTAAGCACGACTATCTGGCGAATGAATCAGAGGTCTATGTCTATGACGGGCGTGACCGTTTGCTTTCACGAACAAGTCCCAGTGAGACGATCCTGTACGGCTATGACGACTCAGGCAGAATGATCCTTGAATCGAGCAACATCAATGGTACGAAAACGGTGACCTGGAACAGTGCAGGACAAGTTGAAATGGTAACCCTTGAGGATGATGGAAAGAGTACGCTGATTACATATGCTTTTGATGTCGATGGAAATCTGTTGCGGCGAACCGTTGGTGAAGTGCATTCCACGTATGTGTATGATCGTAGTATCGAGTACGCTCGACTGCTTGCGGAGTACGGTCCAAATGATGAACTGGTCCGGCACAATACCTACGCGACACATTTGATTTCCTATTCCCAAGATGCTCAGATTATCTACACAAATTCAGATGGTCAGGGCAACCAACGAATTTTTACCGATGAAACTGGCGTGATTGTGGATACCATCGATTACGATGCGTTCGGCAATACGATCTGGCCACTTGAAGAGTCAGGACTCGTACTTCTGTACAACGGTGAGGCACGCGATACGTTAGTCGGTTATGACCTCTTGAGGTCCCGTTTATACGACAGTTCACAAGGGCGATTCATCAGTGCCGATTATTTTGAGGGTGTTTTGCAGCGTCCCGAGTCGTTGAACCGCTACGCGTATGTCCATAACGATCCAGCGAACTACGACGATCCGTCCGGGCAGTTCGGCACGGCAGAGCTAATAGTTGGAATCGGCATCATTGGACTTATTGCCTGGGGTCTTGGTACCGTCACGGAGTCGTTGATCAATGCCAGAGGAAACGCAGAGGTTGTGGCGAATTTGGTACCCACCATAAACGAAGCTCATGCCGTTGCGATGGCGATTTCAGATGACCTTTGGATTCACAATGCGTACCAAAAATACTCGAACAGGAAATTGGATGCGTACCACAGAATGCATTTGACATTGTGGCACAAGATTGCCGAGGGACTAACGCCGGGATGGACGACCACAGGATTCTTCACGAAACGCGATCCATCGGTATCAGTGGAAGCAAAACTACAAATCTCCGGAAACGATGACGGATACGAGATTCTGTCGGGGGGAGCATTCAGTACGCTAGGTGTTTCCAATAGCGGTAACTTGGGTAACAAAGGCTCCTCGCCTTTGCGAGTCGGATTTGTGATCACTGCCATGGCGAAAGCGTTGAGCGTTGAGGACTATAAAGGGGGATTGGATCAGACATTTCGACTTCCCAAATATGTCGGGCCTATCGGCGTTTACGAACTCAATGATATTGGCAAGCACGGTGAAGACATTGCCAATGCATCTTAATTATGATCCAGTCAAATCAAATGGTCTAAACCTGAATGCCGCCGTTCGATTTACACGCGTTTACTACCAACTTCTCGGTTCTCCCCGTCCTCGTTGAGGCCGTGTTTGAGTCATGATTCGCAAACGATCTGCTGTGCTGTTGTTCATGGATCGCGAGCAGGATGCTCTGGAACTGCTCGATACGGTCACCAAGAAGGCGGATCGCGACTCAAATTGAATCCGATGGTCGCCAGCCTCACGAGTTAACTGTTACCGGCCTTTTTGATGTCGCATTCTTGGCCGAATTGAGACTGTAGGGATTTGGCGGTGATTTTGGCGTTCTGGCCGAATTGTTGCGAAATTTGGAGAAGCATTTCGCGCCGCTCTTCTTGCCCGATTCAGTGTCGGAGAGCTGGATGATCCTGGACCGACTTCGTGAAGGATGGATGGCGCCGATTGATCTGCTCGGCGATTCGGACTCTTGATCGAAATCCGATTGCGATCGCTAGGGAACGATCAATGCCAACTGCGCAGCAAAAAGCTAACTGCGCAGCAAAAATGCGATCGTTCTGAGCGAACGATCGCATGGACGTGGGTTCCAATTCGATGATGCTGAACCGATGCTCGGACGCAACTCACGATGTCAGCATTCGCGCACAGTGACTGCCATCACTCACGATGTCTGCAAGGAATCGGAGTTGGCCGATGGCGTCGGATCGCCGAGGTCATCTCGGTAGTCTTCCAACCAACGACGCAGAATCGTGACCGCCGGGACGAAGTCGTGACCCTGCAGTAACATCAGGTCGATGTTGTTGGTGTTCTTCTGACAACAGAAGCAATGGGCCAAGTTGTTTTTCGGATTCACGGTCGCTCGCAACTCTTTGCAATGGGGACACTGAAAACGAAAGTAGCCATCGCTCTGCTTTGAAATCGGACCGTGCTGACCAAGTCGAGTGACCGTCAATTTCATCGGTAAGTCGTTGCGGATCGCTCGCAGTAGTTCTCTCGTGATCATAGCTTTGAAAGTTCGAAGGTGAAAGGGTGAAGTTGGAAGATGGGCCATGTGATTTAGAAGTCCGTTAGGTCGACTTCTTTTTGCCAGTGCGGTTGAAGTAACACTCGGTTGACCACGTCGATGTCGATCGTGGTTCCAGAGGTGCTGCGGACCGCTTCGAGCATCGAAGCCAAACACAGATTGCGGCAACGGCGCAGTACGCCATCGGCGGTGCGGACGATCAGTTCGGTCGCTCCGGTGGTGAACGTGTTGTGGGCTAAGCCGATCCGATCCAACTGGCCTTCGATGAACTCTCGCATCGCATCGTCGTTCAGACGCTTGGTGATGACGGAGTACGTCACGCGGCTTTTGATGTCTTGATTGATCGCCAGGTCCAGGCTGGCCATCAACTCGACTTGGCCGACAAGAATCAAGTTGTGGTTCTTCGGAAAATCCTCTAACAACAGTCGCAATCGACGAAGATTTTCCATTTCCATTAGATGGGCGTCGTCAATCACTGTGACCAACATCTTGCCACTGCGATTCAGAGCGAAGGCTTGCTGGATCAGCTTGCGTTCGCACTTGAACGCGCTCGATTCAAACTCGATCTTGAACGCTTCGCAGACTATTTTTACCGTGTTGGTGTAGGTATGCAGGGTGCGGGCGACGGTGGCGACCAAGTAATCTTTGTCGGGCAGAACCCGCAGAGATTCTTTGATAACACTCTTGCCGGTGCCGGGGCGTCCGACGACCAAACACAAGCCGCCTTGTTGGCTATGCACGCGAAGCGTGTCATGGATCTCTTGTTGATGGCTCAGAAGTCGGATGTCACGCAGAGTGAATGGGTCTTCGCTGAGACCGAAGTAGGAACGAATCATGATTGGAAGTTTGAAGGGTGAAGGGTGAAGTTTGAAAAGATGAGGCGTGAGGTTTGGTTGGCTAACAGCTAACCAATTACGATTCCGTTCGCCTCAACAGGCCGTTGGCGACGGCATCCAATGGGCGCGCTTTGCCGATCCGGCGACCGCCTTGGTAGACGATCACGTCACCGTCGCGATGACGTTCGTAACGCAAGTCAATCTTGCGACCGCGGAGGTCGATCGGCGTTTCGTAGCGTGTGCCGCGGAAGCTGAACGTGTTGTCTTTTTTGACCTGACGTTCCGCTTCGGCATAGAACAACTCGTCAGTGTCTTCACTGGGTGTGAGAAAACGAATTCGTGAAAGGTCGACGCCGAAGCGGTCGATCGGTTTCATGCCCAGGGTTGAGTGAACGGTCGAGTTGTAGTCGCCTTCGACCCATGCACTGAACTGTTTGTTAAGGCTTTCGATCGAAGAGAGATCCAGGTTGCGGATCAAGAACTGGTCACGGACTCGGCGGAAGAAGCGTTCAATTTTCCCTTTCGCCGCCGCGTCTCGCACCGCCGTGTGACGCAGGATGCAGCCTACACGCGCCGCTATCAGCGTGATTTCCTGGCAACAGTAGATCGAGCCGTTATCAACGTAGAGCTGTTCGGGAAGACCGCGTTTGTAAAACGCACAGCGTATTGCCTTGACCATCGAGTCGACGTTCTCTTCAAAGAAGAACTCGCCGTGGCACAGCACGCGGCTGGCGTCATCAATGAACGCAATCAGCTTGGCTTGTCGGCCGGCGATGTGCGGCCCGAACATCGTGTCGGCCTGCCAAAGCTGGTTAGCGTACTGCATGCTGAAGGCCCGACGCTGACGGCTCTCGCCGGAGTCCTCTTTGAGGAACTCGTACTTGCCCACCATCCGGCTGAACGTGTTTCGTGCGATTTGGTTTGCGTTGAGCAAGCCTTTCTCGATACAGAAACGATAGATAGCGGTTTTGCCCGGTGTTTTCCCATGAAAATGAGGCAGCGCCGCATTGATCGCTTCGAGAACTTCTTCGGGGGTGACTTTGCGTGTGCGTCCCTTGTCGGACCGTGATTGGTTTTGCATCGCGGTGATGCCGTGATTCTTGTAGCGGTAGTGCCACGTTTGGATGGTTCGCCAGGTGAACTGGTGTGGCTTTCCTTCTTCGTCGGTGAATGTCATTTCGGCGACGTTCTTGATGCGTGCGTCACTCGTTTTCCCTTCGGCGATGTCGATCGCTCCGAGGACTTTCATTTTGAGATAGATCGATGGACGTTTCATGCAGACGCTCCGGTGATGAGGGTGAGGACTTCGGTGCCAATGGCAGCGGTCGGAAGTTCGACCGGCATCGAATTTAGAAGCGTCTGGCGGTGACTCAATCGTCGGGTTGTGTTGCTGGGTGGAAATCGAGTTTTCGTCGCGATCCGGTGCGACATCAAATCGGCCCAGTCGGCGTCGGCGGCGCGCCGACCGTGCCGACTTTGCCGGTGGTGGGGCCACCGCGTCAGATCATGGCGCGAGACCACGGCGTGAGATTTCCGCTGTCTCAGCGGGATGTCCGTCAGAGCAGAACTGCCATCAGATGAAGAAACGCTGTGTCGCGTTCTGGAAGGCGGCGATGGGGTTGCTGGAAGAATCCTGGAAGGCTGCTTTGAGGTGGGCGATGGTCCCTTGGGCAGCGGACTGGGCAGGCGACGGCACTCCGTCTTGATGGACATGCTTGGGCGGCGGCCCGATCGCCGTCAGAGCGGTTCGTATCGCCGCCTGGGCTTGCAGAAATCGTTTCCAGATCCGGTAGGGTGCCGAGTCGCTCAGTGAGCTTTGCAGGTCTCTGAAAGCCTGGGACTTACTTCCCGTCGTAGCGGCTTGTTCAAGAAATCGCCACAGGCTGTCGGTATCGAGGAAGAGCCTTTTGACTTTGTCGGCGATCCAGACACTGAAGGTTCTGCCGCAGCCGCCAGCGTTTGCACGATCGGAGCAGAAGACGCGAATCGCCCGGATGGCTTTTTGCTTGAAGTTCAGCTCGTCATAACCTTTGAGGAATCCATGTCGATTCAGTGCCCCGGTGTGTTTGCAGTGAGGACAGGGCAGGCACTTTAGCAGGGCGAGTCGCCGGTCACGCTGCTCCTTGGAGGCGAAAATCCACACGATACTGCTGAAGTTCCCGAGGCTCTGGATCGAAATGGCAGGGCATCAGCGCCAGCCTACCGGGTTTCAGTTTGGAGCACTGCGAGCATCCAAAGGGGCGGGGTCGAGGCGAGGTACGATTGATTCTTCAGAAAGGCGGGTTGCGAGTTGCGGGTTACGAGGGCGGGCGAGACTGTACCGAATTAGCGGTGTAACCATCGCTGCCACTTGCGACAACAATTCGGCCCAGAACCGGCGGGAAGTGCGACCAAAGCGAGGCCGGTAACATCCTTGGGTTCCCCTCAAGTCGCGGTGGCTTGTTATCATCAATGGATCTCAACTTCACAGACTTGGCTCAGGCGGTGACCTACGATGCAAACTACGTTTCGAGCGATCGTGATCGCGATTCTCCTTTGTGGAGTAACTGTCGCCGACGAGCCGCTTTTTTCAGGGCCCCAGATTGGCGAGGGAATGCGGCCATTCGAGGCAATTGCAGCCTTTGAAAACACTGGCAGAGTGAATGTACTTGAAGAGGCAAACGAGTCGCCAATCCTTATCGTTTTCGTCCACCAAATTACGCGACCCTCGGTCGGACTGATGCGAGTGCTGCTGGATTTTGCGGCAACCAAGGAGAACGATGGATTGAAGTCGCGATTGGTCTTTCTCACGGACGACCGAACTGAAATGACTGCGTACCTTCAACGAGCGCGGCACGCTTTGCCACAAGCCACCTCCCCGCTGATTTCGACCGATGGTATCGAAGGACCCGGTGCGTATGGACTGAATCGAAAGATGACCTTAACGGTACTGGTTGGCTTCAAGGGTGTTGTGACAGCAAACTTTCCTCTTGTTCAACCGAGCGTGCAAGCTGACGCAACGCGTATCGGTCACGAGATCGTGAAGGTCATGGGGGGAACCGGCGCACCGACCTTGCAGGACATGGGGTACCAAGAACCACGGATGACGAGGGACCGAGCGGGGCAGCGACCCAGTCAAGATACAATTTACCGTCAAAAAATGTCGCTCGTCGTCCGAAAGACGGCCACGCCAGAAGAAGTTGCAGTTGCGGCGAAGGATGTCGAAGACTTCGCCGCAAAGAACCGCTGGTTTCGTGAAAGGGTTTACCGCGCGTCTTGTCAAATTTCCGAAAGTCCGCGTCTAAGAGATTACGGGATAGCAGAATCTCAAGTGTTCCTCAAGAAATGGGCCAGGGAATTCGCGCCGAAGAAGAATAGATATGCGAAATATCTCGTTCCCCTTCTGTATTTGCATGCTCTGTGCGGTGGGTAGTACTGCCGCGGAGATTGATTTCGATACCGACGTTGTGCCATTGCTATCGAAGGCGGGCTGCAACGCAGCGAGTTGTCATGGCAGCGCGGCTGGACAGGGAGGATTTCGCCTTTCGTTATTTGGTGGAGATCCAGGTTTCGACTACCGCTCGATCGTCAATGAACTCGAAGGTCGTCGCATTAGCTTCGTGGAGCCAAGAAAAAGTCTCTTGATAGCTAAACCAACGGGGCAATTGGGCCACGGTGGTGGCGATGTGATTGACGCGGATTCTGAAACCGTTCGAGTGATCTCGCAGTGGATTGAGGCCGGCGCCCATCGTAAAATGTTGCGAAAGATGAGTGGGCTGATCGTTACGCCCATATCCTTCGCTGCGGACTCGATTCCAGCAGACTTTCAAATCCAAGTTACCGCGGTTTTCAGCGATGGGTTGCGACGAGATGTGACGAAAACTGCAGTTTACGGGAGTCAAGATGACTCGGCTCTCGCCATTGACGAGGCTGGCCAAGCGACGATCCAGCGTGCCGGACAGCAAATCGCCACTGTGCGATTAGGCGACCAAGTGACCTCCATTACAGTAACGTCCCCGATCGGTACGGCTATCCCAGTTTTACCCGAATCGGCCAAACTGAATTGGATCGACGACGAGATCAACGCGACACTACTTGCACTGCGTCTCGCGCCTGCCGAACCCTGCGGCGATCGGGAATTTGTTCGGCGTGTATCACTCGATCTTACCGGTCGCCTGCCATCGCCCCCGTTGGTTATACGTCTGTTGTCAGACTCGACGCGCATCGATCGAGCGGAGCTTGTCGACGAACTTCTGAGGTCGGATGAGTTCACGGACTACTGGACCCATCGATTGGCGACCCAGCTGCGTCTGCAGAAACCGGGCACCGACTCTCTCGCATCCGATGCTTTCTACCGCTGGTTGCATGGACAAGTTGCCGACGACGTAGGGTGGGATTCGATTGCCGACGCGATTATCCTTTCCGAAGGTGATTCCCGCGAGCCCGGTGCGGCAACGGTGCATCGCTATTTCGCAACCGCTCGCGAGGAAGCGGAATACATGAGCGAAGTGCTGATGGGAGTTCGGCTGCGCTGCGCAAATTGTCACAATCATCCGCTGGATCGCTGGACGCAGGATGACTACCATGGGTTGGCCGCAGCTTTTGTTGGACTGGACAGGGATCGAGTTGTAAGATTTACGGGGCGCGGCGAGATCACGCACCCGCGTACAGGCGAACCTGCGGTTGCGAAGATCCCTGGTCAACAATTCATTGTGGGCGATCGTGACCCCCGAAAGGCGTTCGCCGAGTGGATCACCTCACCCGACAACCCCTATTTCGGCAAGGCAATGGCGGGCCGAGTTTGGGAGGCGCTCATGGGACGGGGGCTGGTAAGCCCAGTGGATGACATGCGTGCAACGAATCCACCCTCGCATCCTGAGTTGCTGCAAGGGCTGTCTCACTACTTGACTGAGAACGAATTCAAACTCCGTCCCTTAATCCGATTGATCTGCAACTCGGCCGCCTATAGCCGCGCTGGCCGAGCAAATAGCAGTGATCGCGTCGACAATCGTTTCTACTCCCATGGACTCACAAAACAGCTCTCGGCAGAAGTCTTGGCAGACGCTATCAGCGACGTCACTGGTGTGGCGGACGACTATGATGGTGTTCGCCGGGCGATCGACGTGGTCGATTGGACGATCTCGGCGAACAAACTGAGGTTTCTGGGGCAATGCCTGCCGGGCGAGCAGTGCATGCCTACCCCAGGTATTGAACGAGGAATCGCCTCCCAACTCCATCTGATGAATGGCGGCCTTATCAATGAAAAAATCCAAGACTCGGGTGGCCGCCTCCACATGCTCATTAACGAGGGCGTCTCGACGGACGAGATCATCAACACCTTTTACTTGGTGGCGTTGAGTCGGCCGCCCACTGCCGATGAATTGACCGGTTGGCTCGATCGAATCGGTCCAACCGCTGCCGAACAAGAGCGAGCGGCTCGCCTTGAAGATTTTCTATGGGCTCTATTAAATTGTCATGAATTCTCAACCAACCACTAAGTGGCAGCCCGCCAAGGCTCACAACGCAGCCAGTCGAAGGGACTTTGTTTACGTTGGTGGACTCACTGCATTGGGACTCGGCCTAGGCAGCACCTGCAATCGAGTAAGTGGGGCGAACACGACTGCGCGAGCCAAATCGTGCATCGTCATCTGGTTGGACGGGGGTCCAAGTCATCTTGAGACCTTCGACCCGAAGCCGCATGCGACCCGGGAGGTTCGCGGACCGTTCCAGGCCATTTCGACTTCGGTGCCTGGGATTCAGTTAAGCGAGTTGATGCCGCGAACAGCGGCAACGATGCAGCACACGGCCATCATTCGCTCCATGACTTCACCGCTTGGCGAGCACAATTTCGGTACTCACTATCTGCTGACTGGCTACCAGCGGACGCCCGCACTGAATTATCCTGCCATTGGTTCCGTGGTGTCGCACCTAGACCGGCACCCCGGGGAAATACCATCCCATGTAGCACTTCCCGACTTGCGGGTCGGCGGTGGCAAGTTCGTTGCTCCTGGCTATTTGCCGTCGACTGTCGCCCCGTTTGAGATTGGTGGTGATCCATCCAGGCCGGACTTTCGCGTTCGCGATCTCGATCCGTTCCCAGGCTGTGTCGCCGATCGGTTGGAGCGTCGCCGAAGCTATCTACAAATGCTCAATGGAGTAAAAGACGCCGCCCCAATCGGTCCGGCTAGCAACGGTTCCTTCGAGCAAGCCTACCGGTTGATGACGTCGCCGGGGGCCAAGCGGGCATTCGATCTGTCAGCGGAAAGTGACGCGACGCGTCGCCGCTATGGTGACAAAACGATCGGACAATGCTGTTTGCTTGCACGTCGACTGGTCGAGGCCGGAGTTCCATTTGTCACGGTGAACAACCACGGGTGGGACACTCACAGTGACCTCGTAACACGACTGAAGGAAGGCTTCACCGGTGCGAAGAGCCCCGTGGGGCTTGTACCCTCACTCGACATGGCTTACGCCGCTCTCATTACTGATTTGTATGAGCGAGGTTTGCTTGACGATACGCTGGTGGTCGTGATGGGTGAGTTTGGTCGCACACCGAAGCTCAACACCCAAGCCGGACGCGACCACTGGCCCCGTGTGTTCAGCGTGATGCTCGCAGGCGGCGGCGTGTCGGGCGGGCAGGTCATCGGCTCGAGCGACGACATGGGTGAAAGTCCCAACTCTCGACCGGTGACCCCAGCTGACCTAGCCGCAACGGTCTATCGATCACTCGGTATCGATCCCAAAACAACGCTATACACTCGCGACGGTCGTCCGGTGCAGATCAGCGCCCATGGCAATCCAGTGGACGAGCTATTTGCATGAACCGATTCGCGAGTCCACCACGATTGCCGCCGCTCATTGCTCAACTTCATTTCACTCGCCAGTTGCTCCGCAGTGGTGTTGCTACGGCGGTTTTGTCACTTGCAACTGTCGGCTTGTCGCTACGTTGTAACGCCCAACCGCCCATCACCGCGCTGACGATGTCTCCCGACGATGCCTCACTCGTTGTCGGATCACAGTTGGGAGTACAAATCGTCGCCTGGCCGGCACTCGAATCCACGCCGGTGCGCGATGTAGGTTTCGCGCAGATTCACGACTTGAGATTCTCTCCCGACGGCGAGCGGCTTCTAATCGTCGGAGGCGCTGCGAGTGAATATGGCGCGTGGAGACTTGTGTCGTGGCCAGAGTTTGAGCTTGTCGCGAGTCGCATTTCGCACAGCGACGTGATACATGCGGCCGCCTGGTTGTCCGATAGCCAGTTCGTGACCGGCGCCGCCGACAAGGATTTGATTCAATGGCGATTGTCCAAAGGCGTGCTAGAAAAAGTGCGAATTGTCCATGGACACTCTCGTCGTGTTTTGTGCGTCGAGTCGATGAACGAGCAGAATCTTGTGGTGTCAGCCGGCTTTGATCAAGTTCTGAGAGTGTGGAATACCAATGAGGGAATCGTCGCGGAGCAACCCCTCAGAAATCTTGATAACCATACCGGTCCCGTGTGCGATCTTGCTGTTAGGTCGGGGAACCAGGCGGTTCCACAACTCGCCTCGGCAAGCGTCGACGGGACGGTCCGAATTTGGCAGCCAACAATCGGTCGACTTGTGCGATTTGCACGCCTCCCCGCCGAGCCAACTTCGATTGTTTGGAGCCGCGATGATGGGCGGCTTGCCGTCGGCTGTTCCGATGGGAAATTGAGAATCGTCAATCCGAATAGCGCAGAAATCGAACAGACACTCGACGCGATCGAGGGCTGGATTTTCGAAGTCACTGCGGCGGCGGACGGCAGCTTTGCAGTCGGCGGCGCCGGCGGCACGGTGGCGCGGGTGGTCATTCCGGAATCGCCAGGATAGCCGCTCTCGTACTCGGCTTGAGCAATACGTCCGTTGAGCGATCCGTCAGGGCCGACGATGCGAGTTGCTACTTAGTACGCTTAACCTCAGGAATTGAATTAATGAATAAAAATATCATCGTGCAGTTGGGCGTGTTCATCGCGATCCTCATCGCGCTCAACTTTTTCTTTCATCTGCACATTTCAATCATTGGCAGTTTGGTACTGACCATTGGACTGTCGTTTGTCATGAGTTTACTTCAGCGATGATGTCGTGGAAGCAGCGGACGAATGTTTCGCTTGATCGACCGGGTGTCACCAGCGTGGGCCGCGTGTTCACAACCCGCCTGTAAAAAAACTTCGATGCACCAACGCCATCCGATGCAGAACAACCAATGAGAATTCCCCAGCGCAAACCGACCCTATCCCACCTGGATCCAGAACCAACACCACCGGGCCCATTGCGGCGTTTGCTGTCTGCTTTCTGGCGGCGAAAAACCACCCTCATTGCAACCTTCACGGTTGTGGCAATCGCAACGCATCTGGTCCTTCGTTTCGGGCTCGATGCGACACCCAGCGTGTATCAAATTCCCTTGTTAATCACGCTCATCGTGGGCGGGGGTCCGCTTGTTTTTGAACTCCTGCAAAAGCTCTTCAAGCGTGAATTTGGCTCTGACTTGCTCGGCGGAGTCTCGATCCTCACCTCGGTGCTTTTGGGCGAATATCTAGCAGGCTCAATCATCGTCCTGATGCTTTCCGGCGGCGAGGCACTCGAAAGCTACGCCCTCCGCAGCGCGTCGTCCGTGCTGGCCGCGCTCGCCAAACGGATGCCCTCGGTCGCGCACCGCAAACTCGAGTCCGAAATTATCGATGTCCCACTGGCGGACGTTGAGGTTGGTGACACGCTGGTGATTTATCCGCATGACATCTGTCCCGTCGATGGTGAAGTAATCGAAGGCCGCGGCGTGATGGACGAATCCTATTTGACCGGCGAACCATTTCAGATTACCAAAACATCCGGTTCAAGTGTCATCTCGGGTGCGATCAACGGTGAGTCCGCGTTGACGATTCGCGCGACTCAGGTGGCTGCCGATTCGCGGTATGCCAAGATCATGGAGGTGATGCGTGAATCCGAATCCAAACGTCCACAACTCCAGCGGATGGGCGATCGTCTGGGGGCTATTTACACGCCGGTCGCGCTTGCGATCGCTGGTGCTGCATGGGCCCTCAGTGGCGACGCGATTCGTTTCTTGTCGGTGCTGGTGATCGCGACCCCTTGTCCGCTGCTCATCGGCATTCCTGTCGCCATCATTGGGTCCATCTCGTTGTGTGCTCGACGCGCGATCATCATCAAGAGCCCCATTGTGCTGGAGCAGATCGCGACATGTCGTACGGCGATTTTCGACAAAACTGGGACGCTGACTTATGGCGAACCCACATTGACGGAGCAATTGATTGCGCCCGGTTTTGAACAGCGAGAAGTGTTAACGCTGGTCGCCAGCTTGGAACGCTACTCGAAGCACCCTTTGGCGAGCGCGCTACTCGCTGCGGCCACCAAGGCCAAAATTGCCTTGCCCGAAGCCACTGAAGTGGAAGAGAAGCCAGGCCAAGGATTAACAGGAACCGTGTCCGGTCATTCGCTACTCATCACCAGTCGCAACAAACTCGCCTCACAAGACATCTCCGGTGCTGATCAGATTCCTCCCGTCGCGGGGGGCTTGGAATGCGTGGTGGCGATCGACAATCAATATGCCGCAGCTTTGCGGTTTCGCGATGCGCCGCGTTCCGATAGCGGAGCGTTCGTCAAGCATCTCGGGCCACGGCATCAATTCAATCGCGTGATGATTCTTTCAGGTGATCGCGAATCGGAGGTGCGTTACTTGGCCGACCAAGTTGGCATCACCGAAATCTTCGCCGAGCAAAGCCCGGAAGAAAAACTGGCCATTGTGCGCAGAGAAACGGCGGACGCGAGAACGCTATATGTTGGCGACGGCATTAACGACGCACCCGCGATGATGGCGGCAACGGTCGGTATGGCGATCGGTCAAAACAGTGACGTTACCGCGGAGGCAGCTGGCGTTGTAATCATGGATAATTCACTGACCAAAGTCGACGAGTTCATGCACATCAGCCGCCGCATGCGCACGATCGCTTTGCAAAGTGCCATCGGCGGAATGGCGCTCAGCATCATCGGCATGGGTTTCGCGGCGATGGGCTATCTGCCACCAGTCAGCGGTGCGATCATCCAAGAAGTGATCGACGTCCTGGCGGTCCTCAACGCTCTGCGTGCCGCGTTTCCACCAAGGATCATGCATGACCTTTAATAAACACGAATCCTGTCGTCAAAGTGTTCAAATGAAAGGCCCAACCAAATTCGTCGGCACCTGTCTCTGACGAATCGAGGTAACGGTGGCGCTCCGACTGCTGGGGCGCACAGGCATTAACATTGATCCCGGCTAATGGGGCTGATTTTGTCGGCCGTTGCTGTATAATTCCCTCGACCGAGCGAAGTGGTTTTGGAACCAATCTCCCTGAGTGGTTCATCAACTCAATAGAAGGCGCACGATGAATCGAAAAGAGTTCTTTAGGCTTTCCACAGGCATCATCGGTGGGCTGAGTATCTCAAATGCGTTAGGCGCCTTTGCCCATGCGCAGGCACGTGAATCAGGCGAAGCCAGCGCATTGGATGATTCCTACCTGCAAATGGGACTCAATGCACTCGCCAGAGCCCACTTAATGAGCGCGATGGCTGGGCATCTCGGCGCGTCCTTGGTGGCCGGTTCCTTCATCAAGAAGCAGCGCCCGGATCTCGATCCCCAAGTTTACAAAGGAATCGAAGGCGATCTTGATCGGGTCTTGGGCGGCGAGTCCGTGTTCGGGTCGAGGATGACGAAGAAGTCGAAGATTGCGGATGCGGAGCTGTTTGAAGATTTTCCAAAAGAGAAGGCGGACGAAAGCCTCATCGACGGCATCGCCGAGGCGCTCGCGAAGAATGTCGGATCGCCGCGTGAATCTGGACACAACGTGATCTTTGCCTCCATCGCCATTCACGCACTCAAAGAACGCCCGGAGTTCGCCACTCCATCCATCGTCCACGGAATCCGCAAGCTAATCGGTCTTTTCGACCAAGCCCACCCCGGAAGCGGTTACTACGGGAAGACAAAGGGACGAATCAGGGGCAACCAAATTATCTTGCCCGAAGGAGACGCTGGTGACGATAGTAGTACACCGGCGTACACAAATGTGAAGGGTATGGTCAACGCCGTGCTCGATGAGATCATTAATCAGGATCCGAAAGTTCATAAACAGGGTTACGGGGGTCTCGTGCATGTCAACAACCACGCCGCCGCCATCACCGACCTCGCGCAGTTCGGCTATCCCGAACTCGCGTTAGCGGCGATTGCGTCGCACCTTCAGCATTTGCGGTTGTGGCGAAATTTACCAAATGTTGCCGATGAATTAGGCCCGTCACCCTACTCAGACTTCAATCCGTACACATCTGCCTACTGGACTTCCGGCGAAGTTCCCTATGACCGAGCGCTGCTAACGCACCGCGTGAAAACCATGTTCGGATTCGATGAATTGACGCAAGCCAGCGACGACGCGCGGAAGGAACAGCTCGCATACGAAAAACTTCGATACTTGATGTAGTCCGAGACGAGCAAAGCACGAGAACTTATCAAGAACTTTACTCGTTTGCATCTGAAACCGGCCCGTTTTCTTCGCCAGCAACCTCGATTGAAATTCAATTTTTCCCGTCGCGAGCTGGCCTTGGCTCTCGTCCATTGCCCCGCCCCCCGCCCCCCCGCCCCCCCGGTCGGCTCGGTCGGACACTACGGTAGAGCGGGCGATCGCGGAGCACGTGACTTGGTAGCGATCACGTTGTACTAACTTCGATCAGGGGACATATCTCTGCGGCGTCTTGGCGTGCGGAATCGCCACACCGTCGGCGTCGCGGCGTGGCACAGGCTTTGCAAAGTTGTGGTACGACTCGTCACAAATGTTTTCCACTCGTCGGACACGCCATGCTGGCGAATCCCAGTACAACTCATTGCCCAGTACAACTCATTGCCCAGTACAACTCATTGATTGTTCGGAAGATCTATGAAAGCCTCTTGACAGGCCTGGCAGACACGAAGAATTGATTTCTCCGTTCTGACGCGACGCGAATTGTTGATTCGCTATCCCTGCTAAATCTAGTGATGTTATGGAACAATGGATCAAGGACTTCCTGGAGCAGTTCGGTGCGATCGGTGTCGGCGTGCTGATGCTGATCGAGAACCTATTTCCGCCGATTCCATCGGAAGTTGTCATGCCGTGGGCTGGATACACGGCCAGTCAAGGTAACATTTCTTTTTTTACCGTGGTTTTCGCGGGAAGTGTTGGTTCGTTTTCCGGTGCGATGTTTTGGTACTATGTGGCGAGCTGGGTGGGCAAGGACCGATTGACACGCTGGGTTGGCGGCCACGGTGCTTGGTTGACGCTTACGCCGAGCGACCTTGAGCGCGTCGATGCGTGGTTTAAAAACTGGGGTTCGACAGCGGTGCTACTGTGCCGCATGGTCCCAGGAATTCGCACGTTGATCAGTGTTCCTGCTGGATTTTTGAAAATGCCGATCGCTCGCTTCTCACTGCTCACCGCGATCGGGACAGTACTCTGGACAACATTGCTCGCAGGGATTGGCTGGTGGCTAGGCGTCAATTATGGCGATCTGGCGAGGCCGCTAAGCTGGGTCAGTACAGCCGTAGTGGCGGCCCTGTTTGGTTGGTGGCTCTGGAGACTAATTCGACAGCAATTTGGTAAAAGAGAGGATCCCCGCCGCGCATGAAAATAGGAAAGTTTTGCTTGAACGAATCGCTTGAATGCGGGCTCATCCGACCGAAGCGTGCGCGATGGTGACTGGAGGTTTTCTGAGGATCGCGGTAGGGACGGCTGTTGCCAGCCGCCCCCCGCACAGATCCGTACGTGAGCCTTGACTCATACGGCTCCTCCGTTGGGTCAAACGATCGCGACACACTGTGACGCTACCCGTCGTGATTTCCCGTGACGCTCCAATTGATACTTGTTCCGGCTCAGAGTCCGAAGCATCGACGCCAATCCGGCAATACTTCCCTTCAGTGAGGTCCCTTTCCTCGGCGGATTCCGCCACTGCGGTCGCAGCTTTGTTCACCCGCGTCGACGGTACTACGGCCTCATCTGCCATCCCATCCGCGTTCATACCAGAATTGCGCTCATAGAGGTTCGCTGGTCGCCCTGGCAGTGAGTCATCACGACTTGACCCCAGGGGCAAATGGGACTTCCCGGTTCTCGCGTTTGGAATTTTCCACGCATGCACAGGTTCTTCGACTCCGCCATGTCCAGACTACCCTTACCAAAGCGGTGTAGCTGGTGTTGCCTTCCCGACGCATATGACACGGTCGGCACATGGAAGACCTGATTTCGGAGCTCAATTAGCTGGCCTACGCTTCCCCCTGCACGGACGCTCAGCACGACGTTGTTACCTTCGTCGCACCTCCGCCGGAGGCCGAAGTAGTTGGTTAGACCTTCCTCGTAAGAAACTTTCATTCTCGATTCCAAACCGGTTTTATCCCGGCACTCCATAACTCAAGTGTCCAATGATTTGTTTAATAAAAGCGTCCTCGGCGAATCGAAACTCGCCGAGAACCGTCGGCACCGTTGGCGCACCGTCGACCCGGATATCCCTTGTCAAGTTGCACCTCTGCAGAGCTTGATTCCGTTTCTCCCGGCAGACCCAGTATTAGGTCCAGCGACAACTCGCACAAATTATCATTGGACGCTTGAGCCATGCCTTGAAAACCTCCGGCGCACCCTTCGGTCGGATGAGCCAGAATGCGTGGTTGGCAAGGGATTGACGCTCGGTCGTATCAGTGCGTCGCTATTATCGCACTCGTCAGGGGCTGATACGAGCAACGGTACCGATTGTGACGGCAGTGTAACGTGCGTCAGCGAGTCGCGACCGCTCTGGAGATGTTGTCATTCATGACGATCGACAAGGAAACGCTTCACGATAAAAAACAAGGCAATGCCGTGCAAAGTCTGGCGACAAGGTTGGCTTGGTGGGCCGGTGACTTGCGGTAAAACCGGTTGTTGATCTCGATTTCGATCCCGCAGTAGGCGTCTGCAGGAAAAATTCGACGAAGGTGTGTTGTCAGGCCGTCGTCGGTGCCGGCGTAGGGTTCGTTACAACGCAGCCGCATTCTCGGAAACTCAAGGGCCCCAGCGGCAAAGGCAGTCGACCAGCGTTGGCACAAAGCGGACTCGAGTGAGCGTCGAGGGTCGAACAGCAAACCGATTTCCAGCGGTCGCCATGCTCCGCGAATTTTCGGCGTGAAGGTGTGAACGGATAAGTGAATTGCGACGTCGCCCGCCGCAACCACCCGGGCAATATGACCATGCACGGTTTGACGGTGTGGCTCATAAAACTCCGTCAAAATTTGGTCGCGCACTGACTGGGGCTCTCCCGAGGTGAATTTTGACCACACACTTGGATTGTCTGTGGACCGGTTCAGGTCCACGAGTAACCTCGTCGCCGTGGCAATCACGGGATCATCGAAGAGTCGATCTTGCGCATCCAAGTACGTCGCCAATTGCTGCGTCGCGGACAAAGCTCCGGGATCGTAGCCGCGATGGCTATTCAACCACCCGTTCGCGCCGGGGGAAGCGAACAGGGATGCATATTGCTGTGGAACTTCGTTGCCACCATGTTCGCAAGAGATCACAAAGCGGAACCTACGTTTTGACCTCACGGTTGGAATGGTTCCCAGACGTCTAAGCAGTCCGCCAATTGGTGATAGACATCTTGCAGATCTTCACGTGTGAACCCAGACCTGAGAGCTCGCGTGATGCGCGTTGCCAACGTCCCGTGTTTTTGGATGATTTCCAAGGGAGCGAATAGTCCGTCTAGGACGGCATCGTCGCGGCGCAGCCGAGCTAGTAGCGTATTCCAAATATCACCCGCCGTGCTCGATGACGATTCAATTCCTAAGGCGCGTAAGTACTCGGTATCATCGATGATCGCGGTCTCCGCGTCGACGCAGACACGATCAAAGCTTGTGCGGAGTTGATCTGTCGCGATGGATTTTTGTGCTTCCGACGATGAGCGCTGCTCGCCGACAAGTTCCTTTATCAGCGCGATCACGGCGGCGCAGATCGCCACGTCAGCGCCTGGGTACTCCTGCACATCCATCACGCGTATCTCGATCGATGCACGATCGAATCTCGCGATTGCGCCACGAGCATTCAGGAATTCAACTTCGAAAACACCATCGGGGTCGTGTGGACGAATGTCACGTTCGATCGGGGAAAATATCTCGCGACGATAGGTGGCTTCATCGAATATCGCCTCAGGGATCACGTTGCCTATCAGTGAGGGCACCGAGTGGCAGTGAGCCGCATAGAATTGCAAGCGTGAATCGAGATTGCCGGTCAAGGCTCCGTCGACCACTGGTGAACTGGCCGCTAGAGCAGGTAAGAGCGGCAGGACCAGCCTGATCGCGGCGTGCAATCGGGAGAACGCATCGGCGCTATCAAACGGTAAGTTGAGGTGGACGCTTTGCACGTTGGACCAACCGTGGGTTCGGCAGTTGAACACCCGATCGAATGCTTGATAGATTTCTCGGTTCTCGTGCGGCCACAGCACGGTTTGCGTGCACGGATTCATCCAAGGATGCATTCCCGTGGGTAGCAAACGAGCCCCCGACTCCCGCAAGATGGCACGCACGTTCTTGATTGCGGCTTCAAAACTCGAAGGCAATCCACGAAGGTTGGCCGTCGGTTCACTCACCTTAAGTTCGATAACATGGGCGGCGAGTTCGTTGGACCAGGTCACATTGCCCAGACGGATGTCGCTGCACTCCCCAGCGGCGACTGGACAAGGTTCGGACTGACCCGCGTGATTCCCGAAGGTCGTAGAAAGCCTCGCCAGGACTTCGTCTGCGATCGGTCGTACGTCGAGCGTCTCTTGATCGACGAGCATGTACTCCAGTTCGATCCCGAACGCTGCAAAAAGCTTAATCTTTTCCGAAGTCATCCGATTCATCCACCTTGTTTGTTAGCTTCGATTCGCCGGACGAAAGATTCCATGACGCGACGATAGAGCTCATCGCGTAAAACCGCATCCTCGACACCCGAATCGATATTGGGATTGTCGTTGACCTCAATCACAAAGAAATTCCCGTCAACTTCCTTCAGGTCCACACCATAGAGACCGTTGCCGATCAAGTTGGCGGCTTTGACGGCCATCGCTACGACTTTGCGTGGCGCCGTCTCGACTGGGAACGTCTCAGCCTTGCCGAACTGAGGCTTCGCCCCTGCGGTGGCAGTATCGTGTTTGGCGATCTGCCAGTGCCCGCGAGCCATATGGTATTTGCATGCGAAAATCGCCCGTTGGTCCAACACTCCGATTCGCCAATCGAAATCGGTTCTCATGTACTTTTGTGCGATCACGAGTTCCGAATCAGCAAAAAACTCCGCGAGCTTGGTGGCGAGTTCCTCCTCATCGTTGGCTTTCACCACGCCTTGGGAGAACGCACTGTCGGGGCGTTTGAGCACGCAGGGAAATGTCAGCTGCGCGGCGATGGATTCGGCATTGCGACGGTGGACGACAAAGGTCTCAGGGGTCGGCAGCTTGGCGCGGATCAACAGCTCGGCCAAATAGACTTTGTTGGAACAGCGCAGTATCGAAAGCGGATCGTCCATCACGATCATGCCTGCCGACTCAGCCCGCCGCGCCATCCGGTAGGTGTGGTGATTGACCGCAGTGGTCTCCCGCAGAAAGAGTGCATCAAACTCCAGTAGCCTGCCGGCATCCTGGCGTGTGATCAGTTCGGCTGAAATCCCGACGCTCGCGGCCGCCTTGACCATTTTTTTCAGCGCTGACTCACCCGAAGGAGCGAGATCACCCTCCTCAGGATTGTGCAAAATAGCCATATCGTACCGAGTTGACTTCGGTTTGGGACGGTTCGTGCCTCGGCCCGTAAAATGCTTTCGAGCTGCTCCCGCAACGAACCCACGGTGGTTTTCCGGAACGGCATTGAGTGCGATCGCTGAAGCGCGGCGGAGACGCCACTTGCTGCGCCGAGTGAATTTGAATCGCAGTAGCGGAGCTTGAAATACTCCATAGAGTTCCTTCGACAATCGGTCGTACTTTTTGGCCAAATTCTCGCCAAAGTAAACGCTCAGCACGAACTCGTCGCCGGTGAGACCCTTCAACGACGACTGAATAAGATCCTCGAGGGCCTGCGGGATCACTCGCACGGCCGCGGTGCCATGCAAGTCTTGAATGGTTTGCACATCGGGAATGGGCCGGTGACCACGGGCTTCGGCCAAGAGCGACACGTAGTACCCCATACTTTGGTAGGAATACGAGCGGGACAGGTTATAGACTCGTGTCGCTCGGCGGAGGTTTGGATCCGGCGAGGCCAAATAGTCCCGCGGATCGACGGTTTCGACTCCGTCAAAATCTCCCAACCAGTCATCGCCAGATTCGGCGACCAGAATTGCGTTCATTCAGTAGGGTACCATTGACAGCAAATAAGCTATTCGAAAAGGGATCTGACCCTCTCCGCTGAAGTTCACGAAATCAAGCAACTTCGCGAAATCAACCAAGTCGAGTCGTTTCAAAGGGTCAGCCCCGCTGCGGATAAGATTCTAAAAGTCCGATCTCGGAACGATCGTCATCAGGTTGGCATCGTACGTCACAATGCCAAGCAAAATGGCAGAAGTCAATCGGGAGAGCGGCGCGGCGTATTTATTCGTAGGCGCCATCGGGTTGGGATGCAATGGATCAGCGATCAAAACCGACGATGTCGAGGGGTCGTAACCATGCAGCACGACGAAATGTCCCGACGGATCACCATTGATATCGTCAGCGATAATCTCGATCCGCGTCGCATCAATCGGTTCGACCCGCTCTCGGCGCTCATGGTAGAGGTACGTCGCGCTAAGACCGCACAAAATAGGAATACCTCGCACCAAGGTATCCACAATCAACTTTTCGTCGAGAGGCTGCATCCGAATGCGGCCGCCGAGGCTCAAGAACTGCAGGTAGGCTTCGGTTGCATTGAATAATCGCAACTGGTCGACATCGGCTCGCGTACGCTTGGCGGACCACTGGGCCTGCAATTTCTCTGCCATCAAATCGCCAGACAGCATTTCACCCTCGGAACTGAACCACGTTGGATCGAAGAACTGCAGGTTGTAGGTCACCATTTCAACATCGTAGCCGCGACTCAGGGCGTCGCATGCCAAGTGGACAGCTAATGTGCCGCCGCTTTCCAGTTCACCAATGGCCGCAATGAGCTGAGGGAGATCGACGTGCGATTCCCAGTAATCATAAACCGCCGCCAAACACGTCGGTCCACAGCTCGTATTGGTGGGTTGAGTCTGAATCTCGAGTTCGAGTGAATGCTTCATTCACGTGCTCTTCCCTACTGTCCTTGAGCGAAATCAAGCACATATGTAAATCCGCGACGGAAGCTGTGTCCGCTAGAAAAGCGCGCGTGCCGCGTTTCCTCAAACGGTTAGCCAGGGTTCAACCCGTGACCAGCCGCGGAATGAACCGAGTGATGCCTAGTAATGTGCCGGACGAACGTCCGGGACGGTTAAGAGTAGACATTCCCAAGCGGCTTCACAAGCTCAACATTCGCGCAGGTAAAAAGCGTTTACCAGGCATCGATGTAAGCGTCCGCACCCGGCAAACGATCCGCCGGGAACGCATTTTCCTGACGTCTGGCCGGCGATTAGCCTGAGTACTTGTACCCGTAGGCATGCTGGATATAGGGGCGATCCTTGTCATAGTCGCCTGCGTAGTCGGCTCGCAGTTTCTTGTCCAAGTCTTCATTCCAGGTCGGATAGTCCGAGCTGTAGTGTTGCTGAGCGGAAAATCCGAACCGAAATGCTTGCTCGCGATTTTCAAAGGCATCATCGCTGCCCGCCATTTGCTTAACGGTGTCGTCCGCGTCCTGATTCATATCGCGAGAACTGTCGGACCCAAAGTCGGCTTTGGTTTGCTCCCAGTCGTTGGCGAATGCCTTCTTGACACGTTCCCACGTACTGAGGTGCTCATCGGTTTGCCACGCGGCTTTTTTAGATGGATTGGCCATTATTTGATTCCTTCATGAATTGCTAAGTTGAAAAGTGGTGTGATCATCGTTTAATTTGGCCGCGCGGTGTGACCAACCACGCGGGTGTAGGCATCTTCGGCGGCAGGACGAGCGTCGTCCCAGCTCATATGGTCGGCTCCTCCTTCGTTCTCCCATCGCTCGCGAGCGATCGCTTCGCGGTCACTCCAGTCTTCGTTAACTTCCGGATCGAAGGATTCCCAGCCGGCCCGGTAGGCTGGCTCGTAGTGTTCGTATTCATAGTCTTCTTTGTAGTACGGGCGGCTGGCATGCTCCTCTCGCCAATACTGCGTTTCCACGGTGGGGTCGATGTTCTCGGCGACTGCCTTGCCAGCCAAACCGCCGACGATTCCGCCGACGACTGCGCCCGCGACCGTACCCACCGGTCCCGCGAATGTGCCCGTTGCCGCTCCCGCAGCGGCGCCTCCCAGTGCCGCACCCACGCCACTACCCACAGGGTGAGCGCCCGCGGCGCCTGTGACGGGGTCTTCGTTGCGGAGCTCTTCACGCGTTTCATCGCTCGGAAGTTTTTTGTCGACCATCATTCAGCTTTCTTAAGTGGGAAATCTATGGTTCGAGCAAGCCGCTCGATTGAGATTGAGCGAGCTTGACTAAAAGGTAATGGGGACTGCAAGCACTTTACGTGCCATCCAAAATTTGCTTGGCTCGGGCTGGCATACTTAGAGCCTATCCGTTTCGGTGGACGGGCAACAACGATGACGATCCTGGTTCTGGTGTGACTTCAATCGAATGCTGCCTGACAGACCACTCTTGGGGACAGTTGGTTGATTGCTGTCACTGCTTCGCCGCTCATGTTCTCGGCGCCGCAGCAGTCCATCGGCCGAGGCCCTGGGCAACAACGCGAGATTGCTACACGTCAGTGACGTGCCTTGATTGAAATGGTTGGCGGCGATTGTTGCTCAGCTCTTCGAGTTGAAAGCGTGCATGTGGTGCGCTATACGCTCACAGCTCGGAGAGCTGAGCGACTTTGAGGCGAACATCTGGTGCGCTATACGCTCACAGCTCGGAGAGCTGAGCGACTTTGAGGCGAACATCAGGTGCGTCTTACGCTCACAGCTCGGAGAGCTGAGCGACTTTGAGGCAGATCCCAATTAAAAGCCTGCCAACGCCGAGGGTGGTGATGAGATCGGTCGTTGAGGTCGACTTAGGTCATCCGGAAGCGGGCTGCCAACAGCCGAGAGGGAATGAGCAAGGCGAAAATTGCGATCGCGATATTTGCGCCGACAGCGAGCATTGTGATCGTTGCCGCAATCGGGATGATTGCCGTCAAACCCGAACCGATCGTGGCCCCGACCCGTTGGGGCGACGGGTGGAGCGCGGTGGTAGAGCCACGGAAAAGAGCCGTCGTGAGCATTAAGAGAATCGCGGCAGGGAAGACTACAACTGGATCGAGTCGCCATGCCACTGTCCACGCATCAGCGTCGTCGGCGATCGTCCCAGCAGCTGCCCGCGGCGCAAAGGCGAGCATCAGTGATCCCATCGCCATCATCGCCAAACCGACTGGCAAGTGGATCGTACGATCTCCCACTGCCTCGCGACGACCAAAAGTAGTCAGGCCCGCGATGTAAGTTGCCATCCCGAGCGCGAATGCGAGAACAACCGGAGTGAATCCGTATTTCAGCGGAGACCCCAACGCTGCACGTTGGAGCGACGCTAGCGACGCTTCGTCGACCAAGTTCGTCAGCGCAGCGGTCGCTGAGGTCGCACCGAGCAGAAAGCTCCCCCCGCGGCAAGCACCCATCACCAGCGGCGCAAGGGGGGTGCGTTTGAGCGGTCCGTCATAAAGAACAACGCAACCGCCCAAGAGTATGGCAACGATCGTGGGCACCCAACCAAGATGGGTATCGCAGCAGAACCCTACAGCGATCGGTGGCACCACACCTATCAACAACAGCCCCCATCCGGCTGACCGAGCACTTCGGACGGTGATCGCTCGGCGGGCGAGGGGTCGCCCTCGGCGGGCGCGAACGTCTCGCCGCAGATCAAAAACATCATTGAGAATCATCCCAGCCCAATACAGGGAAACAGCGGATACCAACGTGAGTCCGAGCACGATCCAGAGATCACTTTCGTCGTCGGTGGACGCCGCACTTTGAAGCGCCCCCGTGTACCAACCGCTGCCGCCGAGGACCAGGAAAAAGGCGGCGGAGACATCGGCGATGATCGTGAACATGGTGGGAATGCGCACGAGTTCCGCCCATGATGTCCATTTCGCTGTACTCATAAAGGATCGCATTCTATCGCCGCAGCATGCGACTTTGTCGTTCAGTGATGTGAATGCCGTATCGAGACAGATAGCGACTGGTGTCGTTCGTGAAATTCACTTCCATGTCTTGATTTTCAAATCGGAACCGTCCGATCGGTGGCGGGGAGATCGGGCGGATGGAGTACAGCTCAATCACGCTGATCAAGTGGGCGAGGTCTGCGGACTCGGTCGTCGGCGTGGTGGCGGTATCGGAACCAGCGACGGCTGCGGTGGCAGCCCCGGGAACAGAAGCAGCGTCGTGTGTCGGTGCGGCATCAGCCCAAAACTCGATGCGTAGTGGCAGTCCCTTTCCAAAGCCGGTTTCCGGCAATGCTGTCTTGGCAATCGCCACGACGACTTCGGTGGGACAGAGCTCCGGCCACGTGTCGGTCTCAAACTCGGCAAGTCTTTGGGCTCGCACGTCGTCGCGGATTTTTCCTCTCACAATCCATACCTCTCGCTGCTCGAGTCGTCCCGATGCAATCGTGAGGTCGTGATCTGCGGCAATACGCTCGAGCATCTCGGTCCAGGCGCCGACACGAACACTCGGTGACAAATGGTCGGCGATCGGGACCATCAAAGCGTTTGATTGATGATAGACGGGGGCGACCGCACCCTGGACCCATTGGTCCAAACGGCCGACATCGACTCGCTGCAACGTGACGTCCTCGCCGATCTGCTCACGGGTCCATGCCAACCTGCCGTCACTGATCTGTTGCAGGGTGTGTTTGCCGTCACCGTCGTGCATGGCGACCTGGAGATTAAACCAGCCGCTGCCTTCGCCGGCTTGTTCGTAGGTGCCTACGCCAATGATCTCGCGATCTCCCACTCGAACTCGCTGGCGAATTTTCGCATCGAAGGCCGCTCCGAGGGCAATTTGTTCGATCACCCTCGCCATCAAGCGTCGGGCAGGTTCGACGGTTACTGACGGCTCAGCATCAGGTAACCTCGTCACCTTCTCAACCGCCACCGGAGAATCACCCAATGCCAAGTGAGGCAATCCAGAGGCGGTCAAGCCCGCCGACAATGCGAACAATGCTGCAGTTTGATAACTCAAGCGAATTTCGCCGAAACGGGTGCGTTGACGGGGCGATCGGAGCGAATTGTGGGTCGGGCGTCGGTAGGAATCAATCTTCATATGCAGGTTGTGATGATTTTAGCAAAGATTCGGGCCCTCGATTGCCGATGCAACTCCTTAGCGATGGGTCCGAGAGCGGATTCAGAGCGTGCGGCGATGCGATCCTAAAGATCCGCAGTCGCCCAAGTCCATCCCATTCGATCCCGATTCGTCATCAGGCGAATCACCACCCGTTCGATTTCCGCAGTGTAATTCACGACGAATTGCCGGGAAACTCGAACCCAGCGACCCATGACGGGGGAAAACATGAAACGAATCGTCACTCATTTGGCGCTCGCGGCGACCACGGCGTTCATCGCCACCGGGTGTGTGCCGGTTCGCCACAACATGCCGCCGGAGCAGCGGATGATGCAGCCCGGCCCTGGCGTCGGTGGCCCCGGACCCGGAGTACTCGGGCCTCAAGCCTACAATCCCATGATGGGAGCAGCAGAATCGGCGACTTCCGCCAGCGAGGCTCTCGCTAGCAAGAACAAGGCGAGCGAAAAACAAATCGCAAGCTCCGCCGCTGAGAAAACCAATCCTGAAATCTCGCAGGTCGGCTATGATCAAGTTGCCGTACAGACTGCTGGTTTCCGACGCATGATTCAAGACGGCGGAGACGATTGCAATTGTGGCGGCCATGCCGGAACTGTCGGCGGAGCGAGCTGCCTGGGCGGGGGTGGCCAAGTCATTCCTCCCGGTGGCGGCGTTCTCATGACGGGCGGCATGGGAGGCATCGGTGGTATGTCGGGCATGATCAGTACCGCCCAGGTTACCTTCGGCAGCCCTGACGGAATGCACGTTCGCTACGATGTCACTGGCTCAGGCCTGTTCGACAGCGATCCACTCGTCGTGCCCGCTCGGCAAAACTTCCCGCAAGGCGGCCTGTATCGTCTCAAGCTCACCAATATTCCTAGCCGACCGGGTGTGGAGTTGTACCCAACCGTCGAATTGGCCTATGCGAACCCACGCACCGGAGCCTACCTTGCTCACAACTCGGTACCTTTGCAGTTCAGCGAAGAGGATTTCGACCAGGTCTTGACGGGTAACTTCGTCACGAAGGTCATCTATCTTCCAGATCCAGCATTCCAAGGTCCAGCCATCGCGGGCATCGATACGCTCGTCAGTACCCGGCTCGACCCAGGTATCGACCCGATCGTCGAAGCCGACCGTCGTGGTAGCATCCTGGCGATCATCCGCCTCGGTGACAAGGACATCGAAATGGCCGGTGGCAACATGGTCGGTGTCACGAACGCTGGCATGATGGGACCGCCGATCACGGGACTGCCCTCGCCATTCGCTCCTGCGATGACCGACGGTTGCGGCGGCGGCGGACCGAGTGCCGGTAAAGTCGGTGCACCACCGAGCCTGCCCGGCATGGTGGCCGGCGTCAACGCTCCCCAGTATGGCATGCCTTATACCGGCACGCCCATCGGATTGCCCGGACCACCTCACATCCCATTGGGTGCTCCGGCGGGCCTGAAGAGCCACACCATTCGCAACCATACGTCGATCCACATGCCTCAACCTGTTAGCAACGTCAAAATCGATGTTCGCCAACAGCCCGGCATGAGCTACCCCAACCCGGTTAGCCGCATTCATGTGACCGAGCAGAACATCCATCCGGGAGTTCCCAACGCTCGACCGCTGTATGACCAGCACAGCCAACGCGTCTACTAGTCGCACCAGGCGGAAACCGAGCGAAGCGGACTCCCGTAGTCCGCTTCGCTTGCGTTGTAGGAGCTTGAGACGATTGTCCCAAGCGAGCAGACATAGTCTCGGACGGGAAATGACACCCCTCCACGTTTGAGCCATCTCGATGATTTGCATCGGTACCCGATACGAAACGATTCAGAAATGACCATTCGATCCGTTTTCCTGCTATTGATCATCTCCTCGATGACGAGCCTCGTGCTGGCGGCCGATCCGCGAGACGTGCTCGGTCCTCCGGGCGGTCATCCGCTGTTGACGGGCGATATGCCTGCCGGTGTGATCGCGGCAACGCGCCAGAACATGAGCTATCGGCAACCGCCCGCTACGTATTACCAGCCGGTCAAATTCCATGGACCCGAGGGTGTGCGATTTTCTCTCGCGCAGTATGGATCCTTCGAAGAGGGTGACGCCGACTTGATGGCTGGCTTAATGATTGGTCAAGTCTATCGGTTTCGCGTCACAGGCATTCGCTTTCATGCGGGAGCGGAACTGTACCCAACCGTGGAGATGGTCGACCGGACTTATCCACCACCGGGATTGGCGACGAGCTATCCGATCCCGATCAACCTTGATGAAGACGATATCCTCGCGGCACTCGAAGGTCGATTGGTGACGCGGGTGATCTATTTAGAGGACCCGCAAACCGCGACGCCACTGCCGGAAGGCCCGCATGGGCCCAAGGCCATTGATGTGCCGGACTATCAAGATCCGTTAGAGATCGCGGATTTGCATGGTCGCACGGTCGCGATTTTGCGGATCGGCTCACTCGCTCCGCCGCGCGAAGAGATCCTGCAACCCCGATTCTTTTTCGGTCACCCATCCTGGGCCCCCATTTTCAAGCCACAGCCATGATCGATTTCGCCGAATTGTCGAACCGACCACCGTCTCATCACGCTGTTTCTCGCGTCGGCATGCTGCTATGCGTCGCGACGTTCGCATGTGGATGCACGGGGGTACCGATGACGAGTCCATCGTCTCCGCCTGCGATCAAGCCACCTGCGATGCGCACGATTCCTACTACTGCGGCAGCGGTGTCCGCTCAGCCGATTACAAAAACGCCTGATGGCGAGATTGCCCAGGTCGGATTTCGCAGATCCGTCCACGTCGGAGATGATCGTGATCAAAGTAACGATTGTGGCTGCGCGTATGGCCCCTGCGCAGTGACGGGTGCCTTAGGCGGCGATGCTGTGTACCAAGCTTGGGTGGGGCCGATGGCCGAGCAACCGCCGCTGTACGATCCGCAAGAGTTCTTGTGCGATGGTGGTGACCGATATCCTCATGCGGTCTTGACTCGCGAAGATCGTGTCCGGGGACTACAGCCAGAAGACACCGTGACACACTACACCACCGAGGCGGGCGACGTTGAATTTGCCGCCTCCAACCGCGTCTGTGTGTATTCGCCTCGTTTCGGCAACGTGCGCCGGATTACGGGAGCCATTCAAGGCGACGGTGCCATTTCCGTTGCCGGTGCCACCCGTCCAGTTGGTCCTGAAGACGTCAACTACGATCTACCCGGCTTGGTGATGACCGATACGGTCGAAGTCGGCCAAGAAGAATTCACCCGCCGGATCGACTCGATGCGTGATCGCAATCGCGGGGTGCGAATTGAAAATATCCAGCAACCCGTGCAATCCGTGGACGTCCGGACTGTCTTGGCCGGCATTCAGAATTTGGGCCTCTCCGAACTCGACGAGTCTCTGCTCGCAGTGCTGGAACGCTACGCTGTCGCCGCAACGATCTGGACATTGGACGAAAGCGTGGAGGTCGCGATTCAAGATCTAGCGCCGCCCGTGCTCACCCGTGATCAAAAGGTCGATGCATTGGTCGTATACGATTTCCCAGGACCGGGGCGACTCAACCTGATCAAACTCGCCGACAAAGACAATGCCGCAATCGGTGACACCGTCACGTTTACCCTCCGTCTCCAAAATGTCGGCGACTCACCCGTATCGGGCGTCGTCGTAACGGACAATCTCGTCACTCGGCTTGAATACGTTGGCGAGAGTCAATCGGCGAGCGTCGAGGCGAAGTTCGAAACCAAACCGAATGCAGCCAACTCGACACAATTGATTTGGCGACTCACCGAGGAACTCGCCGTCGGCGAAAGCGTCATGATTGAGTTCCAGAGCCGCGTGCGTTGACGCTCATGTCAGACCTCGTTTCTCTCGTGGGATCTTGCCAAAGATCCCATCAAGATCACGCAATCGGGCATTTACCGATTGTAAACTATTCGATTTGCGGCCGACGGGAATTCAAATCCCCGAAACGCGACCGATCTTAGTCGTGCACCGCTGGGGTCCCGGCCCGCCGATCAGCTCTGAATATCTGACCACCCAGAGCAGCCGAGCATTAATCATTGCTGGCCGCATCGTTGGACTCTTCTGTTTCTTGTACGCCGCTGGCGGTGAATTCCACACCGTTGTCGACCTCACTCATGGGTAACGTGCAGTCGAGGCGCAGCGGTCGATGTGCTCGCTCTTGGTATCAGACAATTGCTCCGTCGCCAAATACTCGCTGACTGTGAAATCAGTTCGCCTAGCAGTACCCATCATGGGTTCCACGCTGTATTTCGACACTCAGCCATTCTCTGCTTTCCAGCCCAGGATGGGCAGCTCTCATTGTACATGTGACTGTAACTTTTCCGAGAGAATCGACTTTAACGGTTAGATAATTTCTAACGGTTGCGGTCGCAAGATGTCGAAAGAAGTCCTAGATGGAGGTCTGCTTCTACGTCATCCGTTTCGTTTGTCCCTATGAGTTCAATGCAAAACCTTACCCGGAAAACCACAGGCAAGCGGCCGTCTCTGATGGCAGTACTGACGGTCTTCCCACTGCTGCTCAACGCCATGGCGGCAGTCGCCGAAAGGCCGATGACGCGCGCCCAGGCCATGCTGACGACGGAGCCGATGAATTGGCGACCGGTACGTGCCCAGCAGTGTGTGGAGTCTGCTTCGCAGGGGAATTACGCCGCGTTCGAGACGGCGGACACCAGTTTCCCAATCGACGGTGCGTTCAATTTCGATGCCTGTGATGAACTTGTGGCATGCGATGGGCCGGTTCCGTGCGATGGGTTGAGCGGCTGCGGTCCCTGCCGTATGCCTAGCAATTTCTGGATCCGAGCCGAGTACCTGTACTGGTCGCTTGATGCAATTGACCTGCCAGCCCTCGTCACGACCAGTCCGGCAGGGACTTTGCCGCAAAATACCGGCGTGCTAGGACAGCCGGGGACATCGGTCTTATTTGGCGGGGGCTCCTACGGCGATTCGTTTCGCTCCGGGGCGCGCGTCACGGTGGGATGGCAAGATGATGCGTGCGGCAATGGCTGGGAAGCGAGCGCGATGGGAATTTTCCATGACGATACTCACTTTTTCAGTAATGCCACGCTCTTGGCGCGTCCCGTCTTCGATACGGCAACGGCGAGCGAAGCGTCGATGATCGTCGCTCATCCTGACTCCATGACGGGATCCGTTTCCGCCCGTGTGGGGAACGAGCTGCAAATGTACGATATCAGTCGACGATTGCGTCTGTGCTCCTCACGCTGTCAAACTGTCGATTTCCTGGTCGGATACCGATACGGTCAACTCGACGAGACGCTGCAGGTGAACCAATCATCGGTGTATACCAAGCCTCAGGGGCAGATCATTTCGGGGACAACGGTCAACTTATACGATCATTTCTCGGCCGAAAATCGCTTCCATGGGGCAGAACTCGGACTTCAATTTCAACAACATTCGGCTTCGACGACCTTGTCGCTGCTCGCCAAGGTTGGTTTGGGTGTGAATCAGGCAACCGCCACGATTGACGGTGCCACTGTGAACACCGTTCCGGGTGGCGGTTCTGCGACCTTCAACGGTGGCTTGCTCGCCCAGAGCACGAACATCGGCACCTACGATGAATCCAAGTTCGCCGCGTTGCCGGAGATTGGGGTGAACCTTCACACGCACCTCGATGAACATCTCGAAGTGTTCGTTGGCTACAGCGTGCTGTACTGGTCCGATGCCGTCCGCGTGAGCGAGCAGGTCAACCGCAGAGTGTCGCAGTTTCCACCCGAACCCATTACGGGAACTGCCGATCCAGCGTACCAATTCCAGACCGACAGCTTCTTCGCCCACGGCCTGAACGTGGGCGGCGCGTTTACGTTTTAACGGTTTCCTTTCTCAACGGAGTCCCCTCTGGGAATGCTGATTGCGGACTCAACCAGATGCAACGGAAGAGCGGGTGCGTCGTTGGAGTGGCGCCGTATCTGTTGAGGCGGTGATATCGGACGTGTGCGAGTTTGTCGATTGCAACGACTGGGCTTGCCAGTGCCGCCGAAATGCACCGACGGATGAACTTCTTGCAACGATTGAATCATTAAAAGGACGATGAGGTGGACTAACTCGCATAACGGGAACCACCTGAATGACACTGCTCGCTCGCACAACTCCACCACATCGAAATCACCGCCGCTGGATATTGGTGGGCTGGATTGCCTTGAGCAGTTTCGGTTCGACCTTCGCTGCCGACATCCAAGTGACGTCAATAAACGACAATGGACCTGGAACGTTGCGAGAAGCGCTCACCAACGCGGTCGACGGCGACCGCATCGTTTTCAACGTGCCCGTCGGCGGCGTGCAAACCATCACATTAGCCAGCGACTTGCCTGCCGTCAGCAGCGACATCACGTTTTCCAACCCGGGCAGTCGAATCTCGATCAATCGCAATTTGTCCGGCCCGTTAAGGATCGACGGATCGACCGTTAATCTATCTGGATTGAGATTCGGACCGGTGGGCGTTGAGAACGACATCCAGGCGACAACGCCTTCACGAGTTTATGGCAATGGTAGCTTTATTGGCAATCTGCAGTCCACTGGGACGATTGCCCCCGGTTTGTCGGCCTCGTCCGGTTCGGTCGGCAGAATCGCTGTCAATGGTAATCTCGACGCCAGCAACTCAACCATCGAACTGGACATCACGGGAAACAATCCCACTCAAAACGACATGGTCACCGTGACTGGAACGACGAACATCGCCAATGCGACCCTGCAACCGCAATTTATTGGCTCCAACTACGAGATTGGAGACACGCTTACCCTTCTGCAATCGACGGGCACCCTCTCGGGAACATTTGCAAACACCGGCCCCTTCCAGCTTCCCAATAATCCGTTCATGGAAGCCGAGATTGTCAGCAATCCCAACGACGTTGAATTGGACATCGGCGACAATAACAGAAGTTTTGCCGATGTCGTTGCAGGCAGCAATTCCATTGCGGCGGCCAACGCGTTTGACCAAGTCCGTACAGGAGGATCCGCGCCCGCCGGAATCACGGAGCTTCGCAATGGCTCGACGCAGCAGGTGAATACGGCGGTGAATCAACTTTCGGGTGCCATCTATTCCAATCTGCTGGACGCTGAAATTCAGCACATGCAGATGAATCTCGGTTCCATCCGCGACCGGATTGTCATGCAGCTCGATCATCCCGCTGAATTCGATGTTTGCCAGACCTGGGCGCGTGGGTACGGGATCGATGGAAAAGTCGGCGTGGATGATTTCCTGACGCAGGGCTATTCCCAGCGAACTGGAGGAGTTGAGCTCGGAGTAGCGCGCGTGACAGCGAGTGGATTTGCAGTGCATGGTTTCGCAGATCTCGCTAATTCCAATTTGAACAACGGCGATGCGGGACAGAAGGCGGACATTGGTTCCTACCGCGGTGGCGGTGCTGTTCAGTACGTGGGTGAGTTCGCGTATGTGGTTGGAATGGCTGGCGGCGGCGGACAGACCTACGACGTTCGTCGATCGCTGTCCGAGGTTCCCGGAGCGAGCTCCGTGGAAAGCTCTTTCAGCGGATCATCACGCTACGGTTACCTGGAAGTGGGCAAGGCGTTCGGAGCAGGGCCGGTGCTCTGGTTGCCGCACCTCGGCTTGCAGAGTCTCTACACCGATCTCAACTCCGTTCGAGAAAGTGGCGACCCCGACTTTGCATTGAACGTGAATGCCGACGATTTTGATTCACTGCGATCATTGGTCGGCATGGACTTGCAAAAATCGGGTCCAACAGAGCTAGGTCCCGCCACGACGCGACTTCGGTTGGGATGGTTCCATGAATATTTAGACAACACCAGTACACTCGCTGCTCAGTTTCAAAACGCGGGTGCCACGACGCCGTTCGATTCACGCAGTGTTGACGCAGGCCGCGACTGGGCGACCGTTGGCGTGCAGTTGGACTGGATGACGATCTGGGGTGGTCGAGTATCCGGCGGATACCAGGGATTCTATAACTCCGATACCACGTTCCATCTCGGTTCGATCGGATCTACCTGGATGTACTGACGCAGTGCGCGGGTAGCATCCAGATAACGCCACCTATGTGGGCCCGGGGGCGATATCCAGTCTGCAGCAGCCAAAATCGAGTGAGCGCGCTTTTTTGGTTTTCCCCGGCTGCTTGTGAAAATCACTGCTGAGCGAGTAATAAATGAATTTCCCTTCACGCTGGGTCGAAACAAGATCGGCGTGGTAGAGAACTCGCAGGTGATGCGAGACGGTGCCGACTTCTTGTTCGAGCGCCAGAGCCAAGTCCGAAACGCTTAGCGGTCCTGATTGAAGTGCTTTCACGATCTGCAAGCGCAGCGGTTCGGCGAGTGCTTTGAAGTACGCAGCGCAGCGGATTTCGTCGGACTCAGTGGCTCGGGTCATTGCGGCAGTTTAGAGATTGCAACCGGTATTTACAATCGCGCATGCGCCGCAATTTCCACTGGAATGCTAGCGCCACGAGCTCGCGAATCCATCGCCGCTCAGGCGACTATCGCTTCGATGACATTTCCTTTGACATCGGTCAATCGCATGTCGCGACCTCCGAATCGGAACGTTGAGCGGGTGTGATCGACACCCATGAGATGCAGCATTGTTGCGTGCAAGTCGTGGATTTCGACGCGATTCTCGATCGCCTTGTACCCCCAATCATCCGTCGCACCAAAAACCAAGCCTGGTTTGACGCCGCCGCCGGCCATCCAAACGGTGAATCCGAAGGGATTGTGATCGCGACCATTGGCACCCTGGGCAAACGGCGTGCGTCCAAACTCGCCGGCCCACACCACCAAGGTTTCGTCGAGCATGCCACGGGCACGCAAGTCCTTCAACAATGCGGCGATGGGTTGATCAACGGCGCGAGCGTTATTCTCGTGTCCCGCTTTCAAATTGTTGTGTTGGTCCCAGCGATCGCCGCCGACTTGAGGACAAGTCAGCTCGATGAACCGCACGCCCTGCTCGATCATCCGCCGCGCGATCATGCACTGGGCTGCGTAAATCCGCGTCGGTTCATAGGTTGATTCCATCCCGTACATCCGTTGCAAATGAGCGGGCTCGTCCGCTAGCGACATGACGCTGGGCACGGCCATCTGCATCTCATAGGCGAGTTCATAGTTACGGATCGCTGACTCGATACTGTCATGTTTGCCAACTCTCGCAAGGGCGATCTCATCGAGCTGGCCGATGAGATCGAGTTTGCTGCGTTGTCGCTGCGGATCGGACTGCGTCGGTGTGATGTTCGCAACGCCGCTTCCAGACGGTTTGAAAATGGAGCCTTGGTAGCTCGCTGGCAAAAAACCGCTACCGAAGCAATCCAGTCCGCCCGGCGGGATGAGGCCGCCGTTGATAACGACGAAGCCGGGTAGATTTTCACATTCGCTGCCCAAACCGTAATTGACCCATGCTCCCATACTCGGCCGCCCCTGTAGGCCACTGCCAGTATGCAAGAAATAGTTAGCAAACGAATGCTCTGGGAACTCAGATACCATCGAGCGAATGACAGCGAGCTCGTCGACGCACTGGGCCACGTGAGGGAACAGATCGCTGACGGGAATGCCCGACTCGCCATACGCGTTGAATTTCCACGGGCTCGCCAGCACGTTGCCGTTGTTATTGAATTGAGTCGGCTCGACGTTGAAGAGTTTGCTGGGATCTTTACCGTCAAATTTGTTCAACATGGGCTTGGGATCGAATGTATCGATCTGCGATGGGCCGCCGTCCATGTAGAGGAAGATGACGTTTTTTGCGCGAACGCGATGATGCGGACCGTGCCGGGCATGGGAGCCGCTCGAATCGCGACCGGCGAACGTGGTCTGTTGTTGCAGCCCCGCCAAGGCCAAGGCGCCAAACCCGCTTGCACACTGCGATAACATCGCACGACGTGTCATCGGTGCCGATTGCGATCGGCCGCAAGGATAGGATGAAGGAATGCTCACGGAATGTAGATAAACTCCTTGGCGTTGATCAATGCGTGGGCGAGGTCAGCCCATACGTCGAGCGAGCTCGGGTCAAGCCGGCCTGTGGTCCACTGTGTGTTGATATACTCCGCAGCGATCTGAATTTCTCGCTCGCTCGCCGGTCGATTATACGCAGACTGAAACATCCAGTTGATTCGCTCAGGCGCCTTTGAAAACAGGGCGTCCCCACGTTCGGCCCAACTGCGAGCAAGCTCGATTACCAGCGGATCGTTCATCAAGATCAGGGCCTGAGCCGGGACATTCGAAACGTTGCGTCGCCCCATCGTGCTAAAGGGCGTGGGAGTATCAAACGTCGTCATGAATGGCGATAGAAAGTTTCGCCTGACGGCAACGTAAATCGACCTCCGCCCAGCACCGTCGAGGGGTCCGCTTTGCCGCGGTCGACCGCGTCCGTCCATGAACGACGTCAAGTACACCGGCACGGAAGGTCCAAAGAGCTGCGGATCCAGGCGACCTGATAGCAGAAGGAGTGAGTCACGAATCGACTCTCCTTCGAGCCGCTGAATGGGACGATGATGCCATAGCGAATTGGTTGGGTCGGCGGCGATGGCTGCCTCGTCGGCTTGGCTGCCCATTTGATAGGATCGCGACAGCACGATGCGGCGAATCAACCGTTTCATACTCTGACCATCCCGGGCGAACTCCGTCGCAAGATAGTCGAGTAACTCGGGGTGCGTAGGACGCTGGCCCAGAACGCCGAAGTCATCCGTCGTGGGTACGATGCCGCGTCCCATCAGATGATGCCAGATGCGATTGACGAGGACACGCCGGGTCAATGGGTTGTCGTCCGCATTGATCTGTTCAGCGAGCTGCAGTCGACCGCTGCCATGCGGTATTTTCATTGGCCTCGCGCCGCTGATCGCAGTCAAAAAGTGACGCGGTTCCATCTCGCCAGGTTTCGATGAATTGCCGCGAATCAGCACGTGATCGTCTTCTCCGCTGCCGTCGATCATCGCAATCGCCAACTCTGAGCGACGCATCACGCGGCGGCTCAACTCATTTCGCTCCTCGCACCATTGGCTGGCCAGCACCTGCCAGCGATCGGCGAGCCTCTCACGGACACTTGATTCGTACTCCTTCACCGCCGCCGCGATGTCTGCTTCACGCTCGTCAAATTGCTCTCGCATTTCTGTCGTGGCACCGTCGGTAACGAGTGAGACCGCGAGCACGGCATCGGCAGCGGGGGTAAACTCCAAATGCACTCGGTGCCCCACGTAGCGACGCAAATCCAACTCAACCCAACGTTCCTTCTCTGAAATGGCGCGGACGACTTCGCCGTGCAGCGGTCCGGCAATCAGGCGATGCGAATCGACGCACGCGAAAACATGACCACGACCCTCCACACGAGCGGCGACATTCCCGTGCACGACCTCAAACGTCGGAGTGCGTAGCGTGCGTCCTGAGCGCGGAATCTTTGCTAACGCGCTTCTGTCATCGGTTACCGGTCCGGATACCGATTCGAGACCATCCCAGAATGAATCACTTCGTGCAACAGCGTTGCGTGAAAACTGAATTGTCGGTTTGTTCGCGATCTCTAACAATTGAGCTTCGCAAGCGCGGAGAGGTTCTACGCCAAAGATAAAACCGTCTTGCCGATAGTCGCGTGGTGTGATTGTCGAATAGTCGACGACGACGGACGCTGCGGTCGCCTCTCCGAGCGGTTTGCTGGCGTGAATGGGTGCTCGATTCGCCGGCAATGTCTCGCCAATCAACGCCTGATACTTTGCATCGAGCGCCTCGAGTTCCTCCGCGATGCGGCCGTTATGCTCAATGGACTCAAACCGGACTTGCCGATAATCGCTGCTCTGCAGGAATCCACACAGCGAATAATAATCCGCAGTCGAGATTGCATCGAACTTGTGATCGTGACACCGAGCACACGCAACCGTCACCCCCAAAAACGTCTTGGACATGACATCGATCATGTTGTCAAAGCGATCGCTCTCATCCTTGCGAATATCGACTGGGGAATGCACCCACTCACCCAGATGCCAAAATCCTGTACCGAGAATCGATTCGTTGAAACCTTTGTCGGAGTGCAGTCGTGGCTGGGCAATCAAATCACCCGCAATCTGTTCGCGCACGAACTGGTCGTAAGGCACATCGGCATTGAATGCGCGGATCACATAATCCCGGTATTGGTAGGCATTCGGTGTGTCATTGTCAAACTCGTGTCCCCGTGACTCGGCATAACGAACAAGGTCGAGCCAGTGCCGTGCCCAATGCTCACCAAAATGTTTCGACGCCAACAACTCATCGACGAGTACCGAGATCGCGTTTGGATCCTGTTTACCGAGAAAATCGGCGGATTGTGCGGGTGTGGGTGGTAGCCCGATCAAATCGAAGAACAGCCGACGGATCAAAACGCGGCGTTCGACGTCTGGGGAGGGGCGCAGTCGAGCTTGCTCTAGCTTGGATAGAATAAAATGATCGATCCCATCCCTCGGCCAATCTTTTGCTTGCACCTGGGGCGGCGCCACCGATTGGACGGGTTGCCAGACCCAATGGTCCTGTTTGCGATCCTCCAGGTTGAACTGCGGTCGATGGTCTGCGGGCTTTGGCGCCGTTTCCTGTGGCCAGGGTGCGCCCATTTCCACCCAACGCTCGAGCGTTTGAATGTCCGAGTCAGCAAGCTTGCCCGCAGGCGGCATTTCGTACGACTCGTATCGCACCGCGTCAATCATCGGGCTGGCGTCAAGGTCGCCTGGGACCAAAGCTGTTCCAGAATCGCCGCCCTGCAACAGCGACGCAAGGCTATCGACGCGCAATCCTGCTTGCAGCGTTTCCGATTTCGAACTGTGGCACTCGAAACAGTGCTCGGCCAGGAGCGGACGGACGGCCTTTTCGAAAAACTCGATTTCGGTAGGTTCCGCCGCACCAGGTCTGCGTTCCGCCGCACCAGGTCTGCGTTCCGCCGCACCAGGTCTGCGTTCCGCCGCACCAGGCTTGCGTTCCGACGCACCAGGTTCGCGTTCCGACGCGACATCGCCCGCATCGCAGCTAACGAGCAGGAACAGACCGATCACGAGGCCGCTGGCCCGTCCAACTATGCCCAGCTTCATCGAGATACCACAATGGGAAATAAAATTTCGCATGCACAATAGTCTACAGTAGTCGCTTGCCTCATCACAGTAATAATCTGGGGCTGGCCGGGGTAGATCTTTTCAAAGCTTCTCATCGCACGATCTACTTCCGCAAAACTCCACTCCATCGACCACCGGTTCAGATTCTTCCATGAAAATACTTTGTTTCAGCGATTTACATCGTGACCAAGACGCGGCGCGAAATCTGGTCGAGATGGCCCAGCAGGCTGACCTTGTGATTGGGGCGGGCGATTTTGCCAACCAACACCACGGACTCGCTGACACGCTCGATATTCTCCGACAAATGGAAGCACCCACCTGTCTCGTGCCGGGCAACGGTGAAACCATCCAGGAGCTTCGCCAGGCGACGAGCGAATGGGCGAGCTGCGTGGTACTGCATGGCGATGGTCGAAAGCTGGCAACGGCCGCTGGCGATGCCGACTTGTGGGGCGTCGGCGGTGGCATCCCCGTGACGCCTTTCGGCGACTGGAGTTATGACTTCGACGAGGACAGCGCCGCCGAGATGCTCCGAGGATGTCCCAAGCACGGTATCCTCGTGACTCATTCTCCACCGATCGACACAGTCGACCATGATAGCTCCGGCCGCATTCGCGGAAGCCGCAGCATCCGCGACTGCGTGCTGAATTGTGAACCTAAACTTGTCGTTTGCGGTCACATCCACAGCGATTGGGGTAAACAAGTTCGTCTGGGCAATTCGCTCATCCTGAATGCTGGTCCCCGCGGCACGATGATCGATATCGATCCGTGATCACTCCTTTTCTCGGTTGAAAGTTTGCCGCAAAAGAACGAGTGAAAATTATTCACTGCTTCAGTCCGTCCCCTGCATTCGCACCTTGAGCCTCTCGAGTTCGTCGCTAAGTTCTCGCTCCTGCTCCTCTTGTTCAAACCGCCTCTGCAGATCGTCGCACTCGCTTTGCTCGCCATCGAGACGTTGCCAGGCTTCACTAACCGCTTCCTCGCGATCGACACGTTGTTGCAGTCGATTGAACTGGGCAAAAGCCGATTGGCTATCGGCTCGGTCGATAACTGAATTGATTTTGTTCGTCGTCGACGCCCGCGCGAGCTTCGCGCTCAAGAGTGTCTTTTTCTGACGCGCTTGGCGAATTTTGTCCTCAAGACTACGAACGGAGTCTTGCAGTTTGTGGACTTCAAACGCTTGGGCGGAGTGTTCGCTAGCATATTGATCTGCACGCGTCTTCGCCGCCATCTGCTGCTTGAGTGCCGCTTTGGCCGATTCGTCGTCGCCGCGTTTGACCGCCGAAGATGCACGGTCTGACCACAGGGTCATCTCATCCTGCTCACGCTCCACCGTCTTTCGCATCAGGATCTCATCCGCGATCGCTTCGGCCACAGACTTCTTCACTCTCACGAGTTCATCTTGCATGTCTAAGATAAGCTGGTGCAACATCCGCTCGGGATTCTCGACGCTCTCGCATAACGAGTTGATGTTCGAACGCATGACCAAACTGAACTGGGAAAACCATTTCATGGGAACTCTCCAAATGGGGACTACGAAAGATGGGTGCCAAAACTCTCAAGTACTCACGGCGAGCGCCGTCGGCTCAGAGCGGTTGACATACGAAACTCGATTACTGCCACGTTGACAATTCATCGCTGAGGATACGGATCCGACTGAGCAAGCTCTCCCGGTAGTGCTCGCAGGTAGCACCGACCATGATCACGGATGCTCCGACGACCAATCCGGTCACCCACAACATTCCGGGGCGATCGATGGATGACCGGATTACCATGGCGATCAAGTCGACGCACAAGAACGCCACTCCTACATGAATGAGTGCCCGCAGTCGCAATCCGATTGCGATCAAAATGACCAAAACAGACAAAATCATGAGCGAGACGATGTGCAACCAACTGCCACCGAGAATTTCAAAGCATGGCGACACTAAAATTGCCAGTCCGCCGAAATAACGCAGTGGATCGTGTGCATATGATGGGATGTCGACCTTCAGCAACTCCACCAGCCCAATGGTCGTCAAACCAATCGGAATCAGATACATCTGAGGATCGGTCAACGGCCAGGATGCGAACAAGGTGAACAAGCCCAAATTCAGCATCACGGCCGAAGCAACGATGAACTGGCGAGCTTCGTTCACACGACCATAAACGAACCAAATCGCTGCGGCTGCAAAAACAACCAGCAACTCGGCAGGCCCATGTGTCGACTCGACCAGGCTCCAGAGCGATGCGAATAGAGGAAGCGCGAGACCAGCCACCGAGGCGGTGGGAATGAAGATTTGCCAACGTGAGCGCTCGGTGGAGCGCGCGGCCAACACGAGCAAACCTGCTGCGGTCGCCACGCACAGGCCTCGTAACAAGACGTGGGGAACCGGAACTTGTTGATGTCCATAAAACCAAATCACCGTCAACCCAATCACGCCACACATGCTCCAAACATGCTGCTCCAACTGTCTCCGCAGTGCGGTGTGACACTCGACGCAGACGGCAACGACCAAAGATGCGATAATGATCGCCCGCTCGTAGCCAGCATAGCCGCTTGACGCACAACAGACTAAAGTGAAGGTCAATACGAACCCACGCAAGACGAGCCCCCAGCGGCGACTGGTTATCGCGTCCAACGTCGTATCGTATGTCTCAAACGCGATCACCGCAGCCACCGTAGCCGCTAACATCCACACGCAGGCAGGCACGATCAAATGGCTGGTTGGGAGCCCGACGACAAGTCCACGGAAACCGGCCAACATCGACGCAGACTGAATTGCCACGATGCTCGCCAGAATCGCTAGGCTCGTGCGACGTTTCGTGAGATCAGGCCCCGAGTTCCGGTGAATGACCAGCATCGCGGTGATTGCGATGGTCGAACCCACGAGCACGAGCGGAGACAAGTACAACATCGCCAACGGCGCGATCACGGCCAACCAGACTGAACCCACGAAGATCGTAACCGGCTGACGGCTCCAGTTACTGCGAGTCGCAACCGTCAGGAAGCATGATGAAGTCACGGCATAAATCAGCGGCAAACTTTCATAGTGGAACCACTGCGGTGCCAGCACACCAACGCTGACGCCAGCGACAACCGGTCCCAAGAGCAGCGCCGCCGCCGTGCTGACCGGGCTGCGAAACAAGACGGCACCCATGCCGATGATGCCAACCACCACCGACCCACCCAGAGGCAAAATGGAAACATCCAACGTGATCGTTGCCCACACGAGGGCGGGCAGAAAGTAGACGCTGGCGATGAGCGTGAATACCAATAGCGTTAAATCAGCTAGCGGCAGTACGACCGAGGCAAAACGCGATGGGCAACGAAAGGGTTGATTTTGCCGGTGATAGGTCATCAATCGGCGTGGGGTGGCGTCAATTCCACGTGCCCGCAAAGTGGCATATGCCATGATCGTCACGACGCCCGTACTCATCGCGAGCACGGACAAAACCGTGGCATTGGTCGGCACAATCTGGCCGATGTACACTCCCGCCGATGCCAGGGCGATCATCCACATCCAGATCCCACTAAGATAGTTCTGCCGTCGCAGCGTTAATAAGAATAGGGAAAGGGTGACGGTACCCATCACGATCCAGTCCAGGCCATCGAGGGCGAGTATGGACGACACACTGGTGCGCACAATAATCGTCCCGGCCCAAACGACACTGACGATGATCGTCATGGCTTGGCCGATGGTGCTGAACCAGTTAACAGGGTCGCGTTTGTCGAACACCGAACTGCTGAGGAATCGATCGATCAATGGCGCGCTGGTCAGGACAATCCCCAGCAGGCTCAGGGTCACATACGACCAACGTGAATCTCCGCGAAAGATTTCCATTGCATGACCGAACGGAACTGCTGACGCGACGGAAAGAACGAGACAGCCGACAGCCGCGAGCATCAATCGCCGCTCGCGCAAAACCACACTGTAAATGATGAATGCGAGCACGTTGACCGTGCTGACAACAAACATTGCCTTCAGATTGGTGATCGACAGAAGAGTCAGGAACACGGAGACGCCACTCACGAATTGTTTGAGAGGAACCTGAAACTCACGACGGTGACGCTTATCAAGCGAGCGACTCACCAGTGCAAAGCCGGCCAACAGCGGCAAATAGGTTAAGCCGTAAAAAGCCACCGGCAGGCGTTCTTCCTGTACCGCTGCTGCCGCACCCGTTTTAAGTGTCTGCACCACATCGCCCAACAACGTCGGACACGATTGGTAGGCGATCGCAACCAAAACCAAGCCCGCCCACACGAAGCCGCGGTGCCGAGTATCGCAGCCGATCGATAGCATCCACACCGCCGCGATGATTGCGGTCGGTACGACGGCCCGAGTCGCTGCACCAGAAAATGAAAAGCCATTGAACGATAGCAGAACGCCTGTCGCCGCCAGAAGGATCCCGACCAACAGCGGAGTTATGATCGACCACGGCAATGGATGGACCAGGTCGCCCGTGCGTTGACGAAACACATCCGCGATCGTTTTCGTCGTCATGAGCACGGTGCCCGCCAGCATCACCAGGCCCAAGCCGAGCCAGTGGATCGGCACCGAGCTAGATGTCTTGGTAACAAACAAAACAACGCACTGCATCGCCAGAATCGCGATGGGTACGAATCCAAATACGCGAGGCAGGCGATGCTCCTCGGTCAACCAAAATACATGTCGATTGACTTTGACAACCCCAATCGTCATCACCAACCAAAATCCTGCTGAAAACAGCACTGCCAACCAGGTTGTGTTGACGACAGGCATCGCACCGGCCAAGCAGAGCAACATGTAGGCGGCGACAAAGGCATGCTGTCGGCCATGCAACCAATGCGAAAAGATGCGATCGGCGGCAAAAACCATGAGTCCGGCAGCCGGAATAAGCAACAGCAGGGTCAGCGCCGAGTTGCTCAGCGAGAGTGAGTCCCCCGTCAACCACGCCAGTGATAGAAAGCAGATCGGGAGCAGTGTTAAGGTGAGGCACTTCAGGACTTGCGAGGTCGTGTTCAGATGCATCCGCCGCTCGCAGTACACCGACGCCGCATAGGTTGCGGCGGTGTACCCCAGAATGGTCAAGAATTTCAGTTCGATTGGTAAACTCGTCCACTGCCGAGTGACAAGCATCAGCGACGAAGCCGAAATAATCGCCGCCCCGATGACGAGCATCCACTGGATACTCGATTCCTGGAGAAAACTGTCGATCAGTCGTTCGAGAATCGATTTCGTTTGCTTGAGATGGGGCGGTGGCGTGGTAGGATCGCTGAATTTTACATCGGTAGCCATGTCTGCAGACCTGGGGGCGGAAGGTGGGAAAGGTGTGGTAACCTCCCAGAGCCCGTCCGTTTGCCACCACTGCGCGGGTGCTCATTTGCGACCGACGGCGTTGCCCATCGTCAATAAGCGAGCGATGTCCGCTCGAACGGGCGGCGCCGTCTGCCCAAAATGCGATGAATGTTCTTCGGACTTTTCGTTCTTGCCACGGCCAAAGGCTGGCGACCTACGCAATGCGCAGTATCTTGTCGATCTTGCGACCCTTTGCTAATTCATCGACCAACTTATCCAAGTATCTGACCTGCTGGGTTAACGGAGTCTTAATCGTCTCGACGCGGTAGCCGCAGATTACACCTGTGATTAGATGCACATTTGGGTTCAGTTTCGCTTTTCGAAAGAATTCTTCGTAGCTCACGTCGTTGTCAATATGTTTCTGTAGCTCTTTTTCGCTGTAACCTGTCAGCCACTGAATCACCTGATGTAATTCCTCTTTGGTTCGGCCTTTCTTCTCAACTTTCGCGAGAAGATACGGATAGACAGAAGTGAATGTCAGTTTCGCAATTCGTTCGTCGTGTTTATTTGAGCTATTCATGCTTCACTACACATTGTTGTTCCCACCTTCAGTTTCAGCGGGCGGATACCTAAAATGACGGTTCCATCAAGTTGAGTTCTGTTCGGGTGACACAACTGCATTTGCCGTGATCAGCCGCATAGCAACCTCCGTAAGGTATGGTGCATGGCAGCGTTCTGCCACTGGGCAGCAACATTGGATTGACACCTTCCTAGGCGTTTTGACTTGATCAAGCCGAAGTGTCGTTGCGTTCGAATTTCTTTGCAGCGGAAAGGCATAACAGCCCCATGAAGATCATCACGCACGGAATTCCGAGTTGAAAATAGAGTCCGCTTTGGATTGCGTGAACTAGGACGATCACGCAGGCGCAGATCAGCAAAAGGTAACCGCTGAAGTACGCCCACATACCGCGTGAGCGAACGTCACGGTGAAGCGGAGCGGAAGGGGTGGCGTCAGATGTACGCGACGGATCATCGGAGGCAGCCAAGGTGGTTTCTTCGTTGCGAGGAAAGGTGGAGGCTTAACGACACCATCGACAGATGGAATATAGGGGAACCTGATGGATTCGCTGTCGCTACCAATGCCCGCGGCGGTTGGATGGATCTGCGACGTTTCTCATCCGCCGAGAATGTCGACGGATGAGGAAATACAATTGCATTGGTGAGCAATTCAGGAATCGATTTCGACGCGTTCTCCGTGGCTGTCGCGGCAATCCACTTCCAGATGTTCGGGGAACAATCCTTCGCTGCCGAGGATCTGGACGGTCATGCTGCCGGCGTCTTCCATCTCGGTCACGGCGCGGCGTTTTTTGTTGTTGAGGAAAGCGGCGACGGCGTCATTGACGCGAATGGTCACACGGACGATGTGTTTGTTCTTGACCGCCAAAGCGAGTGTTCGGACGACTTCGATGGACATGCTTTCAGGAGTCTTGACGAGTCCACGACCTTTGCAACACGGGCAGTCTTGGTAGATGCTCCGTTTGAGACTCGGACGGATCCGCTGCCGCGTCATTTCTATCAGTCCAAACGGACTGGTGCGGAGGATCTTGGTGCGGGCGCGGTCCTTGGCCATCGCGTCTCGCAGTACTCGCTCAACTTTGCGGCGATAGCTTTCTTTGCGCATGTCGATAAAGTCGTTGACGATGACGCCGCCGAGGTCACGCAAGCGGAGTTGTCGAGCGATCTCCTTGGCGGCCGCCAAGTTCAATCGAAATGCGTTTTCGTCAGCCGATGCCTTGCCACGGAAGTTGCCGCTATTGACGTCGATAGCCACGAGGGCTTCGGTGGGATCAATGACGATTGAGCCGCCGTCTTTGAGGTGGACCTGACGCTGATTGATTTTGACAATCTCTTCTTCGAGATTATATTTATGAAACAAAGGTACTTCGCCGTCGTAGAGTTTCAGGCGATCGACGGCCCGCGGCATGACGCTTTTGAGGAAGTCACGTGCCTTGTTGTAGGACTCCTCCTCGTCGATCAGAATTTGATCAATATCGTCGCTATAGATGTCCCGGATAGTGCGAATGATTAGGTCGCTCTCTTCGTATATCTCCCCTGGTTCGCTCGTCGTTTCGATCCGCTTGGCGATCGCTTTCCATAACCGCAACAGATAGTCCATGTCACGGTGCAGCTCGTCTTCGCTACGACCGGCACCGGCAGTGCGGACGATAAATCCGAGTCCCTTAGGTGGGCTGCAGGCGTGAAGCGCTCGCTTGAGTCGTTTGCGGTCGTCTTCATCTTCGATTTTTCGGCTGACGCCGACCCTCGAGAGCGAGGGCATCAGCACGAGATAGCGGCCGGGGATCGAGATATAGGTCGAAAGCGTGGGGCCTTTATTACCGATGCCTTCCTTGATGACTTGGACGAGGACTTCGTCACCGCGTTTGAAGATTTCTTGGATGGGCGGTTTGATGCGTGGCCGGCCGCCTTTGAAGACTCGCGAGTTGCCCCGTCCGCTCTCGCGATTTCGGGCAGCAGACGCGACGGCCATTTCGTCGGATTCCCGCATGATCTCTTCGGGATCGTAACCGCCTTGGCGAAAGTACTGCGGTTCGACGTCACTGATGTGGAGGAAACCATTGCGGCCGACGCCGAAGTCGACGAAGGCCGCCTGGATACTCGGTTCGAGATTGACGATCTTACCGCGATAGATATTCCCGGCGAACGCCTCAACGCTTTTCCGTTCCACATAGAGTTCTTCGAGTACTTTGTCCTCGACTACCGCGATGCGGCATTCTTCGGGCTGAAGCACATTGATTAGCATTTCACGTTTCATGATATTTCACCAAAATGGGATTTTAAAAATCGGCTGAATGCGGGCAGACCCTCCAAGGGAAACCGCATGGACGCCGAAGTTACGAATGTTCGAGTTCGCCCTTAAGTGTCGAGCCGGTGCGAATCAACGTCGCACCTCTGTCGGGCCAGTCGCTCGCGCCGAGCAGATCGAGGATGTCTTGTATTTTCAAAGACGCCCCCTCACCATTGACGATGCGAGCGACGAGTTGATTGGGTTGGAGATCGAGAACAGGGATATCGGTCGCCACTCGCGCGACGACAGTCTTCCCCTTCCGCTCGATCGAAACGGTGTTTTGTTCCAGAAGCCGGGTGATTGCCTCAGCGGTGCGAGTCGCTTCGGCCTCGTCAAAATCGTCCGGCAGCGTGACGCGATAGTCCATCGCGGCGAGTTGCGCTTTGCCGTCGGCCAGATCGACTTGCTCGACGCTATTGATCGTCAGTCCCGGTTGATCGTCAATCTGGAGTCGCTTGAGTAATCGATCCGCGGGCCAGTCTTCGCTGAGCTCGAGATCGAGCACTTCGTCGAGACTCTCAACGCCCAGTGACAGTGCGGAGGGAAACTGCATGCGCGGTTTCGGATGGAAACCTTCGGTCATTGAGAATGGCAGTTCGGCGCGGCGGCCAATTCGTTCCCACAGGTTTGCTAAGTCGCGGTGACTGATCCAACGCAGCAAGCCTGTTTTGGCGAATCGAACTCGGTAGCGAAACCGAAGCGTTCCTGCGGGTTGCAGGTTGGGCGAGACGTTGCTGCTGGATTTGGGGCGTCGCCGCGTTCGGTTCATTGCATCACCAATTCGGGTGCCAAATCGGCGAGGCGGTCCATGAGGTAAAGGTCAACGTCGCGGGCCGACTCGAGCTTGCGAACACGCTCGGCCATCTCTTGACATTGGACGATTGAAACGCTGCGAATCGCTTTCTTCACCCGAGGAAGGGCTGAGGGAGGAACGCTTAAATTACGGACGCCCATACCGAGCAGCAAGAGAGCGCGAGCGGGGTTGCTGCTCATTTCCCCACACACACTGATCGGTGTCTGGGTATGTTCGGCCACATCGATACTGGCCTGGATCAGCCGCAGCACCGCCGGATCGCTTGACTGGTAGAGATCGGCGACAGATTCGTTGGAGCGATCGACCGCCAGGGTGTACTGTGCCAGATCGTTGGTGCCGATACTGAAAAAATCGACTTCGGCTGCGAAGCGTTCGAGCATGATGACGGCGGCAGGCACTTCGACCATCATCCCCACAGGCAGATCGCTGCGGTAGGGAATACCGGATTCCTTCAAATCTTCAGCGACGACATTGAGCAGCATCCGAGCTTGACGAAGTTCGCCGATCGTGGTCACCAGCGGAAACATCACGCGCACATCTCCGAGCGTCGCAGCGCGCAGGACAGCGCGGAGTTGTGGCCGAAACAGGTCCAGGTTTCGCAGCGACAGACGGATACTCCGCAAACCCAAAAACGGGTTATTCTCGGCTTGTCCGCGTTTTCCGTGGCCCATCTTATCAGCACCCAAATCGAGCGTGCGAACCACGACAGGACGTCCGCCCATCTGAGAAATCACCTCCGCGTAGGCTTCGTAATGATCCTCTTCGGTGGGTTCTTCTTCGGATGAAAGGTACAGAAATTCGGTGCGATAGAGACCGATGCCATCGGCACCTCGCTGCAGGCAGGCAGCCGTTTCGTGTGGGAACTCGATATTCGCATTGAGCGAAATCCGGACTCCATCACTGGTCTCCGCTGGCAACTGACTCTGCTCGGCCAAGCGGAGTGCGAGTGTGCGGCGATACTCCGCTCGCTGACGGTAGCTCTCGAGGACTTCCTCGGTTGGATCGATGATCAATCGTCCGCGATCACCATCCACGATCACGCAATCGGCACCAGCGATGACCGGGAGGAACTCGCCAATACCGACGACAGCAGGTATCTCTAATCCCTTGGCGACAATGGCAGTGTGTCCGCCGGGTCCTCCGATTTCGGTACAGAACCCTTTGACGAATTCGCGGTTAAGCGCTGCGGTTTCACTTGGCGTGAGCATCCGCGAGAGCACGATGACGGGCTCGGTCAGTTCCATCAACGGTTGTTGGGTGACGGCGCCGAGTTGCATGAGCAGTTGGCGTTCGATATCGAGTACGTCTTGGGCCCGATCGGCTAGGAACGGGTTCTCGAGTTTTTGTAGCGCCGTGGCGTAGTTGTGCAGAACTCCGCTGACGGCGAACGCCGCCGACTGATGTTCTTCGCGGATCCGCTTCTGCAATTCGCTGTGCAGTCGCGGATCGTGCAGCATTTGCAATTGGGCAGCGAAGATATCGCCTGTTTGGCTACCAGCGGTCGCGGTCGTATCGAGGCGGCTTTGTTCAAGACGTTGGGAGACAACATCCACGGCGTCGTGAAGACGCGCGAACTCACCTTCCACGTCCGACGCAGGGACGATACACCGTGGAATTCGATAGCCATCTGGGTCGAGCACCAAGGCCGACGCAATGGCAACGCCCGGTGAAACGGGAATGCCTTGTAGTTCCAGCATCGCGTTGGATGCATGTTCCTTTCCATCAAAATGTTCGCTGCCGCTCCTCTCAAGGGAGGAAAGGGTGGTCGCGAAATCATCAACGAGTCATTCGAATTTTCGCGTAGTGGGCGCGTCGGCAGCAGGTCGTCTCGGCCTTGCTCGCTGGTATCGGCGCAGCTACGGACAGGGCACTATCGCCCGCGAACGTTCCTGTTGCATGCGGAAAAAAACAGCATCGTTTGATCTCTTGAAAATAAGTTGATTTGGATCGCTGCAACGCAGCGGATAGGGTTGCTCGTCCCGCCCAGGCAAATCGACTGAGGGCGACCGAAGCGTCTCGTCATTCTAAATGGAGTGGTCGTCTAAATTTCTTTCGATGGAAAAACGCCGAGATTGTCTTAGCGTGCTGCGAGATTGTCTCAGGGTGCTGGCTGGCCGTTCTCATGAAACCCTTGCTCGAATAGATCACCGATAGCAGCCAACGCATGCTCAGCGTCGTGGCCTTGAGCGGTGAGTTTCAGTTCAGTACCCTCGGTCGCTCCAAGCGTTAAAAGGGACAAAATGCTCCGGCAATCGACCTTTTCCGTACCTTTTTGAACCATGATTGTCGACTCAAAACCGTCAGCACACCGCACCAACAGATCAGCCGGGCGGGCGTGCAATCCCTGCGGATTGATCACATGCACAGTGCGTTCGAGCGGCGGTAGATTATTGAGCGGCGGCTGGTTCATGGATTCTGGATCACGGGTTCACCGAGGAGGGCTACGCAGGTATCAACAATAAGTTCACCCAGCGGCGAACTGATTGTCGTCGGCTTCCTGCAAGAGCTGCTGGATGTCGTTGGCTGACTTGCTCTGCTTGAGGAATCGACAGAACGACTCGTCGCGGAGCTGCCGCGAGATGTTTTCCAGGGCTCGGAGGTGATCGCCAGGGCGTTCCGGGGGGCTGATCAAGAGAAAGAAGAGCTGGACACGTTCACCATCGAGCGAATCGAAGTCGACACCCGCTTCGCTGACTCCGACTGTTCCGACCAGTTCCGAAACGCTGGGGTGCTTGGTGTGAGGAACGGCGACCCCACGACCGATGCCGGTGCTGCCGAGTTCTTCTCGCTTCATGATCGCCGCGATGATATCGTCACGTTGATCAGCAGCAATTTCGCCAGACTCGAGGAGCGATTCAACGAGCTCGTTAATGACAGCCTCCTTGGTAGTGGACTGCAGGTTGGCGCGAATAGCGCCTTTCTTGACAAAGTCAGAAAACTTCATGGCAACGGTATGTCTGAAATGGAGGGGGTTAAAAAGTGCTTAAATGAGTGAGGCCAACCTGGCTCGAATCACTCGTCATCGCCCGATGGCGCGGATTCGACGTGCTTGTGGGCAGCCGTGCGGTTTCCCGTTTTTCGATCCTTGAGTCGCCGTAACTGCTGCTCCACCTTGGGGATCGCGTTATCCAAGGCGGCAATGACGTTACTCGCTTCAGCGCGGGCGATGCAGTCTTCGGCATGCTCAACCGAAACGTTGATTTCGACGACGGGCTTGTCCAATTGTTTCAAATCAATGGTGACCTCGATCGCATTGATTCGGTCGTAGAGTCGCCGCAGTTTGATTGCCTTTTCCTCAATCAGATCCTGATCACCAGGCTGGAGTGCGCCGTGGCGGGCTGAAACATTCACTTGCATGTTCAAACTCGTATTAGGGAGAGAAGCCGCTCGTCGTGGGGCCATCTAGGTAAAGTGCAGAAATACCATCTCACCGCGATGGGCAATCTACAGCCTAGCTGAATTGGCCGCTGCCGAATAGCGATCCTTGGGCCCATTTTTTCAGGCGGTACAAAAAACGAATGTCCGATAAAAATGAATGTTCGACCAGGGCGTGCCAACGAGTGCGTCCGTTTTTCTGAACTGCGTCCCCATGACAGAACACTTCCGACGCGATATTCTTTCTAGTCTCATTCTCAGATAAGCAATTTCCGTCCCAATCTTCGTGATTTTTTCGTAAAACCACGCCACCTCTAACCCCTACAGCTGAGATTTATGGCTCGGAAGGTCGTCAATCGGCAGGAAAAAGCAGCCGAAGCAGATGCTGCTGAAAAGCTGGCAGCCGAGGTCAAGCGCAAGAAAACCTCCAAACGCAAAACCAAAAAAGCCGCCGCTGATGTGCGACTGCGGCTGTACTGGGGCGTGTTCAGTCAGAACCTGAAACGGGTCGCCGTTTTTGAGTTTGACCAGCGTGATGAAGCCGCCAAGCGAGCGGACGAACTGAGCAAGGGCGGTAAATCTCCGCACTTTGTGCAGAAAGTCAAAGAAGAGATCAAACCTGAGTGAGTCGGCAGCGGCGTTTCCCTGCCCAGTGGGAACCATGCGCTGCCGTCTGGTTGGCATGGCCGCACAATCAGGAAACTTGGCCGAAACATTTCGACGGCATTCCGCAGGCTTTCGCGACCTTTGCGCTTGCGATTGCTGATACGACACCGGTCCGGATCTTAGCCAGCGGCGAGCTTGCAGCGTCCTGCCGTAGCACGCTCGCTGAAGTTCGCCAGCAGCGTGGTGACGTCACCGACAGGCGCGAGATCGACATCGTCGATATCGCAACGAATGACTGCTGGATTCGCGATTTTGGCCCCACGTTCGTTCACGAACGCAGCGGTTTACTGGCGGTGAACTGGCGTTTTAATGCTTGGGGCGGTAAATACTACCCACATGATCTTGACCAAGCCGCGGGCGGAGAAATTGCTCGCGCTGCGGGATTGCGATGCCTGCACGCTGACCTGACGATCGAGGGGGCGCTCTTGAAACTGACGGAGCCGGTCGCTTGCTCGTTCACGCTTCGTGTCTTCTCGATGAGGCGAGAAATCCTGGAATGACGAAAGAGCAAATTGCCCAACGTCTGAATCAATACCTTGGCGTCGACGAAATTGCCTGGATCGACGGCGGGCTGATCCCCGGCGACGATACCGACGGACACATCGACCAACTCGCTCGGTTTGTCGACCGCGAAAACATCGTGGCCGCGGTCGCCGAAGACGCCGACAATCCCTGTGCAGCAGCCCTGGAGGCAAATTTCCGCCAACTGCGGCTTTGGAGCCAGCAAACAAGCCCCTCCGTCCGGATCCATCGGCTGCCGGTACCACCGCCGCGAACGATTGACGGACAGCCGGTCCCCCAGAGCTACTGTAATTTTCTGCGGCTGGGACCGGCTCGGATTTTAGTGCCGACCTTTGCCGATCGACGCAGTGACGAGCAAGCCATTGAAATCCTCAGTAACCTTTGCCCTGGCACATCCGTTGAAGGGGTGCCTTGCGAAAAAATCGCCTGGGGTTTGGGCGCTTTTCACTGCGCGAGCTGTCATCAACCAGCCGTGCCAATCAACGAGGGCAGCTTCACCTATCGACAGTTACCGCCTGGACACCCAGCACCGGTTTGCATTACCGGTGTGCCGTAGCTAACCACCGTGCTCGATGGATAAGTGCTGGCTGATGGGTAGGAAACGCCGCCTGAGCAGCCGCAGCTGTTCGAATAAGCGGGGACGCTCGAGTACCTGGCTCCGTAGGATCGGCTCGGTTGGCGATAGCGAACGATGGAGCGTCGGGATGAGCAATGGCGGCGACCACTCGAGCATGCCGTTCCCCCGTTGCTGCCACAGCCGTGGCCGATCGTGGTTTCACCGGGGTAGGACGTAACAGGATAGCTCTGCTCGGGTATCGCCTGAGCATTCTGCGTCATCGACACGCCGCTATAGGTCACCCCCGGAACGTTGGACCCGCAATTGGTGCAACCACTTCCAGCAGCCATTTGTGCTTGAGCGGACGACGAGAGAGCAATGCCACATGCGACAGCGAAGGCAATGGCGAGTGAGTGAGCGTAAATACGCGATGAACGAGAGTACTGGGACATCAATTGTTTTCCATGGGAGGGGGACTGATACGTGTAGAAGCAATCGTCGGATTGCCAGCCATGAGAGTCACAATGGGCGACCGCCGCCCTTGTCCGCCAGGATTCCACCGAACTGCTCCAAAAGCTGGTCGTCTGGCCCGACGCAGCAGCGTGCTAGCGTTGATTTCGCCCCCTTAGACGGCAACCTTTCGGAGCGATATTGACTCCTTTTCACGGCATTTCGTAGCGTCCGCGAGGACTTCTTTTCTCGCTCGCCAGGTGGCTTATCTTGTTTATGACGCAACGGTTTAGGGCAGTACGATTGGCACTTTTCGTGGCAATCGCAGGCCTGCCTTCCACTTCCTCTCAAATTTGGGGACAGGAATTACGCGGCCCCGAGACGCCCACGACAGAACAGTCTATCTCCATCGAATCGATTGAAAGCGTGATCACGGGCCTGGAGGCTCGCACAGACATTGGAAAAGATAAGCTGATCCAACCGCTCGAGAACTACCGATCGGCGCTGAGTAACCTGCGATCGGCAGCCGAGAACGAGGCACGGCGTGTCGCATTTGTCGGCGAAACCGAGTCGGTGCCCGCTCAGGTCGAGCAGATCAAGCTTCAACGTGCTGTACTGAAGGATCTGAAACCCGCCGTCGAGCAGGGGCTCAAGCTACCCGAGTTAGAGCAGTTGTTGCCACAGTGGGAACTGCTTCTCGCGAACCACAAAAAGACGCGTCAGACGGCCGAGAATGAGTTGCAAACACGCTCGCAGCGGCGTAAAGAGATTCGCGCATTGATCGTCAGCAAAGAGCAGCGAGTCGCCGATGCGGTGGCACAGCTTCAAACCCTCGCGACGTCGGAGAGCTCGCTGCAGTCCGATTCGCTCACCGCACGATTGGTGACTCGCAAGTTAACACTGACCAAGGAACTGCCCGCTCTCAGGGCGGAACTGGCGAAGTACGATGCCGAGGACGCCGCAGATCTTCAGCGATTGCGTGTTGATTTGGCCACTGCCGAAGCGACGCACCGTGAAAAGTGCATCGAGTTGTTGCAACACCGCATCAACACGACCCGCGAGGCCGCCGCGGAACAGGCAATTCGCCAGGCGCGTCAAGAGGCGATTTTTGCGGCCCCCTCACTCAAGAACTATGCCGAGAAGAACCAAGCACTCGCGGAGGAAACCAAAGCCCTCGCCGACGCCCTCGTTGTCGCTCAGCAGCAAAAGAATCAGGCGGCTGAACTATACGAATCGCTCGTTGGCGCGTTCAATCGAACACGCACGAAAGTCAAATCGGTAGGTATGACCAGTTCGATCGGGGCCCTGCTGCGGAAAGAGAAGACAAATCTGCCTGACCTTTCCGTACGTCGTGCTGCGATCGCCCTTCGGCAACCTGTCATCAACGAAACCCAGTACACGACATTTGAGTACGAGGATCAGCGTAAAGAAGTGGGAGACGCAGCGACTCTATTGGCCGGATTGACCAAAGGCTCTGATGGAACAGGCCCCTCATCACCGACGTCGGTGCTCGATAAGGCACTGTTGGAATCAGCTGCGGAAGACCTGATCGCAAGACGCTCTGAAACGCTCGACACATTGATTCGCAGCAACGGACAATACTTCGATGAGTTGATTGAACTCGACCTGATCGACCGACAACTGATCACACTCGCAGCCGAGTATGAAACCTACATTGACGAACGTGTTTTGTGGATTCGTAGTAGCCGGCCATTAACGACAGACATGGCGTTGGACTTGTCCGATACGTGGCTAATCAGCCCTGCAAAATGGTTAGAAGTTGCGGCAGCAGTGGGATCTGACATTCAATTTCGATCTTATCTCTACGTGCTGGTATTGATACCCTGGATCGTGCTGCTGTCACGAGGCAGCTTTCTGCGGCGACGCATCGCAGAAATGGGTGAGATCGCCAAACGGGTGAATTGCCGCTCGATTGTGCCTACATTGCGGACGATGGCATTGACTGTCGTCGCCTCGCTGGTGTGGCCCACACTTTGCGTCTTGATAGCCTGGCGGCTGGAACGGTTAGCTGGTGACTCGGAGTTCATGCTCGCGTTGAGCAATGGATTTTACTGTCTATCGCTTGTCTGGCTTTTTACGGAATTGGTGCGTCAAACATGTCGTCCGCTCGGTCTTGGTGAAGCCCACTTCCGATGGTCCTCGAATGCAACGCAGTCGCTGCGCCGTGGGCTGCGTTCGGTGTCAATGATTTCGTTTCCGCTGACACTGGTCACAGCGACGCTCTGCGTCAGCGAGCGATCACACGGTCACGATTCGCTCGAACGGCTATTTTTCGTCGCCGGTATGTGCCTCGCGGCATTCGTACTCTACCGCTTGCTGACTCCCCATGGAGTATTGAGAGACTATTTCGATCTCGGCCAGTCGCTGTGGAGCGACCGAGGTAAGCACCTGTGGTCGATCGTCGGCGTGTGCCTTCCGCTCTCTCTGGCTGGCCTTGCGATCGCGGGCTTTTATTATACTGCCGAGGTGTTGTCGTGGAGACTTTTCGAAACCTGCGCATTCCTGATGGGTCTGCTCGTCGCTCGCTCGCTGCTGTACCGGATGCTTCTCCTGCGTCGTCGCTATCTGAGCATTGAGCAATCGCGGCAGCGCGCCGCAGCGCTCGCCTCCAGTGGCGAGACAGAATCACCAATGGTCGCGGGGATCGTGACTGAAGATGCCAAGGCGGATATCTCGGCGCAGAGCGAACAGTCACGAAAGCTGATCAACACCGGGATGATCGCATGCTCGCTGATCGGATTGTGGATGATTTGGGTCCAGGTGCTGCCCGCTCTTAGCATGCTCGACAAGTACGCAGTCTGGCCCGCATCTCAGGTCGCTCAGGCGAGCGACCCCGCTGCGACGGCTAGCGTTCCACCCGCGGTCGCAATCATGCCTGCGTCCAGTAGTGATGGCGAAAATGACCGACTCGCGATATCTGAACAGCAACAGGCGCGGGACATTACTTACTCCGACTTGGTCTTGGCAATCCTCATTGTTGTGGTCACGTTCGTACTATTTCGCAATGGCCCTGGCTTGCTCGAAATCACAGTTCTGCAGCAACTACCCGTCGACGCCTCGGTTCGGTACGCGATCACCACTTTGGTCAGCTACGCGATCGTATTAATTGGCACGATTGCCGCGTGTTCGACGATTGGATTGAAATGGTCGCAGATCCAGTGGCTCGCAACAGCCTTGACCTTCGGTTTGGCGTTTGGACTGCAAGAGATGTTTGCAAACTTTGTTGCGGGATTGATCATCCTTCTCGAACGACCGATTCGTGTAGGTGACATCGTGACAGTCGACGATGTCAGCGGGGTGGTGTCGCGAATTCGAATTCGTGCAACCTCCATCACGAACTGGGATCGCAAGGAATATGTGGTCCCTAATAAAGAGTTCATTACGGGACGGTTGCTGAACTGGACCCTGTCGGACAAGGTCAATCGCATTGTGATCAATGTGGGTGTGGGCTATGAATCCGATACCGAGCGCGCCCGTGAACTCTTGCTGCGATCAGCGTACGATCATCCGCTGGTACTGGACGATCCGGCCCCTGTCGCGTGCTTTGAAGGTTTCGGCGACAGTGCACTGAACATGAGTTTGCGAGTCTACCTGCCAACGCTCGACAGTCGGATCGAAGTCATCCATCAACTCCATACGAGCATCAACAAAGCATTCCGCGCAGAAGGGATTCAGATTCCGTTCCCGCAGCGAGACCTGCATGTTCGCACCCCACCCGCCGTCACCGGGCTGTCGATGAATCCAGGAACGAGCCAACGGACCCGTACGGACGATCAGGATGAACTTGCGACCGAGGCAGCCTAATTGTCCGTCTCCGCAGTGCCAATACGGCTATCGTAGACTCGATCGCCTAAAGACCTCCGATTGTCGCATGCGGTATACTCGCTGGGATCGTTATTACCCCGGACGAATGCATCCAACCCAGCCATGCCGAACGAAGATCATCTTCACGCCGCCAGCGATTCTCCCGTGCGATTATCGTTCGACCAAGGTACGTTGCTGCTCAGCGGTGTGGCGCGTCATTTTGTCGAACGATTGTGGCCGGTCGATCTATGGAAGTATGACCCACGTGGAGATAACTTGACGGGCGGCGTGCATGACCCAAACACCGACAGATCGGTTCGTCACTGGCGGACCGATGCGCTTCATTATCGCCGTGTCCGCGATGATCTCGACCGCTCGCTGGCAGCCGAACGCTGGATCGATGATGTGGCCGCCTGGCATGACGTCAAATACCCACGATGTGACTTGCATGCGCCGCGGCCCGATCAGAAGGAGGCAATCGATGCATGGTTGGAGGATCGCCGCGGCGTGATCGTGATGCCGACCGGCACCGGTAAGACGGAGGTGGCCCTGCATGCCATGGTGAGCTGCCAGTGTTCGACGCTGGTAGTCTCCCCTGTTCGGGATCTGATGTATCAATGGCACACGCGTATTCTTGCCGCAACGCGAATCGATGCAGGCATCATCGGCGATGGGGTTCACCGCGTCAGTCCTATCAGCGTGACGACCTACGACAGTGCTGGGATTCATATGCCGCGGCTGGGCAAGCAGTTTCAACTCATCATCTTCGATGAGTGTCATCATTTACCAGGGGCGATGCGTCAAGATGCGGCCCGCATGAGCGCGGCGCCCTATCGCATGGGGTTGACCGCGACACCAGAACGCCGAGATGGCAAGCATGTCCTTCTCAATGAGCTGATTGGCCCGCGTGTGTATCACCAGGCCATTGCGGCGGCGCGTGGAAAAACCCTGGCCACCTATGACGTGCATCGAATCTCGGTACACCTATCCGACGACGAGCGCAGCCGCTACGAAGCTCTCGGACGACGCGTCCGTGACTACATCGCCGAACGCCGCAAGTACGATCCCGAGTACGATTGGCAGACATTATGCAGTGAAAGCGGACGCGACCCAGGGGCGAGATCGGCCATGCAGGCGTTCCATGCCAAATGTTCTATCGAAGATCGTGCCGCCGAGAAACTCCGCATCATCGAAGATCTGTTTCGCTTGCATGTGGGCGAACCCGTCATCGTGTTTTGTGGTTCCAATGCGATGGCCCGCGACGTGTCAACACGGTTCTTGATCCCCTGTCTGTTGAGTCATTGTCGCAAACGCGAACGCCAGGAAATTCTGGATGGACTGAGGGATGGTCGCTATCCAGCCCTGGTGGCCAACCGCGTCCTGGATGAAGGCGTCGATTTGCCGGAGGTGAACGTCGCGATCGTGATCGGGGGTGGGAGCGGAACCCGGCAGGCGATCCAGCGACTCGGCCGCGTCCTGCGAAAAAACGCCTTTGGACGGGCTTGCTTCTACGAAATTGTCACGGCTGGTACACGCGACGAACAGCGTTCGCGAGACCGCCGCCGCGATGACGCTTTTACAAAGTAGAAAATAGACTGCGTCATGTTGACGAAACAAGAATCCATTCTCGAATACGATTTCTCGCGCCAGTCCGTCGTACCCGACCGGCTGACGCGGAAAACGCACGCCGCGTATCCGGATGCGATGGACGAGCTACTGGGGATCTATCGAAATCATGTTGGTGGCACCCGGCGTGAACTCCACACGCTCGTTCAACGTGCCCTTCAGGGACTCGATGACTGTTCAAGTGTGCGGATGGCCGCGTTCTGTAAATTGCTCGATGACGCCTGTCAGTATGAACATGACCGCAGTGGAGCGGCAGCCAAGTTACGTCAACGGGTCTTCACGCTCGCTGCCGCGCAACATCCGCTGGTCCACCAACCGGATCATCTCTTCGTATCCAATGAGGCCGAAGTGAAGCAAAACATCGCCACTCAGCTCGGTCGACAATGGACAGATATCGAAGCGGAGCTGTTTGCCGATGTGATTGAGTTTCATCGTCTAAGGACTCCACCCGATCCTGCTGTCGATGCGGCCGCTTTGCTGCGTCGATACAACGTCGCCCAGACCCAAACGGCATTGTACGGGGCCGTTGAGATGACCGTCTTCGCTGGCCGCGATTTCAAGACGATTTTGCAATATGCCAAGCTCGCGAGGCTAATGCACACGATCGCGCGGCAGGAAACCGGTTACGTGTTTCGTTTCAACGGCCCTGCCTCGATCGTGCGTGAGACTCGTCGATACGGGGTCGCGATGGCTCGGTTCCTGCCCGGATTACTAGCAGCAGAAGAGTGGCGGATGCGGGCGACCGTGATCGGCCCTCTTCGCCGCCGTTTCACTCTCCAGCTTTCCAGTCGTGATGGACTGCGAGGCGACATTGTACCCACTGACTTTGATAGCGACCTCGAAGAAACTTTCTTTCGTCGCTGGCTGGAAATGGAAACGAACGGATGGAGCATCGAACGTGAAGCCACGATTCTGCACGAGGGTCAGAACGTGTTCATGCCGGACTTCACGTTCCGTCATCCCGAGCACGGCGAGGCTCTGCTGGAAATCATCGGCTTTTGGACGCCCGAGTACTTGCGCGAGAAAGCCGCCCGCCTCCGTCAGTTCCGCAGTCATGGACGGATCCTGATCGCGGTAGCCGAACACGCTGACGAAGCGATTCCAAAACTCAGTTTGCCTCGGCTGGTCTACAAAACGAAGCTCTTACCCAAGGCGGTTTTAGAGCTGCTGACGCATAACTTACGTGCTGACGGCTGCTGAACCACAACGGAAATCGGCACAATCGTCTTAAGCGACAGCGAAACAATAAAACGCGTCAAATGACAGGCGTGGCGGTGTAGTTTAATCGTGGTAAGAAGTCAGAGAATGTAATCGGCATACTTTGCCTGAACGCTTCGGTGGCTGTGCGTTTCAGTTCGTACGCACGCTCGATTACATGAACGGTCGTGCTCAGCCCGGTTTTCGTTTGTGTCTTGCGAATCAAGTCGGCTGCAAATTGGACCGTACGCATCATCAAGCCGGTACAGGTGCGGCCTACTTGTGAGAAAAAGCGACGTTCAATTGGATTATACTTGCTGCAATAAGGTGGATAGTGTGCCACTTGGATCGGCAGGCCGATTCGAGTGGCTAGTTCCGAAAGGTCTTGTTTGAATATCCAATAGCGTGAACTGTTGCTGCCTCCAGCATCGCACAGCCAAAGTATCTTTTTGGCCGTGCGGTAGTGGAACCTTCCGATACGACGCCAATACCACCAGAAACTATCGCACGCGAATTGGCTTGTATCGTGGCTCAGTCCCAAATTGACGTGTCCATGGTTGCGAGCAGGGTCGTAAATTCCATGGGGAATCAAAACACCATCGGACCAACTCGGGTAATCGTGATCGAATGCTGACATCGGAGCGTTGCAGTACGCGCGTCCTTTACGGTACATCGTCCCGAGGTGCTCTTTCGCCTTCGTATCGATTGAAAAAATGGGGTCGCCCGACTCGGTGTACTGGCTGCGTAGCAAGTCGATATGCCGGAATTGATGATCGCGATCAGGACTGCGGCCACCAGCGATATCCTTTCGGATTTTGCGTCGCCGGATATCATTTTCTATCATCCAGTGGGCAACCGTCGGACCACTGATGGGCAGGTTGTCTTCACGAAGGTTTTCGGCAATCGCTTGTGGCGAGAGATGGGTCCACACCAAGTCAGGTTCGTCTGGGCTGCCAGCGACATGCACATCGACAGCCTCAACAAGTTTGTCTTCGATTTCCGGACTTTCTTCCAATCTTGGCTTTCGACCGCCACCTTCGGCACGCTGTCGATCGCCCAGTTCGTCATTGGGAAGGGAATCCAGTTCGCTTGCACCATGGCGGATCGCGTGTTCAGAGCAACCTAACAGATTGGCAATATAATGTTGCCCTCCGCGCCCGAGTTTCTCGGACTCAATGGCCGCATAACGTCGCCGATCTTTCTCGGAAAGACTTCCAAAGACATTTCTCATCCGCTGTTCGGTCTGCGCGGAATAAGGGGACTCGAATTGAAACGCCATCGCTCTGCACCTCCGTGAGTGGACAAAAGACGGTGCCTCCCACCGCCATCACAACAGCCATTGTACGCTATTCCGTGCGACTTATTCATTCGCTGTCGCTAATCGTTCAACTCTACCACTGATTCGGTCGATTGATTTCTTTGGAGGTATCCGAACCCTACGAGTGGAAGATATTTCGCTGCCTATTCGCGTTTCGTCGATTTCGAGGCATTCATACATTCTAGGGTGAACGTGTTCAGGGGAGAGCGATGCCGACTTGCGTTAATCGCCATGAGCGTTTTTGTGCTCGCCAAGGTGACTGCGCAGTCACCCGTTCGTCTCCCACCTGTTGCTTCTGATCAGAGCCTTGAACCTCACGTTGACTCCCTGCAGAGTCTGCGGCATTGCGTCAATTGGCAATCGACTCCTGAACCCCCATTGAAGCTTGTCGATGGTGAGGAGTTTGCTGAGCAGCGAGGTGCGTCAGCACTCGATGCGTTGGAGGCCCCTGCGAGGAGCGAGCCATCACCGGACTCGTACCCTCGTGACGACGATTTCGCAATTTCGTTGGACTCCAACGTCTTCGCTCAGGGATTCCGCAGTTCGGCGTACGATCGCGTGTCGGGCGGACAGATGGTTAATAACTTTGTCGCGCAATCGGACTTCGTGGGCGGAATCACGATTATCGGCGACGATATTGCCATGAAGATTGGCGGCTACGTCAAAGCGGATTTGATTCAAAGCTTCAATCCCATCGGGTCGACGGATTCCTTTGTGACGACGACGATCCCCACCGATGGCGAGGTGGGTCAGAACTCGCGATTTCATGCTCGTCAATCTCGTTTGAGCTTTGACACGCGTTGGCGAATCGAGGAGAAAATTGCGCGGACCTATGTGGAAGGCGACTTCTTTGGCGGTACAGAGGATACGACGACCAGCATGTTTCGATTGCGTCATGCGTACGGTAACATCGGACGCTTCACTGCAGGACAAACTTGGACTACGTTCACAGACCCATCCGCGGTCCCTCAAACGCTGGATTTAGAGGGCGGGGTTTCCAACGTGAACCGGCGGCAAGGTCTCGTTCGCTGGGACCAACCAATTGGTAACGGCTGGAAGGTAGCTGTGGCAGTGGAGGATCCGAGGGTGAACATCATAGCACCCACCCTGCTGCCCGGTGACGCGCGGACAGAAACCCCCGACTTTATCTCGCGACTTCGCTATGAACAGGACAACGCGGAATTTCAAATCGCCTGCCTTGTGCGTGAACTTGGCTTTCAACCGGACAGTGCACCCTTAATAAAAAGCACTGCGTCCGGATTCAACTTTGCGGGTTCCGCGATGTTATCGGAAAACACCAAGATCTATTCACAAATCATGTTCGGTGAGGGCATTGGCAGCTACCGCGGTTCACCCGACGTAGTTTCAACCGGACCCACTACCGCATCGCTATTACCCGTATTCGGATGGATGATCGGTGCGAAACACCAATGGGCACCGCAATGGACTTCGAACTTTACCTACAGTGATCTAAGTCTAAGCAACGTCCCAGGTCAGGCCCAGACGAACTTGCGCAACACGACGTACTTTGCTGTCAATCTGATCGCCAATCCGTACGAACGCGTGTTTGCTGGCGTCGAGTATCTCTACGGCGCCGGACCGACGTCAGCGGTCGTTCCGGCCGCGCCAACCGGTTACAAATGTCGTTCGGATTTTTTTTACCGTGAGCCGAAGACGCGACGCTCGGGTATGGAACGATTGACGTGCCTAAGTTTCATTTCACCGGTGCGTCGTCAATCTCTGCCAGCGGTATGCTGATAAAACTGATTGCCGCGTAGTGATCGCGTTCGAAAAGAGCACCGATCTGACCGTCTTTCATCTTCGTCAAGCAACTGTAGGCAAACGGTCCTGCATAAAGTGTCGTCGATTCGGTCCACGTTTTCCCTTCGTCGTAGCTCAGCCGCAAAACCCCATTCTCCCGCGATTCACTCGAGGCGGGATTGAGGAACATAATGCGGCTGGGCGTCTGGTTAGCAACGCTTTTGTCTGGCCATGAGTATCGCAGAATCGAAGCTTGGCAAACCGGTTCAACGAGCTCCATTTCGTCCTCGAGCTGAGACCAAGTTTTACCACCATCACGACTCAACGCAGTCTTTCGGTGTCGAGTTCCGCCGCCTTGAGTGCGAGCGTTGAGCAACACCGTGCCATCGGACCGCTCGACCATCTGGACTTCGTTGCCGTGTCCACTTCCGTCCTCCGGCGCACACTCGCCGGAGCGCCACGTTTTTCCGTTGTCGTCGCTTATCGCAGCGTAGACTCGCCAATCTCCATAGGGACCTTGGTTCATCGGCATCAGGATTCGACCGCGATGAACTCCGCGTTGCAACACAATGCCGATACCCGGTCCCGACGCCACGCTGGTGACGTATTGCTCCCGTTTGACACTGCGACTGACGTCGAGCGGCGACGACCAAGTTTGGCCGTCGTCATCGCTGTGCTGCACGAAAGTAAAATAGGCGTCAGGTCCAAATCCGGGTTTCGCTTGGTGTTCACCTAGTTTGCTACGCTGGTACATCACTAGAATCCGCCCCGAGTCCAACACCACGGCTTGAGGATTGTTCAGGGCCAGTTCGCCGGCATCCTGGATCACTTGCAGTTCACTCCAGTGTTGGCCGCCATCGGTCGATCGCTTCAGAATAATGTCGTTTTGCGAGTGATCACCTCCTTGGCGTCCTTCGGCAAAAGCTAGCAAGGTGCCCGAACGAGTCGCGATCAACGAGGGGATGCGGATCGCCGGATAACCATCTTTTTCCGGTACAAAGACGTCGACGGGTTTGCCAAGCCCATCCGCTGCCTGGGCACCGACGGAAAAGCTCATCAAGAAAATCGTGCTGATCAGCAGCACGGGGGAAGGTGATATTGGCATTCGAAGCGTCTCGTGCATTTGAGTTCGTGAGCAACCGATCTAGTCGAAGGAAATCATCATTTCCACGCTCGCGATCGGACTGCCCAGTTATAGTCGCCGGAGGCCGTCTTCGGTCATCGGGTTGGGAATTTCCACATCGATTTGGTCGATCCGCGATAACGTTTCCGGGTCCAGGATCAGGTCGTCTGCCACGAGACTCTCACGCAATTGTGCGACAGAAGTTGCACCGATGATCGTCGACGCGACAAAATCATGCTGTTTACTCCACGCCACTGCCAGGGCCGTCACACTCACGCCAATCGATTCAGCAATGGGCATCAAACGTCGTGTCGTTTCGATAGTGCGATCGTTGACGAATCGCTGGGCCATGCGTTTCTGGCGCGGGCCATCGCCGGTGAGGTAATCGGAGAATCGGGCACCTGGCGGCGGTCCATCGTTGTATTTGCCCGTCAGAACGCCACCCCCCAATGGCGAATACGGCAGCAGACTGACATTTTCGCGTCGGCAAACCTGGGCGAGTTCGCTTTCGCAGCGTCGATTGATCAAGCTGAAATTATTCTGCACCGTCTGGTAACGCTCGACTCCGAATGATTCGGCCGCCCAGAGACTTTTCATCAGCCCCCAACTGGTCTCGTTGCTGCACCCAATCACGCGGATTTTCCCCGCTCGCTTCAGTTCGGTCAGCCCCTCCAGGACCTCTTCGTAGGGCATCCCGTGATCAGGCCAGTGAGTCTGATAGAGGTCGATGTAATCCGTTTTGAGTCGTTTGAGAGAATCGTCGCAGGAGCGTACAATTTGATGTCGGTCGAGCATTGTGCGCCCATGACGCACTGGCGGCGTAAACCAACCATGCCCAGGCCCCGTAATCTTAGTGGCGACGGTGATCGCGTCGCGAGGTTTTCCCGCCAACCAGCGACCAAAAATTTCCTCCGTCACACCAATGGTTTCTTTTTGGGGCGGAACCGGATAAATCTCGGCAGCGTCGAAAAAATTAACGCCTGCATCCATCGCGACATCGCAAATTGCGTGCGAAAGCTCCTCATCACACGAGCTACCGAACGTCATCGTGCCCATGCAGATGTCCGATACCGTCAATCCGCTTCCGCCGAGTCGTCGTTGTTGCATCGTCATGGGTTCCTTGGGAACGAGTCAATTTGCAGTTACAATGAATCTTAGTGGGGTTGTACCGTCCTGATGCTCAACTTCAATCCCACTCATCCACTCTCCCCCCTCTCCCGTAACCCCACCGCCCGCCTCGTGTCTGATCATGCTGATTCTGTCGTGCCTGCGCATTCTGCGGCAACGCATTTGCGTACCGTTTGTGGCGGCGGCCGGAGTGCCTGCACGCAGCAGTCTGGAACCGCGTCAGAAGCGCCCAGCGACCAGCAATCGTTGAGGAGCCTCGACGTCCCGTTTGCCGTATCCTTTACGCACCGTCTGCGGCAGACCAGCGATGTGGGGGGCGAAGATTTCGGCGTGCTCGCCGATCTGCTCGCCAGCGATTCGGATCAGCCCGCAAAAGTCCAGTGTTGGGCGGATTCCAATTTAATGCATCCCCGTCACGGTGCCCAGGATTTCGCCAGTCGGCTCGGACAGCGTCTCGCCGCTACGGATCGAGTCGACATGGTAGGGAACGTGCATGCGATCCCGGGCGGTGAGGCCTGTAAAAACTCATCAGCGATTTTGCAGGAATTGCTGGAACTGATCAACGATCATGACATGGACAGGCGGAGCTACATTGTGGTTGCCGGAGGTGGCGCCGTGCTTGACGTGGCCGGTTACGCTGCTGCGATCGCTCATCGAGGCGTCCGCTTAATCCGTTTACCCTCCACCACGCTCGCCCAAGCTGACTCAGGGATCGGCGTTAAGAACGCGATCAACCAGTTCGGCAAAAAGAATTGGATCGGCACCTTCGCGGTCCCATGGGCTGTGGTCAACGACGCATCCATCCTGGAATCCTTGCCCGACCGCGAGTTTTACTCGGGGCTGACCGAAGCGATCAAAGTCGCACTGCTCAAGGATGCAACCTTCTTTGAGTGGATCGAAACCAACGCTGCTGCGATTCGTCGTCGTGACCCGCTCGTCAGTTCGAAAGTCATCGCCCAGTCGTGTCGCCTGCATCTTGATCACATCACGCTCGGCGGCGATCCCTTCGAGGCCCTCGAAGCGCGACCACTTGATTTTGGCCACTGGTCCGCACATCGGCTCGAGCCGATGACCGATTACGAGCTGCGGCATGGCGAAGCGGTCGGGATTGGGGTCGCACTCGACACCCTCTACTCGGCGCGCATGTTCGGACTGGACCACGACAAGGCAATGCGAGTGTGCCAGGCAATCTCGGCAATTGGCTCACCTCTTTGGTGCGATGCACTGGTTGACTCGAAAGAGGTGCTGCGCGGCCTTGAGGAGTTTCGGCAACACCTCGGCGGACGTCTCACCGTCACCATGCTCCGTGATATCGGGGATAGCGTGAATGTCCATGAGATCGATGTGAGCGTGATGAGCCAGTGTATTTCAGAACTACGCAAGATCGCAGCCTCGTCCTGTCAAAAATCTCCGACGCCCCATCCGGACGATGATTCGCGCTAAAATGATAGTGAATTGAAAAAGGTGTCCGGTACCGTTTCCACTGACAGAAGACATTCTTTGCGATATGCTGGTTGAAAACAGATGCCTTATTTTGGGGGTGAAACCGATGGTTCGACACCAGCGAGCGGATGCTGCCGCGCCTTGTCACCACATCCTCCATGGCGCGAAGCGAACGCCTCGCTATACGACTCTTGAGCGATTACATCATGCCAAATCACTGCCACTTAAGGGGGCGGTCGATTTTCGGATTTATTGCCGGCTGTAGCTTGACGGAGCGATCGCGTGTTAAACTGCCGCCGTCCCCACCCCGAGTTCGATCATGGATTTCCTAATGCAAACCCGTAAGCATCCTTCCTGGATTATCTGCCCAGCGTTGGTTTTTGCCCTCGTTCTGCCGTGCGAAGCAAAATCCGGAACACCAGATTGGGAGAATGAACAGGTCATCGGGATCAACAAGCTACCACCGCGGGCGACATCGCTACCCTACCTGGATCGGGCGTCGGCGACCTCAGATGATCCAGAAAAAAGCCCGTTTTACCAAAGCCTCAACGGTGACTGGAAATTTCACTGGGCCAAAGATCCCGATGGTCGGCCCACCAATTTCTATCAGACCGATTACGACGTCAGTGGCTGGGATGACATTCCGGTGCCGAGCAACTGGCAACTACACGGCTACGGCGTACCGCTGTATACGAACGTCACCTATCCCTTCAAAAAGGATCCGCCTCGTGTGATGGGCGAACCGCCCGCGAACTACACCAATTATGATGCGCGAAATCCAGTCGGTTCGTATCGCCGCGAGTTCTCGTTCGACGATTCCTGGGACGGTCGGCAAATCTTTGTGCAATTTGACGGAGTCGATTCGGCGTTCTATCTTTGGGTCAACGGAGAGAAGATCGGTTACAGCCAAGGCAGCCGGACAGCGGCCACGTTTGATATCACCAACTATGTCAAAGCGGGCAAAAACACGATTGCTGCCGAAGTCTACCAATACTGTGACGGCAGCTATCTTGAGGATCAGGACTTTTGGCGTTTGAGCGGGATCTTCCGTGATGTCTCGTTGTGGTCCGTCGACAAACTGCACATTCGTGACTATTTCGTTCACACCGACCTTGACGAAAACTATCGCGATGCCACGCTGCGTGTCGATGTCGAAGTGGCCGATGCCACGGAAGAACATAGTAAGCTATCTATCGAGTTGGAGCTATTTGATGATTCTGGCAAGATGGTCGCTCAAGAAAAGCTGTCCCACGCTCGGGCCGAAGATGGAACACGCACGATTTCTCTGGCTCAGCCGGTGGGGGCACCGAATCTGTGGTCCGCGGAAAAACCCAATCTGTATCGCCTCCTGCTGACCCTTCGAGACTCTGACGACGAAATCGTCGAGGTCGTTAGCACGCGAGTCGGCTTCCGCGAAGTCGAAATCAAAAATGGGCTGCTACATGTCAATGGCAAGCCTGTCTATCTCAAGGGCGTTAATCGCCACGAGCACGATCCCGATACGGGGCATACGATCTCGAAAGACGCAATGATTGCTGACATCAAACTGATGAAACAGTTCAATATCAACGCTGTCCGCACCAGCCACTACCCAAATATGCCGATGTGGTATTCGCTGTGTGACGAGTACGGACTTTACGTCGTCGATGAAACCAATATTGAATCGCATGGAATGGGGTATGGCAAAGATTCGTTGGCCAAGGATCCCAAGTGGGGCAAGGCTCATATGGATCGCTTGCAGCGAATGATTGAGCGGGATAAGAACCACCCTTCGATTATTATTTGGTCGCTTGGAAATGAAGCGGGCAACGGGGTCAATTTGATGGCAAATTATGACTGGGCAAAGAAGCGGGATCCCTCACGACCGGTGCAATACGAGCAAGCTGGATTCGGTGATCGCAATACTGACATCCGCTGCCCGATGTACGCCAGTATCGACCGGATCGAGAAGTATGCCACCGACAATCCTGATCGTCCCCTGATCCAATGCGAGTACGCCCACGCGATGGGCAATAGTGTTGGTAATTTCCAAGACTACTGGACGGCCATGGAGTCCCACGACGCGCTCCAAGGTGGTTTTATCTGGGACTGGGTCGATCAGGGTCTGCGGACACCGGTTCCCCCTAAATACGGCGTCACCGATCAAACCAGCGAGTCTCTCCAAGCTCGCGTCACGGGCAGCATTGATAAACAAAACGGTGTCACGGGAGCTGTCATTTTGCCTGACAACGAAGCACTGGAGATCACCGGCAATCTTACCCTCGAAGCGGTCGTGGTGGGCAATCGTGCCGCCACATTCAATCCATTGATCTCGAAGGGAGACCACCAATTCTTGATCCGCTTGGATAAGGACGGTGTCAATTTCACACTCTTCACCGACGCCTGGAAGAGCCTCCAAGCATCCTATGACGAAGCGGGGCTGGAAGAGGGTGCCAATCGGATTACGGCAACCTACGATGGCGCGAAAATGCGGCTTTACGTCAACGGTAAACAAGTCAAGGAGCAGGCGTTCACGGGCAAGATTGCCGCAAGCAATTTCCCAGTCAATATCGGTCGTAATTCGGAACACGTGGACCGCGTTACTTCGTTACCAATCCAAACGGCGCACATCTACAATCGTGCGCTCTCGCCGTCCGCCGTCGGCGATGTCGAAGGTCGCTCGCGAGACGGTTTAGTGCTCGACCTCGATTTACGGAAAGTCGTCCGCGAAGAGTCCCCGTCCGATTCCGCAAAGACCTTCATGGCGTATGGTGGCGACTTCGGTGACCGCCCCAACGATGGAAATTTCTGCATCAATGGATTAATCAGTCCCGATCGACAACCCAACCCACATTTGTGGGAAGTCAAAAAGGTTCATCAGAACATCAAGTTGACAGCAGAGGATCTGAGGGCGGGCAAGTTCCGGGTCAAGAACAAGTTTTTGTTCACCAACACCAACGAGTTCGTCCCCCATGTGACCCTGCGACTCGATGGAAAAGTTGTGGGACGTGCCACGCTCAAACCATTCGACATCGAACCAGGCGGCGAGCAGACGATCCTGATCCCGACAATGAAAACGGCTGCAATGAAAGGCGAGGCGATTCTGAGCGTCGCGTTCGACACGGCCTCGGAGACTCCGTGGGCAGCGGCGGGGCATCGCGTCGCTTGGGACCAGTTCGAGCTCAGTTCCGCCGCGAAGTCTGAACCGCAAATCTCGGATGAGAAAATGACGATATCCGAGCCTGATGACAATCACCGCGTTGTGACGACTGGCAATGTGCAAGCCACGTTTGATACTCGTCGAGGTTCGCTTACCTCATTGCAGCTCAAGGGCAATGAATTGCTGAAGGCTGAGCTGACTCCGAACTTCTGGAAAATACCCAACGACAACCAGTACGGCAACAATTACGTCGGGCGCCTCGGTGCCTGGCAAAACGCCGCTGAAACGATGAAAGTTACAGGATTTGATGTCAGCGCGACAGAGGATCGTGTTGAAATCGCCGTCAGCGGTGACTTGAATGTGGGCGACTCGAAATGCGAACTGAAGTACACCGTGTACCCCGGTGGTGCGGTGCATGTGGAAGCAAAATATATCCCCGGCAAAGGCAATATCCCATTACTTCCTCGCTTTGGTATTCAGTTCGCCGTCGACCAAGATCTTGATCACGTGAAGTGGTATGGCCGGGGACCCCAGGAGACATACTGGGATCGCAAGACGGGCGGTGAGATTGCCGTCTATGAGTCAACGCCAGAAAAAATGTTTCATCGGTATATTCGTCCGCAAGACGCTGCCAACCGCACGGACGTGCGGTGGATGAAGGTCACCGATGATTCCGGACACGGTATCGAGATTGCGGGCGACGAACCACTGAGCATGAGTGTGTGGCCCTACACCATGTCGGATGTGGAATCCGCGTCTCACCCCTACGAACTTCAACCCAGCGACTTCAATACGATCTTCGTCGATTACCGGTTGCACGGCGTTGGCGGCGACACGAGTTGGGGGGCCAGAACGCACGCTCAGTACACGCTTCCCGGCGATCAACCGCATGAGTTCGCATTCACCATCACACCGATTGGTTCGATGTGAAGGTTGATCGGGTTATTGAATCGACAGCCCATTGATAAGATCCACTACTCAGGTTATTCCTTCGCTGTCGCTAAACACGTAGATAAGTTACCTCAAAGGCTTTGCAGGCTGAATCTTCTCGAAGAACTCTCACTTGAGTATCAATCCGCTTACTTATTAGCCGAGTGCTTCGGCGAAGGCGGCGCGGAGGCATTTTTCCGCGTCGTTGCCGCGGGCGGAGTCGATCACCACGTTGACTTGCAGTTCGCTCGTGGCGATCATTTCCACATTGATCTTGGCCGACGCGAGTTGTTCAAAGAGCACCGTGCCGACTTGAGTGTGGCTGCGCAGACCAATTCCGCTGACACTGAGTTTCGTGATGCCGTCTGAGCCTCGAACATCTCGCATCGAGTGCTTTTCACAGATTTGCTTGGCAACCTGCATCGCAGCATCGAGTTCGGCCTGCTCGATCGTGAAGCTGACGCTGGTGCTACCGTCCTGGCCGTCGTATCCCTGGACGATCATGTCGACAAAGATGCCAGCTCGTCCGATTTCCTCAAAAATATCGGCCGCGATTCCCGCGTGATCAGGAACGCCATCGAGCGTCACGCGGGCTTGACCATCGAGAATCGCGATGTCGGTCAACGTGAGTGCTTCGAGTGCATCGTTTTGCAAACGGGTCACCACGTCGGCCATGTCGGCGTGCGGACTCGATTCGGCCTGGATCTCGGCCCATGTTTTCGCATCGTCGGGTCGTTTGTCGAGCTCGAAGGCGTCGTGAACTGCCCGCAGTGCATCAGCGGCTTGAGTGCGTGGGACGAGTGCGGAGATTTTGATTTCGCTGGTCGTGATCATCTGAATGTTGACGCCCGCGTCGGCGAGGGCGCGGAACATGCGGGCTGCCACCGATTTCTGACGTGCCATCGCCAGCCCCACAACACTGACCTTCGCCACATCGGCATCATGGGTTACTCCCGACGCGCCGATCTTTGCCATGATTGCATTAATCGCGGTGAGGGTAAGGTTCAGTTCATGACCGGGAACGGTGAACGAAACATCCGCTTTGCCTTCGTCTCCGACGTTCTGAACGACCATGTCGACGGCTACCTTCTGAGCCGCAATTGCCGAAAAGATCGCTTGGCTCATACCGGGTACATCGGGAACGCCGAGCACCGTAACGCGAGCTTCGTCTTTGGTCAGAGCAGCACCGCTGACGGGTGAGCTTTCCGACTCCGCCTGGGACACAATCATGGTGCCCTCGCGGTCGGAGAAGCTACTGCGAACATGGATGGGCACCCCGAATTTCTTGGCAAACTCAATTGATCGCGAGTGCATCACACCGGCACCCAGTGACGCCAGTTCGAGCATTTCGTCGTAACTGATCACATCAACGCGGCGTGCTTCGGGGAGCAGACGTGGATCGGTGGTATAGACTCCGTCGACGTCTGTGTGAATTTCGCAGGCATCGGCGCCGAGGACAGCGGCGAGGGCGACGGCGGTCGTATCGCTGCCGCCACGCCCGAGGGTGGTGATGTTGAAATCATCATCGATACCTTGGAATCCAGCGGCGACAACGATGTTTCCCTCGTCGAGCAGCGACTCAATCCGCGATGTATCGATAGATCGGATGCGGGCTTTGCTGTAGCTATTATCCGTTTTCATGCCGAACTGGCCTCCGGTGAGACTGACGGCTTTGGCCCCCAGATCGTCGATCGCCATCGCGACGAGTGCGACGCTGGTTTGCTCCCCGGTGCTCAGCAACATGTCCATTTCCCGAGCGGGTGGCTTTTCGCTAACGGCTGTGGCTAGCCGCAGAAGCTCGTCAGTCTGCTTGCCCATCGCGCTGACAACCATCACGACACGGTGCCCCAAATTTTGAGCACGAATGGCGCGGCGGGCGGCGGCGCGGATCTTCTCGGGATCGGCAACTGACGTGCCACCAAATTTTTGGACGATTAGCGACATGTTCAAACGATTTCTACGTTTCACGGTGAAGTCTTGCAGCGGCGATGGATGCCGAACGCGGAAGCTTAGCAGGGAGTCGATGTTCCTAAAAGCCGATTGTGCGGCGCACCGTGCTACGTTAGTTTTCTACGGTAGCGCTTTTGGGCTGGCGTTTTTGCTGCAAATTAGTACCGCGGGTGCGTTGGGTAATGTCATCACGGATACCTACGTATCGGAGAGGAGATATTCCCGATGGCCATGATTCGTCCGTTTCAAAACTCAGATCTACCAGGCATTTTTGAGGTTTGGATGCGGCACTGGGCCGCCGCGAGGCAGTCACCGCCTGTCAGCGTATCAATTTTGGAACGGGCAGTCCTATCGCGATGCTTCTTCCGTCCAGCCGATTTGATGGTCGCGCTGGAGGACAATCAAGTCATTGCATGGGCTCATTCATTTCGCAGCAGCCCTTCCGACGAGCCGGGCAGGACCCCCACCGGCGAGCGTGAGCGACCCGTGGAGGACTTCGTGAGAGCAACGATCGCGGCGTTGTGTTTCGCCGACGGACCTGGGATTGCGATTTGTGATCAGTTGCTCCAGGCAGTGGAGGCGGACCTCCGCCGCTTGAATGTAGAGCGAATCGACGTCGGACCACTGCGTGACGACCGCCATGGCTATGCGGGTCTCGCTCCCATCGGACATGGGATTGGCGTTCCGGTGTCGGACACTCGCACAGGATCGCTGCTATCTCGCAACGGGTATCAGGTCGTGCGCAGTGTGGATCGGATGGCCGTGCAGACGTCGACGTACCGGCCGCCCGTGAACCGAGCTTTTTTGCAGCTCCGGCGCAGCACGCGGCTGGATCATTTGCAAGTACTTCCGTCTGATTTCCGCGTCGCCTCGGCGATGAGTCACCTCGACATCGAGCGTCACACGCTGGTCGATCATCAGCAGCAGCAAATGCTCGCCACTTGCGAATTGTGGCTGGGTGATCCGGAGGTGCAGGTGATGGAGAGTTCCCGCGCCATCCTCTCGCTGAGTCCGATGGGCGGCAGGCTCTACGATGGCCAAACGCTTCCCAAGCCGTCCAGGCGATTTGTTGACCCCGAGACGCGCGAGCTTTCACTGGACTGTCAGTTTCTGATCTCGACACTGGTCCAGTCGTTATCGAATCGCCACATTTTGACCGTGGAGACGGCAGTGGATCGGAGTGATCGCAAACTGCTCGAACAACTCGGGGAGCTAAAATTTAATTGTGTCGAACAGGGCAAGCAGTGGACGAAGCGATTGGGATAGCACCAATGTTGCTGTCTTTTGGCGTTCACCCCCGCTGCGCGCGCACGGCCCCCCAACCTGGATAGCGGCGCGATATCACCCCCACCAGGCGGGTCAGCGGAACGCGACACGCCGCCAAAACCAATGTGCCGACCATCGAACTGAATCGAGACCCGCCCGAGTTTTCGGGCTGCTGAACATCTCTCAATCTGACCACTGGAAAGTTGCCCAATTTCCGCTATTTTGGATGCGTAACCGAAGGTGGCGGGCGTGCCCGCTTCAATCGTGTGGACAGGCGCGGTTGGGTAGATCGTTTTTTGTCCCTGTGTTTTGAATCCAGGCCTTTGCGGCGATGTTGTCGCTGGCCCAACCAGTCTGAGGAGACTCCCGTTTTATGACCAAGTGCAAGTTGGAGTACATTTGGCTCGATGGCTATCAGCCGACCCAGAGCATGCGTAGCAAAACCAAAATTGTCGAAGATTTCAGCGGCAATTTTGAAGACGCTCCCGTGTGGTCGTTCGATGGATCATCGACCCAGCAGGCTCCTGGCGGTGCCAGCGATTGCCTGCTCAAACCCGTTTACTGTTGCCCTGATCCTGACCGCTCCGGTACTGGGTTCCTCGTCATGTGCGAAGTTCTCAATGCCGACGGTACTCCTCACCGCAGCAATGGTCGGGCGACCATCAAGGACAAAGACGAGGACTTCTGGTTCGGTTTCGAGCAAGAATATACGATCTTTGATCCTGAAACCAATCGTCCGCTCGGCTTCCCCTCTGAAGGTTTCCCCGCTCCTCAGGGCCCTTACTACTGCAGCGTCGGTGCTGGAAAAGCGGTCGGTCGCGACCTTGTCGAAGAGCACCTGGAGCTGTGCCTCGAGGCAGGTCTGAACGTCGAAGGCATCAATGCCGAAGTGATGATGGGCCAGTGGGAATTTCAGATTTTTGCCAAAGGCGCTTGCCTCGCTGGCGACCAAATCTGGGTGGCACGCTTCCTGCTCGACCGTACGGCCGAGAAGTACGGCTTGGTCATCAACTACCACTGCAAGCCGGTCAAGGGTGACTGGAACGGTAGCGGCATGCACGCGAACTTCTCCAACACACTGCTGCGAACTTGTGGTAACAAAGAAGTTTATGACGCGGTGTGCCAAGCATTCGAGCCACGGATCAACGAGCACATCGATGTTTATGGAGCTGACAATGATCAGCGGTTGACTGGCCTGCACGAAACCCAGTCGATTGATAAGTTCAGCTACGGAATATCGGATCGTGGTGCCTCGATCCGGATTCCGATTTTTACGGTGGAACACGGCTGGAAGGGCTGGCTCGAAGATCGTCGCCCTGCATCCAACGCCGATCCTTATATGGTCGCCAGCGCGATCATCGCGACGGTACGAACCGCCAAGGTTCCTGTGGCGGTCTGATCAGCGTCATTCGGCAAACTGCTCGATGGAATAGAAAGCCTGGATTGCGATTTGCGATCCAGGCTTTTTTTGATGCTTCCGAATGTTCTTGCACTTCAGTGGAAGGTTGAATTTCGACTGGCAAGCGATGCATGGATAGAAATCCACCTACGGATCAGTTTTCGTCCTGAATCATTCGTAGAATGCGAGTTTACCGTTTTAAAGACGTGCAGGCGATCGCGTTGCGGGTGATGCGGCGTATAAGTGGTTGTGAGGAGCGCGTGTCTTGAAGAGAGAAAATAGGTTATGATATGCGGCATTCTTGCTCTTTCGACGCCTTGCCGGTCACCACGATACCATATTCATGAGCACTCTTTTTGTCGCTGTTGCGTCGATGATCAGCTTTGTGGTGGCGTACCACACCTACGGTCGGTATCTGGCTCGTGGTCTCTTTGGGCTGCGTGACGAGGAGCCGATGCCGAGCGTGACACAGCGGGATGACGTTGACTTCGTGCCGACCGATCGCAGTGTCGTCTTTGGTCACCATTTCACGAGCATCGCCGGCACCGGGCCAATCGTGGGTCCGGCTTTGGCCGTGTTCTGGGGTTGGTTGCCGGCGTTATTATGGGTGGTATTCGGTTCGATTCTCGTCGGCGGCGTGCACGATCTCGCGTCGCTGGTGATCTCGATTCGCAATCGAGGCGAGTCGATTGGCCAGGCTGCCGGACACCTGATTTCACCGCGTGCAAAATTCTTGTTTCTGATCATTTTGATGATGGCGTTATCGATCGTGCTGGCGGTCTTTGGGCTGGTGATCGCCAATATTTTCAAACTCTATCCTGAATCGGTGCTCAGTGTGTGGACAGCGATGCCCGTCGCGGTCTGGATTGGTTGGCGGGTGATCCGGCGAAATGGCAACTTGATCCTACCGTGTTTGGCAGGACTAGCGGTACTTTATTTGACCGTCTATTTGGGTGCATACGGGTGGCCGATTGACCTTGCCACCGTCCTGCCTGAGGACAGTCGTTACCTGACGCCCGTCGTGGTGTGGACAGCGCTGCTACTCGCCTACGCGTTCATCGCGTCGGTATTGCCGGTATGGTTGCTCCTGCAGCCACGCGATTTCATCAACTCGCTGCAGCTGCTCGTCGCGCTCGTGTTCTTGGTCGTGGGACTGGCGGCGGCATCATGGGACGGCCAAGCGGACTTGATTCGGTCGGCTCCCGCGATCGCAACGAATATACCAAGCGATGCGCCGCCAATGCTGCCATTTCTGTTTATCACGATCGCCTGTGGTGCGTGCAGCGGTTTCCATTGTCTGGTTAGCAGCGGCACGACGAGCAAGCAGATCAAGAGTGCGTCGGATGCCCAGCTGATTGGTTATGGCTCGATGCTCGGTGAAGGCATGTTGGCCGTGCTGGTGATTTTGGCCTGCTCCGCGGGCGTAGGAATGGGGCGTTTGGAACGCACCGTCGTGGACGGTGAAACCGTGGTCAGCCGCGTCGCGACAGATGTCTCGGCGGACGCAGAAACCTCTCTCTCCAGTAGGCTGGATGGTTCGGCCGCCTGGCGGTCTTATTATCAAACCGGTCTTACCTCAGCGACGGTATCGACTGCTGCGGGCATATCGAACGCGGAGACGGCTGGCGAGCCCGGCGGATGGCGAAAACAGGGGCTCGCTAAGAATTTGGCAGCGTTCATTGATGGGAGCGCCAACTTCCTTTCGTCGCTTGGAATTCCGTTAAAAATGGGAGTCGCGATTATGGCGGTGATGGTGGCGTGCTTTGCCGCGACGACGCTCGATACCGCGACGCGTCTGCAACGTTACGTGATCACTGAATTGTCCGACTCGGCCGGATTCCTACCGGGCAGGAATAAGTATGTTGCGACCGGACTCGGGGTCGGCGTTGCCATGCTGATCGCCATCTTTGCAGGCGATTCGCCGGGGACGGGTGGGCTGATATTGTGGCCCTTGTTCGGTGCGACGAATCAACTGCTCGCAGGACTTGCGCTGATGGTCGCCGTCTTCTATTTGGCTCGCCGAAATCGGGGCGTGGCACTCCTGGCGATCCCGATGTTCGCCATGCTGTTGATGCCCGCGTGGGCGATGACGTTCGACTTGGTGGAAAATTGGTGGCCTGCTCGGGACTGGGTATTGATCTGCTTCGGGCTGGTGATCCTGTCGCTCCAGGCTTGGATGGTCGTCGAGGGCGTGCTGTTGTGGCGTCGTGGTTGGCACTCCTCCCCGGTGACCGAGAATCGGGTAAGTTAATCGATTCACTGAGCGATTCTCCTCCCTCATTTTGCAGGATAGATTTTCCAATGACTGTTAACGTTGCCATGATTGGACTCGGGTTTGGGTCTGAGTTCATTCCGATCTACCAAAACCATCCCGATGCGAACATCATTGCGATCTGCCGTCGCGACGAAGACCAACTTCGCGAGACGGGCGATCAGTTTGGAATCGAAAAGCGATATACAAGTTACGACGATGTGCTCGCCGACGCCGACGTTGATTTCGTACACATCAACAGTCCGATTCGTGATCATGCCTGGATGTCGCTAAAGGCTCTCGATGCGGGCAAACATGTGATTTGCACGGTTCCGATGGCGACGACGATCGAGGAATGTCGGCAGATTGTTGAGAAGGTCAAAGAGACGGGGCTGAAATACATGATGGCCGAAACGGTTGTGTACAGCCGGGAGTTTCTGTTCATTAAAGACATGTACGAGAAGGGTGAGCTAGGTGAGATACAACACCTCGCCGCGTCGCACCCCCAAGACATGGACGGCTGGCCCAGTTACTGGGAAGCAATGATCCCAATGCATTACGCTACGCACGTCGTCAGTCCCTGCTTGGGACTGATGAACTCGCTAGCCGAAAGCGTGAGCTGTTTTGGCTCGGGCCGCGTTCGCGATGAGATTGCGAAAAAGTCAGGCAGCCCGTTCGCGGTAGAAAGTTGTCACATCAAGCTGAAAAACAGCGACGTGGCGGCCCATATTTGGCGATTCCTCTTCGACGTCGCTCGCCAATACCGTGAGAGCTTCGACGTCTATGCAACCAAGAAAAGTTTCGAGTGGACGCTCATCGAAAACGAACCGCACGTACTCCATACGGCCAAGAAGCCTGAGCACGAGATTCCAGAAAAGATTGAAATCCCGGACTTCGCGCATCTGCTGCCCGAATCAATTCGTCGCTTCACACTGCCCGCGGAGATCCACGATGATAAACACCTGTCGTTTGTGCAGGGCGGTGGTCATGGCGGGTCGCATCCACACCTCGTCAACGAATTTGTTCGAGCCTTGGTCGACGACCGGGATCCTTGGCCCAATGCGGTCACCAGTGCAAACTGGACGTGCACGGGGATTTGTGCTCATGAGTCAGCGATGAAGGGCGGGGAAATCGTACGCTTGCCCGATTTCACTCAGGGCTAACGAGTTCACTCCGTGATCACCAGGGCACTGCGATTAGACGACACCGAAAGCATACGCCTCGTCGTCGCGGCGATCGGGGAGTAGAGCGAGCCACTCGATCGGTTCGGTCAGCACGTCGTCGACCCCAACAGGAACAGCATCGCTAGTGTCGGCGATAAAGTGACCGCGAACGGCACCCAAGGGCGGTTCTCCAGCAATTGGTTCACTCGATGTCGCTGAGGCACTTCGATCGCCGTTGAGATAGTTAATTATGCGGAGGGCATCGAGCGCGAGATGACACCATCGTTCGTTACGTCGATTTTACTGCCGAGCGTATCGGAGTGCGTGAGCGTGCGGGCGCCATATGTGTTGAGAAAGTTGATGACCTGCAAGGCATCGACGGCGGTCACAACCTGGTCTTGATTAACATCGGCAGCGTTGAGAGGGTTGTAGAGAGGGCTGTCAACGGCCCTCGCGACAAGTCGGACCGGCGAGTTCGTCTGCGACGAAACCACGACAGGATCAAATGCATAAACCACTTTATCCGTCGTGGCGGTGAGCTCGTAATCACCGCTGGGTAGGTCCGGCAGCACGAACGCTCCGTGTGTGTCGGTCGTCCAATCACTCGGCACGCCTGTCCGGATGGCAGACGCTCCAATTTTTGTTCCGCTATGACCCATGATGCGAATTGATGAGATCCGGCCGTCTGGGTCGCGTAGGGCGAGAGTCTGACGCTCGCCAAAATCGAGACCACCGTCACTTTGGTTGCGAATATCAGTGGTCGATCGGTCGATAAGATTCCCACCAGAATCAAACGCTTCCAAACGTGCGTAGGAGACGCCGCCACTTTCTAACCCGACGACGTCCACTTCCACGTAGCTCGTGGGCTGGTCAAGTGTTGCAACCGCTGATCCACGGCCGCCAAGATCTGGCGTCCAGTACTGGAGCTGAGAGTCGTAGATCTGGATTAGCGGTTTGTTGTTCAATGCTGCCACCGCTCGAACCTGCGCTGTCGTGTTGAGCGATCCCAAACTACCGCTAAGCGTGATGCCCATGACCGACGCCAGTTCAGTATTGAGTGGCATCGCTGAAGCATCAAAATTTCCATGTCGCAATTCGCTGCCGTCGGCCGCCGTCACGTGGATCGCGACATTGCTCAACAGAGGTTCGCCGGAGGGTCGATGAGAGTCATCGTCAAAGACGGCGTAGCCGGAAAGCGGCCCCGAATCAGGAAGCAGCGGCGTGGTCGCAGTTGCCGACCACACGTCGCTGGTAATTCCTGTCTGCGCGTCACGAACTCGGAAAGCGATACTACTGAAGTTACGCGGTACATTCACGGCGACATCAAACGTCGCCCTGTAAGTGTTCGGCTGGGCAACGCTGGTCCATCCACCTCCATCGACCGACACATCCAAGCTGCTGACGCGGTTGATCGTGATATCGCTCTGATTGCCTGACGCGTTTTGATTGCGCAGCGTTCCGACGGAGGCATTGCCGCTGAATTCAAATTGCGACGTGTTGGGGTTGAATGCTCCTGAAGCTGACAAGTGCAACGGAACGTCGAGGACGTCGAAGACACCATCGCCGTCGGAATCCCGCCATCCGACTAGTGCGAGCGTCGACGGGTCGGTGCGATGAGTATTGAACGCGGCAAGGAGGCGGTCGTAATCCGCCATGATGCTGACCTGCTGCTTAAAGTCTGGATCTGGATTGTTCTTAGCGTTCGAGTTCGGCGCGTTGTAGTAGCCGCGGGTTTCATCATAGCTGCTGCCACCGGAGTATTCGTCAAATGCCCAAAAAATGTGTCCTACCTCATGCGCAAATGTACTGGCGGGACGGGTCGAGGGCGAGACAATGTACATGCCACCAGCGAACGCAAATGCGCCTCGGAACGAACCGCCGGCCGCGAAATAGCCGTCTGGATCGTCGGACGAGTCGGCAATGAACAGCGAGAAGGCCCAATCGGTACCGAACTTCTCGCGCTGGGAGTTATTAAACGCCAGCATCCCGTCATCGAGCTGCAGCGACGGGTCGATACCGACCGCATCAAGAAAATCACCGACGTAGCGGTTGTAGCTGTTGCTGGGTTGGTCGATGGGCTCATAGCCGGTCTCTACAGGATGGCGGGCATAGGTATCATCGACTGTAAAACTGAGCGAGTGAACCGTCCCAAAGGTGTCGAGTAGATCGCTCCACCAGTTCACACCTGCAATAATCTTGGCAAGGACGGAGTCGATCTCAGCGGGAGTCCAGTTCTGAGTTTGGGCATCGATCGAGCCATCCGATTCGAGAAAAATCGGGGTCACAGTGACCGTGCCCAGCATGAACTCAGCGGTATCGTGAGGCGTCGCCCCAAGGGGCAGTCCAGCCGCCATCACTCGCCGATTCTCGAGCGATTCGAGGCGGAGTGGGCGGCGAGGAAGATGATTGGGACGCGGCACAGGTAGACTGGGAAATCGAGGATATCGGCGATTGGCAAAGCCCGTTGTGACTTAGACGTGGGGAACTCTCAAAAAGTTTCCCGCTCGTCCATCGATCGCCATCCCTCTAATCGATCCAATCTGTTATCTGTCACCTCAATCCTGCGAAAAACTCGTCACGGACCGACGATTCGTCGATGGGTCGTGACGATTGGGCGTCCTGTCGGTCTTGGGCGAGCGAATCCACGATGCTGTCGAGCTGCATCGAGGCTGCCGAGTCGAAAATGCTCGTCTCGGTCGACTTCTTCAGCGGAGCGGCAATCGTGGGCACCTCTTCGGCAATCGGCTCACTCGCTGGCTCGTCCTTGCTCGGTGTGAACAGCGGTGCCACGGTCGGGTCAAACACCACCGTCGTGTTGGTTGCCATCACCCCATCAGCGACGGGGTTGTAGACCACCAGATCTGATGACTCCACATCGACAGGTTCACCACCGGGGGTATGGTTGGGGTTTTCCCGATTGAGTCGATTGATGACCCGCAGCGCGTCCAACGACGTGATCATGCCGTCGCCGTTGACGTCTGGGAATGGTGGCAACACCACTCCAGCAGGCACATTCGACAAGTCAATTGGACCGTCATTCGCGTTGAGTACGTTAATGATCAACAAGGCGTCCAGCGGAGTGACAGCGCCGCTCGCGTTGACGTCCTCGGCATCGCCAGGAGCGGTGAACGGGTTGTCGACCACCGTGTACACGTAATCTTCGACTTCACCCGCGTCGGCTGTTCCAATCGGGCCCAAGTCGGCCGTGTAGCTGAGCCGAAACCGAGCTTGCACATCACCCAATTTTGCTTGGGCGGGCACGTGAACGGAGATCGTGTTGATGAGGAAAGGATTGTTCGCGGGGAAATTGAATCGCGTGACTTCGTTGGGACTGTTGCCGAAGATGCCGTCACCGTTCCAGTCGAACCACGCATCGAGGTAGCTCGCCTGAGCAGGCAATGGAGCGTCCATACCCTGGTTGAAGGAGACCTGGAAGTCGGTGGTGAAGCCCGGTTGGAGCGTGCCTAACAGGATGACGCCATCATCAATATCGCCATCGTCATTGGCACCGTTAACGTCTGCGGTCACGGACGCCCCGAGATAGAGAGCATCGTTCTCGTTGTTAACTATTTTGTGACGAGGACCGTTGTCCTGGATAGTGACCGGGTAAAGCTGACCATTCCCGAAGGTCAGCGATGCGTCGCCATAGTCGTACAGATCCCCAACGAGAATCTCGACTTGGGAGGGTGAACGTTCTGACGCGGGTTGCAGGCGGTTGCCTGCTTTGTCGGCAATGAAATCCGTCACGATCGAGTCACCGAGCGGAGTGGTGTCCGTTTTCAGCAACACCCGATTATCGACCAGCTTCACCCCTGACCCATCAGGGCCGTCCAGTCCAGCGGCGATGGCAGCATCCGCAAACGATGCAGCAGCGGTGGAAGCATCGTCATTGTAGCGAATAACGACCGGCTGCGCGGCGGGATCTCCGGCCGAACCGACTTGTTGCAGTACGGTGCTGGACGTGTTTAAACGAGTATCATCTTCGCCACCGAGCGAGATCGAGCCACCACCATGATTGACCGGACTCAAGGTGGGGAACACAGCCGAGACGGCGGAAACGATCGCGTTGGCGAGCAGGTCAAGCGAGCCACCTTCACCGCCCCCGAGCACGCTCACCGGCGTGGCACCTGGGTTGAGGAGTTCGCCGTCAAAGTCAATCTCAAAGGTGACGGGGGTGCTCAGACCGAGAGCGATCGTGAATGTCTGTCCGTCTTGAACAGCCGTCGACGTTTGTCCGTTCGCGGTAGGGATCTGCAATCCGAATCCATTTGACACCCCGATTGCGCTGTTTCCAGTGACCAACGCACCGCCGCTGAGGCTGGTAATCGAGATCGGGCCGTTGGTACCGCGAACGCGGAACACCCCCGATGCACCCGATGCTTGCACATCGAGTCCCAAGTCTCGGAAGCCCTGGAGCAAGGTTTGCACAAGTTCGCGCGGTGAGGCATTCGGGGCAACCGGTAGAACGACGCGATTGACATCGGGCCCGATGATATTGAGGATCCCATCGGAATCAAATTCAAAAGCAATTTCTCGCGTTCCGTCGAAAACGTTGATCGTCTCATTGTAATTGGTCAAGCGTGAGCCATCGGCAGCCACCGTGACATCGGGTAGCAACTGCACGTCAAGCTCTTGATTGACATGTCGGAAGATCGAATCGTCGCCTAAATCAACGTAGCTCAAGTCACTGCTAGGGTTGCTTGGCGTACCGAGTAACTGCAAGCGACCACTATCGCTCGCGGTGGATGCGGCATCGTCGAGATAGACAGCCTCGATATCGAGTACATTGGGCTGCGACGCAGAGAGCTGGTTGATGGCGCGGGCGAGCAACTGCACAATTCGCGTCGGCGACGACGTATCAGGTAAGCTGATGGCGTAGTTCCCCGTCGTCAGTCGACCATCCGAACCGATTTGGACGCTCACATCGGTGACGAATTCGAACGTCACCGGTGTGTGTGTTCCGTCTGAGATCGTCAGCGTTTGTCCGCCGATCGCGGGACGTGAGATGCCCGTCTGCGGATCGGTCGCGATCAATGATTCCGAAGGAACGGTGAGTTGGATCCCGACTTCGGTCTCGAGGATTTGATCATCGACAAAAGTTTGGTCGCCATCGCCGTAGCTCAAGCCTGGTTTGGCCTTCAAGACAGCATTGTACCCATCGGCGCTGCCGTCCTGAGTTCCTAAGAACTCGATGGTGTACACGGCGTTGTCGTTCCAAATGCCCGCGATCGGTGTGATGCGGATCATGTTGTCGGCAGGTTCATACGCGAAGCGATAGTCGATCCCTTCCTGCAATACTTCGGGTGCGGAGTTACCAAGCATTAGCCGCGTGACGAGCAAGTTTTCACTTGTCACGGTGTTATCGTTCACACCCACGCCGTAACCGGTGTCGGCCGGACGGATTCCGTCAATCAGTTGAATCTCGAAGGCGTCGTAGATCGACCCTTGGGTCACGGAACGACCAAAAAGATTGGAATCTTCGTTGAAGATCAAATCCTGACCGCGCGGTGAGGTCAATACGAATCGTGGGCCTTCGTTATCGGTGCGTTCTTGGGCACCACGATCGATGAAGCCGCTCAATCCCACGCCTTGAGGTGTGGCGAAGGTCGGATCGTCCACCCGGAGTTGACCGTTGGCATCGTACAGCGGTGCCACGATGGGGCTGGTGGGCAAGCCGAGGGAGTTGCGGAGCGTGATCAACGAACCACGGTCCTCGAGCGATGCGATTCCACTGTCGATGATCGGGGTCCGCGATTGCGGCGTGAAGATCAGGTTATACGGATCGACGAAGACCTGATCGCTTGGGTTGATGAACTGAGCGGACTGTCCGACGCCATCGACACCCGGAATCCGCGCCGCTTGATTATTGCGATAATAGGTCATCCCGCCGATTACCGTGAGGTCCGCCGACGAGTCGATCTGACCCGAGGTTGCCAACGGTGTTGGCTGGATGGACAGTCCGACTTGGAAGTTACTGACGATGTTGTTCAACAGCGTCGGTGCTGCGTTGTCCTGAACCAGGATACCAGTTTGCCCGGGGCTGAACGTCTCTCGCGGCACGGTTGAGATCGCGCCGACGGCGTCGATGTCCGCTCCGGCGGCACCAAAGTTGTTTGAACCTGGAGGCGATAGGTCGGTCAGACGAACATAAGAAAATCGATCGTTCAACCCGAATCCGAAGGCGTCCAAATCGATTTTATTATCGAGTCCGAAAATCTCGCCCACGTTAAAGTATGTCACGTTATCGCGACTGATCTCGACCCTTACCCGTTCAGGAGTACCCGACTCGAAAATCTGTAGGTCATCAATACCATCGCCCGCACCGATGAAGTTATTCGGGTTACTCGAGCTACCGGTTAACAGGTTGTCATCGAAGACGAAGATCGCGTGTCCACCCGATCCAAGCGAAAATGTGAACAATCCATTTTGCGGATCCGTCGCTGAGACGCCAAAACAATCCGGTGACCCCAGTGCCGCTTCGCTATCGGTGAACGATTGCTCCACATCGGGACCGAGCACCGTTTCACTATCGAGTACGTTGTCCGCGAACGACACTCCACCCTGAGGAAAGAATGTTCCCGCGAACACTTGCGGGCCAAGTTCCACTGCGGGCGTGATCGTGCCGCCGACGAGCGTGTTGTTGACGATCCGGTCGAATCCAACCGGATTCTGAAACGCCAGGCCCCCGTTTTCCAAACCGCTGATGGTGATGCCAACGTTCTGGTTGTAGGCAAACTCATTATTACGCACCACGGCGCCGGGAATAAAGTTCTCGGTGTTGAGTTCGTTGAAGTTGCGGGCGTAGGTGAGCACCGTAGGCGTCGCGTCGAGCGCGCTCTGGGAGATCACGTTCGCTTCAGCAGCCCGTGAAATTTCCAGTCCAGCATCCTCGCTGTAGCTGATCCGACTGTTTTCAATGATAATCTCGCCCTGTTCCAAGCGATCCCGATTGGAGTCACCACGCAAGTCATTGGAGATGGTCGATACGAATGCAGTCTTGCCGATTTCATTGGTTCGGATCGACGAGGCACCCAACAAATTGACCTGCTTATCGGGAACACTGCCGGGCCTGTTGGCCTGGGTCAAGTTTCCACGATTGGCGCTAACGCCGAGAATTGACTTTACCTGTTGCGAATTGATACGCGCGATGATCGCATCAGCGACTTGCTCGGCGGATGCGTTTGACGGCACCTGGACGACAACTCGGTTAGCGTTCTGCACAAAGCCGTTGCTCGGTCCGGTCGCGGGGAGAACGTCGAACTCGAAGGTGACACGTTTGCTGTCACTCGCAATCGTGAATGTCGAGCCATCTACAATCTCGGACGCTGGCTTAGTTTCCAGCGAAACCGCTCCCGATACTAAACGCTCATTCGTGTCAAATGCACGGAACCGGGCATCGACGCGGTCGGGGAAACTCAGATCGACAGCGCCCGAGGCGATGTATTCGGACGCATCACGAATTTCGAGTTGATAGGATCCAGACTGCGTCGGACGGGGGCGCTCAGCCGGGGAAGTGAGGGACAGCTCGCCTGAATCAACAAACGACTCGTCCGGTGTCGTCGGGGTTGATGAAGTGACGAGTTCACCCCGTTCAGCAAAGCCGATAACGATATCGTCGATGTACGCCCCTTCGTGTGCGTTGTCGCGCGTTCCCGCTTGATAATCTCCGCCGAAACGATCGCCATATCGCGGAGCAGTCGATGAGAAATTATTGATCCGCTGTGCGTTGCTGCCAAAGAATCGACTGGTGGGATCAACCGATGGAGCTACGACCGTGAACGGACCGAGTTGATCGGCGTTGAAACTCAAGTTCGGAAGCCGGACGGCGGATCCGAGTCGAGGGACCAACGAGATATCACCGCCCGCAAAACGATTGGCCACAGCCTGTTGGAGCGCGATTGCGACTTCGGCGGGTGTGTCGCTGCTGTTGACAACGATGGGCGTACCCGCCAACGGGTTCTGGTTGCTGACCGACAAGCCGCTTGTCGGCGGCGTGGTGATAGTTCCAGCCCCGCTGAACTCCACACTCGCATCAATCGCCACAATACTCACTTCAGGCGAAATGGTGATCGTTGCCGCATACCCACCCGTTTGCGCTGCATCGGTACTTCCAGCAATACGCGGATCGTAGTTGGCGTTCTCAGGACCGCTGATGCCGATGTAGTAAGTTCCGTCAGTGGGCGCGGTGAACGAGATCGTCCCGGCGGTGAAGTTTTGCGTCGCCAACAAATTCCCATTGGCTGAACGCAGCTCGACCCCGGCTGCATCAAAGAACCGTACGTTGTTTTGGACACCCGGTTGATCCGCGGTAACCATCACGGTGACCGTTGTTCCAGCCACCACATCGAGACTCGAAAGGTCAACGTCACCTCGATTGGTAATCTGCGTTGGGGTGATCGTGCCAAGAGTGCCACGGCCATCGATGACCTTGTTCCCGCTGGAATAGGGCAGCGGTGTGGCCTGGAACGTCAGATCGTTGCGGCCTGTATCTCCTGCTGCATTCGGGTTGCCAAACGGATCCACAGGATCCGAAGCATCGCTGAAATTAAACATGGAAACGGTCTCGAAGACCGGGGCTTGCTGTCCCGTATTAGCTTGTACGACTGCTTCCAGTTCGCTGGGAATATCCGCCTGGGTAACATCGGAACCGAGCGGCACACTGATCTGCCCCAATTTCAGATTTCGCAGTCCGTCATTGAGCACGTACTCCGTCCCATCAATCGTGACGACAAAAACGGCATCGCGATTGGTGTAGTAGTTCTCCAGTGCCGCTCCCGACGGAACAAGCTGCGGGAAATCGACGGCTTGATCGGTCTCGCCGATCCGCAAACCCACAGCCTCAGCCACATCGTTGACGCTTAGATCATCGAGCGTGATCGTTGCGGGTGCCTGTGGATTGACAGCCCTGTACAGCCTCAAAACGTCAATCGTACGCCGAGCAGCGAACAAGCCATTATCGAAAGGCAGGGTCAGGTTGGCACGCTGGGTATCGGTATCAAGCAGCACGAATTCCGTGCCGTTGAGATAGACCGTATACAGTTGATCCGGATTTGTGGCGTAGTAGGCGTCAGGGTCCACCCCGATTGGTAGTGGATGAGCGTCGTAAAACTGTTCGATCGCAGTGCCCGACGGCATAATCCGGTTTAAATTGATCTGAGTATCAAAGGGTTGGGCCACAGCGCGAGCGATATCGCCGGCGGTGAGCTGCGATAGCGGCGTGCCGGGCGGGAACGCTTGCAACACATCGATCGCGATCGCACCAGCAGGAATCACCCGGGTTCCATCGTCGAGCACGTACTGTTGCCCATCGACCGTGAACGACGAGATTGCCGCTGGATCCTGATAGAGCTGCGCCAACGAAATGCCAGATGAGAACGTGACAGTCGGTGCCAAATCGATCGAGAATGTTTCACCATCGATGATCAGTGTTTCGCCATCTGTCAGTTGCGAACCGCCGACGGCGCGGATTTCGCCTGTCAGAGTAGAAGTGGTTCCGGCGCTAGCAAATTCGATCCGCAGCGACAGTCCGGATTGGCCAGCGAACTGATCCAATGGCACCCGGGCCTGGCGCCACGTGCCCGTGTTGTTATAAAGTTGCTGCACATCGACATCGATATTATCGTCGTAAATACCGGCCGGAGCAGGGTCGTCAAATTCGTCATCGAATTGACTCAACGGATTAAGGTTGGGATTGCCACGCGCCTCGTTGTTGGTCGCCACGAGGTGCTCGACGCCGGACTGGTCAACCACGTAGACACGCAACGCGTCCTGATCACTCCCAAACAGCGGGAAGATAGGATTACCGTTGGCATCGAATTTTTGGTCGACCTGATCAGTATCAAGGAAGTAGTTGAAGTACATCACAGGCTTGTCTGCCGAGGCGTAACCTTCGAGCGAGAACTCGTTGGACTGCACCTCACCGCGAGCACCACCCGGGAAATTGTACGTGTTCTGAATCGCTTGACCGTCCTGACGTACGTTCTCCGTTGGAGTGCCAAGGTTTTGAACAGGTGCTTCACCTGCGGCATAGCGGTTATTGAACGCAGTGTTGGTGTAGTTGAACGCCAGCGAATTGTTGCCGGCCTGTGACGGACGGGCATCAGCGAACGTCGAGTTGATTCCGTGCCCGGCGTCATTTCCACGAGCATTGGTAACGTGCCAGAGATTAAAGTCCAGTGTCGAGAAATCGAGTCCCTGAGCGTTTGTGATGCCCGTCTCAATTGACGTTCGACCACCTGCGAAGACGCTTTGCAGTTCTCCCTCGACATTGAATGCGTAAATGGTTCCGCTGCTAGTAATACCGAAGAGAATCTGGCGCCCGCCGGCATCTCGCAAACTATTCGGTCCAGCACGCAGGCCCGAGAAATTTATTCCGATTAAGTCGGTTGCGGACTGGACGTATTGCCCCACGTCATTGTTGCTGCCCGCATTCCCGTTGACACCGAGTGCACTGGAGGGAACGAAGTACAGACCACCGTTGTTCGAGACTGCATAAAGATCGTTACCGATTAGTTCCAAACCGGTGATCCGGCCCCCGTTGGCAAATCCACCGAGCCGTAGATTACCACTAACGGAGTTCGCGCTGACGACGACACCGGTGATTCGCACGGCATTTCCAAGCGAGGTACCAATGACGGTAGGCAGGCTACCGTTGGCATTGGCCACAGAGATTGCCTGCACAATCCGGTCGCTCAGCGTCGCCGCGGCATCAGTTGGTAGCAGAGTGACAGGGACATTTCCTGGCTGAACCAGGTTGCTGCCGCGGAGCGTCAGCCCAGAGGCCGCGCCACCGCCCGATGAACTCAATGTTACTGCGGTCGCTGTGGGAAAGGCCAACTGCGTGCCAGCGGAGGAAACAGAAATCCCCTGTGCCTGGATCACGTTGGCGATCGTTTCAATGAATGCCGTGTTGCTGGCGCTGCGATCGATTGGAACCAAGATATTCCCGGGCGTCGTCGGAGTGGCAGCGTTGCTTAGTTCGAACGTCACCGGACTGCGCCCCGGCAAGGTCACATTGAGGAGCGTTCCGTTGGCGATCGACAGAGGGCTCGATGAAATCAAGGTATAGCCTTGATTCAATTCAAAGGTGACAAAGTCGGTACCATTGGTCAGCGTGAATGTATCACCGTCGAACAACTGAGGCACTGCCACACCGTTGGCGTCGACGGCGGTCGCGGCGGATACGCCGAGCACATTGGCGTCCTCAGGCAGCCCATCGTCAGGGTCGTCGTGCGTGTCGATCTGTCCGATTTCACGGACGTTTGTGCCTGCACCAGCGTTGTTGAGTGTCAATCCAAAATCAGGACCAGTAGCCTCACCGGTTTGATCATCGAAGGCGTACAGAATGTTGTCCGTGTACCCCTGACGGGCAAAACCGGGTCCCGGCCCGAGTCCTGGTTTGAAAACCGGCCGATCGGCGACCATGAAGCCCTGTTCATTGCCTGAACGCGAGCGGATCGTGATGGCTTCGACAATCAAACCATCGTTGCTGGTCTCATCGAGTATCTGCACGGCGGGCGCAGCAGGGGATCCTTCGATGTTGAGATCGTTGAACGTCCCGATCCCGGTCGATCCGATATTCGTCAGTGTCGCATCGGTGGTATCAATTCGGACGTATTGATAATTGGTGTCATTGAGATTTTGCGGCACGGTGTAGCCAAACAACTCACCGTTGGCGGTGAAAGCGACATCGCGAATCTGAGTACCGAATCCACCAAGGTCGGCGTACCGAGCACCCGTGAATGGGTTGACCAAGAACAACCCAGCTGCACTATTGACATATAAGAACTGGTCGTCAAGGGTTTGCGTGACTATCGAATTGTTGTCAAACAAGACAGGCACGACGGGACCTTCAGCGACCTGGGAGTAGTTCGAGATCCCGTTGAGATTAGTGAATCCCTCCTCGGCGATGCGGCGAATGCTGTCGATGGGTTCCAAACGAACCAGCGGATTGGTGGCATCCCGCGTTGTGAACTGATCCAACTGCGCGGGGCGCGGAACTTGTTCGACACGGCGACATAATATTTGCCTTCAGGAAGTTCTGCCGATCCAATATAGGGGTCCGCCGTTCCGTACGATCCATGCGAGAGATCGCTGGAAGCGCCGGCTGACAGATTGACGTCGTCGGCCACATTCGAATCGCCACCGATCAAGACAAGATTGCCAGCCTCATCAAAGACGAACAGCGACAGGTCGGCGCGAGCAGCACCATCGGCGTAATCGATATCGAATACGGTCGCAAGATACATCTCGGCATTGTCACGTGTTAACTTTTGATAGTCGATGTCGAATTGATACCAATCGACGTCGGTCAGGCTATCAATGGCTCCTGAGATATTTTTCGCCAAGCGATCCGACGACAACGGTCCGGCGCCGTTGTTCAATGCCACATCCACCCGGTTGGTCTGGGCGTCATCTCGCAAGATCAGGATCGAACCGTCGGGCTGCACTACCGTGTTGGCAGCAAGCGCTGGATCGCCGGTGAACTGGGTATCGTACAGTCCCAGCCGTTGCGCATTGGCGAGCGTCCCGTTGTCGCTGGCCTTCTCGTAGTCCTCACCCGTCAAGGGGCTGTGCATCGGCCCGCCGATGACCTGTACACCATTGTCAGCATATAGCACATCACTGTACCGAATCTGAGTGCCAGCGAATACGTCGGCTTCCTCGGTGCGTATTTGTAGTTGGTAAGAGCCTTTGGTCAAACCAGCACGAAGTCCGCCGGCTTGATTAAGTAAATCTTCTTCGTTGACGGCGACGTCGCTGGTATTCCCAACGACCATCTTGTTTTTCTCGTCGGGGGTCAGTGTCGACTTGGCTTGTGGCGACACTGCACTGCGAACGCGGACGTGATACAGCGTTTTTTGTCCGATAACACCCGGCAGAGTGAGCCGCATCCCTGCGTCACGCGGGTTGATCGAGTAATGGTCTTGAAAAGCCGCGAGTCCGGCACTCGCATCAATCGCACCGGTGGCCAAGCCGAACACGGAGTCCATGTTGAGCCCAGCGGCACCCCGTCCGGTACGAGAGCTGATCAGACGAGTCAGCTCGGCGCGGCGGGCAGCGGTGGAAGGATCGGCGGAATCGAGCGACATCAATTCTTCAATGTCCGCAGCCTCGGCCATTGCATCATCGGATAACACGATTGTTTGACCGTTCGCATTGACCAGTTCGACAACCGTGTCGAGACTCAGGTCAGTCCGGTCAATGTCCAGCCACACCTGCGCGCCACCCACGCCAACGAACGAATACACATCGACGTCGCTGCTACTCGAAAGACTGCCGTCAACGATCAAGCCGAGTCGACGATTTTCATCACCCGATGCACGATCAGGAGCGAGTTCACCCAGATACTGCGATCGGCTGGCCAACGCATTGGTATCAGAACTGCCGACATTGGCTGGTTCATTCTCTGCGGTCAGAGAAGCATTGGAGTCCGACGCTGCCTCCCGTATCACGATACCGTCCCAGCTTCCCACCCCCGGCAGGTCGCTGGACGTGTCAAAGGGGAACGCATCCGAAGCTGGATCGGAGGGAATGAACTCGATGAACGACGTCACGCGCGCACTGGTCGAGGCATTATTGAGGCGCCACTGTTGGGCAGTGTCGAAATTGCCAGCAGGACCGATTGCCGATGTTCCAGGTGTCACGCCTTCAAACGTGGGCGCCGTTGCGGGGGGCAGGAACTGCAACCCCGGTTGGAACTGGGGGCTGTTGATCGCGGTACCCAGTCCGGTGACCAATTGATCACCGTTGATTTGGCCGAGGACATAACCTGCCCCTGCCGAGAAGCCAGTATAAGTGGCATTGTTTTGATTGGTGGAATCGTTGGTGTACACGCCGCCATGGCTGAATGCCAGGCCGTTGTCCTGATTGACCGTCATCAAACGGAAGTCAGCCTGACCCGGCGTGCCGATTTCATACAGCAAATTATTCGTGTCGTTGAGCCCTGGGCTGCCGCCGTTGTTGTAACTGATCACGTCCACTGAATTGACGCGTCCCGCGTCGAACGGTAATCCATCTGCGGTCTCAAAGCTGAGCTGCGTATAGATCGTCCCGCGGTTATCAAGAATGAACGTCTCAGCCTTCCACCGAATTTGCCGGCCGAAGATGGTTGGGTACTGAGTACCCGCGGCGGGGTTGCCAGCCAATTCGTAATCGATGTCGTACGTTCCGCTGCTGACAACTCGGTCGGCACTGATCAAATCAACCGAGATCGCCTGCGTTGGCAAGAATGCATCGAACAACTCAATCGGCGCCGGATTGGGGATGCCCGGCAACGTATCTTGAGTGACATTGATGAATGTGGTGGAGAGAAACTCGAGATTCGCAGCGGCGAGTTGCTGCTGTTGAGCCGCATCAAAACCGGTCACAGTCACGGTTTCGATCCGTCCACCGTTCTGGACAGCAGTCTCCAAGTGTCCGACGTCACCCTCCGGCACATCGTTGTCGATACGATAGGCTGCATCGGGAGCGGTGCTGCCACCGACGCGACCAAGGTCGACTTCGTTATCGTTGTTCCCAAAAGAGGGGCTCAGCGGCAGGTTCGGTGGCAAACGGTCACTGCCATTGGTCGACGTCCGTTGGTCCAGCACGATACCGTTGTTATCAGTATCGACGTTGGCGCGTCCGTCGGGGGTGAATCCCGCACCGACGGCATCGTCGCTCAGCGAGGTCAGCACGACGGGGAAATCGGGCATCCCCACGATCTGTAGACTACCGCCGACGCGGTCAGCAATGTCAATGAGCTGATCTTCCGCCGTATAGCTGTTGCCGCCAACGATGATTCCCGCTCGGCGTTGCAATAACGCGTCATTAATGTCTTGATCTTGATTGGCAAGTTTGACCACGAGCGACGCACGCGCATCACTCTCTAAACGCAATCCACCGTAAATATGTTGGTTGGGGACTTCGATGGTGTTGCGAACGATGTGGACGATGTCGGTATCGTCCCAGACAACTTCCGTAGCAATCTTTCCGCCACGAATTTCCATGCCCGCTAGACCGCCATTGGCACTGCCGTCGGTGTTGATCATGTTCTCTTTGATCAGTGGACCGCTGTTGCCTCGCATATCCAGTGCGTCAAGATTATCGGCCAAGTTCACTGCATCAGGATTGCTCGTTGAACGACCGTGGTCGGTTACCTCCTGCCAGGTGAAACTGTTGACATCAAACGTCATCGCGGGACCGTTACCATCAACAAACGTGTTGCCAATGATCACTGGCTGAGAGCCACGGACGAAGATCGTTCCGCTGGCGTTGTTAACACGTCCAATGCGTGCTTCGAGAGGATTGTCGGGATTGTTATTACTGTTGTCCTCATCGTTAACAAACCCACGCCCGTCGTCGTTATTTTCAAATCGCGTGTTGGCGACTCGCAAATCACTTTGATGGGCCTCGATTACGTTGAAACTGGCGAATCCGCCTTCGACCCGTGTCGTACCGCCACCACCGGACAACACGGCATGATCAAACGAAGCCTCGGCACCGAAGGATGCAAACACGCCGCCCCAATCACCCGCATCGGGCGCTGTCGGCGCGCCAGGGGTCGAATCTTGGAACAAGCCGTTAGTGTTGAAGGTGCCACCGGCCCCATAACGACGATCATTCAGACTTGTCATCACGATCGGGGCCGTCGCCGTGCCCTCGGCGAACAGACGAGCGCCAAAAGTGACGTCGATCCGTGACTGGTTGAGTTTCACAATCGTGCCGGGATCGATCGTCAGGCCGGGGTTGAGCCGTCCCGCCAACGCGAGACCCGAGTCATTGACCCGTTCAGGATCGAGCGGGGTCAGTCCCACGGCAACAGTATCGACAAACGAACCCGAGCTGGTGTTAAGCCTCGCTACGCGCAGGAATTCACCAAAAATTGGCTGGCCAGCAGCATCCGTTCCGGTCACTGGAGCGCGATACAGTCGTCGACCGACGTAATCGGTGTCACTCGGCACGGTCGGCAAGCTATTCAGTTGGATTCGACCGGTGCCGCTCAATGTCACCGAAACACTCGGGTCGCTCGCAGCGCTTTCGAATCCGTCCTGGGTCACGTAGGTCATTCGGTAGGCATATTTGCCCGCAGGAACCTCACCCGCAACCTGGCTGGGAGTGGTGGGCGTGTTGGCAGTGGCCGTGGCCTGGGCGAGCAGTAGGCTCGGTGGCTCATGCAGGCTGACGGGGCCGCCGGCGTTGCCTTCGATTTTAAGATTGTCGATCAGGATGTGAACGATATCGGTGTCGTCGAAACGAGCGTTCACATCCAGTGATTCCAGGCTGCCACCGGTCGGTGTGTTAATGCGAATTAGCAAACCGTTGTAGCTATTATCGAGAATCGTGTTACCACGAATCTGAGGTCCGACGCGGACAAAATCGCTGGTGAAGTAGCGCGATAGTCCTGGTCCTGCGGCGACTTCATTTTGATAACGTGATTCGTCGAAGCGAGTTTCAGCGAACGTATCGGGTGTCGCAGCGATGGCGGCGTCGGCGGACTGCGAGATCATGCTGTTGATGACCGTGGCACGCACGCTCGCCAATTCAATCGCAGCGACAGTTTGCGGCACGCCATCGATGGTGACGATACCGCCCGCATGCTTGATGTCAGCGTATTGGATGTGGTTGAGGAAAATGCCGTTGTTTTCCATGTTCACGCGGCTGTCATCGGCGAAGTCAATGTCACCGTGAAGATCAATGCCTCCCCACGTGCCCGCTTGGGGGTTCGTCCCAAAACCTACCAAGAGTACGGGTGAATCGGGTGTTCCGAGAACTTGAATCGACGAATTGCTACTGTTTTGGGAAGCCGAGGTGCTGCCTACACCGATGCGGCTGCCCCGCATTTCGAATTTGACGCCCGCATCGAGAATCAGGTTGACATCCTTGGGCACTTGGATATTGGTAAGCTCACCGGCGGCCAGTGCGCCCCCGTTTTGGTTGCGACCAATTTGGTAGGTTCCGCCGCTGACCACACGAACGACTTCGACTGCGTTGGCCGTATTGCGACGCGACTCGACACTTTGGAACGCCGCGTTGAGCGTCTTGAAAGGGTTCGTAATCGATCCGGCGGTACCGGTTCCGGCGCCGGTGGCCGCGTTATCGACAAAGACCGTCGTATTGGAATCGTTCGGTTCGAACCAATACTGGAAGAGGCCACCCGCCTTACCATCGGCATCGCCGTCGAGCACTTGGCTGCCGTCGGAGATGGCATCAGCGGCCGACGTCGTTGGTGTGAACGTCATCGAGACTTCGTAGTCACCCTGCGTCACGCCGCCGATCCCCGTGCCTGGGATGATCGGATCATAGTTGTCATTGCCCGATGCGCTCACGCCAACGACGTATTCACCCGCTTGCACCTTCACTTCGATCATCGAGTCGTTGCTGAAGTAATTATCATTGGCAGCAATTTCGATGGGGACACCACCCTCGATTTTATATAAACGCAGCATCGTGTCGAGCGTGCTCGATGAAGCCAAACGTTCGGCGATCGTGGAGATATTGATCGTGCCAGCGTTAGCCAAAGTGAACTTATACAGGTCAATGTCGTTGCTCTCAGGCTTGTACAGATACTGCCCGTTGATGATGTCGGCGGGTGCCGGGAACAATGACTCATTGGGTTGGAGCAGCGAATCAGTGGTCGCCGGAATCTGATTCTGCGTCGGCATGATCGGATCAAGCACGCTCTGGGTCGACTGCGTGATCGGCTGGGGCAGATGGTCGGCATAGCCGTATCCGAGCAATTGTCCAACCCCGAGGAACACTCCGCGGAAAAACTCACCGCCGGTGAAATCGTCAGTACTCTGGTCGAAGTCTTGACCATCGAGAACGATTAATTCATTCCCATTGGAAGTTTGAGCGTTCGGGTCAAAGGCGAGGAAAGTGTTCCCCAAATCGTCCAGATCGCGTGTCGCGACGGTGACGCCGCCCGCGGCGCTGTTGACGCGCACTCCGCTGCCGTTAAACGTGCCGGACAGCTCACCGACGGTGATGCTGTAAATCGGCCCCGCAGGCCCAGTGAAATCAGGACTGGAAATTGCCGCAGCGGCGTCTTGACCGACCTCGATGAACTGTACACCAAGATACTCACTAAACAACGAGGCGACTTCGCGAACGCGCCGCTTTTGTTGCTCAGTGATCAGATTGAGATACGTCTGATCGAGATCAACCGTTTGGGTACCAAAATCTTCTCCCTGAAACTGATCTGGGAAGTTGTAGTAAATCGTGCTGATACCCGGGGTCGTGTCGCCGTCCTTCCGCCAAATGCCCAGGGGTACGACGCGTTCATTGCGGGTGGGATCATCAGGACGAATATCACGCACGCCTTGGTAGTCGGTGCCGCCTGGATACTGCAGGTTGTAATTGGACGGATTTTCGATGCTACCGCCCGTCAATCGAACGCTGGTCGTTCGGTCGGTGTTGCTGCCATTGAAGTCGCCAATCACCATCGGCCCCGGCTGTGTAGTCGGTGACAATGGGTTGCGCACGATGCTATCACCCGCTTCGGTGACCGCAATCACGCTGGGATCCGACGGTAGCAGCGTATCATCGCCAATCCGGAATCGCACCGCACCGTCGATGAACGATCCCGGGTTCATTGGATCGGGAGTTCGCGAAAACGGCGCTGCGAAGACGACGCGGACCGCGTCGCTGCGGCCATCGAGCGGCTCGACACTGATCGGCTTGATGGGGTCGGTGGGCGCATCGTCACTGCCGGTCACCGTGTCGCGGGTAAAGACCGCCGTGTAATAGGCCTTGTTCAAGACCGAATCGTTCACATCACTCGTAAAATATACCTCCGCCACATTGGGCTCAGAGATCAACCGCCCGTTCACCTTCGAGACGGGTTCGGGTACGACTGCTAGGACGCGGGGCGGTGCATTGATGGCAAACTGAACCGCGAAATCCATGCCGTCATTGAATGCTTCATCATTCGTGTTTCGTAGCGCGCGATCGCCACTGCCGTAGACTTCGATCTGATACGAATCATCGGGTAACGCTTCGGCGAAGCGGAAGACGACTTCATTGGGGCGATCACCCAAGCCAACATACCCGGGTGTCACGACCGTGTCGGTAGCACCTTGCAGCGGTAATCCATTGGGCGTAGTCGGAGTGACTGTCGTGAATCCGACAGCAATTTTGTCGGCACCATTGCCGCGTTGTAGCGATGCCGTCACCAGATTCGATGCGGTGGGGCTGCCATTGATAGCAGCGATCAATTGCTCAACGCTGGAGCGGGCGCCCGGCGCAGTATTGATACGAGCAGTGATAACGCTGCCAGTGACACTCACTAAGGGCGTCGATGAGGAACCCAGGTTCGCACCGATAATCTTCACGCTGACCGATCGACCGGTCTCACCGGACTGGTTAGCCAAGAAACGCACCTGTGTGGTGGGGCCGAGACCCAAATCGGTGACCGCGCGTGCGGTGTTGGCACCATCGAGCACCAGGGTCTGACCACCCGAAGGCAGTTTGTTGCCAATCGGAGTCTGGGTGGAACCGTGAACTGAAAACGCGGTCACGACCTCGCTAGCGGGCGACGCACCAAGCGCCTTGAGCAAATCAGCGACCGTTGCCGGACGAGTTGGATTGCTGTTCAGACGAATGTCGATCGTCTTCAAGTCAGGGTCCGCTGCAGTGACCAAAACAGGCGCGGCGCTGAGCGGCAAATTCACGCTCGTCAGCCGGACAACCGTCCCATTGCCCTCCACACCCGGATTTTGCTTGGACGCACGGAACTCGACCTCAACCTGATTTTGCACCTGAGCGTTGCTGCTGGTGCCGAAATCGGTGATCGCACTTGCCGTTTCGAAGCCGCCATCGGTCCCGGCCCGCGTAATGCTGAGCCCCCTCGGTGAAACCCCATCGTCGTTGGCCGCAACAGGGTTGAGCAGCGTCGCGACATCAATCGACGAATTATCGTCAAATTGAAACAAGAGTTCGTTCGGAGAGGTTTGCAGAACCGTCGCATTGACAACGGGAGCGTTGCCGAGTGACGAGCCACCCTGGATAAGCTGACCGCTGTTGGGTTGAATCCCAACGAGTTCGGGCCCCGCCAACAACTGGCGAGGCTCGAGCGTTTGCGAGTGCAAGCGCCGCTCGATCGCAGCCCGGCGACTCCGCGCACTTGACGAGCGTTTTCCGCCTTTGCGAGTGCCGCCATCGCTACCGCCCAACCCTAGCCGATCGGCTAAAACACTGCGAAAACTGCGATTAGAAGAAGATTTGCCCGGTTTACCGATGGTCATCAGTGGCCTCGTGTTGCTGCCCCCCGAACCCCATGACCGACAGAGTCACGCAAGCCCAAGGACAGGAAACTGGAATTCATGTTGCAAAAAAATCTCGAAAGCCGACGCCGCTCGTGCCTCGAAAAGCACCAAAAAGCGTCCACGTCGAGAAAGGGAATCTAGACAAGCTGCGAGACTTGCGTAACTTTAGCTCAGTCTCACGGTGCGAGTGTACTTCGCAAGCCCCAATTAGCAACGAATATCGCGTTCTAGGAAGGGTTTGCGCCGCTGACGACTGGAAAGGACGATTGAACCAGTCGCAACACACGCCGCACTTCTGACGGTGCCAAAGTGCGAAAAGTTCCCATAGAAACTAATCGGCACACCAGGTCCCAACTCATTGTCATTTTGCCCAAAACCGCTAAAGTAAAGTTTCTGTGCTGATTGACGCCTTTGTCTACGAAAGTCTCGGATGGATCTCGCGATCACCATCGTCTCGTTTCTGTTTTTCACGGGCCTCGTGGGAGCGTTGACGTGGTGGATCACCCGGCGAGACGATCACGCCAGCACGCAGGGATATTTTTTAGGGGGTCGGTCGCTCACGTTTCCCTTGATCGCCGGCTCGCTGTTATTGACGAATCTCTCCACGGAGCAGATGGTCGGTCTCAATGGTGCCGCCTTCACCGATGGGCTGTGCGTGATGGTGTGGGAAGTCGTCTGCGTGATCGCACTCGTCTTCATGGCCTGGTTTTTTCTGCCTCGATTCCTCAAGAGCGGGGTTGCGACGGTACCGGAATACCTCGAAATCCGCTTTGACCACCACACGCAAGTCATCACTAACTTGATTTTTCTGGTGGCGTACGTGGGAATTTTATTGCCCATCATTCTGTATACCGGCGCGATGGGTATGATGGGGATTCTCGATGTTCCCTCCCTGCTGGGTGATCTGCCCGCAACCTTCGAAACAACGCCCAAAACCCTGTCATTATGGCTGATTGTCTGGGCCGTCGGGATCGTTGGCTCCATCTACGCCCTGTTCGGCGGCTTGCGAACGGTTGCTGTGTCGGACACCCTCAATGGGGTGGGCCTGCTCGTCGGCGGACTGTTGATCACCGGATTTGCTTTATCCAGTCTTGGCGGTGAGGCGGGTATAGCTGCCGGTGCGGACTCACTATTTCATGATCAGCGGGAGCGATTCAACTCCGTGGGTGGCCCCAACAGTAAGGTGCCGTTCGGCACCATTTTTTCCGGTATCTTTCTCATCCAACTCTTCTACTGGACGACCAACCAGCAGATCATCCAGCGAACATTTGGGGCGAGTAGTCTGGCCGAGGGCCAAAAAGGTGTGCTGCTCACCGGAGCACTGAAACTGCTTGGACCGCTATTTCTCGTTGTTCCCGGCATGATCGCTTACTCCATGTTTGCAGGGCAAGCGATCAAGCCCGACGAGGCGTATGGAAAACTCGTCCACAGCGTTCTGCCAGCGCCGCTGACTGGATTTTTTGCCGCCGCGATGATCGGTGCGATTTTGTCAAGCTTTAACTCCGCACTCAACAGCTCCTGCACCCTGTTCAGTCTGGGAATCTATAAGGGAGTTCTGCATAAGAACGCTGACGATCTCAGTGTGGTGCGATCAGGTAAAGTATTTGGTTGGATAGTGGCGTTCATTGCGATGTCGGTGGCACCACTGTTGGCCCAGACGGCACAGATTTTTGATTATCTTCAAAAGATGAATGGGATGTACTTCATCCCGATTTTTGCCGTTGTCCTGATCGGGATGCTGACGCGCCGCGTCCCCGCCATCGCAGCAAAAATTGCGCTGTTGGTCGGGTTCACGAGTATCGCGATTGGCTATTTCGTGCCGCCGTTTGACAAAATCGTCGCCTCGCTCCATGAATTTCACTTTCTCGGCGTCGTGTTTTCTTGGTTGATTATCCTGATGTTGGTCATCGGTGAGATCTGGCCGCGAGAAACCGAGTTTGAGCAGCAGGATGTCGGTGCCGTTGACATGGCACCGTGGCGTTTTTCGGTCCCGATCGGCTGCCTTTTGATCCTGATTGTTTTTGCCATCTATATCAGTTTCGCAGACTTTTCCGTCCTCGCCCCTGAATCCACTCCTCCGCTTCCCCTCGTCCCGGAAACCACATGAGAACGTTCACTCTAACCTGTCTGGCACTTCTAATGACACTCACAGCTTCAGCAGCCCATGCGGCTTCCGATGCCTCGGTCGAAGATTTTGACTCGATCAAGCTCTACACGCTCAAGAACAATCACGGCATGACTGTGAAGGTGACCAACTACGGCGCCATCATCACGTCGATCGTGGTGCCCGATCGTGATGGCAAGCCCGGCGATGTGGTGCTCGGATACAACAATGTCGAAGGCTATATGAACGCAGTCGACAAACCGTACTTCGGTGCCGTCGTCGGTCGCTATGGAAACCGGATCGCCAAGGGATCGTTCACTCTTGACGGCAAAACTTACTCGCTCGCCGTCAACAATGGCGAAAACTCGCTGCACGGCGGTGTGGTTGGATTTGACAAAGTCGTGTGGACGGTCAAGTCAGCAGACGATCATTCGATTACGCTAAATTACCTCGCCAAAGACATGGAGGAGGGCTACCCTGGCAACCTCGACGTCACCGTCAGCTACACGGTCACCGAGGATAACAAACTCGTCATTGACTACCACGCCACGACTGATAAAGCGACGCCGGTCAACATCACTCAGCACACTTATTTCAATCTCAAAGGCGAGGGCGAAGGCAAGATCCTCGATCATGAGTTGAAACTCAATGCGAAAAAATTCACTCCCGTCGACAAGGGTTTGATCCCGACTGGCAAAACGCCTGATGTCGCGGGTACTCCGTTTGACTTCACTACCGCCAAAGCGATTGGCCGTGACATTAGTGATGACAACGAGCAACTCGCTTTCGGTGGCGGCTACGATCACAATTGGGTGCTCGACAAAGACGGCGATTCGAACAAGCTGACGCTTGCGGCCGAAGTCTACGATCCCACCAGCGGCCGGATGCTGACTGTCAGCACGACCGAGCCAGGCATTCAGTTCTACTGCGGGAACTTTCTAGACGGCCGCTTGAAAGGAAAGTCAGGCAAAACCTACGAGCATCGCGGTGGTTTCTGCTTGGAAACCCAGCACTTCCCCGATAGCCCGAATCAACCGAACTTCCCGTCCACGATCCTGAAGCCCGGTGAAACCTACCAAACGCAAACCGTTTTTGCGTTTTCAGCCAAGTAATTAGCTCGTTAGCTGTATTCCACCGGTCGGCATCTATGGATGCCTGTTGAAGTGGAAAAGTCGACTAATCGAGTGTGCCGTTTACGCGATCGTCCCCTTCGAGTTGCCATAAACCGACTAAGTCGTTCGAAACCAGAGCTGGCGCCCAGACGACTTCGTTCTCCAAATACCCATTCAACGTTAGATCAAAAATGAAATTTCCACCGAAGCACGCTCCCGTCTTAATGGCGATGGCGGCGTTGTTCGCTTTCTTGCCAACAAGCCGAAGTCAAGCCGAGCGAGTCAAAGACACACCTTGGAAGTACACACTCGACCAACCCGCCGACGGCTGGCAATCTTCTGACTTCGACGACAGCGATTGGAAGAGCGGCCAAGGTGGGTTCGGCACTCGAGGCACCCCGAACGCGCGAGTCGGTACCGTCTGGAAAACCAAAAACATTTGGCTCCGCAAGAATATCGTGCTCGCCCAGGTGCCTGCCAACCCCGCCTTATTGATGCACTACGACGAAGACGTTGATGTATTTATCAACGGAAAACTCGTGTTGTCACGCACAGGCTGGGCCGATCATTATGAAGCCATCTCGATCGACGAAAAAGGCCGCGAAGCTTTGAAGGAAGGTAAGAACACCCTCGCTGTTCATTGCCGCCAGAACAACGGAGGTCAGTATATCGACGTGCATGTGGTTGATGGCGACAACGTCCCATCACTTCCTAAGATGAAGCCATTTCAATCGGACTTGATCACGTCGTGGGGCAGCGAAGTGACGCCGGAAAATGTCTGGCAAGAATACCCCCGTCCACAAATGGTCCGCGATGAATGGAGCAACCTCAATGGAAAGTGGGATTACGCGGTCACGAACATAAAACAAACCGAAACACCGGAGAAATGGGACGGCAAAATCTTGGTTCCATTCTGCTTGGAATCCAAACTCGGGGGGGTGCAGGAATTGCTCGCCGAAGACGAAGCCCTCTGGTATCACCGCACGTTTTCCACATCAAAAGCCGATGGCGAACGCACGCTGTTGCACTTCGAAGCAGTCGATTACGCCAGTGAAGTTTTCGTCAATGGCACGTCCGTGGGCAAGCATGTCGGTGGTAATACTCCTTTCGTCTACGACATTACCGACGCGATGAAAGACGGAGACAACGAACTCATCGTGCGAGTGGAAGACGCTACCGAAGGATGGCAACTTAACGGAAAACAACGCCGTAATCCTGGCGGGATCATGTACACCCAAGTATCTGGGATCTGGCAAACGGTCTGGACCGAAAAGGTTCCCGCCAGCCACATCATGGACTTGACAATTCACACTGACGCCAAAGCTGGCACGATCAAGATCACAACCGCGATTGAAAGCAGCGACGCAGTCGCCAACGTGCGTGTTGTCGTCAAAGACGGTGATCAAGCAGTCGCACACTACACCGGCAAAGACTACATTTCCATACCCGTTCCCGATGCGAAATTGTGGTCCCCCGATTCACCGCACCTCTATAACCTCGACGTCGCATTGCTCGACAGTTCCGGTAAAGTGCTCGACAGCGTCTCGTCTTATGCAGGCATTCGCACCGTCGGTAAGACTCGCGACGAAGACGGCAACCTTCGCATGACCCTTAACGGTGAGATCATTTTCCACTGGGGGCCGCTTGATCAAGGTTGGTGGCCTGATGGACTGCTAACGCCACCTTCGGACGAAGGCATGAAGTTTGATATTGAATGGTTGAAGTCCGCTGGATTCAACATGATCCGCAAGCACATCAAAGTCGAACCACGTCGGTATTATTACTACTGCGACAAGATGGGCATGATGGTCTGGCAAGACCAAGTCAGTGGTGGGAAAAGCCCACCATGGACGCGAATGGACAAAAACCCGACCGACGCAGAATGGCCCGACGAGCAACATGACCAATACATGCTCGAATTCGAACGCATGATTGACGAACTCGAAAGTCACCCCTGCATCGTGATCTGGGGGCCGTTCAACGAGGCCTGGGGCCAGCACCGCACGATGGAGGTTGGCAAATGGACGGCCCAGCGAGATCCATCACGTTTAGTCAACATCGCTAGCGGCGGAAATTTTTGGCCCATCGGTGACATCGCCGACCAGCACGCCTATCCCAACCCAGATTTCCCGTTTGACGCCGACCGCTACAAAGACTTTATCAAGGTTGTGGGCGAATTTGGCGGTCACGGGTATCCCGTGGAAGGACACCTGTGGGATTCCCAGCGAGAAAACTGGGGTTATGGCGGCCTGCCAAAGACGAAAGCCGAGTATCGCGATCGCTATGTCAAGTCGCTCGAGATTCTCGATGGACTTCGCCAGAAAGGTATCGCCGCTGGCGTCTACACGCAAACGACCGATGTCGAAGGCGAGATTAACGGCCTCATGACTTACGATCGCAAAGTCATCAAGATCCCCGCCAAGGAACTCAACGAGTTGCACCAGAGACTGTATCAGTAGAGCGTGGGGTTTCAAACCGAAACCCGAGGCTGGGTCGGCTCAGCTGTTTCCCGATAGCGACTCTCATCCAGTCTCGCCTCTCCCCTCTCCCCTCTCCCCGCATCGGGGAAAGGGGTTGGGGGTGAGAGGCTCAGCAATCTCTATTCACCCTGCTCTCCTCATCTCATTTCTCCTCTTCTCCGTAATAGCATCATGCCCCCAATCACGCTACTCCGCCCAGTACTCCTGTGCCTCACCGCACTCCTCGCCCTTTCATCCTCCTCCGCCTCTGCAGCCGATCCAGCCTTTCGCCCCCCTGCGATTCCTCTGGTTGCCCACGATCCTTACTTCAGCGTCTGGTCGCAAGCGGACAATTTGTGGGGAGCTGAAACCACGCACTGGACTGGGTCCACTCAACGACTCGGAGCGCTCATTCGCGTCGATGGACACGCTTACCGCTTGATGGGTGGTGGACCGCAAACGATTGCCGCAATGAAACAGGTTTCGGTCGAAGTGCTGCCGACGCGGACGATCTATCATTTTGCTGGCGGTGGCGTCAAAGTCCGTCTGATGTTCACCACCCCCGCACTGCCGATGAACATCGAGATCCTCAGCCGTCCCACAACCTACATCAACTGCGAGGTCGCGGCGACAGACGAGAAAACGCACGAAGTCGAATTTTACTTCGACGCCGGCGGCGAACTCGCCACCAATCTTGGCAGTCAAGAAGTGACTGGCGAAGCAGTTTCCATGAGCAATGCCGCGGGACTGAAGCTCGGTTCGATCACTCAGCAGGTACTCGGCAAGTCAGGTGACGACCTGCGGATTGACTGGGGTTATCTCTACGTCACCGCCCCGCGGAGTGCTGATGCGACCGCCGCGTTCGGCAAAGCCGAAACACTTCGTGATGCCTTCGCCGAAGCAGGTCCGCCCGCGATCACCTCGGAGACAACTAAGTTCCCAGTTGCTGCAGACCGGGTCGCTGCGGCGATCGCCATGCCAATTGGACCCGTTGGGAACGAAGCTGTTTCAAGTTACGTGTTGATTGCATACGACGATTTATATTCGATCGAGTTCATGACAAAAAAACTTCGACCTTTCTGGCGGAAGGATGGCTGGGAAGCCGATGACTTGATCGAAGCCGCGGTCAAGGAACATGATGAGCTCGAGATCCGCTGTGCTGAGCTCGATGCTGAAATGATGTCAGACTTGAAGGCGGCCGGTGGTCAAGACTACGCCGACATCGCGGCATTGGCGTTTCGGCAATGCTTTGCAGCGGGCAAGTTCGTTGCCGACGCGAACGGTCAACCACTCCAGTTCAGCAAAGAGAACCACTCCAACGGATGCATCGCGACTTCGGACGTATTCTATCCGATGATGCCGCAGTTCCTGCTGTTCGGCCCCTCGCTAGCGAAATCAGTGCTCGTTCCGTTCATGGACTACGCCGCCTCGGATCGTTGGCCGTTCCCGTTCGCGCCTCATGATCTTGGCACGTATCCCAAAGCCAACGGACAAGTCTACGGTGGCGGTGAACGCAATGAAACGAATCAAATGCAAGTGGAAGAGAGCGGCAACATGCTGATTCTCTTCGGTGCCCTCGCCAAAATGGAAGGCAAAGCTGATTTTGCAGGGCTGTATTGGAATGAACTGACTGAGTGGGCCGAGTATTTGGAGAAGAAGGGTTACGATCTCGATAACCAACTCAGCACTGACGACTTTTCGGGACACCTCGCACACAACGTGAACCTGAGTGCCAAAGCCATTTGCGGTCTTGGCTCCTACGCAATGTTATGTGAAATGCGCGGTGACGCCAAAGCCTCCAAAAAGTATTCCGACCTGGCGCACTCGATGGTCGGCGAGTGGATGAAGGCCGCTGACGATGGGGATCACTACAAATTGGCATTTGACCGTAATGACACTTGGAGCCAAAAATACAATTTGGTCTGGGATCGTATCCTCGGCATGGATCTCTTCCCTGCCAAGGTCGCCCGGACGGAAATGGACTATTACAAAAAGATTCAAAACCAATACGGCGTGCCGCTCGATAACCGATCCGACTACACGAAGCTCGACTGGATCTTGTGGTCGGCGACGCTCACGAACGATCGTGACGATTTCCTCGCGCTCGTCGGCCCGGTGCACGATTTCCTCAACGAGACTCCTGATCGTTCACCAATGACCGATTGGTATTTCACATCGACCGCCAAGAAACGTGGCTTCACAGCACGTCCCGTCGTCGGCGGAGTGTTCCTGAAGATGCTCTATGATTCGGCGGTTTGGTCGAAGTACGCGGCGATGGACGAGACGCAAGCGTCCGATTGGGCAGCGATGCCACAACCGCGCCAAACGCGTGCGATCGTGCCAACGAGCGCCAATGAAAAGGTGAAATGGAAATACACCTTCGAGAAACCTGAGGGCGAGTGGCAAGCTCAAAAGTATTCGGCTGATGGCTGGAAAGAGGGTTTTGGCGGTTTTGGTACCAATGAAACTCCCGGCGCGACGATCGCGACGCAGTGGAATACACCTGACATCTGGGTTCGACGGACCTTCGAAGTGCTGGGTCCCATCCCAGCGGAGATCGGGTTGCGAATGTATCACGACGAGGACGCTCAAGTTTACCTCAACGGCAAACTCGTTGCCGACGTCGGCGGATTCACTGGCAACTACCAGCTATTCGAAATTCCGTCGTCGTCGATCCAAAAAGGAGAAAACGTGATGGCGATCCACTGTCATCAAACCACTGGCGGTCAATACATCGACGCTGGCATTGATGAGCTCCTGCCCGAGAAGACAGAAGGCAAGAGCGAGAAGTAAGCGTTTGGTCAGGTACGCTGCCGCCGCCTAGTGCGGCGGCTAAACTGGGACGGTAAATCGGTATGATTCAACAAGCCGATCCGCTAACCTTGCCCTCCTTCATTCGCTCGGCGGCTTTTCCTCCGCGGCACGGTACTGCCGCACGAGCGATCGCAGCGGCGAACCGAAGCTGAAGTAGCACAGCATCAAGGGCAGGGCGACCCAATGCAGCAGCACCACGCCGACGACCGCAAATAGAGCTTGGCCAATTTGATTAGGCGTTCGCCGGCCGCGCAGGAGCTGCGCAAAAACGTGGGGATAGCGAAACCGTGACACCATCAAGAACGCGAGCAGGGCTGCCAGGACGGGGATAAAAAAGTGGGAAGCCGCCAACGTCCACGCACTGGCGTCAACCACCCAGGAGGGCAATTCGGTGGAGGTCGCGTAAAATTTCAGATCAGGAGTGGCGATCGCGAATGCCGCCAACGTCCCTGCCGCCGCTGGACTGGGTAGCCCTTCGAAACCTTGGTGGTCGTCGTCCTCGGGCGTTTCGACATTGAATCTCGCCAAGCGTAAAAGTACGCAAATTGCGAAGAGGACACCGATCGCCCAAGTCAATCGCTGGGGTAAGGAGTCGCTGATCCGCCACACAATCACTGCTGGGGCCACCCCGAATGTGACGGCATCACAGAGCGAATCGAGTTCGGCCCCAAACCGACTAGCCTGTCCCGTTAGGCGGGCCGCTGAACCGTCAAGAGCGTCAAACAACATGCCACCGAAAATCAGGAGCCCGGCGGCGTAGAGTTTCGTTTCCAAGTCCCAGGGGAGCGTATCGGTGCTGAAAGCGATCGCGATCGCGGCCAACCCGCACACCCCGTTGCTGAGAGTTAACACGGTCGGGAGGACCGCGAGAGTCAAACGGCGTCTTTTTCGTGGATGCCGCCTACGTCGGCGACGATATCGGTGGGTCCTTGGCAGGTCTATATCGCCCTCCTCCCCAATGTTGTCCTCGCTCTCGCTCGCAACTTGGTCGACATCAACATCCAGATCTTCATCCGGCTCGGTCCATTCCGGATCGCGTTGCCGCGGTCTGAGTTCGCTCATGGGCGTAGTTTAATCATCACGAGTGTCTGACCACCTGTAAAAACACCACCGAAGTGCGTCCAAGATCCGATTCGTCGTGCAACTTGCACGCATCGCGTACAATCGGAATAACCTCACCCCCAATCGGTGGCGGCAGGATACGCAACTAAAATGGAGTTTCGGCAGAATTGGTCGGGGTGGTCATGGAGATCTAGCGTAGCGGCTACAATGCGAGTTTGTCGAGAAGACATCCACCCTCGCTTTCGCCACCCGCATTTTTCCGCGCCCGTCAATGATCACGCCTCGCTATCTCATTCCTTTTGATTCACGACGTGCCAATCACCGTTTCACTGACGTCCTGATCATCGGAGGTGGGCTGGCGGGACTGCGGGCGGCTCACGCAATCGAACCAAACCTGTCGGTCCTCGTCGTGACGAAGGACGAGTTGCGTGAGTCGAACAGTAACTATGCCCAAGGCGGCATCGCGGGTGTGCTGGATCCCGAAGACTGTTTTGATGATCATATCCGCGATACGCTGATCGCCGGCGCCAACCTTTGTGATCGTGATGTCGTCGAGCGAGTCATTCGGGAAGGTCCGTTGCGAATCGAGGAGTTGATCCGCTGGGGGACTCAGTTTGACACGTATGGTGGCGAACTCGCACTAGGCCGTGAAGGCGGCCACTCGCATGAACGGATCGTCCACGCCTTGGGTGATGCGACGGGCCGTGAAATCATGCGTGCGGTAATCGAACACACGCGGGCCGCAACGAATATTGATGTGTGGGAAAATGCGTTCACGATCGATTTGCTCACCCTCGAGGGACGCTGTCGCGGCGGCGTGATCGTCCGCGACGGTGAACAACCCACCATGGTCTGGGCCAAGGAAACGATTCTCTGCACAGGAGGCGTCGGCCAAGTCTTTCGTGAATCAACCAACCCCACTGTCGCTACCGGCGATGGAACTTCTCTCGCGTACCGGGCAGGTGTGGAACTGCGTGACATGGAGTTCATTCAGTTTCACCCAACGGTGCTGTACATCGCCGGATCGTCACGCTCACTCATCACCGAAGCCGTTCGCGGCGAGGGTGCTTACCTGGTCGATGCACGCGGCGAACGATTCATGCCACGCTATGACGACCGTGCAGAGCTGGCCCCTCGAGACATCGTCAGCCAGTCGATCGTGAGCCAAATGAATGAAACGTCGCAGCCCTGTGTCTTCCTGAGCCTCTCACATCTCAATCCCGAAAAAGTCCGCAGCCGATTCCCTGGAATAGCGGAAACCTGCCAGCAATTCGGTCTCGACATTACGACCGATCGCATACCCGTTCGCCCTGGTGCTCATTACATGATCGGCGGCGTGAGTGTCAATACTCAAGGACGCACATCGCTGCCGGGGTTATGGGCCGCTGGCGAGGTCACCAGCTCGGGACTGCACGGCGCCAATCGCTTGGCGAGCAACAGTTTGCTCGAAGGCCTCGTGTACGGTGCTCATGCGGGAGAAGCGGCCAGTCGTGCCGCCGCCGAGGGACCGCATAAAATGGTTGCCTATCGCATCCAGCAAACGCCGCGCGAGCAAACGCGCGCCTTTGACATCGCCGACGTCCGCGTGTCGCTCAAGAGTTTGATGGGCAGGTTGGTCGGCGTGCAGCGAGATGCGGCGGGATTGGCCCAGGCCCACGAACAGATACGCTCCCTGTCGGCCTACGTGATGCCACATCAATTCGATAGCATCGAGGGCTGGGAATTACAGAACCTGCTGCTGACCGCGTCGGCGATGACCGCCGCCGCTCTTTCGCGGTGCGAGTCTCGGGGCGTACACTTCCGTAGCGATTTCCCCGAAGCGGACAACGAAAACTGGCGTTGCCATCAAACCCAACAGATTGACGTCAACGGAGGCTACCCTCAACGAGGCGAATTGATCACCCAGCCCACTGCCGACCACGTTGCCCCCTTGCAAATTAACGAGTAAATTCTTCGCTTCCCCTCGTCCTTTCTCCCCCTCTCACTTCTCACCACTTCTCACCACTTCTCACCACTTCTCACCTCCCTCTCTGGCAATGTCTCCTCCACGCGTTCTCGTCCTTCGTGCTCCGGGTACCAACTGTGATGTCGAAACCGCTCACGCCTTTGAAGTCGCCGGCGCGACGGCCGAGCGCATCCATGTCGGCAGGCTGATCGATAACCCGGCGTTGCACAAGCGATACCAGATTCTGTGTATTCCGGGCGGGTTCAGCTATGGAGATGATATCGCAGCGGGACGTATCCTCGCCACACGCATGCGGCACCATCTCGACGACATGATCCATCATTTTGTCGACAGTGGCGACAATCTCGTTTTGGGTATTTGCAATGGCATGCAAGTCTTGATGCGATTGGGTGTTTTGACAGCAGGCGTCGAAGCACCCCAGGTCGCGATGGCAGGTGCGGCGGTTAGCGACTCGTTGCCTGCTGGAGATGACCAGGTCGGCGTGCTGCGGTATGAAGTCCCACCTGCAACGCTGACGTGGAATAACCACGGTCGCTTCGAAGCGCGATGGGTACATTTGGCCGTCGATCAGACACCCTGTGTGTTCCTTCAAAATATTGATCGAATGTATTTGCCGATGGCTCACGCAGAAGGCAAATTTGTTGCTCGCGATGCGGAGTCGCTCGAACAGCTCCGCGCCGCCGGTCGGCTTCCGCTACGATACTGCGATGAGTCTGGGGAAATCCACGCCGAGACGCTTCATTTTCCTAGTAATCCCAACGGTGGTGACGCCAACGTCGCGGGAGTCTGCGACGCTTCGGGACGAGTGTTCGGATTGATGCCGCATCCAGAGCGGCACATTGATACGACCCAGCATCCGTTCTGGACCCGGCGTAAAGCTCAGCCCAACGAGGGCGATGGGCTGGCGATGTTCCGCAATGCCGTCGAGTGGTTCGCTTGACACCGGAGGAAACCCGCTTCGCCTTTGGAAAGAACTGGTCGTCGTTTCTCAAACAGATCGACGGGGCGCGAGCCCAGCAGGCCGTGATCTCCTTGCGGCAATTGTTGCAACTTGATCCCGAGCAAGCCGAACCACTTCGAGGCAAATCATTTCTGGACATCGGCTCGGGCAGTGGACTGTTTTCACTCGCGGCGGTGACGCTTGGGGCGTCTGTCGTCTCGATCGATGTCGATGCGGAAAGCGTGGATTGCACCCGCCGCATGAAAGACCAGCTCATGGCCGTCGTGGCGGCGACTTCTACAGAAGGCCATCTCTCTCCGATGCAGCAACCGACTTGGCGAATCCATCAACGGTCGGTCCTCGATGACGCTGCCATGACAGACCTAGGAACTTTCGACATCGTTTACAGTTGGGGCGTGCTGCACCACACGGGTAATATGTTCGCCGCGATCACCACCGCCTCTCAGCGAGTCGCGTCAGGCGGATGGTTTGCGATCGCAATCTATAATGACCAGGGCGGAGCGAGTCGACGCTGGCAAAGCATCAAACGCGGCTACCACGCCCTGCCCAGCTCTTTACGTGGGGTCTACGTTGCCGGTATCGCTAGCGTTTATGAAGCGAAGTTCGCGTTGGCGCGACTGGCCCGTCGTCGCAGTCCCCTGCCGTTGGCAGATTGGCGTGCCAAACGCGAAGATCGCGGAATGAGTGTCTGGCATGACTGGGTTGACTGGATTGGTGGACTGCCCTTCGAAGTCGCCACGCCCGAAGCCATTATCATGCCCCTTCGACGTCAGGGTTTTGTGTTAGAAAATCTCCGCACGGTCGGTTCTGGTTGGGGCTGCAACGAATACCTTTTTCGTCGAGAAGCCGAGCATGCTCCCGATGCCAAGTGCAACTGACCGGACCGAGATTCTCGGCGTCGATATCGGCGGTGCCAATCTGAAATACGCCACCGAGGATGGTCGCTGTTTCGATCGTTCCTTCCCCATGTGGACGCGGTTTAACGATCTCGGCGAGCAACTCGCGGCCGATATCACTAGATTCCCGGGCACCCGCTATCTGGTTGTCACGATGACGGGCGAACTCGCTGACTGTTTTCTCAGTCGCGCCGCGGGCGTCGCCCACATCGTCGATCATGTGATGCGGTGTGTGGCGCATGCATCGATCACGTCGGCTGTGTTCTACGGTACCGACGGGCAGTTTCACAGCGATGAACGTGCTAAACAGAACTGGGAGTGCGTCGCGGCATCGAACTGGCACGCTCTCGCGATGTGCGTGGGCAAGCACATAGCGACCGACGCCCTCTTGATTGACGTGGGCTCGACGACCACTGATGTAATTGCCATTCGTGGCGGCGAAGTGCTGACGCAGTCCCGTACCGACTTTGAACGACTCGCCGATCAATCGCTTGTGTATGTCGGTTGTCGCCGCACTCCGGTGTGCGCACTGGTTTCATCATTCAGTTTGAACGGCAGCATCATCCCGGTAATGAATGAGATGTTTGCCACGATCGATGACGCTCGGCTGTTGATTGGATTGCAAGCAGAAGATCCAACCGATTGCCTCACTGCCGACCAACAGCCCCGAGACCGAGAGAACGCGCACGCCCGGCTGGCGAGAATGATCGGACTCGACGCCGACCAAATGACTCAGGCGCAGACACGTCAACTTGCCCTACAAATTGTGCAGGCCGCGTTAACTTCAATTGCTGCCGCAACACAAATCTGGTGGCAAAGATTGCTTTCCCAAACACAACCGACACCTGCCTGCATACTCAGTGGTCACGGCCAAGAACTCGTGGTGGCTCCCGCGAGTTGCCACGTGATCGACTTGAAAACTTTCTTGCCTCCCGGCGTATCGAGAGCTGCCCCCGCGTGGGCCGTCGCCCTCATGTATCAGGGTGGAAGCTTCAGTCGTTGAGCGGCTGGCTCAAGCAGCCAAATCATCGGAAATGTCGCTGGAGAAATCGGCGGTGGTCATTCGTCCTTTCGAAACGGGGCTGGCAGGAGGCATACCGTCGAGCATTTGCTGCAAGCGGTCGAGCGTCATGACCATTTCGGTCCACTGTCCCATGATTTCCATCGTTGATAGTTCACGAGCATCGCTGCGGTCAAACCCTCGCTCGTCGACTCGTACTCGAGCCGAAAGGACAAACACCGTCTCTGCCGGCTGGGATGCCTTTCCATCTTCGGTCGGAAGCACTTGCTGCATGACTTCGTGGACAGCCCAGAGGGCGGCTTTGTGGCAGGACTCCGCAGCGACGACGCGACGAAAAGTACCGGATTGAACATAAAACTTGGCCATCAGAGTCGATCCTTGAGCAAGAGAGTTGTGGGGTAGTCTGGCGGCGGCAGGTAGCTTGCCGCGACAACAGTACTATCGCACAGAAGCGGGACACGTTTGGTCACCAGGATCTCGACAAAGACCACCTCTGCCGTCAGGATGGTGCGCGGGGATTAAAGTAGAATAGGCCAATGTGGGCGTTCATTTTTCCAATTCTTTGCATCATCGCCGTTTGCCCTGCCGTCATTTGTTTCGCCGTCGCCGTCCTTACCGATACTTTGCTGTGCTGATTGTGGCTGCCTACGTGGCAGTTGCGGTCTTGTACGTAGTGGTTGCTGCGTGGGCGGTGTCAGCAGGCTACTTGCCGGCCACAGGATACTGGCACGGTCATTTTCAAGACGCGCTGCTACCACGGATCAACGAGGTGGTGGTGTTGACGTTCTTTGCCGCTTGCGGGGCGAGTGTGGGCAGTTTTTTGAACGTGGTTGTCTGGCGACTGCCGCAAGGACTCGGAGTGGGTGGCCACTCGTTTTGCCCGCGTTGCCGAAATACCCTGCGCGTACGTGATAACGTGCCCGTGTTCGGTTGGCTGTGGCTGGGGGGGCGATGCCGCGATTGCCGACTGCCGATATCGCCCCGTTATCCGATCGTCGAAGCCTGTGTAGCGGTGACCTTTGCGCTCGTTGGAACCGTCGAGCTTTACGGTTGCAATTTGCCGTTTCGATCGACTTCGTTTCGCTGGTCAATGGATTCACCGCTGGTCAGCGGTGCTCAAATTGCGACGGCAGTATTTCACTTAGTCGGCCTGTCGATTGCATGGGCGATGGGACTGATTCGCTTCGATGGCCATCGAATTCCTAGAGCACTCTCCGTTTTTGCGGGGCTATGGTTGATGGGTGGGTTATTGATTTGTCCGTCACTGGGGATTGTGCCCTGGCAAATGGCCGTCCCCTCGGGCTGGCCGCCGTCAGACTGGCTGGTCTCGGGCGAATTGGTGATTGAGTCTGCGGTGGAGGTGCAAGCGATTGTTCGCGTGTTGACGGCGCTGGCGGCTGCTGGATTTTTGCGCGGGTGCTGGCCAAATCGTGCTGTCCAAACGCCGATTTAAAGCACGATCCGCTCGGCGAGCAGACGGGACGGCTGATCGATCTCACCCAACTAATTGCCGTGGTTGCTCTGATCGTCGGTTGGCAGGCGACCAGCGGAGTCCTGATCGTCACCTCGCTGCTGGCGTGGTTGTTGGGGCGGATGTATGAGAACCCAATGGATGCGGCGGTGCGAGCTGACGTACTCGGTCGCTTTGCGGTGAGTTTGCCGGTGGTGCTGACGTTGCAGATTGTATTTTGGCGTCCACTCTCCCAATCGGGCTGGTGGCCGTCCGAACAGGCAACTCCGCACGTACTTATGGCGTATGGTTTAGCGACGATCTTGATTCCACTCTGGTTGCGAGACCCGCTAAGATTGGCTGGCCGCGTCGCCGAACATGAAACGACTCCAGGTACCGAGCAGTGAATTGACCGAGAGTGAGGAAATCGAACTGATTCGCCAAGCCTTGGCGGGCGAAGAACACGCGTTTGAAATGCTAGTTCTCGCACACCAGGACCGGTTGTTTCACGCCATGACGCAGGTGACCGGATCGGTCCATGACGCTGAGGAAGTCACGCAGGAGGCATTCATTCGTGCGTTCTTGAAACTCGACACATTCCAGCAAAACAGCCAGTTCTTTACTTGGCTGTACCGCGTGGCATTCAATATCGCGTTGTCACGCAAACGTCGTAAACGCATCAAAATTTCGCTCGACGCCCAGCGAGATGAGGTCGGCAATGATCCCGTCGATCGTGGCGAAGGTGTGGACGCGAACATGATTCGTCAGGACCAAGTCAATTTGGTCCAGAGTGCCCTGGAGGGACTCAGCGAGCAGCATCGCGGCATCCTGGTGTTGCGGGAAATGAATGATGCCTCCTACGAGGAAATTGCCGAGATCTTGGAACTTTCGATCGGGACGGTGCGCAGCCGACTCAATCGCGCCCGCAAACAACTGCGGATCTCACTCGAAGAGTTGCGAGTGGACGCTGACGCTGACTGCGAATGAATTCCGAGCTCATAAAACAGCGAGATTCGGTACGTCAAGCTCGATTTACCGACAAAATCCGAAAAAACCTGCCGGTCGTGCCCCGTTACAACCGAAACAGTCTGTAGCACCCGTTTGGACCGATTGGCGATTTTCGCAATCGCCGCATCCTGCACTGACGTCATTCGTCAGTCCGGATGGGACCAAAGCAGTGCGACCAATACTTAATAGGGCCGTAGGGAGGCATTTCAATGCGACGCAAATATTTTGGACTGGCGATGGCTGCCGTTGCCACCCTGGGCCCTGCTCAGGTGTATGGTGGCGACACAGAAATTGCGCAGTCGATCATGGAGCGGCTCAAACAGAGCCGCGATACGGGAGATTTGAAGGACTTTTCACTGGATATGAAGGTCGACGATGGAGTCGTCCTGTTCCGCGGTAAAGTCGTCGGCGACGAACAACGGCAACTCGTCCTCGATGCCTCCGACGGCATCGATGGGATCCGCAACGTCGTAGATGAACTGGAGGTAGCAACTTCCGTCGCGGCTTCCAAACCCGCGAGAATTTACAAGACTAACGTCGCGGTCGAAACGATGGCTTCAGCACCCGAGGCGAAACTCGCGCCGATGGCGCCACTCGCCAAGCAGGACGACAGCGAGTTCAGCTTCGCCCAAGCTCTCGCCGGGCCGGAGCAGGAAACCATGATGGCAAAGCCCGGCCAAGAGGTTGTGCCGGGAATCGTTCAGCCCACCGCCGCCTATGAGGGAGCCGAACTCAATGCACCCATGCCCGTACCGGCAGAGGGTAGGAAGCAAGGCTCTATGGACGACGAACAGCTCACCCAAGCGGTGGTGCGAGCGATCGGGCGGGCTCAGGCGGAGGGTTACGTGAAGAATTTCGGTGTCGATGTCAATGTCCACGAAGGCGTGATCGACCTCGAAGGACACGCCGCATCGCAAGAACAACGCGAGTTCCTCGAGAAGGTCGCCCAGCACGCTCCAGGTGCCCGTGGGGTGAACAATCGAATCGAAATCGAAGCAAACAGCAGCGGCACCGCCGATGCGATGCAAGTTCTGCCCGCCACGCACCGCAGCAATTCGCCGCAAATGGGGCAATCCAGCAGCGGGCTGCAGCCACTGCCGCCTGCCATGCAACAGCAACAAATGCAAGCTCAAATGCAAATGCAGCAGCAGCAGATGCAGCGTCAACAGCAGATGCAAGCGATGTACGCTCAGCAGCAGATGCACCGCGGACAGGGCGGCGTGCCTGCCCAAGCTGCATCCTACGGTTACGGCGGTCAACAAATGATCAACGGTGAGCGGGTCGTCCCCGGCAGCATTGTCAATCATGGCCCCAACGGCGAAACCTGCAATGGTACCGTCGGCGGGCAATACGCTGGCAACGCTCCAGTGATGGGACAGCCCGTCCCAATGGCTCCAGCGGCCGCCGTTGGTGCTCCTCGCTACGATTCGCCAAATCTGCCCGACTATGCTTGGCCAGGATACGCGGCTCACCCAAACTACGCTGCTGTGTCGTACCCACAACAATACAGCCCATCAGCGTTCCCGTTCATCGGGCCGTTCTATCCTTACCCGCAAGTCCCATTGGGATGGCGTAAGGTGAGCCTGGAATGGGACGATGGTTGGTGGTTCCTCGACTTCACGGACAAGTAACCGTCCGCCAGAAGATCGTTAAAAACGACAGCAAATTGGGCTCGATGCTTCTTCCCCAGAGGCATCGAGCCTTTTTTTTGCTATTCTACTAAGAGCCTATCCGAAAAGGGGTCTGACCCTCTCCGGAGCAAAAGCGTTCAGAGCAAAATGCTCGGACCCCTTTCCGGATAGGCTCGAAGTGACCCGTCTTTTCTGAATCTTCGTACACCTCTCCCCCATGTCTAGCGCTGAATCTCTCGAACGTCTTGATGTCGCCCTCACGCCGCAGGAGCGATTTGAGGAATATTTGCAGAGTCGCGGCCAGCGGCAGACGAAGCCGCGAAAATTTCTCGTCGAAACAATTTTTTCTCAGCACGCCCACTTCGACGCCGACGAACTGATCGAAAAACTGCCGCGGCGAGGCAGTTCCGATTATGTCAGCCCCGCCACGGTTTACCGGTCGCTGCGAGAATTCGTGGATGCGGGGCTGCTCAATAGTTTTCAACTCGATGGCCGAACCGTCTACGAGCTCGATTACGGCTACCCCGAGCACGATCACATGTACTGCACCCGGTGCCGGAAACTGATCGAGTTTCGCAGCGAACCACTAATGGAACTTCGTGATAGCGTCGCTGCCGAACATGGCTTCCGAGTCACCGGCCACCGCCTGATCGTCCATGGAATTTGCCGCGACTGCGCTGGCAGTCGTCGTACTAAGCGGAAACAGGATCTGGTCTGAGCGTCTGTATCCAACGTTTCACACGTTGTTGGTCCAGCTGACCGGCGCGGCGATTGGCGATGTGCTTACTCGTGGAGCACACATCACCACGAACCCCCCAGCAATCTGGACGGATGTTTTGCTCACTCAACCGCTGGACTTCGTCGAGGCAAAGCGAACCGGCAAACGCTATCCAGATTCCCGTAGTTCGGGCTCGCTCAAGCAACGATACGAGTCGTTCGCACGACAGGTGATCCGTCAACGAGCGTCCGTCCTTAACGAACGTATCAATCAGCAGCCGACTGCGTCCCGATGCGATGACACAGTCGAGGACTTGCTCGACATCAACGCAGTCCGCTGCATCATGATCGGCATAGGCAACAGAGACCAACTCGATGCCGGTCGGTAGCGGAAGTTCTCGCCAAACCTGTTTCAACCGCGACTCTGACCGTAAACCACTCGGGCCGACCTTGGCAAACCGAAAAACAGTCGGGACGCGACTGGCTAAGTGTACGGCGGTTTCGGACTCGCCGAGTGCCGCCGACAGGACGGCGTCCGCTAGCGTCGCTGCCGCCGCTTCCCATAATTCGGCGTCGACTGGAGCGAGCGGTCCGAGGCGAGGCTCTTTAAAGTCAATCACATCGACACCGGCCGCCGCAACTATTTTGGCTTCGTCGAGGTTGCGCACGCTGACGAGAAGTTGCGAGCGGCGGCTTGCGGCAATGAGCGTGGATGGTTCTGGCATGGGTCCAGTATAAACCGCAACGGCCGAAAGGAAAATTGGCGGACCATGGGTGCGGTTGGAACGAGTCTCGCTCAGCTCTCCGAGCTGAAAGCGTACGTGAGTTGAGCTCCCCGTTAAAAATGAATGGGGGTTCGTACTTGGAAGACACCGCCGACCGGTCAAAGCGTCAGAAAAATCTGAGTTGTCGGAAAGAAACTTAAGAACGGTTGCTCGCATGCTTTAGAATTGCGGTCCTCACCTTGCCTGATACCCGCTTTCAAATCACCCCAGTGCTCTCATGCCGCCCCTACCCATTCTCAATCTATCCCGGCGTGTTCGTGTCCTCTCTCGCTTCGCAAATAGAATGTTCGACGCAGCTTTCGCGGAGCGAAAGGCGACTGTCTTTCGCTTCTCGATGAATGTTATGCGCGTCGCGTCCAGCATATTACTCCTGCTGTTGATGGTGGTCAGTGGCTGCAATCAATCGTCGACTGCCGTGCAGCCCACGCACCAACCGTTGACACTGGCGGCCGCCGAAGATTCGCCGCCAGTGGATGCGCCCGCCGACACGATCAGCAAAGCGGAGGCGGAGGCATTCGCGCAAGCGTGGAAGACGGCCATCATGGCCAGTGACACGTCTCGCGTCGAACAACTCCTCGATTTCAAGAAAATCTTCAACCGCTCGCTCGATGGCCTCGTCGACAACGAAAAATTTCGACGCGGCTACTTGGAAGGAGCATCTTCCGCCGCGGGCAAGTTCGTTCAGTCCATCACTCCGTTTGTGACGCGAGACGGCGCTTACGACTTGGTCGGCCCTGTCTATCGTGATGGGCAAGCCCACGTTGTGTTTCGATTGTTCGATGATAACGGGCGACTGAATTATCACGACTTGCACCTGACTCGCAAAGGTGACACGGTCATCGCTGATGAGCTGTTCATCGCTGCAACTGGCGAGGCCTTCTCCGACACATTGCGATCCGTTGTCGGTGCGGCAGTCCAGAGTCAGAATTCGTTTGTCGGGCGGGTCAGTGGGCAGGCCAAGACCGAGATGAAGCGACTCGAGTCGCAGACTCAAATTAGTCAGGCGATCCAGGGTGGCAACCCGGAAGAAGCGCTCCGATTGCTCGATGCGCTGCCCGAAGACATGAAGAAATACAAAACTCTGATGCTCTATCGAATCACCGCCACGCCCGTTGAGGATGAGGCAGCGTACCTCGCGGCAGTCGAGGGATACATCAGGGAATATCCCGAGGACTCCTCGGTGGGACTTGTGTCGATGGATGTCGCCGTCATGCGAGAAGATCCTGAGATGCTCGTTTCCGCACACGACGCGATGTCCAAGTGGACCGGCGGCGACCCGTTTTTAGACCTCATGATCGCCGCCAACCTCGCCAATCTCGGCGAGATCGATCAGGCTGAAAAAATGGTGGATGACCTCGACGTGGACGAGATGCCACTGCTCGAAGCACAAGATTTTGCGGCCACAGTCGCAATCGCAGCTAACGACCACGAAGAGGTTCTAAAACGGCTGCGAATGATGCGAGATCGGTTCGGGTTGCAGTTCGGTGATCTACGCGACAACGAAGTTTTTGCTGCCTTCGTCGAGTCCCCTCAGTACGAGCAGTGGGAAAACGACGAGTGAGATTGATGTTGGTTGCAAGTCTTGCGTCGTTAAGAAGCGTCGAGCAGAGACTCACCCGTCATCTCGGCTGGCTTGGGTAGCCCCATCAGCGCGAGGATAGTCGGTGCGATGTCGGCTAGGCGGCCGCCGGTGCGTAGCACTTTCCCTCTGGAACTGGGATCGACCACGATCAACGGCACCGTGTACGTCGTGTGGGCTGTGTGAGGACCTCCCGTCTCCGGGTCAATCATTTGTTCACAGTTGCCATGGTCCGCCGTGACGACCAAACTACCTCCGGCCGCCAGCGTCGCATCGACAATTCGCCCCACGCAGTCGTCGACCTTTTCCACAGCCGCGATCGCGGCTTTCAAGACTCCAGTGTGACCGACCATATCCCCGTTGGCGAAATTGACGATGTAGAGATCATTCTCGCCAGCCTTTAAATGTTCGAGAACCTGCTGCGTTATTTTTTCAGCAGACATCTCTGGTTCGAGATCGTAGGTTGCGACATCACGCGGGGAGGGAGCCATACCCCATTCTTCACCACCGAACGGATCGTCGCGGTAGTCATTGAAGAAGAATGTGACGTGGGGGTATTTTTCGGTTTCGGCACAGCGAAATTGTTTTAAACCGGCCGCCGCGATGACGTCGCCGAGAATGTGCGGCATCTTAGGGGGCTTTTCGAAGATGACTTCCACCGGCAACCCCGTTTCGTAACCGGTCATGGTCGCGAAATAGAGATCGTCAATTCTCTTGCCGCGATCAAAACCGTCGCCGGGAATGTCTTTCCATTCAGCATCACTGTATGTGAATGCCTTCGTGATTTCACGTGTTCGGTCACCGCGGTAGTTCATGAAGATGACGGCATCGCCAGGTTCCACGAGGATGGGAGATTGCCCTGGTTTGGCGATGGACGTCGCCAGTACAAACTCGTCGCCCGTGCGACTCGAGTCGGTGGGATGATCGTAATAGGATTGGATCGCCTGAGTCGCAGACGCTGCCGTTTTCCCCGTTCCCTGGGTCATCATGTCGTAGGCAGTCTGCACTCGTTCCCAGCGCAGATCGCGATCCATGGCATAAAATCGACCAATCACAGATGCGACAACACCCACGCCTGCTTCGGCACATTTGTCCTCGATTTGCTTGACGAAATTTATCCCACCACGCGGCGAGGTGTCTCGACCATCGGTGATCGCATGAATCGCCAGTTGATCTCCTTTGAAACCATTCCGCCGCGCCAACTCAATGATCGCCATGCCGTGTTGCAAATCGCTGTGGACACGCCCATCGGACATCAGACCAAGCAGATGCAGGCGACCGCCCGATTTCTTGACATGATTCACTGCGCCTTGCACAACGGGATTGGTGAAGAAGGATTCGTCGCGGATCGCGCGCGTGATACGCATCACTTCTTGATCAACGATTCGACCTGCACCAATGTTTTGATGACCGACTTCGCTATTGCCCATCACGCCATCGGGCAGTCCCACGTCTTCGCCGGAAGTCGCGATCAATACCGATGGGTATTCCGCCGTCAGCTTCTCATCGACTGGCCGCTTAGCCAGGTAAACAGCATTGCTGTCGTTCCATTTCGGATCAGGGTTTTGGCCCCATCCATCTCGAACAATGAGGACGACGGGGCGGCGGCGGAGTTGTGTCACGGCGGAAAGTGGGGCGAGAGGTCGAATTAGGAGATTGGATAGAACTTAGCGTACATGTCAACCCGGCGCACCAGCGAGGGGTCGCATGGATATCTCGCTGACGCGTCGGGTTATTAAAAGGATCGTCCGCCTAGGCGAGCGGCAGATTGGCTTTTTACCGAGTAGGCGAGTCTGAGAGACTCGCCTACTCACAGCGGGTACGTTTTGACCTGCCGCCGGCGTCATCCCACCGGCGCGGGCATCGGCGTGATCTGATAGGCGCGGTTGCGGTAGAGGAATTCGATAATGTTTCCTTCGTGAGGCTGCAACCAATTGATGCGATTGGTCGGCAGGGGGCCGATATTCAAGCGGTCAATCTCGACACAGCCACTCGCGCCCGCAATGAAGGACTCGTCCGACGTGATGACCGTTCCCACCAATGTGGGGCCGATATTCCGCAGCATTTGATTTTGCGGGCATTGGACAACACTGACGAATGGGAACATGTATTCCTTCATCGCGACAGATCGTTCATAGGAGTCTGCATGCGCGACCACTGGGCGAAGGTAGGCGCAGTGTTCGCGCTCAATCAATTTCTCGCCGTACTCTGCCGTCATGTCCGTCACTCCTGCTTCGGCGAGGTCCTGCTCGACCATTGCCCATGTTCCTGTTGCCATGGCGGGCACGGTGAAGGCAGCAAGCTGCGCTTGGGAGTCCGTTGGCGGCAGCACATCCACGGGGCCGATCTTTTGAGCGATCGCGGCAGCGATTTCTCGCGTATGGCGGCTGGCCCAAATGCCCGAGCAATTGATGCAGCTCCGTCCCGAATTGCTCAGCACACTTTCCACCATCACGTCGAGGTACATCTCCCAATCGTCGACGATGTCATCGCCGAGCAAAATCTTGGAAAATCCTGGACCGTGGGCTTGCACGCGAGGATTACCCGCATGCTGGGCGAGCGTTTGGGCACTGCCAAAGATCATGCTGCGCGGTGTCTTGGTCATGATCGCACCGCCAGCGTCATGTCCACCCGGGTACAATCCAAACGCGGCTGCGGGAACGCCTGCTTGCATGAACGCGGACACCATTCGATAAGGCGTCCATGGTTCTTGCGAACCTGGTTTCAGCGCCAGACCAATTTGCAGCGGAATCGCGGGTAACCACAGCGTATGCACACCAGGCGAATTATTGGGCAACACCGCCCCGAGCACCGGAGTCTGGGCTTGATAACTGACTGTCACCCCACGCCCTTCATCTCCGTAGCCGTTGGTTAAGATCGACAAATCCAAGCCACGGGTCAAACACTGCAGAATCTCATCCATGCGGCTGAGCACGAAACTGTTCTTGGTCATGTTCGACCGACACATATGCTCGGGCAATCCCGTGCTGGCCGACTGCTGGTGGACAAAGTCATCGACGCTCTGCATCGAATCACCGACTCGCAGCGTCTCATTTTCAAACAGCTCTGACGCTTTCTTGCACATCCCAATTAACTCGTCGGTCGGCACTTCGAGCAGTGCTTGGCGGGCGAGATGCGCTTTCTGCATGTCTTTGGCAACAACGCCACCACCCACCGTGCCGACGCTGCGCGATCGGCGCGCCTGTATCGAAATGAACAACGTCGTTGAACTCGAGCGATTCGTACTGCTTGCCCCAGCGAAGTGGATTCAGAGTGATCATAAAAGATAGGGTTCAGATGAGGTAAAGGTTCAGGGAAGACTCTCTAGTAAACTCCGACGGTGGTGGAGCTGGCGAGTTCGTGGAAAGGACGCACGCCGCTAACCCCGTCCCAGGGATAGCTCGCAATCGGGCGTTCGCGTTCACCTTCATCTCGCTCCATGAATCCGGGAACGAAGAATTCATCCGTCAGCGTGTAGAGTTTGACACGTCCGGTTTCGCCGTAACCAACGACTTGATCGTAGTCGTCGAACGTGACCACTTCGGTGACCGCGCGTGGTTGGGGTGCGTAGTAGGCGATCTTGTAACCGTCTTCGGCAGTAATCGGTTTGCTGCACGCCAACCCCATCAACGTGTTGCCGTAGGTGGGCGTCATGTAGATGCCGCTCTCATCGGGTAGTCCGCCCAGCATTTCTTCGACACAGAAGCGTGTCCACTGCGAGGTGAACTCGGTGCCTCCGGAGAAGATCCCGGTGATTCCGACTTCGGCAAGACTCGTGCCCTTTTCTTCGAGTGCTTCGCTGAGTGATTCAAGCAACTTCGGCGTGGTAAACATGCATTTCACGTCGTGTCCTGCCGTCAGGATTGTGATGGCTTGATCGACGCAGTGTTTCTTATACTCTTCGAGATGTTCCATCCAGCCTTTCTTGATCAACTTCACGACCCACCGAGGGTCCAGGTCGATACAGAAGCAGATCCCACCGCGGTGCTGGGCCAGATGCTCCACCGCGACGCGGAGTCGCCGCGGGCCGCTCGGTCCGAGCATCAACCAATTGGCACCTGGGGGGAAATACTTGTCCGGCAGCGTCTCGCTGAACAGTTCGTAGTCCTTCCAGTGATCCTCGATCACCATCCGGCTTTTGGGAATCCCTGTCGTGCCACCGGTTTCGAAAACGTAGACCGGTTTGCCAGCGTGCCCTTTGGGGACCCAGCGTCGGATTGGCCCGCCACGCAACCACTCGTCTTCGAAGTGCGGAAACTTGTTGAGATCGGCAAACGAACCGATGTCTTTGAGCGGATCAAAATTCAGTTCAGATTTTTTCTCTAGCCAGAATGGGGAACCCGTTTCGTCACTGAAATGCCAGTGAACGGTTTTGAGCGTGTGCTCATTGAGCCGGTCCAATGACGCCGTCACTGACGACTGAAGTTTAGCTTCGGAAACTTCTTCAACAGCACTCATATTTTCCTCAGGCAAAGAATAGGTGTCGATCCGAAAGGGCTAGCCCCTTCCACGATGCGTCGATCGGGCTCGCAAAATAGCACACCACGCAGTTCGCCAAAAATTGACCGGCGTCGCGGTGAATATTTGCAGCTGCTCAGCGCAACGTTGCTATTGTGAACGCCAGGCCCCATTCCCACAACCACAACAAAAAACCTCGGAAGGCTGATTGGATTTCAAAACTCGTCAACGGCTTGGAAAGCGTCGCCTCCTAGAATAGCGTCGCCTCCTGAAACAGATTGGTCAAACGGCGGCATTTCGTTACTGTCATTCTCGATCTCAATGGCTTGCTGTAGCAGCGCCCTGCATCGCGAATTCCTGACAGATTTGCTCTTCAAGTACCGACGTCAGTGTACGCTGGTTCTGGGCCGCCGCACTCATTGTGAATTAGCAGATTCGCAGGCTCACCACCGTTTTCCGAGAAAAATGTGGACAAAAACACAGTCAATCCATTTTCCGCCTCCGTCGGATCCGTTCCACCACGGGGCGCGTTTTCCAACTACGCGGTGCTGCGGCGTAGCGGATTCTTATTTCGCGTCATCGATATCCACGAACCATTTTTGGGGCAACTGACCTACAGCGGCTGGTGGTTTCGCCAGACGGTCGAAATTGACGGCCAATCCCACTGGTTTCAGATCAGTTGGTTGAAAATTCACTCCCAGCTCGAATTCACGCTTCCCGCTTGGATCGAGGTCGACCCGACATGGGGCGATGTAGAAAACCGCCGTCTGTCGATCGAGATCAATTTTTGCGCAGCCTAGCAATCCGCCGTTTCCGCATCTGGCTGGCGGGACGGATCCTGTACGATGAGATTAGGTGAATCTCGCCGTCTAGCGCTACATCAGTTTTCACCACATCAGTTTTCACCGGGCTTGGTGTTCGTCCTCGGCGATTGCCGCTCAGCTCTCCGAGCTGAAAGCGTTCGTGAGTTACGCCGGCGGCAAACAGATCGGGCCGCTAACAGATCGGGCCGCTAACAGATCGGGTCGCTAACAGATCGGGTCGCTAACAGATCGGGTCGCTAACAGATCGGGTCGCTAACAGATCGGAGAGCTGAGCGACATTGCGGCGAGGCCACCTTCAGAAGCACACCTGGCAGCTATTTGTGAGAGACTGCTATGTCTGTGAAAGGCTGCTGGCTTCGCTGAGCTGCGGTCAAATGTTGCCACCAGCACCAACAATCGAGAAGAACGGATATCTACCTAATTCGCAACGCGGACTCTTAGCCGGCGCGCGTCGGCTCACGAAGTCCACGCCGTTCCCGTTAGCCTACGCTTCGCTCCGCGAGTTGCCCGATCATGATCGCCAGTGCAGCGCTGACCATCGGCGTGCTCATACTCGGAGCATCGGAATCGTCTCGAGCGACTTGAGCTGGGGCGAGCGGAACGTGGACAAAAGCGGATGCGGTTCGCATGCCGAACGAGCGGATGTAATGTTGGCTGAGAAACAGAGCGGCGTTGCAGAGATACGTGCCGGCGTGGTGCGAGACGGCGGCTGGAATACCAGCCTCGCGAATCCTGGCAGCAGCGGCCGACAGTCGCAGGGGGCTGCGGTAGGCGGTCGGCGCACCAGACAGGATCTCGCTGCCGTCGGTTCGCAGATTCAGTCCAATCGATTCCAGTCGCAGACGCGACGAACCCGGTGCTTGGCCGCAGTGCAACGCGAAATCGTAGTCTTCTTGCAGATCGGTACGGAGCTTCTCGCTCATCCGGCTCAGGTCGACCGGATATCGGCGTGTCACGATTTCGACCGCGCCCTCGTACCAGCGTGTTAAGTCCACGATTGCCAGCCAACTGGCGTTATCAGGCCAGCGGTCGTACGGTTCAAAAGCGGTCAGGAGGACGCGAATCACAGGAGCAGCAATCACCAGATTAGGAAACGGAACGAGGGGAGTATAGTTACCGCTGGTCAATGTGATTCGACTTCAACGGAAATTTTCAGTACAATCAGAGGCGCCGGACGTTGTCAATTGGGGGCAGGGATGCTGTCTGTTCGAGACAGCATTGGGCCGTGCGAACCTTCGTGACGCTCACTTTGTCCAAATTTGTGGAGCCTATCTGAAAAGGGGTCTGACCCTCTCCGGCGCGGCCTCCAAAGGGTCAGCCCCCCTTTTGGATAGGCTCGTTAGTGCTGCCGAGTTTTTTTCCCTAGTCACTCACCCTCGGAGTTACCGACATGTCAGCTCAAGTCGATCAGCTCAGTGCTTATTTAGATCGTGGCACGATTGTCTACGACCAGGACGAGGAACGCGGCCTGTTCCGGATGCTCTTCGAGGGGAAACATGGGGACCTGCGGGTGACCATGTTCATCGACGATGCGATGCTTCAGGTGTTCACGCACCCCGCCAACAAAATCCCTGAGAGCCACCGCCAACTGATTGCCGAGGCGATCACGCGAGCCAATTACGGCCTGAAGCTCGGTAATTTCGAGATGGATTTGGAGGATGGGGAGTTGCGGTATCAAACCGCCATGCCGTTGGGAGAGGACTTTCCCGAGGATGATGTCATCGACCATGTACTCTACGTCGGTGGCGCGATGATCGATCGCTACATGCCCGCGTTTCTGTCAATCATCTACGGCAACGAAGATGTTAAACTCGCGATCAGGGCGGCCGAACTGTAATACGACATGCTCAATATCCAAAGCCAGCGCGGAACAAGAAAGCGGTGGCGAGGGACTGATCGTCGTCAGAGTACTGATATTTGAGTTGTCGATTGAAGGCACCGCCGAACTCAATGAATGCAGTTCGCTGGCCCATGCGTAGCAGTTCACTGCGTCCCCATTCAAAGCCGAACGTGGCTTCAATTTGGTTGATATCGACTCGCTCCTCCAACTGAGTCGTGGCGCGAGTGACCGTCCACGAACCACCGCCAAAATCGCCCGCGAGGTACCACCACACATCCTGCGTGCCGAGGGTCCGCCAGTATTTGGCCATCTTGGGCTCGGGAAAGAAAATGTCATAACGTGTGAACGGATTAGGCTGGCAGATGACCCCACCAGCCGGTAGCAGTTTGATGCTGTCACGATCGAGATAGTAAACGCCAGCTTTGAGTGTTGACGTTGGCGTCAAGCGAAACGCCATTAGTCCCCGACCAAGAATTCGGATGCTATCTGAATTAAACGTGTTGAAGTCAGAGAACGCCCCAACACGAAGTCCGAATTCGCCTCCAACAATTTGATTGGGATCCGACTGCCAGCTGAAATCTAAGAAACCACCATATGCGTTGCCAGGTAGATCGGCTTGGTGAGAAGGTGTCGTAATAGGACCATCGAACAGCCAGAGCGAGAATGACGGGGCGATGCGGAGCGGTTGATTACTATAAAGAAAATTGTTCCAGGTAAAGCCGAGAGATACATCGGTTTCCATCATGCCGAGATCGTCCTGATTGTCACCGCCGGTAACAAACATTTGTCGAAACCGTGGCCCCCGTAGTAGATCATAGGCGCTGATTCCACTCGCGATCGGCAACAGGGTGTTGCCGTATGGATCGCCAAAACCTTGTGGGAAAAGCGAGTTCGGTGATCCCGAGGGATAGGCCGATGGCGGAAAGACGGGACTGCCATAGGTAGTCGGAGGCGGCGATGAATAGACCGATCCCGATCCATAACCCAAGCCGCTGTTGGGAGTCCCTCCAAAACCGGTCGAGCCGGTGCCCGGGGTGCCATAGATCGGCTGTGCATTGTAGGGAACGGCGCTGGACGTGGTGCCACCCAACGGCATCGCACCGGTCGACGGATATCCGGTACCCTGATAAGGATTGCTGCCGCCACGAAAAATGTCGCCGGAAAAGATGCCTCCGATGAGGCTGCCGTTGGGATAGGCTGGGTTAGTGCCGCCGGGCGCTCCCGACATTGACGAACTCGGGTAGGATGGTGGTCCCAATGCAGAGGAAGGTCCCTGCGATGTCGCGTAGGGATCGTACTGCGGCGTCGCCCCACTGAGACTCCCCGACGCGGGTGGCAGTGAAGAACCGCCTGCATAACTACTTGATGGATAGCCACCCGTGCTAGGAGGGCTAATGGGACCGAGGTTGGTTTGTGGAGCCGTCGAAAAACCGTTCTGCGCCATCGCTGAACCTGGCACAACCGTTGCACCAAGCAACAGCGCAGCCAGCATGTTGTGGACGGGCCAGCGTGGCGAATTGCGGTAGGTCGATGCGATGCGCAAACAAAACTCTCCCAGTGGGCACGTCGACTTCGGACCGACATTGCAATAACTTGAATCGATTTAGCTATTTTCCCAAACTTCCGTCAAGAGAAATGTTCAAATTGCCATGGAAGAACTCGATATCCCCCAACTCGCTGAGTATTTGCACGTTACGCCCGATCAAATCACTAAGATGGTTACGAGGGGGAATCTGCCCGGCCGCAAAATTGGCGGGGACTGGCGATTTAACGAAGCGGAGATCCATCATTGGCTGGAAGAACGCATTGGCCTGAGTGATCCTGACGAGCTTGATCGGGTCCGTCGTGTGCTGCATCGCCGGGCCGATGCGCCGCCGCAAACACTCAGCGAAATATGCACGATCGAGACGATCGCGAATCCACTCTCGGCTCGCACGCGCGGAAGTGTGATCCGCGCGATGAGTAATTTAGCAGCCACGACGGGAATGCTGTGGGACGCTCCCGCGATGGCCGCCGCCGTTGCCGACCGTGAAAAGCTCCATCCGACGGCCCTCGACAATGGCGTCGCCCTGTTGCACCCGAGACGGCCGCAAACCTCCATCCTCGCCGATTCCGTATTGGCACTGGGCATCTGCCAAGCGGGGTTGCCCTTTTCGGATCGCGGCCAGCTCACCGATATTTTCTTTTTGATCTGCTCTTACGACGACTCCAGCCACCTTCGTATTCTGGCCAAGCTCAGCCGCATCGTGTCGGACGATGCATTCCTGGAAGGGCTTCGCTCAAGCGATTCAGCTGGCGATGCCTGGTTGATCTTGAAAGAAGCCGAAGCGGCCGTCGATGAAAATCTCGCACTCTAACGACTGCATTCCTTCGCTTGCTCGAACGGAAGTAGCGGGCCCTGGACGATTTGCATGCGACTCACTGCTCTGGATCGGTGATACCGAATCTCCCTCCGTCGTCCTAGCTTGGCGTGAGTGTCAGCGGTTATGCGACATGATCGCGATCCGGCGCAGCATGACTGAATCGCTCGCCACACCGCCGCGCCAGCGTCCTTCCCATATCGTGATCGCTCAAACGAACCGTCACGACCGCGACATCCTCGCGGTTGACGGCCCGGATCTGCCGAGGCTGCGAGAACAGTTTCGCAATGCGGAAATGCTGGTCTTACGTGGGGCGTTGGTTGCACCGACGGTGCGTCTGCCCCATGCGGCGAATTCGCTGTCGATCACCGCTCAATCACCAACACCTGCAGTGCGTGCCGTCGGCTCGCTCGATGGCGCTGGCAGCCCAGATGGACGGGGTTGGATAGATTCCGTTTCGCTTTCCGAAGCCCCGAGTTACCTGCAACATTGGCTTGTCAGATTGGCAGCAGAAAAGCGGCGGGAGGCTGCGTGTAACAGCGAGAAAGGGCGGAACCGGGCGGCAGCGATGCGGCCGGAGGCGACGGCGTCGGCTCGCAGGTTGTTGCCGGTGATTGTCGTGGCGGCTCAATATGAGCTCACCGAAGGACTGATTGATTCACTATCGATGGTGTGGGATGGCTCAGCACTTGGCGAGCCGTTGATTCAGTGGCAGCGTAGCTTAAGTCCGCAATCTTCGCGAGGCTTCGCCACCGTGGTGTGGGACGAATCGGTTGCTGGCCCAGAATCGGTTTGCCAGTGGCAACACCGGCGCGCAATCGCGCCCCACGCGCGCCATGTTTGGATTACCGGCATGGCGACACCCCAGCAGCGTGCAATTGCGCTCGCACAAGGTGTCGCTCAGGTACTCGACAAACCAGGGCGCTTTGAATGTTTGCTAGCGAGTTTGCGCGTCGCATGATTCTTAATACGAGGTCTCTGGAATGGGGGACAGGAACCAGCCACCGATTTCAGTTTGACGCGGTGGGAATACGGGCATGGGTTCGCCGGTCATCCGTTGGATTGCCCAGTCGCTTGCGTGACTCGCGGGAGCCTCCGTTCCGCCATTTTCGCGCAGGACTGGAAGTGCTGCTTCAGCTTTCATACGTCCCAAGCTGACAGCGCACATTCTCCGAACTTCACTGAGTTCCGGTTCGACCGATCGCGTGTCGTTGAGCCGTTCAAGCATGATGTTCACCAAATCCGCTTGCGGATCATCCTCGTAAACCAGACCCAACGCCCACGCAGCAGCGGCGCGGGCGTTTGTACCGATCGTAAAATTCTTTGGCAAATATTCTCGCATCAGAGGTACTGCTGCAGCGTACCGTTGATCGCCCATCGCGATAAACAAATGGGCGACTTGTTCTCTCACTGCTGGAGCGAGATCGTTTACACCTTGAGCATGCGCCAGCATTGCGGGCAACAATTCTTCAATCTTTAGCTGTGTCAGCCCCCATGCTGCCGCCACTTTGACTTCGCCCCGATCATGGGCCAATAATTCAACCATTCGCGGCCCGGCGGGATCGTAGTCCAATTTCGCCAACACGACGCTGGCTTGCTCACATCCCCGCCACGAGTCTTGGTTGAGGACGTCGCTAACCCGCTGAATCACTTCCTCTTTCAACTGGGCAACGCTCGCTAGATTCACCAATGCCGTGCTGACTTCCCGGCGAAGCGAGGGATTCTCATCATCGAGAATCGCCGCGAGTTGTTCGATCCGCTGAACTTTTTTCGTCGCGATCATCGACCGTGCGCATGTCGTACGAATACCTGCATCAGAGCTGTCCGCAAACCGATCGATATGAGAATCGACGAGTTCGGGATCGATTCGCAGCAGCTGCGCCAGCGCGCCCGACTGAACAGCGTGACTGGGGTGATCGAGCAAGTCTTCCAGCATCGCGACGGAGTCAGCGCCGTTTTGTGCGCTTAACAGCTCGATCGCCAAGACGGCTGGCAGGGGATTGGATTCCGACGAGCCAGACCTGATCAATTGAGCCAATTCCACGAGCCCAGACGAATCGAGTCGAGCCAGCACCTGCGCACTCGCCATCCGAACGCTCGCTGGCGCGCGAGGTTGCTTCACGATTTCCGCAAGTGCATCACGAGCTTCACTCGCTCCGATTTTTCCCAAACCCTCGATCGCCATCACCATGCTCAAAGAGCTCGATACACGCGATCGCACTCGTTCCAACCACACCTCCTTCATCACATTCGATTTCCATGTCGCCAATGCGGGCTCAACGATCTGAGCGACGGTGCCGCCGTGGCGAACCGCGACTTCAGCGAGCAGGTCCGCATCATTCCGTGATTCGAGTGCAATTAACGCATTGGCGGCCGCGCGGACGAGATCGAGACTCTGATCGGGGGCTCGCAGAATCTTTCGCAAATCTGGTCGTAGTTCACCAACATCCGGCAAACCCTGCCGGTGCGCGAGCGCCATGCTATCAATGACCATGCGTTGCAACTCGACTTCAGGACGCTGCAATGCTTTGGTCCACAGTTTCAACAAACCAGGGGGGAACGTAACTTCCGATTGCGCGGCCGGGAGCGCGGGACGCTCGTACATCGCCATGCCATAGTCGGCAAACGGATCCACTGCATAGCCGTGCTGTGGCCAGAGACTTGCGAAAGCCAGCAAGACGAGACACGCCAAAGTCATACAGTGTTGCCTTATCGAGTTCATCATTTTCATCTCGCGCGAGTCAGCCGCCATACCTGGGTCCCGAGCACGCTCAACATCAATGCCGAGACCATGCCAGCGATCCACCACGCCAACGGTAATAAATCATAGTTTTCAAAGCCGGGAGCACCGATCACACTCAGCGCCGCTCCCACGGGCGTGAGGAGAAGCGAGGTTTGAACCGTCTCGTGACCAAACGGCGCGTCACGCCCAACCCAAACGAGCATGGGCGTAAGGAACAGGGCGATGACCGCGACATACGCCGCCGTAGTCGAGACGGCAGTACTGCGGAACAGGCTGCCGACCGCCGCGCTTACCGTCAATGCTTCAATCGCAGTCCACACCAAACAAACCAACACAATATTGACCTGCAACCACATCACCGGCTGTATCAAAATCATCATCAAGTAGCCTGGCAAGGTAGCCATCAACACCATCCCCAACGTCCACATCACGCTGAGCACTTTCCCGCCGACAATTTGGAAGGGAGAAAGTGGCGTCAGTCGCAGCAGTTCCCATCCGCTACCTTCACGCTCGCCACTGATCAATCCTGATGCGAGACTCGGCGTAAGGACGACCACCAAGACGCCTTGCAACATGACCATCAATCCACCGATGGTCTCAACGCCCCACGATGTTGCGCTCGTGGCGGCAGCGAACGTCACCAGTATGGACGCCACGGCACAAACGGCAATCAATCGCAGCAACCATTGAGAGCGTCCAAACTTTCGACAGCGAAACTCCTTGACCATCACAGGATTCAGGTACCAAGGTATCCCCGGTTTGCGACGTTGCGGGTCGACGAGGTAAAACAGTCGCCGAGCTGTTCGCGCCCCCGCCCGCGTTCCTGGGTGATGACGCCTTTCGCACGCGAGCGATCGAAAATCCGATAGTTGAATCGCGATAACGTGATCGCTGCGAAAACGCAGCTGCTTACCAACGCCACCATGATGAACTCATACGTCGCCGACGCAGCCTTCAGCCCCGCTGACCCGACATCACCCTGCCGCATGATTTCCATCACGGAGGGAACCGGAGAAAGGTTCCGCAGCCAGCCGGTGAATGTCGACAGTAAGCCGCCCGCTCCTGGAAAGAACGCAGCGGGGACAAGCGTCAGAAAACACATCGCCAGCACGATCGTGTACGTGATGCGAACGCCAGCGTCGGCGGACTGCACATAGCTGCTGACCAACATCCCGAGCGTCGCGTACTGGACCACGAGCAGCAACAGGACCAAATACATCATACCAAGCTGGCCCGTCAGACTGATTCCACCCATCGCGTAACAGGCCGCCGATGCTGGCAGACTACACAACAAAACCAACATGCTGAACAGCAAAACACCCGAGACCTTTCCAAAGTAAATCGAAAATGCATTCAGTGGAGAGTTCAAAAGTAGTGCCAGCGTCCCCTGGTTCTTCTCATTCACCACCGACGTAGCAGGAAACGCCGGAACGAGAAAAATGACACCGGCGAGCAAGCCATATCCAAATACGCGGAAGACTTCGAGCGATTGAAGACCGCTCAAGTCAACCGAAGCATCAGCTGGCCATCGCATCAACACGGAAAGTGAAAAGAGCACGGTTAAGCAGAGTAACACCACAAGGGCTCGTGGTGAGCGTAAGATTCCATAGAACTCGCGACGGATGACTGGATTGATCACGCATCGACCCCCGCAGCCGTCTGGTTGGTTGTCGTGACACCCGATCCGGGATCATTTGCGTTTTCATCACTTCGATCGCCTGCATTGGCGACTGAGAGAAAGGCATCCTCCAGGTCGGTGGCAACTTCGCGGAACTGAACCACCGTTTCGCCGTGATTGATCAGTGACGACAATAGCGGTGCGACCTCACGGTCATTGAGCTGCGTTGAGAACCGGACCATCATTTCCGCCTTCGCGCAAGTAACATCACCAGCATCAATGTCGCCATCACCAGCACGCTCCTGCAACCACTTGCGAACTGACACGCCTACTCGCTCGACGTGCTCGTCCGTGGTCAATAAGACTTCGAAGGTGCGACGCTGCTGAACATCACGCATGATTTCGTCAAGCGTGCCGAATGCTCTCAGTTTGCCCTTCGTGATCATTGCAACCTTATTACAAATCCGGGCCAACTCTGGGAGGATGTGGCTGGTAACAATCAAAGTTTTGCCCATCCCGGACAGTCTCAATAGCATGACTCGCATATCGATACGGGCCTGTGGGTCGAGGCCATTGGCAGGCTCGTCGAGAATCAAAACCTGGGGATCATGCATCAGCGTGCGTGCGATCGCGACTCGCTGCTGCATGCCGCGACTGAGTGCGTCGACGAACAAGTCATGCATGTAGGTCGCACCGGTGATGTCAAGAACTTCGTCAATGCGTTTGATCCGATCGCTGAGTCCGATGCCGTAGGCGGCGCCGAAAAAATCCAAGTACTCGCTCACACGCATGTTGGGGTACGCACCGAAATCGTCGGGCATATAACCGACCATCCGTTTAATCTTGCGTGCCTCGCTCATACAATCCTCCCCAGCGATCGTGGCCGAGCCGCTGGTCGGTTTCGACAGGCCAACTAAGATCCGAATTGTTGTGGTCTTGCCAGCACCATTGGGACCGATGAAACCCAAAATCTCACCTTTGCCCACTCGCATGGTGAGAGAATCGAGGGCAGTAAAGTTGTCGTAGCGTTTCGTTAACGCTTTTGTTTCAACGACGGTTTCTGAACTGGTCACGGCGATGGGGTTCCTGAGAGGGATAGTATGTTGTCGAGCGGCTCTCCGAGTCGATCATGCACTGTCTACTGCATCGTCGCGTCGAACTCGACATGCACATAATCGATTTTCCAAGTACTGCGGCTTGGACCGTTCGTCGCTACCGCTTGCGGGGAATCACTTTCGGAACGACCGCGTTCTTCTTCGCTTGGAGAAATATCCAGCGACAGAACGAGGCCGCCGAAGTCATTGAGTTCCAACGATTGCGGATCGTCAATTTCGAGCCGAATCACTCCGCTCGGATTGGCTTTCTGATACACGTTGATGAATTCGCCATCGGCGAGACTTTTGATCTTGAGAGTTCGCGACGGCGCGTTGATTTTGATGGTGATACCGACTCGCTTGAGGATGCAGGGCAGCATCTCTCGAGGCATCATGCATTGGATTTCCGTTTCGCGAGGTTGGTTCAGTTCCAACCACTCGCCCGTTCGAGCATTGAAGACGGCGGTCAGGCCGCGGGAACCCGAATGCGGTTCGATGCGAACGAAAGTTGCTGGGACATGGAATTCCGTGCCGTTTGGTGGCGGCGTCAGTTGGATTGGAACCGATGCCAGCGCTGATCCACGGCGGTTCAGGTCATCGTCAAATTGTGCACCGGAGTCGATCGGATCAGTCCACGCCAGCAGGATCGGAGCGTGGCCAAATGGAGCAGAGTCACTGGCGAGCATTTCTCGTAGGAGTTCCTGTCGCTTACGCTGGACATCGGACACAATCGCCGCGTCAATGAACTGCCCCGGCGATAGCACATCGTCACGGCCGCTGACTAATGTTTGTTCCATATCTGGATCGAACCTCACCGCAAGGATTGGTGCCGGTGTGGCAACGACGACAGCGTCTTCACTGCGATCACTGGGCAGTCCCTGCACCTGGGCTTGAAAACCCTCTTTCGTAAAAGTGGCCCTAGCGACCCACGCCGGTGACAATTCAATTTCCGACTCAGTCTTGAGATGGCGCACAACACCGGGCGGTTGATTGACAAACAACCATTTCGATTGGCCGCTATCATCCCACTGCAATCGGTGGACTTGCCCGTCCACACGACCTTGACCGAGCAATGTAGTGCTGTCCGCTGACGAGACAATATTGAGGGGACGCTCTGTCTGACTATACAACGCAGCGACCGAATGCAAGTTCACCACCGGATTCCCAGGCAGATTGCGGATGATTTGACTGACTGCAATCGTCGATGGGACGGCACTGGTCTGTTGCCGTCCAATGGCAATGAAAGTACCAGCGACAATTAACGCGGCAATCGGGATTACGATTGCGAGATACTGCAATGCGTGGCGTTTCGCAAGCCACACGCCCGTCAGAACCAAAATCGTCAAGTGCAAACCCAGCAGCATCGCAATCAGAGACCGGCGGGGTATCGAGTAGCCGATTTCATCATCGACAAAAGATGTCAAACTGGCCAGCGGCTGCGGCGCAGGATCTCGGCCAGAAAAAAAGTAGCTAGAGAGTTTTTCATAGTTCTTCAGAGGCACGCCGTCACGAACCCACCCTCGGGCACCTATCGTTGTGAACATCACACTGCCGCGACCCACCCGTTTTTGAAACGCGGCTGGCCAACCGTCGACCGTGCAAAATACCTCCGTCGCCTCGGTGAACACACGGACCAACTCCACCGGCCGCTCGGACTCCCACACTTCGATCAACTGTTCTTCGCCGCCCTGCGAGGGAGCATTGGATGCATACGTAACTCGATTCAGCTCAACGCGGTCGACGACGCTGTAACACATCTCATCGCCAAGCAGCACCTGAGCAGCCTCAGGACTAACTCGATCAGCCATCACCCAAACTCTTCCCCCCGCTTGCAGCCACCCTTGCAGACGTGAGAGCGATAGTGTGTCGTTTAAAATTCGTTCGCTCGCGATCACGATCTGATCGATAGAGTCGAGTCCAACCGGGGATGGGGGCAAGAAATGATCTTGGACATGAACGAGCCCTTCATCTCGCCCTGACTTCACCTCAAGATCGCGTCCGGCGTTGACTGTATCGGCGATGTCGCGGTTTTGCTCGTTGCCATCGTCATCACCCACCGCCACTTGGTCGAGAATGATCGCGGCACGAGATTTCTCTTTGGATAACATGAGCGAACTTCGCGTGCTCGGCATGCCAACGACATTCTGCTGGAACGCTTCGCTTCCATTAACGTCGTGATGGATCTGAATAGATGAAAAATCAATCATATTTTGATCGTAGGCGACGTCCGCTGGGATCTGAATAGGCAGCCAAGCCAATCGGCGCGCTCCGCCAGGCATCCATACCCGACGGGCGTATTGCAGGTTCGATTCACCATCGACGATCACGGCAATCGTTTCTTCGCGGGCTCGATTGGTTGGATTAGAGCCCCCGAGCGCAAGCATCGCCCACCGACCCGGCACTTGCCGCCGCATGCCACCGGAAGAAACACCCAAGTTGATGGCGGCGGTGATTTGCTCATCGGCTACATTGTCAGCAGCCGATGCCAGTGCAGTTTCAGCCGACTGAGCATGGACGGAGTGAACAAACCCTAGTGCCGATAAAACGCATACTACGAGGAATCTAAAAGCCAGAAACCTAAAAACGAAGAACATAGCTCGGTGGACCAACCGTGAACGAAAGCTGCCAACACTGCAAACCGCTAACCTAGCCGAGCTGAGAGCACGAAAACAGCAGGGAGAGCACAAAACCCGCTGGAAGCGATTCCCCTTATACTGCTCTCGCGATTGCCGACGGGAAATCGGGTGCTAAACTGTTTATCGCCCAGCCGTGTTATCGCCCATCCGTGGTTCGGTGTGGAAGGTGAGTGCACGCCAGCTCATGGGGTGATAACGAAATAAATTCCCATATCAGCGTAGCGAGTATCCAATCGCCAACGCCCGACGATCGTCTAATCAACGGACACGAGAGTCATGCTGAAAAAAACCTCCGGCCACGATTGCGGACACTTGCGCTCGCTCCCCGCGCAGCGCACCAAGCTGCTCACCACGATCTTCCTCCTCATGATCACCCACTCAGCCTCCGCAGCCGAAACCGGGGAAATGCCACTCGCGCCCCAAGCCGACGTGGTCATCATCGTCGGCAAATCAGGCACGCCCGATTACGGAAAGAAATTTGCCGATTGGTCCGGCATCTGGCGCGACGTCTCCGACAAAGCAGGGGCATCCACAACCACGATCGGCCAATCTGGGCCCGACGATTCCAACGACCGCGAGCAACTGCATCAAACGATCCAAATCGCATCCAATCAATCAGATACCCCCCTCTGGCTCGTATTCATCGGCCATGGAACGTTTGCGCGGAACACAGCTAAGTTTAACCTTCGCGGCCCCGACGTATCCGCCACAGAACTAGCCCAGTGGCTGCAGAATATGAAACGCCCCATTGTGATCATCAACTGCGCATCCTCCAGCGGTCCCTTCATCAACCAGCTCTCCGGTCCAAACCGCGTCATTGTCACCGCAACCAAGAGCGGCGCGGAACAGAACTACGCCCGATTTGGTGAGTTCATCGCCAAAGCTATCGCTTCACCCGACTCCGACTTGGACCATGACGACGAGGTCTCCATTCAAGAAGCATTTTTAAGAGCCAGCTCCGAAACCCAGCAGTTCTACGCGGCTGCAGGCCGCATCAGCACCGAGCACGCCCTGCTCGACGACAACGCAGACGGTCGCGGCACCCCCGCCAGCATGTTCCGCGGCACCCGACCCATCGTTAAAGCCAAAGACGACACCCCGCTCGACGGCCGCGCTGCCTCACGCCAAACCCTCACCCCCACCAACATTCGACTCCCATTCACTCCATCCGAACTCTCCCAGCGCACCGACCTCGAAACGCAACTGGAAGAACTGCGACAGCAAAAATCATCCCTTGACGCCGCCAGCTACGAAGCCAAACTGGAACCACTTCTACTCCAACTGGCCAGACTTTATCAAGCTGCGGAACAGCGTCGGAGCGGTCAAGCGACGCAACAGCATCAGAGCGATACCCCGGGAGCGAACTAGCGGACTTTATTCTCAACAGCCATGGGCTCGGCTTTGGCCTCGGTCGGGACGCACACCGCAACCCATCGGGTGGGACGCCAAGCTTCGCCAGTTCGTCTTCGTTCAACGCGCGGTCGAAGACAGCGAGTCCGCTGATTCGACCGCTAACGCCACCAACCCAGAGACCGCCCGAATCGAGCCTACTCCCTCCGCATGGCTGATGTGCACCGCTGTCAGAAACGTCATCAAGACGGCAGTCACTGCACCCGAGATCGTGCTACTGAGAAATTTTTTTGGCGAGAATCGAACGAGAAAGGTGCCGGATGTGAGCTGCTCGGCGGTCAATTTAGACCTGAATGAAAGGTGCTCAAATTGCGAATTCTAGTGGTATGTCCCGCCAGCGCTGACTCGCTTCCGCCACCTATGCGGAGACGATTCTTTTAACGCCGAGGTCCGTGCATTGCCGCCAGTGGCTAGGAAACCGAGTGATTGCGAAGTGGTACGAAACATGCTCCGCCACCGAAGGACATCCTTTCGTCGCTCGCTCTCCGCAAGCGAACGTTTATCTGTATTCCGCAATCCATCTGAAGTGCTCGCCGTGCAATCCCACCTACACGTTTTCTGTCTTGCGACGGCCAGCATTCTTGCTGCGTTGACTCCAACGCAAGCGTCCGCCGAGACTTCCGACTCGCAAGGTCGCTACGCGATACCGGACCAGTTCCGCGCTGTCGATACGTCGAGGCTGATGGGGTCTCCGGACCCGCTGCCGCTTCACGCCGTACCGGTTTTTAAGAAATTGGACTTCCAACGCCCCGTCGAGTTGACCTTTGCGCCTGACGGATCGAACCGATTATTCGTAGTCGAACAGCGGGGTGTTATTCATTGCTTCGAAAATCGCGACGACGTTGATCATTCCGAGATCTTCCTCGATTTAACGGATGTCGTCTCGCGAGTTGGCAACGAAGAAGGAATGCTGGGTCTCGCCTTTCATCCAAACTATGCCGACAACGGCGAAATCTTCGTTTACTATTCAATCGACCCGCCGAAGTCGATCGTTTCTCGCTTTCGAGTTTCCGCAGACAAGCCAAATCGTATCGATCGAGATTCCGAAGAGCGGTTGCTGGAAATACCCCAGCCCTACCGCAATCATAACGGTGGCAGCATGCGATTTGGTCCCGATGGCTATCTCTATATCGGTCTTGGTGATGGTGGTCTCGCGAACGATCCTCACTTCAATGGTCAAAACCTGAACACTTTGCTGGGGTCGATTCTTCGTATCGATGTCGATCACCAAGCCCCCGGCATGAAATACGCAATTCCCAACGACAATCCCTTTGTGAATCGCACTGATGCGCGCGGCGAAATCTGGGCCTATGGCTTTCGAAATAATTGGCGACTCTCGTTTGACCGCCAAACCGGCCAGCTTTGGACAGCTGACGTTGGCCAAAACCGTTTTGAAGAAGTGAATCGAGTTCAGCGGGGCGGAAACTATGGCTGGAACATCCGCGAAGGCTTCCACGATTTCAATATCAACTCAGCTGATCGACACGCAGATCTCATTGACCCAGTTGCCGAGTACTTCAGGCATGAGGGCGAGTCGATAACGGGAGGTACGGTTTACAGAGGTAATAAAATCGATGACTTCACCAGCCATTATTTTTTTGCGGACTATCTCAGCGGCAGAGTCTGGGTGTTACCCGCGATGGACGACGAAGACAATCGAGCCGGCGGCCCGGTACCTCGACAGGTTGCGGACACTGGGTTAGAGATCGCAGCTTTTGGCGAAGACGCACAGCACGAAATGTATCTCTGCGTTTTTGACGGCATCTACCAATTACGGCGGAGGCCAGTGGATTTACAACAGATCGCCGATTCATTTCCGAAAAAACTCTCACAAACAGGACTCTTCCAATCCGTCTCCGACCATATCCCCACACCCGGTTTGATTCCCTACGAAGTCAATGTTCCCTTCTGGTCGGATCATTCGGCAAAGGACCGCTACGTGGCACTCCCGAAATCGGCAAGCGTGAAATTCAATCTAAATGAAGGCTGGGAATTTCCAGTCGGCACGGTCTTTGTCAAAACATTTTGGATGCACATGGATCGCAAAAATCACTCGGAGCCGAAACGGCTTGAAACGCGGTTAATGGTGCATTCGCCCGATGGATGGCAGGGCTACACCTATGTCTACAACGATGATGGTAGTGAAGCGTCGCTGTTGGACGGTTCCCAGGTGATGCCGCTGGAGATTAACACGGACAAAGGACTCGTCACACAGCCCTATTATTTCCCGAGTCGCAGCGAGTGTTTTGCATGTCACACCGAGAAGGCCGGCTTCACATTAGGCCCCACCACTCGCCAAATGAATCGGGAGATGGCGTACCATGGCACGCGAGTGAATCAGATCGCCATGCTGAACCGACTGAACGTGTTCACCAAACCGGTGAACGAAGAGAATGTGCCACCCGCAGAAAAGTTTCCTGACTGGGGCATCGGCAACTTCCCTCGAAATGGAACTAACGAATCGGAGTCGAAATTGCCGTCAGGAGACGTGTCCCGTTTGGCGCGCGCTTGGCTCGAAGTCAATTGCGCCATGTGCCATCAACCCGGTGGAATCGGCCCAGGTGAAATCGACATGCGGGCCACCACGCCGCTCAGCAAGACGCACCTCGTGGGTGCGATGCCCAAGCAAGGTCAGATGACCCCGCCCGGCGGACGGCTGATCATGCCAGGCCAGCCCTACCTGTCCGAACTCCTCGTTCGCGCAGGTCACCGAGACGTCCGCCAAATGCCACCGATCGCAACGAACCAGGTTAGCGAGCGAGCAATCGACGTGCTGAAACGATGGATCGAACAACTCGACGATGCCGACCAAGGATCGCTTGGAAGCCAGTAGTCGCTTTTCGTTCCGCGATATTCGCGTAGCTTACTCAGCCGTTTTCCCGTGCGAAGTCAGCCGTCGTTTTTTCTAAATGTCACCTTCTCCTGAACCGGCGTGCGGGGTTACCTACAATGGGTCGCGTGTGCAACATCTATTGACGTTCCGGAAATAGGGCAGGAATCTGGCTCGGACTCGACCAGCCAGTTGCACCGATCGACGACACATCGAATACTCGTTCATCGCCCGAATCATCGTAGCCATGAACCAGACGCAATGAAGGGTGGTCGAACGGCCCTTGCTCCAAGCGAACGCGTTCGTCGGTAAGGCACATCAAGAAGAAACGCAATGCTCTGCGGTCGTAGCCAGTCATCTTGAGCGGCCTAATCTCGGGGTGTTTATCTGGATAGAGCTCTCGATGGGACTGAATGAACCCTCCGTCGTCATAAAATTCGATGACGGCTTCGAGGTTCTTGAGGCGGCCATTGTGCATGTACGGGGCGGTCAACTCCACATTGCGCAACGACGGTGTTTTGAACGCCCCCCAAAATGCCAGTTCATTGTCGTGCAGGAACGGTTTCCGAAAACCCCAGCGACTCTCGTCGGTAACCAATGTCCGCGCACGAGATTTGAAAGCAAGGCTACTACGGCGAACATTGCGAGGAATGTCTTCGCGGTTCCACGACATATCTTCGTGGGTGGCAAGTTCTTTGGTTGCGAGTTCCAAATCTACACCCTCAGCAGGCCCTTCGTCACAATTACGAGCGTCGATAGCGGCTTCCTCACGGGGCGTTCTTTGACGTTTTTCCAGACCGCTATCGATTTCCGGTAACTTGTATTGATCGATTGAACGATACTGCCGACGCAGTTGGTAAGCGGATCCTGAAGCGCCCGATGCAGCTTGCCCCGTTCCAGTCTCTAAAAGGCGAGTCAACTGATTGGCGACTTTTGGAGAAATGGCCCCTTCAATTTTTGTCCTTTCCACGTTCGGCGACCCCGCCGACTTAAGAGACTCCCTGAGGCTCCGAGCCGCCTCCAAAATCGCAGGTGCGTCCCGCTTGGTGATCTGCTGCCCGTCGGGAATCGCCGCTTCAACGTTATCGGATGCGTCGACACGTGTCGCTTCTTCAATGACTCGATCGACCGCCTGAGAAAGTTCCTCTGCGCTTGCCGCGGCATCCGAACGTCCGCCAATGCCGCGATCGTATCGTGCTGGCGACACACCGATGGCGTAAAAACCAAGATCGTAAAACGCGTAGTCAGTCGTTGCACGAGGCGATTGGATGGGCAGTTGCGGACGATGACGGACTTGTCCAGGTGGAATTGGCATGAGTTCCACGAGCGCGGGCTCCACCAGTTTGCTCGCTAAATCGACACGCTCGTCCTCATCGAAAAATAGTCTCCCACCATAGTGCAAGGGAGCGTCCTTCTCGAATGACATCAACTCCTGTGCGATCGCTGCTGCGCTGCTTTCACCTCGAATCGGCGTCAACTGACTTGCCACGAGCTGTCGCAATATGCCCGCGTCGCCTTGAGCTCGCTCTCGCAATAAGTCAAGCTCTCGTGAAATCCGAACTGCCGTATTCGCTGGCAGGGAGAGGGGCGGATCCCGAAGTAACTTCGCTACGGCACTCAGAGTAGCACAATGAAATTTGGAGCGGCGAAGCGCGATCGCCTCACTTTTTGAATTCGGTAGGAGCATGCTAGAAAGCTGTTCACCAATCGGAAACTTTTCGACTTCTGGTAGCCGCTCGTAGGTCTCGCTGAAGAGCGGACCGCTGTGGCATTCGATACAGCCGCGATTCATGAAAAGGCGAAAGCCGTGTTGAAAAACGGCGCTTCCAGTCGTGTGTGCTTGCCGGAACTCGCCGTTGAGTACTGCACGATCCAAGCGAATCGTCCCAAGCTTTGCCTTTTCCTTTTGCCAACGCGCTTCTACCAACGTTGCGTTCCCTTGCATCATGCCATCAAAGGGAGATTGGTTGGAGACGAGGCTGGATTCGTAGAGCATAATACTCAAACCCCAGAACAAAGAAAAGTTTGCAACAATGATCTCGCCACGCGCCGCACGGTCTTCCGGGCGATCTCCCAGCAAGAACAGTGGCACCTGATAGGTCTTGGAATTGCAATCCTTGTCAACGAAGGTGCCGCTTTCCCACCATTCTCGACGAAAGGCGATTTTTATCAATTGTCGATACGTGATCGGCGCCGCAGCATCACGTCCGATGCGATCCGACCACGCTCCCAACAGACTGTCGTGAGCGTCGACTTTCTGTGAAAACAGAACTTCTGCATCAAGCAGCTTGCACGCCAGATTCGGAAAAGAACGTCCGAGGTACGACATTTCGACTTCGTTCACGATCGGCCCCACGGCTTGCGACGCAAGAGCTGCTTTGGTAATCGCCACATGAACTGGAACCGGCCTCCCGTACGCGAGATGCCCATTTTCGATGATCGGTCTGCCTTGATCGTCACGTTTGACTACGCCGCGGTACAGCACGGGATTCTGATCCCGGTCACCGAAAATGGAAAACCCGTTAAAGGTGGATTCGGCGCGACCATCATGGAATAAGCGGTCGGCGAAGCCTGCATTGATGACGCTTGGCGAATTGCGTTCAGTGATCAGCCGAAACCGCTTCCCATCGTCCACTTGGTTTTCAACAAACATGGCCCAAAAGGGCAAACGCTCTCCGTAGCCAGCTAACGAGCGATCAGACGCATTTTCTGAGGCGTCGCCAGGATGGAGTGGTTTCATGTTCAGCGAGAGAAATCGCTTTGGTTCGACTCCGGCCGATCCAATGATGAGTGACAAATTCCCAAACTGACCATCGTCGAACGATAGGTCAGTGGTCGCAACCTGGCGTACGTCGTACTCGAGTTGTCTCTCGCCGTAAGGCAAAGGATCGGGATCGTGGCCGGGATGTAACGGATACTTTTTCCAAACGACTTGTGGAATCCGCGAGGTGTGTCGACTGCGGGCGTCGGCCCCATTGCGATAATGACAGCTCGCACACGCGGTGCCAACATACACGGGTTCAATTTGACCAGAAGACAATGTTCGGTCCGGCAAACGCCGAAAATCACTGCCAGCCTGCATCTCCCAATACAACGCTTTACCGAGCACCTCCGCAGCGTCCACATCGGCGATAAATTCTGCCAAATCCGCACGCTTGAGCTGTTTTCTCGATTGAGTCCTACCGTCGGGCATTTGTACTTCGCTCGTCTCAACAATCGGGTTCCTCAGTTTACGAGGATCCCAATCGTCGATCAGATCCTGAACACGATCTATTAGGGCAGAGTCTTCATGGCCGACTAGGTGCACGGGGCCGACTAGGTGCACGGGCGTGACGGACTCCTCGCCATTTGACGCAGCCACGCCCAAGGTGGCTATCACAACCAAAAACATGAACTCCACAACCATTCGCTGATGCTTAAACCACATGTGTGGACCCCGATTTTTGAGTTTCAGAACTTGATCGATTGCGAACGTCCATCTTCACTCTGGAATGCCGTATCGCTGCTCGAAAGTGGTTCCTGCGACGCGCCGTATGGCTTCGGCGATCACGCCTTCGTTAAGGTCAGCGGGTACCCGGCACCAACGGTCCGTCTTGGGATTGCCGGCCAGCAAGAGCGAAGCGTGTTGGGTGATGTCTTGATCCAAAATTGGGTTGAGCTCAAAAAACCCTAAACTGCGTCGCAGTCGCTCGAGGTCAGCGTGGCTTGTGTTGAAAAAGTGCCAATCACACAAACCTTCATTCTCGTTGCCTGCGCCGTACACATTTGCATAGGTGCGTAATACCGCTGGTGTATCAATCTCTGGTTCCATGGTGACGGAAAGAAACGATATTTTTTGATCAAAGACAGGCGTCAATCGCGATCGCATTTTTTCAATCATGGCACTTGTGCCAGGACACGCTCCACGACACGTTGAATACATCGTGTTGATGACAATTGCGTGCCCCGGTTCGATAAAGTCCCTTCTAAACCAATAAGTCCTGCCGAATTGATTGGTCATTTTTGTTTCCGGAAATGCATCGGAAATTCGAACCCTTGGAGGCCCTACTGAGTCAACCCCGAGTGCATCGAGCAACGTGAAAATCTGGTTAAACATGGAACACTCCAGCAGGCAAGTTAGATTGATACAACTGGTGGATGGTCGTCGCTAGTTTTTCAGGTATGGGATCTTGCTGCGGAGTTTTCATGCTGCGGATTTTGAATAAGATGCAATACCTGTTAAGCGAATACCAACTCGTGATTTGGTACTAGGGCGTCGACTCAGGTTCTTTCACTTTCCGTGCAGGTATTTGATGGACACCGGCATCGGTAACGGGTGTCTTTGGGACGGCAGCGTGATGCCAGGGAAGCTCCCCAGTTAACCCATTGAATGTGAGGTCGATTCCATGAGTTCTTGCCGATGGCGCCGTGTTCACAATTTGATGCAGTTCGTTTTCTGCATACACGGCTGGCTCAAAATTAAACATCATTCGCATATCTTCGTGCTCCAAATTATGGCAATGGAAAACGAACGGTCCAGTCCAGGTGCGATGCCGCATACGGATGCGGACCACCGTGTTGGGGCCAAGAACTTGCGTATCGTGGAGTCCTCGTAGTTCGATGGGATCCATGAACTGTTGTACGTCGACGGCATTTCGCAAATCGTTTCGCGCCGGTGGGTCGTTGAGGTCGACCGCCGCGTCTGCTCCAAAATCTTTTTCGTAACGAATCAGCTGATGACTTTCGAGATGGATGTGTATCGGATGCCACCAGCCACCGCCACCGTTTCGCAATATCCACTCCTCAGCGCGATCAACTTCCGGCGCGGCGTTGGCAACGAATGGATCGTAGAAACGCCCGTTTATTTGCCACGCACCTTTGCCACGCTCAAAGATAAACTCACGTACTGCTACGACCTCTTCGTCGGCTATTTTGCGGTGCGTTGTAATGAGGGGCGATCCTGTACCCGCGACAGGCTGACGATTTTGGTCGAGGCGCACCGGCGTGAGGGTCGCATCAGCGTCGTCATCAGGATCGTCGGATTCGGTTCCGGGAGGAGCGTGCCGGACCCTAAATTTCAGGAGTCCGATTGGGCGGTTGAGCTCGACAAGATCGTGTTTTCCAGGGATATTAAAAGGCAGCGGCAGCACTCGGGGGTCACCTCCGTTTTCGAGTTTTGCTTTGGGACCGCGTCCGTCGAACTGCGGCATCGTGTTCACTAACACGTACTCCTGCGTTTCACCTGGATTCAAATCCCCAGCGAGTGCCTTGAAGTCGACAACAATGTCGGCGCGATTGGCCATTGCCAACACTAGCGACTTCATTTCGACAGGCAGGGACCACAGCCAACTGTCCTTGCCAATCCGCATGTACGGCTTTGAGAAAGTTTCGTATTGCGATTGGAACTCGCCGGTCAACGGCTGATTGCCGGTCCCGGGAGTAGCACCCGCCTCGTCAGCCTTGCCTAACGAATCAATTCCGAACCGTTGCGCCCGTTCAAAGTCATCCGCCTTCATAATCCGCAGTCGATAAACTCTTGCATTGGAGCCATTGAGGATACGGAATCGGTATTTGCGGTTTCGCACCTCTCGCTTGGGCCATGCAACCCCATTGACTGTGAAAACGCCGCCAATGTAGCCATTGTGGTCTGCTAAATCGTATGAAATCTGACTAGTTTGCGAGTCGATTACTTTATCTTGCAATACAATCGGGATATCAAAGGGATTGTAGTACGGTTCTTTTGACGGCAGATAATAGCCAGGATTGTCCGGATCTTCATACTCGCATAAGTTCGGGGCGGCGTCAGTGTAACGAACGCAGGTCGGATCCTTGCACGAACGTGGACCGTATCCAGGTAAAACGCGGTCGTGAATCAACTTCAATTCTGCTTCGCCAAAGCAGAGATAGAATCCAGCCAGCCCTTTTGAAACGTTGTATCCGGTCGCATCCATCGCATGATCGTGATACCACATCGTTGATTGACTTTCGCCCACATCGACCGCGTATTTTTTGGGTTTCCCGTCGGCATCACGTTCGACGACAAATTGGGGGAGGATATTCGGGTAAAAATAGTCGCGCGCCTTGCCTTGGAGTACATAAAAGGTGGGTAGACCATCGCTGTGGGAAGGACTGTGACCACCGTGCAGATGCACCGACATCTCAGCTTCAAGATGATTCTCAAACCTCACAACAACCGGTTCTCCCAAGCGTGTCTTGAAAGTGGGACCGGGAACCATCGCGTTGTATGAATAAAGCCTGGTTTCATGTCCAAACGGCTTAATCCTTTGATGGTGTTCGTGTATTGGAACCTTGTAACACTTAATTTGAAACCCACTCCAATTCTCGATGGGTCCTGATCCGTCGTGCGCATCGACGACACCAAAGTGCTGCTGCTTATTCAACCAACTCTCGCCGGGGCTTCCCGCGCGAACGTCACAGCCGTACGGCTGCCAATGCCTCGGCGTCTCTCCCCATTCTTTTGCTATTCCGTGGAATGATCGACCAAGCGGAATGGGGTCACTCGCGCCAAAGACCGGCTTGTCATGAAGCTCCTCAAACGTGCCCACGGCAGTGGGCAACGGCACAGGCGGCACGGTCATTTCTTGCGAGAACGCCCACGCCGGCAACTCGTGCTGTTTATCTGGTTGGAATCTCTGCGTCGGTAATGCGAACGGCCCCCCAAGCTGGGCCTGGGCTGGGTTGGCGATGGATCCAGCGGCCGTCGCCGTCGCTGCACACTTCAGAAAATCCCTACGCTGCATGGTCGTGTTCCTGCTGAGGATCTCATTTGCCAATCTGGATATTTTTTGGGCATCGTTCAGGCTAGCTTACTTGCGGGGGGATGTCAAATAGCTAGAATCGAGTAATGAAGGTAAGTCACCTTGCCTCGCATCTTGAGCGGAACGAGATCACGAAACAATTGACCATGGGGGTGCCTGATGTTTGCAAAACTACTTCTATCGCTAGGTTGGATTCTGATTGCCCAGGTCGAAGCCTCCTACGAGGGAACGATTTCGAAAATCGAACTGGATACATCTGGAACGGCGGTCGATGTCAAGGCCGACAACGGATTGACTGATTTTACAATCCGCTTCACGCCCGGCATGACCCAGCCCGCTGCCGGCAAGACCGCTCGTAGGAAAACGATTCACTCACCGACCGTGGAGTTGTCGCCACAGCAACTCAGCCAAACGAGTCCGCTTCCCGGCAGAAGCCAAGACGGCTTCGTAGGTGGCACGATCATTGTCGAAGGCGAATACGATGTTGCTCACAAAATTCTCTTTGCGGATTTCATGAAGGTTGAACCTGCGGAGAATGTTATTTTGGGGGCCTTGACTCGGAACGATCCCGGCACGCCGCCAAAACTGGCGATTAATGGTATACCGGTAGTTATGCTGACCGATGATCGGATGGCGGCCAACAGCAAGGATCCCGCTAACCCAATTTATCGGAATCAGTATGGATTTCCGATGAAAATCGAGTCTGCGGTTGTGTCGCCATCCGGGCCTACCCCGACACCGCCACCACCATCGTCCGCAGAAGGCTATCTCGCTGGTGGCCAGTTCTATGCGTTCCTGTTCGAGTATGGCGATACGGGCGAGCTTCTTGTCGATCCGGCGGTGACGCCCCAGATATCAATAGAGCGAGCATCGTATCGTGATGACGGAACGGAGATTCGCGTCGATGCCCGCGGTTTTGTGACGACAGCACATAGCGGTGTCAACGATCCTGATGTGGAGCTTTTTCGTGTCGACCTGGACCCCGCAACGAATCAGGAGGTGGAGTCTCCTGTCGACGTGGCAGATATCGTTGCTGTTGAACCCGGGTATGCTCGTTGGCGCCTCCAGTTCCGTGGCAACAAGCCAGGCGGCACTCAGTCTGGCGCACCGCTAAAAATTATAGTCAAGAACCATAGTGGAATCGATCCAGCAACGATGCTGCCCACCTTCGACGATTTGGAGCCAGACGTTCGTGAGGATTAACCTGGGTAGCTCTCTCGAACTGACGACTCCCGAACCCATCCACTCCCATGGCAAGAGTGCTCGAAGCTAGGGGCCACGAAGCAGGGGCCATCACGAAGCTAGGGGCCATAGCAGCCAGCCACTCAGTTCACGCCGTCTCCGTCTATAAACCCGGCAGGCAATAACTCCGTTATTGGAAGTCGAATCATCGTCCGCAGCCCCCTCGTCTCCGCCAGGCCCGGAAAATCTGCTGGGCACCTGCTGACAAACGTTTATTTGGGTTCGTCGTCCTGTTGCGCGACCCATTTCGCCTCGTTTTCTGGGATCTGCCCGGCTGGGTGTTTCGCAGGGTCCGAATGATGGAAATTTTGTTATCTGAAAAATGGCCGAGGATCTGCTCGCCGTCTGCGGCTGAGACATCTGTATTTTGGCACGTTTTTCGCTGACTTCACGCACGCACTTTCTCTCTCCCGGTGTAACCCAAGGAAACTGGCGTGGTCCCTTTCAATTATCAAACTGATGCCCACGAGCGGCGGCGAATGGTGTTCAACCGTTTTGCTCGCATTTTTGTGTCGGTAGCATGTGGCTTCATTCCAACAATTCTCGGAACCTCTGCGACCGCACAACCACCGGATCCCCGATCCGAAGTGGTTGCTGAACCACCCAACTCTGCCGCCCGTGTCGAAGGCAACTTGGAAACCGATCAGTCTAGCGGGCTGGAGTATCTGACGCGGGCCCCCCTCCACGAGGCGTTTGCAGGTCCTTATGACGCTAACCCAACACCCAACCTGGTTGTCAAGAAAGAACCGCCCGAACCGATTGACGAACTACCCCCGGAGTACCGTCCCGCCGGCGACGACGTGACGTGGATTCCTGGATATTGGTCCTGGGACGATGAACGCACTGATTTCATCTGGATCAGTGGCGTGTGGCGAGACATTCCGCCCCAACAAAGATGGATCCCTGGCTACTGGGCCGAGGTTTCAAACGGGTTTCAGTACATCAGTGGCTTTTGGGCCAATGATCAGCTCGCAGAAGTAGAATACTTACCGGAGCCACCCGAATCGCTTGAGCAAGGCTCCGCCTCTCCATCGCCGGGAGAAGATTACTTCTACGTACCCGGCCATTGGGTATACCAGTCCAACGACTATCAATGGCAACCTGGATTCTGGTCTCAGGTGCAGCAAGACTGGGTATGGGTACCGTCACAGTATATCTGGACACCCAGCGGCTGTGTCTTCCAAAACGGCTACTGGGATTACAATGTCGCACATCGTGGCGTAGTTTTCACTCCTGTCTATTTTCAGCAGCCGGTCTACCAACAACGGCAATACACCTACCGTCCGCAATATACAGTTGATACCGGACTGGGGCTCTTTGTGCACCTATTCGTACGCCCAAATTACCGGCAGTATTATTTTGGCGACTACTACGGTTCGTCTTATGCAAATACGTACTACCCGTGGTCAACCCGCTATCAAAGTAACCGCTATTATGATCCGTTCTTCGCGTCGTATCGGCATCGGTCGCGCGGTGGCGGAAATATTAACTTCATCAGTTGGATCAACAATCAGCATCAATTGTTTGTTAACAACCAGCAGTACCGTCCCGCTCGGACCATTTCCGCCCAGCGCGACTTTTTGCGTACAAACAGAGCTGCGGACATCGATCCGTCGGTACTCCGTTTGACATCGATCGGTGAATCTTTGAGTAATCTCGTCCAGTCCAACGGCGGCCAGCAAGGTTTTCAACGGCTTAATAGCGAAGAGATGAGACGATTTCGCAATGAGATTGCCCCCCAACGTCAACTTGGTCGCGATCGCCTGAAAACGGAGGTCGGGGACCAACAGGCTCAAGGGCGCCAGGGCAATGAATCAAAGCCAGCCAACTCGCCCAACGCGGCGGGTAATGTGACTGCCGACGCAGACGCAAACGCGGATCGCGATTCAAATCGAAAGGTAAACATCGATGCAAAGGTGGGCGAAAACGGACGAGGTCGCTTGCGTCTACCCAAGGTCGACCGTGGCCGCGATGCCGCCGAGGGCAATCGTCCACGCGATAATACGGATCGCGCCAAAGAGGAGTCGATTGCGGGGCGAGCAGATCGGCGTGATCCAAAGAATGATCGGCTAGATAATGCTGCGAATCGATCCGCGAACGAGGCGAGTGAAGCTCGTCAAAAGGCGGCAGCCGCAGATAATCAGCCGAACGAAGCACGCCGTAAAAATCGTGACGACATTCGGAATCGAATCAATGATCCGGCCGCAGGTGCCGGTGGCAATCCTCGGTCTGCTACGGAGCGTCTGCGCCCTCGAACCCCCGGTAACTGGCCCGCTACTGCTCCCCGCCCAGCAGGTCGAGAGACTCCCGCTCCACCCGGAAATAGGGACGGTCATGCCGACACTCGTGATGCAGCTGCAAACCCTGACAGTCGAAGAGTGCGAACGAATGTCGATCCACCCGGCAGAGAAAATGCACGCCGCTCCTCTGGTCGCACTCCCGACCGTACGGGTCGTCCGATGCAGAATCGCCAGCCAAACGTTGGAGGTGGAAGACCAGTTAACAATGCGCCCCAAAGGGCCGAACGAGGTGGAGGAAAATCGAAGGGAAATGAGAGGGCTGCGTCACCCGCCCGTTCCTCCGGCAAGGGCGAGCCAGACGGAGCAAAGTCGTCGGGTAAACCCGGCAAGGAGCCGAAAGATAAATAGTTCGCCATCCAGCGTTACCGGGCTGACGCGAATAGGAGTCAACGTCAGGCAGGAACGCCTGACGTCGTGTGAGCGATGATTTTGCTTGCAACTGACTCAAGCGTTTGCGTTTCGCTGCCGCGTCGCAATCCTAGTTCTCATCGGTGGTGAGTGGATCTTTCTCTTTGTACATCGCTCCCATTTTTCGGGAGGCGAAGTGCCTGGAGCTGGTCAGCGACTCGACAACCAACTGTCCGGGACGCTCATGTGGCGGCACCCACCACGTCCAAAACGCCATGTCGCACCGAAGCCAACCCAGTAGCTCGCGACCGAGGCACTGGAAAACTGATAGGTGTGCGTCGTATCAAACGCGCCACCGCCAAAGAGGTCGAGGTCGACGCCTGGGAGCACGTCTGTCAGCCCGACTCCGCCGCTAATACGGTGTTGATTGATGTTCGGAAACAAAGCTTGGATGTAATCGACACCTGCTTGCGGCGTGATCGGACCGAAACTCGGAGCAACGATATTTCGTGACGCATCCTCCGCATACACGTAACCGCCTCGAATTTTGTATCCCTTCTCGGTCGTATACTGAAGACCCGTTTGAACGGCAAATTGATCATCCCAGATCGCCCCGAAAAAATCGGTGCCCGACCAGTCGAAATACATCAAGTCGACAGCGAGCAACAGCTTGCCGCCCATCAAAGACTCGTCGGCGACGCCGATCCCATACTTGTTGGGTAGCGAGACTTGGAAGTCCTGGAAAACTGCGCCGGGGCGGTCAATTCGTACAAAGTCATCGAAGGTAAATTTTTGTGAGGTGTGCCAGTATCCGCCGATGGTCGTCTGCTCCCGGACGTCGTACGTGAATCCCAAGGCAGCGCGTAAATTGTAGGCAGGCGTGGATGCACTGATCCCTGAAAAGATGCCATCCATGGAAGCGGATCCAACCGTCCCCTGCAAGCCGATGGAAAGTCGATCGGTCAACGCAACGCCGGCACCGATGACCGTCTGCAATACCGCCATTTCGGCGGTGGTGCCATTGCTTTCGGGAACATAACGGTAATTGGCCCCCAACCCCGAAGCAGTGATCAGCCCCATTCCCACGGTGACAGGAAGCCCCAGCTCAGAGAAATCTTGCGTCAACCCGATGTTACCCACAATCGAACCGGGCCGATGTGACTTCGCTGCAAACGGGGAGATACTCGCGGCCCCGATCGTAGCGTCATTGTCCAAGTTGATGGTGGGTTCGACCCACGAGCCGCTGAAACTAAACTGCGTCCCCTTCTTCTGCGCCAACGTCGAGGGATTGAGAACCAAGCAGGTTTGAAGATCCTGGGGGCGAGCGATACCGGCACCTCCCATACCGCCTGATGCAGGCAGCATGCTGGCCTGGAGTTCGACTCCAAAAGACTGCGCAAAACACTTATGAGGATCCAGCGGCACGTTGCAGGCCAATAGAGCTGAAACCACAATAACTATCCGGATCGACATGCTCGGCACTCCATTGCCTGCGGCTTACGGCCACCAGTAAAGTTGGAGGCCAGTTCTTGCTCTATTCGACGCATGTTTTCGCGATCCTTCGACATGTCGACGGATTTTAAATAACTTATGCGATATCCGTGCGCATAGTCCGCAGCAATCCGATAATCGTTACAAATCTTCCGTTTCGATCGCCTCACCGAGGAAGCAGGTCAATAAATGGACGCAGGGAGGTGACCAGGATCTATTTCACCAACTCGACTTCGCTCGGACGCCATGTTTTGGCGAAGAAGGGCTCGAGTGGGCTGTAAAGGCGAAGACAGGGGAAGAATCCCTTGCCGGGCTTGGTCTGGATCCAATTGCCTCGTTTCACGCCATCGGGCTGTTGCGGCGCGAAATAGATCGTCGTCGTCCCGTCAGCGTTTGGCTCCGCAGCCGGCGACGGGAAGCTCTGGCTGCCAGCGCGCGGATAACGCTGCGGTGTGTCGAGCATCGATCGAGACATCGTATCGTAGACCGTGAATGACCAGAATTTCTCAGCCGGGATATCCTTCGGCAGGCTGACTTGGTAGGTCTTGGCGCCATCGAAGTAGTTTTCCTCGGCATCGACCATGGTCCACAAATAAGTGGAGCCGATGCCGGACAGTCGCATGGCCATCGCAGGCGTGATGCCGGTCACGCCGTAGAAGAAAGCTCGACGCGCGTCCCGTTGGCGATAGCTGGTCGGACGGGAAGGGTCTGACGCCTTGCTTGGAGATCATCGGTATGGTTGTTTGGAATTCGTAGCCGGTGGCAAAGAGCATGTTCTGCCAACTGGCATCGTCGTAGTAATGCCATGACCGATCGCGTGGGCTCATGAAGAGACTGCGTGAAGCCGCGTTGGCCACCGTCAGTGCATCGGTCAGAATCTTCGTCATGCGCGTATCAGGCGTGAAGGGCTTGCCCTTGACGATCCCAATGGCCGCGATTGGCCCATCAACTCAGGGTCGAGGCTGGGTGGCTGGTTCTTGCTGCACGACCTGTGTGTGTATTTGCGCTGCCCCAGGATGGGCTTCTTTCTGCCAGTAGAGAAGCGGGCAGCCAGTTGGACTCCAGCTCCTTGCCAAGTGATTCGTTCTCGATATAGATCGTGAGTCCGCCATCCGCGTCTTTCTTCAAGTTTGGCAGCATTGGTGAGTTAATAAGGTAGCGGAAGTGCAATCCTCAATGAGCACGCAACCAATGAGAAATCTCACAGCACCGGTCTGTGCCATGACGGCGTTCGAAAAAGATTTTCGCGTCACACCACGTTGCCATGACGGGGCCGAGCTGGACCCGAGTCGGTGGCACATCCGTAGGGCCGCGGCCGCGTTTATCCGAGGCGGTGCGCCCTGCCGTCCAGTCCGCTGGCTCCGCGTCATCCTCGATCGGCATCGCTAAAAATCCCCTGTCGCTACAATGTGTCCCCAACTCACTCGCACAAGTCCCCGCCAACCGGACTGCTCCTACATCATCACCGGCGACTGAACAAAAATCTGAAAAAATGATTGCCGACCCCTCCGCTGGACTATACGCTAATCATCCCGTGATGAAATGACATTGCGATCGAATGGTCACGAGTGATGCATCTTGATGTTGGAGGGTGAAAAATGAACGGACAAACCGTGATCGCTGAGAATCCACATGAACTCACCGTCCTCGACGGCTGCCGCAGAGCGATCGCCGAGGCGGAAGATCTCGATCAGCTATCCGACCTGCGCAGTCGCGCCGAAGCCATCCGTGTCTGGGCCAAGAGCGCCAATGAGAGTCTCGAGGTCCAAAACCGGGCCGCCGAACTACGTCTTCTGGCAGAGCGCAAGGCCGGCAAAATGCTGTCCCAAATGGGACTCCAGGGCGGCGACCGAAAATCAAATGGTCACGATGACCGTTTGAAACTCAGCGACTTGGGAATCACACAAAACCAGTCCAAACGCTGGCAGCGATCCGCCACCATCTCCGACCAACAATTCACCGACTACGTCAAACGCTCCTCTCAACTAGGAGAGGAAATCACCGGTGCCGGCCTCCTCCGCCTAGCCACGCCACGCCCTGGCAAACGATCCGACACCACCACCCGCCCACTCAAATATGCCGATCCAGATACACCACATCGGCACTTCGGCATTCCCGATACTAACGCCGACAATCCCAATAACTGTGGCCCATCAGCAGAACACATTCAAGAGGTGATGAACCACGTCACCCTGCTGCAACAAGTTCTCACTCCCTATGCGGATGGAGAGTCAAGCGGCTTATCGAAAGGTGAAAAGCGTGCGGTACTCTATCTCCTATCTGAAGTGCAAATGCTGCTTCAGACGGTAAATGGAAACTTGTGACACCGACCCACGAGCAATTCGATGTGGCACCGTGCCAGGCGCGGCCAATTCGATCAAAGTCGATGTAACCAAGTGAGCCCCAGGGGAGTTTTGACACCGAATCCTCAAGTGCCGGGAACAGGTACGCTCGTTCTAAAACCAATCCATCTGGAATTGGAAATCAACGCAGATCGGTTGAACTCCAACAACATCAATTTCAAGATCGGCGTTGGAGCGACGACTGCAATCCGGTAGGCCAAATCGGATCGTACAGACAACGTCTCGCTTCTTCGAGCTCTACGAAATGGTGACACCGATCAATAACCCGTTTTCGCGACTAGCGTGACTCCGCCGGTTCTGCTTCAGATTTTGCTTGCAGGATAGCTATGCAGGTAATACGCTACCCCCTGGTGGAACTCGTCTGTCATATGGCTTCAGGGGCACGTTGCAGTGAAAATTTCGGGACACACTCGGTTTATTGTGTCACTTTCATTTGGCTTGATGCTGGGCATCTCTGCAGCATTGACGATATCTGCCGCGCCTCCGGAGCCCTTGAGTCGCATCGGTTCCCGCACTGCGGCACGAATCAATCGTTCGGACATGCAGGGGATTTTGGCTCCTGCACGCGATGCAGCTCTTCAGGTGGAATCGGCCCGCGAAATACAGAAGCAGCGCGAGCAGTCGGAATATGAGCACCCGGAGTTTCGCTCCGGGGAAGTTCGCGTCTCTGAAAACGGGATATTAAACACGTCACTCTCGATCATTTACGGCGATCGGAAGGGTTGGCGTCCCGAGACGTACCTGCGAGACGACGACGGCAACCTCGTGGTCAAAAACAATGCTGGTATCGTCAACCTCCGAATGCGGTCATACGATCAGTTACCGGTCGGCCCGACGTTGCGCGTTCGAGCAGGTGAGGTTCTCAGCGTTCACTTGAAAAACCAGTTGCCGGTGGAGAAACCGGAAGATCATTCCACCACGCTCAATACGCCGCACGGATTCAACCGCACCAATTTGCACACGCACGGACTTCACGTCTCTCCTGCGGCAAACTCTGACAACGTGCTGCTGGAAGTGAATCCAGGTGAGGAGTTTGAAAGTGAAATTGCGATTCCGACCGACCATATTCCTGGGACCTTCTGGTATCACGCACACGTGCATGGGGCGACCGCCATTCAAGTTTCCAGTGGGATGTCCGGTGCGCTGATTATCGAACCCCGCGACGGAGACCAGGCCTCTCTCGATTCGATTCCAGGAATAGCCGATGCCGAAGAACGTATCTGCTTGTTTCAGCAGGTCTCGTACCTTCCCGAGCCACTGGGCTATGAACTGCAACTTCTACCCGCTGCGCCCAACACTGATAGCCTTCCCACGCGGGGAAACCGCTTGGCGGTCGTGGCCAAAATTGACGACAAGCTGCATTTCCGGGTGTTTGATGACTCGGGCTTGAGAAGTGCCGATCTCAACGAAAGCGACCTGGCTGAAAAACCAGAGGAGATCGAGAGGCTTCGCCAGACTCTCCTCACCGTCTGGCCCCCCGAACCGATCTCAGAGGCGCAGGCAGCCGAAGTGGTAGCTGCTATCGGCTCCATTCTCGGACTGACGACCTACACGCTAGAAAATTTTAGTGCAGCATTTGCCAATGGACGCTGGCCCCGGGGCAAGCTCGAAGACGGGTGGCGGACCACGATCAATGGGCAGGTTCAGCCTGTAATTAGAATCGAATCGGGTAGGATGCAGCGTTTTCGGCTCATCCACGGAGGAGTGCGAGACGAAATCCGAGTCCAGTTGGCCCCCCTACCTCCTGAGTCAACCTATGACGAGGAAACCCTGCCGTACGATGTGGAAGCATTGAACGAAGAAGGAATGCGGGAAATCGCAGTCGACGGCATTCCTCTGGAGCGCATGCGAAAAACTGAAACTATCTCTTTGTTTCCTGGATATCGTAGCGACGTCCTCGTGCGGCTGACCAACGACACATCGCGAACCCAGCGTTATCTGATGTGGGACGGCTTTGGCAACGTCAGCCTCGATCCCTCCGCCCCGGATGCCGAAAAGGATCCGGCCATCTTAGCAATCATTGACGTCCTGCCCAGCAAAGGCAAACGTGCCGACGCCTGGCCGACAGCACACGACTTTTCCAGAGTACGCAGGCCCGATCCGATTCCAGACGGAGAGGTGTTCGGTCTGCAAGCAGTGAAGCTGCAGTTGCGACCATCACTCAGTATCAACGGCGAGCCCTTTGATCCCGATGGACGCCCCATCACCTTACGACTGGGACGTGCCGATCAATGGAACCTCACCGCCGATCTGGGGAGCCACCCGTTTCACATCCACGTCAATCCGTTTTACTTCGTCTCGGAAACCAATGCCGCTGGTGTTACCACGCCGCAAGGTGTCTGGCGAGACACGCTGTTGGTTCGCTCGGGCACAACCTACAACGTTCGCACTCGTTACCGCCGGTACATCGGCGATTTCGTTTTGCACTGTCATATTCTTGACCATGAGGACCAAGGCATGATGAAGGTGGTCCGGGTCGTGAACGACAACTACGAGGTGGGCACAAAACTGGCGAAGCCATACCTGGCCAATCCCTGGACGCTGCCGGGCGTGGACGGGTCGGAATTAGCACTTGCCGACTTGGTGGGAGACGAATTCACCATTCTGGTATTCCTAGAAAGCCAGGGCTGCTCGGCCTGCAATGAGCAGATGCAGAACTTCCGCAACGCCACGATCCCCGACGGCGTCAAGGTGGTCTTCGTGGCACCCGGCGAAAAAGAAAGCGGTTTCCCCGAGCCGATGTTTCCGCACCAAGTGGTCTTTGACGCATCCAATCGACTTGAAGTATTTCGCGACTACGAATGTTATGTCCCATCTCATCAGTCTCCGCTGCATGGTGTGTTCATCCTTGACGACCAAGGACGCGTCCGCTGGCGTGAAATATCCGACGAACCCTTTATGGAGATCAATCACCTCCTAAACGAGATCAAGCTCATGGGAGCGGAGCCATAGTTCCCGCCCAATCCCGATGGGCCGCGAGCCGTGGGATGCTCACCCTGAAGTTGTTGCACTCAATAGAGACGACAGTCAAGCGACTGTTCGACTGTTTCAGACAAGATGCATAACAATCTTTCTATATTCAAGCTGCGAAACCAAACATGTGGATTTCACCCATGAGCTTCGATATGAAACGGCTCGCAGGTCTGCTCATTTGCGGGGTCACGGCTGTGACGGCTGTCGGCCAACAATCACCTGACAACTTGTGGACTGCGGTTCCATCAGCGGAATCCCGGCAATTCAGGGTTCAAGCAGAGGTCGCTGGAGTTGCGGATACGAAAGAGAAGCGATTTGTACCGGACGCATACAAGTTGTTCGACGTCGACCGGAATGTTTTGACACGCTTGGCGGAGAAGGCAGTGAATGAAGAGGCCATGAGGGCTGCCGGTGTGAACGAAGGATCGATCTCGCTGCCGATGCCGGATGGAACATTTCGCGAGTTCGAATTGATCGAGTCATCTGTGATGTCACCCGCGTTACAAGCGAAATTTCCGAGTATCAAAAGTTATCGAGGGCAATGCTTGGACGATCATCGAATCTCGATGCGGTTGAACGTCTCGCCATCGGGTATCCGTGCCCAAGTACTTGCACCCGAAGGTCGGATACTGATCAATCCTGTCGGTGATGAAAATCAACATATGAGTTTCTCGCAACCACGGCAGCGTGGCGGGAATGCGGAAGCACCGCGTTGTTTGATTCAGACGGGTGATTGGAACCCGCCGCGTGCCGCCGCGACAGCTAATCGTGGGACAACGAATTCGCGAGTAAGTTCCGGCACGCAGCTTCGCACCTACCGAATCGCAGTGGCATGCACCGGAGAATATGCTGCGTTTCATGGAGGTACCGCAATCGATGCGATGACCGCGATCAACAATACGATCGATCGTGTGACGGGCGTCTACGAGCAAGAGGTTGCGATTCGTTTTGAACTCGTCGACGACAATGATCAACTGATCTTCATTGATCGAGACACTGACCTTTTCGACAACAGCGATGCAAGCGTACTCGTCGATCAATCGCAGTCAGAAATCGACCGCATTATCGGAGACGATGAATACGATATCGGACATACCTTCAGTACGGGTGCCGGCGGTTATGCACCAGGTCCCGTTGGCGTTACTGGCCAGAAGGCACGCGGAGTGACCGGGCAATCGCGTCCAATTGGCGATCCCTTTGATATTGATTTCGTTGCACATGAGATCGGCCACCAGCTCAACGGAGACCACACCTTCAATGGCTCGGGATGCAATCCCAACGCGAGGTACGGGCCGACTGCGGTCGAACCAGGCAGTGGGTCCACGATCCTGGCGTACGCCGGAATCTGTGGGAACGACGATTTGCAAGCCAACAGCCACGCCTACTTCCATTGCGTCACGATCGACCAAATCACGCGCTATAGCACGACCGGTATCCCGACCGTTGGCACTCTACAAGCGACAGGCAATCACGCGCCAACGGTCGAGGCTGGAGTAGCATTTACAATCCCAAAACAAACACCGTTCAAACTGTCAGCAATCGGTAACGACGCCGACAACGACCCGCTTCGTTATTGCTGGGAGCAAATCGATATCGGGCCAAGAGCATCAGCATCCGCACCCGACGACGGCAGCATTCCACTTTTCCGATCGTTTCCGCCGAACGTCGATCGCACGCGAGTCTTTCCGCAGTGGTCGGATATTCTCAGCGGATCACATACAAGAGGAGAACAGCTTCCCACGCGGACGCGTGTGATGAATTTCCAAGTCACCGTGCGTGATGATCGCAGCGGCGGCGGTGGCATCGGAAGTGACAGCACCGTAGTGAATGTGGACGATCGATCAGGTCCCTTTCGAGTCACCTCGCCCACCTCCAGCACGGTGGCATCGCCATTGATCGATGTGAAGTGGGATGTCGCCAACACAGACCAATCTCCGGTCAACTGTGCATCGGTCAACATCCTGCTTTCAACCGATGGTGGTCAATCATTTCCATTGACATTGGAAAGTGGAACGCCCAACGACGGGAACCAGTTGGTGGCGCTGCCGCCAACGGCACGCAACAATCTGCGGCTACTGGTGGAAAGCGCTGACAGCATCTTTTTCGCGGTCAACCCCGTCGCTTTCGCGGTGGAACCCACAAACCAATTCGTATTTATCGTCAGGCACGCCGAGAAAGAAACGGGTAGCGATCCTGATTTGACAACTGACGGGAAAGCTCGTGCGGTTGGTCTCGCGCACTTGATGTCTGGACTGGGTGTCACGCACGTGTATACAACCGACACACTTCGCACGAAGAACACAGCAGGACCAACGGCAAACGCAACCGGCAACGAGATTGAGATCTATGAAGACGTTGACGAACTCGTTGCCGATGTTCGGGCCACCGATGTGGGCTCACGAATTCTTGTAGTGGGACACAGCAACACGGTGGGTAGCATCACTACCGCACTGGGTGTTTCCCAAACAGTGAACATTGGAGACGAGTTTGACAACTTGTTCTCGGTGGGTCTGCAAGATACCGCTACGGCATTCACGCAGTTCAAGTACTCGGCAAGCGATCTGACTCCCACACCCGTACCATCGCCGTTGAGACTGGCTCAAGCGACACGCAGTGATTCATCTCCTGAACGCACGATGCGAGGACTCGCAACGACCGAGGAGGGACACGTTAGTGCAGAACGCAGTCGCGAAAACGATTCAAAGCGGTCGCCAGAATCAGCCGCTCGCACGCGGGCATTGCTGTCGACTGCCCTTCGAAATGTTGCCGAAGATCGTTTCGTGCAATCCGATTTGCCTGTCGTGTTCCCCGAGCAAAACTGGTCAACGGCTGAGGCTGTCGAGTTCTACTCGTTGCGGCAGGGTTCGCCTATCATGCGTCGCGACTTCTTTGACATTTTGGAGCAACCGGAAAGCACCGAACTCTTTCGTGATTCCGAATATCTCGCCAGCTTTGGATTTTTGCCGCTGCGACCACACGAAGGCAACCTCGAGGGCTATCCAGTTGGCTTCACCGGTGATCGCGCCATCGAGTTAACGTGCGCGGCGTGCCATACCTCCAAGCTCACGTTTGGTGGCAAAGAATACTGGATTGACGGTAGCCAAGCGATGACGGATGTGGAGACTTGGCTGGATAACCTCGTACGTGCGATCAAGCTAACCGTCGCGGATGCTCCAAACCTCTCGGCGTTTCAATCGAACCAGCGAATTCGTCTCGAACAAAGTACCAAGTTTGGGCGATTCGTGCGGAAATTGACGGGAGGCGATACTCCTTCGGTTTCGCAGGCCAAGATCATTCTTGATCTGCTACAGAAAGAACTCGACCGACGACAACGCTACAACGATTTCAATGACTTCGGCAAACGGTTCGCAAGTGACTCGGATCGTCCAACAGAAAGGGACCACACGCCGTACGGATATGGGCGACTCGACGCTTTGGGCGCGATCCTCAATCAAGCGTGCGCCGAGCACTTGCATGCTCCCAACAACGCTCGAACAGCCGATGCCCCCGTCAACTACCCAGCAATTTGGGACGCGCCGCAGCATCAGCACGTTCAGTGGAACGGGTCGGTCGACAATACAGGTCGTTTCAGTCCCCTCGGCAGAAACGCGGGCCAAGTCGTCGGCGTCTTCGGATTGGTCGAAACGGAAGACACATCTCTTGGCGGGTACGACTCTTCCATCAACTTCGACGCACTCGAGCGGGCCGAAGAACTGATCACCAAGCTCTGGTCTCCCGAGTGGCCGAGCGAGTTTGGATTGGACAGGACCAAAGCTAGCGCAGGCAAAGCGATTTACGAATCCCACTGCATTCAGTGCCACGCGGTTATCGATCGCGACGATCCACGACGTCGTGCGAACGACGTGCTGATCCCAATCCACCAAATTCATGGCGGTTCAACCCTCGGCACGGATGAACAAACTGCCCTGAACTGGCAGAATCGAACCGCTGAGGTTAGTCGACTCGCAGGTCGACTCAAGTCGCTGCCTTTCCAAGGCAGCTTTCCCAACGACCCCAGATCAACCGTGCCCGCCCGCGACATCCTCTCGCACATTGTCTTCAAGTCCATCACTCGTTCTTTTGTGCCCTGGCGTGACGAGCTCACCCTCGACGACCAGCACGCCGCCCGCGCCATGGCGTTTTCGGCACAAGCAGAGAGTGAGACGCTGATGCGATACAAAGCCCGCCCCCTCAACGGCGTCTGGAGCACCGCCCCCTACCTCCACAACGGCTCCGTCCTCAACATGGCGGAATTACTCACACCACCCGCAGATCGCAAGAAAACGTTCCGAGTCGGCACCACCGACTTCGACCCAACAACGCTCGGCTACCAAAACGCCGGCCCCTTCGAGTTCGACACGAACCAACCTGGCAATAAAAATCAAGGGCACCAATATGGGATAACTTTAACGGTTCTAGAAAAACGACAACTTATTGAGTACCTAAAAACTCTGTGAACAACGACTCGACATGACTACGAAAATTATTTTTTTCAGCCCCAATCTCAAGAAGAATGTTATGAAACGACTTTTCACCGCAATGACCCTTGCAATGCTGCTAACGTGTAACGTATGCGCACAAAATTCCGGATCTGCACTCATCGAATCCGCGAGAGCTACTTCAACTGCGGAGAGTATCGACGCACCCGAAAGCACTAACGCGGCTGCAACGCTTCGAGAGAATTCAGATCTGCGTGAATCATTATCGAGGCTGGATATTGTCGGAGCGTTAAAGAGGGAGCTACCAGAGGTCGAGATTGATGGTACCCCTTATTTCGTTGCCGAGGGCGATCTGTTGCTCGATGAGGATCAGCTTCTGCTGTATGCCCCGAAACGAGCTGCAGCCCAAGCCGCATTCCAAGCAGGAATGCAAGCTGGAGAAGTTATGCAATTCGGGACGTCGCAAAGTGAATTGGTATCTGTTGCCCAGAACGGGAAGAGCGTCCGGTGGGCTCCCGGAGTAGAATTAACGTACTGCGTGTTGAAAAATACTTTTGGCTCAGACGGGCAATATCAACTTGTTGTGAATAACATGGCCATCGCAACTCAGCAGTGGGAGGACCTGTGCGGAGTCGACTTCCGCTACGTACCAGAACAGGATGACGCTAGTGGCGTTTCAGCACCCGCTGGTATCGTTTTTCCAGTACGAGGAATCAACGCTGATGGAGACTTTATCGCTTCCGCGTTCTTTCCGAATGACCCCGCGTCTAGGCGTCGCGTCCTAGTAGACCCCAGCTACTTCAGTACCACGTTTGACAAAGTTGGTGTATTACGCCATGAGCTTGGACACGCGATTGGCCTCCGGCATGAACACATCCGCAGTGAAGCCCCAGCGGCATGCCCCAACGAATCGATTTCAGGCACTCTACCGCTTACTGCCTACGACCCTCGCTCCGTTATGCACTACTTTTGCGGTGGATCGGGGGCACGGGACCTCGCATTCACTGAAACTGACCGTGAAGGCGCACTAAAGCTGTACGGCCCTCCCTTAAAAGGAATGGTTTTTGTAAAGCCCTAATATCGTCAATCCACGGCGCTTCCGGTTGCGTTGGACCGGACGACTTTCTAGCCAAACTGTATCCCTAGGAGAATTTTTCCGATGTTTACCATAGAATCATTGTTTGCTACCGAATTTTCTTGGCGTTTGGCGATGTCGTTGGTGATGGCGTGCCAGACTGCCAGTGGGCCCACAGACACGATCGTCCAAACGGCGACTGAACGCTGGGGGTTTGAGCGGTGTGAGGTCATTGAGACGACCTACACGAAGTGCCTCGTCGGAATCAAGGGCGACGTAGTTTTGGTCGCGTTCAGCGGCCTGTCAGTCCAAAACCTTGACGACGCGATGATCGATCTCAGTTTGTTATCGCTGGAGACAACTCAACGGCCCTATGGTGAGGTTCATCAGGGGATGTACAAGGAGTATTCCGAAGTCGCAGAACGTCTCCAGCTGCTGGTTCCAAGGAATTCCAGCGTATGGTTTACCGGCCACAGCTTTGGCGGAGGGCTCGCGCAAATCGCAATGCTGGAGTTGAACGGTAAGGTAAAAGTCTCGGGGTGCTGTACTTTCGGGCAACCGAAAATTGCCGCCGATGACTCCTTTGATGCGAATATTAGAAATGCGTTTGAGAATAAATATTGGCGAGTGACCAACGATGCCGATTTTATTTCCCAACTTCCGCTGCCGTTCTTTCATACCGGCCGTGTTTTCAATCTATCGGCTGACGGAAGTATCGAGAATGCAGATCCCGAAACGCAGACAGAATCTATTAAGAAAGCCTTCGAGACACTTAATGCCATCGAACAGTCGGCTGAGAAGATTGACGAAGTAAACCGGAAAACAGTCATACGACGCAGCATTATGGGATCGATTCCTAGTCTCCGAGCTCACGAGCTTGGAAACTACATAGCGTTGGTACGGTCCCATGCCGAGCCGTTTAACGAAACAGATTCTGAGGTGCAAACCGACCCAGTCGTCAACGTCGCTCAAGCCATGAGACTCGGTTCGCAGGCAATAGAGTCGATGGACGTCCCAAGAATAGTAAGAGGGCAGAGTACCGACCGTTTACCGATTCTTGTCCGCTCCCGATACAATGACTGGAAGCCGCCCGAGGGTGTGGATGCGGGTGTGACCATTGGAAAGATCCATTCATTGCGAGCTACTGCGGACCAAATACAACAGCTTCAGAGCGACCGCAATGTCATATCGATCGAGGGCAGCCCAGAAACTGCTTTTACGGAAACGAGCGAGTCAGTGCCTTTCGTCAAAGGCGATGTTGTGCACCGACCTCCTATGGAGGAGCGCGGGAGCAAGGCGTTGATTGGCATAATTGACACTGGCATTGATGTACTTCATCAGTCGTTCACGGATGAGGCTGGAAACTCTCGGATTCTTTTTATCTGGGATCAACGCTCGACAGGGGAAGCTACCCCGGCCCAATTTGACGCTATTCATTTTGACAAACTCGACTATGGCACAATCTATTCTGGCGATCAGATTGCGCAGATGCTGGCCGGTACTCTTCCCGTACCTCAGAGTCTCCGCGATCCTGACGGTCATGGAACTCACGTCGCGAGCATTGCCGCCGGAAGAAAAGTTGGTGGTTTTTCAGGAGGAATGGCTCCTGAATCGGGCTTGATCGTTGTTATTCCGGATATCAAAACTCCTGCGGGGAGACCGCCAAGCCTGGGCTACTCCAATGGCCATATGGAAGCGTTGCAATTCCTCAAGTCCGCGAGTTCTTTGCTGCAGAGACCGATGGCAGTCAATGTTAGCTTGGGAATGAATGCCGGCGGCCATGACGGAAAGTCGAACTTAGAAGCCGTTTTTGACTCAATCACGACAATGGGCACTGCAGAAGGCTTGGTCATTGTTAAGTCCGCTGGAAATGAACGAGGATTGGCCGGTCACGCCGCAATCAAACTATTTCCTTTAGCTACGGAGAAATTGACATGGAACTCGGCAGCCGCATACCGCCAAATGGACTATATAGAATGCTGGTACAATGGCGGTAATGATTTGGAGTTTCAGCTAGAGTCGCCGAGTGGCGAAAAGACAACCATGGTGTCGCGTCAGAATCCAAAATTCGCCGACAAATTTGATTCGCTTTTTTGTAGTATCACGCTCACCCGTTTTCATTCCGACAACGGCGATACTCAGCTATCGATTCAGTTGTACCCAGGCACGCAAATTATTCATCCAGGAGAATGGACGTTGCACGTTCATTGCAAAAGTTGTAACGGCAGTGACCGGCGATTTGATGCCTGGGTCGAACGAAGTGAAGACCGTCCTGTGAAATTCACAACGTTCGAAAACGACAATATGGTTTTATCCATTCCGGGAACCGCAGATACTGTCATCTCTGTCGCTGCCTGCCATCCTGCGCTAACACCGTTGCAGTTGACCACAACATCGTCATGGGGACCAACACGCGATGGTGACCCAAAACCCGACCTCAGCGCACCGGGTTTTCAAATTACCGCCGCCCGTTCCAATACGAATGACCATCAGGACCTATGTCAGAAAAGCGGAACCAGCATGGCCGCACCCCATGTTGCCGGCGCATTGGCTTTGTGCTTGTCCCACGGCGCGAAGCAGAACCCCAAGCGTGGCTACAACGCAAATCAGCTGAAGCAACTACTAATATTGACGTGCCAAGCAAGAGATTTTCTCCACCACGAAGGGTTTGGATTCGGAATCTTGGATACCGAGGCGCTGATGTTGGAACTGCAGAGACTACCATAAACACTTTTGAATTCTTTTCTAAGGATTCCTTAAACGTGCGATAACCCACGACTGGCGGACATCTGAGATACGATTCTAAACAGCGAGGTTTGCGGAATCCTGCTGGAACGCGTCGCTGAACGACCGGCGAGTGCGGTTCCGTGACAAAGTGGGTCTCCTGAAACGATTTCGGAATACTTTTCATGTATAAGCCAGTCGCGTGCTATCACAATGTCGCTCGAACTATTCTCAAAATGACCAATTCACAAACCCGAGGAAATCCGATGAACCGTTCAGTGTATGTGGTTTTTAGTAGTCTTGCCCTTGTCGCTTGTGCGTGCGCCGAGGATTCGAGTCCAGCGTCTCAGTTAACCGCAGAAATACGAATTGCGTCGAATATCGGCTTTGCAACTGATGTCTCACCGGACAAACAGGCTGCGACCGTTATCTTCGACGACGCCTACGTCGAATTGAACTCCGTGCAAGCCAGGTCGCGAGGCGTTGCCAATCAAACCGACATTCAAGCGAAAGTCCTCACACTTCGCATCCCGTATTCGACCGAGAATCGAAGCGTGAAAATGACGATTGACGTACGAGGTTTTGTCGACAAGGACGCAAGTGCGAATGCTCGATTAATCGTGGTGGTTGGCGATGTCACGCAAGTTGTCGATCTATCGAGGCATGACGGGGAAGTAACATTCAAGGGCACTGCCAAGGAGACATTTGTTGGCAAACCGGGCGTTAACAAAGTCAATGACTTTCAAGACCGTTTTGCTGTCACGCTGCAGAAACGAGCTGACAAACCAGTCTGCCAAATCACGTTGCTCCTGCTTGCCGATCGCGACACGGATATGGCAGATGCGGGTGGAGCACTGCTCGTTGTGGACTCGCTCGATATTGAGGTCGAACATCCCGAAAACGCGAAGTTACAACAGTAGCCGAGGAGCAGGAAGCGAAGAATGGGTCACCCAAATTGTTGCTCAAAAAGCTGGCGGCTTGCGTCATGTAGTGAAATGCCCCGATCCGGTTAGCCCGGTCAAATCGCGCTGCCGCGTAAAAGCCGCCGGTTCTTTTTTTGTCCGCCAGATTGATTTGGAATGACTGCTGCGCTGTTAGCCACTTCACTGCGATCCTTGCTCAAGTGACGTTAACCAATGAACCAATCTCGACGAAAACGGGTACAATTTTTCAATGTGAGTGCCACAGGTTCCGAGCAGACACTCTGCAAAATCTGTGGGTCCACATTGTTGAGCTTGTACCAGACTCCCCTCGATGGGACCGCACTATTTATGCCACTGAGTGTACAACCGTAAGTCCACAGCGACGATAAACGCAAGCACTTCCCCAGCGTTGACCATTTTTTTTACTGGGCGGCCAATGTCATCAGCAGAACGCTTGAATCTAGACTCATCGGCGCCATCACGCGGCCAGAACGTGCTTTCGAACACACTTGATCCTTCAACTGATTCACTCTCCCTCAGCCTCCAGCCACGGTGTTTGTACACCCGGAGCCAGAATGATGCCCGACTTCCATAATACGCCAGAATCGAAGCAATACCGTCTTCGTAAAATGCTTCTGCAAGTTGCGCCCGACGGCCAATTGGAGCAGATGAAGGAGCAACTGGAAGGTTTTGGCGGCGACACCTCCACTGCAGCTGTCGAGCGACTGGACGTCGGAGGTGGCGACGATGACGAGTTTGAAATTGAAACACTGGATGTTTTAATTAATGAGGGCCCCAACGCCAGCCTTGATGGGAACCAGCAAGACGTCCTGGAGGCGATTATTCATCGCCGCTATCGCCCGGCAATCTTCGTAGAAAACAATTCCTTCGGCGTTCCGCCGCATCCATGGCAGGAATTGGCCGACGGAGCACGGCGGGCGAACATTGAACGAGCCATCTTATCCGTCGGCCGAATCGAGCTGCCGCACCATCCTCGCGTGCCTTACGGCGGCACCGGTTTTGTCGTCGGCGAGGGCCTAGTGATGACCAACCGGCACGTGGCTGCTCTTTTCGCCCGCGGAATCGGTCAGCGTGAGCTTGCCTTCGAACAGGGACAGAGCGCCGCTCTCGATTTGGAAGCCGAGCGAGGCTCTCGGCAAACGCACCTGCTAGCGGTCAGCGAAGTCGTGATGATTCACCCGTACTGGGACATGGCGCTGCTCCGCGTGACCGGACTTCCAGAACATGCACGTCCCTTAGCACTATCGGTTCAATCGCCAGAAGAAATCGCCGACCACACAGTTGTTGTAATTGGCTACCCGGCGCAGGACCCCCGCAACAACGTGGACCTGCAGAATCGGATATTTGGGGGTGTTTTTGAAGTGAAGCGAATGCAGCCCGGAAAACTCCTGGTTCGCGAAGCGATCGAGAGCTACGGTCGCAATGTTTCGGCTGTGACACACGATTGTTCGACGCTCGGAGGCAACTCCGGCTCAGTGGTCATTGACGCATCTACTGGCCACGCTGTGGGGCTGCACTTTGCCGGTATCTACTTGAAGGCTAACTATGCCGTCCCAACTTTCGAGCTTGCGTCGGACAGTCGTGTCGTCGACTTCGGAGTCAATTTTACCGGACCACTCCCGGCCAGCGACTTCTATCCGTCGCTATGGCGCGTGGCCGATCCAGCCGACGAATCCTCCCCAGCACTTTCTCCGGACAATTCCGTACCCATGGACCAGCGTGGTTCTCACATGGACCAGCAAGGAGCGGACCTACCTGTCGAAATCCGGATGCCGGCCAACGCGGTGCCCAGCAGTTCTACCTGGACCGTCCCCCTGGAGGTGACCGTGACCCTCCGTCCCCCCGTGCGGCACGCTGGCGAGTCAGTCGCGAAGCTTCGCGTTGCGGAACAAGAGGGTCTGCTCGGCAGACGCGGGCGGTCTCGTCCATTGCCCTTCAGCGAAAAGTTTTTCGTCGATGCTCTCGCGGGGCGCGAATTCATGTGGGAGACTGCATATTCAGCCGGGCTAGCCAGTCACTTGGCGTATAGTGAGGCGATCGATGTGAACGGTACCGTTCGCGATCACTGGCAGTTGCAGACGTGCGAATCGCTGTCGCTGGGTGTGACACAATGCTTCGTCGCATCTTCAGCAGATGCTGTCTTGGTGTCTTTTCGAGGAACGGAGAGTGTAGGCGACTGGCTAGCAGACCTCCGTGTTCTGAGCGTCGACCAGCCGTATGGTACTGTTCACCGCGGCTTCCTAGCCGCCTTTCGATTGGTCGCGGAGCGGCTCGATGCAATCCTCGACCGGCTCGGAAACCGCCCGATCTTAATCACCGGCCACAGCCTCGGTGGTGCGCTGGCTGTGATCGCCGCAGCCGAGTGGGCTCAGCGGCGACCAGTAGCAATGGTGTACACGTACGGCCAGCCGGCGGTCGGCAAGGGCCGTTTCGCAGAATTCATGCGAGACGCCTACGGCGAACGCTATGTGCGGATTGTCAATGATGACGACATCGTTACTAGAGTCCCGCCAACCTATGAACATGTGGGCCGCCTGATTCAGCTCGACCGGCACGGCGATGTTGAAACATTTGCCCAGGAGTCGCTGACTGCGGCCGATCGGCGGGTCGAAGAAACGATGAACGAAGCACAGTTCGGCGACTTGCAGGATCAACTGCACGCTACCGGCCATGGCGACACGGCTGTCCCGGAACTGATCACGTCCGACGTGCATGCTGAAGGCTTCCTGCCCAGCTTCCGCGATCATCGTATGGAAAGCTACCTAATGAAAATCCAGCGACACGTTCACTTTCCGTAACCCATGACGGCCGTTCGCCGATCCTCTCATTACCCCATAACAGGTTCACTGCACGATGCCCTTGGAACCCAAGCAAACTGTCGTTTACATCGAGGTCGTTGCCTCGGAAGCGTGCGGTGTTGTTGCCTCGGAAGCCTGCAACCTAGTTCTCGCCACCGGAACCGGCGTAGTAGTCCGACTGCGGAAAAGCGGTGACGCATCTGCGCCCTCGCACGTTTATGTGATAACTAATCGACACGTTGTTTGTGCGGGCCGCGACACTGCGGATCGATTCTCCACCAATGATGTGATCCATGCTTGGCTGCCTGAGACAGGGTACGGGCCGCGGGCGACTATACGCTTGCGTCACGTAACCGAAGTCAATCACCTCACCGTGACCGATCATGCGGAACCTCCGCAATACGATTGGGTGCTATTGGCGGTTGAAAGACCAGGGGATGAGGACGTGTTTCAGGCGGTGCGTGAATGGTGTTCGGGATCGGAAGCTGGGAAGGAGCTTGATCTGTGGGGCTATCCCGGCGGCGTCCAGTCCTTCGGTCGAGACAACATCGTGCGGCCGACCGAATGTCGGGATTTCCGGGTTCAGGTTTTCAATGATCCGATGCTTGAGCTGATCGGTCCCGAGGACGCGGCGCGGGGAATGAGCGGCGGGGGTTACTTCGATACGGAAGGCCGCTTCGCCGCGCTGCACCGCTCCTCAAAGGCATCCGTCCTGCAGAGATCAGCCATCAGCGCTGCGTATTTGCAGACGAAGCTAGCGCCACTCGGCTACGAGGTCGTGGAACGTCCACCCGAGTTGCAGGAGCACCTCGACAAGATTGGAGCTCAGCTCGCAGTGACGTTGGAACCGAATGAGATCAAGGGGTTACGCGCTGAACTGAATACGCTTAAGAAAGAGCACCCGCGTGACCACGAGATTGATGACCGGCTGGGCAATGCGACGCGCAAGCTGCGCCAAGCCCGGTGGCGAAAGTACCGGGTTCTCGTCTCGGCATTCGCCGTCGTCATTTTGCTCGGGCTAGGAGGAATCTTCTATTGGGCCTCACTGCCCGACGTCGTCGATGCGGATTCGTTCGCACTGGACTGGGCCGCAAACAGCGCCGTGCGGATCCGGCAGGCATATGTCGACGAACCACACCTGATGCAAGGAACCGGCACTGTCCGACAGGGATCTCCGGCCGGTCCCTACTGGCTGAACTGGCCTATCGATGCGGAGGATCTGAGTCCGCAAAAAAGGCGAGAGTTGGGTTGGATCTCCGTCCACCTAACCAAGGAGACTTCGGGTAACGTCTATCCCGTGGGTGCCACGCTGCGTTTCAAGGGGCGGATAGCGACGGTCACGCCTAATATCGGTGTCGTCATCGCAGACGCATCGGTGAGCCGCCTTGAGGATTAATAATAAAGCCCCGCTTTGCCTGAACGGTTCGGCGGGGCCACTGTTTCGCCTCGGCGATAGGTCCGCAGTTTAGCTAAGGCTTAGCTGCGGGTGTTTCCAGCGTCTGAATGCGGCCTTCGTGATCGCCGGAGAGCAACTCGAGGTTCTGAAGGCGAGCATCGTCGCTGCTGACCGACCGTGGCACAGTGCTGTACGACGTGGGAGCCGACTGGCATGGCGATTGAAAACTAGGCTGGCAATAGCTGGGCTGCCAAGAAGTGGACTGGTAACAAACCGAGGATGATCGGTGGCACAAGCCCATTCGACCCAACCAACCGGCCTCCGCGTCGCTATTGGAAAATAAAGATCCTGCCACCATCACGGCAGCAATGACAAAGGTGCGTGCTCTCATAAGAATCGGTTCCAAAGGGGTATAGGAAAAACCACAGCCAGAAGGATAGTCGACCCCCACTCTGCATGCAAGCAAAAAATGTTCTGTGATTTCGTCAACTGTTCCCGGTGAGTTTTTGCTAGCAACCAAACTTAACCTGTTGCGTAGCAAATGGTTATGAATTTAGGCATGTCAAAAACATCGCGAAACGCTAGCAATGTTTGACCGCGGAAAACACGGGCGTTTTGCATTGACCGGGAATCGCTGTGATTTCGTTGCACCATAAACCGCCTCTCAAGCATGTGATATGAATGATTAAGCCGCTGAACCGCTGGAATGTCGATAGCGGTTTCACATTTGGCCACTTTCGCGGTTTGGCTGGATGGCCGTCGGGGTTTGATCGCGATGGGCTGACTGCTTTGGATTATTCTGGTGGGACGTGGCTGGTCGGTTCGGGTTCAGCCGGTTGTTTCAAAAATCTCCTCACCGTGGAGTAGAACCTTGTGCAGTGAGACTTGACCTGCAGGGAGTTAACTCTCCCCTTGGCCCAACTACAGAATCCTTCCTAGCCGCGCTCCTGCCGCGGCGGAACCCGTCACCTTTCTCCCAAAAAGTGTTTGCTCAAGAGGTGCAATCGGTATTTCTCTCCCAGTCGTCCCCTTAATCGATACTTGCGGTGACGATTTTAGGGCCGCCACTGCAAGATGGAGGATTGCGAAGGCCAACCTGAAGTATCTGCGTCGCAGAACTGCAAAGAAAAATGCCGTGGCGTAGGAGGCCCGGTATCATGTCAGGCTCAAAGAACAACACAGCAAGATGGTTTACTTGCCCTGCAAAACATGGAGGAGCGATTGCAGCCTTATCGTCTCGTCGAGCCCAAGCTGGAGCGACAGAAAACGAAGTAGCAACGAAGAATAGGCCACCACAATTTGAAAAACGCTTGAATGTCGGTGGCAGCCGACTATTATCTCTTGGGTGTGTCATGAACTTTGAGAAACCTCTTGAGTACTGAAATGCGTACACGCGCAAATACATTGCGTTGTCACTGGCATTGTTCTTTTTGCCCAGCGGAAGTCATTCGGCCCAGGCTGCGGTTCAAACATTCGCTGTTAAACAAGTGACCTATTCCGGCAACGTTGGATTTTTCCGGTGCGAGGCGAAACTTGGCGCGGATGACAACGCAACGCTAACCGTAAAAGTTCCCACTGCTGATGCCCAGAAGGTGCAGGCGTCAATTCACGCCAGTCCTTCAGCCAAAATTTCGTCTGCGGTTTCTGGGACGGATACGATCATAAGCATCGTGATTTCCAGTGATAGAGTTGCCAATGCGGGCATCACATTCGAAAGAAAGATTGCCGACCCCTTCAAGATCAACTATGGCATCGAGTTAAACTGCAATGAGCTAGACGGATACATTCAGGTGTTCGATCGCTCTGGCGCGAATGCGAATTGGTCGAATGCGCAATTGCAAATCGTACTGCGGACTGGTGACATTTGCCTGACGCTCACGATGGACTCCGGACAGTCGAACACGTCGCCCGTGGAGGCGTTTGCCAACTATCCGATTGCGTTAGCGAACCTCCCTCAATTCCGTGCGCATGAGAACCAGGCGTACGAAGTGCAGCAACTGACCAACCCTGGCAGCGAAACGCTTTTACTAGGCGACGTGAGGGTGATGCATGACGGTGTCCTGCAATACGAATCAGCCTTGACCACGGTCCTGCCCGCCAAGCAATCGGCAGAGATACGTGGAAAGCCGGTCGACGCGGATAAAATATCAGTCAAGAGCAGCACGCAGGCAGATCGTTGGTACGAAACGGTTTCGATTACCAATGGTGTGCTGACGTACTCCCCATGGAAAGTCACGAAAACGACGATCACGAACCAGACAGGATCGGAAATAAAAATTTACATCGAGAGGTCCGCGACGGAACACACCCTGGTCTCCGCCACGCCAACGGACATTTTCACGCCCATCGACAAAGTAAAACTGGTGGACAACAAACCGTTCACGGCCAATTTATTTGATTTGAGCGAAAAGACATTGGAACTTCACATTCAAAAACTGCAAGAGTTTGGCGATTTTAGAGGGAACGTGTCCAATATCCAGATTGACAAGGACCGGATTGACAATATCCAGAAGCAGCTCGTCGAAATTTTAAAGGCCAAGACAGCCCTCATGCCTCTGAAGGCCGTGAAAAAGGAGATTGACGAGCTACTTAAAGCAGAGCCTAAAGAGTGTAAACCTGATTCACTGAGCAAGTTGACTGAGTCGCTGAAGCGAATCGAAAAGGTTATCCAGACCGCCCAGTGCGCACAGATGGCAGCGACGGATCAGCTTATTTTGCAGCTACTTCCCGATCACGTTGACCAGCCGAACTGAGAACCCAGTCGCTGAATGTCTTGCGTACGAAACCCGAACGCTTTTGACTCAGGTCGAACCGGGAGGAACGCGGGATTCTGCGGTGAGATGGAGTCAAACGCAGAGGCGACGTGATTCACAACCCCGCATTGGCCACCGATTTCTTGGGAAAATATTAAATGGTTCGGCGTCCAGTGACCGCACTGCTCACTGACCGTGTCGAAACGAAGCCTCAGGACCGGCACAATCGATTCAGTCGCGGCAAATGCCGGTTTGACTGACCGTTTTGGCAGAAGATTTCGCATTTACGCAAGATCGAGTGGGGGGTAGATGGACGATACCCACGTAGGCGGCGAGGCACATCACTTTCGGTGGAGCCGCTCCGGAATGTTAACTCACCGACGTTCGCACATGGAAGTGCATTCGTGGGTAGAGGCTTCCATCAGTCAATCAACGAATTGCAAACCAAGTTCAAGGACGAACACCCATGCAAGAGAATTCTCCAGTTACAAAAGTAGTGTTAACGTTTTTTGTCCTTGTTCAGGCGTTGGTGCCCTCCACGGCCAGTGCCGGCGAGATTCTGGGGCGTATCAAGCGGCTGTTCGGCGAAACCCATTACAAAGGTACCGAGCCGTGCATGGGCGAAGACGGTTCCATGGAGTGCTTAGCTGAAAATATCGATTGGCTGGAGCATCATATCGACACCTACGGCTCCGTCGTCGCCAAACAACCCGACATCTGGGGCGAGGCGAGGCTGACCAAACACCGTGACGAGTACGAACGCGTTATGTTTGGTGAGCTTGGGAAGTTCGAGTTTACGATCAACGCTGCGATCACACAAAGCGACGGAGCCTTTCTGGCCCAGGCCCTCGCGTTATCAGCCGCCGCGTCTGGAACCACCGTTCCCACAACAAGCATTCCGCAAGATCCTCCCGCGAGCGTTGCGGTTGGCTCGGTTGCAGCAACGCTCAAGGGCGCACCTACATTTGCGCCGTCATACGCCAAGTTCGGGATCGGCACAACTCCAAACCAACCCAAGATTGATATCGAGCCAGTCGTTCATTTGGACCAGATGTCACGGTATCTCGCGCATCTTCATGAACTGCGGCGGATCAACGAAGGCGACGACACGAGTGATTCTCCAGGTTACTCCATGAACCTAGTTCGCATCCCAGTTTCGATCCTACCAGGCAAACTGACCCGCGAAGGTTTTGGAGCGGAAGTAACCGTTACCGCCGAACCCGTGATCAGCGACGACCTAATGCCTACCACCTTTCGAAACCTAGCGGTCAACGACGTGGTGGATCTCTTAGGGCTGCCAGTTGTCCGAGTCACGGAGTCCTTAACGAAAATTCGGACCGCAGTAGACGACAGTGAAAAAAAACCGCGGGAGTTCACGGATGCAATTGCGCGACTGACAAACCTACTTGAAACCCACGACGACGTCAATGCGTTTGCAAAACGGGCACGTCCCATAATCCTATATATTCTCGAAGAGCCTGACTTCATTAGTAGCCTGCTCGAGAAATTTGAGGATATTAGTTTCGAACTGGAAACTTCAAAATCTCAAACACCAACAGCGGGACTTTTAACGCCCAATAATACGATTGACACCAAGTTTCGCAATGACGTGATGTCGGTGTTGAATATCGAAGATATTAAATCCTTTAAGATGACCGCGAGCGAAATGGCATATGCTCGTTCTATAGCTGAATCGACATCGGATCAAGACGACGATAATGGTCAAAACGACGATAACATCAAAAAAACTATCGACGAGGTCCTCGTCGATCTGATTACAGCAATAAATATGCCCGTTTCTCCGAACGAAAAAGTGGATGAGGTAGCAAAAAACATTTTCCGCTTTCAGGAATTCTCAAGTGACGCCCTTGAGCTTATTGTTGAAGCCGCAGCCCAAGGTGTCGACGATGCGGTAGCAGAAAATGAGAAGGAAGCCAAGGATTTGTTCGTTACGACGACTCCTTCAGGTCGCGCAAGACGGGCTCTTAATCCATTGAACCCTTCCTCTCTGGAGCCAGTGATGGGGATCAGGAATTTCTTGCAAATCGCTGAATTTTTCGAGAAAACTTACTACGGAAAGTATATTCGCTGGAACGGTGGGCGCAATGACGTGGAGCAAGAAGGCTGCGTCGAACACCGGGTCGATCTGCTTGACGCACGAAAGTTCTTAGAGGCGGAGCTGCAAGCTGCGTACGAGATGCTGTGTGAACCAGATCACGTCCAGCTATTCGCGCGTCTTGCATCCCCCGGTTCGAGACTTGCTACCCAGATCCGAAATGGGCATTTCATTTGCACGAAATTCCAGGATCCGGCAGTGGAGCAATATCGCCACTACTTCTTTCACGAGCTTCACCAACACACGAGTCATCCCGACGCAGTAATCGCAATTGAGCCAGCCGCGGACTCATGCTACGGTGGCGCGGACGAATGGTTACTCAGCCAAATCGGTGTGCCCATGGGTGGTGAGGCCGCAACGAGCGTCGAGGCCCTCGCGTGGGCAATCGTGGTTGAGTCGGCGCTCCTGAACGAGCGACTGAATCAAGACGTTCGCAAATTGGCCAAGGCCAAAGAGGTTTACGAACTGAACACCGATCGCGATTACCTGTTCTTCCTGCCCGACACGGTGATGGCACCAGGTACCGGGCTGGAACCGCTGCAAACCGAGTTTTCGCTCGCCAACGAAGTCTTCAAACGCTACGTCAGTGCCCGCTGGCCCATCCACGTGTTCGCGGTCGATCCGACGAATCAAGATCAAAACGTCGCCGACGTATCCCAGCGCAAGCGCGAACTGCAGTTTGCACTGGCACTTGGATTCGCGACCGGGCAAATCGGTGTGAACTCGCTGACCCAATACTCACGCCAACTCGACATGCAGGTCGAAACAATCAGCCTGAACCGGACGGTCGTCGGATTTGGGCATGGTGCGGATACGTTCGGATGGAGATTTTATCCTCGGGTGCAGGCGTTGGACGTGCCGGGTACTTTCGGCTCGATCCGGGAAACTTTAATGGGTGCCTCACGAGACTACGATCTGAAGCATCGACAGATCGAATCGGGACAGCGGGAGTGCGTTGCGGTGGTGCTGATGCCTTCATTCGTACCCTACGCGGACTTTGACGTCAGGACGGACTGGTTCAAATTGACCAATCCCAAAAACACAGCACTGACGATGAAGGATAGTTTGGAGCTCAGTCGCGCCGTAACGGCGATGCGAAACTCGCGCGCCACCTGTGCCCAGTGCCAGCACCTGTACCGCGAGGGCGAACTCGGACGTCTGTTCAAGCGAGTGGATCAATTGGAGCGGGAACTGCCGCTACAAACGTACCGTTCTTTGGTGCCCTATGAGAACACGCTGGGTGGCTTTGAAATGTTCAATACCGGCGTGACGGATCTGTCGCCCGAATTGATCGGCTGGTACGGCGCACCGGGTGTGCGAACGCATGGAGACGATTGTGGCTGCTATCGAGGCTGCACCCCCGATCCCAAAGCAACGTGCACCGACCCGGTTGAGTGCAAGGCGCTTACCGATCAGTTGAACGCCTATAACGCGACCGTCGCCGCCTCACCTGTGCCAGTCTGTGAAGGTGCCGGGACAACTTTGTTCCTCGTCGGAGATAATTTTAGTGTACACGACACGAAAGTAATTGCCGGAGGTACCTGTATCCCACACGTTCGATTGATCAGCCGCGAATTGATGCAGGTCACGATCCCAAGCTGCGTCAACACGGTTTCGTTATGTGAGAATGGCAAGAACCAGCCCTATGTGGCGGTGTACGTTGCGACACCTTACGGTGTGACGAATCACTTGCATGTGCCCGTCATGGTCAACCCAGATTCGTGTGGATGCTCGCCGTCGGGAGTGGTGCAGAATATGCAGCCGACCTTGGCCCCGACGCTGACAACCGTCTCGATACAAGATCATCACACGTCTGCGCAGCAAATGGATGCGGGTCGTTTGGCCGTCCAGTCGAGCGTCAATCACAATGCAACGACCCCGGTTCGCTTGGCGAGCATGCTACAGGACTCCAGCGACCAGGAACAGATACTCGCCTTGACCACTCAGTTGAATGAAATTGAGGCGAAGTTGAATATGATAAGTGTACCCAGCAGCACGCTATCAGCAATCGACGTGAACGTCCGCTACCCCGAACCGGTGAGAGCGGAGAGTAAACCGACGCTGTTCGATTGCAAGGAATTCCCGCTGGTTCATCGATTCCAGGTCTCGTGCGGTGAACGATGGCGGAATTGCCGCGACCAGCTACCGTGCAATTAGACGGCAATTTGCCGCGTGCGGCATTGAACTAACTCTACTCGCGATGTTGGTTGGAGCTGATCGGTTTTTGGGTGGGCCTCTGTGTCCATTCAAAAACCACTTTATACGAGCGGCAGGTCGATGCCGATACGCAGCGTGCGAAGACGCGGTTTGTCCTGGTTTACGGGCGTTTCGCCTGCATGCACTGCAAATTCTCGCCTACAAGATCGTTCGTTGAGTGAATGGGTAGGGCGGGTAAGATTCGGTCGACTCTCTCGTTCGACCACACCATCGCAAGCTTCAAATCCGAATGGGGCACTGAAGTCTGAAGGCTACCTACTCTGCCGGATCGCTTTCAGACTCAATTTCGTCGGCGATAACTCGTAGCCACTCCAACACCTCGAACTGACGCCGCAGCGATTCAGCGAGATCAGGAAAGCAAGCCTCGTAGATGTCAGCCTCGTCTGCCAGGCCCAACCGACGCGCGGCCCGCAATTCGCCGTACAGCAACTTCGACATTGGGAATCTGCCTCCATCGAAAGACCACGCGGAAGTTCGAGATCTTTGTCGCGAAGAACTCGGCGTGGTCAGACTAAGGCCGCTCGACGAGCAGGACTTTCTTGAAGCTGCTATAGACCGCTGGGCCACCGTCGGTACGGTGCCGGAATGCTCGGACCTTCAGAAAATGGATTCCGTTTTCCAGTGTCGTTGCGTCAATCGTTTGCATGAACTCACCGTCTCCGCGAGGTCCATTGATACCTCCGGAGCCGATGCGCGGGCTACTCTTATCCTGAAATCGTTCGAATCCATAAGTGACACTGCCTGGGGTACGAAAATCCACGCGACCGTCACCCGTTAGGTCTCGTCCTTCGTCGATCGAGATCAAGGCGTTGTCACCGTCGGCAAATACGTCCCGCTGGTTGCCGAGCAGATTCACTTCGGCCGTCTTGATCCGGACCTGGAACGAGTCGTCCTTAATGACGTGTAACGGCGACAGCCGCGCGGTGCCGTTGGTCAGCGCTGTCGGGGTTTCTGCTGGCTCGACCCGATCGACACCGCTCAGTTCGATTCCTAATGGAGCTTGTGGCCCCGCGAGACCATAGATCAAGTAGCCACTGTTGTGGGCCTGTCCGCCCGGAGCGATGTTTCGTGGCATCCGCACATTGATGGTACGATCCGCGTTGACGGCGACAAGTTCGGGAACGATATCGTTGGGATCGATCCTGACATCCGATGCATTGCCGGTCAACTCAATCAATGGAGTCCCAGGCGCAAACGAAGTGGCGATCGTGACGTCGTCAAAGCCTTCATCGCGCCGGTTGTTTAGCAGCACGATAGCCGATCCTTCACGCTCGAAGATCAGGAGTTCTTTTGTGAGCAGGCGTTCTTTGTAGTTTCCACGTCCGTGGGAGTTGCGGATACCGACCAGTTTTACGATGCGGTCTCCGAAATTACCTCCCAGCGCGTCTCCCCGCCCTGCTTTAGGAAAGCTATCGTGACCGTGTTCTCCCGCATGGAAATACACAACTGCATTGCCAGGCAACATCAGGATGTAGGCATGGGCGACATTGTCGAGCGCTGGCCCGAAGTCGTCATGGCTGGACGCGAATTTGACACCGGCGGAACCGTTGCGTAAGCCATCGTCGTCAACGTCTACGCTGGCGGCGTTGATAGTGCGCCAGTCATTTGCTAGGCCGTTGCTCGACAACTGATCTACCATGCGAAAGAACAGATTGAAATCGAGCGTGTCCCGATTGCCGCCTATCCGCCCAGGATCATCTGGATTGATGTCCTTGCGAACGTAGGTAATAATTTGCTGGCGATCCACTCCCTTGGGTTCGCAATAGGAGAAGACCTGTTTTTGACTGCCGTCGAGCAACCGCCGAGGGCTGGACCGATAGACTGCACGGTCAAAGGATTCGAGCACGGACAGGGGGACGTGTTTGGTCGCGTCGATGCGAAAACCATCCGCTCCGATGTCCTGCACAAGCCACTGAGCATTGCGCATCAGGTAACCCATGGCGTTTTCATCGACAGGATCGCCCGCCATCGGATCGTCTGTCTTAAATGGGAAGACCTGAATTCCACCCTGCCCAGTTTTGGGATCGAACAGCAGGATCGGCTGAGAATCGCGATCGGGATAGAATCGCCGATTGTTGACATCGGGTTGATCTGCCAGCCGACCAAATGCGGGCATCGTGCCCGCAGGAATGTTGTTCGCGAATCCAGGCACGGGGCTACGGACGAAACGATGGTTCTTTTCGTGTGCAATATCGATCGCACCGAACAGGCGTCCGTTAATGGGATCTTGGTCCGAGGTCAGAAAGCCGTTGTGAAAATCGCCGTCGACGTCACTGGGCAGGGAGACCACAAAGCCGGGGTAATCGCCTGCTTTAACGAAATCCGGCTCACCGCCGTGGTGCGTTCCATTATGGTTGATGATGAAATCAATATGCAGGTCGATCCCAGCGCGGTGCAAGGATGCCGCGAACTGCTTGAGGCCTTCTTCGGTGCCGTACTTGGTGCGACGACCGGGCTGGCCCAGATCGAAGCGATCAAAAGGATCATAACCGACGGAGAAGCCACCTTCGCCTTCTCTGCCAGCGCGACCACACGGAGGAATCCACACAGCGCCATAGCCAGCCATAAACGCATCGGGCGTACGGCGGACCATCGTTTCATATTTTCCCTCGAACCATTGCAGGATTGGCGGAGGCGAAGCGTCCTCGCATAACGCTGACGATGTTAGGATCGCACTTATGAAAACCACCATGGCAGAAGTTTCCATTGAGCTGCCACGGCCCCCTGCAGGGAGTGATTCCGCCGAGCGTCTCGACATCCAGACTGCCAGCAAGGCCAAGCCGCCTGGCGCAGATTGCAAAATCAAGGTCGTTGGCTTCAGAGTCGCCGCTCCGAACACGCCGGCAACGATCACGCAGATTAGAAAGAATGTCTTAATCTGAACGTCCTTCGCTCCGGCGAATAACCCCCAAATCAAACCTGCAGCGAGGAAGGCGTTGTACAAGCCGGCGTTTGCGACAATGGGTGCGACTTTATGCGCCTCGTCTGCGGTGAAGCCAAGCCGATCATGGACGAATGGCACTTCCCAGAAAAAAATCTCGGTCATAGCGATCGTAATCTGGATAAGCACTACCAAGACGACCAAAGTTTTTAAGATGTGTGTAACCATGAATCGACTACTCCCCTGCTCGGACCGATTGTAAAGATGAAATTGCAAGGGCAGTGATTGCTTCCATCGCGAACCGGGTACACTCACCCTTGTTCAATGGATCACCGGTAATCGAACATTAGCTGCTCGCAGATTCAGAGTAGCCCGCGTGACCTACGCTTCTAGCGCCCGTTCGTTTCCCAATTGCGGACAATGTAAAAACAGTCAAATTGTGTCGTCGAGAAACCGAATTGCTCGCGCGGTCGCAGTCGTCTGTGACTGCGTGCTCCAGCCTGACGGTTGGAGTTGCTCCTGACCCGGGTGTCCGTCGAGTTTATATGGGTGAAATTCATGTGGTACTGATTTCGTAGTGAGCCAGCCATCGAGGGTCACACTGTCGGCAAATTTCACGATCGCGTCCTTTTCACCATGGTGGATCTGCACTGGTGGCAAAGTGCCTACATCCATCTGCGTAATCACCGATCCGGTGGTTGACAGAGGACCGAAGAAATCAACCACCGACTTCACGGACGGCCCAGCCGCTGCACGGAGGACCAAATGTCCGCCCAGGGAAAACTCGACGAGCGCCGTTCGACCAGCATCAACGCCAAGAATCGTCTGAACATGAGATACCGCGTCATTCAGGACGGCGACCCAGCGATCAAATCGGGACTGAGCGTCTTTCTCAGCAAACACCGATTCGAATCCAGGGGCCGTACCTGTCGATGAGAAATAGTCCGGCACGAAAGCGAGCATGCCATGATTCGCCAATTCCTCGCAAAAGTCTCGGATGATTCCCCCGAATGGATCTCGCATCGCGTCGGTCCCATAGGCAACAACCACCGACGGAAATGCCGAGCCGGGCGACGGCGAAAACAACTCACCAGAAATAGACTGACCGTTTGAAAAGTATGAGTTCGCAACCATTGAAAAGACCCTTGAGTAAAGCAACGGAGAAACATTCTAACTGCGTGGCTCTTAGCCTGACCAGCAAATTGAAGGATAGCGGCGGCAGCTTGTAGCCGTACGGTTTCAGAATCGGACTTCAACAATTCACTCAGAACCGCGACCGCATCAGTTATGGCTTCGCTCATCAGTTCGTCCTTTTATGATCGTCTCAAGTGGCTAGTTTACAGCATGAGGCGAATCATCCGTTTCCAAAACGCCACCCGGCAGGCATTACAACGTAGCCAATCACACGCACGGGAAGTGTGCCGTCACTGGCCAACGGAAGAGTTCCGTCACTGGCCAACGGAAGAGTTCCGCCACTCGCCAACGGGAGCGTTCCATCGCTTGCAAGCGGCATTGTTGCTCCTGATGCTGAGAGAGCGATGTTATCAATCATGCGAAGTGAGGCACCGCCAAATTCAGCCAGAGACGTCGTAGCAACGGTCGTCAGAGGCTGAGATTCTGCTGACGCCGTCGGTCCGGTATATGGATCGATGATCGTGACAACATAGCCATGGACAACATTGACGACCACGACAAATGCGGGCTTGATCAGGCAGACCCTGTTAGCCGGGCAGGCGAAATCAAAGTACACTGAGCGGTTCTCGGGAATCAAAAGTCCGCTCAGGCAGGAGACTCCCTTGAAGACATACTCATCGTTGATTTTCGACAGAAACAGGTCACGCACACGAGCGTCCGAAAATGCGATAAACTTCGCCGTGAGACACGAATCGATGGACTTCGCTGCAGCTTCTTTTAGTTCGTCTACCTGTTGGTTCAATTCAACTTCGTTCATCTTATGCTCCTATGGTTTTCGATGAGCGCGAGAATCTGAAAGTAGATTCTCGACCAATTCCAATCTTGTAACTTTCCCCGACTCGCTGTTGCTATTTGAAGCGACTCAATATCGAGTCTTCTTCCCGCTATCATTTTTCGTCCTGGCAGTACGCGCGGTTGGAACCTTGGACGACGGTGTCGCATGCACTGGTGCCGCAAGTCGCGCCACGATCCTCCAGGAATTCAGTTGCCCAACATCGAGTCGAAAAGTGTCGATCACCCGGAGTCGCCAAATTCCATGGATTGGCTTGCCAAGCAGCGGTCGCAGGGCGGGCAGTTCCTGGGGTGAGTAAGTTTCTACGAGGTCATGCCTGGATCCGCCGGTATGATTGTGCAAAGTGACTGTGGTGCCGTCGGGTGCGATCAGATCGACTCGTAAATCTCCGATGTACGTGTGAGTGACGGCGACTCCGACTCGAAGTTCCGTTATCGTTCCTTGGTCGGCAATGTCGATCTCGCTCACAACGGGCGTACCAACATCGGGGATAGCCAGCCCAGCGGTTTCTTGGATGTCGATAGATTGCTCGGATTCCATCAGTGCCGCTGCGGCCTGCACCGCGTGCAGTGCATTGACCTTTCCATGACCAAACCAAAGGCTGACTCCGCTCGCATTGAAGTCACCGGGCTCATTGACAAGCGTATCGCTGATCAGGGACAGATCTTTGTCAGCAGTTTCCTGCAATAGGCGTTTCACATCCGTGCCGCTTAGTGACGGATTCTGAGACAAAACCAAGGCGCTGACACCTGCCACAGTGGGTGTGGCACTGGACGTCCCGCCGAACATGTCGGTGAACCGCGAATTTGGTGTAAAGTCGGATCCGGTGCCGAAACCTTCGTTATCGGTCGTCGTGATACCTCGCCCGGTAGGTGACGTCAGTCCAAGGTCATCCCAGTTATCGGACGGTGCGCAGACAGAGATTTGCTGGCCCCAAGAAGAGTATGCTGCACGGGTCTTTCGTGACGTGCTGGCGCTTACAGTAATTACATCCGGATGAGCCGCAAGCCAGCGGTCGATCGGGCCGTTGTACGATTGGGTGATTCCGACCTGGTCACGAAACTGATAGGTACGCGTATTGCTAAGATCCTTTACGGGACAATTATTGTTGCCAGCCGCCACACAAATGACGAGACCCTTGTTGCGCCTGCCCCCGCTGCGTGCCAAGTTGGCGATTGCGTCGCTAAATGCAGAGCTTAAGGGTGCATCTGCGGGGCCGACGCCCCAAGAACATGAAACGACATCGGCTATTGCCGAAATTTTTTGAAACATCGTCACGAAGTGCGCTTCTTCCATACTCAACGGAAACCGCACCGCGACCAATGCACAGGCGGAGGCGACACCGACAACGCCAGTACCGTTTCCTTCGGCGACGGCCACGCCGAGACACGGCGTTCCGTGATAGTCGCCAGGGCGAGGGCTGACATTAGCATCCCAAGCGATCGAACCGTTATTCCCAACATTGGCGTTGAGCCGGGCAGCAACTTTGCCATCCCCCTGAAAATCGGGGTGGGTCAAGTCGAAGCCATCGTCAGCTACTGCCACTACAATCTCACGACGACCGCGTGTGAGTTCCCACGCGTCAGCGGCGAACATACCGGCCCCCGCAACCAGATCCGGCAGCACATCTACGGGTGAGTGGAGATGCCATTGCTTCACGAAGAGTTCATCGGGAGGTAATACCGCGAACCGAGTCAATTGCCGGACCAAGTTAGGCTCGGCGTACTCAACGTCATCACGGCTGGCCGCAGCATTGGCTACGCGAATCGGATTGCGACCCGTCTCGTCGGTTACGCGCACCAAATAGGTTTTGTCCCCCATTTCCTTATCGACCTGAAGATTCTCGGCCTGAAAGTACGCGAGGATTCGGTGATCTGGCGTGTCGTTTTTGAACTTGATGAAGAAACTCTCTGTGATTAAGTAATCCTGAGTCGGGAGATCCTTGGCGCGGTAAACGTGGTGGACGACACTGGCCTCACGCAGTCGCGTAACGGCGTTTTCTCGATCGCCTACAATTTCCGCGCGCATTAAGCCCGGTGCTGCGTGGGCTGCGGCGCGGATCTCGATCCCCGCCGCGTCCGCGACGGTCTGCGCTTCAGCCTTGTCAGCGGCCTGAATTGTGACTTGGGAATCATCCTTGGTGATTTCGATCCTGCGGCCGCCCTGCCAGAAATAGTTTGTCTCGGACATCGGATCTGTCTCTCTCAATCGAAAGTAAACGAAAAGCGTTTGATTTTGGCGAAATTCGACCGTGAATGCCTATGGTCTCTGCTAGTTAACTCGAACTTCGAAGACCTTCCCGAGCCGGCCGCCTAAGGTCGCTCTGAATCAGGACTGCACATTTGTGATGATCCCGTGAAGAACGAATGGGACCATCGTCCCCTGTTGTTGGTCCTGGATTCAAAGCTACAAAGTAAGCTCATTTATCGCTAATACCGTCGTTGGTGCCGCTACACCCCTATTGCTAAGCAGCGAAGTCGGACACCGAAAACTACCAAATATCTGCACTTGTTTGCTTAGCAGGTATCGTGCAACTAAGAGTGTTCCACATTAGTTGGCCGGCTCCCCGTGTAAGGTCTTTCCGCAAACGCGTCTGCGCGGACATAGCAGATAAGGCAGACGTTGCCAGCCGAGCAGGCAAGATCCACATATATCGATCGGTTCTTCTGAATCGACGTTCCGCTGATGTCAATCGCTGCTACTCGTCCCAAGGCGGAGTCCGCGTCGCGGTGATTGTTACCTTTACACTGCGGAGGCCGGCGATACCTCCACGCTGCCCAGTCACTTTGGTGATCGTCCAAGTCGACATCGCATCGGCGACGCCTCCTTCGCCAACCGCTTTGTCAAGTTGCATGAGTGCCTCATCCAAAGCGGCCTGCAGCTTGCCGTCCTTTGACTGGCCTTCGAATGTGCGGTCCATGGCGGCAGGCTCGCCGGAAAACATCTTGACCATTACCCCGTCACCGGCACCATGCACGCGAATGCCCTTGATCCAGGGTGCCTTCTCGGCATAGCCCTTCCACGTGTTTTTCGCCTTCACTTTCGAGACGACTTGAGCGGCGTCTCCTGAAGGCGGAGTGGCACGCAGAAAGTAGTCCTGGATGCCGTCTGCCGGCGGAACGACATAGGTGGCACGCCGCAAGGTTGGCCGCTGGTATCCTGCGGTCGGAACTTCGCCAATCGCGGTTACGACGAGGTTTGGCGGGTTGATTTTTTCGTCGACATACTTGACATCGAGGATCCGGTCGACGATTTGCTGCTGAGAGTCTTGCGTACCCTGTTGTGCTGCCACCTTGTCAACAGCGAAGCCGACGCTCACCGAAAGAGCCAGCAGATTTATACCGACCGTCAAAGACAGAAAACGCGAAATCTTCATCGAAATACCCTTTGTAAGTAAGACAAGAGTTTGATTGGTCGGAAAGGCGTGGTGCCCAACCTTTACACTACTGATCAAAAGCAACCGCAGCATGTCCGTGCACTGATAAATGAACGGAACGTAGGGTTATTAAATTCCGCTATGTAGAGCCGGCGATAGCGCCGAGCGGATTTCGCCACGTAGATCTGGTTACGTTGGCTTCGACGACTCTCGCCTAACCCTTATTGCTAGACGATTCGAAGTCGGACAAACGGGATCAGAGATTTTCTCAAGTTTGTCTATCCTCGGGGAACGCATAGAAGGTTGGACCTACCTTGCCTTGATCGATTCCAATCGCGACTCAAGATTCGCTTTCATTATTTCAAATTCTTTTTACGCGTGTATGAAGCACGATCGGTATCGTCAAGCGGGACTTCCGATCCCGACCTCGTCGGTGGACTCGACTCAGACGCAAATCAACAAGCGGGTCGACGGCACATAGCATCGCGTGAAGAATAACTGGCGCACTCACAGGCTTGTTGCGTAGTTCCATTTTGGCAGAGCTTCGTCGTAGATGATGTTCATGCGAGACTTCATTTCGTCGGTGATTTTCTGGCCGGTCTCATAGGCACGGCGGATTACATTGACGGTCGCTCGCAGGCCCGTTCGCGTTCTGGTTTGTCGCATCAAATTAACCACCGTTTCAAGTGAATCAAACAGCCGGCCTGAGCAGGCCCGGCCCACATGTGCAAAGAACCTACGTTCAATCGGGTTGTACTTGCTGCAGTAGCTCGGGAGGTGAGCGACTCGAATCGGCAGCCTGATCGATTCACTCAGCCGCTGAAGGTAGTACTTGAACAGATGGCGGTTGGCGGCATTGCTGCCGCCGCAATCACACAACAGCAAGATGCTTGTCGCCCCGGGATAGCATTGCCTGCCAATGCGGCTCCAGTACCAACGCAAACTTTCCACGGCAAACTCACTGGTGTCATGGCTCAGTCCAAGGTTGATGTGCCCGACGTTTCGGCGGATGTCGTAAATTCCGTGAGGGATCAATTTGCCGTCCGCCCAACTCGGGAAATCATGATCGAAAGCTTGCAGGGCGGCGGTGCCGTAGATCCTTCCCTTGCGGTACAGGCGACCAAGGAATTCCTTGGCTTTGGTGTCCACGGAAAAGACAGGATTGCCTTCACGCTCGTACATGTCTGTCAGATCGCCGATTCGTTCAAACTGCTGCCCGCGATCGGGAGAGTGTCCCCCGGCAATGTCTTTTCGGATTTGCCGCAGTCCCAACCCGATCTCGCGATACCACGTCTTGACGGTGTTGCGATGGACCGGCGTCCCCGCAGCGGTCACCTTGTCGGCGGATTGAGCTGGAGTTTGGCTGGTGAAGACGGCGTCGGGATCATCAGGGTCACCAGCGGTTTGCAAATCCAGAGAGTCAATCAGGTTGCTTTCAAGCTCGCTGTCGGAGTCGATTCTTTTTTTCGGCCGCCACCGGGGCGACGAATCCGACCGGCTGCCGGATCTTCAGGGAGCTGCTCCATTTCGCGGATACCGCGTTCGATCGTGCTCCGGGAGACTCCGAGCAGTTTCGCGATGTAGCCAATGCCGCCGTGCCCCAACCGCTGGGCCTCCAAAGCAGCAAATCGACGCTGATCCTTCTCGGATAGCGTTGCAAAGTAGGCTTGGCTGCGCTGCTCGGCGGCGGCGTCAAGTTGATCTTTGAACTGAAATGTCATCCGTGACACCGTGCGAACGAGGAAAACTATCGAATGCCCATCAGTCTAGCCGATCGCTCCGAATTCGTCACTTGATGATCACGCGATGCATAGCAATTTTGGAGAAATATGTTGCTAGTGCTGCGTCCAGCTCAGGTTAAGTTCGAAAACAACTTCGGGATTTTAGGGGCTCATCCGACGGAAGCAGCTTGTCGATTTAGTGAATGTGGATTGAGACTAAAAAATTTCTGAGTTGATGTGCAGTTCTTCGATGCGTCCTGCCCCTGTAACTGTGTGGCCTGAGCCCGCTGGCAACGGGTGACAGGGCCATCTATTTACCCCGAACTCTCTAGTGTGTCCCTGCCGTACTGCGTTCCGCGTCACCTGCGCAAAGCGCGGCCATGATCGACATTAATTTCTTCAGGTTGTGTGCCGAACACGCCCACAGCCATTCGACCCCCACCCCCTCGATACCCCGCAGCAAGAAGCGACGCAGGTCCATTGCCGCTTTGATCACCGCGAAAGGACGCTCGGCGACCGACTTGCGTTTCTTGTATCGCTCCTCAGCATCGGGTTTTCGCATTCGCGAACGCTGACGACGGCGGGCCGCATCGTGAACATCATGAATGATCCGCCGCCCCCCGCGAGCCTCAGGATTCTTGCGGCAACTCGGTGCCAGTGGGCAGCCTCGGCAATCGCCGCACATGTAGACCGATTGCAAAACCACATGGCCACCGCTGAGACGTTTGTTTTGGGTTCCATTCTTCCGCAGTAGTTTGCCGGCCGGACAGTAGTAACAGTCGGCCGCCTCGTCATACACAAACGCCGATTTGTCAAACTTCTTGGTCGTCGGATTATTGGGTAGGTCAACAACAAGCTCCGGGGCAACGGGCCGTGTCGGGTCATCACGATCGGCTGGGTTCGATTCGCACTTCACATCGGCCAGCGGAGCGAGGATCTCGATGCCGGCCGCTTCAGCACCGCTGAGGTTTTCGCCCGTCGAATAAGCCGTGTCGCCCATCACTGTGTGGACTTCGCAATCAAAAACCGAAATAATTTCCTGTACCATCGGCAGCAACTGATCGTGTTCGACGTTGCCGATCGCGACATCGGCTCCGACGATGAAGCCGCTTTCGGTTTCAGTCACCGCCATCGGCGTGTAGTTCGGTGCGTAACCGCCTTCCTTGTTAAGCAATGTGCGAGCGTCGGGATCGGTTTTGGGAATCTGAGCCGGGTTGGTCTTGGGGTCTTTGCCGCACTTCTTTCGTTGGGCGTCCATCGTGTTGAGCTTGCCGAGAATCTCGTCGAGCTTTTCGCGGCGCACTTTTAAGTCGGCGATCTCCGCGGGAAGTTGGTCGTCGGCAATGTCTTGGCCGATCAGATCTTCGACGTTGTCGGCCGTTTCGATTTTCGCCATTGCGTCGGCAAGTTGCTCGTCCAAAGCCGTAATTACCTTGCCGACCCGCTCAGCGGTCCAAGTCCGATAGCGGTTCGCATTGGCGAGCACGCGGGTGCCGTCGATGCACAGTTCGCCGAGCTTGGCGACTTTCATGTCGATGGCGATGCGAATCATCTGGCGGTAGATGTCTTTGAGCTGGTCGGTGTGATTGCGACGAAACACGCTGATCGTGTCATGGTCGATCGTACGTCCGGAAACCAGCCACATGAAGTCGATCGAGTGACGGATTTGATACTCGATGTTTCGGCTGCTGCGGACACGGCGAATCATGGCGAAGAGCAATACCGACGCCATGATGCGTGGGTGAATGGGTGGTTGTCCGAAGCTACCGTGGTACTTCGCTTCCCAGGAGGTCCAGTCGAGGGAGCCGAGAATTTCATCGAGCAAGCGAACGGGATGGTCCTCTGGAATTCTCGATTCCAGGGACTCGGTAAACAGCACCAACTGGTTCCGTGGTGCCGGTGCATCCTGCCAGTAGGCGTTTTTGGGTGTTCGCTGACTCATCACAACTTCCTCGGTGGGCGCCCGGCTAAATCTCAAACCAAAGCATAGCGCGATCGGGCAGCATTACTACCGCCCATTATGCGGATACACTAAATCGACAAGCTGGAAGGGTGCGCCGGAGGTTTTCAAGGATCGCGGTAGGGACGGCTGTTGCCAGCCGCCCCCCGCACAGATCCGTACGTGAGCCTTGACTCATACGGCTCCTCCGTTGGGTCAAACGATCGCGACACACTGTGACGCTACCCGTCGTGATTTCCCGTGACGCTCCAATTGATACTTGTTCCGGCTCAGAGTCCGAAGCATCGACGCCAATCCGGCAATACTTCCCTTCAGTGAGGTCCCTTTCCTCGGCGGATTCCGCCACTGCGGTCGCAGCTTTGTTCACCCGCGTCGACGGTACTACGGCCTCATCTGCCATCCCATCCGCGTTCATACCAGAATTGCGCTCATAGAGGTTCGCTGGTCGCCCTGGCAGTGAGTCATCACGACTTGACCCCAGGGGCAAATGGGACTTCCCGGTTCTCGCGTTTGGAATTTTCCACGCATGCACAGGTTCTTCGACTCCGCCATGTCCAGACTACCCTTACCAAAGCGGTGTAGCTGGTGTTGCCTTCCCGACGCATATGACACGGTCGGCACATGGAAGACCTGATTTCGGAGCTCAATTAGCTGGCCTACGCTTCCCCCTGCACGGACGCTCAGCACGACGTTGTTACCTTCGTCGCACCTCCGCCGGAGGCCGAAGTAGTTGGTTAGACCTTCCTCGTAAGAAACTTTCATTCTCGATTCCAAACCGGTTTTATCCCGGCACTCCATGGCTCAAGCGTCCAATGATAATTTGTGCGAGTTGTCGCTGGACCTTATACTGGGTCTGCCGGGAGAAACGGAATCAAGCTCGAATGGCGTGGACTTAAGGCGGATCTCGCGTGAAACAATTTTGAGCTAGCGAAGAACGGCATCCTTGTTGCATCGTGGTTTTTCTTCAAAAGAATCTCAACACAGCAAGGATGCCGTCGATGATTCTGCCAACCCGAGGAGCCCCTGTCGATACCAATCGCAGAGCCGAATTGCGTCGGGCCCTCAATCCACAGGAGGTGGTCCAGCGGATTGACAATTTGATCCAACTCGATCAAGTCCGGCGCACCGAAATCTTCAGTGACGACGATGTCCATCAGCTATGTGATGAACTTGAAATCAAGTTCCGTGAGCGGGAGTTCACCCCGGCGATCACACTCGGCTTGTTCGTTTCGCAGTGCCTCAGTCGCGGAGATGCCTATTCGACCGTCCTCACGAAGTTCAATCGTGAGCGAAAACGGCGAGGCCAGTCGCCCTGCTGCGAAGATGCTTCGGCCTACTGCAAGGCGAGGGCAAAGCTCACCGTTGAACTGATCGATCGACTTGGCAAACGCATTGTCGATTTACTTCGCGGGAAAGCCCCTACGCAGTGGAAATGGCACGGGCTAAATGTCTACTTGGTCGATGGTTTGGTATTTCGCGCACCTGATACGCAGGCCAATCAAGAAGTCTATCCTCAGCCTTCGACTCAAAAAGAAGGGCTTGGCTTTCCTCAAGTGCGCTGCGTGGTGACGACTTGCTTGGCGACCGGCTGCATTGTCAATTACAACACCGCAGCAATGAAGGGAAAACTGACCGGCGAGGTTAGCCTTTTCCGCGAAAAACACGGTGATTTCGTAGCCGGCGATATCGTCGTCGCGGATAGCAACTTCGAATCGTTCTATGATTCGGTGCTACTGAATCGCCGAGGTGTTGAACTGGTTTGCGGGATCAAGGGCTGTCGCAATTCACCCTTTGAGGGAGTCTGCGAAGTGCTCGACGAGAAGACGATTACGTTGAAGAAACCGAAGAATAACAAAAATCGATTTACACCCGAGCAGTGGCAACAGCTACCTGAATCAATCCAGTATCGCTGCATTCGATACCGTCTGACAGGTCGCACCGAAGAGCTTACGATCGTCACCACGCTTGTTGACTCGAAGCGTTTCAGCGCTGACGAAATCGCAGAACTCTATGGTCTGAGATGGGACGTTGAAACGGACATTGCTTGCTGGAAGACCACGATGGGATTTTGTGATCTACGCTGCCATACTCCCGAAAACCTTGACCGCGAAATAGCGGTCGGAGTGCTGGCTTATAACTTGGTACGCTCACTGACCAACGACGCTGCTGCGGTCCTGGAAATCCATCCGCGTGAAGTCAGCTTTTCTCGTTCACGCGATGCTTGGATATACTTCAGCGACGAACTTGAAACGTCCGACGATTTGATGTGGATCGTTCTGTCGGCAACTTCCCGGCTGGTCCGAGATCGACCCGGTCGCGAAGAACCTCGCGAGCTCAAACGCCGAAATCAATCAAAATATCCCAAGCTGAAAAAGCCTCGCCCCAGTCGAGCAAAACGAATGACGGCGGAGCCCGTCAAACCGCCCGAAAAGCCCTAAGTCCACGCCATTCGAATCAAGCTCTGCAGAGGTGCAACTTGACAAGGGATATCCCGGTCGACGGTGCGCCAACGGTGCCGACGGTTCTCGGCGAGTTTCGATTCGCCGAGGACGCTTTTATTAAACAAATCATTGGACACTTGAGTTATGCCTCAGAAAACCTCCAGTCACCATCGCGCACGCTTCGGTCGGATGAGCCGAAAAACTGGCGTCCGCGTTAGCGATCGATCTTAAAGGCAGATTGTCTGAATGAGAGGGACAACAATCTCTTACTGTTCAATGGCAAATGGTTTTGCGGAGCCTCACTTAGCCTCAGGGTTTTAACACAGCCGGGTACTCCGCGGATTTTACTTTTTAAGTCCCAGGCCATTGGATTGATCAAGGCAATTGGCCTGGGTGCGGCCCATTGTTTTCTCGTGTCGCCTCCACGTGTGGTGATTGCTCCAGCAGTGAGACTTGACTTGCAGAGAGTTAACGCTCCCCTTGGCCCGGACCCGGCGTCTTCAAGGCGATTTTGCTGGCTCGGGACCACTCAAGGCTTACGTCGCTTTCAAACGTAGTGCTCTGTTCGTTCGACCATCGGAAGCGAGTCCAACGCTCACCGCGTAGCGAGTTTGTGACAACGGATCCTTACGAGTTACGCGCCGCGCCGCAGGGGTGAGTTAAACTCGACCCCTGGGATAGCTGGCATCCCTCTCCGCGCCCGAGGGAAATCTCTCAGGAGTTTGGACCTTCACGAATCAATCACACTCGCAGTCCTGAGTGCCTGAGATTTTGAGCGTGGTCAAAAACGCAATCAGAGCCTCTCGCTCCTCCGAACTCAAATCTTCTTTGTAGATCTTCACGACGCGAAACGCGTCACTGGAAGGGTCAAGCGGACGTTCAGCAAAGCCGGGCGGCATAATCGGGTTGTCGTCAACTAACGACGCACTAACGGCATGTCCTAGAATCGCATCTTCGAGCGTGATCGCTCTTCCATCGTGCAAGTAAGGGCCTGTCTCGGCGACGCCCCAAAGTGGGCGAGTCAGATAAAAACGTGCGTTGACGACGACACCCTCGGTGTCCGTTGGCTGTGACGCCACATCCGTCAATCCTGATCCCATGTCGTGTCTCTTCAGATCACTGTAGAGGCGAATGATCACCTCACCACCATTGCCGACCGGCAACCTTGGGTAGATTGAACAGTACATCGGGTCGTTTTCGTCAAGCGATGGATTGTTCAGATCGATCGCATAACTGTCCGCAGGCGGTTCGTTCATCAGACTTCGAACTCGTGTATGAATCTGCGGAGCGGAGAGGGGGAGTGCCTCGATATCCTGTTGCTGTTCGAGTGCACGTCGTAACTTCTCGATTTCCTTGGAGATAAATAGACGACTACGAGGAATCGGATTGATCAACGTCGGGGTTCCCGGTCGTGGAACGGCGGGGCGAGGTACCTGATCGACTCCCCGAATTCGCAACATCTGAGTCCGCATGTTTGCATTTTCACTCTCCGGGCAATCAGGTAGCTGTGGGTCCGGCACTTTGTAAACCGCATTCTCCAGGGTAAGACTAGGAACATGACAGTCGGCACACATCGAGGTTCCGTTGGGAATCCTCGGCGAGCCCGTTCCTGAGAAAATTTGTCGACCGAGATCAACTCTGGCCAATTGAGCGGGGTCGGAGGGCGATTGCTCCGTAGGGGGACGAACCATGCCAACAAATGCCGACAGTGCCGAGACATTTCCGATCGTGACCTCGTCGGTCTTTCCGTCTTTGTCACCATCGTTCGGTAGGATGGAACCGTCCGGCATTTTACAGTTGTATAGTTCACTCGGCTGTAAACTGAAATGAAAGTCTAGAGCTCCTCGTGTAAAATTTCGGATATCGGTCGCAATTCCCTTCCATTGAAAAGGACGGACGATCAAGTCTTCGGAGACACCGACCACTCCTGATGTATCATCGCGGTAGTCGCTGATGGCACTCTGATAAGTGCTGCGAAAAACACCGAATGAAACGCCCTTGCTTGATAATTCAATCTGCTTAGGCGTGTTTGGATCCGCTTTAGCAGCCATCTGCACTGCGATCCTCTGAGCTGATAAGTCTAAGGTCATTTCGGCGGCGAGTTCCTGAACATAGCCACTGCCCAACGCATGCGGCGGATTTCGTAGAAACTTTGTTAGCCGAGTTGGAAACTCGTCATTGATATAGGCATTGCTGGCGATACCTGCTGCACCTACCGTCGCATCGCCTTTCCGTCGCAAGAGTCGATCATTCCCACCGACGCCAATGCTGTTGTGACACTCGAAACAACTTTGGGAGTCAATTCCATTGAATCGCAACCACGAAAAGTTCTGGAAGTAAGGGTAGAGAGCAACCCTTTGAAAAGCTCTTGGCCCGTTTTTCCCTTCGCCCCATCCATCGATAAGCTGGTACGGCGAAGAGAAAAATCTCTCTCCCGATTGCAGGATATCCGAAAGTGTGTAACTGCCCGATAACAATTCGGCCTGGTCAATGTCGACCTGCGAATTAAAAACCGGTTCTTGCCCTCGCGCCTCTACGAATGCAACGAGCACACAAATACTCGTGAGGATGCCGCGTAATTCGATGCCCATCTTTGAACCCTACTTACAGAAGAAGTGATACCAAGTTTTGCACAGGTCTGAGATTATCACGATCAGATGGTCAATAGGGTAAGGCGAATGAAAATTTTCTTGATTAATTTCTCGAGTTCGCGTGTGTCCGGGCGGCCGTTCCTCTTCCAGCCAGTTTTCCCGCGGCGAAGGTCCATTTTAAAGACTTCCGACGTCTTCATTTTCGCTTGCCACGACAGTGCTCGCGATAACGTAACTATTCAGCCGCCTGAAATTGGTATTGGCTAATTTTGGGATTTTCGTTCTGATTTGCAAATCATGGACGGAACCGGAGTCACTATCGTTCTCGATCATCCGATCGACGTCACCTTGCTCGACAAGGTGATGAACAACCAGCTTAGCGAATGCGATGCGTTCGCGCTTGCGCGTTCCGAACCAGAGATAATCGCCTTCACGATGTTGGCGCTGCAACAGCGAATCGCCGGAACAACTCAGTCTTCCGGACCCAACACGCCTCCGGCTACGATCCCACCCTACTCGAAGCCGCCAGCGGTGCCTCCTAAAAACAAGCGGAAACGTGGAGGGCAGCCGGGCCACACGGGACGAACACGCCCCCCATTGCCCGACCCTGATCGTACACGAGAGCACCAGTATGACCGCTGCCCAGACTGTGACGGCGAGCTCAAGCGTACGGGCGAGACCCGAACACGACGTAGCGAAGACATTCCTGAAGACCTTAAACCAGTTATCACCGAAGACACTCTTCATCGAGATTATTGTCCAAACTGCAAAAAACGCGTCGAACCCAAGCTGCCCGACGTACTGCCTCGCTGCACGCTGGGCAATCGAACTTTGGTCCTTTCGGCGTTGCTGCACTTCCTGCAGGGTCTGACGATCAGCCAGATTGTTGACACGTTCAACTTTCACTTGCGAATGAAGGTCACGCCCGGTGGTTTAGTGCAGATGTGGCACCGATTGGCTGACTTGTTGTTTGTTTGGTACGAGCAGATTCATCGCGAAAGCTTGGCCAGCGGCAAGCTCCATGCCGACGAAACGGGTTGGCGAGTCAACGGCAAAACACACTGGCTGTGGTGTTTTGCGAGCGACCAGAGTGTCTTTTACATGATTGATCGAAGCCGCGGTTCGCCGGCGATTCAAAAGTTCTTTTACGACGTTTTCGAAGGCACGTTGATCACAGATTTCTGGTCACCGTACGATGCCGTCGTGTGCGCTGACAAGCAGAAATGCTGGCCTCACTTGCTGCGCGATGCCGCCAAGGTCAGCGAGAAGCATGGCGAACATCCGGAGTGGAAATCATTCTCGCGTCGCTTGGTCAGTGTCTTTCGTGACTCGAAGAAGCTGCACGCAGCGAAGGACAAGCTGCCGGAGCATGACTACGATCTGGCAGTGGCCAGATTGGAGCAACGTTTGGCGAAGCTAGGCAGTGAATCATGGGAGCACCCTGACGCGAATCGACTTTCCAAGCGGCTGGCAAAGTATGGCAGTGAATTACTCACGTTCTTGTGGTACGACGATGTTCCGTCGGACAACAATGCCGGTGAACGGGCGATCCGCCCGGCGGTGATGATTCGCAAGAACAGCTACTGCAATCACAGCGACCAAGGTGCGTTGACTCAATCGGTACTTATGTCGGTGTTGCGAACCCTGCGGGTTCGCGGCCACCAACCGCTCGACACAATCCTATCCGCACTAGTTACGTACGCGGCCACCGGAGTCATGCCGCCGCTGCCTCCAAGGCATCAGAAAGCTGAATAGTTACGCGATAACAAGGGTTTCGCTGGACTTATTGACCTTCAGCAAACAGATTCCTACCCAAACACCTCCCCGTGGTTTAATGGATTGTTTGGACTAACAACGCTGTGCAGATCGATAGCGATTTCTATGTTAGAACTGACCAATGAAAATCCATTGCATGAGTTCTAGCAGTCAGCAGATTCTGCGGCCCTTTCACGTCTCTGATGGTCACGATCGCTTTTTTAGAACCCTGCAGGACACTTTGAACTCACGCAGGATTGGGTTACGTGGTTTGAAAGGTGCAGTTGGCGAGCCGGTGATGTAAGATGGTCTCTTACGAAGAAAATGGACTGGTTGCAAATTGATTTACCGTTGCATGCCGAGCGAATGTACACGAATCAGGGGGTAGCGTTGATGGCGGTCCGAATAACATCACTCTGGGATTCCATCGTCCTCATCGTGACTTCCGTTCTGATCGCAGTGATGCTGGATACTCCGTCGAGTGCTGCGGAGCAAAGTCCATGTCCGGCCCCTGTTCACGCAAAGCTCGACAAGTTCTTCGCCGACGAAGTCTGGCCAAAAGTTGGTGGCGCGGAGTGTCTCCAGTGTCACAAGCAGGCAGGTGATGCGGAGGACACACGTCTTGTCCTTCACGATCTAAGCCGATCTCGGGAATCCGAGCGGGCGGGAGTGATGCGGCTCAATCGCGATGCGTTTGTGCGAATGGCCCTTCAGACCGCAGATAACCAGCCGCTGTTGCTGGTGAAGGTGATCGGGGGACTGGATCACGGAGGAGAAGAGGTCTTGAAGAAAGATTCAACCGCCTACCGCATTTTGGAGGACTTTGTACGGCGCGTGACGGTTCCGCATTCCGTTTCTTCCGATGAGCCGATTGCCGACCAAGGTGAGAGATTCCTGTTCGAGGGCGTGGTGATGCTCGATCATCGCAAGCTGCTGAGGCGGGCCACATTGTCGCTGGCAGGGCGTCTCCCGACAGAGGAGGAACTCGGTGCCGTGGCCGGGGAAGGCCTCGAGGCGTTGCCGGAAATCCTGGACAACGTCATGACCGAAGCGGCGTTTTACGAACGCCTCCAGGAAGCATTCAACGACATTTTTCTAACTTTGGGAGTCGACGGGAATCCGGATCAGACCGTTTTATCTTACGAGCACTTTGAGAAAACACGGGGGTGGTATCAGAAGTATGAGCTGAGCCACATCGAAGATGAAAAGGAGCGTCGGCAAGCCGGTTACAAACTCGCCAACGACTACCGCGCGGCACTGTTGGGCGAACCGATGGAGTTGATCGAGTATATCGTGCGAAACGATCGGCCATTCACGGAGATTGTCACGGCGGACTATATTGTGGTCTCGCCGTTCACTGCTCGCGGCTACGGGATATTCGACCAGGTCAAGAACCAGTTCGAGGACTCTGATGACGCATTCGAATACATCCCGGTCAGACTCAAAGCATTGGTCGGTCGCAGCCGCTCCGAGGATCAAGAGTCGGCCACCGGATTTTATCCCCACGCTGGCTTGCTCAGCACGTTTCAGTACCTCAGCCGCTATCCGACGACGGAAACCAACCGCAACCGCCTACGGGCCCGCATGTACTACCAGCATTTTTTGGGCGTTGACGTGCTCGAACTGGCCGCGCGAGTTTCGGACGCGGCAGCAGTCAGCGCGAAGTTCGCGATCCCGACGATGCAGGCGTCGGAGTGCGTCGTCTGCCACAAGACGATCGATCCGGTCGCGGGTCTGTTTCAGGACTACTGGCGGTTCGACACGAACTTCAGCATCTATGGGCGGCGAAAAGAAGGCTGGTTCACTGACATGTTTGCGGCCGGCCTCGAGGGTGAGGTCCTGCCGGACGACGAGCGTTGGCGGGCGCTGCAGTGGCTCGGGGAGCGGACTGCGAAAGACCCCCGTTTTGCCACCACGATGGTGGGGCACGCGTATTACCTGCTGACCGGTGCCAGCCACTGCTGCCACCGGCGGACTTGGATGACCCGCTTTATACCGCGAAGCTGCGCGTACCAGGCGCAGCGACAACAAATCGGTACCATCGCCTCACACTTCGCAGAATCCGGCTTCAGTTTCAAGCAGATCATCAAAGAGTGGGTGCTGTGCGACTTCTACCGAGCGGACGGACTCGTGACGGTCGCCAAGACTCCAGAGCGGCTCGCCGAACTCGACGACATCGGCCTCGTGCGAATGCTGTCTCCCGAGCAACTTGAGAGGAAACTTGCCGCAGTGTTTGGCCGGCCTTGGGGGCGGCTCACCGAACAAACGGCGATGCTTTACGGCGGTATTGACTCCAAGGAAGTTACCCAGCGGGCTGCCGATCCCAGCGGCGCGATGGGAGCGATCCAGCGGACGATGGCGAACGACGTCGCATGCCGAAACGTGGCGTTCGACTTCAGTTTGCCAGCAGAAAAGCGGCTTTTGTTTCCTGACATCGATCCGGATATTCTGCCTGGCGCGTCACCCGCATCTGACCAACGCATCCGCCGCACCATCGTCCACTTGCATCAGCGTGTGTTAGGCCGAGACGACAAACTCGATTCCGTCGAAGTCGATCGCTCATTTGAACTGTTTGCTGGAATCGTCGCCGACGCGGCCGCGCGTACGGACGTGGGTACTGAAGAGGTTTGGAGCTGCCGCCAGGGTTTGATCACTCCGGTCCCCGATCCTCATTACACCGTTCGTGCCTGGCGCGGCGTCGTGACCTACCTGCTGCGGCTGCCTGAGTTTTTGTATGAGTAGACGGTTTGAAGCTGGAACAACCAATATTGGAACCACAGGATGAGACGTCACTTTCTAAAATCGTGTGCCGCGGCTGGATTAGGACTGGCGGCACCGATGAAATCCCCACGCACCGCGCAGGCAGCAGATCCGCACGACCTGCCGGTCTACGAGGGGCCGTATTACATCGTGTTCAATGCGTCGGGAGGCTGGGACACGACGTATCTCATGGACCCGAAAGGTGTCGGCGGAATCAATCGACTTTACGATGAAGGTGACATCCTCACGCACGGCAATCACACGTTTGCACCCACCTCCGAACATAGACAGGGTGGGATGAGCAACGAGGATTTCTACGCCGAGTTCGGCAACGACTTGCTAGTGCTGAACGGACTGGATTATTCGGTGAACAACCACTCACCCTGCTCGCGGTACATGGCAACGGGCAAGTTAGACAGCCTCGCCTATCCAACGTTCGCCGCGCTGGTTGCCGCTTGCCAGGGACCGGCGTGCCCGCTGTCGTTTTTGACGTTTGGCAATTATTCGGCGACTGGAAATTTGGTGGCGATGTCGCGCGTGCCCTATCTGCCATCGCTCAATCGCATCGCTAATGCGGATGCGATCGACGGCAACGTACGTGCGCCGTACCACGAAGATTTCGCAATGGCTCGGATCGAGCATGCATTAGGCGGGCGCCGGGCCGATCGTGCCGCGCGACCGCTACTGCCCAGGCAAGAGCGAGCCGAAAACATGCTCTATGCGGCGCAAGCGAACTCAAAAGCATTGGCTCGCGTCACACCGCACATTCCGAAAACGGTCCCCACACAGCGACTGGCACAACAGGCCGAAATCGCGTTGGCATCGTTCAAAGCCGGTGTCTGCGTCTCGGCGAATCTTTCGATCGGGCAATTCGACAGCCATGCCAACAATGATGCCGATCAGATGAAGCTGATCCCGGAGTTCCTCGAAGGCATTGCTTACGTGATCCGCCGCGCCGAAGAGTTACAGATCCGCGACAAACTGGTGGTCATCGCCCAAAGCGAAATGGGACGGACTCCAACCTATAATAAAGGCCAGGGCAAAGATCACTGGTCGATTGGTTCGGTCATGTTTCTTGGCCCCGGCATTTGCGGCAATCGCGTGCTCGGCGCCACTGATGAAGGCCAGTTCAACGTGCCAATCAATCCAAACACATTGGAACTCGACCCTGACAATGGTCTCCGCGTCCGGCCCGAACACATTCACGTCGCGCTGCGTCAGTTGGCAGGTATCGCCGAGCATCCCCACAGCCAACAGTTTCCATTGAAAGTGACTGCGGAAGAGTCGCTTCGCAAATTATGGGGATAGTGTGGAATGCTATCGATGGGCGGCCGGGATCGAGTCGGGCGGGCAAGGACCCAGACCGATTACTCAAAACGACGACACTTTAAAGATCAATTTGACAACACGTTGCCTTGAGGGGCAAAATCGAACTAGCTCTCATGTGCTGTGAAACACGCGATAAATGGCATTTTCTCCGCGTAGGCATGGAACATGCATCTGTGAAACTCCAACACGCCCCCCCCCCTTTTCTTTTGGAGATTAGCGATGACCCGAGCTATACCCCTTCTCGTAGCCGCTGTTGTTACGTTCGCCTGTACCGCCTTCACGGGCACCGCGTCCCACGCTCAGGGCTTCGGCCGATTCGGCTTCTTTCCCCGACCCGAGCCAACAGTGGATCGCCACTCCAATGACTCTTACAGCTCGCATCATTCCGGCAGCCACGGTGAATCTCCTGTGCATCACGTCAGGGTCGCGGAATTGGACCGTCATGCCGATCAGCTGGCAGAGGTCGCCCGCCACCTGCATGACGACGTGCACCAGCTAAGCCAAGGTTACGAGCATTCGCACTCGATCGAATCAACCGTCACTAATCTGGAGAAGCTACAAGAACACATGCATCAAATCTTGCATGCCGCATCCAATTCTCGATATGCGTCGAGTGGGCTAATTGATCACGTCGCCGAGGACATGAACAGCGTTCGTTCACTGCTGCTGACGCTGCACCGAGAGTTGCAGCACCAAGGCTATGATGGGGCACGTCATCACGATTACGCTACCATCAATCACATGCGTCATGTCATCACCGGTGAAGCGTTACCACTGCTGCAACGAATGGAGTTTGCGATGTATGGAACAACTCAGCATCACGACGTCCACACGTCGTATCGTCCCACCATCGACACCTATCAACCAACTACCACGCGTCGTCGCTCCTCCATGCAATTAAATCTGCCTGGTCTGCAAATTCGGTTCTGATTCCTGAGGCAGACTGCAAATGTGTGCCGCTCGTCAAGAAAGACTCAGCGAAGGTGGAAGATTCCTCGCCCGAGCCCAGTGTTGAGCGACTCCATCGTTCGACACCTGGGATGACCGTTCATCCTCAAGACCTTCGATGCGACTGAGCTTTCTTTGCAGAAGAAAAGCACTGTGCCACATCCACCGTTTACCAAGAGCCTATCCGAAAAGAATGGCAGTAGACACAGGAGCTTGTCAGGACTTCATTTAATAGTGAAGATTTGACCACAAATGCCAGCGGGGAGATTCGATGGGCCGTGTCCACGGTCGGATTGGAGGACGGCTTCAACGCCGTCTCGTCTGCCGACCTACCACAGGGATCACGGATCTATTGTTCCGTCCCTGTGTTACCAATAGAAAGAGAATCCGATGAAACTGAATGGTCTGATTGCGGCAACCTACACGCCGCTTGATCCTCACGGTGACTTGAACCTCAATGCGATCGGCCCGATGGTCGAAGGACTGCTGCAGAGTGGCATCAACGGCTTGTACGTGTGCGGCAGCACGGGCGAGGGAATGTCTCTGACGAGTGAGGAGCGACGGAAAGTTGCGGAAGCGTATTTGGAAGCAACCGCCGGACGCGTCCCTGTCATCGTGCAGGTAGGTCACAACAGCGTGCGCGAAGCGCGGCAACTTGCCAGCCATGCACAGGAAATCGGTGCAAACATGATCTCGGCTACGTGTCCCTCGTATTTCAAGGTGTCACACGTGGCAGCTCTGGTGGACTGCATGGCGGAACTGGCGTGCGGCGCGCCGGACCTACCGTTCTACTACTACCACATTCCCGCATTGACTGGCTCGACGATTGAGATGGGCGAGTTCTTGCGAAGGGGCGGGGATCAAATTCCAAACCTGGCGGGTCTGAAATACACCGACACGAAGCTTTTCGAATTTCAACATTGCTTGGAACTCGAGGGCGGTCGCTTCGACCTCGTTTGGGGATGCGACGAAATGCTGCTGGGGGCACTGGCGACGGGGGCGCGTGCCGGTATTGGCAGCACGTTCAACATCGCGGCTCCGTTGTATCTCCGAATCATCGACGCATTCAACGCTGGTGATCTGGAACAAGCGCGGAAAGGGCAGTCTCGTTCGATCGAGATGATTCGGACAATCGGCCGCTATCCGTTCCATCCGGCAATGAAGGCCATACTTGAAATGCGTGGATTCAGCGTCGGCGGGTGTCGCTTGCCGCAGGGACGCCTCTCTGAATCCGACGCGGACTCGCTGCGTACCGAGTTAGAAGCGATTGGAATCGACGTTGGGCGGGCTTCCAGCCTGTCATTGAATCTTTAATCCAAGCCTTGCGACGTGCAGTCGGGTAGCCGGAACGATGAAAGAGACAATGAAACGAAAGAGACAATGAAACGAATCCTGCGCATCCTGCTCTTCCTTGCAGGCGTCACGTCATCCACACTCGCGACCGCAGATGATTTGCTGTCGTGGACAGAATTACCGCCCATGCCGGACGAGCTTGGCTTGGCAGGTCCGTTTGTTGGTGTTCACAACGATGCCATGATCGTGGCTGGAGGCGCGAACTTTCCCACGCCGGTCTGGGAAAACGACAAAGTCTGGCATGATCGCATCTTTGTGATGACAAGAAGCGGTAACGATTTCACGTGGATAGACGCTGGCACACTCAATCGTGCAATCGCATACGGGGCATCAGTCTCGACGAGCGACGGAGTGGTGTGCATAGGGGGGAACGATGCCGAAGAAACGTTTGACGACGTGTTCCTGTTGAGCTGGGACCCTAACTCCGAACGAATCGTAATGACAGAGTATCCGTCGTTACCAAAACCGTGCGCGTTTTCCGCCGCAACGACGATCGGCGATGTGATCTATTTGGCTGGGGGCCAACGTGGCCTATCGCTGGAAACAGCCATGACAAACTTTTGGTCGCTTGATTTGTCGAAGAAGACGGTTGAAGAAGAGTTCGTTTGGAAAGAATTGCCTCCCTGGCCCGGGCCATCGCGGGCGTTGAACCTGACTGTCAGCCAGCATAATGGATACAACGACTGCGTGTATGTCATCAGTGGGCGGCGACAGACAGGGCCAGCAGCAGAGCGATCCAGCTTTGAATTTCTTCGCGACGTGTGGGAGTTCAATTCGAGTACCGGCGTGTGGCGGCAACGCAGCGACGCACCTCGATGTTGGATGGCCGGCACCAGTATCCAATATGGCCAAAGCCATGTTCTCGTGCTCGGCGGATCCAGTGGCGAACTGTTCTTCAACGGCAGTGAACTTCAGGACGACCATCCAGGCTTCGGAAACGAGTCAGTTGCGTATCACACCATCACTGACACGTGGGTGTCCGCCGGTGATCATCCCGTCACCCAAGTGACCACAACGGCAGTTCAATGGGGCGACGACATTATTATCCCGAGCGGCGAAATCCGTCCACGAACCCGCACGCCGAAAGTCTATCGCGTTCGCGTCAATCGAGCCGGCCATGACTTCGGGATGGTCAACTACGTTGTGCTCTTCGTCTATCTCGCATCGATGGTCGGGGTCGGCGTTTACTTTGTTAGACAGAATAAGAATACCGATGACTTTTTTCGCGGAGGCAGCAATATTCCATGGTGGGCTGCCGGCTGCAGCATTTTCGCCACGATGCTCAGTTCACTGACTTTCACCGGGATACCGTCAAAGGCTTATGCCCAGGACTGGGTATATTCGATCGGCAACTTCACTATTCCCATCGTTGCCATCGTCGCCGTGTATGTCGCCATGCCGTTCTTTCGCCGTATCGACGCCACCAGTGCGTACGAATATTTAGAAAAACGATTCAGCCTTCCGGTGAGACTGTTTGGAAGTGCCAGCTTCACGCTGTTTCACCTCTTTCGCATGGCTGTCGTGATGTCACTGACGGGACTAGCGATGGCAGTCGCAACGCCGCTAACTCCACCGCAATCCGTCTTGCTAATGGGCGTTCTCAGCATTCTCTACTGCACGATGGGTGGCATCGAAGCGGTGATCTGGACTGATACGATTCAGACGTTCGTGCTCTTTGGCGGAGCGTTGCTTGCGATCATCTTATTGTTGATGGGGACCGACGGCGGTGTGAGTGGTTTTCTGACTACAGCAGAAGACGCCAACAAGTTTCGGATCGCGAATCTGCACCTGAGCCCGACGAGCGCCCAAATCGCGTTGTGGGTGATCGTTGTTGGCGCGGTTGGCCAGAATCTTTCTTCCTACACTGCTGACCAAGCCGTTGTGCAGCGTTACATGACCACAGCCGATGAGAATCTCGCAGCGCGTTCGATTTGGGCGAACGCGGTGCTGACGATTCCATCGACACTGCTGTTTTTCGGCATCGGTACAGCACTGTTTGCGTACTATCACTCGAACCCCGGGCGATTGGACCCCACGATTTCAACGGACCAGGTATTTCCGTACTTCATTGCTCGTGAGATGCCGATTGGTTTGGCAGGACTGGTCGTTGCGGGCATCTTTGCAGCAGCGCAATCGACCGTTTCGACGAGCATGAATTCCACTGCAACTGCTTTGGTTACTGACTTCTTGCGGCCGCTGAGCGTTTGCAATTCCGAGGGTGGATATCTCAAGGCGGCTCGCGGTCTGACATTTGTGACGGGTGTGATCGGGACGCTGCTGGGCCTGGTGTTCGTCAACCCCGACATCAAATCGCTATTCGACTCCTTTTTGGTAGTGATCGGGTTGTTCATGGGCGTGCTCGGTGGGCTGTTCGTGCTAGGCGGCACCACAACGCGAGCCAACTCTACCGGCGCCATGACGGGTGCGTTGGTCGGCGCGGCAGTGATGTTTTGCCTGTGGAAATTCACCGCAGTCAACGGCTACCTGTACACGACAGCCGGAATCACAACGTGCTTTCTCGTCGGTTACGTCACAAGTCTCATCTCACCGAAACCGACTGGCGACCTCAGCGGGCTGACCATTCATACATTGCAGAACGCATAGCGCAGGCTGCCAAAGCGTGATTTGTCATCTTACATTGCAGGCTGGCAATATGATCGACGATGCTGTTTCTAATTGAGCGAACCCAAATGGATGAATCTCGGCGAAAAGAACTCATTGCCACCTATCGAGACGGATTGCTGAACGACACTCTGCCATTTTGGATCAAGCACTGTGTTGATCGCGAACATGGCGGGTTCATGATGTCGCTCGATCGTGACGGAACCGTGCTCGATACCGACAAGGGTGTCTGGCAACAGGGCCGGTTCACCTGGCTGCTCGGCGAGTTATACAACAACGTCGAACCGCGTGAGGAGTGGCTGGAACTAGCCAAACACGGCGCTCAATTTCTTGATGATCATTGCTTCGACCCATCGGATGGTCGGATGTGGTTCCACGTCACTCGAGAAGGAGAACCAATTCGTAAACGTCGCTACGCATTTTCAGAAAGTTTCGCATCGATCGCCTACGGTGAGCTGTTCAAGGCGACCGGCAACGAGCGATACGCGGAAAAAGCGAGACACACCTTTCAGCGATTTGTCGATCACAACCTTCACCCGCAGGGCGCGACGCCAAAATTCACGTCAACGAGGCCGACCCGCGGCATCGGGTTTCCGATGATCGCTCTCGTGACCGCGCAGGAGCTACGCGAATCCATCGGCTTGTCCGACGCCGAGGCATGGATCAATCGAAGCATTGACGACATCCGCCGTTTTCATCTTAAGGAAGACATTCAGTGCGTCATGGAGACCGTCAGCCCGACCGGTGAGATTATCGACCACTTCGACGGTCGCATGCTTAATCCCGGTCACGCTATCGAGGGCGCATGGTTCATCATGAAGGAAGGAAAGATCCGAGGAGACGACACGCTGATCCATACCGGTTGCCAGATGCTCGACTGGATGTGGCAGCGGGGTTGGGATCGGGAGCATGGCGGAGTGATGTACTTCGTTGACATCAACGGTCTTCCCGTTCAGGAGTACTGGCACGACATGAAATTCTGGTGGCCCCAAAACGAGACGATTGTCGCAACACTGCTCGCCCACGAGCTCACGGGTGAATCCAAATACGCTACCTGGCACCGCATGATTCACGACTGGACATATGCGAGTTTCCCTGATCGAGTGCACGGTGAGTGGTACGGTTATCTCCACCGCGATGGCCGCCTCAGCTCTCCAGTGAAAGGCAACCTCTGGAAGGGACCCTTCCACATGCCTCGCATGCAACTCACTTGCTGGCAAATCCTCGCGAAAGCCGGCGTCGCGGCAACCCGGGGCCGGGGCGGCTCAGGCAAAATGTCGGCGAGTTCTTTCTTAACGGATGGCAGGTGGCCGGATCATTGAAGACGCACCAGGGCCCTGGAAGGGATCGATTCGGCGTAGCGATATCAACTGCGTCGGCGGGAATCGCCGTTTTTCATACGGGCCTGTCGGTCTTGTTCTTCTGCGTAGGCCATGTCGATCAGATGGATCACTGAACGGACGTCGGCTGACTTCGTTGAGAACTTGAACTTGCCCGTCAGTTTCAAGTCAGGGTCCAGTTCGCTCTTTTCGTGCAAGTCCCACATCTCTTCCGCGTAATGGGATTGAGCTAGCTCAGGAGCATACTGTGCATAGTACTGCGTAATGTTGCGAACATCGCGCTGCAACATCATTTTTGCATTGTTATTTCCAGATGCGTTAACAACTTGCGGGAAGTCGATGATGACGGGCCCCGCTTGATCTTGCAGGACATTGAATTCCGAGAGATCGCCGTGCACGAGACCGGCACACAGCATCCGCAATACGTAGATCATGACGGTGGCGTGATCCTTCACGGCTTGCCGGGACGACATCGTGATATCGTTTAGCCGCGGCGCCACGCCGCCGTCACCGTCGGTGATCAGTTCCATCAGTAGCACGCCATCGAATAAACCGTATGGTTTGGGAACCCGCACCCCCGCATCGGCGAGTTTATACAGGGCGTCCACTTCGGCCCGTTGCCACACGACTTCCTGTTGATCCCTGCCAAATTTGGAGCGGTTTTCGATCGCCCTCCCGCGGCGGCTGTTCCGGATTTTTCGGCCTTCCTGGTACTGCACCGCATTCTTGAAACTGCGTTTAGCTACATCTTTGTACACCTTGGCGCAGCACACTTTGTCGCCGCAACGGACGAGGAAGACCTGGGCCTCTTTGCCGCTCATGAGTGAGCCCAAGACTTGGTCGATGAGCCCGTCTTCGAGCAGTGGTTGAATACGCGGGGGGACTTTCAAGTTGCTACCGACTCGGAAAGCATGGAAGCTCCCGCAGGAATAAAAGTGTAAAGGACCGCGAAGCTGTGCCCCTGAAGCAGCACGGCATTCGTGGGTTAAGGTAGCATGGCGTCATAAACGCGGTAAAGAGGCTTTCGGTCGACCCGCTGATGCTGGGATTGCTGTCCCTCGCACCCCCCTCAGGATTATTCTGACTCACCCGAGCGACGGACACTCACTCGACTCGTGATTATGAAACCTTCGAGGTGACCATTGCTCTCTTCACCCCTTTGCTCGTCATTGCCGGAGAGCACACTAGCGTTTAAAACAGAGAGAATCCGCTGACGCCTGGAGACAGTTTCGAAGCGCGGGACCATTTTCTAACCGCATTATTCTGCGAGCATTGAGGCGACTAACCATGGAGCAAATGAAGGGACTGTGGCGCGACACGTGGTGGCTGTGGTGCCTTTTCGGCGTCATCTCGATCGTCTTGGCCGCTTCCACATCGTGGGTCGTGTTGGTGGTATTGCCTTGTCTGTCGGTAAGTTTCTGCTATTTCGCGTACATTCGCTACGACGAAGAAGGCAAGGAGAAGAGTGACTTTTGAGGCGTGTTACGAAAATCTTGAACGTCCATCGAACTGAATTATTCGCTCAATGTTGCCTTACATTCTTCCGATGCTCGCGTTCCTGTTGGTGGTTGAAATCGGCAACGTTGTATCGGCTGATTTCACTCTTTGGATGTATGTGCTGCGCGTCGTAGCTCCAGTCGGATTCTTGGCATATTTTTGGTCGCGAGGATGCTATCCCGAGTTGCGGCTGAAGTTTGACTGGATGAATCTGGCCGATGTGCTCATCGGGCTGGTGTTGGCTGCGATGTGGATGTTGCCATACGTGCTAGTGCCTGAGATCCGACCGGTGGGTGAGGGGATCGAATTCAATCCGGCAATGGCTGGAGTGGCATTCGTGCCCTGGGTTTTAACGCTACGAATGGTGGGTTATGCGATCGTCACACCGGTGATGGAAGAGCTGTTCATGCGCAGCTTCTTGATGCGTTACGCCGATGTTTATGACGGCGACCAGGACTTTCGCGAGCTGCCATTGGGGCGATTCTCGTGGCGTAGTTTCGTTGTCGTCGTCGTTGTGTTCCTGTCCACACATATGATGTGGGAGTGGTGGGTCATGCTGCCGTGGGCCATTCTGACCAACTTGTGGTTCTATTTCCGTAAAGATCTACTAGCGATTATCTTGGTTCATGCCGCGACCAATGCCTCGATCCTCCTGGCGGTGATTTTTGCTAGCGATCTGCTTTCGGATGGTGCCGATGGCAAGCTGTCACTTTGGTTCTTCGTTTAGCAACCGCGTTGAGCCAGCCATAACTCGACTGCGCGACGGTTCGATGGGAATGCCATGTTGTCGAGGATCTCAGCGTCGGGAATGCACCATCGATACTCGCACAATTCGCTGGGAGCCAATCGCACAGACTGTGTTGAACTGACACGGCAGACGAAGAACAGGTCAAGTACGTCTGCGGTTGCTCCGGTATGCGTGTAGCGGTTCGGTCCGGTCGTCAGAAGTTCATGATGGACCAACGTGAGTTGAGTTTCTTCGAGCACCTCTCGGGCGAGTGCCTGCTCTGCAGTCTCACCGTGATCGACGAATCCGCCGGGCAGTCCCCACAGATGTTTGCCAGGATCACGAGCACGTCGCACCAGTAGCAATCGCCCCTCCTCATCAACAATCAAAGCGCCTACCGCCGCAACAGGGCCGAAGTAGATCGAGAGACCACATCCGCGACAGCGAAATGGGATGGAACCGAGCTCGGCATTGGGAGTGGCGCAGCGCGGGCAAAAGGCAAACGCATCCTCGATTCGCTGGGCCGGTCGGTTGTTCACAGCAGGTTTCGGCATCAGGATTCCCCTGCCGAGACGTCAAACCGCGCCACTGATGCCGCTTGGAACTGAGCGGCGCGGAGCATGCCAGCAGCCTGGCAAGTCTGTCCGAGTCGGTGCAACTCCTCGACGGAGCTAATGATTCCGATTCCAAGCGATTCCACGTCAGTATCGCTGAGTTGGCTATGCAGAAACAGCCGTTGGCTCTGCATCAACTCCGCAAGTTTTCTCGCCCACGCACGGTCGGTATGCCAGTTTGCGAAATCCGACGCCGCAGGCGAGTTACGCTCGGCGATCGCGCTGCCGGACTCTTCAAGTGAATCTTCACCTTGATCGTCGGTCTCGTACTCGTACTCGTCCGAAGTGCTGCGTTCACGGCGATTGGCGAGTTCTTGCTGCCAGAGCGGACTGGGCCGTTCGTGAAGCTGTGACCAGATGACGATGGCCGCATCGCCTTCCGTGTACTGGCTCGCGGCGACAGCGGCGCGGGCGACGTTCGACCACGTCTGCACATTCGCATCTCCGTCGAGTGCGGCGACGACCAGCTCGGCGTGCGGACGGGTTTCGTGCTCGCCACTTTCGTCATGCTCTTCGGCATGGAGCGTGTCGAGTTCGCTTCGAATCGCCTCGGGAGTACCGGTCAAGATACGCGCGACACTGCCTGCGGCATCGGATGACACCATCATCTGCAACTGCACGCCGAGCAACCAGCCAATTTCCAGTGCCATCTTTGCGGACTCATCCAGCGGCACGGTTGTCTGATAGCGCCGCATGGTAGACGAATCAGCGAAGAGAGGGAATATCGCGGCCTTGTCGAAACGCTCAGCGGCATCACTCGCCCTCGCTGCGATGATGGGGAGAGTAAAGTCTGCATCCACTAAATCGCGGGCCAAGTAAATGGCTTCGGCGTCAGCGTCAGCAGCAACGTATCTAAGTTCCCGTCGATCGCGAGGATTATGACGAGTCACGGTGACGTATTGATCAACGTCGGACGCATCATTTCCATCGCTCACATCCGGTGAAATGGTTTGAAATTTTTGGGTCAAAAAGTGCAGGCAAGGATCAGAGGCTTCCGACCACAGCACGATGCTGACGCGTCCCGCCTGGCATTGTCTCAGCACGGTCAGGACCCCTTCGATAATCTCGGCGACCCGCGGTACATTCGGATCGACGGCCAACGCAACGTGGTCGCCATCTAGAATCGCGTCAGTGATCGCGGGAAAATCGAGCGGTGTGCGCAGCGATATTTCCGCTAAGCGCCGGGTCGCTTCGATCGAACCGTCACGCGGTAAGCTGCGATACTCAATGGGACCGGTGATCGCCACGGGGCACAATTCCCAAGGCTCACCGGCGACGGCATGACGGTAATCTTCTGCAGCGACGACAGGCAGCGATACTTTCGGCTTGGACGAACTCATTTCTTGCCCTTCGGTTGTTCCTTGCTCGCAATTTTCGCCCACGTATCACGGAGCCCGACGATTCGGTTGAACACCAACGCACTCGGGCGAGAGTCAGCGTCGACCACGTAGTAGCCAATGCGTTCAAACTGTACACGGTCGCCGACCATGGCCGCAGCAAGTGCTGGCTCAACCAGCGCGGTGGTGGTCGACAACGAATTGGGGTTGAGGTGATCTAAAAAAGATTTGCCGTCGGCGGAGCTGTCGGGATTCTCAGTGGTGAATAAGCGGTCGTAGTTTCGCACCGTCACCTCAACAGCATGTTCGCAACTCACCCAGTGAATCGTGCCTTTGACTTTGCGTCCCGAGGTGTCTTCACCGCTCTTGGTTTCGGGATCATAGGTACACAGGATCTCGGTAATTGTGCCATCGGCGTCCTTGACCACGTCGTGGCAATCAACGATGTATCCTGCTCGCAGGCGCACGGCACCGCCCGTCTTCAAACGGAAGAATTTCCGTGGGGCGTCCTCTTGGAAATCCTCTCGCTCGATCCACAAACTGCCTGAGAACGGGATCTCGCGGCTTCCCGCCGAATCGTCGCCTGGATTGTTGACAGCGTCCATCATTTCCACGGCAGATTCGTTCTGATCCCAGTTCGTGATCGTGAGCTTGACGGGATCGAGCACGGCCATTCGCCGCGGTGCGACTGCGTTAAGATGCTCGCGCACGGCATTCTCGAGCCTGACAACGTCGATGGTACTATTGAACTTTGCCACGCCGATATCAGCACAGAAGGCACGAATCGATTCGGGGGTGTAGCCACGCCGCCGGAGTCCGACCAGTGTGGGCATGCGAGGATCGTCCCAGCCTGAGACATGCTTCTCTTGGACGAGCTGTAGGAGTTTGCGTTTGCTCATCACGGTATAGGTGATATTCAGTCGCGCGAATTCAATTTGCCGCGGATGGTGGATCGCGAGCTTGTCACAGTACCAATCGTAGAGCGGTCGGTGATGCTCGAACTCCAGCGTGCAGATTGAGAAGGTGATCTTTTCAATCGAGTCGCTCTGGCCATGTGCCCAGTCGTACATGGGATAGATGCACCAAGCGTCGCCGGTGCGGTGATGACTGACGTGGGCGATCCGGTACATCACGGGGTCGCGAAGATTGATGTTGGGCGCGGCCATGTCGATCTTGGCCCGCAACGTTTTCTCACCGTCTTTGAATTCACCTGCTTTCATCCGTCGCAGTAGATCCAGGTTTTGCTCTGGCGTATTGCTGCGGCCGGGACTGTCTCGTCCCGGTTCGGTGAGGGTCCCGCGATACTCCCGGGTCTGCTCGGCGGTCAAATCGCAGACATAGGCATGGCCGTCGATGACGAGTTTCTCCGCCCAAGCGTAAAGCTGATCAAAGTAGTCGCTCGCAAAATGCAGATTGTCCCATTCAAACCCCAGCCACCTCACGTCGTCTTGAATTGAATCGACGTATTCCGTGTCCTCTTTGACCGGATTGGTGTCGTCAAAGCGGAGGTTGCAAGTGCCGCCGAATTCGTTTGCCAAACCAAAGTTCAGGCAAATACTCTTGGCGTGGCCAATGTGCAGGTAGCCGTTAGGTTCGGGCGGGAACCGTGTGCGAACGGCATCGAAGCGACCGCTCGCCACGTCCGCGTCGATCGCTTGGCGAATGAAATGCCGCCGCGTGGCGCTCGGGTTGGATTCGGATTCATCACCACCATTGTCGTTGGTGGGATTAACATCGTTGGTGTTGGTAGGTGCGGTCACAGCGTGGGTCAGCCAGTGAATCAGGGACAGACAATTTGATCGCCCGAGATTGTGACGGTTCGCGGCCGATTCGGATAGGTTCCCTCGGATCGAGCGTCCTTTAGTGTCGTCTTTCGCTCCGCGAAAGAAGCGATCTACGCAGCTTTCGCGGAGCGAAAGGCGACTATTCTTGTTCTCTCGATCCCTAGAAGCCAGAGCCAATCACTTCCCGCGAGGCTCGTGTCCCGAGTGCTCCCCACAGACCATACGGACTCGCCGAGCCCGCAATCGTTGGACTGTCGGCACCGCCACTGAGCAGATCGCAATACACGCAGGGCACGCTTGGGTTACCCGCGTCAATCGATTCGGAGATGAATCTCACGGCGCCGTCTGCCATCAAAACATGCACTCCCCCAGGATGTCGACTGCTCGGCGGTGCGACTCCATAGGTATCCGAACTGCCCACTAAACAGATGTGTGAATTCGGGCCGAGAATCGTATTGCACTGGGTCTGCAGGGTATGGAACGCGGCCCAGCGAAATCCTCGTTGGGAGACGGGTGCGTAAGTCGTCACGACGGACATATCCCAAAAGAGCGGACGGCTCGGAGCGAAAAAGCCGAGGTCTCGGCACTGATTCGGATTGTCGGCGACGGACTGAGCAGCACTTTTCCCACCGCTTGATTTCGACGGGGCGCTCGTACCAATCGTGCGGTTGCTGCCGTCGCCCAATCCCGTCATGACTTCGCCGATCGCGATTGTGTTGGACAGTCCATCGAAACAGTCACGAAATCGAGTTGAGTAACGCGGTACGAACATTCCTCGCATTCCACACCGGACGCGATTCATCGCTTGTCGATCGGAGTGATACAACCAATGACCGCCCGAGGACGGCCCCGTCCAAACGGTGGCGCCATTTTCGGCGTCATAGAAACTGTCGCCGGTGCAGACGGCGTAATTCGTTCGCCCGAGTGCTGGCAACCCTACGCCAGGATCACTGGGACAGCGGAATGTCGGGATCTCCGTCAGCCACGGTGGATAGAGAACAACCAAGGGACGCGGCCCGAACGCGGGCCATCGATCCCCATCCGGTTCGATCATCGGGCGGCTGATCTGTTCCCAGAGAGATTGCTGTTCCACAAACGGCAACAGTCCCACGAGATACGATAATTCCAAACGCGTGAAACCAGTCCCATCGTTATTGTCGGCCGCCGATGTCTGGCGTGATCGCTCATTCGTGGGCCCAGTGCCGTGCATCGGCAATTGACCATAGGCCGCATGATAGTTGTGCATGGCCAGCCCGAGCTGCTTGACCTGGTTACCGCAGGTCATTCGCCGGGCCGCTTCGCGGGCCGATTGGACAGCCGGCAATAAGAGTCCGACCAAGACGCCGATGATTGCGATCACGACTAGCAACTCGACGAGAGTGAACGCGTCAGGGCGATTTCGTGCAATTCTCATCGGTCGCGCTCCTGGCGTTCCGCTTCGGCGGCCTCGTCTTCGGCCTGAATCTGAGCCGCCACGTCGTCGTAGCTGTATTCCTCGGTCTCACCGACGACTCCTCCGCGCCGCGTGCAGCCGATGCTGGTAGAGAAGAACGACGCGACGACCACGATCGACGTGATCACCAACAAAATCCGATGCGTCACCGGCCTATTCACTTTAGCCCCTTTTTCTATCCCACAAGTGAGGGTGCGTTTCTCCCTTTGTAGGGGACGAGACTGGTGCGATCAAGCAATATTTTTATGGGTTCCGTTGAACGTAGCTCGGATGGCCGCATTCGACCGAGCGTCAGGGCTCACTCATTCTACCTGTTCTAGCTCTGTAAGCTCGTCTCCACGCCTTCGATGTGCGAATAGGGGCGAATAGGGGATTGAGCAACTAAAAAATATGAAAGAGAGTGGACTCATGGGGTTGGTTAATAACTCGACCGTATCAACTTCGAAAACGACGGTCGAGTTTCATTGCGTGGCGAGTTTCATTGCGTGGCGAGTCGGACTTCGCTGTCCCTCAACCGCCTGCAGCGTACAGTCGATCGTCGACAAGTCATCTCATCGGTTCTGGCCCAACGGTGGGCCCGTGTGCTATAGTTCTGGGACGTTTTCCGCTGTTCCGTCCCAGATCGACTCTTTTGGCTAAAAAGATTACTGATACAACGCCAGGACCGTCCACTACCTCACCATTAAAGGATGACAATGGCGAGCGGCTGGACTTTGAGTCCACGCTCGGCGAAATCGAGATCGTCGTGCGGAAGCTGGAGAGTGGCGAACTCTCGCTCGATGATTCGCTCCGCCAGTATGAATCGGCGGTGAAGCGAATGCGGCAGTGCTACGAGCTATTAGAAATTGCCGAGCGACGGGTCAGCGTACTTGCTGGATTCGACGCCGATGGTAACCCGGTCACGCAGCCACTCGAGGATGCGGGCGATGGTCACGGCAACGATGCTGACTCGTTGATCGAGAAGCAGAAGACTCGCGGTCGACGCCGAGGGGCGGCGGCCAGTGATTCTCCGCTGAAGAGCGATCGGACGAGTGACGATCTATGAGCGATATCGCCAAATTGCTCCAGCCCTATCGAGCCGCGATCGAACCGGCGCTCGAAACAGCCACCGAGTTCGGCCGCGGCTGTCCGGAAATATTGCGTGAGGCGATTCGTTACTCGCTGCTCGCCCCCGGAAAACGGCTGCGGCCAGCCCTCGTGATGATGGCTGCGGAGGCGTGTGGTGGGACGATCGCGGACGCTCTTGCCCCGGCTGTGGCTGTCGAGATGATTCATGCTTACTCGTTGATCCATGACGATTTGCCCGCCATGGACGATGACGATTTGCGTCGTGGTCGTCCGACAACCCACATCGAATTTGGTGAAGCGACCGCAATTTTAGCTGGCGATGCGCTGCAATCGGCGGCCTTCGCTCATCTCTATACCCGCAGCTCCGATCCGGCGCGAGCGGCTCGAATGATGGGCGAACTGGCCTTGGCAGCTGGCCCCGCTGGACTGGTCGGTGGTCAAGCAGACGATCTCGCTGCTGAAGAGATTCAGAAAACCGATTTTGACTCACCTCAGGCGGCCCGGCTGCACTTGGAATCGATCCACCGGCGTAAGACCGGCGACTTGTTCATTGCCTGTGCCAAGTTAGGTGGCATCGCGGCAGGCGGCAGCGATTCACAGATCGGCGCACTCGCAGACTTTGCCGCCGCCTTCGGATTGGCGTTTCAAATCACTGACGATGTCCTTGACTTGACCGCCAGTGACGAGCAACTGGGAAAACGCAGCGGGAAAGACAGCGCACGCGGCAAATTCACGTTTCCCGATCTGATGGCCGCTGAACGGGCGGAGACCTCTGAACTACAATGCGATCGGGGTACGAATGCGACCGGCACCACCTCGACGACTGCCGTTAACGCGGGAATTGAGTTGGCCCGAGAGCATGCAGCGGCCATGATCAAGGACGCACACCGATCCCTCGAGTTATTTGGAGCCCGAGCAACACGGTTAGGCCAAATGGCGGATTATCTCCTGGAGCGAACCTCATGAAGAACAACGATTCCCAATCAACGTCGAACCCTGCCAACCGCCATCCGCTGCTCGCAGGATTGAACGACGCCCGTGATCTTTCGCGCATGACGTCCGACCAACTGTCCAGTATCGGTGTCGAGATTCGCGACGTTCTCTGCAATCTGCTCGCCACTCGCACTGCCCATTTCGCATCCAATCTTGGTGTCGTCGAACTGTGCTTAGCCTTACATGCGGAATTCAACTTCCTTGACGACCGTTTGATCTGGGATACCGGGCATCAAATTTATCCTCACAAATTGATAACGGGTCGGTACGAACAGTTTGAGAATATCCGCACGCGCGGCGGGTTGATGGGTTACCCCAATCCCGCCGAGAGCGATTACGATTTATTCATGACCGGTCACGCGGGCAGCAGCGTCAGCACGGCGGTGGGCTTACGCAGCGGCGACATCTTGAGCGGACAAGAGCACCGTCGCACGGTGGCGGTGATTGGCGATGGAGCATTTCCCAGTGGCATCGTCTTTGAGGCACTTAACAACGCCGGCGCGTCTCGCGAAGACCTGACGATCGTGCTGAACGATAATAAAATGTCGATCTGTCACCGGACCGGTGCCGTCGCCAGTTATCTCGATCGGCTGCGGAACAATCCTTTTTATACAGGGTTCAAGCACGAGGTCGGACGATTGCTCGATCATGTGCCCATGTTTGGCGACCCCGCTGAACGGTTGCTGGCGCAGATGAAAGAAGGTGTCAAAGCCGGTTTGCTCGGCGGGATGCTGTTCGAGGAACTCAACATCCGTTACATCGGTCCCATCGATGGGCACAATATCCCGCTGCTACGTAAGTATCTGAAACTGTGCAAGGAAACACCTGGTCCGGTCTTGTTACACGTTGTGACTGAAAAAGGCCACGGCTACAAACCCGCCGCCGAAGATCCTGTGTTTTTCCACACGCCGCCCGCGTTCGAAGATCGAGGTGGCACGCCGATCACCCGTGGCAGCGAGGGCCGACCGCCGTACACGACGCACGCCCGCGACGCCATCGGCGAGGCGATGAAACGGAACGAGCGAGTCACGGTCATCACCGCTGCAATGTGTCAGGGCAACAAGCTCGAACCGGTTCGTGAACATTTTCCCAAGCGTTTCTTTGACGTTGGCATCTGTGAATCGCATGCGGTCGCTTTCGCCGCCGGCCAGTGCAAAGCGGGTATGCGACCGATCGTCGATATCTACAGTACATTCCTACAGCGCAGCTACGATCAGATTTTTCAGGAGGTCGTGCTCCAAGACTTGCCCGTTGTGTTCCTGATGGATCGAGCCGGCTTGACCGGTCCCGATGGCCCGACTCATCACGGTGTGTACGACATTGGTTACATGCGTTTGTTCCCCAACCTGGCATTGATGGCTCCTGGTTACGCGGCCGAATTGCCGCTGATGCTCGACGCATGCTTGGCTTACGACCATCCTACCGGCATTCGCTATCCCAAGGCTTCGGCATTGGAACTGACGCATACTCCGTCGCCGATTGAGATTGGCAAAGCCGAGTGGATTCGGGAGGGCGAAGACGGCACGATCGTGGCCTACGGGGCGATGCTAGAACAGGCCCTCGCCGCCGCCACGACGCTCGAGGGTGAACTCAGTATGGGTGTGGTCAACGCGAGATTCGTGAAGCCAATCGATCACGAGATGGTCGCCCGTTCGCTCTCCGATGGACGCTTCGTCGTCACCTTGGAGGAGGGCACGATTGTCGGAGGTTTCGCGTCCGCGTTTTTAGAGTCAGCGGTCGATCAAGGACTCGATACACGCGGTATTCGCCGTTTAGCCCTGCCCGACGCATTCGTCGAGCACGGCGACCGGAGCGATCTGCTGGCAGATTCCTCCCTGTCGGCGGAGGGAATCGCCTCGACGTGCCGCGGTGCCGCCGCCAGCGTCAGCAGTGTCTAAGCCAGGAACCACCACGTGAGCGAAGTTAACTGGTGCCATTGCGACCGTCCGCCGCAAATCGTGATCATTGGGACACCCGAAAGGCAACGAGTTCAAGCCGCATGGCGACGACTGCGTCCCGTCATCGCCGCCAGTGCCGAGATCGTTGCCGAAGACTTTGCATTCGCTTATGAATTCTCCGATCAAGACAATGTTGACCTCGTCATCGTGCTCGGCGGGGATGGTTCGATTTTGCAATCGGCTCGGCAGATGGGCGCCCATCAAGTCCCAGTGCTCGGTATTAACTGCGGTCATCTCGGATTCTTGGCGGCGTTGTCGCCGGAAGATTTCCTCGACGCTTGGCCGCGCGTTTGCGAGGGTGACTTCCGCGTTATCGATCACTTGATGTTGCAAGTGCAGATCGTTCGCGGCGAAGCCGTCGTTGCCGAACAGCTCGCACTCAATGAAGCCGCTGTACTATCTGGACCACCCTTCAGCATCCTCGATATCGATTATTATGCCGACGGGGAATTGGCAACCCAGTACCGGTGCGACGGTTTAATTATCGCCACACCCGTCGGCTCGACGGCGCACAGTTTGTCAGCGGGCGGTCCGATCGTGCGGCGGCAACTGCAAGCCATGATTCTGTCGCCGATCAGCCCGCATACCCTCACGTACCGTCCCGTCGTCGAATCCGCCGACACGGTGATCGAACTGACCGTGACCGAGCCCTTGCCCACGACGTGCATTCTCGTCGATGGGCGTGTGCTCGGTACGCTGCTAGCGGGCGACCGCGTTCGCATCCAGCGAGCACCGGTTTCGTTTCGCATGTTGCGGGTGCCTGGCCAAAACGACTACCGCACCCTGCGGGAAAAACTCGGCTGGAGTGGTTCGTTGAACCTGCGACGTTGATCCCGATACTCTGGCAATGCGACAGCGCCATTGTGGTCCACAAGCCTGCTGGATTGAGTACGACCTCACCGCCGGGCACCGACAGCGTCGAATGGCGATTGCGTGATCAACTCGATCGCCAACACGAGTTCTTATCCGCCGTTCATCGCCTTGATCGAGACGTCAGGGGCGTGCTGCTGATCGCGCTCTCGAAAAAGGCTGCAAGACTGCTATCGGAACAATTCGCTGCCCGTCGGGTGTCGAAGACCTACTATGCTTGGGTCCATGGTCGTGTACCATTTCCTGCACCGGATTCGCCGCCCGAGCGTTGGACCGATTTTGTTCGAAAGATTGTCGATGTTCCTCAAGGTGAGGTATGCGAACGGGAAGTCCCCGGTGCCAAACTCGCCCAAACCGATGTTCGCCCCCTTCGCTACGACGAATCCAACGACGCGACACTCCTCGAACTAAGTCCCATCACCGGTCGAATGCACCAACTGCGTTTGCAAACGGCCGCCCGCGGTCATGCGATCATTGGCGATCCCCTCTACGGTCCAGTTGCCGCATCAACCCCGTTTCAGGATGAATCGTTACCGTTAGCAAGCATCGCTCTGACTGCCGTGAAGCTCACCTTCCATCATCCCCGCACCGGAGTGCGGACGGAGGTCCGTCTGGATACGCCGGGTGAGCAAGAACTTGACCTAGCCTGATCGGCTGCAAAGATGGGCTGAACCACCCCGGTTACTCGCGACGGGCGGAGCCGTAGGTCGACAATCGTAGCCAGACGGCGCTGCCCGTCTGAGCGGGAATGACGACGATCCCGGCAAATCTTTTTTGGCGAATCTGCCTAATGAATCGGCTGCTGAATCGTTATCCTTAAGAGCACTTGTCCGTGCGCATCTCTTCCACTCCTTGTCTCCCCGCTAAATAATCTCCCATGAATGCTCGCTGTGGTCTGATTGGCACCGTCGTTTTTCTCGCTCTCCTCGCTCCCATCCAGCTCATGACGATCAATGCCGCCCCGCCGGAACCTGCCGGATGGAAACCGATTCAGGACGCGATCAATTCGGGACTTCCCAAGACAGCGATCGAGGAGATCGACAAGCTGGTCCCTCAAGCGATGGAGCAAAAGAACCACGGGCTCGTCATCCGACTGCTCGCTACCCGGGCGACGCTCGATGGACAACTCGAAGGCCGCGACGAAGTCCACCGGATTGTCACACTGCAAGCCGATTTGAAATCCGCGCCGGAGGCGACCAAGCCGGTCCTGAATGCCATTCTTGCCAACTGGTTCTGGAGTTTTTACCAGCAAAACCAGTGGCGATTCCAAAGCCGCACCGAGATCGATCCGCAGGTCATCAACGCAGCCGAGCCGATCGCGATCAAATCTGTTGCAGACATGACGACGTGGACCCGCAACCGCATCGTCGCCCAGGCTGCGTCCTTGTTTGAATCAGCACTGAATTCCGATGATGGCAGCGAGAAAGTACTCCGGCAAACGCCTGTTAACGACTACGACGATATGCTCGTCAAAGGATCCGCGCCGGACGAGTACCGGCCCACGCTCTATGATTTCGTCATCGCCGATGCAATCGAATTTTATGCCGATGCCAATGACACGTACGCCGGTCCCGCAGCGCGATTCGAACTCGAAGCCGACTCGCCGATTTTTGCTGATGTTGACAAATTTGTCGCTTGGAACGTACCGCGTGAAGACCTCGACTCTCCACTTCGACGGGCGACAACGCTCTATCAAAGCTGGCTGGATTTTCATCGCAGCGATCGCGACTCATCCGCATTGATTGACACGGACTTGAACCGTCTTGAGTTTGCTCATGACCATGTCGTCGGTGACATCGATAGCGATAACTACAAAGAAGCTATGCAAGCGTTTGTAGTCCGCAATACGAAGAGTCCCATCTCGACCCGAGCCCAGCTTCACCTTGCCACCCTCGGCGCCAAGCCAACGATCTGGTCCGCGCGCATTCCATCGCCCAGTCCGCTGTCGACGCCCACCCCAAAAGTTTTGGTGCGAGTCAGTGCCGCAGCCTGATCGAACAGATCGAAGCTCCCTCGATCGAAATCGCGACCGAGCAAGTCTGGAACCCCGAGCTCGATGAGGCTGCGCAACCCCAGATCGACGTCAAATACCGCAACACGACCCAGGTGTTTTTCCGACTCGTCCCGCTCGAATACGAGTCGCTCCGCCGAACAGGCCGGCAACCGGGATATCTCAATCAGGAACAGCGTGTCGACTTGATCGGCAAAAAGTCGGTCGCTTCTTGGTCCAAAGATCTTGCAGCGACGGACGACTACCGCGATCGCACCGTGCACCTTCCTGCTAAGCTTGATGTGCCTCGTGGCGCCTACTACCTGATTGCCAGCACGTCTGACTCATTCCCGATCGACTCAGGTTTTACCGCCGTAACAGACGTTTGGGTGAGCGGCCTTTCCATGGTGGTCGAGTCGCGTTACGACGACGACATGATCGTTGGCTATCTTGTCGAAGGCCGCAGCGGAGAGCCAATCAGTGGCGCATCGATCGATGTCTGGGCACAGAGGCAAAACAATCGAGGTAGGCAAGACGCCGCCAAGCAAGCCACTTTGGAATCAGATGAGAAAGGACGCTTCGTATTTGAAAGTAAAGACGTAGCGAACGTCACATTTTTAGCCCAGCGAGGCGAAGACCAACTGTGGTCGCGAGCATATAGTAATTATCGATACGGGCAGAATAAAGACGAGAGTCATGACGTCACGCGCAGTCATTTCTTTACCGACCGATCGATTTATCGCCCCGGCCAAGTCCTGCGATACAAAGTGATCTGCACCCGTTCAAACCAAACGACGAACGAGTACCACGTTTCCGCGGACGAACAGCTCACCGTCGAACTGCTTGACGCGAACGGCAAAGTGGTCCATACCGCGAACCATCGCTGCAACAAACTCGGCAGTTGCAACGGCAGCTTCAACCTACCTGCCAGCGGCTTGACCGGCCAAATGACGCTACGAACGACGGCTCCGTTCCAAGGCTCCGCATCCGTCCGCGTTGAAGAATACAAACGACCCAAATTTGAAGTCAAAATCGACGCACCGACCGATCCCGTCCGACTGGGTGAATCCGTTACGGTGTCGGGCAAGGCCACCGCCTACACCTCCGCTCCCATTGATAGCGCCACGGTCAGCTACCGCGTCGTCCGGCGAACGCAGTTCCCGCCCTGGTGGGGATTCCGCTGCTGGTGGCTCCCGCCTTCGCCGATGCCCGAGCAAACGATCGCCGAGGGTACCACTACGACCGACGAATCAGGCAAGTTTTCCGTCACATTCGAAGCGTTCCCAGACAATTCCGTCGATCGCCAGAGCGAACCCAAGTTCCGTTACGAGATCACAGCCGACGTGACCGATACGACGGGTGAAACTCGCGATGCGACGACAACGGTTCTGGTCGGGTACACGACAATGGAAGCCAGCCTCAGCACATCACCGACAAGTTGGTTGACCAATGAAAAGCCGATTGAGATTACCGTGGCAACGAAAACGTTGCAGGGCGACGCCGTGTCTGCGAACGTTAAGGTCAACGTCTATTCGTTGAAAAAGCCAAAAAGAATCGGGCGGAAGCAACTCGACAATTCGGTCATGTGGGACCGCATCGATGAGCAACCGGGTCAGGTCACCGGAAAAGAAGACGAAGTCCGCGCTGAGGAACCGAACTCATGGCCTACGGACAATGTCATTAAAACGGTGGAGTTGACGACGGACGAAGCGGGCAACGCAAGCTTTGACGTCGAACTCGGTGCGGGAAATTTCCGCGCCGTGCTCGCAGCGGTGGACGCCGCTGGAAACGATGTCAAGGCGATCTTGCCACTGCAGGTGCTCGATCCGGACGCGGAGATGTGCGAACTGGCGATTGCCAGTGTGTTCGCGGTTGAAAAGAATTCGTACGAACCCGGTGAAACATTCCGCGCAGTCTGGGGCAGCGGATACGAGACCGCTCGCGCCCTCGTCGAAATCACTCATCGTGACAAAATACTACAGCGTTTCTGGACTCCGAAAAACCGCACTCAAGTCGAGATCAAGCAGGAAATCAAGGAATCAATGCGAGGCGGATTTAACGTCCGTGTATGGATGGTGCGTGAGAACCGCTTGTACCTCAACCAAAACCATGTCAACGTTCCGTGGTCGAGTAAAGAATTAAAAATTACATGGGAGCACTTTGTTTCGAAACTCAAACCAGGTCAAGAAGAAACCTGGACTGCCATCATCGACGATCCTTCGAAAGGCGCGTCGAACGACGGCGAAGCCGCGATGCGGCGGGCAGCTGAAATGGTCGCGACACTCTATGACGCATCCCTGGATGCGTTTGCGCCCCACGGATTTCCAAGCACTTTCGGCGTGTTCTATCAAGATCACGTTTCCGTCTCCGTTGATGATCAGAACCGCTGGGATCATCTGCAACAGATCTCGACTGGGTACTCCTACGGATCGGGCGTCGGGGAACTGACATACCGTCAATACCCACCGGAACTGCAAGGACAAGTCTACTTCGGACGACGAATGCTCATGAAGGGTGGCCGGGGGCCGTCGATGATGAGCATGGTAGCCGACGGAGCAATGCCCGCCGCCGCTCCGATGATGTCCAGGAGCGCGGGTGAAGTCCAGGAGAGCGCCGACGCAAATTCGATAATGGGGCCTTTTGGTGGCGCCGCTGATTCCTTCGGCGAGCCACCTGCGGACAAGGCGGGGAAGAGGGATGTCGATCTCTCTAACGTCTCTCCGCGCAAGAACCTTAACGAGACTGCATTTTTCTTCCCTGAATTGATCGCGGACGACAAAGGCGTTGTGAAGATGAATTTTACGATGCCGGAGGCGCTTACCCGGTGGCAGTTCATCGGCTTCGCACACACCGCTGACCTCGCCGGAGGTTTACTGCGAGATACTGCAGTGACCAGCAAAGACTTGATGGTACAGCCTAACCCACCGCGCGTGCTGCGTGAGGGCGACGAGATCGAGATCACGGTCAAGGTTACCAATCAATCACCGACGGTGCAGAGTGGTACCGTGGCGTTGCAATTTTCCAGTGCTCGCACCGGAGACAGCGTCGATGACAAACTCGACAACACGAACCCGCGACAGTCGTTTGAGATTCCCGCCGGCCGCTCCCAGTCGTTTTCTTGGCCCATCCGCGTGCCCGATGGAATCGGATTCCTGACCTACAAAGCCGTCGGTTCGACGGGTCGGTTATCCGATGGCGAGGAAGGTTACTTGCCTGTTTTGTCTCGCAAGATCCTCGTCCACGAGTCGATTGCATTGCCGATCAATGGCAAGGAAACGAAGACCTTCTCGCTCGATAAGCTCGCAGACCTGGATCCCGAGCTCAGCTCCATCCGCAGTGAATCGCTGACTGTGCAGATGACATCCAATCCGGCCTGGTACGCGGTCATGGCGCTGCCGTACTTGATGGATTTTCCGTACGAATGCAGCGAGCAAACCTTTAATCGCTTGTACGCCAACTTGCTGGCACGGCACATCGCTAGGTCCGATCCGAAGATCGAACGTGTATTCAATACTTGGCGCAATCTACCGGTGCCGTCCAAGGACGCACCTGGCGGACGCGACGCATTAGCCTCGCCACTGCAACAGAACGAAGACCTCGCTTCGATCGCGCTGACGGAAACGCCCTGGGTACTTGAAGCGGAATCGGAAGCCGAAGCCCGCCGCAATGTGGGGATTCTATTCGACCAAAATCGCGTAAACGATCAAGTCGAACGGCTGACGAGAAGACTGGCCGATGTGCAGGCTAATGACGGCAGTTGGCCCTGGTTCCCCGGTGGCCGCTCGAATCCGTTCATAACGCTCTACATTGCGACGGGGTACGGTCGCCTGCGACATCTCGGTACCGAGGTCGACGCATCGCCCGCCATTGCTGCCCTCGGGCACTTGGACGCCTTCTCTAAAAAAATGTACGACGACATCAAGCCGGACAACCGTCAAAACAACCATCTGTCGAGCACGATCGCGATGTACCTCTATGGCCGCAGTTTCTTCTTGAGCGACGCGGACGTGGCCGCCGATGCGAAACCCGCTCTGAATTACTGGCTTGACCAAGCCGCCGACCATTGGCTGAAACTCCCTCGCATGAGCCAAGCCCACCTCGCGGTGGCTCTGAAACGATTTGGCCGCCAAAATGACGCAGATGGAATCGTTCAATCGCTGAAGGAACGGAGTGTTACCGACGACCTCGGCATGCACTGGAACGATGAAGTGCGAGGTTGGTTCTGGTATCAAGCCGACATTGAGACTCAAGCGATGATGATCGAGATGTTCGATGAAGTCGCCTCCGATCAAGCTTCGGTTGAATCGTGCAAGGCCTGGTTGCTTCGTCAGAAAGAAACCCGTTCATGGGACACGACCAAGGCGACTGCGGATGCTGTTTATGCATTGTTGCTCCGGGGCGTTGACCTGCTTGCTGACCAAACACTCGTCGATGTGAAGGTGGGCGAGAAAGCTGTCCAGCAGCAGAACGTCGAAGCCGGAACGGGCTTTTACGAACAACGCTTCACGGCCGCCGAGATCACACCCGCAATGGGCAGAATCACGGTGACCAAAACCACCCCCGGAATTGCGTGGGGAGGCGTGCACTGGTCATTCTTCCAGAATGTCGACGAAGTCACGCCTCACGAAGGCACTCCGCTAGAAATTGAAAAGCAACTCTTTGTCGTCCGCAGCACATCGAGCGGTGAGGTCTTGCGTCCGATCGTCGCGGGTCTGGTCGCTGGCGATAGTGTTGACGCGCAGGATGACAAGAACGTTGACGTGGACGGTACGCCGATCGGAGTCGGTGACGAGATTGTCTCGCGGCTGATCGTTCGCACGTCACGAGCGATGGAATTCATTCATTTAAAAGACTCACGGGGCAGCGGTACGGAGCCGACCAACGTGCTGTCTGGTTACCGCTGGCAGGATGGAATTGGATACTACCAAAGCACTCGTGATGCGGCGGAGCACTTCTTCATCGATGACTTGCCCAAGGGAACTTATGTGCTCGAATCTCGCAGCAGAGTGCAGTTGCAAGGCCAGTATCAGTCCGGCCTCGCAACGATCGAGTCCATGTACGCTCCCCAGTACAACAGTCATAGCGAAAGTCACCTGATGAAAGTCGGCGAGGCTCGCTAGGCAGAACCTCATGCCGCAAAGAATAGAGTCTGATACCAGGCAGCGTTTGTGGACGTGGGAACGGAATCTTCGAGTATCTTGAAGCGGCTTCGCCGCATTGTCGCTCAGCTCTCCGAGCTGATAGCCGGCAGGAGCTGATAGCGGGCAGGAGTTGTTAGCGGGCAGGAGTTGTTAGCGGGCAGGAGCTGATAGCGGGCAGGAGCTGATAGCGGGCAGGGTGCGCGCGGACGCTTTCAGCTCGGAGAGCTGAGCGACAGTAGCCAAATAACATCAAGACCGGACGATCACTGCCCCGACATTAGTAGTCGTTTTCTAACTCAGCCATGTCCTCGCTTGCAGCGGTCCCGAGGGCTCCCCACAATCCGTACGGGCTTGCTCGGCTGGTGTCTGTGGCATACCACGCAGACGGAGCGGGCGAAGCTAAATCGCCTGACTCAATACTATCGGTGACGAATTTCACCGCTCCATCGGCCATCAACACGTGCACCCCGCCTTGATGGTAACTGGAGCCAGCGTAGACCCCATCGACGGCATCGTCCCCGTCCACCGCGAAACTGATCCGGTTGGGCGGCATGATCGTATTGGTGAGCGAGACGCCGGCGGCTCCATCGGCCCAGCGACCACCACGTCCCGACTTGCTCAGCGGTATAGCGTCGAGATAGGACGTGGAATGATTGGGATCGATGAGTTCGTTCCCAGATTTTGGAGCATCGAGTAAGCGATCCGGCTGCTCCACCGCGAACTGACCAATCACCGACTGATCCATTTTGTTGGCGATTTCGATCATCGCGATCGTATTGCTGCGTCCATCCAAGATGTCGCTAAAGCGGGTCGCTCGCTGGCTCGCTGCCGCGAAGACGCCACGAGGAGGCAGCAGTTTACCACTTTCCGATTTCTTTTCGACATACAGATCGCGGCCAGCGTCACCGATGCAGAATGCATAGTTGGTCAGTCCAAACTCAGTTGCTTTGGTTGGATCACTTGAGCAACGCAGTGTCGTCAACTGAGTTTTCCAGGGATCGTAATTTGACACCGTCGGGGCGGGCCCCATAGCTGGAAAGGTGACCCCATCCACCTGCACCGGAGCATTGATTTGTGTCCAGAGTGCTTGCTCTTCAAAAAACGGCAGCATCGCGACCCAACCGCTCAGACGCCCCGCGTTGTCACGCCGATGCAATGTACCTGCGCCGTCCCGCTCAAACGTCCCCGTCCCACCCATTGCCGGTGGGATTTGGTTAAACGCAGAGTGGTTCCTCATCATGCGAATTTTTTTGGCCAAGGTGACCATACGTGTCACCCGCCAGTGCGATACTCCACGCTAGCCCAATTTCTTTGGTTTCGCGGAGTTCTCACATGCCAACACTTGATTCACCGTCCATCCTGCCGGATGATCTACCAGTAGAGTCGAACCTCATGTCTCCGCTGGCTATTCGCCACCCGTCTGGATTGCCCGTGTCGCCTTCTCCGCCCGCCGATCGCCGCTCCGACGAGCCTGAGAATCACAGCTCGCTGGATGATTTGGGGGAGCTCGACGAATTGGGCGAGTTGTTGCCTGAACTCGCTGCACTGAATAAATCCTCTCCGAGCGAGCCCGATCGGGAGGAGGCGGCACAAGTAGAACTGTTTGAAACCGATCCACCGCCCTGGGAGTTGACCGTCCAAGATGACGTGATGCTGGCGTCGATCGTCTTCGCCCGCTCTCCGCATGGGCCCTATGACTACCGCATTCCTGATGTTCTGCTCGACGAGCTCAAGCCGGGGATGCGGGTCGCCGTGCCGCTGGGTCATCGCAAGAAGCCGACACCAGGATGGTGTGTGGGCGTTAAGAAAGGCACGGCGCTACATCACAAGTTGCGAGACGTTGCCGAATGTCTCGACGATTCACCCCTCTGCGACACGGCACTGGTGCGACTGGTGATGTGGATGAGTCATTACTACCAGGTGCCCGCAGGCCAAGTCTTTGACACATTGATCCCGTCGAGCGTCCGGTCGGGCGCGGGCACCAAGAAAACGACCTATTTTACCGCCTCGAAAGATCTTTCGGATGCTGAGATTGGAAAGCTGCCGGCGAAGCAGCAGGTGGTGATGCGATTGCTGATTTGCTCAGGTCGTGCGATGACGGCGGCCGAACTCGCGGTGGGTGCAGAGTGTACCGAAGACCCGATTCGGCGGCTGAGGAAAAAGGGCAACCTCGTGCCTGAAGTGCGGCGCGAAATGCACTCGGGAATTCGCATTTTGGCCCAGCAAAACGATGGGGAATCCGATCAGAGCCATCATCTCACTGAGCAACAAACCAATGCACTTGAGCGAGTCAACGCCGCCGTTGATAGCGGTCGTGGTCGCACGCTACTGCTGCATGGCGTGACCGGTAGTGGCAAAACGGAAGTCTATATCAAAGCGATCGAGCATGTTGTCTCCCAAGCTGGCTCGGCGATCGTGATGGTGCCCGAGATTAGCCTGACCCCGCAGACTCGCGGTCGTTTTGAAAGTCGATTCGAATCCGTCGCGGTGTTGCATTCTCAGATGTCGCCGTCGGAACGGCATTTTCATTGGCAACGAATCCGTCGCGGTGAGGTGCAGGTCGTCATCGGTCCCCGCAGTGCCGTCTTCGCGCCGCTGCCCAACCTCGGATTGATCGTGCTCGATGAAGAACACGACACCTCGTTCAAACAAGACTCGCAGCCTCGCTATCACGCGCGAAAAGTCGCCCATGCCCGGGCCATGTCCCTCGGAGTGCCGCTGCTACTCGGTTCGGCCACGCCTTCGATGGAAGCGTGGCATGCGGCGCAAACGGGACATGCGGAGCTGATCTCGATGCCCCACCGCGTTGCCAATCGGCCTATGCCCGACGTTCAACTCGTCGACTTGCGGATTCGAGACGAGCGCGGGGGAAGTGGAGCGATCAGTCGTCCGCTCAAGCAAGCTGTCGAGGAAACGCTCCGTGAAAAAGGGCAAGCTATTTTGCTGCTCAATCGGCGGGGGTTTGCCACCACGATCCAGTGCCCCTCGTGCGGGCACGTGGTCGCCTGTCCCGACTGCGATATGCCGCTGACCCATCACCGCGACGGTGGCAAGGCAATGTGCCACTACTGTGACTACACGATCGCCACTCCGCCATGGTGCCCGGCATGCCGGTTTGACGGAATTCGCTACGGAGGGCTGGGGACGCAGAAGCTCGAAGTCGAAACCAAGGCGAAATTTCCTAATGCAACGATTGCCCGGATGGATAGCGACACGATGAAGCGACCGGGTAGTCACCAGCGAGTGCTGTCTGAATTCCGCAGCGGCGAGATCGACATTCTGCTTGGGACACAGATGATTGCCAAAGGACTCGACTTTCCCAACGTTTTATTGGTCGGCGTGATCAACGCGGACTCGGCGTTGCACTTCCCCGATTTCCGCGCCGCCGAACGGACGTTTCAACTCGTCACACAGGTCGCAGGCCGAACAGGTCGAGGCGACCGGGGTGGTCGCGTGATCGTGCAAACGTTCACACCGGAGCATCCTGCGATCCAAGCTGCGTCGCGTCACGACTACCTGCGGTTCGTCGAGGATGAGATGGTGAACCGGCGCAAGTTCAATTATCCACCGCTCGGCAGTGTCGCACGGATTATCATCCGCGGCCCAGTTGAAGAGAAAACCGAAGCGGTGGCTGATGCGATTCTGGCGCGGTTGGAGTCTGCTCGGGAACTGCTCAATAGTGAAGTCCGGATTCTTGGCCCCGCTCCACCCCCCATTGTCCGGCTGCGGGGGAAATACCGCTTTCACTTGCTATTGCAAGCAACTGAAGCTGCGGTCGTAGGCGAGACAATCCGGCGGGCTCTCGCGGATTTTAAAACCGACCCCAAGGAAGACATTGAGTTTCTGATCGACATCGATCCCGTCAATTTGCTCTAGCGACGACCCCTTGTCGCCAGATTGGATGCGATTTCCAGACAACTGTCGCTCAGCTCCCCGAGCTGTTAGCGTGCGGGAGGTGCGTTGTCCGCTGGCAACAGCGGCTGTGCGAAGCGCATTCGGTCGGGACCGACCGGCGAGCGCCGTGACTTTTCTTAGGTTCGATGGTAAATTATCAGCTTTAAGTAACGATATGATTCCCTTGACGGCTCCAGGCAACTGAAATGGTGAAAACGCTTGTCGATTGCGGCAACTGCGGCCCTGACTTCAATTCGATTCGAAAAATGGTCTCGTCTCACTTTGACGCGACCGTGCTGCAAACGCACGGCGTCGATGACACGATCGAATTGCTCCGCAATCGCCATGTCGACCTGGTGACGGTCAATCGCAAACTCGATCGAGACTATTCCGACGGACTGGAGATTATCAAAAAAATAAAATCTGATCCCGATTTCGCTGATGTACCGATGATGTTGGTCACCAATTACGACGAACATCAACAGGCGGCTGTTGCCGAGGGCGCCACCTACGGCTTCGGAAAACTGGAGATCGGCAATCCAGAAACGCTTGAAAAACTCGAACCCTTTCTGAAGAGCTAAACGTCTTGGACGCTCTCCCACGTTATCGCAAACTGCTCGCGGCAAAGATTCATCGGGCGACCGTGACAGCCGCTGATGTTAATTACGAAGGCAGCCTGACGGTGCCGCCGGAGTTGTTGGCTGCGGCGGGGATCGTGGCCTATGAGTCGCTGCATGTATGGAACGTAACACGCGGCTCGAGGTTGGAGACCTACGCGATCGAGGGGTTGCCAGGCTCCCATGACGTCTGTGCCAATGGGGCCGCCGCGCACCTGATCCGCCCTGGCGATCAAGTCATCTTGGCCGCCTACGTGCTCGTGCCCGAAGACGAGACAAAAACTCATCAGCCACGGTTGATTTTTGTCAATGAAAAGAACGAGATCTCGCACACCGGCCCTGAAGTTCCAGGGCCTCAACTGCCAGCGGCGGGCGATCGTCGAGCCAGCCACGCGGCCATGCCCGAGGAACTGGACATCGCCGCAACCCGACAGCACGCGTTTGCCGAAGAATGAGCGACTCATTGCCGTTGATGAAAGACCTCCCGCGGGCCAAGCTTCCGACATTGGAACCATTCGTGCTTGCCAGCGGATCTCCGCGCCGCGCCGAACTGCTGCGCAGCGCGGGCTACGAGTTCGAAGTCTGCCCGGCCTCCGATGCGGCCGAATGCGCTGTGGATTTCCCCGAAACCGCCTCTGAAAGGGTCGCTCGACTTGCGTTTCAAAAGGCGGTTGATGTGGTTCGGCGTCGCAAGGGTTGCTTCATCCTCGCCGCTGACACCCTCGCCGACTGCAACGGTAAAATTCTCGGTAAGCCCGCTGACCGTGAACACGCTGAGTCCATGCTCCGGTTGCTCTCCGGACGCGAGCACGAGGTCTACACCGGCGTTTGCCTGTGGTCGGCCAGCACCGATCGCTGCTATCTCGATGTCGTCTGCTCACGGCTGAAGATGGACTCGCTGAGCGACGACGCAATCGAGAAATATCTCGACAGCGGCCGTTGGACAGGAAAGGCTGGTGGATTCGGGTATCAAGATGACAATGATTGGATCCACGTCGTCGGTGGCGACAGCGAGAGCAATATCGTGGGATTGCCAATGGAACGCTTGGCAGAATTGCTGGAAAAATTCGACTCACTGGCCGACAAGGTATACAAGTCAGTCCGTTGACGGTTATGCGGCGTGGATTTTTGTTTTTCACAAACCTCCAACTTTTTTTTGCAAGTAAACAAGAGTCTGGGAACTCAGCATGATTTTTCTTCCGTTCAGACGACTGCTCGCGAGCAGTTTGGCGTTGACCACAGTGCTCATCACTATCGGCCTGCTTGACCCAGCACCTGCCTCGGCCGATGAGAACTGGGCGAAGAAAATGTTCTCGGAGACCGAGCACGATTTCCGTACGGTGGGCCGTGGCACCACTGCGGAGCACTACTTTGAGTTTCGAAATCTCTACGAAGAGACCGTCCATGTCGCCGCCGTGCGGAGCAGTTGTGGGTGCACAACGCCAACCGTCACCGACGACACCCTGGCGACCCATGAAACTGCCGCAGTTGTGGCCAAGTTCAACACGAGCACTTTCATCGGGTCAAAAGCCGCCACGCTCACCATTGTCTTTGACCAACCGTTTTACGCTGAGGTCCAGTTGCAGGTCCGAGGTAATATCCGCACCGACATCACATTTGACCCTCCTGAAATGGACTTCGGCGAAGCGAAGTCGGGCGAGTCCAAGACGCGATCGATCAAGATTACACACCGCGGTGCGTCGGGATGGCGAATTCAAGATGTCCGCAGCCACTGCAGCGATCTGGCCGTTAAGCTCAGCGCCCCGCAAATCCAGCCGGGAATTGTCCAATACGACATGCAGGTCCGCATGAAGGATTCGATGGCCGAAGGCGACCTCCATGAACAATTGACGCTCGTCACGAACGATTCCCAGTTCCCCACGATCGAGATGTCCGTTGCCGGTCGTGTCCGCCCCACGGTCACCATCTCACCGGCCGCCGTCAGCCTGGGAACAATCGCGCTAGGCCAATCAATGAGCAAACGGTTGCTCGTGCGAGCCGATGAACCGTTTGCAATCCGCGAAGTCCGGTGTGCTGACAAGCGATTTTCGTTCGAGGTCCCCGAGGGCGAGAAAACGATTCATTTCCTCCAAATGAAATTTAAATCCGGCGACTCGCCTAGCCAGATTTCGCAGGAGATCGAAGTTGTCACCGACCTGCCCGGTGAGAAAACAGCAAAATGCATCGCCACCGGAACCGTGCGTTAGTGGTTTATCAGCGTTGAATGTTAGGGTGAGCCATTTTGGCGACAGCGGCCTGCGGGTGTAGTCACTTTTTCGATTCCGAAGCAAGAATACGCCCCGCAGCGCTAGCGAGGGATCACTTGGATTGCCTCGCTAGCACGTCGGGTTAGTAATCAACAGTCCGATAGCCGCGGTTTCTCCGTCATATCCTGGGCTATCGCCCAAACGGCTCACCGAGCCAACCCTCATTTTCCTATTTGACAAACCACTAGTCGCTTCGTTCTATGTCAGGGAAGAAACCCAAATCGTACGTCGTTTGGCAAGGGTTCCATCCCGGGATCTATTCCACCTGGGACCGCTGCCAACAAGAGATACTCGGTTTCTCCAACGCCAAGTACAAATCGTTTTCCACCCGCGCTGCGGCCGAAAAAGCCTACGCTGCAGGCCCCGATGCCTACTGGGGTCAGGGTGGCAGCGGCACCAAGAAAATGCCGACGCCAAAAATCGACCGCGAAGATCTCGCGTCTCTTGGCGTCGACATGACTGCGTGGGCCGTTGACGCAGCCTGCCAGGGCAACCCAGGCAAACTGGAATACCAAGGCGTCGAGATTGAATCTGGCACCAATCTTTTTCGAATGGGCCCGTACCCCGAGGGCACCGTCAATATCGGCGAGTTCCTCGCCATCGTTCACGCCCTGGCCCTGCTCGACCACGGCCAGCAATTTGACACCCCAATCTATTCCGATTCCCAGATCGGTCGGAGCTGGGTGAAGCAAGGCGTCTGCAAAACCAAGCTGCCACCGACCGCAGACAATCGCAGATTATTCAACCTTGTTGCCCGCGCCGAAAAGTGGCTCGCCGACCACGAGATTCGCAATCCAATCTTAAAATGGGAGACAAAGAAATGGGGCGAGATCCCCGCTGACTTCGGTCGGAAATAAGCATCTGGACATCAATTAATCTTCCGTCGGTTCATCGACTGGGTTTTCCAATACCTGATCGATTGTGTTTTCTTCTTCGGCGGTTGGCGTTGCAATTTCTTCCACATCACTGGAATCATCATTTGGCTCGAGTGAGGTCATGATGGGCCTTGTCAGGAAAGGCGATGGCCAACCGCCGCCGAGGGCACGATAGATGGATACAACACTTTGGGCGACGTCGCCTTTCGTTGATGCGGCGGCTAATTCCTGTTGCGTCTTGGTGTTCTGGACGCTGAACACACGGTTGAAGTCGATCGGCTCGCCCTCTGTAAATTGCAGGGTGATCAGTTCGTTGGTTTTGTCGGCAGCCTCGGCAGCTTCCAGTAGCAGTCGGAATCGTTCTTGGTTCTTCAGAAACTGAACGATGGCATTCTCGGCTTCCAGATTGGCGGTGAGCGCCGCTTGCCGATAGACCGCTAGAAGCTCTTGGAATCGGGCATCCTCGAACTCGACACGCCCGACCAGGCGCCCATAGTTCAGGACATTCCAGTTGAGCGTTGGCCCGACCGATCCAAAACCCGAACCCCCGCGGAACAGATCGTTGAACTGGTTCGCACTCCGTCCAACCGTTCCTCCCAGCGCGATGTGAGGATAGAGCTCAGACTCAGCCACTCCGATCAGTGCGCTCTGTGAGGCGAGGGCCCGTTCGGCGCGACGGACGTCGGGACGTTGCAGCAGCGTTGCCGCTGGAATACCAACTGCAATTTCAGGCTTCACAGCGGGAATACCGCCTTCGCCCAATACCTCCAAGATATTTTCGGGGGGCATGCCCAGAAGAATGCACAACAGGTTCTGCGATTGGCGAAGCGCCGTCTCGACTTGAGGCACGAGTGCCTCCGTTTGGACAAAACTTGATTTTGCCTGCTGCACATCGACGTTGCTTGCTTCGCCGTTGAGAAGTCGAATCTCCGTGAGCTCATAAGTCTTGCGTTGATTCTCCACGTTGAGCTTGATGAGCTTCAATCGTGTCTGAAGAGTACGGATATCGATATAGGTGGCCGCGACGTCGGCCACCAGCGTGACAACGACGTCCCCGTAGTCATACACGGCAGCGTCGAGATCAGCATCGGCCGATTCGATGGCACGGCGATACCGTCCCCAGAAGTCAATCTCCCACGCCAACCCGAACGACCCTCTCCAAATGCTAAAGTGCCGATCGATACCCGTGCCCGTGCTTAGATTGTGCGAGTAGCTGGCGGAAACGGATTGCTGCTGCGGGAAAAAATTACCGACGACAATTTGGCGTAATGCCCGGGCTTGCGTGATCCTCGCTCCAGCTTGTCGAACCGTCAGATTCTGAGTGTAGGCTTCCGTGACCAACTGGTTCAGAACCGGGTCGTTGAAAGACGTCGCCCACCAGGCAGTCGCATCGACAGGGTCGCCCAGGAGCCTTTTGTCGTCGGCATCGATCCAGTCTGGCGCTACGGGAGCGCAAGGTTTGCGATAATTGGGGCCGACCTTGAAGCCATTGGCGACCCACTCCTGGGGACTAGTGCATCCCACCCCGACAATTGCGATCCACCCAATCACTAACGCCAGGCCGCGCCGGTATCGGCGGGCTGCAACGATCGTAAATGGCTGAGGTGTACAATGCATCGTACTTCTCGGGAAAAAAAGGGAAAGTCCACACCTTTCCTACCTTCGGTGAATGCAGTGCATTTGGTACAAACAATCCCTCCCTACCTGAACAACTTAACCCCAGATTACCGTCGACGGCGTTAAAGTCGCCTTGATCGGAACAACCCTCTAACGCGGACATGCGACCAGCCGTTAGCTTGCCCGTGCCAGTGGGCGATCATCCCTCGGTAACGTAAAGAATGGCAATGCAGACTGCAGTCGTTCGACGCCGATGGGTGTTACGAAGTGTACCTTGATCAATTCACGGATGCATTTTCACTGATCCGATCCCCTGCCATGGTTCATCCACGCGGTTTCAAGATATGACAACGCCATCCACTAGTCTCTCCTTCTTGGCTGGAGTCATGCTGCGATTGGCCATCCCATGCGCTATTCTTGTTGCCGGCTGGTTCGGTTTCCAGCGACTTGCCAGTCGAGTTGAGAAGCCTTCCCGACCCGAACCGGAGGCCGTTTTGCTTCGATCCCGGATTGAGGAAATCGCTGTCGTTGACTACCCCGTCGTGGTCAAGACGCACGCTGTCGTGCAGGCACACAATCAGATTACGTTGACGTCCCAGGTCGCTGGCGTTGTTGCCAAGACAAGTCGTTCCTTTGAAGTCGGTGCGTACTTCAAGGAAGGAGAAGTGCTTGTCGAGATCGATCAAAGCGACTATCAAACCGCTCTCGACATCACTCAGTCCGAACTTGCTGCAGCCAAATCAGCACTGAAACTCGCGATCATCGTCGAGGAACGTAAGTTGAGACTGGTCAAATCGAGTGCGGTCCCTCAGGGAGAAGTCGAAACCGCGTCGGCGAGCCGAGAGCAGGCCGAAGCCAACGTCGCCCTGGCGGAGTCGAACCTCGAGCAGGCGAAACTGAATCTTCGCAGAACCAAATTTGTCGCCCCTTTCAATGGCCGAGTGATGTCAAAACTGATTGGCGTGGGACAATTGGCAGGGCAGAATGCTCCTTTGGGTGAGGTCTTTGCCATCGACTACGTCGAAGTCCGACTTCCCATCTCCGGTGAGCAAAGGGCATTTTTGGATTTGCCCGAGTTTTCAAATGATTCCCCCCTGGCAGTGCAGCTCCAAGATGGAATCCTGCAATCGGACGACTCGATCTGGAATGGATCCATTGTTAGGACAGAAGGGGTGCTCGATGCGAACTCTCGCGATCTGTTTGCAATTGCACGGATCGACGACCCCTTCGGCCAAAACTCAGGCAAGCCACCGCTGCGAATTGGACAACCCGTGATCGCCTCGATTGAGGGCAAGGTACTCCACAATGTCATTGCCTTGCCTCGAGGTGCCGTTCGGGAACTGGATCAGATTGTGTTGGTCAATCGAGCCGATCAAACGCTGCTCCCACTCCAGGTGAAAACTCTGTGGTCCGACGCGGAGAGAGTGATCGTTTCCTCATCATCGATTCCGAAGGGGATGTGGCTGGCAACGACCCCCATGCCGTTTACGCCCAAGGGGGCAAAGATCGAGATCATTCCGCCAGCACAGGTGGCGATGACAATTGCGGATTCCACGTCCACGGAGTCTGATGAAAATGCCACCAATTGACGATTATCTATGATTCGCTGGTTTGCTACAAATGGGATCGCCGCGAACTTCATGATGCTCGCGATTTTGATCGCAGGCATTTACACGGCGTTCTTTAAAATTCCGTTAGAAGTATCGCCGGAACGGACCATGGAGGCCGTTAACATTGAGATGACTTACCGCGGCGGAACCGCCAAGGATGTCGAGCGAGCGATCCTGATTCCAATTGAAGAAGCGCTGGAAGGGGTGGAGGGAATTCGTGATATCAATTCCGATGGTCGTCAAGGTCGTGGTAGAATTTGGGTAGAAGCCGAGCCGGGGACAGACCTCCGCACGTTAATGGAGGATGTCTCAGCTCGGGTCGACACGATCACCACCTTTCCCGATGAGACGGAACGGCCTCAAATCTCCATTCCCGACTCGTCGAACTGGTGGGAAGTGCTGAGTATCGCCGTCACCGGGCATCTCAGCCCGCACGAGCTGCGCGAACTGGCGCCAAGGTTCAGGAAGATGTGATCGCCCTACCCGGGGTCAGTCGTGCGCAGGTACAGGGCGACCGTGAGTACGAAATCAGCGTCGAAGTGGATACCAGCAAGCTCTTAGCTTATGGATTGAGCTTGCAGGATCTGACGAATGCCATTCAACAATATTCGATCGATCTGCCAGCGGGCTCAATCAATAGCGACAGTGGCACCTTTATAATTCGGACCCGTGGTCAGGCATACACCGAACAAGAGTTCGAGAGTGTCCCCATCAGCGCCGCCAATGGCTCCGCAGTGACCTTGGGAGAAGTGGCAACCGTTACGGATGGATTCGAAGAGGGCGAAAAGATTGTTGAGTTCAACGGTCGGCCAGCCTTATTCGTCGAGGTGCTGCGGACCGGAAACGAAAACGCGATCGAGATTTCGGACCAGGTCCATGAGTATGTCCGCAATGTGCGGCGCCGATTTCCCGAGGGAATTGAACTGTTCATCTGGGACGACGAATCAGTTGAAATCCGAGGTCGCCTGACGACTCTCGTTCAATCGATGTTCCAGGGCAGTTTGCTGGTGATGCTGCTACTGGGGCTGTTTCTCCGCCCCGGCCTCGCGTTCTGGATCGTTGCCGGAATCCCCGTTGGTTTTGCCGGGGGTGTGATGCTGATGCCCTGGTTCGGGGTCACTGCCAACGTGATGAGCCTGTTCGGGTTCATCATTGTGGTGGGAATCGTCGTCGACGATGCGATTGTAACCGGTGAGAACGTCTATTTGAAAATGAAGGAGGGGATGCCTCCCCTGGAAGCGGCGATCGAAGGGACGCAAGAGGTAGCAGTACCAGTCACATTCGGTGCATTAACGACGATGGTGGCGTTCATTCCGCTCATGTTCTTTGAAGGAAGTTGGGGGGACTTTGCCTCTCAGGTGCCGCCGATCGTGGCACCCGTCCTGCTCTTTTCTCTCGTTGAATCGAAGTTCATTCTTCCAGCCCATCTCAAGCATTTGCGGCCGGTTGCTCATAACAATCCAATCACACGGATTCAAACTTCCATCGCGAACGGACTGGAGTACTTCATTGACAGGATCTATCAACCCTGCCTCGAGTTCTCGGTTCGTCATCGCGCATCGGTATTGGCAATGTTTGCCTCAGCAATGCTGCTAATGGTGGGATATTGCCTGAGCGGTCGAATGGAATTTATTGCTTATCCCTCCGTCGAGCAGCAGAGAATCAGCGCAGAACTTGATATGCCAGACGATACCCCGCTTGAAATGACCGCCCAATATATGGATAGGATCGAGTCGGCATTGCTGCAACTTCAGAAGGAATACATTGATCCAGGAACAGGGGAGTCGTTAGTCCGGAACATCTCCAAACTTGTAGGTGCCGCCCGCATTCACCGTGATTTTGAAAAGTCGCGGGGCGCTATTACGTTCGAGGTGTTAGCCCCGTCGCTTCGCAGCGCGAGCGGCCCACGCAATAGTGATCTTGCCGCGAGATGGAACGAACTGATTGGACCTATTCCCGAAGCAACCGAGTTTCGAATTCGTTCCGAGTCGAGCATTAGCCGAGATCGAAATACTGACAACGGGAATTTGAACATTGAGCTGCGCGGTCCGATGTCACCCGACAAGGCCAATGTTGCCCGTCAGATTAAGGGCCTCTTAGACGACTACAAAGAGTTCAGTTCCACCTGGGCAAATATCAACTATGGGCAAGACGAATTGGAGTTGCGACTCAAACCCCAGGCGGCCGAAATCGACCTGACTCAGCAGCTCCTCGCTCAGCAGGTTCGGCAATCCTTCTTTGGAGAGGAGGCTCAACGATTGCAACGGGGAATTGATAGTATCCGAGTCATGGTCAGATTGCCTTTGGAACAACGCGAAACTCTGCACACACTCGAGCGGATGCGAGTTCGTACTCCTCGCGGAGCGGACGTTCCACTTTCGGCCGTTGCGGAAATCGCATTCACCAAGGCACCTTCCTCGGTTGAACGGAAGAATGGCGCCGAAATCCTGCGCTGTGGGGCTCAACCAGTTGATCAAACCGTCGATCTGCTAGAAATTGCCGGGGAGCTATCACCGAAAATCGAGGAATTGTGCCGGGAAAATAACCTGACCTTCGAGTACATTGGCTATGTTGCCGAGGCGGAGGACACGCAGCGAAAAACAATTCTTAGCTCGTGCATTTTAGCGTTTGTTCTGTATGGATTGTTGGCAATTGCCCTGAAGTCCTTGGGGCAACCATTCTTCGTCCTGTTGGCTGTTCCCTTCGCCATCATTGGAGCGTTGCTAGGACACATCGCGATGGATATCACTCCATCCTATCTATCGATATTCGGAATGCTGGCCCTCGCGGGTGTTTCGGTCAATGACACCCTCGTCATGGTCGACTATGTCAATCAGCGCATCGCAGAAGGCTCCACTCTTCGCGAAGCGGCGCTCCAGGCCGGTGTCAGGCGATTTCGCCCCATCATGCTGACTTCCATCACCACGTTTGTGGGCCTTGTGCCGTTGCTCACCGACACGTCGTTACAAGCTCAATTCTTGATTCCGATGGCAGCGTCGCTCGCTTTCGGAGTGATGTTCGCCACCATTGTGACCTTGTTCTTGATTCCTTGTGCTCAACTTGCCGCCGACGATGTCGCAAGGGTGCTTGCGAAGATAAAACATTGGTATTTCCGCCCATTTCATGCGGACACTCATCCGATGGAGGAAGATGCTCGCATGAGTACATCGGACACCCATTGGGAGAGGTGAGTGTCCGCTCTGCAATCCTCACCTTCGTACTTCGCGTTTTCTTCCGCGAGATGAGCCGGAAAGAGTGCGTTGGCCGTGCGGCTCGTCGCCGCCAACCTTCCAATGGACTCGAAGCCAAAACCGCAATGGTATCATGAGCCGCAGGCTTACGGTTCAACGACTTACAAACCTAAGACGGTTTATTCAATAACCGAAAGGAATGGCTACGCAATTAAATTCCTTCGGAGTTGATACTCGCCGCGTTGCGGTCGTGTCCCGGTGGTGGCTGGTTGATCGCAGCACGCTGTTGTTTGTCGAGCTTTAGCGGCTTGCCCGTGTGGCGATCGAAAGTGTCATGCGTGACTTGGTCGGGCGACGAATCTCCGGTTTCGTCTCGCCATTTCTGAAGCGCTGCCGCTAAGCGAACTCGCGTCGAGGCATACTCGGGAACGTCGATTAAGTTGTTCGTTTGAAATGGATCGGTCTGCCGGTCGTACAGCTCTTGGCGAGGACGTGGCGATCGGAGCACATCGGACTGGGCAGCGGTGAGCGTCGCACCTTGCTCGCTCGCCCGGCGCAGGTCTTGATGGGTGGGGCTGCGGACGGAATCCGCAGGCCCTTGGGACGGCAAGTGAGGGCGGTCGTTTTGAATGTAAAGAAACCGTTTGTCGCGGACGGCCCGTCCCAGAGCTTCGTAGTCGTGCCAGTTATGTTCGGAAAATGCGTAGGGACGAATGAAAGCTTCCGCGTCCGAGTAGAGCGGCACCAGCGATCGGCCCTGAAACGTTTTCGGCTGTTCAATGCCCGCCAGTTCGACGATCGTCGGCGCAATATCAATGACGCTGACCAGCGAGTTGGACACGGTACCAGGAGCAGTCAACCGAGGGCCTGACAAGAACAGGAACGTCTGCATGCCATCATCGTTCAATCGCGTCTTTCCACGCGGGAACGGACGACCATTGTCGGACAGAACGAACAAGTAGGTGTTTTTCCACAAGTCTTCACTTTTCAGCTCATCGACCACGCCGCCGACGTAATGATCAAATCGCGTGACTTCGTTGAGATAGGAGGCAAAATCGGCTCGAGTCTCAGGTGTATCAATAAACGCGGGGGGCAATTGCAAATCTTCACCGCGGTGCTGGGGGCCGTATTGTGATTCGTCCCACTGGCCGTCACCGTCCCAGTTGCGATGCGCATCCAGACTCGCCAACCATAGCATGAAAGGTTGATTGGCGGGACGATTCTGTATGGCCCTCACCCACTTCGCATGACCACCCGTGTTTTTCACCGCCGCGTCTCTGTCGACACCATTGTCAATCTGGTCGAATGCGGTTGGCGGTGCGATGACGTCCTGAGATGATTGCGACCACGACATGTGGTTCTTGCCGGACAGCGCCGTGTAATATCCATTCTTTCGCAGAATGCCCGTCACGGACGGCAGGTGCCATGGGATAGGTTTGTGCAACTCGCTCGCAGGACCATTGTTATGTGGGTAGCGTCCGGTAATGATCGATGCCCGCGAGGGACTGCAACTGCTCGCCGTGAGAAATGCGTTGGTCAAACGCAAACTGTCAGTGGCAAGGGCGTCGAGATGCGGCGTGCGAGCGTTCTCACTGCCGTAACATCCGAGGTCTCGAAAGCCAATGTCATCAGCGATGATCAAAACAAAATTAGGCCGATCGGGCGGAGTTGCATTCGTTGTTTGAGCCGTCAGCGGAGACATCAGATGAATCGAGAGCACGCCGGCGATGATCGCAGGCATAGCAGAGCGGGCTGAGATCATCTGGGAAACCTCGAAAGCAGGGAGGGAGCGGTCAAGCGTCAAGCATACATGCCACCACAACCGCAATCAACTCAGCAGTTGGCTCGACCGTCGTTCCAAGCGTGTTCGCATCGAACCGGTAAGCATGCTGTTTCGACACGGCTACGAAGTTGCCGAGGCAACGTTGTCGACACACCGAACCGAAGCCATTGAATCGGTTCCAGAAAGAGGAGTCATGTTTCGCGCCGCTTAGAAATTCAGTTCACTATTTTCGCTTCGGTTGGGGCGCCGATGTTCGCGACGGTGGCGTGTGTACCTTCAGCACGGGGACATCTTCGGTCGCGACGAGTGAACCGGTCGCGTCCGTGGTGACATCTGACACGCCGCTTTCCCCAACATCGGTTTGCCAAGCGGTGACAGGTTTCCCGTTCACGCTCGTTCGGGCACTATCGTCGCCGGACAGATTCAACTTGAAATTGGCCCGTGGCTTGAAGAACTTGCCGAATGGACTGACCAACAGAGCTGGCAGCAAGACCAAGTCACCGATGAGGGCAGCTGCCAACATAACCAGCATCAACGTGCCAAACCGCTGTGTAGGAGTAAATGTAGAAAGCGCGAATACAAATAACCCGAGTCCGCCCACGATGGTGGTTTGAGTCATTGCGGGGCCGACTTTCCGGTATGTCTCAATCACGGCTTCATAACGCGATTTGCCTTCCTCTAAAAACTGGCGATACCACGTCAGGAAGTGAATCGTATCGTCAACGGCAACACCCATGGCAACCGATGCGGTCATCATCGTCCCAATATCGACGGCGATACCGGCGAGTCCCATCAGGCCAAAGATCAAGATGACAGGGAATAAGTTAGGGACCATGGAGATCATGCCGGCCATGATGCCATCGAACAGATTGCGAGGCTCAAGCCACTGCGATGGGAAGCTGCCGGGATTGAGCAGCACGACCATGACGAGCCCAATCAACACGAACGCCATCATGATCGATTCAACCAAACTACCCAGCAAGGTCCGCTGAGCCTTATAAACCACTGGAACCACGCCAGTGAAGACGACTTGCGGTGAGACCGCTCGGTTGACATCGAAGACGGGAACTTGCCGGTCGCCCTGCGTGAAACGAACCGCGTTCGGATTGATATGGTCCTGCGGCGTTGCCGGGACTGCGACGATCGATTTGCCAATTGGTTGAGCCGCGATCTCATCGGCATGAACAACGACGTTCGCCTCGGCAAGCCATTCGGAAGCTCGTGATGCGGGCCCCAAATGCAGCGGTTTTCCGCCAGCGCGTTGGCTTTCCAACGATGCCTCGATGCCTTCGACCCAAATCACCGCATCCACAGCAGCGACGAGTTTTTCCCAGACCGGATCGCCGGGCTTCGCTTTCGCTTCTGGGTTCCGAGGATCAATCCAGATAGGCGTTTTTACGCTCTCGTTGCCGAGCAATTCGTGCAGGGTGCTCAGGAATATGGCAGATTGATTGACCGTCCCGTCCTCGTTGAGCAGATTCGCGTCGGCGAGGTTTTTAACCCGGTCACTGCCAACGACGAGCACGCGTTGTTTCCCGCTCAGACCACCCTCGGCTTCGCTCAGTGCGGTCAGCAGCGCCGCTCGCGTCCGGTACGCTTCGAGCACCGGGGAGACGACGTCGCGAAGATCGTTGATAAACAGTCCATAATCGTTGTCCGAGAGCGCGCTGACGCGTAAACTTAGACGCCACATCTCGCTGCCCGCCAGCGGCCCATAATTCTCCATCTTGACATAGTCACTGGCAAGAAGTTCATCTTTCGCAGCAGCGAGGCGACGATTCATTTGGCTGCGGACAACGCTGTATCCGTTGTCCACGCCAGGAAGTATGGGCAGAAACGTATCCATGCTCGATGCCTGCCCCACTTCGCCAGTGCCCTCCTCACCAAGCGTACGAGTGACGGCAATACGAATCCGGCTAACCGCCTCAATTCGCTCGAGCAGGTCAAGCGAAATGAGGTCTTCCGCATCGCGATCGCTCGTTTCAGTTACATCGTCACCGCTCGCCACGGCTTTTTCAGTCTTCCGGTCGCCTTGCAATTCGGGAGGCATCCGCACCACGATTTCCATCGGCACGAGCTTTCCAAAGTTTTCCTCGAGCCAGGCGTAATCGCGTAGAATTCGCGCGTCGGAGTCAAACAATTTAAGCAATTGCACGGACGTGCGAATGTTCAGCAGGCCAAACGAAGCGACAATCATCACAGCGATGCATGTTAGCGCGACGAGGCGATGGTGGCCGGAAATGAATCGGCCGAACGCGGCCCACCAAGCGGCGAGCTCCATGTTTGTCTTGACAGGAAAGGCAGCTTCCCGATCGGGCTCCGTGTCCGCTGTGACATCGATTGATTTATCCGCAGCCGCAGCTTTCGAACGCTTTTTATCGCCCGCGAATTTCGGGGCAAAGACTTCGAGTGCGGCGGGCAAGTACGTGAACAAAATCGCCAGCGTCGCGACCACACCCACCGCTGAATACAAACCGAAATTACTGATCGGTTTGAGATTGCTGGTGTATAAAGAACCGAGTCCAATCGCCGTCGTGACGGCCGCGAGTGTACACGGCAAGATCGCATGTCGCAGGGCGCGATCGGCCGCACCCCGAGCTCCTCGCTCGCGGACTTCATCACGGTAGTAGTTGATCACATGGATCGCCCCCGATAGACCGAGCACGTACACCAGAGCAGGCATACTCAGCAAAATCGCATCGACGTGCCCGCCCGTCCAACCCACCATCGCCATCGCCAACATTGCTGCCGATCCACCGACAACGAACAGCATCGCGGTGACTTTGATGCTGCGAAAACAAAAGTACGACAGAGCGACACCGATCAAGATGCAGTATCCGATCAACCGTACCAATGTCACCGTGCCTTCTTCGTCAATCGCGACGTTGTCCACGGGAGGTCCACCCATCCGCAGTGGCGGCATCCCGCCAACGGTCTCGGGTGGCTCGCGGTTGAATGGCGGTGGAGCGGTGGAGGGCGGCGACGGTGGATGGACTCCGCTCTGTTCAGCCAGCGCTAACAGTCGTCCTTGCGGACTACCCAATGTTCCCCGTCCAATCGCATAGGCCAGATTATCTTTGGCAAGCGTCGTCAGGGTAACGAGCAGGCACGTGAGCCGGGGAGGTGGTTCAACCTCCAATGCGTCGAACACCGCATACCAAGCTTCGGTTTGAACCGGGGTGATCGACGTCGCGATCCGATCCGTATCGCCTTCGAATCGCTCGTCTGCAAATTCTTGCAATGCCCGCGGCACGATCACTTCGTATTCGGGCGGCAATTGATCCCGGCGATCCGCTGGTACCGCAGCGGCGAAACTCTCGGCGGTCCAGTCAAATCCGGGAGGGACCGCCGGCGCAAAGAGGCTGCCGGTGAGCCGTTCCATCGCTCGACGGCGTGCGACTAGCGAACGCAACTCGGGCGCCGTCGTGTCGACCGGCCATAACGCACCGCCCTCGGCCGACAACTGAGCAACTATCGTCGCTCCGGTCTGGACCGTTTCAAACAAGGGCGCGCACAACAACGAGGGATCGTTGTAGAACGGATTCGTCTTGTTCGTGCTCGAGGGCTCGCCGAAGGCTGTGACCAGTTGCCCGTCGAGCTCATACATGCCAAGGAGCTTCTTGATCGCACGGAGCAGTCCGGCAGGGCCATTGCTGGCCTCCTCCCAACGGTAAAGGCGGCCATCGGGTGTGATGAAGTACCACGTTCCGTCGGCCGAAGCGACCCATCTTTCGTCCCGTCCTCCCCAGTCATCGAGATCTTTGCCAGGAGGCAATAATTGGAGCTCCTCCCCCAGTTCACGGGCTCGCACCCGGGCCCGACGCTCGGCCAGAGACAGACCGGTGATCTCGCCCGCTTCCGGATCGAGTAGCTTGGAGCGAAAGTCCGCGGACTCGTACATCAACTTGTTTTCAAGCAAATGCAGTCGCTGGTCGCCGACGGTGCAGCCCGGCCAAGTCGCCAGCACGAAACTCTCGCCAGCAAAATGCTCGGCAAACCAATCCAGTTCAGCAGTTTCAGGGAAATCGCTCGGCAACCAATCCTTGATGTCGTTTTCTTTGTTTTGCAACCCCATCCGGGCAGCGCGAAACGCCGACGGCAAGATAAAGAAAAACGCCATCAGCACAAGCAATGCGACGCTGGTACCCCATGGGCCAGGGCGTTCTAACAGGGAACGCGAGGAAGAATTCGAGTTCATACGCGGCAATGCAGCGGTAAAATGGAATTGCGGGGCAACCGACTGATCGATCGACAAACAACACAGGCTACCGCGAATCGATTCACAAAACCATTGCCCGCTCCCGCAGCTGGCTCGAAATCGCCCCACGCCCCGTCTGGTTGACCCGGCCAGGAAAACATTACCCATTAGGAGACACAGGTAGCCTGAGAGACCTACGGACGCGAAACCGCAGATCTCCCACCGATGTGGTTTGCCCCTGCGATCTGGTAAAGTTGGCCCACCCCCATTCGCCGTGTTGACACTCCTATTCCGACGCTGCTCAGGTTCCGATGCAGCTCGGGCCTTGGGTAGGACCGGTTTCCGAACGTCCGCTCGAACTTGCTAGCCCTTCGGGTTAGGTTTCACATTAAAATGGCGAACACGAGCAATAGCCCGCTGACGCCAAAACGGCGAATCTACAGAAGAACAACCCGTAAAGTTTTGAATCGATGCTTAACCAGCCTGTCGCGCGCCAAAGAATCCTGATTACCGGTGGGGCGGGGAACGTGGGCGGCTCTTTGGCGTGCCGGTTGGCCGCTTCACCGCACAACGAAGTCGTGGTGGTGGACAATCTCGTGACAGGGAGCATGTGCAAATTACCCTCACCACGACCGAACAATTTTCGCTTTATCAAAGCCGATGTCAACGATCTGAGCGATCTCTCGCCGATCATGACGGCTCACCGATTTGACATCGTCTTCCATTATGCAGCACTCGTGGGGGTACTGCGTACACTGGCCAATCCAGTCGCGGTGCTTCGCGATATTGACGGGATTCGCAATGTGCTCCTGTTGGCCAAGAATACGGGCGTAAGACGAGTCTTTTATGCCAGCAGCAGCGAGGTGTATGGTGAGCCGGTCGAATTACCTCAGCACGAACAGACAACGCCACTGAACTCGCGATTGCCCTACGCCATTATTAAAAACTTAGGGGAATCATATTGTCGTTCGTACCACCAAGAGTTCGGCCTACCGTTCAACGTGTTCCGATTCTTCAACACGTATGGGCCGAAACAGTCGACCGACTTCGTAATCCCCAAATTCATCGAAGCAGCTCGCGCCGGTCGTGACATCACGATCTACGGCGACGGGTCACAGACGCGAACATTCTGCTACATTGATGACAATCTCGACACGACCGAGAAGGTCTTGGCTGACGAGTCGCTTGCTGGTGAAATCATCAATGTCGGCAGCGATGTCGAGGTCAGCGTCCTCAATCTAGCTCTGCAAATCATTGAGAGATTGGGTAGCAAATCCAAGATCGTCCACGTCGAGCCTCTCGCCGAGGGCGACATGACGCGGCGATGTCCGGATATCACGAAAATGAAACGCATCCTTGCCCGCCCGCTCACCCCACTCAACATGGGGCTGGACAAGATGATTTGACCCATTTTTTCCATCCCCAATCGACGTCGCTTCTGCGTATAATGATGCGATCTGCGCCTGCCTGATTCTCCCGCCCCCACCACAATCCATTGACCAAGAAAGCAATTTCCTCACCGCTGTCGTCGCACGTGCAGCGCGTTGCCGGAAACCGCCGCGAGTTTTTTGCCCGTAGCACGATCGCACTCGGCAATACCGTGGCTCTTGGTGGCGCAGCAGCCGTTGCTGCTGGCGAATCGGTATTGGATGATCGCTCGGCCGCGACGAACTATGTGCATTGCGGCGGAACGGATCTTATCCGCATTGGACTGATCGGCTGCGGAGGACGCGGCAAGGCAGCAGCAATCGAAGCGATTACCGCCGGTCAGCATGACGCGGCCGATCGCGCAGGTACGTCGGCTGTCCAGTTGGTTGCCATGGCTGACATTGCAGAGAGTCAGTTGCAGACGGCCTATCGCACCATCAAGGGACGACATCGCGGCGGCGTCGACGTCGGTAGTCGCCGCTTCATCGGCCCCGATGGTTGGCGTGGAGTACTCGCCAGTGACGTGGATTTGGTAATCTTAGCGACACCAGCTGAGTTTCGAGCCGACCATTTCGAGGCCGCCGTGGCCGCTCATAAGCACGTTTTCATGGAGTGCCCGATTGCTATCGTTCGGGCGGACGTCGAGCGCATCGCTGCCGCTGGCCTCCTCGCCACACAGTCACGACTTGCCGTGGCTGTTGGGCACCAACGCCGCCATGAACTCCGCACACGCGAGTGCGTGGCAAAGCTGCAGGATGGGATCCTTGGCGATCTGATTTATGCTCGTACCTACCACAGCGACTTCAACGACGATCGGCACGTCCACAGCCTCGACGTGATGAACTGGATATTAGGCCATGGACCGGTCGCCGCTCAAGGTTTCGGTGACGCCGGTGCCAGCGGTTCGACCTATCAGCTCGTTGAATATACCTACCCGAATGATTTTCCTGTTGTCTCGCAGTGTCGCACGACTCGCGTGGGTCGGCAACACGGCGAAGACATCCATGGCACGCTGGGAACCTGCGACGTTGTCCGAGCACAGGTCCGCGACCGCAGTGGCAAATTGATTTGGCAAAGCGAAGCCAAGGAAATCGCGGGCAAAGGCTGGCAGCGCCAGTTCGACGAATTAATCGCGAGTCTGCGAGCCGGAGAACCGCCCTGCGAACTCGATCAAGCGATCGCCAGTACGAACGCGACGATTCTCGGCCGCGCCGCGGTGCGACGTGGCGAACTGGCGACAAAAGCTTTTCGAAAGTGTTAACGACATCTGGACTGCCTAGGTTTTCGACCGCCTGCTGCGAGTTGATTCTAAAATTGCCACCAGCGTCAGCATGCAACCCACGATCCCCAACACCATGATCGCTTGCACTGTATCAACGTGCGTCAAAAGAATCGCCGAGAGACCACAAGTCGCGGTGATCAAGTGAATTGTCGCGACGGCGGCCGTACGCGATAGCCCCAACTCGACGAGTCGGTGCGATAAGTGGCTGTGATCACCCTGAAACAGACTGCGCCCCTCACGCATGCGAATCCACAGCACTGTCGTCATGTCGTAAAGCGGAACCGCCATCGCACACAGAGGAGCCAACACTGCATGCGGACGCAGCGAACCATCGGCCGCTGAGCCACCCACGAACGTCGCCATCAACATCGACACGGCAATCAAAAAACCAACAAAATAACTACCGCCATCTCCCATGAAAATCTTGGCGGGCGGACGATTGTGAACCAAAAATCCAATCAGTGAACCGGAGATCACCGCGAGCAACGCCGCGACCAGCAGTTGGGGATGATGTGTATCGGGGTCGGGTGTCGTCAGCATGACCACCGCCATCGCACCAGCAATGATGGCGGCAATGCCACCCGACAGCGCATCCATGTTGTCAAGCATATTGAACGAATTGATCACGGCGACAATCCACAACACGGACAATGATTTCGTTAACCAACCCGGCGAAAAAAATGCCGTCAGCTCGATCCCCAGACCAAACACGACCGCCGCAGCGACCCCAAACTGCACACCTAAGCGGATGACGACCGACAAGCCGCGGCGATCATCCCACAACCCCAGCACCAGCAACACCGTGCCCCCCAAGAGCAACCACAACACTTCATTGGCACGTGAGCGTACACCAGACGCATGCGTTGACGCAGCCGACCACAGTGTGCCAATTGACGAACTGGCCATCCACTCCCCCCCATTGTCAGCCTGCGTCGCATCCTTCAACCACCAAGCAGCCAGGATCGCGATCCCAACAGTCACGACAACACCCAAATAGATCCCGATCCCACCGCCAAGTGGCGTCGGTACTGTATGGCTGCTGTGGCCGCCTGGACGATCGAGAAGCCCAAGACGTTGGGCAAACCGCCGCACTGGCAAGAGCGACAGGGCGCTGATCACTCCCGCGACCGCAGCAACCGCCAATACGAGCAAGACGGTAGCGGACATAGGGGAGTAGAAGAGGGGGATGAAAAGGCGAGTGTACGACCGTCCGCTCGGCGACCCCTACCCATTCGAGCCAATGGCCGCCGTAGCTACGTGGAGGTTAGCAATACGCGGTTTGTTAGCAATACGTGGTTGTTAGCAAAGTGTCACTGACGGTCACACCCGCTACGCAAGTGCTGCTCTTTTGTTCGGCGAATCATAGCATGAAGCATTGACCTGGGTATCTCCCGCCACTTTTGGTAGCTAAAGATCTCAACGGGTGCCTCTCCATTTCATTTTTTCAAAACCTAACCGTGGAAACCTCACTTCACCAGCAACTGAAAACGCACTATGCCGCCTCCCGCAATCAGATCGAGGTGGCGATCGGAGCGTACCGGATTGACGTGGTTCGAGGAGAGGAATTGATCGAGATCCAGTGTGCCTCGCTATCAGCAATTCGGCGAAAAACGATTGACTTGCTACAGCGACACGATGTCAGGATCGTCAAACCGTCGATCCATCGCACCCGAATCTGTCGCCGGAACTCGCGTGGCGGTGAAACCGTTTCGCGTCGCCTCAGTCCACGCCGCGGCCATCCCCACGAACTGTTCGAGGAACTGATCTACTTGCGCGACGTTTTCCCTCATCCTCGACTGACGCTGGAGATTCCCATCGTCGATGTCGACCAACATCGCTGGGTGCGCAAATCAAGATCACGGAGACGCCGTGATCCCGGCTACGTGATCGAAGATACAGAGCTAGCCAAGGTGCATGAATCCATTGAGCTATACAAGCCCGCCGATCTGTGGCGACTGCTTCCCGGCAACCTCACCCTCGCCGAGTTCAATACACACGATCTGGCAACAGCGATCCCTTGCCCACGTTGGATCGCCCAACGGATCGCCTATGTGATGCGACATGCGGGAGCGATCGAGTCGACCTCCCGCGACAAATTCGGTGTTCGGTATCGCGCTGCGTAAAATGAAACTCACGGCAGAAGAGGGCGTCCTACGGTTATCCTGAAATCAGCAGTATTCATTTCGTTCTTATGATACCCCATCCGTCTCACAACAAAAATAATGATAGAATACGACACCTCCATCAGTCGATGGAGTAACGTTCCCCTTTTTTGCACGCAGGACTCTATCCAATGAATCGTCTATTCATGCTTCTTTTGCTTTTCACCGTGGCGTCAATCTCTGGTTGTGGACGATCCGATTCGTCCAACATCATGGATGCTGCGGACCAAAAAGCCATTGACGACTACGACGCACAAGTCGAGAAGAATGACGCCGCATTAGGGAATTACAAGGACATCAAGTAACCCCCCAAAAAAAACAGTCCTCCGCCCGCATCCATTAAACGCGGGCGAGGAGGACTGTTCTTGCGAGGTTCAGAAGAATGCGACGAAGGTGCTCAGGGAGCGGGCGAGAACGTTCTTAGCCTCGCCAAGTGCGAGGAAGACTTGCTTAAAAGTCGCCTTGAAGCACTTCGTTGGCGGCGCGAGATCCCAATGCTCCCCACAGCCCAAACGGGCTAGCAGCACCCACCTGATTTTTGGTGGCCGCCGAACCATTGAGGTAGACAACAGGGTTCGTTGAGTTGCCCGCCTCGATTGAGTCCGTGATGAATTTGACCGCTCCATCACCCATCAAGACGTGAGCGCCACCTTGGTGTCGGCTCGACATTGTCGAAACTAAGTCCCCGTGCCCTGCCCCGCCAGCCGCATCGGTACATACCAGCTTGTTCGGTCCCAAAATTGTGTGGACTTGGCTGTAGACTGGCATGGCATCGTGCCAGTGGAAACCGCGGCCCCAGTTCGCGTTGGTTCCTACAGTGGCGATCCAAAATCGCGGCCGTTGCGGGTCAAGCGTGGCTTGCAGAAACATTGGATTGAGGTGACAGTTTTGTCGTTCACCTGTCACGCCAACGCCTCCCGAGGTCGGAAGCGACGTGCGAGCGTCCATATCACCCATATCAGTCGCAATTTCGCCACACATCACCGTATTGGCCAAACCATCAACTGTGTCGCGAAACTTCACGCTTCGGGTCAGGACAAACATACCCCGGTGGGCGGCATTCGAATGCGTCGCCGAACCGTTACTCGCCGTGTAAGGCAGCGTGACCGACGCGTCCTCGCCCTGTTCATTAACGTTCAGATACGGGTCTCGCGAACGATAACTCGAATCGCCAGTACAGGCTGCGTAGTTCGTACGCCCCAACGCGGGTAGACCTGTACCCGGGTCGCTCGGACAACGGAGCGTCGCCAATTCCGTCACATAGGGCGGATATTGTCGCTCGTCAGGTTGCGGTCCCATCGCCTGCCATGGCGGCGTGCGTGTGGACCCATCGGAATTAATCGCTAGCGGATTGCTGATTTGTTGCCAAATAGCTTGCTGCTCGATGAAGGGCAGAATGCCGACCAGCATCGAAAGCCGACGATTCGATGTGCCCGTCGCCCCCGCGGTCGTCGGTGCTGGACGATCCCACAAATCACGGCCGCCTGGTACGTCAGTGCCAGCGCCATGGATGGGCAACTGGTCGTACGCTGAATGATAATTGTGGATACCCAAACCAATTTGCTTGAAATTGTTGCTGCAGCTCATCCGCCGTGCAGCTTCCCGCGCCGCCTGCACCGCTGGCAGCAAAAGTCCGACGAGCACACCTATGATTGCGATAACTACCAACAGCTCCACGAGTGTGAAGCCCTTCTTTAAACCTTTGTTCATTCAACTCACCTGTAAAAAATGGAAGAGACTAAAACGCTATCTGAATTGAACTCACCGTGACGGCAGAAGTCTCGGGCAATCTCGTTAGATTCGCCGTTTCTTTGCAACTGCCATCACGTTTGGCAAGATTTCGGACGCACCTTCACGGCATCTGACGCTAAAATCCGAGTCCGGGCCCGTTGAGAGAGGCGGTGGGGATCTCGCCGCCGCGAATTTCAAAAAGAGAGGGGTACCGTTCCATCCAGGCGTCGTTGCCTGCTGGACAGTATTGGCGGCCGTTACTCTCCACCGCCGCGACGGCTGGAATGTGAGCGGCCAACGAGGCAGAATGGAGAAAGGACGCTCCCACACAAGTCAGATCTTGTACGCAAAGGAACAGTTCTTCGTGCTGGGCAACCGCGCCGAGCAGCAATGCTTCGGCGTGGCCCTTGCATGCCTTCAAAGCGATTCCCGAGTAACCTTGCTCGACAGCAAGTCGCAGGCTGTTCAGATCCGTCAACGATTCATCGATCACGACCGGTTTGAGCTTGCCAACGCGGTGCATGGTGACAGCATCGGGGCGAGTCAGATCTCGGGCGGTGGGTTGTTCGATATACTGCACCCGGTCATAGCCGAGCGGGCATTGTTCCTGCAACTTCGCGAGCAAGTTCAAAACGTACTCTTCATTCGGACAACGTTCGTTAAAATCGAGCGAATACAAATACGGTTTGCCCGTCGATCGACCGCGTTGGCGAGTCTGGCCAGCGACCTTATCGATGCCCACGATCCTGTTGAGGTCCCACTGGGCATCGTCACCAGCGAGTTTGATCTTGAGGTGCGTCAGTTCGTTCCGCTCGATCCACTCGCCGAGCGTTTCGGGCAGTCCGTCGCAGACCGGCGTGGTAACGTCGTCCGCCGTCAGAGGGTCCAGAGCCCCGACAAGGTGATAAAGAGGAAGACTCGGCGCGGGCTCGGGGGACACGAACTGATCGAGTGTTAGGTCTCGATAGTTGGGATCACCTAGCAATTCGCCAAGATCGCGACGAAGGTGTTCGGGCGAGAGCAATGCATAGCTACTCATGCCGACCGCTTTGCCTTGGGCATCAAAAAGTGCCGCTTCGATCGCGGAACCGGCCAGAAGCACCGCGAGTTCAGGAATCGGTGCGGCCAGTGAGTGCAATTCCGCAACGGCGGCAACGATGGACTCACGATGCGTGGCAAGATTCAAACAGATCTCCACGGGATGCCCCAGGACGTCCATCGACTCGCAGACGCCCGCCAAACGCTTGGCGATTTCCAGGATGATCGACAATTTGGTGCTGTCGTCGATGGCCGGATCGGGCCATGCCCAGGTCACGCCCATCGTCATGCTGCCCAAGCCCTCGCCATGCGAGCCACCGGCAAGCGTTGCCTCGCACATCACGTTAAGAACGCTCACGCCTGTCACCACGCGACCGCCGAACTTCATCGGCGTGCGGTAACAGTACGTTTCTGTCTCAAGCTGAAATGAAACCTTCGTCAGTGCCGTGCCAGGTACTGTTTGACCATGCGTTGACACTTAGACGAGATCTTTGCGGACGGCCCACACGGCGGCTTGCGTTCGATCGGAAACACCAAGTTTACGCAAAATGTGTTGGACGTGCTCTTTCACGGTTTCGTAGCTGATCCCGAGCATTTTGGCGATCTCTTTGTTGGTCAAGCCGAGCGCCATTTGACGCAGCACTTCGCTCTCACGCTGCGTTAATGGCACGTCGATGTCTTGACTCATGCGAGGAGTCGCAAGCGCGCCGGTGACCCGACGGAGTTCCTCACGTGTCCACGATTGCTCGCCCGCGAAGCAAAGATTCAGTGCTTCGACCAACCGTTCAATCGGTGCGGATTTGAGCACATACCCAGCCGCGCCAAGGGCGACCGCTCGGGCGACGTACGTTGGATTGTCGTAGCCGGAAAACAGCAGAATAGGCAAATCCGGATGGTCGAGTTTGATTCGGCCGAGCGTGTTGAGGCCATCGCCGCCTTCCATGCGGATGTCCAACAGGACCGCGTCGGGAGTATCATTGGCGACAAATTCGAGTGCTTCGGCAGCCTTGGTGGCTTCGCCCACAATTTCGATATCCGTCTCACTCAGGGCGGCTCGCGTGCCCAGACGAGAGACGGCGTGGTCATCGACGATAAGAAGTCGTTTTGACATGGTTTCTTTCCAATATATTAAGTGTGAGTAGGTGGCTCGTATACCTCAGTAGACGCAGCCCGGGGCAAATCAGTTCCTCCAAGATGCCCAGAACAAGGAATAGGCCGACAATGGCTCTACCCAGACAGGGTAGCAGGTAGTCAACCGGTGGCGGTAGCTCACCCGATCGAATCCGAAATGGTACTGCTGGATCCTCATACGGAAACCGCAATTTTCCCCGGGATATTTGTTCCATCATTGAAACCGGAACGCTTTCCTGGAAAAAAACTGTTGATTTTAAGTGGGTGCCTATCCGCCACCTAAAACAACTCGGAAATTATACCCTATCCTCCTGACGGGGGACACTCCATTTCCCGCAGGTCAGCCTGTTTTCTAACCAGATCCCGTGCGGGATCTACCATGGATCGGCCCCCTCATGGCTTGGACATTCCGGGCGATGCGGGACGCCGGAGGGTGAAAACTTCGCGTTTGACACGGATATTCACGGTCAATCGGTCGCACGTTGGCGGCGATTGCCTTAAATTGAGACTTGTAGAGCGAGAAATTGGCGTGACACAAAGTCCGATCGGTTCGGCATCCGCAAAAGAGCGAGGGTCGCTGGCAATTTAACCGAACAGGAGTGACTGATGGCAAAGGGATTGTTCACCCAGGGGATGTGCGTCCTCTTACAACAACCGCTGTCCATCGAGGAGATTCAACAGCGACTGGGCGCGTTTAAACTGGTCGCCCGGCAAGAGTCTGACGACGCCGAGGCGCCCGAGACATTAGTTTACGAATTCCGGCCTGATTGTGGTGGACATTTGTTGGTAACGCCAACCGACGCGGTCTGGCCAGACGACATGGGGGACCCCGACGAATCGCCTGAGCGGTTCGTGGCCTGGTCGTTGGGCCAGTACGGGCCGCTGGCCTTCCCCGGCGGATTGCAACGCGCCGCCGCCCAGTCGTGGGGCTGGGACGGGGCGGCGGATGCCGTCCGCGATCACGCCGCCCACGTGCGATTGCTGATCAGCTACGTGCTGGGTGCTGACGAGGACGACGATGACGATCTTCCCCTGGTCCCCGACGATTATGACTCCATGGCCGAATTGCAAGCGTTAACGCGGGCCGCCACGGCGATCCTGGAATCGCCTGCCGCACTGTGCTATTTCAACCCAGGGGGCGAGATTTTACGCGATGCCACGCTGTTGCGCCAGGGACTCAACCACGCCTGGAGTCACGAACTGCCTCCGCTGGACATGTGGACGAACGTCCGCATCTTCACCGAGGACGATGGCTGGGTGGTGATGGACACCGTCGGCAACGGTCAATTCGATCTACCGGACATGGAGGCGGTCTGCCGAGCGGATGCATACAAGCCTGGCGATATCGAGAATTTTCTACGCCATGCGACGCTCTACCTACTCGCTGGCGACGACGACGTGTGTACAGGCGATACTGCCGACGGTCCGGGGGACATCAGTTGGATGGCGATCGAATGCGGCACATCGTTGTCGGATCCGCCGCGACCCACCATTCGATGGATCCCCGACGACTCGTCTTCTCCACCGGATTATCTGCTCGATCCGGGCGATGATGAGCTCGACGATTTGCTCAATGACGATGACGGTGAGGACTTTCTTGAGGACCACGAGGTCCGCGGCGGCTCAATCGACGACTATCTCGACGACTGGGAGGATGGCGAGGATCCACCAGGTTCGGTCCCGTTTTAAAAGTCATCATGCGTAGGGAAGCTGGGTCAGCCTAGAGATTAGGTTCGATGGCTGAAAGTCTGACGTGCTTCCGACGATCGAACCCCACGCAGTAACTCTACACGGGTCAGCCCCCTTTTCGGATCGGCGCTCAGATCCCACGTCCATAGATTGCCTCGGTGGGCTGAGGTCGTAGTGGCAGGTTGCCACAGGCTGGGGGCGTACAAGGGTTTTCGCCATCAATGAACGGGGCTTGCCCGCATTCGATCATCCCAGCTTCACTCGTACCGACCAGACCTAACAGGGCGGCGGGATCGATCGGACCGGGATCGATCCACATTCCGTCGGGCGTCAATTCCATGGTGCCGAGGTCCAGGTCCAAGCCACGCCGCACCACTTCGAAGTTCACATAAAGATTCAATAGGCCGTTCTGCGAATCCAGTAGCGCGCTGAGAGCGGTGATCGTATCACGGGCCGCCGTGGGGCCGCTGCTCAGCCCGCGGGCATCGCGGAATTCGCGAATGTCTTCGTTGAGTTCCAGCTGGGCGGCAGCAATGCGCACCGATTGACGTCCCAGTTCGAAATTGATGCGGTTGGCTCGCAGTTGCCGGATGGTGGCCCGCAAGAGTCGCCAAATGTTGTCCTCGTAATTGTAGTAGGATCGTTTGGCTTGCTCGTACTCGATCAGGGCTTGGCGGTAGGTATTGCGTTCTAACAGACGCGTGATCGGTGCATCCCATTGCAGTCCCACGCGCAACGTTTGTGTATTGCGTCTGAGAGCAAACGGATTGTTGCCATCATTCTGGATACCGCCCGCGAACGTCACGTCGAGCGAGCTTTCAAGGTTATCGGCGATGAATTCGATGGAGCGATATCTATCGACCAGGCTAGCGCGGGCATTGGCCCAGTCGCGACGGTTGACGCGAGCGATTTGCAAAGCCTCGCCGGGATCTATTTCCACTTCCGGTAGGACGAGACTCTCGACCCGCGCTCGAGCCTGGATCAACTGTAAGCTGAGCACGTCGTCGCCCAGCTGAGCGAGCAAATTCTGACTGGCCAAAATAACCCGTTGTCGAATTTGCTGAGCGACCTCGGCATTGTCAGTGGTGTTGGGTCCGGCCGCGAGGAAATCGCGGATCGATTCCGTCAACGCTTCCACTTGCGGTTGGTAGCTCTTTAAACGCGTGGACAACACTGCGAAATTCTCTGCGAGTTCTTCACCGGTTTCAAGCACGGGCTCCATGTCGAAGATCGACTCGTCCACCGCTTCGATACCGAGCAGTGAGCAGATGTTGTTTTGTTCTTCGCGATAGAGAGCGAGTAATGATTCGGTTTGACGCCGCCGCTCGGGGAGCTGGGTTTGAAGTGTGTCGAGGTCTTGTCCGACCCGCAGCAAATCCTCATCGACAACGCTGCGTGAGAATTGCGAGACGGGCTCGAGAGATTGCTGTAATTGCTCGACCAGAACTTTCGTCTCATCATCCCAGGCGATGCGAGATGTGGGCAATCCCGTGTCGGGGTCGATCCTTTGTTCGGAGCGTTCCAAGAGGGCGACGTTGAGCCGGCCGACAAGCGTGCGGACAGCGATCAGTTCTTCACGCCGCATCCGCAATTCACGATCGATCAGCTCAAACCGAGTGAGAGCGGGGTCTTTGATCTCGACACAGATATAAGGTGGCAATCCGAGAGTGGTTAGGAAGGTGTCAATGGAGTTCTGAAAGGTAACGCGACGCGTCACCAGGGCGCTCTGCGCGCTCAACAAAGATGAGCGTGATTGTGAGACTTGCAGACGTTGCCGAATGATTGCCTCAGGATCCTCGGGAATGGTCGTGAGCAATTCCACGAGAGTGTTTTCGAGCACAAGAAGGTTTTCGCCGAGCCGTGCCACATTTTCTTCGGCGTTGCGGATTTGCAGCTGATCTTGGAGCAAACCAATGAAACCGCCCGCATCGGGCACCCCGCCACCACCGAAGCTGAAGCCGCCACCACCGCCCCCGACGCCACTGAACCCACCGCCCAGCCCGGTGAACCCGCTCAGGCCAACTCCGAACACACCGCCGCTGCGCTGCACATTCGTATCGATGTTCCGCCCCGTGGTAATATTGAGGTAAAATCCACGGCGGTATCGCTCGAACGATCGGACGTTGGCGAGCAGGTTTCGTTCTGCGAGTGTCAGTCGTTCCATCACGCGATCGCGACCGGCGTTTCGCAAAAGCGGCTGCAGCATTGCAAAATCGAGTACCGTGTTGGCGGATTGCGAGTTGGGACCGCTGAGTTCCCACACAATATTGTTAGCCACACCGACAACGAGGTTGCCCCCGGTCGCGAAAGCACGCTGCATGGAGAAGTCACGTGCCCCCACGCTGTATCCCCCCAATCCCACTTGGCTGCTGCTAGCGCCAGTGCGACCGCGCCCAGCCGTACTAAAAAAAGCCCGCTGGCCACCGAAAAATTGCGTATCGAACTGGAACCGTTCGCTACTGACGTCGAGCGCCGAGAGATAGAGGCTCTCTAGCTGTCGTTGATAATCCGGCGACTGCAACAGCGCGATGCGGACCGCATTTTCGGAGTTGAGTTCCAGTACCCCATTTTCGTTGAGCGGCAAGTACTGCCACCAACCCGGATTTTCCGAGGTGTTGGTCAGTCCAGCAGCGTCCCACATGGGGTATCCCCGCCGTCCGTCGACGCACTGCATGTACCGGTGCGAGGCGGGATCGTCCAAGGGCATCGGTTGAAAATCCGGGTCGAATGGGTTGAACATCCGGCTTCGAGGGTCGATTTCGATATTCAGCCGCGTGTCCGGCGGCCGAGCGACATGGGACGCTTTTTCAGCGATCAGTGCATTCACTTCCCGGTTGGCTTGGACCCGGTAGTGGGCTCGCGAACAGCCGATCGTGACCAGCAGGCAGGCTGCCATCGCCCATACTGCTGCGGTGTGCCTTTCGCCGCTCCGGCTGCGGTCGCGAATATCGGTAAACAAAGCTCGCTGAGTCACGTAATACCATCCATGGCGGATCGTTGTGCGGGAATCGTTTCACCCACCATCCGTGGCGGACTGCTCCCTGAATCTTGGTTCGGACGTTCCGGCTATTCGTCTTGACCGCTACGCGCCGAATTGCCGGTACATCCCCACCAAGTCGATGCACGTCGTGCCTAATGGGCAAAATGTAGTGATTAGCGGGGCTTGATTTGCCCTGCCGACAATTCCGTTTAGAAAACTTGGCGAAAATCTCGCAGTGTCATCGCTACGTCGATTAGACTTGTGGACTAAACTGTGGAGCCCACTCTCCCCTCGTACTCACTCTTCTTATCAACTTTTCGATGTCGTACGCCCTACTCGGACTACTAATCGTACTGGTGCTGGTCCAGGCGTTCTTGCTTTGGAAATCTGCCACGGCTTGGAGATGGTACGAAATGGTGGCGGTGATGCTGACCACCATTCTTGCAGTCGTCTTCGTGTTCCCCGTCGCCGGATCCTTAAAAAGCCGTGCGGCTTGGTACAAGAAAAAAGAGGAACTGGATGCTCGCTTGGCAAAAGCCGAACTCTTGCACAAAGAACTCCGCGACGGCGATGTCAACAATCCGTTGTCCGAACTGGGCGTGCTGCCGATGTCCCAAAAGCTGGCGTCGTTGGGGCTCGAAGCGGGTCGGCGGTGGCGCGGCCTGCGATTGACCAACTCCAGTTTTGACGGCCAAGCCAGCATTGTCCTGACCCGACCTCCACGCGAAGTCCCACCCGGCGAAGAGCCGATTGAAGAGAAAAAAGAGGACGCTGCGACAGCCGGCCCGCTGATCGCTGAAAACATGGTTGTCTACGGATTCGCCGAAGGACGTGGCCCCGGCATTGACGTCCCCGTGCCGGTGTCTTACCTCGGCGAATTTCGCGTCGTCAGCAGTACGCCCACGCAAGTGACGCTGTCACCCACCGGGCCGCTGATGAATAACCAACAGGAGTTGATTCAGAGCGGCAAGGCGAGTGTGTGGTCGATCTACGAAATGCTACCGCTCGACGGCCATGTACCCTTCATCGCCGAGGGCAGCGTCCCCGACGACAACAATGTGTTTGGACGTGTCGACGACAAACTCATCAACGCAATCTTAGCAAATACGTCTGAGGAAACTCGGGAAAATTACCTTCGCGACGGATCGCGGTCCCGCCCCGATGACGCCCCAGTCTCACGATGGGTCAAAGTCGAATTTTTGAAACCGTACACCATCGATGTCGATACTCCCGATACGGGCGACCTGACCTCCAAGTTCTTTGACCAGAGCGGACGCGCCATCGATAGCCGATTGCAGGTGGGAGACACTGGCCAAGTTAAACTAGCCAAGGGAGACTTGCTCCTCGTCAAGAAGGAGGCGTTCGACGCAATGCGTGCCGAAGGAGCCGTCCGGCTTGTTGACGAATATTACCTCCGCCCACTCAATGATTACCGCTTTGTCTTGCGTCGAATTCGTTTGCGGATCGCCGAACTGCAAAACCGAAGTAAAATTCTGGGGTTTGAAAAGGATGTGCTCCAACGTGCGATCGATGCCACCGTCAGCATGCTAACCTCTTACCAAACCGACAAACTGCTGCTCGAGCAAGATTTTGACCAAACCGAGACCGAACGGAAGGCGCTCGAGGAATACAATAAAAATCTCCGCCAAAGCGTAAAAGACTCCCGCGAGAAACTGGTCCGGCTCTATCTCAGCAATCAATCGCTCGAAGCCGAATTAACCAAAATCCAAAGCACCATCGAGTCTCGTGTGAACTCCTCACTGACAACGACGGGAACACGTTAAGCACTTCAAGCAAAATTACGCGATATCTGCTTGAGTTCACCGAAGCGGATTTGGACCGGTCGATGACCGAGCCAGTGAAGATGGCCGAAACGTTTCGGAAGATGTTTGACGGCGCGACGGCTGTGGGGACGATGGATGTCGCCAAGAGGCTTGGACGATACTACGGCACGGTGAACGTGTGAGCGTCGTTTTCGCATTAGTTCGGCTGTTCCACAAAGTCCTTTGCCGCGTGAATGCGCCCCATGTCGAACAAGATATGAACGTGATCTGCAACGCCACCGACAACGACGAATGGTGATCCCATGTCACGCAGTGTCGTCGCGAGATAGCCACGGACACGTTCGCGTATATCGTCCTTTTAGTGTTCCAGGGGCGTTGGCCGTAATTATGTTAATCATGGCCGTTGGCCTTCGGGTTTGGCCCGTGGCCAAATGTATTTGGGTGGGATTATTCGGTTGGTTCGCCAACGGCGATGATCATCGTTGCTTGGGGCAACTTAAGCATATCGAGGAAAGTCATTCGGCATTACGGGCGCCTTCGAGCCCGCGCCACCGGCGGATCCATTCTGGGCTAACAAAGATGCCGTTTGCGGCAATCATCATTATCCCGAACGTCGCCATACCCAGTCCCAGCCCGATTCCTGCGTGGACGCATAGAGCGATGATCAGTGTTACCGGACGCGTCCATCGCGGCCACACCAGGGCGCAGTAAAAAATCTCCCACAATAGCGTCGCGTGCGTCAGGGCGGTGAACACACCAGGGTAGGCCGCGATAAAGGTGGTGTCCCAAGACTGGTACTCGTAGTTGCCAACCGCGTACCACAACGCTGTCCCGTCCCACCACATCTGGCCTCGTGCCTTTGCCAGGCCACCAAACAGGTAGATCATGCAGAGGTGAAGTTGAAACAAACGCGTCGCCACATTTGCAGTGACGCTGGGTTGATCATCCGGTAACAACCAGGCAAGCACTTTTGATGCTCGTTCCCTCCCGTTGCGATACACCCGACCACGCAACCAAGCGTCGACCGAGAACACCGATCCGCAGGGTGTCAACGCAAGGTACATCACGCAGTAGGTCAAGATCTGATCAAGCCCAAACAGACTGCCCAGTAACCGATGCACCAGCATGAGTTGAAACCACCACGCCAACGGCCCCGTGATGCGCGTCAAAAATCCCACCATGAACGAAAGTGACACCAAGATGACGATCCAGTGGTGGATCGCAATCAACAAGGGACTCTCGATGTTCCAGAGGTACGACCACGCCGCACTGGACGCGCCAAATCTGCCATCGTGCAACGCAATGGCAGTATCGTTGTTGATCCACGCATCAACGCCGAGAAACGATGTCAAATCTGATGCGAGAACCAGGTTCGTGTACAGCAGCATTGCGCCGGTGATGATCCTCAGCACGGCAAGCGTTTCCACACGCCGCGGCACAAACCAAAACGCCTCCCACGCCCCAACAAAATCGCACATCGATTGTTTCATTCGCGATCGCTGTTCGGAGATCTGTTCCGAAAATTGTTGAGCGATCTTATTCATAGTGAGTCGACTCCAGCGGGAACGTTTGATTCGTCCTCCCGCGGGGTAGCTTCGTCCGTGATCGAGATGCTTTCATTGGGACTTCCACGGGGGACACGACCGATGGAGGAAGCCGGGGGCAGCATTTCCGCAGGCACATCAAGCAGCACTTCCATGCTAATCGGGAAATCTTCGAGCACGACATAGGTCGCCGGATCATTGAGCGGCGTGGGGTCCGCAACGTACTCCACGAAGTCAGGCAGCAGATGTTCGACTCGATCAATTTTGACCTCGGAGTTGCCAAATTCCGAGCTCAAGTGATGTGTCATCGAGCCGAGAATCAGCTCGTAGCGCGAGCGTCCCGTTCGCCAGATCCTAAGTTCTTCGATTGACATTTCTGGACCCACAAGGCTCGCCGCCTCGGCGGGCAGTTTTGGCTGATAAGCATCGTTGAGGAATTCGGCGAGCATGAAATTTCGATGATAAAGCAGCCGCGGCCATTGCTCGTGCAGGTCCGGATACCAATGTATTTGGGACGACTCCACGTCCGCGACGCCGTCGCTGGATGTCTCGTTTTTCACGTTGAGAGCCGAACCCACCTGCACTCGTAGGAGATGACTCGGTCCGGGATCAGGGGCAAAGAACGCGTACCCGCGATCCAAATATAGGAACTGGCCATACGCCGCCAGCGGTCCGAGCAGCCTCGCCACCGCTGGGGACAGACCTCGGGGCCCGCGACTCTGAAATGCCATCGGTGGCGCAAAAACAGCTGCTAAGTGGACTAAAATCAACAGGCTCAAGACCACTCGAAGACGTCTCGAAAGACGAGGCGGGGAAGACATGGACAAGAAAAATCCGGGCGCTAAAGACGAGGGAACGGATGCCCCAAAATAGTCGCTACGAAGCAGATGTATAGCCGGGATGGGCCGAGCCGCTGCGTATCACGTCGAGACACGTCGCTGCGGCATCCGCCGCACGTATCGTGAGAGCAACCGGGCAACCGACCCGACTGTACGTACCGACATCCGCGACTGAGGTTCTTTGACGATGTCTCGCAGAATGCTCCACGAAGCCGCCAACGGGGAGCAATCTAAATCATCTAGCATTTCAACGAGGTGCTGGTTCCACGGCTCACGCCGCCGGCCTAACCGTGACGCTCGAGCGAGCCTGGGCGGCAGCGTTCTTTCGAGTTTATCTCGGATGCGTTCGTTCTCCTGCCGAAATCGATTCTCCGCTGCGTCCGCTTTCGATGTCTCAACCATCGTCTTGGATTGCTCGTGCAAGCGGAACATCGCACCGATCGAGCGTGAGTACTGCACCCGCGGATGCTTGCTGAGATACCTGACAATCAAATCCCAATCGAAACCATAGTTCAGCGTCCGATCAATACCACCGCAGTCGTGCAGCGCGTCCAAACGAAACCACAATCCCGGTTGACTGAACGAGTATCGATCACAACGTAACATGGCGGTCGCCGAAAGATTCTTATTCAACATTGTGGCAGCCTCTCCCGTCATCGCGCGGCCTTCCGCATTTTCCACGCTAACGTCGAACGCATACAGATCGTTTGCTCTGTCGTAACGCTGCGCCAATTCGTGAAGCGTTCCAGGAGCGAGCCGATCGTCGGAATTAATCCAATTAAATAATTCACCTGTTGCCAACCGGAGCCCTTTGCAAATCGCATCCGATTGCCCATCGTCAGGTTCGCGGATGACATGTGTGATGGAGTCCGCGTAGTGATCGATCACCTCGCCGCTGCGATCGGTGCTGCCCCCATCAATGAGGATGTATTCCAAGTTCGGGTAGCCCTGCAGCAACACCGATCGGATGGTTTCTTCGAGAAAATCACCTTGATTGAAACTGGGCGTGACCACGGTGATCCGGGGCCACGACCGCGATGCAGTTTCGTCCCGCCTGCCAGCCACCACGTCCCACGGCCAGCCACACCGATCGTGAAGAGGTCGAGGAATCTTGTGGTTCACGTGTCGCCTTCAAGTAAGCGGAGCAGTGCGTCAAAGTGCCTCTGGAATTCAAATTGATCGAGATACGTTTTCGTCGCCCTCGATCGATAGCTCGCGTGATCGGCAAGAATCGTCTTCACCGCGCCCGATACCTCGTCGACTCGATCGACACCGATTCCACATTGATTCTCGTTGAGCACGCGGGCGATGCTGGGATTGTCAACACTGATAACGGGCACGCCGCAACGCAAATAGTGCGATAGCTTCCCCGAGGCTCCCGCGAGTAACTGGAAATTAGGACCAAGCGAGCTGTCATAAATAACCACACCGACATCGGCTGAGGCCATCAGTGTATCGAGTTCGTCGTAGGGCACCGGCTGAGTCGAGATCAACACGTGCCCCTCTCCCCTGGCGACAATGTCGCGGTAGTAGTGCGTTTGAAGATCGATCGGTGTGTGGCTATGAAAGATCAACAATTGATCGTGCGGCCAATTTGCAGAGCCTGCCGCGAGATCGCTCGATCGCATGCCTTCGCAAATGGATCCCGCATGCAAGACCACGTGAACCCCGTCATCGAGATCAAACTGGCGGTGAAATTGATCACGTGATAAACCTGGAGCGACCTGACCTCGCGGCGAGTTCGGAATCAGGATCGCCGGTACGTCGCAAGCCCGGTTTTCATCACACAATGCCCGTTGTCGCTCGACGTCTTGGATCACGAGGACGTTCGCAGCCCGATGATCGGCCCGCTCATGACGCTTGGCCCGTCGCCATGCCGGCGACCAAAAATCCCGCAAGAACATGATCTCGAGCGACCAGTACACCAACGGTACACGTTGTTGCGCAGCGAGCGGTCGAGCCGCCGCGAGTCCGAGCATGTCAACTCCGATCACGGCATCGTAACGTCGCCCCTGCGTGGCGCTCGCCACCCCCTGAATAAAATTCCGTCGTACCGACCACGCGGCGGGTCTGAGTCCCGCGACAAGCGCCTCGCTTCGATCGCGGGCCGAATCCAACGATGAAGCTAGGCGAGCCGGCAAAAATCGGCGAAGCTTCGATTTCCAAGTCACCGCATCATCCGAAGCTGTGCTCGCGTTGCTCTGTGTATCGCCGGATTTGCTGGGTGTGGCGATCCGCAGTAACTCAACCTGTTCGCCGAGAGGGGGCGGCTGAGCGAACTCAGCACTCGTCTGACGCATGACGATGTCCACAACCCAGCCGTTTTCGGCGAACAAACGGGCTGCATTGATCAGACTCGGCGCACACCCTAAATACGTCTCATAAAAGACAATGGCGATTCGTCGGCGTTTTTCAGAAAAGGGCACAGAGTTCGAAAATGAAGTTCGCTGTCATGGCTATTGCATTCCCGACGCTCAAGGATGCATGTATCGAAACGAGAATTATCGTGTCGAAGGTGATGTTTGGCTATCCTAATGGTTCAATGGCGTAGTACCCATTGGGTTGCAATCCACGTGTCCCGTGAAGGACGCGACCTGCTGAAAGTCAACTATCGAGGACACATCATAGTTTCAATCCACGCGTCCCGTGAAGGACGCGACTTATATATTAGTGGGATACATAAGTTATGAATAATAGTTTCAATCCACGCGTCCCGTGAAGGACGCGACCAAGACGCTGTGAACGATGCCCTTGCCAATGAATGGTTTCAATCCACGCGTCCCGTGAAGGACGCGACCTGGGTAATGCGTCCCCTCGACCGGCTCCCAAGAGTTTCAATCCACGCGTCCCGTGAAGGACGCGACTGCCAGCGACGAGATTACCCTGGACACGCTGCAAGTTTCAATCCACGCGTCCCGTGAAGGACGCGACATGCGTGGGCATCGAACATTATCGACCATTTCGACGTTTCAATCCACGCGTCCCGTGAAGGACGCGACCGGCGTACTGGCGACCATCACGCTCGACCCAGCCCATGTTTCAATCCACGCGTCCCGTGAAGGACGCGATCTGCTGCCTCGGCATCCAGTTGCGGACCCCAGACCGGTTTCAATCCACGCGTCCCGTGAAGGACGCGACCGCTGCCGTGTTGCTTGGCCACTCCAAGCCCGAGTTTCAATCCACGCGTCCCGTGAAGGACGCGACCGCCGCTTGCGATCGGCTTGCCGTTGATATCGTGTTTCAATCCACGCGTCCCGTGAAGGACGCGACCCGAAGGCCGTTGGTTTGTTTGTGTCGCACGGATGGTTTCAATCCACGCGTCCCGTGAAGGACGCGACAATCGATTCGTTTTTATCGCTCGACTGGACGAGGTTTCAATCCACGCGTCCCGTGAAGGACGCGACCAACGCGAAGATGCACGACATCATCGTGGCAGAGGTTTCAATCCACGCGTCCCGTGAAGGACGCGACCGAAAGCGGCTAGAGCGTGGCAGCGATCCGGCGAAGTTTCAATCCACGCGTCCCGTGAAGGACGCGACGTCGAATCCATCAGCACTGCAATCGCCAATCTCACGTTTCAATCCACGCGTCCCGTGAAGGACGCGACAGTTAGGGCATACAAGACACAACACCACCCAGGGGTTTCAATCCACGCGTCCCGTGAAGGACGCGACCCGAAGATTTCACCGGCTCCCGTGTACAGATTCACGTTTCAATCCACGCGTCCCGTGAAGGACGCGACAGAGTTGGCATCGAGATGAAATACAGTATCACTGGTTTCAATCCACGCGTCCCGTGAAGGACGCGACCGGGTGTTATGCCGCCCATGTAAATGGCGAGTTGTTTCAATCCACGCGTCCCGTGAAGGACGCGACAGCAAGTGACAATGGATCGGGTCGCTGGCTGAGGATGTTTCAATCCACGCGTCCCGTGAAGGACGCGACCAGGACTCCGCAAGCCAGAAAAATTACGAAAACGCGTTTCAATCCACGCGTCCCGTGAAGGACGCGACCTGCGGAGATTGCGAGCGGGGAAGCCGACCTAAGTTTCAATCCACGCGTCCCGTGAAGGACGCGACCGATATCACCACCGCACTTGGTACGTCTGACTGGTTTCAATCCACGCGTCCCGTGAAGGACGCGACGAGACTACCATCCCATGTGAGGTTCCCACCGTAATGTTTCAATCCACGCGTCCCGTGAAGGACGCGACGTCAAGTTGGCGAATCGCTCCGCCTCAACAAAGAGTTTCAATCCACGCGTCCCGTGAAGGACGCGACATCAAGACCGGCGGATTGGGCAGAGGCGAGCCAATGTTTCAATCCACGCGTCCCGTGAAGGACGCGACAACCCATCGCGAAAAACGCGAGCGACTCCACCGTGTTTCAATCCACGCGTCCCGTGAAGGACGCGACAGCGGCTGCACGGTGCTCGATCGACGACGCCGAGTTTCAATCCACGCGTCCCGTGAAGGACGCGACAGACCGAAGCAGACATCATTCGCAACCAGAAATTGCCGAGTTTCAATCCACGCGTCCCGTGAAGGACGCGACCGGAACGCCATGCAAATGGCAACCGCCATGATGCGTTTCAATCCACGCGTCCCGTGAAGGACGCGACCTTGAGTCATCTTTTTGCTTTCAAAACTGAGGGGTTTCAATCCACGCGTCCCGTGAAGGACGCGACCAGATACCCAGCCAACCGATCCTAAAGCATCGATGTTTCAATCCACGCGTCCCGTGAAGGACGCGACGCGTCGACCATCGCCGATGGCATCTTTCGCGACAACGTTTCAATCCACGCGTCCCGTGAAGGACGCGACTTGACTGACTTTTTCCAAGTTCCCCTCAAAAACGGTTTCAATCCACGCGTCCCGTGAAGGACGCGACGTAGCAGGCTTTCAGCATCCCACCGGGCCGCAAATGTTTCAATCCACGCGTCCCGTGAAGGACGCGACCTAAGCTGATCGTGCAAGCTGCGAGCAAAGCACAGTTTCAATCCACGCGTCCCGTGAAGGACGCGACAAAGCAATCCAATGGTCATTACAGTATTTCAAGGTTTCAATCCACGCGTCCCGTGAAGGACGCGACATGGAAAAACGTCAAAAACTGGGAAGTTAAACAAGGTTTCAATCCACGCGTCCCGTGAAGGACGCGACACTACGACTGGTCAAGATTCTGGATCAAGTCCATGTTTCAATCCACGCGTCCCGTGAAGGACGCGACGCCGAGGTGTTCGATAGTGATGTAATCGCCAACGGTTTCAATCCACGCGTCCCGTGAAGGACGCGACGGTGCCAAAAACTGGCTTGCGAGCCAGGGCGTGAGTTTCAATCCACGCGTCCCGTGAAGGACGCGACTGGATCGCAACTGGCGAACGTGCTAGAGATTCGCTAGTTTCAATCCACGCGTCCCGTGAAGGACGCGACGTTCAAGCCACTTCAAGGCGAAGGAACAAAAGAAGTTTCAATCCACGCGTCCCGTGAAGGACGCGACGCGGCATATTGTTTCGGGTTCACCGTAGGGCTTGCTGTTTCAATCCACGCGTCCCGTGAAGGACGCGACCCGCCCGCGTCCACCTGCATCGGCCGCCCGGTCGAGTTTCAATCCACGCGTCCCGTGAAGGACGCGACCTAACAACAATTTACAACCGCCACAATTCAAACGAGTTTCAATCCACGCGTCCCGTGAAGGACGCGACTTCACAGGTGGCGATATCATGCAGTTTGATCGTAAGTTTCAATCCACGCGTCCCGTGAAGGACGCGACGGCACGCCCGACGGTTCTGGCTGCACCAATCGAGGTTTCAATCCACGCGTCCCGTGAAGGACGCGACTTCAACGAGGCCCACGAAGGACTCGACCAAGCAGGGTTTCAATCCACGCGTCCCGTGAAGGACGCGACCCGAGTCCGGTGCCCTCGCCCTCATTCGCGTTTAAGTTTCAATCCACGCGTCCCGTGAAGGACGCGACCTAAAGCAAATCGCAGCGGTGAATCGCCCTTGCATGTTTCAATCCACGCGTCCCGTGAAGGACGCGACCGTGTAGACGATGCCACGAAAGCGGCATTGCAGCAGTTTCAATCCACGCGTCCCGTGAAGGACGCGACATACTATCGCCGTACTCAACCCGGACGACTATGGAGTTTCAATCCACGCGTCCCGTGAAGGACGCGACGCCGAGCACACGCCGATTAGGCTCGACAACCTTGGTGTTTCAATCCACGCGTCCCGTGAAGGACGCGACTCCCGCAGATCCGGACCCTTGGTTGGCTCGACTGGTTTCAATCCACGCGTCCCGTGAAGGACGCGACCCGTCTTGCCATTACCCCCTTCGCCTTCGAGGACTAGGTTTCAATCCACGCGTCCCGTGAAGGACGCGACGCATGGATTTTGTGACGAAATCATTGAGCCAAAGTTTCAATCCACGCGTCCCGTGAAGGACGCGACTCGGCCGGGTCGGTTTGCTTGGTTTTCTTCTTCGGTTTCAATCCACGCGTCCCGTGAAGGACGCGACCACGCTTGAATCGGGATTGGCCTTCGCCTATTCGGTTTCAATCCACGCGTCCCGTGAAGGACGCGACCTGCATCCAAGTCCAGACAGTCTCCTCGCTAAGCGTTTCAATCCACGCGTCCCGTGAAGGACGCGACACATGATCGAACTCATCAAGCCCTACGACGGCAATGTTTCAATCCACGCGTCCCGTGAAGGACGCGACGCCCAGGGCGTCATTGATCGACTTTCGTTCCACGTGTTTCAATCCACGCGTCCCGTGAAGGACGCGACGCGCGTAGACGATGCCACGAAAGCGGCATTGCAGCAGTTTCAATCCACGCGTCCCGTGAAGGACGCGACCGTCAGGCCGGTGAGGTTCGGCGAAACGGCAAACTGTTTCAATCCACGCGTCCCGTGAAGGACGCGACTGCCTTGCCGTTCCATTTCAGACCTGAGGCCACTTAGTTTCAATCCACGCGTCCCGTGAAGGACGCGACGGTCCGTGAGCGAAACGGTCGTGCCAGTGGTTAGCGTTTCAATCCACGCGTCCCGTGAAGGACGCGACGGATCATCTGCTCAATGGCATTTCCGACGCTCAAGGTTTCAATCCACGCGTCCCGTGAAGGACGCGACCGGTGCTGACTTTGACGCCCTGCGAATCCCACGACTCGTTTCAATCCACGCGTCCCGTGAAGGACGCGACCCCTGCTCAATCCAGCCAGAAAACGGCTCGACTGTTTCAATCCACGCGTCCCGTGAAGGACGCGACATTTGCTGACCGCGAGTTGGCATTTAGTTTGATAGTTTCAATCCACGCGTCCCGTGAAGGACGCGACCCGGCGGCGGATGCTTCGATGCCTTTGTCGCCGAGTTTCAATCCACGCGTCCCGTGAAGGACGCGACCGTCCATTTCCTTCTGTTCATCGAATTTGACGACGTTTCAATCCACGCGTCCCGTGAAGGACGCGACCCTGATAGCCGTCCACTTCGCCCTCTACCTCCTGTTTCAATCCACGCGTCCCGTGAAGGACGCGACGAGTGCGGTGGTGATATCGGCGACCGAGGGCGAAGGGTTTCAATCCACGCGTCCCGTGAAGGACGCGACGCGTCGCTGGCAGACACGTAATCCTGGACTGTAGTTTCAATCCACGCGTCCCGTGAAGGACGCGACCTGCCCGGCGGCCGTGGCTGATAAAGACGCTGGAAGAGTTTCAATCCACGCGTCCCGTGAAGGACGCGACATTCGTAGATTTGGAAAAGCTCATCGAATATGCACGTTTCAATCCACGCGTCCCGTGAAGGACGCGACACGCAGCGGATAGTCTTCGGTGGCCAGACGTACGGTTTCAATCCACGCGTCCCGTGAAGGACGCGACGTCGCGATGGAGATTGCCGACGAGACGCGAGCCAAGTTTCAATCCACGCGTCCCGTGAAGGACGCGACCCCTGCTCAATCCAGCCAGAAAACGGCTCGACTGTTTCAATCCACGCGTCCCGTGAAGGACGCGACATTTGCTGACCGCGAGTTGGCATTTAGTTTGATAGTTTCAATCCACGCGTCCCGTGAAGGACGCGACCCGGCGGCGGATGCTTCGATGCCTTTGTCGCCGAGTTTCAATCCACGCGTCCCGTGAAGGACGCGACCGTCCATTTCCTTCTGTTCATCGAATTTGACGACGTTTCAATCCACGCGTCCCGTGAAGGACGCGACCCTGATAGCCGTCCACTTCGCCCTCTACCTCCTGTTTCAATCCACGCGTCCCGTGAAGGACGCGACGAGTGCGGTGGTGATATCGGCGACCGAGGGCGAAGGGTTTCAATCCACGCGTCCCGTGAAGGACGCGACGCGTCGCTGGCAGACACGTAATCCTGGACTGTAGTTTCAATCCACGCGTCCCGTGAAGGACGCGACCTGCCCGGCGGCCGTGGCTGATAAAGACGCTGGAAGAGTTTCAATCCACGCGTCCCGTGAAGGACGCGACATTCGTAGATTTGGAAAAGCTCATCGAATATGCACGTTTCAATCCACGCGTCCCGTGAAGGACGCGACACGCAGCGGATAGTCTTCGGTGGCCAGACGTACGGTTTCAATCCACGCGTCCCGTGAAGGACGCGACGTCGCGATGGAGATTGCCGACGAGACGCGAGCCAAGTTTCAATCCACGCGTCCCGTGAAGGACGCGACGAGCGACATTCAAGAAGGCTACCAGCTCTACAAAGTTTCAATCCACGCGTCCCGTGAAGGACGCGACGAACAAGGCCGAATTGCAAGCGGCCTGCACCGAGTTTCAATCCACGCGTCCCGTGAAGGACGCGACGACCTGATCGCTGCTCGTGACGCACTCGATGCGCGTTTCAATCCACGCGTCCCGTGAAGGACGCGACGTTCAGGCTTGTTCGTGCTGTGCCTGTACTTGTGTTTCAATCCACGCGTCCCGTGAAGGACGCGACGAGTATGCTGCTTTGGAGGCTCGTGTCGACGCACTGGTTTCAATCCACGCGTCCCGTGAAGGACGCGACATTCCCCGGTAGGAATGGCTATGACGGCTACAAGTTTCAATCCACGCGTCCCGTGAAGGACGCGACTCAGTCGCTTGCTCTCGTCATGGCTCAAGTCAGCGCGTTTCAATCCACGCGTCCCGTGAAGGACGCGACGATGGGCGCACGTCAAACGTGTGAGCACATCACGGTTTCAATCCACGCGTCCCGTGAAGGACGCGACTCGCCATCGCAACCAACGCAGCGAGCACTGACGGCGTTTCAATCCACGCGTCCCGTGAAGGACGCGACCCATCTTCTTTAGTAACATTAAGTTCTACGGATAAGTTTCAATCCACGCGTCCCGTGAAGGACGCGACTAGATTTGCTCAGTTAATTTTCTTACCGACAAGGTTTCAATCCACGCGTCCCGTGAAGGACGCGACGGCTGATTTCAATGCTCGACTCGATGCCAAGATTGTTTCAATCCACGCGTCCCGTGAAGGACGCGACCTGGGTGACGGTCACGGGCCAGTTCTCGATGTAGCGGTTTCAATCCACGCGTCCCGTGAAGGACGCGACATGCCGCTCTTGCTGCCACGTAGATCGCTGCCGTGTTTCAATCCACGCGTCCCGTGAAGGACGCGACCTGCCGACTACTGGCCAGCGATGGGGCTATCTTGTTTCAATCCACGCGTCCCGTGAAGGACGCGACGATTTTGATTTGCCCTATGCCACAATCGGGATTGGTTTCAATCCACGCGTCCCGTGAAGGACGCGACCGGCTATCGCTTTGGGCAATCCAACGCAGGCCACCGAGTTTCAATCCACGCGTCCCGTGAAGGACGCGACGGTATCGAGTTTGACGATGGATCGACCAACAAGGTTTCAATCCACGCGTCCCGTGAAGGACGCGACACTGCATCACGGACCGCGTCGTAACGTGACTGATCAACGGTTTCAATCCACGCGTCCCGTGAAGGACGCGACAGCGGTGATCGCTGAATGCGGCCAACGTTGCATTTAAACGTAACGATTCGCGAACCGGGCGTGTAGTGCAGTACACAACCGCTTCACTTGCCAGCTCAGCCTGAGAATGAGCCGTCCAGGTCGGGGCGAAACTGGTTTCGCGAACCTGTCGGCTTTGGCGTGGGCGCTTCCCGTTCGCGGTCACGCTAGCAGCGTTCCGCCGCTGAGGTCCGTTGAGGGCTTCGTGCCAATGTGCTCCACCCGCTCTCGCCACTGATTGCCTAGCCGATAAAAACGCAAACTGTCCTCCTCCGGCTCCATCGTCTCTACCAACCGCGCACGGCATTCCAACCACTTAGCATGGTCCAAATCCAGCTCAAAAACGCTGTTCTGCACACGCTGGCCATAGTCCAAGCAAATTTTCGCAATCATCCGCAAACGACGCTTTCCCGCCGCGCTGGCCGTGCTCACGTCATACGTCACCAACATCACCATCATCGTCACCTTTGGGTCGTACTCTTTTCCCCCATATCATCTACCCACGTTCACTTCCAAATGAACGCTGGGTATTCGTCCAAATCGCCTCGTAGATGCCGGGCAAGCAACCGGGCTTGCAAATGAATTAATAATCCCATCGTCGTCTTTTCGCCCAAAAACGGATGTTCGATGGTGTCCTGCTTTCGCGTTTGATACGCTGTCAGCACTGTCCTGCGGGTCTTGTCATCCATTCGCACGGCACCCGACGAAGTCACTTCAAACCCGTTGCCGCTGACCTGCTTTCGATTGATCAGCGAGAATGCCAAACGGTCCGCCAAAACCGGGCGAAATTCTTCCATCAAATCCAACGCACAACCCGGCCTCCCCGGACGATCGCGATGCAAAAATCCCACCGCGGCGTCGAGCCCACACGCTTCACAAGCACTACGGGCGTCGTGCGCCAACATCGCGTAAAGAAACGATAGCAATGCATTGATCGGATCCAGCGGTGGACGACGCGATCTGTTTTCCATCTGAAACGCTTCGACGGATGTCAAATCGCCAAACGACGTAAAGTATTTTGAAGCCGATTCGCCCTCATATCCACGCACGACGTCGGCGTCATCGGCCTTCGCCACACGCCGCAGGATCGGTGCTAGCTGTTTTGCGGCCAGCTTCAACCGGGCTGCTCGGTCTTCCTCCTTGGCGTCGCGAGCCGCCCGCAGCAGCACGCTGCGACAATTCGCAATTTTCCCGGAGATGCAATTTCGCGCGATCCGTGCGGTCGCCTTCGCATCATCGGCTGCCCGATACTGTTGACGACGAAGCAACACGTTGCCCGGCGAAAATCCGACCACGGCGGCTCGGAACCGTCCATGTGGCGACATCAACGAAATCGACACACCGGCCTCAGCGCACGCCGCCGCCAATTGCGAACTGAATCCGACCCGACCGAAGCATACAATACCATCGAGATTGTGCAGTGGCACACGTAACAGCGTTTTCTTCTCGAACCGGACTTGCACAGCAGCACCGTCCTTGGCCAAGTAACTGCCTTCGGTGGTAACAAACAGCGTGTTGAGATGACGTTTCATGCGTCCGTTGTTTCGTCTTGAAGGTGGGAAGCCAATTGCCGGCTCATGAATCGTGATACGCTACGTTGACCGTCGGTGGCGTCAGGCAAACAGAGATCGATCAGCGAACACTTATCACACGCTTTGGTGCGAACGGCGGCGGGAGTCACGCGTTTTTGGATCATGCCTCGCAGCGCATCGATCGTTTGCGTCGTGCGTCGACGAAGATCATCATCAAAGACGACGTCGGTTCGCCGCCGCCTGGTGCCATAGAACAACGCACCTGCGGTTACCTCGGTGGCACACATTTCCTCCAAGCACATCGCCTGAGCACACAATTGAACGCGATCACAATCATTGGCTTTCGGTTTTCCACGTTTATACTCGACCGGGACGATCCGCAGGGCCGCGGTCGACACTCCCGAGGGTTGGGATGGACCAGCGTGATGGAATTCCACAATGTCAGCTTTGCCGATCAACCCCAATTCGAGCGACCGGATCGGCAGCGCCCGTTCCACTCGGACTGAAACGCCATCGTCCCTCGGCCGCGTCTCGTGCGTCGGTGAATCTGCCCGCGCGTGCAACAGCAACCCTTCCATCGTCAAATGGTTTTCCGCCCAGACCTGTTCCAAATGAATCAACGCACATTGGCGGGGGCAAAACAGGTAGTGCTGGAGCGCCGAAATTGGCAGCAAATCATCGTCTTCAAAGGTCATGGTTCAGGCGGCCTCAAAAACGAATGTTACCAGGATTCACATCGGCAATGTGGATTCCCATCCACCGAAATTCATCGAGAATTTTTCCGCGGCGGGCCAATTGTCTTCAAAATTTTCCGATTTTTCTTCTCGCCAATCCCGCCATACTTCGGGCGTGTCATCAGGCGGGCGGTCCAGGTACGCTCCGCCAAAATCGAGACAGAATGGAGGCTTCACAGTGGACATCTCAATGACAAGCAATTCGTCGTCATACGCGAGCAGTTGCGGAACGCGGTGTCCACAAACCTCGCTCACATCCAAGTCTTGGAGGCGAAGATAGACACCGACTTCACGGTCGTAGGCCACTTTCCGGAGATGAAATTTAACCGCGAAAACAAAGCGATAGCATGGACGCAAAGCGGTGAAAACAGTACCCTGAGTACCGGTCCCGAGCGAGTCGAGCAACTCGGCATCAAATCGTTGACGATAGGCTTCAATCTGTTCTTCATAGCCCGCCGGTAGTTCCATGATCGCTCCTAATCGTTGTCATTCAGCCGAAGTTAAGTTGTGGCTTCATTGTGGCGGAAAGCGGTTTGAGTTGGGCGAAGTAGGCGGCGATATCCTCAGTCTGGCCAAACCGGAGCAGGTTCCTGGTGGCGAAGCGGTCATTGAAACCGTCATCGACGGACACTCCAGACGTTTTTCGATCGGAGTGATCCCCGAGCATTCAGGTCAATCCAAGCGGATTTCTCTGGCATCGTCTCCGATAGGAGACGCTCACACCGATTGAATATCATGCTGCCGCGTCTCGATAAATCGAATCGATCCAATCAAAACATCCGATGAATCGAAATACCTGCGGGCAACTCGGCTTCGTCAATTTGGACGTCGTAGTCGTCGCTGGAACGTGCTGGCGTGGTGACATCTTTGCGAACAACACTGACGCGTTTTTGTAGCTGATGAGCCGGTGCGTTGCCCAATGCTTCGTCGTGCTGAAACACGACTAGTGCCTGCGGCGTCATCTGCCCACGGCTGGCGGAGCGATCCAGTTCAAACATGTTTTGCAGCGACTTCCAGAAAAGTTGCAGATCGTCTTCTCCGAAACCGGTTTGACGTGCGAAGAATGGATTGATAAAGCCGTGGCAACGATACATGCCGTACGGAACGGTGAATTTACGTCCCATTGTTCGATTGTCGCCGTCTTGTTTTTCAGCCTCTTTTTCCGTGGCTACAGCGCAGCGTGTGATTGAATGTTCTAGCGAGACAATTGGGTCAATACTTCGCGAGAACGCCATTTGAACCGGACCTCGCACTTGGCCACAATTGACCTTGGTGCTCATCACCGCACCGAACGTGCGAACGTCATAAAAATTTTGGCACATCCAATCGCGACATTGATCAACCTCGGTGCGTTTCGCTTTTGCAACGTCCAACTTCAACGCTTGATAGGCTCGGGAGTGTTGATTGTTCAACACTGCACGCTCCTTAACATAAATTTCAAACGGTGGGGTCTCGTCCTTCACGTTGGCGACGAAATTGCGAATCTTCCGTTTCAAACAAACATCGGTGACAAGACCGTGTCCGGTTTCCGGATCGACGCGTGGAAGGTTGCCCGCATCCGGGTCGCCATTAGGGTTGCCGTCGGTGACATCAAACAAGAAAACAAAATCGTATCGGTGGTCCATGGTGAATCCTTAAGGGTGAATCTGAAGCGAGAAAAGGACGTGAGAGATTACTGGTCGGTTTCAGTCGGCTTTTCTTTCTTCGCGAAGAAGTCTTGTCGTTGGTGGTAGTAGCCGATTGAAAACAGACCTTGGTCAACGATTCCAAGATGCGACGGGAAATCATGCAGACGTCCCATGATTTCTTGAATTCGTTTTTCAGCAACTACCTTCTTACCGCCTTCGAGTTTACCGATGTGGTGCTGGTTCATTCGGATAAGGCGCGGGAACACCGTTCCAGGTGTGGCAGATGCCGCACCGAAGTAGCGATCTTTGATCGTGGCATTGAGGCCGGGCAGGGCGTCTTCTTGCGCCGTTCCAGACACGCAAACAGTCGCCCGAGCTGATAGGCGGGTTCGGGACGTTCGGGGTCGAGCATGACGGAAATCTCCTTTTGGAAGTTGTGGTTCAAAATCGCTTTGATCGTGGCTGCCTTGACGTGTCGAATTTCCTGTTCGGCACGGATCCGACGTAGAATTGCGGTGAGCAGGGCCTCGGGATAGCGACCGCCCGTAAGAACACTGCGAAGCAAAACGCCACCAAGCAACGGCGGCACTTCTTTGGATTCGCGCGCCGTTTGAGCAAGGATCATCCACAGAGGAATCCAATCGGAATCCTTTCCGCCGCGAACGATCTCAAGCCTTCGTTGATGCTCAGCGACTCGGCGGACCATCTCGATTGCCGAACCGGAGATCCAAAACCGAATTGAAAGCCGCGAGGCGTTTGGGGACAATCCAAGCACATGAAACGCGGCACCGGGTTCCGACAAAACTGCGTTACCGTCCATGGCTTGACTGAGCACATTGCCAATTGCCGCAGCCCGCCCTTCGTCTTCAAACCGTCCTGGATCAAGTCCGAACGAAAACACATCTTCAGCGATCGTATCTTTCGCATCGGACCAGAAGACGCAGGTCGCATCACCGACTTGAAGGGTCCGACCGTTCTTGCGATCAAGCAAGTAGTTCAGTGCGGTGGCGTATTTGAAGGCGGCCTGTTCGCCAACTGGAGAATTGAAACTTTGAGTTTTGCCGAAACTTTCGAATGACGATTTGTTGAACGAGACAATCGAGGCACCAGACGATTGGGCGTCGCGGACACCTTTAATACTGCCGTGCAATCGAGCCAGCGATGTGCGTTCACCGGTGACTAGGCAAATCCCTGATACGTCATCGCCATCGCGGTTCAATTGGTAGCCTGACCAAAACCGACGCAGCTGGCTGGAATCGTGCAGGTACTGGCGATCACCGTCGATCCGAAAAACGCCAAAGCCGGTCCCCAGTTCGTCAATCAGCGTCAATTGCTCGACAGAAAGGTTCGACAGTTTCCAGGACGAATAGAATTGGCAAAGAACGGCGTAATCAACGTCATCGATCGAATCGGCAAATCCCAAGTGCATTTGTTTGGATGCTTCGAAACATTTTAAAACGCGATCGACTTTCTTCAGTCGCGTCTTTTCATCTGATTCACTTTCACCGTTCGGACGATCGCGAAGTTCCGGCGACAAGTAGCCCAGCAAGTACTCCGCTTTGTCCCATAGGAACATCGCTTTCACGCCGCTGGTTCGTCCCTCGAACGGCAACCGAAGTGAACGCGGGATTTTGCGTTTACCCTCGGTCGAGCGCAGGTCATTGATCGCGGCAACACCACCATCGCGAGAAAGCACGATTTCAAAAGTGACTTTTTGCGGGGCGAAACCTTCCTGAGCGATTTCGATTTCCGAGTCCGCGTCGATGACGTCGTAGTACTCACACAAGCGTTGCAGGATCATGACCGCACCTCTTCACTTTGAATCTGCGGAATCTCAATCACACCGTCAATCATCGTCGCGCGAAAGAACTTGGGTGTCATACCGTGCTCAAAGTCAATATCGTGCAGCATGAATCCCATATCACGCTTGCCCTTTAACGATTCATCTATCGCCAGCTCATCCCCTTCGTGCCACGCAAAATTGGCGATGAATTCACGACAACCGAGATAGGGCTGTTGAAAGCACTGACCTTTGGATGCCCGGCGTTTGAACATCTCGAAGTGCTTTTGCGGAGGTTCGTTGCCATTGCGGACTTGATAGTGTGCTTCGATCAAGTACTCGACATCTTGCAGTAGTGTAGTGGCCCGTTGCTGCCGATCGTCTTCGATGATTTGCATCAACGGTTCGGTTTTAGTACCGCTCAAGTAAGGTTTCAGCGTCCGATCCGAGGGGCCGACGCTACCCAGTTCGTTGCGGCGAATGTTGGTGAAACGAATCGGCTTCAGGACATGCAGCCGATCAACGATCCAAACGATCTCTGGCTTCCAATAGATGGCTTCCAGTACGCCGCGTGCCGCCGATGGCGTGATCACGTCGTATGACACGCGTTCGACCTTCATCTCAGGCCGGGTGAAACAGGCAAAGTCGCCCCAAACTCGCAGGGCAACTCGATTTTTTGAAAGATCCATCGATTTCTCTCGGTTTTGTTGAAAACTTCGCGTTAGTTCTATATGTACTAATTCTGCGTGTGAAGGGTTGTATCGACACAGATTGTCGCGAGACTTAATCGCGCCATCGAGACTGCAGCCGATCGACTTCCGAATTTTGGTCGTAGTTGGCTTCCGTTCTTTGGTTGGGAGCACTGACACCTCGTGTCGCTGGGTAAACCAGCGTGGATTGAAACGCGTTAGGTCTGTACGTTTTCTGAGTTTGGTAGACACAGCGGCATTGCCGCTGTGTCTACTTGAGGGCTGCCGACAGGGGCGAGCGTTGATCAAAAACTTCTCCACGCAACGCTGGCACTGCCTCAGCACATCAAGTCGCTTGGTGGGACAACTCCGTCGGCCTTCAACAGCGTCAGGCCGAGTTTCTTATCGTACAAGTGTTGTTGCGTCAGCGTGGCGTAGCCATGAAACGAGAGCACCGCGCCAGCGGCGTGCAGTTGCGCCATTTCGTGACGGCGTAGGTTGATCGAATAACGCTGCAAACGACGCCGCAGCTTTCGGTCGGGCGGATAGTCCGATTCGCTTAAGCTTCGGATTAAGTGCTCGCCATTGTTCCAGGGCACGTAAAGTGTTTCGGCTTCTTCCTCGATGAAGCGATAACGATCGGCGATCTGGCGAAACTGAAATTCCATTCTATTGGGATCACGACCGATCGCGTCCATCACCTGACGGAAATCCCAGCGATCTTTTTGTTGCCAATAATGCAAGCGAAAGTACGCTTCGATGGCTTCAGGGCTGAGTAAATCGTCGAAATGACGAGCGATTTCTAGACCATGATCGGCTGACATTCGCAGCGTTCCCGGCGGTGGTCGTCGCTCGCCTTGGAAAAAATACACGCTGCCTTCGGCGGCACGTCCTTCACGGTTGCAACGTCCAGCCGCCTGAGTCAACGAATCGATGCCACACACGTCGCGGAACACGACCGGGAAGTCGACATCCACCCCGGCTTCAATCAATTGGGTGCTAATAACACGACACTGCGAACCCTGGTCCAGTCGGGGACGAATCTGTCCGTCGAGCACATGCAGCCGGTGCGCCGCGCACATTCGCGTGCTCAAGTGAAAGTTCGCGCTGGACTCATCGAGTTCCGAAAACAGCTTGCTGGCGTGTGGCCGCGTGTTGACAATGCAAAGGGCCTGGTTTTCGGCATCGATCCGGGCGACAAGCTCCTCGTCGCTCAGCGCACCGATGGGATGCACGGTTGTCCGACGCAATCGGTCATGGAGTTTCTCGGTTATCGGAATGATGTTGCGGATATCGTGCAAGCCGATCGCAAAGTCGTCTTGCCACTCTAGCGCTGGCTGGGTGGCGGTGCAAAGCACGACCGTGCAACCGAACGATTCGACCAATTCGCGAATGGCCAGCAATGTGGGCGTCAACAATTCGACCGGCAACGATTGCACTTCGTCCAAGATGATGACCCGCCGTGCGATCCGGTGGAGTTTTCGGCAGCGTGATGTTCGACAAGCAAACAACGATTCAAAGAGTTGATTGTTGGTGGTGACCACCAAAGGCGCGTCCCAGTTCTCCGATTGCAGACGACTTTGAGTCGTTTCCTGTTCAGGGTCGGTGTTGCTGTGGTGTTCCAGCACAACGCCTTCGCCAAGCGTTTCGAAAACACCACGATACACCTTTGCATTTTGTTCGATGATGCTCGTAAACGGGATGCCGACGACGACACCATCGAGTCCGTGATGCACGGCATGCCGCAGGGCAAATTGCAATGACGCAAGCGTTTTACCACCACCAGTGGGGACGTTCAGCGAAAACAATCCAGGGACGAGTTCAGCCGCATCGACACATGCTTGGCTAACTTCGTCGCGAATCTGATTGACCGGTGAAGGCTTGGCGGCGGATCGAAGGCATCCAAGGTGATTATCGATTGCTTTAGCCAAATCGGCCATGTTTGCCGAAACGTTTGGTCGATTGATTGATTGCTCTGGCGACATGAACGCTTCGGTGGCCAAAAAGTCAGCGTCGACTAAGGCTGAAAACATCATACGGGTCAAAAAGGCGACTCGGAACGAAGCGATGCGATGCTTACAAAACGTCTCGCACGCTTGAGGCGATCGAACAGGAATTGATTTCGGGAGTTCCATTGCCTCCAGTTCCTGGGTCACGTCCGTTCGCCAGCACGGTACTTTTTTTTCGAGTCGTTGCCTCAAGCCAGACCGCCCCGTCGCCACGTCCCAATCCGGCAAACCCGCGTGATGTCCCGCCAACGTATACGCGATCAACTTTCCAAGTGGGGAAGACCTACAATAGGCCAACTGAGCACCGGCAGTTGAATGATCGACTTTGCCCAAAATTTCTGAACTGTGAACATCGGAACCGCCAGCCGAAGCTAAGTAACTTTGAAAAGCGTCGCTATACTTTCCGATATCATGCCACCTACCGAGCAGGTCACCCCATGCGGCAAGTCCAGCATCGATGCGATTCAAAAAGCTAGCCGAAAGACGGGCAACGGCACTTTCGTGATCCCCAAGCGGTTCCCACAAATCACGGTTCGGTTCATCGGGCAGGCTGTGGGCGTAGTGAGGCATGGTTCGATGCATGGGCTCGCGTTCGGGAAAGCAGAGATTCTATCGGAACCGATGACACGTTTGGTCACTCCTCCTTCGGGATGCGATTCAACCTGATTCATACGCGAGGATGAATCCGAAACGGCGTCAATCCGCGGCCGCCCCCATCTCATCGGATCGTTCATTGATTTCGATAATGCTCACCCAGCCACTACGGAGTCAACTCCGCCCGCAATCGCAGGTGCTTGGCCGCAGTGAAATGCACGCCGGAGCCAGCTCTGCATGACATTCGCCATTTTCACCTGAGATGGATCAAAAACTTCACCACGAGCTTGACGAGGCATCACATCGACTCCGATAGGAGGAACATCCAGGCCGCAAAACCGCAGCGGCCACTTCGATTGGACGCATTCGAGCGGAACGGTCGGCACTCCATGGCAATCAAGCATGCGGTGAGCGAAAGGAAAATTATCGTGTTGGGTGCCGCGTTTGGCTATCCTAGTTGGAAAATGGGCTACTGTTCGCTTCAACGGCGACGGGCACAGACTGGCAAACGAGGCTAGCGCTGCCACCTGGCGAATACCGATTGTCGATTGAGTTTGCTTGGCCGCTGAAGAAACGGTGTCCGATGAAGAAAAAAACGGTAATCGGACACCTTTGATCGATCGAACATACCAGCCGTGGCTTTCGATTCGACGAGTGTCCGCAGTTTGGATAGACTGAGAAAATCACGTTTCAACTCGCGCCTACTCGACAATGCTATGAGCACCACGCTTCATTTAACCGCCGACGAATACGATCAAATGGTCGAGCGAGGCGCGTTTGATCATTTGCAACGTAAAATTGAATTGATTCGCGGGGAGTTGCGAGAAATGAACCCGGCTGGCCCCGTCCAAGACGACTTGATCGTCTATCTCACTAATTGGTCCGCTCGATCCACTTCCCCTGCGACGATCTCGGTGACCTCGCAAACAGGTTTGGATTTGGCCGAACTGTGTAGCCGACCAGAACCGAATTTGATGTGGCTAAGTGCCAGAAGATACCGAGGGCGTCACCCATCGGCCGCCGACGTGCTGCTGGCGGTCGAAGTCTCGTACAGCAGCCTCGCAACGGACTTTCGTGAGAAGGCCGAACTCTACGCCGAAGCCGGCATTACCGAATACTGGATCGTCGACGCAAAGACGCAATGTGTGCATGTGTTTCGGAATCCGCAAGGAACGAACTACATCGACCGTTCCATCGTCGGTGTCGATGACACACTGTCGCCGCTGCAAACGCCTGATATCTCGCTGGACCTTCGCGACCTCTTTTTGGGCGAGTAGGTAGCATTCAGCGCACGTAGGGTCGGTCTGCTGACGCGTGTTTACGGCTGTTGGGCCCATCGTTTTAATCTGGCTGAAAAGGCACCCCGTTAGATCAAACGGGCACCCCGTAAAATCACACGGTGCCCGCTATCATGATCGGCGTCATCTCTAAAAGGGATAGTCTTTACCATCGACCGAATTCGTTTTCCGGCTCTTAGCAAACTTTCAAAGATACTCTTACAGATGGGAACGCAGTTCGCCGATGGTCTTGCGGCCATCAGCAAATTTCGGGACACGAATGTTATTCTGGAGTGTTGTCTTTCAGCCTGACAAGCAACCACTGTTCAGTACGTTCGCTGCCGAAGTGGATCATCACAGGAGCTTCGTCCTTGGTCAAGTTGTAGAGCCCCGTTTCAACGACGTCCTTGGTGTCACTGCCGACGGTGAACGCTAGCTTTTGCGTTTCTTTATCGACCGAACCTTGAATTGCTTGGACTTTGTTAGTTGCCGTGTCGGTGTAGTTTCCCCGCACAACGGCTTGTTTATTAACGGCGATCTGAAGGGTCACGTCCGATTTGGATTGACTGTCCTTGGACAGTGCAAATACTCCCAAAGGAAGCCACTCTCCATCGCTGGGCGCGGGCGATTGAGCACCGGTGCTGGCGAGCGTCAACGCCTGATCGTAATACTGTGCCGAGGTTCCGGAATCTTGGCCGTTGACGTACACATTGTCGCCTTCGTAGGTGACATTGTTGCCGTAGTCATAATAGTTTGGCTGCGTTGTGTTGTTGTAGCCAAACCAGCTCAGCGTCGACGGCCACGTGGCAGATCGCCAGGCGGTGTTCGCACCCCATCCCGCTGCGAACCAAGCTCCGGCGTGATTGGAATTCCAGCCGGGACGGTACAGGTCGTAGTGATTGAAATTACCGCGAACGGCAGTTGCCGTCCCGTATCTCGCCGAGGGTGAGGCATGATTGAAACCGGCGGCCACTCCCTGTGCTCCGGAGTACCGGGGTTCGTTCCGGTTCGCGGCCGCGGCACCGGCAGCTGCGCCCTGCGTTCCCGAAAACTTGGGATCGTTACGATATGCAATCCCGGCACCCGCTGTAGCGCCCTGAGCACCTGAGTATTGAGGAGAGTTGCGGTTTGCAATTGCCGCACCGGCGGCGGCACCTTGAGCACCGGAGTTTTCAGGTGAGTTGCGGTTTGCAGCTGCCGCACCGGCCGCGGCACCTTGAGCGCCGGAGTTATTAGGTGAGTTGCGATTGGAAACCGCAGCTCCTGCGGCCGCCCCTTGACCGCCGGAAACTTGCGATGAATTGCGATTCGCCGCAGCTGCGCCAGCGGCCGCCCCCGACGAATTGCTGTTGCCCTGAGTCCGGCCGCGAGACATTCCTTCGTCCGAGGGCATGCCAAGAAAGCCTCCCAGTTGATCGCGACTGGGAGATGCGCCTGCGCCGCCCATTGCACCCTGGCCAAATCCACCAGCACCACCGGCCGCGCCGCCGAATCCAGCCCCTGTCCCACCACCGCGACCGAAATCCCCAGCCCTGCCACCGCCTGCGGCTCCTCCGCCAAAGCCTGTATCGCCGCCGCGCCCCGAACCTCGGCCAGCCGAAGCGGCACTACCACCACCAAAGCTACCACTCCCGCCGAAGCCACCCGAGCCGCCTCCGCCACGAGAACCTCCGCCACCGCCGCCGTTGAATCCGCCACGCGAAGCGCCCGCTCCGCCGCTGAATCCTCCGCCACCAAAACCTCCTTGATTGCCGCCGCCTCGCGCTCCGCCACCACCGCCTCGTGCATCACCCCCGCTGCCGCCTCGACCACCACCACCGCGGGCGAAGCAGTCGTTCACGGCCAGAACGACAGCCAACACAAATAACACACGAAATGCAAAGCGGTGGATCATGAGTCGGTACCTTGTTTGATGGTTTGTCTACGGATGGGGTTGGTCTGTTCAGCTGCTCGGCGGTAGCCGCCGCGTTTATAGGACACCGGTGACAAACGCCACCCGGGTGACGATCACATTATTTTGACTGACGCTTCAGCACAATTTCGTCAGTATCGCCTAGCGACTTGCCGTTGAGTGAGCGGTTGGTCGATTGCCAGGCGTAAGCATTATCGTCCAGGCGAGTCAGAAGCACGGTTGCCGTGCTACTTTGGCCGTCGACCGTCGTCCCGGTCATGTCGGCTCGCCAACCGTTCTCGCGCGGCCACCACGCGCCCACCGCGTAGCCGCCGTCAGGACTGAAATTCCACGACTGCAAATGACCACCTTGAGGATTGAAGCCAATCATCTGCACGCCAGTCGAGATCGTAAGATCAGGACGAGTTGTCGTGTACGCCCGTTGTACAAAACTTTTGTTCGCCACCCAACTGCAAACCGATACGGTTTTGGATCCATAGTGTTCCGCTTCCCAGGTGCCGATTAGCCACTCCAGATCCGCGATATTGCTGTAGGAAGACGGCAACTCAACACGCGTGTCTACGACCTTGGACATCAACCATTTGCCATTTACCTTGGAATGGACTGCTGTGTAAGACCCGTACGCAGGAGCACCGCTTAGCGCCGGCTCCAGAATCGCGCGACCTTTTTCAGTTGCGGCGTTCTCACTGTCCATGGTCAGCGAATCAATCAAGATCCGAATTCGCTCATCCTTCGAGTCAGCGAACATTTTTTCGTACTCATCTTGAATCGCTTTGCGGCCTTTGAACGACTGGCCGCCATCATCAACGTATTCTCCGTCGACCGTCCACAACGCCGCAATGGATGCTGCATCTCTCGAGTTATAGGCAGCTTCAAAGGCGGTTGCTGTTTGGCGAATGGCGTCCTTATCAGAAGCCACTGTTTCCGTTTCGCTTGGAATCGGAGTGGCTGGCGATTGTGCAAGTAGCGAATTGATAAATCCACTCAGAAAAAATCCGAGGGTGAGGATGGGATGCCGGTTCATTCGCAAAGTCCTGGTCTTTGAAACGCGCAGCCATGCGCTCGGTAATGTTGACCAACGCCATGTCGGTCGGTAGACAAGTTCATTCAATTCCAAAAAAATGTCCGGTGGGTGAACCTCGACGGCAAACCCAGGACGAGTGGCAGTCTCGCGAACGTCTTCACAAATGAGTAGAAGAGACTTTCACGCTCGACGATAGCGCAGACGCGTCAGCCCAGTTTAGACGCAAACTATGCACGAGCGGTGCCTTTAAATTTGCAAATACTCTTGAAAGCTCTTTGGTGAGACCAGTCAGTTAACACCATCAACGCCTCCGCATCCTGACATTCCGCTACACATAGCGTGATCTGTCGTCGAATCTTTGCCGCACTTTACTGAATCGCTTCGGCGAGAGCTTGTTTCTTGCGGTCTTGCTCGCTCATCTGAGCGGCGACTGCGTCGTGCGCCTGCTGGGCTTGGTCCCATGTAGACTGGGCGGCAGTGACTTCGGCCTGCTTCTGCTTGACGAGGTCCTCGGCGGGTTTGATCTTGGATGATAACTCAACTGCATTCGCCTGTTCGGCCTCGGCTTGTTTGATTGACTCGATCAATTGGCGGCGGGTGGTTGCAATCTCGGTCATCAAGGTCGCGAGGTTGGTTTCCGCCGTCGCGACCGATTCGACCTTCGCTGCTTCAATGGCGTCACCGAGCCCGATGCGGGCAGCGATGACGGCATCATGTTGATCGCGAGACTTCGCAATCATGGCAGGTAGCTTTTCTCGTTGCTGCTGAGCTTGTTGACGGAGAGCCGCCTCTTTTCCTTGGCTCTGTTTGACGGCAGCTACGGCGGCTACGTGAGCGGCTTCGGCGTCCTTGAGTTGCTGTTGGGCGGCGTCGAGTTTCGTCTGGGCGGCCGATTGTGCTGCTGCGAGTGGCTCAAGCTTCGTTTGGATCGACGCAAGCATCGCTTCGACGGCTTTGAGACGCTGCAACGCAGGCGGTGGATTCGCCGCCAGTGGTGTGGCCACGGGCGGATCAGCGATCGTCGTCAACTGGACCGCGCCAGTCCAATCTCCGTAGACCACGCGGCTGGAGTCGTGTGTGATCGCCACTTCTAGCACCGTTTCGGCCATCCGTGGGAACTCTTTGATCTGATTACCAGAGGCATCAAACAAGCGAACTTTGTGATCGCTCGATGCGGTGACCAGTTGCCCCTTGTGATCAAATCGCACCGCATGGACTGCGCCACCGGGAACATTGATGGATTTGATGGCCTTGCCTTGAATCATGTCCCACAGCTTCACCGTGCCATCGTCACTGGCGCTGGCGAGAACGTTCGAGTCATCACGCCATGAGATCGAGTTGATCGCGCCCTTGTGATCGGTTAAGTCGAGGAATTGACGCCCGGTCGAGGCTTCCCAAACGACCAAACCGCCAGCGCGATCGCCTGAGGCGACGAGCACCCCATCGGGACTGAACGCAACGGCATAGATCCAGTCGGTGTGCTTCTTCAAATCGAACAACAAGCTACCGTCGGTTGCGTCGAAGATGCGTAGCATTTTCTGCGGCCCCCCCAGTGCGATTCGCGACATGTCATCATTGCAGTCGGCGTCAAAGACCACGTCGAGTTCGTCACCGACGGTGGCGACTCGCGTGCCATCCTGGATATCGTAAACCGCAGCGATGCCGAGCACGCTGTGCGCACCGCCACCAGCGATCAGGAAGCGACCATCGCGGCTAAATCGCAGCGACTGGGCAATGCCTTCCTCAAATGGCAGAATTCCGAGTAGTTCGGCGGTTTCAGCGTGATACAAAGAAATCTGTTTTTGGCCGGCCACAGCAACGAGCGGTGCCCAGGGACTCGCGCCGATTGCCGTGACGGCAGCGGCCCGGTCGGTCACCACAGGGACTTTCTGAGGAAGCGTCGTGGGCATTGGCGGTGGGCCTTCGGGCTTACCGCTTGCGGGGGCCACGAAGGCGAGCGAATTCTTCTTTTTCGCTTTGGCAGTACTACCCGAGTTTTCAAGAATTCCACCCTCGATCCAAGCTTTCAGAGTCGCAAGTTGTTCCGCAGGAATCTTTGGTTGATCGGGCGGCATTGTGGGCGTGTCGTCGTGATTGACGAGCTGCCACAACCGACTGCCATCGGGATCACCATCATCGTAAACTACCTCGCCGCTGCCACCGCCTTCGATCAGGGCGCCGTAAGAATCGATCGCGAGACCCCCACGTTTGTCGCTCTGGTTGTGACAGGTCAAGCAGTGCTGCCGAAAAATCGGTTTGACGTCGTCGTCGTACGTGACCTTTTTCGCAACGTCGTCAGCAGCAGCGAACTCCGCTATAGCACTGGTAAACAACGTCAGTCCGCAAAAGACGACCGCGAGCAATTGATAAAATTTCATGATGCGTTTCTAGTGATTGAAAACAAACTCGCGACCGTTGAGCACTGCCCAAAAAACATCTTCCAACACCTGTTGGGCGTTAGCTCCTTCGGCAGCGAGCATCTCGTGGGTCGCTTCGCGTTCGGCGTCGTCAGGCATCCGGCTGAGCGAACGCAAATAAATACGGTCGAGCACCTGGTCATGGCTGAGCTTCTCTTCGCCGAGCCATTTTTGGATCGCCTTGCTACGCACGATCTTGTTATGTACCGATTCCCCATTAAGCAGGTGCAGCGCCTGCGACAACGACGGTGAGGTGGTCGCTTCGGCGTCGCATACGGTCGTGCGGGGCGAACGGCCGAAAGTAGTCAGGAAGTAATTCGAGACAGCGCCATCGGCGATTTGTACCGCGCGGCTTCCCAAGGGCAGGCCACTGAACTTCTCCGGTGACTGTGTGACTTGGCAGAGGCAATCGAGCAAGCTCTCGGCGGGAATGCGTCGAATCACTGCATGCGCATAATTGCGAGTGTCATGAGCGTTCGACTCATTGGCTTGCGTGCTGCGGCTGTACGCGCGGCTGACACAAATGTCGCGCACCAATTTACGAAAATCGTAATTGTATTCGATCAGTTTTTCGCCGAGTCGTTCGAGCAGTTCTGGGTTGGTTGCCGGGTTACTCACCCGCACATCATCGACGGGGTCAATTATACCAACGCCCATGTAGTGCGCCCAAACGCGGTTGGCGATGCTGGGGGCAAAAAATGGGTTCTCAGGGGAAACGAGCCAATCGGCCAAAACCTCGCGGCGATCTTTGCCCTTCGTGTCCGGCGTGTCTCCACCCAGAAACTTGGGTGCCACCACTTGACCGGTCACGGGATGCTTGGTCTCGCCGCCGAATTGATTGAAAACAATCTTCTCTCGGTAATCCTCTGCTTGCTTACGCCCCACCTGAGCGAAGAAGGCGGCGAATCCATAGTAATCATTCATCGTCCAGCGATCGAACGGATGATTGTGGCACTGGGTACATTGGGTGCGAATCCCCATAAACACCTGGGCCACGTTTTCGGACGTTTTCAGCGTGTCGCGTTCGATTTCATAGAAGTTCGTTGCGGGTTGACCGAACGTGCCCCCAGTGCTCGTGAGGAGATCGTGTACCATTTCGTTGATGGGAACGTTGCGAGCGAACTGGTCGGTTAACCAACTCGCGTAGAGCAGCGCGGATTTTTTACTGACGACGTTACTGCTCTTGATCATCAAGAGTTGGGCAAACTTCAACGCCCAAATCTCGCTGAACTCTTTGCGTTGCAGAAGTTGATCGACGAGAGCCTCACGTTTATCTGGGGCGGGATCGGCCACGAAGCGAGTAACCTCCTCTTCGGTCGGCAGCAGCCCGGTGATGTCGATCGTGAGCCGGCGAATGAACTCGTTGTCGGTGCATGGACCGCTCGGTACCAGTCGCAGTTGCTGCAATTTTTTATCGACGAATTCGTCTACATAATTCCCTGGTTGCGGAGCGGGCGGGGTGTACTGCAAATCGGCGGGCAGAGTGAGGATCTGGCTGCCGACGGTGTGCGTATCAAACCTCGCCATCACGAACGCTTCTCCGCGATCTCCCGCAGTGACCATGCCGTCCTGTTGGATCGAAGCAACTGGGGCGTTGTTGGTGGAGAACGCAGCCAAGCGGCTGAGGTCGCGCGTGGTTCCATCAGCGTAAGTTGCGACGGCAACCATCCGCTGCGTCGCGGCATCACCTTCGAGCACGGCCTGGGGTGGGTAGAGTGCAACGGAAGTGACGGCGGGCGGTGGGGACTCAGCAGGGTCATTGACGGCTCCGGCCTCAAGCCATCGCAGCAGAGTGGCGTAGTAGTCGCTATCGACGTCAAATAGTTTTCCACCGGTATGCGGAACGGCCCCGGTCGCTTTTTTGACGAACAGGCTCTCGCTTGGGACAGCGAGGTTAATTCGCCGCACGCCGATTTCTCGAGTGATGCGTTGGTAATCGCCTTGAGGATCAAATCCAAACAGGCTCATTCGGAAACCATCCTTGCCGCGGGCCGCCCCATGGCACGAACCCGTGTTACACCCGGACCGCGTTAGAACTGGCATCACATCTTTGGCAAAACTCACCGGTGGATTAGTGGCCGCATTTTCAACGGTGACGCTGGCCTCAATGAGAGCACCTTCGAAACGCCCCGACAGCACGGTTTTGCCGTCGGCGATGGGTCGCAGGACGTGCCCGTCGATTTTGGCGAGCGCCTCGTTGCGAATGGACCAACGAACACGGTCGGTGACGTCGAGCGTCACTCCATCGTCGCGTCGAAAGACAGCAACGAAGGACTGGAAATCCGCACCTGAGTTCAGCGAGATCGTTTCGGGATAGACATCCAACTGGATTTTCTTAAGTGGATCGGGTGGCGAGACCGATGCATCCGGTGAGGCAGAATGAGCGGCTTGGGTCAGCAGAATGCACGTGGCAATCGCTGCGACATACAACAGCACCCAGTCCGAAACTGAACGATCAGATTCGACCGCAGCGATCGCAGCATTTGGCGTCACAGGAGCTTGCGCCGCCCCTAGGATGACGTGACGTAATCGGATCATTGGGATTCCTTTTCGAGGCGTAGCTGTTCGAGGCGGCTCAGCGGTTTCGCTGGAGCTGCGGATTTGGTCGGAGCAGGCTCAGCTTTCTTCTCCGGTTGAGCGACAGGTTCTGTCTTTGCGATGGGGGCATCGATGCGGATCTCACCCGTTCCATCGGTTTGGATCATGGTCTCCCCATCCCGATGGACACGAGTTTGCACGTTGAGTGTTTTATGCATTCCCGTTTTTGCGTCAGCAGCGACCGTCAACGGGAATGTTACCGAAGTGCTTTCGAGCGTCACCTTTTGAACAGGTGCACTCGACGTCACACCGTTGGGCAGACCGACCAGCTCGACTTCGATGTCACCGGCAAGATCGCGGATCTTTGCCATCGTGATGTTCAAACTGATTTCCTGGCCAGTCTCGGCTGCCGCACGCGGGAACGTGTAATTGAACAGCGCATCTTCGACATCCAACATGATCGGTGCAGTTGCCACGGTTTGGGTTCCAAGTTTCGTACCGTAGCTAACTTGCAAAATCATGGGCCACGGACCGATCGCCGCGCCCCCATTGGCGGTGATGGGTATCGTTGTTTCAGATTGGCCTTTATCAATCTTACGGCTGTTATTAACACCGACGCCGGGCGGGTTGTACAGCGTTTTCAGGTAGACCGGATTTTCAAATCCTTCATTGCGTTGAATTTTAACAACGAGGTCTTTCGAGCCGCGACGCAGTAGGGGAGTCTTGGGCTGAACCAACTCGACTGAAAACGGCATCGCTTCGCAGACGGCCATGACGGCCTTAGGCGCGACATGATCGAGCATCGCGCGGCGATTTTGACCAAGCACGATCTTGTGGTATTGCTCGAGATCAGACGTCAATTCCCCGTCGCCCCGTTTTCCCTTGCCTCGCAGATCGAAGAAGCAACCGGCCAGCGCAGCGTCCGGTGTCGCCGTCAGTACAATCGGGATTTCGACTCGACCCGCTGGCATGGGATACGTCTCCGCTGTCACACCTGGGGGCAGCCCGTCAACAGAAATATCGAATGCTTCATTGTACTGGTCGCGTTTGGCTTGGACGACCATTGCACCATGACCTCCAATCGGAACCGGGACGACCATCGCTTCATCTCGCCGCAGCTCTTTCAAATCAATTTGGAAACTTGGTTTCAATCGACTGACTTCAATCAGATAGTTGTGCAGCGGACTGCCGCCACGCAGGTGATCGTAAATGCGGATCGTATACTGGGAATCCCCTGCGGCAGTGAAGTCAAAGAATCCATCGGGTTTGCCACCAACGTCGTCGGTACTTTTAACCGTTTTCCCGTCCCCATCGAAAACATTCATCACGCCGTCGAGCGGCGAGCGGAGTGTGTCTCGAGCAAAAAGTCTGACTCGGAAACTTTCGCCTTTCTTACAGTCGAACGCGAAACAATCAAAGTCACCTGGTTCGCCAATCACCCCGCACAAGAGCGCTGGGACCGAACACACGGGAGCCTTCCGATAGTCGCTGTTGGGCTCCTGCTCGGTAACGATAGGCAGATTGCCAACGCGAATCCAATTGGGAGATGGCGTGATACCCAGTGCATCTGCCGTGATCACGGAATAGGCCTGCGTCGGCGGCGCCGACCCGTTGGCCGAATCAATCAAATCAGTCGGTAGCTGCAGGAAGGCCTCGGTGATGCTGCCATCAATATCGATCAATTTCGCGTTCAGCACATCGCCTTGGACTCCACCCGACGGGATCACCGTAGTGGGCCGGGGATAGGAACCTATATGCACACGGTATCGGCATACGTCACGCTGGCCCAAGAACGAGCTGTCACGTACTAGAATCGTGTACTGGCCATCGGTCTCGGGGGTAAACGAGCACACTCCGTCCTGCTGGAAGAGCATCGAATCGTCGCTGACGGCGACCTCGAATCGCTTGTCGTCTAGGATCGCAATGTAGGGATCGAGAATGTCACGATTGCGTAAATCCCAACGCTGACGAATGCCTTCAATTTCGACCGTCAGTTTCTGCCCCGCTTGCAGCGAGACGCGGAAACAGTCCACATCCTCGCGGTCGACATTGCCTTCGACGGTACAGTTCATCTCGATATCTTGCGGAGCAGCCAACTCATTATTCGGTTCGATCTCTTCGACCATCGGCATCGCACCGACGCTGAGAAATCTTAGGTTTGCCACGCCGCTGGCAGTGATCAACCGATACGGGTATTGCCCGGGTGCCAAGCTCGCGTCCGTTTTGACTTTCAATTCAACCGATTTATCGTCGATCGGTTTGACCTCAACGACTTCGATTCCCGGCAAGTCAAATAGAACTTGACGAGCATCGGAGAGACGTTCGCCGTGGAGAACCACGGTGGCTTCGCCGCCACGGGTGACACCGAGTGGTTTTTGGTAAACGACGACAGGGAACGCGGCGATAGCCGGGATCGCGCTGACCAAAGCGGTGAGCAAGGCGACCGATCGCGTCCATCGGCGGGGATTTAGCTGCGTCATAAACAATCTCTCGGGAACGTAAGACAGAGACCAACGGTCTTGAAAGCCTATCCGAAAAGGAGTCTACCCTCTCCGGCAAGACCGTTAAAAAGCCTATCAAATGACTCGCCTCCAAAGGGTCAGACCCCTTGTCGGGCAGGCTCTTAGCTGATGATATTTTTAATTAACTTGCCGCCGTCAACGATCTCGATCGGACGTCCGCCGGGAGCCATCAGTTCTTTGTCGGAGACAATGCCGAGGAGGTGATACATCGTCGAGGCGAGATCCGCAGGTGATACCGGATCCAGCTCTGGTTCCGTGGCGGTGGCATCGGACGCACCGTGGATCATGCCGCCCTTGATACCGCCCCCTGCCAGCATCACGCTGAATACTTTGGGCCAGTGATCTCGGCCGGCGTCGTTGTTAATCTTGGGTGTACGTCCAAACTCACTGCTGACCATGACCAGCGTTTCGTCGAGCATGCCACGTTCGCTGAGATCTTCCAACAGCACTGAAAGCCCCTGATCGAGGGCGGGCATCTGGCTCTGGATACTGCCGGTGATGTTGGTGTGCATATCCCAACCGCCGTAGGTCAACGTCACCAAACGCGACCCTGCTTCGACCAACCGGCGCGCCATCAGCATCCGCGCACCCGCTTGATTACGACCGTAACGATCCCGCATCTTTGCGTCTTCTTTCGACAGATCGAAGGCTTCCTTCGCCGCCGGCGTATCCAACAAGTCATAAGCGCGCTCATAAAATGTATTCATCGCTCCGACGTTGTCAGCATTCGTCGTCGAAACGAACCGCTGGTTGATTTGCTCCAACGCGGACTTGCGGCGAGCAAACCGTTCGCTGTCAACACCACCGGCAAGATTCAGGTCACGCACCTGGAAATCATCACGTGCCGGATCGGCGCCGAGTGCAAAACCCCCGTAGCTACTAGGCAGATAACCGGTTCCAGCGAACTCGTTAGGGACATTTGGAATGCAGATGTAGGCTGGCATGTTGTTGCGTGGCCCATACTCGTGGCTGACGACCGCGCCGAAGCAAGGATACTGCAGCGCGGGACTGGGCTTGTAGCCGGTGAACATGTTATGCGTGCCGCGCTCGTGAGCCGCTTCGCCATGGGTCATGCTGCGAATCACGCAGTACTTATCTGCCTGCTGAGCCAGCTTCGGCATCGAACTGCAAATCACTTCGCCCGTATTAGTTTTCGTCGTGCCAAGCTCACCTCGGTATTCGAGCGGACTGTACGGCTTTGGGTCAAACGATTCCTGCTGGGCCAATCCGCCTGGCAAGAAAATATGGATCACGCTCTTGGCGCGAGCTTTAATGAAGTCGTACTGCTTCATCTCCGCCGCTGCCTGACGCATCAGTAGGTCTGGAAGCGACAGGCCGAGACCCCCGGCCGCACCAGCCATCAAAAAACCGCGGCGTCCAAACAGACCCGACCGGGTCAATGGGTTTCCGTGACACAACATCGTTGTCGGCTCCTCAAAAGAGCGGGGTGAGGTTTCAGACGAAATTCAATTGCGAAAAATTTTCGCAGCAGTGGAATGTCGTAAAAAACGGGAGGTGGGAATTTGTCGGAGCAACAGCCCATCGTGGAAGGGAGCTCGTTGCTTGGGTGAGTAACAAATTGGGATGGGTGGGCGGGTAAAACCAGCAAAACGCAAAGCTTCAACCGGATCAGGGAGGGGTGGGAGCGTTAAATCGTCACAGCCTCAAGGACTGCTTCATTTTACCACTAACGGGTCACTATAGCAATTTTTGCAACCGTGTCAAATGTACGGATTGAACCAATAGCAGGGGCTCGTTCTCTTGAACGCACCACATGTTCCGATGTGCTCGCAAGTCAGCAGTTTTTCGCAAACGAAAGTGAATTACCGCCGGTTAACCGCTCCTTTCGCAACCGGCCCGTTCCATTTTTCCTAAGACATCCTGGTACAATCAATCGGTTTACTCACCTTCACAAGGAGATGACCTGATGGAATCGACAGGAAGCCTTTCTACCGCGAAATGTTCACGCAGCCACCTGCCAGCGGCTGCTTTTTCCGGAGTACCAGCTGTTTGTGCGGGGGTACTCGCGACAATTGCCCTCGCCTGCGGCGCTTTCGCGGCCGAGTTTCAAGCCCACATTGTCGACAGGCAGCCGGGAAAAGTTGTCTACGCGGTCACGCTGGCAGACATCGATGGCGATGTTAGGAATGACATCGTCGCGGTGACAGAAAATCGTGTGCTGTGGTACCAAGCGCCAAAGTGGAATGCGCATGTTCTGCTCGATGGTGTGACCAAGACTGATAATGTGTGCATCGCTCCGATGGACATTGACCGTGATGGCCAGATTGATTTGGCGCTGGGTGCCGGTTGGCCGCAAAACGGCGGGACGATCCAGTGGCTTTCGCGTGGCCAAATCGTCGATGATCCATGGCAACTCCATCCCATCAGCTCCGAACCCTGGACGCACCGTATGCGTTGGGCGGACGTGTTGGGCAAAGGTGAACCGCAACTGGTCGTCGCCCCGCTCAACGCAACGAACAATCGGCTCGGAGTACGATTGCTAGCGTTCGAGATTCCTGCCGATCCGCGCAAAGATCGCTGGCGAGCGACCGTAATGAACGGCCAACTCAACCGACTGCATAATATCTGCTGCGTCGCGCCCGATGCCACGGGCATGAAACCCCTGGCCGGGGATGACCGCCCCGTGACACTGACGGCCAGCCAAGAGGGCATCTCGGCAATCGCCCTCGATGCTGATAAGCCGAACCAGTTTCGGCGCATCGATTTGTTGCCCGACGAGGAGAGCAATGAACCGGGCCAACGTGGTGCCGGCGAAATCAGATCTGGACGATTGGCCGATGGAACTCGTTTGTTAGCAACGATCGAACCGATGCACGGAACTGACGCGGTGGTCTACCAAGTTCACGGTGAAGACTCTGATCAAGCGCCCGAGCGAACGGTGCTGACGGACGAACTGCGAGGGGGACACGCTATCTGTTGCGCCGACGTTGACTGCGATGGCAGCGACGAGATCATTGTCGGCTATCGAGAACCGAACCCGTCGGTTGGCATCCTGCTATTTGATCACCAAACTGATGGGACATGGAGCGAGCAACGCATCGGAAGCGAAGTCGCCTGTGAAGATCTCCTCGTTGAGGATCTCAACGGCGATGGTTGGCTGGACATCGTCGCGGGCGGTCGCGCAACGCATAATGTCGTGCTGTATCTGAATTCGGGGGTTTCGGGCGAAGACGTTCCCACACGTTAGGGCGCAGAAAACCCATTTCGGCGAGATTTTTTAGGTTCGATGGGACTTTCGTAGCCACGAGAGAGCGCAGTACTTCTGGTTCGGTCACGCTCTGGCCTTCGTGCTGGAGTGAGACTCCGTCGCGCGAGACAAATTGCAGCATACCCTCAATAATCGCTTCGTGATCGTTCACGCCGTCGCACAGCCCGATCATCTCGCGTGTGGCGTCGTCCAAGCGGATGGCTTGGTGCAACTGTGAAGTAACAACGCAACCCCGTTCCGATTGCCAACGCGCCAATGGGCTGGCCGTCGGCCTCGCTGACACCACGTGAGTCAGTGGCAGAGGTCCGATAGAAAATCGTACCATCGAGACCTGTGCGAGTTGCAGTAACTCTTCGCGAAGTACAGTGCGGGTGGCACTGGAGTCCTCGCAGTCAGGCACGCTGGAAAGGACATGTTGCCAAAGCTGACTGAACGACTCGGAAGCTGGCCGCATTTGGGACAGTCGCAACATTGCAGCCATCGTCACCCGGCCGCGAAGAGTCGCCGTCGCTCCATCGGGATTGGCAATCCGCATTTCGCCGTCGGGTAGTGTTTCAGCCACGGGGGTATCGTTTGCGTCAAAACAGCTCACCTCCGTTGACAAGTATAAATGCGCTATCGCGTCGGAATCTGGATCTGCTCCAATCGTTGTACGGGAGTCTGCGCGGCAGATCAGCGATTGTCGAAATGTTCGATTGCATAAAAAGTCGATTGTTTGCTCGCGTTCTAGCAATGGCATCGAGACAAGTCGGCGCTGGATCCCCGCACTCTGGGAAGGCACGAACGCAAAGCTAGACTCGCACACGAATTTCAAATCGGCTTCGTTTATCTCATGAATGAACTGGTGAAAATATCTTGGTTCGTTGACAGGCTCAAACTGCTCATGAAACAGGTACGACTCGTCAGATTGGCAGAGAGTGTGGAACTGTTCCCGGAGCAGTTTGCCGTAGCCGGTGGATTCAGGTACGGATTCGGTGAGATCGGCGAGGAACCGCTTGGCCTCCCGGATCATCTCCAGCGGCTGACCAGGGTGCGTTGCCGCATGGTACTGGACAATTTCTCGCACCATCCCCTTGGTGTGCCAGCCCGGTAGGGTGTTGTAGCTGATCAACGCGATGCCTCGGTTTGATAGATGGTCGTGGCAAATGCGAAGTACCTGCTCACGAACATCATCGGGCACCCAGGAGTACACGCCATGGACGAGGATGTAGTCGAACCGAGTGTCGCTGGTCAATCCGTCGAAGCCGGATGGGAAGTTTGCGAGGTCTCCTTGTTTCAGTTCGATATTATCAAACATCAGGTGCCCGACCGCGGCTCGACCTGCTGCGATATGGCCAGGACTCAAGTCGATACCGAGGAACTGCGATTCTGGATACAGCGAGGCGAGCGAAATCAGATTTCCACCCTGGCCGCATCCGAGCTCGAGGACGCGGCACGGTTCCAGGAGTGGACTTGGCGCGTCAGCGCCGAAAAGCCGTGCCATTGCCGCGATACTGTCGGGGTTGGTCCGCGGATGGACAAAGTCGGGATAGGGAACCGCTTCGTAAGAGGTAGGGGTGTGCATCAGTGCAGTCGGGGTCGGAGTGGAGTGAGGATTGAATAAGAGCCTATCCGAAAAGGGGTCTGACCTGGTCTGACCCTTTGGAGCGAATCGTTTTACACCGTTGTTAGCGGCCTCGCCGGAGAGGGTCAGACCCCTTTTCGATAGGCCCCAAGTTTGATGGAGAATTAAAAATCGATCCTGGCGCAGTCGGCGCTCGATCCCAGGCTCCCGCCTGGAAATGCACCGCGCCGCAGGCTCTGCCTGCTGAGGAAGCGGAGCCTCCTCGACAGTGTGTTCCCATGAAGAGCCGGGAAACAAGCGTCAAACTGAAAGCGCGGCAACGAAAAAAGCGTCTGATCGCTCAGACGCTTTTCGCTTGTTCACTCAGATCGACTCGTTACCTAGGATGGTTGATCCGAGGCGGGGTCGTCTTTCTTCTCAGTAGCACCCGCAGCAGCGCCGACGGTTTCCTCGGTTTCCTTCGCAGGCGGTAGGCCTCGCGTCTCGCCCTCGAAATTCAGCCGTGTGACCTTGCCGGTATCATCGCGGTGAACGGTGATTACGATCGTGTCCTTGCCGGCGAACGTTCCGCGGAGCAGCTCCTCGCCCAAGGGATCTTCGATCCGCTGTTCGAGTGCCCGGCGTAGCGGACGGGCACCATAATCGAGATTGCTGCCCTTCTTGATCAAGAACTCTTTCGCTTCATCAGTCAAATCAAGAGCCAAGCCGCGATCAAGCAATCGCTCGCGAACCTTCTGCAATTCGAAATCGATGATGCCTTTCAGGTCGGTTGTGGTTAAATGTCGGAAGATGATCGTGTCATCGAGCCGGTTGAGGAATTCCGGACGGAACACTCGCTCGATCGAATCCATCACCCGTGACTTCATCGACTCGTAGCTCGCATCGCCATCCGGTTTGGCAAAACCGAACGCAGCTTCGTTCTTGATCGCTTCGGCACCCGCGTTGGTGGTCATGATCAAGATCGTATTGCGGAAATCGACGTTACGACCGAACGAGTCGGTCAATCGGCCTTCTTCCATGACTTGCAACAACATGTTGAACACATCGGGGTGCGCCTTCTCGATTTCATCGAACAGCACAACGGCATAGGGCCGACGACGGATCTTCTCAGTGAGCTGACCGCCTTCCTCATAACCTACGAATCCGGGAGGCGCCCCGATCAAGCGGCTGACGTTGTGTTTCTCCATGTACTCAGACATATCAATATGCACGAGCGCGTCCGGATCGCCGAACATGTACTCAGCGAGCGCCTTGGCGAGCAGTGTCTTACCCACACCGGTAGGCCCGGCGAAGATGAACGAGCCGGTAGGCCGTTTAGGATCTTTCAATCCGCTGCGACTGCGGCGGACTGCTTTGGCGATTGCCGTGACGGCTTGCTCTTGGCTGACCACGCGTTCGTGGAGTTCTGCCTCCATGTTGAGCAGCCGCAATGAGTCTTCGGTTGACAGACGCGTCAGTGGAATACCGGTCATCTTGCTGACGACTTCGGCGATCACTTCTTCGTCGACAACGCCATCGGTTTGCTGGCTCTTCTCACGCCATTCCTGAGTGATCTTGTCCTTCTTCTTGCGAAGTTTTTCGGCTTGATCACGCAGGTTCGCAGCTTTTTCGAAATCCTGGTTAGCGACTGCGTCCTCTTTGTCCTTGTTGAGCGTTTCGACTTGTTCGTCGATTTCCTTCAGATCTGGTGGCCGGGTCATCGACCGCAACCGAACGCGCGCGCCCGACTCATCGATCACGTCGATGGCCTTGTCCGGCAGGCAACGGGCGGTGATGTAGCGTTCGCTCATCTCGACCGCAGCCACGATGGCGTCGTCGGTGAACTGCACGCGGTGGTGTTCCTCGTAGCGTTCACGCAGTCCTTTGAGGATCTCGATCGTCTCGGCTTTGCCAGTCGGCTCGACCATGATCTCTTGGAAACGGCGAGCCAGAGCGTTGTCCTTCTCGATGTACTTACGATACTCATCGAGGGTCGTCGCACCGATGCACTGGATCTCACCGCGAGCGAGCGCGGGTTTGAGCACGTTGGCGGCATCGATCGCGCCTTCGGCGCCACCGGCACCGACGAGGGTGTGCAGTTCGTCGATAAAGAGAATGGTGTTCTTCACCCGACGGACTTCCGTCATGACGGCTTTGATGCGTTCTTCGAACTGGCCGCGGTATTTGGTACCGGCCACCATCATCGCCAAGTCGAGCACGACGATGCGTTTCTCGCTGAGAATTTCGGGAACTTCGCCGTTGATGACGCGCTGCGCGAAGCCTTCGATGATGGCGGTTTTCCCCACGCCGGCTTCCCCGAGCAAGACGGGGTTATTCTTGGTGCGGCGGCAGAGAATTTGAATCGCCCGTTCGATTTCTCGCTCACGTCCGATGACGGGATCGAGTTCGCCTTTGCGGGCCAACTCAGTCAGGTCGCGACCGAAGCTATCCAGCGCCGGTGTTTTGCTCTTGCCACTCTTGCCGCTGCTGCTTGACCCGCCGTCGCTCCCTTCGCCCGAACGCCCGCCTCGCTCGCCCACTTCGGCGCCCTCGAGACCATGGCCGAGTAGATTCAGGACTTCCTCGCGGACGTCTTCGAGCTTGAGTCCCAAATTCATCAATACCTGAGCGGCCACGCCTTCTTGCTCGCGCAGCAAACCGAGCAGGATGTGCTCCGTCCCGACGTAGCTGTGGTTCAGATTACGCGCTTCCTCCATCGAGTATTCGATAACCTTCTTGGCGCGTGGGGTTTGCGGCAGTTTACCCACGGTCACCATTTCGGGACCGCTCTGGACGAGTTTCTCGACTTCGAGACGAATTTTTCGCAAATCGACATCAAGATTTTTCAGCACGTTGGCGGCAACGCCGCTGCCCTCTTTGACTAGCCCCAGCAAAATATGCTCGGTGCCAATATATTCGTGATTGAAACGCTGAGCCTCTTGGTTAGCCAACTGCATGACTTTCCGGGCTCGGTCTGTAAACCGTTCGTACATAATTTCGTCCTTAAATCAAAAACTTCAAAGCTGGTTCCGAACCCCTCACGGCAGCAGACAAATCGCCTGCTTCGGTAAAAACCGCTGACTGTCAAATTGGCGAATCGTTCGCAGCATGGCCCACATTAACGCAAACCGTACGCCACAACGCACTCCTTAGCGTCCCATCCCCGTCCATCCTAACCCTTTACGCTCATTTCGGGGATAGGAGTTCGGCGATGGCAGCCACGCCGAGCAGATCGCCATGATCGAAACAGAATTTTTCCAATTCGCCCGTAATTTTCGCATCTCCAGCAGCTTTTGCCCGGCTCGCCATGTCGATCATTTCCGGTAAAACGCGGCCGATCGGGACTTCATCGGGAAATAATTCCATCGCTGCGCGGAGTGCGTCGCCGGGTTGGCCGATTCGGTCGAGCAGGTCAATGTACGTTTCGACAGCCCCACTGCCATGGATCGCAGGGTCGACGCCACGCGCTTTTTGCTCGAAAAGCCGGAGTGCCGCGTCAACGTTTTTACCTCTCAGAGCGGAAAAAAAGGCCAGGTGAGCGGGATAAAAATCGACGAACGGTTCCGTACCCGGATACTGAAAGTCGGCTGGCAAGCGCCGGCCATATTGGCACAACTCCAAAGCCTTCTCGATCAATTCCGGATCGTCCAGGACGACTGAGAAGCGGACCACGGACGATAAATGGGTGGTATCGAGATGGTAGCCGCCGCCCAGAATCCACTTATATTTGGCGATCAGCTCCCCCAGCGAGAGGTTTTTCTCGTCCGCTTCCCGCGTTTCGGGCGAAACGCCGTTTTCATCCGCACGCTGCCGGAAATCTTCGCGCACGCGGCTATCGAGCTCGCCATAAAAATGGCGAAGCAGACACGCGGCAGCGATTTGCCGGTCCCGTCGTGAGCGTTCTGCAATCACGCTGTCATAAAGAGTGATGGAGTTGCAGGTCCCCTGGCGCTCGATAGCCGCCTCGTATCCACGCTGCAAATCCACGCCTTCATGAAGCAGTACGTGGACCATTTCGTCGTAGTTGTCCTCCGTGATTTCCACCTTGGAAAGCAGCCGCTGCACGAGCGAGAGATCGCCGATGGGACGCAGGTACATCCAGCCTTCGCCGATTTTGCCACTTTCAATCAGCATCGCGCCCGCTTGTCGACAGGCATCGAGCAACCCCGTCTCGAGGCCACGCTGGACCTCCGCATCTGCTTCGGTGGACATGGAAATCGACTCGCCCGGTGGTGCGATCATGGGTAATCCGTATTTCAGCCGGCTCTTCATTTTGAATGCCTCGAACAACTCTACTGGCCGACGCTCGCGGCGGTAGTAGGCAATCACTTCATCAATGCGAGTGGCGGGATCTTGAGCCAACCGGGCGAGCAATTGCGGATCGAGGTCGGGGCTTCGTGACGTGACAGCGGGTGAGGCAGTGGTCATGATGGTCGAGCTATGCAGTGGGACATGGACGAATATTGATTTCGTTGCATCCTACACGGCTGGGCATTTTTTTGCCGGTGGATATCGATCTCTTTGCTGCTGCAGTACGTCATACGACAGAGTTCAGTTTCCCAAACACATGAAATCAGGGGAGTACAAACGCTGCCCATCGTGGTATCTTAATCTCCCACGGTCAACGTATCCGCAGGAATCCCCGCAGGGGAAGCACGGTTTTCGTTGACTGGCACCTACCGGAAAAATTTTTAATTTCCGCCCCCACCTCCCTTCCTTCACTGAAGACATGAAGACTATGCGAAAAACGCTGCTCCCGCTTTCACTCTTAACAGCCTTGGCCATGACGACGCCAATATATGGACAGGATACCGCTTCGCCAGTCGATGACACGATCGGCTATTTCCTCGGTTTCTCGGTGGGGCAATCGCTGTCCCAGCAAGGGTTTCAATCCAAGGATTTCACTAACCAGGGGCTTCAGCAAGGATTGGCCGACGCGTTGGCTGGAAAGGAACCCGGTATCACCGACGCGCAGCTGGCCGAGGTACAAGGCAAAATCCAAGCCATGTTGCAAAAGCGCCAAGCCGCCAAAAATGTGGCCATGCGTGAATCGGGCGCAAAAAATCTCGTTAAGAGCAAGGAATGGATGGCTCAAAACGCGAAAGCTGAGGGCGTGAAAGAACTCGCCAAGGGTATCCAATACAAAGTGATCACTGAGGGTGAGGGCGGCTCGCCTTCGCCGACTGACGTGGTGCGTGTTCACTACACCGGCAAACTGACTAACGGCGAAGTCTTTGACAGCAGCGTTCAGCGAGGCGAGCCAGCCGAATTTCCTGTTAACGGCGTCATCCAAGGCTGGCAATTGGCACTTCAGAAAATGAAGGTCGGTTCGAAATGGATGCTCTACATTCCGCCAGAAATGGCCTACGGCGAACGCGGTTCAGGGACCGCGATCGGCCCCAACGAAGTGCTGATTTTCGAAGTCGAACTGCTTGAAATTTTGTAGCATCCTGTGAATCCCCCACCGCCGACTCCGGGCGGACGAACCATGCGTCGCGATCCGTTGTCTGACTCTCTCGCTACGGCCAGTTTTGGTCGTAGCGTGCAGTGGCGGGTCTGTTCCATCGGTTCGTTGAACTGGTCGGTCGCACTCTCTCTGCCGCTGGGTTTCCTGGCGGTTCTCCTGCTGATTATTGTGCCCAAAGCGATTGGTTTTGCCGATCGCGCCAGCGTGCCCGATTGGGGACAACTCGCTGGGATCTGGATGATAGGGCTGGGGATTCAGGTCGTGGTGACACAGGCCGTGTTCTCGATTTCGCTGCCGAGCCGTCAGCGTGATGGTGCCGACGAGTCAGAGGATGATTCTGCGTCGGCGCGAAGTATTATCGTCACCGTCGGTGGCGTCTGGATGGCGATTCCAGACATTCAGCTGCGGCCGAATGATGCGAAACTCCTTGAAGCTTTTGGCGGTGCCAGCCGGGTGCTGGCGCTGTGGTCCCTGATGCTGCTGTCGGTTGGCATTGCGTGTTTGAGCTGTTTGCTCATCGACACCCTGCACGCTGCCGGACTGGATTCGATGCCTGCGTCCGCCGCCTCAACAGCTTCCATCGCCGCCATCGACCGGCCGTGGGTGTCCGCGAGTTGGATCTTTTGTTTGCAGGGTTTCTGGCAACTCTTACCAATCCCCCAATCGCTGGGTCGGGTCGGATGGTCGGCGGTAATCGGATTGTTCACGCGCCCCGTCGATGCGGCGACGAGTGACCGAAATGTTGCTATTTTCGCGCTGCGCCGAGTCCAGTGGTGGCTCGTCGGGACGGCACTCGCCACATTGATCAGTGGCGTTTTGGCGATTCAACTCAGCGGTATCGGCAGCGAGCCGGGAGGCAGGGCGTGGCCCGCCCTGTGCGGCGTGATTCTGCTGGCGCTGTGGCTGTTCGTATCCGCGCGAGGTGAGGACCTGCTCGCGTCCCAACTGATTCTCGCTGCCAATGGAGAAACCGGAGTACTGCATTCGCGGATCGGCATTCGGCCAGCTTTCCACCGATGGCAGGATGCCTGGCGACAACGCAAGCGCACCCGCAAGCTGCTCGAAGTGGCCAAGCGTGAACGCGATGAAGCCAGTGACGCTGCACATGCTGACGAGATCCTGCAACGCTTGCACGCTCATGGGCGTGAATCCTTGAGCGAAGAAGAACGTGCCATCTTGGGCCGCGTCAGCGAAGCGATCCGTCAGGAGCGGGCCCGCGATCAACGTTCTCAACCCTAATCTTTCCAATAATCCAATTCCCATGCAACGAGATTGACGCATGAGTGATCCAAACCCGACTCCATCCAATCCTGATTCCTCAGCAGTGCCATCGAGCGTCGTCGTCTTTCTATCAGGCGATCTGATTTTTGCCTCGCGGGTGCAAGCCGCAGCCACCGCTGCAGGGCGAGCCTTTCGACTGGCCGGTAATCTGCCCGCAGACTTGAGCGACCCGGTCAGTCACATCATTATCGATCTTTCCACACGCAGTAAGGTCGTCGAAGGCTTGATGCCTCTGTGCCAATCGCAGTACCCCGACGCGCGAGTCATTGCCTACGCGCCCCATGTCCAAATCGAACGGATTCGCGCGGCCCGCGACCAAGGCATTCCGACAGTACTAACGCGTGGTCAGTTCAACGAGTCGTTGAGTACTTTGTTTTAAGCCAGACGTCTCAGTGAGAGTGAGTGCGGCTTGCTGCATTATCTTCACGATGTCTTGCAGGTTACTGTTGCAGATTTACGGCGATTCAAAGACATCTTGATTTCGGCTGGTAAACTGCGCCGTCAACACGACGATATCGACTTGATCGCTAGTAAAATGAACTGCTCCGTCGCAGCGCAACAGAAACGCGCCGCCGGGATGCAGGCTGCGGGGAGCCGCGTTGGACTCGTAACTGTTTTGCGCACGGCAACCGAGCTCGCCCCAACTGCTGCCACAGTATGGAATCGATTCGTGCTTGGTGTCGCTGTTGATACCTTGGCAACCTCGATTGCAATCCAAACCCAAACTCGATGCGCCGGGTGCTGGATGCGCCCACACACCGCGGTTGTCCCAAAACGCCGGGTGACTGCGCAATTCGCCGACGGCCACCGTTTGGGAAGCACCGTCGCTGATGTGACTGATCCTCATCCGTGTGTTTTGGCTCATCACACCGGTGTACTGACTGTCCTTCCAAAACCGCTCACCCCAACTGGCGCTGCCGAAGTTTGCTCCGTAGTTCCCTCGCGCGTAACGCGTTCCAGAAAACGGCTGAAAGATCGAGGTTTGAAACGTATCCGTGGGGCATAAATACGTTGGGACGTTCGTTTCGCGAAATTCGGCGAACGCTTCATCGCTTGTATTCCGCTTCTGATCATAAAGCTGAGACAGTGACTGTTGTTCGATCATCGGCAAGATGGCGATCGCCCATGTTGATCTCAGGTCGTCTCTGGCATTATCGACCCGATCGCTTGGGCGAATCGACGCTGCTGGCAAATGGCCATAGGTACTGTGATAATTGCTCAGACCCAAACCGATTTGTTTCAACTGACTCATGCAGACTGTCTTCCTGGCGGCTTCACGTGCCGCTTGCACTGCTGGTAACAGCATCGCCACCAAGACACCCACGATGCCGATCACTACCAATAATTCGACCAGTGTGAAGCCATGCGATTTGCCGCTTGAATTGGATAAGCGGCTTGGAACTGAAAAATGAAAACGCATGAAGTTACCCTCGCAATTGAAACATATTCAGTCTAGGAACGCAGAATTTGAAACGCAAGCGAAATATCACCCTAGAAAGCTGGGCCAGGCGAGGGCGTGATTGCAAAAACGGTGACCATGAATATCGCGGAAAAAATTTTTGCTCATCCGACCGAAGGGTGCGCCGGAGGTTTTCAAGGATCGCGGTAGGGACGGCTGTTGCCAGCCGCCCCCCGCACAGATCCGTACGTGAGCCTTGACTCATACGGCTCCTCCGTTGGGTCAAACGATCGCGACACACTGTGACGCTACCCGTCGTGATTTCCCGTGACGCTCCAATTGATACTTGTTCCGGCTCAGAGTCCGAAGCATCGACGCCAATCCGGCAATACTTCCCTTCAGTGAGGTCCCTTTCCTCGGCGGATTCCGCCACTGCGGTCGCAGCTTTGTTCACCCGCGTCGACGGTACTACGGCCTCATCTGCCATCCCATCCGCGTTCATACCAGAATTGCGCTCATAGAGGTTCGCTGGTCGCCCTGGCAGTGAGTCATCACGACTTGACCCCAGGGGCAAATGGGACTTCCCGGTTCTCGCGTTTGGAATTTTCCACGCATGCACAGGTTCTTCGACTCCGCCATGTCCAGACTACCCTTACCAAAGCGGTGTAGCTGGTGTTGCCTTCCCGACGCATATGACACGGTCGGCACATGGAAGACCTGATTTCGGAGCTCAATTAGCTGGCCTACGCTTCCCCCTGCACGGACGCTTGGCGCGGACTTTCCACGCCTCCGCCGAGGGCCGAAGTAGTTGGTTAGACCTTCCTCGTAAGAAACTTTCATTCTCTATTCCAAACCGGTTTTATCCCGGCACTGGGTGCAGTCGGGCAGGTAGCACGTGTTTCCCTTGGGTTTCAGCATGAGTCCAATCGATTTGTCTGAGTTATCGGTGGAAGCTCGGCCTGGGGCATCACCAGCCGATCCCAGATGCGGTTCCAGATCCCACTGCGATTGGCGGTGCGTAGATCGACAATGTACTGACCTGTTTGGCGATGCCAACGCATTCCCGATTGCTTAAGCCGCTGGTTGAAGATGACTTTGCAGCCAGCCTCCGTAATGCCGCTACCGATTGGATCACCTCTGCGTTTTCGCTCAGCGAAGTCCATGTGGCTGCGGTACTTCTTTAGATAGTTGATCGCGGTGTGATAGTCGTCCTTCGTCCCTTTTAAACCGTTACGACGCTTCTGCTGTGCAGCACGAGCGACTACTTTGCTCACCGCATCGTCCTCGTGACGTAGTGTGTGACGCTGTTGCTCGGCCCACTCGCTGGCTCGTTCGCTACCTTTGCCGAAAATCGAAGCAGCAAGCAGAGAGACATACTCACAAGCGTGAAAGAAATCCACACCCCAACTCCACTTCAAACGTCGGCCCGTCACCGGATCTTTCATCTTCGAGAGAACCTTCTTGAAATAGGACTGTGGGTGAGTGCCAGCATCGGTTACGTAACGCAGCGATGGCGTCTTGCCACCGATCCGAGGAAGCACACCTTCAATCACATGGGTCAATCGCTTTGTCATCGTAGGCTGATCACGTTCAGGCATCTGCCCCAGGTAGATGGTCCCCAATCGCTTGCGATTGCGATCGTAAACGGCAATCGTTCCGCAGGAGGCTTCCTCCCAACAAGGCCTCGTTTGCACAAAGACACCATCACGCCCCACCTGAAGTAAAACATCGTGTTTTCCGGTACTTTGACGCGCCTGCTCGATCCACTTAGCTAGCTGCTCAATCGCCTCGTCATCATGCACCACTCGAACTTGCGTTGCCAGGTCCGCAATCACTCGCCGGTAGGCTTCGACCGATGGCCTTACCCCAAAGCGTTCGCTGATCATGTCCAAGGTGGGTTGCTGGGGCAGATCGGCGGCAAGCCGCCCGGTGACTTCCGCTAACGCGGGTGTCATCCGACCGGCGACCAAGCCGAGGCGGACATCCAGCGGAGCGACGCCAGATGATTTAGCTTGGGTGTTCTGATAGAACCAACGTTGGTAAGTGACTTGGCCGAATCGTGTGTCGACTTCTTTGGGAGTGCGTCGATTGCGGCGGAAGGATTCGCCGTTGAAGTCAAACGAAGATACCGTTTGATCTCGGTCACGGGATTCGATTCGTCTGAATGTTCGCTGCATGATCACACGAGCCAATTCGCGTACGAGGCGTTCGAGTCGTCTTTCGAATCGATCGGTGCTGGCGGGAGTGATTTCCCTTCTGGAAAAAACATTGTACCACTGCGATGACTCTCCAGATGACGGCGATTACCTCAGTAGCGAACTGTGGCTCGAAGTCATCGAAGAGACGTTTGAGAGAAGCGAAAGTTGTGATAGGCTTATTCATGGCGTCCGTTCCGATTGAGATGTTTGGCAGCTAACCAAAAACGTTCAGTAGGACACGGACGCCATTTTTCCCCAATAGCAATCTGAAATTTTTCAAATTTCAGATGCTGCTACCTGCCCGACTGCACCCCCGGCACTCCATGGCTCAAGCGTCCAATGATAATTTGTGCGAGTTGTCGCTGGACCTAATACTGGGTCTGCCGGGAGAAACGGAATCAAGCTCGAATGGCGTGGACTTAAGGCGGATCTCGCGTGAAACAATTTTGAGCTAGCGAAGAACGGCATCCTTGTTGCATCGTGGTTTTTCTTCAAAAAAATCTCAACACAGCAAGGATGCCGTCGATGATTCTGCCACCTCGTGGAACCCCTGTCGATACCAATCGCAGAGCCGAATTGCGTCAGGCACTCAATCCGCACGAGGTGGTCCAGCGGATTGACAATTTGATCCAACTCGATCAAGTCCGGCTAACCGAAATCTTCAGTGACGACGATGTCCATCAGCTATGTGATGAACTTGGAATCAAGTTCCGTGAGCGGGAGTTCACCCCGGCGATCACACTCGGCTTGTTCGTTTCGCAGTGCCTCAGTCGCGGAGATGCCTGTTCGACCGTCCTCACGAAGTTCAATCGTGAGCGAAAACGGCGAGGCCAGTCGCCCTGCTGCGAAGATGCTTCGGCCTACTGCAAGGCGAGGGCAAAGCTCACCGTTGAACTGATCGATCGACTTGGCAAACGCATTGTCGATTTACTTCGCGGGAAAGCCCCTACGCAGTGGAAATGGCACGGGCTGAATGTCTACTTGGTCGATGGTTTGGTATTTCGCGCACCTGATACGCAGGCCAATCAAGAAGTCTATCCTCAGCCTTCGACTCAAAAAGAAGGGCTTGGCTTTCCTCAGGTGCGCTGCGTAGTGACGACTTGCTTGGCGACCGGCTGCATTGTCACTTACAACACCGCAGCAATGAAGGAAAAACTGACCGGCGAGATAAGCCTTTTCCGTGAAAAACACGGTGATTTCGTAGCTGGCGATATCGTCGTCGCGGATAGCAACTTTGAATCGTTTTATGATTCGGTGCTACTGAATCGCCGAGGTGTTGAACTGGTTTGCGGGATCAAGGGCTGTCGCAATTCACCATTTGAAGGAGTCTGCGAAGTGCTCGACGAAAAGACAATCACGCTGAAGAAACCAAAGAATAACAAAAGTCGATTTACACCCGAGCAGTGGCAACAGCTACCTGAATCAATCCAGTATCGCTGCATTCGATACCGTCTGACTGGTCGCACAGAGGTGCTGACGATCGTCACCACGCTTGTTGACTCGAAGCGTTTCAGCGCTGACGAAATCGCGGAGCTCTATGGTCTGCGATGGGACGTTGAAACGGACATTGCTTGCTGGAAGACCACGATGGGATTTTGTGATCTACGCTGCCATACTCCCGAAAACCTTGACCGCGAAATCGCGGTCGGAGTGCTGGCTTATAACTTGGTACGCTCACTGACCAACGACGCTGCTGCGGTCCTGGAAATCCATCCGCGTGAAGTCAGCTTTTCTCGTTCACGCGATGCTTGGATATACTTTAGCGACGAACTTGAAACGTCCGACGATCTGATGTGGATCGTGCTGTCGGCAACTTCCCGGTTGGTCCGAGATCGACCCGGTCGCGAAGAGCCTCGCGAGCTCAAACGCCGAAATCAATCAAAATATCCCAAGATGAAAAAACCTCGCCCCAGCCGAGCCAAGCGGATCACGGTCGAGCCCGTGAAACCGGCAGAAAAGCCCTAAGTCCACGCCATTCGAGCTCGACTCCGTTTTTCCCGGCATTTTCAGTCTATCGTCCGCAAACCAACCATGCAAATCATGATTGGACACTTGAGCCATGCCTAGAAAACCTCCAGCGCACCCGATCGCTCGACGAGCCCGCGACCCGGAATCCACCACTCCCGAGGTGTCTTCGCGTCCATTGAGCAAAAAGTATGCTTCCGTCGGATGAGCCAAAAACTCTTCCAAATTGCTCTCGGGTCGAATCGGCCTCACGGCTGAGCGGAAATAGCTCGTCGCAATTCTTGACATCCGCGCCAGACCCAGCCCTCTCACCGTCGTCAGACTCAGCGACAGAGGATAATCAAACAACTTTCCCAGAAAATAAATCCGACTCTTACGAGACCGAACGAGCATCACCTCATCAACGGACTGGGGATCTGGCCCCGCATCGTCGCCATCGAGCTCTCGTGTCTGTCCCTGATATTTCAGTGCAATGGACTCATTGGCGTTGGTACCTTGCAGTGGCATGAACTGTTGCCACCATGCCATCACGCGATCTGATTTAGAGAAAAAACGATGCCCACCGATATCAATTCGATTGCCATTGTGAACGGTGGTGCGGGAAATCCCACCCACGCAATCGGTCGCCTCCAGAACGATCGGTTTCAAGTTCGTCCGAGTCAAAAGTTCATAAGCGGCGGTCAGCCCGGCTGGCCCCGCACCAATAATGACCACCTGATTCGTGGGCTGATCCTCTGCGTCCGGTGGTGGGTTGGTCAAGTTGCACTTCATGGAAGAATCGAGTGATTTTTAGAGTCGTTCGTCGCTCAACAAACGGAACCTTTCACGCAACTTTCGCGGAGCGAAAGGCGACTATCTTTTGGGTTCCTGGTATGAGAAACGGTACAACAACATCGTGGGCGTAATGAATTCATCGGGATAAATCGTGGCGGTCTTATGAATCAGAAGATGGAACTCGGAAGACTCGTCCCACAGCCGATGCCATGGCGCAGGCACTTGCAAGCACCGAGCAATGACTATTTCAATATTCTTCGCACCAGCCGTACTCTCCGCCACGTCGTCCATCGCCGCTGAACCGGTCCCCCGCGCATTGACCAACGCTTCCAGAACGGCATTGGAAGGCAATTCACTAGGTAATTCCAAGACGGATCGATCAATTTCGGTGAAGTAAATGAAATACCGCTTCGTGTCCGCACCCACAGGGTGATCGCGATTCCACTTCTCAAGCGTCCAGATATCCTGGCCAGCATCAAAATTGCTGTCGTGAAGCGCGGCGGGCACCCGATAACTGCCACCAAATAAAGGATTAATGTAAGCGAAATAGTGCGGGAACGCAGATCCAATATCGAGTGCAATCAGTAGTGAGCCGACTGCGAAGACGAGTCGCTGCGACACGTTTGATCGTGTCAGCCATGCGTCCAAACCGGTTCCGAGTAGCAAATAGCAGCCCGGCAAAGCGGGGAAAAGATAACGCACATTCAACGCCATTTGCGAATGCCAACTCATCAGCTCAAACACGAGAACCACAACTCCAGCGATGAACGCAATTGCCGCTGTTCGCGCCAGATTGCGAGCCTGGTCGGTTGTCTGGGGTGACGATGAATCGGTCCCGCGCTTGCGAATGGAGGCGAATAATAAGATGCACAGCCAGACGAACATTCCCAAGCTGATAATGAAAAAGGCCAATTGCTCTTTCGCAAAAACTCCAACAAGGTAATACCACCAGACTCCTTTGGGATAAACTGTTCCAGCAAAATACGTGGGTACTCCTGCCTCCATGAATATTTGCTGCTCGTCGATGCCCATCAGGTACTGTTGCGGTAAAGGCGACGGGAGGCCGCCCACCAACTCGGAAATCGATATGAGGGTCTGACTGGCAAACGCAAAGGAGTCCAGCGGCACACCAACGCCCTGCCCCTCGTACATAATGATCGTTATCAACAATGCGATCACACCATGATAGAAGTGGTGCACGCCCACCCGGTATATTCCAATCAAACTGTCTTTTCGAAGGATCGCACTATAGATAAACAGCAAAACTGGCCAAAGGACATACAAGGGGCAGAATGTAAACTTCGTGTTGAGACATATTCCCCACGCCACTCCAACCCAAAAGCTTTTGCTGCTGACTGGCTCCTGTAGCCAACTCAGCGACGTGATCATCAATAAAATCATTGCGCAGCCAGACAGGGCGTCCGGCATCATCGTGTACCCGTGCCCAAGAATCATCGGACTGGTCAGGTACAGGAACGTCGCGATCGCGCAGGCGCGTTTGGCGAGCATCGGAAACCCACGAAACATCAGCCAACCAAAGCCCACGACGATAGCGACACGAAACAAACGACCAACGAAAAAATGCCAATGGTATCGGTTCGGAGACGCTTTCGTGGCACGGGTTCCCATCGGAAATTCTTGCCGATCTCCGGAATTCATCTCAGAGGCCGGGTAAGGATCGGGAATGGGAACATCGCAGAGCAACTCAACCGGCACACCGCCAATCCACCGATGGATCGGAGGGTTCACTCGGTAGTACGCCGGATCGCCAAATCTCACAGTGGCGACAGACGCATAGAACTGCGCCACCTCGTCGTGCGCAGGTGCCTTCGTCCAAGCCTCGAAGAGCAAGATAAAAGTCGACAAAAAGCCGATTAGCAGCAAAGCACGCTCGTATCGAGGCTCAGTCATCGCTGACGCCAGAAAGGCTGTTCGAAACGAAATAGTTCTTCATGCTTGTTCAAGACCCAGCTATTTCGATTCCGACATCGACAGCAAGGCTAATTGTCTCCTCTTTCAAACCGATGTCGAATTGCAGGCGTGTCCATGTGATCCCCTGCTCCTCCGACGCATCCGGCAATTTCGCCTGTACCATGATCCGTCCGTCTCGCTCAAACACGTGGTCCGGCAAGAGTTCAAACTGGCATGCGCTAGGCGTGATCACGGCTAAGTGAATGTCAGAAGATGCCGCACCGTAGTACTCGTCCACGTCGAACCCGAACTCCAGAACTGGATTGGAGTGAGATACACGCCCTGCAATTGCCCTTAGTGGAAGTAAGCGACAATCGACCACGCCGGTAAAGTGAATATCGCAGGTTGCGATCGTATTTCCACCTGAGAATGCAGAGACTGAATATGCCTTTTCGCCCGACATCAGGCCAAGGAAGCGGATCGTGACGGGACACGTCGCGTTCGGCTCAAGTGAAACGGTTTTTGGTTCGACGGTAAAGCAACTGCAGCTTCCAGAGATCCCAATGTCCTTCATTGCGTCATCCGAATCATTGCGAAGCAACACTTCGCGTTCCTCCATCGAACCGACTTTAAGCTTGCCGAAGTCGTAGCTTGATTGGCTGAACGAAACCCCTCTATTTCTGGTCGATGAAACAAAGCTTCCATCTGTAGCAAGAGAACGACTGATGGGTGTATTACGTCCCGTACGATCCTTCATTAAGACTGCTGCAATCAAACAGGCAACCGCCACTCCCGCACAAAAAACGGCTCTTTGGCCAACTTTCCTCCTGGGATCGGTGTTATGAGAACGCCAATTGGCCAATATCCACATCCCAATGAGAGCAGCCATCGCCATTGTAAAGTTCAAGGAACTGGAAAGAAACCACGCCCCGATCAGCCAACTTCTGCTCAAAACCGACTCTGAATCAGATACCAAGAGGATTGGAATCGCGACTTCTTCGCGGAGTTCAATACTCCCGATGCGATTCGACAGGGGATCGAACGTACGAATCGTTCCGTCGCCTGTAAATTCACTAACGATGATGAAATGGCCAATTTCTGTATCTTGGAATTCAGGAATAGTTGTGGGCGTCCAGGCAACTGCAGAAATACGTTCAAAATTGGCTTCGAATAGTTGACTCAACGTGCCAACGCTCGAACGATCTATCGAATCAAAACGACAGTGCAAACCGAGTGACTGCAATGCGTCCCGTACGTCTTGAAACTGGCTGATCGGGTTCGACTCCAATCTCGCCGTGCTCAAGTTGACACTCCAGGATTTCCCGAAGGATGACGCCACCGCCTTAGCCGCTTCGAGGCCACAAAACGACTCATATCGACTTTGCGCTGGATCGTCTGTGTCGATGTTACCTTGAGCAAATACAGTCGATACAACAAACAAGGCGCCCATCAGCGAGCAGTATCTAAGCACGGTGCTTCCTCCGCCACCAAGCATAGAATCCTATAATGATACTCACATTCATTAAGAGAATGAGCATTCTGGTCATCTTAGCACCAAACGACGATTGTTTCTTAGAAAACGCGTACTGTCGGATGAGATTCTCTTCTTCGGTGGTGCGCGGTTCAACGGTAACCATGTCATTGGGATAGTCGATCAGTGCGGTCCCAGTAGGTAACTTGGGGAACCATGACTCTAGTGGAACGTCGCACTTCTCCACGGAGATCAGCTCGAATTTCGCAATCCGATGCATTGTCCTGTATTCCAAATTACAGTAGCCTCGCTGCGGAACCCGTACCCCCTCGAACATCTGAAAGGAGTCAATCCGAGCTGAGACAGATTCAGTTTCTGTCTTGATCTCCAACGATTCGGGGCGGTCGGAATACACCAGTTTCGTCGATTTTGGGCCTGACTTTCTTTGCACCTCAAAAACGCGACCCCATGTTTCGTCGTTGCCTACTAAAACGGACTCGCCCGCGTCGTAAATCGGTTCATATTGTTGTTGCGATAAAACAAATATGCCACATGGACTAGCAAAGACGGCTTTTAGAAATGGGTCCGTTTCAGATAGCCTTGTATATGGACCGACTTGCCCTAAAATACATGCTCGATTCTCGTGCATGTTGGCACGCTCCACATCGAAGAACTCACGCTCGAAGCGTCTCGTCTCTCGGATATTGAATCCCTCCCATCTAGATACAAGATAGGGGGCATCGGAAAGCGGATCTCCTGGATTTTCAATCGACTCAATCATGAGGTACGGCACTATCTCTGAACCCTTCTCAGGAACACCTACACGAAGTTCGCGGAACGACGTAGTCGTTGAATCTCCTTCCGAAATTTCAACGCGGTAGTGATAAATTTTCCCGTAGAAGGCCGTCTTGTCACAGATGGACTCTAGAAATTCATTCGGAGGAATCGATTCCTGCGCCGACCCGTAAACCGGCAGTGTCCAAACGAGCAGAGCAAACGAGAAAATCTGCTCACAGCGCGAAACCGCAGCCCGAATCTTGCATCGCTTCAAGTCCATTAGTCGCAGTCCGTACGGGTACCGCAACGAGCCGTATTCGTCACCAAGTCAGGACCCACGTTTTGCCAGGTGTTGCCATCACAATGGTAGCCATCGTGTGGGCACGTCGCGACCGGCTTATCGTCGTCACAGTGCGCAAGCACTTTGGCACTGCAATGTTCATTCGAGGCACCGCCTTTACAAAAATTAAAATCTAAATCGCCAGCCTTGCACGGCTTGCCGCCAGGCGATGGTCCTGCGTCGGCAGGACAAGCCCCGCCTGCGCCAGGATTGGCAATGCATTCGTAGCCATATCCAGAACCGCCCCACAATTCGCCAACCGCTAAAGGATCTTGTGACGAAATCCCTGCAACGCTGCCCACGGACGCATCGATACAAGTCGCCAATACGATCGGACACAACAACAGCAGGCCTAACAAGCGACCTGATGTCACCAAAACTTTCTTGATACCAATCATCACAAAAAAACTTTCGCTATTGAGAAGATCAACCGAACCGCACGAATTATCCACTGCGTGAAATCCCAAGCGGCAAACCTTCTGTTGGAGGTCCGCGCCATGCAAGCCACATGCTCACGGCAGATTGCGTGCGAATCGCCAACATAAGCTAAGGAGAGGGGGGGGCAAGCACGTTGTTGAAATTTTTCTGGAATTTTTTTGCTCGGAGTCCCAGATTGATCGCCCGACAGGGCGATGCGGTAAAACCTCGTGCGCCGATCGTCGAAGGCAGACCTCGAATAAAAAACTGGAAAAGCTGGTGGGAAAAACTGGGGGAAAAACTGGGGGAAAAACTGGTGGGAAAAACTGGTGCCACCCAAAATCCTGCCGGAGTTGGAAACGAGATGGCAGACGTCGTCGGTTCACATCGGCTTAGCGACAGCGAAACAATAAAACGCGTCAAATGACAGGCGTGGCGGTGTAGTTTAATCGTGGTAAGAAGTCAGAGAATGTAATCGGCATACTTTGCCTGAACGCTTCGGTGGCTGTGCGTTTCAGTTCGTACGCACGCTCGATTACATGAACGGTCGTGCTCAGCCCGGTTTTCGTTTGTGTCTTGCGAATCAAGTCGGCTGCAAATTGGACCGTACGCATCATCAAGCCGGTACAGGTGCGGCCTACTTGTGAGAAAAAGCGACGTTCAATTGGATTATACTTGCTGCAATAAGGTGGATAGTGTGCCACTTGGATCGGCAGGCCGATTCGAGTGGCTAGTTCCGAAAGGTCTTGTTTGAATATCCAATAGCGTGAACTGTTGCTGCCTCCAGCATCGCACAGCCAAAGTATCTTTTTGGCCGTGCGGTAGTGGAACCTTCCGATACGACGCCAATACCACCAGAAACTATCGCACGCGAATTGGCTTGTATCGTGGCTCAGTCCCAAATTGACGTGTCCATGGTTGCGAGCAGGGTCGTAAATTCCATGGGGAATCAAAACACCATCGGACCAACTCGGGTAATCGTGATCGAATGCTGACATCGGAGCGTTGCAGTACGCGCGTCCTTTACGGTACATCGTCCCGAGGTGCTCTTTCGCCTTCGTATCGATTGAAAAAATGGGGTCGCCCGACTCGGTGTACTGGCTGCGTAGCAAGTCGATATGCCGGAATTGATGATCGCGATCAGGACTGCGGCCACCAGCGATATCCTTTCGGATTTTGCGTCGCCGGATATCATTTTCTATCATCCAGTGGGCAACCGTCGGACCACTGATGGGCAGGTTGTCTTCACGAAGGTTTTCGGCAATCGCTTGTGGCGAGAGATGGGTCCACACCAAGTCAGGTTCGTCTGGGCTGCCAGCGACATGCACATCGACAGCCTCAACAAGTTTGTCTTCGATTTCCGGACTTTCTTCCAATCTTGGCTTTCGACCGCCACCTTCGGCACGCTGTCGATCGCCCAGTTCGTCATTGGGAAGGGAATCCAGTTCGCTTGCACCATGGCGGATCGCGTGTTCAGAGCAACCTAACAGATTGGCAATATAATGTTGCCCTCCGCGCCCGAGTTTCTCGGACTCAATGGCCGCATAACGTCGCCGATCTTTCTCGGAAAGACTTCCAAAGACATTTCTCATCCGCTGTTCGGTCTGCGCGGAATAAGGGGACTCGAATTGAAACGCCATCGCTCTGCACCTCCGTGAGTGGACAAAAGACGGTGCCTCCCACCGCCATCACAACAGCCATTGTACGCTATTCCGTGCGACTTATTCATTCGCTGTCGCTAACCGTTGCGGGACAGTTGCACGATGCCGCTGCTGGCGATCGACTGCGTGTGACATTAGACCCGATTGTATTTGTGGGTCGAGAGTCGCCTCGTAAACATGTTCACGTGCCGCTTGAATGGCCTGAGGCGGCTGACTTGAAAATTGTGAATCTACAGTCGAGTTGCGGATGCCTATCTGCCGAAGCTGCCGATGGTCGTGCCATTGACTTTGCCGTTCACTTGAGCACGACTGCTGGATTGGTCGACAAAGACGTGCATGTTTATGCGGAACTATCCAATGGCACTGTCATCGTTTTGGAGCAATCGATTGTCTCGGCACCACCGATATTGACGCTCCGCTCGCTCGATTCGCCGCACCCTGCACGGGATGCGGGAACGATCTTCGTCGACGACCTGCAGAAACTTGATGTACGAATTCCATTGGTACTTTTGCCGGACGTTCAAATTGACATCGATCGCATTGAGAGTGATCCACCTACTGTATCGGCAGAGCTCGTGCCACATGCTGAGAGTCTGCCGCTGGCGGATTTGAGTTCCGCTCTGCGTTCTCTTGAACCCGAGTTTCACGATTTAAAAGTTCAAGGCTCATTGAATCGGGATCAGCACGTGTCGTTCAATATCTATGACTCGAATCAATCCGCGACACAGATAGGCTGTCAAGTCAAAGACGCACGGCGTCTTGTTCCGTATCCGCGATCACTAGTCGTCTCAATAGGTCGTGGAAGCGAAACATTTCGTGTACTGCGAGCGGACGGGGGGCATTCTCGATCGATTCATTCGAAGTGAAATCAGACAAAATTGCAGTTCAGTTCTTGCACGATCCTCACGAATCGAGCTTGAGTTCTCATCTAGTTGAAGTGCGGGCCTTGCCCGGCAGCACGTCGGCGTCCGGTCCATATCGAGTGGTATTAAAATCCGGCCAGCGTACGCTCACCTACCAAGTGTTTCTAACTCCATAACCCAAAAGGTTGGCTCATCCGACCGAAGCGTGCGCGATGGTGACTGGAGGTTTTCTGAGGATCGCGGTAGGGACGGCTGTTGCCAGCCGCCCCCCGCACAGATCCGTACGTGAACCTTGACTCATACGGCTCCTCCGTTGGGTCAAACGATCGCGACACACTGTGACGCTACCCGTCGTGATTTCCCGTGACGCTCCAATTGATACTTGTTCCGGCTCAGAGTCCGAAGCATCGACGCCAATCCGGCAATACTTCCCTTCAGTGAGGTCCCTTTCCTCGGCGGATTCCGCCACTGCGGTCGCAGCTTTGTTCACCCGCGTCGACGGTACTACGGCCTCATCTGCCATCCCATCCGCGTTCATACCAGAATTGCGCTCATAGAGGTTCGCTGGTCGCCCTGGCAGTGAGTCATCACGACTTGACCCCAGGGGCAAATGGGACTTCCCGGTTCTCGCGTTTGGAATTTTCCACGCATGCACAGGTTCTTCGACTCCGCCATGTCCAGACTACCCTTACCAAAGCGGTGTAGCTGGTGTTGCCTTCCCGACGCATATGACACGGTCGGCACATGGAAGACCTGATTTCGGAGCTCAATTAGCTGGCCTACGCTTCCCCCTGCACGGACGCTCAGCACGACGTTGTTACCTTCGTCGCACCTCCGCCGGAGGCCGAAGTAGTTGGTTAGACCTTCCTCGTAAGAAACTTTCATTCTCGATTCCAAACCGGTTTTATCCCGGCACTCCATAACTCAAGTGTCCAATGATTTGTTTAATAAAAGCGTCCTCGGCGAATCGAAACTCGCCGAGAACCGTCGGCACCGTTGGCGCACCGTCGACCGGGATATCCCTTGTCAAGTTGCACCTCTGCAGAGCTTGATTCCGTTTCTCCCGGCAGACCCAGTATTAGGTCCAGCGACAACTCGCACAAATTATCATTGGACGCTTGAGCCATGCCTTGAAAACCTCCGGCGCACCCTTCGGTCGGATAACCCAAAAGGTTTGTAAGATGTCCAAGTTCAAATATCCGATGATTGTGTGTTTTCTCGTAATGGTCGTGCCTGCTCTTACGTTTAGCACGAAATACATAAAGGCTGACGTCCCAGTTGTCGGCGGTTGCGGGAAACCGACCGAGGGTGGCGGAACTATTGCGGTGACTGGAAGTGGCAAGTATGACTCAAGGTGCGAAGGCAAGTCTTCCTGCTTTAACGATTACACCTGTGCGTCTATTGGTTCTATACCTGTGGCTGATCGCCCCGTGGAGTACCCAGCTGGTTTTAAGTTCGTTAAAACAGTCGCTCGCGAAGATAGCGGCGAATGCGAGGGCGGAATCCTGAGCGCGACGGGGTGCAGTCGGGCAGGTAGCACGTGTTTCCCTTGGGTTTCAGCATGAGTCCAATCGATTTGTCTGAGTTATCGGTGGAAGCTCGGCCTGGGGCATCACCAGCCGATCCCAGATGCGGTTCCAGATCCCACTGCGATTGGCGGTGCGTAGATCGACAATGTACTGACCTGTTTGGCGATGCCAACGCATTCCCGATTGCTTAAGCCGCTGGTTGAAGATGACTTTGCAGCCAGCCTCCGTAATGCCGCTATCGATTGGATCACCTCTGCGTTTTCGCTCAGCGAAGTCCATGTGGCTGCGGTACTTCTTTAGATAGTTGATCGCGGTGTGATAGTCGTCCTTCGTCCCTTTTAAACCGTTACGACGCTTCTGCTGTGCAGCACGAGCGACTACTTTGCTCACCGCATCGTCCTCGTGACGTAGTGTGTGACGCTGTTGCTCGGCCCACTCGCTGGCTCGTTCGCTACCTTTGCCGAAAATCGAAGCAGCAAGCAGAGAGACATACTCACAAGCGTGAAAGAAATCCACACCCCAACTCCACTTCAAACGTCGGCCCGTCACCGGATCTTTCATCTTCGAGAGAACCTTCTTGAAATAGGACTGTGGGTGAGTGCCAGCATCGGTTACGTAACGCAGCGATGGCGTCTTGCCACCGATCCGAGGAAGCACACCTTCAATCACATGGGTCAATCGCTTTGTCATCGTAGGCTGATCACGTTCAGGCATCTGCCCCAGGTAGATGGTCCCCAATCGCTTGCGATTGCGATCGTAAACGGCAATCGTTCCGCAGGAGGCTTCCTCCCAACAAGGCCTCGTTTGCACAAAGACACCATCACGCCCCACCTGAAGTAAAACATCGTGTTTTCCGGTACTTTGACGCGCCTGCTCGATCCACTTAGCTAGCTGCTCAATCGCCTCGTCATCATGCACCACTCGAACTTGCGTTGCCAGGTCCGCAATCACTCGCCGGTAGGCTTCGACCGATGGCCTTACCCCAAAGCGTTCGCTGATCATGTCCAAGGTGGGTTGCTGGGGCAGATCGGCGGCAAGCCGCCCGGTGACTTCCGCTAACGCGGGTGTCATCCGACCGGCGACCAAGCCGAGGCGGACATCCAGCGGAGCGACGCCAGATGATTTAGCTTGGGTGTTCTGATAGAACCAACGTTGGTAAGTGACTTGGCCGAATCGTGTGTCGACTTCTTTGGGAGTGCGTCGATTGCGGCGGAAGGATTCGCCGTTGAAGTCAAACGAAGATACCGTTTGATCTCGGTCACGGGATTCGATTCGTCTGAATGTTCGCTGCATGATCACACGAGCCAATTCGCGTACGAGGCGTTCGAGTCGTCTTTCGAATCGATCGGTGCTGGCGGGAGTGATTTCCCTTCTGGAAAAAACATTGTACCACTGCGATGACTCTCCAGATGACGGCGATTACCTCAGTAGCGAACTGTGGCTCGAAGTCATCGAAGAGACGTTTGAGAGAAGCGAAAGTTGTGATAGGCTTATTCATGGCGTCCGTTCCGATTGAGATGTTTGGCAGCTAACCAAAAACGTTCAGTAGGACACGGACGCCATTTTTCCCCAATAGCAATCTGAAATTTTTCAAATTTCAGATGCTGCTACCTGCCCGACTGCACCCGCGCGACATGTTACTCGTGTGACTTTTCTGATAATGAGGGCCGGGTTGTATGTGCCGCGATAAAACTATTTCAAGGTAGAGACGCTTTCGGGGTATGTGGAGGTGATTCGCTGGTCTACTTGAAATTCGGAGGGACCTGCAAATGATCGCTGCCTCGCTAAGCTTTACCTGGAACGCTGCTCTGTGCATTGCAATCACCCTAGGGATTGCCGCTTCGGTATATGCCGAAACTAGTCGCGAAGCGATTGAGAAGTGGACCGCGCGTTCGATTGCCAATCGCGAGTCGCTCAATGAATTTGTTTGTGAATTCCAAGTCCGCGTTGGCTTGACGCCAGACCCCGATTCTTGTGATATTACTACCGCTTTTGCAACTGGCTCTGGTTCATGGGCTAGGCGAGGAGGCGAGCAAACCCTCGCATTTATTCCGGAGCGTTCGGATCAAATTGATTATGGTGGCGGTTTCTACGGTTTCCCGATCCGGGGACGGGATGTCGTGATTCAGTCACAATCGTACCAGTTCAACCTTAGTCCCATTACTGCGGCAAAAATTCGAGAGCGAAGCGACCAGCATCTGATCTCTGATTACTGCCCGTTTTCAAGTGTGAATTTCAACGGATCAGATCCGCTTTACAATTTATTGAACTTCTTAGAGCTTGAGGGGGCGACGTTTGATGCGCTCACATTGCCGAACGGCAACGAAGTAGCAATTTTTTATTCTCAGATGAATATAGGTGATGAGAGTTTAGTGAACTCCCGGTCACAAATCACATTCGATCCGGCGAAAAACTATTTGATTACCGAAGTTGCGCTCGAAATTGGGGAGGATTCGTCGCATTTTTGGCGCGTAATCGATTCCGTCGAAAGCCCCGAAGGCAGTTACTTTCCGCGTGAGATTTGTATGACTGCTGGCAAATGTAAGAAGGGCAAGTTGCTTCATCATTGGTTGGCAACAAACGTCGTATTTGAGGAGCCAACTGATGAACAGCTCGACGTATCAGTTCACAGAAGACACAACGGTTCGTGGCGAAAGATATGACCAGAACAATAAGTCGGTGGTGATGCATCCAGGAGAGGCTGTTTCACCCGCGACGATTCATCAGATTTTTGGCGACGTCGAAGCGGGCATGCGTCTTGTTCACGACCCACGTGACGGCACACGAAGAATACTCGTTTGGATTGTCGCAGGGCTGGTAATGGTAGCTGGCATTGGAGTCTACCTTTATCGGCGAAAGACTGGCTAACTGGACAGCGACACGTTCTTTAACAAGGCAGCTATTTTTAGCACGAAGGCGTTAATGCGGGTTTCGGTTTGCGTCAGTTCCACGCTGAAGCGTCGGGTTGGGAACGATGCACCTGTCGATAAGTTTTCGAATGAAATTAGCCGTTTTAACGCTAGCCACGTTTCTCGAAAAAAAGCAGAAACTCATGGATAGGTGCTTATGCGCAAATTGGTGATGCCCAATTCCCTCAGCAGGTATGAACAAATTGTTCGGTATGGTAGCCGATGGGCGCTGGCATGGACCGCTAAATCTTTGGGGGTGACGGCAGCGAAACAGGAAACGGTTTTGTCCCGCTTTTTCAGCCCGGAGGGCGGCACATCACCTGCCGGTGGCGTAAGCCACCGGTGTCAGATGCCTCATAGTCAGCTAGCCCAGAGGGCGACACAACTGGCCCGCATGTGTCATTGTGTCGCCCTCCGGGCTAGCAGCGTAAGTTCAGTTTCAGTCCGGTGGCTTGCGCCACCGGCAACTCGTGTACCGCCCTCCGGGCTAAACTCAGCAGCAAGTTCATGAAGCAAAACCTGGGTAAACAGAAACCGACGTCAACCTCAAAGATTTAGTGACCCAGCGTTAGCCCCGGTTCTATCAACGCTTCGCTTTTAGCGTAAGAAAACCGGGGCTAGCGCCCACCGGCTAATTGAGTGATGTGGAATGAATTCCTCATTCCAAGTTAGATACTTCTTTTTGCGCGTCCGATCACTCAATGTCATCTTTGCCAACTCTCTTCACTCGCCCTACGGTTACATGGCTTTGACAAAGGATCGACTTCTTTCGACGGGCTTCCTTTCGTGCCTTTCGCTAATGATTCTCGCGTTTGGTTCGCTGTGGTATTTACAGGTGAAACGCTCGTCGCTTATCCACGATGAAGCAGGGCACATCGCGGCGGGTGTCTATCACTGGAAAACGGGACGGATGGATTCCTATCGCGTGAATCCGCCTTTGCCCAGAATGCTGGCTACAAACCCGATCTGGTTTGATCCACCGGAAATGAGTTTGAAGGATTCTTATTCGCAGTACGATCGCGGCGAATTTGATATGGTGAGCAGTTGGCATCAAAGGAGCACGATCTCGGAGATCCAGCGGCAAACCATACGGGCACGTATGGGAAATTTGATCTTTGTTGCTATTGGATTATTTGCCATTTGCTCATGGGCACGGGACCTCTACGGGACGGAGGCCGCTCTTGCCGCGAGTGCCCTGTGGCTGCTCAATCCAGATATCATCGCGAACTCAGCTGTGATGGCTGGCGACTTCGCTGCATCCGCCACGGGATTGCTGGCAGGTTATCGCTACTGGCTGTGGTTGCGGTGTGATTCTCGGCCTATTCCTTGGGATGTCGCGTTCTGCGTGGCGCTCGCCATGCTTTGCAAGTTTTCGTGGCTCTTTCTCTTCGTCGCGCTGCCGCTGATCACGTTGATCCATGATGTGCTGAAATTGCGGCAAACGGACGAAAATCTTGTTACATCGAATGAGCCCTGCGGACATCGACCCGAGTTCAAAACTGGGTCCATTTTATGCAAACACGTGGCACTTGGTTGCTCTTGATCTCGTTCATGTTCACATTGTTGATTATCAATTTGGCCTACCAATTCGAGGGCACAGCCACACGTTTAGGACAGTACGAGTTTATCAGTGAGTCGCTCGGTGGTGCTGATATCCCGTATCGCCATACGGGCAATCGATTCGAGAGTAGCTGGCTGGGAAGTATTCCCGTTCCGTTTCCTGGCGACGTATTGCGCGGCATCGACTACCTGCGTTACGAAATGGAGCACGGTATGCAGTCCTACATGTGTGGACACTGGCAACATCGAGGTTGGTGGTACTTCCACGCGTATGCGATAGCTGTCAAATGGCCGCTGACGTACTGGTTCGTCTTCCTTGCCGCGTTTTTCACGTGGGTCAGGGGCTCGCTCGTTTCAAGGAAACCCGGAACATCTGTCCCTGTCCGAGGTGAGTGGATCCTGCTGATGATTCCGCTGCTATTCTTTTGTCTGGTTAGTTCGCAAACCGGATTTACCAGACATATCCGATACGTTCTTCCCTGCTATGGTTTTCTAATTCTATTCGCCAGTCGCGTTTTTGTTGCATTGCCCAAGGCTTGGGCGCGAGGCCTCGTTCTGCTGGCCTTGGTATCGGTCGGTTGGTTTCATGTTTCCCACGCGGGGCAGGCACACACATTCATGAGTGTTGCTAGCGGCGGCCCCAACAACGGCTGGAGACACTTGAGTTTCAGCTCCATCGATTGGGGCAAAGTAGCCTTCGGATACGCCGCTGGATCATCGATCATCCTGAGCAGCGACCCATGACGGTGCATTACACTTGGCCTCCGGGTGGTCCGGAAAAGTGGGTTGCGGGATTACAAAGTACTGACGCGGTCGAAGACTTGCGTGTCGGCAGGTCGCAGTCCAGCAAAGTCCTGCCCGGCTGGCATTTGCTCTCTTCGTTCCAAATGACGCTGGAATCCAATCACTATTTTCAATCGCGAGAGCCCGTGGCACAGCCGGATCCGGATTTTCAGTTGTTCTTTGTTGACGAGGAGCCAAACTAACGGAGCGTCGTCAGGTTCCCTCATCGTGATTGCACGCGGGAAGCGCGGGTCGGCTTACGCGACGATGCCGTTTTGCCTTCGTTATTCACGAGCGGCGCGGTCCGCAACCGGACGGGAGTCATCTGTCTCGTCAGGAATGGGCATGAATAACTCAAGGCTCCTCAGAAATAGCGTCGTTGCCGTAATCTGCGATCCGACTGTCATCAGAATCACCGAGGGGATTGTGTATCGGATTGCCAGTACAATCGGTAAATCGCCAAAATTAGTTGATGCCCAATGAATCAAGGTAAAAACAAATAAAGTTGCGCCAACGAAAGCTATTGCAAAACCGATCAGCAGGTCTCGTTCGATTCGCATTTCGGGCGAAAGGGTGGCGTCATTCGGGACGAAGGCTGGTGGGCACTTCGGCGATTTTCATACCCGCAAGCACGGAGCGCACAATCATTTCACTGGCGAATTCCATGCCAGTACTTCTTGTCGCCAACTTTTCAAAGCTGGACTTGTGGATACCTCGCAATCCGCAATGAAAGTCACCAACGGGGCAGCGAAACAAGGTTCTTCCGATCCAGGACAAGACCGGGTTTCCAATCCAGCGATGCGACCAAGGCATGGGGCCTGGCTGAATGCCGCCGGTGAATCGATTTCCGATGACAAGATCGTTATCATTTCTGAGCATTTCGAGAAACTGAGGAATGTCTTTAAAATCGTAACTGCCATCAGCATCCGCCATGATGACGAATGGGGCTTTCGCGGCGTTGATGCCCGCTCGCAGAGCAATACCGTATCCTTTCGGAGACGCGAGAATGACCGTCGCGCCACTGGACTTCGCGATTTCAATGGAGCGATCCCGGCTTCCGTTGTCGGAGACAATTACTTCGCATTGCAAATCAGCGGCTCGTGCGGTCTCACGAATCTCGTTAATACACAACGCCAGCGTTTCCGCCTCGTTGAGACACGGTAGAACCACGGACACTTCTGGACAATTTTTGTCTATCCTTTGCATTAGGCGAGACCGCTGACTCATCGACTTTTCTCACTCTGGCGTTCCAGGCAATTCCCCTTGGTAATCTCGATCCCAAAATTAGACACGATAAGAAAAATCGCATGTGGGTGATCGCCGTCGACGAGGCTGGGTACGGTCCGAAATTGGGCCCGCTCGTAGTTGCGGCGACTGCGTGGCAGCGATCTGGCGATTCGCCCCACGATGAGATTTCCATTGACCAGTGCCAGCCCAATCCGTTTGTCGCGTTGGCGACTCCGGTGCGGGTCGGTGACGGCATCATCCGCGTGGATGACTCGAAACAAATTTTCAAGGGTGGATCACTGGCGATGTTGGAGCGGATCGTTGCGGTAGCGCTGCATGCGTGCGGGCGAACCGATGCGACGCTTCTCGAGCGATTGCGCACGTTGCTGCCGCGTGATTTTGAAACGATCCGGCACGTTCGGTGGCTGCAAACAATCGGAGTCGACAATTCCGGGCCGACCGCCTTCTCATCGGTCGAAGAGACAGGTGCTGCCGTGCGGCAGTGGCTGCAGTCGCCTTGGAGGCTTCGCGATTGCCAGGCCCGGATGATTGATGCGGCGTCATTCAATCGTTACTGCGCGGGCGGATCAGGACAAAATCCGCGCGGCAATAAGAGCGATCTGCTCGGCGAGACAAGCGTCATGCTGGCCGCTAGTTTACTCGATGCGACGCTGGGCGGCACTTCACAGGAACCCGTGCAGATTTTTTTTGATCGGCACGGTGGCCGCCGCTACTACGCGGGCGTGATCCAGCAGTTTTTTGAAGGAGAGAACGTGCAGATCGTGAGCGAGAGCCCGACGCAGAGCGTTTATGCAATCGTGCGGCGGGGCGTGCCGGTCCGCATGCATTTTACGGTCAAGGGAGATCGCTTTGCGCCCGTGGCGCTCAGTTCGCTGCACGCGAAGTACCTGCGTGAAGTCGCGATGGTCGCCTTGAATGACTACTTTCGCAGGGCGCTGAACAACGAGGACTTCCGACCGACGGCAGGGTACCCTGTCGATGCCGACCGTTTCATTGAAATGGTGCGGCCGATCATGATCAAGCACGGGATCACGGATGCAGAGCTGATCCGCTGTCGATGAGTCCAGGGAGTTTCAAGTGTCGCCTTTCGCTCTGCGAAAAAGGCGTACCCCGCAACTTTCGCAGAGCGAAAGGCGACATTGCTCACGCAAAGCGTTCGAGGATCTGGTCGGCAGCGCGTCGCAGGTCCGCATCCTCATCGAATGTTGACTCCATTTTGCGAATCGCATGCAAGACCGTCGAGTGATCGCGACCGCCAAATGCGTCACCGATGTTTGAAAGGCTCGAGTCTGTCAATTTTCGGGAGAGCCACATTGCCAACGATCTCGCGCGAACAATGTGTTGTCGACGCGACCCACTCCGCATCTCAGAGGATTTCACACCCAAAGTGCGTGCGACTGCGGATGTGATTGACTTGATGGAAATGGATTCCTGTTTGCCTGTTTTCGCACTAGCGGACTGCAACGCGTCGGCGCAAACGGGTGAAGCGTGCATGCGGCACCACATCGCAACCTGCTTCACTCCCGCTTCGAGTTCTCGGACGCTCACGTTGCCGGGCAATCCGCTATCGATCAATGCCCAAGTGTCCGGTTCGGCATCAGGTAAATGGGCAAGCATCAGCTCCCGCAAGATCGCTTTGCGAGCCTCGCCATCGGGCGGACGCAGTTCCACTGTCAGTCCCGGCAAGGTGCGACTGACCAGGGGTGGACGCAATCCGCGGATTTCCGAAGGTAATCGACGACAGGTCACGATCGTAATCCGCCCGGCGGCGTCGCGCGCCTCCAATCGCGCTGCGAGTTCCTCCTGGGCAGGCGACTTGTCAGCAATCAGGTGCAAGTCGTCGATCACCCACACGCAAGCCTCGTCCAGTTTCTTTCGCATTCGGGGCATGTCTTTGGAATCGATCGACGAGGCGAACTCACGGGCAAAATCGATCGCAGGCTGATAGAGCACCCGCGACGACAACATCTTGCTCGTGACACCCGCAGTGGCCGAGGAGTGACCCGAGCTTTCACTTGGCAGTTCGGAATCGATCATCTGATCCCAAACCCTGTCGATTCCAATTCGCTGGGCGAGGTGCAACGCCAACGCCGTTTTCCCCACGCCGGGCGGCCCCACCAAGAGAAGCGGGCGGGCGATTTCCAGCAGCGGCGACACCGACTGGTCGCAAACGTAACCCGCCAAGCGGTTCTCGCGACCGTAGTAAAACAGCGGCGTGACGGGTCGCACCACGGGGGCTTCACGCCGCCGCCGGCGCAGCGTCGGACGCTCCAACGGGAAGGACGAGACGGCAGGTGGAGGTGTTGTCACCACGAGGTTTTCATTAGACAGGAAAAGTATCCCCCTATTCTACGCAGTTCCTAACCTCCGTGGTAGCTTTTCCACTTAGTTTTCCACATGTGTAAAATTGATAATCGGCGTGAATTTCCGGGAAATAATTTGGATTGCCTGCGTGATTTCGTCGTCCGTGGAAAACTTAGACACCCCAAACCGGAGGGCTGAATCCACCGCAACTTTGGCCGCTCCCATCGCGATCAACACGTGGCTTGGGGGGCTGCTGCCGCTGCTGCAGGCCGAACCGCTGCTGCACGCAACGCCCGCCAAGTCGAGCGTCATCAAGGCCCGTTGACGATCGGTGCCCGGCAGCGAGAGACAGGTGGTTGATCCGATACGCGGGGCCGCTTTTCCGTGGACGATCAGTTCAGGATGGAGTTTCTGAAGTTCGAGCTCCAGTCGATCCCGCAGACTCGCCATGTGAATCGCCGCAGCGGGTTGTTCCGCGACAGCGATCGCCGTCGCCTCGGCGGCGGCGATCACGAGCGCGACCGGTTCGGTACCCGGGCGTGTGCCCAACTGTTGTTCACCCCCATAGAGAGACGCGCGAGCGGCAATCCCCGGTGCCAGCCATAGAAACCCGACACCGGCTGGCCCGTGGTACTTGTGGGGCGTGAACGTCACCGCAGCGGCACCCCACTGGGTCAGATTCACTGGGGTTTTGCCGATTGACTGCGTCGCATCGACATGCAGCAGCGCGCCATGAGCCCGGCAGATTTCGGCAACGTCCGTAATCGGCTGGATCACGCCAGTTTCATTGTTGGCCGACATTATCGACACCAAACCGACGGGGATGCCGTCCTTCGTGATGTCGGCCAGTCCCCGATCCAGTAAGTCCAAACGCACCACTCCTCTGGCATCGACCCCGATCGACATCACCCGGCGACCGCTCCTTTTCAAAGCCGCAGCGGCGGTGAGCACGCTGGGATGCTCCACCGAGCTGACAAGGACCGCGCCGTCTTCGGGCCCGAGACCGGCTATCGCCAAATTGTTGGCCTCGGTGCCACCGCTGGTCACGATGATCCGGGCGGCATCGACGCGGGTGAGATCACTGCCGAGCGCTTGCCCAATTCGATCCAGTGCCGACTCCAGTCGTCCCCGAGCTCGGCGGCCGAACCGATGCTGGCTCGACGCGTTGGCAGGTCCCGAGCTCCACTCGGCTTTCAAAACTTCCGCCACACGGGGATCCAGTACAGTGGTGGCATTGTTGTCAAGATAAATCATGGAACGACGGAAGGATCCGGAGCGGATAAATGTTTGTCTTGGGCGGCCTCAGCCGTTAAGGCCTCAGCCAGGTCATCCCGCCCCGCTGCGCGCATGTCGCGAATGAGAGACGCATATTGCTTTCTCAAGTACTCTGACTGAGTGACACGCAAGCTATCCACATCGTCAATCGGTCGGATGAGCTCCAACAATCGTGGCATCAGGATGTACAATTCCCGTTGGGCCAGCTTTTCAATAGTCGGCCATAATACGCTCGCTAATGTCGGGTGTTCTGTGCTCCATTTGCTCCAGAAAGGGCCATTATCGCCCATCAGCCGAAGTTGGCTGAGCAGCAACGCAGCGTCGTCGTCTTGGGGTTCACGTCCACCATGGCTCAGCGACGCCAAATGCCACGTTGTCGGAGTCGTCGAGGGCGGCAAGATCCATTTATTCTGGGTCAGTAAAATGGCTGTCGTGGGCGTGCTAGGGGTACGTTGGATGGGGGTGATCTGCCAGTGAATGATGGGGATCTCATAGAACGAGAACCGACGAGAACGGAAGTGCGTCGGCGAAAACTCTTCGCCTTCGACATGCCCCATCGTGCCGATTACTGCCCATACCACCAGACCGAGCACGATGGCGGAGATCAGCGAGATCCAGATTTGAGAGCCGCTGATTCGTCGCATTTCTAGAGAGTGGGAGAGCGGAAAATGAGTGAGACGGAAGGCCGCGCTAAGCTAGTCGTCAGGAGCGAGACGCAAATCGCTACTAGCTCCGTGTATTGTAACGGGCCTAGTGAGGTAGAAGTGAGTTGTTCATGATACTGTGGGCGAGACGGCTCGATCGGCAACTTTTTACATTCAAACCAGCATGAACTCATACTGTGCTCCCTGGCAACCGGTGACATCGCTGCGCGATCGGTTTGTGGCGTCGACTGGACGAAATCACCGCAGTTTCTGTTGGCTCGATTCGCACGTTAGCGGCGGACGGGATGCGGAGGGCGCAGGCCTGGGTGCGGAGGTGGGCGGATCAACGTCCTCCTTGCCATCTCCCGATTTGTGGCTCGCCCGAAGTCGCGTCGAGGCACTCTTGCTGATCGCGAAATCGCCGCTGAATTATCGCAAGATCGCGTCATTGGCGGAGCTCGAGGACGCAACTCAGGCCCGCACGCTTGTATCGGAGCTCAACGAACTCTACGATTCACTCGGTCGAGCCTTTCGCATTGAACAGCTCGCTGGTGGCAGTCGGATGATGACCCGCTCGGTTGTCGCACCGTGGTTGCGAAGACTTGGCGTTTTAGCTCCAGCAATTCGATTAAGTTGGCCGATGATGGAAACGCTCGCGGTTGTGGCGTATCGCCAAGACGTCACGCGAGCGGACGTTGAAAGTGTTCGGGGGGTCGCCTGCGGAGAAATCTTACGGCAACTCATGCAATCGGATTTGGTCCGAATTAGTGGCCGCAGCGACGATCTCGGACGACCCTATCTTTACGGAACTACTAAACGTTTCTTAAAAATTTGTGGTTTGCCATCAATAAACGCCTTGCCAGCGATTGACTCACGGGGATTCTGTGATGATGTTTCTGGTTCTCGAGTCGCTACGAATTATGGTAGCAGTTCTGAACTTTCCCCTTCTGATGAATCGGTCGAAGCGACCGCTTCTCAAGTCCCCAAGGAGTCTGACGTGAGTCTCGCAGTGACCGACGCTCTCGCCACCGATTCGGTGTTGTCTCATTTTACAACCGGCATCGCCGACCAGGCTGCTGAGTCGTTTGCTCGCGCGGACACACCCGCTTCGGGCGATCTGGAACCTTCCGCAGTCATCGAAGACGAAGAGGATGACCTCTACGAGAATGGACTCGATGACGATGACGATGATTTCGTCGACGACGACGATGAGTGGAGCGACGATGACGATGATGTCGACGAGGAAGATGAAGATGAGGAGGACGAAAGCGACGACGATGAGGAGATCGACGCCGACGATGAGCTCGATCCAGACGATAGCTGGGAGGAAGTCGACGACGACGATGCCGATGAAGACTGGGACGACGAAGATGACGAGGACGACGACTGGGACGATGACGATGACGTCGAAGAGGACGATGACGACGACCTCTAGCTGGCCTGTTCCTCCGCATCGGGATTTGCTTTGCGCCAACGTGCCATCGCGGGTCCCACAGTGCTCATAGGTACCCACCGCTGACGTGTCTTGTGGCTTTGGACGAGCGTTTCGGGCTGGATCTTGCCCTGGTCGATGCGCATCAGCAGATCCTGATCGGTGAGCGGTCCCACACGTTTCGCTTTGTGAAACCACCCGCTGCTCATGTAAAACCAATCCGCGCTCATCAAACTAGGCTCCGGTTTCTACTGCAGTATCTCGCAACTGGCCGCATTAATTGCGTCCAGAGGGGATTGACAACACACTATCGTATATGACGGAACGTCGTCGCGAAAGGTTTATCGTTTGATTGTTTCGGGATCCGGTGCAATCTCTCGAGCGATCAGCGGCGGAATTTCGTCACCGGGCACCAAACCAGCTCCTGGGATCATGCCTCGATCTGCTCCCTGAGGGGACGAGAGCACGGGCCATCCGGAATCAAACCGCGTCTCGGCGGTAAAGTCCACCGGAGGGCGGTCAAATGATTTGGGAGGCGATCCGGTTTGTTTTCTGCCAAATTGCAAGAATCTACTGCCCGCCAAACGCGTTTCCTTGCGGATAGATCCTGCTTGAAACGGTCCTACACCCATCACCCATGTGTCTCGGGCGGTCGCGCGAGACTGGCTGATCCCGGATTGCCAGATGGCTTGCCTCGTCTCACGGTCATAGGCGAACGCCGCGATTTTGGCAGCGCTCTCCCGGGCGTCTCGGCGGGCAACGGCAATTTCGGGGACCTGCGGCAAACGCGGAGCCCCTGGTACGAGCGTGGCCGCAGATCCGAGTGCATTGTTCTCGGGAATGCCAAAGGTGACGCGGTGATCATCGGCGCCGAGCGTTCCAATTCGCGGCTCGATGATAATGTCGGCTTCCTTATCGGTTTCCTGCAGTAGGCAGCCAGCCGCCATGATTTGTTGCCGTAGCGAACTCGTGACGTATTCCGCGTTCACGAGTGTCTCCGTTTTCACGGATTTTAAGTAAGTCGTGTCCAGAAAGACCTTTTCCCCCGTGAGGGGCCGAAAATCAATGGTGGAGACGCTGCGGTCAACTGCATCGGAAAGCAGCAATTGTTGCGTGGCCAGCTGTTCTTTTGTCGTTCCGCACCCGCTGAGCATCGCAATCCATGTGTATACCACGCCCCGGAACACGCCTGCCCAGGCGAATTCGTGCTGATAGCAGGCTGATCGGGTAGGTGGATTCGAACGCACAGGCAGTCAGTGAACGCGAGCTGTTCACTCCAAACTTAAGAGTAACCGAGGTAGGCAACCGTTATGTGAGGAGCGAGACAGCCTCTGAGAACGATCGGTCGAACGCGAATTTCAACGCTCCTTGAAATATCAGATCAGTCCTGGTGCATCAAGCTCGTTTTAGACTAGCGTTCTCTGAATAATTCACTAATCGATTGGTCGTGATGAATGCGTTTGATCGCCTCCGCCAACAGCGGCGCGACGGACAACTGGACCAGATTGGGTAGCAGTTTTTCCTCCGACAACGGGATCGTATCCGTCACCGTGATCGAATCAATGGGTGCATCGCGGAGCCGTTCGATCGCAGGTCCACAGAAAATGCCGTGCGTGCAAGCGATATGGATTTCCTTGGCCCCGAACTCGTGGACGAGTCTCGCTGCGCCGCAAATTGATCCCGCCGTGCTAATCATATCATCGAACATCAAGGCGATGCGGCCTTTGACGGGGCCGCCGATGATCGTGCTCTGACGCACTTCGAGGGCGCTACTGCGTCGTTTGTCGACAATCGCGAGCGTGCCGCCGAGTCGTTTGCCATGCCCGACGGCCCGTTTAATACTGCCTTCATCAGGACTAACAACGACGATCTCTTCTCCGTCAAAGCGGCGGCTGAGGAAGTGGTCGTTGATCACCGGAGCGGCATAGAGGTGATCGACGGGGACGTCGAAGAAGCCTTGGATCTGAGCCGCGTGCAGATCCATCGTGAGCACGCGATCGGCACCGGCGCGGGTAATGAGGTTGGCCACCAGCTTGGCCGTGATCGGCACGCGGCCTTCGTCCTTGCGGTCTTGGCGGGCGTAGCCAAAATACGGTATCACCGCCGTAATCCGCTCGGCGCTGGCCCGTTTACAGCAGTCGATCATTGTCAGCAACTCGATCAAGTTATCGTTGACCGGGGGGCAGGTAGGCTGCATCAGGAAGACATCCCGGCCGCGTACGTCCTCATCAAGTTTGCAGAAATTCTCGCCGTCGGGAAACTGTCCGAGCGTGATGCGGGCCGGTTTCAGATGCAGGTGCCGGCATAACTTCTCGGCAAGTTCTGGATTAGCGCGACCACTGAAGATTTTGAGTTCACGCATATCCCATCGCTCGCATGGTTTGGTCGACAAGTTGGAGTTCGGCTGGATTGTTAATCGACAGCGATTCGCAGTCCTTCAAGACCGGCAGCGCCTCGACAGGACGACCCATTTCATAGAGTAGCCGAGCACAGTCGGTGAGGTAGTATTCGCCCTGAGCATTGTCATTGCCCAGGTTGTCCAGCGCCCAAAGTAGATCGGGTGTGGAGAACAGGTAGGTGCTCATGTTCACCTCATTGATTTCGAGCTGCTCGGCGGTCGCGTCCTTGTGCTCGACGATGCCGACAAACTGCCCAGGCTGAATCTCGCACGATCCGACCCAACCCCGTCGGATCGTCCTTCTTCAGCGTGCCGAGCAGCAGTGCGGGCCGCGTTTTCTCAAAATGTGCGACCAACTTCCGCAGACTTTCTGCTTGAATCAGGGGTGAATCACCCGCTATCACCAGCGTCAGGCCATCATGGCCGGCCAGGTGCTCGCGGCACATTTGAACCGCATGCCCGGTGCCGAGTTGTTCGTTCTGCTCTGCGAAAACGATATTGGCATCGTCGCGAGTGTTCAGTTCATCGCGAACGGCCTGCTTTTCATATCCCACGACCACGATTTTCTTGCCAAAGTCCGCCTCCGATGCCGCATCAAGTACGAAATGGATCATCGGTCGATCGACGACCGGGCACAGCACCTTGGGCAGGTCGCTGTTCATGCGAGTTCCCTTTCCTGCGGCCAGAATCACGGCCACGGCAGGAGAGTTGGAAGCAGGAGTGGAGGTAGACATGAAGTGGTCAAAGTAGGCCGAATGGAACGTGAACGAGTGCGGGGCACTCTGCGGTGCCCAATCGTCCCCTGTCAAGTGGAATCGGGCAACCGGGCTGGCGTTTCGAGGTAGTGGATCTTGTTGCAGATCCTACAGATATCGGTTCTCTAACAACATCCGCTACGACTTTTCTGATCGTCGCAACCTAGCAAATGTGAACAGCCCCGAGTGATGTCCGTCGCTGAAAGCGATGTTGTAGGCGTATGTACCAACGGGTTGCATGCCGTCGATGCGTGTCGGACGCGCCTCGGCGGCGCTCAGTACCGGCAGACCGAGTGATTTCGTCGCTGGCTTCCTTCCATCATCACTCGTTGAGTTGTCGGCGTGCAGCTTGCCCCATTTTTCTCGGCAGGTGGCGCAGGGGCACGCGTCGCGAAGTTGCTGAGCGGTCCACTGGGTCACTTCGCCATCGCTCCAGACGATACGAATACCGCTGTCACCAATTCGTTCAATGCCGGTGGGCGTGTAGGAGACAGGATCGTCGAAGTTCATAATGGGATGCTTCTGTGCTTGCCAAAACGTATTGCTTCACCCTCTCGGCAGAGCCGGAAGGGTCGGTCGGCACTAGGTCGCCGGGGAGTGCATCCCCAGCAGGGAGATCGAACACGTGATCATGATTTTAAATCCGTACGCAGTGCTCGCTTACCAGCTTCGAGCGTCTGCAGAATTGCATCGACGTCGTAAACGCAGCCGCCCCAAGTTCCGCCGCCAATCTGTTGCAGTGCTGCCCATAACCGCGTGTCATCGGGGATCGCGGGATCGACTTGAAGATCGGGATGAGGGTCACGTGTGGCAATCGCATGTGCGGGATCACAGCCATCATACGCAGCGACGAGGTCAACATGTCCCTCCAACGTCGTGCGATTGACTTCGATTTCAATCACGTCGCCATCGCGAACGCGCGAGATGGGGCCACCCGCCAGTGCTTCGGGACCGATGTGGCCGATGCAGGCACCCGTACTGACACCTGAAAACCTCGCGTCAGTGATGAGTGCGACGTCCTTACCGAAGGATAGGTATTTTAAGGCTGAGGTGATCTGATAGGTCTCTTCCATGCCGCAGCCGATCGGCCCTCGACCGATCAATACGATCACCTCTCCAGGCTCGATCGGTTGATTCGTCTGCCCCTTCACCGCAGCAATCGCATCGCGTTCGCTCGTGAATACGCGGGCGCGTCCACGTTTGCGATAGACACCGTCGCGATCGATCACGCTTGGATCGATCGAGGTGGCTTTGATCACGGAGCCTTCAGGACACAGATTGCCCTTGGGGAAACATACCGTACTGGTCAGACCGGCAGCTTTGGCACGCTCCATGGGCATGATCACGTCGTCGGGATCGACGCCGTCGGCGAGTTGCAAACGCTCCCGGCAAACGGCGCGGCGCGGTGATGCTTCCCATTTGTCGAGCAGCTCGTCCCAAGTCATCCCGCTGACCGTTTTCGCGTCACAGTTCCACATCCCGGCGCGGCGCAGATGCAAGGCAACTTCGGGAACTCCGCCTGCCAAGAACAATCGCACGGTTGGGTGGCCGACGGGGCCATTGGGTAAACAATCGACAAACCGGGGTACCAGTTGGTTGGCGCGTGAAAAATCATCGACGGTCGGTCGGGTCACGCCCGCCGCTGCCGCGATCGCGGGGATGTGCAGTAGCAGGTTGGTGCTACCGCCTACGGCGGCGTGCATTCGCATCGCGTTTTCAAATGCGGCGGGAGTCAGCACATCCCTCAGCGACATTCCGGCTGACTGCATGGAGGCGGCGGCAGACGCGGAATCGCGCGCCATTCGTGTCCAGATCGGTTGACCACTCGGTGCCAGAGCTGCATGCGGGACCGTCATTCCCAACGCCTCGGCGACCACTTGACTGGTCGCTGCGGTGCCCAGGAACTGGCAGCCACCGCCAGGCGTGCCGCAGGCACGGCAACCTGCCACGGAGGCTTCCTCCAACGACATTTCACCCCGTGAGTAACGGGCACCAATCGTCTGGACTTTGCCAGCGTCTTCACCGACGGTAGGCGGCAGTGTCACACCACCCGGGACGAGTACATTGGCAAGATGCCCCGTGCCAGCGAGCGCCATCATCATCGCAGGCAACCCCTTGTCACACGTGGCGATTCCGATCACGCCTTTTCGTTGTGGCAGCGAGCGGATCAGTCGCCGCATCACAATCGCTGCATCATTGCGATAGGGCAACGAGTCGAACATGCCGTGTGTACCCTGCGTGCGGCCGTCACAGGGATCACTGACGAAAGCAGCAAAGGGAACCCCACCATGGGCTTCGATTTGCTCGGCGGCGGCGCGAACGAGAAGGCCGACTTCCCAGTGCCCAGTGTGATAACCCAGTGCCACCGGAGTGCCGTCTGGATTGCGGACACCACCCTGGGTGCTCAACACCAAGTACTGGTTTCCGAGAACGCGGCGGGGGTCAAAACCCATGCCAACGCTTTGCGTCAATCCAAATAGATCACCACTGGTCCATTTCCGCAAAATTTCATCGCTCAGGGGCAACTGGCCCGATGGCCCAGCCGCCTTCGTCAGCAGGGACTCAGGCGGATCCAGGGCGGAAAAATAGTCGACAGGTTCAGTGGGCGAGACCGATTCCGGTTCAGTCACGACGGCCTAACAAAATAAAGAGGTAGTAGGCGAGTGTCATGACCGACTGCAGCGTGGCCGCGACATACGTCAATGCTGCGGCGTTAAGCACCTTCGCAATATAAGGTTCCTCCTGAGCGGTGATCAAACCGTCACTGACCAGATGCTCTCTGGCCCGATTGGACGCATCAAACTCGACGGGGAGATTAACGAGCTGAAAGAATACGACGGCGGAAAAACCGATCACGCCGATCCACATCAGGGGTGCGTACGAAAAAATGGCGCCAGCAAACAGCAATGTCGCTCCAATCCCGCTGCCAAAATTGGCGGCGGGCACTGCCATGTTGCGAACCACCAAGGGAGCGTAGCCCTGCGCGTCTTGGAACGCGTGCCCCGCCTCGTGGCAGGCAACACCGAGCGATGCCATCGAGTGACCATTGTAAACATCCGAACTAAGACGCAAGACCTTGGCCCGCGGATCGTAGTGATCGGATAGTTGGCCCCCCACTTGTTCGATCGCGACGGACTGCAGCCCCGAGGCGTCGAGCATTTTACGAGCCGCCGTGGCCCCTGACATCCGTGCCGGGACCTTGCTCATCGCAGCGAATGCCGATTTCACCTTCCACTGGGCATACAACCCCAGCAGAAACGGTGGAATCACGAAGAGGAAATACATCAACATCGAAGTGCTCTGACGAAAAGTGGGAAAGGTCGGGGCGAGCGGGACCAAAATGTGCCATTTCGGCAGCTTTAGGGCTCGCAGTGTCTAGCATACGCAATCTTTGGACCAAGGTTCAGCCCGCTGACGTGTGCTTAATTTCTGGCGACGGGCGGAGCTGTCGGTCGACATTGTAGCCCGACGGCCCCGCCCGTCCGACCTGGCGACTACTGATTAGGGGATTGAAATTTGCCCCCAGAACGGGCGTTTACGGTCTGCACGAGCCCGAACGTCGTCGAGCATTGTCTGAAACTCACCCGTGAACCGAAAGTCGCGGCGTAGATTCCGGTACCGAACGGCGACGGGCGTCGCGAAATCCAGCGGCATCTGGGGCGAGAACCAGACAGTGAATGCATTCGAGGGGGCTTTCGAAATCCGAATTTCATTATTGGCTCCGATCGAAGCGATGATCTTTCCTCTTTTGATTCCCGAACCTTCATCCCACAGGATCGGATCTGTCACGGTATCGGGCAACGACTTGTCCCACTCGAGCCACCAGAAAAAGTTATCGCCCTGACGCATCGAGGTGACTTCGATGTCCTGCGGGAATTTTCCGCGACTGTGCTCGGCCGTCATCATCCAGTCGTAGATGCGTTTACTTTCTTCATAAAAGAACTCTTTACCACGCCCGCGATACATCACCACCATCGCATCGTGTTGGTAGGTCATGTAATCATTGTACACAGCACCGTTGCGTTGCAGCGGGAGACCGTCTTTCTCACCCATGACGATGTACGTCGGTATGTAGACAGCGTTGGAATCGTAGTGCTGCAGTGTCTTGCGTGGCTCGGCACCGATCGCGATCATGCCAGCCCACAGATCGGGATGCGACAAGGCGACATCCCAAGCGGCCGCGCCTCCAGCCCCATGGCCACCGATGAACACCCGATCGGCATCGATGGAGAATCGCCGCATTGCTCCGCGGACGCTGCGGAGGATGGCGTCATGTTCCCGCATCGTGTATTCGTAGCCCTGCTGGCCACCGCGGGTCCAGCGAGGCGCTACGACGATGAATCCATTCTGAGCGGCGTGGCCGAGCCGAGCTGTTTGAGATGGGGGTGGCGCGGCCTCGGGATCCGCCGCGACGCTGCTCTCCGCAGACGCTTCGGCATCACCTTTCGTTGGGGTCGCGTCTTTGTTGCCGCTCGCCGCTACTGGGCTGAGAAATCGTTCGGTCGGGACTCCCGCCCACCAGTTGACTTGTGTTTCAGCCGGCGCTCCGGCGGCGTGTAGCGCTACAATGCAGGGATATTCGCGTAGCGGATCGTACTCGGGAGGCAATTGGACAAGGTAGGCCGCTTCGGGAACCGCCATGGGATCGGCCGCCTGTGCGGCGTAAAAACCTTCCTGGTCGGGGCCGATGTGATACATGCCGAGAACCGTGTCGTCGGCAACGGCGTCGACGGGAACATGAAACGATGACCTCTCCGATTGGCTCTTTGCAACGTCGGAGCCGCGATGGATCGCAATTGCCTGATCGCTCGCCAGGGGCGGAGGCAGCAGCGGCAGCATCTTAGCGATGGCCTCGGCACTGGCCCCCTCGAGCACTTTCAAGTTCTGCATCAACACCGCGCAAACTCGTGGGTCGGGGTGGGCGAGGTATTGCGCGACGAGATTGCGAACCTCGACTTCGGAGATCACGATCACGAGATTCTGCTCGCCCGAACCGCTACCAAGCACCCACCCGGCGATTGCCAGGGCAACACGCTGTTGCACCGGAATAGTTTCGTTCTCTCCGAGGCGAATGAAATCGCTCATGCGGCTGAGCGTATTGGGCGACAGTTTTTCCTCAATCTCGTTGACAATCTTGGCAAGAGAACGCTGGTCCGCCTCGGAGAGCATTCCGACGAGCTTGCGCAAGTTAGCGACGGTTTCATTCCGCTGCGTCTGCAGCTTCTGGATGTCACCAAGTTCATCCTCGACCCGCAATCGGGTGACGCGACCGACGCGTCCGAGGGGGAATTTGTCCAAGATTGCTTTGGCGAGTGCGGGCTGTCCCGAGGCACGTCGCAATTGGGCTTGCTCGAACAACTGCATCGCCTGTCGCTCCACCAGGGCCGTCAATTGGGGCTTGAGTTCCTGCTGTTCGGGGAATTTTCGCAAAATCGCCTGCAGCTCGTGGAGCGCGTCTCCATATCTTTCGGCCTCGATAAAAAATCGCACCTCTTCGAGCCGTGCTGCCGGGTCATCCTGATCAAGGAGCTTGCCGAATAAGCGCTGCAGCGATGGGGTATCGATCGATTCGGTAGCCACACGCATGTCCAGATCCATGGGGGAATCGGACTTCAAAGCTTCGAACCTAGCGTATCGCGACGTCAATTCAGTTAACCCCTGATAGATGATGGTGGGAGAACCATCGGAACCGCGGACGGTCATCTGTCGACGTCCGTATTCGTTCAGTGGGCTCACACCGAGTATCTGTCCGAGCGATCCAACCTCGTTCGCCCCCAGAGGGATGGGCTGAGGGAACTTCAACCGGATCCCCAGATCGGGAACTTCGACCGGCTCGTTATTGACCATTCCGCGGCGGTGGACGTACGTCCGGCGAAGCCCGTCGTCGATCCTCCAAATGGTAGGCGATTGAATGCCACCATCGGCGCCGAGGGATGCCGAATTGTGATTGAGCGTAGGGATTTCAATGTAAATCCCTCGCTGGGTGACCCCGTTGCGAAGTGTGATCAGCTGTTCGGCAGTCGAGTCAGCAACGGGAGCGAACAGCGAAACAGCTCCCACCGCGAACAGAAATGCATAGTGACTGATGAAGCGGCGAGCTGACGAAAATGTCATGAGAGAGGAAGTTGATTCAAAGTCGAGGTTGATAAAGGTGCGACCTGCGCCACCTCACATTGAAACAGTTCAGCGACCCGATTGAGTGTCGATTCCAAGGGCTTGATCCCCGTACGCAAATGGTCCAGGGCTGGTGACGTTCGCTGCATCCAGTGCTCAAGAGGCAACGCATCGACGTTCTCGACGCTAAGGCGGGTTTGCATGAACGCGTTCAGTGATACCCACTGCCAATCCAACGTGGCCAGATTGCGGGCTCGTTCCACCACCGTCGCTACGGAATCAGTATTCACGGATTGCGACTCGTCCTCAATCGCCGGCGACGCAGTTCTTTGCGTGGTCGGCATCAAATTGGGTTGGCTGCGTCCTGCAATTCCGAAACAGCTGAGAACGACCATCGAGGCTAGCAAAGCGGCGGTACGTTTTCGCGTTCTCGGGATCGGCTTGTTGGCAGCAACTGAGTCCGCGGCGAGAATCGTTCCCTGCATATCTTGCTTGGCGCGGCGAACCCATGTTTTGACCGTCCCCAAGGGCTGGCCCATCAAGTCGGCGGCTTCGGGATAGGAGAGCTCTCGTTGATGGACGAGTTCAAACGCGCGGCGTTGATCGGCGGGCAATCGATCGAGCGCCTGATCAATCTGTTCGCTCAAGACCACACGGCGTTGGCTGTCGTCCATCGCACCACATTGGGGACTGATATCCTCCAGGGAACTGGCGTGCCGCTCGCGCTGATGACGAGATAAGAAACTGCGGCAGCGGTTGGCGGCAATCGCGACCAGCCAAGGCTCGATTGGCCGTTGAGAGTCGACGCTCGACATAGCCAGAGCGGCCCGGCGGAATGTTTCCTGCGTGATATCTTCCGCGTCGTGATGGTGACCGACGTAACGCAAACAAATGCGGTAGACCATGTTCCGATGCCGCTCAAAAAGCTCCGTGAACGCGGAATCATCGCGACGTCGGAAACCATTCACCAACGCTGCATTGGAGCGTGATGCCCCGGGGAAAACAGCAAGCGATTCGGAGGGCAGGCTCATGTGAGGATTGTTGAAAATTGAGTGCTGCGGGGACGGTGGGAGTGTTTACGGGGCCACCGCTCTGACAGGTCGCGCGATTATGTTAGGACGGTTGGCGAATCAGTGCTTCACCTTCCCGAACGAAGCTTGCCAGGGTCGAAAATCAGCCTTCAACGAGTTGCCGGGGAAGGGCCGGCCGCTTACCGGGAGGCCCAGGTCGAGCCCGGCAAACCCTCTCCGACGCCTGCTTTGCACGGTTCGCCCCCCCTGGGCCCCCCTGGCTCCGCCTGGGGAAGGTGGAGGGTCAAAGACTGTGCGTTCAAGCAGTTTGCGGGTGGTTTCTATCACCGCCCGCTGAAGAATCGCTTGAGCGCGTTGTCGGCTGCATCCCGCGAAGTATCGGTCATTTCCTTCTTCATACCCTGAGGGAGTTTGCCTGGCTTTTTCTTTTCGGGCCGTTTGAACTTTTTAGCTTTGTCACCGCTGGCACTGTCGTCGGCGTTTTTTCCATCGGACTCCTTCGTTGCGTTGGATTGATCCGTCAAGATCGTTGCATTGACCGACAGCTCGCTACTATCCGTGTCGGGGTCCTCCTGCTGTTCCTTGAGCGTGAGGTGACGGGTATCCGGGTCATTCATTTTGCGAACGCGATCGATCGCGTCGGCCTCATCCAGCCACGAACTGACGTCGACCTCCTCGAAACGGCTATCTGCTGACCCCTCCGCGTGGGCGCGAGCGGCGGCGTCGGCGACACTTTTCACTTCGGGTTTCTTAGCCGCGTGAAGTCCGTGCTCGATCACGACACCAAAGCTGAGTTTGCCGACGCGCAGAATATCACCGTCCTTGAGGACTTTCGCTTTGTCCGGCGGCAATCGCTTTTCGTTGACAAAGGTTCCGTTGCGACTCTTCAGATCCTGCACGAGGACACGTCCGTCCTGGACGGCAATGATACAGTGCTTCCGACTGACGGACTCACTTTTGGGGCGAAGCTGACAGGAATCACTGCGGCCGATCAGAAATTTCTCTTGGCCTACTTCGATCTCTTTGCCAGCGTGGCTGCCTGATTCGACGCGGAGTCTGATTTTCATATTTCCCCTTCGCGAGCAACGAAGATTCCGGAGATGGTCATTCCTTATCCATCATACTTAGCGTCGCGACGCTAGGTTGTGGTTCGTTGGTGACTAGCGTAGGTAATTTTCGCGTGGAATACCACACTGCCGTGAATGGATAACCCAAATTGGATGACAACGTTCCGGTCGCCGAAGATGTTTCGGTCACCGTAGATGACGCAGTCAGCGACCACTGGGATATGATAGGGTGGTGACAACTGCGTGGGGCCACTGCACCCCCGCGCGTTTGTCGCGAGATCCACCTGCGCGAAATCCACGTCTTTTTGAATGTGGAGGGGGCAAGGGTCAGTGGAGGGGGCAAGGGTCACATGTTGCCGCGTGGACGGGACAAGGGACCCATCCTTGGTTTTGGGGCTCTCATAATCGTTGCTGCGTCCCGTGCATCAGGGAGCGCACTGCACCTGCTCACTTCGCCGGGGGATTGAGTTCCTGTAGAGACTTGCCAAGGCGTTTCTGCGAGGCCCCCTTGCGTGTCACGCGTTTTTGTTTGGTGGTCGTGGCGGCGCCGCCGACGGAATTTCCGAACAACGCAGCGACTTCGGGATTGATGTCGGCGGCATTGTCGGGTGTGCCGATCTGTTCAACAGCGTCGCTCACACCGAGCAGGACGGATTGGCGAACGCCGTCGCGGATCCAGTCAAAAAAGTTGAATTCCATTGTTTTCTCTCTGCGAACCAGAAGCGTTTGAAGGTACGAACGCCCCGCTTTTAGGAAAGCTGGGGGAGCGATGTCTAGAGCGCAAAACACCGAATCTCTGCCGAGTTTCCCCGACAACGCCGTTGTGACGGGAATACTTGTTTGGTAGCCTACGCCGCTAGGCTTTTATGCCACCGACTGGTCCCCCCTTTTATCAACCTCCCCCCAACCCCATCGGGGCGAACCGCCGCGAGCGAATCGGACCTGTGCTCGCCAGTATGTTTCACCCCTGGTATTGATTCATGGTCAACCGCAACCTCATCCGTTCTCTTGAAGACGACGACATTCTCGCAGATTTGGCCCTGATGGCTCCGGAGGATGAGGTCGAAGAATGGATGATCGAGAATTTTGCTGCCGAAGAGCAAGATTACAATTCAGGAAACATTGTTGAAGGTCGAATTGTCGAACTCAACGACGAATGGGCGCTGGTCGACGTCGGATTCAAGAGCGAAGGCACTGTTGGGCTCGACGAATGGGGCCCTGAAGAAGACCCGCCGAAGGTGGGCGATATCGTCAAGGTCCTCATCGAAGAGATGGAGGACGAACTCGGCGCCGCCGACGATCCTTACGGCATGATCTCGCTGAGCAAGCGAAAAGCTGAAAAGATCATCGAGTGGGAAGAAATGATGGAGACCGTTGCCGAGGGCCAAGTGGTCACCGGTACCGTGATTCGCAAGATCAAGGGCGGTTTGCTTGTCGACATCGGCGTCAACGTCTTCTTGCCAGGCAGCCAAGTTGACATCCGTCGCCCTGGCGATATCGGCGATTTCATCGGGCGCGTCGTCCAAGCCGAAGTGCTCAAAATCGATGATACCCGCCGGAATATCGTCATCAGCCGCCGCAGCCTGATCGAGCGTCAACGCGAGGAAGATCGCACCTACCTAATGCAGGAGCTCGAAGTCGGCCAAATCCGGACCGGGATTGTCAAGAACATCGCCGACTTCGGTGCGTTCGTCGACCTCGGCGGTATCGACGGCTTGCTGCACATCACTGACATGGCCTGGGAGCGCATCGGTCATCCCACCGAAATGGTTTCGATCGATCAAGAAATCGAAGTCAAGGTGCTCCACATCGATCGCGAAAAGCAAAAAATCGCGTTGGGTCTGAAGCAAAAAGATCGCAACCCGTGGGAAAACATCGAGGGCAAGTACCCTGTCGAGTCACGTCACCCAGGCGAAGTTGTCAACGTAATGAGCTACGGTGCCTTCGTCAAACTCGAACCGGGCATTGAAGGTTTGGTTCATATCAGCGAAATGAGCTGGACCAAACGAGTCAATCACCCGAGCGAATTGGTCAACATTGGCGATCAAATCGAAGTCATGATTCTCGGTGTCGATCCCGAAGGACAGCAACTGTCGCTCGGTATGAAGCAGACTCTGAAAAACCCCTGGGACGATGTCCTCGAGAAGTATCCTGAAGGTAAGGATGTCACCGGCAAGGTGCGAAACCTCACCAACTACGGTGCGTTTATTGAACTCGAAGAAGGCATCGACGGCTTGCTGCACGTTAGCGACATGTCGTGGACCCGCAAGATCGCTCATCCCAGCGAAGTGCTGGAGAAGGGCCAAGAAATCGAGTGCCGCATCCTCAGTGTCGACGAGCAACGCCGCCGTATCGCGTTGGGCCTGAAGCAACTCGACAATGATCCCTGGGACGGCGACATTCCTGACAAGTATCAGCCTGGCCAGTTGGTCAAGGGCGAAGTCACCAAGATCACGAACTTCGGTGTCTTCATCGGCCTCGAAGATGGTCTCGAAGGCCTGCTGCACGTCAGCGAACTGGCCGACCACAAGGTGGAAGACCCCGAAGAAGTCGTCAAGGTCGGCGACCAAATCGAAATCAAGGTGCTTCGCGTGGACACCGACGAACGCAAGATCGGCCTGTCACTCAAACGAGTCGGCTGGAGCGAAGAGCAAGAGAAGTCTGCCGCAGCCGCCGAAGCAGCCGAATCGGGTGTGCCAGCGACCATGGACGAAGGCAGCCTCAAGGGTGGACTCGGCAGCGCCGGGCCTCTCTTCCCAACCGGCGACGATGCCTGATTTCAAGCTCTTTGAATAGACAGAGTAAGCAAGGTCCGTTCGGAATTCCGATCGGACCTTTTTTCGTTTGACGCATCGTGAAAACTGTGCTTCACTGCCCAATTCTGTGAGAGCAACTAGCGATAGCAACGGCATGTTGAATTATCAAACCAACGTGCCAGCGAGGAAACCTATCCCACTCCTCGCTAGCGTTTCGGGTTAGTATTTGCACACGGGATTCGCGTGCACGACGAAATCAACAGCCCGCTGGCGCTGTCGGCTCACTGGGGTATTAAAAACAGATAAATGGGACAGTCCAACTCTCGCGATCGACGGCAGATGACTCTTGGAGAGTTCAAGGAATCCCCCGGGCAGGTTGGCAATGCGACGGTTTTGAAACACCCTCAGATGGCCCGCACTGCGATTGGATTGAGCGCAGCAGCGGCCATTACAGTGTGGTGCACCTACTACCCCGCCGATGCCACCGGTCTCGAGCACGGTCGCGCGTTGGGTTTGACATGTGCGATGATGTTGTGGCTGCTGTTTGCGGCAATGATCATCCGTGTCAAGCCAGTCGTGGATGTGCGGTGTGCCTCATGGTGGCTCGATAGCGCGGCATTGATTCTCGCAGCCTGGGTTTTTCTAGCAGCCTGGATAACCGCGGGTTTGTTTTCGTCGTCGCCGCCCCATGTCGGTGGTGACTTGCGTGCGGCGACCAATGAGGCATGGTGGTGGATCGCCGCAGCAGGCTTCTTCGTTGTGCTCCGGCGACTGATGTCTGACGCTGGCCGCGCTCGGGCGGTGTTCGGCTTGCTGCTCGGCTTGGGATCATTGTTGGCGGTGCATACGCTGCACCAGTACTTCATTTCGCTGCCCGAGACAATGCAAGAGTATCTGCGTGATCCCGACGCGGCGATTGCGAGTGCAGGTATCAATGCGCCGGCGGGCTCGGCTGCCCGAATGATCTATGAGAATCGACTTCGTGACGGCGGTCCGACAGCGACGTTCGCTTTGGCAAATTCGGTGGCTGGACCGTTAGCGATGATCGCGACGCTTTGTGGCGGGTGCTTGGTTTGTTTGCTGAGGGCGATGCCACTCAGCCGTGAGTCCTATGATATCGCAGAGCGAAAGGCGACGGTGTCCTGCATCATCGTGCGTGTGACGTTACTCGTGGCTCTGCTGTGCTTGCTGATGGCGGCACTGATCGCGACGGGTAGCCGCAGCGGATTCATGTCGGTGGTGGTCGTTGGGGCGGTTGCCGCATTTTCTGCTTTGTGGGCTCGCGGCGGACATTTCGTCCGCATTGGCCTAGCGAGCTTGGTTGGACTGGCTGCAGTTGCGGTCGTAGTGTGGTGGCAAGCAGGATCCGATTCATCGATTGGACGCTTGGCCTCAGGAGCAAGGGCCACGATCGAGTTACGCGTGCAATACTGGCAATCCACACTCGCGATGGTTTGGGATCATCCGTGGTTTGGTGCGGGCCCTGGCAACTTCCAGCTGGTCTATCAGAGGTATCGTGACGTCCACGCCCACGAAATGATTGCCGAGCCTCACCATTTCTTCGTCGAGACACTGGCCAGTGGTGGAGTGATGGCCGGCATACTCTTGACGATCTGCCTGGCCGCCGGATGGAAGGTCTACCGCAGCACGGCGGCATTAGAGGAAGAAGACGCCTTGCCGACGTCGTTGGCTTCCGCACGCAATAGCTCCATAAAGGGTGAATCACTCATCCTGCAAGGCAAGTCGGGGTTCGTTGCTGCGGCGGTCGCCCTGGGAGCATTATTCGGCTTGCTCTCGGTTTGGTATTACGGGATTTCCAACGAAGCACTACCCGATTTTGAGGCCCACCAATACGCGATCCCCGCTGCGCTCGTCGTGATGGGGGCATGGTGGTGGACCGGCACAGCAGACGCAGAACGATTGACTCACCACCAGTTCAGACAGATGGCCGCCGCCGCCACGGCCTGCGGATTGACGCATCTGTGTTTCTCCGGTGGTTGGACCATCCCAGGCGTGAGCTTAATGTTGGTCTGGTTGGCAGCGGTTGCCACGAATGTGCCAGCATCCCTTGCGTGCGAAGCCGGGCTCGCCACCGAGACGACATCACCGATGCGGCCGGGGGCGGCGAACTGGGCAGCAGGATTGATTGTTAGCGTTCTGTTTCTGGTCTTTGTGCGATTCACGCTGCTTCCGGTCCAGCGCACTGGCGCCGCGATGAAAAACGCCGCCATGCAGCTCAATACGAACCGTGTCGTCCAAGCCGAAGCGACACTTCGCGGGGCGCTTCAGGACGACCCGCTCGCCAAAGATGCGGCGATTTGGTTCGCTGGCATCGAGAATCGAAAACTCATGCAATCGTTTTTGGGGCCGACAAAGATGTCGACGCGACAAAAGCGGATCACCGACGGGGCATTTGGCACCGCGATCTCTCGGGCGGGCAACGACCCGACGCTCCTGCGTGCGATCGGTGAATTGTTGCTACACCGCTATCAATTCGGTGGACGGGTCGATGATCTCGTGAGTGCCGAAAAGCTTTTTTCAAGGGCCATTGAGCTCTCGCCAACGCAGGAAGCCATGGTCGCGCAGCAGTCGGAGATTGCCCGTGAATTAACATCCCGTGGCATCACCCCGACGGGCGGTTCGGCAGCGAAGTTGGCCGCGCGCGCCAAGACACTCGCAGACTCCGGCGGCATGGTTACTCGCGAGTTGGACTTGCAACCGATACTGCCTGCTCGCGTGATCGGGCGGGCGGCCCTCACAGCACCAGTGCGGGAGACGGCGGCTGAGCTGCTGCAGAGGCAGCCGGATGGTCGGAAATTGCAAAATCGGGCAGAATGATACCGGTAGCTTGCTTCCCTCTCGCACCCTTTTCAAATGAAGTCATTCATGACCGACACCCTCAGAAACCTGCCGCAGTTCCGAGCCCTCGCCGCGCACTACGAGACAATTAGAGGGACGCACCTGCGTGATCTGTTCGCCCAAGAAGTCGATCGTGGCGAGATGCTGTCTCTCGAAGCGGTCGGATTGTACCTGGATTATTCGAAGAACCGAATCACGGACGAAACGATCGAACTGCTCATCGATTTGGCGCGTGGCTGCGAACTGCCTGAAGCCATTGAGGCGATGTTTTCGGGTGACAAAATCAACTTGACCGAGGGGCGAGCCGTGCTGCATACGGCCTTGCGAGCTCCAGCGGGATCGTCTGTCGTTGTCGACGGCGAGAACGTCGTGCCCGACGTCCACGCCGTGCTCGACAAGATGACCGCGTTCTGTGACGCCGTTCGCGGTGGCGAGTGGGTCGGTCACTCCGGATTACCGATTCGCAACATCGTTAACATTGGCATCGGCGGTTCGGACCTTGGGCCGGTGATGGCGTACGAGGCACTGAAGTACTTCAGCGCTCGCGAGCTGACCTTTCGATTCGTCAGCAACGTCGATGCAACCGATTTTGCCGAAGCGGTCGCGGATCTCGATCCGATGGAAACCCTGTTCATCGTGGCATCAAAAACCTTCACGACGATCGAAACGATGACCAACGCGAACACGGCTCGCCAGTGGCTGCTGCACCGGATTGGCGGTGATGAAACCGCCGTCGCGAAGCACTTCGTGGCCCTCTCGACGAACGCCGACAAGGTCAGTGAGTTCGGAATCGACACTGCCAACATGTTCGAGTTCTGGGACTGGGTCGGCGGACGCTATTCGATGGATTCAGCAATCGGACTGTCGACAATGCTCGCGATAGGCCCGGCCGGATTTCGAGAAATGCTCGCCGGTTTCCACGAGATGGACGAGCACTTCCGCAACGCTCCCTTGGAAAAGAACCTGCCGGTGCTGATGGGCATGTTGGGGGTTTGGTATGCCAACTTCTTTGGCGTCGAAACCACGGCAGTGCTCCCTTATGAACAATACCTCAAACGATTCCCCGCCTACCTACAACAACTCACCATGGAGAGTAACGGTAAGTCGACTACGGTGGACGGACGGCGCGTGGATTATCAAACCGGATTGATTTACTGGGGTGAACCCGGGACGAACGGCCAGCACTCGTTCTATCAACTCATCCACCAAGGTACACGGTTGATCCCTTGTGACTTCATTGCGTTTGCGAAGTCGCTCAATCCAATCAACGACCACCATGATATCCTGATTGCCAACGTGTTGGCACAGAGCGAAGCACTCGCGTTCGGAAAAACGGATGCGGAGGTCCGCAGCGAGGGCACACAGGATTGGTTGGTCCCACACCGTATATTCGAAGGCAACCGACCGTCCAACACACTTATCGGCGAAAGAATGTCACCGGCGATGTTGGGTAAACTCGTCGCCCTCTATGAGCACAGCACCTACGTGCAAAGCGTGATCTGGAACATCGACGCCTTCGATCAATGGGGTGTGGAGCTCGGCAAAGTTCTCGCGAAAGCAATTATCCCAGAATTATCAGCCGACGGCGACGCGGTGCTCGATCATGACAGCTCGACGAACACGCTGATCAAACGCTATCGAAAAATGAAGTAAGGACGCGCAGGTGTTTGCCTTGCCCGGTTAGCCCTGTCGCCATAGGTCCTTCTTCCACCCGACCGGATTCTAAGTCATCAACCGCCGGGCGGCTTCGTCGCAACGTCGCGCAGCCTCCCGAACGGTTAGCATACAACGCCATTCACGTGCGCGTTCAGCTCGGAGAGCTGAGCGACAACGGTTCGTGGCCGTCCCGCCCACCGGCAGATCGGCGGACGGGCCGCCCGCGCACCGAAAGATTCCATAAGACCTGCCGAGAGTATTGTCTAGCGTTCGAGTTCGCCGGTGGCGGGTTGGTCGTAGATGGGCTCGAAGGATGGTGACGTCAACTTGCTGTCGCTGAGCGTCATGATCACGAACAGGCCCACAAACACGAACGATGATAAGAACACCATGATGTTAAAGGGCTTGTCGTACAACAAGTGCATGAAGAACGCGCCCACCAAGATGGCCTTGATCGTCGCGATCCCCATGACAATGGCAATGTCAAAACTGCCGAGGTCGAGGTTGGACTGCGCCACGGTTAGAATGGTCAAAAATACCAACGCAAAAAACACCGTCAGCAAAACCCAGACGGGCATGGGGTGCGCGAAATTAGTACCGTCGTCGGAGTGTCCGTGAGCAGTCATGAGGTCGATATCGAAAGGGTGTGGTGAAGGGGGTGTTCGCGAGGCATCACAGTCCGCGAGCTGCTTTACGTCGAGTGGACGCCAAGCAGAGGTGTCATGCTTAGCGGATCAGATACAGTAGTGGGAACAGATAAATCCAAATCAAGTCGACTAAGTGCCAGTACAATCCGACGTAATCGACAGGTCCAAAGTATTGGCGGTTGAAGTCTTGCCGGACTGCTCGGACGAGTAACCACACTAACACCCCGATACCACCGAGAATGTGGATCGCGTGAACGCCGGTCATGCAGTAGTAAATCCCGAAAAAGACTCCAGCGGCGCGTTTCGTTTCGACGCTCCGCTCGATCCGGTGGATGCCCAAATCGACATCAGCACCCGGCGGCACCACTCGTCCCGAGGCGAGAGCGGCTTGTTGCTCTTTGGCCTTGAGCATCGCTTTCGCACCGGTATTGAGGTCACTCTCGGCGAGCAGTTCAACGGCGGCATCGTCGCGGCCAGCATTGAACGCGGTCGGCTCAGTGTAGGTCGCAGCGATGTCCGCGACCGACGGTTCGGTATCACCATGTGGCGCCAATAACGCAGCCGAAGCCTCAGCGTCACCGTGATCAGCTCCTGCATGAGCGGCAGTGACATGCTCGGCCGCGACATGCTCAGCACCCGAATGCTCTTCGCCACTGGTCAGGATCATGCCCAGACCAACGCCTCCAAAGAAGCTCAGGCAAACGACAACGAGTGGCTTAGCCACCGCAAACTGAAATTGATTATCCTTGACTTTTGCAACGACTGCCCAAATGACAACACCGATTAACATCAGCAAGAACGGTGCACAAAGAAAATACAGACCATGCGTGATAAAGTACGCGGCGTTCTCGGAGAACCCGTGTTGCGAAACGAGTTGCTCCGCCGTGGGGTGCGGATTGGCCTCGTCGTAGAAATACGCCCCTGGGAAAAGCAGCCCCATACCCCATTTGTGCGAATACTCGATCGCTTTCACGCCGAGGAAAATCATCGCACACGATAATGTACTGGCGAGCATCGCGACAAGCTTCTTGTGCTCTCCGGTCTGGGAGCAGCGAACCGCCCACGCCATCGTTAGTGAACTGAACAGCAGTACGCCCGTGTTGATCGCGCCGAGCTTGGTGTTGAGGAACTGGCTCGATCCTTGAAAGATCTCGGGCCGCAGCATGCGAAACATCGCATAGGCACAGAACATTCCACTGAAGAACAAGATTTCGGTCGTAAGAAACAACCAGATGCCTAACTTCCCACTGTCGTACTGCTGTTCAGGCGTATCGAAGTGGTGAGCCAGCCATGCGGGATGGTCGTGGTCGTGACCATGCTCGTGGTGAGCTTCCGAATCAGGGGTGAGTGTGTCGATGGTTGCCATGTGCCGAAAACCGTTCGCTAGATAACCGCCCTGTTTGGGCGACCGCAGTTGTTGAGTCGATGAAAAAAGTGGCGACCACAGCGTGATCGCCTGTAAAACATCCGTACGTCTTAGAGCCTATCCGAAAAGGTGTCTGACCCTCTCCGGCGAGGCCGCTAAAAACGTTGTAAAACGATGCGTCTCCAAAGGGTCAGACCCCTTTTCGATAGGCTCTTAGTGATGAGCGGGTTGCTCAGTCGGCTTCTCGCCCGGAACCAACCGTCGCGCCGGCGCCGTGATGACGTACCGTTCATTCTCCGCGTCCCACGCGACATCATGGAAATCGTAGGGGTCGCCCACGACCGGGGGACGTTCAAAGTTGTAATACGGCGGTGGGCTCGTGCACGTCCACTCGAGCGTTGTTCCGCCCCATGGGTTGGCTGGAGCACGCTTACCCTTGGCTAGCGAAATCATCAGCACGACGAACGCATACAGCAGACCGCAACCAAGCAGCAACGCACCATACGTGCTCAATTGATGCAGGAAAGCGAACTCGGGATCGTAAGTCGCATAGCGGCGTGGCATCCCACGACTGCCCAACAGGAACTGTGGTAGGAAGGTACCATTGAAACCAAGGAAAACGAGAAGCGAAGCAATTCGGGCTTGCCCATCGTTGTACATCTTTCCCACCATCTTGGGCCACCAATGAAACACACCCCCCAGGAACGCGATCAGCGTGCCGCCAACCATCACGTAGTGAAAGTGAGCCACGACAAAATAAGTATCGTGCAGGTGTAAATCCGTTGCGAGCGTTCCCAGGAACAGGCCAGTCAATCCGCCAATCGTGAACAGGAAGATGAACGAGATCGCGTAACACATCGGCGTCGTCAGACTGATCGAGCCCTTATACATCGTCGCGATCCAGTTAAACACCTTGATCGCCGAGGGAATCGAAACCGTGAACGTCAATGCGGAAAAGATGATCGTTGTCAGCGAGCTCATTCCTGAGGTGAACAGGTGGTGGCCCCAGACGAGGAAACCCAGCAACGCAATCGCGATCGACGAGTAGGCGATAAAGCGATAACCAAAAATGTGCTTGTGGCTGTGTACACTGATCAGTTCACTGACGATACCGAAGGCGGGCAGAATCATGATGTAAACAGCTGGATGGCTGTAGAACCAGAAAAAGTGCTGGTAGGTGACAGGGTCGCCGTTGTACTCGGGGTCGAAAATCCCAATGTGCATCGTCCGCTCGGCAATCAGCAGCAGCAGGGTGATGCCAAGCACGGGCGTCGCCAAAACCTGAATGATGCTCGTCGCATAGGTCGCCCACAAGAACAGCGGCATCTTGAACCACGTCATGCCTGGCGGACGCATCGTGTTGATGGTGACGATAAAATTCAGGCCGGTGAAAATCGAACTGAAACCAAGGATGAACGCTCCTGTCGTCGCCAGTACAACGGACGTATCCGTCGTCGTGCTGTAGGGCGTGTAGAACGTCCAACCGGTATCCAGTCCACTGCACAGCAGCGCCGAGACGAAGAAGACCGCCCCGATGCACCACAGGTAAAAACTGCTCAAGTTCAATCGCGGAAACGCGACGTCTTTGGCACCGAGCATGATGGGGACGAGGAAGTTGCCCAAAGCCGCCGGTACGCTTGGGATGATGAACAGGAACACCATGATCGCCCCGTGCAGGGTAAATACCTGGTTATAGATATTGTTCCCTTCTGGGCCCGTGAAGAGCATGCCGTCGGGCCGGAGCAGGTGCAGCCGAATTCCTAGAGCGAGCAATCCGCCGACAAAGAAAGCGGTGACGACCCCGACCAAATACATCAGGCCGATCCGCTTGTGATCGAGCGTGAAGATCCAGCTCAAAATTCCGGAAGAATTTGTCAGGTAGTTTTCGCGATCGGTTGGATAACCGGGGTCACGAATCGTTGCGGCGGCGGTGGACATAGCGGGGTTGTCCTTCGTAAGGGTGAGCTATTTTGGGATTGATGTGCAGGCGACGGATCGAGTCCGTGGCAGCAGCGTTTCATTAAATGTCAAGCTTCGCAAAAATCACGAAGCTGGTTTCTCTTCAGTCTTTTCAGCGTCAGTTTTGGCCGCATCAGCACTCTCGGCTGCTGGGCTTTTCGCGGGCTCCCCGTTGGCACTGAGCGTTTTCAGATATTCGATAATCGAGGCAATGTCGTCGTCGCTGAGCTGCCCCTTGAAAGTCGGCATGACTGGGTTGTAGCCAGCAACGATCTTCGCTTTGGGCTCGAGGATCGACTCACGGATATAGTTATCGTCAGCGAGGACCTCACCGCCCGCAGCCATCGGGTGCTTGAAACCATAGACGTCCTTGAACGAAGGGCCGGTATAGCCCTCCGTGGCACCATCAATCGAGTGGCAGTTCGCGCATCCGCGTCGGTTGAAGAGGGTCTGGCCCCAGTCGACCATGGAAACATCGCCACGGGAACTGTTCGCTTTAATCCACGCATCGAGTTCCTCTTGCGTCTCATGGACGACTACGGCGGTTTGCATGTGTGAGTGATCTTTCCCGCAATACTCGGCGCAGTACAGATCATAAAAACTATAGCCTTCGGGCGTGAACTGGTATTTATCGTAATCCCACACACCACTGCCTTCGCTCTGCTTCTTGGCCTTGGCCAAATCCTTGTCAGAAACCTTCTCGTTGGCGACTGTCGGCTTAAACCACAAGTAATTATAGCGTCCCGGTACAATGTCTTTCTTGATCCGGAAAGCCGGAACAAACAGCGCGTGAATCACGTCAGTGCTGCGCATGGAGAGCTTGGTCGGCTCATCTTTGACCACGTGCAATTCATTATGAAACGTCCCCCCACCGTAATCCATGGTGAAGTTCCATTTTTGCGCCTGCACACCGATGTCGTAAGACCCTTCAGGCGGTGTACGCATGTCGAGATACGAGATCGAGCCCTGGATAAACATCCACACGAGTACAAAGGACGGCCCGATCGACCACGCCAATTCAAGCGGCGTGTTGTGCGTGACTTGGCTCTCAGCTTTCTCACCCTTCTTCTTCTTGTACTTGAACATCGAGTACGCCGTGAACGCCATCATCGGGATGAAAAACGCCAGCGAGATGTAGAGGATTAGGTCATACATCCAGTCGACACCTTCGGCGAACGAAGATGCTTGCTCTGGAAACCAAAAGCTCTTATGGAGGTCCGCAAGCAACGGCATCGCAATCGTCGTGTTGGTAAGTGCCGAAATCATAGTCATCCAACCAAATTGGTTGTCAAAGGTATCGATGAAGGTAATGTGTGAGTATCTCGGGCCGGAAAGCCCATCGTCCTCTTCGCTTTAGCCGCCAAACCACTGCGTTGGCTTGAGCTGCGTTGTGCCGTCGGCCGCTGGAGTCGGCTCATTCGCGTATTCATTCTTGGATTGTTTTCGCGCTGCGTTGCCTTTGCGACCCAGCCAATAGGGCACCAATGCCAGCATGAGCAGCATCAACGTTGCCGCACCGCCCAACCGCATGATCTTCCACGCCTGTGGAACATAGCTGTTTGCATCTGGATCGTACGAGTAACACAGCAACACGAAGTTGTCGATGAAACTGCCAATCTTCCCCTGGCCTGATTCGACCAACGCCAGTTCCATCTGATCGGGCGGAAACGCCACACCGAGCGAATACCGCGTGATCACACCATCGGGTGTCAGGAACGCAAGAAACGCGGGATGAGCGTACTCCTTAGTCGCTTCGTTATAATTATACGAAAATCCAACTTCTGTCGCTAATTGATCGATCACTTTTTGCGATGTGCGACAAAATGCCCAGCCCGCCTCGGCCTCGGGGTGGGAAGGAAGTTGCTCCACATATTGAGCCTTAGTCTCCACAAGCCGCTCGTTCGTCTCAGTCGGATCGATGCTAATACTGATGCAGCGGAAATCCTTGCCAATTTTCAGGTCCCCCTTCTCGAGGGACTGGGCAAGTTGGTTGAGCTGGACGTTGCACAGCATGGGACAATTGCTGTAATTGAGCGTCAGAATTAGCGGACGTTCGCCATCGAGATAGTCACCGAGCGTGACTTCCTCGCCCGCAGAATTGATCAGCGGCAAATCTTTACTGACCGAGTCGCCCAGATTCTGCTTCACATCGACGTCCCGAGCGGCCCGTGGCACGCCGTCGTTGAGAACGACATCGGCATCGCCGTCTTGCATGATGCCCGGAGCCGGCTGGGCGAGAACTGAAGGGATGCTCACCGTGAGTGCCAGAACAAGCACCGCCCACGTCACCAGGCGGTAGCCGCACGGCTTCGCATTGTAGCTAACCCTCCCGACGGACGGAGCCGTCGGTCGGAAATCGACCCACGTCGCCGGCTGGACGCCCGCAACGTAAAGCGATGGAGAGTGACTGGTTTTGGACATGAATACAGGTGAGGAGTGAGAGATCTGTCGGCATCAGCTGGTTAATTTGCCGGTCGCCTAGGTCGATTCATTATGCGCATTTTTGGCCTCTGCAGCCATTTTTTTCATCGTTTCTTCCACCGGAACAGTGATGTTTCCGTTCTCAGGATTGACGCCGTACTGCGTCAGCCCCTTCGACTGTTGCTCCAACGCATGATTCGAACGCGTATACACCGCGTTGCGAATCTTTTCCGAATCCACCATGTCGGCCATGGCAAAATAGATAACCTGGACCGCCAGGATGGTAACCGCAGTTACCACGATTGAGATCACACTGACCGTCGCAAGTCGTTTGCCGTTGATGTCGTCGTAGGCAGCCATAGAAGATTGATGTGTGAAAGTTGAGAGGTGAAAAAAGCTGAAAAAAGAAACAGCGAGCGAGAGGGAATGAGTCGATCAGATATTTTCAAACGCCAGCGATTCCCGCAGGCGTGGGTCGCGAACAGGGATTAGACGCGTCCGAGCACCAACGATCACGATCATGCCAAGCATCAGACAGATCATACCCAGAACGGTCAACAGGCTCGCTAGAACGCCAAACGCTCCCCCCGCACTGACACCTGCTTCCGGCATGATTGCCCAGTAGATATCAACGTAGTGCAAGATCAGGAGGTAGCCAGCCCAAAACGCAACGGCCCAGGGAAGGCGTCGAACGTGACGACTCATGATGCCCAAAAACGGTACGCCGAAATGGAATATCATCAGGGCGATCGAAATCGTGCCGAATACTTCCGAGAAGCCGGGATAGCGTGTGTAGAACCAATCCGTTTCCTCGGGGATATTGGCGTACCAAATCAGCATGTACTGACTGAACGCAATGTAACCCCAAAAACAAATGAAGCCATGAATCAGTTTACCCAAGTCATGGTAGTGCTCAATCGTTACCTCATCTCGCATCGCACCTTGTTTTTGCAAAACGAAACTCAGTAATGCGACCGCACAATGCGCCGCCAAAATACTGCCCGCGAACATGTAGACGCCGAACATTGTCGAGAACCACATCGGTGCCAGACTCATCACCCAATCCGCGGCCACGAGCGATGTCACGAGCGCGAACAGGATAACGCAGGGGCCGCTGCGGGCCTGCATCGATTCGGACAACGTTACTTCACCCGTCTGATCCTGACGCTGACTCTTGGAATAGAAATACCAAGCCATCCCGCAATAGACGACCAAATAAGCACACGCACGAATGGTGAACCACTGCGGGTTGAGCCAGCGGACTTTCTCGCTCCAGGCCGGCTCGGGAATATGGTTGGCGGCCTGAAATGCATCCGCATTGGTCCATGCGAATAACGAATCGTGCCACACCGCCCAGCCGATTGGGATAAAAAGCACAGCGAGCGGAACGAGCATGATCATGATCAACTCTGCGACACGTCGCACCACCACGCTCCAACCGACTCGTGCGAGATGCTGAATCAGAACGAAGAACAAGGAGCCGATCGCGATGGTGAGCGCATACATGTACGCCGTCAAATAGGTCGACATCCCGAATCTCGCGTCAACCGAACTGGTGCCCAGAAACGTTCCACCAACCAGCGCGATCAATCCAATAATGCATAACGGGAGTGACAAGCCCGACAGCATCGCTGGCATCGTGAATGCCGGGTCATCAGCGGGCTTGGGAGCAACTGCGTGGTGATGAGACATAGGAATCGAGTAAGGTAATTGGCATCGTTCCCTCGCTGTTTTCTAACAGACGTCGAGGACGATTACGGGGTGGAGAATCAGTATTTCAATGAATGGCAAAAACGGTGGGCAACCTGCGGCCAGCGCCGCCGGCTCACTATTATCGGATCGTTTCAAAGTGCCTATCGAAAAGGGTTGTGACCCTTAGGAGGCGAATCATTTTACATCGTACTTAACGGCTTCGCCGCAAAGCGTCTGGGCCCCATGCGGGTCTCCTCTAAGTCTTCGAATCGTTCGCTTTGGCTTTCGCCTCTGCTTCGGCAGCTGCCCTTTCAATGGCGGCTTTCGCTTCGGCTTGCTTCTTCTTGATCGCAGCACGCTGGGCTTGCGGCACATCCTCGAGCGTCGCATCCTGGCTGGCCTGCAACGCCCGGACGTACGCGACAATGGCCCAACGATCTTCGACACGAATCTGCGCTCGGTATCCCGGCATTTTGCGAATGCCGTTACTGATCGTGCTGAACAACTTGCCGTCGGGATAGGCGTCCTGATAAAGCGTTGGGTCGTGCAGATTCGACGGGGGTGTCCAGGTTGCCGCCAAAATGAGCTGCGCTCGTTGGTTCACCAAGCCGTTGCCGTTGCCGTCCATACCGTGGCAGACCGAGCAATAAACACCAAACATGGTCTGGCCGCGATGCAACATCGCGTCCGTCATGTCGACCGGGTTTTTAGTCAACCATGGAGTGGTGTCAACGGTTGGGCCAGCCGCTGGGGTGAGTGAATGGGGCTGTTCATCCTTGGGTTGATCGCCGGTCGATTTTTCCGCCGCAGGCGTGGTTTCTTCCAAGGCAGATTCTTCTTTCTGCGGCTCGTCGGGGGCTGTCGCCTCGGCGACCTCATCACGTTCCTCGACAGCCGCGTCCGATTGCACCATCGCGACGAGCCGACGGGCGCGGGGGGCGTCGCTTTGAGAGAGTTTTTCGAGGTCGATACCGGTGTGATAATCTAAGTTCCAGTCCATCTCACCGCGATTGACCGTGCCAGGGACATCAGGTCGCATAGCGCGCCCGTCAGCGAACAACGTCGATGTTTGCTGCATGTCCTTAGCGGGGGAAAAGTCCATGTCGGGGAAGATATGAAAACGTGGCGACGTACTCTTGGTCACTCGCATTCGGGCGACGAGCAGGGCCGGAATTAACGAAAACGCGATCAGCACCGCGATCCCGACCAACAGAAATTTAGGGATCGTTTTTGAGGAATCGTCCTCCCGCACCGTCTCGATGAACTCCCCTCCCAAGTCGCCCAAGAACGACTTCGCACCGGCTTCGTCAAATCGCTTATCCTTGGCATCCAAGAACAAAAAGAACGTGTCATCGGTCGCCCGGTCGAACCGCGGGCTCGTGAACAACGCGTTGCTGAATCGTGGCAGCCCATTGAGCGCCCACATGCCCAAGAATGTCGCGAACGAAGCAAACAGAATTGTTAATTCAAACGCCACCGGAATGGATGCTGGCAACGAAATGAAGGGCTTGCCCGAGATGATATACGGATAGTTGATCCCGTTCATCCACGCCTGCATCACCAGTGCCGTGCAGGTGCCGATTCCGCCAGCGGTCAACGAAATCCACGGCAGCACAGTCGGCTTGATCCCGAGAGCCTTGTCGATTCCATGCACCGCGAACGGGGCGAAGGCGTCGGCTTTCGTATACCCCGCGTCGCGAACTCGCTCGCAAGCCGCCAAGAGCGCACTGACGTCAGTGAACTCCGCGACCACGCCACGCACGACGTTACCGTCATCGACCGCTTGAGGTGAAGTTGTAGGTTTTGACATGGAATCAGCCGTCGGTAGCAAACCGGATGAAATGGAAAGTTAGAAAAAATGAAATTGGCAAGGTCGTCGAGCATGGGCCTGGGCCCCCGTTCAAATCGAACCTAAATCTCGGTCACCGTTTCGCCCTGATGAGCGAGATGCATTTCCTTGGCAAGCGTTGACTTCGTCTCGGCCATGTTGATGATCGGCATCAACCGACAGAACAGCAGGAACAAGGTAAAGAACAAACCGAACGAACCGATCAACATGGCCCAGTCGACCCAAGTCGGCGAAAAATACGCCCACGCACTGGGCAAGTAGTCCCGCGACAAACTGGTGCAGGTAATCACGAATCGCTCAAACCACATACCGATATTCACAAAGATCGAAACAATGAACATGATCCAGGGCGTCGTGCGTGCTTTCTTCCACCAGAAAATATTGGGTGAAATCACGTTGCACGAAATCATGATCCAGTATGCCCACCAGTAAGGCCCCAAAGCCCGATTCTTAAATGTAAATGCTTCCTCGGGAACTTGGCTGTACCAAGCGACGAAGAACTCAGTTCCGTATGCCAAGCCGACCATTAAACCTGTCGTCAAAATGATTTTGCACATGTTTTCCAAGTGCCGAATCGTGATCAATTTTTCGATTGAAAACATTTTTCGCATTGGCACCATCAACGTGATCACCATCGCGAAACCAGAGAAAATGGCACCGGCGACAAAATAAGGTGGGAAGATCGTCGTGTGCCAGCCAGGCACCTGCGACACCGCAAAGTCAAATGACACGATCGTATGCACTGAAAGCACCAGCGGTGCGGCGAAGGCGGCGAGCAATGCGTAGGCCTTTTCATATCGCATCCAGTGACGCGACGAACCGGTCCAACCCAGCGAGAGAACCCCATAGACGGCGCGTCGGAATGGGTTCTTACTGCGGTCACGGAACGTTGCCAAGTCGGGCACCATCCCCATGTACCAAAAGATCAACGAAACCGAGGCATAGGTACTGACCGCGAACACGTCCCACAGCAGCGGGCTGCGAAACTGTGGCCACATCCATAAGTTCAGACTTGGGTAAGGTGCCAACCAGAACGCAAGCCACGCACGGCCAACGTGAATCCCGGGAAACGTACCCGCACAGATAACCGCAAAGATTGTCATCGCCTCTGCGGTGCGGTTGATACTCGTCCGCCATTCTTGACGGAACAAAAACAAAATGGCACTGATCAGCGTGCCCGCGTGACCGATACCGACCCAGAACACGAAATTCACAATCGGCCAACCCCAGAACACTGGGCTGCGGTTACCCCAGACGCCGACACCCATGTAAAACAAATACAGGATGCACAATCCCAACATCGTGGCCAAATTCACAGCCACAATAAAACTGAAAATCCACATCTTCGACGGCGGGTTCTCAGAGATCCGGCACACCGATTCGGTAATCGAATGGAACGTCGAGCTACCAAGCACGAGCGGAGCACGCTGGCCGGGGCGTTCGACGGTATTGTCCAAACCGTTGGGGACTGCGAGCGACATGAGACGAAATGGGAAATTGGGAGTACGAAGTTTAAAAAATCAATGCGGCGGTTGCGTCGTGGCGAAACGGGGAGATGAGCCCGCTCCAAAAATATCTAAACGATCGGCAGCGAGAACCGAGCACGATTGCGGAGGGCCTGTTGCTCACCCTCTTCATGAGCATGCTCGCCCGACTCATCGCCGTGCTCATGCTCACCCGTATCGTGTGCATCACCGTCAGGGTCATCATGGCCGTGGTGCGGAGCATGCAGATGAGCCAGATCCTCCAACTGTACCCGTGTCATCAACGCTGCGGGCGTATTGCGAATTCGAGCCAAGTAGCTGGTTCGCGGCTTGACATTGAGCTGACCGAGCATGCCGTAGCTGCGAATGTCCTCTTTCGCCTTGGCAACGCGTGACTCAGGGTCGGCGATGTTACCAAACTCGATAGCACCGGTCGGGCAGGCCGCCTGGCACGCCGTCACAATAGCACCATCGGCCACCGAAGTGCGGCCTGCCTTACGAGCGTCAATTTTGGCACCCTCAATCCGCTGAACGCAGTAGGTGCATTTTTCCATCACGCCTCGACCACGAACGGTCACATCAGGATTGAGAGAGAGAGCCTGCAGTTTGCGCGGGGCCTCTTCGATGCTGCCGGGGTAGGCATCGATTCCGTAGCCGACGCCGACGTCTTCGTTGAAATTGAAGTAGTTAAACCGGCGAACCTTGAATGGGCAGTTATTGGCACAATAGCGCGTACCGATGCAGCGATTGTAGGCCATTGCATTGAGCCCTTCATCGGTATGCACCGTAGCGGCAACGGGGCAAACTTGCTCGCAAGGTGCCGTTTCGCAGTGCATGCACGCCACGGGTTGCTGGACAATGTCAGCGTGATCTTCGTCGCCTTGAAAATAGCGATCGATCCGCAACCAGTGCATTTCCCGGCTCATGCCGACCTGTTCTTTTCCCACAATCGGCACGTTATTTTCACTTTGACAAGCGATCACGCAATCGTTGCAGCCAAGGCATTTGGTCAGATCCACCGACATACCCCACTGTGGCAACCGCTCCTTCGTCTCCATGATTCGCGCGATGGGCTCTCTCCACAAAGAACCATTGAAACCGACCCTGGGGACGTGGGGCCCCTTGGCCTCGGCGAACTCTGGCAACTTGTCGAGTAGCGCCGTCGTACCTTCACGGATCAGCATGAAGCTTCGATCCTCCGCCTCTTCGCGACCCAGTTCGTCGATCGCCCAGTGATCCTGTGTGGCGCACAGCTGGTATTCATTGAGCCGCGGACGCGCCTGGAGCGATTTCGCCAGCATCATCGAGTCCGTCGATCGGATCGCGGAGACGTCCACACCGACTACTGGCACGCCTTCGTCGGGCATCCCGCCGACCATGCCGACACGGGTACGTCCGTAACCAATCGCTACACTGACAACACCAGGAGCACAGCCAGGAACTTCAAACACGGGCAATTCAACTTCGCCCTGGTCGTTTCGCAGAGCGACCATCAACCCATGCTTCGCACCCAGCGTTTGCGCAGTGCGTGGGCTCATGATCGCGGCGTTGTCCCAAGTCAGCTTCGTGACAGAATGAGGCATTTCTTGGAGCCAACCGTTGTTGGCAAAGCGACCATCAAACAACCCCTCGGCGGGAGTGAAGATGACCTCAAAATTGTTCTTGAAGGATTCATCGCCGTAGTCCCACGCCAGGACTGGCGATTCCGCTGGTAGATCGACCGATCCACTCTGCGACACAACGGCATCCGTTTTCATGATCATGTCATCGGCATACCCATCATGCAGCAGCTTTCGCCACTGACGATCACTGATCGCCGAACCCGAGATATTGTCGGCGGTACGACGAACGAGTTTTTTGATCTCGAACTCCTCTTCGCCCATCATCACCGCCAAAACTTCGGCGGGCGATTGCCCCCCGAGCAGCGGCAGAATCTGCGGTTGGCAAACACCATAGTGACCCTCGCGACCAATGCAGTCACCCCAGGTTTCGAATGGATGCGCCAAAGGCAGCGACCATTCGCACTGCGCCGCGGTCTCGTCATCATACAAGCCGAGATAAATCGAATGCTCGACATGCGTCAGCGCCTCGGCGAAGTCAATATCTCCCGGTGAGCTGTAGACGACATTCGTATCAATAATGAACACTTCGTCGATATGGCCGGAGTGCATCTTTTCGACGAGCTGCGTCAACGTGAGCAGATTCTTTAGCGAAGTGCTGGCGATGGGCGAGAACTTCTGAATCGAACCTAATGAACCCAGCTTCGAATTCAAATTGATACCAGCAGCAATCATGTCGGCACCGAGCGCTTCGCCAACCACCACCACCCCCTTGTCCCCGGCGGCAGCCAAATCCGAAGCCGCCGAATCAAGGAATCGCTCAAGTCGCTCCTGCGGCTCGATCTCGTTGTATGCCTGACCCGCTTCGGCCACAGCGTCGACCGGCATACCCGCTTTGGCGAGCGTGCCCGACTTGGCCTTTTCGATCCGGCGGCCAAGCTCAGCGATCAACGCGGGCATTTGGCTGGGGCGGAGCGAAATCCGAGCATCCGCCGCGACTCCGGTCGTCGTGAAACCACCTTCGGCAACGTACAACCGGCTCATCTTGCCAACCACAGGATCGACTTGGCCGCTCAGCGGATCACGAGACTTCGCGAACGTACGGGCATTGTCGCCCGCCCCTGACTGACTGCCCAGCAGATCGGACTGGATCGAGACAATCACCTTGGCGTCGCTCAGGTCGAAATCTTGGCGCGACTCTTTGCCGAATACCTTTTTCGTCGCCTGTCCCATCACTCCACCACTAACGGAGTCATAGACGCAGACCGAAGCGGCTGGCATTTTTGATTGCAATTTCGCCAGCATCCGCAGCGTTGTGGGTGAGGTGGTTGGCGACATCAGCACAGCAAAACGCTCGCCCTGGCCACCTGAACGCATCAGAGCCGTCCCGTATTTGATGAACGAATCCCAATCCGTCTGCACCCTCTTCTTGCCTTCGCGGTGGATCGGCACGCCCGTTTCGCCGCGCGCACGATCAGGATCGTAGAGCTCGAGCATCGCTGCCTGGGCGTACGTCCCGGTCACGCCGCCGGCAGGGTGGTCTCGATTGGGTTCAACTTTATTGGGACGACCGTCGACACAGCGGACCAGTAGATGGCGGACTTCGCCCGCGATTTCGATATTGGTCGCCGAGAAATACTGCTCGCCAGGAACCCGGCCTTCCGGACGCACGACAAACGGAGCAATCAACTCTTCGGGGTAGCGACATCCCGCTACGCCCGCCATCGCGAGCGACGCGCTCATCAATTGCATCCATCGCCGACGCGAGATCCCGTCGGGAAACTCCGATGCCGCGACAGGAAACTCTCGATGCAGAAAATCATTGGTAAACGATTCATCGCCGCTAAGTTCGGACAGGCTACGCCAGTAACGAGGCGCCTTCGCCACTGCGGAAGCGTCAGTCGCGCCGGTGCCAGAGGAAGCGTCGGAGTGCGGGGTGGTGGTCATATTCTGCAAAGTGGCTGGCGGTTGGCTAAAAACGATAGGCTGATAAATAATCAAAACGGAAACGCTTGCTCAGCGGTGACAGACCGCACAGTGCGTCTGCGGGTTGATATTGAGCTTTTCCCGCTGCTCCTTCGCAAACGCAGCTTGATCCCAGCCCTTCGGCGGAACCCAGTCGAGCTTGGTCACTTGGTCAATGGGTCGGAGGTGCGCGTTGGGATTGCGGTGACATTCGATGCACCACGCCATCGACAACTGCTCGGCCTGAAAAACGGTTTCCATTTGGTCGATTCGGCCGTGACAGGTCTTGCAACTCACACCGGAATTAACGTGGACCGCGTGATTAAAATAAACGAACTCGGGCAAATTATGAACACGCTTCCAAGCCATGCTACGACCCGACTTCCAGCTCTCATGAATAGGCTGCAGCCGCTCGCTATCGACATGAACAGCGGAAGTCGGCGACTGGCCGTTGTCACCAGCAGGAGCGTGGCAGTTGACGCACGTCGCCGTCGGAGGAACTGCTGCGTGAGCGGCGTCGAACACCGTGTTGTGACAGTACCGACAATCCATCTTCAACTGGCCCGCGTGCACTGCATGACTGAAGGGCACCGGCTGGGTCGGCATGTAGCCGACATTGAGCGTTTGTGGATCAGTGATCAGGCCACCCATCGCGCCGGCGTAGGCGATACCGCCGATGGCCGCTAATCCGAGTACGCCCAGGAACGGATTGACCCATCGTGGGAACAGAAATCGTTTCATGATCGACCTAATGAACTCGGTGGCAAAACAGCGTCGCGTCGGGTACTTATAACCGCCTGGCAAGTCCCCGGGGGAAGGCGGCGGGCGAGGATTATCAGCCGCACACCGCTTCGGTGACAAGGCCATCACCGCATCCGCGACATTGTGTCGCAGAGAAGATAACACATCGCCACAGACTCAACCGCCCTGGCAGCAGAATAAGAACCGCTCAAACTAAACACGGCAATCCAATTGCACAACCAGTCGATCGCCGGGCGACAAGCGGACGCGGATGCAAAAGGGCAAAACTTAGTCTGGCGCCAAAAAACGTCGCGATGATCTCTCGCGGTCATGGAAACTGATTCACACGCCAAAACTCGCCCTCATGATTCTCAAGCTGGCAATCTTGGCATCTGAAGCAGGTCTGCAAAGGCGGGCAGGAAGTGCCTCAGGGCGCGTGACCGGTGGCTGATGGCTCGTTTGACGCTGAGGTCGAGCTCTCCGAATGTGCGGTGGTATTCGCGAATGATGAACAACGGATCATAGCCAAATCCGGCCGCCCCAGAGAGCGACTCGGCAATCCGACCCCGGCAAATTCCCGAGGCCGTCAGTCGGACGCACCCGTCGGGATCGGCGAGGCAGAGATGGCAATTGAACTGAGCACCGCGTTTTTCCTCAGGCACACCTTTCAGGTCTGCAAGCAGCTTGCGATTATTGGCCGCGTCGTCGCCATGTTCGCCCGCGTAGCGAGCCGAGTAGACGCCTGGCCGACCATCGAGCGCGTCGACCGATAATCCGCTGTCTTCGGCCAGCACCCAACGGTCAAGGTGCAAGGCCTGTTCGCACGCTTTTTTGGCCGCGTTTTCGGCAAATGTCTCTGCGTCCTCGACTACTTCGATCGCACCATCGATATCGGCCAGCGTGGAAAGTTTCGCCAGGCTAGTCGGTAGCATCATCTCTAGCTCGATGAGCTTTTTGGCGTTATGCGTGCCCAGGACAAGTTCAAACATGGAGGCCTACTGTGGATTAAGAGCTTATTCGAAAAGGGGAGCTGACCCTTTGGGAGCGAGTCATTTAATACTGTGTTTAGCCGCGTTACCGGAGAGGATCAGACCCCTTTTCGATTCGGCTCCAAGAATTGCTACCGGATGGCACATCGCTATCAATGCCACCACGTGCCGTCAGTGGAAACGGGTGTGACCTCACAGCACATCGAATCCAGCGCTGAGGCCAGCTCACCCACTGCCCAGTCGAGATCGTCGACTTCGAGCCGATATTCTGGCCACCGCCATCCCGCTGGCCAGATCTGATGCGGCGCCGGCCAACGGGTCGCTTCGGTCGTTCGCTCTATCCTCGCGATCAAACGGGGCAGGCTCAGCACCGGAGTATGAGCCGTTTCATCGGGTGCGTGGATTTTCTCACGAAGTGCCCGCGGAACGTTCGGTGAAACCCAGGGTCGTGTGCGGTCCCATGTTGATAGAGCCGCAGTCGGTGAGCTGCTCTGTGCGTCTGCATCGATAATTTGAATGCCGTACTCTGCTGCCAATCGTTCACAGATGGTTTGCCGGAGTGACTCATCTCCGCCGGCCAGTGCCATCGAGGGCGAGGCGGCGGCGAGGTGGACGGCGAGATCGGCAAGAGTCCAGCCAAATCGTGGGTCGCGGTAATCTGCAGCCACATCACAGGCCGGGACAATGACAAATTTCCGCGCTGTGTAGCGTGGATGCGGGACGACCAGCGAATTTGGACTGCCCGCCGGGCCCCGGCCACCAATCAGACCGCGACGACCCGCCGGCGCGTCGCCACAAAGCTGGCCATGGAGCACGACGTCGAGATCGATCGAACGAGCGCCCCATCGATTCTCCCGTTTGCGGCCGAGTTCCTGCTCAGCTTGCTGCAATACATCGAGCACTTCGGCTGCCGAAGCGTCCGTGGCGAAAGCCGCAACGGCATTGAGAAACGGCGATTGACCGCCGGGGCCGCCGATGGGCGGTGTCTCAAACAGGCGACTGGCCCGCAACCCCGTTTCAGCCCCCCAAGTCGCAGTCTTCGATGATCGCGCGACCACGCCCGAACGATCGACCAACTGTGCCGCATGAGCGACTACCGCGTCTCGATCGCCGAGGTTGGATCCGAAACTGATCAGGCAATGCGTCGGCATACGTCAAGGTTAACGCAGGCAGAGGCGGCATCACAGAGGCCACGACGGTTTGCGCTGTCCGCTAACAGCTCGGAGAGCTGGGCGACATTGCGGCGAAGCCGCCCTACCTTTAGCGGCGGCCCGCTTCGCGAATTTGCTCGAGCAGCTGCGTGTTGGGATGGCGAAGTGTGATCACTTGTTCGCGGCCGTTGCCGCTATGATCTCGCAAGATCACAATCATCTCAGTGTCATCGATGCCCGTAGGGAGTGGGTCGGCGGAATCGAAGCTAGCAAGCTGTGTCATCGAATCGTCCGGCAGGCTGGTCTCCTCCGCTTCGGTCGACCCAAACTGATTGGCAGCGAGAGTTTCTTTCGAGCCGCCTTGATAGAGCCGCCCCAGTTGCACGCGGTCAAGCTGCCAGTGGATCGCGCCGGGACCGGTGTAGATCCCAATATCCGATTTGTAGTCCGCAGCATTGCAGACGCCGATTAAACGGCCGCTCTCATCGAAGAGTCCGCCACCACTGCGGCCATCGATAGGGGCACCGGAGATTTCGAGATTCGACCCGCCAATATTTTGGTTGTATTTGTTGACGCCGGTGATCCGTGTGTCACGCCGGGACGGTATGTCGCCACGATCGCACCCAAAACTGAACGCGATCTGACCTACCTTCATGACATCGCCATCGCGGACGACTTCGACCGGTTCGATCGGCATGCCGGGGCGGATTGCTACCAGACCGATGTCGCGATCGCCCGCGTCGAAGTCAATCAGTTGGCCTTCGACGGTCCGAGGTTGACCACCGACGAAAACATCGACTTCAATCTTGTCTTTGCCGTCGCCGTCACGGAACAAGTGCCCGCAGGTCAGCACGAGGGCCTCTTCACCATGCACGTCAATGATCGTACCGGTGCCAGCACCGTAGCCGTGGCCGTCATGGACTCGCAAGCGAACTGTTGCGGCTTGGGCTCGTTCCACTGCGTCCGCCAAGGACGCACTGGGCATCGCTTCGAAGGCTCGATTTTGAGATTGATTGCCTGACGACTGAGCGAGCGAGTTCGGCCGGCTGCTCAGGGGGGCTAGGCGTGTCTGGGGGTTTTGGATTTGCGAACTGCGGGCCGCTGGACCAGCGATCTGGCTGCGGGTAGGAACGAGTTCGCCACCGGAATTGGTTTTCAGTGCCGAGTACAACTTGGCGGCTGATTGAGCACCGACGAGTCGTGCAACCTCGCGTCCTTCCTGCATGACAAGGTAGGTGGGCGTGCTGCGAATCTCATATCGCTTAGCGATCTGCGGCTCGGCTTGCACGTCGACTTGACGAACCGGCACACCGCGAGCGATCAGCTCCGAGACGATGGGCTGCATGGCTCGGCACGGTGGGCAACTGTCCGAGCTAAATTCCAGCAAAATAGCTTCGGCCGCTGCGGGCCCGGCAAAGCCAAACACAACCAACAGAGAAAATGCGAGACACGCGGCGCGGCGTGCTGTGAAGACGCATGAATTGAATGAGCGGATCGGCACAGTTCGTCCCTCCTTGGACGCTGAGAATAGACGTGTCGCTGGCGAACAACAGTCAGTGCTGGTTGCGGCGTTTGCGATCCTTCACATCCGCGCAACCGGGCGTTCACGGTAGCGAGTCGGGATCGTGCACAATCGGATAGGGCGATCACAACCCCAATGCGAATCAAGAGAATCAAACTTGAGTTTTTTTTGAGTTTCACGCCAAAAAAAGCCAAAATACTGGTGCTCCTGTTCACCGCCAGTTGGGGCGAACCTCCCCCGCTCCTGCCTCTTCGGCCTTCCATCGCGCCTCGGGAATGATGCGACGAAAGTCACCTGGTTTGCCGCGAATCGACGCGCTCATCAGCAGCAATCCCAGCCGCACCTCTTCGCGTTTACGGATCGGAACGTCGATGACACCATGGGCGAGCGAGGCGGCTCGACCGCGTAAAAAAACAGTGACGTTGTTGAGCCCGTCGCCCAAATTCACCCCCGCATCCCCACCGACGACAATGGTTCCCGCCAACGCACCGGCGCCGGTGTCATCGCCGACATCGCCCCGAACAAAGATGCTGCCACCCCGCATCGCCGCGCCCACCCGGCGCCAGCCGATCCGTACACCGCCACCGTGCCACCGATCATGGCAGCTCCGAGCCCACAGCCAGCGTTGCCCGTGATCTTGACGACCCCACGCCGCATGCCTTCGCAGCCCCCATCACCCACGTTACCCTCCAAACGCACATCCATACCCGCGAAAGACGCGAATGCGAAATCGCCGAGGTCCCCGACCGCGTGAACGCGGACCCAATTTGCCCATCGCATGCACGTGGCATCCTGACCATGCAAACCCGTTAGGCGAACAAGCGGAAAAACCTGTTCCTCCGCAGAAGAGTCGGTCTGGGGTGTCGGCGGTTCGACTTCGATCGTCGTGATCGCCTGGCGTAGTTCGCCGTGGGTCATTTTCCCCAAGTCGAAAGTGAAGTCCGGTTTTTCGAGTTCGTTCATTGCAATCCATTCTCGCTCTGATGGCACTTTCCGCCGCTGGTTTCGACGCCGATGGTTTCGAGGCGGCCCAGTGATTCGAGGCGGCCCAGTGATTCGAGGCGGCCCAGTGACACGGCGAATGCGGTGTGGATCTGCTGCAGTCTCTTGGCCGCCCGAGACGAGACCACCGGGACATCGTCGTGGCTCGTGATTGCCGACAATTCTGAAACGGCCATGCTCGTCACCACGCAAATCGCCATTGTCCGCAATCCTGCACGACTCGACAATATGACTTCCCGGGCCGTGCTCATCCCGACCACCTCGGCTCTCCCGTTTCTCATCATGCGGCACTCGGCTCGGGTTTCATGTTGGGGACCACTGACGGCGAAGTGGGTGAGATGGGGATTTGGCAGTCGACGAGAGATTTCGTCGTTGTCACACGAAGCAAAGGGAATCGACATCCGATCATCACCAAATTATTTTTTGCGGGAACCTTGTGGGAACCCTGCACTTTGAACGCCTTCCCGCCTCGCCGGGTCGCCACGCGAGCCAACGGCGATCGTTCCCGACTTTGGCGGCATGGTGGGTGACCTATTCTGCCGTTGACGGGCTCGCCGGGATCCGTCCACCAGCGCCCGTCCCGTCGCTGCTCACCGCCTGTGCTGCCTTCCTAGCGGATGAATATCACCCGGTGGTCCGCCGATTGCTGACAAACTCGGGTTAAATTGCCCCTTTTGGGCTTTCCGATTCGCCCTGCCTTTGCGATATTTCTGCTTCGCGCAGCTATTTGGTGAATTGAACTTAATTCTTCCACACCACGACGATCGAGGCGTTCAGCCTCGCAAGCGGCCGGTTTTTCCTGATGCACACGTTTGCTGCATCCCGGCCCTTCAACGATCGAATGTGTGCGTCAGCCTAGGTGAATGTAGCATGAAGTTGGAGAAAATCAGGAATCTTGGTATCAGTGCCCACATCGATTCGGGCAAAACCACACTGAGCGAACGCATCCTGTTCTATACCGGTCGAATTCACAAAATCGAAGACGTCCGCGGTGGCGGCGACGGCGCGACGATGGACCATATGGAGCTGGAAAAAGAGCGTGGGATCACGATCACCAGCGCCGCGACCAGCGTTCAGTACCAAGGCTACCACATCAACCTGATCGATACCCCCGGTCACGTGGACTTCACCGTCGAAGTCGAACGCAGCCTCCGCGTACTCGACGGTGCGATCCTCGTGCTGTGCAGCGTCGGTGGTGTGCAGAGCCAGTCGATCACGGTTGACCGGCAAATGAAACGCTATCAGATCCCCCGTTTAGCCTTCATTAACAAGATGGACCGGACCGGTGCCAACCCGCGCCGTGTGGTCGAACAACTACGCAGCAAGCTCGGTGCCGATGCGTTCTTGGCACAGATCCCAATCGGCGCCGAAGAAAATTTCCGTGGCGTCATCGATCTGATCGAAATGAAAGCCTACACCTTCGAAGGCGACCAGGGTGAGAAGGTGATCACCTCGGAAATCCCTGCTGATCTGCAAGACGAAGCGGCAGATGCCCGCGTCGCGATGCTCGATTCGCTGTCCAACTACAGCGACGAAGTCATGGAGCTGCTGCTCAGCGAAGAAGAAGTCTCCAAAGAGATGATCTACAAGACGATGCGTCAGGCCGTGCTCAATGGAGCCACGCCGGTCTACATGGGCAGTGCGTACAAGAACAAGGGCGTTCAGCCGTTGCTCGATGCGATTACGAAATATCTGCCTAGCCCGTTGGATCGGGAGATCTACGGTCGTGATCCTTCGGATGAAACGAGGAAGATTGAACTCCTTCCCGATCCCGATAAACCGTTCGTCGGCATGGCGTTTAAGATCGTCGAAGATCCGTTCGGCCAGCTCACCTTCATGCGGGTCTATCAAGGCACGATCAAGAAAGGCGAAGCCTACACGAACCAGCGGACCAGCAAGAAGGAACGCTTCAGCCGAATCGTGCGAATGCACAGCGAAAAACGCGAGGAAATTGACACGGCCTCCGCAGGAGACATCGTCGCCGTCATGGGCATCGACTGTGCCTCGGGCGATACGTACTGCACTGAGCGTGACTACGCCACTCTTGAATCCATGTTCGTGCCCGAGCCCGTCATCAAGATCGCCGTCAATCCTTTGAACCGCGGTGACGGTGACAAGATGAGCAAGGCTCTGCAGCGGTTCCGTAAAGAAGATCCGACGTTCAGCGTCTATACCGACGACGAAACTAACGAGATCCTGATCTCGGGCATGGGTGAGTTGCACTTGGAAATTTACATCGAACGAATTCGCCGCGAATACGGCGTCGAAATCGAGGTCGGTGCACCGAAAGTGTCCTATCGAGAAAGTCCGACCAAGACCGTTCAGTTTGATTACAAGCACAAGAAGCAAACCGGGGGTTCGGGTCAGTTCGCTCACATCAAGGGCGTCCTGATGCCGATCGAGTCCGACAGCGAAGATAGCTTCGAGTTCGAAGAGAAGGTCGTCGGTGGCCGGATTCCGAAACAGTACATTCCTGCTGTTGAAAAAGGCTTCCGCGATAGCCTCGGCAAAGGCCCTGTGGCCGAATACCCCGTGGTCGGTACGCGAATCGAATTGATCGACGGCAGCTACCACGAAGTCGACTCGAGCGAAAAAGCGTTCTACACGGCCGCTCAAGGCTGCTTCCGCGAGTACTTCAAACAAGCCGCCCCGAAACTGCTCGAACCGATCATGAAGGTCGAGATCGAAGTCCCTGAAAACTTCCAAGGGACCGTCACCGGGGACGTGATTCGCCGCCGGGGGCTCATGCTCAGTAACGATACCAACGAAGGCATGACGGTGATCAACGCCGAAGTTCCATTGGCCGAGACGTTCGGTTACGCCACCGACCTGCGGAGCATGACTCAAGGTCAAGGTACCTTCACGATGGAATTGGCTCGCTACTCGCAAACGCCAAGCAACATCCAAGAAGACATCATCGCCGAACGCAAGAAAGAAGAACTCGCCGCCGCTCGTTAATTTCGGGCTCCTTGGCAAGTCAAACATCGAAAGCCGGAAACGCAAGTTTCCGGCTTTTTTCGTATCAGGGATCAGTATTTTCTCACAGAGGCACGAAGGCACTGAGGTAGCGATGAATGAAAATGAGATTGGAAAGATTGTCGTGGACTGCGCAGTCAAGCTTCATATGTCGCTGGGTCCAGGACTGTTGGAGTCGGTTTATGAGGTGGTGCTTGCGAAACAGCTCATGCTCGTCAATGGCTCAGTAATCCTGGAATTGAAATCAATTGAAAAGATACTGCCCGTCCATAAAAAACAACTCTTGACCTATCTCAAGCTGACGAACATGAAACTGGGATACTTGCTCAACTTCGGGGATGAACTCATGAAGAATGGCATCACTCGCACGATCAACGGCCAACTCTAACTCTCTTCCTTCCTTCAACGTCTTGGTTTTGTTGCTGAGGGAAAGTGGCTTGCCGTCATCGTAAAAGTCTTCTCACAGAGGCGCGAAGGCACTGAGGTGTTGAACCAGACTCCGTGCCTCCGTGAGAAAAATCCTGCACCGAAAATGACCAGAGGATTTCTGCAATTTGAAAATTTTGTCCTAATATAATTGGGTCCGGCGAGTCTTCTCCTGTGAGAGGATGGTCATGACCGCGATAGCGACAAATTACATGTTCGAACCGACTCCTGAAGTCAAACAGCCCAGCTGCGAGGGTGCATGCCAACTCACCCTGCGCGAGTTGTTTGAGTCGGAGGAGACGCCGCTGCTGCGGTACGCGTTCTCGCTCACTGGTCGGCGAGCAGTCGCCGAGGAGATCGTGCAGGAAGTGTTTTTGCTGCTGCACGGTCGTTTTAACGATGTCGATTCGCCCCGAGCGTGGCTGTTTCGCAGCGTTCGCAACAAGGCGTTCGATCATCTCCGCGCCCATCGACGCGAGGTGTTTGTTGACGAGCAGCCGGATTCACCCGGCGGCAATGAGTCGCCTGAAACTCTACTGGTGCGCATGGAAGCGATGGGATTGCTGCGGCAAGTGCTGCAGGAACTCAGCGAGCCAGACCGACAACTGATTCGATTGAAATACTTCGAAAATCTCAAGTACAGCGAAATCGGTGCTCAGACCGGACTGGGCATTGGCAACGTGGGTTACCGACTCCATCACATTTTAAAAGAGCTTTCCGCAAGACTCCAACGCATGGGTGTCGACGCCGCGTCATGAACGATCCATCACTCAATCCGTCATCCGAACAGGAACTCGAAACTCGCATCACGGCGGTGGTGCTAGGCGAGGCGTCCGATTTCGAACGCGATCAAATCGATCGGTTGATCGAACAGCGTCCTGATCTCGCGGCGATGAAGGCACGTTTTGAGAGTGTTCACTGCTTGCTCCATGACGTCGGGCGTGAGGAATGGCCGGTCGACGATGACGGAGAATGGAAATTACCGGGGAAGAAACGCGAGGCGTTGTTGGATGTTTTGGCGGGCAATCGAAGCGATATTCGGTTGGCAGCGGCACCAGAAGCCTCCCGCTCTGCCGGGAAGCTGTCGCGTTTCACCAAGATCGGTGCGCTGATTTGTGCGGCGTGTTTGGTTGTCGCGCTGGGCGTGTGGAATCTTGCAGCTCCACGCCAGATGGCGATGACGTCCATGGTTCAGTCTGCTCGCGAGCGATCCTTTGATACTACATCCGAGATCGCAGATGCTCCCAAATCTTTCCTCCCTGCGCGGGGATCAGAACGGCCCGATGGTCCAAGCGGTATGGGAATGGATACGGGTAGCATGGACATCGGTAGGTCGCGTGAGGCTTTTGATCAACCTGCCGATGCAGGCCTCCGCTATTCCAGTTCAGCGAGTCGCCGCGAGGGTATTGAGCTGCAGGCGCCGACCGAAGAGGCGGTCATCGATGCCAAACAGAAACTGGCGGAGGGTGCGAAGGGCGATCAATCCTATTTCGGCCAATCACTCAGCAAATCGCTGAAGGACGCATTACCATCGCCTTACTATCTGCAAGACGACGTCCAATATTTCCCATCGGCCCCGTTAGCACCTGAGCCTCGTGCTGAGTCAGCCTCCTCTGATTTTGGCGTGCAAGGCGCATACGCTGGCCGTGCTGCCGGACAATCGGGCGAGGTAGCCCTGAGTTTGGGAGACGATAAGCAAGTCCCTAACGGAACTGCGGAACGACCGAGTTCCATTTCGTCGAGACAGGCGATGGGCGGAATGCGCTCCAACGGCCGACTGTCCGAGGCTGAGGAGGTTGCGGCGCTTGCGAAAGAACTGCCTCTTGCCGCCGTGACAGGTAAGCCGCAGTCGGCAGCGATTGAACAGGCGGAGCGAGCGCTCGACTTCGCCGAGCCATCGTCGCGGGGAGAACTGCGACGCAGTCGATCTCAGTTGCTTGAGACCGCAGAAAGCGAAAGCGGCCTGGAGATGAGTGTCGAGCCGAGGGAATTGAAGAACAGGCTGTATGAAGAAGTGCCAACTGACAGTTTGGACGTCACCGCCGGAGTGAAGCTGCCACAATTGAGGCGAGAATCGATCTCGGAATTATCTACTGAACTCTTTGAAAGCGACTCCGACCGCTCACAACTTCAGTCAGCACCGGCGAAGAAGGAGCGGGATTTGGATCAACTTCGCCGGGCGACCGAGAAGCGTAAAGAGAGCCAACCTCGTGTCGAATCTGCCCCCGAATTTACCGCTGCAACCGAACCGTTCTCTACCTTCTCGCTGCACGTGAGCGACGTGTCGTTCAAACTCGCTGCGGCCGCGCTGGCGCAAGGTCGATTTCCCGAGCCGGACAAAGTTCGCATTGAAGAATTCGTGAACGCACTGGACTACGGTGATCCGCTGCCGCGCCAACATGAACAGGTAGCCGGCCAAATCGAACAGTGCATCGATCCATTCGCACAACAGCGGAACCTGCTGCGGGTGTCGCTGCGGACGGCGGCCGCCGGACGTGCTTCCACGACTCCGCTGCGGCTGACGCTGCTCCTGGATAACTCGGGATCGATGGAGCGCATCGATCGCCAGCAAACCGTGCGTCGCGCGTTCGAAACATTGACACAGCAACTTCAAGCGGGCGATCAGATCACGTTGGTCAGCTTCGCACGTACACCACGATTGCTCGCTGACCGCGTCAGTGGCGAAGGAATCAAAAAGCTCGTCCAGCTCATCGAGAATCTGCCCAGTGAGGGTGGGACGAACATTGAGACGGCCTTGCAACTGGCATGGGAGAAAGCCCGTGAGCAGTGGACGGAAGGTGCACAGAATCGAATCATTTTACTAACCGATGGAGCCGTTAATCTCGGCGATGCCGATCCTGAACGGCTTTCGAATCTGGTCACTACCATTCGTGATTCGGGGATTGCCTTTGACGCCGCAGGAATCAGCGCCAATGGTCTTAACGATGAAGTCTTGGAGGCATTGACGCGAAAGGGTGATGGTCGCTACTACCTGCTCGATTCCGTCGAGTCGGCCGATGACGGGTTTGCACGTCAGATTGCCGGTGCCCTGCGTCCCAGTGCGATGAACGTGAAAGTGCAGGTCGAATTCAATTCTGCGCGCGTGGGTCACTACCGGCTACTCGGCTTTGAAAAGCATCGTCTCAATCAAGAAGACTTCCGCAATGACAAGGTCGACGCGGCCGAAATGGCTGCGGCGGAAGCGGGCGTGGCCGTTTATCAGTTCGAACCGAATCCGGATGGTGAAGGGGATGTCGGCTCGGTATCGGTCCGGTTCCGTGATAGATCATCTGGGCAGATGGTCGAACGGAGATGGCCGATTCTGTACCAGCCCAATCCACCTCGCGTTGACCAGTCACCCGTGTCAATGCGTTTAGCCACCGTCGCCGCGATGTTGGCGGCGAAGCTGGGCGATGGACCGCTCGGCGAGACCGTGGACTTACAAGCACTTTCTGCATTACTGGCGGGTTTGCCACCGCAAGATCGCGTTGCACCGCGAGTGCGGCAGCTCGAACAGATGATCCAACAAGCCCGCGAGATCAGCGGTGGATGACGCTGCCATGGTCGTCTTTCGCTCCGCGAATGCAACGTTTCACGCAACTTTCGCGGAGCGAAAGGCGACTATTTTTCGAACTCAGTCGAGCCTACGTCAGGCTTCACTCATTCCCAGGCTCCCGCCTGGGAACGCACTGCCCCGCACGCTCCGCCTGCGGGTCCTCATTGGGAGGCGGAGCCGCCAAGACATCCTGTTCCCAGGCAGAGCCTGAGCAAAAGTAACGCGAAATCAAACAAGTACCTACTCTCATGAATACCATGTTGCTCCGCACCTCGCTTCGTCTGCCCGCATCGCTCGTGATGTCACTTGTGTTTATGACGCACTGTCTTGCTCAGGAAGAATGGAAGCAGAGCGATGTGACGGATACCATCGTCATCAAAGCCCAGAGCAAGCCGCCTGAGCCACCGGTTTTCTACTCCAGTAAGGCGAATGCGACTGTCAACATCACCGCCGAGAGAGTCGAGCAAACGATCGATGTGACCGTTCGTGTGATCCAGGGGAAAGCCAAGATAATCAGCCTCGGTATGCGCGGCGACGGAGAGATTGTCGATGTTTCGAGCTCAAACGCTGAGCTGTTGTCATGGGCAGTTCGCCAGACGGACTCGGCCCGATTTCTTGACTTGAAAATTGAAGAAAACGTCACCGATCTGAAGGTCACGGTGAACGCTCGCTCCGAAAAATGGCAGTTGCCTGCGGAAATCAATCTGCTTCACCTGACCGGCGGTGATTCCGTTGGTTTCGATTCGATCCTCGAAATCAACGAGGCGGGTGAGGTGCAGGAAGTGGTTACCGACGCCAACGGTTTTTCACCACTCAAGACAGATGACAAAACGACCCGTTTTCAAACCAGCACCGGAGGTGATCTGAAACTGAAGATCCGCCGCCGTGGCACGGCCCCCGCACCGGTCGAGTTTACCGACACGACGCTGCACGGAGAACTCGATGCCAACGGCGAGTCGATGCAGTTTGAAATGAATGGTACGGCACACGTCGCTGAGGACGGGGCCGAGATCATCATCCTCGCCGGGAACGCTGCCATCAGCGAAGTGCCGCAGGATTCGAACTACCAACTTCGCTTGGGAACCGACAACGGACATCCCGTTTTCAAACTCGTCTTTCCGGAATCCGGTACCTTTCCAATCAAGATTGAATTTGTCGCCGCGGTGACATCTTCGGAGGATGCGGTCCATCGGTTGGATTTCACGATCGCGGCCGGCGCGGTCGTGCCGCTAACTCTCGAAGGTCTTGGGGCAGATCTCGATTTTGACCGTGACCAGCAGTTTGTTTCGCCCGAGCATCGCGAGGACACGTGGATTGGTTTCTTGCCAGCGACCGGCCATGCGAAGCTGCAGTGGAGGCCAGGACGTCAGACCGGCGAGGGCAAACTCTTTTTCACTGCAAGGGGTCGCGTCGAAGCCTCCGTTGGTGCGGGTCTTCTTCGTCAAGACCATCAGATTGACTATCGGGTACTGCAGGGCGAACTGAAATCCCTGCAACTGCGTTTGCAAGGTCCTGGGGAAATTCTGGACGTCAAAGGCGATAACATTCTCGGTTGGAACGTTTCGGGGGAGGGCGATCAACGTGAGTTAAACGTCTCGCTGAGTCAGTCGATAACGGGCGAAAGTCAGATCAACGTGCGAAGTCAGACACCGATGGGGGCATTCCCGGTTCAGGTGGAGGGCCTGCGTCTCGATCCCGTCAGCGCGATTCGTTATTCGGGACTGCTCCGGCTAAGCAACTCGGGATCGGTGCGTCTTGAGCCGATTGATCTTATTGGATTGACCCAGCTGTCGCCCGAACAGTTTCCCGGCGAAGCCACCGGTGCTCGTCAGGTGTTCGTGTATCGTTTCCCCGCGGCGCAGTACGGCTTTGCAGTCTCAGCAGACCGTATCCAGCCGGAAGTTCACGTTTCGGAATTGGCTGTTTATCAACTATCTGAATCGGACCGCGTCATTCGAGCGAGTATTGAGATGGATATTCGCGAGGCGTCGATTCGCGAATGGGATTTCGCCATCCCCCCCGACTATTCTGTCGTCTCGGTCACCGGTGCGAGCGTGGCCGATTACGTTGCCGCTACGATCGTCGAAGATGATCGACGAAACTTGAAAGTTATTTTCTCGCAGGACGTCAGCGGTCGCCAGCTCGTGATGCTGCATTTAGAAAAGAGCGAGATCGCCTCGCAAGAGGATTGGATACTTCCGCGACTCGAATACCCAGCTGCCAAAACGGTCCGCGGCGACGTCGGTATCAGCGCGGCCGCAGGATTTCGTGTCTCGGTGGCAGAGAGTGCTCAGTTGACCGAAAAACCTCTTTCGTACTTCCCCAATCCGTCTCCCGGCTTGCAGCAGGCGTTTCGTATCCGACAACCCGACTGGTCCGCCACGGTGCATATCGAGATGCTCCAGAGGAGTGTCCAGGCAGACGTGTTTCATCTTTACTCACTCAGCGACGAAACAATTTATGGCAGTGCGTTGGTGAACTATTTCGTGACCGGATCGCCGGTATCCCAGTGGAAGATTTCTGTTCCCAAGGTGCTCGGCAATGTGACCGTCGATGGCGAGGACGTGCGGACTTGGCGACGCGAAGATGACACGCTGATTATCACCTTGCACCAGGGCGTGATGGGTGCGAGCACGGTGCTGGTGACGTTTGAACAGAAGACCAATCCGAATCAAGGCTCATTCGATGCCGGCGTGGTCACACCGCTCGACGTACAGAGCGAACGCGGTTACATCGAGGTGGTCAGCCCTATGCAGGTGAAGATCGAAACCGTATCGGTCACGGATGATTTACTAAAACTCGATCCGCTCGAACTGCCTACCGAACTACGGTTGCTCAGCACGGCGCCCGCCTTAGGCACGTGGCAGTATACCGCCCGCCCATTCGTGTTGAATCTGAAAGTGGAATGGTTTCAACCGGGCACGATGGTCTCGCAGGTAGTCGAATTTGCCGATGCAGATAGCCACCTATCGGCCGACGGTGAGTTGGTAACCAACGTGACGTATTTTGTAAAATCTCGTGGGCAACGAACGTTGAAAGTTAAATTGCCGGAGGCGCCCGTGCGTCTCTGGGAGGTTTCGGTCGATGGTCAGCCCGTGACGGCGCGGCAAGCGGAGGAGTTCACACTGATCCCCCTACCCGGCGGCGCCGATCCAAACCTTCCTGTCGAAGTTCGGCTGCGACTTGGCAAGCCGAGCGTGAGCGAGGCGAATCCGAAAGTTGCCTTGCCGAGCGTTGACGCTCCGCTGCTGAAGGTCGAGTGGAGTATCGTTGGTGATGAGAACCATGTGCTCGCACCTGGAAGTGGCACCATTTCACCACCGCATCCGGTTCTGCCTCCTTCTGGGTTCGCTTGGACGGCCCGTCATGGCTTGATCTCGTTGACTTTGATCGCGTTGCTGACTGCGGTTGGGATCTGGGGACGCGAGCAAACAAAACTCTGGCAAGCCACTTCGCTGGTCTGCTTTGCAATCGCGATGGGCATTTCCCTATTGACCGCCCTGGCAGCCATCGTCAGCATTCGCAGTGCATTGCCACTGAAGCTAAGTCTGCCGATTCTTTCCGCTGGCGCGCCGATTGAACTCTACGTGCATAACATTCCACGTTGGCGAGCAAATTTGTCGGAGTTTGGATTGGTCACGATTGTCCTTGGTGTGATCGGTTTGATCTGGTCATTTGTTCAAGTTGCAATGCGAAAGCGAATACGTGCCAGCGGGATTTTCTTGATTGCGATAGGAGTGCTGTGGCAAGGTGACGCCGCCGCGTGGTTCTTCGGGTTGCTCGCTTTGGCGATCTTCGCTTTTCTGTTTCTCAGACCTGCGCGACAGTCGATGCAGAATGTCTCGTCTTGGTGGCGTAAGTATCGCGATGGAAATCGTGTCGTTGCAGAAAGTGGAACCTCCACCTCCGCAACAATGATGATATTGGCATTCGCGTTGACCTTGATGTCTTCGGGAACATGCTTCTGCGAGGTTCCCGATGGTTTCCTTGCTGCCGACTCACTCAAGCAGGAATGGCAGGTCACTCACCGGGACGGACGGCTGAGTGCGAGCGGCACGATAGTGCTTTCGGGAAAGCCTGGTGATCGGTTTGTCTTGTTGCATGATCCGGCTGTCCTAACGCGTTTTGATGGCGATGGTTTGCGGCTGACCAAGAGTGATCTTCCTGGACAGCAACTCGCTTATATCGTCAACATCCCGGTAGGCGAGGAGAAGGGTGAGACGAGCCAATACGAAGCCTCGTTTGAGTATCAACTCGAATCGATCCAGCCGCGCCAAAGCATTCCAGTTCTCACTGGTGACGCCGCGCTGGCGGAGATCACCGTCCGTTATGATGAATCCGGTTGGGATGTGCGGAGCTCCAATGCGGTTCGCATCGAGTCGGTGACCGCGGAGGACTCGACTCAGGCCGTCGTGTTGCTCGGGCCAGGGGAGGCCAACATTTCGCTGAGTCCTCAAGCACGTGACGTTGCCAGTGAGAAAACGCAGTTTTATGTTGAAGCTTGGAACCTCTATCTGCCGGGACCCGGCGTGGTCGATGGACGGCACCGACTACACATCCGCTCGTCACAGGGGCAGGTCGGCGAACTGCGGGTGATCATCCCCGCCGGTTTAACAGTGAGCACAGTGAGTGGCCCAGTGAGTTCGTGGCAGTTTGATGCCGAAAAAGGCGGTTTGAAATTGGAATTGGAACCTCCGCAGTCAGGTGCTTTCGATATCGTGGTCGAGACTCAGCGGGGACTCGATCTACTTCCCACCGATGTTATTCTCTCGCCGCTCCGAGTTGCCGATGCCGATGGTGAGGTCGGTTTCTTGGCGGTTGCGTTCGGCCCCGACGCTCAACCTGAAAAACTGACTCCGCATGGGATGTCGGTAGTCAATCTCGCCGACTTTGATACCAGTTTGCTGACCAATCAGGACGCAGTGCTACATCGCGCACTGCGATACGGTGCGGAGGGAGGTGATGTGGTCGCACGTGTAGCTCCAGTCGCGCCAGAGGTTCGCGTGACCAGCCAACAAGTCGTCTCGCTCGGGGAAGAGCGAGTTGTCATGGGTGTGAATTTCACGGCGGATATCACCCGCGCAGGGCTGTTCCAACTCAGCTTCCCGCTGCCCGATGCAATGGAGGTCGAATCCCTTTCGGGGCCAGCGCTGCATCATTGGGCCGAGCGCAGTGATGACGTCCAACGACACATTGTCCTGCACCTCAACGGCAAAACGATCGGCGTCCAGAACTTTGCTCTCGCGCTGGCTGGTGTCGCACCCAGCGAGGCTGAAAATTGGACCGTGCCGCGATTTGAAATCGATGAAGCCGCTCGCCAAACGGGCGAGCTTGTCGTACGACCGGCGACGGGTATTCGGCTGAGGACGATCTCACGTCAGAACGTCTCGGAGTCGGATCTGCAATCAATAACCAACCCGACACGCGATCCAGCGATGCCGGGTGGACTGGCCTATCGCTTGCTCCAACGCGACTGGTCGCTCGTGCTCGGTATCGAAAAACTTGACCCTTGGGTGACCGGACAAGTGCTGCATGAAGTGATTCTACGAGAAGGTCAAACACGGACTGCGGTGATGGCCAACTTTGAAGTCCAGAACGCATCGATTCGGTCCCTCAATGTTGTCTTGCCAATCACGGACGAAGACGAAATCAAGACGCTGCGAGCCAGTGGCAGCACGGTCAGTGATCTGGTTCGCACAGCCCCTGACTCGAACGTATGGGAACTGCAATTCAAACGTCGTGTGATTGGAAAGATTGATTTCCGAATCGAATACGAACGACGTGGAGATCGCAAAGGCGATCGTGAAATTATCGCGCCGGTGGGCTTTCCACAGGCACGACAGCTGTCCTACTTCATTGCCGTTCGCGCGGGCGGTCGTTTAGAACTACATCACGACGACTTGCCCGATGGATGGCAACCAATCGATTGGACGAGCGTTCCAGGAAACTTGCGCGACGCCGGCGTTCAGGCCGCTCCCGTATTCGTGCTCCGAAGTGTTTCCGCCAGCGGCCAAGTGATCGTGCATGCAAAACGGCACTCGCTCGCCGACGCATTGAAACTGCGGGTATCCCAAGGTGAACTGACCACGGTGCTTTCACCGAGGGGCGATCAGCTGACCGCCGTCGAACTGACCGTCGACGTGATCCAACGCAGCAGCCTGAGAGTGGGACTGCCTCCGCACGGCGAACTATTTAGTATTTTTGTCAATGATGAAAGCGTGCATTCCATTCATCAACGCGGTGAGGCGAGCGTCTGGCAGTTTACAATCCTGCCAGGCATTGACGATCGCACGGCCAACGTTCGCTTCGTCTACTCCGTCCGGGGTGACGGAATCAGCCGTATCGAATTGACCAGTCCTGAACTCAACGTGCCCCTGGAAAACATCCAGTGGAACGTGGTGGCGCCCGATGGCTACGAGCTGGTCGATCACGACGGTAATCTCGAACTGATACGCCAGACTAATCAGGGCCAGTATGACCGTAGTTCTTACTTGTCGAGCGCCAGCGGTGCACGTCAGAAGCGAGCCGAGCAGGCGGCTGATTTGCTCGCCAAGGCCAATCAACTCTTGCAAAAGGGCGAGCAATCTAAGGCGAGTTGGGCGTTCAATAGCGTCGCGAATCAGTACGCACTTGACGCTGCATCGAACGAGGATGCACGCGTTCAACTGGAGAATTTGCAAACCCGCCAGGCCATCGTCGGCTTGAACACGAGACGTCAACGACTCTTGCTTGACAACAGCAGGAGCGATGACACGGTCGCGGGCGACGAACAACTTCGTAATGCCGCAGTGGGAAATCCAATCCTCCAGCAGAATCAACTCGACCTGCAACCGGCACAGTTCAATGACCTGTTGCGTGGTAACACGACCCAAGATAACGCGTTCCTGCAACGCATCGCGACGAGATTGGTGGAACATCAGCAGTCCACCGACCCGGCTCCTCAAGCGATCTTAATTAATTTACCCGAGGAGGGGGCTGTATCGGCATTCACACGCAGTGTCCAAGTCGCCGAGGATTTGCCCATGGTGCTGGACCTGGAATACGATTGGCGGTTCCACTTACCAATCTGGCGAGCGCTGTGCGTGATCGCGCTGCTCGCGATGATGGTGATCGGATTCGTGGCGGTAACAGCCAGAAACTCCGAACGACAGTGAAACCCAAAGACAATCTCACTCATTGTTTTAGCTGCGGCGAGAACCACAACAACATTGATCTGATAAGTCCCACGAGGAACGACAGCTCGATGCGGGGGACGCAAGTCTCCGGTCAAATCAAACAAACCGGCGCAGCCCCGAACGGGGCGACAACGACTCGTGATCGCACTACCAAGACCGATCTGCTGTCGTCCCATCTGGGACTTTGCTCTGATCGGCAGCAACCGTGGACTGGCGTCCCCGGCAGAACGCTAACGTCCCATTCGGGACTTTGTTGAATGAACTAGCTTACCCAGAGACTTCGTGGTTACGTACCGTTCGCGTCTCTGTGCTGCGGGTCTGCGTAAGGATTGATCACGGATGAAATAACATCCGTGCTTGGGGCGTTTGGTTCTGCATCTTGGGACCGTTTAACATTAGCTCTGGCACCGCACCTGGACCGCGCCAGTAGAACCGAAACGGGTGCATGCCAGCGGCTAAGTTCACTGATCCCGAAACAGCCTCTGCTGATGGAACAAATCCCGCGTCGAGCACAGTCGCATCATGGAGACGAAGCACAGACGTTACACCCGCTGGTAACGAAAATGTGTACTTCCCATCAGCTGGAATATGGATTAATCCGCTGATGAGCTGTGATTGACCTGCTGGAAGGTGCGGACATTCCTCAAGCGTGTTGGCTCCTTCGCCACTCCTTTCGGGCGTGAGATCGTCGAGTCTCGCCAGCCAGGGAGCATCGACGGTATAGGTTTGCCACTTCACGCGATGCTTCACATTGTCAACGGCGACAGCCGGAATCAATTCGTCGTCGTAGGGCCGTGGGGCGGACTCGTTGGGACGCCGTAACCGGAGCACGGCATCGTGCAACTCCTGTTGTTTCTCAGGGAGTTGATCCGCGAGATTCTTGGTCTGTTTCGGATCATCCACCACGTTGTAAATCTCGAACGGATCAGACTGCGATTTCACGTTGTAACGAACCCCGACGAGATCGCCGTCGCGGATCGCCTGCATTTGCTTGCGCACGCCACCGCGCCGCTTGGCTTCGAACTCGGGATAGTTGGGCGTCTTCTGACCATTGAAATACTCGACGTAAACGAGCGGCGTTTCTTGTTCGCCCTTTCCCGTCAGCGTGGGTACGAGCGACGTGCCGTCGCAACGCGCCGGAGCGGGAACTCCCGCAAGTTCAGCGAAGGTGGGCATCCAGTCATGGAACTGGCTCGGTACTTCACTCACCCGATTCCCCGCTGCACCGCCGGGCCAACGCACGACCGCACCGACGCGGATGCCGCCTTCCCATGTATCGCGCTTAATGCCATCAAATGGTCCGAAGGAATTGAAAAAAGTGGGTTCATAATTTTCCGGGAGGTACGACTCGCGACTCGGGCCGTTATCGGTCGTGAACACCACGAGCGTGTTATCATCGATGCCAAGGTCGTCGACCAACTGCAGCAGGTCACCCAAACAATCATCGATGCGCCGAACGTCGACGGCGTAGCGTTTATAAACATCGGGCCAGGGTTTTTCAGGGGTCGCTGGGTCGTCGTCGTGATCCCACGTTTGCTTCGCGTAAGCTGGATGCATGTACGAATCTGGCGTCCCGTCGGCCGTGTTGATCATCCGACCCTTTTCACCAGTCCACTGGAGGCCGCCTTGGAGGCCGCCGCCCTCGGGATAGGGTGCGGGAGGAAGCTGTAGCTTCGCGTGTGGCGTATCGAACGCGAGATAGAGAAAGAATGGTTTCTTTGGATCTTTGCTGTGTTGATCAACGATCCATTTCTTTGCTCGCGCCGTGAACAAGTCAGCGGTGTAGCAACCTGCCAGGTCCGCGGATATCTCTTGATCATTGGCCCACACCTCCTTGCCGTCTTCCTTGGGGTAGTGTGCGTGCCCATCCCGGTGCCGTACATAGCCAAAGAAATCGTCGAAGCCTCGCTTAGTCGGATAGCCGGGCCAATCGTCTGGCGTCAGGTCCTTGCTATCTGTTTTATCGTTGGCCGCTTTCTGTTCACGAGACGGCCCTCCCTGCAGTCCCCATTTGCCGATCGCAGCGGTCGCGTAGCCCGCACCGCGCATGACGGTGCCGAGCGTGTGGTTGTTTTCAATCGCTTTATCAAACTGATTGTCGCGAACATTGCTGTGTCCCTGATGCACGCCGAGCAGTAGCGACGCACGTGAGGGCGCACATACCGGAGCCGGGCAGTAGTGCTGGCGCAATTGCACGCCTTCGTTCGCCATTGTGTCGAGCTGCGGCGTCAGGTGCCACGGTTCGGAACGATCTGCGTTTTTCCGCCGCAGATTTTGGAAGAACACGCCGTAGTCGCCGTAGCCCAGATCATCACAGAGAACGAAGATGACATTGGGTTTCGGACCCTTCACATCGGCACCAACGGCCAGAGTCGCGGCGAAAGGCAAACAGAATAGGACTATTAAAAACGGAAGTCGGGAAGGCATAAAAAACTCTTTTGTCAAAGCAAGCGGTGGGGAATCGTCCGGAACGGTGACCGCGGGGAGGGACTGTCAGAGCATTGTAGACGGGCTGCTATCTCGATTGGGGGCTGGGCACGATTTTTCTCCCACTCCCGCAAAACGCCGCATCAACAGGCTCGACGGCGATAATATTTCAGGCCAGGAAAGAAGAAGCACGCGGCCGCGATCACGCCGAAGATTAAGTGAGCATGGCGGGGAATCACGGCCATCGCGACCGCGCCGACGAGCAGAGCCAGGGCTTGAAAGTAAAACGCACCACTGAGCATGCTCGCCTTGATGATAAACACCATGGCGCTGATCACGCCGAGCATGGGTGCCAGGCTCAATACATCTAGACCCAACCACCATTCTAGCGGAAACAGCATCGAAATCGCGATCATGCTGGAACCCCACACGTGAGCGATCTGCCGCTCGATGAATGTGACCGGTCCCATCCGTTGGCGCAGTTTCCAAAACACCGCCGCCCATGCCCCCAGTCCGACCACCCACACCGCAATGTAACTCTCACGCCGCTCCACGCCGTACAACGCCATTTGCCACGTCAGTAAACTCGCAATCAGCAGCACCAGCGAATGCCACATCCACAGCACACCCCAGTTCTCCAGTACTGCGGCGTGATGCGTCTCGCGAAACACACGAGCAACGACTTGATTGAAATGTCCGCTGCGCCGACACGCGTTCGTCCGCTAAGTATGCCCGCAAATCCGCGATCAGTTCCGACGTGTCCGCGTACCGCAAGTCAGCAGGTTTTTGCAAACAGCGCGTCACGATCATCTCAAGGTCGCGATCGAGTCCTGGACGCAGCGTTCGCGGTGGCGGTGGATCTTGCTCAATGACGAGCATCACAAGTTCCATCGGTGTTTCAGCGACAAAGGGAGCCCGCCCGGTGAGGGCGAAGTACAACACGCTGCCGAGCGAATACACGTCGCTCGCCACACCCACGTCTTGCCGCCGTCCGCCGGCTTGCTCGGGAGACATGTACGCCGGCGTGCCCACGAGCAGACCGCTGCGAGTGAACGCCGCCTCGGTACCAATAGGCTTCGCCAGTCCAAAATCAGTCAACATAGGGTGCCCATCAGCGGCGAACAGAATGTTGCTGGGTTTGATATCACGGTGCAAAATTCCAGCCGCGTGGGCGGCACCGACTGCCTCGGCGACCGCGATCAGCATCATGCAAGCGGCACGCACATTCATCGGTCCCGCCGCCACTTTCTGCGTCAGCGTTTCGCCCGCGATCAGTTTCATGCTGAAAAACGGACGCCCCTCGCTGTCGCCGACTTCGTAAACCGGAACGATGCCGACATGTTGCAGCGACGCCATCGCCGACGCTTCCGCCAGAAACCGGTGCATGTCCGCGTCGCTGGCCAAGCGGTCACGCAAAATCATCTTCACGGCGACCTCGCGATCGAGCGATCTTTGGCGAGCCCGAAAGACCACGCCCATTCCACCCCGCCCAATCTCTTCGAGCAACTCGTAGTCGCCCATCGTCGTCGGCAGCCTCTGACGAGGCATCTCATCGCGAACCGCACCTGCGGTATCGGTCACGAGGACCGCGCCCCATAGCTGACGCAGATCATCCGCCAGGTCAGGATATTGCTTGCAGACGACATCGAGATCGGCAATTTCACCGGTGCAGACGCGGTCGGTCATCTCCGCCAAGACATCGGCCAACCGCTGCTCATGATCACTCGGCGGGAGAGCGTCTCGGTTCATGGTGGGCGTGAGGTAGGAGCAACGAACGTCGCTCGGTTCTCAGAACCGACTGCGTTGGGAACGACCGCTCCCGACTCGGGGAGCAGAGCGACAATCTATTCCGATTTCTGAGCGGGCTTGCTCGGCTTCGCTTCTTTGCCGGAACTCTTGCTCGCCGCCTTATCCGATGACTTTTCAGATTGGCTCGACGACTCCGATTTCTTCGCCTCGGCCTTCTCGCCTTTCTTGTAGCTGTCGCTCCGGTAGTCGGTCTGATAAAAACCGCTGCCCTTGAACACGATGGCCGCTCCGGTGCCAAATTGGCGTTTCAGCTTTTTCTTCTTGCAAGCCGGGCACTTGGTTTCGGGCTCGTCATGGATGCCTTGGAAAATTTCCAGCGTATGACCGCAAGCTTCGCACAGGTAATCGTAAGTTGGCATCGTGTAATGAAAGCAGGAAAAAGAGGGTGAAAATGGGGTGTGGGAACCGAAATTGGCGGCTCCAGTGAAGCGGTCAGGTACCGACAATACGGTAGCTTTCACGCGAAGTACTGTCCAGTGATTCGATTTTCCCAACGGCTCGATGACGGGGACAGCGACGCCCAATCACCCGGAAATCATGAGACACTTCAGCGCCGCAGCGCCTCGACGCGGGATTTGTCAGCTTCGTGGCATGGTGCAATCAGCTCGTTTGCACACGTCACTCCCGCGACTCTGCAATCACAACCGACAAGGCCACCACTGGTCTCGCCTACCTCTCACGGAATCGACACTCATGCGTTTGGCACAGATATTGTGGTCTACGAAATTCCGTGTGAACGGGTCGTTTTCAAGAAAAAAATGGCTCATCCGACCGAAGCGTGCGCGATGGTGACTGGAGGTTTTCTGAGGATCGCGGTAGGGACGGCTGTTGCCAGCCGCCCCCCGCACAGATCCGTACGTGAGCCTTGACTCATACGGCTCCTCCGTTGGGTCAAACGATCGCGACACACTGTGACGCTACCCGTCGTGATTTCCCGTGACGCTCCAATTGATACTTGTTCCGGCTCAGAGTCCGAAGCATCGACGCCAATCCGGCAATACTTCCCTTCAGTGAGGTCCCTTTCCTCGGCGGATTCCGCCACTGCGGTCGCAGCTTTGTTCACCCGCGTCGACGGTACTACGGCCTCATCTGCCATCCCATCCGCGTTCATACCAGAATTGCGCTCATAGAGGTTCGCTGGTCGCCCTGGCAGTGAGTCATCACGACTTGACCCCAGGGGCAAATGGGACTTCCCGGTTCTCGCGTTTGGAATTTTCCACGCATGCACAGGTTCTTCGACTCCGCCATGTCCAGACTACCCTTACCAAAGCGGTGTAGCTGGTGTTGCCTTCCCGACGCATATGACACGGTCGGCACATGGAAGACCTGATTTCGGAGCTCAATTAGCTGGCCTACGCTTCCCCCTGCACGGACGCTCAGCACGACGTTGTTACCTTCGTCGCACCTCCGCCGGAGGCCGAAATAGTTGGTTAGACCTTCCTCGTAAGAAACTTTCATTCTCGATTCCAAACCGGTTTTATCCCGGCACTCCATAACTCAAGTGTCCAATGATTTGTTTAATAAAAGCGTCCTCGGCGAATCGAAACTCGCCAAGAACCGTCGGCACCGTTGGCGCACCGTCGACCGGGATATCCCTTGTCAAGTTGCACCTCTGCAGAGCTTAATTCCGTTTCTCCCGGCAGACCCAGTATAAGGTCCAGCGACAACTCGCACAAATTATCATTGGACGCTTGAGCCATGCCTTGAAAACCTCCGGCGCACCCTTCGGTCGGATGAGCCGAAAAAAAATCTAAAGGTCGGGGTGATTTTGTCGCGACTTTGTACGAAAAGCCGTTCGCCCCACCGTGTGTCGGTAAAGCGATCCCTGAGGTGCGAGCTGGAGCAGTAAAATCAGGTGCCTCCAACCATCTCTCCAGCAACGTAAGTGTGGCGGTCGGTCACGACCGTCGGGCGCAGTGACACGGGAACTTCGGCTGTACGTATTCCGGCGATTTCCGCACGAATCACCATCTCACTTGCGAACTCCATTCCTGTTGATCTCAAATTTAGCTGTTCCAATACTTCGCGTCGAAAGCCTCGAAGGCCGCAATGAAAATCCCGTACCGCACCGTGAAAAAGAATGTGAGCGACACCACTCAGGAATGGATTGCCGATGTACCGGTGCGTCCAAGGCATGGCCCCTTTTAAAATTCCACCGCGAAATCGATTCCCAATTACTAAGTCGAACCCTTCGATGAGTTTGCTGATTAAAGCAGGCGCTTCGCCAAAATCGTAGCTGCCGTCACAGTCTGCCATGATAACGAAATCACCCTTGGCATCCTGAATTCCCTTGCGGAGTGCGCTTCCGTACCCTTTCTCGCAAGCAACTACGACTCGGGCACCGCAGTCTCGTGCCAACTCGGGAGAGCCGTCGGTACTGCCATTGTCCGCAATCACGATCTCGAAGTCCCAATCAAAGCACTCCATAGCTGCTCTCGCCTCGTCAATGCAGGCGGCCAATGTACGCACCTCATTCAAGCATGGCATCAAAATCGTGATCTCGACGGCACCATGCTCACTCTGTTCCATGGGTAGATCCGGCAGGTTGGTTCACGTTGATCCAATACAGTCGAAAATCGGGAAAGGGCTGATCCTCCGGCTCTAAATTCCAGAGCTCTCGATTCTCTAATTGCGTCATCCGTTCAGACGAAATGAGTCGCCAATACCCGTCGGTCGAAGATGCGTCTAAGAATTGAGGATCCACTACCACGTCTTCCTGATCCGAAATTAGCAATTCGGGGATGCCGGGAATAAATGCAAATTCAACGCAAAGCGGACGAAACTGTGGATGGTCTCTGACCCAGTTCGCCATTCGATAGGTACTTTGCCCCCAATCGACGTTGCTGAAGCTCAAATGCCGCCAACCATTTTTTGGACCGCCAGCAACTGGATTAAAGAATGTATGCGACAATCCACCCAACGTCGCGTGAAACCACAAGGTGCCTGCCAGGCAAACTGACGCAAAAGACACAGTCTTGATCACCGTCCACTGCGCGGCCAGTCTGGATGCTAGAATAAATAAAAATCCGTAACATGGTAATACATAGCGTACGTGATGAGTGAAACCTGTTTGTGAGCTGATGAGCACGAAGTACAGAGTCCCCAAAAACAATGCCACCCACTCCATTGAATACAATGGAGGCTGCCTAAATGGACTCATGACAGCTCCTAACAGGCCCGCTAGAATGATTATCCAGTACCCCAATGGCATTTTGATCCCAATTGCGTAGAGGTAGAACCACCACCGACCGCGACTGCTCCATTCGCCATTTACATAACTTGGGTAGCCACGCTCAAACTCCCACTTCAAATAGTCAATTCCCCTGACCATCTCACGCGGCAAGGGCACGGGGATATGTCCGAGTCCAGTTCCGGCAAAACGATTTGAGCAAGCGGGCGAATCGAAGTGCTGGCCTGCCAACGAGGCGCTGATAAACCGGAAATCTCCTAGTTGCTTGCCAGTTCCTTCAAATCCATAGCACCAATTAATCATGACAAGAGTTACCGAGAAGGACACTCCCAGGCGGAACGCGTCTCGTACGCGTTGATGGCGATGCTGCTGGATATCACTCATCACGGTAACAAGCGGTAACACGGGCAGAAGAAACAGCCAAGAAAACTTACATAGAATGGCTAAGCCAACCGCAATCGCGACATCCCACGGGAAAGGACGATCGTCTTTCGTTAGCCAGTTCCAATATCGATACCCCACAAGCAGGCCCGCCGAACTTGCTGGCAAATCAGGGCCCACAACAGACGCATAAGTCAGAACGTCTGGATTGAACGACCATAAAACGCCTGCCAGTATGGCCGAAGAATAACCATAAATTCGATATGTCCAGCGTACAATCGACCAAATCCCCAGACCGAAAAAGAATATTGTCGTTGATCTTGCTAAGATTAATTGCCTTCTCAACGAGCTTTGATTTTCATTGACCCATTCGTCAGCAAGTTGATATTCGAGACGCACATAAGGTGAATCCGAATGATGCCACTTAATCATTGGCCGATCTACCAATAGCGGCAGAGCAGCTATCATTCTGGGTAGCGGTGGATTGACGTGATAGGCGTCCATCCGACCGGTCGCTAAATGATATAACCCAGATGGGATATGTGCCGCCTCGTCATTACACCAGCCCGATCGAGCTATCTGCATTGCCCACAAACTGAGCACAGGAATCGCGATTGCAAGCAACACGATCACGGTCCGGTATCTCATCGCGTTAACGCCATGGGTGTCTCCAAACTATCGCCGTGTTATCGGTCGACCCAGTTGCGATGGCATCGTCCGTAAGAGCAGCTACGCACAAGATGGACTCTCGGTGTTCGATTACAGTCTCACGACTACTCCCATCAACTGCATCCCAACAACGACCGGTGCGATCCGCTGATGCTGACCAGATCATCCGATTGTCGGGTGAAAAGACGATCTGGTTCACTTTCCCCTGATGCCCATTGCACTCAAACTGTTGACGCCAGCTCGCTGTGTCATACACAACAAGCCTTCCCCCAGATTCGCCGAGCACGAACTGTCTACCATCGCTACTGTAACAGGCCGCAGTCGCTGGCCCGGATTGGCTCGACAATCGCTTCCGTTGACGCCCAGTCCCAACCGAAACGATGTCAACGCCGCCGGGTACTGCATTATGAACGATCTCGGTGCCAGATGGATTCAACGCAAGGCACCCGTTTGCGTGAGAACACTTATGCTCGGACACAAGTGTCCCGTCTGCTGGGTTCCAGATCCTCCATCTATTATCTGTTCCGACGCTAGCAATTACCTCACCATTGGCACTGAAATTGATCGCGAGCACGCGCCCAGCATGAGCATTTCTCGACCACTGTTCGATTCCACGGGGCAACGACCACATTTTGATCGTGCCATCGCTTGACGCAGTCGCAAGACTTTCAGAACCTGAAAACGTTGCTATCGAAGTCACGCTGCCATCATGCCCCGATATTTCACGAACGGGAGATCCGCCGGATCTTGAGAAAAGTCTCCACACACGATCCGTGCATGCGGTTGCAATCATGTCCTGGTCCTCGACGAACGTAATGCCTGTGACATCACCTCGATGTCCGAGTAATTGGATCCGATTTCGGAACAGCCTTGGCACGTACCATGCACTCAGTTCAAAGCATGTGAAACCACCGAGGATGGCGAAATGACGCCGTGTAATCTTCAATTTTTGCTCCGCCACTAATTTTGGTTCGACTCGCCATTCATACTCGTAAATTGATCAGCGAGCACTTCGATATTGACTTGCTCGCTGACCAATCGCACCGAACCATCACAGAATAACAACATGGCTCCACCGGGGTGTTGACTTCGCGGCCCCGCGTTAGAAAACCGGTTGTTCTGGAAATTGCATTTCATTCCGCCAGGCGTTGCGGGGCAGTATGGGATCCAGTCGGAACTCGGGTCATCATTGATGCCCCTGCACTCGGTATCACAATCCAGCCCAACAGTTGAGGAACCTGGCGCCGCGAATGCCCACGCGCCACGATTATCTCCGAAATCGGACGCACTTCTAATTTCGGCAACAGCGACCGTATTGGAAGTGCCATCAACAATGCTTGAAAATTTCAATCGCGAATTTTGTCCCATCGCGCCACGATATTTCACGTCATCCCAAAAGTTTCTTCCCCAGCTTCCACTGCCATAGTTCGCCGCGTAATTCCCACGCGAGAACCTCACGTTGCTCTTGGGTTCGAAATGGACATCAGTCGCTGTCTCCGATGGGCACTGGTAGGTCGAGACGCTTGTTTCAGCAAATTCGCGATTGGTGATCGCCGTACTTGGCTGTCCGGGATCGTACCGTGAATAGAGGCTTCCCATTTCTAGATTCGGCAGGATCGCAATACTCCACGTCGCCCGAGGATGTTCGCGGCCATCATCGATATATCCAGGCGGATGAATACTTCCGGCTGGTAAGTGCTGGTAGCTGCTGTGGTATCCCGCCAATGCCAACCCCACTTGTCGAAGATTGTTTTGGCACTGCGTTTGCCGGGAGGATTCTCGAACAGCTTGAACCGCAGGCAGCAGCATCCCGATAAGAATTCCAACGATTCCAATCGACACGAGTAGCTCAACGAGAGTAAAGCCACTCCGTGTTCGTTCGGTAGAACGATAAAGTCGTGAGTGATTCATTGGCCGGTGTTGCTTCCTTGCAAATCCACTTTAAAAAGTATGGTCTAAATGGAGTGCTGTACATCGACTCGAATGCTGAGTGAATAGAGCCAGCAACCCGAGGCCAACCATGTAAAAATAAGTTCTCAAGTTATTCAATTCTCCTTTACCTCAAGCAAAAAATTCCAGATGACGTAGAGTGAGGTTCAACTTGTGCGACGCCGCCAGCGGAAAGCCCCATACGCGATCAACCCGAGCAGCAAAATGGCATTCAACCATAGAAACCAGCGATTTTCCGACCGCGCGATTAGCGGGCTGCAATTGTCTCGCAGACGTTGTTTATACTCTGCCATTTCCTCGGCCTCGAATGGAATTCGCGTCGTCGCACCGGTTTCATAGTCAAGGATCGTGGTCCCCGACGGCCAACTCGGAAACCAGTCATTCGTATCTTCAGGTGCCAAATCAAAGTTTTCCACGTTAATCAGTTCGAACGAGCCGGTTGTTGAGGTCGACTCATACGTTCCGGATTTCGGGTATCGAATTCCGTCGTATTCCACGAGGTCATCGATTTGAAAATCAAATGTCCCCGGTTCTCCCGTAGGACTACCTCCCAGCAGCAAATACTCAGGAGCTGAAAGCACCAAGCCAAAACTATTTCCATCTCCGCGAATGTAGCATTTGCCGAACTTAGGATGATCGCGAACGGTCAGAGTCATGGATTGCCCCTCGAAGTCTTCCTCATTAAAAACCTGCGGGCTGATGCCGAGCATTCCGCCAAGTGCAGAGCCGCCACCTCCGAGGAGAATTTTAAACGGGTCAAGATTGGCGAAATGAGCACTTGGGCCTGCGGTAACAAATCCAGTGTGCTGGGGCGTTGCCTCGCACTTGTTCGCAACGAGAAAGCGGCAGAACCGACGTGTTTGCCGACCGTCGGATGCCTCCCAAAACGTAACCAGCTTACCATCCTCGGCTCCCGGCTCTGTGGTCGTTTCCAGGGTCTGGGTGACCCGGTATGGAACCACGGTGGAACCCGGTTTAGGAGTGCCCACTTCGAGGACACGCGTGCCTTCGAGCATGACCGGATAGCAGTGCTCGCTCGTCATACCGGCTGTGAGATGATCCATTTTAAAGCGGTAGGTGTATCGTTTTCCCAGCCAGCAGGTTCTCTCTTGCATACGATTGAGCAGTTCCACATAGGTTCTTGGCTCCGTATCGTCCGCCAGCGTGCTACTGGGAGAGAAAGCGATCGTCATCGCAAAGAAAGCTGCCGCACCAACACCACGCATCATATCATTCCATCTCACGCGAAAATCCAAAGAAATACTCCAGAGCAGTCATCGATAATTTTTCAGCTTCGTTGAGAACCGACGCTAACGCCAGAACAACAAAGCTGCCTAAGAACTTACCTGCAAGTGATTTAAACCAATTGCAAAGTTACCTGCGCTCGTCCGCGATCGTCCGAGCTTCAGTCAGACTCAAAGCTGTTGTCGATTCAGCCATCGAGTTTTCCGCGATGAACTCCATTCATAAACACACTTCCCGCTGATCGGTACATGTCCCTATGTGCGAATTCCAAACTGAGCCGCCACCAGGCGCAGCGTCGCAGGTGTAGACAGTCGCAGGGCAATCTTCCATCGTCGTTCCGTGACACTGATCAACGGACCCCGACGCCTGGACGCATCCTTGATTGTCCGTCTGCGTGCAGATGGAGCGTGGGGGGGCGTTATTACAGGGCGTGTTAAGTTTCGGTGCTTGCACCCCTGCTTGTGGCTTGCACGCTTGGCTCTCCGTAATACACAACCAGACGAGTCCTCCGCTTCCGCGTGTTGCACTGAGCTTTTCAGCATCGAGCCGCTCCAATTGCGGGGATGGACCTGAAACAATTGTCGCCAACGCGGTGAGCGTGAGTAGTACGCACGTAGCCACGACAGATTTTGCCTTCATGCTTTCCAACATAGGTCTAAGCCTCGAATTCAGGGGGTCTAATCGCGACGCGCGCTCGGGCTAAACCGCTGGCACGTATCGGACGGCGCGGGGGGTAATGAGGGCGACTCTAAGGGAGTAGGCTCTCAGAGTCAAGAAAAAAAGGAGGCAAAATGCAAAACAATTAAGGTGCGTCAAGAATCCCTGTCGTTGCTATGCGGGGCTTTAACACGTCCTCGCTGAGTGAGCAGAGCCAGCAATCCCAAGCCAACCATGTAAAAATGAGTTCTCAAGTTAGCCATTTCGTCATTACCTCAAGCGAAAAATTCCAGATGACGTAGGGTGAGGTTCAACTTGTGCGACGCCGCCAGCGGAAAGCCCCATACGCGATCAACCCGAGCAGCAAAATGGCATTCAACCATAGAAACCAGCGATGTTCCGACTGCGCGATTAGCGGGCTGCAATTGTCTCGTAGACGTTGTTTATACTCTGCCATTTCCTCGGCCTCGAATGGAATGCGCGTCGTCGCGCCCGTTTCATAGTCAAGGATCGTGGTCCCGGACGGCCAACTCGGAAACCAGTCATTCGTATCTTCAGGTGCCAAATCAAAGTTTTCCACGTTAATCAACTCGAACGATCCGGTTGTTGAAGTCGACTCATACGTTCCTGATTTCGGGTATCGAATTCCGTCGTATTCCACGAGGTCATCGATTTGAAAATCAAATGTCCCCGGTTCTCCCGTAGGACTACCTCCCAGCAGCAAATACTCAGGAGCTGAAAGCACCAAGCCAAAACTATTTCCATCTCCGCGAATGTAGCATTTGCCGAACTTAGGATGATCGCGAACGGTCAGAGTCATGGATTGCCCCCCGAAGTCTTCCTCATTAAAAACCTGCGGGCTGATGCCGAGCATTCCGCCAAGTGCAGAGCCGCCACCTCCGAGGAGAATGTTAAACGGGTCAAGATTGGCGAAATGAGCACTCGGGCCTGCGGTAACAAACCCAGTGTGCTGGGGCGTTGCCTCGCACTTGTCCGCAACGAGAAAGCGGCAGAACCGACGTGTTTGTCGACCGTCGGATGCTTCCCAAAACGTAACCAGCTTACCATCTTCGGCTCCCGGCTCTGTGGTCGTTTTCAGGGTTTGGATGACCCGGAACGGAACCACGGTGGAACCCGGTTTGGGCTTACCCACTTCGAGGACACGAGTGCCCTCGAGCATGACCGGATAGCAGTGCTCGCTCGTCATGCCGGCTGTGAGATGATCCATTTTAAAGCGGTAGGTGTATCGTTTCCCCAGCCAGCAGGTTCTCTCTTGCATACGATTGAGCAGTTCCACATAGGTTCTTGGCTCCGTATCGTCCGCCAGTGTGCTGCTGGGAGAGATAGCGATCGTCATCGCAAACAGAATTGCAGCACCAAAACCACGTATCATACTTAATAATCTCAAGCAAAAATTTAAGGCTCATCCGACGGAAGCGTACTCCGCTGTGGATGGAATGTTTTTTTAGGATCGCGGTAGGGACGGCTGTTGCCAGCCGCCCCCCGCACAGATCCGTACGTGAGCCTTGACTCATACGGCTCCTCCGTTGGGTCAAACGATCGCGACACACTGTGACGCTACCCGTCGTGATTTCCCGTGACGCTCCAATTGATACTTGTTCCGGCTCAGAGTCCGAAGCATCGACGCCAATCCGGCAATACTTCCCTTCAGTGAGGTCCCTTTCCTCGGCGGATTCCGCCACTGCGGTCGCAGCTTTGTTCACCCGCGTCGACGGTACTACGGCCTCATCTGCCATCCCATCCGCGTTCATACCAGAATTGCGCTCATAGAGGTTCGCTGGTCGCCCTGGCAGTGAGTCATCACGACTTGACCCCAGGGGCAAATGGGACTTCCCGGTTCTCGCGTTTGGAATTTTCCACGCATGCACAGGTTCTTCGACTCCGCCATGTCCAGACTACCCTTACCAAAGCGGTGTAGCTGGTGTTGCCTTCCCGACGCATATGACACGGTCGGCACATGGAAGACCTGATTTCGGAGCTCAATTAGCTGGCCTACGCTTCCCCCTGCACGGACGCTCAGCACGACGTTGTTACCTTCGTCGCACCTCCGCCGGAGGCCGAAGTAGTTGGTTAGACCTTCCTCGTAAGAAACTTTCATTCTCGATTCCAAACCGGTTTTATCCCGGCACTCCATGGCTCAAGCGTCCAATGATAATTTGTGCGAGTTGTCGCTGGACCTTATACTGGGTCTGCCGGGAGAAACGGAATCAAGCTCGAATGGCGTGGACTTAAGGCGGATCTCGCGTGAAACAATTTTGAGCTAGCGAAGAACGGCATCCTTGTTGCATCGTGGTTTTTCTTCAAAAAAATCTCAACACAGCAAGGATGCCGTCGATGATTCTGCCACCTCGTGGAACCCCTGTCGATACCAATCGCAGAGCCGAATTGCGTCAGGCACTCAATCCGCACGAGGTGGTCCAGCGGATTGACAATTTGATCCAACTCGATCAAGTCCGGCTAACCGAAATCTTCAGTGACGACGATGTCCATCAGCTATGTGATGAACTTGGAATCAAGTTCCGTGAGCGGGAGTTCACCCCGGCGATCACACTCGGCTTGTTCGTTTCGCAGTGCCTCAGTCGCGGAGATGCCTGTTCGACCGTCCTCACGAAGTTCAATCGTGAGCGAAAACGGCGAGGCCAGTCGCCCTGCTGCGAAGATGCTTCGGCCTACTGCAAGGCGAGGGCAAAGCTCACCGTTGAACTGATCGATCGACTTGGCAAACGCATTGTCGATTTACTTCGCGGGAAAGCCCCTACGCAGTGGAAATGGCACGGGCTAAATGTCTACTTGGTCGATGGTTTGGTATTTCGCGCACCTGATACGCAGGCCAATCAAGAGGTCTATCCTCAGCCTTCGACTCAAAAAGAAGGGCTTGGCTTTCCTCAAGTGCGTTGCGTGGTGACGACTTGCTTGGCGACCGGTTGCATTGTCAATTACAACACCGCAGCAATGAAGGGGAAACTGACCGGCGAGGTTAGCCTTTTCCGCGAAAAACACGGTGATTTCGTAGCCGGCGATATCGTCGTCGCGGATAGCAACTTCGAATCGTTCTATGATTCGGTGCTACTGAATCGCCGAGGTGTTGAACTGGTTTGCGGGATCAAGGGCTGTCGCAATTCACCCTTTGAGGGAGTCTGCGAAGTGCTCGACGAGAAGACGATTACGTTGAAGAAACCGAAGAATAACAAAAATCGATTTACACCCGAGCAGTGGCAACAGCTACCTGAATCAATCCGGTATCGCTGCATTCGATACCGTCTGACTGGTCGCACCGAGGTGCTGACGATCGTCACCACGCTTGTTGACTCGAAGCGTTTCAGCGCTGACGAAATCGCGGAGCTCTATGGTCTGCGATGGGACGTTGAAACGGACATTGCTTGCTGGAAGACCACGATGGGATTTTGTGATCTACGCTGCCATACTCCCGAAAACCTTGACCGCGAAATAGCGGTCGGAGTGCTGGCTTATAACTTGGTACGCTCACTGACCAACGACGCTGCTGCGGTCCTGGAAATCCATCCGCGTGAAGTCAGCTTTTCTCGTTCACGCGATGCTTGGATATACTTTAGCGACGAACTTGAAACGTCCGACGATCTGATGTGGATCGTTCTGTCGGCAACTTCCCGGCTGGTCCGAGATCGACCCGGTCGCGAAGAGCCTCGCGAGCTCAAACGCCGAAATCAATCAAAATATCCCAAGATGAAAAAAAAAACCTCGCCCCAGCCGAGCCAAGCGGATCACGGTCGAGCCCGTGAAACCGGCAGAAAAGCCCTAAGTCCACGCCATTCGAGCTCGACTCCGTTTTTCCCGGCATTTTCAGTCTATCGTCCGCAAACCAACCATGCAAATCATGATTGGACACTTGAGCCATGCCTAGAAAACCTCCAGCGCACCCGATCGCTCGACGAGCCCGCGACCCGGAATCCACCACTCCCGAGGTGTCTTCGCGTCCATTGAGCAAAAAGTATGCTTCCGTCGGATGAGCCAAATTTAAGGAGAAGCACCAAAGCTGCTGCCGCTTGTTTTTCAGTTAGTTAGCATCGAGCCGCTCCAATGGCAAGCATGGACCTGACTCTAAGGGAGTAGGCTCTCAGGGTCAAGAAAAAACGGGGTAAAATGCAAGGCAACAACGGTGCGTAAAATATCCTTGCCGCGGCAATGTGGGGCTGAACGCGACGTCGCGGCGTTAGCGACCTCTTGACACGCCAACGGAACGAGACTGCTTGCCACAGCTAAATCGCTCCAAGAGGACACTCGCACGACGTAGCACCATCGGTGGTTTGCATCTCCTCTCGACGATTTCACCCCTCGGCTGCTATGGTATTGCCTCCGATTCCCTGAGGGATTTCTAGTTTGAGCAGCCTGGCAGGCTATTTTCGTGATTTTGATTCTGAAAAACGGTGTCTCTGACGAGCAGATCGACCGCATTATCGCGCGGCTCGAGGGGTGGGGGCTGCAAACTCACCTCAGCCGTGGGACCTATCGCACGATCATTGGCTTGATCGGCGACGAAGCCCAGGTCAGCCAGGAAACGCTCAGCTCGCTGCCGGGCGTCTCTCAAGTCATCCCAGTCCTGCCGCCTTACAAGCTGGCCTCCCGTGAAGCCCATCCCGAATCGAGCGTCGTCGACGTTTCGGGAGTCAAGATCGGCGGTGGTCAGCTCGGGATGATCGCTGGTCCGTGCAGCGTTGAGGATCGCGAGCGGATGATGCGGATCGCCGAAAGCGTCTGCGAGTCCGGTGCAAATGTGTTTCGCGGTGGGGCGTATAAACCTCGCACCAGCCCCTACGCGTTCCAAGGTTTGGGCGAAAAGGGTCTGGAGATTTTGCGTGAAGTCGGCGATCGGTTCGGCATTCCAGTCGTGACGGAAATCACCGATCCACGCAACGTGGAACTGGTCGCCCAGTACGCGGACATGCTGCAGATCGGTGCCCGCAACATGCAGAATTTCGTACTTTTGACGGAAGTCGGCAAATCGTCGCGTCCGGTTTTGCTCAAACGTGGTATGAGCGCCACGATCGCAGACCTGCTGATGAGCGCCGAGTACATTCTCTCCGAGGGCAATCCCAATGTGGTCTTGTGCGAACGGGGCATCAAGAGTTTTGATCCTTCGACACGGAACCTGTTCGATGTCGCCGCCGTGCCGGTGGTACAAGGGTTGACGCACCTGCCCATTATCGTCGATCCTTCGCACGCTACAGGACGTCCCGATTTGATTCCGCCCTGTGCCCTGGCGGGTCTCGCCGCGGGTGCGGACGGTGTTCACATCGAAGTCCATGATTGCCCTGAAGAGGCCAAGAGCGATGGCCCGCAGGCGTTACTGCCTGAACAATACAGTCAGATCATGCATCAAATGCGATTGATGGCCAACTTGCTGGGCAAGACTATTTCGCCGCTCGCGGGTTCTGTGAGCGCGTCAAAAACTTCCAACAACAACACACCCAAACCACCTACCGAGGCCCTCGCGTGACTCGACGTACTATCATCGCCGGAAACTGGAAAATGAACATGCGATCGGCATCCGCCCGTTCGCTCGCCAAGGGAATTGTCGACGCGGTCGGCAAATCGCCTGACGTGGAAGTGGTCTTGTGTCCGCCCGCCGCCTACTTGGCTATCGTGGCTGACGTGACGGCAGGTACGCCGGTTGAAACGGGTGCGCAGAACCTTTATCCCGCGGAAGACGGAGCGTTCACCGGTGAACTCAACGCGGCCATGTTGACCGATGTCGGCTGCCGTTATGTGATCCTCGGCCACAGCGAACGACGCCAATTGATGGGCGAGACCGACGCCGAGGTCAGCAAAAAGCTCCATGCGGCCCTGGCTGGTAACCTGGTGCCGATCGTGTGTGTTGGTGAAACGCTCGAGCAGCGTGAAACGAACGAAACCGAAGCTGTTGTCGAGTCACAAATTCGCGGGTCGCTCGAGGGGCTCGACGAAGCCCGCGCTGCTGGGATCGTGATCGCCTACGAACCGGTTTGGGCGATCGGAACCGGCAAGGTTGCGACGAAGGAGCAAGCCGAAGCGGTTCACGCCTTTATCCGCGAATTGCTTGGGAAAATCTTCACGTCCGACGTGGCAGCACAAATTCGAATTCAGTACGGTGGTAGCGTGAAACCGGGCAATGCCGCCGAACTGCTCGCCCAGCCCAACATTGACGGTGCCCTCGTTGGTGGTGCGAGCCTCAAAGTGGAAGACTTTGTTGGCATTATTAAGAGCTAGGAAGCTCTCTAGCTACTAGCGGATTAGCTATTAGCTATTAGCTATTAGCTTTTTGCAGGACACGAGCCCGATGCGCGAGCGATGAAACTATTCGAATCCCTCGCGTACGCGTCGGGCTAATAGATCAGAATCCAATCCCTCGCCTAGACGTCGGATTCGTAAATCAGAGTCACACCAATCTCCCAAACGAAAGCTAGTAGCTAACAGCTAAGAGCTAGAAGCTTTTCAGGATCCCATCATGTTCCCATTCATCGATTTCACTCAGTTTTGCCCGTTGGCCAACTTCGTCAGTATGTTACTGGGGATGGTCATGGCATTTCTTTCTCTGTTCTTGATCCTGCTGATTCTGCTGCAACGCGGACGTGGCGGTGGACTTGCAGGGGCCCTCGGCGGTGCGGGCGGGCAAAGTGCTTTTGGGAGCAAAGCTGGGGACACGTTCACCGTTCTCACCGTTTCGCTAGCGGGTATCTGGATTCTGGTTTGTGCGTTTGCGATGTGGCAGTTAGGACCCCACCTGACGCAAACCGCGTCGCTGGAGACCGACATCAGTGCTGGACCTGGCGACGATGACGACGAAGACGTTTCGAGCAGCCTGGTCATTCCGACAAAGGATGACCAAGAGACCGATGCCGAAGACGCTGCTCTCGTTCCTGCGGACGCCGAGGCCGAGCCTCCTACCGAAGACGAAGTTCCTGCCACGACGGAAGCCCCCATCACCCCGTCTGAACCCATCACCCCGTCTGAACCTGTCACCCCGTCTGAACCTGTCACCTCGACTGAAAAACCTGTCACTCCGACTGAGAATGCGACTGAGTCCGATGCCGATGCGGCCATTGGCGAAGCCGCTCCGGCCGATGTCGAAGCCGTTAGCGAGAAGACATCGGATTAATGGCAGATACGACCGGCACTCTCACAGCTGACGAGGTCCCCCAGCGGTAGTCTCCTGTATTGTTGAAATTTGCATTTCTCAGTGTGCAATTTGCAAATTCGGTGTTCTCACTTTTTTCCCTTTCCCTCACTCCCCGTTTCCCTCTGCATGCCTGACGAATCTTACCCGCGTTTGCGAAGCATGACTGGGCAGGGGCGGAGTGAGGTCAGTAGTGAGGCGGGAACGTTGGTCGTCGAACTCAGGTCGGTCAATCACCGTGGTTTGAAGGTTGTCGTGCGGACGAACGACGCGCTAACAGCACACGAGGGTGAGATCACCGCAGAACTGCGGGGGCACATTGAGCGGGGCACGGTGACAGTCCATGCGACCCTAAAACCGCCCCCCGGCCAAGATTTGCCGCGAATCAATCAAGCCGTGGTGCAGGCTTACGCCAGTCAACTGGCAGCGGCGACCGCTGAAATTTCCACGCCCACGCAAATCGACTTGGGTGCTCTGCTGAGTTGGCCCGGCGTGATGTCGCTCGAAAATGACGCGGACAGTGACGACGCTCGAATGGAGCAACGACGGCAATTATTGGCTGCCGGTGTCGCTTCCGCGGTGCAAAGATTCAATCACATGCGACATCACGAGGCCGTGGCAATGGCCCGCGTGCTCCAAACCGATCTTGAAATGATCGAGTCGCGGACCAAGTCGATTGAAGAGCTCGCGCCGATGGTGATCCAGCGATACCGTGAGCGACTGACGGAGAAGATTCAAAAGGCGCTCGCCGAGCATCATCTGCCCAGTGAACCCGTCGATATTATCCGAGAAGTCCAGATTTTTGCCGATCGCAGCGATATCAGCGAGGAGCTGACCCGGCTGGCGAGTCACTTGGCGTTTTTCACAGACGTCTTGAGTGGCACGCATGATTCTGGGCAGACCGATGGTGCGAACAAGGCTACCGAAGCGGTAGGACGAAAGCTCGATTTCGTCATTCAAGAGATGTTCCGCGAAACCAACACGATCGGCAGTAAAGCGGGTAACGCTGAAATTGCCGAACATATTGTCGAAATCAAGTGTGCGATTGAGCGGATGCGCGAACTCGTCCAGAATTTGGAGTGAAAAACAGCATGCCCACCCAAACCTATCCCAATGTACTGGACCATCGCATCATGTCGCATGGAAAAACGACACATCCGGGACAGCTCGTGATCGTTTCGGGCCCGAGTGGAGCGGGTAAATCGACCGTCACCCGCCGGCTGCGTGAAGTTTGCAAACTACCCTTAGCGGCTTCCATCTCCGCCACGACCCGTCAACCTCGCGACGGCGAAGTGGACGGAAGAGATTATTTTTTTCTCACGGACGAGGAATTCATGCGTCGCCGTGAGGCGGGTGAATTTCTCGAATGCAAACAGGTTTTTAGCCTCGGACATTGGTATGGGACACTGGCGGATCAAGTCGCCACTGGTCTAAACGCGGGCAAGTGGGTAATTTTAGAGATCGACGTGCAGGGCGCGATGAGCGTGATGGCGGATTCCCGCTACGCCCCCATCTCCATTTTCATCCACCCCGGCAGCATGAGCGAACTCGAACGGCGACTCCGCACCCGCGGCACCGAATCCGAGGACGCGATCCAATCGCGGCTGGAAACCGCGGCTGGCGAAATGGAGTTCCGCCACGTCTACCTCCATGAAGTCATTAATGAGTCCGTCGATCGCACCGTCGACGAAATCTGCCACCTTTTGCAAATTCACAAGGAATCCTCGCCATGCTCGAAGAATTAAAAGAAGAAGAAATCGTTAACAAGGTCGGCGGTCGATTCAAACTCTCCACCTTGATCCAAAAGCGACTGGTCCAGCTGAACCAAGGATCGCGAGCACTCGTCAACATCGACACCCACGACAAAATGTCGATCGTGTTGCAGGAGATCGTGCAGAACAAGATTTTCCTGAATCTCGACAACGAAGTCGATCAGGTGGAAGATTTGGATGCCATGATCGCCGCGGCCGAAGGCCCCGAACTCGATGCCTCGGACCTGTAGGCACCGAGTCCATCGCATCTGCTATGCTTTTGACCGATCGTTGCTGTCGCCTAACCTGGAGCTTAGGACATCGTTTACAAAGAGAGTGCCATGACGAACTCCATGCACCTGCGCCGTCTGTTCGTGCTAGCCGCTGCTTTCATGTTCTGTCTCAGCTCGTCGATCTCTCGCTCGGAGGATTGGCCGCAGTGGCGGGGGGTGAATCGTGACGGTGTGGTGGCCACGGATGTGCCGCTGATCGAGACCCTGCCCGCCGGTCACCTGCCGCTGACGTGGAGCGTGCCGCTCGGGCCGGGCTATTCTGGACCGACCGTCGTGGGCGATCGAGTCTATGTCATGGATCGACAAGTCGGCGATGAGGATGACAGCCGTGAGCGGGTACTGTGCTTTGACGCCGAGACCGGTGACATTGTCTGGCAGCACGATTACCAAGCGCTCTACACGATCCAGTACACAGCTGGACCACGGGCCGCCGTGACCGTTCACGATGGCCGCGCCATTTCCGTTGGTGCGATGGGGCACTTGAATTGCTTGGATGCAGTCACAGGTGATGTGATTTGGAAGCACGATCTCGAGACCGAGTATGATGCAAAGCTGCCGATTTGGGGCATTGCCGGAGCACCGCTGGTGTTCAACGGGCTCGTGACTCAGATCGCTTCAGGGTCCAACGGGGCCTGCGTGGTGGCATTCGATTTGGAAACCGGAAAAGAACGTTGGCGGGCGCTCGACGAACCAGCCGGATACAGTGCCCCCATTGTGATCCGCCAGGGCGATCAAGACGTGATCGTCTGCTGGACCGGAGCCAGCATTTCGGGTCTCGATCCGAAAACGGGAAACGTCTTTTGGTCCATCGCGATGCCCTCGCGGAACATGCCCATCGGCGTACCAACACCGATCACTGACGGCAACCACGTGTTCGTGACATCCTTCTATGACGGCTCGATGATGATCCAGCTCGATCCATCGAAACCCGAGGCAACCAAGCTCTGGCATCGCGTTGGTATTGATGAAAAGAATACGGACGCATTGCAGTCCATCATCAGCACGCCATTGTTCAAGGGCGATTTCATTTATGGGGTGGACAGCTACGGCGAACTGCGCTGTCTAAAAAAGAGCAACGGTGACCGAGTGTGGGAGGACCAAACCGCAGTGCCGCGAAATCGCTGGGCGACCATCCACATCATGAGGTACGGTGACGATGAAATCATGCTTAACGATCAAGGCGAGCTCATTTTCGCGACGCTATCGCCCCAGGGTTACACGGAGCATTCACGCACGAAACTTCTCGACCCAACCCGTCGTCAATTGCCGCGTCGAAACGGCGTCACGTGGGCACACCCTGCCATCGCCGACGGCTACATCTACGCTCGCAGCGATGAAAAGCTGGTGCGTGCCTCGCTGCGGAAGAGTGCCGAGTAGTTCAGATGGTTAGCGTCCAAATGGCTCACTGTCGCATTTTTTTAGCCCGACTTAATCCATACGCCGTCACTCTTCGAGCCCGCCGAAGCGGCGGGTGCGTTCGCTGAAATCGGAGAGCGCATCATGGAAATCTGCCTCGGCAAACTCTGGCCAGCACTTCGATGTGAACCACAGTTCGGCGTAGCTGAGTTGCCAGAGCAGGAAATTACTGATCCGCATGTCGCCGCCGGTACGGATCATCAGGTCGACTTCCGGCAACCCATTGGTGTCTAAGCGACCGGCGATCGCGCACTCGTCGATGGACCCCAGCGAAATCCGGCCAGCTATGGCATCTTCGGCAATCGCCTGTGCGGCTCGGCTGAGTTCATCGCGTCCGCCATAGTCGACCGCGAGCACGAGTTCGGTGCCCGTGTTTTCGCGACAGAGGGTTTGGGTCCGCTCGACTTCTTTGAGCACGCCCGCATCGAGTCGATCAATGCGGCCGATGAATCTCAATCGCAGATTGTTTTCCATCAGCGTGGCTCGCTCTTCAATCAGATACTGACGCAGCAGTTGCATCAGGAAGTCGAGTTCATTCTGGGGGCGTTTCCAGTTTTCGCTCGAAAAACAATATAGCGTCAGAGCCTCGAGCTTCAACTTCGCGGCCAGTTCCGTGATACTGCGCACCGTGTTCACGCCGCGACGATGGCCTTCGATTCGCGGAAAGCCGCGATTCTGCGCCCATCGTCCGTTGCCGTCCATGATGATGGCAACGTGCCGGGGCATCGATTGCGCCTGCCGTGCGGGGGCACTCGCGGTTTCGTCAGTCGGAGAAAACATGGTGAATCTAAAACGGAAGTCGGAAAATGATGGGGCGACCGAGCACCTAAGTCAGTGGCGCTTCCCACAACCCTAAGGCGGGGTTTTGCACAAAATAAAACTCGGTCCCGTCGCTGTCTTCGTGAAAGCCGTCCTGCAACTTGCTGACATCGTAACGCTCGAGCAGCTCGTCGAGATTGCCGGGGATGAAACCGACCGAGCGAATTTCTTCGGACGTGAGTTTGCCCGCCGCGTAAACGACGTCGAAGCGATTCTCGGGCGACCCATGGACGAGGTGGGCGGCAGCGGAAGGATCGGCAGCGAGGTCCTCGTTTTCCGCATAGAGTTCCATCACTTCCGACTTGGTTCGATACCCGTACTTGCGTATCAAGTGATCGATTCGCTTGTCCTCGCCGAACTCTTCGACGGCAGGGCCCAGGACGGTCAAGCGACCGCCCGTCGCGACCGCCTTGCGCGTGCGGTAGATCGCTTTGTTGCCCAGCCACGTGCTTTTGAATTCACGCGGGTCAAGGTAGGCGACGATGTGCTGCGGAGCTCGCGGCAGGTGGGTGATGTTGACTAGCCGGGCCAGCTCGGCGGCGGCAAAGAACGTGTCATGGTCATCGCCGATATACAAACCGCGGGTGAGCTTGGTGCCGTCCTTAAGCTGTTCGATCACCGTCAACGCATAGAGCAGCGGCATGTCTTGACAAAAGTGATCTTGAGCGTAATTCAAAATCTGGCGCAGCGGCGTGTTGGCGATCCCGAGCGTGTCGTCGATGCCGACCATGGCGCTGAGATAGTGGCTTTCGTTGATGCCCGCGACGCCTCCGGTGCCGACAAAAACGTTTTTGTTGTAGTTGGCCATGCCGATCACTTCGTGCGGGACAACTTGGCCGATCGAGAAGATCAGGTCGTGGTTGCCGTCGCGAAGCAGCCTGTTGACCTGGGCGGGCCACGAACGTTGATAAACCCCGCCGGTGACCTGCGACACATATTCGGCGGGCACCTGACCGAGCTCGACGACGTCGTCGCGCCACCGGTGAGCACGAAATAGGTCGTGAGGCACGCCGGGGAACATGTGCTCTAGCTGGGAGGGCGTCATCGGGGAATGCGTCCCCAACGCAGGCATGATATCGGAGACACGGTCACCGAGCAGTTCGTGCGCTAGCACCGTCAGTTCTCCGGCACGACTAAACAAGCGTGTCTGATCGGGCGGCAGCAACAGCACCTTCTCAGGCCGAGATATCGCGTCAAAGGTGGCTTTGAGTGCCTCACGTAAATCAGTTGAATCCAACGCGGTCGTTGGCGATCCCTGGGCAAAATAGGTGGTCACGTGCGGGGGATCCGGTTGGGGGGAAGAATGAAGGCGCGGCTTGACCTTCGAAAAAGCCACTGACGTCAATACCACTCTGATGAGGCTACTGGTTTTGCGCCGCCAAGCGATATCGTTTAATATAAGAAGCTATCCGAAAAGTTGCTGCCCGCAAATAGTTCCTCCCGAAAGTACGAACAACATGGCTAGGATCCTACTCGTCGAAGACAGTCCCACCCAAGCGGCACAAATCCGGATACTTTTAGAAGCAGCGGACCACCATGTGGGCCACGCTCTGAATGGGCGTTTAGCCCTCGAGGAGATGCACGGACAGTCGTTCGATATTGTCGTCACCGACCTCGAGATGCCGGAACTCAATGGGCTGCAACTGGTCGCACAGATGCGAGAGGATTTCTCGCATATTCCCAGCATTCTGGTTACCGGTCACGGCAGTGAGGAACTTGCCGCCGAGGCACTTCAACTCGGCGCGGCGGGCTACGTTCCGAAGAATCGCATCGACGAGATGCTCAACAACACCATCATCGACGTGCTCGGAGTCGTCCGTACGGACGCGAGCTATGCAAAATTGATCTCCACACTCCGCAAAAACGTATTCGTATTTGAGTTACCAAACGATCCGATGCTGATTTCGCCGCTCGTGGGGCTCTTGATGCAGGTCAGCTCGGGCATGGAACTGCTGCCGAGCATCGATATGGTTCGTTTGGGGGTGGCCGTGGAGCATGCCGTGGCTAACGCAATGGTGCATGGCAATTTGCAACTGCCGTCGAATCAGTGCCCCACCCACCACGATTTGGCCAGGTATGGAGAGGTTACTCCGGCGATGCAGCAAAGGATGAAGGAGGCACCCTATTGCAATCGCACCGTTCGCGTCGAAGCGATTGCCCAGACCGACCAGGTGCGGGTCATCGTGACGGATCAAGGCGACGGGTTCGATACGACTACCGTGCCTAAAAAAGGTTTATTCGACCCCAAGTCGCTCTCTGAGAACTGCGATATCCCCCACGGCCAAGGATTCATTTTGATGACGAGTTTCGTCGACGAACTCGTCTACAATGAAAAAGGAAATCAAGTCACGTTGGTAAAACGTTGTCGTGTTTAATACGGTTCCCAGTAGCGTGTTACAATGTCTGACCCCGACACAGCGAGCCCTCCGATGGAACGTGAGTTTCAAAGCTCGGCCACGTACCGTGCCCTGGCCAACAGTTTGCCGTTGAGCGTCCTGATCAAGGGCTGTGACGGACGACGTATTTTCGCCAACGAAGCCTACCTGAAGTGGCGGCGGGTGGAGTGGGAAGATGTCGCGGGCAAGCTGGATGCGGAATTGTTCCCACCCGAAATCGCCCGGCAGTACACGGCGGACGATCAAGCTGTCCTGACCGGTGGAGGTTCGAGCCAGATCGTCGAGCGCACCCGCATGGCCGACGGCAGCCTCGGCTGGATCGAACGGGTCAAGAGTCCGATCCATGACGCCAACGGCCGGTTGATCGGACTTCAAGTTCTGTTCTGGGATGTGACCGCGCGCATTGAAGCGGAAGAAAAAAGCCGCTTTGAACAGTCGCTGCTCCGCACACTTCTCGATACGATTCCGGACTCGATTTATTTCAAAGACCTGGATAGCCGCTACATCCGGGTCAGCCGCGCGATGGCCGAAAAGTTTGGCTATGTTCAAGACGAAGCGATTCTCGGCCTGACCGATGCTGATGTGTTCACGCCCGAACATGCTCAACAAGCCCTCGAGGACGAACGCAGCGTTATCGAGTCGGGTGCCGCTTTGGTCGATCGCGTGGAACGAGAAACGTGGCCCGACCAGGACGACACCTGGTGCTTAACGACAAAAATGCCGCTCCGCAGTGATACCGGCCAGATCATGGGGACTTGTGGCATTTCCCGCGATATCACGGCGCTCAAACGCAGTGAAGCAGCTCTTCAAGAAGCGGTCCGGATGGCCGACGCAGCCAATCGGGCCAAGAGCGAATTCTTGGCCAACATGAGCCATGAGATCCGCACGCCCATGAACGCGATGGTGGGCATGGCGGATCTGCTGGCGCAAACTCCACTCAATGATGACCAGCGTGAATATGTCGATACGATCCGGCGTTCATCCGACTCATTGTTGCGACTGCTCAACGACATTCTCGATTTCTCTAAAATCGAAGCTCGTAAACTCGAATTGGAGTCCATCGTATTTTCATTGGGCTACGAAATTCAGGCCGCGATTTCGACGCTGCGATATCAGGCGTCCGAAAAAGGGCTCAAACTGCATTACACCAGTGACGCCGGCCTGCCCAATCATTTCATTGGTGACCCAGGTCGGTTGCGACAGATTCTCGTCAATTTGATTGGCAACGCGGTTAAGTTCACCGACCGCGGCTGCGTGACAGTCGAAGTCGAGCAGCGACCCCCCTCCGCGCCCCTTGTCAACCTGGACGATCACGTCGACGCATCCTCCCCAGCACCGTCACTTGCTACGTTTCGGATCAGCATCATCGATACCGGAATCGGAATTGCTCCGGCCAAGCAAGCCGCCGTGCTGGCGCCGTTTACGCAGGCCGATGCCTCGACTACGAGACGATTTGGTGGCACCGGACTGGGCCTCAGCATCACACGTCAACTCGTCGAACTAATGGGAGGCTCCATCTGCTTGAAAAGTGAAGTCGGCATTGGATCGACCTTCTACTTTGATCTTTCGCTGCCGACCGCAGATGCCGATGCGGCATTTCATTATGACGCAGAGCAGGAAGAGGATCTCGTTGTACATGAATCGCCACCCACTCAGCGGTTGCGTGTCTTGGTCGCCGAAGACGGCGTGACGAACCAACATGTGATCGCCGGGCTGCTGCAGTCGCTCGGTCACGAATGCTCCATCGCCAGCGACGGGCGAGAGGCATTCGTGAAATGGCGGAGCGAGCCATTCGATCTCGTGTTGATGGACATGCACATGCCCGTGATGGATGGCCTCGCGGCAACGCGGGCTATTCGCCAGCAAGAACTGGGCAGCGACAATCACATTCCCATCATCGCGTTGACAGCGGCCGCCATGGCCGAAGACGCCAGGCTGTGTCGAGAATCCGGGATGGACGAATTTCTGACAAAACCGATCCGCCGTCGCCGCCTCCAAGAAATCCTCGCATGCATTCATCCGATTCATCCTGCGGCGGCGATGATCGATGCCGCCAATGAACGAGAAGGAACCGGCGGCGAATCCTCGCTCGCAGCTCGCGGCGAACCTGACCCAGCCACGACTCAACCACCCGAATGCCTGTCAATCGCCAACAATCACATGGGATGCCTGGACCTCGACTCCGCTCGTTCACGCATTCCCGGTGGCGTGTCGGGTGTGCTTCGGTTGGCCGCAGTCTTCCGCGAAGAGTGCCAATGTTTGGTGGCCGAACTTCAGAAGGACATTGCCACTGGCGACCATGATGCCGCCCGACGAAATGCCCACACCCTCAAAGGAGCATGCAGTCTACTCGGTGCCGATCAACTGCAAGCCATCGTTTGCGAGATTGAAACCGAGGCTGGAAACTTAGGACTGGCCGATCCAGCCCAGTCACAACGGTTGCGCGCCTCCCTCCACCGCGAAGCCACTCGCGTGATCGACGCTGTCGATGACCTGCTAACGAATTGATCGATTCACACTTCTCAGAGGGACACACACGAGCAGGCCAGCGCGTTCGGAAAGTTATTTCGATGCATTATCTGTTTGCATCGGACCGGTTGTATCGGATAAAACAGGTGGAATCGGCACATCCCGGCGACCCAAATTGCCCAGTTGTGACGTAGACTAGGCTATTGTCGCACCTCCCTCCGCCATTTCTGGCCCCCCCCTGGAACATTTGGACATATCGCATGACCCGAATTCGCCAGCGAATCACTCGCTTATTCACAATTCCAACCTTCGCTCTGTTGACCGCAGCACCCATCGCGGGGGCGACCTTGGTCACCGCATCGACGGTCGCGGCTGCCGATTTCCCGGAGTTTTCAAAAGTCTCCGAGGGCTTCAAAAAGGTGGAAGTTTCCGATCAGCAAGCGGACAAAGGACTGTTCGAGATTTGGAAACGCGAGAAAGATTCTGCCATCATTGGCGAACTGCCGAAGAATTTTAAAGGCAAGAACTATTTCATTGCGCTCACGCTCAGCAGTGGCGATCGCTACGCTGGCTTGCAATCCGGCGACTGGGTCGTTCAGTGGCGCAGATACGACGACCGGATCGCATTGATCATCCCCAATCTGAATATTCGGGCCACCGGTGATGCCGAATCGAAAGCCTCCGTAAAACGTCTGTTCACCGACACAGTATTGTTGGACGCGCCCATTCTAGCGATCGGACCGAGCGGTGGCCCGGTGATCGATATGGACAATCTTTTGATCGCCAACGCGAGTAAATTCTTCGGCGGTGCTGTCCAGGTCACTAATCCCCGTTTGTATTCCGTCGAATCCTGCAAGGTTTTCCCCCAAAACGTCGAATTGGCGTTGGAAGTCGTCGGTGCCCGCGGGTTGCTGCAAACGCTGCATTATTCCTTCAGCGAAGTGCCCGATGGCTCGTCGGGGTACAAATCAAGAAAGGCTGACGAGCGAGTCGGCTTCTTCACCACTTCCTTCTCGGATCTGAGCGTCTACGAGGACGAGGAGACCCGTGTGCGATTTATCAATCGTTGGCATTTAGAAAAACGGGATCCCAAACTCAAACTCAGTCCGCCCAAGGAACCGATCCGATTTTATGTCGAGTACACCGCGCCCGTCCGCTATCGCCGCTGGATCAAGGCCGGGATCGATTACTGGAATAAAGCGTTCGAAAAGGTCGGAATCGTCGACGCAATTGTCATCGAATACCAAGACGCGGTCAGCAAAATCCACATGGAGAAAGATCCTGAGGACGTCCGCTACAACTTTGTACGTTGGCTCAACAATGATGTCGGCACAGCGATCGGCCCCAGCCGAGTGCATCCTGAGACAGGGCAAATTCTCGATGCGGACATCATCCTGACCGATGGTTGGATCCGGCACTTCAATTTCAACTACGCCGATTTGATGCCCAATCTTGCGATGGAAGGTGCCAGCGCGGAAACCCTCGCTTGGCTGGCCACTCGCCCTAACTGGGACCCCCGCGTCCGCATGGGGGCTCCCGAGGATGTGCATTTGCTCCGTGCGAAGTACGCTCGTCAGGCCACATCACCGATGGCCGGATACAAGATGGCTCAAGCAGATCCGGCCCTGCTGGGTGACCAAGAATTCGATGGCTTGATCGGTCACGTCAGCCAGAAAAATGGCCTCTGCATGGCGGCAACGGGTCGCAGCATGGACCTTGCCCTGGCCCGCATGGACTGGGCATTGTCGTTGCACGCTGATACCGAGGCGGAAGAGGACAAGGCGAAGGAAGAAGAAAAGAAAAAGCAGGAAGAGGAAGCGGCTGCTGCAAAAGCGAAAGCCGACAAACCTGACGTAGACAAGAAGGAAGACGACAAAGCGAATGAAGAAAAAGACGGTGACAAGAAAGACGAAGGAAAGGACGACGAAAAATCGCTCGACAAGACGAGTGAGGAAAAAACCGTGAAAAAGGACGAAGAAGAGATGCTCGATGGCATGCCCGAATGGTTCGTCGGCCCGCTGCTCGCCGATCTCGTCGCTCACGAAGTCGGCCACACCCTCGGCCTGCGTCACAATTTCAAAGCCTCGGCACTGCGAACTCTCGAAGAAATCAATAGCGAAGAAGTCAAAGGCAAGCTGCCGTTCGCTTCGTCGGTGATGGATTACAACCCAATCAACTACCGCTATGACACGGGCGACGTCCAAGGTGACTACACTATGATCGACATCGGCCCATACGATTACTGGGCGATCGAATACGGCTACACGATGAAGGATTCCGATCTGGAAAAAATCCTCCAACGCTGCTCCGAGCCTGAATTGCAATACGCCACGGATGAAGACACGAACGGTCCCGACCCCTACGCCCGCCGTTACGACTTTGCCAAAGACCCGCTCGCTCACGCGAGCGAGCAAATGAAACTCGTCAAGTTGTACCGAGGTCGGTTGCTCGATAAGTTCGTCAAAGACGGGGACAGCTGGGCCAAGGCACGCCGCGGCTACGAGCTCACACTCGGACTGCAGATGCGATCGGTCAGCATGATGGCCAACTGGGTTGGTGGTGCGTTCGTCAATCGCGACAAGAAGGGCGATCCGGGCAACCGAGTCCCTGTCGAAGTCGTGCCTGCGAAGGACCAACGCGATGCACTGCAGTTCGTTATCGAGACCACGTTTCGCGATGCAGCCTACGGTTTGACGCCTGAGATTCTCGAGCGGCTCGGCGTCGACAAGTGGATTGACGGTGCCGGCAGGTCGGGAATTTCGGACGAAGCGACTTGGCCGATCCACGACCGCGTGCTCGACATGCAAGCGTCGGCCCTGACGCTGCTGATGAATCCCACGACGTTGCGTCGAGTGTATGATAATGAGATGCGTTTGCGTGCTGAGACCGACGCGCTGACGCTGCCCGAGATGCTCAACAGCATTACGTCGTCCGTGTGGACGGAACTTGAGCAGCCATGCCCAGAGGGACGCAATGACCGCAATCCCATGATCACGTCACTGCGTCGCAACCTGCAACGCGAGCACCTGCAGCGGCTCGTCGACCTCATCCTCGAGGATTCACCAAGCACCGCGGCCTACAGCCCGATCACCAACCTCGCCAGGATGGAACTGCGTGCTCTGGCGGCGTCGATGGAATCGACATTGAAGAAGTGCGAGGGCAAGATGGACGCCTACACCCTCGCCCACTTGACCGAGAGCAAGGAGCGAATCACCCGCGCCCTCGAAGCCGGCTACACCTACGGCGGCAACCAGCAGGGAGCGGGCATGATGATGTTGCTCTTGGGAAGACAAACGGACTCGGGTCAACCCGAGTAACGCATCGTCTGCACCGCGATCAGGTCAACCTTGCCAAGTGAAAGCACCGAGTGAACCGCAATCGATGCGAGTTGCTCGGTCTTTCGCTTTTTATTCTGGTTCTTCTCGGAATTGAGTGGCAGTCATCCAGGATGCGGGATTTTCTAAGCCATGGGCTCCTACATCCAGTGAGCAAAAAGGAACCCTCGGCAAGCGCAAGCTCACCGAGGGTTGACCGCACCACTGGCGCTATCGACCGGATTATCCCTTCCCAAGCCCGCGTCCCCGCAGAGCTTGAGTCGAATGGCGTGGACCTAGTGGGCCGACGGCGCAAGCTAGCCGCGGGTTCTTCACACCGGATTACCGTTCAAAACTTGCAGCCAGCACTGTCCGCTCACTTGCATCATCGCTTAAGTCCACGCCATTCGAGCTTGAGTCCGTTATTTCCGGCACGTGAATGGCAAGCGATTCCAGGATGAATGGCAAAATTACTGGACGCAGGAGTACAGTACTTAGAAAATCCACCAGGCTGGATCGGTTTGGGCAATCGGCGGCGTGCCACTCAGTTCCGTGAAGAACCACTTTAAGCATTCAGAGTACCTGGGAGCTGCTTTCAAGCGTGAGGTGAGAACATCGCCAGGCGAGTATCGGAAGTCGCACGCGGACAAGAGGTAGATGGCGTCGCAAGCATCTGCACCGGATGATCATGATTCAATCTTGTGAATATTGCGAGTTGTTGACTATACCCGACCCGGAGAGCGCAGGGTGACTGTCCTCCCCTTGCGGCAAGGACGTGCCGAAGTAGTTGTTACGCACTTTCGTAAGAGTGATTTTATGCAAACGCATTTTGACGTCGAGTTGCGCGATCGCGTTTTGTCGCATATGGTTGCCGCAGTCGACGCTGCCCCCTTTTTAGATGATCCTTTTCCTCACTTCACGACCCGAGGCTTCCTGCCTGACGATGTGTATAACAAGCTACTGGAAAAGCTGCCAGCGGATACGCACTACACGCCATTCAGCTACGGAAAGCATCAAACGGAGGATGGGCAAAGCAACCGCGGACACTTTGAGATGACCGCGGACTCGCTCAGCCGACTCGGCGCCCACGAACAGACGTTTTGGTACACGATCCGCAACGCGATGGGTAGCCGCGAATTGAAATACGCCGTGTTTGCCAAACTCGCACCTGGTTTGGCATTCCGCTATGGCGTGAAGCCGCACGATGCCGTCAATTTGGATGGCTTTGCACTTCCAGAACTCTTCCGCGAGACAGAGGGCTATACGATCAAGCCGCATCCTGACACCCGGAGAAAAGTAGTGACGATGCAGTTCGCGTTAGCTCAAGATGAGTCGCAGGTCTCATTGGGGACTGAGTTTTACAGGCGAAGCCTCCATCCATCGAGTTGGTTGCGGGAGCCCCGCGGATTTGACATTGTCAAACAAATGCCGTTTTTACCCAACACGGTCTACGCCTTTGCGGTACTCAACACGATCACGCTGCGAAGCTGGCACGGCAAATCCAGGCTCGTCGCTCAGCAGGGAACGCGCAATTCCATGCTCAACCTCTGGTACGAGAAGGTCGAGAACGCGTGTCCGGAGCTCGCTCGCGAATGCGGACTGTTGGCTGAGCAAAGTCGAGCGGCTTAAGAGCTGGCCACTGAACACGGCTTGACCGCCGCATCAAGCGATGGTCCGTGCGGCGAGAGGGTTGCTCAGCGTTACGAATTGGGGATACCACTCTAGTTGCGCAGCCATCTCGCGTATCTCCTGCTCGTAATTCGGATTCATGATAACGACGGTGGCAACTCCTCGCTCACGCGATTGCTCCGGAGAGATTACCCGCAATCCCGTCTGTGGAAGAAATCGTCCTTGTTTCGCGACGTTAAGGTCGATCGCGGCTTCGATGAGGCCATTCGCTGTGTCGTTGAGCATTAAGCTGAAGGTGACACCCTTGGACGCAGCACCCCAGATCGCAATCGGGCCATCATCAGTACGAGACAACAAGTAGCTTTGCCAGTGCGTTATCATGTCCTGCCGCTGCGTAATATAATTCGCAGCGAGTGCATCTTGTTCGACATCTGTGACTAGCGGGGCTTTCAGCGGCCCCGCGACATTTTTCTCGGTCTTGGTCCACATGTATTGCCCGTCGTAAACAGATTCGACGGAGCTTTCTAGTCCGTGCATTTCAAAGAGTCGGCTGATCGAATGGGGAGTAAACAACGAGCAATGCTCGTAAAAAAAATCTTGAAATGCGGCATTCTTTAGAATCCAGTTCACGTCGGGAGTCTCGACGAACAAAGTTCGATTGCCAATTGAAAGAGAGAACGCCAGAGCCCTTGCAAATTCGTGAACATCTGCGACATGTTCGATCGTGTGTCGTGAACAAATAACATTACATTCCGCCGGCAGCTTGCTGCACGCTTCCGGAGTGAAAAACGATTTATGAACCACCGCGCTGCTGTGGAGCCGGTCTTGCCCGGTAAACGACGGATCAAATCCCATTGCCGATACACAGCGGCCTTTCGCCTTTTCAATAATAAGATTCAGGAAATCACCTTCGCCACATCCAATCTCGGCGTAGTGGATGGGCTCGCTCGCTGGCACCGATGCGATCACACGATCAGCCATTTCATTAAGATGCTGCTGATAATATCCCGATCCTGACACGTCGTTATTATAACCTTGATCGTAACAAAGAGCGCCTGGATCAAATCGGGCATTCCAGACAAAACCACACTTCACACAGCGACGCATTTCCAACGCGGCCCGCGGAAATTGGATTGCCTCCTCCTTGCTTGCAAAGGTGGTGTTTTGAAGTACCGGAACTTCAGCTCGAGCGTCCAGCAAGAGGTGATCGTCAGAGGATTGGCATACAGGACAGAAGTTTTTCATAAAACGCATTCAATTTAGAAGCAGATTTTTGCTATTTTGGACACTGGAGCTTTGAGGTGGCTCATTCAGGTAAAATTGTATAGTTTTGCCGCGTGGCGAACGTCAAGTATAAGATGAGGACAATGGCAAACTTTTTGAGCTGCGACCAGCTTGAAGACGATTACAGCGACCGGCATTACTATCCTGATTACGATCCGTTCCCATATTAGCATGAGATTTACAAACTTCAGTCGCTCTCCGAGGGCGAGTGCGTTTCACCTCGAGATAAAAAAACAGTCCAACTTCGCTTGCGACGAACGACCTAGCTTGCTAACGTACATGGAGAATCAGCCAGGAGGGGTTTTGGTCACCACTAAACACGGATGGATGTAATGCAAGTTGTACTTCTTGCGGGCGGACTTGGAACGAGACTCCAAGAAGAAACAACGGTGCGCCCAAAGCCGATGGTTGAAATCGGCAATCGGCCGATTCTGTGGCATGTGATGAAATGCTTCGCCCGTTATGGCCACGACGACTTTCTTATCGCATGCGGCTACATGGGCGATTTTATCAAGAAGTACTTTCTCGATCAATACAATCTCGCCGGTGATCTGAGACTTGACTTCGGTCGCAATATGGTGCAGCGATCTGAAGTCGAAGCCGAATCGTGGTGTGTTAACCTGGTCGATACGGGCCTACACACCATGACGGGCGGCCGATTGCTGCGACTCCAAAACAAACTCAGTCGCGAAACGTTTATGTTGACCTATGGCGATGGCGTCAGCGACGTCAACGTCAACGATCTGCTTGCTTTTCATCGCCAGCAGGGCCGACTCGCGACGGTGACCGCTGTTCGGCCGCCGGCCCGCTTTGGCGGCTTGATCATGAAGGGCGACATGGTCGAACACTTTACGGAAAAACCAGTGGCTGGCGAAGGTTGGATCAATGGCGGGTTTTTGGTGTTTGAACCGGAGATCTTCGGCTACTTGAAAAACGACCGATGCAGCCTTGAGGCTAATGCGCTCGAGCAGGTCGCCGCCGCAGGACAACTCGCGGCTTATCGGCATGATGGGTTCTGGCAATGCATGGACACCCTTCGCGACAAACATTATCTGCAGAGCCTATGGGATTCCGGGCAAGCACCCTGGATGAATGCCGTGGAGGAGCACCAATCTCGATTAAGAGTATTGCCTGTACGGCGATCCGCTGCATAAGCACCACGAGTGATGAAAAAAACACCCAGAATAGCACCTATCTAACGCCGTGGGCACACATTCCGCAATTTGCGTTTCCCCTCCAGCAATGATTTCTCCGCAATGGACTGCAAACCCGACAAGATGGAATCGTTCGACTCCAGTTTCTGGCAAGATCGCCGGGTGCTGGTCACCGGTGGCACCGGCTTGGTCGGAGGTTGGCTGATCAAGCGTCTGCTGGAGGCACAAGCCGACGTCGTCTGCTTGATCCGTGATTGGACGCCTCACGCCGAAATCGTTCAGAACGGCTCGCTTGATCAACTGACCATCGTTCGCGGCGACATCTGCGACCAAGCGTTTCTGGAACGCATTTTGGGCGAACACGAGATTGAAACGGTGATGCATCTCGCGGCACAGACCATTGTGGGAATCGCAAATCGCAATCCAGTTTCGACATTCGAAGCCAATATCGGCGGGACGTGGAAGCTTCTCGAAGCCTGCCGTCGATCGCCGCTGGTAAAACAAATTGTGATGGCCTCCTCGGACAAAGCCTATGGTGATGCCGAAGTACTGCCGTACACCGAAAGAACCCCTTTGGCGGGGATGCATCCATACGATGTCAGCAAATCGTGTGGTGACCTAATCGCTCAAACCTATGCGAATACCTATAGCAGCCCAGTCTGCATCACTCGCTGCGGCAATTTTTATGGCGGAGGTGACTTGAACTGGAACCGAATCATTCCCGGGACAATTCGCAGTGCATGTCGGGGCGAAGCTCCCATCATTCGCTCCGACGGGTCATTTATTCGTGACTACTTCTATGTCGAAGATGGGGCAGCCGCTTACATGCATCTGGCTGAACAGATGGCGGCTCGTCCCGAACTCGCTGGCGAGGCATTTAACCTCTCAACTGAAATTCAAGTCTCGGTACTTGACGTAGTCCAAAAAGTCCTTCAAGAGCTTGGCAGCGATCTCCAACCCGTCGTTTTGGGTCAGGCTTCTCATGAGATCAAGCACCAATGTCTCGACGCGGCCAAAGCACGCGATGTGCTGGACTGGCGACCACTATTTACTTTTGACCAAGGTTTACAGAGAACGATCCAATGGTACTTCAACTTTTTCAACCGGAGCGAGACGACGCAAACTGTAGCCACACAGAAAGCATCACGGAGACCTGCTGTCGCGGCTGCGGACAAGCCCGCCTAAAACCAGTCCTGTCACTCGGAAGGACTCCCCTGGCCAATGCCTTGCTTTCCGAAGCAGACTTGGCCAGTCCGGAAGAGCAGTGGCCACTCGATCTTGTTCGCTGCGAAGATTGCTCGCTGGTACAAATCACCGAGACGGTGCCGCCGGAAAGCTTGTTCAGTGACTACGCCTACTTTTCGTCGTTCTCCGACACGATGGTCGCCCACGCTCACGAGGTCGCCACACGTCTGGTCGAGGAGCGTGAACTTGGCCAAGACAGCCTGGCGATCGAAGTTGCCAGTAACGATGGGTACCTTTTACAGTGGTACCGTCAAGCGGGCGTTCCCGTCCTCGGCATCGAACCCGCCAAAAACATCGCCGAGGTCGCAATTCGCGATCGAGGCGTCGACACGATTTCCGAATTCTTTGGCATCGAGATTGCGAGGCGTTTGGCTGCCGAGGACAAACGCGCCGATGTGATCCATGCGAACAATGTCCTCGCGCACGTGGCGGACCTCAACGGTGTGGTCGCTGGGTTTGCCACGCTACTAAAAGAAAATGGAAGAGTCATTGTCGAGGCACCCTACCTGGGTGAACTCATCAATCATGTCGAATTCGACACCATCTATCATGAACACCTCTGCTATTTCTCGTTGACCTCGCTAACGCAGCTTTTCGCCAAGCACGGCTTACGAATTATCGATGTCGAGCGACTCACAATCCACGGCGGGTCGCTACGCATCTTCGCCGCCCACGCCGGAGAAGCTGAGGTGTCGATGTCCGTCACCGATCTACTCGCCGAAGAAGCGACCTGGGTGTTCGACGAGGCCCACCATGCTCGCTTCGCCGAACGAGTAGACGTGCTTCGTGAATCACTGGTTGACTGCCTCACAAAACTAAAGGCGGAAGGCAACCGGATCGTGGTCTACGGCGCCTCAGCAAAGGGCAGCACGTTACTAAACTACTTTGGTATCGGTCGTGATCTAATCGACTACGTCGTAGACCGAAGCACGGTCAAGCAAGGCCACTATACTCCTGGCACCCGTTTGGCCATTCATGCTCCGGAACAGTTGGTAACCGATCAACCCGATTACTGCCTCCTGTTGACTTGGAATTTCGCCGATGAAATCATGCAGCAGCAACAAATCTATCGTGATCGCGGCGGCAAATTCATCATTCCCATTCCGGGTGTCCGCGTCGCCTAGCCTTACTGACTTTCTCCGCCCCCACTTGATTCGAGACGATCGTTGAGATTGATTCCAACTACGTTTGAAGATGCTTGGCTAGTCGAGCCCGAACTGCATGAGGACGAGCGTGGGTTCTTTGCGCGAACATGGTGTCAAAAAGAGTTTTTGGAGCTGGGGCTGAATAGCCAGTTCGTGCAGTGCAATGTTTCATTTAATAGACGAGCAGGTACGCTTCGCGGGTTGCACTATCAAGTCCCTCCTCATGAGGAAGTCAAACTCGTGCGCTGCACTCGCGGCAGCATTTTTGACGTGATTGTGGACATTCGCGCTGAATCGGAGACATATGGTCAATATGCTGCCTTCGAACTGAGTGCCGACAACCATCTCGCTCTCTATATTCCCAGAGGATTCGCGCACGGCTTTCAATCCCTGGCGGCCGATACCGAAGTCCTCTATCAAATGAGCGATTTCTTTGATGCAGAGTCCGCTCGTGGGTTTCATTATGCCGATGCCACTATCGCCATTCGATGGCCCCTTCCCGTCTCCGTCATCTCGAAAAATGATGAGTCTCTAGGGCAATTTGCAGCATGAAGATGGTAGTAACAGGTGCCACTGGGTTCGTGGGTCGCCACCTCGTGTCGGAACTTCTCGCCCGCGGGCACGACGTCACCGCGGCCGTCCGCAGCCACGACCGCTTCCTCGCAATGGATTGGGCCTCGGACGTATCGTTCGAGCGCGTCGACATCCATCGTCCCGACATGGAAGTATGGAAGCGACTGGCAAACACCGATCAACTTGTTCATTTGGCTTGGCCAGGATTGCCTGACTATCGGGAGAGGTTCCATTTTGAGGAAAATCTTCCCGCTGCATATCGATGGATTGAGACATTTGTCCGGCAGGGGTGCTCCAACATTTTGGTAACTGGTACCTGTTTTGAATATGGCGCACGAGAAGGCACGCTTTGCGAGAACATGTCAGTAAAACCCACGACCTCCTATGGGCTCGCGAAGGATTGTTTGCATCGCTTTTTGCGCATATTGCAATATTCATTCCCGTTTCAATTGACATGGGCGCGTTTGTTCTATACGTATGGACCAGGCCAAAACCCACGCAGTCTGATTGCACAGCTCGATGCAGCCATCGATCGCGGCGAAAGCACTTTCCCGATGTCTGGTGGCGAGCAGTTGCGAGACTATCTGCCAATCAGCAAAATTGCGTGTCATCTGGCAACTCTTGCCGAAAACCAAACATTCGACGGTACAGTCAATGTATGCAGCGGCAACCCCATTTCCGTGCGCCGCCTCGTCGAGCAACACTGTGCAGCACGAAATGCTGCAATAACGCTCAACCTCGGACATTATCCTTATCCCGACTACGAGCCCCTGGCAATATGGGGCGACAATTCACTCCTCCAATCAATTGAGCAAGCGACATGACATCCAACGACCCGGCTGAAATCTTCCGAACCGAATGCCAAGACCGAGTTGCCAGTTACGTCAGCGGAGAAATTGCAGAAGCTGGACGCCAATTCATGCGTGCCAGTACCGAGCCGAAATACTCATATAACTTCACATGGTTGGGGCGACCGATTATCCAATACCCGCAGGACATGGTCGCCATGCAGGAACTGATCTGGCGCATTAAACCCGACTTGATAATTGAAACCGGAATTGCTCATGGAGGTTCGTTGATTTTTTCCGCTTCAATACTCGAACTCAACGCAGCGTGCGGTGGCCATGCTGATGCGAAAATTCTCGGAGTCGACATTGATATCCGCGACCATAATCGGCGCGCAATCCTGGAGCACCCAATGTCTAAGCGAATCGAAATGATTCAAGGTAGTAGCGTGGCACCAGAAATAATCTCGCAAGTGAAACAGCTTGCCGACGGCAAAAAAAGTGTCATGGTATGTCTCGATAGCAATCATACTCATGAACACGTGCTGGCGGAACTAAAAGCATACGCGGACCTGACGAGTGTCGGCAGTTATTGTGTGGTGTTCGACACAATCGTGGAGCACATGCCCAGCGAAGTATACCCTGATCGCAGCTGGGGGCCAGGCAACAGCCCCGCATCCGCAGTTGCAGAGTTCTTGAACGATTGCGACACTTTCGAAATCGATACTGCGATCGATAACCAACTCCTCATCAGTGTCGCACCGAAGGGATACCTGCGCCGCGTTCGCTAGAATTGAGGTTCTTCACGGAATTGAGGTTCTTCACGGAATTGAGGTTCTTCACGGAATTGAGTGGCACGCCACCGATTGCCCAGACCGATCCAGCGTGGTGGATTTTCGAAGTACTGTCATATCCAGAACGAAAATCTGCGGTGTGCGCGCACATCTAGCGGCAACATCCATAGGATAGCTTTTTTGACGCTCAAAGTCCACTGTTTGTCGGCCGGCCAGCACGGCTCAGTTAGCTGGGTTAGTTCAGTCTCGCCACCCTGGTAGATATCCGAAGCTCTGAGAGCCCCACACTGTCTTATCCGGCGTTCTCATCCGGCGTTTGAACCGCTAACAGAGCCTCACACTTAGGCACGGGCTTGTTTGGCAGAGACGAACTGCACCAGATATCCCTCGGCATGAGACGATGTTGTTAGTGTGCTTGGCAGCACGACAAGTCAGCTTAAGACTCCAGAGCTTCGGACGATTTCGATTCTACTTGATCTGCAGCTCCCACTCCAAGTCGCATAAGTAAATTCACCAACAGGTCGCCGATCGGTTGTGGACCCCGGCGTTTCTTACCTGCAAGTTCTGCAAGCGGTTTCAAGCCACGATCCGCTCAAGGGTTGGTTTTTGAAAACGGATTTTCTGCTTCCGCAACGAGTCAGCCATCTTAGAAGTTCCAGCCTTGCCAATCAAAACCGCCGAAGGAAATGCTTTAGCAATTGGAATCGCGACCGACTTGGTTGCCATGAGAGAGTTCCTTATTTGAAGGGAGGCTGGTTTCCTTCAATAAAAGGCTCATCCGACCGAAGCGTGCGCGATGGTGACTGGAGGTTTTCAAGGATCGCGGTAGGGACGGCTGTTGCCAGCCGCCCCCCGCACAGATCCGTACGTGAGCCTTGACTCATACGGCTCCTCCGTTGGGTCAAACGATCGCGACACACTGTGACGCTACCCGTCGTGATTTCCCGTGACGCTCCAATTGATACTTGTTCCGGCTCAGAGTCCGAAGCATCGACGCCAATCCGGCAATACTTCCCTTCAGTGAGGTCCCTTTCCTCGGCGGATTCCGCCACTGCGGTCGCAGCTTTGTTCACCCGCGTCGACGGTACTACGGCCTCATCTGCCATCCCATCCGCGTTCATACCAGAATTGCGCTCATAGAGGTTCGCTGGTCGCCCTGGCAGTGAGTCATCACGACTTGACCCCAGGGGCAAATGGGACTTCCCGGTTCTCGCGTTTGGAATTTTCCACGCATGCACAGGTTCTTCGACTCCGCCATGTCCAGACTACCCTTACCAAAGCGGTGTAGCTGGTGTTGCCTTCCCGACGCATATGACACGGTAGGCACATGGAAGACCTGATTTCGGAGCTCAATTAGCTGGCCTACGCTTCCCCCTGCACGGACGCTCAGCACGACGTTGTTACCTTCGTCGCACCTCCGCCGGAGGCCGAAGTAGTTGGTTAGACCTTCCTCGTAAGAAACTTTCATTCTCGATTCCAAACCGGTTTTATCCCGGCACTCCATAACTCAAGTGTCCAATGATAATTTGTGCGAGTTGTCGCTGGACCTTATACTGGGTCTGCCGGGAGAAACGGAATCAAGCTCGAATGGCGTGGACTTAAGGCGGATCTCGCGTGAAACAATTTTGAGCTAGCGAAGAACGGCATCCTTGTTGCATCGTGGTTTTTCTTCAAAAAAATCTCAACACAGCAAGGATGCCGTCGATGATTCTGCCACCTCGTGGAACCCCTGTCGATACCAATCGCAGAGCCGAATTGCGTCAGGCACTCAATCCGCACGAGGTGGTCCAGCGGATTGACAATCTGATCCAACTCGATCAAGTCCGGCTCACCGAAATCTTCAGTGACGATGATGTCCATCAGCTATGCGATGAACTTGAAATCAAATTCCGCGAGCGAGAGTTTACGCCGGCGATCACACTCGGGTTGTTCGTTTCGCAGTGTCTCAGTCGCGGCGATGCCTGTTCGACAGTCCTCACGAAGTTCAATCGTGAGCGAAAACGACGAGGCCAGTCGCCGTGCTGCGAAGATGCTTCGGCCTACTGCAAGGCGAGGGCAAAGCTCACCGTTGAACTGGTCGATCGACTTGGCAAACGCATTGTCGATTTACTCCGCGGGAAAGCCTCTACGCAGTGGAAATGGCACGGGCTAAATGTCTACTTGGTCGATGGTTTGGTATTTCGCGCACCTGATACGCAGGCCAATCAAGAGGTCTATCCTCAGCCTTCGACTCAAAAAGAAGGGCTTGGCTTTCCTCAAGTGCGCTGCGTAGTGACGACTTGCTTGGCGACCGGTTGCATTGTCAATTACAACACCGCAGCAATGAAGGGGAAACTGACCGGCGAGGTAAGCCTTTTCCGTGAAAAACACGGTGATTTCGTAGCTGGCGATATCGTCGTCGCGGATAGCAACTTCGAATCGTTCTATGATTCGGTGCTACTGAATCGCCGAGGTGTTGAACTGGTTTGCGGGATCAAGGGCTGTCGCAATTCACCCTTTGAGGGCGTCTGCGAAGTGCTCGACGAGAAGACGATTACGTTGAAGAAACCGAAGAATAACAAGAACCGGTTTACACCCGAGCAGTGGCAGCAATTACCTGAATCCATCCAGTATCGCTGCATTCGATACCGACTGACAGGTCGCACCGAAGAGCTTACGATTGTTACCACACTGGTTGACTCAAAGCGTTTCAGCGCTGACGAAATCGCAGAACTCTATGGTCTGCGATGGGACGTTGAAACGGACATTGCTTGCTGGAAGACCACGATGGGATTTTGTGATCTACGCTGCCATACTCCCGAAAACCTTGACCGCGAAATAGCGGTCGGAGTGCTGGCTTATAACTTGGTACGCTCACTGACCAACGACGCTGCTGCGGTCCTGGAAATCCATCCGCGTGAAGTCAGCTTTTCTCGTTCACGCGATGCTTGGATATACTTCAGCGACGAACTTGAAACGTCCGACGATTTGATGTGGATCGTTCTGTCGGCAACTTCCCGGCTGGTCCGAGATCGACCCGGTCGCGAAGAACCTCGCGAGCTCAAACGCCGAAATCAGTCAAAATATCCCAAGCTGAAAAAGCCTCGCCCCAGTCGAGCAAAACGAATGACGGCGGAGCCCGTCAAACCGCCCGAAAAGCCCTAAGTCCACGCCATTCGAGCTTGATTCCGTTTCTCCCGGCAGACCCAGTATAAGGTCCAGCGACAACTCGCACAAATTATCATTGGACGCTTGAGCCATGCCTTGAAAACCTCCGGCGCACCCTTCGGTCGGATGAGCCCAATAAAAGCACTCAGAATGCGCCGGGGATAGTTTTTGGCTATCTTTGGTAAATACCAGGCACGGACTCCTGCGTCCAGTAATTTTGTCATTCGTCCTGGAATCGCTTACCATTCACGTGCCGGAAATACTGGACTCAAGCTCGCATGGCGTGGACTGAGTGAGCCGATGGCGCTAGCCGCGGGTTCTTCACACCGGATTACCGTTCAAAACTTGCAGCGAGCACTGTCCGCTCACTTGCATCATCGCTTAAGTCCACGCCATTCGACTCCAGCTCTGCGGGGACGCGGGCTTGGGAAGGGATCATCCCGTCGAGAGCGCGCCAGTGGTGCGGTCAACCCTCGGTGAGCTTGCGCTTGCCGAGGGTTCCTTGTTGCTCACTGGAGTCTGGTGATTTCGTCCTCAATCAAACTTCGCGTGATGACGGACGAGCTCGGCAACAATCGTCTGAAATCGCTTGCGAAAATTAGCGTCATTCGTCTGAAACCATCTAGATGCGTTCTTCCCTAATCGTGCTTTCCTTGCGTCTGGCATGCTCAAAATGGATTCAATCGCTTCGGCGAGCCGGCCGGGGTCGACATGCCAATTCATCCCCAGGTGCCTTGGCTCGGAACGATTGTACGGAACAAGAATGCCGCGATCCTCACCCACCAATTCGTTCATCGGCGGGCCATCAGTGGTGACGACCACGGCACCACAGGCCATGGCCTCGACGATGTAATGTCCCCAACCCTCGGATAGAGACGGACATAAATGAATTCCATGTTGGTTCTGTAACTCGCGAAGGCGACTGTCGGAAAGGTATTCACTGATCAGCCGCACATTCGCAGGAGTCGACTTTGGTGCATTGGACGCTGATTGTACAATCGTCAATTCGGGCCAATGAGGATTGCGAGACCAAGCGTCGAGCAAAACGGACGTGCCCTTGAGTGTGCTTTTCCCCGCCAAATGAAGAAAACGATTGTAGTCCTTTTCGACCGTTGGATCGCCTCGATCTTCGGATGTGAAGCCAATGTACCTCACGTTAGCTGCATGCTCGGAGAACACGTCCACGGCGTGGTGACTTTTGCAGAACACGTGATCCACGTTGCGCAGGCGACCGAGATGGCGCCTCGGAAACCGCTCCTGGTTCGGGATCAGTGCCACTGGCCCAATCAGGCGATCACAATGACGAGGGATCCGTTCAGCCAAAAGATGCAGCCAGACATGTGACTCCTCCTGCCTCTTGGAAAACCCACGGGTCCATCGACGCCAGATCGAGTTTATCCGACGAAAATCGGTCCACTGTACCGTAGCGGTTTCGGCTAGTGTCCGCGAAATTAAGCTGACATCACGATCAATTCCCACACCGTTTTTGCGGGCAATTATATTCACAAGTTCCATGGGGCGATCTTATAGTCAATGAAAATCGTAAAGCAAGCTCAACTGCACGCTTTTTGCCGTTGTGCAAATCACGAAGGAGCCACTGCGAACCTGCGAACCAAAGTAGGCAAAACCCACTTGCGAGAATCGAGCGAATATCTGTATTCTCGATTCAGGGAACTGTTGGTTTTCGACCGTGGGTTGATGTCTCAGTCTAACCCGGTAGCTCAACCAAAGACGAGAAAATGAATCTCCAATCCCACACTGTCATCATACCGACACGCGAACGTTGTGAAACTTTGGTCGCAGCGCTTAGAAGCGCAACGTCTCAGGACTACGAAAGACTGCAGATTATCGTATCGGATAACTTCAGTCAGGATGAAACAGAACAGGTATCCAGGAGTGCCCGAGACAAACGGATCCTCTATATCAACCCAGGCAAGCGACTCAGCATGTCGACGCACTGGGAATTCGCACTTGCTCATGCTACCAACGATTGGATTACAATCATCGGAGACGACGATGCTTTGTTGCCAGCATGCCTCAAGCGAGTTGACGCGTTAGCAACTGAATACAACGTCAGCGCCATCCGAACGTCTGTTTGCCAGTTTAGGTGGCCTGGATTCAAAGGCTCTACAACGGCAAAGCTATCGGTGCCCACGAAATCTGGAGCAATCATCTGCGAGTGTCGCAAGCAGCTAAACAAAACGCTCTACGGCTGGGATAGCTATAGGTCGCTCCCGATGATCTACAACGGGGGTTTCGTCAGGCGAACGGCCATCGAAGCGGCACACTACGGTGGACGGTTCTATCATTCGAGTATACCAGACGTGTTTTCCGGGGTCATGCTCTCACACACACTAGATCGCTTTCTCTTTAGTTACGAACCGCTCGCAGTCAATGGTGCGTCCAGCAACAGCACCGGAGCGTCCACATTCTCGGGAGAAAAAGATGCAAGTAGTCCAAGCAGTCAGTTTCTTTCTGAAGGAAACATCGCATTTCATGCGAGTGTGCCGATGACCGACGATAATCGATATCCGCCGTCTCTGCCCGCCATGCTCTATGAATCCCTGGCGCAAGTTTCCGATTTCAGATCAGATGCAATACAAATTTCGCCCTCAGTTCAATTACGCGTCATACTTGCGACTGCGAGAAAGGATCGCAAAAAACTTACGCCATGGGCAAAGAAGTTTGCGGAATCTCACAACTTACATTTTGAGCGGGAGCTGGCGCTGTCGAAGATTCACTCTGCTTGCTACAGCCTGAGAAGAAAGCTCCAGCGACTATCACGAAGTAAAGACGCAAAAATTGATGGGCAAAACGCCCATATGCCTGATTCCTATCACGCAAGCCTAGTGGCTGCTGAAATTCTAGCCGAAAAACGTGACAGTCAGATCCGTCGTGTAGCGTGATCACCATCAACCATCTTGCACCAACGGGCCAAAAACCATGGAGAAGCATCGAAAGCGAACGACGAAAACGCGAGGTAGTAGTTCACGCGTTCCGGCCATCTCAGCGTCAGTCATTTGCTTCAATGAAGAGCAACGCATTCGCAAATGCCTAGAATCAATAGGATGGTGCGATGAAATTGTGGTGGTGGACTCCGGATCGACGGACAAAACGATTGAAATTGTTAAAAGCTTCCCCCAAGCACGTATCTTGCATCGCAACTTCGATACATTCAAGGAGCAGAAAAACTTTGCAGTTGATCAATGCAATAACAACTGGATTCTTTCGCTTGACGCAGACGAAGTATTGCCGACTACCCTGCGAGAGGAAATCCAAGGCCTGAACTTTGACAAAGCCGGATATCGATTTAGGCGAGCGAATTTCTTAGCGTGCCAAGAGATTCGTTTTGGGAACTGGAACCCGGATTACACCCTCCGATTGTTTCAGCGATCACAGTGCCGTTGGGGTGGAACTAATCCACACGAATCGATAGTCACAGAGGGAAAAGTTGAAGATCTTCATGCCCCCCTACTGCATTTCAGTTACGAAACAAGAGAAGACTATATCACGCGCAGTCGCAAATATGCGTTGATGATGGTCGACTACATGCGCGAGAATGGCAAGTCATCCACTCGCGCAGAGGCTTGCCTCCATTTTATTGGCAACTTCTTTAAGGGATACCTGTTGCGAAGAGGTTTTTTGGACGGATCGGACGGCTTGTACCTCGCCTGGCACGGAGCAAAGGCGTCATACCTGAAGCACTCCGAGCTTGCTAAGAGAAGCTAACTTGCACGGGAATCGCCCACGAGGCGGCAGAGAAGATGGGGGTTTAATTCATTTACCTGCAAGGCATGCGATCCGCGGTGGTGCAAATGATGAGCAACTCGCGCATCTAAGACGAAATTATTGAGCGAAGCAAATCAAAGGTGGTGTCAAGACAGTGGTTTTTACGCACCAGGTCGACGCCATGAGCGGCCATTCGCCTTCTCATCTCTGCGTCTTGTATCAGCAATACCAAACTTTTCGTCCAATCATTAAGACAGTTGATTTCTAAGCAAGTATCCTTAGTCAAAAAGTTCATGCCTCCTTGATTGACCTGTCCGACGACAGGCACGCCGCACGCAAGATACTGCAGACCTTTAATTGGCGACTTCCCGGCTGAATAGGCGTCATCTAAAAGCGGAAGGAGCCCGATGTCCAAGCTCTGGACAAAGGAGATTTCCTTCTCGGGATCGAAAGTATGATATTCAAATGGGAAGTTCAGGTCTGGCTTTTTCCCACAGAAGACTTTGAGGCTAACGTTATCTTCTGCAGCCAATGCGACGCCAAGTGGCTCTTCGATGCGCTCAAGCAAGGCTAAGTTGTTCGGGCTTCCATTCCACCCCAATGCAACATGTTTTGATTCGCCTCCTACTGTCCCTGGCTTCCATGAACGGGTGTCCAACGCCATTGGAACGACATGAACACGACTTGAAAAAAATGACGCACTCTCAGCCAGAAAGGAATTCGCAACCATCACTCCAGTGCTTTCCCGTAGCCAGTTCCGGAACCGCCGATTCACTCGAAACTGGGTGACTGGACCGAATGCACGACCCGGCCGGGTCCAAATAGCATCATCGAAGTCAAAGTAGACCGGCTTCTGCAATGCGAAAATGCGTTTTGCGACGGCCTTTGGAAGCAAACATTTCTGGTTGATAATAACATCAGCCGACTGGAGAACCTCCCAGAAATTGGGGCTCTTTATTTGGGACTTGAACAGGAAATTGAGGGCATCACCATTTTTCTGGAACAGGGCGTCGAACTGGGAAAACCTAAATCGAGTGCTTGCGGTGAATTGATCACCATATCCAATGACAACGATATTCATTTTGGTTATAGAGCCTCCCGATCTTGTGATCCTGGCATTATGCTTGATCCTGTCTACGTGTAAGTTCATGACGCAGTTGCCGCGCAATCAAATGGGCATTTTCCATATTCAGAAGGCGGGCGATTACGGGACCCACCCGCTGCCTTCAGCCGTGATGAAGGTGCGGATGGCTAGAGGGCTAGAGGGTGAGACCATCACGACTAATCTGATCGCTGAGTATACTGAATACGTCTCTCGCGGTAAACAATGTGTTTCAATGTTCGCTGGTGTTGAAGATTGGCTATACGGCTCATCCGACGGAAGCGTGCGGCAAAGGTTTTGGAACTTGATGAAAGCGTCCTTTTCCCAGTCTTCGAGCCAATGATCTCTTGGGATTGCAGCCCACGGATTACGCGAGGCGTTCAGCTGAGGCAAAACACCAAAAAACCTTCCTCTGTGCTCCGCCTACGGTTCCGTCGGACGAGCCGTTTTCACGTCGATTCTGCCTTGGAAACCGCAAGAAATACTTGCTCCATTCGGTCTAACATTTTCTCTGAACCGAAGTTTTTCACGGCTAATTTCCTTCCTTCTGTTCCCCAACGCTCGCGCATCGAGCGATTTTCGAGAATCTGCTGGATCGAGTTTGCAAGCGCGTCGAGATTACCTGGTTGTATTAATTTTCCGGTAACTCCATTTTCAACGATTTCTGGTATTCCACCAACGTTTGTTGACAGAACTGGTATTCCGCAGCTAGACGCTTGCATCACCGCTTGCGGAACACCTTCCGCGTAGGAGGGTAAAACAAAAAGATCCATGGCTTGTAGCCAGGGGACGACATTGTCCTGATTCCCAGCCATTAATACTGACTGCTGCATTCCCAGTGATGCGATTTTCGCTTCAATGACGGTTCGGCTAGGACCATCGCCGATAAACAACCATAGTACATCGCGGCTGAGCTTCGATGCAGCCTCGACAAGGTCTAGATGTCCCTTCAAATGACGCATCGTGGCTACAATGCCCACGATGGATTTATCGGTTGGAACTTTCAGTATCTGGCGTGCATCACTACGGTTGCCGGGAGCGAATCGAACAGTATCGATCCCCGTCGGAACCGATACGACATGATTTTCCGGCAGGCGGTTATCTCGAATCAATTGTTGGCGAAGGGCCTCACCCGTCGTGACAACTCGCTTCACACCAAATCGATAAACCCAATGGGTCAGTGGATCGCGTGAAATTTTCGATGAAATATGTCGAGTACGTACCAGTGCCTCATTGCTTCTTTTTAAGCGGCATGCCAGGGAAAACAGCCAACTGTCAGTAGAACTATGAGTGTTTATTATGTCAAACTGGTTGCGTCTGAGAAAATCCTTTACCGCTCCAATGGCGGGAATGTTTCGTCTTTCGATAGGTAGCCCGACGACCGGTATCCGCATTCGCTCCGCAGCCGAAAAGATCAGAGCGTCCGGTGGGCACGCGATTGTGACGGCATGGCCCCGATCAATCATACCGCGTGACTCGTGCAATATTCGAAGTTCCTGCCCACCCCATCCCATGGAGCTTTCCGAGTGAAGGATTCGCAATCGGTGTGTCACCTATTTTGTCTCCAGAAGAAGTTTGTAAAGCGCCAGAAGCTCATCTTGCATTCGCTGAGGTGTCATTGGCAGAATGGTTTGACGGGCCGCACGCCCTATCGCTGAGGCGCGAACTGGATCGGAGCATCCGATCATTGCTATCCGGATTGCATCGTCGTCCAGTGCATCGCAAATGAATCCATTCCTCTCCGATTCGATGATGTCAACAGCTCCACAGCTCGCTGATGTGATCACTGGCAATGCGCACGCCATTGCTTCCAGCACAACATTTGGAAATGGATCGTACAGTGTCGGCAATACAAGTGCGTCTGCCATTCCGTAAAACGGTCGGACGTCTGTTGCCACGCCGCCAAAATGCAGTCGGTCGGTACAGCCTAAGCGATTTGCGATTCTTAGATATCTTGCTTTTCGTTTTGCTTTTCCAATAACGACTAAATGGGCGTTGTCAAGACCGGAAATCGCCTCGATGGATTTGCGAAGGCCTTTCCGTTCAAACCCTGATCCGACAAATAAGAAAACTAAGGCACATTCGCTGATACCAAACTGCTTGCGCACCATGTTGCGATGCTTTTTAACTTCCGGGCAGAAGCGGTGCGAGTCAACTCCATTGTAGATAACGTGAATTTTATTTTCTGAAATTTGAAAGCAACTCAAAATTTCGTTCTTAACCATGATCGAATTGCAAACTACCGCACTGAGTCGGGAATCCTCGAATAGTTTTTTTTCCGCGCGTCGAAGGTAGAGATGATATAGGTTGAAATTGGTCGCTACTTTGCCGATGGTACTTTGTACGCGAGACTTCTGATCAAGCCAAACGCGATGCACACCGTCGCCAGCTCGATAGACATCACATCCGGCGATGCGTTCGTTGGTTTGTACGATATCAAAGTCGCTTTTTTGAATTAAATTGCGTACGGCACGCGAGAAGCTCCATTCTCGAGTCAAACGCCCAAGCGAAATTGGATTCCTAACAATGATATTGATATGAGCGTGGTCGCTGCTGCGGTCCTTCCAGGAACGAGTAATCAGGGTCGTGCGGAGCTCCGTCGCCCCCAACGAAGACAGTAGCCTTGACATGAAACGTTCTGCACCTCCATCTTCTCGATAGGATTGTCGAACAAGTGCAAGCTGTTTCTTAGTGATCGAGAGAAGCTCGAGTTTGTTTTCCATGGAAGTCTTACACTTTATGAAAGTGACTTGGTCGGGGAATGTTGGGAAGTTGCGCACGCCCTCGCTGCCTGCGGCTAGCGAGATCGCTTCGTTGTAAAATCTGTCGTCCGGATTTAAGAGCCTATCCGAAAAGGGGTCTGACCCTTTGGAGGCGAGTCGATTTTGACGGTATGTACCGGCCCCGCCGGAGAGGGTCAGACCCCTTTTCGGATAGACTCTAAGTGCAGGAAGTCCTTGTTTTCCAACGGCCATCGCGATATTCGATTATGCCACTTTCAATTTACGAATATTGGCTGGGGATCTCCTGGTAATGATTTTTAGGCTCGTCTCGCCATATGCATCTAACAGATCGTCGTAGATCTTTGCGATGCGGTTTGCCTCGTGCTGAATTTGGAAATGCTTTTCAATATTCGCTCTCGCAGTTTTCCCCATTTGTTCGAGTTCCTGAGATTCGCTTGAAAATAGCAGGCGGAGTACGCGGGCGAGGTCGCTGGGGTCGCTGGGCTGTGCGAGCCAGCCATCTTTTCCCTCCGTGATGATTTCGCTCCATGCGCCGCGCGGGTTGCCAGAACAGGCGTCCCACTGGCCATTCCTTCTAAGCAGGTGACGCCGAATCCTTCGTTTCGTGAAACGCAAGCAACCGCATCGACCGCCTGATACCACCGGGGTAGTTCGCTAAAATCCTTGAGAAAACCTCGAAACTGAACCCGATCGGCAAGTCCGGCATCGCGGAGCTTCTGATCGAGCTGATCCTTATATGGCTGAAATTGCGCGGTGACCGCGCCGATGAGAATCACTCGCCACTCGGGAAATTGCGGTAATGTTTGCAACAAGGCTTCCACCAGGTCGCCAGTTCCTTTCTGAGGTCGGATCCGACCGAAAACACCGAGAGTCGGTTGCGCGTCGATCCCCAGGAGCTTGCGAACTTCGGTACGATCCGCCGGTGGCTGAAACGTCGTAGTATCCACACCGTGGTGGCTGATCGTAGCGGGACATTTTAGGAAACTGGCCGCCTTAGCGGTCGTGGCAATCACGGCGTCCATCCTGTGATAGCAAAATCGCGTTAGCCGGGTGTGCTCTCGTTGTCCGGCGCTGGTGAACAACAGGATCAATTTCTGCCGCAGGACATGTCGCAGGAGCAAACCAAGCAACATGTCGTTATTGCGCCGCGAATGCCAGATCCGCCATTGTTTCCGCATCGGAGAGCGAAGCCACTTCCAGAGTGACGTTCGAGGCATTTGGTCGCTTAGATTGCCCCCACAGCAGGCGATAGACATCGATTGTCGCATTACCGGCAGCAGTGCTTCCATCGTTGCATTGATGCCGGAGAAACGAAGTCCCATCGAGGGCGCCATCACCGTCGCGTCACTCAACTTGGGTTGAAATACAGAGTCAGCGGTATCGTCGTACTTGGTGGACTCGTCCATCGCGCATTCCGTGATAATAGCCGCAGACGGCTAATTGACCTATTTGTCACTTGCAGGAAATCCCTCGCAGTGTTCATACAAGTTACTGAAAAATAGAAATGAACGACCAGATCAATTTAGCAATCAGCTGAGAAGCCGTGATAGCAACTTGGTGCCGTTGGAATTCAAGACGACGTTATTTATAGTAAACTTTGAAAGCGTTAGACATCGATCTTATCTCCATGGAGTGGAAGGAGAAGGTCCCACGTAACACTAACCTCAGACCGCGCCCGCTGTGCGTTTTGGGAGCAGGCCATGGCGTGTGAGGTGGAAGCGTAGCGGCGTCAAGTTGTGTTGCCGCCTCGGAGCTGAACCAGGTCCGCCATCTCAGCCACGGCTTTTTCGGGATCGCTCTATCATTCCCAGTAGTACTCACGACCGCCGGGGTCTCATCGCTTTTCATCGATGAACATGTACATTCTTTCGGTAAGCGACGTTTTTCGAATAGTCCGCAACGGCATATCTGAACGTTTTCGCATCGTCCGTCGAGAATAGGTAGGGCACACTGATCTGCTTCCAATGAAGCAGCAGTGTCGGTTCATCAAGCAGGTCAGAAACAAAATCTGCCTGCGCCTTGCAGTCGCTCGTCGCCGGTTCGTCTGCTTGGTTGACGACGAGAACTTTTGCGGGACGGTGTCGCAATTGGGATCGCAGGTCCGACGCGTTGATTGAACTATCCTGCGAAACGATCCGCGCATTGCGGAATTTCACTCGTAAATTGCCAGCAATCCTTGTGTTCTGCACCAGGATCAGGTCTGGCTCACCGTCGATCGATTCCCCGATCTGCTCTGCCGCGAGCGCGTATGGGACGTTCAGCAGACCATAATTGCCACTTTGGGCACGAATGATCGGTCGCGTGAGTGTCATGGTTAGGACAACTGCCATCACTACGACGCTGGCGCTTGTCACGTGAGCGGTGGCGGCACGATTGAGCGTGCCCTGGTAACCCACAATTCGACTACGAAAGCGAGTAGTGAAATAAATTGGTAAAACGCAAACGAACGGTTGCAACCAACGGTTTTTAAATTCAAGTGCGTGCCCAGTGAGCACCAATCCGGCGAGCACAACAAGGACGACGAGCAAGAAGCGTTCAAGGAATATGGCGGTCAGATGCGTGAAGCGACCATCGTCCTCACCGGGGAGGTCGCCTGCTCGATGCGTCATGGTGGGTGACGAGAGTGAACGCCCAAAGAGAAATGTTGCGTACACAACCGTTAGCAACAGCGAACAACTCAGGATTGAACCCAACAGCGCGCTCATACCGGTCGATACGTCTAAAAGCCAATGATGAGCTTGATCAGTCGTGAGCGTTGCAATGGTTTTTGAAAAAGCCAATTCGGGGTGACTGAATACCCAGGTTGCGTGCGGGCCAATGATCAAGAAGGCGATGAATACTGATGCAATGATGCGACGGTCCAAGAGCATCCCCCGAAAGGACCTTAGCGACAAAGCTGCGGCCACGAATGCGAACGTGACGATCAAGAAATTGTATTTAAACATTATCCCGGTTCCGACGCAGATACCAATTCCTAGATATCCGAAGAAACACCTCCAGGTCTGCGGCGGACGTTGGAATACATGCGTTTCGTCGTGTGCGCCCGCCGTATGGCAAAGCTGTGATCGCAATGAGATGACGCTCCAGAGCAGGAGCAGAGTTGCGAAGGTCGCCGCCACTGTATGGGATAAATCTCGGTGGCTTTCCCACGCAATCTGAGGAATGAGAAGCAATCCAAGCGTCGCGATTAGCGCTAACCGTCGGTCGCCAGTCACTTGCTGAGTAATCCGGAAGGCGACGAAGTACGTTCCAAACAGAAAGGCGTTCTTCAGCATTGCAAGCGGGAGTACTGCGTAACCAAACAATCCGAATAGCGCTGTTTGAATCCATGTGTAAAGCGGGGGCTGCGCGTTGTACCCCAGCTCAAGCGACTGTGATAAATGAACTTGCTCGGACTCGTCAAATCCCAAGGTTGGCGATGAGGCGATCCGGACGACTACGTGTGCGACGAAGTAGAATGCCAGAACATACAGGATGTGATTGTAGAAGAAGTCAGCGGCGCGTTGGCGGAAGGAAGTTAACATGGTCAACCGGCAGCCCGCAGCTTGACCGTTGGATAATCTCCCCGATCTTCGATAGACGGTCGGACGATGTAGGTCGGCTGGTGCGATGTTTGGCTGGTCAAGCGCGAGAGCATCTCGGCCATCACCCCAAAGCAGATCAGTTGGACCGACGTCAATAAAGCAAATCCGCCGAGCAAAAGCATCGGTCGATTACCAATTTCTTGGCCGAAGCCGAACTTGGCAATGCCGACGATCGTTAACATTGCGATGCCTATTGCGCCGACGGCCAAGCCGAGGGTGCCGAAGAAGTGTCCCGGTCGAGCCCGGTACCGCATAAAAAACAGCACGGAAAGTAGGTCCAGAACCACTCGAACTGTTCGTGTAATACCGTACTTGGACTTGCCGAACTGACGGGCGCGATGGGTGACGTCCATCTCGCCAATGCGGGCCGGATCGGTCACCAACGCCGTCCAAGCCGGAATAAAGCGGTGCATCTCACCAATCAATTGAACCTGCTTGATGACAGTCGCACGGTATACTTTTAGTGAACATCCATAGTCATGAATCCGCACGCCAGTAACCTTGCCGATGAGGCGATTCGCGATCCACGATGGCACCAATCGCAAGAACAATCCATCCTGTCGATTGCGTCTTCGACCGACAAGCAAGTCCAAGTCGTTCTGGATCAGGTGCTCGACCATCGCGGGAATGTCTGCGGGATCATTTTGGAGGTCGCCATCGAGCGTGACGATCAAGTCTTTTTCTGCCGCATCGATACCCGCTTGCATCGCGGCAGTCTGGCCAAAGTTCCGTTGCAGGCCAATCACACGGGTATCGATGGCGGATCGGTCGCCCTTTCGCCGCGCCTCGCAGTACGTTTGGTCGGTGCTACCGTCATCGACGAGAATCAACTCACACTCAAATGAATCGGTGTGTGCAAAAGTTTCTTCGATCGCCTTGATCAGCGGACCTACCGATTCCTGCTCATTGTAGAGTGGAACCACGATCGATAGCTTGATCGGATCGAACCTCACGATGGTCTGGACGGTCATATAAACCAGCTTCCACGTGAACTAACGTGAATGGGGGGTGAGCGACTTCCTGCAGATCTCCGGTCGTGTTACTTCAAAACTTCTGCGGAACGCAAGATAGAAACTTGATGCACCCGCCCTCGGAGGATGGGAAATGCTTTCGGGCCTTCTACCGTCAGATCCCCCAACCGTTCATTTTTTCGAGCAATTCGTGGCGAGTGAGGTTGAAGTGTAGCGGCGTCAAGGTGGTGTTACCGCTGCGGAGCTGGATGAGGTCGGTCATTTCAGCCGGGGCTTTTTCGGGCTCCGTCCATAGTGCCCAGTAATAATCGCGACCGCCTGGGTCTTGCCGCTTTTCATAGCGTCGGCCGTACTGAGCCAGACCCATGGGGACAATCTTCACTTCACTGGTGGACTGGGTAGCTGCGGTGGGGATGTTGAGATTGAACAAACCTCCCGCACTCTCTTCATGCCGGATCAATTGCCCAATGACGTTTCGCGCGATGACCGCTGCGGCATCGTAATCGGCATCGTCGTCCCGTTCGAGCGAAACCGCAACGCTGGTGACTCCAAAAAATGCGCCCTCGATCGCGGCGGCGACGGTTCCTGAATACAGCACGTTGATTCCGGCATTGAGTCCGCTGTTGATCCCGCTGACGACCAAGTCGATCGGATTGTCGGCGAATAATTCTGCCAATGCCAACTTCACGCAGTCCGCCGGCGAACCCTCCACGGCCCAGGCCCAATGGCGTCCGTCGCGGTGGATCGATTTGGGAACAAGCGGTGTCAGGTAGGTGATCGAGTGTCCGACGCCGCTCTGTTCGGTCGCCGGGGCGACAATGATGACTTCGCCTAGGTGTCGGAGTTGATGGCCGAGGGCGGCAAGTCCGGGGGCGTACACGCCATCATCGTTGGTCAACAAAATTCGCATGGTTTCGGCGTAAGCTCGGCGTGGTTCATACTTGAAAAATGTCAATCTCGCAGAAACGGGCTCGCGCCGCCAACCCGGCATGTGGAAGCGCGAAAAACTTCTGCGAGTTTCATGGCAAATTGATTTTGCGGAATTTTACAAAACTCGTTAAAGTTTCACGGCATGATGCCATTTTGACGCGGTCGGCAGGCCGCTCAACGACGTTTTCAGGGAGGAAACGATGTCGGGAGAATCTTTTCGCTTTATCCATGCCAGTGACTTTCATTTGGAAACGCCACTCGGCGATCTGGACCAATTACCGCCAAATCTGCGGGATTCGCTTGCCACGGCCCCCCGAGACGCTGCCGAAGCCGTCTTCGAGGCCGCTCTAGCCACCAACATCGATTTCCTTTTTCTCAGCGGCGATTTGTTGAATCCGGTTGCCGCTGGACCGCACGGCATGTCGCTGCTGTTGGACAATTTCGAGAAATTGCATGCTGCCAAAAAGCCCGTTTATTGGGCCGCTGGCATCGCCGACGACCCCAAACAGTGGCCCGAAGCGGTCCCACTGCCGCCCAACGTGACCCTCTTTCCACGCGATAAAGCGCTTGCCGTCTCCTACCAGCGAGCCGGTCGAGCGATTTGCAACATTGTCGGCCGCTCCAGCGAAGGCCGCTCATCGCTGCACGTCCCTGGATTCCAAACCGAAGTCAGCGACGAGTTCACGATCGGCGTGGGTTATGGCGCAGCCGATGCCAGCGCGTTGTCCGCAGGGCGAATGGATTACTGGGCACTTGGTGGTGCTCACAATCATACGGAAATCGAAGGTGGAGCACCCGCGGGGGCGATTCAGCCGGGATCGCCGCAAGGACGCGGCCTCGATGAATCAGGGCCCCACGGTTACTGCGTCGTCGATGTCGATGCGGAGCACACCGCTCGCGTTCACCGCGTGGAAGCGGATTGTTTTCGCTATTGTCACGAAACCATCGATGGGGAGGAGATTCGTAGCGTCGGCAGCCTGCGTAATTTGCTCGGCCAAAGGATCACGACGCTCGCCAATGAGAACGGGGGCCGACATCTGCTGATTGCATGGGATGTCGACCTCAACGATCCTGAGATGATCGCGGCCGTGGGAGATCCATTTGAGTTGCTGCGAAATATTCGTCGCGATCATGGCAACGGGAACCCCGCTGCCTGGACGACCCGGTTGACGGTGCGACCACCTCGCAACTATCCCAAATCATGGCGTGAGGAAGACACGATTCTTGGTGACTTCTTGCGAGCGAGTGAAAAATTCCGGAAATCCGGTGCATCACCTGGAAAACCTGTCGCTGCGAAAGAGTCATCCGCTGGCAACGGAACAACTCACCTCATGAACTTAATGCCATTTACCGAAGAACACGCTGAACTCTCCAGCACCGCGACGACGCTGCTAGGTGACCTCCCCGTCCAGCACCGCGGTGAAACGCTCGACGAAGCGACGCTGCTGGGCGTCGAACTGCTTCGCGGCGGCAAACCGTCATGGGGACGCAAATCATGAAGATCAAAGATATTCAAATTGACGGCTTCGGAGTTTGGACGGGACTGAGCGTTGATTCGCTCCGCGACGGCATGACGCTCTTCTACGGCCCCAACGAAGCCGGCAAGACAACGCTCATGCAATTCGTGCGAGCGATGCTTTACGGGTTCACCCCCGAGAGGCGCACGCGCTACCTGCCGCCGATCTATGGCGGTACGCCCGGCGGGGCGATTCGCGTGACCGGCCCCGGTGGCGGTTACGAAATCCGCCGGCACAGCCAATTGACGGATTCGGACACGGCGGGACGGCTGAGCGTCACAGGCACCGATGGCCTCAGCCAAGGCCAGCATCGTCTGAGCATGCTTCTCGGACAAATCGACGAGCCCATTTTCACGAACGTGTTCGCGATCGGGATTCGAGAGCTCCAGGAACTCAGCACGCTCGACGATACCTCGGCGGCTGATGAACTCTACAAACTCAGTAGTGGATTGGATCGCGTCTCACTCGTCGATGTCCTTCGCAGCCTGCGAGCGGGCCGTGGTGAGCTGATTGGCAAAGCCAATTCTTCGGCATCCGACGAAGAAGCTGCGACCAACCGTCTGACCGGGATGCTAAGCCGCCGCGAAAAGCTTCGTGATGAGATTCAAAAACTCAGCGGCCAAACCCGACGCTGGAGTGAGCTGGCGACCCAGCGACGCACCCAGAGCGAAGAGATCGAATCGCTTCGCGGCCGCATGATCGCATGGGAACGCGAGGCCCGCTGCGTCGAGATCGCCACCAGCGTGTTCGAGCCCTGGCAAGAGCGCGCGAAGATTGACCGAAAGATCGCCGACATCCAAGGCGAAGTCAACCTTCCCGAAGATGCACCCTCGCATCTTGTTCAGATTGAAGCGCTGATCGAAGAACGCAAGAGCAAAGTGGAAGAAATTCGGAGCCGCCGGCGCTCGCTGCGTGAAAAAGCCGACCAGTTGCCGGTAAATAAACGTTTGTTCGATTTGCAAGGCCGAATCGAAGCTGCAACACAGCAGGCAACCTGGGTCGAAGCTCTTGAAGAGCAGATCGACCGGCTCGACGTTCAGATTGACAAGGCTCGTAAGCTCGTTGCCGCCGATGCGGATCGCCTCGGCTTGGATGAACATGAGCGGGCACAGATCGCCGATGGCGACCTGACCGCCTTGCCTGACCTGTCACGACAGGCCCTCTCAGCACTCACCGGCCCCGCGAAGTGCGTGAAAGAGCAGTCGTTCTTGCTGAAACAGGCCCGGACCGAAGGCAAGTCCCACAAAGAACGTGCCGACAAACAGGCCGAGAAGCTGCATGAGATATTGACACGCGCTCACGCGACGGATCTGCAGCAAGCCATCCGTCGAGAAAACGACAACATTTCTTCGCTGCGTCATCGTATCCAGCTCGGCACACACCTGGAAAAACTCACCCGCCACTTCCGGGATCTTGAGCGAGAGTCGATCGATCTGACGACGGACGAAGCCCTGCCAATCGATCAGTTGTTCTTATTGGGGCTGCCATTCATCTTCGGTGGAATGGCCGTTGCCTACGGATTGTTCAACATCTGCCGGATTACCATGTTTGTGGCGCATCCGAATCCCACCAACGGAATGTTGTGGACACTCTTCGGTGGGATGGCCTTGCTGCTGTTCTACTTCGGCCGTGAAAAGGGTCAACGCAGCACCGAGGCGGATCTGGAAGACTGCGAAAGGCAGATCGAGAGTATCCGTCGCCAGATCCGCGAGATCGAATCCGAGCGAGAGGATGTCGTCACGCATTCGCCAGCCAGCAACGACACACTCGAAGCGCGTCTGCGAGACTCGGAAGCCTTGCTCGCCGAACTCGAAGAATCCTTGCCTATCTATCACGCTCACGAAGCCGCTCAGCAAGCCTACAAAGCTTCGTACGCCCGCGCCAAGCGGGCTGCTGACGACCTAAAGTCAGCGCGCCGTGAGTGGACTGACACACTCGAACACCTCGGCTTGTCAGCCACGTTATCGCCCAAAAGTGTGCGCGCACTCGGTGATGGATACGAAACGCTGCAAGCCAGCCTAAGACGAATGCACGATCTGCGTGAGGAACGCGATCAGCGTCGGCGTGAGCGACAAACAATCGCGAAACGCATCGAGACGCTTTATATCGAAGCACTCGATGCATCGCAGGACGCGGCCACGGCGGCGCAAAATGTCTCTCACCAGAACGATGCTGATAAAGATGGTTTCGCTGGAAAGGATGCTCGCGTACTCAAACGCGTCTCGGTCGAGAGCGGAGATCGTGTCGCAGGTTCAGTCAAATCTCGCGCGAATCCACTCGATCAACTCAATCACTTGCACGAGGAACTCGCTCGTCAACAACATTGGATCAAACAACGCCGCGAATTGAAGGCTCAAGACCACCAGTTCAAGAAGCAACACTCCGTCCACCATAGTGCCATTGAGCGTGCCGAACAGCAACGCCGAGCGCTATGGGCGAAATGTGGTGTCGCCACCGCCGAGCAGTTCTACGACATCGTTGATCGCAAATCGACTCTCGCTCAACTGCAAGACGAGCGGGACGAACTCGATAAACAAATTCGAGCGATGGTCGGCGCATCGATCCAGTACGACGACGTGGCACGTGAGATCGAAGGCGTCAAGTCGACCGATCTTGAGCGGCGCTGGGACTCGCTGACCACACGCATGAGCGAAACGGAAACAAGAATTGCCACGATGCAGACTGCTCAAGGCGAACTTGCCGCCAGCATGAAGCAACTCGGCGATGATGATCGCCTGATGACGGCGCGTCTCGAACTCGGATGCGTCGAACGCAAACTCGATCAGCTCGCCCGCCGCTGGCAAACGCTCGCGATGGCAAGCAGTCTGCTCGAAGACGTCTGCGGTACCTTCGAAAGAGAACGGCAGCCTGAAACACTCCGCGAAGCTTCGTCGTTCTTGCATCAACTCACCGACGGTAAATACACGCGGATCTGGACACCTCTGGGTACCAACCAATTGAAAATTGACGATAGCGAAGGCAACGCTCTGCCGCTGGAAATACTCAGTCGAGGCACGGGCGAGGCCGTGTTCATCGCACTGCGACTGTCCCTCGCGGCGGCCTATGCTCGGCGTGGGGTGATGCTGCCCTTGGTGCTCGATGATGTGCTCGTCAACTTTGACGGCGAGCGTGCCGAGCACGCCGCACGGACACTACAAACGTTTGCCGAGCTTGGTCATCAAGTCATGATGTTCACCTGCCACTCGCACATTGTCGATATTTTTCATCAAATCGGCGTGGAGGTTCGCGAGATGCCCGCGCAGGGAACGCCTGGACGTGCTCACGTTCTGGCACCGCCCGCCGACACGGAGGAAGAGTACGAACCCGAAGCGTTGGAAGAGGAATCATACGAAGAGCAAGTCGAACCTGAACCCGAACCGGTTGCCGATGTTGCTCCTGAACACGTTGTGACTCCACCACCCGCACCCTTGCCGGTGATTCGCCCCGCCTCTCTCGTGCTCGAGAAGCTCACATCCAGCCCGGTGGCGGCAAAGCCATTCAAGTCACGATATCAGTTTGCATTTGAACGCTTGCATCGTCAGCATCGCCGCTGCCGAACGCCGAAAATCAAGTTGGAACGCATCGAGCCGGTGAAGCCTGACCCAACACCACGCGTCCGAATCATCCATGAACGAGTGCCCGAGCCAGGCGTCGAAACTCAGGTTGCTGAGGACGCGATTGGGTGGGTATGGTTCGAACGTGAACCTGCCGATGGACACATCGATGCGGAAGAAGCGGTTGCTCAGGCAGCCCGAAATCAATGGCTCGCTGAAGAAGACCGTGTGTACGAAACGGAAATCGCCGACGATCCCGTGCAAAACATCCACCGCAACGTCAAAGAAACCGACGAACGATCCTGGTGGCGTGCCGAGGCAAGGTAAACTGTAAGGTGAACTGAAAGCGGATCAATGGGAGATCGATCCCCAGTTTCCTGTGCTGAAAACGGGAACCGGTCGCTCACCAGATTCGCGGCATCAACAACAGCACAGGCAGTGCTAGGGTAATGAGGCAGGCGAGTTCCGTAAAACCAAACAACGGGCCTCCGATGACAGCTCCCAAGCCATCGACCCTGGTGACTGGGATCTTCACGAGTCTGTACGAGCATTCTGCTCAATCACGAGATGGATCCCACTCATTCTGATATAACTTAAAGAGATCTATTGGGATCTGCGTCTCGTCGGTAGTCGAACGATGGACTACTCGAAGTTCCCTCATGTACTCTGGAGAGATCTGATGACAACCTACTGTTTGACCTCTATCGCTCGCCCCTCAATCCTCCTGCTCTCCTGTGTCGCGCTGGCCACAATTGGTTCATCGGGAGTGGCCGAGGACGATCAAGGCGGTTACGAGACGAAACTGTATGATGTCAGCGAACTGGTTGAACAACCGCTAGAATTTCCCCTCACGAATAGCCGCAGTATCGCGACGAACATGGGCGGCGGTGCAATGGGAGGAGGCATGGGCAGCGGTGGAATGGGAGGCATGGGCTATGCCATGAGAGACGCGTCCTCCAGCGATACGATCACCAATCAGATCCTCCAGTCACTGATCGAGCTCCACGCTTTTCCTCAAGCTTCTGGGGCGATCGCTCCATCTGGGGCTGGGGCGGCCGGAGGCATAGCAATGGGGCCCACAGGCGCCGACCCCAACTCTGCCTCATCGCGTCGACAATCGCCGGTCTGCAGTGGACTGGGGAACCAACTAATCGTCACGGCCGACGCTGGCACGCAGGCACGAGTGCTGGCGTTATTGGATGGTTTGCGAGCCGGACGTGAATCGTTGCCACTGGTCCGGATCGATGTTGTCATGGTGCAGCTCGCAGAAGAATCGCCGCTCGAGGTGCCACAGTTCACCGAAGAACAATTGAACGTACTGGCGACCCAGAAAGACGCCTATCAAGTTTCGATTCGCTGCGAGAACCATCACTCCGCACACATGTCATCTGGGGTCGAACGCTCGTTCACTGCCAGTGTTACACCGGTAGTTGGTGACCAACCTGGCATCGGCATGACGTTGACGGATTCATCTCGCCGGAGCATCGGTTACCAACCCCAAATTCAAACGGTCACTACCGGCATTGCTGGCGACCTGCGAGTCGATGTCAGCGTTCCACAAGATCAAACGCGAATTCAACTGAACATGCAAATGATTTCGGCTCCGGAAGAAGCGACGACGATCACCGTCGCCGATGGGATCGAAGTCGAACGGTTAGAACTGAGCACAGCGGGCGTGAAAACGGTCGTCCGTGGCGCTGCTGACCAATGGATGGTCGCCGGAGTCGTGCCAATCACCGACCCACAATCGCTGTTCGAGACCGGCATCGAGCATTCACACCTGGTCACATTAGTCCGCTGGCAGGTCGACGGATCCAATCGCTAAACGTACATCGGCATTCCGTCGATGTGAAATGAGTTAGCCGTTTTGGCATTCGACACGGCTGGTGCGAGACAACACCGGCTATTTCCCAAACGGCTCATTTTGAGAACCTGTCATCTCGACCAAGGCATCACGATCGACGCGGGCGATAAAGCCTGGCACACCGGACGTGAGCACATCGCTCGTTTCGCAAGCCGCTGGGGGACCGCGGCCCCAACGAATTTTGCAAAGGCGAGCTTGAAATGGAACTGACGATCATCGATTCGCTGAGCGAACAGATCGGTGTCGTCCACGCGGCTTCGTTGCCTGGCTTTGTTATTCGCCGGCATGGATCGCAGTGTTTTCACCATTGGGACTCATTGCTACCAGTTTCGAAACTCACGCTTGTTTCTATGCCAGAGTCATCGTCGGACACTTCGCAAAATGCCTCTTCGGCGCAGGACAGCAGGGGTTCAAACCATTCATCCAGTGTCTTGGGCATTAGAGCAGGGTCGGCAAGCGTTGCATTGAACACATCACGACCGAGTCCAACAACAAAGCACCGACAATACAGGAATCCATCGCCTGATGTTCCGGACTCGCCAGCGTTGTCCGCGTATATCTTTCCATCCAGCTTGTAAAGCGATTGAGCCAACAGCTCCTGGAATCCCGTAAGTGCGGCGGCATCCAGTTCTTGCAACGCAGCATTGAGCGGCTCGATAGCAGCATCTTCATCACCGTCGCGCAACGCATCAGTGTCAACGTTTGAGATAAGATGCCAGAAGTCAGTTTCGTTCATTTAGCTTTGGCCATGCTATGGGCTTGATAGAGTGAAAAAGTACGGGATTGAGTGCCGGTCCTCGCGAGCATCTCAGTCGAATAGCCACAGAATTCAGACGCCGGCGGGAGTTGAGCATCCACTTTGACAAGCACGCCACCGCCACTCGTGTGCAATTCTCTGGTTATCCGAAATAGTTAAGTTCCTACCCGCGTCGGAACTACGCAGCAGTTGGATCGATCGGAAACGAAAGGTTGCAGAGAAACTGGCTTCGATAGTCTGCGTTGTTTGAGACCTTTAAGAAGAGTTCTTTCAGTTTGCGTGGTTCTCGTTTTCGGGATCTGTCGAAGTCCATTAACCCTGTTGACGATCTGTCATCGTTCCAAAAGTAAATGCGTTGCCGGACATCCCCATCATGAATGTCGACCCAGACGAGGAAATGCCAGATGGAGCCATCCTTGGCATGAATTGGTCGGTCGAGGTTTTGCGTCGTCCACCAAGCCATTCTCTGCTGACCCACAAACTAGTGTAGCGTTTAGTCGGGTAACGGCGGCGTTGACAGGGCCGCCGCCAATCAACATTGACTTCAAGAACGACGCGACCGGCGGCTCCGCGCCCATCGCTTGGGCATTTTCTATTGCGTTCTAGTTTTCAAGAATGATGCCGATTGTCTTGCCCGGGAACTTCGCCCGCAATTCGTCCATGTTTTCGCAATGATAAAAACTGACGAAGCTATCTGTATCTTCAGCATCGTTCGCTTCTTGGTCACCATACATTGCGAAGACTTCGAGGTAAGCAACGCCCTCGAATGAAATCATCATGTTCAGTTTGCCAGGCTCCATTTCGTAGTCGGTGTAGTCTTTCACTTCGACGGCTGTGGATCGTTTGCCCAAATAGTACTTGCGGAGCTGTTCCAGTTTGCCGTCGCAGACAAAAACGATAGCATTCTCACAGTCCCAATTGTAGGACAATGGCATCGCCTTCAGACCGAAGGTCGGTAAGTAGCTCTGAAGTGGGTCTCGAATCGGATACTGTAGTGGCAGTTCCCAGTTCTTCGTTGCCCACACAATCTCGCCTGAACGGTTCACGTAGCCCTGCTCTGACTCTCTATAGAATTTGCAAAGCTCGCCGTCGAATGCATAGGAGAGATCGTCGAAGACAGCATTAACGACAATGGTGCCATCGGGCTTCGCGAAACCGTCTTTGCCGTCTTCAGACCTGATCCAGATAAGGTCACCACGGTACCTGATGGGTTCCGCTCCAAAGTCAGGAAGCTTCGTCGGTTCAGTATTTGCGTCAATCGCGTAAAAAGTGCCGTTCCTTTCGCCTATGTACTTTGTACCTGGATCGGGTCCCAAGATTTGATCGTATTCTCCAAGTGGAGCAACAACTCGACCATCGCGGTCAACCAAGCCAACTTCGCCGTCCTTCACGACTCTGGATAAGCCACCTGCGATCGCGGAGATCGCCGTGTACTCACCTACCCCGACAACGACGTTCCCCTCGCGGTCGATCACTGATACATGATCGCCTTCGTCATCACGAACGGTGATGACCGCTCGACCATCCGAGAAACGGGACCCATAAAGGAACCCATCAGGCTGAAGCACAACCTTGCCGCGATAGTCCATGTATCCCCGTTCGAATTTCTGGCGATCGTATTCGAACTCCGGATGGATTTCGAATCCACAGATGCCTTCCCCAAAGTCATTTAATGAATGAAACCTCATAGGCGCTACGAGCTTCCCGGTACGGTCGATGAGTCCTCTGATCCCATCGGAGATGGTAGCGTCACGCACGACCGCTACACCGTCCTCGAAACTAAAGTAGCCATACCGGTCGTAGTCTGCCCGGTTCTCATAGAACGTTGGGAACTCAGCCGAAACTACGAACTCTCCAGATTCATCAATGAAACCATCGTAGCTCCGCTTGAACGCCAGATCGGCTTCACTGGTTCCTGGCACCGAAACGAGTGCCAGTCCTTCGCTGAACGGCTCGGCATTTGAGAATTGTGGCTCGATCCTCACAGCCCCAGTTGCATCGATGAATCCCCATTTTCCTTCGACGGAGATTCGCCAGAGTTTCGGCTTGTAGTTAGCTGTAGGCATGTTTCGATGTCCGCTCGTTGCTTGAGTTGAATCATCTTGGGTTCCGTCGCGTGACGCGAGAGAATCGTCCAATTGTGAGCATCCAGCGACACAGACGGCGGCGGTGATGAGAAATAGGCGTAACATCATCTTGTACAAACGCTACGGTTAACGTGGCGGCGGCCAGAAACGGTTGACTTCAAATTCGACGTGATCCGCCGCTCACGTTCAACCGATTGTTCGCCCTTCTTCAGTCCCACCAACACGCCACGGCTTGCATTCTGTCAGGCACGGGCACCGGTTCAAATGATACACCGTCAGTCCAACCAACCGAGCAATCATCGGGACGTATCTCGACATCAAACCATTCAGCGACGGTTTGCGGAGGCGCGCTTGTAATGATCCAGACGGTATCGCTAAACGGCCACATTTCTGGATCATCAAACATCGAAATTTGAACACGGACATCGGCGACATCTGATCGCGCAGAAATCGCGTTCAAGACTTCGTAGAACTTTGCAGGACCGGGCGGAGGAGATAGGTTGCAGCCGATGCTTCCAAAATCGTCACTTCCTTCAAAGTACTCCGCAAGAGTCAACAGGGGTCGAATCGTAGCGGGATCATTCACAACTCCATTTCTGTTGACGCGATCAGCAATTCGTTGATGTAGAGTCATCGTGGTTATTGCGTTGGTTTCGGTGAAGCATCGGTTTGGGCGCGTTCGGAGCATGCGCACGCCATCAGCATCAGAAGTACGAGTGGACATGTTGCGGGTCGTCGCGTCATCGGTTCTTGCAGGGCGAACGGTTGCGATGTGCGGGCGGCGACGATTGACTTGCAAGCAGACGAAATCGGCGACCACCGCCGCTCCGTCACCATCGCATGGTTCCCCGCCATTCTTGCGTGACAGTACGTAAGAATACGATGAGATTGTCGGCCCGAACAAGATCTTGAGCGAGCTTTCGTGCGCACCTCACTTCTTGCGGCGGACAATGAGCCATGCAAAGAGCATCGCGTTCGGTGCGAGGAAATATGCAAGCATGGGCCATGCTAGTCCCGACATACCAACGAATTCGGTGTCGTAGACAATTGGTCCATTGGGATTTGGTCCAAACTCATGGGCGAGTTCGATTCGCAACATCGCGTACGCCAGGACGGCAAGTGAAACGGGGATAGCAAATAGGATGGCATTCAGGATCAAGATCGCACGTAGCCAACGTGATTTACTTCCAGCGGCATCGAGTTCGCGAACAGAAGGTTCGTATGGATTCAGACTGGGCAAAGCTGACTCACTGCGATCACGGTAAAGACACTTTCAGTCGGGGAACGTTATCGATCACGGGGTACGCGTTAGAGATTCTCAATTTCACAACGCTCGGCTCGCGTGCTCGGGTGCACGCGATGGCTCGCCGCGATCTTTCGTCAAAGGGCTGAGCGGTGGAAACCTCCGCAGGATTTGCAGCGGGTTTCGAGTCATGTTTATCTGCTGAAAGCTTGACCACAAGATACTGCTTTGAGTTCGCACCCAACACTTTGATGTCAGCAGCAATCGGGTCAAGTCCATTGATCGTAAACGTCATCTTGTGCATGCCTTCCGGAAGTACAAACACAGGTTTGATCTCAAACATCCCGACCATCGCATGACCGACGAACTCACCGTCGATTTCTATGCGGATCAAACGAATTCCGTCAGCTGGCCCAATCGTGTTTCCGACATGCTACTGTCGGCGACTGTGCAACAGCTAGCCCCAATCTTTGGGCAGCTTAAAGCCACTCTATTTTCGCGTTGGGAATTCCTGGATCGACACGATCTGGTCTACGGCGACAAAGCACACCGTTCCACGGTACGCTTCTTTCAATGCGTCCGTATCGATTAGCGCACATTTCAAAAATGGCTTCCCCCCGATTTCGGTCAACTCGGCCTTCGATATCAACTTTGCGTCCATTGGTCCTGTCGTCAGGGTGACCGTGTAGTTTCCGGTGGGGAGTACCTGTTTGCTAGCGTCTGTCGCTGATTCTCCCGCCATCAAATACTGACATGCGGAAATCGTAAGAATCGCTGCCAGTACAACGACAACAACTTTACTCAGAGTTTTGTGTGACATCCAAAAGGTTCCAGAATTGGGAGAGAGAAACTGCGATACGACGAACGAATTGCGATCTATCCGCATGTCAGGCGTAGAAAAAGCTCAACTTTATCGGTTGAGCTGATCGCCTGACGTGCGGATAGATCGTGCGTTGAACTTTGTCGCCACACTGTGGGCTGCGCACCGAGTGATGCAGCTGTGACGACGATGATATTCATTCTATCGCGTAGTAACTGTCCGATTCTAGTCCCGGGAGCAGCGGTTGACCGCTTGGGCAACTCAGGGGTGCTGGCGTCGCCGCCACGCCTGCGTATGCACCTTCTACCGCATGTTCCAGGTACCAGTCGTAAAAACCCTCACCATGGGCACCGTCCCAAAACGTGCGATCCGATTCTTCCAACGAACCGGCGTACCAGGGCGGCATCGATTCATTGCCTCGCGAGAAGATCTCTCGCCAGGATGGACGTGGAGTCGTTGATACCACTCGCAGTGTTGCCTGCTCACAACGCGGGCACGTTGGCTCGGTCGATCGTGGTTCGGTGTTCTCGGGCTCCGCCGGTGGGAACTCCATCGCGTCCGCGGCATACGGCAGGCTGGCCGCGTTCATGTCGGCGGCGCAGCGGTGCTGGTAGCTCGCCAGTTGACTATTACTCCAGCCGCCAAAGTATCTTGTTTTTGTCAGTTGATCAGGCTGGATATGGAGGCACCAGCTACGCACGAATTCGCGTGTTGAAAGCGTGATGGGGACCTGTTGCGACTCGCCACCCTGCTTCGTTCCCTCGCGTGCCATGAACGTCACTTCGTGTTCGTCTGCGGTGACGATGCGGGAATTGCTGATCGGTCCACCGGTCAAGTAACGCGTCAGGTAGCGTACCAAGTCGCTCGGACCACTCGATCCTGATGGTGGTGGTTGGATGTAGCTGACCCACTCCAGCGATGAAAGATGTTCGATTAGCGAATTCCAGGCAGCAACTTCACGCAAGTCACCAAACTCACTGTCTGTGTCGAGTTTGAGTTCGCCACGCTCCCGCAACCGTTCTAAGTGCGCGATCGCAAATTTACGAAATGATGCGCGAAGATTGATCGCATCGACCAAGTAGTGACTGTCGCTGTTGTCGGACTCGGGCGGTGCCGTGCTAATTTGCCAACCGCTGTTTTTAACGCCCGGTCCCGAGCCTGGAACGAGCGCATGGACGTGCCAGTGAGCTTCGAGTCTTTGATTCCAAGTGTGCAGCACCATGATCGCCGCGGGATCATAACCCTGTTCACTTCGGATCGACTTTTGAAGGCTTTTCCAGGCCGATTGAAATAACAAGTCAGCGAGCGACTCGCGATTGCTCAACGCCAACCGCGAAAGTTGGCTCGGTAATGTGAACACGACTTGGTAGTAGTCCACTTCATCGAGCAGCAGCTTGCCCGCTCGCTCGGCAAAGTCGTATCGCTTGCTACCGCTGCACTGATTGCAGTGGCGATCACCGCACGAATTGTAAACATGGCAAGTCGCCTCGCACGTGTCACACTGATACTTGTGCCCGCCCAGCACCGAGGTGCGGCACAGCGATAGCTTTGCCAACACACTCTGCACATTGTAGCAAGCTCCGCGATCACGGTACTCGGCGACGTACTGAGCCGCACCGAGTCGAATGATTTGAGCTACGCTGAGTTTCCCGTCTGCTGCCGTTACTCGGCTGGATCGCCAGGCGGCTTGCTCTCCGGTTCGCTGTTCTCCGGTTCGCTGGCCGGTTCCTGCTTGGGCGTCTCGGGGGTCTCCGGCTGGCAGTTCTCCGCGGGTGGTTGATACGTCGGCAGTTGCTGCACCGGCAACCAATCCAGTGGACTGGGCGTCGAGATCATGTGCTCTCGTCGGCAATGCAGATAGATCATCGTCGTGACGAAACTCGCGTGACCGAGCAGTTTGCTGATCGTCAGCAAGTCCACACCCGCTTCGAGTAGCCCCGTCGCGTAGGAGTGACGAAGCGTGTGCGGCGAGATGCGTTTGCGAAGCTTCGCCAGACTGGCCGAGTGCTTGATCGCCTTGAGAATCGACGTGTGGTTGTAAGGACGGTCCGGCAGGTTGCCGGGGAACAAGAGAATGCTCGGTTTGTAGGACTGCCAGTAGTCTCTCAGCTCGGTCAAGAGTCTCGGTGAGAGCGGTACTTGTCGATCCTTGCCTCCCTTGCCGTGGCGGATGTGAATCTGCATCCGCTGGGAATCGATGTCGACGAGTCGCAGGTTGGCCGCTTCGGAGAACCGCATCCCCGTCGCGTAGAGTGTCGTCAGGAAGGTTCGCTGTTTGAGGTTCTTGGTGCACGTGAGCAGCTCGTTGACTTCATTTCGGCTGAGCACGACAGGCAGCGTCTTAGCATCGCGTGATCATCAAGTGACGAATTCGGAGCGATCGGCTAGACTGATGGGCATTCGATAGTTTTCCTCGTTCGCACGGTGTCACGGATGACATTTCAGTTCAAAGATCAACTTGACGCCGCCGCCGAGCAGCGCAGCCAAGCCTACTTTGCAACGCTATCCGAGAAGGATCAGCGTCGATTTGCTGCTTTGGAGGCCCAGCGGTTGGGGCACGGCGGCATTGGCTACATCGCGAAACTGCTCGGAGTCTCCCGGAGCACGATCGAACGCGGTATCCGCGAAATGGAGCAGCTCCCTGAAGATCCGGCAGCCGGTCGGATTCGTCGCCCCGGTGGCGGCCGAAAAAAAGAATCGACTCCGACAGCGAGCTTGAAAGCAACCTGATTGACTCTCTGGATTTGCAAACCGCTGGTGACCCTGATGATCCCGACGCCGTCTTCACCAGCCAAACTCCAGCTCAATCCGCCGACAAGGTGACCGCTGCGGGGACGCCGGTCCATCGCAACACCGTCAAGACGTGGTATCGCGAGATCGGGTTGGGACTGCGGCAAATCCGAAAAGACATTGCCGGGGGACACTCTCCCGATCGCGGGCAGCAGTTTGAACGAATCGGCGATCTGACAGACATGTACGAGCGTGAAGGCAATCCTGTCTTTTCCGTGGACACCAAAGCCAAGGAATTCCTTGGTCGCCTGTACCGCAAGGGAAGGATCTACGGCACCGCCGCCCTGCAAGCTTTCGATCATGATTTCCCGAGTTGGGCGGACGGCAAATTGATCCCTCACGGAATTTACGACATCCGCCGAAACGTCGGGCACATCAACCTTGGACTGAGCCATGACACCAGTGAGTTTGCCGTGGAAAGTTTGCGTTGGTACTGGAGCCGCATTGGCAGGCAATGCTATCCCGGGGCGACAAGCATCTTGCTGTTGTGTGATTGCGGCGGCAGCAATGCCGCCAACCGCCATCTGTTCAAGTACTACCTTCAGCGGCTGAGTGAATCGATCAGGCTGCCGATTCGAGTCGCTCACCTCCCGAGCTACTGCAGCAAGTACAACCCGATTGAACGTAGGTTCTTTGCACATGTGGGCCGGGCCTGCTCAGGCCGGCTGTTTGATTCACTTGAAACGGTGGTTAATTTGATGCGACAAACCAGAACGCGAACGGGCCTGCGAGCGACCGTCAATGTAATCCGCCGTGCCTATGAGACCGGCCAGAAAATCACCGACGAAATGAAGTCTCGCATGAACATCATCTACGACGAAGCTCTGCCAAAATGGAACTACGCAACAAGCCTGTGAGTGCGCCAGTTATTCTTCACGCGATGCTTAGGTCGTTTCCCAAACGGCACCATGGTGACCGGCCATGGGACACGGATCGAATGGGTGTAGAGGTACCGTAAGGCACAAACGGCTTGGTTGAAGCTGCTATATGCCAGATTCCTGCTTTCGATTAGGTAAAGCTGGAAGCTTCTAACGTCTTCCGGGGTTGCCTGGTCAAGCGGCTTTTTAATGAAGTCTGCAAATCGCTTGGCGTGATAGGTGTACGCATCGATGGTGGCGCCGGCCATGTTGCGGATTTTCATGTCCTCTGCCAAGCGGCGGGTGAGTGGGCAAAGACGTTTTTGGTACGGAGTCATGCTGGGCATTCCAGTGGATAGGTAACTTGCCAGCTCCCGAAGTGGGAGTGGCCAAGTAGGAGACCCAGTAGAATTGCCGTCACAAAAAGCGCAACCTCTTTAATCACTTTAATCGTTAAACGGAAGAAATAGTTGTAGCTCACATCCCCTACAATCGGCCGACTACCGCTGGCCTGGGCCGCACCCATCTCACGGCCTGATGGGTGTAATTACAGCACGCTCGTTTCGACATGCTGGCTGAGAATCACCTCAGCGGAGAGGGCGCGTATCCAACAGCGGCACGCCAAAGAAAAAAAGAAAACAGCGAGCGCAGCTCATCACTTCAGTTCTTGGCTGGCATGGATGCCAGCCCTCTACCCGCAGGGATGCGGCCAGGCACCTGGATGCTGAATACCCTGCGGGGCACCGGAGCAATTCGATTAAGTTCAACGGCTGGCGTCACCGGGGACGAGCGGAAAGGCAACCATTGACAAAACGCGCTTTCGAGTCCTCCGCGTGCACGCCATTGTTATGCGATCTTAATACGTCGCGAGTCGTATCGCTACCGAACTTCGATCATTCCGGGAGCAAGCTCTACTCCAGCGCGTGTCAGCACATCATTCAGTGCCGTCTGCGGATCAGGGGTGGTGTAGGCCCATGTCCGCGAATCACCATCGAAGATTTCGATGTTCTCACACTCGAAACAGATTGCGTAATCCACGGTCTTGTTTCCGCCTGCTATCCGAAGCCCATGTCGAGGCCAGTGGCATGCCATTGCGCCACCTCCATGACGCGCCACCCCGCGATTCAGTGCATGTAAGACAAGGTCCCGTTGATGGACGTCGAGAGCGGTTTTCCCGAGCACCGGATAGTGATGAAACGTCGGCTGACCAGGTTTCGGTTCCTCGATTCCGCGTCCATCAATCGAGTACAGCGTCATCGAAGTGATCGCTTCGGGGAATGGCAGTGATGCCCGCGGCCAACCGACGTAGATCATCGCCGAAATAAGAACGAACACGATGAGAATCAATGGTGTTCGTTTCATTCGCATAACGAGGTAATTATCGCCGGTTACGGGGGTAGTCACCCGGCGATAAGTAGATCGTGTGGGTGTTATCGTCGGTTGGACCTTCGGTTCCCTCGGTGACACGAGAAGTGTTATCGCCGGTTCGAGGGAATGTTATCGCCGGTTGGCGTCTGCCGAGTATGAGGGGCCTGGATTCTTGGGTCAAGCAAAATTTTGCGGACAAAAGATCGACCTGAGTTGTGGACTTGCAACGGATCAGCACGGGAATGCTGCGGCGATGCGGTCGGGCGGGGAGGACGAAGCCAGTCCCGGGAAAGCCCCACGCTCGCATTGGGAACTGCGGAAGAGGGCGGCGGTCTTCGCTGGGAGGCTGCGGGTAACCGGGACGGAATCAGTTGCGTACGCTCTTTCTCTTCGCCGGCTATGGGAGGTGACACGCTTGGTCATCCTATATACTAGGTCCGGCCCTCATGGGAAGACCCGTCGAAAGATTTGCTTGTGGACTCAGCGATAAATTTAGCAATGTTCGTTGGACTGCCCATCTCCTGCCACTCGGCAAGAACACGTTGGTACTCGTCCCCATTGATCACGTCGCATTTTCCCTCACGACTCAGCTCAAGCCAGGCGAGGCGGAATTGGTCAATCTCGTTTTTCATCGCATGTGTCTCACAAAAAAGTAGTAGGAAGTGGAAATTGTCGTCGTTTCGATTCATTCAATCAACCGTAGTGCCCGGTCGAGTCGACACACTCTGGACGACCGGCAACGCTACCGAATTATCGTCAGATCCCAAGTCCTTGACCCGTTCCTGTCCCTCATCAGTTCACAGCAAGTCGCCCGTCCAGTCCAGCAGCTCCAAATAATCCCTGGTACTCATGGTCCAAAAGCCTTTGTCCCGACACGGTTTCTCCGATTCACTCGCGCCGGACCTTCCGATGGGCGACTTTTTTACCAGAGACCGGACCGCCACGATACGCTCACCAAGACGAAGTCGACAGCGCTCGCGCATGCGTGCGCGAGCTACGATCGAGATCGTGAAAGCGCGAAGCAACGAGCAAGACTGCGGACGCTCAGTCCACCCAAAAAGGGGGTCGCCCGAAGCAGGCGTGCATTTTTGGAAAAAAGGTTCTTCACGGAATTTGGTGGCACGCCACCGATTGCCCAGACCGATCCAGCGTGGTGGATTGTCTAGGCATGTACTCCTGCGTCCAGTAATTTTGCCATTCATCCTGGAATCGCTTGCCATTCACGTGCCGGAGATAACGGACTCAAGCTCGAATGGCGTGGACTTAAGCGATGATGCAAGTGAGCGGACAGTGCTCGCTGCAAGTTTTGAACGGTAATCCGGTGTGAAGAACCCGAGGCTAGCTTGCGCCGTCGGCCCACTAGGTCCACGCCATTCGACTCAAGCTCTGCGGGGACGCGGGCTTGGGAAGGGATAATCCGGGCGATAGCGCGCAGTGGTGCGGTCAACCCTCGGTGAACTGGCGCTTGCCGAGGGTTCCTTTTTGCTCACTGGATGTAGGAGCCCATGCCTAGAAAATCCCGCATCCTGGATGACAGCCACTCAATTCCGAGAAGAACCAGAAAAAACATGCACTCTCGGTCGGCTTATGGTTCGTCGATAACTTCGTTGTTCTGAGCTGTACTCATCGGCCTCCAGACTTTTAGGTTGTCGACCGAATCAGTCACAAATCGAACACTCCCGTCGGCCATCAGCACGTTGACACCGCCGGTATGGTGGCTGCGAGCGGCGGCGTACACAGCGGCAGTATCGCGTACTTCCAGGCACTCCAACCGATCGCTGGCGTTCAAAGTGGTTGTCGTGGATGGATCGTTGATTTCGTTTCCACAGGCTGCAAGCGTGTCTTTTTGGTTGGAGTTTGGGTTATTGAACGCGGAGAAGATGGTGGCCCCCATCGCAGGCGACATCCAAACTCCGCGAATATCTGTTTTGGATTCCACAGCCAGAATTTCACTCATGGCCATTGTATTGCTCAGACCGTCGATAAAGTCCCGGCTTTGCATCCCGTTGCCGTTCTGAAAGCGATCACCCGCAGTGGTCGGCTGGCCCGGAACGATGTTCAGAATTTCGTCTTGACTGGCGTAGTAGGTTCCGAATGCGCCTCGCGTCTTGGGATCCTCCCACGAGAGCATGTCGCCCGAACCCCAACATGCAGCATAGTTGTTGCCTTTGGCGAGCGCTTCCAGCCCGTAGCTGCCATCGGAAAACTGCGTTCTTACTGCGGGAGCCGATGGGCACTTGTCAAATGCCGCTAGTTGTTGACGCCCCAAGTGACCGGTAAAGGCATGGTACTCGCAGTCGTCACAAGGATTTGAGACGTGACTGGTGGCGCGAGAGTCCTCACAGGTTTTGACACGCTGCCACATCGCGGGCTGTTCGATGTAGGGAAACAGCATTGCCAGCCAGTGCCACCCTTGCTCATTGTTACCAAATTGCCAACCGCCAGTCTGGTATCGCCGACTCTTCTCGTCATAGTTGACATTCCCCGGTGGGAATGCGTTGAATGCGGACATGTGGTTATGCATGGCCAGTCCGAACTGCTTCATGTTGTTTTGGCACTGCATCCGCCTGGCAGCCTCCCGAGCCGCCTGGACGGCGGGCAGCAACAGACCTACCAGGACACCAATGATGGCAATCACCACCAACAATTCCACAAGAGTAAATCCACGCAGGTGGCGAGTCCGTACGGCAGTAGATACGTTCGTTTGACATCGCATTTGAAAGTTCCTTGATCGAGTCTTAAAATGAGTTATTTCTTTCAGACAGGATTGGAACGGATGCGTGTTGCGATTCCATGTGGGTTAAATGAAGACTTCTTGAAGATGAAAATCTCCGCGAGGACCGCGAACGACATCGACGGCAGAACGAATCAATGGAGATCAATCTCCCGTTCAGCTCAAAAAAGTCGCGACAAAACGAGGATCGTGTACGATCACGGAATCTGCAAGCAACCAAAATGGTCACGCGACATCAAAGTCAACATCGACTCGGACTGAACTTGTAACTTTGGATCTAACTGAGTCGCGATCGCAGCGTGCTCCGCGGCGAGCTTCGTCTTCTGGTGCTCACTGTAGCATTGTGCTAAAAGGAAATGACTCTCGGCAGTTGGCGATAATTCAACGAGGGTCCGATAGGCACGCTCCTCCTGCGTCCGCCGACCCAAGTGTCTGGCGGCAAATCCAATACCCTTCCATGCACTGGCCAGGCTGCTGCGTTTGCGATCGCTCACGGGTTGCCACTCCCAGTACGCTACGGCGGCCTGGTATGCTGCCAAGCTCTTTGTGTACTGTCGCTTTCGCTGCCAACAGAGTCCCTGATAGTCCAAGCAAATTGGTTGAAAGGCAGGGTTTCTCGCCAACGGGCTGAGTAGCCGCAGAGCGTCATCGAGACGGTCCAAGTGCATCAATACTGTGATCCGGCGTCCAATGGCCGCGACTGGTGCGCCAAGCTGAAGCGGACGATGAATCTCTGCATTGAGATGACGGACGGACTGCCGAACTTCCCGAAGCAAGATTGCGAGCGTGATGCCATTGACATTACTACCGGGCGTGAGCTCCAGCATCGTTCTCGCTTGCCTTTCTGCCAAGGCAAAGCGACGCGATTTCAAGGAATTCTCCAGATCGATGCGGATCCCATCGGCGACAGCGTCCACATATGCTGCTGGGACGAGCAACGCGAAAAGAGCAAGCATCACCAACGTTGACCATGAACGTCTCGCAAAAGCGGGTAGTCGGAGCTCGGCCCCTACCGAAGCGCATGCTAGCACGACCGCCATCATCAACAAAAAAGCTACCGCCGAGCGAAAAAGCGCGAGCGTCACGACAGCCATACCACCAGACGCATGGAAGGATTGTACCAAAGCGATGAAAACGGCAGCCGCGACGAGGCATCCTAGCCCGGTACACAACCTCAGTCCTCGATGCTCGATACGCCGGCAATTCGTAGCTAACACCGCGAATGGCATTACCGCTAAAATGCTGCACGCCATCACGTCCCAGCGGCCAAAGAGTACGAGGACTCCATCAGGCGTCGAGAATACTATGCCGGCCAAAAGCAAGGTTGTGACGGTGACGACGAAGGGAATCAGCCACCCTCGACTTAAGTTTTTTAGCGATTCGTTCATGGTGCCGCTGGGGTGGATGAAGAAACTTTGGACGAAGACCGGCGTGATCGCCAAATCATCCCGTCAAAGCAGTAGTGCCAAAAGGCAACGACGATATTGATAAAGACCCACAATTCAAAATAGCCGCGTGAGACAGCGTAATTGCCAAGGCCGATAACGACCACAAAGACGATTAAGAACAGCAGCCACATCTGAGAGAGTCTCACGAGTGGACTTGGATTTTTTCGATCGCGATTTCCACTCATCGACCAAGTGACAATCGACATGTATTCGAGCGAATGAAAAACAGCGGAAGCGAGAGCGAGAGCAACGACGTACTGGCTGTTCTCGTAGTGTGAGGCAATCAACAACGAAGCGAAAAGAGCCATCACGCTGGTTAGATACGTGGTGCTGGCAATCGACGATTCGTCCCTCAATGCGTATTTCACGCACTGTCGGCATACCAATACCGCTGGGATAGCGAGCACAATCCAGTCGACATTGGAGACCCACGCAAAACCGTCGAACGGACCTTCACTCCACCCCCATCCAGCAACACGAGCAATCACGTAAAGCATGAAACCACGAAAGAATGCTTTCTCAATGAAGATCGTACCTCGACGCTTCTCAACCGAGCGTTGAATTCCTAGCGAACACGCTTGGCGTTGATAGATCCGAAAGATGCCATGGTGCTGAGAGGCAAAATGCCAAGCGTTCCACACATAGTCGATGACACCCAAACAGAGCAGCGACCCAGTACCCATTTTCAAACAAAGGCAACCTAAAAGAATGGCCGTGCCGAAGGCGAAGAATTGGGTGCGCCGGTCACGTCCCTTGTGATGATCCACCCCGACCAGAATCAGAGTGATCCAGCGATGGGGCGCAGTCACAAAGTAGATTTGCCAGAACAAGAGACTTTGGTGTGTCGTGACACCGCCGAAACAATCCACCAGCAGCAGAATTGGCCAGTACAAGTTAGCAATGAAGAACAAGTCGAGCGCGGGTGAAAAAAGAAAGCCGCTCTTCGACGATAAGCCGTCGCTCCCGTTCGTTTTGATCCGCGACACTGACGACGATTTTTCCGAATTCGTCGCTCGCGTGTCGCGAGATTCGCGTGCCTGATTGGCGCGCCTTTCGCCTGGCGAATTGGATTGCGGACGAATGACGGTACTCACAATTCGTTACTCTTCGCATTGCTCAAAATCCGAATCCTATGATCGTGGAACGCAATGCCCGCTTTCCACGGCATCAGAGGCATGTGGCATTCGATACAGTCACCACCTGGTTGATGGGAGGGTGTGCTGAGTGTTCCATTTTCATGACACTGATTGCATTGAGCAATCGATCGCGAGCGATCGTGCGAGACAGTATCGTGGGGATCATGGCACGTGGAACAGGTAAGTTTATCTGGTGAGTTCAAGTAGCACTTGCTGCGCTGGATTCCGTAAGGTTGAAAACGAGCAAGTTCCTCCGGCGTCATGTCAGGGGTGATAGCGGATGCATCACGATGACAGTTAGCACAGGCAGCCATATATTGCACTGCGGTCTCGTATTGAAGCAAGGGTTTGACTTCTTCGGCGCGGCCGAGGTGCGCCAATTCAACATGTTTTTTTCGGGGGCCGTGACAGCGTTCGCAGCCTACATTGGCAACGATCATGGAATTGATTAGCGGCAATTCCGGCGGTGGCATCGACGTGCTATGACAACCCAAGCAGGCGCGGAGATCCGAGTCCGTCATGGGTCGACCGAAACACTCAATCGTGTCTGCTGCAAAATCGTCGAAACGCTCGTGATCCGGTGTGAGCCCGACCCGGTTATCTTGAGGAAAATAGGACCAGCGAAGCTCGACGCCGCGTTGGCTCACCTCATCGACTGCGATCGGAGTCTGAGCGTGATGGCCCGAACCGAGCAACCACGTCACGGGCAGAGACTTCTCGGCGGCATGGCTGGTGTCGCGAACCCAGAACTGACCGTTTTTTTGAGCGAATTCAAATTGTTGGTCGCGACGTGTGTCCTGATAAATTTTCTGATTCGAAAGTTTGACTGCGACACTAGTTTCGTTCATCAGCATGGCGGTGTGTGAGTGTCCCGAGCGGATATGTGCCTCATACTCGCTCGGATGACACTCCGCACACGCTTGATCGCCCGCAAAGTTGGCAGCGATGAAGCTATTCCAGGATTCCGCTTTCTGCTGGACAGCCCGCGGCAGGCTAGCCAACACCTGCCGCGATATCAGACCCGGTGTGGCAGTTTGTCCTTTCGGAATTTCTTCTGGCGAGGCAGTGGATCGAAGCCATTGTCCAGTCGCCCAGCCCATAATCAGCCAGGCAATCACGCCAGCAAACATGACAGTCAACACCGATTCCCAACGCCAGAGCGTTCGCCACCGAAATTGTTCTCTCCAATCGCACTGTGACGGGTTGGATTCCGTTTTGTTTGCTTTGCGTTTTTGCATGAAGATGCCGCACGTCAGCCGAGTGGAGCGTTTTTGATCTTCCAAACGCCATCAACGCGCTGGAGAGTCCAGATTTGTTCGGTTTCGGCTACCGTGCTGGCGCGGCTGCGCCGCGAATCGCTGGAAGAGGTCGAGTGTACTCCGCCAAAAATCTTGACAGGCACGCTGACCTGGTCACCGTCATAGCTCGCTTCACCATTGACTTGGTATCCGCGGACACCGTACTGCTCTCGATCGTCGGGCACGGCTCCCGGAACGAACGCATTAGCAAACATTTGTTCGTCGGCCGCGATATCGCCGAGGCCTTCCACGCTGGCAAAGACGTTTTGCTCCTCCGTCGGCTTAACCACCGAGGAGCCGCATCCGGCTATCGGACATAGGCATAGTAACATTGCGAGTGCTAGCAGGTTCTTTCGTCTCATTTTCATTTCCTTGATTGCTTGAATTGAATGATGCAAATTACAACGTCTCGAGGACTTCGTTGTTTTGCGCTGTGCTCATTGGTTGCCAGATCTTCAGGTTATCAACTGAGTCCGTGACAAATCGGACGCTTCCGTCGGCCATCAATACATTGACGCCGCCAGTATGATGGCTCCGAGCTGCTGCGTAGATAGCGGATGTTTCGCGATCTTCCAGGCACCCCAACCGATCATTGCTATTGGTATTCGTGGTGGTCGTCGAGTCGGTGAGTTCGTCGCCACAGGCGGCCAGGACGTCTTTTTCGTTGGAATTGGGATTTCGAAAGGCTGAGAAGATGGTCGCACCCATCGCCGGGGACATCCAAACTCCACGAATGTCGGTCTTTGAATCGGCAGCGAGGATCTCGCTCATCGCCATGGTGTTGCTCAGCCCATCGGTGAAGTCCCGGCTCTGCATTCCTTTGCCATTTTGAAACCGATCTCCAGCACTGGTTTGACTGCCGACAGTAGTGATGATCTCGTCTTGATTGAGATAGAGAGTACCAAACGCCCCCCGGGTCTCAGGATGTTCCCATGACAACATGTCTCCGGAACCCCAACATGCGGCATAATTGTTGCCTTTTGCCAGAGCCTCAAGCCCGTAACTACCGTCAGAAAACTGCGTTCTCACCGATGGTGCCGAAGGACATTGATCAAAGGAGGGCAATTGTTCTCGCCCCAGATTCCCGATGATATCGAGTGACTCACAATGATCGCAGGGATTGGAGGTGTGAATCGTTGCACGAGTGGCTTCACAATCCTTCACTTTTTGCCAAATGGCGGGTTGCTCGATGTAGGGCAGGAGCATGGCCAGCCAATGCCAACCCATTTCATTCTGGCCGTGTTGCCAGCCACCTGTCTTGAAGCGATTGCCCGCCTCGTCATAGTTGACGCTGCCGGGGGGAAACGCATTGAACGCCCCCATGTGATTGTGCATGGCCAACCCCATTTGCTTCATATTGTTTTGACACTGCATTCGGCGGGCAGCTTCACGTGCCGCCTGAACAGCAGGTAAGAGCAGCCCAACCAACACGCCGATGATCGCGATGACCACGAGTAATTCAACGAGTGTAAATCCAGATTGTCTGTAAGTCTGTACAGACTGAGGTTTGTATTTCCGACGACCCATTTGCCGATTCCCTAATCGAGTTTTGAAACGATTGACTTGTGTCGGGAGGAATTAAAGCAAACGAGTGTTGGGGTTCGGTTTAGGATCTATGAAGAACTCTTGAAGACAGATGACGGAAAACGGAAGGTGGCTGAGTTTGGCCATCCGAGTTGTCTATGGGGCGTGACACCGCATTCAGCTCAAGCGAAAAGAGAAGAATTATTCTGTCATACCGGGCTGCTGAGCTACCAGGCCGACGCGCAAGCGGGGTTGCAATCGGTCTCTCCCTTGCGCGTCGAGCTCGTATGGAACGTTAGGGATCGCGAAAGCCACGGAGTCAACGGCCAGGGCTAGCGCACTCGGCTCATAAAGCGGGGTCTGAATCGTCGCCATCCCACGACGTGGCGTTCGCGGAATCACGAAAGTTGTAGCCCACGCCGCGGACCGTCTCGACGAGATGAGCGCTCTCACCCATCTTCTTGCGGAGTGATCGTATATGGACATCAATCGTACGTTCAAGCACGAGCGTGTCGTCACCCAGCGCAGCGTCAATCAATTCCGAACGACTGAAGACACGACCAGGTTGACGGATCAACGATTCCAAGAGGCGAAACTCGCTTCGCGTCAGGCGAATCAAGGAGCCATTCATCGTCACGCTATGCCGAACCGGATCGATTCGAATCCCTTGGCTCTCGACCAAGTCCTCACTAGGCGGCTGAGCCTCGCGCCGACACAGAGACTTGATACGTTCCATCAATACCTTGACACTAAACGGCTTGGTGACGTAGTCGTCGGCGCCCAATGAAAACCCAATCAGTTGGTCCGTTTCCTCGGCTTTCGCGGTAAGCATCAAGACGCGAATATTTGCTGTCGTCGGATCGGCTCGTAGCCGTCGGCAAACCTCCTGGCCGTCGAGAACTGGCAACATCAGATCCAAGATAACGACGCCGGGGAGCTTTAGTTTGGCCTGTCGTAACCCTTCTTCTCCATCGGTCGCCAGGAGTACCTCGTAGCCCTCGCGTTGCAGGTTGTAGGCGACAATCTCCGCCAAAGAATGGTCGTCTTCAATCAATAGGACGGTTGGTTTTGGCATTACTCTGCTTCATACAGTGACAAGTAGGTGAGTGAGATTGAGGATGACAATGGAAGTATCGACCATTATCGATGACGAATAATCTCACCATCAACTAAGTAGATCGCATCCTCGGCAATATTCGTCGCCAGGTCGCCAATCCTAGCGAGGTGCCTGATGGCGGAAAAGCAATGTAGCGCGGGAACGACAAAATCACGATTGGATTGCATGGAATGCTGCAACAATTCGATCAGATGCTCATTCAGCTCATCGACAATATTGTCTCTTTGAATCACCTCCCGAGCCGCGGCTGTGTCGAGATGAACAAAAGCGTCCAACGCTCCCCGGACCATGGTGCGCACGTGGGTTACCATCGGTTCAACCCCTTTGGGGATAGGGAAGTCGGGATACTCCCGCACCCCTCGCGCGATCCGCGATATTCACGGCCAAATCGGCGATCCGCTCGAGGTCATTGTTCACCTTCACCACCGTCGCAATCCGTCGCAGGTCCATGGCAACGGGGTGATGCAGCGCTAACATTTTCAAACATTCTTCTTCGATGACAACTTCATAGCGATCGACGGTATCATCTTCGGCGGTCACTTGATCACAAAGCTCTAATCTGCCATCGCGCAACGCCATTGCCGCCATGCCGATCATGTCTTCGACGATTGTGCATAGCGATAAAATATCGCGGTGCAATCGATCCATATCCCGGTCGAGATGTTTGGTCATTCTAATTCACCCAAACTTTCCGGTGACATAATCTTCTGTCTGTTTGACGGCGGGCCGAGTGAAAACTTGATCAGTCGTGCCAAATTCAACGACTTTACCTTGGTAGAAGAACGCCGTCATGTCCGAGACTCGAGATGCTTGTTGCATGTTATGAGTCACAATCACAATCGTGAATTGCTGACGCAACTCAAAAATCAGATCCTCGATCGCGCTTGTCGAGATTGGATCGAGGGCCGAGCAAGGTTCGTCCATCAGGAGTACCTCGGGGCCGGTCGCGATCGTGCGTGCAATGCAGACTCGCTGCTGTTGTCCGCCGCTGAGCCCGAGCGCGGGTTTGCGAAGTCGATCCTTGACCTCATTCCACACCGCTGCCTTGCGCAGCGACCATTCGACGAGGTCATCCAGTTCCGCCCGTGACAATTTCAGGTGCAATCGCGCCCGTACGCGACATTGTCGTAAATCGACTTTGGAAATGGATTTGGTTTTTGAAAGACGATACCCACCTGACGACGCAGTTCGACAACATCCGTACTCGGCGCGAGCACGTCCAAGGCATGGAGCTGCAGTTTACCAGTCGCGCGTGCCGTGGGAACAATATCATTCATGCGATTGATCCAACGCAGAAGCGTGGTTTTCCCGCAACCGCTAGGACCGATGAATCCAGTCACCTGCTTGGACGGTATCTGCAAATTAATATGATGAATTGCTTGGAAATCACCGTAGAATGCGTTGAAGTCCTCAAAGGATATTGCAACGGGCACGGGCTTATTGGACATCGAGCCCAGCGGCGACGCAGGCTGGATGCCTATCGGCGGTGCCCGCCGTTCCGGAGGATCGAGTGGCGTGATGGGTTCAGATTCCAAGGTTACCGCCGGGTTCGCTTTGGTTTTCGTGAATATCATGACAGTGATTTTTGTGCAGTGTGACGGATGAACACGGCCATCGCATTGAAAGAAAGCAAAATGACGAGAAGTACAATAATGCCCTGCGCCGCCACGGCATGAAATTCTTGCTGGGGTTGGGACGCCCAATTGAATATCTGCAATGGCATGACAGAAAAATCATCCATCAGATTGGCCGGGCTGGATCCGACATAGATGATGCCACAAATGATTAAAATTGGGGCAGCTTCGCCAATAGCGCGGCTCATGGCTAAGATCGATCCTGTCATGATCCCAGGGATCGCGCATGGCAGAGTGACGTTCTGCACAGTTTGCCAGCGAGTTGCACCGATTCCAAATGATGCTTCACGCAGCGATTCGGGCACGCCTCGCAGAGCTTCTTGTGAGGCAATGATAACGACCGGCAAAATGACGAGCATCAGCGTTAGACCGCCTGTCAGTACGCCGCGGCCGAATGGAAATTGAAAGAAATACCAGGATTTGTCACTGATGATTCCCGACTCAGCGTCGGTGCGCAGCGTAACGGCTCGCAGTTCCGGAGCTTTGGGCAGCGGGTCGCGGGCTCCAATCACGTTGACACGGACGGTCTGCCCAGCACTGGTGAGCGCTACCATCGGCGACTTCACGACCGTGGCTGGCGCCTGACGGTTTTTCACTGGCACCCGCAAAATCCGGTCGCCCTCACTGAGAAATTGGTGGAAGTAGCTGGCCCCGAACTCCACGGTTGGCTCGCGGTAACTACCAAAAATACCAAACATTCCCGCAAATACTGTCAAACCGATCATCCCGTACACGACCGACGGAACACTGGCCAAATTGCTGATGTTCAACTGTACGAAACTCTGGAACATTCTGGCGATTCGACCGCGTGCGGGAAACTCTTCGAGAAAAATGGCGGTCGCCACACCAATCGGCAGTGCAAACAGCGCACAGACGCTACAAACCCAGATCGAGCCGAACATGGCCGGATGAATCCCTGCCTCGGAGGGATCCGAACTCGGAGCCGATCGCACAAAATTCCAATTCATCCCTGGCAATCCTGCGTAAAGAATCGACCCCAAGAGAACCGCCAGGATCACGACCGACGTGAACGCAGTGAACATGCAGAAAAAGACAAACAGTCGATCGACCAAGTGTCGCAGTTTCAGCGAGCGATGATTCGACGGCGTCACACGAGGCGGCTGCGGCACAGCTTCGTTCCCCATGCGTAAGGGCATTTGATCTTCGACACGGAGATTCATTGGTACTCCTCACGAAACCGATTTCGCACCATGTTCCCGATCACCGTGAGTGAAAACGTGATCAAGAACAAAACCGCAGCCACCGCGTACATCGAGAAATAGCCCATGCCTTGGTGGCTCGCGTCGCCCAAACACATCTGCACAATCCATCCCGTCATCGTCTGCACTTCCTGACGTGGATCGATGGTCATCCGAGCAGTGGCACCGGCGGCCAACGCAACGATCATCGTTTCGCCGACGGCGCGTGAAATGGACAGCAGGCAAGCCGAAACAATTCCCGAGAGAGCCGCTGGAACAACAACGGTGGTGGCGACATTGAACCGAGTTGCCCCTAACCCGTAGGCTGCATCTCGAAGACTGCGCGGAACCGCGCGGAGGGCGTCTTCTGACATGGAACAGACTGTCGGCAAGCAAAGAATCCCGACTGCAATGCCGGCGCTGAAAGCATTGTAGATATTGAAATCCTCGTGCAAAAACTTCAGCCCCGGGGTAATCACCATCAATGCAAAATACCCATATACCACCGTCGGCACGCCCGCCAACACTTCCAGCGTCGGCTTGAGCACCGAACGCAAACGTTGGGATGCGTATTCGCTAAGGTAGATCGCCGTAACCATTCCAAGCGGCAACGCGACAATCATGGCCACGCCGGTTACCAACAGCGTACCGCAGATCAGGGGCCATACGCCAATTTCTCCGCCGATCAATGGAGACCACTTGGTCCCACCGACAAAATCCGAAAATCGGACGCTGTCGAGGCCAAAAAATTGAACCGATTCTCGCAGCAGCACCACGATGATAGTAAACGTGATAAACACCGATAACGCCGAGCAAGCCATCAGGAGGGCGCGCACGCAACGGTCGCGAAACCGTGCGGCGGTGCGAGACCGACGCCGTGAAGGCTGATGAACTAGCTGCGAGATATCTCGCGTGGCGATGTCAACCGACACGGACTACTCCGCGCCTACAAGGTGATCGTCGCGATAGAGCTGCGCCAGAGTCCCGGATTGCTTTTCCATGGCCGCATTGAGGAAATGCGTACCAGCTAGACGATTTTCAAAATGCCCAGTCGCCCGCTCGTAGATCTCCGCTGGCAACGCCACGTAGTTCACTTCCTCAGCGAGAGCACCAGCATGCTCCAAATAGAATCTCACAAACTGCTTCACTTCGGGGCGTTTCAGCGAACTCACATTGACATAGAGAAACAAAGGGCGGCCGAACGGTGCGTAGCTGCCATCCTCGATCGTCGTGGCAGAAGGACCGACTGGTTTTCCCGTTTCTGGATTGACGATCTTGACGGCCTTGAGCTTGTCTGTGTTAGCAAAGTAGTACGACGCACCAAAGAAGCCGATCGCCCCTTTCTCTCCGGCGACGCCATTGACCAGGTTGTTATCGTCCTCGCTGACAGACATATCATCTCGCGGGTGCTCACTCTCTTCGTTCTTGGCAACAACGTCCCCGAAGAAATAGTCGAATGTCCCCGAATCCGTCCCCGGCGCGTAGATTTTAATCTGCGTGTCAGGCCATTCGGGATTCACGTCTCGCCATGTTTTTGCACCACCCTCTTTGAGGAAGATTATTTTCAACTGATCAATCGTCAGGTTTTCCACGAAATCGTTGTCCTTGTTGACGACGATCGACAGCCCATCGTAAGCGATCGGCAATTCGACAAACTCGACGCCGTGCTCCTTGCACTCTTTCAATTCGTCTGCCTTAATCGGACGTGACGCGTCGGAAATGTCAGTCTCGCCCCCTGCAAAACGCTCGAAGCCACCTCCGGTACCGGAAATCGCGACGGTGACGCGTACGTTCCGAAAAGCCTTTTCGAACGACTCCGCTGCAGCAGTGCTAATGGGAGCGACAGTGCTCGAACCATCAATCGAAATGGCTCCTTCGATATCCTCGACTTCACTGCTGAGATCCACGTTGCCAGCATCATCAGTTTCCATCTTTCCCACCCCGCCATTCACTCCTGCACGGTCGCTACAGCCTACCGCAAGGAACGTCGTCGCGACGCAGATCCATGACACGAGAACAGTCGCGAAACTGTTCGAAGATAGAGGAGAGTTTCTCATCGGCATCGTAATTCTAACCTGTCAGCGTTGAGTGGCCGGGGGAACACCTGCAAATCGTAAAGCAGATAGATGAAGATTTCATTAAGAAACTGTGTTAGCTCGGTGAAATCCTGAGCGACTGACCGACATGCTGCTTGACCCTGGTTCGTAAGCCACAATGGCCGGGCGTACTTACCCCAAACTACCCAGCCGGACAATGTTCAAACGGTGTCGAGTCGTGGTAGCAAAATTTCCGAAGTACATCTTTAGTGAGGCGAGACGCATGTCCATTGGATGAAATGCTGCGTATCTGCCTCGTTTGTCTCGTGGGAGCGACAGGTCAGGGTGGGGCGCCAATGTCATTGAGAAAACTTTGGAATTCACTTCGCGGCACCAGCAGCGAACCGGAATCTCGCGTGACGACAAATGTCGTCGCCCCTGTACCCGGAGGGGAAATTGCGTCCAAGCCGAACCTCGCCCCTCCATCAATCGCGATGGAAGCACCGGTGCAGAAGGTCACTTCGGCGCCTGCGTCTTTGGCAGAAGTCACACCGCCGCGTCGCAGCATTCTGTCTCTTCGCTCGCGTGGCGAGCACGATGCACTCGTGAAAATAATCGCTCAGAAACGGCCTAAAAGCATTCTGGAAATAGGCATCGGCAACGGCTCGCGGATGCCTGCTATTTTGGCATCGGTGTCGCAGTCAGAGGCTGAGCCGGGAGGTTTCAAAGCGATCGTGATCGATGAGTTCGAGATGGCGGGCGGCGAAGTCACCGTGCGAGACTACCATCGCCAATTGGCGGGGTTGCCAATTCGACCCGTGATTTTCCCAGAATCAGTTGCGAAAGGACTCGTCAATATCGCCCACCGGTTCGGCACCGTTGACTTGATTCTCGTCGACGCGGCGACAGAGATCAATCAGGCGGAAGGTTTGTCTCAATACTTGAGCAAGGTCTCCCACGCAGAGACTATCGTGCTGAGCAACGTCACCGGCAAATGGACACATCGCGTGGACAGTGATCAGAGCGGACGCCGCGCAGCGTAGCCGGGCTCATTTGGGGGAGGGGGGAAACCAAACCGATCAACTTTTCCGTCGCAGTGGCACATCGAGCGTTGCCCATAATTAAAACAGAAGGTGCTATATGAGCCTACCCGAAAAGGGGTCTGACACTCTCCGGCGAGGCCGCTAAAAACGATGCATCTCCAAAGGGTCAGACCCCTTTTCGGGTAGGCTCTAAGTTTCGCGGCGACTGACTGAATGTTGGAGGCGGTGAATTTCCGGCGGGACCACGATGGCAATCTGCACTGAAGCAAAGCACAGAGCGATTTCCTCACAGAGCGACAGTCCATCGCAATCGTCCTCATCGCATTTCATCATATCTCGCTATAGCCTTTGTGAGCTACAATGCAAGCGTAGGTATCGCTGACGTCCCATCGTCGATGCCAGCTCAGTTAATTTTTTTCCCTCACCGACCGCCATCGATGATCCCACGCCTTTCTATAGGCATCGTTATTTCTGCGGCATGATTGGCGGCCATCACGATTACTTTCCCGAACCCGACAAAAACAATCTCGAAAGGAATGGCGAGCCACTGCGGAATTTCAGCAGCCACTACCTCACGGATTTTTTTACCGATGAAGGTATTGCTTGGCTTGACCAGGCCAGCACAGCAAAGGGGCGGCCCCTCGCAGCAGACAGAGAATCCAGCACAGCAAGTGCGACGCGGCGAAAACCATGGATGCTGATGATGTCCTACAATGCACCTCATACTCCGATGCAGGCAACCGAAGAGGATCTCGCTCGATTCAACTCTATCCAAAACCCCAAACGCCGCACCTACGCCGCCATGGTATGGGCTCTCGATCGCGGCGTCGGCAGAATCATGGAGCATTTGAAATCGACGGGAGACTACGAAAACACTCTCGTGGTTTTCTTTGCCGATAACGGCGGAGCAACGAATAATGCCAGTTGGAACGGACCGTACTCCGGTGCAAAAGGTTCGTTGCGAGAAGGCGGCGTTCGCGTCCCTATGATCTGGTCGTGGCCGGGTCACCTACGAGAGAAACAAGTTCACGAGGGTGTGGTGTCGAGTTTGGATGTGATTCCAACCTTCATGGCAGCAGCCGGACAGAAGCTCCTCCCGCTCAACGACGCGCCGTCGCACGAGGATGCACGAAGTCGGCGTCGAGGTATCCAGCGATATGGAGCCTACGACGGAGTGAACTTGCTACCGCAGCTATCCGGTGAGACCCCACCGCCCCATCGGACACTTTTCTGGCGTTTGCAAGGTCAAACGGCAATTCGTGACGGCGAGGAAAAATTGATCGTGCTGTCGCACCGCCCCGCACAAATGTTTCAAGTGGACGCGGATGCCGCCGAAGCCAACGATCTCTCAAAACAATCTGTCGATCGATTCGAGGAACTCTACCGCGAACTTGGCGAATGGGAGTTTTCGCTGCCGACCGTTCCGCTCTGGGGTTCATCACCAGTCTGGTCCGGCGACAGCGCCGAGATATACGATACATGGTCACCTAGGGCAGAACCTGAGTGAGCCGGCGGCATCAGCCATGCGAGCACAAAATGCGTGGGGGCGTAGATCAGAATTGGTAATCCGGCGAGCATCATCGTCAGCCATGCCCAGCCCGGCATCATAGTCTGAGGTGCCTCGGCGCTCATGCCATAAACATAGTTCACGTTGCTTGGTTGATTCACGAAATCCAGTGCATCCCCTGGTGCGGGAAGCAGGAAATAACCGATCAACATCGCCACCCACGCCGTCAGGGTCCATCCCCAGAACGCCCGTCGGTCGTAGCCAAGTTTGTAAATAATCCCGAGCAACAAAATCGGCACCCAGAAGTGGAAGAAGGACAGGCCGCGACCCATTATCGAGATCTCCGGGTTGAACATGTAGTTCGTCATGCCCGTGAGCGGCGCGCCCACAAGATTGCCGAGAAAGTCGACCTGCCAGAGCAGTTGGGGCACGGTGATCCCCACAGCCGCCATGGATGCGTAGATCGATTTCTCTGTCCACACTGCAGCCAACGCCAGAAACAGGGCAATGTCGCAGAAGTAAACAAAATTGGTCGGCCCGTACTCGATCCAATAATACGGGACCAATACCGCCATGAAGGCGGTGAATCCAATCTTGACTACCATCGGGAGGCGTGAGGTCGTGGGCGTTTGCTTGGATCCGCTCATGGGAAACGCTTCGGTGGAGGGGGGTGAAAAGGCGAATGCGGCGGTGTTACGAGTGCCCATCACGTCCAGAATTCTGCGCGGGATCGACGGGGATTTTTCAAATTCACTATCGACGCTACAAAAATCGGTAATCAAAAAACTGGGGCCTGCGGTTCGACGACGGGTGCTGTTGGCATACACTGCATTCTAGCTCTTTCGTGTTTGCACCTGCTGTTTAGCTATCTCTTTCTGATGTCCGACCGAAAATCACAAAGATCGCGCGTCGCACTGCCCGAGCAGTTGCCGCTGGCACGCCACAAAGAGGTCCAACAGGCCGACGACCAACTACTGCCGCTTTCGGACGAACAATTGCTCGAACTGCGGATGTGCGATCTCAAGCTCACGATTCGCGGTACCAATTTGGAGAAGCGCATTGCACAACTCAATGAAGAGCTCGCGGCGCGAGGACTGAGGTTCAAACCCCATTTCTGGCTGAGCGAAGACTGGTTTTCACCCGACGAAGTTCCCGGAATTGCGATCCCTTTCTATTTGGCTCATCGGCGTTTGATGAGGCTCGAACGCAAACAGCTGCTCGACGTCGAAGGCGGGACACACGAATGGTGCATGAAGATCTTGCGTCACGAAACCGGACACGCGATCGATAGTGCCTTTCGGTTGCGGCGTCGGGCGCTGTACCGCCAAGTTTTCGGAAAATCATCCGAGCCTTATCCGGAGTCCTATCAGCCGAAACCGTCAAGCCGGAATTACGTGCACCACCTTGAAATGTGGTACGCCCAGTCGCATCCGCTTGAAGATTTCGCCGAAACGTTTGCCGTGTGGCTTCGTCCAGGATCGCGGTGGCGGGCCCGCTACCGCAACTGGCCCGCGATTAAGAAACTCGAAACCGTCGACGAGCTGATGAGCTCGATCCAGGGCCAGAAACCGCTCGTACGTTCACGCGCCACCGTCGATCCCCTCTCACGGCTCCGCAAGACCCTGCGGACGCACTACCAACGCAAACGGTCACACTACGGAGTCGATTTGCCGAGCGTGTACGATGGCGATCTGCGCCGACTCTTTTCGACCGACGCGGCGCATCGTCGCAACATGACCGCCGCCGCGTTCTTGACTCGAATTCGCACGGAACTGCATCGTACCGTCTCCAAGTGGACGGGCCAGTACGCCTACACGATCGATCAGGTGGTGCAAGAAATGATCGAGCGATGCCGAGAACTCAATCTGCGATTGGGTAGGCCGCTCGAAGAAGTCAAGCGGGACGCGATGATTTTGGTCGCCGTCCGCACCACCAATTTCTTACACGAGGGAGGGCATCGTGTCGCCATTTGAGAATCGCTCGAAAGTCCTTCGGAACGATGAATGTCCCTCCTGTCCTCCCTCGTGTCTCCAAACTGAATGCGTTGGGAACGACCGCTTTGGGCTCGGAGAGCCGAGCGACCATCTCCATGCCGCCATTCTTTGTTCCGACGGTTCTCTAGAGGAAGCAGCATGAGCAAACTTCGCGTCCTGGTGTTGGTACGGGACGGGCATGTACCTCCTGAATCACTCGATGGCATCGACGAAAAAGAATGGGGAGCTTGGAAAGCAGAGTTTGACATCTGTGAAACCCTGCGCGGCCTCGGCCACGAAGTCCTGCCGCTGGGACTCTATGATGACTTGGGCCCGATCCGGAAGGCGCTCAAAGACTTTGAGCCTGACATCACCTACATGCTGCTCGAAGAATTTCATGGCGTTGTCACCTATGATTTCGCGGTGATCAGCTATCTCGAATTGATGCAGCAACCCTACACCGGTTGCAATCCACGCGGGTTGCTGCTGAGCAAGGACAAAGCGCTGTCAAAAAAAATCCTCGCTTACCACCGGATACCCACACCTCGTTTTGCTGTCTTCAAAAAGGGACGGGCTGTGCGGCGTCCAAAGCGTTTGGCTTACCCATTGTTCGTTAAATCCGTGACCGAAGACGCCTCGTTTGCGATTTCTCAGGCCTCGCTTGTTCATAACGATGAAGCACTTGCCGAACGGGTCGCCTTCGTCCATGAGAAGGCGTGTGACGATGCACTCGTGGAACAGTATATCGACGGTCGAGAAATCTATTGCGGAGTGATCGGCAATGATCGCCTGATTTGCTTTCCGACGTGGGAAATGGATTTTGGCAGCATGCCAGACGATGCAGCCAAGATCGCCACCAGCCGCGTGAAATGGGATCGCAATTACCAAGAACGCCACCACATTACGACGCATGCCGCCAAGGATCTTGACCCAGCGATGGAGCAACGAATTGCGAAACTATGCAAACGAATCTATCGTGCGCTGGGCATGAGCGGATACGGCCGCATGGATCTACGCCTAACGCCCAGCGGCGAAATCTTCGTGATTGAAGCCAACGCGAATCCGAACATTGAGTACGGCGAAGATTTCGCCGAGTCCGCCGAAGCGGCAGGCATCTCCTACGAAGCCTTAATTCAACGCATCCTCAACCTGGGCCTCAGCTACAAAGCCGCCTGGATGGCATGAGCTCACCATGTTACCCAAGCACATCAGCCCGTTGTAGTCGGATGGCTCCGCCGTCCGAGCTGTCGGGATTGAGCTGGCCCCTACCGAAGCGGACGCCTCGTACGAAGCGCATATCGGTCGGACCCACCGGCGGAGCGGTGGGACGACAATCGGAGACACTCTCGGTGGAGATTATCCCAATCTGAAACAGTGCGTTACGGGCGGGCGTAGCTGATATCGACCGGTTACTCGTGGCGGAGGGCGTCGATCGGATTCATGCGAGCGGCTCGGATCGCAGGGTAGAGGCCGCTGCCCAGGCCGACGCCGACGGCGATGACTACGGCCAGCGGAATTGTTTCTAAAACGATTGTGGGCTGAGAATCACGGATCGCGCTAGGCAATACGGCAAACTGCTCAGGGAATACGTTGGCGATCAATAAGATCGCACCGCGATACATCGGCGGCCCCAGAAAACCCAGGACGATTCCCAGTGCGGCACCGGCAATCGAAAGTAAGATCGTTTCGACCAAGAACTGTCGTACGATGTCTCGACGCCGAGCGCCCAAGGCGCGACGGATCCCAATCTCGCGAGTTCGTTCGGTGACACTTGCCAGCATGATGTTCATAATGCCGATGCCACCGACCAGGAGCGAGATGCAAGCGATCAAAACGCCAATTCCTAAGAACATCAATCGCAGGTTGCGAGCTTGTTCGAGAAGCTCAAGCGGCACGACCACGGCCACGTCGCCGAGGTTGGCGTGTTTCGCCGCTAGAATACTTTCGATCACCTTCGCCGTCGGCCTCACTTGGCTGACCCGCTCGACCTGCATCGTGATTTGGTTGAGCTCCATGATTTCGATCTGAAATGCCCCGGCGCGGCGGGTGACGATCGTGTCACCAATTCGCTTTTGCATGGTTTCGATCGGGATGTAAACGTCGCGATTAAAATCTTGAGAATCAAGCGAACCACCAATCGCGGCCGATGCGCCGCGGGATTCGAGCACTCCCACGATGCGGTAATAATCGGTGTGTTCCGGGATATAGACGCGTTTCCCAATGGGGTCTTCGTAGGGGAACAAACCGTCGGCAACTTCGGAAGCGATCACACAAACATTTTCCGCCCGCGCGCCGTCTGCGTCCGTTAAAAACCGCCCACCCCGTCGCCGCAGCTCGAGCCGATTGACGGTTTTGTATCCTGGCGTGCACCCTACCAGTCGCCCGGAGACGAGCGCGTCACCATGGGTAAACTGCCGTTTGATTTCGCGGATCGGCACAGCTTTGTCGATCATCGGCAAGGTCGCAATAATCTGGTCGAGCTCGTTGCGAGACAACCCATATTTGGACGCTGATGAGCCCGCGAGTTTCTCTTCGGGCGGCTTTACGGAGCGGACAATGATGGTGGTCGCACCGAGCGACTCGATTTGTTTCTGCACCTGGTCGCTCGCGCCTTGGCTGATCGCAGTTAACACGATCACCGACCACACACCGATGAGGATGCCGAGCATCGTCAACCCGGTGCGGAGAGGGTGCAGCGTCAAACTCTTGACCCCCATCCGGATCGTTCGCCACCACATTAACATCGGTCCGCAACCTTCATGAGAGTCCCTGTTTATTCTTTACCGCGATGGCGGCTGCAGCTTGCTGTTCCCGCGCAGACTGGCGCCGTTCATCGGTGACGGGTTCATCACTATGCAGCATGCCGTCTTTCAGCCGCACGATCCGGCGTGCCCGCTCAGCAACATCGTCTTCGTGAGTCACGAGGATGATGGTACGGCCCTCACCATTGAGTTGATCAAAGAGCGCCAGAATTTCATCCGTCGTAACACTGTCGAGGTTACCGGTGGGTTCGTCGGCAAGAATGAAATACGGGTCATTGACGAGGCTGCGAGCAATCGCAACACGCTGTTGCTGTCCACCAGAGAGTTGATTGGGTCGGTGATCGAGGCGATCGGCAAGCCCGACTCGCTCAGCCAACTCGACGGCACGGGCATATTCCTTCGGTCCGAGTAAGCCTTGATAATAAAGCGGAACCTGGATGTTCTCAACAACGGTGAGCTGTTGGATCAAGTTATAGGACTGGAACACAAACCCAATCCGGCGGCTACGAATATCAGCGAGTTGATCGTCAGTCATCAAGCTGATGTTGTCATCTCCGAGGAAGAGACCTCCCGACGTTGGTTGATCGAGGCATCCGAGCATATTGAGCAGCGTGCTTTTGCCGCTACCCGAGGGCCCCATGATAGCCACGTAATCGCCTTGCGGGACGTCGAATGACACGCCACGAAGGGCCCGTACCGTTTCGCTCTTGAGAACGTACTCTTTCGTCAGCGCGTCAATGCGTGTAGCGAGTTTCGCACCAGGTGCAGGATTTGACGTTCGGTAGGGCGCTGCGGCCGCTAACTCAGGCGAGTTCGAGGGGATGCCGGAGCGTTGCAGAAGGTTTCTCATGCGGCCGGTTGATCGGTTTTTACAGTTGTCATCTCCGCAGTCTCCTCCGAGTCACCACGATTGGCAGCCGGTGTCGATTGGACGCTTGACTGGTCGTCACCCTGCGTCTCAGGACGCGTACTTTTTGGCTTGACGGCCGCGACCGGCTGAGTTCTCCGGACCATATCACTGTTATCTTCAGCAACGACTTCTGGCAAATCCATCAATGCTAAATGCTCTCGGAGATTCAGCACTGCCTTGTCGCCAGCGATAAGTCCGTCGGTGATACTCGCCATGGTGTCGTTCGTGGCCGAGATCTCCACTTGACGCGTCTCAAAGTTCTGAGCGCCGGTTTGCACTAAGGCGTACATCTTTTTGTCGTGTTCATAAACGGCTTGGATGGGCACCTGGGTCGCGTCGGGCAATTGCTCCACGAACATTTCAACGGCCGCGGTCATCCCGGTGCGAATGTTTTCGGGCGGATTTGAAATCTCCACGATGACACCATACTCTTTAATCGACGAGCTGAACCAGCTACCCGGTTCGGCATAGCGGTTGACTTTCGCAACATGCCCTGTCAGGGTCAAATTGGGTAGTGCATCAATCCGAATCTTGGCTGGCATGCCCTTTTCGAGTAGCGTGATGCGAGACTCGTTCACATTACAATGAACTTGCATCCTGCTCGGATCGGGCAATCGAATCAAAGTTTGCCGTTCGCGGACGATGGCTCCGGCCTCGACGACGAACTCCGAATCGCCCCGATGACTTTGTTTGTTGGCGTGCACGACGACGCCCTCGGTTGGTGCCACCATCACGCAGTTCGCGATCTGCTTCTCGATTTTGCCAAATTCCAGTTTTTCTTCTGAGAGTTTTTCACGGGCCGCCGACAATCCCGCCTTGGCGGCTTCGATATCGCTGTCGAACTGCACCAGCATTTTGCGTTTCGTCAGGTCCTGCAGGACACGGAGGCGGCCCTTGGCAGCATCGAGTTGGTTGCGGGTATTGGCGAGGGCGAACTTGTCGGCCTCGAGTTGCAGCGAATTGACGAGTCCCTTGGCGACGAGCCGCTCGCTGCTCTCCAGTGCCAATTGAGCCTTCCGCATATCCTGCTCGGCAATTGCCATTTCGCTGAGAATCGCTTTCTCCTCGGTCTGAAACAGACCCTCGAGATATTCCTCACGGGAAATAGTCGCCTGTTCTAACAATGCTGCCGCTGTCGCTACCGCCGCTTCGGCCGTGATCACCTCGAGACGGTTCTCTTTCAATGCGACTTCAAGATTCGACGAATCGAGTTCGACCAGTTTATCGCCTTGCACAACATGGGTACCTTCATCGATGACCCACAGAATGGCGGTCCCGGTGCTACCGCGAGCCTCGATTTCGCAAATCACCTCGGTATTGCTGCTGCTCTCAATTTCACCCTGTTCCACGATTGTATGATCGAAGGGGCCACGGGTGACCTCGCTAATGAGCAGATCGTCGGGTGAAATTCGCTTGCTGCGTTCCTTGTAGACATCGTAACCATACCAGCTTGCCCCACCGAGGATGGCCAAAAGCACGAGCAAAACGATCTTAATGCCGGCGTAGCGGGGGTGGGTGTTGAAGCGAAAACGCGAGGTGATGTTGGGAAGCATGGCGTGATATTCGGCGGGGAGGAGGGCACCGGAGGCCAGGATGAAACACCGGGCATCAGGAAATTGATCGGTAGTTTCTACGAAATTTGGCTCAAAAAGATCTCGGAGTACGGTTTTTCCGCCTCCAGCGACGCGTTTGAGACGACTCCTGCCCGAAACGCTGGCTCACGCCACGCGAGAGTATTTGTTCGCGGTGCGCAGAAATCGCACGATTCATCGCGTCATGGACGGGACCGCGTCAGGCTCGCAAATCAACACGCCGTTAGGCGTCGAAATAGCGGTCCTCGTCGACCCGGAGCCCGTGCGGTAGTTTAGCCCGCAATTCTTCAGGATCGAGTGCAAATTTGCCATTGATCTCGACTTTCACGCCATCGCCGACCTGCGCGCCTGCCGCTTCGAGCCAACCTCGGTGCAAATCCACGATCGCCTGGCGAGCCAGTCGCGGTGTGTCGGCCTCAGCACCGTCGGCGTTCTTGACGGGCGCAAACGCTTTGGCTGGCTCGACTTCGCAAATAATTGTCCGCTCGGCAGCGGGCAACAAGTCGAAAATGAACTTTTCAAATTTCGTGGCATTGGGCGCGTCAGGCTCTACAAGCTGGCCGTTCTCGTTGAGATAGGAAACTTTTTTGTTCGCCCGGTGAAATGGTAGCGAGGAGTCACTTCCCCGCTCGCGGTCCAGGAACGCGACGTCGAACAAGTGTACCGCGATGCTGCCCGCCCAGAGTTTCAAACCGCCCGCCTCGTCGGTCATCTCAGCTGCCTCGTCGGGTAGATCACTGTACTCGATCACATGCGTGCGACCATCGACTTGGACGACGTTGCCGACTTTCTCGGTCGGATAGCGCTTTCGAATTACCTGCGAAGTCATCTCGCTACTCGAGAGCAGGTGGTGGCCAATGAACTCGGGATCGCAGAGCGTTACGAGCGGATTGTCGACTTGGAAATAGAACAGATGTTTGTGACCTTTCGATTTCATCTGATCCAAACAGCCGTTGCGGTCGAGAGCCGTCAGCGTCCCCCCGTGCCCGTCGGGACTGAGCGCGAGTGAGTCCTTGTCCGCCAATAACAACTTGCCGGTCGCCGCGTCGACTGCTGGCATCGTGCCCTGCTTGAAGACCACAATTTGATCGGCTGCCATTCCAAAGTCACCGCTTTGCTCGAAATAGTCCCGCGTCGATGCGTCGGTTGCTTCGCTGGTCATCACGTACCAGGGAATCGTCACGTCATAGCGGCGTCCCGTCGCGATCAGTCGATCGGCGAAGACTTGGAATAACGTCCGATCACTCAGCGGCCCGATAGGGAACATGCCCTTGGGGGAATCGAAACCGAGTCTTGTGCCCTGACCACCTGCGACCAGAATGACCGCGATCTCACCAGCCCGGAGCGCTTCCTCACCACGCTGGCGGGCCTCCTGGCGAGACCACGCCACACCGCGGCCATCCGCTGCGACAGCCACCGGCAGAGTGGCTCCGCGAGCCATGGCAGCATAGTCCGTCGACTGTCGCTCGTCACCACTGACCAAACGTGAAAGCTGAGCCAAGTCAACGGATTGGATCTGTGTGGCGAGTCGCATTCGCGAGTCGGTGTCGAGCTCGTCCCAAAACTGGAGAACTTGAGTTTGGTCGAACGGAGCAAGAATGGCGGTGAGTTCGTCTCGCGAAATAGTCATGATCGTTTGAGCGGAGTGTAAGGAAACGTATTAGCCCGTAGCAGAAGTCGCCAAGACTTTCGCCTTCCAGAATTCCCGAAACTCGTGGCGAGTTCCGCGATGCGGTAACCTAATGGAGTGACCATTAGCCTATCGAGCAACCGCGAGGGCCTTATCGCTGATATCTTTGCGACACCAGGCACCTTGCCAGCGAATTTTAGCAACCGCTTTGTAGGCCTGCAGTTTTGCCGCACTGATCGAGTCGCCCATCGCGGTGACGCCGAGTACGCGACCGCCCGTGTTGACGATGTTTCCATCGACTATGTTCGTTCCAGCATGAAATACCTTGACATCGGTCATTTCGTCGGCCGCTTCGATTCCCTTGATCACATGCCCCTTTTCGTAGGACGCCGGGTAGCCTTCGCTGGCCATGACGACGCAGATCGCCGGGCGGGGATCGAATGTCAACTCATCGAGTTCACCGAGCCGACCGTCCACGGTTGCTTCCATTACATCGACAAGATCGGTCTGCAATCGCATCAACAACGGCTGGCATTCCGGGTCACCAAAACGAACATTGAACTCAAGCACCTTTGGACCCGCTGGTGTGAGCATCAAGCCGGCATAGAGCACACCCTTGAACGGTCTTCGGGCGCGCTTCATCGCATGGACAATCGGTACGAGAATGCCCGATTCGACATCAGCAAGTGTCTGTTCATCGAGAACCGGCGCGGGGCTGTAGGCCCCCATGCCCCCGGTGTTCGGGCCGCGATCTCCATCGTGAGCGGGTTTGTGGTCTTGCGCTGTCGGCAGGGTAAGGATCGTCTCGCCGTCGGTAATCGCTAGCACACTGACTTCGGGTCCGGTCAACCGCTCCTCAATGATCAATTCCTTGCCCGCAGCGCCGAACTCTTTGCGGTTGGCGATGCGGTCAATCGCTTCGAGGGCATCGCTGCGGGTCGCGCAGACCACGACACCTTTCCCAGCGGCCAGCCCATCGGCCTTCACCACCACGTTGACTGGATCATTCGGCTCGCTGTAGCGATCTTTGATGTACCGCATCGCGTCGTCGGAGGATCGAAAGGTGCGATAATCCGCAGTAGGAATATCAGCTGATCGCAATAGGTTTTTGCAAAAAACCTTGCTGCCTTCGAGTTCCGCGGCCGCTCGTGATGGACCGAACGCTTTCAATCCTGCCGCCAGCATGTCGTCGACCAATCCAGCCACCAAGGGGGCCTCGGGACCGACGACAACGAGACCAACATTGTTGGATTCCGCAAATGCAATCAGCCCCGCGTGATCGTCTTGCCCCAGATCGACGTTGATGGCATCGACGCCGGTGCCCGCGTTGCCAGGGGCCACAAATACCTTGTCAACGCGTGGACTTTGTTTAATTTTCCAGGCTAAAGCGTGCTCGCGTCCGCCACTGCCGACGATGAGAACATTGAATGAGGGCATGAATCAGCGGGGGCGAAAGGAGCAAAAAGAAGAATGGAAAGCTTCAGGGATGAGGTAAAATAAAAGGTCGTGGATTTTACTCCAACCCCTCGAAGGCGGCCTTCATCAAGTCGGCTTGCTCGAGCTTGTGTGCCGCCATGCTGCCCGTACTCGGGCTGGCCGATTCCGCTCGCGTGGCTTTGGACAGTTTGAACCGAGACGACAACTCATCACCGAACTTGAACTTCATGTAGGGCCAAGCCCCCATATTCTCCGGTTCATCTTGGATCCACATCACCTCCGTGCCTTCGGGCAAACCTGCGAGTGAACCGAGCAGTTCGTTCACTGAAAGTGGGTATAGCTGTTCAACACGCATGATGGGCACATTCTCGATTTCCTTGTCCGTGCGTTCTTGCAACAGGTCGTAGTAAATCTTGCCCGTACAAAGAATCAGACGACGAGCACTCTCCAGCGGAACCTTGCGATCGGGCAATACCTTTTGAAAGCTGCCCGAAGCAACAACGTCGAGCGGGCTGGTGACCTCGGGATGACGCAGCAAACTCTTGGGTGTTAGCACGATCAATGGTTTCCGCCACTTACGGATAACTTGCCGGCGGAGCAGATGGAAGAACTGAGATGGCGTCGTCGGCTGGCAAACCTGAATATTATCTTCGGCTGACATGGCGAGCCAACGTTCGATCCGGGCGCTACAATGCTCTGGCCCTTGCCCCTCAAAACCATGCGGGAGCAGCATCACCAATCCCGACAACCGATCCCATTTATCCTCGGCACTGGCAATGAACTGGTCAACGATGACCTGAGCCACGTTCCAGAAGTCGCCGAACTGGGCCTCCCACATGCACAGTCCATTGGGGCAGTCGAGTGAATAACCGTACTCGAAACCGAGCACGCCCGCTTCACTCAGCGGACTGTTGTAGAGCTCCAGTCCGGCTTGGCCTTCACTGACATGTTCGAGTGGCACGTAGAGCTCGCCATTGCGAACATCGTGCAGCACAGCATGCCGGTGACTGAACGTACCCCGCTGGCAATCCTGGCCCGTCATGCGGATCGGGTGCCCTTGGTCGAGGAGAGAGGCGAAGGCAGCTGCTTCGGCGGCGGCCCAGTCCAGAGGCAGTTTTCCAGCAGCCATGTCGCGGCGCTGCGAAAACGGACGCTTGAGTTTCTTGTGGGAAGAAAATCCGTCCGGGAGGCGCGTCAACGAATCGAGCAGTTCACTCAGCTTGTTAACATCGATCGTCGTGTCGACCGGCTCGACCGGCTCGGGACCACCAAAATACTCAGTCCAGTTCGCAGCGAGTGTCTGCGTGTCGGGGACGAAGGCTTCGTTCTTACTGGCCTCAAATTCACGCTCAAGCTTTTCGGTACGCTCTTGACTGATCTCTTCGGCTTCGGCCTCGGTGATTTTGCCGAGTTTCAAGAGCCGGTTGAGGTATTGCTGCCGAACTCCCGGCCGGCGATCGATTTCAGCGTACATGCGAGGCTGGGTGAACCGCGGCTCGTCGCCCTCGTTGTGCCCCCAACGCCGGTACGCATAGAGATCAATCACGACGTCACGGTGGAACTCTTTGCGGAAATCCATCGCCAGAGCAACCACCTGGGCAACCGCCTCGGGGTCCTCGCCGTTGACGTGGAAAATCGGGATTTGCAACATACGGGCCACATCCGTCGCGTACGTCGTGCTGCGGCCGTCCTGCGGATCGGTGGTGAAGCCGACTTGGTTATTGATCACGACATGGAGCGTGCCGCCAGTGCGATAACCGGGCAATTCACTGAGGTTGAGCGTTTCCTGCACGATCCCTTCACCGGCGAACGCGGCGTCACCGTGAACCAAGATCGTCATTACTTCCTTGCGCGCCGTGTCGCCCCGGTTGTCCTGCTTGCATCGACAACGGCCTTGCGCGACCGTGTTGACGAACTCCAGGTGACTGGGGTTGAAACACAGCGAAATGTGCAGCTTGTCGCCCGACGCCGTCTTCCAATCGCTGCTGTAACCGAGGTGATAACGGACATCACCACCACCACGGCTAAGCTCGGGTGTGGGATCGTCGAAAGACCAAAAAATATTCATCGCCCGCTTTTTGAGGATGTTGGCCATGACGTTGAGCCGGCCCCGGTGGGCCATCCCCATTACGACTTCCTGCACCTTGTGCTGGCCAGCCTTCTCTAATGCCAAATCAATCAGCGGAATGAGACTCTCGGCCCCCTCGAGCGAGAATGTTTTCGCACCGACGAATTTCCGTCGCACGAATTCCTCGAAAATACTGGCGTCCGCCAAACGAGCATAGATCCGCCTTTGCCGCTCGTACGACAAGTCGAGCCGATTCTCGGTCGTTTCCATCCGCCGCTGCAACCAATCACGAATATTGCGATTATCGATATGCATGAATTGCGCACCGATCGATCGGCAATACGTCTGTTTCAGTTTTTTCAGAATCACATCGAGCGTGCTGCCGGTGACGTTTTCGAGAATGCTGCTGTCAAAGGGGCGGGCGAGATCCTGGTCGCTCAGGCCGTGACTTTCCGGCGAAAGCTCAGGGCAGCGGTTTTCGTACAAGCCAAGCGGGTCGATTTTGGCGACGAGGTGTCCTCGGACACGGTATTCCCGGACGAGCTGGTCGACGCGGTCCTGAATCCGGGCCAACCAGAGGGCTTGGTCGACATTCTGATTCCCCGTCGAACCGTCATGCGCCGCGCCGTTGCTCGCTGCGTTTCCCAGAGCGTTCGCCAGTTGCGGCGCCGCAACGTCGCCCACAGGCCCCGAAGTACGGGTGCGCGAGGTGCCGGCGGCCTGGGCAGGTGCTGCCCCCTGCACGGGGGCACCCGCTCCAACGAGAAACTGTTCGAAATAGTGACGCCAAGTTTCAGAAACGCTCGACGGATCACGCACGTATTGCACGTAAAGATCGTCGATGTAGTCCAACGAATAACTATTCATGAGCGAGGGCGGCGACCCAGCCGAGCGGGCGCTGGTCGCGGTGTTGGCTTCAAAAAGGGATGTTTCAGCATTGCTCCGATCGCGGTACACAACGCAAAGGGGAGCCACTTTATTTTGTCTCGTAAGGGCGGATGGATACTCTACGCAAGCAACGCCCGGATGGGTAGGCAAGACATGGTGAACTTTTTCGGGTTTCTCGCTACGTTACAGCGTCCAGATTGTTGCTTCCCCCTTCTCCTCCTTCCAAAAAACTTCGGATTCATGGCCGTTCTGATTCAGCTCCGCGACGCTTTCAAACGCTTCGGTGATCAAATTTTGCTCGATGGAGCAAATGCTAGCCTGGTTGATGACGTCAAAATTGGCTTTGTCGGACGCAATGGGGCTGGCAAATCTACCCTTCTGCGAATTCTTCTCGGTGAGGAAGAAGTCGAAAAAGGTGAGGTGATTCATCACCCCAGTCTGCGGATTGGTTATCTACGCCAGCACGATCCGTTCCAAGAAGGCGAATCGGCCCTGGATTTTCTGATGCGCGATAGCGGCGCGCCCGATTGGCGGTGCGGCCAAGTCGCAGGCCAGTTCGAACTCAAAGGTGACTATCTCGAAGGTCCCGTCAAGGCACTTTCAGGTGGTTGGCAGACACGGGTGAAATTGGCAGCCCTCCTGCTGCACGACCCGAATATGCTGATGCTCGACGAGCCGACGAACTTTCTCGATTTGCGAACTCAGATTCTGCTCGAACACTTCCTGCGAGACTTTGGCAAAGCCGCACTCATCGTCAGTCACGACCGCGCATTCCTGAAAGCCACATGCAGCCAAACGCTGGAACTGGCCAAGGGGCAACTGACCATGTTCCCGGGCAAAATTCATGATTTTCTCGAATTCCGCGAGGAACGCCGTGAACATGATCGCCGCGTGAACGCCACTGTCATTGCCAAACAAAAGCAACTCAAGCAGTTTATCGACAAGAACCGCGCCAACGCCTCCACGGCCAGCCAAGCACGCAGCAAAGCCAAACAGCTCGAAAAACTGCAAACCGTGGAACTGCAAGTTGACGAGCCAACCGTCAACATCCGCGCACCTCGCGTCCAACCGCGACAGGGCACCGCCGTCCGCTGCGATCAACTCGCCATCGGTTACCCCGGTAACCGCGTCGCCGACGATATTTCACTGGAAATTGAGCACGGACAACGCGCCGCCATCGTCGGTGATAACGGACAGGGAAAAACGACCATGCTGCGGACGCTCGTGGGATCGCTCGAACCGCTCGATGGCACGATGAAATGGGGCCATGGGATTGAGATCGGAACCTACGCCCAGCACGTTTACACGACGCTCGATGAGCGGCAAACCATCCTCGAACACCTCGAATACGCCTCCGATCCCGACACGACTCGGCAAGACGTGCTCGCGATGGCCGGAGCGCTGCTGTTTCGTGACGAGGCGATTCAGAAGAAAATCAAGGTCCTCAGTGGTGGCGAGCGTGCTCGGGTCTGCATGGCGAGTCTGCTGTTGGGCACCGCTAACGTGCTCGTCCTCGACGAACCCGGCAACCACCTCGACGTTGAAACGGTCGAGGCGCTCGCCGAAGCCCTGCGTCTGTACAAGGGTACGGTCATCTTCACCAGCCACGACCGCCACTTCATGGCTCGTGTGGCCACGAACGTGATCGAAGTCCGTGACGGGCGGGTGCGAAATTATTTCGGAAGCTACGACACTTACTGCGACGCGGTCGAAAAAGAAGTCTCCGAAGGCGAGCGACAACGTAACGCCGCCGCCGGCAACACCGCCCCCAAAGGCAGCACCGTCAGTTCCAGTACCAACCATGACCGCAAGCAGCACAAGGATCAACGCAAGACCGGCAAGGAGCTGAAAAATCTCGAACGCAAAATCGCCAAACTTGACGATGAGAAAAAAGGACTTAACGAACAATTGCTCAAGGAAACGAAGCCCAATGAAGCCGTGCGGCTGCACGACCAGATCAAAGCCATCGAGGTCGAACTGAGCGAAGCCGAAGAAAAGTGGATGGAGCTGAGCGATTTTTAGATCTACCACCGAGGGCGTGGATGCCCGCTCGCTGGCCAGCTGAGCACATCGAAAACCAAGCCCTTGCCGTCTACCGATCTGTGACTTTACGGGCTCGCAAAACATCGCGAGGTGCTAGCAAAGCTGATCCCGTAAAACTTGGCGTTATTTTGCTTCAGGGAATCGCTGACTCCAGACCGGAATCGGGTGGATTCTACTACAAATCACCGTTCCGATCGTGCGCTTGAACTATTTGGGCTCATCCGACCGAAGGGTGCGCCGGAGGTTTTCAAGGATCGCGGTAGGGACGGCTGTTGCCAGCCGCCCCCCGCACAGATCCGTACGTGAGCCGTGACTCATACGGCTCCTCCGTTGGGTCAAACGATCGCGACACACTGTGACGCTACCCGTCGTGATTTCCCGTGACGCTCCAATTGATACTTGTTCCGGCTCAGAGTCCGAAGCATCGACGCCAATCCGGCAATACTTCCCTTCAGTGAGGTCCCTTTCCTCGGCGGATTCCGCCACTGCGGTCGCAGCTTTGTTCACCCGCGTCGACGGTACTACGGCCTCATCTGCCATCCCATCCGCGTTCATACCAGAATTGCGCTCATAGAGGTTCGCTGGTCGCCCTGGCAGTGAGTCATCACGACTTGACCCCAGGGGCAAATGGGACTTCCCGGTTCTCGCGTTTGGAATTTTCCACGCATGCACAGGTTCTTCGACTCCGCCATGTCCAGACTACCCTTACCAAAGCGGTGTAGCTGGTGTTGCCTTCCCGACGCATATGACACGGTCGGCACATGGAAGACCTGATTTCGGAGCTCAATTAGCTGGCCTACGCTTCCCCCTGCACGGACGCTCAGCACGACGTTGTTACCTTCGTCGCACCTCCGCCGGAGGCCGAAGTAGTTGGTTAGACCTTCCTCGTAAGAAACTTTCATTCTCGATTCCAAACCGGTTTTATCCCGGCACTCCATGGCTCAAGCGTCCAATGATAATTTGTGTGAGTTGTCGCTGGACCTAATACTGGGTCTGCCGGGAGAAACGGAATCAAGCTCTGCAGAGGTGCAACTTGACAAGGGATATCCCGGTCGACGGTGCGCCAACGGTGCCGACGGTTCTCGGCGAGTTTCGATTCGCCGAGGACGCTTTTATTAAACAAATCATTGGACACTTGAGTTATGCCTGGTATGTACCAAAGATAGCAAAAAACTATCCCCCGGCGCATTCTGAGTGCTTTTATTGAAGGAATTCACTTTTCTTCAATCAAGGAACTCGACCATGGCAACAGCCACAAAAAAACGTCCGACAAAATCGTCAAAATCAAAATCACCCGCACGGCGATACGTCGGCAAGCCCGCTGGCGTGATCCAGCAACGGGTCGAAGCTGTCGGCCCGTCTCACTTCGGTGTCGTCTCGGTCGACTGTGCCAAACGTCGATCCAAATGGATGCTCTTGGACTTCTACGGCAGAGTGCTCGTCGAACCTACTGAGGTTGAACACAATGCGGGCTCCTTGGCTGCGATGAACGCGCAGATCAAAGAGGCACTCACGGAGCATTCGATCGAGGATTCAATCGCGGCAGTGGAGATGACCGGCGTCTATCACAAGCCAGTTCAAGCGTCGCTTCGCAGAGCGGGCATGGATACGCGAACGGTTCATCCGTTTGCCTCCAAGCACTACCGACGAGCACTTCACCCCAACGAGAAAACCGACGACAATGATCTTGAAGCGATCTTTCATGCGGCGATCAATGGCTACGGATTGGCGATCTTGCCAGTCGATGAAAATTACCAATCGCTACAGCGACTTACGCGGCATCGAGGAATCCTCGTTAAACAACGCGCCAAACTACAAGTGCAGATTCGCACCATGATGCATCAGTGCATGCGTGGATACGACGACTTGTTTATCCAACATAAGTTCTTTAAGGGATCGGTTGCCATGCCGCTAGCCAAGAAGTTCTCGTCAGCCGCCGCAATCAAGCAAGCCAATGTGGACGGGCTAGCGAAGCATCTGAAGCAGCAGAAAATTCGTTTCCAAAAGCGAACGCTCGAACGGATCGTTGCGTGGTCCCTGACCGCTGCTGAACCAACAGGCCTCGCTGACATGGTGACGGATCAGTGGTCGGGATTGCTTGAAGTGTGGGAACTGTTGACCGAGCAAATCAATCGGACGGAGCGGGAAATGGCGAGGTTTTTGGTGAAAACACCGTACGTGCTGCTGCTTAGTGTTACGGGAATCAATGTGGTCTCGGCAGCCGGTCTGGCCGGTGAGGCTGGACCAATCGAGCACTACGCCAGTGCGCGGGCGATCAATGGTCGAGCTGGCTTGTACCCATCACGTTACCAGAGCGATACGGTCGATTATCAGGGTGGTCTGAGCCGCAGTAGCAATCGCCGCCTGCGCGGCGCGGCGATGATGGTTGCTAAAAATCTAATCAAGTGCCACTCGTACTATCGCGGCCTCTCTGCATTCTGGGAAAAACAGAAAGTGGATCCCCGAGACCGTCATTGCCGGATCGCCAACCGGGCGATGCGAATGGTGTTTCAGTTGGTCGGCGGCCGTCAGGTTTGGCGTGGCAAAGGTGTCGATCGTGAAGCGATCTTGTCAAAGCTACGTGAATTTCATGCTGACCATCATAGCGACTTGGATCGCATGATCGCAGACATGAACGAAGCGTTTGTGTGGCTTCCCAAGAGCACCTACGCCAGCGAAGGGAAACCTTTGGAGGAGCTTGCTGCTAAGAAGCGTCGTGGTCCCCAACGGATCGGCGACTTGCTGATTGGTTTACTAATTCGTCTTGGAGTGAAGACAGAGAATACGTTAGAATCGAAGCCGTCCGAAGCTCTGAAGTCTTAAGCTGCTTGTCGTGCTGCCAAGCACACTAGCAACGTCGTCGCATGCCGAGGGTATCGGCGGAGCCTCGCTCTGCTGAGCAAGCCCGTGCTTGAGTGAGATGCTCTGTTAGCGGTTCAAACGCCGGATGAGACAGTGTGGGGCTCTCAGAGCTTCGGATATCTAACCAGGGTGGCGAGAATGAACCAACCCAGCTAACCGAGCCGTGCTGGCTGGCAGGCAAACAGTGGACTTTGAGTGTCAAAAAAGCTACCCTACGGGTGGTGCCGCTGGATGTGTGCGCGGATCGCAAATTTCCATTCCGGATATGACAGTACTCAGAAAACCTCCAGTCACCATCGCGCACGCTTCGGTCGGATGAGCCACTATTTGCCAGAATAAGCATTGATTTTTAAAGACCGATAAGACCGATAAGACCGATAAGTCGCCGCTAACCGTCCTAGATGGGGGGGATGCGGAACAGGTCCCCCTTACGCTCGGCCGTGCAAGGGCGTCTTGTAAAAAACACTTGACGCGAAAATATGGCCTTGTAAGGTTATGGCCAACCGCTAAGGCGGCTTAACGCTTAAGGAACCACCCTCAATTGATTTCATACCCCTCCGGTTTCGAGGATTGCGATGACGACTATTCGATTATTCGATTCGTCTCTTTTTTAGGCAAAGCAACCGGAGTTGCTTGGTACGTACATGATTGATTTCGGAACGGAGATTCCCTATATCGATTTCCGGACCGGTGAAAAGTTTAATTGGGGAAAGCGGCCTGATCACGTCGTCGCCGTTGCGGACGACAACACTTGGTGGGGCTGGCTGTCGGGGGTGATTGGGAGATTCCTCGCGAGGTAAAAGGTTTTGATGAAGTCGAAGTCATCGTCATCGACGATGGCAGCGCCGTTGACACCTCGCGGGTGGCTCGTGACGCCGGTGCGGATCTTGCCGTTCGTCACCGACGCAACCGATCTCCGACCAGGGCTGGTCGATCACGAATGTTCGCATTGAGTCGAACCGCGTTCTGTGCCAGTCACGCTTATTTCGTTCGTGGCGACAGTTTATTGCTCAGTCGGGGATGACCATGCTTTGGAGCGTCGTGGGAACAATATCGCCCTCTGCTAGCGAGCCGCGACAGCACGGACAGGGATCAAAGGAGGCAATGGGAGACTAGCAAATATCAATCATTTTTCTTGCAACAGCGTCCTGGATGCGATAGAACGAGGGATTGGGCATGTTCCCGTGCAACCAGTCGTTTCTTATTGCGGATGAGTGTTTCTGTGCAGTTTCTTGGTTCCCGCATCGATCTGACAATGGTGTTGGGCGCAGTGTTAGCCGGCGTTCTGATCGTCTCGGTACCGGTGCACGCAGCAAGCGATTTTTCTTGGTCAACGCCAATGGCGGCGGTGTCGAGCGAGACGGTCGACGAGACCTTGATCGTTGTCCTCATTACCAACGATGTGGCGGTGGCTCCAGACGCCGCTGCTCCGGATGCCGTTGGAGTGCAGGCTACCAAGAAGACGAATGCCGCGAATAATCTGTGCTGGTGTGAGCGTTTCTTCCGGCGATCAGCCGAAAAGATTCCTGCGGGTTATTTGGACCCGTCCGCTCCGATTCAGTTCCAACACTGGGCGGTCGGTCTGCCGCCAATTGTCACCGGGGGTGATAGCGCGAGCGACACGCCGCGGGCGATGCTGTTTGTGACGGACGGACAGTACCGGATATTATCAATGTCAGTGGGCGTTCCCAATGAAGCTGAAATCACACGCTTGATCGAAGACGCCGAAGACACACGTTTGCTGCTGCGGAGATACACGGATGACCCCAACGAGATCATCCATCAATTCGCTGATCGCTCCCGCCGCCGGTTGACCCGAGTATGGCAGATGGAGCTTGAGCGACAATTGGATGCACTGGGTGAATCCGAAGTCGACACCATTGTAGATTTGCTCTCAGAGACTGATCGCTACACGTCGAAAGTCAAATTGAAACTGGGACCGATTGCCTCTCAATTGCAAGGCATTTACTTGAAGGACGTTGGCATGCGATTCGGATTAACCGACGCGAGTGATTTCGCGCGGCTAGTTGTCCTCGAACAGCATACAGCTACGCGAGCGCCTTGGGTGGCGGCGATGCTGCCGTTTGTCGTCGGCGCGGACTTGCGTTCGCTCTACGCAGATCTTTGTGAAATCGTGTGGGATCGCTGGGTGATGCCCATCGAGAACCCTGACGAGAAAGCGCAGGTGGAGACGTCATTGGCGGAGTGGGTGACTCAGCGTGGGGATGAGAAATCGTTTGCGTTACGAATGAGCTCACCCCTGATGAGTGAACGTGCTCAAACCCAACTATTTGAAGTTGCCGACGTCGCCCGACGTCGCGGGATGGGCTGGCAAGACCTCGAGGATGCAGTCAGTGCTGGCCCCGTCCGCCAGGTCACCCCTGGTGAACTGGCGGAGTGGTTGTCCCAGACGCATGGCAAATTCATCGACTTACAACGTCCCAGTCGCGTGCGTGTTTTGTTTTTCCGATCTTCCCAAGATTCCCCTTACCCGATTCGTGAAGGCAGTCCACCCGGCCGCGCCATCACCATGATACGACAGGTGCAAAAATGAAAGTCAGTATTTTAGCGGGTATGGTTCTTGCGTTCGTTCCCGCATCTGCCTGGGCAGTTTCGCCGCGTTCAGTCATGGCGGGCGCCGAATTGTTCACGCGTCAGTGGGAACCGCAGAATCCGTCTCAAGGCGGCGATGGATTGGGACCTCTGTTCAACGGGGAGTCGTGCGCGACCTGTCACCAGCAAGGTGGAATGGGCGGTGCTGGTGAAGCGGCATTCAATGCCAACTCGATTGGGATTGATTCCATCGAGGTCTTCGGACGTGAGGTGACGAACGCTGTACTTGGGCGACTGGTGTCACAGCTCCACCCAGGATTCATTCAGTCTGACGGCAGCGTGCAAAATGTGTTGCCGCTGCCGCATCATGGAGGCAGTGCGATGTCGCGACAGCTCCATGACACGTTAACTGTGCATACCGCCGCAGAATATGACGATGCAGGCGGTCCCACCGCAGCGGCCGAAGTTCGCATCGCAAACGGAACCCCGTTCTCTTTCGACGCACAGGTCGACGGCTATCGCATCCGGATTTCTGCTCGATTGTATGGCCGCAATACCACGGCGCTTTTCGGGAGCGGTTTCATCGACCGAGTCTCCGATAAATTGCTGGAGCGACAAGTCCAGATACAAAAGCAGCACCCCGAGATCAGCGGTCGCCCATCGACGCTCGTTGACGGCCGATATGGCAAATTCGGATGGCGCGCTAATATCGCTTCACTACACGAATTTAACGAACAAGCCTGTGCGAATGAGATGGGCCTGCAAACCCGACGCAAGGCACAAGCGAAGGACTCAACCGATCCAAACTATCAAAACATGGCACCCGATATCAGCGATGAGCAACTTCAGATGCTGACGCATTTCGTCGCGGCCTTACCATCGCCAAGGCAGCTGATGCCGAACGACCCCGCCTCGATCGCTGTGATCGAACGAGGTGCGGAAATGTTTCATCAGGTGGGTTGCGCTGGATGTCATGTTCGTGACATGTCGCCAGCGAATGGCATCTATAGTGATCTGTTGCTGCATGACATGGGATACGATTCAATTGATCTCAGCCACGCGGAGCCGTACATCGTACGCCGCGAATTGGTTACCAAAGAAGTCGAAGACCTGCCAGCACCTCCTCCTGGATTCACCGCCACAACCGCTTACTACGGCACAGCAACGGTGATAGCGCCAGTTGTCTTGGATGATGTGGCCAGCTTCGAATCGGGGCGTCCCACACTCACGTTTCGCGCTCCAAAGGAGCCAACGATGCTAGCGCCTTTCCGAGTGATTTCTGCAAAGCGAAATCCTGATCAGGAGAATAACGCAATCGCAATTGCAAAGTCGTTTGCGAGCCACCGTAAGCAGAATGTACGTACGAGACTCGAAATCCGTGAGGAAATGCACCTGCAGCCCACGAATTTCAATCAAGAGTGGCGGACCGCTCCACTTTGGGGCGTGCGAGACTCGGCTCCTTACTGGCACGATGGCCGCGCCGAAACCATCCTTGAAGCGATCGCGCTGCACGATGGCGAAGCAGCGGGAACACGGGACAGATTTTTGCAGTTGAGCTATGACGACCGACAGCATGTGCTGGATTTTTTGGACTCTCTCGTCGCACCCTCAAATCCCTCCGCCCGTCGGTGAAGGTTGCCACAGGGTGAATATCGACGATGGGGTGGTAGAGCTGCTATCCGAGTTCGCGTGGCGGGATCGTCGCCGAGATTCTTGGACGCTGCATTGTCAAGGAATTACAATATGTTTGCGGCTTGGGAGCGATTCCGCTTCACGTTGAGGAAACGTCGCCGAGATCGCGCGTTGGCAGCCTGACCGCCCCGACCTACCGCATCGTCGAATTGGCAAACGCATCCATGAAATTCCGGTTACTCGCACTTCTCCTGCTCGCGTTTCTCCCCACAACCGGGTGGGCGGTTTCCCCACACATGATCGCTGATGGCGAACAGCTTTTTACGCGAAACTGGGAGTCGCATGCCCCGACGCTCGATGGAGACGGTTTAGGGCCGCTCTACAATGCTTCGTCCTGTGCGAGCTGTCATCAACAGGGTGGCATCGGAGGAGGGGGTGCTGCCGCCTTCAATGCCCACTCGATTGGCATCGATGCAATCGAGGTTTATGGTCGTCGGCTAGACAACACGATGTTAGGTAATTTGATATCGCAGTTTCATCCAGGTTTTGTTCAGTCTGATCGGAGCGTCATCACATTCATGCCGCTGCTGCATCACGGCGGTAGTAAAGCCCACCAACAGTTTCATGACTTCATGACTCACGCCGCCGCTGCGGAGTTAAGTGATACAGGCGGACCGAGCGGCCCCGCAGAAGTTCGCACTGTGAACCGATTGCCGATCTTGTTTGACCATACCGTCGATGGTTTTCGAATTCGCATCTCCGCGACATTTACGGCCGCAACCCGCCCTCCCTATTCGGCAGCGGATTGGTTGATCAAATCACCAGCACGCAGCTCGATCGGCAGGTGCGATTACAGAAGCGCCATGCGGAAATCAGTGGTCGACCGTCGACACTCGAAGATGGGCGGTATGGCAAATTCGGCTGGCGCGCCGATGTCGCCTCGGTGCTGGAGTTCAGCGACGCGGCCTGCGCCAACGAGCTGGGGCTACAGACGCGGCGGATGATGCAGGCCGGCGACGCTACCAATCGTGAGTACCAAAACCCGTCCCCTGATATCAGCGACGAGCAAATCCAACTGATCGCTCACTTCGTCAATGCGCTACCCGCGCCGCGTCACGAACTCCCGAGCGATGCGTTCGGGGTCGCATCAGTGCATCGAGGGAAGATGTTGTTCGATGAAGTCGGCTGCAACGTATGCCATGTCCCGGACATGATGCCAGCCGATGGCGTCTATAGTGACTTTCTGCTGCACGATATGGGGCGAGAGTCCATTGACCTCAACCATGCCGAGCCTTACATCGTCCATCGCGCGCTGGTTAAGAACGAGGTGGAAGTCGACTCAACGCCTGCGGAGGAAGTTCCCGTTTCCTACGACGGTCTGGCGACGAGTGTACCCATGATTTCCGAGAATTCCGGCGTCCCCAGTTCGACTCGCCCCGCGTTTTCGTTTCGGGCGCTCCAATCACCGAAATCACTCATCTCGTTCCGCGTGATTAATTCAAATTTGAACTTAGACACATGGAACAACACGGTGTCGAATCGCAAGTTCATTCGTAACAACGAGGCCACTCAGCCAGTTGTGAAGACCCAGCTTCGCGAGCGAATGCAGATTCAGCCCACGAATTTCAATCAAGAATGGCGAACCGCTCCGTTGTGGGGCATCCATGATTCAGCTCCGTATTGGCACGACGGTCGCGCCGAAACGATTCTGGAGGCGATTGCGATGCATGATGGAGAAGCGGCCGGTACACGTGACCGATTCTTGACGCTGAGCTACGAGGATCGGCAAAGTGTAGTGGATTTTCTGGACTCCCTCGTGGCACCATGAACCCGTGGCACCATGAACCCGTGGCACCATGAACCTGTGGCACCATGAATTTGACAAACACCTTCGATATGGTGTTAGAATGGCAATTCCCACCTCCATCATCTCAGCAAAGGCCAGCCATGTCCCCCCTCAGCCGCCGCGAACTTCTGCAAACCGGGTCGCTCCTAGGAGCGGCCTCACTCGCCCCCACTCTTTTTGCTGAGTCGAACACGGTGCCGTCGTCGTCGGCCGAGTCGTTCACCCAGCAACTCTACGAATCACTGGCGCCCCAACAAAGAAACGAGATTTGTTTCGATTGGAATCATCAAGATCCGAAACGTGGACTGCTGCGAACCCACGTTGCCAACAACTGGAACATCACTCGTCCTGCCATCAACGATAGTTTTTACACCGCCGATCAACAGCACCTCATTCGCGGTGTCTTCGAAGCGATTATCAATCCAGAGTGGCTCGAGCGATATGATCAGCAACTCGAAGACGACATGGGCGGGTTCGGCTACGAGCAATCGATTGCGATTTTTGGCACGCCAGGAGATGGCAAGTTTGAATTAGTGCTCACCGGTCGCCACATGACGCTCCGCTGCGACGGCAACTCGACCGATCACGTCGCCTTTGGCGGGCCAATTTTTTACGGCCACGCGCCCGATAATGAGGAAGACGCGGTGCACACCGGCAATGTCTTTTGGTCGCAAGCGGTGGCCGCTAATGATTTGTACAAGATGCTCGATGGTCGTCAGCAATCCACAGCCCGAGTCGCTAAAACGCCACGCGAGCAGTTGGTCGGCTTTCGCGACCAAGCCGACCTGCCCGGCCTGCCGGTCAGCGATATGTCATCCGACCAACGCGAGCACCTGCAAGGCGTTTTGCAGAAACTGATCGAGCCATACCGGCACAGCGATCAAGACGAAGCGGTCGCGTGTCTGAAAGCCCAAGGTGGACTCGATGCGTGTCGCTTGATGTACTTTACCGACAATGACATCGGCAACGATGGTGTGTGGGATAATTGGCGTTTGGAAGGCCCCAGTTTTGTCTGGCACTACCGCGGTGCACCCCACGTCCATGTTTGGGTGAACATCGCTGACGACGCCAAGGTAAAACTTAACGCTTGAGCGGCATCACGAGTTTGATTGCATTTTGCCCCGCCTCGATGACGACGTGTCAGCCAAGTCAACACCCGCCATTGGGCCGCGCGTTACCTACCAGCGGCCTTCATGCAAATTGATGTGCATCTGGTCTCCCTGTCAAGGTAATATCTCAGTTTAGCGTGCCCTACCATGATGCATTTGGACAGGTGCGTCAAAATGCTGAACCCATCGTCTGGCTATCATGGTGGCATCACGCCGATCGAAATCGGTAATTTCGTAATCGTGACTTCGGCGACTTGGTTCTTCACGGAATTTGGTGGCACGCTCTCGATTGCCCAGACCGATCCAACGTGGTGAATTTTCGAAGGCATGTACTTCTGCGTCCAGTAATTTTGCCATTCATCCTGGAATCGCTTACCATTCACGTGCCGGAAATAACGGACTCAGGGCTCGAATGGCGTGGACTTAAGGCGGATCTCGCGTGAAACAATTTTGAGCTAGCGAAGAACGGCATCCTTGTTGCATCGTGGTTTTTCTTCAAAAAAATCTCAACACAGCAAGGATGCCGTCGATGATTCTGCCACCTCACCTGAATCCATCCAGTATCGCTGCATTCGATACCGACTGACAGGTCGCACCGAAGAGCTTACGATTATTACCACACTGGTTGACTCAAAGCGTTTCAGCGCTGACGAAATCGCAGAACTCTATGGTCTGAGATGGGACGTTGAAACGGACATTGCTTGCTGGAAGACCACGATGGGATTTTGTGATCTACGCTGCCATACTCCCGAAAACCTTGACCGCGAAATAGCGGTCGGAGTGCTGGCTTATAACTTGGTACGCTCACTGACCAACGACGCTGCTGCGGTCCTGGAAATACATCCGCGTGAAGTCAGCTTTTCTCGTTCACGCGATGCTTGGATATACTTCAGCGACGAACTTGAAACGTCCGACGATTTGATGTGGATCGTTCTGTCGGCAACTTCCCGGCTGGTCCGAGATCGACCCGGTCGCGAAGAACCTCGCGAGCTCAAACGCCGAAATCAATCAAAATATCCCAAGCTGAAAAAGCCTCGTCCCAGTCGAGCAAAACGAATGACGGCGGAGCCCGTCAAACCGCCCGAAAAGCCCTAAGTCCACGCCATTCGAATCAAGCTCTGCAGAGGTGCAACTTGACAAGGGATATGCCGGTCGACGGTGCGCCAACGGTGCCGACGGTTCTCGGCGAGTTTCGATTCGCCGAGGACGCTTTTATTAAACAAATCATTGGACACTTGAGTTATGCCTGGTATGTACCAAAGATAGCAAAAAACTATCCCCCGGCGCATTCTGAGTGCTTTTATTGAAGGAATTCACTTTTCTTCAATCAAGGAACTCGACCATGGCAACAGCCACAAAAAAACGTCCGACAAAATCGTCAAAATCAAAATCACCCGCACGGCGATACGTCGGCAAGCCCGCTGGCGTGATCCAGCAACGGGTCGAAGCTGTCGGCCCGTCTCACTTCGGTGTCGTCTCGGTCGACTGTGCCAAACGTCGATCCAAATGGATGCTCTTGGACTTCTACGGCAGAGTGCTCGTCGAACCTACTGAGGTTGAACACAATGCGGGCTCCTTGGCTGCGATGAACGCGCAGATCAAAGAGGCACTCACGGAGCATTCGATCGAGGATTCAATCGCGGCAGTGGAGATGACCGGCGTCTATCACAAGCCAGTTCAAGCGTCGCTTCGCAGAGCGGGCATGGATACGCGAACGGTTCATCCGTTTGCCTCCAAGCACTACCGACGAGCACTTCACCCCAACGAGAAAACCGACGACAATGATCTTGAAGCGATCTTTCATGCGGCGATCAATGGCTACGGATTGGCGATCTTGCCAGTCGATGAAAATTACCAATCGCTACAGCGACTTACGCGGCATCGAGGAATCCTCGTTAAACAACGCGCCAAACTACAAGTGCAGATTCGCACCATGATGCATCAGTGCATGCGTGGATACGACGACTTGTTTATCCAACATAAGTTCTTTAAGGGATCGGTTGCCATGCCGCTAGCCAAGAAGTTCTCGTCAGCCGCCGCAATCAAGCAAGCCAATGTGGACGGGCTAGCGAAGCATCTGAAGCAGCAGAAAATTCGTTTCCAAAAGCGAACGCTCGAACGGATCGTTGCGTGGTCCCTGACCGCTGCTGAACCAACAGGCCTCGCTGACATGGTGACGGATCAGTGGTCGGGATTGCTTGAAGTGTGGGAACTGTTGACCGAGCAAATCAATCGGACGGAGCGGGAAATGGCGAGGTTTTTGGTGAAAACACCGTACGTGCTGCTGCTTAGTGTTACGGGAATCAATGTGGTCTCGGCAGCCGGTCTGGCCGGTGAGGCTGGACCAATCGAGCACTACGCCAGTGCGCGGGCGATCAATGGTCGAGCTGGCTTGTACCCATCACGTTACCAGAGCGATACGGTCGATTATCAGGGTGGTCTGAGCCGCAGTAGCAATCGCCGCCTGCGCGGCGCGGCGATGATGGTTGCTAAAAATCTAATCAAGTGCCACTCGTACTATCGCGGGCTCTCTGCATTCTGGGAAAAACAGAAAGTGGATCCCCGAGACCGTCATTGCCGGATCGCCAACCGGGCGATGCGAATGGTGTTTCAGTTGGTCGGCGGCCGTCAGGTTTGGCGTGGCAAAGGTGTCGATCGTGAAGCGATCTTGTCAAAGCTACGTGAATTTCATGCTGACCATCATAGCGACTTGGATCGCACGATCGCAGACATGAACGAAGCGTTTGTGTGGCTTCCCAAGAGCACCTACGCCAGCGAAGGGAAACCTTTGGAGGAGCTTGCTGCTAAGAAGCGTCGTGGTCCCCAACGGATCGGCGACTTGCTGATTGGTTTACTAATTCGTCTTGGAGTGAAGACAGAGAATACGTTAGAATCGAAGCCGTCCGAAGCTCTGAAGTCTTAAGCTGCTTGTCGTGCTGCCAAGCACACTAGCAACGTCGTCGCATGCCGAGGGTATCGGCGGAGCCTCGCTCTGCTGAGCAAGCCCGTGCTTGAGTGAGATGCTCTGTTAGCGGTTCAAACGCCGGATGAGACAGTGTGGGGCTCTCAGAGCTTCGGATATCTAACCAGGGTGGCGAGAATGAACCAACCCAGCTAACCGAGCCGTGCTGGCTGGCAGGCAAACAGTGGACTTTGAGTGTCAAAAAAGCTACCCTACGGGTGGTGCCGCTGGATGTGTGCGCGGATCGCAAATTTCCATTCCGGATATGACAGTACTCAGAAAACCTCCAGTCACCATCGCGCACGCTTCGGTCGGATGAGCCGGAAATATCGCCCTAATTGATTTTCCGAGTGCGTCACGAGCTGTCCCGCCTGCTGAATTGGCTTGCAAGTGGGATGGAACCGCAATCATCGTCGCGACCAGCCCCATTAAGCGAATGTCGATTCTTCCGGGATGGGTTTTCTGGGAAATGTTGCCGATGCTTTTAATCACGGTAATTCTGATATCCCTGTGCCGTCAATTTCTTCCGCAGGCACCGAGTTCACGTCGACTGCGTCTTCTTGGTCCGGTTGGAGCGATCTTCTTCATTTCGCTGGTTCTGGTCGCTTGGCGTCACGTTCTCGCCGTCGATGGATTTTTCGGAAATACTCAATCTGTAAAAAAGACCGAGCATATTTTTAGACAGACTCCGTTTGAAAGCATTGTGATCTATTGCCAGAGTTCAGGATGCCCGTTTTCGCGGCAAATCGCGCGTCGGATGGCATTTGAAGGTTTCACCGATATTAAACTTTACTCAAAAGGATGGGTAGATTGGATTTCGAACGACAAATGACCGTATCCAGTGGCTTAGCTGAAAAACGCGGGAAGCTTTCAGTTAATATGTGCTTCGAAGCTTATGTCGGACTTCTGCGGTGTTTCGTAGGTCTGATGTTGCTTGTGAGCGGATTGATTCACACGAGCCAGCCGTACTTGTATTACGGGGCGATTCTGCGATACGATCTCGTGGCCCCAAATCTTTCGCTACTGATCGCTGTGGTTTTGCCTGCTTTTTCCCTTGCAGTGGGATGCTCGCTAATAATGAATGTTTGGATGCGGCAGTCTTTAATAATGGCTGCGACGTTATTCGGTGTTTTTGCGATGGCCCAATGGTCGGCAATTTACTTCGATCGGTCCATCGCTTGCGGGTGTTTCGGCATTTCTTCAGGTCAAGTCACAATTGCCTCGGCCGGTTTGGTCTCAATCGGTTGCATCGCTTTGATACATGCTTCTTTCCTTTTGAGTTCCTCTGCTTCCACTGGCGATGGTCGAGAATTAACCAGTGAGTCACATGGGAGTGACTGAGGAACTAGTTGCCGAACCCAGTGGCACCACCCGACTGACCATTCGTTGGCGCGCCTTAAAAACAGTCATCTTGACATGGGGTGTGACCGCATGCCTTGTCCTAGCCTGGGTGCAGGGGCCGACACTGGACGAAGCGGCTCATTTAGCCGCAGGAGTCTACACGTGGCGAACCGGGCAATTCGACGTATACCGAGTGAATTCGCCACTGCCCCGGCAGGTTGCAACGCTTCCGCTTCTGATCGCGATCGACGAAATCGTGTTTCAGAAACAAGATCCGGACTACGATTTGGTGCGTCCAGAGTTTCGAATGGGCCGGCAGTTGATCCGAGAAGTCGGCGTCGCCAAATTACGCTAAAGCGGCGTTGTTTTGTCGCGATTGTCTGTTTATTAACGTCGACATTCGCCATCGTCTCTGCGTTTGCGGGCATGCACGGATTCTTTAATGTTGTTGCTGGCGGACCACAACGAGGTCATCACTACCTGTTGAGCGCGAATGTGGATTGGGGCGAAGATACTTGGATTCTGAAAGATTGGATCGATGAACAGAATTACACAACGCCGCCTGTTCTTCGGGCGCCGAACATTTCCTGGATAGGCCTACTGGAGGATCGCGTTAGGACCATTTCCGACGAGGAATTAGCGAAGGGAATTCCGCCAGGCGTCTACATTGTGAGTAAGGAGGCGGTATTACTTCCGCATTCGCCTTTTCGGTGGGTGCTGACCGAGTCGGCTCGGATAAATGTCACTGATACTTATTGGGTCGTTCGCGTTATCAAGTAAGCCGAGCACGCGGTCGCGACCAACTCCGCGTAACCGAACGCCAGCATCGCCGAAAGCAATGCGGAACGTTCACAATTCAGCGAGGTGTTTGTCGGCGTCGCCGAAGTGGTCGAGCTGCACGCCCATGCGGTCCATAATGGAAAGGTACATGCTGCAGAGTTTGCGTTCGTCGTCGTCCTTGCCGACGTAGTCCAACACGCGGCCGGTTTCCAATGTTCCCGACAAACCACCGGTTAACAACACGGGTACCTTACTCGAGTCGTGAGCGTTACCCGACCACATGCTCGAGATGAATAGGAGGCAGGAGTGATCCAGAACCGTGCCGTCGCCTTCGGGCATCGAATCGAGTTGACTCGCCAGGTAAGCGTACTGCGAACAGTAATAGCGTGAGATCCGTTCGTACTCGTCCGAGCGGTCGTTGTGCGACGCGGAGTGGTGCGTGTTGGTGACATCCAGAAACGGATAGAACAATCCAGAGAGGTCGCGGTTGAGCAGCAGCGTTGCCACACGTGACTTGTCGGTTTGAAACCCGATCGCAACGAGGTCGCACATCAATCGCATGTGTTCACGGATGTCTTCAGGCAATCCGTCATCAGGCCGCTTCATCGCAGCGATGTCTTTGCCGCGATCCTTGGCTCGCTCAACCGCCTTGGACTGCGCTGCGCGCATCGACGCAGCTCGCTTTTCGACTTCACGCACGCTGCTGAGATACTCCTCTAGTTTGACACGATCGGATTGACTGACCCGGCGACTGAGCGAAGCTGCGTCGTCGCGTACGCGGTCCAAGATGCTCTCCATCCTGCGGCTGCCGTGATTGTCAAAAAGTGAATCAAAGGCCAGCGAAGGATAGACTTCCATCGGCACGGGCGAAGTTGCGTTCTGCCACGAGATGTGCGAACTGTAGGCCATCGAGAAATTGGTTTCGTGGTACCCCGTGACCGGTTGCTCGCATCCCAGCACGAGGCTGGGGGCGATCGTTTGATCCGCGAAATGGTTAGCGAGTACTTGATCCATGCTGATGTCACCACGCAGCTCGGAGCCCTTCTTTAGCGAAGCTCCTGAGAGAATATTCCCAGTTTGGCCGGGGTGGATGCCGACGTGGGTGGCGTTTTCATTGAACAAACCCGTGATGAAATTCATCTTGTGTTTGATCGATTCCATTGGCGCGAGACTTTTGCCGAGTTCCATGTCGGTGCCGCTGCCCTTGGCCCACCAATGGTCTTGATTAATACCGCAGCCCATGAACAGGGCGGCAAATCGTTGGGGTGAGGAAGCGGGCTCATCGCCGGTCACCGTCTCGCGACCCCAGACGGGAATTGATTCCAGCCACGGCAGCGCCATCGCCACGCCAGTCCCACGCAGCAGCGTCCGACGCGAAACGATCGGGTTCATTCTATTGGATTGAGAATTTGCAGACTTCATGGGATGGCTACCGTCTCTTCAAGAGGAACGCGGATACGCTTGTTCAAAAATGCGGGACTCGTCACGATCACGTCGATCATTGAGCTGAACCGATAGTCATTGTCGGCAAGATTTTGTTTCATCTCACCAATGATAGACTCATCGGATAACTGCAAAGTCCGGCCGAGTCCAAAGGCAAGCAGTTTGCGGCACAGATTGTCGACGAAATCATCTTGGCGTGAGGTGCGAATGTACTCCAGCACGCCAGCCAAGCCGTGTCCCTCGCTGTTGTCAGGGAAGACCGCCGAATCGTCGATCTCGCGTCCACCCAAGTCCACATCGCGAAACTCGCCAATCGGTCCGTAGCCTTCAAAGACCAGTCCCATGGAGTCGATGCGGTTATGGCATCCAGAGCAGGCGGCGTCTTGTCGGTGTCGAGCGAGCGCTTCACGGAGCGTGAAATCACCCAGGGTGGCTTCGTCACTGGGCAGCTCAGGCACCGTCGCCGGTGGTGCAGGCACTTTTTCGCCAAGTATTCGTTTGATCAACCAATTGCCCCGCTGGACTGGACTCGTCCGCAAGCCAGACGAGTTGTGGGTCAAGAACACAGCCATCGGCAACAATCCACCGCGTCCATGCTGGGCGGCTTCGTCCCACCGGACCCACTGGCTCTCCGAATCACCGAATCGACTCGCATCGATACCATAATGCTGGCCCAAGACAGGATTGACGAATGTGTAATCCGCGTAAAGAAAATCCAGCACGGATCCATCTCGTTCGATGAGATTCCGGCAGAACTGAATCGGTTCTTCTGCCATCGCTTGCCGCAGTTCATCGGTAAAGACAGGAAACCGCTCGCGGTCGACTCCGTTGTGCTCGTTGAACCGGCGAGAGTCCAACCAATTGCCAGCGAACTCGTTAATGAACCCATCAACGCGATCATCAGCGAGCAATCGGCGGGATTGATCGATGAGGACCTCCGGTTCATGCATTCGATTGCTGGATGCGAATCCCAGCAATTCTTGATCGGGCATGCTCGACCACAAAAAATAGCTCAGTCGACTGGCGAGAGAATAATCATTGAGCGGCTCAATCGCGGGCGATGCAGGTGTTTCAACAGCACCATTGGCGCTCATTTTGCCGGCGCCGGCGGTGTCGATCCGGTAGCAGAAATGGGGCGACATCAAAACGGCTGTCACGCCATCGCGAATGGCTTCTTCATGACTAAGCCCCTCATCGTTCCGCATCGAATCGTAGAACGAGCGAATAGAGTCACCCTCGCGATCCGATAACGGACGCCGATAGGCTCGCTCCGCAAAGTCGACCAACGCATCGAGGTGGCGAGGCTGTGATTCGATTCTGATTTTTTCAAGTCGTCGAAACGTCTGGTTCATATCATCAAAATAAAATCGAATCGCTTCCAGAGCTTCGTCGCTCGCGTCCAGTCGCTCTGCTTTCTCGCAGTACAACTCAGCTAGTCCGGCGACTTTTTCGGCAGACGTGTTGTCTTTGTCCTCCGCGCGATAGCGGTCAAAGACACGGTCGCGCATGAACCCTGAATCAGTACGGTCGAACCAGATCAATCCGGAGTACTGACGCGATGGCGCTGCAGCGACAACGTCCAGTTCCAACCACAAGCGATCAAGCTCGTTTCGCTGAGCCTCATCGAGCATTAAGTCAACCAGCGGAGCGTCGTCGCGAAAATATCCCATTTGGCTGTGGAACCCCGCGCTCAGATATCGCCCTTTCAACTTCTTCTCGTCCTTCTGATCGAGATAGACTCGAGCCCGCTCGGAAACAAAGAACGCATCTGGGAAGACGTTGCAAAATTTCGCTAGTGATTCCTTGAACGCGACGGTATCCGTTTCGCTGGAGACCGCCATGAACGCGGCAGCATTTGAATCTGCGTCAAGCTCAAAGCCGCTAACGGGAAATTCGCCTTCGACGTAGCGACGTCGATTGGCAACAAATTGTCGATTCTTCCACAACACCAGAGGTTGCGACCCGTTGTTCATTTGCGGCGCAGTCAAGTTCGGAACTTCGGGCACCAATGAGCTGCGTAGCGTGGAAACGAAAGACGCCATCTGCTGGCATCCCGACTGAGCGGCAGCAACATTCTCGGGAGAGGTTGCATCGGGCAGCTCGCTCAGCAACTCACGCAGCGCCGCGATCGGCCCGACCGTAGCCCTAAAGCTTTTCTGATCGCTGCCATCATCGAGCAGTTGCCACAGCGTTTCGCAGTATCGGACGCTGAGTCCGCCATCACGGGCCAATTGTGCAACCGTCGCATCAGGATCTCCCAACGCATCGCGGTTTTGATAACGCCACAGCACCTCAAAATATTCAGCATAATCGGTATTCTGACGTCGATAGAAATCGATGATCCGGTTGACACAAAACTTGTCGCGATCGGTGGGTGTGATGACTGGATGCGGTGCAAACTCGAATCCGCTAGGTGTCAGCGCGAGATGTTCGGCAACTTGACTTGCCGCCCCGAGATATTTTTTCAGCAGCGCCGGAGACATGGCCAGCGATTCGCCGGAATTATCGAAGCCCGCTTCGTTGGCTGGGTCGACGGGGAAGGCGGCCGCCGGTTGGATATCGGCGCCGGTCAGATCGCGAATCGTATAATTGTATTCGTTGCTACTGAGCCGGTGAGGCAACACGATTCCTGGGTCACCGCTCGTCCGCGTCGCTTCGGCCGACTTGACTTGCTCGATCCAGGCGATCACTGCCGCCCGCTCGTCGACCGTGGGTTGCTGCTCGGCGTCTTCGGGTGGCATTTCGCCAGCTTCTAAACGATCCAGGACGCCGGACCAGCGACGAAAGTTCTTGACCACCGAGAGGAGGTCATCGTCGGTCGTCAAATCCAGATCACCCTCGGTCGTTTCGCGGTTGTGGCATTCCACGCAGTTGGATTGAAGGAAGGGACGTACTGAGTCGTCAAACGTGGACTGCAACGCATCGCCGGAGCTGGGAGCGCTACCGGCCAGCAACAGGGCGAGAATCATTGCGAAGCGGATCGCGAGCATCAGACGCTCCGAATGAGCAGGTTGGGGCGGGAGATAGCCGATCGAGTCGGCGGTGGGAGCCTTGATTCTAAACGATACTCTGGGCCCAGGCCACCGAGAAAACTTTGAAAACGGGGGTAAACGCAAGTGCTTCGAAGTAGAGGGGGTCAGGAAGAGCCGCCGCACTGGAACACTTCGATACCCAGTTCAGTAGCAGCAATCGCCTTCGCCTGCATGGCGAGGTTTGCTTCGGCTTCCGAATGGGCGTAAGCAACTTGAATGTGATTGGCGTGGTGTCGGGCCATCATCTGATCTCGCGTCACCCCGTGCAGGACCGCGTGCATGATGGGCCACACCGGGGTTGTGCTGTCCCAGCGTCTGTGCGTTTCCTGGGCTGGGAGTGCGACGGCGGTAGCTCGACCAATATCCATCTTCAATCGGCCATCGGCCACAAAGATCCGTGACCACACGACTGGCCCCGGCTTGGAGATACCTCGCACGGTGCTGCCACCGCTAGGGAAATACATCGGCGGTTGGCGAAAGCCTTCCGCATCGGTCCAGCCGCCTGCGAAGTGCGACGCGGGCACTGCGCCGCTGATTTCCAGCACCCATACCTCGCCATCGACCGTTCCCGACGCATCACGATCGGACCAGCGAAGATCATGCAGCGTGTTCTCGGCCGGCTGGCCTAACGCACGATGGACCCGGTCGGTTAGCATCCCGTCGACCCCCGCGCACTCATCGACTTCGTTGAAGTGCGTGAGTGGGCGGCCAGCATAAAGCTCCCGAGACCCATCCCGAGACATCACCGGCGGTCGTACCGAATCGTTGAGCATGCCTTCGACGAGATCACTCGCCGGCAGCAAATCCTTGAGTCCTTGTTGGTACTGGATGCCGACGCAGTCGCAGCCAAAATCGTCGGAGATCCGCATCGCCGCGATATACAGCCGGCATTGGTCAAGAATTTGTTCGTCAGTCAGATCGTTCGCTGGATCAGTGCCTGTATGGAACGTCATGCCGTGCTTGTCCAGCCAATTGCGAACGGCTTGTGCCTCGGTGTCGGACACACTGCGAGTCTCATGATACAAAGCCGATTGGCTGAGTCGCTCCTTGAAAATGCCCAGTGGATTGAGCAGCGAATCGGGGATAATGGCATTGAACATGCCCATGCACCCTTCGTCGAAAACGCCCATGATGGCCTTGTCACGCCGCAGCATTTTAGCGACCTGTTGGCCGACGGCGCGTGCCTGGTCTGCACATGCCGCAGTGTCGAAGGGACGGACGTGAGACGTGTCATGAGTCAGTGAACCGGTTTCGAGCCAAGACGCAAGCTTCTGGAGAAACGGATCATCCCCGAATGTCTTGCTCCATAGCGAGCTGTATTGCACACCCGCTTTGGCGAGCGATCCGTTCAGATTTAGCAGACCCACTAAGCCTGGCCACTGCCCCGACCAGTTTGCCACCGTGAGGAGAGGGCCGCGGTGTGACATCAATCCTGCCAGTACATGGTGCGAGTATTGCCAGACGGCTTCGGCAACGATCACGGGTGCGTCAGGATCGATGCCGCGAAAGACATCCATTCCTTGCCGTTGAGAACGAATGAAACCGTGTCCTCGGGACTCGTCGTACTCGTGGCCGCGAACGACGGCGCGACCCAATTTCCTGATGGCAGCTGTCAGCTGGGCTTCCATGGCCTGCTGTGCTTCCCAGCAGACTTGATTTGCCGAGTCACGTAGATCGCCCGATGCAACGAGTGTAATGGGTGGGCTTGATTTCGAAGAGGTAGTGGACGAGGAGGTGGAAGACGATGAGGCAGTAGACATGGGTAGTGGATCTAGGTGGGGAAATGCGGGTGTGCTTGTCGTTGAGTCAAGTTAATTCCAAGACATTGCGAATTTCACCCTCCTGTAGCGAAGCCATGGGAGGGTGAAGTGACTGGCGGCAAATCGGATGCTCTCACTCACAGCCCTCCCGCCACTGCGGCGGCCAACTCTCGGTATCTCCGGTACAACGTGTTGTATTTTTCACTGCGATCAGGGCGCGGCGTGACCACATCAAATTGGTCCGGCGGTGCGGCGGCCATCGAGACAGCCGCATCCGAAATTTTGCAGAAACCGCTAGCGTGAACTCCGGCCGCCATCATCCCCAGCACCGCAGCGCCGACGGCGGTGGCCTGTGTCGAGGGATGAATCTCGATTTCACAACCAATCACGTCGGCACAGATTTCAATGATCGCGCGGTTATGATGTGGCAGCCCGCCGGTGGCGATGAAGCGATTGATTTCGATTCCACCACTGCGCAACAACTCGACTATCCAGCGCAAACCAAATGCCGATGCCTCCAGCATCGCGAGATAGAGATGTTCGCCGCTGTGATGCAGTCCGAGCCCAATGAATGCACCGCGCACGTTGCCATCCATCAATGGTGTGCGGCAACCGTTCATCCAGTCCAAGCACGTCACGCCATCGGCGCCGGGCGGTAACCGCAAAGCGGCTCCGGAAAGTGAGTCAAACGACGTCAGGCCGAGTAAGTTTCGCAGCCATGCGAAAGCGTCACCCACCGCGGCTTGACCGGTCTCGTAGCCGTACATCCCTGGTAAAATACCCCCATCGACAACACCAGCTACACCGGAGATATCCGCCAGCGTGTGCGAATTGAGCATGTGGCAACTGCTTGTTCCCATGACCATCACGAGCGTGCCCGGATCACCCGCACCCACGCCGGGCACGGCCGCATGCGCGTTGATGATCGCAGTGGACACTGCGGTACCAGCGGTCAATCCCAATCGCTCCGCCATTTCAACGCTCAAGCCCCCCGCTCGCTCGCCTGGAGAACGCATCACGCCCGGCAGGCATCTGTCGACCGCAAGGGAGAGCTCAGGCGACACGGCCGTGAAATAATCGTTCGACGGATATCCGTCCTCCGCCGACCACATCGCTTTGTAGCCCGCTTGGCAGGTCGAACGGGCGAGCGACGCGGCTGACCCACCGATGAGTTGCCAGACGAACCAGTCACCGGCCTCTATCCAAATGTCGGCTGCCGCTGCCACGTCGGGAGCGTCCTCGAGGGTCTCGAGCATCTTTGGAAAAAACCATTCCAGTCCGATCGTCCCGCCGTATCGTTTCAAAAACAATTCCTCACGCTCCCTCGCGACAGCGTTCATGTGAGCCGTTTGCGTCACGGCACCATGATGTTTCCAAAGCTTTGGCCAAGCCAGCGGCGTCTTGCAAAACGCCTCCAACTCACACAGCGGTGTCCCATCGAGCGTCGTTGGCAACATCGTGCAACTTGTAAAATCGACGCCAATGCCGATCACTCGCTCAGGTGCGATGCCAGCCTGGTCCAACGCATCTCGCGTGGCTTCGACAGCCGCATCGGTCCAGTCCTGCGGCGCCTGCAGCGCATAGTGCGAAGGCAATGGATCAGCACAGTCCGGCAGCGATGATGTGATCTGACCGTGAGCGTACCCGATCGACGCGCTGCCGTGCTGTTTGCCGGTCGTATCGACCAAAATGGCACGCACGGATTCAGTGCCGAAATCGAGCCCGAGCGAGATGGGATGCGTCATGCTGTAGGAGATAGGAGGTGTCGACGGAAGATCTTATTAAACTATTCGCAAGCATTTCCTCCACTGAGAGAGTGCTTTGGTGAGATCAACGCGAAACCCTCACCCGGATCGTTCGTGTGGATATTCGAGATTGCTTCGCTGGCGCCTCGGGTACGTAAACCGACCATCGAAATACTGCCACGATGGCTCATTCAACATGGGGCTGCCCAGCTAGTCTATACGCTTTTAAGATGCTTGCAACGCATCTTGAAACTCTTTGAGCTGGCGTAGCAGCGGAGGCGAGTGCGGAGTCAACCTGCATGCTTCGGCCTGCATCTCAACAGCAGCCTCCAGATCGCCCTCCGCGAAATAGCAACGTGCGCACGTATCCATCAGTGCCGATCGGCCCGGCGACAATTTCAGCGACTCCTTGCTGTACAGAAGTGCTTTGGCGGTGTCACCTGACGTATTGCTAACCAACCAAGCGTAAGTATTGAGATGCTGGGCCAACTCGAGTGGGGAGGTGCGAAAGAGCCCAATACCCTGAGTGTTGGTTCGCGCATTGTCGATCGCACTCTGGGCTGATTTAATCTGCGCATCGAGCATTCTTGCTACCGACTCCTTCCACTGCTGATCACCCTCGAGTTGGTACATTGCGATCAAGATATCAATGTTTTCCTTGTTCAGCTCATACGCTTTGCGTAGAACGGGTTTGGCCGCATCGACTTCGCCCTTATCGATCAACAGCAGCCCACGATGAAAATCCAAAGTGCTCTGAACGTCCGTGTACGGCATCCTCCGCGCGATCAGCCGATCACGAAACTCGTCGTCTTGATCGATTCGTTCGGCCATAGGAGTGAGCGTTTTCACCACATCGGCATGCCGCTGCATGTCACCGAACATCGTCGCTAACCGTAATCGTGCATACGACGAGACAACCGTATCGACGGGTAAGTGATCGATCACGAGATTGTATTCCTGCTCGCCCCAGCGAAACAAACCTCGTTCGACCAGTTCGCTCGCAAGTTCAATGTGGGCCAGCGCGTTGTACTCGATCGTTTGCGGATGCATCGGAGTGTCGCCCTGTTGCGACAGCGGGTTGATCGAGAGTGCTGCATTGGCGAGCTTGGTCGCATCGCTCTCACGATCGAGTTGCAAGAACGCCTCTGCAACGGAATAGAGTAAAATCGCACTTTTTTCTACCAATTCGGGATATGATTCGTATATCGCAATCACAACGCGGTCGAGCGCATGGTCTAACGCCCATGTCGCTGTTTCGATCAATCGCTGAGTTTTGGTAGAAATCAGATCGACGTTGGCAACCATGATCTGCACTGCATCGTCCTTGTCGCCGCGGGCCAGCGCACGCTCGGCGGTAGCGCGGACCAAGGCGAGTAGTTCCACCCCCGATACATGGAACTCGTCAATCGCGTCGCTATCATCCACAGCGAGCTGTTCCCGGTTTTGGGCGATCAGCTGCTCCCATGCCGGAACATCCAATTGCCCGGAACGAAGGTCGGCAGCGTACTGCAGTAACCACTCGCTACTGATTCTAAGCGGTTGGAGTGAAGCGTTTTCGATCTGGGCGGCTTCGGATTGACTGGTGATCTCGGTTTTTTTCGAGTCGTCGTCCGGTCTGGGAGGTGCAGAAATGGATTCGTGGGAAGGGGGACTACGCCCGTCCAATCCGATCAAGGCCAGCACTGCGGTTCGAGCGAGGACGGGATCCTGCTCGAAGCGAGCCAACCGCAACAGAGGCGAGAAGGCTTCGCCTCGCGGCAACTCTGCGATCGCCTCGATCCGTTTGCTCCGCTGCGTGACGCCTTGAGAACCGTACTCTGTAAGCAGGTCGCGGACTTCGCTGGTGTCCGAGGAAGTGGACCACTCGACGTGCAGGCCGCTGGTCAATCGTCGCGCTACGATCGCAACTTCGCTATCGGGATGGTTGCGGGCTTCTCGCAACTGGTCGAAGGCTGCCAAGCCAATTCGCATCAATCGATCGCGGCAGCGTATTCGCATCGCGTAGCTATCCGACGCCAGTCCCTCGATCAATTCGGCGATTTCGGCGTCGTTGGAGGTTGCCCCGCCTCGCTGCACCGCGAAACAGTTGGAGTGTCCGCACACGAGCCAAACGCAAATTAGCACGAGTCCACTAAGCGGTAGACGGGGAGGGCATGTGGGCAATTTCAAGAATGGCAGGCCAAAAAGCATGATTAAGATGTATCCGCAAAAAAAGGACCGAGCAGAATGTCGAGATACGAGAAATCACGTGGCTCGTTCTGCACTTCCAAAATGACGTAGAATGGATTGCCTCGCAAGCAAAACCCGAATTTTCGTAGCAAATCTTCTGCCTTACTCTGACAAAAAGTTTGCCAGCGACGGTTTTGGAAGTTAAGCTGCCATCACAGACGTCTCTCGTGTTCACTGCCTCCTCAAGGATCTCGTCTGCGATGAAAATTCGCTCTATCTCGTTTCTGAACGTTCTCGCGGGCACGATTGTGCTAGTGGTGAGCGTCTCTGCGACCACATGCTACGCCCAGTCCGCTGTCTTGTCCGAGATCTACGGTCGCGGCGTTCATGCGTTCAACGCGGGGCAGTACGATCGTGCCTCTGAATGGTTGAACATGGCGATCGATAATGGGTTTCGCGACCCTCGCGCCTATTACTTCCTTGGTCTTAGTGCTTCCGCCAGTGGAAGGGAAACCGATGCCGAGGGTGATTTTCAGCGAGGTGCTGAAATTGAAGCCACCGGCGCCTTTGGCAGTTCCGTCGGCCAAGCGTTGGCCCGGGTGCAGGGCCCCACTCGACTGAAATTGGAACAAATTCGCGAGAAGGCTCGGTTGAACGCCTTGGCGCAGGGAAACGCTCGATCCAATGCTCGGTACGGTGAACTCGGGGTATCCCCAGGCGGCATGGCACCCCTCAACGACATGGCACCCAAACCCAACAACGCCGCAGCAACAGCTAAACCCGCACCTGCACCTCGGGGCCGCGCCGTGATGGCTCCGGCCGTGCCCACGGGCGACGATCCGTTTGCAGATGACATGGATCAAGATCCGGTTATCGAGTCCAACGATGTCCTCAGCGGCGTCGCCGACAATGTCGTCCCCGCCGAGGGCAGTGCACCTGCTCCAGCCGCACCGGCGGCAGAAGGCAACCCGTTTGAGGCGGGCGGCGGTGATCCATTCAATCCAGGCGGTGGCGGTGCCGCGGATCCATTTGGTGGCGCAGGCGCCGATCCGTTCAGCACCGGTGGCGGGAACGACCCGTTCGCCCCATAGTCGAGCGACGGCTCCGCCCGTCGCGAGTGAAGCAAGAGGTGCGAACCGCAGTCTACTCGATGGGTTTTGAAGTTATGCAAATCCCTAGCTTCCGAGCTAGCTTTTTTGGTCACTGCGACGGATTTATCAGGTGCTCGCTCGCTTCCAGATGATTGCCTCGACGACTAGCCTATCGATCGTGGGGTGGTTAAATTATCGGGCACTATGAATAAACTTTTTGATCTCAGTGATGATGTCGCCGTCGTGATTGGCGGCACCGGTGAACTTGGTGGCCAGATGGCTGAATCGCTCGGTAGTGCGGGGGCGAAAATCGCGGTGCTCGGGCGGAATGCACAGCGCGGCAATGCTCGTGCTGAGTCGATTGTCGCGGCGGGCGGCGAAGCTAAGTTCTTTGCTGCCGATGGTCTACAGCGTGATTCGCTCGAGTCAGCCCGAGAGAGTGTTGTTGCGTGGGCAGGCACCCCGACCGTGCTCGTGAACGCTGCTGGCGGAAATCATCCCGACGCCACGATTCCACCGGGCGGTGACATTTGTGGCTTGCCGCTCGATGCGTGGCAGACGGTCTTTGACCTGAATCTCGTTGGCGGTGCGTTGTTGCCCTGCCAAGTGTTTGCACCCGCGATGATTGAGGCGGGCGTGGGCAGTATCATCAACATCGCTTCGATGTCCGGCATCACTCCACTGTCGCGAGTCGTCGCCTATTCGGCTGCCAAGGCCGCCGTGATTAACCTGACCCTATGGCTGGCTCGTGAATGGGCCACGACCGGTGTCCGCGTCAATGCGATCAGCCCCGGATTCTTTCCCGCCGAACAGAACCGCAAATTGTTGTTTCAGGACGATGGAAGCTATACCGAGCGGGGCGGTCAGATCATTGGCCACACGCCCATGGCACGATTTGGCAAAGCAGAAGAGCTCGCTGGTGCAGCGATTTGGTTGGCCAGTCGCCGGGCATCGTCCTTCGTTACCGGCCAAAACATCGCCGTCGATGGCGGATTTGCTTCCGTGACAATTTAACTACTTAACTACTCTGGGCTTGACTGATCTGGGCGACCCGGACTGAGCGAGCTAACCTGACGGGCATTCATTTCGCTCTGCGTTGCATCGAGTTCACCACCTCCCATCATGTCGACTGGCGGCCCCTTGATCGACTTGCGGCGATACGCTGATCGGGAGCATTTACTGTTGGCATCCTACGCGATGCACAGCAGTGATTCGAAGGGGCGTGCCCAGGTGGAGCCTTCGCATGCGTATCGTGGCCCCTACGGTCGCGACCGCGATCGCATTTTGCATAGCAGTGCGTTTCGCCGGTTATCAGGCAAGATGCAGGTCTTTACGGGTGAAATGGGCACGTACCACCGGACGCGCTTGACGCATACTTTCGAAGTGGCGTCGGTTGCCCGAACGTTGGCGAGAGTCCTGCGACTGAACGAGGATTTGACTGAGGCACTGGCGCTGATGCATGATATCGGACATCCACCCTATGGCCATTGCGGTGAAGATGTACTGAGCGAGTGCATGGCGGGTGTGGGCGGGTTCTCCCACAATCAATTTGCGTTAACGATCGTAGAGCAACTCGAACAACGATATCACGCTTTTGCGGGGCTCAATTTGTCGGTCGAAACTTTGGCCGGCCAGGACATACGGGCTCACAAGTCCGAAGCGGCGGTGGGTCGGGCGCCCTTATTGGAGGTGCAGATTGTCGATGCAGCGGACTCAATCGCCTATGATGCTCACGATATCGACGACGCAATCCAGATGGGGTTATTGTCAATTGACGGCATGTCCGATCTCGCGATCATTCGCCGCTCCATGCAACGGGTGGGACAAAAGGCGGGAAGCCTGCCCATCGGACCGACGCGGCAATTGCTCGTCCATGAATTGATTGACTTGCAGGTCAGTGATTTGCTGCAGGTTTCGGTGGAATTGCTGCAGTCCGCGGACGGAATGTCTGCTGACGAGGTGCGAGACGCGGGGATTCGGGTACACCACAGCGAGGTTTTGGCAGAGGAGCGGAGGGAGTTGGAACGTTTTTTGTTTGATGCTGTCTATCGGCACCCGAGGCTGCTGCCCGTGCGTGAATCGGCCGCTCATCGGGTGCGCGTACTCTTTGACACTTTGACCAGCAATCCAGCCCGGCTGCCGCTACGATTTCGGCGGCGGGCTGAGGAAATGCCTCTCGCGCGGGTGGCGGGGGAGTACATTGCCGGAATGACCGACCAGTTTTGTGATCAGCAATTCGCCGGTCTCGGCGACTCGGCCTCGGGGCCGCTGGCGGATTGGTGAAACTCAGCATCCAGACACGGGTTAGTATTCGCACTTTAAGAGCCTATCTCAAAAAGGGTCTGACCCTTTGGAGGCGGCTCAATTGAGACGGTTCTTAACGGCCTTGCCGGAGAGGGTCAGACCCCTTTTCAGATAGGCTCTGAGAATGCGAACATAAGTAAGTCAGCGGTCCGGTCGGAAGGCGAGAATGAGTATTCGTGTACAAAGATCCTCTATCAAGGAATAACCCCTGGGCGTTTTGCCGTGAGCATTTACACTAGGCGGCTGTTCATCTCGTTGTTCCCTTCTCATTCCGCTTCAAGTCGGCCCGTTTTTTACGCACGGGCCGCAGGCACCCCATGGCATTGATCGTTCTGCGACTATTTTTCTTGCTGTGCGCTGGCGGCGTTTCGGCAATCATCAATTCCTCTCTCCCCAGTGGTGGCCCTGCGGCTTTGCCGTGGCTGAATTTTATCGCCATCATGGGACTCGCCATCATCATGGTGGTGGTGGACATCTATGTGCCGAGAAAACGCATCGATACGATCACGTCGGTCTATTTCGGTGTTTTGATCGGCGTGCTGCTGACTTACATTTTGAGCATTGCGGCCGCTCCCTTGCTGGAATACTTTGGCGGTGCCGATCAAGCTCGTTTGGTAATTGGTATCTGCCTCTGCTACCTCTGCACATCGGTGCTATTGCAAACCAAGGACGATTTCCGGTTCTTGATTCCCTATGTCGAGTTCGTACGAGAGGTGAAAGGATTTAAACCGCTCATCTTGGACACGAGCGTTGTGATTGATGGTCGGATTGCTGATCTCGTCGCCACGGGGGTGTTCGACAATCAACTGATCATGCCGCGTTTTGCCTTGAGTGAACTGCAAGCGATCGCCGATAGCAGTGATAAACTCCGCCGTACCCGCGGACGCCGTGGTCTCGATGTGCTCAATCGATTGCGAGCCGACGAGAACGTGGATTTGCAAATTTTCGATCGTGAACTCCCCGAACTTGCCGGTCAAACGGTCGATTTGAAACTTGTGCTGCTCGCCAAACACCTCGAAGGCAAGGTCGTCACAGGCGATTTCAATTTGAACAAGGTCGCCAAGGTTCAAGGCGTCCCCGTCATCAATTTAAATGAAATCAGCAACGCACTCCGCCCGGTTTTCCTGCCTGATGAAACGTTCCGGCTGCGGGTAATCAAACCCGGCGAGGGACCCGAGCAGGGCATTGGATACCTCGACGATGGCACGATGGTGGTGATTGAAGGGGCACGCAATAAGATTGGCCAGGAACTCGACGTCCGCGTGACCAGCACCCTGCAAACTAATGCTGGTAAGATGATTTTTGCCAAGGTCGATTAAGCCTCTGACTTCGAAACGTTTTTAAACTCATGACCAAGAAAAAAGTAGCTCCCTCGACATTCGAATATGTGGAACCCATCGGGGATCGCGTGCTCGTTCGCAAGGACGAACCCAAACGCGAAACTCGCGGCGGGATCGCGTTGCCCGACGCCGCCGAAATCCCTACGATCACCGGGCGAATTGTGACGATCAGCGCGGTCGTCGAGCATGACGACGAACTGCCACTTCGCCAGTACGACAAGATCCTGTTCCATCCCAAGAATGCGATCCCCGTCGATCTCGAGCACGACAATCAACTATTCGTCGTCCCCGTCGAAGACATCGTCGCGGTGTTCCGGCGCAATGCGCCCGAAGAATCAACAGGATGATCGCCCTCCCAGCCCGGTCGGGAGAGTGAGTGGTGAAAGGATGCGGCGCCGCTCCTACGGAGCATCCTCTTGCCACAAAATTACGTACGCGATGGCTTGGGTGCGGCACCCTCCAAGGCTGAGGTAGATGATATCGACGCCGGCGTCCTCGGCTCGCTCTTGAGCGGTTCCTGACAGCGAAATGACGGGGCCGCAGGTTGGGCGACTGAGAATCTCGATATCCGTCCAGTGCACTCCTTTGCGATGACAGTGCAGAGCCTTGTAGACGGCCTGCTTGGCCGCCCAGCGGCGGGCGAAGTGACTGGTGGCGTCGGGGAGTTGGGCGCAGTGATCAATTTCGGATGGCGTGTAGACGCGTTCCAGAAATTGCTCGCCGTGCTGTTGGATCATTTGCGCAATGCGAGCGCACTGCACGATTTCAGTTCCGACAGCAACGATTCCCATGATGTCACCGCAGCCCGCAGGCGGTACGCGCGCGATCGAGCACACCGCTGGCAACCTCGCGGGCACGCCTTGCACCGGCAGTCAGAACGTCGCGGACGGTATCGAGGTCCTGGGTAAGCGCCTCGCGCCGATCCCGGGCCTCTGCAAAATAGGTTTCACTGACCTCGGCGACGGCTTTTTTGACTTCACCATAACCGAATCCTCCTGCCCGGTATTTTGCCGCCATCGCGGCAACCTCGTCGGCAGATGCGAATAGACAATAGAGATCAAAGAGGTGATCGCCTTCAGGTTCCTTGGGCTGCTCGACTGGGCGACTATCGGTGACGATCCGCATGATCTGCTTGCGGATTTTTTTGACGTCTCCGAACAGAGGCAACGTATTGTTATAGCTCTTGCTCATTTTTTGGCCGTCGGTACCCGGCACACGCGCGCCCACTTCGAGTGTTTTGGCTCTGGGAATGACAAAGGTTTCACCGAACGTGTGGTGAAAGCTGCCGGCGAGATCGCGACAGACCTCGATATGCTGGACTTGATCTGCGCCCACCGGCACGATCTGTGAATCGTATGCAAGGATGTCTGCGGCCATCAGGACGGGATAGGTAAACAATCCAGCGTCGGCGTTGAGCCCCTTTTCTTTTTTGTCCTTATACGCATGGCAACGTTCCAACAGTCCCATCGGCGTGCCCGTCATCAGCAACCATGTCAGCTCGCTCACCTCCGGAACGTGCGACTGGACGAACAGAGTCGCTTTTTTCGGATCGAGTCCCAATGCCAACATGTCCAGAGCAATATCGAGCGTGTTGGCACGAAGCTCATCGGGATGGCGAACCGTCGTCAGCGCATGCAGATCAGCGATGAAATAAAAGCCATCATTCTCGTCTTGCAAATCGATGTATTGGCGAATGGCGCCAAAGTAATTCCCCCAGTGAAGTTGACCGGTCGGTTGGATGCCAGAGAGAACACGCATGAGGGAAGGAAAAGTGGGGGAGATGAAGAGGTGGAATGAGAGAGCCGCCCTAAGTCACACCGACAGCGTGGGCGAGTTGTTCGTAGGTGCGTTGATTATCAATTCTCGAACCACGATTGTCACAGGCAATTTGATACAAATGCTGGCCAATCGGCGTCGGGTAGTTGCCGGTCACACAGGCTTGGCACAGTCGGCTCTGAGGCAAGTTGATCGCGCGGGCGAGTGCAGAGACAGGCAGGTATTGTAGCGAGTCGGCACCGAGATCGTCGGCGAGTCGTTGCTGCGATTCTTCGGTCAATTCACCGCTAAGTGAAAAGTACTTCGGCGCGATCAGCTGATCGATGGTGCTCATGTCGATGCCGTAAAAACAGGGCGCCACGATGGGTGGGCAGGCAACACGGACGTGGATTTCTTTGGCTCCGCCCACGTCACGAATCCGATCCAGCAGCGCGTTCATGGTCGTGCTACGGACGATCGAATCTTCTACCAGGATGACCCGTTTGTCCTTGAGCACTTCTCGCAGCGGCGTGTACTTGGCGGCCGCCTTGGCCTTCCTCGCCCGTCCACCTTCGATAAATGTACGGCCAGCATATCGATTGCGAATCAAGCCTTCACGGCATGGAATCGAAAGTTCATAGGCCATCGAGTCCGCAGCCGCTTTGCTCGTGTCGGGCACCGGGACGATGATCGTGTCGGGATCGTCCAACGGGACGCGGCCGAGTGCCCGCTCGGCATCGGCAAGTTCGCGACCGAGATTTGTCCGCGTCAGGTACACGCTCCGGTCGTCCAAAGTGCTGGCCACGTTGGCGAAGTAAACCCATTCAAAGAAACAGTGCTTGGGTTCCTGCGCAGGGGCAAACTGCTCCATCCGGTATCCTGTTTCGGGGTCGATGATGATGGCGTGCCCGGGTGGCAAAGATTTGATCTGATCGGCTTCGAAGCCCAGGTTCAATAACGCCACGCTCTCACTGGCTGCCGCGAACAGCGGGCCCTCATGGATATAGCACATCGGCTTATTGCCCATCGGATCGCGGGCGACGATCATCTCTCCCTCCGCCGTCAGCAGCGCCAAGGAATAGGCACCGTCAAATCCAGCGGTGGCCTGCCGGAGCACGTCGATCCATTCCAAGCGGCCGTGGTTGGCCGATAGCAATCTCGCGAACTCATGCAAGAAAATTTCGGTGTCGGTATCGAGCGTCAGATGATGGTCGCCATCGGCCAGCAGTTTCTGTTTCAGCAACGAGTAGTTCGCCAACTGTCCATTGAAACAAAAACTAAACCACTTTCGTTTATGAATGTGGCGTCGCTCGAAAGGTTGTGCGTAGTTGCGGTCATCTTTGCCGCACGTTGCATAGCGAACGTGCCCAATCGCGGCTCGACCGGCGAGCGATTTCATCAACGCTTCGGCCTTGGCTCGATGATTCAGCCGGAACACTTCCGTCACGGTGCCGACGTCCCGGCGGGTCTTAATCAGACCAGGGCGATCGGGATCGTAGGTGCTCATGCCAGCGGCGAGCTGGCCGCGGTTTTGGATGTCGAGCAACATCCGCGGCAAAAGACGCGAGATGTGGCGTGGGCCATCGTCGGTGCAGATTGGACTGCGTCCGCGGCCGGATAGATGATAAATCGCGGCGACGCCACACTCGTGGTTCAGTTCGGCCATGAAATTTGGGTTCGCAAAAAAAGCGGATGGCTGGCAATTCGGTAACAGCACCGTGAGTTTACCGGCATCGTGAAAGAACGCAATTCAATGTCGCCTCCTAGCCTACCTATTTTCGACCACGGACTTCTTTGCCGACCGGATTTCAGCGTTTGCGGCTGTTCGAGCAACGGTGATCCGCGACTTCCAGACTATGCCCCACGCGATCAGTCCCAACAAGAGCAGTGACATCCCGACTGCGGAAATGCCGATGGGCACCCGCTCGAGCAATAGCAGCGGCAATCCGACTGTGATCATGCCCCCACCGACAAAAGGCGCGGACAGCGGTGCCGCCAACGCATACTGCTTGGCCGCCGGCGTCTCTAAATCCGGATCAACCACCCGCAACAGCACGAAACCGGTTGCCGTCGTGCCCGTTGACATTCCGAAATTAATCAGCCCCAACTCGAACCAATGGCTCTCCGGCAAGATTTTTCGCGAGAGCACCAACAAACAGAATGTGGACCAAATCGCACCACACAAAAAAAGTCCTAGCATCGGTATCCACAGGGACGCAACAACGGCTAAATTCAATGTTGCGACTGCCGCAACGACCAGCAAATCCATGCTCGAGCCAACCAAGCGTTGGATTCGCTGGTGGTCGATCCAGTGCTCGCCGGCCGTATGAACGATCGCGAATCGCACGATTGCCCCACCGAAAAGTGTGTAGATAAACAGCGGAAACGAGCCTACGACGGACGATATTCGAAGCCGATCACGCAGTACGTCGGCACCCGAAATATCGGCACCCGAATCGCCTGCTGACGCTGTCGCGAACCAGCCCACCGAATCGACCGCTGCGGCCATCTGATCGGCCGCCAAACGCAGTCCCAAACCAACGGTAAAAGCGAGCATCAACCACACCAGTTGCAATAATAGTGGATCGATCGCGTCGGAGGACGGTCGAGGGGATCGCTGCGCACCCATTCCACGAGTAGCGATTGACGACGACTTGGACTCGCCGGGACCCTGCGCCGTGGCGTCCGGTTCGTCGCGTGGCTCTCCCAGTCCAATGCGGTCGTTGCCAACGCATTCCGTTCTGAGAACCGAGCGACATTCTCTGTTCGGAGCGTCGTTCCCCCGTTGCTCTGCCGGCACCGGCGGTCTGACATGCTGAGAGGAGCCAGAGGCGATCCAGCCGCATCGCACGCCCACCTCGATCCACGCAATCCCCGAAACCAAGCCGTATACCAAACCCAAGGTCGCCATCAATATTCCCAGATCCAACCCCGTGCTCATCCCGATACGAGGGTGAGCCAGCACCGTGCCCATGGCTGCGGCGGTGCCATGACCACCGGCGAAACCGGTTTCGATCAACATTCCTGCTGACGCTGGCAGACCAAATTGGGGACCGGCCCACCACCACACCAATGACAATCCAATCGCGGTCTGGCCAATGGCGATAATCCACACCATCAACGCCTCGCGGGCGATGGGTGAAAATCGCTCGCGTTCACTTTCCTGCCCGATTGGCTCGGGGAGCTGGTCGTCGGAGCCTGGCTGCTGGCGCGATTTGCTCAACAACATGCCTGCAAAAACCACCGCAATCAACCACGACGGCCAGAGGCGTAAGTTCGCCATGGAAGGAAGATAAAACGACTGCGACTCCGATATCCAGCCAGCGTCGAGATGGGCTTGCTTTGCCGCCCAGAACGCATACCTCAATAGTTGCGCGGCGATGAGGCCGAGCGCCCCAGCCAGGAGTGAGGCGGGAATGCGGGCGGTCGCAAAAATTGAAAACCGCGAGCGCAGCGCCACTCCGATTCCCAGCATCACGGTGGTGATAATGACAGCGCCTAACATGGCTCCGGTTTGAAAATGAGTGCGGTTCCCGGGCAGAAGTATCCACGCGACGCGACGCAGCCGATTCTAGCCCGTGGGGTGATATTTAGCGATGCGGAGCCTACGATCAGTATCTCCCTCTCAAACGGAACTACTCACCACTTGCATGCGTCCCTATTATCAAAGGATCACCTTGTCGTGTCGGCTGGTTACCTAGAATTGTGGGGATGCTGCCATTCCTGCTCTCTCCAATCGTCTGAATCTCATGTACCGAAATCTTTCCGTATTGTTGCTGACGTGGACGATCCTCGTGGTCGGGACGTTGGGTGGTAGCATCCCAGCCACCGCCCAGGGGCGCCTCGGGCCCGACCCGATGATCACCTATTATCAGGCCCTGCAGGCATACCGTGACGGAGACATCGAAAACGCCATGCGTGGCTTTGAGATGGCCGAGCGAGGCACCCGTACCGATCTGAGCGGGAAGTGGATCGATGCAGTTCCGGCGCGCGTGATGCTCGCCGAGTGCTACTGGCAACTCGGTCACTTGCCGGCCTGTCGGGCGAACCTGGACGCGGCCACCGCGATCGCTGTCCACAGTCGTGGCTGGATCCCGAGGTTGAATTTCTCGTCACTGAACTCGGCGAGTCAAGTAGCCGCGCCTGGGAATTTATGGCCGGAAGTTGCTTCCGTGCAGCTTCTCGCGGTTCCAAATCGGATACCCCTGCTCGTCGGTCAACAGATCACAGAACAGGCACTGGCGGCCGGTGGCGTGATGATGCCACCTAACATTAAGAGCATCGACGCGGTTGAGATCATGCGTTGCCTGGCCATTGCGTCTTACCGTCGGCGCGTGCTGCTCGGTCCACTGGCCGCCGATGACGCCAGTGGTAGTGAGTTGCTGGAAGCGACTAAACGCCCCACGGGTTTGAATCATCCGTTGGCCGAGAGTTTGCTCAACACGATGCGTGGCTGTGAATACTATTCCACCGGTGAAGATAAGACGGCGGTTGACCGCGCGAGCAAGTTTGCCTCACCCGGAGGCGTTCATCCGCTCACGCCGATCTCGATGCTATGTGCCCTGACAATCACTGCCAGCGGTGATGACCGCGGAGCGCTCAACGCTGATGCCCGTGGGGGGATCGTCAATACGGCGAGGCAACTTGTCAATGCGGCTGCTGCCCTGGAACAATACGAGTGGATTGGTGATACCCTCCAGATCGCGGTCGGGGTCGCCAGCGATGTGCAGCTCAACCAGGTCGAACAAACGGCGCTCGTGGCAGGACGCGTGCTCGTGCAGCGATCGCGAATGGCATCGCTGCACTGCTATCTCGTCGCTGCCGATGCCGCCGTGTCGGCGGGCAGGGTTGGTCCTGCTACCGAGCACCTGCAGACGGCTCTCGCGTTGACGAGCAGACGTGATATTCAGTTGCCGCGACTGCAAGCCTACAGCGCCTATTTGGCGGCTCGAATCGCAGCGAAGAACGGGCAATCGATCGATGCTGTGACCGGAGGCGATATGGCTGCGGCTCTCAGTACACTCAATGACTTTGTACTCTATGGTGGAAACCCACGCCGACCTGTTCCCTCCATGCCGTTTCGCTATCAAGCCGATTTGGTGATGTCAAGCTTGAGCGGCAATGTGGGTAATCAATCTGCCAAACGAATACTCAATAGTTACGCCAATGCCAACATTGCCGTGCTGTGGCGGCAGGATCCGATCGATGCGTTGGCTGCGATCAATTTTGACGATTCCGCCCTGCATGCGTCACTGCTTCGGATGGCAGCGCTCGAAAATGACGGGCTGGAGGTACTGCGGCAAACCGATCGACTGCTCGCCAAGCGCTTCACTACCCAGCTGCCCTTGCAAGGTCGGCTATTGCAACTGCAAACGCTCGCGTCGTCTCCCGCCGATTCACTTTGGCCGTCGGTTCAAGAGTACATGAAAAAACCGGTCCCAGCTCTGGCGCGGCTGGTTGAACTGACGCAGGCTTCACTCGTCGTTCCAGCAGCGGCGGGTCAGCCCGGTGCAGCGGCGGGTCAGCCCGGTGCAGCGGCGGGCCAGCCCGGTGCAGCGGCGGGCCAGCCCGGTGCAGCGGCGGGCGCTGAAGAGCCAGTGCGGGTTCGTTCGGGGGGCGATGCCGTGGTGATGGAAGCGATGTTAAGCGACCTGGCGCTCTCACGTATTGACGTGCCCGAAATCAACCCACCGCGCATCGCGACCACCGATGTGGTGGAGATTCCCGACGGCACCGCCCTGCTCACCTTTGCCATCGACTCCGGTCGCCTGCTCGCATCGGCATCGCGTGACGGAACGACGCGGACGTGGGTGGTTCCAGGTGCGTCGCGGTTGCCCGCCATGGTCAGCCGGCTGTTGCAGGACATTGGCGCAGCCCAGTCTCGCGGCAAACGTCTGCCTGACGACGACGTTCAGTGGAGATCCACCGCCACTAAAATCCGCAACCACCTGCTGCCCGCCGAATCGGGATGGTCCGAGGAAGGCTTGAAGAAGATTATCGTGGTTCCCGATGGCCCGCTCTGGTATCTGCCCTTTGAACTCCTGCCAGCCGACTCGATCGCCAAAAACGGTGACCGTGCGCGCGATGCCAGCGAGAGCGACGGCGTTGAAAGTGACGACGAGGGCGATGGCAGCGATCCCGCTAGCGACGGAGACCCCGATCATAGCTCGCTGTGGGCCGATGCGGTTGAACTTCAGTACGCTCCCACGCCTGGCTTCGCACTGCGACACGTCGCTGCGGCAAGTTCGTCCGACCGGGTCGCGATGATCGCGGGGAATTTCTTTGCGGTTCGCGACCCAGAAGTCAATGCGTCGATTGTTCGCGATATCATGCAGACGGCGGAAAATGCATTCGTCACGACTGTCGCGACCGCGCCGCCGACGGATCGGATCGGCTTGGACATCGGCCATCTCATCGTGGCGGAGGCCGTGAAACCAAATTTCAACACGCCCCTTTCGACCCAGCTCGTTCCGGTGGGCAATTCCGCGGGCGGCGATGGAAATTCGCTCCGCGCATGGGTGCGATATCCCGCCGGTGGTCCCAAGACGGTGTTCCTCGGCGGTCTGCGAACCAGCGCGGAAACAGGGAAACTGGGTGACGGCAATGAACTTTTTTTTCCGATGATCTCACTGCAGGCCTCGGGCGTCCACGACGTCGGCATGAGCCGCTGGGCAACCGGCGGTGCATCGGCGGCAACGGTGATGTCTGAAGTGGTTAACGAAATCCCGTACACATCACTCGCCGCAGCCATACGGCGTGGGACCGTGATGCTGCGGCAAACCGAATTGTCGATTTCGCGTGAACCGCTCCTTGGTAAAGCCGATAGCGAGGCGACGAACATCAGCGGAGGCGAACCGCTTTTCTGGGCCACCTACCTCAGCAGTGGCTCGCTCGAACTACCGCCACCAGCCAAAGAAGACTGAGCAAACGGGATCGGGATTTGCTACAACCATCTCTCTATGGATACTCCTCCTCAGCGCTAGCGAGAACGGGCGATACGATGCTGCCGGCGCCAGGGCGAATCGATAGGAAACGCATGCGAATTTGCCGCAGTGAATGGTGAGGCAGGGCGAGCCCGGCGAGCAACGCGAGGCATAGTAACCGGCCGCTTGATGAGATGCCAAAGAGAGTGTGATACGCTTCCACTGAATACCCGATCCAACCCATCAACGCGGCCCCGGTCATCGCACCGATACAGACCGCCAACGTGTTGGCAAAGTTGTAATACGTCAGCAACCTCGTCCGCTGAGACGGTGGCATCGTTTCAAAAAACATAAGGAAAAAACCGAGTTCGTAGGCGGCCCAGAAGAATCCACTGAGCAATTGCACCACGAGTAACCACATGATATTTTCCGAAACGATCCAGAGCGCTGACAGCGGAACCAAACCCACTCCGCCGATCCATAGCACGCGCGTTGCTCCCGACCGCTCGGCAATCCGGCCCCAAACCGACATCGACAACACCTTGCTGACGAATGCGACTGAGATCAGGAGCACGAACGTCCCATACTCGAATGATAACTGTTTGAGCATATAAGGCGTGAAATACGGGCCGCTGATTTGCACGAACACCTGCATCATCACCAGGTACGTCAATAATTGACGCGCCTGGCCACTGGCAACCGGTGGTGGTTCAGCAGAGCTACCCGCAATCGATGCGGCCTTCTCATCGTTACCCGACACCACAAATGGATCTTGCGCCGAACCACACGAACCGGTGCGGTGCAGGAACAGGGCCGACACCAACCGAAAAGTCCCCGCCATGATGAACAGCGCTGCGAAACCGAGCAACGCTTGGTCGCGCTGACTCGTCCACTGCAAAAACAGACCCGCTGCCATCAACGAGCTGAACGTGCAGATCTGCTGAAGCCGCGACCGTCGTGCGAAAAATCGTGTTCGCCGGTTCGCGGGAACCACATGTTCGATCCAAGTGTTCCACGCCGGCCCGATCGCGAGCCCCGCCGCCCAGTAAACGGATGCAATCAATAGCATCATCGCTAGCGACAACGAACCCGTCCAAGCCGCCCAAGCGAGTGGCAGAAATGCCAACGATTGCAGCACCGCACCGATCACGATCCAGCGTTGAAAGCTGCCGAGCAGGCGAATTGCCAAGGGCGACACCAATTGCATCGTCCCGCCGACCAACAGCGGCACACTTGCGACCATCCCCGACGCGGTCTCTCCAAGTCCAATGGCAAGAGCAAAAGCTGAAAAATAGGTTTCACCACAGCCCACCATCCCACCAAAAAATGCAGCATCGCCCATGCTGCGAGTCAAGTTGCGATCCTCGACCCACTGCGGTGGGGAAGTATGGGAAGACGCCGAATGAGATGCGGCGGGCAGTAACGAAGCGATAACCATCGAGGCCGCGGGATGTGTTTTCATTGGAAAGTGCGGTGGCATCGCGAAGGAATGTTTTCGCGACCTACCTTTGTACCGCTAAGGCCCGGTGGACGGCGAGGCCACTTTTCACAATCCAAAGCGTCGAACATGCCAGCGCGGTCGACTCTCCTCGCCTCGGAGTTTGACTCTCCTCGCGTCGGAGATCGTGCCGAACTGCGGCGCTAACCCCAAAGATCTCAGTGATCTCGATTAAACCGAAAGCGTGATTAGCCGGCCCGGATTCCTCACCGTCAATCGCATCACGTCGGAGTCCGCCAAGCCGAGACGGCATTTCAAATTCGTAGCGACTTGAGGCATCGTGGATGACGAGCCCACCAGGTGGGAACGATCGGCGGCCCAAGTGGCTCCATCATTATCGACGATCACTTCTCGCTCACCCAGCTGAAATTGCCCCGGCCCGAGTCCTGCGGCGCTAATTGCATCGGTCACGATGAAGCAGCGATCCATACCGGCACATCGCAGATAGTTGCCTAATGCAGGCCATGGAACATGCACGCCATCGGCGATCATGCCGATCATCAAGCTGCTCGATCGGCTGAGGACGCGCTGGATGATGTTCTCGTGCCGATGCAAGGATAAGGGACAACCGTTTCCGAGATGCGTGAACATCGACAGGCCAGCGTCAATGGCAGCATCGAGTTGCTCAATGGACGGATCGCAGTGGCCACCTGAAACGCACACGCCCGATCGCGCGAGCATCCGTGTGACGCGAAAGTTGGGGTCACGTTCGGGAGCCAAGGTGACAATCCGGCACAGTCCGCCGGCGGCATCGAGGAGCCGCTGCATCAATTCGACATCGGCGGGACGTACCGCGTCACGGGGATGCGCACCGACGTAACCCGGTTGCTCGTTAATGAAGGGGCCTTCGATGTGAACCCCCGCAATCAGCCCCGCGACTAATTCGTCTTGCTGCCGCAGTTCGACAATTCTGCTTAGACGGCTCGCCATCGCGTTGACATCTGCCGTGATGATGGTCGCAAGAATGCTCGCCACCCCATCGGTGATCAGTCGCTGGCAAGCAACATGCAATGACTCCGCAGTCAGCTCATCGCTATTGAAATCAACGCCTCCGTAGCCGTTGACTTGTAAGTCGACGTATCCTGGCGTCACCGCGTGATGAGACGATTGAGCCCTCATGTCGATAGGTTGCATTGAGTTTGTGGATAGTCAATTAAACTTGCCGCAGGCGGGTCGAGATAGAGTGTTGCGGAACCGTGTGATTTTAAAATGGACGCGGGAGCCGCTGGCGTGATTGGACCCGCGACCGTTTTTTTGACCGCCTCGGCCTTCCTCAAGTCGGGGACGCTGCAAACGATGTGTTTCGCTTTCATGATTTGAGAAACGGACATACTGATCGCCTGCAGCGGAACGTCAGAGAACTCGTCGAACCAGCCTTCGCCGTGTTGTTGGCGGCGGCAAGCCTCATCGAGGTCCACGACCAAATACGCTTGCTGCGTATCAAAGTCAGCGGGTGGATCATTGAATGCAAGGTGAGCGTTCTCGCCGATCCCGATAAACGCCACATCGACTTGATGGTGACGAATCAAATTACCGAGCCGATCGCATTCAGCCTCGGGATCGTTTTCGCCGTTGACGAAGTGGAACTTGCCGATTGGGATCAAGTCAACGAATCGCTCTTTGAGATATTTGCGGAACGAAGCTCCATGCGAGTCTGGCAGGCCGAGATATTCGTCGAGATGAAATCCCGTCACCCGCGCCCAGTCGATGTCCGGTGCTCGTACCAAGGCCGCGAGCGTTTCGAACTGCGATGCGCCGGTGGCGACGAGAATAGTCGCTTCTCCACGTTCCCGGATCGCGTCGCGGATTTTGGCGGCACCCTCCGCAGCAGCTTGCTGGCCGAGAGCAGTGGAATTGTTACAGACGTTGACTTGCAATTGTATTCTCCGTTTCGCATGACATGGAGGCGTTCTGCTAAAGTTCTATTCGAAGCACGCCGCGAAATCGACCGGACTCCCAAGAAGGACAATAGATGACATTGATTGACTACGCCGTGTTGGCAATTTATTTCGCAACGATGATTGCCATCGGGATCTGGGCGATGCGCCGTGTCCATAATCAAGAAGACTACTTCATGGGCGGTCGCGGGTTTGGAAAACTGCTGCAAACCTTCGCCGCATTTGGCGCGGGCACGGGTGCTCACGAGCCCGTGACGGTCGGTCGGACGACGTGGACCAGCGGACTGAGCGGTGTTTGGTCGGCGATGATGTGGCTGTTCGTGACGCCGGTGTACTGGATCACGGCGGTTTGGTACCGGCGGATGCGTCATCTGACACTCGGCGACTGGTTTGTGGAACGGTATCAATCCCGTGCGCTCGGAGCCGCCTACACCCTCTTCGCCATCACGTTCTACATGGTCTATCTCTCGACGATGCTGTCGGCGATCGCCAAGTTCGCGGTGCCGTTGATTGGAGTGGACGTTGGGCTGTTCGGCTACGAGCTTAAGTACACCATCATTCCTGCGATCGCGGTAATTGTCATTCTTTACGGCGTGCTGGGAGGACTGACGGCGGCCTACTGGACAGATTTGATACAGGGTCTGTTCATTATCTTGCTCTCCGTCTTGTTGATTCCTAATGGATTGTGGGCCATTGCGGCAAAATATGGGGGTGCGGGCGAGGATGGCCTGATGGACGGTTTTCGGATCATGCATCAGCGCGTCTCTGCGGATTATTTTCAGTTGTTCTCGGGCCCGAGCAGTGGTGAATTCCCAGTTCAGTACATCGTTTCACTCTCGATTTTGGCGCTGATTGGGATCGTCGTGCAACCCCACTTCATCGCCACGGGCGGCGGTTCAGCGAAGACGGAAGATGAAGCCAGAATTGGCTTGGTCGTTGGTAATTTCCTCAAGCGATTGTGTACCATTGGTTGGGCGTTGACGGCGTTGATTGCGCTCGCATTACTCGCTGGCAGCCCCGAGATCGCTGCCGACCCGGATCAGGTTTGGGGCGTGGCGGCACGAGAGATTCTAGGGCCGCTCAACATGGGGTTGGTGGGGCTGATGTTGGCGTGCCTACTTGCCGCGATGATGAGTTCGGCGGACACCTACATGATTGTGACATCGGCGTTGGTCGTTCGGAATCTTTATGCGCCGTACGTGAATCCCGATGCCGACGAGCGAACGTATGTGATGGTGGGCCGCCTGACGGGGTTGTTGATTATTGTGGGTGCGTCCGTCGTGGCGTTACTGCTGTCGGATGTCTTCGAGCAATTCAAGATGGCAATGGAGCTACCGATCCTGTTCGCCGCTCCATTCTGGATCGGGATGTATTGGCGACGAGCCAATCGAGTCGCGACGTGGGGGACGATTGTATTCTCACTGTTGTTTTTCTTCGTTCTACCTCAAGTCGTGCCGCGATTGGTGCCGTCGCTTTACGAATCACCGCGTCTGGCGGCGACGACTCAAGTCGTGACAACAACGCTTAGTCGTGAGGCCACTCAAGCGGACGTTGCCCAGCGTCAGGCATGGGAGGCGGTACGCAAAAATGAAACGACTGGCAAAAAAGATTTGCTCGGTCCTCCGCCGCCTGATGCAAAGTTGGGCGAAATAATCACGATCGTCAAGAAGTCCGGTGGGACGCCGATCTTTTGGAATGGTCCAGTCAAGCCCAATGGACCCGTGCGGCTGGAAACGGTCTCTGATTCGTCGCACGGCGAAACCCATCGACGTGTTGAGCGGCAGATTGGCACGCAAAGCGGCAGCGGCTCATTGAACCTCGACTTTGTGCTCTACTCCTTCCTGGGATTTGATCTCAGTGGCGTGTCCAAAGCGACGCTCGAAACGCTGCGACTGCCCGCCCGGGTGCTGTTGCCGTTTCTCGTATTGATAGGACTGAGTTTTTTGACGCCGCGAGATCAGCAACGGATGCTCGATCGGTACTTTGCCAAAATGAATACGCCCGTGCTAGCGGATCCCGCCGCCGATGCCGCGCGGCTGGAGGCAGCCTACGCAAGCCCCGCTGAGCCGACGAAAATTTTTCCAAACAGTGACTGGGAGTTCACGTGGCCCACCCGCTGGGACGTCACCGGATTCCTGCTCGCCTGCGCGGCCTGCGCTGCGATTATCGGACTACTCAGTTGGCTGGCGGGGATTGGGGGGAGATAGTGCGAGGGTGAAATCAAGGCATCCTCTGCCCGCAAAACCTGAAGAGCTTGGATAGGCTCTCAACTTCGATGCGGGCAGGCAACGGGCGGTCTGGCAATTTTGCGAGTCATCCGCTCTCAGTCATTGGCAGGCACTGTCCCAGTGTGCATAATGCAGTGGTTCGAATTCCCGCCTCCCATCCCGCTTTCATCCCACTCCCCCGTTCTTTTCGAGAGTCTCCATATTATGAATCGATTGACCCGACGCGAATTTTCCTCATCCGCTGCTGCCGCTGGTTTAGCCGCTGGGCTGGTCGGTGGTGTTCACACCAGTTCGCGAGCCGCCGTGGCCGATGCGGAATCAGATCAGCTCGGCGTTGCGATCTGCGGCGTCAACAGTCGTGGCATGGCGCACGTGGGTGGTTTTAATCATGACCCACGAACGACCATCCGTGTTCTAGTGGATGTCGATTCGAAAGTCGGAGAAGAGCGTGCCAGTCAGGTCGCGAAGCTTCAGGGCACGCGGCCCCGTGTCGTCCTGGACGTGCGCGAAGTTCTCGACGACGATGACGTGCAGATTGTCACTGCGGCCACCCCGAATCACTGGCACGCCATGATTGGCGTATGGGCCATGCAGGCGGGTAAGGACGTCTATATAGAAAAGCCCGTCAGCCACAACATCGATGAAGGTCGCGCGCTCGTGGCAGCAGCCAAGAAATATGGGCGGATGCTTCAAACCGGCAGCCAGTGCCGCAGCAGCCTCGCGTGCATTGATGCCGTCAAATTCATGGCCGACGGTGGCATCGGTGACGTCAATCTGGCACGCGGATTGTGCTACAAGCGGCGCAAGTCCATTGGCCAGCTCGGTGATTATCCGGTACCGCCCACGGTTGATTTTAATCTCTGGAGCGGTCCGGCGCAGTATACGACGCCCAAAGTCACGCGGCCTCATTTCCACTACGACTGGCACTGGCAACGACTCTACGGCAACGGTGATTCGGGCAATCAAGGTCCGCACCAAACGGACATCTCGCGTTGGGGACTCGGATTGGATCGACATCCCAAGACGATACTCAGCTACGGCGGACGTTTAGGTTACCAAGCCGAACGGAAAGATCCGCACTACGTCGACGCCGGTGACACGGCGAATACGCAGGTCGCCATTTATGATTACGGTGACAAGACGATCGTCTTCGAGACGCGCGGCCTGAGTGTCGACAATTCGGCTGACGAAGAACTCAACGAATTGTTTCAGTCCAAGAAGGGCAACAAAATCGGTGTCGTCTTCTACGGTAGCGACGGATTCGTCGTCCAATCGAGTTATGATTTGTGCCGCGTCTACGATAGCGACAAAAAGCAGATTCGTGAATTCAAACACGACTCTCGCCAAGACGGCAATTTGGAACATGTTCACATGAGCAATTTCATTGACGCGGTCGTTTCACGCGACGCATCAACGTTGACAGCTGATGCGCGGTGCGGCCACCTTTCCGCCGCGATGGCGCATCTCGCCAACACGTCGTACTACTTGGGCGATTCCAACCGATCGACACCCGAGGAGATTGCCGCCGCCGTGAAAAAAATGAAATCACGCGATGATGACCAAGCGACACTCGAACGAACGTTGCAGCATCTTCGTGACAACGGTGTCAACCTCGAAGTGGATCAACTTGCACTCGGCCCTATGCTGCAGTTCGATCCTGACGCCGAGCAGTTCATTGGTAACGACGCGGCCAACGCGATGCTGACCCGCGATTACCGCGAAGACTTTACCGTCCCGGCTCCTGAAGACGTCTGATGCCGGACGCTGAAACGATTCGCTATCGGGAGGCAATCACGGGCACGCCCGCAGCGGTCGACTTGCTCGACCAGACCCGCTTGCCCGGCGAAGTCTGCCGCTTGATCTGCACGGAGCTCACTGATCTGCACGATGCTATCGTGCGCCTGGTCGTTCGTGGCGCACCAGCAATCGGCATCGCGGCGGCGTACGGTGTGACACTGGCGAGGATCGATGCGCCCGCATCGCCTGATCAGATTCGGCAAACGTATCGGGAAGCGATCGACTACCTCGCCACCAGCCGACCGACGGCAGTGAATCTGTTCTGGGCGCTCGACCGTATGCGGTTCATTGTCGACTCTGCTAACGATGCCGCCGTTGCAGAATTGCCACAACGACTGATCGCCGAAGCGGTGCAGATCCATCAGGAGGATCGGGCGATGTGTCGGGAAATGGGTCGGCATGGCGCCACGCTGCTCAAGAATTGCCAAAGAGTATTAACGCACTGCAACGCGGGGTCGCTCGCGACATCGGCGTACGGCACAGCGCTGGCGCCGATTTATTATCTTCACGAGCAAGGCCATTCGCTCGGCGTTTTCGCCGACGAGACCCGGCCACTGCTTCAGGGGGCGCGATTAACTGCCTGGGAGCTATCTCAGGCGGGTGTGAACGTCACCGTTGTTACCGACTCGATGGCGGGGGGACTGATGCGTCGCGGGATGGTCGATGCAGTGATCGTGGGCGCCGACCGAATTGCCGCGTGCGGCGATGTCGCGAACAAAATTGGTACTTATCCGTTAGCCGTTCTTGCTCGGTATCACTCCGTTCCATTCTATGTCGTAGCGCCAACCAATACGTTCGATCTGAATCTCGCCGCAGGCGATCTAATCCCCATCGAGCAGCGTGACGAGGATGAAGTACGTTATGCGGGCGGTGCGATGATGGTTCCGAGGGAAGCGGCTGTAATTAATCCTGCTTTCGATGTCACACCGGCTGAGTTGGTCTCCGCGATTGTGACCGAGCATGGCGTGATTGAGAAACCCGATGTGGAAAAGATTCAGGAACATTTTTCAGCTGCGGGCTAAGAAATGAGTCCCCCCAATCCAATCCTCACTGCGAGGCGGCAGCGCTGTGAAGCGTTGGGGATTGATCTTGAGGCGGTGAACGAGGCGTTTCACATTGCTGTCTCGCATCAGAATCCGCTCGTGGCAATCGTGTGCAGCCGGGTGGGACATGATCCCCATCGCCATCGCAGCCTGTCACAGCAAATCGCGGCGTCGCTGCAACAGGCACGCCGAGAGGAAGCTACCGTGTTGATTGGCGATGGAACTGCGATCGAGCCCTGGGTGACCCACGCATGTGAGTTGTTTCACGTCCCCATGATTCGATTGGCGGCGACGGAGCGACGGGACCGGGACGTGATCGCGATCGCCGATCGTGTTGATGCCGCGTACGTGCGCAGCGGTGGGAAAGTAACCGAGTTGCTGCGCGAGCGGGTGGAATTGCAGTCGGGAGTCGTCCGCGTGGCGATTCAATCGCGGTGGGGAGCGGCAGTGAAGAGCGATCGCCAGGCAGTTTGGGAATTGCTCGATGCTGGCGCGGTGGGACGATATCTGCCCGGCGAGGACCCGAAAAGTCCTGCGGAGGACGCGCGTCCTGCCATGTCAAGCGAGCTGGTCAACTTGGATTGGTCACAGTACCTCGTCCACTGCACGAGGGCTGCTGCGGGACCCTGGCCGGGCCAGACCTGGGCTCAGTACCGTGACGATCTGTTGTTGGCCGATCCATCATCAGCTGCTCGTGACACCGTTGACGCACTCTGCCGAATCGTGCGAGGCCAACGCTTGATTGCTGGAGCGACCACGTCTGATCAAGCCGCTGCGGTGGTAAGTTTCTCGGCCGTAGGGCTGCCCGCATTGCTTGCCGCTCGGACGTACCGCAGTCATCTACATCGTTGGGACTACGAGCCTTTTGGTATCGGTATGTCTCGAAATGCCGCTGCACGCATTGGAATGCAACCGGTTATCTATGGTGACCGTGAGTTGCGAAAGAAGCTGCCGCCGGATCAACGCTATCGATTTCAAGCCACAGGCGAGACGTATGATTGGACGCGTGAACAGGAATGGCGGTGTGGGTCAGATATTGATTTGAGCCGGCTCGGCAGAGACGAGGTTTTCATCTTTGTTCCAGATGAAAACGCCGCCCGCCGAGTCGGCTCATGCAATCATGGGACCTGGCCGGTGATCCAGCTCGATCAATTACCAGCAGCAGAGAAGCCGGTCTGAGCAACTTCCTCTTCTTCCTGGATAATGATCCGTGGTGTGACCATCAGCATCAGGCTCTGTGACGTCCGACCGACACCGGTGTTTCGGAAGAGCCGGCTGACGTAGGGGATTTTACTCAAGAACGGGACGCCCTGTTCCGTTCGTCCTTCGCTTTGACGCTTGATCCCACCGAGCAGGATCGTACCGCCATCGGGAACGCTGACGGTCGTGCTGACCGAGGTCGTTGCAAAACTTGGTTGCTGCACCGTCGTACCTTGCGTGACGATATCTTCGGTTTGTTCATCCTTGGCATCGATCACACCGTCGCCATTGGTATCGACGTTCTTGGTGCTCTTCGTATTTGTCGAGCGACTACCCTCATAGGTGAATGTCGTGACGTCACCAATTTGACTGAAGGTGGGTACGAGCGTCAGGCGGACGAAGCGTTTATCTTCGCTGACCACGCCCTGCACATTCAGCCGGGTACCTTCGTCGAGGACAACGATCACGGGTTGCTGAGCGACGGCAAAGTCGCCGACGACAGGAACGATACTGGTCACAAACGGTTTGGACGTCGTGTCATTGATCATGGCGAATTGACCGTCGAACAGCGTTACTTTCGGCGCCTGCATCACGTTGCTACGGGTATCTCCCTGGGCAGCTTGCAGGAAAAAGAAGGCTTCGATGTCACTGAGGATGGCAAATCCCAATGTCGCAGGGGTAGCGGAACCGCCAGCGAACGGGGGCGCCGACGCACCGATCGTGGACTGATCAAATCGAATATCGAAATCGGGAGTAGGACTGGGGTCAGGCCCAGGTCCGCTGATTCCAATTGTGACCGCAGGACCGGAATCGTCACCAGGGATCACGCTGTTGTTGTCATCGAACCGCACATTGAAATCGACGCCAATTTGCTCGAAAAAGTTATCCGAGAGCGTGATGAAACGGACCTCGATGGTGATCTGTAAATTCTGCAAACGACGCAGCGATTCGAGTAAATCGACAATCTGGTCATGGATATCGCTGGTCGTGGTAACAACGAGGGAATTGTTTTGCGGATACTGTGCCATCGTGCTCAAACCACCAACGTCTTGCCAGGAGTCGGGCTCGATGGTGGTTTGAATCAGGCTCATCAGCTGCATGAAGCCTTGCGCCGAGCTACCACCAAGACCCGTAGGCATTGTTCCGCCCGAGCCGAGGCCGCCACCAAACGCAGCACCGCCGCCCATCGGTCCGTACTGACCGAGCATGTTCTTGCCGAGATCGCCACCCGTGTTACTAGCCAGACCGCCACCGCCGAGTCCGGCCATGGAGACAGGGACCAGCTGTACGTCGCTCGAGGGTCGTGTCATTTGGTAAGCGGCTTTGAGTGCCCCAGCCAAACCATCGTCGTTACGATCGATGAAATTGGGGATCGGCGTGACGAGGTCGGCGACTCGATAGGTTCGGGAATAGGTCATCGTGCGTCGAGCCTCGCGACTTGTCACATTGAGCACGTCGTTCTTGAGCACGTAGGTCAGATCGAGGTCTTCGAGCAAGATATTGAGCGCGCTCTTGAGAGGCAGACGGCTATTGACGGACTTGGAAACCGGAGTGTCACGAGTGATGCGGATTGCAGCCAAGGCTCGTTGATCGACGACGATGGGCACGCCGGTCACAGCAGACAGCTCGTCGAGAACTTCGCCAAGCGGGCTGTTCTGATATTTCATCTCTACGTTGGTTTCGAGTTGTCGTTTGATCTCCTGCTCGCGAGCGCTGAGCCGCGTCTGTTGGTCTCCGCTCGCCAGGCGACTGCTTGACTGGGCCGCCCAAGTTTGCGGATCAGGGAACGAATACGGGCGATCGGGATCCGGCGCGATCATGGCGCGATCGAGAGCCAGCATATTTTCGTTGAACCCGTTCTCGGATTCGGCAAGAATGTCCGTATTCATCTGCATGCGGACCTGTTGCCGGCTGTTGTGCAACATCGTCATCGCGATGGTGGAGTCCGGTTTCAGCTCACCAACTTGTTTGGCGACCACCATCGCTTCGTCATAGCGTTTCTGATCCATGAGATCGTTGAAGCTATCGACCAGCAGTGAGATTTCTTGATCCACGCGAGCTTCGCGAACGTCCTCGGTTGCCATTTCCGTGCGAATGCGATCATTGGTGAGATCGAGATCGATCTTGGCACGGTTGGCTTCGACATACGAGTTTTGCTCGGTGACGGCGCGTCCGACCATGGCGGTCAGCGATGCTTTGGAAGCCGCATCAATATTCGCGCCTTCGACCTTGCGGGCGAGCCGCTCAAGATCATTGATGGCGTCGAGCGGCGCAGTTTCTCGCTTTTCGTTGGCTTGGGCAAGTTCGGTCGTCACTTCGCGGTACAACCGTTTGACTTGCTGAGCGGCCTCGAGATCCGCTTTTTGAATTGGCGTCAGTGGTTGATCTGGCTGTGCCGGTGTTGGCATGCGAGAGGGTTGTAGAAGTGTCAGTTTGTCTTGCAGAGCGCGACGTGTTTCAGTCGGCAACTCGGCTTCGTACTCCCATGCTTTGACAAACTGAGCCCGAGCTTCGCTTTGTTTGCCCGCCGAGAGTAGCTGCATCCCGGCGGCGTACAACGTCTCGCCCTGAGAGGGTTCGCCCTTCTCGGGCGCGGTGGCTTGGACTTGTTGCACACTCGTAAAGTCCCCTGGCGTGAACGAACCGCCAGCCTGCGCGACCATGGCGCCGTGTGAAGGCTGGCCGGCTTGACCAATCGGCACCGAGCCTCCCGCTGGCGACACCGCGCCCGCTGGAGGAGCGGCAGATGTGACCTGTGTAAGGTCGAGACCCTGGCGACGAGCCGCGGACTGGACGTCGAGCAGTAATTGCCACGGACGGGCGTCGCCGGGTTTGAATTCGCTCTGAGCAACACCGAGGCCCTGGGCTGCCGAGGCGAACCTGTAGGCGGTGCGAATGTCGCCTCGATCGAGAGCCGTTCGGCCCATGGCGGTCCACCGCCGCGTTTCCTGCTGACGTCGTTCGGTTGACCAAGTGGCCGGATTGTCTGTGGAGGAACCCGGTGTCGCCGCGGCGCTGAGTGACTGAGCAGCAGTCTCGGCGTCAATTGCCTGGAGGGAAGACGGCGACATGGAAGTCGGCGCAATGTTCAGGAGCTTGGCATCGATGCCGCGTGCGACCAAGCGGTCGTATCGCACACGCAGAGCGGCGTTGTCCGGGGCCGCTTGACGAGCCGCACGGTAGGCCTGCACCGCACCGGTGTAGTCCTTCGCCGCGAGAGCCGTGTCGATCTTTTGCAGAAAGGTGGTGATGTCGACCGCCGAAGTGGAGGACGTCGCCTTTGCGTCGGCGTCGGGCAGCGTGAACTGCGCGTCGGCCGACGATGCGCCCAAGAGCATGCATCCGAGCAGACATCCGGGCAGTAAGGATCGCCGTAACACGCTTCTGCGTGAAGTGACGTCAGGATCATGTAGAGCGACTTCACCCTCATCGCCCAAGCGATTCTCATTGCGGGGGTCGAATGCCGATCGAGACCTGCTTGCGTCATTGCGTGCAGCGACTCGATGGGCAACGATACGGGTGGAACTCTTCTGCCTGGTTGGCTGATGTGAGCGGATCAACGCGACACTCCTTCTTCGCGTGAGGCATGGACGTAATTCGGAAAGCTCTCGAATCGCCTCAAAATCCTTTCGAGTCGATACGGAAACCTTCCGAGTGACTTGGCTGTACGATTTCACGAGAGGCGACGTCAAGGCAGCTTTCGGCAAAATTTCTCGCGAAATCCGCTCCAGAGTCCATTTTGGCATAGAATAGTTGCCTCCGCAAAAGTTCTGTCCTGCCACCGGCCCTTACATCGATGCAACTGAAAAACACGTGATGAACGATTGGAACTCGCAATCCTGGTTTGGCCGAGATGTTGCGGCGGGCACGTCTTTGAATACGGAACTTGAGATCACCGAGAGCTACAGTGGACGAAATATCACGATTCCGCTTCGCGTGATTCGAGGTGCCGATCCAGGTCCCACCGTGTTCGTCACCGGTGCCCTGCACGGTGACGAGCTCAACGGTACCGGCGCGATCCGGTCGCTGATCAGCGATCCGCGGTGGGGACCCCATCGAGGCAACGTGATCATGATCCCCGTCCTCAACGTGCTCGGCTTCGAGCGGCATTCCCGATACCTACCCGATCGTCGTGATCTGAATCGTTGTTTTCCTGGTCATGCCGCGGGCAGCATGGCAACCCGCATGGCACGCGTGATTTTTGATGCGATTGTATCCCGCTGCGATTTCGGCATCGATCTGCACACCGCCGCGGTGCGACGTACAAACTACCCCAACGCCCGCGCTGATTTTACGAATCGCGAATGCCTGCGATTGGCAACCGCCTTTGGCGCCGGTGTGATTCTCGACCACTGTGGTCCCAAGAGGTCGTTTCGTCGCGAAGCCACTGCGGCAGGTTGTCCTACGATCGTGGTCGAGGGCGGTGAAGTTTGGAAAGTCGAACCGTCCGTGCTCGAATGCATGACCCGCGGCATCGTCAACGTGCTCAAAGAACTCGACATGTTCGATGGTGAGCCAGCCCTGCCTCTGAATCAAGTCAAACTCAAAATGACCAAGTGGATCCGCGCCGAACGAGGGGGGTTCATGGACATGCACGTCGCTCCGGGAACGACCGTCGTCGCCGGACAACCCCTGGCGACTAATAGCAGCCTACTACAAGAAGACCAGAACCGGTTGGAAGCCCCGTTCGATGGCATTGTGATCGGAATGACGACGCTCCCAGCGGTCCAGCCCGGCGAACCGGTCATCCATCTTGGTAGGCTCGCCAGTTCCAAGACGGCACGTCGCGTCAGGCGAGAATCTCAAGCCGATGAAATCCAGCGAACGACCCAGCAACATCTATCGACCAATATGCAAGTCACCGAACCGGGCTTAACGAACCGGGCTTAACGAACCGGGCTTAACGAACCGGGCTTAACGAACCGGGCTTAACGAACCGCTAATCGACGCTGCCGGGAGAAACTCCCCTGTGGTCAGGCTCTGGGTCAACGCGTATATTCTCCGCGAACTTCGGTTGACGTCGTATTAAGAGCCTATCCAAAGTGATTTGACTCACTCCGGCGTCGCCTCCAAAAGGGTCAGAACCCTTTTCGGATAGGCTCTCCAATTCATTCACCCTCTGACCCGATCTGCTGGATTCGTCCTGATGAAAATTCACGAGTATCAAGGCAAAGAACTCTTCCGCGCCGCTGGCGTCCCGGTGCTCCAAGGGCACATGGTGACCTCGCCTGAGGAGGCTGCAGCTGCCTATACCAAACTCGGTGGCAAGATCGCAGTGGTCAAAGCCCAGATCCACGCGGGCGGTCGCGGCAAGGGAAACGTGATCGACAATCCAGACCAAAAAGGCGTCGTGCTGTGCAAGTCAGCCGACGAGGCCAAAGCCGCTGCAGCTGGACTGCTCGGAAAAAAACTCGTCACGATCCAAACCGGCCCCGAAGGTCAAACGGTCGGTAAAGTCTTCGTCGAAGCCGGCTGCGACATCGCTCGCGAACTTTATCTCGGCATCGTCGTTGACCGTGTCACGTGCCGCCCCGTCCTGATGGTTAGCACCGAGGGAGGTGTTGAAATTGAAAAAGTCGCCGAGGAAACACCCGAACTGATCCACAAGGAAGGCTTTGATCCGTCGATCGGATTGGAAGCCTTCCAAGTCCGAAAGATCTGCAAGAAGCTCGGCATCGAGGGTGTCGCCGCTAAGAACGCATACAAGTTCATGACGGCCATGTGTCGGTTCTTCGTCGACTACGATTGCTCCCTCGCCGAAATCAACCCGCTCGTCATCACCGGCGACGGCGAGATGATTGCCTTGGACGCGAAGATCACGTTCGACGAAAACGCCATGTTCCGCCACAAAGACCTCGAGTCGCTGCGTGACCTCAGCGAAGAGGAAGAGAGCGAAATTCGGGCGGGCAAGGCGGGGCTGAGCTACGTCAAACTCGATGGGAACATCGCTTGCCTGGTCAACGGTGCGGGACTCGCCATGTCTACGATGGATATCATCAAGTACCACGGTGGCGAACCCGCAAACTTCCTGGATGTCGGCGGCGGTGCCAACGCGGCGCAGGTCACCGAGGCCTTCCGCATTCTGCTTTCGGACAAGAACTGCAAGGGCGTTCTCGTTAATATCTTCGGCGGGATTGCACGCTGCACAACAATCGCTGGTGCCTTGATCGAAGCGAGCAAGGAAGTCGGCTTCAACGTGCCCCTGGTCGTCCGGCTCGAAGGCACCGAAGTCGAAGAGGGTCGCAAGATGCTCGAAGACAGCGATGTCGACGTCATCACGGCCGTCGACCTCACCGATGCCGCCAAGAAAATTGTTGCTGCCACGGCGTAGTCGCTGCGCGACAGGTTGCTAGCGATTTGCTTCGAGTTGCTAGCTCACAGCCGTCGTTCGCCGGTTGCTATTGCTTCTCTTAAACTCATTTCATCTCACCTCGGCTGTTTGCGAGCCGCCAACAGCCAAACGCCAAAAGCTATCCTCATGAGTATTCTGGTCGACAAAAACACGAAGGTCATTTGCCAAGGCATCACGGGCAATGCGGGCAAATTTCACGCGATGGGTTGCCGCGACTACGGGACCCAGCTTGTCGGCGGCGTCACGCCCGGCAAGGGCGGCCAAAGCGTCGAAGGCATGCCCGTCTTTGACACCGTCGAAGAGGCTGTGGAGCAAACCGGCGCCGATGCGACGATGATCTTTGTTCCGCCGCCATTCACCGCCGATGCGATCCTCGAAGCCGTCGATGCGGGCATTCGAATCATCGCCGCGATCACCGAGGGCGTGCCAGTCATCGACATGGTACGAGTCTATGAAAAGGTCAAAGCGAGCGATTCCATCTTGATCGGTCCCAACTGTCCTGGTTTGATCACTCCGGGCGAGTGCAAGATCGGCATCATGCCCGGCTATATTCATACACCTGGTAAGATTGGCGTGATGAGCCGATCGGGCACACTGACATACGAAGCCGTTTGGCAGACCAGTAACCTGAAACTCGGTCAGAGCACCTGTGTCGGTCTCGGGGGCGACCCGATCGTCGGCACTAACTACATTGATCTGTTTAAGTTGTATCAGGAAGACGATCAAACCGAAGCTATTTTAATGATTGGGGAAATTGGTGGTAGCGCCGAAGAAGAAGCCGCCGCGTACGTCAAAGCGCACGTGACCAAGCCCGTTGCCGCCTTCATCGCCGGCCGCACGGCACCTCCCGGAAAACGCATGGGCCACGCCGGGGCGATCATCAGCGGCGGCAAGGGAACGGCGGAAGAAAAGGTTGCTGCTCTCGAAGATGCCGGCATCGTCGTTGCCCCCAGTCCCGCGGAAATGGGCGACGCTGTCCTGCAAGCAATGAAGAACAAGTAGGTCGTTCTGGGAGAGTGAAGTATTTCTTTCGCGATGTTGGAAGCTGAATAAAAACCATGACTCAAGCCACCCCATCGCCTGACCCGCTCACGTTGCTCACCCCACGGCGGAAGATCACGGGGATGTCCGCCATCCTGCTGCCATTCCTTGCCGATGGCGAAGTCGACTGGAACAGCTTTGACCAACACACCGCCGCGACGCTCGATGCTGGTTTAACTCCCGCGATCAACATGGACACGGGTTACGCAAACTTGATCACGGCGGATGTCCGGCAGGAGGCGCTCCGCCGGGCAGCGTCGATCGCCTCGGGACGTGCGTTTCTCGGTGGTGTTTTCGTTGCCGATGGGGCGGGCGATGGCTTCCAAACTGATACCTATCGCAGCGGCATCAATGAAGTCCAAACGAGCGGCGGTACGCCGATCCTTTTTCAATCCTATGGACTGACATCAGGCGATGACGATCAGATCTTCTCAGCCTATCAAACACTCGCCAAAGAGTGTGACTCGTTTTACGCATTTGAACTGGGGCAGATGTTTGCTCCCTTTGGCAGAATTTATTCAATCGAACTCTATGAGAGATTGCTAGGAATCAACAGCTGCTTCGGGGCCAAACACTCATCACTCGACCGGGTTCAAGAGTGGCAACGGATTGAGCTGCGAAACCGAGTGCGTCCTGATTTCCGCGTGCTCACAGGGAATGACTTGGCCATCGATATGGTCATGTATGGCAGCGATTATCTATTAGGATTGAGCACATTCCATCCCGCCGCGTTTGCCCAGCGAGACCAGTGGTGGGCAGAGGGCGACGCTCGGTTCTACCAGCTCAACGATCAACTGCAATACCTCGGCATGTTTGCCTTTCGCGATCCCGTTCCGGCCTACAAGCATTCGGCAGCCATGTTCTTGAAAATGCGTGGTAAACTGCAAACCGATCAAACGCATCCCGGCAGCCCAGCACGTCCTGACGCCGATCGACCCGTCTTGCAACGAATCGCCTCGGATATCGACGCGATGCTGCTGGGGCTTTAGCTTTTAGATTGGCGGAAACTTGGTGTCGATCGTGCACCATCGATGCTATCATGGGGACTCGCTTGACGCAGTTCGAAAACGAGAGAGGTCCTGATGGCAAATGTTCTGGCGGCACGTGCGAGTACGGAATCGACACGTTTTATCCGCAGAATCAGGTTCAGTTGCTACCAAGGAATAGCGAACTATTTGCTCCACTTATTTCCTGCGCTCGCCTTCTTGACGGTTGCGGTCTGGAATACTTGGTCGCCGAGGGCTGGGAGCGGTTGGGCGAGCGGATCAACATCCACTGCTTCAACTACCAACCAACCATCAACAGCAGCCTGAAATTCCTTCGCAAGACGGACTGGGCGAGAGCGAAGGTCGAGCGGCTATCTCGACTCGCTCAGCTTCGACGAGCGGAAGGGCAAGAACGCACCCGCCGACGAGCCGAGCGACATGGCCAGCGTTTGGGATCGAGCCCGCCGCAGCGAGTGACCGACGCTGGCGGCTTCACAGTCGCGAACGTTGCAACTTGTTCCCAGGCTTCGGCCTGGGAACGGGATGTCTTGCAGGCTCCCGCCTGCTGGTCCTCAACTCAAACGAGGCAGGAGCCTCCGCCGCAGTGTGTTCCCAGGCGGGAGCCTGGGAACAAGAGATCTTTCGATCGCGGAAAGAGGTATGGGCTGAAGATAAGCTAGTCAACACAGAGGGGCTTCAATGAGGCCGCGATCTTTCGATCGCGGAAAGCTCGGGATCAAAACCGCTCTCTACGATGCGGTCACCATAATGCTTCAATGAGGCCGCGATCTTTCGATCGCGGAAAGCTGTACGTTGGACAATAAAATCCCCTTTGAAAGATAGCTTCAATGAGGCCGCGATCTTTCGATCGCGGAAAGGGCCCGAGTGTTTGAGGCTAGTGAATGGGTAGCAACGCTTCAATGAGGCCGCGATCTTTCGATCGCGGAAAGCGCCAGACGTCTTCCGTACAGACGTACTCATCCGGAGCTTCAATGAGGCCGCGATCTTTCGATCGCGGAAAGGGAACACCACCTGGCGCGGCTCCAGCACCAACTCAAGCTTCAATGAGGCCGCGATCTTTCGATCGCGGAAAGGTTGGCGAAGCTTGGGGCGATCCAATCAGTAAGACTGCTTCAATGAGGCCGCGATCTTTCGATCGCGGAAAGCTACACGCCGGAAGAGATTGAAGACTTCGACGACTTTGCTTCAATGAGGCCGCGATCTTTCGATCGCGGAAAGTGTCTTGCTGCCAGTCGTCGATGTCGCTTTGACCCAAGCTTCAATGAGGCCGCGATCTTTCGATCGCGGAAAGGCTTGCCATTTTGAAACGTCATGTTGGCATTAGCAAGCTTCAATGAGGCCGCGATCTTTCGATCGCGGAAAGGGCATCAATTCGTGGCTGTTCGTCTCAGGTACGCTCGCTTCAATGAGGCCGCGATCTTTCGATCACGGAAAGGGCCGGGAGGTCAGCATGGTTGACTTGCATGCGATGGCTTCAATGAGGCCGCGATCTTTCGATCGCGGAAAGATCTTTCCCAATCCGGTTAAACTCTCGTGATGCTGGCTTCAATGAGGCCGCGATCTTTCGATCGCGGAAAGCTCGGTCCACCGCGTCTAATGCGTCTACCTTGGCCCAGCTTCAATGAGGCCGCGATCTTTCGATCGCGGAAAGCCGTCAACGCTCATGAGTCGTTGTAGCTCACTGTCAGCTTCAATGAGGCCGCGATCTTTCGATCGCGGAAAGTTTCGAACGGAGAGCCGTGATACTGTCGATCGACGTGCTTCAATGAGGCCGCGATCTTTCGATCGCGGAAAGTCCGAAAACTGCCCCACGATCAAGGACAGTGTCAAAGCTTCAATGAGGCCGCGATCTTTCGATCGCGGAAAGTCTCTACGCACTCGTCGGCTCACTCGGAGAGCGAGGCTTCAATGAGGCCGCGATCTTTCAATCGCGGAAAGCCCGATTCGCCACACAGGGCGACCCCCTAGACAACTTGCTTCAATGAGGCCGCGATCTTTCGATCGCGGAAAGTAGCTCGTCGACGCAAAATATCCCGCAGAATATCCCACGCTTCAATGAGGCCGCGATCTTTCGATCGCGGAAAGATGCCCCCTCGCAGTAAAGCAAAGTCACAAACGAAAGCTTCAATGAGGCCGCGATCTTTCGATCGCGGAAAGCGAATTCTTCTATTTCCCTGATACTGATGGGATGATGCTGCTTCAATGAGGCCGCGATCTTTCGATCGCGGAAAGACAACGGCAACTATTCTTGCTTCGGGACCACGCTGAGCTTCAATGAGGCCGCGATCTTTCGATCGCGGAAAGCGCAGGCTTGGACCGATGCGGAGGTCTTGTAATGGGCTTCAATGAGGCCGCGATCTTTCGATCGCGGAAAGCCACCGGACCGCGTCTTGGGATTGAACTGGGAGCCGCTTCAATGAGGCCGCGATCTTTCGATCGCGGAAAGGATCATCTTGTCATCACCGCCAACCCCAATTACCCGGCTTCAATGAGGCCGCGATCTTTCGATCGCGGAAAGCCCACCTCCGACCGCCGCCGCGGGTCCTTCCCAGCCCGCTTCAATGAGGCCGCGATCTTTCGATCGCGGAAAGTTTGCCGCAGACCTCGAAACCGACGCGATTGCATTGCTTCAATGAGGCCGCGATCTTTCGATCGCGGAAAGGCTTGCCTCCTCGGGACTGCCGCCCACCAATGATCCGCTTCAATGAGGCCGCGATCTTTCGATCGCGGAAAGTACCTGACTGGCGGATCGGTAAATACCGATGACTAGCTTCAATGAGGCCGCGATCTTTCGATCGCGGAAAGCGCCTGAGTTCGCAGTTCTTTGAGTTGCTCCGTCGGGCTTCAATGAGGCCGCGATCTTTCGATCGCGGAAAGATGTTTCTGTCTCGGCTCCAATGATCGACACGATCGCTTCAATGAGGCCGCGATCTTTCGATCGCGGAAAGCGATCGTGATAGCGGTGCGATCCTGGATCACTGCCCGCTTCAATGAGGCCGCGATCTTTCGATCGCGGAAAGGGCGTGAGCGTGCAGAAAACGATTCCGTATTTACGAGCTTCAATGAGGCCGCGATCTTTCGATCGCGGAAAGCCCCGTCTGGCTCGGGTAAATCCCGAAAGAAGAAACAGCTTCAATGAGGCCGCGATCTTTCGATCGCGGAAAGCAGCGCGCGGAAGCAGCGGCAAACGCAGCAGCGGCGCTTCAATGAGGCCGCGATCTTTCGATCGCGGAAAGTCGGATGCGGGGAGGACTCCCCCTAGCCGATCGACAGCTTCAATGAGGCCGCGATCTTTCGATCGCGGAAAGCCATGCCGACACCCAGGGCGAGACAGCCTCGATCATGGCTTCAATGAGGCCGCGATCTTTCGATCGCGGAAAGTTGCCAGTGTGCGGGCGTCTCGTCGTCTTTAAGGGTGCTTCAATGAGGCCGCGATCTTTCGATCGCGGAAAGCTTCGGACACACGACGGGTTTCATCGACGAGGACGGGCTTCAATGAGGCCGCGATCTTTCGATCGCGGAAAGAGGCCCTGGGCATGGACCGCGATAGCGAGTCCTACGCTTCAATGAGGCCGCGATCTTTCGATCGCGGAAAGCGGTCCTCGGTTGGGGCGATCGTCGCGAGCAATTCGCTTCAATGAGGCCGCGATCTTTCGATCGCGGAAAGACCAAGAGCTAATCGCAGCGGGCAAGCCCTACCCGCGCTTCAATGAGGCCGCGATCTTTCGATCGCGGAAAGACTCGCAAATCCATCACCGGACGCGTCCAATTCATGGCTTCAATGAGGCCGCGATCTTTCGATCGCGGAAAGTGCCTCACCATGCACGGTCGCGCGGTGGAGGCTGCCGCTTCAATGAGGCCGCGATCTTTCGATCGCGGAAAGTATTGTAAACAACAGGGTGTTCGATACCATAGTCGGAGCTTCAATGAGGCCGCGATCTTTCGATCGCGGAAAGCACGCATAGCCGCCGTAGCCGGACCACAGGCGGACGCTTCAATGAGGCCGCGATCTTTCGATCGCGGAAAGACGGGCCGGACGCGATGGAGATGGCGATTCGGTTAGCGGCTTCAATGAGGCCGCGATCTTTCGATCGCGGAAAGGCGGATATTCCAATCCAGCGGCAACCACGGGCGATTGCTTCAATGAGGCCGCGATCTTTCGATCGCGGAAAGGTCCGCCGAACCGCTCGCAGATCGATCAAGCCCGCAGGGCTTCAATGAGGCCGCGATCTTTCGATCGCGGAAAGGCCGGTATCAAATTTGTCGCGAGGGAGCGTGAAGGAGCTTCAATGAGGCCGCGATCTTTCGATCGCGGAAAGCCTGTGATTTCAGCGTACATCCATCGCCGCACGTATGCTTCAATGAGGCCGCGATCTTTCGATCGCGGAAAGCCGCTGGAACGGACGAGTGCTCGTGCTCTCGCACGTGCTTCAATGAGGCCGCGATCTTTCGATCGCTGAAAGACGTGACCTTGTTCTCTACTACAATACAGGAACATGCGGCTTCAATGAGGCCGCGATCTTTCGATCGCGGAAAGTCGGACATACGAGAAGGTGCTATCAACCCTCCCAGTGGCTTCAATGAGGCCGCGATCTTTCGATCGCGGAAAGACACCGACACACCGACACAACCCACAACGCCAACTAAAGCTTCAATGAGGCCGCGATCTTTCGATCGCGGAAAGCCCAGTGGAAAAGCCCGCCATGCCGGAACCTAGCTCGCTTCAATGAGGCCGCGATCTTTCGATCGCGGAAAGTTCGGCATACACGCCAACCGTGATCGGTCGAAGCGTGGCTTCAATGAGGCCGCGATCTTTCGATCGCGGAAAGCCATGATCGCCTGAAGCACTTTCCCGCAGATATTTCGGCTTCAATGAGGCCGCGATCTTTCGATCGCGGAAAGTAATTGGTGCCCGATTCATCGGCGTGCAACTCCAGGCGCTTCAATGAGGCCGCGATCTTTCGATCGCGGAAAGCAAGGCGGTAACCCTGTCTTCCAGTAGCGAGTACGCTGGCTTCAATGAGGCCGCGATCTTTCGATCGCGGAAAGATCCATCGCGCATCGCGGTGTACCATGCCTCCGTCTGCTTCAATGAGGCCGCGATCTTTCGATCGCGGAAAGGGCCCCCCTCGCTGCCACCAGGAATCGCGGTGCGGGGATTAGCAAGTGCGAGAGCCCATCGAGCGGATAGCAGTAACAATAACATATCATGGGCTTTTGCACACCTTTTGATCGAGAAAACACGGGATTCGAGCGGTGGCCGGAGTTTGCTGACCACCCCGCCGCTCGCGATCATCAATCCACGCAAAACGGAACCGCTTGCTGAATCCGAGGAATGACAAGCCGATCCGTTAACGCGTTTCGAACATCGGATACTGATCAATTTCGCCGGTCAAGTATCTGGCCAGCAGTCGTGTCTGTATCTCAAGCAACCGCCGGTAGCTGACACGATACCCAAAGACTGGGTGAGTCACCAGGGCGTCCAACCGTTGCTCGTAGGCATTCAAGAAGTGCTTGCGGCCGGTGCTGCTGAGCACGACCGATCGACCGGCCGCCATGAAGTGCTCGGGCGTCACCATTCGATTGTTGATCGCCGACAACACGACACTCTCGGCGATCAACGGACGGAACGGTTCCATCAAGTCCAATGCCAAGGCGGGCTTGCCTGGTTTGACTTGGTGATAAAACCCCAGATACGGGTCGAGGCCGACAGAAGTCGCGGCGATCATGCAGTCTTTGGTCAGCAGGGTATAGGCCAAGGACAATAAAGCGTTCACCGGGTCGCGAGGCGGACGTCGGTTGCGGCCGCGGAAGTCAAACGCCGGTCGCTTCTGCGTCAACGCGGCCCCCGGTGCGGTTTCCACGCCACAGTCGATCTTGAGCATGCCAGCAAAGTGCGAAAAATAGATCCTCGCCGCAGTCCCCTCGAGACCCAAAAGCGTCGCGGGAGAATCGGCACCGAGTGCCCGTTCGGCCAATCGCTTGAGTTCGCGTCGTGCCTCGGCAGGCGGTTCGACGTGGTTTCGCATCAAAAGCGTGCGGCTGTTACGGATCTTGCTCCGCACCCAAAGACGAGCCAACTGGAGACTGAACGCGGCGTCGTCGGCACGACGGAATTGCTCACGTCGGACCAAGATGTTCTTCACGCCCAGCGAATGAGTCATCCCGTAGAACCAACCACCTTGGGTGTAGTAGCCGATCGGAATCTGAAGATTCAGTAGCGTCTGAATCGCTTGCGTCGACAGCTGAACGTTGCCGAACAGATTCAACTGGTTAATCTCTCGTAGTCGCACTTCTTGAACGACTTTGCCATCAACTTTGGCGATCAGCACTTCGTCGCGTTTCCCGACATAAAGGCCTTGATGATTCAGGTAGAGCGGCCGACGATCATCCCGCGTAGTGATGATTGGACGAATCGCAGCTGAATCGCTCTCGCCATCCACATCGACTGACGGGGAACCAGACGAGCCGAGGTAGCGACGGGTTTCTTCAGGCAAACAGATATTGACGAGCGAACATCGTGGGCACTTGGGACTGTCAATCAGCGGCGGCGGAATCACGGGCTGGGCAACCAGTTCTCTCGCTCCGGCGACGGCCCGTTGGGTTTGCTCGATCAATGCATCGTCGATCGGGATCGTCACCCGCTGGCGGGTTTCGTTGAAGTACAGCACGCCTTGATCACAGGTGTAACCGTTGGCTCGCAGCACCAACGCCTGAAGGGCGATTTGAATCTTTTCCGGTGGCCAGGCGTCGAGCTGCCCATCGGGATTGGTTTTGGGACGTCCGCGTTTGTAGTCGACCGGAGTGACGACATCGCCGGTCGCTTCGGCCAAATCGAGTTTGGCGATCACGCCCAGGGTATCACACGAGAGCGTGACGCTTCGCGCATGGATCGTCCGCGGTCGGTCATCGGACGTTTTCCGATCGGGCGACTCGTTTGACGAACTGGTTTGGTCGGCATCCTCGTTCTTGTCCGCATCGTCATCGTCACCGAACAGCGTCGCGGGCTGGCCGTGTGCGACCCGTCTGCGACGCTTCGGCGGCTCGGGCGCGGGCGGCTCGGGTTCGAGCGGTCGATCGGCTTGTGGAATTGTCGACTCAATCACTGCGGCCAGGGCACCCGAGCCACCATCGACGCGGCGATGCACAATCCGCCCGTCGATGGTGTCGTACGAGTCCGCGAACTGGCCCTCGATTTGCATCAGGTAGAACAGACGCGGACAATAGCTAAACTCGTTGACCATCCGCGCCGGCAGATAATCGTCCACGGTGTCAGTCGAATCAGATTGAGTCATCATTGTCCCCAGACTTTCGCTTACCCATTAAATCACCAAACACGGCGCCGCCATGGCGCTATATGGCTTGCCTATGGTTTGCACCAAGTCATCACGTCGGGACGCGACGGGTCCCAAGTCGATCACCAGCACTTGGTCTTCACCGTGATGGATGATTTCGGCAAGTTCGGCTTGGCAGCGGAGCAATTCGGTGTCGCCCAAGTGACACTCGAACACGCTGTACTGCAGGTGTTGCCCCCAATTCCGCAAGCACTTGAATGTGTATCGCAACCGCTTGGCATCGCAGACGTCGTAGGTGATTAGGTAGATACGTTTCATGGTGAGCAGACAAGGAAAATGCCAACGCAAGAACAATACGCAGGTTAACGTTGATGCTGTCGCGATTGAAACGACAGGCTGGAAGCTAACCCTACGGACACCGCACCGCCGGCAGCTGACGAGCAACCGACGGTGCGATAGGACAGTTTCATGCCAACAACCAACTTGAGAAAAAACGAAAGCTCTCGAGTCGCGACGCGAGCCTCTTTAACGCCTTTACCTAATAACGATCGCCGAAATAAAGTTCCGGATCTTTTCGATCCAAATCCTGGAATGATTATCAAATCAAAGCCAGTCGCTGGATGAATATTTTGGGCTAGAAGTCAAAAGCAACCTATCCTAAAGCAACACGAGCAGCGGGAGTTAAATTGGGTGTCTTGCCGACGAGTATTCGTGAACTTCGGTATGAGTGTTCTATACCGATACTGGCGAGCGTGATCGAGTCGGGTTCGCGTTGCTGGATTTCTGCTAATGTCAAGAGCGAGCGAATCGAATCAAGTGTCACGGGGGCTGTCCAGATCGGCCACGTGAGCGTTGTGTTGGAAACAAACCGCCCACGAAATCCGGTTGTACGAAGCCGGTCTCCGTCTGGTAATGACTGAAACATCGGCCACGCTTCGAGAGCCAGTCGGTTCGCACCGATCATTCCGCCATGAACTTTTCGAGTCGGATCACCGCTAGGAGTATGCCATTGATAAGCATGACGACGATCTTCTCGTGGTTCCAAGTGAAGGGAGACACCCGCAATCGGATCCGCATAGTCCCACGTTTCAAAAAGTGTTCGATGCAGATGAGATTGCGCCGTTTCCTCGAGCAACCCCCGAATTCCGATAGCGTGGTAGTCGCGACGTGACGTTTGTAGCTGCGAAATGACGTCACCGATCGTACCATCGGACGACTCACACGTCAGCCAATCGGCAAGTAAGCGTTGGTCACGGTGGGAGGCACCCACAAGACGCTGGAAACGGTCACGAACACTTTCCTTCGGATCCGGTGTTGTCAGAGCGGGATGATCGCTTGTATCCACCGCAAGAAAATCGCCGATTCGATCCAGCAACTCATCGATCGAGAGTTCCGCGAGCTTGCCAGTCAACACCGGAATCCATCCGCCACGCACCCTTCGCCAAGCAAAACGAGCATCGGAGTCCAGGAACCCGAGGACTCGAAAAAGTCCGATGGATGATAGAAAACCGAGGGGATTGCCGGCTTCAATGCCAGGAAAAAGCCTCTCTGCTTTAGAAATCATTTCGCCGGTTGCGGTTTGGTTGGACCAAGCCAACTTGACCGGCACGGGGCGCCGCGTCGGGTTTCCGCTGGCTCGCCAGTCAGCCAAACGCAGCAGGCACTCGTAATATGCGACGCCCCAAGGTCCGAAACGTCGATTCTGTTTCCAAAAGTCATCGGCAACGCCTGTCGCGAGATGGCCAAGACTTTGCCTCCAAATGGGAGAATCATTTGAAATCAACAAACCACCAAGAGAACGCAGATCAATCTCCGTCGGCTCGACTTGCTCGCAAGCAGGACCGAACGGGCGGGCAAAACCGTGGTGAGTCGCAATTAGATAGCGGACGAGTTCACCATCCGCCTTCTCCGCAAGATCAATCTGCGGCAAGAGGGCGACTGATAAGAATTCGTGCCGGAAGCCTGTTGGAAGTGTCGCGTACCTGCTCTGTCCGTAACCGCCGGATTTTGCGAGCAGGTTCCGCTGCATGAAAACCTGCGCGAGCGGCATGTTGCGCAAGTTGGCTTGGAATCGCGGATCGGCTTTGCCAATGTCGTGCCACATCGCCGCCTGCGCGAGCGACGTTTCCATCATCTCCGAAAGCGAGAGCTTTTCCATCTGGTCGGCAACCGCTTGCCACACATCGGCAAGATGATCCGACAAAGAAACTTGTCCGTTGCCACTACGTGATTCGAGACCATCATCGAATGATGCCGAAGGGAGTGGCGGCATGCCCGATGGCGTTGCATGTCGCGTGGAAATCCAAATAAAGCCGCCTGGGTACCGCTTCACCACGCCCCGACGACCGTGTTCTCGAAGTCTTTCGAGTCGTGCCGAAAGGGACTGTCCTGCCTCATCCGTTTCTGGATCACTGGACGCGCTGACGTGCTCGGTCAGCAACTTATGAAGGGTTTCTACAGAGACGGTTTTCGTGTCAACCGCGAATTCTCTTCTCCAACTGATCCGAAATTGATCATCGATTCCCTTATACGGCAGAGCATCATGCACACGGAAGATTGTTTTGGCACGACTTTGTTCGAACGCCTCGTCGGCGATATCAATCTTGCGGTAGTCGTCTGGCGTAGCCGCCTCCTCGTCCTTGCTTTTGGCCTCGAAGTCTGACAAGAACTGACAGACTCCTTTCCAGCCGATCGACGGATCGGTCGGCCCCTCTGGAATGTGACCAAAATGCGACCAGCCCCCAAAGGCAGAAGGCAGCACGATGCAATCGCCGTCCGCCAACAGCCTCGCGGTGCGAGGACCAGCAATGAAGCTAGGATTCTTGGCCCTACCGTCTTTGTCCGGAATCGATTTCGTTCCACGCCACACTAAGCCGTAGCGGGCCAGTTCGGGCTTTACTGAATCATCATCCCGATCGACCGCCGCAAGCCGCTCTCCATCCACATCGCTGGATTCATCATCCGTCGCATGACCCTTTAACCATGCTTGAACCAGATACCTGGGTACTGACATGCACTCACCCGTCGATGGCGGACAAACCTCAACCGCGGCGGTCCAGGCATTGTCTGTCCGCGAACGCGTCATGACGCGATCAAGGTCCTCCAGGTTATCGGGTAGTTGCAAATCACTTCGCCAGCACAAACGAACCGTAGGTGAGCTTGTTTGCTGGTTTTCTTTTGGAACACCATGCAAGTACATCGCGATATCAGGGTCCGGTGACGGTTTCGGCGCGGTTTGACAAAGCATGTCGACGTGCGCGGGCATCAGCACTAACGCATCGCTGGAGGGTGCGGAGCAGCCAGCAAATTGTGCGGCTGAAAGCCGATTGATGGAGTCCACCGATCGAACACCAAAGTCGATCACGGCAGGTTGGTCGTCACCAACCAGTTTAGACAATCGATGCCAAGTCAGTGCAAGTGAATTCCCATAGATTGGATCGAGTGGCTTTGCCTCATCCAGCGTTTCCTCGGGAGCGATGTCCCCGGCGGCTGCGACCACCACCCCGTGACACTGATCAAATCCTCCGAGTCGATTCAATCGTCCAAAGCGTTGCTTCAGCGCATCGAGCGAAGCACACTGGGAAACCATTGCATCGAAATCAAAGTCTGCACCAACTTCGATCGTTTGCGTTGCGACCAGGAACTTCGGCGGCGCGTCGGCGTCGACCACGCGAGATGGATCGCAGCGAAAGATGTCATTGAGACGATCCGTTACCGCGTCTCGATCGATCGGTCGCATCCGGCCAATCATTAAGTCGGCATCGTGTTGAGCAGCTTGCAGCAAGCGATGGGCTTCTTTGGCGATCGCGACACGATTGGCGACGATCGCGATTCGTCGGCAACAAGCGTCGCGGGCAAATGCGACGGCCTCGGCGACAAGTCTCTTGGCAATCTTCTCGTATTTCGACTTGCTCTTTCCCTTTGCCTTTTCATCCAGAACCAACCGAACGGGTTTCGCGCATTCATGACGCCGACGCAGAGCATCCGATGTCGCGTAATGCCGACCGTCGATTCGAAACACGTTCGCATCCGCGTCGATATCCTTTGGCGTTGCGGTCATCGGCACAAACCGAAACGGCGTTTCCACATGCTCCTGTGCCCAATCTGGACCACGATAGCGCTGGACCGCATTGACGGTTTGCCCGAACGGAACGCTGCAATGGGCTTCATCGAGCAACACCAGAGCATCGTTGGTCGTCAAAGCCGCGTGGATGGGAAGATTGCGATTCGACACTCCATAGCCGCGGAACAACATTCGCGAACCGAGTTGATCAACCGTCGTGGTGATGATGGTGGGTTGAGTCGGCGAACGCACCCAAGCATCGTCACGCGGAATTCCTCCGCGAAGTTCGTAGCAATCCAGCGGAACCTCGTGTTCGCCGTTCCCATTGATCGATTGCAACGCGGACGCAACACGGCAAAGGACCGGATGACTAGCACTATTGTGGTCGCTGGCGGCTTTCCAAAGTTCGGTGGCGATGCGTCGGCCATGCAGGTAGGCCTGATTGACAATCAATCGGCGATCAACGGTGAAGAAGATGCGACGGGCTGCACGCTGATTTGGACGCAGTTCGTCCCAACGCGTTGCCTGATAGGCCAAAGCAAAGACCGCAATATCAATAACCGCTGTCTTGCCGCTGGCGGTCGGTAAGTCAATGAGGTCGGGCCAGCCGGTTTTGCAGACTTGTTCGGCCAATTCGCTTTGCCAAGAAAACGGTGGCCAATCATGTATGGAACCATAGAAATCATTGAAGTCGGCAAGATTCAATGTCGACGATGAAGACGAACTGTGTTCACTCATGACGGTGCTCCTTGACCTCGCATCGGTTTGAAAAAGCCGTAGCCCATGAACCGGCCAGCCCCCAGCAAGACGGGGCCCGCATGAGGCTGATCGAACGTAAGACGCACATGAACTTGTGGTCGGGGAGGCTTGCCCGCTGCCGTTGTGTAGGTTGGAAATCCATCGCCAATTCCGTGGTCGGCACCCTTCCGCTTCGATCGCTTTTGAGTTGATCGGGGCACGCCCCGAACAAATGCGGTCGTGTCGATATCAATTGCGGTAGGCAGCGTGATACCCGCGAATTCGCACGAGCGAAAAATGATGTCGGCAACTTCTGCTCGCCAGCCCGCCGGGTCGTTTCGACGATTTTTCTTCGGGAATCGATCCAGAACAACTGGAGTCACGCTGGCCCATATTCGGCTTGGGCGAGTCCACGTCGTCGCCCGCAGCATCGTCGCCGGTTCGTCGTGGTCTTCGATTCGCAACTTCCAATCATCAGACCGGCGCAGTTTCAAAACGACCTCGACCGGATCACCGTCTTCGCCATAAACCAACGGGCCGATCGCGTGACCGAATTCCGCAGCACTGATCCGCCGGGGTGGGATAATGGCCATTCCCATCAAATGTCCATCCGCGTAACGCGTGCCCACGTAGGCGAGCGGTACCAGTGCAACGTGAGGTAACTTGGTTGCGGAAACGCGTACGGATGGACGGGATAGGTCAGTGGCTCCGTCGAACGCCGCGATTGGTACGTGATGAAACAAACCTGCCGATCTTCGCGGGCGATGAGCAGCCGCGTGAGCCGTTCCGCGTGAGGGCCATAGTCGACCTGTCGTGGCCAAGCCATTTGGAGCACGTCCGCCAGAGAGTCGCAGTAGTCTCGGGCAGAAGGGGCAACACCCGAAAGGATTTTGCCGATCGCCGATCGCGCGGCCTTGCCCAGCTCCGTGTCGCCCAACGACCCGAGCGACGCAACTGAAAGGGCCAGCGCAAACGCCTCGTCAAAACAGAGCACACCGCCGAGCGGATCAGTGCCTTCAATCCGCCAACGTCTCCGGCCGTGCGATTCGGTGTGATCGTCGAGCGGAAAGCCAGCGGAACGGAATCGTTCCAAATCGCGGCGAATCGTTTTGGAACTGACTTCGAATCCAGACGCCAACTCCTCGACGGTGAGCCCTAACCGACTAGCCGCAAGTCGACGCAAGAGCCCGATTTGTCGATCGATCGTGCCTGTTTTTTGCCCCATTGATGTCCTTGATAAGAAGAAGTGCCCGTAGCCGTTTTCAAACAGCGTGTCTCGGCAACATGGTAGCGGGAATCGTTTACTCGATGGGAGACGACGTCGTGGCAGTTTGTCCCATCAAATCGACGGTTCCCAATATCGCCTGCCGCCGAGGTTGAGCGACCGGCAGGAAGCCACTGCCAGTATTTAACTTTTGAATGATTTTGTGCTACGTATAGCTGGTGGTGTTAGCCCTCGGTTCATCCAACACCGAGGGTGCATAGCTGTAACGCGAATAGGGAGGCATGGCGTGGTGATCCAACTGGAGATCGACCACGGTAGCGGCATGGCAGGCAGGGCACACCGCTAGTTCGAAATCTGGAGCCCTTGCGTTGGGACGTGATTCCGCAACGGTCTGTGGTGGACTTGCCCCTGCGACTCGGATTCCTTCTTGCCTGGAACGCCCGCTATTTGCGGGTTAGCCAAAGCACGAGTTGTCGCCAAGGAGGTTTAACCTGCTTTCGGAGGCTTCTTGGTCTTACCGAGTGCCGCCCAAAGCGGATCGTTGTAGTCGTCGGCCCATTGAGCGTAGTGATCCCTACAAACCTTCGGCGTGTTGCCCATCAATCCGGCAAGCACTTCGAGCGAAACCGGGTTCCCGGTGTAATAACCCGACAAAGTTCGCTTCGCAAAGGTGTGCCGACACGTGTAAGTGACGCGATCCACTGGCAACTTCAGCTTCTTCTTCAGTTCACAGAAGTGTTGCACGCCATCACACCGTTTCCATTGCCGTCCACGCTTGGTGCGGATCAATGGAATGCCCGATCCCTTCGGAGCAGTCAGCATCAACTGCCGAGTGATCGTCTCCATCTCATCACAAAGCATGATTCGGCGGTCTTTCCCCGTCTTCTTGGCGGCCTTGTGACCATGTTTGCCGTCTTCCGTGCGAGCTTTCAGCAGATAGAACATGCCGTGAGGCGTCTCAACGACATGGTCGGCTGTCACGACGGCCATTTCCGCGTACGGACGAGCTCCGGTGAGAATGCAACACTTCAAAAACAAAGCGTGCGTTTCGTTGGTCGCCGCATAGATCTGCTCTTCCTCTTCTGGACTAAACGATGTGACACGAGCCGTGGCCGCAGGCTTCTGATAGCTAGCGATCGGGTTAATGTCGAGATCATCGAACTTGCAGCAGAAGTTGAACGCCGCTTTGATGCAGCCGATCACATTCCGCTGAGTGTTGTTGTTCCAAGTTTTGTGCTTCTGAAGCCAAGTCCGAAGATGCTTTTTCTTCAGTTCCTGCACGGTCAGTGCCCCGCAGTACCCGCAAAACTCGTTCAACCAAGATTTGCTCAACGTCACCCACTCCGGTGACGCCGTGTTCGTCAAATCCGCCAGATAGATTTCGCAGACCTGCGCGACGGTCCAGTCGTTCGACGAAGCCGAAACCGCAGGCGTCAGCTCGTCGGTCAATTTAATCCGAGCCAGCGCCAACTGAGCTGCCTCCTTGTTGTCCTTGCCGCGAATCCGTTCCCCGTTCTCGTCGAAGAGAGCTTCCCTCTTCTTCGTTCCTTGCGGGGTGAAGTACCAGCAGTCCGTTTGTTCCCAGTGCCACGCAGACCCATGCTGCTGGCGACGTGATTTTCGATTCCTTGCCATCTGAAATTGACCTTTTTAGGGTTGTCCCGGTTGCCGCCGGGAATTGACTTATGAAATGAGAGAGAAGACACTATGGCTGGGAACCGAGTTCGGTTCCTTGCCGCCAAGGGATCGACATACGGTTTGCCGACCGTGGTCCCTTGGTTTTTTTATGCGCAGCCGTTATCCGCGGTGGACCACGATTACGCTGGCGACACTGCTGACACAACGTCCAAGCAGCATCCACCATCCGAAGAAGGGGATTCAACATGTTCAAGTTCCTTGCCAAGTCGACGCATCAATCGGGAACTCTCGATTGCCGCCGAGAATTCACACGTCATTTGCTACACAGAATAACTACACTCGCCATATCGGCTTGCACAGCACTCTTCTCACAAACCCTTTATACACCGTCACTTAAAGCTGAGTCAAACGAGCGGCCCAATATCGTTTTGATCGTTGGCGACGATCTCGGTTATGGCGAACTGGGTTGTTACGGAGGGAGCGACATTCCCACTCCCAATCTCGATGCGTTAGCCTCCCAAGGGGTGCGGTTTACTGATGGATACGTCACCGCGCCCTACTGCGCCGCGTCGCGAGCCGGCATGATTGCGGGGCGATATCAGACTCGGTTCGGATTTGAATTCAATCCTGTCGGTGCGAAAAACAACGATCCAGCTATCGGACTGCCAACGAGCGAAACGACGATCGCGGAGCATCTTCGCGGCGTCGGCTATGCAACAAGCTTGGTGGGCAAGTGGCATCTTGGTGGGACGCCAGCGTTTCATCCTCAGCGACACGGCTTCGATGAGTTTTTTGGATTCCTTCATGAGGGCCATTTTTACGTGCCACCGCCGTGGAACGGAGTCACCACTTGGCTGCGACGCACGGCATTGCCATCGGGAGGCAAAGGGCTGTGGACTTCGCCCGACAGACGTATCATCTGGAGCACGCAGCTCGGACATAACGAGCCGCCGTATGACGCGGACAACCCAGTCATGCGATCGAGCCAACCGGTCGACGAGTGTGAAAACTTGACCGATGCGTTCACACGCGAGGCATGTCATTTTATTGAGCGCAAACAGGAACAACCGTTTTTTCTGTATTTGGCTTACAATGCAGTCCATAGCCCACTCCAGGGCGAAGACAAATACATGGATCGGTTCTCGCATATCGACAACGTCCAACGACGGCTGTTCGCAGCGATGTTGTCGCACCTCGACGATTGTGTCGGACGTGTGATCGATTCGCTGAAGCAACATGATTTGCAGGACAACACGCTTGTAATCTTCTTGAGCGATAACGGCGGTCCGACAGCTGAACTGACCAGCAGCAATGCTCCGCTTCGCGATGGCAAGGGCAGCCTGTACGAAGGTGGCGTTCGTGTTCCGATGATCGTTTCCTGGAAAGATCAGGTTCAACCAGGACCGTCTGACTCGATCGCTAGTTCACTCGATCTCACCGCGACGGCTTTGACGGCGGCAGGTGTCAAGAACAAACTTAATCAGCTCGATGGTGTCGACCTAATGCCGTTGCTTTCGGGACGTGCTCAGCCGACTGCACGCGAAACGCTTTACTGGCGACTGGGCGAAAAGCACGCGATGCGACATAAGAAGTGGAAACTCATCCGTACCGGCGACCGGCCCTGGGAGCTCTACGATTTGTCCGTCGACGTCGGCGAATCGCACGACTTGGCATGTGGTCGAGTCGATGTCGTGCAGCAGCTTTCCAAGATGTGGCACGATTGGAGTCAACTCCAGTCCGAACCGTTGTGGAGATAGGAACATCGGCTACGATTGAATTGATCGACTCTTTAACCTTTGGTGAAATGATGCAGACTCGAATGAACCCGATTGGACTAATACTATTCTTTCTTTCGCAGATCATGACGGTATCTGTCAGCGCTCAAAACGCTGAGTCGGAACCAAAAGCATCTCAGAACGCCGCCTCAACTCGACCGAACATCGTGATGATCGCGATCGATGATTTGAATGATTGGGTCGAGCCTTTGGGTGGGCATCCGCAGGTTCAGACGCCCGCGATGGCGAAGCTCGCTCGGCGGGGAGTCACGTTCACCAACGCACATTGCCAAGCACCACTGTGCAACCCCAGCCGCACGTCGATCATGACGGGACTGCGACCGGGATCGACAGGCGTGTACGGCCTGTCACCCTGGTTCCGTGATTTGCCTGAGTTCGAGAACCGGGTCACCATGCAGCAATTTTTTCACCAGCATGGTTATCAAACTTTGATTGGTGGCAAGATTTTTCATGGTGGGTACGGTCGCGGGAAAGGGTCTGCCAGCGAGAGCGACGTGTGGGGGCCGAACGCTTCGGTGGGTGCGCGGCCTGAACACAAATTGATTCCACCGACGCCGGGCGGCAATCACGCCTTGATGGACTGGGGAACATTCCCGCACCGTGACGAGGACAAGGGAGACTGGAAAGTTGCTTCGTGGGCGGTGGACGAGATCGAAAACATGCAAGATGAGAAACCGTTCTTTCTCTCAGTGGGATTCTTTTTGCCGCACGTTCCCTGCTACGCGACGCAAAAGTGGTTTGATCTGTATCCTGAGGAAAGCCTCGAACTACCGCAGCTGCTAGCTGGTGATCGGGACGATACGCCGGATTCCTCGTGGTACATTCACTGGAATTTGCCCGAGCCGCGTACCAAGTGGTTGATCGAAAACGGCCAGTTGCGACCTTTGGTGCGGGCCTATCTCGCTTCGGTCAGTTTTGTCGACAGCCAGGTCGGCCGCGTCCTCGATGCGCTCGAGTCCTCACCCTATGCGGACAATACGATCGTCGTTCTATGGAGCGATCACGGTTATCACCTGGGAGAAAAAGCGATCTCGGGCAAGAACTCGCTCTGGGCACGGTCCACCCATGTTCCCTTGATGTTCGCGGGCCCGATGATCGAGGGGAATCGCAAATGTGATCAACCCGCCGAGCTCCTGGACATCTATCCAACTCTGGCGTCCTTGGCGGGACTGCCTCAACCCGATGGCTTGGAAGGGCTCTCGCTCGCCCCCCAGGTCAAGGACGTCACGACACCGCGGCAGAGACCTGCGATCTGCACGCATAACGCTGGCAACCACAGCGTGTGTGATCAGCGATGGAGATATATCGTTTACGCTGATGGCAGTGAGGAACTGTACGATCGGCGTCAAGATCCCAACGAGTTCGACAACTTGCTCAACGACAAAGCCAGAACTGCAGAACTCACCTCCATCGTCAAGCGGTTGCGAGATTGGTTGCCTGAGCGAGATCGCCCGCTCGCTGCCGGGAGCGCTCACCGCATTCTGGAAAAGCGAGCCGACGGTTTTTACTGGGAAAACAAAAAGATCGATCCCGACTCTCCACCGCTGGACAACGAATAGGTTGAAGTTGTCGACCGACCGCTCCGCCGAGTCGGGAAAACGAGCTGGAAAATCGCTAGAATTCAAGATTTCAGCGGCGGTTGTTGATGTCTGCCGCAACAGATGATGGATGTGCACTCGATTTTCGCGACGAGCGACCCTCACTTTGAACCAACCTTTCCCGTTCGATCACTTTCCCCGAGAAGTCGATGCCGTGTCGCGGTTGATCGAGGCTGCGCGCGCTGGAGACAGCGAGGCATTGGGTGAATTGCTCAAGGATTATCGGCGTTTCTTGGTGTTCTTAGCCCGCGTCGGACTCCATCATCACATGCAGGGCAAAGCGGACCCGTCGGACATCGCACAAGAAGTGTGTCTAGCTGCTCACGCGAACATTCTGGAATTTCGCGGCGAGACGGTGGACGAGTTCGCCGCATGGTTGCGAGGGATTCTGACGAATATTCTTGCGATGCACGTTCGCCGGTTCCTCGGGACCCAACAACGTGACCCTCGATTGGAGCAGCGATTGGACCAGAGTCTGACCAACGCGACGGGATTTCTGCAGTCGCAGCTTGCGGGTGATGTGACTTCCCCGAGCCAACACGTCGCTCGCACCGAAGCTCTCCTGCAGCTGGCCGGTGCGCTAGAAGATTTACCAGAGGACTATCGTCAGGTGATCGTGTTGCGGCATGTCGAAGGATTGTCGTTTGCGGAGGTGGCGCAATTGATGGGACGCAGCGTCCATAGTGTTGAGAAGTTGTGGGTGCGTGGATTGGCACAGCTAAAATCCGTACTGAGCGAATCATGAATCATCTCGACGACACCGATGATGGTCGCGTGGTGGCTGCGGTGAAGGATTACATGCGGATGCTCGATGAGGGTATCGCACCGGGACACGCCGCGTTTTTGAAACAACACTCCGACATTGCTGAGGAACTGGGTCCCTCCCTCGAGGGTTTGGCGCTCGTCCATCGTGCTGCCCAGCCAAAATCCGCAGCCACCATGGTGGCGCCCGACGCCGAATTCACGGCATTGCCGATCGGTGATTTTAAAATCGTTGGGGAGCTAGGACGCGGCGGCATGGGTGTCGTCTACGAAGCGATTCAACTCTCCCTTGGCCGGCACGTGGCACTGAAAGTCCTGCCATTTGCGTCGGGGCTCAACGAAGTGAGGTTGCAACGATTTCGCAACGAGGCGCACGCTGCGGCGGCACTCCACCATACCAACATCGTTCCCGTGTACGCGGTCGGTAGCGATCGAGGCGTGCACTACTACGCCATGCAGTTGATTGATGGCACCACGCTGGCCGAATTGATCCAAAACATGCGGCTCGCCAACGCCGAAAAAGTCTCGGAGACCGCCAAAACGCCTGTCAGCGATACGATCGCTCGATACTCGACCATCCTCAGTGACAGTTCCGCAGGGCGACAGCGGTACTATCGCGCTGTTGTCCAGATGACGCATCAGGCTGCGTTGGCCATTGAGCACGCACACCGGTACGGGGTGATCCATCGGGATATCAAGCCTGCAAATCTACTGCTGGATTCCATCGGCAAAATCTGGGTCACGGATTTCGGATTGGCTCAGGTGCAAAACGAAGCTTCCCAGTTGACCCGAACGGGCGATCCGATGGGCACATTAAGGTACATGAGTCCGGAGCAGGCGGCTGGCAATCGTGATGAACTCGATCATCGCACCGACATCTATTCCCTCGGTGTGACGCTGTATGAGTTACTGACGTTGCAACCGGCGATCACGGGAGACGGCTATCGTGAGATGCTTAACAACGTGGCACTCCACGATCCGCCGAGCCCACGCACAGTGGATCCAGCATTGCCGGTGGAGCTCGACACGATTGTTCGCAAAGCGATTGCAAAGATTCCCGCTGATCGATATGCCAGGGCCAGCGATTTGGCGGACGATCTGCAAGCGTGGTTGGACGACAAACCAATCGCCGCCAAACCTCCCACGCTCTTAGAACTCGTGAGTAAATGGCGTCGCCGCAATAGTGGGTTGGTGGCGGTTGCCAGCGGTTTTTTGATGCTGGCAACACTTGGCTTCGCCGCGACAACACTGTTGATTTGGCGAGAGCAGCACAGGACTGCGACTGCCCTGGAGCGAGAAACCGAGCAACGCATGCAGGCCCAACAGAGTTTTCAGCAGGCGCGTGATGCAGTCGATACCTTCAGCCTACTCAGTGAGAGTGAACTGGCGTACCGACCCGACCTACAGGACCTACGACGACAGTTTCTGGAAGCATCATTGGAGTTTTACCAAGACTTTTTGAGGGATCGCGCCGACGATCCTAATCTCGGAAAAGATCTGGAGGCAACGTCCGATCGTGTGGAGAAGATGGTCGATGAGCTGCGGATTCTGGAGAGCTTTTCGCCGCTCCGTGCGCTCGCCGATGAGCGGATACAATATGAACTGGACATTGACTCAGACAAAGCTGACGCGGTTGTGCAGGCGTTCGACGAGTTCAATGAACAACGCCGCTTAATGGCGAATCAGTTTGTCGGTGGTCTGACGAGTGAAAATGATGATATGACGAACGTGGTACAAGAATTCAATGCATTGGTTAACAATGAGCTTGGCCCAGCGCAGCTGCAGCGGCTTCGTCAGATCGTGCGTCAGGAGCGATTGCCTTTCACGTTCACGTCCTCGGAAGTAGTCGCGGCCCTGGGGCTGACCCCTCAGCAACGTGACGAGATAAGTCGCATCATTGAAGAAACCCGACCTGGACGCGGGGACGCGAAGGGTGAACCCGGCATCGATGGGCCGCCGCGTTTGGGTGGACCTCGGGGTCGAGGCGGTGGGCCCGAAGGTTTTGGCCACGATGGGCCTGGCGGGTATCAAAGACCTGGGCGTGATGGGCCGGGGCGTGATGGGCCGCGACTCCACGGCGCGGGGCGAGAGGACCATGGGCAATCGCCATTGGATGCCATCCGTTTAGCGGCTACTAAAAACACGGTGAAACGTATCTTGGACGTCCTCACGCCTGCCCAACGGATCAAGTGGGCTGAACTGATCGGAGAACCGTTTGAGCGATAAACCATCACCGTCGGATCAGATGTGAATTTTTTGGTTCTTCTCAGAATTGAGTGGCAGTCAGCCAGGATGCGGGATTTTCTAAGCCATGGGCTGCTACGTTCAGCGAGCAAAAAAGAACCCTCGGCAAGCGCAAGCTCACCGAGGGTTGACCGCACCACTGGCGCGCTATCGACCGGATTATCCCTTCCCCAGCCCGCGTCCCCGCAGAGCTTGAGTCCACGCCATTCGAGCTTGAGTCCGTTATTTCCGGCACGTGAATGGTAAGCGATTCCAGGAAGAATGACAAAATTACTGGACGCAGGAGTACATGCCTAGAAAATCCACCGCGCTGGATCGGTCTGGGCAATCGGTGGCGTGCCACTCAATTCCGTGAAGAACCAATTTTTTTATGAAGCCGCGCGGCGGTTTTTCATCTGCGGGGCAACTGGGTTAATAACCAATTACTTCCTACCTCCACGAGATGCCTTCGATGTCGATCCGAAACACGTTACTCGTCGTTCTGCTTGGTGCCTGGTCAGCTCCGCTCTCGCTCGCCCAGCCTCCTGGAATGGGGGGTCAAGAGCGCGAAATTCTCGATCAGTTCGATGCTGATCAAAATAGCTGGCTGAACAAGGAGGAGCGTCAGGAAGCCCGCACGTTCCTAAAAGAGAACCCTCCGCCGCGCCGCGGGTTTGGCGGTCCTCCCGGCGCCCGGGCGGGTTGGGCCCTGGTGGTGCTGGACCTGCGGGGTTGGGACCAGGAAGACCCGGCGGACGTGGTCCGGAGTTCGGACCACCTCCTGGGATGGGGCGAGATGGACCCCGTCGACGTGATGACCGCGGGCCTCGTGATGACCGCGGCCCGGGACCAAATCTTGGTTTTGGGCCACCTGAGAATCGTGGACAGGGCGGCAGCGGCGGATTTGGACGAGGACCTGGAGGTCCAGGCGGACCGGCACCTGGAGGTCCAGGCGGACCGGCACCTGGAGGTCCAGGCGGACCGGGACCTGGAGGTCCAGGCGGGTGGGGGCCCGGTGGAAATCGCCCCGCAGCGGTCGAGGGGATGCATGTCGACAAAGCATCCGTCAATCCGGTGGCCGGCGAACTCTACGACTTAGGCGTGCTGCGAACCGTCTTTATCGACTTTGAAAACAAAGATTGGGAATCGGAACTCGAAGACTTTCACGGCACGGATGTTGATGTTCCGGCGACCGTTACTGTCGATGGCAGGTCATATGATGGCGTCGGCGTTCACTTCCGTGGCATGTCGTCCTACGGGATGGTTCCAGCCGGTTACAAACGCTCGCTAAACCTGTCGCTGGACATGGTCGACGACGGGCAACGTCTCATGGGTTACAAGACACTGAACCTGCTCAACGGAGCCGGTGATGAATCGATGATGAGCACGGTGCTTTATTCGCACATCGCTCGACAATATATCCCTGCTCCCAAGGCCAATTTCGTGCGGGTCGTTATCAACGGAGAGAACTGGGGTGTGTACACCAATGTGCAGCAGTTCAACAAGGAGTTTTTGGAGGAGAACTACGGCAGTGACAAAGGGGGACGGTGGAAAGTCAGTGGTTCACCGCGCGGTGGTGGCGGACTGGACTATCGCGGTCAAGATCCTGTGAACTACCAGCATCCCTACGAGCAAAAATCGGGTGGCAAAAAGGCGTTGGCGAAACTGATCGAGCTGTGCCGTGTGCTCGACGAGACGCCGGTCGATGATCTACCTGCGGCGCTGGAACCGATCTGTGACGTCGACGCGTTGCTCTGGTTCCTGGCTCTCGACAACGGGCTGATGAATTCAGACGGCTATTGGGTCCGGGCCAGCGACTACAGCATTTACCTCGATAAGGACGATAAGTTTCATATCATTCCGCACGATATGAACGAAGCCTTTCGTGGTGCAGGTGGACCGGGAATGCGCCGCGATAGCGAGAGTGACTCGCCGGTGGAGCTCGACCCACTGGTGGGGCTCGACGATGACAGCAAACCGCTGAGAAGCAAGGTTTTGGCGGTCCCAAAATATCGTGAACAATACCTCCGCAACATTCATGAACTCGCCGAAAAATCGCTTGCTTGGGAAGCGTTTGGACCGGTGGTCGCTCAAGCGACCGCGGTCATCGATGAAGCGGTCAAAGCAGAAACACGGAAATTGGGCTCGTACGACGCGTTCGTTGCCGCCACGAGGGACGCTCCGCCACAGAGCGAGCGATCCCAAGCTCGCGGCGGGCATGGCGCGATGAATCTGAAGGATTTTACGCACGCTCGCCGAGAGTTTCTATTGAACAAGGTGAGCAAATGAGTCACACCAATTCAACCGTTCAGCGTATCGAGATGAAGTTTCAACTTGATGCGTCGTTGTCTGAGCAGATAAAAGACTGGGCCCGAGATCACCTCGGAGTTGACGAAAATTGCAAGTCGGACAGTGGTGACAGCTACGTTATCAACACGTTGTACCTCGACACACCAGAACTGGATCTGTTTCATCGAACGGGTGTCATTGGCGCTGCCAAACATCGCATTCGACGCTATGGCAACGAACAGACACTTTGGGTCGAGACGAAACGCAAGAAGAAGCTCGTCGTGCGCAAAAATCGTACGGCAGTGTTTGAATCGGATTGGATGGCGATCATGGCTGATCGCACTAGAGGCCGTGGTGGGAGCGTCGAATCGGACGTTGACCGATCTGGATGGTGCGCCGATTGGTTCATGGACCGGATCACCGAACGCCGGCTGCAACCAGCGATTCAAATTGGCTATCGACGATTTGCTCGCACGTCGACGTTGGGTGGCGAGAACCTAAGGTTGACGATAGACAGCCACATGGTCGCCCGCCCCACCGATCATTGGAAGGTTTCAGCGGATTTCCGCGAAGGATCGGCTTCGATCGCAGATTGTGAGATTCTCGAATTGAAATTCCACGATCGAATGCCGCACCTTTTCAAAGAGTTGCTGAGAACGTTTACGATTCCAGCAACGGGATTTTCGAAATACCGCACCGCGATGACCCACCGTGGGTGTCCGCCTCGCAACCTCTCCGCGACGGCGCCGACCACGCCGGCGCGTCCGTCGTACAGCTTGGAGGAGGCCATGAATGTCTAATTGGTTCACCGACGTCACCGTCACTCAGGTGGATCCAACGCTGCAGGTCCTTGCCACACGATTGGTGCTGGCGTGGATCTGTGGATGCGTCGTTGCTTGGATGGCACGCCGACGCAAGCCGGTCGGAGCGCCTGACACTCTCACACTGACACTCGTTTTGATGAGCATTCTCATCGCCATGGCGACACAAATCATTGGCGACAATATCGCTCGTGCGTTCAGCCTCGTTGGCGCTCTTTCCATCGTGCGGTTTCGAACCGCCGTACCTGAAACGCGAGACGTCGCCTTTGTGCTCGCCGCCGTCGTGGTGGGGATGGCGGTCGGTGCCGGACAGTACTGGGTCAGCGGGCTGGGATTGATCGTCGTCGGACTGGCAACCTACTTCAACCGTTCTGAGAGTGGAGTGCCGCGATCGAAAGCAAACGAAAGTACGTCCTCGCCATCGAGGTGGCGGATCACGTTGAAGATCGGCCTCAGCGCCACCGAAGGATGGGAGTCAGAGCTCGACCGGTTCTCGGAGAGCTATCAACTGACGTCTGCCGAAACGACGCGCCGTGGCGGCGCCATGGAACTGGCCTATTTGCTCGTCCCCAAACCAGACGCCAGGGCGGTCGACCTCGTCGCTGCGCTGAACTCAACGCCCGCAGTCGAGTCCGCAGCTGCCAAGATGGTTTAGACTATGCCCGTCCCTTTATCACGAAAAACCATTCCAAAATGATTGCTGGTCACGTGCTGCCGTCTCGTCTCCGCTCATCCAACACTCAATTCTCGTAACGGACGTGGCGTCAGCCCCGCTGAACGGAACAATCGACTCAGTCCAGACATCGTCTGATGCCAGAGGAGCAAAATCTCTGGCGTGCCCAGATGACTCGCGTCGGCCCGGTTCACGCCCTGCTCGCTAACGCGAATTTCGGGGGCCAAGTTCAGCAACGCTTCAATCGCCAAATGGGCGTGGCGGTCGCCATCGCTCAAATCCGCATCGTCGTAAATCCAAACGTGAGCCTGCATGGCCAAATCCAATAAATGCATCGCTGCGGCTTCGGTGTCGATCGCTTCAACGATAACGCTACGGGTTCCGCACTGAACGTAGTACTTAGCCATGTGGGGGTCTCTTCCGTGAAAGTGGCAAATAGGGGGTCGAAACGAGCTTGAGCACCGTGCTGGATGCCCTTGGCTCGACAGTGATAAGATCGCAGATGAGTGGACACGTTTGGTCACCACTCGTTATTTCCCAGAAATATTGGCTGTCCATTTACAAAAACCCCTGACACTGCGTAAACTGTCGGGCTTTCCGTTACCCTTGCCGTCTCTGCGTACCCATCACCCGTGTTCGATTCTCTCTCTGAAGGCCTGCAATCCGCTTTCAAAAGTTTGTCTGGAAAAGGCAAACTGACCGAGGGAAATATGCGCGACGGCCTGAAAATCGTCGAACAATCGCTGCTCGAATCCGACGTCAGCTACAGTGTCGTGAAGGAATTCATGGCTCATGTGACGGAAAAAGCACTCGGCAAGCGCGTCCTTCTCAGTCTCCGCCCGCACGAAGAACTGGTGCGGATCGTTCATCAGGAACTCGTCGAGACGCTCGGCCCCGTTGACCCGTCGCTGCATCTGCATGCGGACCGTCCCACGATCCTAATGCTCTGCGGTCTGCAGGGGAGCGGTAAAACGACGACCTGTGGCAAGTTGACGCACTTGCTCCGTGAGCAGGATATCACGCCTCTGCTCGTCGCTGCGGACCTCCAGCGTCCCGCTGCTATCGAGCAGCTTAAGGTCATCGGCGAGCAGCTCGGCGTGCCCGTCCATACCGAAACGGATCACCAAGACCCGGTCAAAGTCTGTCAAAACGGGGTCGACCGCGCCCGACGTGATGGCAACCGCGTCGTCATCCTCGACACCGCTGGCCGGCTCGCGATCGACGCGGAGTTGATGGACCAGCTCAAACGGATCGATAAAAAAGTCGGTCCCGACCAGGTTTATCTTGTCGTCGACGGCATGACCGGCCAAGACGCCGTTAATAGTGCAGGAGCTTTTAACAAGGCTCTCGAGCTCGATGGCGTCATCATGACCAAGCTCGATGGCGACGCCCGCGGCGGTGCGTTGCTATCGGTCAAGCAGGTCACCGGCGTCCCGATCAAATTCATCGGTACGGGCGAACGGTTCGACGCGCTCGAGCCGTTCCGGCCCGAAGGCATGGCGGGCCGCATTTTGCAGATGGGCGACATGGTCGCCGCTGCCCGCGAAGCCCACCGCATTGTTGATGAGAGTGAGCGTGAATCACTCGAAGAGAAAATGGCCACGGGCCAGTTTTCGCTCGACGATTTTAAGAACATGATGCAGAAAATCGCTCAGCCCGGGCTGATGGGACGCATGATGGGACTGATGCCCGGCATGTCGCAGTTCAAGGAGGCTCTCGACAGCGAGGAAGCCGGCGGTCAGATGAAACAAATCATTGGGGCCATTAACTCGATGACCCCGGCTGAACGCAAAAACCCGAAGCTAATCGACGCAGCCCGACGAACCCGCATCGCCGCTGGGGCGGGAGTGCAGTCCTCGTCGATTACTCAGTTGATTAAGCAGTTTGACACCATGAAACCGCTCATGCAAATGATGTCGGGCAAAGGTGGTGGCGATCGAATGGCGATGTTGCGGCAACTGCAAAGCGGTGCCCTCCCGGGTGCCGGACCTGGCGGTACCAAGATCAAACAATCCACGGGCAAGCGTCTGTCACCCGCTGAGCGGGAAAAACAACGCAAAGAACGCGATAAACTCAAACGCAAAATGAAACGAAAGCGCCGCTGATCGTGATCAGTCAACTGCATTTCATTCAATCCAACTAAAATCACCGCTAATTGTGCCTATCCGAAAAGGGGTCTGACCCTCTCCGGCGAGGCCGCAAAATCAACCGCATCGAATCGCCTCCGAAAGGGTCAGACCCCTTTTCGATAGGCACTCAATATCTTTTGGAGACCTGACTGAGATGGCTGTCAAAATTCGCATGAAAAAAATGGGGCGTACCCATCGTCCTTTCTTTCGTGTTTGTGCAATGGACCAACGGAAACCGCGCGATGGACGTGTGATCGAAGAACTCGGCCATTACGACCCGATGTGCCCCGAAACCGACGCACGTGCTCAACTCAAGAGCGACCGCATCGATTACTGGATCAGCGTCGGTGCCCAGCCCAGCGAAAAATGCGCCACGCTGATTAAAAAGTACGGCACCGACGGCACGCACCTGGATGCCCAGCGTGAAGCGCTCGCGCGACTCGGTCGCCGCAAGGACTACACGCCCGCACCCGTGACGGCCGCCCCCCAGCCCAAAGCGGAAGCTCCAAAAGCGGAAGAGCCCGCACCCGCTGAAGAAGCTGCCCCCGAAGAGTCGCCTGCGTCTCCTGAGGCGGAAGCTGCCGCTTCCGAGTAAAGCCCAGTGAGGATTGACGTTGTCACCCTGTTCCCCGCGATTTTTGATGGTTACTTGACGCAAAGTTTATTGCACAAGGCGATCGTCCGGGGCCTGGTCGACATTCAACGTCATGATTTGCGGCATTGGGCCGAAAACGTACCCCATCGCAAAGTCGATGATCGTCCGTTCGGCGGTGGGCCGGGAATGTTAATCCAAGTCGAACCGACGGTGGCGTGCGTTCGCGACATCGAGTCGGATGCGGAGCCGGGGCGATCAAACCCTCCAGTCCGCAGAATCCTACTGACGCCGCAAGGCAAATCATTTGATCAACGTTTAGCCGAAGATATCGCGACAAGCAAGCGAATTGTTTTGCTCTGTGGCCGATACGAAGGTTTTGACCAACGGGTCCATGATATTTTGGAGCCGGAAGAAATTAGCGTTGGCGATTTTGTCCTCAATGGGGGCGAGGTCGCCGCAATGACAGTCATCGATGCCGTCGTTCGGTTGATTCCCGGCGTCCTTGGTGATGAAAATAGCCATCGAGACGATTCCTTCAGCCGCGGAAACCGGCTGTTGGAATTCCCCCAATACACCCGACCTCGAGAATTTGAAGGACACTTCGTTCCCGAGGTCTTGCTCAGCGGAGACCATGCAGCGATTGCTGCCTGGCGTGCTGAGCAAACATTGATTCGAACCAAGGCTCGCCGCAGCGATTTGCTCGACGAGTCCTAACCAACATTCAACTTTTCAAGATCCAGCCCGCCCCAAACGAGTAGCGAGAAGACGTCATGAGCAACGCCATCATGGACATGGTCAACAAGGCCAACCAGAAAGAAGAAACACCCAAGTTTGATATCGGCGATACCGTCGACGTTCACACAAAGATCCTCGAAGGTGCCAAAGAGCGAATTCAGGTATTTAGTGGCGTCGTGATCGGACGTTCGGGCAAGGGATCGCAAGAGATGTTCATGGTGCGCCGCATCGTTGGCGGCGAAGGCGTCGAGCGAAAGTTCCCTGTCCATAGCCCGCGGATCGACAAGATCGAAGTCAAACGCAGTGGTGTCACCCGCCGTGCGAAGCTCTACTTCCTCCGCGATCGCGTCGGCAAGGCCGTCCGCCTAAAAGAACGCCGGCGCGTTTGAAATATATTCTCAGTACGCCAGTGAGCGAGATTCATTGACGCGGCGAGGCTGAAAGATTTGCCGTGATGTGCCGCTTTGCTGCTTGATCCTAGCTGGCGTTGGACTTGGTACTGCTCCCGAGCGAACCGGCGCGGGTTCGCCGGACATGTGTGACTCCACGATGCGCTCGCCCTCACCCAAGGCGAGCGTCGGTTGGCCACCGGCGTAGCCACTCATGTACTGGCCACCTGAGTTTGGCAACGCTCCATCACAGCCACAGTCACCGCCGCCGTGGGTGCATCCGCCGCCACAACCCCCGTCGCATCCGCCGTCACAACCATCGTCGCAGCGATACCCCCACAGACTCTTCACTCCGGCGAACACGGGACGACACTTGCCGCAAGATTGTCCGTTGAAATTGCCGCAGGAGTCACAAGGATCGCAACAGTCGGCGGGATCGTTGATCCACGGATCGATATAGAGTTCACCGCATCCGTCGCAAGTTCCGCAGCCATCACCGGCACAGGTCCCCACGCATCCTCCATGGTTCCACATTGGACCACAACAGCCGACCGTGAGGGTCAAACTGAGAGCGAGCAAGAGAGTTTGAGCGGCGTGATTCATCGCAGACGTCCGTGTCGTGTGGGCGGTGTTAGAAGACCGAGATATATCGCAACGGAAACGCCGTCGAGATTCGCAGCCTCTCGCCGGATTTCAATGATGAGAATCTGGCGTCATGATCGTTATCGTCTGGATATTCGTTAAACTTTACCCAAATGCTATTTCTGGTTGCTGACTCGCTATGAAATCACCGGCGGCTCGCTCTCCGATGGATCACGCCTTCTGGCGACAACATCCAGTCGCAGTTGCCCGGGGGTTGCTCGGCTGCGGCATCGCCCATCGCGTTGGGGGCACGTGGCTGGGCGGTTGGATCGTGGAAACAGAGGCGTACCTCGCCGTCGAGGATCCCGCCAGTCACAGTTCGAGAGGCCCGACGCCCGGTAACGCGTCGATGTTCTCAAACGGTGGGACGCTCTACGTTTATCCCATCCACGCGAAGCACTGTTTGAACATCGTCACGCAAGAATCGGGGGTCGGCTCGGCGGTCTTGATTCGGGCCATCGAGCCGGTGTGGGGAATCGCGGACATGCAGCAACACCGTGGCGTCACTGACCCCCGCCGCATCACGTCCGGCCCCGGCATGATCTGCCAAGCGATGCAGGTGGATCGCGGTAGCGATGGCGTGGACGTCAATCGCTCGCGAGATTGGCGACTCGACGCCGGTCACGATGTTCAGTCCCGATGGATCGCGTCGCCACGAATCGGTATCCGCCACGCTGCCGAACTGCCTCTTCGATTCTTCATTGACGGCAACCGTTACGTCAGCGGTCCAGCTCGACTGCACACCCGCCCTCGTCGGGACGAACTAGGGATGATCGAGCCGTGAACCTCGCCTGCGAGGCCGCTAAAAAGCCGATCAAATGACTCGCCTCCCAAGGGTCAGACCCCTTGTCGGATACGTTCGTGGTGGAATCGTTATTCTTGCGGACTGGGTTCGACTTTGGTCAGTAGCTGCAATGCATCGACGATGACGAAGCCGATGGTGTGCTGGTTGCTGATGGTGATCGTCGTATCGACTCCGGCTGTCAGCTGCACAGTTCCGATTGGTTGAAAACGCTGCCCTGGAGGCAGTGGTTGAGTTTGATCTGCCAACAGCTCGACGTGGTGCGAGCCACTGTCGATTCGTACGGGCACTCTTGATGAGCGTGTCTCGTGTGGTGAGTAGGCCATCAACAACTGATACTCTCCCGACTTCGGCACCTGGAGACGAAAGGTTGCCGACGCGGTGCCGTCTCCTTCTGCTTGATCCCCCGACACACCGGAGTAGATATATCCGGTATCGACAAAGGGTTGAAAGTTGGTCGAGCGAGTCCACGTGCCCGTGAGGGTTGCGCTCGAATCATCGAGCACAATTCCTGGCAGCCTTTTCCCGGAAATCGATCCCGATTCAGCGTCGACATGGGAGACGTCCGGGAGTTCAAGAACTTGTCCGTCCGTCAAAAGCTTTTCGCGAAGTACCGGATAAGGTAAGGCCTGCACCGCAACGTCACGATCAGCTGCCAGCGCAGCAGCAACGCCGGCGCTGTGGCCAATCGTCATCCAGGTGCCTTCAATCCGCAACGACGCCATTCCCACGTGCGTACACGAGAGCGCAACGGGAACGAGCAAGTTGTCGCACTGGCCCAACTGGGGAACAATTGCACGGTAGGGCACCTGGTATGCGTATCCCTGCTTGGGGCTCGTTCGTCGGACGGGGAAGATCGTCCCTTCGTTGACGACCTGTCCAGACTCCAGAGCGATACGCTGGCAATCGTGCGAGTCGATTGGGAATGACGAGACCGAAATCGGATCTTCCTTACTCGGCGAAGTGAGAATGTCTTGCTGGCGGATGACATACATACCCTTCATACGCCGTGACTCTCGAACGTAGAGTGCAGGGGAAAAGTGCCCGTAGTTCTGGAATTCGTCTTTGCACAGACCGAGTTCCGCATAGGTGTTGCGAATTCGCTCCGGCACTGCTGGGTCCGTGGTTAGGAAATGAAAGAATTCAAGCGTGTATTGCTTGTATCCCTCCCAGATTTTCCGTCTCGTTGCCTCGTCGGCGGCATGCCATTGGTTACCTCCGCCAACCAACCCGAGCGAAAATTGTCCACCGATCGAGTTATTGCCATCGAGCTTGTCGCCGGGCAGCGGATAGAGATCGAATCCCACGCGATTCTCTCCCGCCTGGAAAGCGCGGCGCACCATTTCAAACCGCGCCGGATCATAGTTGGTGGGCATCGGCATCGGCACGCGATTGTCCGGGTTTGAAGTCAAGCACAAGCGAAAACTGTACGCCATCACGTTCTCGTCGCCGTCTTCCTCGTTCGCTTTGGTATCGGTGGTGACGAGCGGTAACAGCTTACCGGCATCATCGAAACCGCTAATGTTCATTTTTGACTTCGGATACTGCTGGCCAGCCAGTGGCTCGCCATAGTCGTCACGGCCTTCGCGGCCGATCGTCCAGTCGACACCGGCGGCCGCCATTAAATCGCCCTCGTACGTTCCGTCCACGAAAACCCTCGCGGTGAACGTGCCGTTGCCAGTTACGAGTGAAGTAATTCGCGGCCCTTCTTTCTTAACCGATTGCAGACGACGTTTGGAAATCAGCTTGACTCCCGCTTCGTCGAGCATCTCGAGCGTCACACGCATCGCCACATGCGGCTCGAACGTCCATAGTGACTGATCTTTTTGTGCCGGATTGTAGGGAGGATCGACGCCACGATCGGTATAGTCCTTCACAATACGGCTGTGCCATTCATCGAACAGTCCCATTACTGTGCTGCGAACCATTTGATTGGAGTCGCAGTGGCTCAAACCACCGGTACTCAGACCACCGACATGATCGGTCGATTCAAGCAAAATGACGGAGGCGCCTTGACGAGCGGCAGCAATCGCGGCGCAGAATCCCCCAGGGGTCGAGCCGTAGACGATCACGTCAGCGTTTTCCGCCCCCGCACGCCTGCAGGTCAGCGCAGTGAATGCGACAGCAAGGGCGAGAAGGTAGGGCGACCAGTGAGCAGGCGACTTCATATTTTTGATGTGTGGTTGAAGAGTCTATCGGAAAAGAGGTCTGACCCTTTGGAGACGAATCGTTTAAAAACGTTTTTAGCGGCCTCGCCGGAGAGGGTCAGACCCCTTTTCGGATAGGCTCCAAAACAGGATGGTTTCCCGTGAATTGAGAACGAACAAGCTTAGCTGATTTTGCCGTGCGCAGGTGGTGACCGACACTGCAGTACCACGCGAAAACGACGTCGTCAGGATCAATGATCGCATTGTACTGGGACAGCCGCCTCGGTTTCGGACCGCGCTATCGTCGCTCGGCTCTCCGAGCCGAAGGCGTCCGTGAGGTGCGCTGGACGCTATCAGCTCAGAGAGCTGAGCGACATTTTAAGGCAATGGCATTTTCAGAATCCGGTGGTGCCAGCTGTCAGCGATGTAAAGTTCGCCATCATGGATGGTGACGCCGTGAGGACGCTGGAGTTTGAACTCACCCTGGCCCAAAACGGTGCTGAGCGTCTTGGCCTGCGGATCGTATTTGCGGATCAAATGATTGTTGTCATCGGCGATGTAGACGTTGCCCTCACCGTCGATGGCGAGATGTTTAGGCCCAGCCATTTGAGCTTGCAGTGCTGGGCCGTCTTGGCTGCCTGGCTTTCCCGTTCCCGCCACGGTCTCAATCTTTCCGTCAGGTCCCACTCGGCGGAGTGCGTGTCCGTTGCGCTCGACGATGTAGAGATTGCCTCGATTGTCCATCGCGGCTGCGCGAGGATCGAGCAACGGCGACTCCACCGCGAGTTGCCCGTCCCGGGGAGTGCCCGTCTTTCCATTACCGGCAATCGTGGTGATGACACGCGTGGCCAAGTCAATGAGACGTACGCGACGATTCTGCAAGTCAGTCACAATGAGGTGCTTGCTATCAGGCGTCAGAGTGACGCACATGACTTGATTGAGTGACGCATGGTCCGCCGTTTGGCCATCGCCTCCGTACCCCTTGCGACCGGAACCAGCAAACGTTGAGATCAAACCCGTGTGAGGATCAATCCGCCGCACGGCAGAATTTTCGTGATCGGAAAGGTAAATCGTGTCATCGGGCGTAATGGCAAGGTTGTGCAGATCATGAAACCGGGCCTGCGTTGCCGGGCCATTGTCGCCGCTGTACCCGCTCTTGCCAGTCCCCGCGATCACCTCCAGTTCACCTGATGGTGCTTGTCGCAAGACGCGTCCGCCGGTGTATTCGGCGATCAACATGTTGTCTTCGCTATCGAACGCTACGGCGAATGGAAAACTCAGCGATCCAGGCTGCGCATTGGCTGGTGCTGGATTGCCATCGCCGATGATGACCGACACGAACTGTGCCGTCGTGCTGTTGTCGCTGGCGTTTTCAGCCTGGACAATTGGGCAGGTCCAAGTCAGAAACACGACAACGGGGATGGAGTATTGCAACGTCATGTCAAAGTTACCATTTACAAATAGGTGGGGGAAGTGCCGACTCTGGTCAAGGAGTTGTAAACACTGGCTAAGAGCCTATCCGAAAAGGGGTCTGACCCTTTGGAGATGCATCGTTTTACAGCGTTTTTAGCGGCCTCGCCGGAGAGGGTCAGACCCCTTTTCGGATAGGCTCTAATGATAACTTGTCCATGCCTCCGTTGGACTGCTTCCTGCACGAATCCGCGTTTGCCAAGGATACTGAAGTCCGACTAGGTCAGCAAATTGAGTGTGCGGCGACCCATCTGAAAACGCGGGACAAGCTTTTAAAGTGGCATTCCGCTAATCCAATCTTGGCTATTTCGCGGAGATTGTCGCTCAGCTCTCCGAGCTGAAAGCGTACGTGAGTTGCGGTGTACGCCAACAGCTCGGAGAGCTGAGCGACAAGGCGGCGAAGCCGTCTGAAGAGGAGACGACCTCGTCAAGAAGATCGGCGAAGTTCTTCGCTGAACGAGCAGCGTTCTGATTGCGTGGGTTGACGCTCTGCAACCACTCGCTTATCGAGAAATCGCCGCGAAGGATATTGGCCGCGGTGAACGGCGCGGACAGCTCATGCACCCTCCGCTTTGAAAGAGCCCTCATGATCCGTCGCGGTTTCACCGTCCTCGATCTTGCTGCCGGGATCGGACTGCGTTGCCACCACCGGGAAATTGGCGGCCATCATCGAAACCGGACGTGAAAAGAAAACATCTTTCGCCAAACGAGCAATTTTTCCTAAAGTTCGAGAGCTTCGCATTCCCCGGCGTTCCCCCTGGACGATACCCCGCTCGTGCTCATCCCCCCCGCCCGTCGCACAAGCCTGCTCAGCGCCAGCATTCTGACGCTTGCGATTGGCCTGTTCGTGAGCCCGTTGCGGGCAGAGCAGTGGGAAATGGAATCCGCGTATGCAGTCATGAGACTCGGCACCCCGTCGCCGATCCGAGTCGGTGCAGGGGACCGGATCAGCCTCTCGCAAGCACTCGAAGCGGATGCGGGACCAACATTGGAAGATGAACTAGCAGGTGACCGGAACAACCGGTGGGCCGGACTGGAAGTGTCAGGACGGAGTCCAGGTAGCAGCGTCTCAGATATCGAAGGATCAAATGCTACCGCTGAGCCCCTCGATTTTCTCCATGGTGGTCCGGAAAACTGGACCAGTCCGGAGGGACTCTCCGGCAGTCTCCAGGCCATGGTGTTGCTTACGGTGCTGTCGCTCGCTCCGGCGGTGTTGCTGATGACGACATGCTACGTGCGAATCATCATCGTGCTCGGACTGCTCAAGCAGGCAATTGGGCTGCAGTCGCTACCGCCGAGTCAGGTCATGACGAGCGTGGCCTTGTTCATGACCCTGTTCGTGATGACACCCGTTTGGACTCGCGTTTATGACGACGCCATCGGCCCGTACACGGATCCCGAAGTCGACATGACGCTCGTCGAAGCGTATGAGGCTGGGTCGATCCCGGTGCGAGAGTTCATGTCTCGGCAGATTGACACCGCCGGCAATCACGATGACGTGCATTTATTCTACAGCTACATGGATGCCGACGCGCCGCTGCCGAGCACCTTTTCTGAAGTACCCATTCGCGTCTTGCTACCCGCCTTCGTCCTCAGCGAACTCAAAACCGCCTTCCTAATGGGTTTCCAGATCTATCTCCCTTTCCTGATCGTCGACCTTGTCGTGGCCAGTGTGACGATCTCGATGGGCATGCTGATGTTGCCGCCCGCTGTGATCTCTCTCCCATTTAAACTACTGCTCTTCGTCCTCGTGGACGGCTGGCGCCTGGTCGTCGAAATGCTGATGAATAGCTTCGGAACTTTTTGAGTTAGTAGCTGCAGCGAACCGCTCTTCCCCCTCCCACTCGTCATTCTCCCAATGCTTGCCCCTTCCTCCGCTGTTGACTTGATTCGCGAAACGCTGCTGATGGCAGTTGTCTTGGCGGCGCCCTTGCTGCTTGTGGGCATGGTCGCAGGTCTGGTGATCGGCCTTGTCCAGGCACTCACGCAGATTCAGGATCAGACTGTTTCGTTTGTCCCCAAGCTTCTCGCCATGGCAGCGGTCTTAGTCGCTTGCACGCCTTGGTTAATGACCCGCATGATTGAATTCACTCGCTCGGTCTTCGAGAACGCTGGCGGACTGTGAACATGGGACCCCTGGTCGACTGGATGAACGAGCACATGGTTGTCGGCGTGCTCGTGCTGACTCGATTGAGTACGATGTTGGCGACGATGCCCGCGCTTGGCATGGGCTTGCCGTCGCGCGTCAAAGTGATGCTGGCGTTGATGATGACGGCGCTGTTGCTGCCCACGATTGCTGCGCGTCCAGGCATGCAGAACCTCCCTGACTTTGAACACTTGATCGATCTCTCGATTGCGGTTGCTCGCGAGGCGATGGTCGGGATGTTGATTGGTGCCACCGTGCAAATCGTCATTACGGGCATTCAGCTCGCTGGCGAAGCGATCACGAGCACGGGTGGGATGCAACTTGGTGACACGATGGATGAGTCGACGAGGAGCAGTCTGCCAGCGCTCGCCAAGATGGTGGGCATGTTGGTCACGGCGGTGATGCTGCTCAGTGGCGGGCACCGCGTCGTACTGAGCCTGCTCGTCGAGAGTTTTGATCGAATGCCGCCGGGAAACGTGGTGTTTCACGAATCCATGATGATCGCGATTACTGACTGCATGAGCGGCTCGCTCGCATCGGGTGTGCGTGTCTCGGCACCCGTCGTTGCCGCGTTGCTGCTCAGCAACCTCATCACGGGATTGATCAGCCGCACGATGCCGCAAATCAATGTGCTCGCGGTCGGCTTGAGCGTCAACGCACTCGCTCTGTTGGTCGTGACATCGCTGACGATCGGTTCAGCTGCTTGGATCTTTCAAGACGACCTGGCCGCCAATGTTGAACGGCTGACGATGATTTGGTCCGAGGGTGGTTAGGTCATGTCTGATGGAGATAAAAAGCATGTTGCAACCGACCGTAAACGCAAGCAAGCGCGCTCGCAGGGCCGCGTTGCCAAGAGCCAAGACCTAACGTCAGCCTTCTTGCTGCTGGCAGCGATCGGGGCCATCTCCTATTTCGGAGGCAAAACGGCTTCCATCCTGGCGGCCGGAATGGAGTCGGCGTTCTCGGCAACCACGTTTGCCACCTACACATCACAAGATGCCGCTCAGCAATTGATGCGAGTGAGTGGTCAGGTGGTGCTCGCGACGGCGCCGCTGCTGCTTTTGATGTTCGCTGGAGCGATTGCGGTGAATGTCTCGCAAGTCGGTTTACTTTTGTCACCCGACAAATTGCTGCCCAAGCTCAGCAACATCAGTCCGCTCTCGGGTGCGCAGCGTATTCTTTCGGTTCGCGGCGTCATGCGATTGCTCTTTGGTGCGGTCAAAATCAGTGCCATTGTCGCGGTCGCGTACTATGCCCTGAAGGCGAATCAGGGCCGCGTCATTGGCATGGCTGCGATGTCGATACCGCAAATTGCATCAGCCATGTTTCACACCTTGATGGGCGTTTGTTGCTGGATTGGCGCGGTTCTATTCGTTCTGGCGTTACTCGATTGGGCATTTCAGAAATGGCAGTTTGAGCAAGACTTGATGATGACGGATCAAGAACTGCGAGATGAAATGAAAGAGCTTGCCGGCGACCGGCGAATCGAAGATCGGCGCCGTGAAGTGTCACGTCAACTTGCGGTCGATCGAGTCAGCGAGGACGTACGCAGCGCCGACGTCGTCGTCATCAGTCCGAATGAACTCGCGATTGCAATTCGTTACGATGCCGCAACCATGGCAACTCCGACCGTGGTCGCCATAGGCGCCGGGCTGCTGGGACAAAAAATCCGCCGAGCCGCTGTCGAAAATCGCATCGCCATGGTCGAGCGAAAACCGCTCGCGCAGTATCTTTACAAAAACGCAGATATTGGCCAGGCGATTCCTGCTGGCCAGTACCATGCTGTTGCCGAGGCACTCCGGGATGCAGGTCAACTCAGCGGGCGATCTCGATCACGAGATCCGCGACGAGCCGGTTCGGATACTGCGTGAGCGTCCCGTCGAAACCGCGAAACCACCTTAGAATTGGGGCCTCATAGTCGGCGGGCGGATATGCGGGCGGAGTGTTGTTGCCCGGCCCCCACGCCGTACTTCGCCAACGCGTTATCGAATTGGGGTCATTTGGACGGCTCGAAAGGGGTTCCAGTTTTCCCCCCAGGACACACTGCACATCCCCGCCGAGAATCAACCGAGCTTGCTCCAGTGCATGCTCGGGTGCAACGCCAAGTTGCTCGCTGAGCGAGGTGAGAAAGTCAGCTTCGGCGACGCTGTTCGTCGATGCTCGGCGGTAGAGATACTCGTTGACCCAGCCTTCGAGTTGGCTGCCGTGGAGGTTACCAACGTGAGCTCGTACTTGTGCCGAGTCGCTAACTTCTTCTGCCGCGAGTTGCGTTACGGTCGCTGTTAACAAGCCGGGATCGAACGATAGGATACTGAACTCGCCTCCGGTGAACCGGTAGATGCCACCGAGCAAGCGGGTCATGTTGGGGCCGACGGGTTGACCGCGTCCGATGCCGAGCGGAAGTCGATCGAGCATACCGGGAAGTGGCCACGCGCCGAGATAGCCTGGCAGGGTTTGCAACGCCTGGTAGCTTCCGAGAATGCCCTCGAAAGCCTCCGGTTGAGCCGGGTGAGAATCCTTGATTCCGGCGAACATATGAGTCGGTGGCCCGAGCACGTCGCTGGCAACGTGTGCCTGCACCGCGACAATGTCATCGGGTGCAAAGCGAATCGCAACGGGCGTGGGTGGACCGAGCTGATCGGCCCAAGATCCGAAATTCTCGGGCTGCCAAGGTGCAATTTCGGCATGTACCGTCAACCGTTCGCGATGTTCAGGTTTTACACCCTGGGTCGACTTCGCTGCGGCGTCCGGGGCGATGATTGTTTCTCGCTTGATGCCAAAAAAGACCGGGTCTAGGCTGCGAAACTGCTGCGAATAGGCCGCTGCAATCTCGTTGTACCATGCGGCTTCCGTCGCGGTGACCGTTGTGATCGGGGTGTCAGCAATGGGCAGGAACGTACCGCGGCCACCGCGCCGCGTATCGAGTACCCGGTCACCAAGCGCAAATACGCCGCTGCCGTCGGGACGTTCACCAAAACCCCGTGGCAAGAAGCCCGCTTCGACGAGCGGTTCGATCTCCCGGATGGATTGGTAACCGGCAGCATTCTGCTTGGCAGCCGCCAGTCGTGCGAGGTGCACCATCGCTATGTCGGCTTCGGACTGCATCCGCCGCCGTAGTTCAATCAAGTATTGCGGCGTGAGCAAACCCTGCAGCATCGCAGGAGAGAAATATGCGAAAATCGTGTCGCCGCTATTGAGGGGATGGAGCGTGCGAGCGGTGCGGAATGCTTCCGTTTTACCGAGCGACTCACCCGTTTTCCCGACTTCGAGAAAGCGCTCGGCGATCGCTTCACTGTTCGTGACGCAGATAAAGCCGTTCTGCTCGACCATGTATGAGCGGACCGCATTATCGCTCGAACGTAACAGCGTCCCGCTGCCGTTTCTCAAGGTCACATTTTTCAGGGTGACCGAATCGGACTGGTCCGCCAGCTTTTTGCGATCGCTGTTAAAACTTGATCGCAACAGGTACGCGTTCGTCGCTTGGAAGACAACTCCCATCGCGGCACCATCCTGCAGAAATAGATCGCGACCGATAACGGCTTGGTCGGCAATGATGGTGGGCCCGAGTACGCGACCCATCACCGTTGACTGTAAGGCGAGTTGGCGTGTTAAACGAGCGGCACCATCGTTGGATAGTCCGCTGAGCGTGATCATCCGCGAGATATCGCCGCCGTACTCGTCGGTGAGATCTTGATACCACAAGTAATTTTCGAATTTGCCGTAGCGGAGGTAAAAACATTCCGGTGGAACGCGTTGGGCGATTGCTTCGATTTCTGGAGGGGCCGCGTCGGCAGCGGGATCACTCGGCGGCTGGACGTTTCTCCAGGCAATGGGCGCGGGCAACGGTTCGGCGGCAACGTCGGCAGCGTTCGGCAGGTTGGGGGAATCAAGGTCATGCCCTGCCGCTGCCGAGGCAAAGACGCGGTTGGCAACGCGGGCCGCGCCTCCGATCCAGTCCAGTGTCATGAGGAGCGGATCGGAATGAGGCTCTCCGCTGGTCTTGCCGTACCAGTCCGGAAGAGGCAATCCGAGTCGTCCCGATAGCATGCCGACGAGATAGAGTTGTATCCAAGGCGGCGTGTCAAGCTTCTTGATTTCTTGCTCGCTGTGGGCGGTGAAGTCGGACCACCAACTCGCCAAAAGTTGTTGTCGCTCGCGAGGATCAGACACCGGGCGAATCGCAAAAGAGCCCTCCCATCCGTTCTTATCGGCGATTCGTACTAGAAACGGGTCGTCGCCTGTAAACAAGAACATAATCCGTCGAGCAGTCGTTTCGTATTGGTTTTCGTCACCACCGGCGACTTCGCGTATCAGGTTGCCCACGCGGCCGAGTAAGCGGCCTTGACCAAATCGCGGTAGTGGTCGTTCGGACGGCCTTTCGGTGGTCCGAACCTGGACGTTCTCGCTGACGGAAAACTGCGTTCGCCCAGATGCATCTTCCACATGCAGAGGCAGCGGTCCATCGCCGAGGACCGGGTTTCTTAGCGGTATTTCAATAACCGCGACGCCGTAGGGGATTCCAGAGGCGGCGACCACGGTGGCCTGCTCAGGTGCTTGCTCGGCCAGCGGTAAGGCGGGTGCGGGCGTCTGAGCGGGGGCACCCATCGGTGACAAACCGAGCCCAGCAATCGAGCACGTCGCGAACATCAGAATACGGTACGACATCACAATGGTGCGCCCTGAGTGTGAGTGAATCGAAGGTTGACGTACTGGCGACCGGTTTTCAGCCAGCACGGTTTGAGGCATCCTACAGAGAGTCCCCAATGTTGCGGACGGTCGCAAGCGGGCTGTCGATTCGGTCGTGTCCCCGATTTTAATGTGAGAACACTAACTCAGAACGCTAGCGAGAGGTAGAATCGGCTGCCTCGCTGGCGCGTCGGGTTACTAAATCATTACTGAATCAACAGTCCGCAAGCTGCCCGCTCTCTCCTATTTCGCCCACATCCGCTTGAAAGTCAACCGTGGCTAGCCCTTCCCGTAGCGGTGTTTTCGCCGCCCAAACCGATCAGCGACTCGAAGCTTATGCCGAAAGCATTACTTTCGACTCGCGGCTGTACCAACAGGACATTCGCGGCTCGATTGCTCATGCGAACATGCTCTGCAACGTGGGTTTGATCAGCGAGGAGGAATTTATCCAGATTCGCGACGAGTTGGAAAATATTCGCGAGCGACTCAATCGCAACGAATTGCCGCTGCGGTTTGAACTCGAAGACATTCACATGCACGTCGAACAGGCCCTGATCGACGCGACTGGCGACGTGGGTCGCAAACTGCATACCGCCCGCAGTCGCAACGACCAAGTCAGCACGGACATCCGCATGTGGATTCGTGAGTCGCTCGACGCGATCGACGCCTTGCTGCTGGGGTTACAGCGAGCGTTTCTGGGTCGCTGCGAAGATGACTTTGATGTCGTCCTGCCCGCCTACACGCATTTGCAACGTGCCCAGCCTGTCTTGGCGCCGCATTACTGGCTGGCGTATATGGAAAAACTCGAACGTGATCGAGCTCGACTCGCTGATTGTCGCCGCCGGGTGAACCAGTGCCCGTTGGGAATCGCCGCCGTCGCGGGGACAACGCTGCCGATTGATCGTCAACAAACCGCCGAAGCGCTCGACTTCGAAGGCATCACCGCCAACAGTCTCGACACGAGTAGCGACCGTGACTTTGTGCTCGAGTCATCCTTTGTGCTGTCGATGATTGCGTCGCACCTGAGCGGCTGGGCGGAGGAATGGATTTTATGGAGCACGGTCGAGTTCGATTTCATCGCGATTGGTCAAGAGTTCTGCACCGGCAGCAGCATCATGCCCCAGAAGGTCAACCCAGATACGCTGGAGCTAACACGGGGCAAGTCTGCCCGGGTGATGGGGAGTTTGCAGACATTGATGTTACTCGTGAAAAATTTGCCATTGGCCTACAATCGCGATTTGCAAGAAGACAAGCCGCCGCTGTTTGATTCCTTTGATACCACGCGGGCGATGTTGGAGCTGGCGATTCCGATCGTGGCCGGTGCAAAATTGAAACGTGAGTCCATCGCTGCGCGGATTGAGAAGGGCTATCTCGACGCAACGACGTTAATGGAATGGATGATTCGCAAAGGCATGCCCCAGCGAACTGCCCACCATCTCGTCGGTGCAATCGTTGGCGAAGCCATGTCGCGAGGCATTCCGTTGGCTGAATTGCCAATTGAAACGCTGCGTGAACTCAGTGGCGAAATCGACGAGAGCGTCTTCGACGTTTTAGGAACGAAGAACGCAGTCGCCGCCTTTTGCAGCGAGGGCTCGACGGCACCCAACCGAGTTCGCGAGCAGATTGCCGTGTGGAAGCGTCGACTAGGCTGAGCAGGTGCGGCAAATTCATTGGGGGTTACCAAAACACTACGGATTCATACTGCCAGTTCAGCACGTGGAATGAATTCCCTGTACCTTCCTTCAGGCATCCTAAAGTCCCGTGAGGGTCCCCGTTGCGGAAGCAAACTGGTCAGTCTCTAAGCCCAGGAATTGCAGGTAGTTCACCAGCAAATTACATAGCGGAGGCGAATGGTTGGGGTCGAATTGCAGGTGCTGTCCATGCTGGAACTGTCCACCTGCTGCGATGATTGGCAAATTTGAATTGCTGTGACTCGACGCATTGCCCAGATTCGATCCCATCAAGACGGCCGTTTGATCGAGCAAACTATGCTCACCCTCTTTGACGCTATCAAGCTTCTTCAGCAGTTCCGAAAACAAACGCATCTCCTCCATCTCGATGATCGTCAGCATCTCGATTTTCTCTGGATCACGACCATGGTGGCTGAGGTTGTGCCAGCCGTCATCGACACCCGTGAGCTGGACCACCTCGTGACCACCGGCACCTTGGAAGGTGATCAAGCGAGTTGAGTCCGTTTGGATCGCGAGAAAGATCATGTCGTACATCAACTGCATCCGACCGGTGAAATTTTCGCGTTCGACAATATCGGTCGGAGGCTCGTAATTGACTGGCGGCTTGGGACGCTCGGACCACTGGGCGGCCTGGCCTAAACGCTGCTCGAGTTCCCGCACGCTCGTGAGATACTGATCCAGAGTTTGGTTGTCCTCTCTGCCGGCGACACCTGCGACTCGCTTGGTTTGCTCACGCACTAAATCCATCACACTCTGTCCGTCTTCGATGCTGCGCAGCCGTGCCGCTTTCTCCGCTTCGTTACCATCGAGAAATAAGGCCGCAAACAGTTGTGAGGGTCGCTTTTGCGAGGGTATCTGCACCCCCGACCGCGTGTAAGACAGACTGGTGTTGTTCGCCGATAGGACCAGTGATGGATAGCGAGTCAAGTGTCCGAACTGCTCGGCGGCCAGTTGATCGACCGAGATCGTATTTTGGAAGCTCGGTTGCCCAGGGTGGGCGGCACCCGTCAGAAAACTGTTCTCGGCCGTATGTCCCCCGTCGACATCAGGATGCATCAGCCCTGAGACAATGGAAAACTTTTCTCGCAGCGGCTGGAGCGATTCGAGATACGGAGTGACTTCGTAGTCCTGGCCCGCTTTGACTGGAAACAAGTTCGGCGTGTGCAATCCCAGCGGCGCGTTGATGGCCAGTAATCGACGCACACCCCGTTGATCGCGATCACCTGTGACATCGCCGTCCGCGACTGCGGCATCGCGGTTGTTCATGCAGTGCAGCAAGGGCAGGCTCATCGCCACGCCAGAGGCTCGCAGCAAGGTTCGTCGGTCGAGAATTTTTTTCATGAGTGGGTTCAGTTGTGCGGACGCCCGCGGCTAGCGGCCTGTTGAGCTGCTAACCCGATGCGACAGCGACGGATTCAATCCGGTCCCTCGCTGGCGCGTCGGACTGGTATTTATAAGTTGGGATCGCAAAAGTGACTAATCAACACGCCGCTCGCGCCGTCGGATCACTCGTGCAGCGAGAACGTCAAAATGGGCCAGGCGAAATTAATTTGGTTCCAAAAAGAGGGTGCTCTCGGTAACCGCGTGAATCATTGACTGGAATCTCCAACGACCTGCTCGTGTGTGCTCGACAATCGAGTCAACGGTCACGCGATCGGCCAACGACAAGGGTCGACCGGTCGCATAAACCAATAGCTTGGTTGCGATCGCGCGGGCAATGGTTTCTTCATCAGCTAGCAAACACGCTCGCAGCTCGACAAAATTCTCGAATGAGCGACCATCCGGGAGCGTCGCTGCCGAATCGATCTCGGGGCCTTTTCCATAGGGCAGCTTGCCAGGCAATTTCTCACCGCCGCCGATCGCGCGGTACCAATCTCGTTGGCCGCCGATCGCGTCGAACTCTTCCAACGCAAAACCAGGCGGGTCGATGCGTCGATGGCAGGTGGCGCAGGTTTCAATCTCGGTGTGTTGGCCCAATTGTTCACGAATCGTCGTTGCCCCACGAATATCCGGTTCCACTGCGGGAATTCCGGGTGGCGGTGGAGGCAGGGGCTTGGCGAGCAGGCGGTCCTGCACCCACACACCTCGCAGAACGGGCGAGGTCGTTGTACCGTTGGCAGTGACCTTGAGGATACTGGCCTGGGTCAGCAGCCCACCTCGGATGCTCTCGGAAGGTAGATTCACTTTTTGAAAGTGCTCGTGTCCGGTCACGCCTTCAATACCATAGTGATTCGCCAAACGCTGGTTTAAAAAGGTGAAATCGGAATCGACGAAATTCAGCACACTCAGATTTTGGTCGAGGATGTGACGAAAGAAGTGCTGTGTCTCGCTCAGAATCGCCGTCTGCAATAACGGATCGAATTCGGGATACATCTTCTTGTCCGGTGTCGTGAATTCAATGTCTCGGAGACTGAGCCACTGTCCGGTAAAGTTGTCGACGAACCGTTCAGAGCGGGGGTCATTCAACATCCGATCGACTTGGGCAGCTTGCATGCGGGGATCACTCAACTGTCCGTCCTCAGCCAGTCCCAATAACTCCTCGTCGGGCATCGATGACCACAGAAAATACGACAACCGTGAGGCGAGCGTGAACTCATCGAGTTGGCCATCACCGTCGACCGGATTCTCGTTGAGCAGCAGAAAGTTCGGTGAGCATAAGATGGCGGTAACGCCCGCGCCGACGGCCTGTTCAAATGAGCGACCTGCCGCTAATCGATTCCAAACCAGATCGATGTAGGGCTGCAGGTCGTCGTCATTTACGGGTCGACGGAACGCGCGCGGAGCGAATCTCGCGATGATGCGAGCGGCGTCCTCACGCGGGTGTGTCGATTCGACCGCGTGCCCCATTACGCCTTTTCGATGCCGCAAGTAGACGGCATCTTGAGCGACGAGCGTGATCGTGTCTGAGTCACCGAACAGTTGTCGCTGAGATTTGCTGGGGAAATCTTGGTCGAGCGGGCCGTAGGTTTCGACCCAGGCGATCCCGATCCCAGGGCGGGCTTCTTTGTTCTTGTCACGCCATGTGACGTGCTCGGGCCAGATCCGCGAGCGGATGTGAATCGTTTGCTCAGCTTCCATGAACGTTGTGAATTCAATGATGCGCGGCTCGCTCGACGTCCCGGTGACATCGAAGGTGCCGATCGGCGTCTGGGTTCCCGCTCCGAACAGCGGTCCGGTATACAGGGCGACCGCCAGTGTGCGATCGTTGGGTTCGTGCGGCCACACCGCCAGACGGCACCGATATCGACCGGGTTCAATCGGATGAGCGGGATCAATGCGTACCGGTGGCCAGCCGGGCGTGAAGTCGACGAATGATCCATCCACCTCGATCACGCCACCTTTTTTCTTGGCAACCGCGTCAATGTTCTCTTTGACCTGCATCAATTCGATGCGTCGTGTCGCGGGAGGTAGCGGTTGGATCCGCCGGATGGTCGCGTCGAATGCCGTCTGGGCTGCTTCTAAGTATCGTTCCATCAGCACGGCCGAAATGCTCAGCCCATCGCGGACATTATCGAAACCCTGAACGCTGCTGTCCTCGGGCAGAATATCGGCGAGGGGCACGTCGATGCCGAGCAAGTCATGAACGGTGTTCTCGTATTCTCGCCGGTTCATCCGCCGCAGTGACGTTGAGGGTACTCGCCAGGAATCCGCAAAGGTGGCAGCCAATTCGCCGAGAACGGCGTTGAGCTGGGCCGGTTCGGGTCGATCCATTCCCGCTGGGGGCATTTCGCCCGACTCAATGACGTCCATCACCCGAGTCCAAGTTTGAGCGGTGGGGCCGGGATGCGTCGGCGGTGGCAGCAGCTCCAGTCGAATTTCGGCTTCCGCCGTATCCGGACCATGGCATTCAACGCAGTACTGGCTGATAAACTCACCAACGTGAGTGTGTTCCAGGCCAACAATCAGGGGATCGACATCGGCACACTGCCCCTCGCTGGCAATCGCCAGTAGCGACCCGCAGAGAATGGTTCGAAGGTAAGATGGCATTTGCATAGAACTCATCATACAAAAACTTGATTCGCCATGCAGCCAACAGTGGACTCGCCCTGCACCAACAGGCTAAATTGTCCTGCATGGCTCCACCTCGTTTAATTGAACCGGTCATCCGCTTTTGCGCCGTGATCTCGCGATACACGGAGGCCCATGACTGGGCTCAACAACGCCTGTGTGAGCACTGGGGGGACTCCGCGGAAACCTCCGCACCCTCATCCTTCGCCGCCGGTGGTTTCTACACCGCGGAAATGGGCGAAGGGTTGTCGAAGGTGCTCGTTGCCTTCGACGATTGGGCTGATCCGGGAGGGCTGGCGGACTGGAAGAGGATGACGAACGAGTGGGAGCATGAGTACGCTCGGTTGAGTGACCATGCCGAGCCGAGACCGCTGAATTTGGATCCTGGATACATCACCCAAGCAAAACTGGTGCTGGCCACGATCAAGGATCGTGACCACCGGTTGTACTTGCATAGCGGTATCTTTGCCGAGGTAACGCTCAACTACATGGGCGGTCGTTGGATCCACCATCGCTGGAGCTACCCCGACTACCGCACCGACGAGGTGGCAAAGTTCGCGATGGCGTGTCGGGAGCGTTTGCGGGCGCATTTGCTGCAAACCGGCGGTTTCCGTCGTGTTTGAGCCGTCTCGCTGATTTAAGTTATATTCGCTCAAGTACTCCCGTTTTTTTCGACCCTGGGGCCGGCGCGGTTCGTAAGATACGCTTGCCCTCTCGATCCATGCCTTTAAGCCCCATGCCTGATTTCCACAGTCCATTTGCACTGACGATCCTGCTGGTCTCAAGCCTAACGATCGTCGGCTGCGCGGGTTCATCGGGGGAATCGGACACCGAGCCAGTCACGCAAGTCGAGCCCCGGGTAGGGAAATCTCGATCGTCTGCGTCGACAGACTCACTCTCGGTTCAGAAATCTGCGGATCGCGACGTGCCCACTCAAGAGTGGACGGTTCAAGAAATTAGCAAGCTGATCGGGCGGGGTGAACACGAGCGAGCCGACGCGGTGATCCGGTCGATGCTTTCGGGTGACCCCACCAATGCGTCCCTGTTGTTCATGGCCGCACGATCGGCGCACGACCAAGGCCGGCTCGATGAAGCGATCGAGTCACTGAAGCTAATTCCGCCTGACCATCCCGAAGCAGGCTTTCCAGCGATGGGGCAAACCGCGGATTGGTTGCTTGAAGCGGATCGATTGGCTGAGGCAGAAGCGGTATTCGACGCTATGCTACATCAATATGGTGATCTCGCGCCGGTGCATCGACGGCTCGCCGATTTACTCAATTCGCAAGCACGCCGAGTCGAAGCGGCGCGGCACGTCGAGGTCCTCATTCGATTGGGCGATGTCACCGAGAAAGAACTGCTCAGCCTGACAACGCTGAGTGTGCCCTATCACGACGAACTGCGTGGAAAAGGAAATTGGGTACTTGCTGACACCGCTGCCTCGGCGCCAGCCACCACGATGCGAGACTTGGCACGCGCGAAAGAAATGCTTGTTCAAAGCGATCTCGATGCAGCAAACTCCTTAGTACGACGACTACGACAAAAATTCCCCAAGTCGACCGCCGTCGCGGCGCTGGAGGGTCGGATCTACGAAGCGTTGCAGAGTGACGAGAATCTACGAAGCTGGAGTCAGTCGTTGCCAGCGGGTATCGAGACGGAGGCGGAGTACTGGACCACGATCGGTGCGTGGATGCTGAGATCCGGCAAACCCGACCCGGCGATTCGAGCATTTTGCGAAGCCGTCACGCTCGATCCCACTGACCGAGTGGCGTACCTGCGGCTGTCCGAAGCCCTTGCCGCAAGCGGAAACATCGAAGCGGCCGAACGAGTCGCGGCGAGAAAAGCGTTGCTCGACGATGCCTGGCAACTCGCCCTCAACGTCGGATTGAATCGTGACAGTCGCGTCGCCGACATGGAATCACTCGCTGAAAAACTCGATCAATTGGGACGCCCTTGGGAAGCGGTCTCTTGGCGGATGGTACTCGCTCATGATACAGGGCGTCTGGAGCAAGAGATGCCGGAGCTGATTGAAAAACGTCGCTCATTGGCGGAGTCGTCTGCCGGTGACACGACCAGTGATCTCTTGTGCGGAATCGACAAATCGAGTTGGCCGCTGCCCGACGAATCGATTTTGACACTTGAGCTCGCGAACGGTCTGGCGGCGAACAAAGCACTAGGAATCGCGGCGAAGCATCGAGAGATTGAGTTGGTCGACGTTGCGGCGGATCTTGGGATCAACTTCCGCTACCACAACAATCGGGAGCAGGACATCAAGCATGTGCGGATGTCGCAGGTCAACGGAGGCGGCATCGCGGCCATTGATTACGACCGCGACGGCTGGCCCGACCTCTATTTCTGCGACGCAGGAGGAAATGCTGGCGACACAAATGATTCCTACCCCAATCGCTTGTATCGTAACTTTAACGGCACAAGAATGGTTGACGTAGCAGTGGAGTCAGCTTCGGACGATCGATCTTATGGCGAAGGCGTGACGACAGCGGACTTGAACCAGGATGGATTCCCAGACCTTGTTGTGGCCAATATTGGTGAGAATATTCTGTACATCAATAATGGGGATGGCACGTTTACCCGCAAAATCATCGAGGGCTCACAGGGCTGGACGAGCGGGTGCGTTTGTGGCGACTTGGATGGTGATGCGATGCCTGAACTCGTTGAGATTAACTACATCGACGATTCAACTGCTTTTACAACCAAGTGCTGGGGGGAAGGATTCGATTGCTCTCCCCGGATCTTTGACAGCAGCCAGGACCGATTCCTAAAGCGAAATGACGAAGGACGGTGGCTGCCAATGAACAGCGTGAACGTAGACCATCAGAAGCAGAATTATGGGTTTGCGGGAATTATCGCCAATTTTGATCGCAAGTTTGGCAATGATCTCTTCATCACCAACGACACGACCGAAAATCATTTCTGGGTTAGCAGAGAGACGGCGCAGTCCTCCACTTTACGGTTGGATAACCAGGCTGAACTCCGGGGCTGCGCGGCTGGTGATCTTGCCCAAACTCAGGGATGCATGGGTATCGCAGGCGGAGACTTCGATCACGATGGAATGCTCGATCTATGCGTGACGAATTATTGGGAGCAACCGTCGAATTTATTTCTACAGCGGACGCCCGGCTTCTTTACGGACAGTGCGTCGCAGTTTGGCCTTGCCGAGCCGAGTCGCGCAACAGTTGGCTTCGGGATTCAGGCTGTCGATTTGGATCGTGACGGTTGGCTGGATCTGACGGTACTCAATGGACACGTGTTCGATCCCGTCGAGAACGGTACACCGGAGATTCCGTTTCAGATGCTGCCGCAGCTTTTTCAGGGCGAGCCGGGCCGTTTTCAATTGATCGAGCATTCGGGAACTGACACGGCTGAATCAACCTCGTCGTTTTGGAGCAAGCCTACCTTGGGGCGGACCTTGATCCGAACCGACTTCAATAGAGACGGCAAACCGGACTTGGTCGCCAATTCGCTCGATTCGCCCGTCGCGGTGCTGCAAAACCGCACCGACACGGGACACTGGTTGCGACTCGAGCTTGTCGGTACTACGAGTGAACGCGATGCAATCGGCGCTGAAGTCATTGCGACATGTGGCGATCAGAATTTTCATAGTTGGATGTCGGCCGGTGGCTATATGGGCGCCAACGACCCTACGATAGACATTGGACTGGGCGAATTTGATCGCGTGGACAACTTAGAAATTCGCTGGCCCTCAGGGAAAACGCAGTCGTTCGCGAAGATTGCGGTGGATACGAATTTCTTGGCGATTGAAAACGATAGGCACCTGCATGTTCGCTAATTCGACTGTTCGTTTTCGCTGGCTGATGTTACTGATGATGATTGGATTACCATTGATTGGATGTGACAGGAGCACGCCGGTGCGTCGGTCAACTGCGGAACCCGCCGCGACCGATTTTGTTCAGGATGACGAAGTCGACAAACTCGCAGTGGCCAGCCGATTGCTGCGCCGAGGTGATCCGTCGGCTGCCTCGACCGTGGTCCAACAGCTACTTGTCGCCAATCCAACCGATCCGGGTGCCTTGGAATTGGCGGGGGATATTGCTGCGGCTCTCAATCGCACGCAGCAGATGATGGAGATGTATCAGGCAGCCGTTGAAAATGCGTCGCCTCCGTCGCGATCTTTGCTCGATAAAACAGGGCAAGCCTGGATGCGAATCGGGCGACCATTCGAGGCGTTGGCCGTCCTGCAAATGGCGGTGGAGCAATATCCGAATGATCGCAAGATCCATACCGACCTGGCGGGACTGCTGGCTGCGTTAGGGTTGGAACACGAAGCTGGAGTGCATCTGCATTGGCTGATTATGCGTGGACATGGCGGTCTGAATGAATTGGTGATCTTGTCTGACCTGACTCGGCCTCAAAACGATGGAGCCATTGCGGAGTATGCCGCCAAGCATGCGCCTGAAGATCTCCGCTCCCAGTTTCCCACTGCGCGTGCAGAGGCGTACAAGGGAAACTGGAAGTCCGTCGTCGAGACATTGAAACCAATCGTCGAAAAGTATCCCGACTTTGTTCCCGCGTTGGCATACTACGGGCGCGGATTGGTGGAATCAGGCGACGCGGCAGCCGCCCAGAAGTGGGCAAAAGGTTTGCCCAAGGCAATCGAGAATCAACCGCAGTACTGGATCGCCACCGCCACGATGGCGAATCGAATGCGCCGGTACGAACAAGTGATCGCGGCTTATTGGCGAGCCTACCTTCTCGATCCCAACAATGGCGAGGTTCTCGGCAAGCTCGCCACCGCTCTGGCTCAGGGGGGCTATGACCAGGAAGCGAAAACCGTTACCGGCGAGGCTGGCAAAGTTGGCCAGTTAATCGAACGTGTTGACCAATTACGCACCAATCACAACCGATCTCAGCGAGACGCTGTCCGTTTGGCTCAGACCCTGCGCAGTCTCGGTCGTCTGTGGGAGGCTGCCTCGTGGCTACGTGTTGGCGCGACGATGCCCGACAACCCAGATCCTGGATTGAAAGATCTCTATCTGGCAATACGGAATGATTTATCTGCAAGTACTCCTTGGCAAGTGGAAAGCAATCTCTTGTCTGCTTCCATGGACTTTTCGGATTTACCGCAGTTCGATTGGAAGGCGAGTTCAGAGGGATCCAAACCCACCGCCTTATCGTCGTCCAAAGGGGGCGACCAAGCATCACGCGTGCACTTTGTCGACGAAGCTGCCTCGCGTAACTTGAACCATATCTGCAAGGTCAAAGCGCCTGCGAGTGGCGGTGAAAATGGATTGTGGATTTATCAGTCGGGAGCGGGCGGGGCAGCTACGCTCGACTTCGATCGCGATGGGTGGCCCGATGTTTATTTGACCGTGCTCGATGGAACACCCAAGCAACGAGATTCGGGACCCAATGTTTTGTTCCAAAATCACACGGGCCAGTTTGTCGATGTCACCATGTCCGCCGGAGTGGGCGATACTGGCTTTTCCCAAGGCCTGGCCGTCGGTGACTACAACAATGACGGGTTCGATGATCTGTACGTGGCGAACATTGGCGGTAATCGGCTGTACCGCAACAACGGTGACGGCACGTTTGCTGATGTGACCGACGCGGTCGGTCTCGACAGTGAGGACTGGACAAGTTCGGTGGCGATGGTCGATGTCAATCAAGACGGTGTACTGGATCTGTTCGATGTGGGTTATTGCTCGGGTGATCGTGTCCTGAACATCCCATGCGAAAAGGACGGAGAGACAGTGGCTTGTTTGCCGAAATCCTTTGCCGCCGAGGCGGACCGCGTATGGGAAGGGCAAAACAACGGCAGTTTCGTTGATCAGACGAAATCCTGGTTCGGCCCCCATTCGATCGCCCATGGTCTTGGCATCGTAGCTGGGTTCTTTGATCAGAACGAAGGTCTCGATCTGTATGTCGCTAACGATATGTCGGGCAACCATTTTTGGTCGACAGGTGCCGACAAAGAAGGCAGTTTCCGACTCGAAGAGCAAGCAAAAATGCGCGGGTTGGCGGTGGACAACCGTTCGCTGCCCCAAGCCTCGATGGGCATGGCGGCGGGTGATCCCGATGCCGATGGCGACACCGATTTCTATCTCACGCATTTTGATGGCGAGTACAACACGTACTACGAACAGATTCGACCAGGAATGTGGGCCGACCTCACGTCGCAGGCTCAATTGGCAGGGCCGACCAATGACATGCTGGCGTTCGGGACAGCTTGGCTGGACGCGGACAACGATGGCACGCCCGAGTTGATGGTCGCTAACGGGCATCTCAATGACAACCGAAAGCGAGGTGGGGCTTACCGGATGCCGATGCAGTTGTTTCGCCGTCATGCGGACGGGACCTGGACGTCACTCGAACCCGCGTCACTGGGAGCATATTTCGAATCGGCGAGACTCGGACGAAGTCTGATTACGCTCGACGCCGATCGCGATGGCCGCATCGATGCTCTCGTCACTCATCTGTTCGACCCCGTTTCGTTGCTAATGAATCGGAGCGAGATCGAGGCCCGTGCCATAACTTTTTTTCTGGAAGGAATCACCGGTCACGCCAGCGCAATCGGTGCCCTGGTCACGATCGAGGTCGACGGGGTCGAGCGGTCGCAGCAGTTGACCGCCGGGGGTGGCTACCAAGCCTCCTCACAGCGGTGCGTGCCATTTGGAATTGCCCCCGGTGAAAAAATCGACGCATTACGTGTACGCTGGCCCTCGGGAATGACGCAAGCCTTCACGATGGATCCTGCCCAGGAACTCGTCGGCGGCGCGGAATTCCTGCTCGTCGAAGGCGACGAGCATCCGTTTCGCTATCAGCCAGCCGCGCCAGGTTTATGACTCCAGCACCATTGGTCGATACCGCTCATCAACGCCAAACCGTCCTCCAACCGCTGCGGATTGGCAACGTGGACATTGGTTTTCCTGTCGTGCAAGCGGCATTGTCGGGATACAGCGACCTTCCCATGCGCGTGATCGCGCGCCGGCATGGTGCCAGCTACAGCGTGTGTGAGGTCATGCTCGATCAGTTCCTGCTCTCGCTCACAAAACGCCAAAAGACGAAGCATTTTCTGGACATTGCCGATGAAGAGCATCCCGTTGGCGGCCAATTGATGGGTGCCGAGCCCGAACAGTTTTCGCTCGGCGCGATGAAACTCGTCGAAGCGGGATTTGACATCATCGACGTGAACTTTGGTTGCCCGGTAAAGAAAGTCTTGGGGCGGTGTCGGGGTGGGTTTCATCTGTCCCAGCCCGCTGTGGCAATCGAGATTTTGCAGCGAACTCGCGACATCGTGCCACCCGAAATACCCGTCACGGTGAAGATGCGGCGCGGGATCGACGACAGCCCGCAAGCACGTGAGCAGTTTTTTGAAATTCTCGATGGCGCCATCGCCGCTGGGCTCTCCGCAGCCACTGTGCATGGTCGCACGGTGGCCCAGCGTTACATCGGTCCGAGCCGCTGGGGATTTTTACGAGAGGTGACGGAGCATGTTAGCGGAGATTTCAAGGTTCTCGGCAGCGGAGACCTGTTCACGCCAGAGGACTGCCTTCGGATGATCCAACAAACCGGCGTCGACGGGGTCACCGTCGCGCGGGGAGCGATCGGCAACCCCTGGATCTTTGATCAAGCCCGAAAGCTCGCCGAAGGGGAGCCGTTACCGCCTCCACCCACATTGGCTGAGCAAGCTACTGTGATGCGAGAACATTTTGATCTCTGCGAGCAAACCTACTCGGTCGAACGGGCACCGCTGCTGATGCGAAAATTCTGCATCAAGTATTCGCAAAACCACCCTAACTATGAAGTGGTGCGAATGGGATTTCCAAAACTGAAAACTCGCGATGATTTTGAAGAGGCGTTGGCAATTCATTATGCTGGCGACGGGCCCGGACGTTTCATCCCGCGGGAACTGCACGGTTCGCAGGAGGAGTGCTAGGCACGGTTAGGTCCAGTGCTTGGTTCATTCGCCGTTCTGACGTTAACGTGAAAGTATTCACCCGACACGCGCGTAAGGGAATTGGCTGCCTCGCTGGCGCTACGGGTAAGCCGCTCACCATTTCGCGAGGTCAATTAATTTGCATTGGCCGCATCGGCCACCCTCTTGTCTTGCCGCGCCATGAGCTTTTTTTGGTAACGAGTTTGTACGATATCGACGACGATTAGCGTTGCAAGCACGAAGTAGAACGTGCTCTTGGGCATGTGATGAACTTCGTGCCCGAACAAAACCACCTGCGCAAGCTCCCCACCTTCACTTACCAACATCACCCCCACGATGAACAGAATGAACAGTCCAAGGACTTCGAACATGCGGTTCTTCTTAATAAACTCAGCGACATGATCGGCCAACAACAGCATCATGACGCCCGAAATGATGATCGCGACGGACATGATCCACATGTTGTCCGTTAACGCCATAGCGCTAAGGATCGAATCGAACGAGAACACGAGGTTCATGACGACAATCAATGTGACCGTCTTGCCAACACTTGATGTCAGTTTCTCTTCGCCCTGACTCGCCTCAGGATCGGAGAGCAGGTGATGAATCTCCTTCATAGCCGTCCACAGAATAAAAGCTCCCCCGAACAGGACGATCAAACTATGCCCCGACACCGCCATGTCGATGTAGCCATTGTGAATGTCGAGGAAAGATTCCTCCAGCAACTTGATCAAGTGCACAACAACGAACAGCAGCGCAATCCGCAGCACGATCGCCAGACCGATTCCAAGCCTGCGAACCATCGACTGCTTGTCTTCAGCAACCCGCTTGCTCTCGATCGAAATGTACAGCAAATTGTCAAACCCCAGCACAGCCTGGAGGATGACTAACATGCCCAGAGTAAATAGACCGGGAATCGAAAAGAGTTCAGCCATAACAGATAATTAAGTGCCTATCCAAACTAAAAAGGGGTCTGACCCTTTCGGAGGCGATTTGATTGGTTTTGCGGGCTCACGGCGAGGGTCAGACCCCTTTTCCGATAGGCCCTAGGTTTGTTGGCCAGCGTAACGCAGCCCGCGGATGATTGCGTCGCGGACATCGGACGCCGATGCTCGGCGAGCGACTTCCATGTTAGTTTTCCATTCTGGCCGCAACCGGCGGTCAAACAGCGTCATCCCGCGTGTCAACGTGCCGCTGACTTCGACATCGCCCGCCATTTCTTCCCACTGGAATAGCTCTGGTTCCAGCAGTGAAACGATCGTGACAGCATCTTGCAAGGGCATCACTTCACGACCGAGCTTTTGATGATAGGCTCGAAATTTGTAAGGCAAGATTTTGTGCAGCAGCCATCCGGCTCGCGTGCTCTCGCAGGGTAATTTTTCGATGAAATCGAGTCCGAACGTGATCGCTTCGGTCACGTCCAAGGGTACGAGACTCTTCGTCGTCAGTGATGTGACGACTTCGCGACCGCTGGCTGGATCGAAAAAGAAATTCATTTCGGCAAGCGCTGTCGCATTGCCACTGTGAGCGACCGTTCCGCCACTGATGACCACCTTGTCAATCATCGGGATGAGCATGGGGTCGCGTCGCAGCAGTCGGGCGAGATTCGACAGCGGTCCCAGGCACACGATCGTCACTTCACCGGGATATCGCCGAACCACATCGGCCATTACCTTATCACTAGGGTGATCGTTCTGCCGCGTGGCCGTGGGGAAATGGCATCCCGCCAGTCCGTCTGGACCGTTGAGATCCACGTCGTCGAGGACCGGTGCGTCTGGAGGCGGTACGGCAGAGCCAATCCGTGGATAGCGGGCCGGATCGAGCTTGGCAATGATCGCCGCAGTGTTCGTGTTTGCCAGGCTCGCGTCCACGGTGCCCGCCGTGGCCGTGACTGCGAGTACGTCCAAACGCGGATCGAACAAGGCCATCGTGATGGCAACGGCATCGTCGATCCCAGGATCGCAGTCGAGTATGATTTTTCGTGACATGCCCATCAGTTTAAGAACTCTCTCTCTCCTCGACTAGATATGCTCGACTTTCCTGCTGCCATTGAAATCGCTCGTTCCGGCACCGATTTGTCGGCCCAGCAAACAGGGCATCTGATCGACAGGATGCTGCGAGGTGACGCGGCCGAACCTGGTGTGGCTGAGTTGCTCTTGGCCCTGCGTGAGAAAGGCGAGGCGGTGAGTGAACTCGTAGGGGCTGCCAGGGCGATGCGTGCTCACATGACCCGAATCGAGCACGACCATGACATCCTGTTGGATACCTGTGGTACCGGTGGTAGTGGTTCAGGCACGTTCAATATCTCGACGGCCGTCGCGATTCTGGCAGCTGCATGCGGCGTCGCGGTTGCCAAGCACGGCAATCGAGCCGCCACCAGTCGCTCAGGTTCCGCCGATGTGCTTGAACATCTCGGCGTGCGGATTGAATCCAGCGCTGACGAAGTCGCCCGCAGCCTCAACGAAATAGGGATTTGCTTTTGCTTTGCCGCGAAACTGCATCCCGCGATGCGTCACGTCGTCACCATTCGCCGGCGGCTTGGTGTGCCCACCCTGTTCAATTTGCTTGGGCCATTGTGTAACCCCGCCGCTGCCACCCATCAGCTTTTGGGGACCGTCTCGCCGACGACGCAGATGAAAATGGCAGCCGCGTTGAGCGAACTCGACACGCAGCGCAGTTTTGTGGTACGGGCCGAGGATGGGCAAGACGAGATTTCACTTGACGGGACCACCCATTGCGTCGAGGTTCGCTCGACAGAGCAAATGGGGCTTCGTTGGACCGCAGCCGATTTTGAGTTGCCGCCGACAACCGTGGATCAACTGGTCGTCGCCGATCCAGCCGAAAGTGCGCAGGTGATTCGCGATATCTTCGCAGGGAAGCCCGGCCCCTGCCGCGACACCGTCGTCGCTGGCTGCGCCGTCGCTCTCCAGCTCGTTGGAAAAGTCGACGAACTACCCATCGCCGCTAAAATGGCAGCCCAAACAATCGACAGCGGCGCGGCCCAAGAAAAACTACGGCAACTCTGCCGCAATTGACGGATTGCTGTACCTCAGCCTGTCTAGACTGACATGGATTTGATGCGGCGAGTATCTTCTCGAATATGATCCATCTCCTGCTACCGCTCTTAGCCAGTCTGCTGTTCGTCGGCGGGATGATTTTCACCAAACGTGCCAGTCTCGCGGGAATCGGACCCCTGACGTTTCTATTCGTGACCAATTTCAGTGCGGCGTGTCTGTTTTCGTTTTTATGGTTGCTTGGCGGCACCACCCCACCACTGAGTTGGTGGTGGCAACCTGTATTGATTGCAGGTCTCTACCTGATGGGTTTGTCATTCACGTTTTTGGCGATTCAAAAGGGTGATGTGTCCATCGCGGCTCCCGTTTTTGGGGTGAAAGTCATTCTCGTGGCGTTGCTAGTGACGTTGGTGGATGCGTCCCCCCTGCGCGGCGAGGTTTGGATCGCGGCAGCTTTGGCAACAACGGGGATTGGATTGATTCAGTGGACGGGCGAAGGTGAGCGGCATCATGTTTGGATGACGCTGCTGTTTGCCACATTGGCCGCCGCTTCGTTTGCGACTTTCGATGTGCTCGTGCAGCGTTGGGCACCGCTGTGGGGTGCGGGCCGATTGCTGCCCGCAATCTACTGGACGGTAGGTTTGGCGTCGCTACTGTTGCTGCCGTGGGTCCAGTGGCCCGAATTAAAACGTATGGCTATTCAAAAGCTCGTGTTCCCCGGTGCGGTGCTGGTGGCTTTGCAGGCAATCTGTATTGTCGTGGCTGTGGGCATGTTCGGGGACGCCCCCCGCGTGAACGTTGTCTACGCGCTGAGGGGGTTGTGGGGCGTGGTGCTCGCGTGGCTGGCGGCGAGAATTTGGGGCGGTAGCGAGGCTCATCTGAGTCGTTCGACCTTACTCACACGGCTTCTCGGAGCAACCGTTCTCACCGCCGCGGTCGTGGTCGTGATTGCAGCCGGAGACTGAGGGCTATTGGTAAGTCCCGGTAGTCTGGTTTGAATGCGTAGCCAAGCGGGTTTAGGGATGTGTTGCGCTTCGTTGACCGTTTGGCTGTTTTCGCCCAAGTCATTTGCTGATGGGAGTCCGTAGGGATCAGACTGGCGTTGCCAGGTCGGCACCTGATATGAACGGATCATGCCTTCTGCTCCACCTATCTCCTATTGATTCATTCACGCGCGCCATGAAGTCATTCCGCCGAGTTTTGCTACTCGCCTGCCGACGCCGACTCTCTTTTATCGGGGTTTTAGCGACCTCGCTGATCATCGCGGCGATGTGGGGCGGGAATATTGGCGTGCTTTATCCGATTACTGAGGTGGTTTTTGCTGGTGAGGATTTAGCATCGTACGTTCGCTCGCAAGTCGAAAAAACGGATCAGGAACTGCGAGATATCGACGAGAAGATGGCACGCATTGATACGACCATTCTCGCCGGCGACGACCTCGATCGCGCACTTGACGAAAAATCTCGCCTAAGTTTTCGCCGAAAAGCCGCGTCCTATTCACTGGATTGGTTGATCTGGACTGAACCGGTCATCCATCGTTGGGCACCTCCAGGTCCGTTCAACACCCTGTTGTTGGTGGTGGCCTTTTTGATTGTTTGCACGGCGATCAAACTCGTTGCGTTGACGGTCAATTTGATCCTCGTGCAGTACATCTCTGAGGGAGCGGTGATGGATCTGCGTGAGCAGTTTTTTCGCAAATCGCTGCATCTGGACTTGGACCATTTTGGTGAGAATGGTTCCGCCAATTTGACCAGTCGCTTGACCAATGACGTCTCAAACGTCGGCGTCGGGCTCAGTACCCTAATTGGCCGAGTGATCCGCGAACCACTCAAGATGGCCGTCTGTTTGTTGGGTGCGCTTTTGGTCTGTCCTCGACTTTTGCTATTGGTGCTCGTGATAACTCCGCTCGTTGCAGTTGTGATGCAGCGGCTGAGTCGCGCGATTCGGCGCGCCAGTCGCCGCGTGATGGAGGAGATGAGCGGACTTTATGGGATGCTTAATGACGCATTTAATGGAATTCGGGTTGTCAAGTCGTTCAACACTCAATCACATGAGCGAGCCCGTTTCCGTATTCACGTCGACGGCTACTTTCGGCGTTCGATGAAAGTCGCTTTTTATAACTCGTTGGCCCGCAGCACGAGCGAGATGCTCGGGCTCACGATGGTCGGCATGGCGATCATTGCAGGCGGCTATCTGGCGATCAATCAAGAAACTCATCTGTTGGGAATGCGGATGACTCAGCGCCCTCTGGACAGTTCCAAAATGCTGCTGTTTTTTGCATTTCTCATCGGTGCTTCGGACCCGGCTCGAAAGCTCTCAGATGTGTGGAGTGCCCTTCAACGCGGAATCGTGGCCTCAGCTCGAATTTATGAAATCATCGACGCCCCCGTACGAGTCACCGAACCTGCCGTCGCGATCCAACCGCCCCGGCCCCATCGTGAACTACGATTTGAAAATATCCATTTTCAATATCCTGCGGGGCCTCAGGTACTCCAGGGAATCGATCTGACAATTCCTCACGGTGAAACGATTGCGTTGGTAGGGCCAAACGGTTGCGGGAAGAGCACCTTGATCAGCCTGCTGTGTCGGTTCGATGATCCGCAGCAAGGCCGGGTGTGTCTGGACGATTATTCCATCGACCAAATGGCCACCCGTGACCTCCGCCGGCGGATTGCTTTAGTCACGCAGCGGACAGTGCTGTTTGACGATACGATTGAAAACAATATTCGCTACGGTAGCCCCAGTGCCGATCGACATGCTGTCGTCCGCGCCGCAAAACTCGCGTTTGCCGATGACTTTATTCTGCGTAAAACGCCTCATGGCTATGAAACGATGCTCGGCAGCGGAGGTGTGCGACTCTCGGGAGGCCAGATGCAGCGAATCGCTCTGGCGCGAGCGTTCTTGCGCGATCCCGAGATCTTGGTCCTCGACGAAGCCACCAGTCAGATTGATATTGAGAGTGAGTTGCTGATCCACCGGGCTCTGGAAACATTCTTGCGAGGCAGAACTGGGGTGATGGTCACGCACCGCGCTAGTACCCTATCGATGGCGGACCGTGTCGCAGTCCTGGACCATGGACGCGTGACTGCCATCGGCAATCACGATCAGTTAATGGCGACCAACGGTTTCTATCGCAACCTCTACGGCAGCGACGTCGCCGACGCAGCCTAAGTGAATTCAATCACTACTCGCTTGTCGATCGTGTAGCTCTCACACGCTTTGCTGCTAATGATTGCGAGGGCTAAACGCGATATGACCTCTGTGGAGGGAGGGTAAAGTAAGTTACAAAGCCTTCTGCGTGCATGATTGAAGTGATCACAAGGGCCGGCTACTAGCGCCTGTGCTGTTGCAACCACCGGTAGAAAGCGGGATCGTCATACGTCTGAGTCCAGGAGTCATGGCCCGCATTGGGATGAATGGTCAGCTTCACATCCTCCGCTCCGATATGATTGAGCGCCTCTACCATTCGTGTCGATTCTTCCACGGGGACGACAGAATCTTTCCCCCCGTGGAATGCCCAGACCGGAAGTGTCTGCAGATCTTCTCGGCGCGAGCCCGTGGCGAGTAGGATTGGCAATCGTTCACCGCCACCACATATCGGCGCAATCGCGGCAAAACGTTCCGGATGGGCAATACCCAGCTCCCAGGTGCCATACCCTCCCATACTCAGTCCCGTCAAATATACGCGGTTCTGGTCTATGTTGAGCTCCACCAGCACCTTGTCGAGGAGGCCATTCAATTCTGAAACGTTCCAGGTTTTACCAGGCGGGCACAGGGGCGATATCAGCACGAAGGGAAAGTCTGGGTTCGATTCCACTCGCTTCGGCGGACCATGCACCTTGACCTTAGAAACGTCACTGCCACGTTCGCCCGCGCCATGCAGAAATAAAATTAGCGGCCAGCCTCCGGCTCGCTTCGCATCGTAGTCACGAGGCAAAAACTGCAAATAGTCGAGCGTCTGCTTCAGTTCAATCGTGCGAGTAAAGTGATGGGAAGTCTGGACGTGTTTCTGGGACTGGATCACCGACGTAGAACGCGGCTCGGCCAAGGGATGCGACGAATCATCCGCTCGGCACAGTGGAACACTGCAAGTCAATGCGAGAAACGGTGCCACGAAAAGGCGAAGTTGATTTACCGACATTTGTTAGACTCTTCTGATGCCCAAACAGGTTTGCGATGGATTAATCGAACGCCATGCCCGCCCAAAGAATTTTCAGAACAATGGTTCGAAGGCCCCGGCATCGTGAGTATACCTCCGCGAATCATCGGGCACAAATAGTCACCCTCGCCGGCACCGCATCCGTGCCCGTCGTATGGAACGGCATGCGGCGCCCTTCACGATCGTCTATGATCAGCAGCTCTCACACCTCTACCCACCTCCCAACATGATCGCACTTAACCAGAGAGTAGCCCTTTCCCTCACGTCCGCCTTTCTCTGTGCCACCGGTTTGGTCGGAGCTCCGCCAATCGTCTCTGATCGCAAAGAAAACGTTGTTCAACCGTCGACCGCAGTCGAGATTAACACGGCCTACCCCGGTGGCAATGTAAACGCCCAGAGCAATCGCGGGAACGTCGTTCATCTGGCCCCACGTCTGGACGGAGGTCGTGATTGGTTCTACTGGAATTTTGAAGTCACCGCCAAACATGCGGGTGAAGTTGCCTTTGTCTTCCCGGAAAAGGTGGCGGGGTTTCAAAACGGGGCTGTTGGATTTCAAGGTCCGGCAGTCAGTACTGATCGAGGCAAGACGTGGCGTTGGATGGGCAACGAAACCGCACTGACACGTGGCCAATCATTCACCTACGAATTCACCCATTCCGGAGAGCAGGTGCGTTTCGCAGTGACATTTCCCTACCTCCAATCAAACTGGGACGCATTCGTCGACGAGCACGAGGGCAACGAGCACTTTCAAACCAGTGTGCTGACGCAGAGTCAAGAAGGTCGAGACGTTGAGTTGGTCCAAATTGGTGAGCCAGGGCCTGGGAAAGTCGCGATGCTCATCACGGCGCGTCATCACGCCTGCGAAACCATCGCCAGCTTTGTTCTGGAGGGGATGCTAAAGGCAGCGATGTCCGACGAACCTGTCGGGCTCGATTTTCGCAAACGGTACGTGCTGTACGCTGTTCCCTTTGTCGATAAGGATGGCGTTGAGTCAGGCGACCAAGGCAAAGGCCGGGCACCACACGATCATAATCGCGACTACGGACCAAACTCGATCTTTCCAGAGGTGCAGGCGATCATGAAATTGGGACGTCAGAAGCACGTTCAAGCCGCACTCGACTTACACTGTCCGACACTCGTCATGGATATCCACCAACTGATGTATTTCGTCGGCCCGATGGACGTACCCAGGAATAATAAGGCAACGATCGATCAGTTTTCCAAAGCGATCCAGCAAGAGATGCCTGCGGAAGCACCGTTTGGGCCGCTGGTATGGCTCAAGCCGATGGATGCTGAAAAACGGACGATGAATAGCGGCTATTTTGCGAGCCAGACGAACTGCCTGACGGCGTCCACTTTGGAAATCCCATTTGCGCCGGCGAACGCAAAAATGGATCGAGAATCAATCGTCCAATATGGCCAAGCTGTGCTGCGAGCCTGGAATCGATTGGAATGGCATACAATAGACTTTCAAGCGACGGAGCGGTAACGCCTGATTTTTTCGGCGAGCGACGTGGCAAAATTTTTTCTGATTGAGCGTTCGATGAAGTTGATGTCAATTTTTCACAGTACTCTGATGACGGGGATGGTCGCGCTGCTGGGCGGTGCGACGATGCCGATCGTTTCGGCTGCGAACCCAGATCGGCACGTCGTGCTGGTTTCACTCGATGGGCTGGCAGCATATTTGGTCGACGACCCGCAGGTTCCGCTTCCCACCATTCGCAAACTCGCGCGGGAAGGCGCGATCGTTGACGGAGGCATGATTGTATCCAATCCCTCGGTGACTTGGCCTAACCACACGACTCTCATCACCGGTGTACGTCCCGAGAAACACGGTGTGCTGGCCAATGGTGTTTTGGTGCGCGGTGCCATCGGTGTGCCGACGAAGATCGATGGAGATCGCGATCAAAGCGAATTGGTGCGCATCCCCACGCTTGTCGATGCGGCGCACGCCGCAGGACTTTCCACCGCCGAAATCAACTGGCCCTGCACGCGAGGTTCAAAATCGCTCGACGATTCGTTCTCCGATGTCCCCCAGTCGGTCGGTCACATGACACCGCGACTGCGGAAGGAATTGATCGACATGGGCTTGCTCGTGAACAAAACGGACAAGTCGTTCAAGGCCATCAGTACGGTGGGTCGTGACTATGTTTGGACGGAGGCCGCATGCCATATTATTCGTCAGCGCAAGCCCAACCTGCTGCTGCTGCACCTGCTCAACGTTGACAGTACTCATCATAAACACGGTCCACAGTCGCCCGAAGGTTATACCGCTAATGCGTATGCGGACATGTGTTTGTCGCGAATCGTAGCGGCGATCGACGACGCTGGCATTCGAGATTCCACCACATTGATCGTGGTTTCCGATCACGGATTCACAACCACACCCAAAGCGATCCGGCCCAACGTGCTCTTGCGCGATGCGGGGTTACTCAGCGTGGATGAGGGCAGGCTCAGTTCGGCGCAGGTGCACGTGGTGCCGGAAGGCGGAATTGGATTGGTGTATTGCACGCATCCCGGAGAAGCCGCCGAGCAAGCGGAGAGTGTCAAGGAAATGTTTGAGGGCAAAGAGGGCGTCAAGGCGGTCGTGTTGCCCCAAGACTACGGCGACATCGGGCTGCAACATCCACGAGAGTACCGTCAGTCACCCGACGCCGTTTTAGTTGCAGCCGACGGCTACAGTGTCTCCGGTTCAGTAAGCGGTGACACGTTCGTCACGTCGAACACGGAAGCCAAAACCGCTCTCGGGTCCCACGGCTTCATTTCAACGCTTCCGAAGATGAAAGCGATGTGCATTCTCTCGGGCGCGAACATTCGCCCAGGCATGCACCTGCCAACAATCGAGAACATCGACATCGCTCCCACGATCGCCGAGCTGCTCGGTGTGGATTACCCACTGAGCGATGGCAAACCAATCGAGGCAGCGATGTTAAAGACAGGGCAATCACGATAACGCTAGCGTTTGGGAGGACGTTGGATTGCTTGAATTTTCTCACCGTGCGATGGCGTGCGATTTTGTTGTGATGGTTCGCGATGCCGATCAATCGCTCAGTCGTCGGTCGGTCGCGGACGTCGTTCTCGATGCGCTCGAATCAGTCGATGCGATCGAACAGCTGCTGACGGTCTATGACACTCATAGCGAAGTCTCAGCGATCAATCATGCCGCTGGGATGGGTCCGGTGAGCGTGTCGGTGGCGACGTTCGCCGTCTTGCAGCATGCGCTTCGACTGGGCGTGTCGACTGACGGCGGCTTTGACATCACGGCGGGACCGCTGATCGATGCTTGGGGGTTCACCACACGCCAGGGGCGCAAACCCACAGGCGAGGAAATTGCCAGCGCTCGTGAGTTAATTGGGATGGATCAGCTTCGCCTTGACCCTGAGCGTCGAACGGCGGAGCTGCTCAGGCCTGGAATGCGGATCAACTTGGCGCGATCGGCAAAGGCGACGCCATCGACCACTTAGCGACTCAATTAAAATCCGCTGGCATCTCCAACTTTCTCATCCATGCGGGACAGAGCAGCGTACTGGCGTGTGGGGACCAGTTTGATCCAGCGAATTCTGATGAAGACGTACCGATGCTAGGATGGAGAGTTGGCATCGCTCATCCGACGAAGCCGAATCGGCGGATTGCAGGAATCTGGCTTCGCGATGCAGCGTTGGCGACAAGCGGTAGCGGTAAGCAGTATTTTCATCATCGCGGAAAACGCTACGGGCACGTGATCGATCCGCGAACGGGAGAACCCGCCGGCGACATGCTCAGCCTGAGTATTGTGACGCCTCGGGCGGTCGATGCCGATGCGTTGGCGACGGGATTGTTCGTCAACGGACGAGACTGGGCGCGAGAGTTTGCCGAAACTAGCGTTGCAGAATCGAACGACGTTATTTCATTGATGATGGTCGTCGCTGGCAGTCGCCAAGATGATGTCGATGTGCAAACAGTCGGCCACTGGGACTGGGTCGATCCGCCCCTGGCTACTCAAGAGTAATGGCGTGTGACTATCATGCATGCATGAATGCATCTTCTCAGCCCGCGAGCACGCCAATCAGTCCTGCCACCGACGATGCGGCATTTGATCCGCCTGAGTCAATCGCTCCGGGACCGAAATTGTCAGCGACGGGGTTTTTTGTTGCCTTGGCGTTCGTGTGTCTGGTCCCTTTGTCGATTTTGACGGTCTACGCAGTCGTCAACGGCAAAGCGACTGAGAAGACGCTACCGGTCATTGTGAACATTGATCACCGGCCGATGCAGGTGCCCGATGGCCAGGCTCCCAAGCTAGAAGAGGTAATCTCCATCGAGAACGAAGCCGATTTCGCGATTTCGAGTCTCTATGTTGATCTCAACGGACAATTCTTCATGTACGTCGATCAACCGCTAGCGGTGGGCGAAACCCTGGTGCTCCCACAAGCTTGGTTTGTCAACCGATCTGGCCAGCGTTGGGTGCCGGGAAATTTTCGAATTAACACGATCACGGTTATGGGAAAACTACCCTCGGGGGCCCGCGGTGTCTCGGAGTTCGATTACTAAGAGCCTATCCGAAAAGGGGTCCGACCCTTTGGAGGCGAGTCGATTTAGACGGTATTTACCGGCCCCGCCGGAGAGGGTCAGACCCCTTTTCGGATAGGCTCTAAGTCGCCGGTTCTTCTCGGAGTTGAGTGGCAGTCATCCAGGATGCGGGATTTTCTAGGCATGGGCTCCTACGTCTAGTGAGCAAAAAGGAACCCTCGGCAAGCCTAAACTCACCGAGGGTTGACCGCACCCCTGGCGCGCGATCGACCGGATTATCCCTTCCCAAGCCCGCGTCCCCGCAGAGCTTGAGTCGAATGGCGTGGACTTATGGCGTTTCGGGCGGTTTGACGGGCTCCGCCGTCATTCGTTTTGCTCGACTGGGGCGAGGCTTTTTCAGCTTGGGATATTTTGATTGATTTCGGCGTTTGAGCTCGCGAGGTTCTTCGCGACCGGGTCGATCTCGGACCAGCCGGGAAGTTGCCGACAGAACGATCCACATCAAATCGTCGGACGTTTCAAGTTCGTCGCTGAAGTATATCCAAGCATCGCGTGAACGAGAAAAGCTGACTTCACGCGGATGTATTTCCAGGACCGCAGCAGCGTCGTTGGTCAGTGAGCGTACCAAGTTATAAGCCAGCACTCCGACCGCTATTTCGCGGTCAAGGTTTTCGGGAGTATGGCAGCGTAGATCACAAAATCCCATCGTGGTCTTCCAGCAAGCAATGTCCGTTTCAACGTCCCATCTCAGACCATAGAGTTCTGCGATTTCGTCAGCGCTGAAACGCTTTGAGTCAAAACTCTCGCTCGCGGAATTTGATTTCAAGTTCATCGCATAGCTGATGGACATCATCGTCACTGAAGATTTCGGTGAGCCGGACTTGATCTAGTTGGATCAGATTGTCAATCCGCTGGACCACCTCGTGCGGATTGAGTGCCTGACGCAATTCGGCTCTGCGATTGGTATCGACAGGGGTTCCACGAGGTGGCAGAATCATCGACGGCATCCTTGCTGTGTTGAGATTTTTTTGAAGAAAAACCACGATGCAACAAGGATGCCGTTCTTCGCTAGCTCAAAATTGTTTCACGCGAGATCCGCCTTAAGTCCACGCCATTCGAGCCGAGCTCTGCAGAGGTGCACCTTGGCGAGGGATATCCCGGACGATGGTACGCCAATGGTGTTGCCGGTCCCTGGCGAACATTCGTTCATCAGGGACGCATTTTTATAAGATTATTGGATACTAGAGCCATGCCTGGAAAAACCTTTCCCTGTGCTCCGCGCACGCTTCCGTCGGATGAGCCTGTTTTATCGCACACCAGCGAACCGCTTACTTTGCATATTGAGTGAGCGATTCGCACACTCACTGTCGCCTTGCGGCGAACAGGGCTCAGTCTTCACCACCACAGGAATCCCAGTCTGCGTCTTTCATGCCGCCGCAATCAAAGCAAGGGTTATTCAGCTGATTGTCGACACAAGCGATGTCCAGATCCAAACCCTCCGTCGTGTGGCATCCAAGATAGGTCAGTTGATAACAATACTGGCCATAAGTTGCGTCTGGTTTGCAAAACTCGTCGCTTGTCGACGTGTGAGTTGCAGTGCAGCCTCCAATTGCCGATTCTGACAATGCCCCTGGGCCGGCGGCAAAGCCACAGACGGACAACAGAAAACTTATTGATAACAAACTCTTCATTATTCGCTCCAACATCCAAATCGAGAAATTGGAGAAGCTTACGCGGCTTCTCCAGGAAAAAACAACCTCAGTGGTATGCGGCCAAAGGTCGTGGCGAACTCTGTCCTCACTGTTCAATCACCTCTCCTAGGTTTGGTGTTCTTAATGCACGGAACAGCTTCCAGTCGATAGACGTTGTTACCATATTCACCGAACCGTCGGCTCGCATAAAGTGCGCTAAGCCGGGATGCGACGAGCCCCAATTGTGCCTGAGTTCAATTCCCGCTCCGTCTGGAATGATGAGGTGCCCCGCTCGCGCGGTTCCGCCCGAGCCACCGACGACGAGAGCCTCGTCCCAATACCAGCTTGCGCCATCTTGAATGAATGGATCAAATGCGTTTTCACCGATCGCAATGGTATTCGAGGTTCCATCGGCGATGTGTCCAAGCCTCCAAAAACGCGGGCGGTTTTCAAACAGCCACGCATTGGCCGCATAGTCCGTCTTTGCCCACGCTACGTCGCCACCTTCATAGATTCCAAACTGATCGCTAGCTGGAGACGTTGGCGGGAGCCGGCTACGAGATGGACAGCGATAGAGCTCGAGATGCTCTTCGGAATATCCCTGCTTGTAAACCGAGGGTTGCTCCACCTGCGGCAGGATCGCGTGGGCCCAACTTCCATTCTGCTCTTTCGGTGCTTGGCCGACTTTGGGAGATCCCCAAGGACGATAGGTTCCAGTTGGTTGGAGCGTCGTCGAAAGAATGACCTCGTTCCCTTGAGGAGTCTTGAACGTATTTCCAGGCGACCACCCGCCATTGGACGGCAAAGCTTGGTGAACCGAATGAAAGGCGTGCAAGCCGATTCCGAGCTGACGTAAATGCTCACCGCACAAAAGCGATCTCGAGGATTCACGAGCCGCTTGAACGGCAGGCAACAGCAGCCCCATTAAAATACTGATGATGGCAATCGCCACGACCAATTCAGTCAAGGTAAACCCGCGACTCGCCTGCGTCCGCCGTTCACTAGTCCATCTATTGGAACGGCACAGCCGTTGTGCGTTTGCAAATGCCTGGACTCGCCAAGAAGTTTGTGCGGTGATATCAAACGAGCGTGGAGGACACATGCTAGCGAGTGGCCGCCAGCGCACCATTCTCCCGAACAGAACAGGGGGGGGCAAAGCGGTGCGACAGGAAAACCATGATTCGCTTGGGAAACTTGTATTGAACTCAAATTTATGGTGCATTTTCCCGATGCTATTGGCCTATCAGAGGCAATTTTAATGCCATCAGCTGCCTGTGTCGAGGAAATTTCAACAAGCCAACCTCGGCGGCACCACTCCCATGGAGTAAACTTGGCCCCTATCTAGATTTGAACCCCGATAACCAGCCATTTCGGTGGCTGATGCCATCGGCAAAGATGCGTCGGCCTCCGGCCTAATTAGCGGGAACAAAAGTGTGATGACTCAATCACATGTCTAGCCCAATGATTGAACAGCCCCGCATCAGTCCGCCGCCAACAGTTCCCCCATATTGCTACGGTTGGTGCGACTTCACGGGCAGCATTTTGCCATCGTAAATAACGAGAATGCGCCCCTGTTTCTCACATAAGAACAACCGGCCATCGGGCGCGAATGCCATGGTCGTCAGATTGAGATCCTCGGCGATTTTGGCTTCGCTGAATCCCGTCGGGAGAGTCGCTGCGTGAAGCTAGCAAGGATTGCCAGCATGCAGATGGCATGGTTGCAGCGTTGCGATGTCGTAAGAAAGGACAGAGGCTACTCATTTTTGAGACGCGGCGCGAATCGCGTCGACGATTCCCTGCATCGACGCCACTTGGGCAACCGCATCGACGCGGCGATGATAACGAAGAAGGACCTCGGCGGTGATCGGGCTGATGGCGGCGAATCGACAGTTTTGAAGATCATCACCAAAGAGTCTTTCGAGATTTTCCGCAGTCGCGCTGCTAGTCACAGTCACCCAGTCAATTTCGCCTCGCCGGAGCATCGCGGCAACGTCGGGATCGGCGTTGGAGACATCGATGTTTTGGTAGGCCACGATCTCATCGACGACTGCACCAGCGTCCTGCAGGCGATCGGGCAAGACGCGACTGCCGCGACTCGCCCGGACGAGAAGTATCCGCTCGTCGCGCACGCTCTCGCCAAGCTCGTCGATCAAGGCGTCAGCATCGAATTGATGGGGAATCAAGTCAGCGACGAGATGGTAATCCCCGAGCGTCTCGCTGGTCGACTTTCCGACCGTTGCAATCCGCAATCCTGCGAGACAGCGAAGGTCGCGTCCTTGCGCCAGCACCCGGTCGAGGAAAAACCGAACACCGTTGGTGCTGGCAAAGATGATCGATTGATAGGATGGCAAGCGATCGATTGCATCATCGACTGCCGACCAGTCATCCGGTGGGAGCACCTCGATCACACTATGTCGGACGACACTAGCGCCGAGTTCTTCGAGAGGTCGCGCGAGTTCGTCGGCTTGATCAGCGGGGCGCGTCACGAGGACACGTTGTCCGTGCAGTGGCCGGCGGCGGAACCAGTCCATTGTTTCGGCGAGCCGAGTGACTTCGCCGACAATCGTGATAACCGGTGGGCGGAAGCGGCTAGCTGGCGTGAGGCGATCGACGACTTCATCGAGCCGACAGGCAATTTGTTGCTGGTCGGGCAAACTGCAGCGACGGACCAGTGCACAGGGCGTGTCGGCTGGCTTGCCCGCGTCGATCAATGCCCGCGTCCACGTTCCAGCGGTCGTCACACCCATATAGATCACGAGCGTACCGGGAAAAGCGGCAAGGGCGGCCCAGTCCAATGCCGATTCCGACTTGCCGGGCTCCTCGTGGCCGGTCACCAGTGCGACGGCGGAGGCGATGCCGCGATGAGTGACTGGGATACCAGCGTAGGAACCCGCCGCCAGTGCTGCGGTGATTCCCGGCACAATTTCATAGGGAATCCTGGCAGCAACGAGGGCATCGACCTCCTCACTCGTCCGCGCGAACACGGCCGGGTCGCCGCCCTTGAGCCTGACCACGCATTTGCCTTCGGAGGCGTGGCGGAGCGTTTCAGTGATTATTTCCGGTTGGGTCCAGATCCGACTCTGGCCATGTTTTCCGACGCAAATATGTTCGGCTTGACTTGCGTGGGCCAGCATTTCGGCGTTCGTCAGGCCGTCGTAGAGGACGACGTCACAGCGGCTGAGCCAATATTGACCACGCAGCGTGAGCAATTCTGGATGGCCGGGACCCGCACCCACGAGGGCAACGAACCCGCTAGAGGGCGATGCGGTCGAGTAGTTTTGCAGTGAACTCACGGACGATTTTTTTCCCAGAATGAGACCTTCCAACATAAACGAGTGGCTCCGCGGAGGGTCAGCTCGCTCGGACGGGGCCGATTATGGAAGTTTTGCTTGGATCTGGACAGCGGACCGCCCGATGGGCATAATACGCCGCTTGCCAATTCACTCGCGGGCGAATGACGGTCGCGAAACCAACATTTTCTGTAGTCTCCAACGGGGCAGCACGCGAATCTCGCTGCCAAACACATGCCAAATACCCAGAGCGCCAAGAAACGACTCCGTCAAAACGAAGTCCGCCGTCTCCGAAACCGCGGTGTCCGCAGTACCATGCGTGGTGCGGTAAAACGTGTGCGCGAAGCGGTGGCCGCAGGTGACCAAGAGAAGGCGCAGAGCGAATTCCGTCTGGCGTGCAAAAAGCTCGACCAAGCTGCCGCTCGCAATGTCATCCACCGCAATGCCGCCGCTCGTACCAAGAGCCGGCTCAACGCGGCGGTAAAGAAGGCCAGTCAAGCGGCATAGGTTCGTTGTCGCCGTTTGCAACGTCGATTTGATTACGTGGTAGTGGCGGTTGCGAACGATTTCGAGGTGAGAGACGTCTCGCCATGTCGATGACATCCATTCTCGTCCCGTTTGATGCTGTCTCGCGGCGATTGTCGCTCAGCTCTCCGAGCTGAAAGCGTGCGGTGCGCTGCCCGCAATCAGCTCGGAGAGCTGAGCGACATTGCGGCGACGCCGCCTTAAGAGAAAGTCGACTGCACTTGAGCCTTCCTTCTTCAAGCGTCGCTGTCATTTTGCCCGCTGCTGGCAGCGGCCAGCGATTCGGTAATCACACCAACAAACTCTTTGCGCTCTTAGCGGGTCGACCGCTTTGGACGTACGCCGCCGAAGCACTCATCTGCCGAGATGAGGTGAACCTGATCTGGTTGGTCGTGTCTAACTCAGATCGCGAGCGATTTGGCCACCAAGCATCGAGCCTCTCGCAGCCCGACAAAATTCGATTCGTCATCGGTGGGTCGGAACGCAGCGACAGTGTTGCCGCAGCCCTCAAGGAAATCGATCGCCTCCGTAGTGAAACAATCCGCTGGGTGGCGGTCCACGATGCGGCTCGCCCATTGCTTCGCCAGTCGGATGTCTCGGCCGTTTTCAACCAAGCCTCCCAATCGCACGCCGCCATTTTGGCCACACCCGTGACGGGTACCCTCAAACGAGGTTCTCGCGATCACTCGGCTTGCCAGACAGTCGATCGGAGAGGAATATGGGTGGCCCAGACGCCGCAAGTATTCGCACTCGATTTGCTCTGCCAGGCCTACTCTCGACATTGCGGGCGGCCAGCGACCGACGACGCGGAATTGGTCGAACGGACTGGGAAACCGGTTTCGTTAGTGACCGGTGCTGCAGACAACCTAAAAATTACTTATCCCGAAGATCTCGCCGTTGCCGAGGCTTTGTTGAAGACTCAATCACTCTGAACACTTTCATCTATATGACGCTGTCACACTCATCCGCCGACTCAGGGCCTGCCACGGTAACGCCATCGTCGGACAACCTGCTCGACGAACTGCGATGGCGGGGACTCATTCATCAAAGTACGGATGATCAGGGGTTAGCGAAATTATTGGCATCGGGCCAGCAGACCATTTACATCGGCTTTGATCCGACTGCGTCAAGTCTTCACGTGGGCGGGCTGATGCAGTTGATGATGCTACGGCGCTTCCAGCGGGCCGGTCACCGACCGATCGCCTTGGTCGGTGGCGCGACCGGCATGATTGGCGACCCGAGCGGCAAGAGCGAAGAGCGAAACCTATTGTCGGCTGAACAACTGCAACGGAACGTTGACGGCGTGGCAGCGCAAATGCGACGGTTCCTCGATTTCGATGGCGAAGCGGGTTTCACTGGCAGCAACGGGGCGGTGTTGCTGAACAATTTTGACTGGATGAAAACCTACACCTATCTCGAATTTCTGCGTGACGTCGGCAAAAACTTTCCCATCGGTGCAATGATGGGTAAGGAGTCGGTGCGCAGCCGCATCAATAGCGAAGCCGGCCTGAGCTACACCGAGTTCAGCTACATGCTGCTGCAGGCCTACGACTTTGTGCAATTGTCACGCGAGCATGGTTGCCGCATTCAAGCGGGCGGCAGCGACCAGTGGGGAAATATCACTGCCGGCATTGATCTCGGTCGACGAATGACGGGGGAACAACTCTTCGGCTTGACCGCCCCGCTGTTGACGACCAGCGACGGCAAAAAAATGGGCAAGACCGAGCGGGGTGCGATTTGGCTGGACCCCGAGCGAACCAGTCCGTACGCATTCTACCAGTACTGGATCCATGTCAACGACGAAGACGTCATGCGATGCATCGCGTACCTGACCGAGATTGATCGAGGCGAGTACGATGAACTGGCCGAACGAACCGAGAATGCCGCTGGCGAACGGGCTGCTCAGAAGCGATTGGCCCAGTGGATGACCGAGCTCGTTCACGGTAGCGAGGGCCTGCAATCAGCCGAGCGGGCGACGACGATCCTGTTCGGCGGCGATATTGGAAATACGCCTGATACCGAATTGCAAGAAATTTTTGCTGATGTACCCAGCAGCGATATCACGAGTGCGCAGATCGATGGCGATGGATTGTGGATCGTCGAAGCCCTGCAGATTGCGGGACTGTGTTCCAGCGGTGGTGAGTCGCGCCGCAGCATCAAAGAAAACAGCATTTCGCTCAACAACGTCCGCACCAGCGACCAGCAAAAGCGAATTACACGCGAAGATTTTGCTGGTCGAAGCGTGATCGTGCTGCGCCGCGGCAAACGAAAATACGCTTTGTTGAAATTGGTGCCTATCCGAAAAGGGGTCTGACCTTTTGGAGTCGAACATTTCACAACTTTATTAATGGACTCGCCGGAGAGGGTCAGACCCCTTTTTGGTTAGGCTACGAATGCCAGATGCCTCCCAGGTGAACAAAATGCGAACGCAACTTGACGAAACACTTCAACAACTCCGAACCCAGCTCGCCAGCCTCGACAGTCTGGGGCCCGAGCAGCGCGAGCAGCTCCAAGCCACCCTCGACGAGATCGAGCAGAGCCTCGACCGGCACGATGTGAGTTCGCACTCGCTGGCCACCCGCTTGAGTGACGCCACCGCTGAGTTCCAGGAATCGCATCCTTCGCTCACTATCAGCGTAGGACGCATCGCCGACATGCTGGCACAGATGGGCATTTGATTCTCAAGGCACCCCATACTGCCGCCCACCTCGTCGGGTACAATCGTCAGACCATCCCGACCTGTCTTGGTGCGTCGAACAATGCGAATTGCACCGAAGTTTTCGCGAGATCGAGAGAGCCAGTGGGCCAAGAGATTCATTCTGTTCGTGCGTATCAGTATCTGCGAAATCGCTTGATTTCCGGCGACTTCGAGCCCGGAACGCGGCTGCTCTATGGGCCGATTGGGAAAGAAATTGGCGTCAGTGCGACGCCCGTCCGCGAAGCCGCCGGGCGTTTGGCCAACGAAGGCTTGGTCGACTTAATACCTCAGCTCGGGGCTGTCGTTCGCACGATGGGACGCGACGAGCTGATCGAAGTTTATGAGGTACGAGAAATCATCGAACCGGGGGCCGCCGCAGTCGCTGCCCGCAAAGCAGAACCGGACCAGATCGCGGCGATCGAAGCAGAACTCGCCAAAATGGTCGTCGCAGCTGACGAACAGGCGCAATCGGGATCGGAGATCGCAGGTCGCGAAACGAAACGGGCATTTGATAAAGCCGATTTTGCGTTTCACATGCGAGCCCTCGAAGCGACCAACAATCGGGCGATCGTGCAAACAGCAACCCAATCACACGCATTGATTCGCGTGTTTGGGATTCGCAAGAATATTCACGACGCGGCGTCGATGAAGTTGACGTGCTCACAGCACCAAGCGATTTTTGATGCCATCGCCGCCCATGACCCAGATGCGGCAGCTGCGGCAGCACTGGAGCACATCCAATACGGACTGATGCTGTACTTAAAATTAATGCAAGGGCAAGATGCTCAATCCGCAGCCAACCCGGTACTCAAGGCCGAGTAAGCCATGCCTGATCTGATCGCCCAAGGGTCCACTCACTCAACCGGAGCTTCGCCGGGCACAGGACGCTGGCGACGTGGCCTGCCCGAAATCGCCGCTGGCCGCGACGTCCTCCTCGGTCGGCAACCAGAATCCTCACCGCCGCCAGGTCAGCTGTCGACCCACGGTCATGATTCCAGTTTCGAAGACGAAGAAAGCCCAGCAACGGCTCTCGGCCAACGACAAAAACGCCACGTTGCCGCGATCCCTTGGGCCGTGCCCTGGGACAATTCGATCTCTCGGCACCACGCCATCTTGACGACCCTCAGCGGAGATCGCCTGCGGGTGACCCGAGACCCCCGGGCACGCAATCCCATCTTTCACCGTGGCAAGCCGCGAGACCAATTCGTGCTCGTCCCCGGTGAGCATTTTGTCATTGGGAAAACCACCTTCACACTGGCTCGACGGCCGGGATTCACTGCAGAATCCCAGCATGCGATTGCCCTCGATGTTGATCCCTCGTCACGCATGCGTCGCGAACGTACCCCCGGAATCGGTACCAAGAGCATCGAGCATGCGACTGCACCGACGCACGAATATCTCGCTGCCCCAGAGAGTGGCGAAGTCACAGAGATGGCGTTCGCCGAATCCGCACTTCGGCAAAGGAATTTTTACGACTCCCAGGCGCGAATCGAGCTGCTGGCCCGATTACCGGATCTCGTTGCGGGCAGCGTCAGCGACGAAGAACTCTTCGCGCGCGTCACGGATGTTCTGTTGCGAGCGACTCCCTCGGCCTCGGCTGTGGCGATTGTTCGAGCAAGCGAGCAAGCTCAGGATAGCAACGTAACCGATGTCGTTGATTCTGTGAGGACGGAGTCATCAGTATCCCTGGAAATCTTGCACTACGACGTTCGTGATAGCCGGTCAACTTCGCACGACGTCAGTACCAAGCTCGTCGACGCGACGCTGCAACGACGTGATAGCGTACTGCATCTTTGGGAAAACCAACCGGCGCGAACGGCTGCTGGACCACACGCCCGCGAAGCATCCACTGCTGACTACACCATGAACGAAAATGTGGACTGGGCATTTTGTGTTCCGCTGCGCAGCGATGCGTGCCGGGGATGGGTGCTCTACGTGACGGGAAGTCGAGCGGGAGTGGTGCCCGCGGGACGCTCGACGAGCGATTCGCGAACGCTGGTCGATCGTCTGAGTGACGACGTCAAGTTTGCCGAAGTGGTCGGTTCTTTAATATCGGGCATCCGGCAAGCCAACCAATTTCAGCAGCGTCATGCTGCCATGCGGCGATTCTTTGCGCCCGTAGTCCTCGATGCCATCGCCGGTACCGACTCCGAGAGCTGGTTGCAGCCTCGTGAGTGCAGTCTATCGGTGATGTTCTGCGACCTGCGAGGTTTTTCGCTCACGTCGGAAAAACAGGGCGACCAATTGCTCCCCTTGCTCGAACAGGTCAGTGCGGCGTTGGGCGTGATGACCAAACACATTCTCAATACCGAAGGAGTCATTGGGGATTTTCACGGAGATGCCGCCATGGGGTTTTGGGGTTGGCCGCTGCCGCTGCCCCATGGCACCGACCCGATGATCGCCGCAAGTTCCGCGGCTGCTCAGGCAGCAGCCGGTATCCGTCGCGATTACGCTCGCGGTGAGACTGAGTTCCGCTGCGGGATCGGCATCGCCTCGGGACGCGCCGTGGCGGGACGTATCGGCACGGTCGATCAAGTCAAAGTCACTGCGTTTGGTCCCGTCGTGAATCTGGCCAGCCGCCTGGAAGGATTAACAAAAGTGTTTGGTGTGGAAATCATCGTCGATGAACTGACGGCGAAGCATCTGTCCACCGCTGGATTTCGGTTGCGAACGCTCGGCAAAGTTCGCGCCGCAGGGACGCGAACTCCCGTGGAAATCTATCAACTCGTCGTCCCGGTGGAAAATCAACCCCAGCTCAGTCCAGCCGAGTTGGAAGTATCGCACATCGCCTTTAGGGCCTTTGGCGAGGGCCGATGGGACGAAGCCTATCAGCAACTTCATGAGCTGCCCGCGTGGGATCGGCCCAAAGACGTTCTGTTGCAACGAATATTGGAACACCACCGGGTGGCACCACCAGACTGGGATGGCGTGCTCAGTTTTGCGAAATAGCCCATATGCCGATCCCGGGCTTTCTAACGTGCCTTTGAGTCTGGCGGATTCAGCCTTGAAAGGCTGACGTACCGTGAGTCACCAACGTGTGAATTTGGCGAAGACTAACGGAGCTGGACGCTGAAGGTGGTGCCGTTCGGACTGGTTGCGAAGTCGAGATTGCCGTTGTGTTGACGGATAATTTTGTCGCACAGGGCGAGTCCCATGCCGGTGCCGTCGCTCCGAGTGGTGAAATAGGGGTCAAAGATTTGGGACTGGATCTCGGTAGGAATCCCCCTGCCGGTATCGATCACGTCCACGCAAATTCCATCATGTTCTCTGGAGATCGCAAATCGGAGAATGCCTCCACCGGGCATGGCGGCAATCGCGTTGAGGGCTAAATTGAGAAAGACCTGTTCCAGCCGCGCCGAATCCGCTTGGATGAAACCGATCCCCGCGCCAGCGGATTCTACTTTCAGCTTGACGTTTTGTTTCTCGGCGTGTGGTCGAAGCAAGCGAACTAGTTTTTCAATCAACTCGCTCACGTCGACGGGGGATCTTCCGATGTCGTTAATCGACGCGTAGTTGCGAAAACCATCCAGAACGGCGCCAATACGTTTGACTTCTGCATTGAGAATGCTCAACGACTCGTTGACTTCGGCGTCCTCCGTCTCGGTCGCCAATCGTTCACAGAGGAGCTGAATGTGAAGCGCGAGAGCGGCGAGGGGATTTTTGATTTCATGCTGCAATCCTGCCGCCAGCGAACCAAGCCCCATGTAGCGCTCCATGCGTCGCAGTCGTTCTTCCATCAGAGCTTTTTGAGTGACATCGCGGACCTGCAGGACAAATCCAAGTTCATCGCCCGCCCGATTGTGTAACCGCGTGCATCCAGCGCGCAGCGTCTGGGTATGGCCGTCACGAACAATTCGATAGTCGCGGTCGCGAATGGGGTGGTTGAAGCGGCGACTCTCCTCACACATTTCACCAAGACACGCATGCGCTGGGCCGATCTCGCTAATGCTGCCATCAATTTCAGCGGTTTGGTGACCATTCTCTTCAAGTAGTCCAATTAGGTCTCGGCCCACAGGATTGATACTCGTCAGGTTCCCATCGGGATCGGTTGTAATAACCCCTGCATCCATGCTCGCTAAAATGTCGGAGGACAGCACCTTCACATCTTCGAGCGATTGTTGACTCGACAGATAGGCGCGGACAACGAACACGATAGCAACTCCCGCAGCGGCAAAGTCGAGCACGAGCAGCAATAACAAGCTGCGCTGGAGAACGAGTTCGCCCTTGAGCTCTGAGGCCACTCCGACATCGCTCGCAGGCAGATGGCTGACGATTTCCTGTTCACGTCGAACCACAGAAAAAATCCATGCGGCCGTAAAAAACGAGAGGCAACTGAGCACGGCCAGTCCGATCGCGAGCCGCCGAACACCGCGCCCACCGGGTGTGTCGATCATCAATGCAGTCCAAAGCGGCCCATTTTATAGTGGAGTGTGCGGACACTGATGCCGAGCGTTTTCGCGGTTTTCTCACGGTGCATTCCCGACGCCTCCAGCGCCACGGTAATTGCTCGCCGCTCACATGCCTCCACCGCTTCAGCGAGCGGGATCACCGAGGTGCCCGCAGAGGCGACGGTGCTCGCACTCTTACGCAGCTCCGGTGGCAATTCATTTTCGTGAATCACCTCACCCGCCGCTGTGATGACCATCCGCTCGATCACGTTTCGAAGTTGCCGGACATTCCCGGGCCACGCGGCGGTAATCATTGTTTGCATTGCTTCAGGGGATAGCCGTTTCATCTCTCGACGATGCCGAGTACAGAAGTGTTCCAAGAAGTGTTCAACGAGCAGCGGAATGTCTTCGCGCCGTCCACGCAGTGGGGGGAGCTCGATGGGGATCACATTGAGTCGGTAATAGAGGTCTTCGCGAAACGTACCGTCATCAATCAAATCCTGAACCGGCCGATTTGTCGCCGACACGACACGTGCATCGGAATGCATGAGTTCCTCGCCGCCGACACGCGTAAAACCACGGGTCTCAAGCACGCGCAACAAGTCAACCTGGCTCTTCGAAGACATCTCCGTCACTTCATCGAGAAACAGCGTACCGGTGGAGGCCTGCTCAAAGCAACCGGGCTTCTGTCGCGTTGCCCCGCTGAAGGAACCCTTCTCATGTCCAAATAATTCGCTTTCGAGTAGCGTTTCGGGCAGAGCACCCAAGTTGACCGCGATGAAAGGGCCATTGCTGCGGTCGCTGAGTTCGTGGATAGCCCGGGCGATGAGCTCCTTCCCGGTGCCACTCTCGCCATGAATCATCACGGTGGCTTCCGTAGCAGCAACTTGACGAATCTGGCGAAAAACATCCTGCATTGCGGCACCGCCCGCAACAATTTCAGACATTTCTCCCGAGTCCACCAAGCGGCTGCGGAGTCGTTGGTTCTCCATCCGCAGCTCAAAATGATCACGAGCCCGACGCACCTGTTGCCGAACTAAATTCAGATCGAGTGGTTTGAGCACGAAATCGAATGCGCCCGCGCGCATGGCTTCCACAGCCGTTTCCACCGTGCCGTGAGCCGTGATCACAATCACCGCCGTCTGCGGTCGAGAATGAACAATTTGTTGCAATAGGTCGATTCCGGTCATCTCGCAGTTCAGTCGCACGTCGACGATGACGAGCGGGAAGTTACCCTTCTCAAGCTTGGCGAGAGCCTCCGACGCGTTCGCGGCCGTCTCAACATGATCGGCATCCCCAGCCAGTCCGCGGGCAAGTCCGGATCGAATGTTGGGTTCGTCGTCAACAATCAAGACACCAAACGGATCGGGGTGAGGCATAACACTGAGTGAATTGCGGGGCAATGAGATCGGGCGAGCAGCTGAGACCCCTCGCGGCATGAGGAACCTCTAGCCTCGTATGCACGTCACGGGCCGAAAACGCGGGAGATGACGCCAGTCTCGATTGCGGCTCGATCGCGTGAGATGAAAAACTTGCGAGAAACGTGGAGTCAGTACCAGTTGGCGTAGGCGGCAGCACACTCGACATTTTATCAACAAAATGAACGGCAATCGATCGCAATCTGCAACTTACTGCATGGCAATGCGAATAAAATTGCAGTCAAAAGCAGGTAGAACTGGATCAATTCACAGCCGCTTCGGACGGACGTCCCGCGCTTCACTCGTCCAGGCGAGATTCGATTGTGACCCTTCGCACCGCCCATACGTGCGCAGACGTCGATCCGTTACGCTAATGGTCATGAATGCACCCCGACAATCTTCGTTTGACCATCAACCAAGCCCTGACCGTGATACTCTTGCGGGCGAGTATTTTGAGACCTTGCCCTACGAACCGTATCCGGTTCAAGAAGAAGCCTTGCTGGCCTACTTCACCGCCGATCCCGATAAAACGGGAGGCCATGGGGTACTCGTGTGTGCGCCAACGGGCACGGGCAAGACCCTGATCGCCGAAGCAGCCGTCTACGAAGCCCTGCGATCGGGAACGCGGATGTACTACACGACACCACTGATTGCCCTGACAGATCAAAAGCTCGACGAGCTGCGAGAGTCGGCCGTCCGTTGGGGGTTCTCGGCGGATCAGGTCGGACTGGTCACCGGAAACCGCACCGTCAATCCAGAAGCTCCCGTGCTGGTCGTCGTGGCGGAGATTTTGCTCAACCGATTGCTCAACCCGGAAAATTTTTCGTTCGACGACGTGTCGTGTGTCGTCATGGATGAGTTTCATTCGTTCAATGACTACGAACGCGGAATCGTGTGGGAGCTCACACTCGGATTATTACCCAAGAGCGTACGGTTACTCCTGCTCAGCGCCACGGTCGGCAACTCGCTCGAGTTCACGTCGTGGCTGCGGCGATCTCATGATAAGAATCTGCAACTCGTCCAGGGCACCGAGCGAAAGGTACCGCTGCAGTATGAATGGGTGGACGACGATCTGTTGAATGAATTTGCCGAAAAACTCGCTGCCGGAGATGTCGTCAGTCGACGGACGCCCGCATTGATGTTCTGTTTTTCGCGATCGCAGTGTTGGACGACCGCCGAGATGCTCAAGGGCAAATCGCTAATCGATAAATCACAGCAGAAACAGCTAGCTGACATTCTCAATGAGACCGATTTTTCGACGGGCGTCGGTCCGAAATTGAAACAGATCTTGATGCGTGGCGTCGGCGTCCACCACGCGGGCGTGTTGCCGCGATACCGCCGAGTGGTGGAAGACCTGTTCCAACAGAAATTGCTGAGCATCTGCGTGTGTACCGAAACACTCGCAGCGGGCATTAATTTGCCTGCCCGCAGCGTTGTGCTGCCGTGCCTGCTCAAAGGGCCGAAGGATAAAAGAAAACTGGTCGAGTCCGCGTCGGCGCACCAGATTTTCGGGCGGGCGGGTCGACCGCAATTTGATGATCGCGGCTACGTGTTCGCGCTCGCTCACGAGGATGACGTGAAGCTACATCGCTGGCGTGAAAAATTCGATCAGATTCCCGAGGACACCAAGGACCCCGGCCTGCTGCGGGCGAGGAAACAGCTCAAGAAAAAAATGCCCAAACGGCGGGCAGGCGAGACTTACTGGACGGAGACTCAGTTTGAGCAATTGCAAGTCGCCAAGTCAGCGGACCTCGTTTCTCGCGGTCGGCTGCCGTGGCGATTGCTCGCCTATTTGATTTTAAAGGATAATCAGATTGCGCCGATTCGCGATCTCGTCGGTCGGCGGCTGATGCACGCCGGAGGCATCGAAGCGGCTCAGAGAGAGCTCAATCGAATGCTGATCACGCTGCATCATTCCGACGCCATCGTGCTCGATCCGCCGCCCCGAGCTTTGCAAAAGAAAGCTCCCCTCGATGATGGCCCCAAAACGCCCGGTGATATCGCACGAGCACTCGAAGCCGATGCCGCGACGCAGTCAGCGACGGGCGGCCTGTTTGGTGAATTGCTCGATAACATGCGATCGCAATCGAAACCATCCCACGACGGTGATGATGACGAGGAGCGCGCCGCCGGGGTCCACGACGAGCAAGCCAGAATCGCTCAGCATGGTTATGAATTGGAAGACTATCGTCCGGTCACAGCGACGCCACGAAATCGTCTCGAACGGATTGTTCAGTTGAAGAGTATGAACCCGTTATTCGGCGTGTTCGTCGCTGAGCATTTGGCGATGGCTGATGAGGAAGAGCGGATCGCCGTGATCGAGAGCGTGCTCGATGTGCCCGGTACCGTCGCACGGCACACCCGGATGCCGAAGATCGAAGACATGCCGCCCGGGAACCTGGCAACAACCTATCTCGATCCGCTGCTGTTGCAGCGTGGGTTAGCTTCGCCCGAGGAACTCGGTGGTGCCCGAGACGAACAGGAGGAGGAGGTTCGCGATAAAGGATTCGGCCGCGTGATGTTCGAAGAACCCCGGGTCTGGCCGCTGACGATTGGCGAAAAATTGCTGCGCCTTTTCCGCGACGACTATCCGCGCGTCGATGATCTACGCGTGCAACCGGTCTGGATCGTGGGCGAGCTCTTGCAGTTCGGCGGCGACTTCGACAAGTACGTCGTAACGCGAAAGTTGCAAAAGGAAGAGGGGATTTTGTTTCGACACTGCCTGCGAATGATTCTCTTGCTCGACGAACTTGCCAATATCCCGCCCGCAAACACGACCGTCGAGACTTGGGAAGATTGGCTCGACAATCTTGCTGATCGTTTAACTGAAACGTGCCGGAACATCGATCCGCAGAGTACGGACGAGATTCTGGAGAACCCAGCCGCGCATGCGGAGGACTTGCCCATTCCATGTGGACGCCGCGGACGGCAACAAAACATCGAACAGATGAACTGATTCCGAACAACGAATCGTGGCGACGCATGTCGGAATCCCCCATCACCCTTCCACAAGTGGTACGTTGTTTGCGATTCCTACCGACGGAACGCGGCATATCGTCGCGGTTGATCTCATTTATCGCCATGTGGAGACATAAACATGACCCTCGAAACCAAATCCGACCTGAACGAAGCTACGCTCTCCAAGCTCCAGAAGCTCATCCGTGCCAACATCGATTCATTCGACGGATTTCGCGAGGCCGCGAAAGAAGTAACCGATAAAGAGATCGCCACATTGTTCACTGAACTGAGCGATCAGCGATCAGCCATGGCAAGTAAGCTACAAAAGTACGTTGAGTTCAACGGCGAAGAGGCTGAAGAGGACGGTAGCGTTGCTGCGGCGACGCATCGTATCTGGATGAACATTCGTAGCAAGCTCGCCGGGGGAGATGCGCACGCCGTACTAGCGGAAGCCGAGCGTGGAGAGGATCACATCAAGGCTGCCTACGAAGACGTGCTCAAAGAGACCGGCGGTAGTGCCATGAACGATGTTCTCACCGATCAGTATCGGGCCGTGAAAGCAGCTCATGATCGAGTCCGTGACCTCCGCGACGCTTACAAAAATAAGTAGATGCCGAGCTCATAGAATGACTTGAGGTTCACCGGCCCGAGCGATCAGCGATCGATTTGTTTGAAAATCGGAGATTATCCAGTTGCTCTATTCGCTTGGCCCGGAAAGTGCTCGACAAGTCACTGATAGCGATGCACGCATCAAGTTTGCGGCAGTTTTCGAATACCTTCAAATCAAAGAGTAGCAAAATGAATTGGGATCAAATCCAAGGCAAATGGAAACAATTCAAAGGGAAGGCGCAACAACAATGGGGTGACCTGACCGAGGATGACCTTGATAAGGTCGACGGGAAGCGCGAAGAACTCGTTGGGCGAGTTCAAGAGCGATATGGTATTACGAAGGACGAAGCCGAGAAACAAGTCCAGAGCTTCGAGTCCTCTTGCGACTCCTAGTGGTCGGAACATCAGAACTCTTCACGTGAACGGAAACAGGAGTACTGTCTTTCACTTAGAGCCTATCCGAAAAGGGGTCTGACCCTTTGGAGACGCATCGTTTTACAACGTTTTTAGCGGCCTCGCCGGAGAGGGTCAGACCCCTTTTCGGATAGGCTCTTAGATAAGAAAACGTTCTAGGTGCAGCATCCACACAAGCACCAACAGCCCGGCTGTCAACAGCAGGACAGTAACTCGCGTTGCCCATTTGTTGCTGCGTGTCCTCGCCGTGCCGCCATTACTTCGACCCGGCGCGGACGTGGCAACACGAAGCCCCCGCACATACAGAACGAATGAGGTGCCGATCATGATCGTCAGCACGTTCACGCTGACCAAGATCAATGGACCAAATACGGGCCAGCCCTTGTCGGTGGTGTGCCAGATGCCGAAAGCGGCCTGCAATCCCGCGGTCGCGATCGGCGGGACGAGCGCCGCTGCGATCGCCGCTCCCGCTAATGCTGATGATAGATGACTGCGGGTTCGCGCGTAGGACGCCGCCGAGCCACCAACCAATCCCACACAAAAGTCGAGCGGTGAAGGATTACAGCGGCTCCACATTTCTGCCGTCACGACAGGAGTCTCTAGCACACGAACCAGCAATCCGAAAAGGAAACTCGATATAAATGCGCCGGCAAAACCGATCGCAATGGTGAGGCACGACGTTTGAAACAATGGCCGATTGCCTTGGGCAAGCGATAATCCGGCGCCCATGATGGGCGTCATCAAAGGCGCGATCAACATTGCGCCGATAATCACCGCCGCTGAATCTTGCAGCAAGCCTGCGGCAGCCAACATTGCCGAAGCCGAGATCATCCCCAAAAATTCCCAGTTCGGCTGGGAGCCTTCCGTCAGAGAGTTCGCAAGTCCCAAGCGAGCTTCCCGGTCCATTGGCTTGGCCACATGACTCGCCCAATAGCGAACCCGCGCAAGCAACGACTGGTCCCATCCCTGTTTGGCATTCACCAGAGCGATCGATGCCTTGGAAGACTGATCCAGCAGCGCACGAGCCAGATTATAGTGAGCCTCCTGCGACGGAGCAGATTTAAACGGGATCCAGATTAGATCGCCGTCGTCACACCGCTGCTGTTCCAGTCCGAGGGCCATCTCGGCACCTTCGTCAGGTAGAGCAGTGAGACCATCGAGCCATTCGTGGTTGAGTTGCAGTGACGGTTCGATTCCCAGCAAGCGTTGGGAGATTGTTTGGCTACGCCGATGCAGTTCATCATCGAGCGAAAAGACGTGATTTCCGCTCTCCGGCGGCGGAGCTTTCACGCTCAGCCATACAGTTTCCACGCCACTTCGATCAAACACCGATGCTTGCAAATAATCATCGTCGACATCATCGACCAGGACCAGCAATCTGCACTTGGCAACATCTAAATGAGCCACAACCGCATCCACTGAGGCCTCGATCAGTTCCACCGCGACTGGTTCGTCACCCTGCTGCATTGCAGACTCGACTTGTCGCGCGAGCACGCGATGGTCCAACCCCAACACCAATGCGTGAGGCGTGCAGTTCAAGACACGTGCGAAACGTTGCAGCCAGGGCAGCCCGTCGGCAAGCTGTTTCTGCGAACCGACGAGCAGGGTGACGTTCACTTCAGTAAAGCCTGTTAACTGCAGCCCATCGAGTTACCACAGTTGTGACAGAGATAGCAGTTGCCATTGCGAACCGTGATGCTTCCGCAGTTATCGCAGCTCGGTGCATCGGTTTGGAACCTTGAGAACTGATCCGCCTGACCGCCCAAGTGAACGTCTGGCGAACCATTGGTGTGGCTTGCACCTGACTGCGAACCGTTGCTGCCGCCCATCGTTGCCATCAGAATCGCCCGTTCGGCGATCGCGACTGCAGCACTGGCGTCGTTTTTCAGATCCCGCATTACCAAATTCGTATCTTGATAGAGAGCCGACGCGGCCTTTCCGTCCGCAGCGGCGACCCCCTCGTCAACTTTCATGCCGCCCAGCACATCACTGCCAGTCGCGACGTCAGGGCCGTTGCCGGGTGAGGCTATCGCGCCATGGTCATGGCCCGACATGAACGTGATGCCCAACCAGCGAGCGATGTAGTCCACCACGCTCTTGGCGATCCGAATGTCTTTATTGGTCGTATGTCCCATCGGCTCAAAGCGCGTGTGACTGAATTTGTTGACGATCACATCGAGCGGCACGCCGTATTGCAAGGCAATCGACAACGCCGTTCCGAAGCTATCCATGATCCCGCCGATCGTCGAACCTTCTTTGGCCATCGTGATGAAGATCTCACCGGGACGTCCGTCAGGATACAGTCCCACGCACAAATAACCTTCATGGCCAGAGATCGAGAATTTGTGCGTTAAACTCTGACGGGTGTCGGGCAGTCGCTCGCGGCTCGGCTTGTAAACAATTTTCTCAACCGTCTTGGTCTCGATACGTACTTCGCCCGCCGTCTTCGCTTCGCTCTGCTTCGTGTTGAGCGGCTGCGATTGTTTGCTGCCGTCACGATAAATGGCGATTGCTTTGAGACCCAATTCCCAACCCCAGAAATAGGCGTCCGCGATGTCTTGCGGCGTCACGTCCGTCGGCATGTTGACTGTTTTCGAGATCGCCCCCGAGAGGAATGGTTGTGCCGCCGCCATCATGGTGACGTGGGCTCGCCAGTTAATGCTGCGCACGCCGCCCGCCGGTTTGAAGGCACAATCGAACACGCTGAGGTGCTCATCCTTCAATCCCGGTGCACCTTCGATCGTGTCGTTATCGTCAACGAATTTCAGGATATCGTCGACTGCGAGTTGATCATAACCGAGCGTCTTCAGACCGAGTTTGACGGTTTGATTGACAAGCTTCAACATTCCCCCACCGGCGAGCTGCTTGTACTTCACCAACGCGATGTCGGGCTCGATGCCGGTCGTGTCACAGTCCATCATGAAGCTGATTGTGCCAGTCGGCGCGAGTACGGTGGCCTGCGCGTTGCGGAAGCCATATTTCTTGCCGATTTCAGTGACCTCGTCCCACAACTCGGTCGCAGCAGCCTTCAATTCCGGCGGCCCGTCGTCGTTGATGTCGTCGCAGGCATCACGGTGCATTTGCATCACGTGATTCATAGGCTCTTCGTTTCCTACATAGCCTTCGAACGGTCCAACCACAGCCGCCATTTCGGCGCTCGTGCGATTGGCTTCCCCGTGTAGCAATGCCGTCAACGATCCGCACAATCCACGGGCAGCGTCGCTGTCATAGGCAAGACCCGACGTCATGATCACACTGCCTAGATTCGAGTAACCGAGACCAAGTGGTCGGTACATGTGACTGTTCCGAGCGATCGGCTCGGTCGGATAGCTAGCGTGATCGACGAGGATTTCTTGGGCGATGAAGAAGGTGCGAGCCGCAGCCCGGAATCGTTCGACATTGAAATTGCCGTCCTTGCCGACGAACTTCATCAAGTTGACGCTCGACAGGTTGCACGCCGTGTCGTCGAGGAACATGTACTCGCTGCAGGGATTCGAGGCGTTGATCGCGCCACTGTTGGGACACGTGTGCCACTCATTGATCGTCGTGTCGTACTGCACACCGGGGTCGCCACAGTGCCACGCGCACTCAGCCATTTTATTGAGCAGTTCTTTGGCGTCGTACTTGGGCGCGGGCGTCGTGGGTTTGTCCGTGATCCAACGAGTCTGCCATTGTTCGCCCTGGCGGACCGCTTCCATGAAATCATCGGTCAATCGCACCGATAAGTTCGCGTTTTGGAAACACACGCTACTGTAGGCTTCGCCGTTGAAGTTCGATTCGTAACCTTCACGAATTAATGCGTGAGCTTTCTTCTCTTCGGCCCACTTGCACTCGATGAACTCGAGAATATCGGGATGCCAGACTTTGAGCGACTGCATCTTCGCAGCCCGCCGGGTCTTGCCGCCCGACTTCACCACACCGGCGATCGAGTCATAGACACGCATGAACGACAGCGGACCTGAAGGAGTGCCGCCACCAGAAAGTTTTTCGCGTTGACTGCGGATAGTGGAAAGGTCCGTGCCCGTGCCGCTACCGAATTTGAACAGCATCGCTTCACTGCACGCCAAACGCATGATGTCTTCCATATTGTCATCCACACTTTGGATGAAACATGCCGATCCTTGCGGATACTCGTATGGGTTCTCCGGTTGTGCGGTCGTTTGCTCGGTCGCATCCCAATGCCAATTGCACTTCGATCCGCTGACGTCGTACTGCGCATGCAAGCCAACGTTGAACCACACGGGGCTGTTAAACGCTCCGTGTTGGTGCAAGCACAACCAAGTCAGGTCGCGATAGAAACGCTCACCGTCTTCAGGGGTGTCGAAGTAACCGTCCGCCAATCCCCAGTCCGAGATCGTGCGGGTGACGCGGTGGACCAACTGTCGAACGCTGCGTTCACGCTCTCCCTCGTTGTGCGGATCGCCGTAGAAGTATTTCGAGACGACGACATTGGTCGCCAATTGGCTCCAGCTCGCCGGAATCTCGCAGTCGTTTTGTTCGAACAAGGCTTTGCCGCTCTCATCTTTGATCGTCGCGCTCCGCAAATCCCACTGAGTCGTCGCGAAAGGAGTCCGGCCGTCCTCGGGGCAGAACTCCGCCTCGAACTTCATCCCCGCCCGGTCGCCGCGAGGTTTGGCATTGAACTTAGTGCGAGCGTACTCGACGCCGTGCTGCGAATCGACTTTTTCCAGAGCAGGGTCATTGTGCGGCGGGATACTCTGCGATTGGCTCGCCCCCGCGTGCACAGAGTTTTTCTCCTCAGCATTTTTGCGATCACGGGCGGGTGAGTCAGTTTGAGGGGGCAATACAGTGGACATAATTGAGGTCACAGGCTCCAGAAAGAAGACATCCTTGGGGCAAACATCCTGACGCACTCTTTCAGCAGAATCGAATGTTGCAGCGGACGGAAAAATACGATCGGTATCAAAGCGTCAGAATCAGTCGGTCGACGCACATGCGGTAGGCTCTGGTTTCCCCGCAATCGGGTGGAGGCGAAGCGTGGGTACCGGCGGCGGAGCGGACTAGGCGAAATCAATGCGACTGCATTTGCTAGCACTACCGGTAGTGGTTTCCATGCCCATAAGGCACTACATGTGGACGACGAAGAGAATAATAGGCATTTCCAAAGCCCTGTCAATCAAAACTTTCTTGGTGTCCTAAGTTGCCTGCTCCGCGAGACTTGTGGCTCCCTCCATGAAGACACGTGCATCGTCAATTCCTTAACTGCCCCGTCCTAACGTACTGTCGTGCGTTGACTTACAGATTTCACTAGACTTTCATCCTGGGGCGTTGGAAAACCTGTCGATCACCGTTTATTTTGCATTCTTTCGCCAAACACCCTCGAGCAGGACAACTCGGCCAGCACATCGGTTCGCCCGTCGGGAGAAATCGTCGTTGAGCAGCACAGAGGGTTGGACCCGTCTGGCAACGATGGTCCACCGAGGGCTCGCCGTCGTGAAGTTCCAGCAGCTCTCAGCAAGTACGGGGAAAGGGATTTGACTGGATTTGCGCGTCACTGGGTGTTGGTATCTCACCCGAATTACTCGCACGTCGGATCGATTTCCGCTATGCTGCAGTCCCCCCTTTGCGACACGATAGCGTCGTTGTTTCCCACCTCCCGGTCAGCCCATGCTCTTCACGCAGGCCCTCCCCTATCGCTGGTTCGCGCTGCCGCTGATCGTGGTCGCGGTCTGTCATTACACGGCTGCTGGCGAGGAGTCGTCACACGCCGTCGATCCAACACAGCGGGTCGAAGCCTTCGTCGATCGTTATTGTATGGACTGCCACAACGCGGCCGACGCCGCTTCGGAGCTCGATCTGGAATCGACGCTGCTTTCCCAAAGTAACTGGATCAAGCCCCCGGACACCGCATCTCTCAATGCCGCCGATCCGCTGGCAACATGGGAAACGGTGTTTCGGCGTATCGCCTCCCGACAGATGCCGCCGTTGGATGCCCAACGGCCTACCGAGCAGGAGTACCGCGAGGTTGTCGAGCAGCTCGGTCGCGCTCTTGATCGGGTTGCCTCCGAGGCGCCGGTCATTCCGCCAGTCGATTCGCTCCGGCGGTTGACGCGAACTGAATATCAAAACAGTGTTCGTGATCTTCTTGGCATCAGCGTTGATATCACCTCTCTGCTCCCCAAAGATGAATCCAGTGGCGGGTTTGACAATATCACGGTGGGCGATTTGTCGCCTTCGTTGATGAGTCGCTATCTGACTGCCGCTGAGCAGATCGCTCTGGTAGCCGTGGGGCGTTCAACGCACACGCCGATGGGAGTGAACGTGCGGTTGCCCGCCGACCTGACCCAGGAAAGCCACATCGCTGGTCTGCCGCTGGGAACGCGCGGTGGCACCAACATCGAGCACACCTTCGCTGAGTCGGGCGTGTACGAAATAGCAGTTCGATTGACCCGCGATCGAGATGAGATGATAGAGGGTCTGAGCCGACCCCATGACCTCGACGTGCTCGTTGATCGTGAGAAAAAACATCGCTGGACGATCAAACCGCCGGGAAAGGGTGGTGACGATACGCTGATCGATGCGAACCTAAACGTGCGGATCCCGATCACCGCTGGGCCGCATGACATCGCGGTCACATTCGTCAGTCAGGGCGACTCGCTGCTGGAGATCAAGCGTCAACCATTTCAAGCCGCTTACAATCGCCATCGTCATCCACGTCAACAACCGGCATTGTTGGAGGTCTCGATTGTCGGCCCGTTTGCAGATGGTGACGCTGTTTCACAACAGCGGGTTGTCGCCATCGACAACACACCAAGCCGAACTGCTATCTTCACGTCGTGGCCCAACTCTTCGTCACTCGAAGACCAGCGTGAGGCGGCGCAACTGATTTTGGGACGGCTCGCCCGCATTGCCTTCCGCCGCGACGTCACGCCCGCCGATCTCGCGACGCCACTCGCGTTCTTCGATGAGATCGTTGACGGTGCGGCGCGCGAAAACTGGAAACTCACTTTCGAACTCGGCATCGAGCGAGCACTTGCGTCGCTCCTGGTCAATCCAAACTTCTTGTTTCATGTCGAGCAACAGGCGGATGGGTATCAAGCGAAACCGATCGCTCGTATCAGCGACTTTGAGCTGGCGTCGCGGCTGTCCGCATTCCTATGGAGCAGTCTGCCGGACGACGAACTGCTCGATCTGGCATCGAAGCACGAATTAAGCGTCCCCGCGAACCTGCGAGCTCAGGTGGCTCGAATGTTGGCGGATAAACGCTCACAAAGCCTCGTCGATCACTTCGCCGCGCAGTGGCTGTACCTTCGCAATCTCGATGCAATTACTCCCGACCTGCGACTGTTTCCCGACTACGACGAGAACCTGAAGCTGTCGATGCGGCAGGAAACGAAATTGCTGTTCGAGCATGTGCTCCGCAGCGACGCCAGTTTGATGGAATTGATCGATAGCGACTTCACGTATCTCAATGAGAGATTAGCGCGACACTATAAAATCGCAGGCGTTCTGGGGGACGAGTTTCGCCGAGTTGACTTGCCTGCGGATTCACATCGTGGCGGGCTGCTGCGTCACGCCAGCATCCTAAGTGTGACGTCGTATGCGACGCGAACCTCACCGACCGTGCGAGGAAATTGGGTTTTGAAAAACATCGTCGGCAATGCGCCGCCTCCGCCACCACCTGATATCCCGGCACTGAAGGAAAAATCGACACTCAACGCGACCACGCTACGCGAGCGGCTTGCCATGCACCGCGAAAACGAAGCCTGCGCGTCCTGCCACGATTTGATCGATCCCCTGGGTTTTGCTCTCGACCGGTACGACGCCCTGGGTCGCTATCGAGTCAGAGAAGGTGAGAATCCAATCGATGCATCCGGCACCTTACCTGACGGAACGGTGATCAATGGTGTGGCCGATCTCGAAGCAAGTTTGCTCGCGCATCCCAAAATGCTTGTCAGCTGCTTCACTGAAAAGATGATGACGTTTGCCTTGGGGCGCGTCGTCGATTACCACGATGCTCCCGCGATTCGGAAAATCGTTCGAGATGCGAAGGACGATGATTATCGCATCTCCTCGATTGTCCAAGGGATCGTCGCAAGTCAACCGTTTCAATATCGCAGCGATCGTTCGTCTGTCCCACCCGCGGAGCAATGAAAGCCATGTTCATCACAAAAAAATCGCTACCACGCCGAACGTTACTGCGCGGGCTCGGCACGGCGCTTTCCTTGCCGCTACTTGACGCGATGATTCCCTCGCTCACGGCGGCCGAGGCCACACCGGCGGCGGACGCGAAGCTACGAAGGATCGGTTATATCTACACCCCGATGGGCTTTAACCCCGCTGAGTGGACGCCCGGTGGCGATTCGCTCGACAAGCTGCCCTCGAGTCTCTCGCCGCTGCAGTCGCTGCAGGACCAGCTATGCGTTATTACAGGAATGGATTTACAAAACGCCTATCCCGGATCTCACGCAACGTCCAACGCTGCATTCCTCAGTGCCGCCCAGGCCAAACTGACTGAGAGCAGTGATTACTATCTCGGCACGACCGCAGATCAAATCGCCGCCAAGCATTTCGGAAATCAGACTCAATTGCCCTCGCTCGAACTGGCGATGGATTTGTTATCCACGGTCGGGCAATGTGACAACGGTTACGCCTGTGTCTATCAAAACAATTTGTCTTGGTCGTCTCCGACCACCCCACTGCCGTCGGAAGCTCATCCACGCCTCGTCTTCGAACAACTCTTTGGCGACGGTGGCACGCCCGAACAGCGAGCCGCAGCGCTGCACCGGCGTGCGAGCTTGCTCGATAGCGTGACACTGGAAATTAAGCGACTGCAGCAGCGTCTCGGTAGCAGCGATCGGAACAAGATCGAACAGTACGTCGAGAGTATTCGCGAAGTCGAACGCCGCATTGAGCACGCGACACAGACCACGCATGATAACCCGCTGCCGGACTTGGATCGGCCCGTGGGAGTGCCTGCGGCCTATGCCGATCACGCGCGACTGATGTTCGATTTGCAGTTGCTTGCCTTCCAAGGTGACATCACGCGGATCGTGACATTCCAACTGGCGCGCGAAGCCAGCACGCGGACGTACCCCGAAATTGGCGTTCCCGAGCCGCACCATCCAGTGACCCACCATGGTAACAATCCAGAAAAACTCGCCAAGATCGCAAAGATTAACCAGTTCCACGTCTCACTGTTTGCGGAGTTCCTGCAAAAGATGGACGCGATCCCTGAGGGCAATGGAACGCTGCTGGATCATTCGCTGTATTTGTACGGCAGCGGCATGGGCGACTCGGATACACACGACCACAAAAACCTGCCAATCCTCGTCGCTGGCGGCGCGGCCGGTAACATGCGAGGTGGCCGTCACATCCGCTACGAAAACCCCGAGCCTCTGTCCAATTTGCATTTAACGTTGCTAAACAAAGTCGGTGTTCCGCTGGAAAAATTTGCGGACAGCACTGGACACGTCAACGCTCTCTTTGATGTTTAAAGATGAATCGACTGCTGCTATTTGTTATCGCTCTGGTAGCCCTACGGGCCACTGGCTCGGGCCTCCCCGCCGCATCACCGCTGCGTTTTATCGACGCGGTCGAGCAACAAGACTGGGATCACGCTGGCGCACTGTGGGCATCCAGCACGGATAATGCTGCGCCACTTTCGCAAACGCAGCCCGATGGAATGACACCGCTGCACTGGGCCGTCTATCACCAAAATTCCGTTTGGACCGAGCGGTTACTGCGTGCCGGTGCCGATGCGAATGCCAAAACCTTGTATGACATCACGCCGCTTGCGATTGCCTGTCAGAGTCCGACAGCTGAGATCGCCGCGATCTTGCTCGATCACGGTGCCGACGCGAACGAGCGTTTGCCTGGAAGATCCACACCCTTGATGCTAGCCGCGCGAGCGGGGAACACAGAAGTATGTCGAATGTTGCTTCAGCATGATGCGGAGGTTGACGCGGGCGAGCGAAACGGACAAACCTCGCTGATGTTTGCGGCTGCCGAAGGACATGCTGACACGATCGACGTTCTTCTAGATGCGGGTGCGGATCTACATCGTTCTTTGCCATCCGGATTCACGCCCTTGTGTTTTGCCGCTCGGCAAGGACGCATCGTTGCGGCCACGAGATTGCTCGAGCACGGCGCCTCGGTGAATGAAGCGATGCATCCCAAGCGGACTTCCGGTCGCAATCCGCGTGAAGGAATGAGCCCTTTAATGCTCGCCGTCGAGAGCGCGCACTACCAACTCGCAATGGAATTCATCCGACGGGGTGCCGACCCCAATGAACAAACCAGTGGCTTCGCGCCGCTGCACGCTCTCAGTTGGGTGCGTCGCCCGTCCAAAGGCGACAACCCCGAAGGCGATCCGCCGCCGCATGGAAGCGGTCATCTCTCGGCTCTCCAGTTCGTGCGCGAGATTGTCGATGCTGGCGCTGACGTGAATCTCAAACTCCGACGAGGCCGAGCAGGCAAGGGATTGCTCAATCCAAACGGTGCCACACCGTTTTTGTTAGCAAGTCAAACGGTGGACCTGCCGTACATGCAGCTTTTGCTGGCACTCGGAGCCGATCCCACGATTACGAATGCGGATGGGTGCAACTCGCTAATGGCTGCCGCTGGTATCGGCAACGATCATGTGGGTGAACATGAGGGTACACCCGACGAAGTCGAGGAGGCGGTTCGGCTGTTGGTCGAGCGGGGACTCGATATCAACGCAGTTGCCAAGAACGGTGAGACCGCGATGCACGGCGCCGCATATCGATGCTTTCCAGGCACGGTTCGCTTGCTCGCCCTACTTGGTGCCCAGACCGAGAGCTGGAATCATAAGAACAAGAATGGATGGACGCCGCTCGACATCGCCCACGGTCATCGCCCTGGCTCGCTCAAGCCCGACCCCGCCACCATCGAGGCGATCGAAGAACTGCTGGCGCGATGATAGAGTACAGGGAAGTGTTTCGTGTCCGCCGATCTCGTGTTAAGAACCTATCCGAAAAGGCGTCTGACACTTTGGAGGCGAGTCGATTTAGACGGTATTTACCGCCCCCCCGGAGTGCTGCAGACCCCTTTTCGGATAGGCTTTAAGCAGAGTCCGTTAGTCAGAGTTCACACTCTTTTCTGGACTTGGGCACCTCAGTAACTCAATGATTCGATCGTGCAGCTTGCCGTTGCTACCGACACCGTCGCCACCCCGAACAGACTCCGTTCCTTTCCAGTCGGTGAATCGCCCGCCAGCTTCGACGAGGATCGGCAGGATCGCGGCGACGTCCCAGGCGTTACAGATTGGATCCACCATCAAGTCGGCACGACCGGTTGCAACCATCAAATAGCCATAACCATCGCCCCACGTGCGGCTGAGAAAACAAGCTTGATCCAAGCTCGTGTACGCTGCGGCGTCACCGCGTTTTCCAAACGTTTTGACTTCGCTGGTGACGAAAACTGCGTCCGAAAGCTGATCGCAGTTGGACACCTGAGCTGGCGTCCAGTGAGCGTGATCGGGTTTCGTCAGGTCGGGACCAGAAAGATTATTCGAATAAAAACAACCGTGGCCAATTGCCGCCACGGCTGCTTGGCCGAGTGCGGGTATCAGAATCATCCCACCAAGCGGTTCGCCGGCATACTCGACTGCGAGCAGCGTTGAATACAGTGGCACGCCGCATATGAACGATTTAGTGCCATCGATCGGATCGACGGTCCAGCGGTAATCGCTGGACCCCACCTGCTCGGCAAATTCTTCACCAGCGATCGTGTCATCTGGAAAACGCTCTTTCAAAAGCTCTCGAGTCAATTTCTCGGCTTCGCGATCAGCAATGGTGACTGGCGAGTCATCACCCTTGCGATCAACTGTGAGCGCGCGATCTTGAAAGTGCCTCAGTGTGCGGTTGCCGGCTGCTAAACCAACTTCGATCATCGCGGAGAGTCGTTGCTCGTGGAGCGGTTTCCAATCGTTAAGCAGACTTTGGTGAGAGAGCATGTGGATATTGTTAACGGTGAGGGATGAATGGTAATCGTATGAAATAGTATTCTGCTGGTTTTCATAACTCAATGCGTTACGGCGTGGTATAACCCGACGCGCCAACGCGGCGGTCGATTCCATCCCTCGCTAGCCCTTTGAGTTTGTGTTGCCCTGAGTAGCACCCTTAGAAATGTCGTTCTTTCACAGGAGGGTTGCCAATCCGTAGGCGACTGACGGCGAGGGCCGCGACGGCACCGGCAACAAAGCCGCCCGCATGAGCCCACCATGCGACGCCCGCGACCGGCTCTCCGACGAGCGATCCTACGCCGCTGTAGATTTGTAGCAGAAACCATAATCCTAAAAAGACGGGAGCGGGCACCACGATGGTCGTGAAAATCACGATCAGCGGCAGAAGTGTCAGGACGCGAGCGTGCGGATACAGGACGGCGTACGCACCCATCACGCCAGCGATCGCACCACTGGCACCGAGCGTTGGAATCGGACTATGCGGTGCAGAGACGTACTGCGCCAAGCCCGACAGGACGCCCGTGCCGAGATACAGTGCGGCAAATCCAACGTGACCGAATCGATCCTCAACATTGTCACCGAAAATATAAAGGAACCACATGTTGCCCAGAAAATGCATCCAGCCACCGTGCAGGAACATGCAGGTAATCAGTGTCATCCAAGGCGGCAGTGGCGAGGGTCCAATGGTCTGCTTCACATGAACTACCTCGATGCCTCGCGACGTTCGGACGGCGCGTTGCTCATCGATGACCGGAATCGCATTGGGGTCAGTCACCCGCAGTGGCACCATCGCAAACTTGGCGACAATTCCCTCGCTCTGGTCGCTCGAAGTTTCTTGAGCAAGAAACGCGATCCCACACAGGGCAATCATCACATAGCTGATCCACGGGATCGATCGGCTGGGGATATCGTCGCGAAGTGGAATCATGTGCTATTATCTGCGCAGACTAATAATCAACGCTGGTGGAAAGACGAGCCCGCTCACTACCGCAGCAAACAGTCGCACTAATCTAGTCGCTCGACCCGAGTCAAACGATTCCCCTTCCCGTTCCCTTTGGATTTTGTCTTCAGCCTCATGTTGAATTCTGAAACTTCGTCTCCCGAAGACTGGACCGACCGACTCGATCCCGCTCGTCAGAGCGGCGAACTATCGCCCGCTCTACAGAAATTGGCCTCGCGGGAGAGCGTACAGGGGGTGACGCGGCGGTGCTTGGAACTGCTGGATCACGACGATTCCGAAGTCCGCCTCTGGGCGGGCGAGGTGCTCGAATCCATCGTGCAGCCCGAGGCGAGTGAAGCCGAGACACTGACGCAGTGGCTCACGGAATTATTGGAGCGGCAATCTGCGGGAGTGAAAGAGCCGGACGCAACTCTGTTGGCTGATCAGTTATACTGGACGGCCACGATGATCGGACGCATCGGCGCGGAAGCTACCGCTGCCGACGCGTCCCTCGCTCGATTAGAGAAGCTTGGCGAGGATCCCCATGCCACCGCGTATCACGCTGCCGCTGCCCGAGCTGGACGAGCACGGAATTCACTGTCAGGCTAATTTGAGTAAGTCCTCAAAGGGTGGTCCTACGATCGCCCGCTGGCCATTGATCGATCACTGTTCATTGCTCCTTGGCGTCGGCCCCACCAATTCCGGACGGCAAAATACAGCCCGACGGCAGTGACCGTCCCCAACGCATCGGCGCCAAAGTCCCTCACGTCAGGTGTGCGGCCTCGCACGAGTGCTTGAGTCAATTCATCGACGATGGCGTATCCCAGGCAGATCAGAATGATCCAACCTGCACGCCGCCACACAAGCTTTGACGTCGTGCAGTAGCAGAGGAGTGTGGCGAGAAAGAAAAATGCCGTAAAATGCATCCCTTTGTCACTAACCCGCGACATCCCGCTGGGTAGAGTTGGCAGGTGGGTGCCGGTGAAAATCGCGCACCAATACACGGCAAGGACTAAAAATCCAAGCCGGAAGCCAAATAGTCGAATTCCTGAAACCGATCGCATCAACCATGCTCTGTTGAAGAATGTGACTCATCCCGATTGTCTCTATCGTGCATTTGCCGCGACGCTATCAACCCTTTCCCTTGAACAGGCCAATTTCCGTGATACGACTCCTTCGATCATTTCACATGCCCACCGCCTTGGCGACCGCTGCGGTGGTCTGTGCAGTCTCTGTAAATGTCGCGGTCTGCCAAGAGGGTCGACTGCGGTCATCCGAAGCCGGTGCCCAAGACGCCCGAACGGTGGATGCGAAGCTGGATTTCACGCCCCTGCGAGGCTCGTGGAAAAAAGTCGTCTTCGGAGGAGAAGGCGCTGTTTATTTCGACAAAACTGAGAAAGGCGACGAGCTGATCGAAATGTTTGCGGGTGACCCCCTGACCGGGATTCGCTGGAGCGGCAAGTTTCCGACTGAAAATTATGAGCTGCGTCTTCAAGCCCGTCGGATCGAGGGCTTCGATTTTTTTGCTGCCGTGACGTTCCCCGTCGGCAAAGAACACTGCTCGTTCGTGCTCGGCGGCTGGGGCGGAGGGCTGGTCGGGATCAGTAGCATCGATGGCAACGATGCATCAACCAACGAAACGACCAAGTACAAGGAATTCGAAACCAATAAATGGTACACGATTCGAATTCGCGTCGACGATAAAAACGTCCGCTGTTGGATCGATGAAGACGAGTACGCTGTCGTCCCACGCGGCGAAGATGAGCTGAGCGTTCGCATCGAGATGGACCCCTGCCTGCCAATGGGGATCGCCAGCTACATCACACGAAGCGAACTGAAAAACATTTCGCTGGCCAGGATCGGACCCGCGGCAAAAAAACAGAAGGCCAGGATGAAGGAAAGTCCAAACAAGGCCGATGCCACCGCAGAGAAAGACGCGGCACCAGCCACAGATGAGTCGCCCAAGACCGAGACCAGCGAATGATCGGCAACTCAGACGGACATGAGGGAGCATTGGTCGATCAAGACCTCATCGATTTCGACGCCCACTGGATGGGCCGAGCGATTGAACTGGCTCAATCTGCAGCGATGGCCGACGAAGTCCCTGTGGGCGCCGTCATCGTTCGCGGCGGGCGGATGATCGGTGGGGCGGGGAACCAACGTGAGTCGCTACATGATCCGACCGCTCACGCTGAAATGATCGCGATCACGCAAGCGGCTGCCACGATTGAAGATTGGAGACTCGAAGAAGCCACCCTGTACGTCACTCTCGAACCCTGCCTGATGTGCGCCGGAGCGATCTTGCAAGCCCGCATTCCACGTGTAGTCTTCGGTGCGTCCGATGCGAAAGCGGGGGCGGTATCGAGCCTGTATCAGGTGCTCCGCGACGCAAGGCTCAACCACCAATGCCAAGTCACCGCTGGCGTAATGGCCGATCGCTGCGGCAGCATGCTGACCGAGTTTTTTGCCGCGAAGCGGGCGATGGGGAAAAAATAGACTGTGTTGATCCAGGCGCCCATCGTGCAGCGTTTGGAGATCAAACGTGAGGCAGTCCCCCATGCGGTTTCGCCAAAATACTCTCGCACAGGTGATTTTGCCGCCCCGATGTCGAATAATTCCAGCCTCCAATCGAGGTCTATCCTCCTGGCTATGCCGGGTACCTCATTGCGGAGCATTCGAAATGACGAAGCGGTTGAAACGATTTCTGAAGGTCATTTTGGCTTTGGTCGCGATGGTGGTCAATGTGGGAGCGTTTTGGAGCTGGCGAGCTTTTGCTAAGGTGGAAGACGCGTTGGAGCCGATCCGCGAGCGAGGCGAGCCCGTGTCGATCGCGGATCTGGAGCCTGCTCCCGTTGCCGACGACGAGAACGCCGCTACATATCTCCTCCCGATCAACCAAGAAATCGAGCAATTTGTCAACGAGGCGTATCCAATCGCCTATGCCGAAGACTTCTCCTGGCACACAGGATTGACGGACGAACAAACCGCCAGGATGCAAGCGTTGTTGGATGCCCATCCCGATCTGGCGAATCAACTCACTCAGGCATCGACGTGCTTGCGATTGGCCTGGCCGCTCGACTTCGATCTCACCCCGACCGAGTTGATGGAGCAGATACTCCATCAGGAGATGCGATCGATTGCACGGTTGCAGGTTTGTCGCGCTCGCTACCTCGCCGCAATCGGTAAGCCCGACGACGCGGTGGCGGTATGCCTCCAAGGTTTGCGACTGACCCGCCTCCAGGCTGATATGCCGTGCCTGGTTTCATGGATGATGAATATCGCCTGCCGCAGGGAGTTAATCAGTCAGCTCAACGGCATTCTGCAAACCGAATCAATCGAGCCTCCAACGCATGAGGCGATCGAGCAAGAGCTTGCGAAGCAACCGTTTGAAAGTCATTTCAAGCACGCACTGATCACAGAGCGCGCCTTCGGCATCGAGAGCTTCCGTGGCTTCCCTCGACTCGCGGCAACGATGACGATGTCGTGGGAAAACTATATCGAGTACATGAATGAACAAATCGACATGGGAGCCCCGATGCCGTACCAGCCAGCTTCACCACCCACGGTGACACCTGAAGGACTGACAGCGTTGCTCGCCCCCTCGATCACGAGCGCACGCGAGTTGCTCAATCGAGAGACTGCGAGCGAGCGCTGTTTGAGAGTTCTCAATGCCATCGAGTCACGTCCCGATCCAGCGGCAGCGGTTGTTCTGAGCGATTTAAAACTACCGAACGAGACGATCATCGATCCGTACAGTGGAGGTCCGCTTTTAACCAAAGCCACCGACGACGGTTGGATCGTCTACAGCGTCGGCGAGAACGGCAGCGACGATGGTGGGCGGTTCAAAGAGAATGACGAAACCGCCGATCCGCTCGATATCGGTATCGGCCCACCAGCGAAAAAGGTGTCCGGTACCCTCAATGATTAAATGATCGGCAGGGTCACTGTGCAATTGGCAAAGCAAGCTTTTTTGTGAGCAACGGCATTTTTGCTGGGCTATGATGAGCGAGCTCGCAGTATCTCGTTCCACAGCCCCCAAACATTCGATCCCCCCATGATGCGCAGCATCGTGCCAGGCTGCTGAAGCCGCTTGTACTGTCTGCCACACTCCCAACGTTTCCCTCCAAGTGCCCCTCATGAAGAACATCGTACTCAGCGTTTTCTTTATTATTTCCTTTTGTGTCGCTAAGCCTACGGCCGCACAAGTCCTAGAAAAACAGCTTGTCGCAGAACCAACCAACCAACTCGCAGCAGCAGCACAAAAGCTGGGCGATGCGCGACGTGGTGCGATTATTTTTCACCAGCCACACATGGGATGCAACAAGTGCCATAGCGTGGACGGCCAAGAATCGCTGATGGGGCCCGATTTAACCCAACTGGGCACCGACGCTTCCGATGTACAAATCGTCGAGGGGATTTTGAACCCGTCAAAACAGATCCGAAACGGCTTCGAGTCGGTATCTGTCCTCACGACGGACGGTGTCGTCAGAACAGGACTGCTGGTCAGCGACGACGAAAAGAGAATCATTCTGAAAGATGTCGCCAACAATGGTGAAAAAATCACAATAAGTGATGAGGACATCGAGTTCAAAAAACCGAATCCAGTTTCCATCATGCCCGCCGGCCAGGTCAATCAACTCGCTGGTCGTCAGCAGTTTCTAGACTTGGTCCGATATCTAATCGAAGTGCGCGATGGCGGATCGGCAAAGGCACGCGAACTTCAACCACCGGCGCATCTGCTCGTCGCACCACTCATACCGAAATACGAAAAAACAATTGATCATGCCGGCATGATCGCAGGATTGGATAGCGATTCTTTAAAACGTGGTGCCGAAATTTACAATCGATTGTGCATCAATTGCCACGGAACAAAAGACAAGCCCGGCTCTCTTCCCACTTCGCTTCGTTTCGCCAGTGGAAAGTTTAAGAATGGCAGCGATCCCTACTCCATGTATCAAACACTCTCTCGTGGCTTCGGAATGATGTTGCCGCAGACATGGATGGTGCCCAAGCAGAAATATGATGTGATTCATTATATTCGCAGCGAATTCCTAGAACCACACAATCCATCGCAACACTTCGCGATCAACGATCGATATCTGTCAGGACTTCCCAAAGGCGACTCGCAAGGCCCCGAACCCGTTATCGTCCAACCTTGGGTGAATATGGATTACGGCCCATCAATGATTGGAACCTTCGAAACCGGCAAAGACGCAACGAATTTTGCGTACAAAGGAATCGCCGTCCGTTTGGACAATGGTCCAGGCGGTGTATCACGTGGAAATGCGTGGACGGTTTTTGATCACGACACCATGCGCGTCAGCACGGCATGGACGAAACCGAAAAATGAGGATGACGCTCCATTTATCAACTGGCAAGGCATTCACTTTGACGGCCGACACAATATTCATCCACGTGTCAGCGGTGATGTTCATCTTTCGAATCTCAACGGACCTGGTTGGGCAAATCCGAAAACTGGATTATTTGACGACCCGCGTTTGGTGGGACGTGATGGACGGAAGTATGGCCCACTGCCAAATGACTGGGCAACTTTGAAAGGCATCTATTCCCACGGTCCACGTACGGTCATCGACTACAAGATCGGCCAAACTCAGGTTCAAGAATCACCGATGCTTTTGACTGCCGACGACGCCATCCTAAAAGGCAACGCAACCACGTTTGCGAGAGCGATGAACATCGGTTCGCGGGACCGTGACATGTTGCTGCAAGTTGCGACGATCGAGCAAGGCATGCGGATCAGCAACCAAGGCAAGGCGGTTGTGCTTGACTCGTCTCGTCCACAGAGGGCAAAGCCAACAGCGTTTACTTTCAACGGTGCTTCATTTGTACAATCCAACGATGGTGGCGCATTCGACATGACTTCATCCGATTACAGCATCACGGCGAGAATTCGGACCAAGGACGATGGCACCATTTTTTCAAAAACTGCCGATTCAAACAAATGGGCTCCCGATTGCAAAGCGTTTTTCATTCGCGACGGACGACTGACGCTGGATATTGGCTGGGTCGGCGCCGTGCAGTCGAAAACAAAGATTACCGATGGAAAGTGGCACGATGTCGCGATGACTTGGAGGAAATCCGGCAGCGTCCTGCTCTACGTTGATGGAAAATTACGTGGCAGTGGAACCCTGAATCCAAAAGGCCGCGTCCAAAAGCACGTTGTCCGAATTGGATTCACGGCCAACAATTTCCCTCGCAAGCCACACTTTGAGGGTGATTTACAAGACGTTCGTTTTTATCAGCGCGTGCTCGATCCTGTAGAACTTTCACAACAATCACTTAAAGGAAACTCGCTGATTTCGTCATGGACGTTGCATGGGTCACTTGACGATGAACAAGGCAAACATAACCTGGCGCCGCATAGCCACGTCGTCAAACCATCATCAGTTTCGCGTATCGCAGCTGGTCTTTCGATGGAAATTGATAATGCCGAGTGGTTGATGGATGACCAACGTCTCTGCTTGAAAATCCCTGCCGGCAAAGCTGCGTTGAACTTCGTGCTCTGGACACGCTCGTCAGGCTTTGATGACGTAACGGATACCGCAGACGATTTAGCATCAGTCTTTGTGAAGAACCCATCGCCAGATTTGAGCGAATTAACCCAGGGTGGCCCGCAACGATGGCCCGAAAAGCTGACAACAACCGTTCCACGTGGCAATGACGACGGCCCCTTTGCAGTCGATGTACTGACTGTCCCATCGGTGAATCCTTGGCTCGCACGTGTCCGTTTGTCAGGATTTGATTTCTACGAAGATGGCGATCGCATGGCCGTTTGTTCCTGGGATGGCGACGTCTGGCTGGTCAGTGGCCTTTCACAAATCGACCGGGGCGGTTCACAACCGGTCGAACTGACTTGGCAACGAATTGCATCGGGACTGTTCCAGCCACTGGGCCTGAAAATTGTCGATGGGAAAGTCTACGTTTCTTGTCGTGACCAGATCACGATCTTGAACGACTTGAACCACGACGGTGAAACGGATTTCTACGAATGCTTCAATCGTGACCATCAGGTCACTGATCACTTCCACGAATTCGCAATGGGTCTGCAGACAGATGACGAAGGCAACTTTTACTACGCAAAATCCGCACGCCATGCTTTGAAAGCGTTGGTGCCGCATCACGGAACGTTACTGCGCGTCAGCAAAGATGGAAGCCGAACCGATATTTTGGCAACAGGCTTTCGAGCGGCCAATGGTGTCTGCTTGAACCCTGACGGATCGTTCGTCGTGACCGACCAAGAAGGGCATTGGAATCCGAAGAACCGCATTAATTGGGTCAAGGAAGGTGGTTTCTATGGCAACATGTTTGGCTATCACGATGTCACCGATTCGTCCGACGACGCCATGCAGCAACCACTCTGCTGGATCACAAACGCATTCGATCGATCACCGGCAGAATTGCTTTGGGTCGACAGCGAGAAGTGGGGACCACTCGATGGACAGCTACTTAACTTGTCCTACGGTTACGGGAAGGTCTACGTCGTCCCTCACGAAGAAATCAATGGACAGAAGCAAGGCGGGATGTGTGAATTGCCGATTCCACAATTCCCGACTGGCACAATGCGGGGACGATTCCGGGACAAAGACGGGCAGCTTTATTTGTGTGGCATGTTCGCGTGGGCAGGCAGCCAGCAACAAGACGGCGGACTCTATCGAATTCGTTACACGGGCAAGACCGTCCATTTGCCTGTGAAGCTTGCTGCGACGAAGCAGGGGATGAAGCTAACCTTCTCCGGCGAACTTGAACGTGCCGCGGCCGAAGACATCAATAACTACAATGTCAAAGTCTGGTCGCTGAAACGCACAGCAAATTACGGCTCAGAGCATTACGACGAACACTCGTTAAAAATCGCGGAATCGAAGTTGGCCAGCGATGGCCAAACGGTCACAATCAGTCTTCCGGAAATCAAGCCGACTTGGTGCATGGAAATACGCTACAAGCTAAAATCAGTTGACGGAAAGACGATTGACGGCACCGTCCACAATACAGTTCACAACCTAGGCGATTAGAACCGAACTCGATCAACCGAGTTTTTGTTTCAAGGAGCCGCTGCATCGCTTATTACGCTACCACTGAACCCACAAGTCAAACACACTGCGCAGGAACACGTTGCCAAGAAACGGTGAGATCACTGCTCCTTGAGGTGTTCCGACTGTTGACTCGGACCATTGTCCATCTTCGTTCACCCCGTTTCATTCTCTATCCAAAACCGGTTTTATCCCGGCACACCCGGACACCTTTTTCGTCACCAGCGAAAGTTTGGACTCCCACTGCGGCGACTGGGTATAATAGTGCGTCGACTCTGGGCCCCTGGCCGTCCAGTCGTCACGATGGTCAACTTTTATCCGGAGAATAATCATGGAACGCAAGATTACCACTGCCGAACTGGCTGGATTTTTCCAGCGCGAATTGAAAAATCAAGAGCTAACATTATCCGACGCACAACGGGTGCTGAAAGCAAGGCCCCACCACGGCCCGGATCCGCAACGTGTAGGGCATTTGCTCGACGACCTCACCGAATTGATCCGCGACTATGGGCCCGATACGCCGATCGGCGACTTTTTGCCCGACGAACCGTCCACGCCGGGAAGCCCGGGCATGCATGGCTAGCTTTTACCAACCCCGCTCTGATCGTATTTCTCGCCTGTTTCGTGCCGAATTAATATCGCACCCGAGCGTGTTTCTTACACCAGCAATTCGGCAGGCAGTAGTCCTCCCCCGCTGACCAGAGACTCGCCCCGCGCAACTCGCAGCCCGCCTCTCTTTGAATTCAATCGTACCCAGCCTTTTCCCCCGCCCCCGTATTGCTTTTGAGGACGGCTGCTGGCGATGGCTCGGCTCCACAATCTCCTGACTACCCTGCAACTCACCCAGTGCCCCCACTGCAAGAATGTCGGCACGCTCATTCGTCATGGCGTCTTGCGTGGCTGCGACGACAGCAATCTGAAACACAAAACGATCCGGGCCAAACGGGTTTTCTGCAGCAACGCTGCGATGTGAACGGAGATTTTTCAAAGCAGGTGTTGCACCCCGTTAAGGAAGGTGAGGGTATCCACGTTCACCAGTTGCCGACCAAAGGCGGGCCGCTGTACCAAGCGGACAAGCCTATCGCTGATGTGATTGAATTCGTCGAAGGAAAGCTTCGTCAGCAAGAAATCGTGGATGACTCCCAGCCCGTTCTTTCCACTGTGGTCATCATCGCTACCGGGATAATCTTGACCTTGGTTGCGGTTGGACTTTTTTTGGCTCATCCGACCGAAGCGTGCGCGATGGTGACTGGAGGTTTTCTGAGGATCGCGGTAGGGACGGCTGTTGCCAGCCGCCCCCCGCACAGATCCGTACGTGAGCCTTGACTCATACGGCTCCTCCGTTGGGTCAAACGATCGCGACACACTGTGACGCTACCCGTCGTGATTTCCCGTGACGCTCCAATTGATACTTGTTCCGGCTCAGAGTCCGAAGCATCGACGCCAATCCGGCAATACTTCCCTTCAGTGAGGTCCCTTTCCTCGGCGGATTCCGCCACTGCGGTCGCAGCTTTGTTCACCCGCGTCGACGGTACTACGGCCTCATCTGCCATCCCATCCGCGTTCATACCAGAATTGCGCTCATAGAGGTTCGCTGGTCGCCCTGGCAGTGAGTCATCACGACTTGACCCCAGGGGCAAATGGGACTTCCCGGTTCTCGCGTTTGGAATTTTCCACGCATGCACAGGTTCTTCGACTCCGCCATGTCCAGACTACCCTTACCAAAGCGGTGTAGCTGGTGTTGCCTTCCCGACGCATATGACACGGTCGGCACATGGAAGACCTGATTTCGGAGCTCAATTAGCTGGCCTACGCTTCCCCCTGCACGGACGCTCAGCACGACGTTGTTACCTTCGTCGCACCTCCGCCGGAGGCCGAAGTAGTTGGTTAGACCTTCCTCGTAAGAAACTTTCATTCTCGATTCCAAACCGGTTTTATCCCGGCACTCCATAACTCAAGTGTCCAATGATTTGTTTAATAAAAGCGTCCTCGGCGAATCGAAACTCGCCGAGAACCGTCGGCACCGTTGGCGCACCGTCGACCGGGATATCCCTTGTCAAGTTGCACCTCTGCAGAGCTTGATTCGAATGGCGTGGACTTAAGGCGGATCTCGCGTGAAACAATTTTGAGCTAGCGAAGAACGGCATCCTTGTTGCATCGTGGTTTTTCTTAAAAAAAATCTCAACACAAGCAAGGATGCCGTCGATGATTCTGCCAACCCGAGGAGCCCCTGTCGATACCAATCGCAGAGCCGAATTGCGTCGGGCCCTCAATCCACAGGAGGTGGTCCAGCGGATTGACAATTTGATCCAACTCGATCAAGTCCGGCTAACCGAAATCTTCAGTGACGACGATGTCCATCAGCTATGTGATGAACTCGAAATCAAGTTCCGTGAGCGGGAGTTCACCCCGGCGATCACACTCGGCTTGTTCGTTTCGCAGTGCCTCAGTCGCGGAGATGCCTGTTCGACCGTCCTCACGAAGTTCAATCGTGAGCGAAAACGGCGAGGCCAGTCGCCCTGCTGCGAAGATGCTTCGGCCTACTGCAAGGCGAGGGCAAAGCTCACCGTTGAACTGATCGATCGACTTGGCAAACGCATTGTCGATTTACTTCGCGGGAAAGCCCCTACGCAGTGGAAATGGCACGGGCTAAATGTCTACTTGGTCGATGGTTTGGTATTTCGCGCACCTGATACGCAGGCCAATCAAGAGGTCTATCCTCAGCCTTCGACTCAAAAAGAAGGGCTTGGCTTTCCTCAAGTGCGCTGCGTAGTGACGACTTGCTTGGCGACCGGTTGCATTGTCAATTACAACACCGCAGCAATGAAGGGGAAACTGACCGGCGAGGTAAGCCTTTTCCGTGAAAAACACGGTGATTTCTTAGCCGGCGATATCGTCGTCGCGGATAGCAACTTCGAATCGTTCTATGATTCGGTGCTACTGAATCGCCGAGGTGTTGAACTGGTTTGCGGGATTAAGGGCTGTCGCAATTCACCCTTTGAGGGAGTCTGCGAAGTGCTCGACGAAAAGACAATCACGCTGAAGAAACCAAAGAATAACAAAAATCGATTTACACCCGAGCAGTGGCAACAGCTACCTGAATCAATCCAGTATCGCTGCATTCGATACCGTCTGACTGGTCGCACCGAGGTGCTGACGATCGTCACCACGCTTGTTGACTCGAAGCGTTTCAGCGCTGACGAAATCGCGGAGCTCTATGGTCTGAGATGGGACGTTGAAACGGACATTGCTTGCTGGAAGACCACGATGGGATTTTGTGATCTACGCTGCCATACTCCCGAAAACCTTGACCGCGAAATAGCGGTCGGAGTGCTGGCTTATAACTTGGTACGCTCACTGACCAACGACGCTGCTGCGGTCCTGGAAATACATCCGCGTGAAGTCAGCTTTTCTCGTTCACGCGATGCTTGGATATACTTCAGCGACCAACTTGAAACGTCCGACGATTTGATGTGGATCGTTCTGTCGGCAACTTCCCGGCTGGTCCGAGATCGACCCGGTCGCGAAGAACCTCGCGAGCTCAAACGCCGAAATCAGTCAAAATATCCCAAGCTGAAAAAGCCTCGCCCCAGCCGAGCCAAGCGGATCACGGTCGAGCCCGTGAAACCGGCAGAAAAGCCCTAAGTCCACGCCATTCGAGCTTGATTCCGTTTCTCCCGGCAGACCCAGTATTAGGTCCAGCGACAACTCGCACAAATTATCATTGGACGCTTGAGCCATGCCTTGAAAACCTCCGGCGCACCCTTCGGTCGGATGAGCCCTTTTTTTTCGAGAACCCCTTTCACGCTTTTACAAAGGCAGTAGATGATGATGAAAGCAACAGAAGGGGCCACCCACTTTTCGCGATAGTATCGGACAGCAACAGAAGGGGCCACCCACTTTTCGCGATAGTATCGGACTGGGACATCGTGGCGGGTCTGCAGGCGCAAAGTTCTCGCAAACATTTCGCCAATCGCTACCGTGTCCATCAGTAACTGCACACTATCCTCCATGATATCGCCGTCGTAACAACCTTGGTGGGTACCGATCCATCCATGGCCGATTACGAGCGACGCGCATTCTGTTTGGCACGCAGTAGCCGCTCGCTATAACTGAGCGTTTCCTCCTCCGACGCTGGTTTCACGGGCGACGCATCGTCTGCCGCAGCGGTGGGTTTGCTCGTGTGTGCCCGGCTCTTGGCATGGCGCAGCGCGTCGAGCCGGTCGACACCGGCCGTGACGACATTATCCGCATCGGTGGCGGTGGATGTAACGAGTTGTTTCAGCCAGCCGAAACGTGGCGCGATGCGGCGAACCATTACATCTGCGAAAAACAAACAGCAGGCGAGCAGCACGAGCATGGGCCATGCGTCACGGATCGATCCAATTGCCGCTAAACCCGGCCGGTAGGGATTGAGTTCGAGTGGATGTTCCTCATCAGCTTCGTTGAACCGCACGACTTCACCGCCAGCGGCTTTGCCGGCTTGCGATTTTGCCAATCGATCCATCAGCGGCACGTTGGACCGCCGGGCACGATACTCTTTGCTGGCTGAGACTGTGACGGCGGTCGTTAGCGGTGCCGATGAGGCGTCAGGCACAACCTGAATAAAATAGTTTCCGGCTTGATCGGTGTTAAACGTACCGGCGTACCTGCCCGGTGACGTTTGGCTAAGGTTCAACGGGATTGGCTGCAAATCTGGACCGAGCACCGACCCGGCTGGCTCGAGAAAGTTGAGGAATTGATCCTGAGCGTCGAGTGCATTGATGACCACCTCCACCCCCTCGTCTCGTACGACGGTTGCCAATGAAAACTGGCCTGTATCACCCGCCGGACGCATGAGCCAACGCACCAATTGACCGACGAGTTTGGCATCACCCGACCAAGAGTTCCAACCGGCCGCCCATCGCTGACCACCGTCGGTCGTCAGGACAGCGGATCGGCCCAGACCATATTGCCAAACGGCCAGCACGGGATGATCGGTTTCCTGGGGGCCGGGCGCGCTGATCAATGATTGGGCCAACGGACTGTCCTTCATCGTTGTCATCACATACCCGTGAATCGGCGGCGGCGAATCGATCCCTTCGAGCAACTCGTGCGAGTACGTGATTTGTGGCTGGACGCCGGCGGCACTTTCGAAAATAAGTGGTCGCGAAACTCGGCGTGATTCACGCATCACAATCTGCGGAATCGCTTTGGGCGAAATCACATGATAGGACTTGCCACCACCCGCACTGGCGATCCGCCGCAGTAGACTCGTATCGGCCCCTTGTCCGATCGCAACGGAGCTGACCGTGATTCCGGCGTCCTTCATTTGCTTGACAAGACCCAAAAAATCGCCTGGATTCGTTTGCCCATCGGTCAATACAATCATGTGCTTGACGGACGCATCGACGCGGGAGAGTTCAGCGAAGCCTTGCCGCATGGCGGGAAACATATCCGTCCCCCCGCCCGGTCGAATGCGGCCGATCATGGGCAGCATGTGCGAGCGCTGGCCGATTTTCTGCATGGGGATGATCTCATGTGCTGCCGAATCGAACGACACCACACCGAGCGAATCGCTAGGTCCAAGCATCATGACTGCGGCCCTCGCGGCAGCCTTGCTGAGTACCATCTTCTCACCCTGCATCGATCCTGAGCTGTCAATCACCAGTTCGAGTGCGCCGACCGCGTTGACTTTCGCATTCTTGATCTCGAATTCAACCGGCATCGCCTTCTCCAGTTCGGTTCCCGTCCAGCCACCGGCGCCAAGTGAGTCGGGACCCCCGATCATCAGCAGTCCCGCCCCGAGCTGCTGGGTATTGCGAACGAGCAGGGCGATTTGATCGTCGGTGAACTGTGAAATGGAGCTGGCTGAATCTCCGCCAACGCGAGGAACATTGGCCAGAATGACGGCATCGTATGCTTGCAATTCCGCGAGTGACGTGAAGGTTGCATTGCTGGGTTGGACGGTGACTTCGATCGCCTCGTCGCGCAACACGTCGACAAATCTGGACCAGTCCTCGGACTGATTTGCCGGTTCGATCAGCAGCACTCGGCTCTTGCCACGAACGTTCACAAATGTGCTCGATCGATTATTTTGCGGTCGCGAATCACCCGCATCCGTCTCAGCAATGAACTGGGCCGAGTACGTGTAGGGAGCGGGACGCGTGATGGTGTGCCGAAGTGGAAACACGTTCTTGCCAGGTGTCACCTCCACAGGTTCTTCGGCCAGCAATTCCTCCTCGCCGTTGAACTTGCGAGTGATCCGCAATCGCCCCTTCACAGTACCTGGTTTCGCCTGAATCGATTTGTCCTCCTTGTCACCAGCTTCTGTGATAGGGGTGTGCTGAGTGATGTTCTCGATCACGACGCGTGCTTCGAGAGGCTGCCCGGTGCGTATTTCTGATGGCATGTCGATGCGTTCGACGATCACATCGGCGCCGGCTTGTGTCGGGACGGCGACAAAGTCGATACCGATCCCCGATGCGATGATTGGCGCCGCGACTCGCTCTGCCTGTCCCTGGGTTTCGTTGCCGTCGGTGAAAACGACGATTCGGCGGCGGGTATCCGTTGGCATGGATGCCGCTGCGAGTGTCAAGGCTTGTTCGAGGTTGGTGGCATCGCTGCGAATCTCGATTTGGCTGCGTCCCGAACCGCTCGGCAAGCCATCGTGAAAGGGGGGGACTTCGATGGTCGCATCGGCCCCAAACAAAATCACACCCGCGAGATCTTCCCGTGTCGCGCTACGATGCTCGGCCGCATTACGCCGCGCGAATTCGTACATCCGCTCACGCTGTTCGAGGCTGATGCTCTCAGATTGATCGAGCACGTACATGACCGAGACGCGGTCGGTCGTCCATGCCAGGCGCGTGCCCGCAAGGGCAAAAATGAGGGCCCCGAAAACGGCCATGCGGAGCAGGATTGCTAACAGGCAACGCGCGCGGCCGAGACTCTGCAAGTGTCGGTATCCGTAAATGGCCCCCAGCGGCAGGATCGCCAGCAACCACAGATACTCCGGCGCGTCAAAGGTGAGTTGCATTGCTGGGTACGTCTACGGATTAATTTGTTCGTACTTGGCTGGAACCGGATGTCGATTGCTGAGCGTGTTGACTCGATTGGTGGGTTCTCCATCGAGCGTCGCGAGCGGCAATTCGTGGCCCAGCCAACCCAGGATGCTGTCTTGATAGTTCTTTACCTTCACGCCTTGGCGAGCAAGCTGTTTTGCGTACGCGCTGCTCCGGCCACCGCTGAGACAGTATGGGATCACCGTTTTCCCCACGTACTTTTTGGCGTTCTTCTCGTACTCAGCTTTGGTGATCGCGGCGGGAATGACTGAGACTTTGATTTCAGCATCGCTGCGAACATCGACGAGAACGAAGTTGGGTTGGGGTGGTTGCTCGTCCGCCGCTTTCGCCTCGGCCTCCGCCTTCTGCTGCGTGGTCAGAAGTTGATGGAGCTCCGCAGTCTCGATTTTTTTGATGGGTGGGCCGCTGCCAAAAAGACGTGAGAATTGGGCGGCGGCGAACGAAGATTGTGCCACGCTAAAGAGAAACAGGGCGAGGATTATGATTGATCGATGCATGGATAAGAGCTGATTGATTGAGTGAAATTTTGAGGATGACAGCACATTATACCGGAATCAAGCCCGCCAGTCGCAAAAAACAGAACCCCCGCTCCAAGTTACATTCATTCTCAATGAGCCGTCGCTACAGCGTCGCACGCTGCTGTACCGAAGGCATCTTGGGCGATTTCCAGTGCCCTGAATCGATCGCCAAGTCTTCGATTTCTTGGCCTCCCGCAGATTGTCGTAGGAGGAGGTAGATGCCGCCGACCATCGACCAGAGCATCATCCCGGCGATCGCACTGGGCAACAACGCAAGGCACAAGAGCACCGGTGGGTTCGATGGTCCGGCCGATTCTATGAGACTGCGTCCGAGAAGCGAAATTACAGTCCACCCCGCAACCACAAGCAAAGAGATTCCCGCCGCCACCACAACCAATGCCGCGAGTTGGGGTAGCCGTCGGAGGGTGTATTCGTAGCCGCGGCTGAGCGAATCGATGGGGTCCGCATCGGGCTCAATCATTGTCGCACTAAGGCCCAACGGGATGGCCACCTTGGCCGCAGCAATTAGCACCGCCGCGATTAGTGTGGCTGGCAAGACAATGGGTAGACTCAGCCACATCGCCCACGATGTGTGATCGGGCACGCCATCGATCACACCGGCCAGCCAGGTGGTGGCCCAGGCGATCAGCCCTAAGAACGCCGCTACGCCCGTTGGCAGCAGGACGATCACCGCCGCACCGCGGTGGCGCCGACCTACCGCTCGAAACGTCGCGAAGTAAGAGGGCATGTCACGACCTGCCGTCAGTAAAGCACCCACACGCACGAGTGCCATGGTGGTGGGTAGCCACAAAATGATCGTCCATAGCACACATTTCCAGTTGAACCACACACCGTCGCCCCCCGCGAAGACGCCATCTCCGAAGAGAACCCACGCATCGCTGGGCAGCGTGGTGGCGAAAATCGGCAAGAAAGAGACGGGTATGAGGCCCCGGCTCAAGTTGGAAGGCATCGCCTCGCCCGCCAACCAGTTCAAACCAAACACCCAGATCAGGGCCACGACCACCGCATGCGTCACCCACACCGGACCTCCAGCAACACGGCAGACGCGGACGAGCCGCAACCAGGGAAACACATCCGTCCAAGTTCGAACGCCATCGAGCAAACTTTTTTCGGGACCGTGGATCACCGCGCCGCGCCGTCGCGGTGGGGCCGAAGGGGCAGCGTCTCGGGATTCATTGCTCATTGATAACGTCAGGATACGCGGCAGTGTTCAGTTCTGGGCGTCAGCCCCTAGGTTGAATGCGAAAAGATAGCCGGAAAGCCCTGGCCGTAAACTCAGTGAATCGCTTTTTTGGGCAGTCAACAGTAAGGATGATGCTACATTAGTTCGACCGTTCACTCCGTTTTCGCGACTAAGCCATGCCGCCTCTCTCTACCCATCCACCTTCGCGCGTGTTGGTAATCGGTGCGGGAGTGGCGGGGGGTTCGGCGGCGATCCGCTTTGCACACTTGGGAAACGCGGTGACTCTGGTAGAACGGGCTGTGTTTCCTCGTGAGAAAATCTGTGGTTGTTGCCTTGGTGCTGCCGGGCTGCGGGCTCTCGATGCGATCGGCCTGGGCGCGCCCATTCGGCAAATAGGGACGCCAACGGATCGGTTTGTCGGATATTTCCAAGCGGCGGGTTCATCACAGAGGAGCACCCTTGGGAGACCGATTCGACTGTCAATTGCGGAGGGCGTCGCGATTTCGCGCAGCGTGTTGGATTCGTTTTTGGTAGATCAAGCCGAGAAGGCCGGCGTTCGGGTGTGGCAGCCTTGTGAGGCGCAGGTCGTGTCGTCCGACGTGCAGCGAACTCTCATTCGCTATCGATATCTTACTGACAGACAAGTTCAGCATCCCTGGCAGCTCACCGACGAATTTGATTTGGTCGTCGTTGCTACAGGACTAAGTGGCAATTTTTCCGGGAGCCACCCCTGCGGCCAAACGTCGCACCCAGGCCTGCGTTGGCAGTTGCCATGGATCCAATCGCCTCACGGTCCACTTGGAATCGCCGCCCATCTCCCGCATGACCACCCGCTGGCTGCACACTGGAAGTTGGATGAAGGCGAAATTCAAATGGTGTGCGGCGCCGAGGGCTACGTCGGATTGGTGCGTTTGCCAGGGGGCGAGATCGATATCGCCGCTGCCCTGCGATCACGGGGCCAGCAATCGTGCCGCCAGCGATTGCGGGGCCAGCGATTGCGGGGCCAAGATACTTGCGATACTATCGACCGCCTGGCGGCATTGCTGCTGAGCCATCCCCGATCAGCGGAAATCTCGGGCGATGCGGTCGCTAAGTGGCTTCGCGAGGAAGCGCAACTGATGACAGCACCGCCGCTGCGGCGATCACGCTCGCCAGGTCGACACCGCGTCGTTCTGGCGGGTGACAGCGTGGGATATGTGGAGCCGATGACGGGCGAGGGCATGACGTGGGGGATCGAGACTGGACTGGCCGTTGCCGATCGATGGTCGGATTTGCGATGGCAAACGGATTTTGCGGCGCATTGGGAAAAGCAGCTGCGGGGCTTGCAGCGAAAGCGGCGCATCCTTTGCGGTGGCGTGACCTGGGCGTTGCGTTCGGCGTCGCTCCGCCGCGCAGCACACGTCGGATTGACTTACGCTCCCTGGTTGGCCGGACCCGTCATTCGTGGGCTAGCAGGAGGTCCATCCTTCGTGCCCACCGGGGCAAGCTGCCGTGACATCATCAACAGTTCAAATTGACTCTCCATGGCATCTCTCCTTTCGGTTGCGTCTGCATCACCACGTTATCAAGCCGATCGGGAGCTCTCGACGGCGCACGCCCAGCGAGTTTCGTGTCGAAACGAGCGGGAAGCTAACACGGTCGGAAAACTGTATAAACGATCGGGAGTGCAGACGCGAGGAAGCGTGTTGCTGGAGGAACCCACTCCCGGAACGTTGACCCAGTCATTTTACGAAGCGTTGGACGCGGAAGCTGATGGCCCCTCGACTCGTACACGCAATGACCGATTTGCGGTCGAGGCGCCAGGGCTAGCGATGGAGGCAGCGTCGGCTGCGATCAGACTGGCCGACTGCCGAGCAGAACAGATTTCGCACCTGATCACGGTTACCTGTACCGGATTCCATTCCCCTGGGATCGATATCGAACTGATCGAGCGGCTGGGATTACCGCACACCACTGAGCGAGTGCAGGTCGGATTCATGGGATGTCACGCGCTGATCAACGCGTTTCGAACCGCCCGCGGTCTAGCGGCTGCCGACCCAGCGGCATGCATCCTGATTGGGAGCGTTGAGCTGTGCTCATTGCACTATCAATATGGCTTCGACGCGCAGAGAATTGTATCGGGTTCGCTGTTTGCCGACGGTGCAGCGGCGGCGATCGTGGCCGGTCGACAATTCATGAACGCTCGAGGCATGGGCGGCCTGGGAGAGATCACCGCCACGGGATCCTGCCTGATTCCGAACAGCCGCGAGGCGATGAGTTGGTTGATTGGCGACCATGGTTTTGAGATGACACTCCGTTCGAGCGTACCGGGACTCATTGAGTCGAATCTCGCGACATATCTCAGAAACTGGCTCGCCGATCGTGACTTGTCCGTTGATTCGATCGGCGGCTGGGCAGTTCATCCTGGCGGGATCCGCATCCTGGCTGCTGTGCAAGAATCGCTCGATCTGCCAGGGGAAACGTTGAGTGTGTCGCGTGAGATTCTGCGTCGACACGGCAACATGTCGTCCGCGACACTCGGATTCGTGCTGGAGGAGTTTGTTCGCATGAATATCCCCCGCCCCTGGCTGATGCTGGGTTTCGGTCCTGGCTTGGAGATTGAAGTTGGATTGATTGATTGAAATTTCGGCGTAGCATGCCCGTGCGTTTGCTGGCAGACTAGTTAAACTGCAACGATTATTCGCACCGTATTTTGACTAAAAGACCTATGCTTAAGCAGTTATTGATCGCGGGCTCCCTTCTTGCTGGCGGAATGGTGGCAACGTCTGGGCCATTCGCCGATTTTTCCTGGGCCGATTCACCCACTGTTAGGATTGATACTGAAATACAGGAAGCGCGAGCGCAATTGGATGAAGGCCAGCTGCCCATTTTGGCAGACGCAGAGGCAGCCGTACTCGAGGCGATGTCAGACTGCGAGGCGTACCTGGACCAGCGAGCAACGCCGGAAAACGCTGCCGCTTGGCTGCAGTACCTCCAGCTGGATCCGTTGAGGGCGGCGATTGAAAATGATGAATCGGTTGCCCAACGAGGCCATTCCGCTGTGGAGCTGGAGTTGCGACTTCGTGACATTTATCCAGGGTTGGAACTGGAAGCGATGACGTCCCTACGCGATGCCTTGCAGTCATACATCGCGGCGCTGCGGTATTCCGATCCCGAGCGAGGGATGGAGTCGGTTCAGAAGCAGCTCGATGCACTGCAGAGAACGCTTCTCTCTGACGCGGAAGACAGCCCAGCGGAACAGCGCTCGCGTGGGTTGGAGGAATTGTCGCCTGCGGAAGTCGCCAGAGTCGGTCAATTGATCGACGGTCTCGCCGACGCCAACCAAGCATCCGCTCTGATCAGCAAGATCCAGTCGTATTATAGTCACGAAAACATTCGGGGTTGGATCGATGGGCAGGCGGTGACCGATGCGATCGCGCGGCCCGTTAATTCTCCCAACCCCGTCAATGACTGTATTCTGGGGACACGCATGATCGGCCAAGCACGAGTTGACGGAAACGTGACTGGTCAACTGCTGCCTGCTGAGGGTTATATTCGGCTTCTGGTCCGGCTGGATGGATTGTTCTCGACGACGGCGCGTGGGTATCATCCACCGATTACCGTCGACACGACCGGTCACGGCCGAGTTTACGCGGCGCGGCAAATTGCAATAACCGAAAAAGGTGTGGTGCTGGGCGATACCGTGGCGACGGCAGAATTGTCGACGCAGATCAATCGCATCAATCACCCTCTCCGCATCGTGCGTCGGATCGCCCGCAAACAGGCTGCTGCACAACGCCCACGCGCCGAAGCGATCTCACGCGAGAAACTGAGAACGCAAGTTCAAAACGAGTTTGCTATGCAGACGGCTGAAATGGCGTCACGCTCGCTTCCAGGCCTCGATAGCCTCGTTGAGCCGTGGCTGAATCGCCTGGATTTCCCGTCGCTGAACCGCTCGATCGGGTCCACGTCCGATACGGTCTACGCCCGAGCCAATTTGCAACGACGTGCTGGTTTATCAGCGCCGAGCGAACCACCCTCCCTCGCCTCGCTCGGGTCGCGCGACGACGAGGGTGTCCAGCCCGGAAATTATCTTGCTGCGATACAGATCCATCAAAGCATTGTGGACAACACGATTGCTCAGCTTCTCGCGGGACAAACTTTCACTCCCGACCGGATTCTCCAACTCGCCAGCACACTCGACATCGACTTGCCCGATCGGAATTCGAGCGCCGAGCCAACCGGGAAGGGGCCTGATCAAGAAGCTGACTCGGAGCAAGAAGACTATGAGGTCGACTTGGCAAACTTTCGTCCCGTGTTCATCGAAGCCGACAATCAAGAACTACGGATCGGTTTGCGTGGCACTCGGTTTTCACAGGGTGGTCGAGAGCTCGACCAGACGCTCGAAGTTTCTGCTATCTACCACCCCGTCCGCAGTGACGACGGATCGATCTGGCTCAGCCGCGATGACGACGTTCGCCTCTCATTTCCTGGCAACGGTCGCTTATCGATCAGCCAAACTGCCATTAAAACAAACATGCAGAAGAGTTTTAACGAACTGTTTCCGAAGGAAATGCTGCACCGTCATTTCATGATTCCCCTGGACGCCGAGGTGCGTGCCCTGGCGGGTCGCGTCGTCAAGATCTCAGCGATTGATTTGACCGAGGGTTGGGTTTCGATCGCCGTTCGTTGAAATGGCAAACCCCCACGTTTCTACCGCCCTCAAGAACATTCGCGGATACTGAGGCAGCGCTGGCGGGCGACGACAATGTGATCGAGCACGACGATCCCGATCAGTTTGCCTGCGTCGGTTAACCGCTCCGTTACAGCATAGTCTTCGCGGCTCGGCGTGGGATCGCCGGAGGGATGATTGTGGATCAACAACACGGCTGCGGCCGCGTCCCGGATCGCCGGACGGAATACTTCGCGCGGGTGTACCAACGATGCGTCGAGCGTGCCGACAGTGATGCGGTGCGAACGAATCGGCTTGTGCTTGGTATCAAGCGTGACAATGTGGAATTCCTCCTGGACAGCGTCGCCTGCGAGGTACGCAAATTTTTCGGTGCAGTACTGGATCGCCTCGATGGTCGACGTGATTTTGTGTATTTCGACTGGGCGCTGGGAGCGTGATTCCGTCGCCCGCCGGCCAATCTCCAACGCAGCCATGATCTGGCAGAAACTCGCCTTCGTGACCGCCGGGGTGATCACACGCAGTTCGGGTAAGCCTGTATCGCGGAGTCGATCGAGCTCATCATGAAAACGATTGGCAAGCTTTTGACCGCCGGTCACCGCCGATTCGCCCACGATTCCAACGCGAATCAGGATGGCGAGTAAATCCGCATCGGACAACGACGCGGCACCGAGTCGCAGCAATCTTTCCCGTGGTCGCTCTTGTTCGGGGGTCTCCTTGACTTGATCGCCATGAATGCGGCGATCAATCCATTGATCGACCGCGACGACCGGATCACCACCATTCCACTCGTAGAGAATCTCACCGTCCTGGCGGACCTTCACCAACACGCCCGCCCGGACGACTTCGTTGATGGTGCGAGTGACAAAGGAGGTGGTTTCTTCGCCGACAATTTCGGTCAATTCCCTGCCGAGAAACCTCCTCCGCTGCGCCAGTGGATAGAGTACGCTCTGATACCGTTTACGTCGCAATTCACTCATCGGCCGCTACTCGCCATTGGTTTGAGTCGGTTCCATGGGCGTCACTTTTTTTGAAATGGAATCCATGTCAAGCATCTTTAGCAAAATCATCTCCCGTGAAATTCCTGCCGATATCGTATACGAAGACGACATCTGTTTGGCGTTCCGGGACATCGATCCCAAAGCACCCGTGCATGTGCTGGTGATCCCCAAGCGAGAAATTGTTTCGTTGGCCAATCTCACTCCCGAGGACGAAGCGGTCATGGGGCGCTGCGTCGTGGCCGCATCGCAAATTGCGGCCGACGAGGGACTCGGTGAAGGCTATCGACTGGTCGTTAACTGCGGCGACAACGGTGGCCAGGCCGTACCGCACGTGCATTTTCATCTCCTCGGTGGCCGGAAAATGAGCTGGCCTCCGGGCTAGGCGGCTATCTCAACTCGTTGCCCGGCTCCCACCTGGGAGCGCACTGCAACGCAGGCTCCGCCTGCTGCGCACGAGGGGGAACGGAGTCGCCAAGACAGTGTGTTTCCAGGCAGAGTCCGGTACCAAGTCCTAGTCCAAGCAATGGAGTTTCGCCCCCACTCTCAACAGCAGTCGACCGCCTACGAAAGCGGGCGTGGCACCCACGCGATCCCCAAGATCGAATTCGCTGATCTCACTCTTGGTGTCGCTGGCCGTGGTGACGTGCGCGATACCCTCGAGGGAAACCATCAGGAGTTGATCGCCTACAATAATGGGTGACGCTCCAAAGTTGCCGCCCAGACGTTGACTCCATCGGGCTTGACCATTGTTGGCAATATCAAAACAACTGGCGATGCCGTTGTCGGCCACCGTGAACATCAATCCGTCCTTGACGGCCGAGGTAGGTACATAAGCAGCACCTCGCGTGATGCGAAAGACTTCCTCCGGTGATTCGCTTGGCTGCTGGGGTATGCGGACAGCGGAAATGTAGTTGCCGCCTCCACCACTGCCGCAACTCGCAATCGCCAAATCACCGACGATCAACGGCGATGAGCAACACCGCTTATCAAACACTGGCAACGACCACAGCAATTCGCCTGTTTTGGAGTTCATGCCAAACATCCCATTGCCTTTGTTCGCTCCGACTAACTGGGGAGCATCGTGGGACTGGCTCTTCGCACCATTGGCGTGAGGCTCGTAGATGGCGGGCACTCCGTAGCAGGGGCGCGTCGACTTCAGAGGCGTGCTCCATCGGTCTCTTCCCGTCGCGACATCGAACGACATCATCCGGCTCTGACCAGCGACCTGCCAAGACTCCAGTTCATCGACTTGTTGCGAATTAAACAAAATTACTTGATCGCCCGTCACCATGGGGCTGGCACCAAACCCATGAACCCCCGACCAGGGACCTAACTGGCGTTCCCAGAGCGGTTCTCCATCAAGCGTATAAGCGTACAGGTAAGCGCCATCGGCGTCGCCGTAGGCAAAAAACACGCGCTCGCCCGCGATTGCCGGAGTCGTCGAGGCGGGCGAATTGCGTGCGTGTCGCTTGCGATCGACGAACGGATGCCGATGTCGCCAAAGTTCTTTGCCTGTCGCCAGTTCGATGGCCACAAAGTCGATCGTGCCAGACGAAGTGGTTGCGTTAGTTTTCAACTTCTGGGTTTGGGAGTCTAGCAAGAACACCGTCGTATCGGTCGCGACCGGAGAACCGACGTCGCTGCCTCCGAGTTCAAACGACCAAGCGTATTCGTTCGGCTGCCATGTCAAGGGCAGTTGGCCCTGGGAAACGTCTCCGCGCCCCTGCGGCCCGTGGAAACGCGGCCAAGGTGCAACCTCGGTCGCCGTCGGACTCGGTGCAGCCAGAGATGAGGGCGATTCAGCGTGAGCTAGTGACACACCCCCAACCGCGAGTCCCACGAGCAGGCGAATACTATCGATGAAAACGTCCTTGGAGAAGAGCCAGCGCATGGGGTGAATCTCGAAAAATCGGCGGGAGAGCGACCGGCCGAGCCGGAGGCAAATAACAGAAAACCGATTATACGTTAAATCAAGGAGCCATTGCAGCGCCGAGAGTCGACTCGCCGTCAACCGTCCTGATGTCTTGATCGGCAGCAGCATCGACGGGCCAACCCAGTGCCCATTGCAAACGGAACTGGGCTTGATTGTATGCGATGACTGCTTGCAGATACGCGCGTTGAGCCGATTCCAATGCCTGAACCGACTGCAATACCTCGATTGGCAACCCCTCGCCATCGCGAATGCGTTCTGAGTTGGCGTCATACGAAGCTTCGGCGGTTCGAATGGCCGTTTGAGTAATTTTGATTTGCTGGCGGCGAAAATCGATTTGACTGGAAGCTTCGGAAATCTCCCACGCCACCTGATCCATGACTCGCAGTTTCTCGAACTTGGCCTGCTGAACTCTGGCTGAAGTGACGCGACGGGCTGCCTGCTCGCCGAGGCCGAGGTTCCGCACCTCCCACGTGACCCCTGCATTGTAGTCGTATCGACCACCGACGTTTGAGAGACTATTGCCAAGACCGCCGCCAAAGCCACCAGTGCTGTAACCGAGTAAGACGCTAGGCACAAAAGGCGCGTACTTCTCTCGCTTGAACGCCTCGCAAGCTGCGGCGACGAGCGCTTGCGACTCTTTCAACTCGGGTCGGGTCGAGAGACCCATGCTGATCAGCGATGATTTGTCGGATTGGGAATCGACAAGATCGATCGGAACAGCATTGACATCCGTCGGCAGGATCTGACCGCTCGCGTCGATACTAATTGCTTGAGCGAGGCGAGCCGACGCGACGGCGATGCGTTCTCGGGCGGCGATTAAACGGTTGTCGATCAAGTTCAGTTCAGTTTGCATGCGATCAGCGTCGGCCTGTAAACCTTGGCCCGCAGCAGCAAAGTCAGCTGTGATCTTGGAAAGGTCAGCGGCACGCCCGCGAGATTCATCGAGGATGCGTGCATCTTGGTGAGCGTCAAGTAATTCAATGTACGCCAGCGCGGCCCGCAGCAACTGCTCGTTGAGCGCCGCGCTGGCGGCATGCCCGCGTGCCCACGCCGTCTTCTCGGCGATTTCAGGTTGGAAGATCGCGTCGGCCAAGTGGAACTGCGCGACCAAGCCGGGACGTGGAAATGTGCCAGCCCCGACGGCGCCGGTTCCCAGTCCGTACTGGAATGAGTTACGATTGACATCAACGATCCGACCGTCCACCGCTTGAAAGTTTCCATCGTGGCGATAGAAACTGAAACCGCTCTGGATCGATGGTAACCACAAAACATTGGCACGGTCGAGTTGTGCGTACGCTTCGCGCACCCGCGACTGGGCAAAACCGACCACCGGATGTCGACCGCTGACCATCGCGAGGGCGGATGGGAGATTCAGGTCGATTGTGTTCACAGCGACAGGGCCTGGCGGTGCAGTTGACGACACGGCGACCATTTCAAGTGGCGAGTCCCCATAGGGAATCAGCGTTACCGCCTCGACCTGATCGCCGATCATGCTCTCGTGATGGCCAACCGGCTCGACGGTAGTCTCGATCATGATGTCAGACGCTCGCGTGCCTGGGATCTTGGTTGACTCTTGCGATTCAGCCGATTCTGCGAGTTGTACCGGCGGTATGGGTTGCAGCGGCAGTCGTCCGGAGCTCGCGCATCCGATCATGCCAAACAGGCCGAGTACTAGTAAAGAACGGGGCATCCTTGCCCTCCCTATTGCTGTCGTATCCATCCGATAGCGTGTGTCGCTCCGATCGCGACGGTACCACCGAAGATGCTTCGGCATTCGAAAGGAACGATGATGACGGAAGAGTCAAATGAATCGGCGGTTTCGAAGCGGTCGCTCATCGAAATGTCGCGTTGTCCCAGCTAGACTGCACATTCCTCAGGGTGAGACTCTTTCGTCCAGACAAACGGCAATGGTTATGCGGATCGCTTGGGCAGCTACGTCTGCCAGCGTGTGAGCCGACGGCTCACACGAGTGGATGAAACACGATTTGAACTTCGAGCCGACCCGAAAATCTCAATTAAACGTTTTGTAATGAAAAACTCACTTCCTACGATTGCGATCATTGGAGCTTGCTTGCTGATCGTGAGTGGTTGCACATCGAATCAGAACGTTCTGACGAAGACCGACAAAGCCCGCAACGTTGCAGTGAAAACCGTCGCCGTCGCGACGACCGAAGTGCGAAGGACGACGCTTCAGCCTGCCACGGTACACGCATTTTATCGGGCGGAAGTTCGAGCCAAAGTGTCGGGCTACGTCAAGATACTCCATGCTGATATTGGTGATTACGTCGCAGCGGGCGCAAACCTGGCCACGATCGATGTGCCCGAGATGCTCGAGCAGCGTCACGTCATTGAAAAGAAAATCGCTCGAGCACATGCGCAGGAGGAGCGGGCGAGAGCTGACGTACAGCTTGCTGAGGCCCGCGTTCGATCGGCAAAAGCTCTGTTACAAGAGGCCAGTTCACAAATGGCGGGTGCCGAAGCGTCGCTGGCAGGTTCCCAAGCGGAATTCGACCGGACGCAAGATCTCGTGCAACGCGGATCGCTGCAAAACCGAATGCTCGACGAGGCGAGAATGAAACGTGATTCCGAATCGGCTCGCAAGGACGCCATGACGTCTTCAATCGAGTCGGCAAAAGCCGGCGTTGGCGTTGCTGAGGCTCAAGTCGCGTCGTCTCAGGCCGAATTGCAGGCCACCCAAGCAGAAACGGGGATTGCGGAAGCTCAGTTGGAAGAAATGAAAGTCCTGATGAGCTTTGCCACCTTAAAATCTCCCTTTGCGGGGATGGTAACGCAGCGAAGTGTGGAACCAGGAGATTTAGTTCGCCAATCCAGCGAGGTGGGCAACGGAAAACCACTGTTCGTCATCAGTCAGATCGACAAGGTCCGCGTTCGCATCCCCGTTCCCGAGTCCGATGCGCCCCTAGTCAGCATCGGTGACGAAGTGGCACTCACCTTCCCGTCGTTCTCCTCCGAGCCCCCGCTGGTCGGTACGGTCACGCGTCGAAGCGGTAGTCTCGACCCCAGCACGCGAACCATGCAGGTCGAAGTGGAGTTGAAGAACAATGATGGCAAGTTACTTCCAGGAATGTTCGGCCAAGCTTCGATCACCCTCGCTACGAAGGTCGCGGCGAACATGCTTCCTGCCCAAGCAATTCGATTCGATGAAGAGGGCAAGGGATTTGTATACATCGTCTGTGACGACGATACGATCGAGCGTGCTGATGTCACGATCGGCAGCGACAATGGTATTTCGATCGAAGTCCTCTCGGGCGTCCAGCCGGGCCAACGGGTGCTAGACGCGAACTTGAATCGATTCATCGACGGCCAGAAGGTCGCTGTGCTGGAGGCCCGCTAACGATGTCATTGATCAATTTTTCCCTCAAGAACCGATTTGCTGTCCTGGCGGGTGTGATCGCGTTGTGCGTGCTCGGCGCAGCCGTCGTCCCCGGCATCACGATTGATATTTTGCCGGATTTTAAAAAGCCGGTTGTCGTCAGCTTCTTTTCCTACCCCGGCTTGCCGACGCTGGACATGGAAAAGTCTCTGACTTCGCGGGTCGAGCGCGCCCTGACACTGGCGGGGAAAATTGAACATCAAGAATCGCGGACGATTCCCGGTGCAGCGGTAATCAAAGTATTTTTTCAGCCCGGTGCGGACGCCAGTTCCGCGATGAATGATATCGTCAACCTGGAGGCCAGTGATATGTTTCACTTGCCGCCGGGGATCGAATATCCTTTTACAATGCGCAGCGAACCGGCGAATTTGCCCGTGGTGCTGGCCGCAATCTCAGGTGAAGGACTGAGCGAATCTGAACTCTATTCGATCGGTTACTACGCCGTGCGAAACAAGATGGGCGGCTTGCAAGGAGTCCAGATTCCACACCCTTTCGGCGGCAAATTTCGACAGATGATGATTTACGTCGATCCGGCGAAGCTGCGCGCTTACCACATCAGCCCTACCGATGTGGTCGACGCAATGCAGAAGTCGAACCTGGTACTCGCCGGTGGAACGGCATCGATGGGCGGCACGGATTATCAAATCCATCCCCGAAACACGTTGCCAAACATAGAAGATATCGAAGCGATTCCGATCGTAGTGCGAGACGACCGTCCGATCTTCATCCGCGACGTCGGCCGCGTCGTCGACGACGCGGCCCTGCAGTACAACATCGTACGTGTCAACGGAAATCGCAGCGTCTACTGTCCCTTGCTGCGTGAACCGGGAGAGAACACGATCGCGGTCGTCGATCGCATCTACGAAGGCATTGCTCGCGAGATCCCCAAGATGAAGGAACGAGGGGATATCCCCGAAGCGACGGAGGTGACACTCGTGTCGGATCAGTCGAGCTACATTCGCAAAGCAATGTCAAACCTGGTCACTCAGGTGGGCTTGGGCGCGCTGCTCGTCGCGATCGTGGTGTTCGTCTTCTTGCGCAGCGTCGTGCCAACAATCATCATCGTTTCGACGATCGTTCTGGCGATTCTGATCGGTGCGCTCGGGTTTGCCTTTTCGGGTCAAACGATCAACGTCATGACTCTCGGTGGAATTGCACTGGCGATTGGGACCGTTGTCGACGCTGGCATTGTCGTCGTCGAGAATGTGATTCGTCATTTACGCATGGGCAAGTCGCCGATGGAGGCCGCGCGCGATGGCACGCAGGAGGTCTCCGGCGCGATTCTGGCGGGTACCGCCACGACCCTTGCGGTGTTCCTGCCCGCAGTATTTCTGACGGGGATGATCAAGTATCTGTTCATGCCTCTGTCGTTGGCAGCCACGCTGACCATTGGCGCGTCATACGTGCTCGCCCTGACCGTCGTACCAGCCTACTGCGCGACGTTCGTTCGTACGAAAATACGCAAGCAACACTCGGCCGACGGTAGTGATGTAAATGATCAAAAATCCGACGTCCAACCGCGTGGACTCTACGGTCGACTGCTCAGTGTGACGATGAAGGCACCCGCCATCAGTTCCTGCATCATTGTGGTCGCGGTCGGGGCCTCGTTTCTGCTCCTGCCTGGGATCGGTACGGAACTGTTCCCCCACGTTGACGCGGGATCGTTTGAACTGCGTCTGAAAACGTTGCCCGGCACTTCGTTGCTGGATACGGAGAAACTCGTTGCTCGGATTGAAGGCACCATCAAAGATGTCATTCCCGAAGAGCAAATCGATGCGATCATCTCTAATATTGGCTTGCCGGTGGGCAAGGGGGCTGGATTCTCGACTGTGTTGAGCTCTAACTCTGGGCCGGACACGGCCTACGTGATTGTCAACCTCAAGCAAGAAGGTCGCAGCGTCAGCACCCAAGCCTATATCGAAAAACTCCGAGCGGTTTTGGCGGAGGACTATCCACTCGACCAGTTCATGTTTGTTTCCGGCGGGATCGTCAATATGGCACTCAACGAGGGCGTGCCGGCACCGATCAGTGTTCAGGTATCAGCGGGGACACTCCCACAATGTCGCGATGCGGCCGAGCGAATCGTCGCAGCCGTGCGCCCCATGTTGGGAACGCGAGATGTTCAAATCGCTCAATCGCTTGAGTACCCGCAATTCGACGTGCAGGTCGATCGAACGCGTGCGAAGTATCTTGGCGTCGATCAAGAGGAGGTTGCAAAAACAGTATTGACCGCACTTGGTTCGAGTGTCGGCTACGACTCAACAATCTGGATTGATCCCAAGTCGGGTACCGACTTTTTTATGGGCGTCCAATACGAATCGAACGAATTTGAATCTTTGGATGAGGTCCGCAACATTCCTATCTCGCTGCGCACGCCAAATGGTCCCGTGACCATTCCGCTCGCGAATATTGCGACGGTTAAGCGAGTGACGATCCCAGGAGAGATCGCTCACTACAACATCTCGCGTGTCAACGATGTACATGTCAATATTTCCGGTCGCGATATTGGCAGTGTCGCCGCAGATATCGAAACACGGTTGGCTGAGATGGATTTCGAAAACGGCGTTTCGGTGACCCTGCGTGGTCCCATTGAGAAGATGCGATCGGGCATGAGCACGTTGGGCGTGGGATTGGCTGTCGCGACGCTACTGGTGTACCTGGTGCTAATGGCGCAGTTTCGGTCGTTTGTCGATCCGCTGATCATCATGCTGGCCGTGCCGCTCGGGATTGGCGGCGTATTGGTGGTCTTGTACCTCACCGATACCTACATCAATATCCAATCGCTGATGGGTACCCTGATGATGATCGGTGTGGTGGTCAACAACTCGATTCTGTTGGTCGAATTTGCCAATCAACGACGCGTTGAAGGTATGGCACCTCACGATGCAGCCTTCTCCGCTGCGCAAATTCGTTTGCGTCCGATTTTGATGACGTCACTCACGCTGATCGCCTCAATGTTACCGCTCTCCTTCCAGTGGGCACCGGGGAACGAAGCGATGATCCCCCTGGCCCGAGCCTTGATGGGCGGCATGATCGTTTCGACACTCTTAACGCTCCTGCTTGTACCTTGTGTCTATTCGCTGGTGCATGGAAAGGCAAGGAAGCACTCAATCGCTGCAGACGCTCAAGCAGTTTGAAAGCGTAGTCAACGGTGGGGTCAATGCCGATGGCCATTGGTACCGATTGCTTGTCGAGAGAGATGCTGGAACGCTGGATAGGATAGTTCGCTGGACGCTTGCTCGTCGACGCGTGTTGCAACGTGTCACTGGCGCGGAGACGTGTGCACGAACCATCTGCGACATATTTCGTACGCGCCGCCAAGAGTCCACCGTCTTGGCGGCTTCGTGCCGCGAGGATCGTAGACGATCCTTTGCGCCAAAGAGAGAAGGCAGCCTATCGGCTACCGTTCGAACGTGGCTTACTCAGGTGCATAAGACGGCACCCCATCAACTACCCCCGTCCCCTTTGGTGGATCCGTCCCCTTTGGTGGATCTCGTCCACGCACTGATAACTCAAGTCGCACCAGCCCTTAGACACCTCGCTCACGAAGCTGACGCTGGAGGTCAGTTGCAATTTCTGCGAGTTGCTCGACTGAAAATCCGTCGAGCGAAGTGGATTCGATTTCCAGCAGTTCTTGCAGTGTCTTAATTCGCCCCGTCGCCTCTCCTCTCGCCTCCCCTCTCGCCTCTCCGTCTGCCCGAGCCTGCTCAAGTCTTGCCCGTTCATCTCGCTGGGCTTTTAACCGCAATTCGTATTGACTGCGTTGCTCTGGGGTGCGTTGGATCATATCGAGTACCTGGGCAGCTTCGGTAAATGCTGGTGAGCTGAATCGTTGATTGATGTCCTCGATCGTCATCTCCGCTGCCCGGCGAAAAAAGTACATCCAAGCTTCGACGGGATCAGAGATCACTCTATTATCACTCGGGATCGGGTATTTAGGCAACTCAAGAAGATGAATTTGCAGGCTATCGGTCAGATCAAGGCTTCCATCTCGAGAACGAAGCCGAAAGTCGCTATGGATTCGAGCTGACTGGCGGAATAACACGGCATCGAGAACGCAGATACTGATGGCAGGCCGCAGCAGCCGATAGTCGTCTCCTTCGCCAATTTGGCCGACGTACAACGACGCGGTGTAGTAGGCCAGTCGCTGAGACAATCCAGCGGGCAGGCTGGTCTGCATTTCAATATCGAACAACCTGCCCGTCGAATCGCGCAGCCACGTCGAGAATGGACAGTTTGTCATCGTCGTCTCCTTTGCCGAGAATCGGATTGAGGATTTCGACTTCCGTAATTTGAATCTCGTCGCCCAAGACTGCGTTGAGAAAGTGAAGTGTGATCGCCGGATGCTCGGGACTACCCAGAAGCAGTTTGAATGCGTAGTCAACGGTGGGGTCAATGCCGATGGCCATTGGTAGCAATTGGTTGCCGAAGGAGATGCTTGAACGCTGGGTAGGGTACCGCGCTAGAGGCTTGCTTGTCGACGCATGTTGCAACGTCGTACTCGCGCGGGACGTGGGCGAAAAACAGCCCCGACGCACTTCGTGTGCGTCGGGAAGAGAACCAGCGTCTGGGCGGCTTCGTTCCGCAAAGATGGCGGACGTCCTGTCCGCCAACGAAAAACGGCAGCCTCTCGGCTACCGTTTTTATGTCACGTCGCTCCGGTGCAGGACGTGGCATTTCCATCAAAGAGACCTGACCCATTAGATCTCTTCTGACACCTTTTCCTCGTTCTGACACCTTTTCCTCGTTCTCTCCGATTACCCTGAATCCGCCCAAAAGAATATCCACGGTCGGCTTTCTGCTTTCTAGTATCGCTTCAGCTCGATCGTAGGAAATATCTGAAGTAGGTGAATCAATCTCGATATGTTTAACTGCGGGGAACCGGCCCAAGTAATGCAATGCCTCGGCAGAAACCGGGCAATACCGCATAGTCACCGAAGACAACTTCTTCGCGATGTGATAGTTTTTTAAGAATGTTCCCGACACGTTGGTTCCGTCAAGTTCAACGATTTTGACTTCAGACAAGAATCGAGCTCCATCCAAAGCTTTGTCAGAAAGTTCTTCCGAATCATAAATGCGGATCACTCTCAGGTCTGAAGCTGCAGTCAGCAAAACCTGCACTGCATCACCTTCGCAATTTGAGAATGAAAGCTTATCCACATCAGGCAATCGAAACTCGCCATCCGGAAGGTCGCTTACCTCCACAGAATCAAAGATGATGACCCGCAAATCTTGCAAACCCTGAATAGCCTTAATCTGTTCGGCGATCGCTGGATCGTCACCACGCAGCGTTACTGAGAACGGTTTGCCTGGTAAACCAGCAAGTCGGTCCAATAAGTTTGCTTTTTCATGTTCAATCCAGCTTTCATCAAGCGAGCCTTGTTTCCCAAAAACTTTAAGGACGCGCAAGTTGCGTACTCTCGATGTAGCTACAAGCAAGACTACGAGAACCACGAGAAAGGCCACCGCGGCAACGAAGGTTCGCATGGAAAAGCCAGTTCGGTCAAACATTGGATGTTACAATAACGTAGTAGGCATCTTCGCAATAGCAAAGCTCCCTTTATTTACAGGATTTTTCGAACCCTTTCTGTCCTTTGCAATCATTTTTGCAACTGAAGCAGATGCCGTCCGATATGCACTTTTTCTGTGCAGGGATATCACCTGGATGCAACCACGAACACTGCGTCCCGTATGCATTCTTCTCAAAATTCTGGCTCATCCGACCGAAGGGTGCGCCGGAGGTTTTCAAGGATCGCGGTAGGGACGGCTGTTGCCAGCCGCCCCCCGCACAGATCCGTACGTGAGCCTTGACTCATACGGCTCCTCCGTTGGGTCAAACGATCGCGACACACTGTGACGCTACCCGTCGTGATTTCCCGTGACGCTCCAATTGATACTTGTTCCGGCTCAGAGTCCGAAGCATCGACGCCAATCCGGCAATACTTCCCTTCAGTGAGGTCCCTTTCCTCGGCGGATTCCGCCACTGCGGTCGCAGCTTTGTTCACCCGCGTCGACGGTACTACGGCCTCATCTGCCATCCCATCCGCGTTCATACCAGAATTGCGCTCATAGAGGTTCGCTGGTCGCCCTGGCAGTGAGTCATCACGACTTGACCCCAGGGGCAAATGGGACTTCCCGGTTCTCGCGTTTGGAATTTTCCACGCATGCACAGGTTCTTCGACTCCGCCATGTCCAGACTACCCTTACCAAAGCGGTGTAGCTGGTGTTGCCTTCCCGACGCATATGACACGGTCGGCACATGGAAGACCTGATTTCGGAGCTCAATTAGCTGGCCTACGCTTCCCCCTGCACGGACGCTCAGCACGACGTTGTTACCTTCGTCGCACCTCCGCCGGAGGCCGAAGTAGTTGGTTAGACCTTCCTCGTAAGAAACTTTCATTCTCGATTCCAAACCGGTTTTATCCCGGCACTCCATGGCTCAAGCGTCCAATGATAATTTGTGCGAGTTGTCGCTGGACCTTGTACTGGGTCTGCCGGGAGAAACGGAATCAAGCTCTGCAGAGGTGCAACTTGACAAGGGATATCCCGGTCGACGGTGCGCCAACGGTGCCGACGGTTCTCGGCGAGTTTCGATTCGCCGAGGACGCTTTTATTAAACAAATCATTGGACACTTGAGTTATGGAGTGCCGGGATAAAACCGGTTTGGAATCGAGAATGAAAGTTTCTTACGAGGAAGGTCTAACCAACTACTTCGGCCTCCGGCGGAGGTGCGACGAAGGTAACAACGTCGTGCTGAGCGTCCGTGCAGGGGGAAGCGTAGGCCAGCTAATTGAGCTCCGAAATCAGGTCTTCCATGTGCCGACCGTGTCATATGCGTCGGGAAGGCAACACCAGCTACACCGCTTTGGTAAGGGTAGTCTGGACATGGCGGAGTCGAAGAACCTGTGCATGCGTGGAAAATTCCAAACGCGAGAACCGGGAAGTCCCATTTGCCCCTGGGGTCAAGTCGTGATGACTCACTGCCAGGGCGACCAGCGAACCTCTATGAGCGCAATTCTGGTATGAACGCGGATGGGATGGCAGATGAGGCCGTAGTACCGTCGACGCGGGTGAACAAAGCTGCGACCGCAGTGGCGGAATCCGCCGAGGAAAGGGACCTCACTGAAGGGAAGTATTGCCGGATTGGCGTCGATGCTTCGGACTCTGAGCCGGAACAAGTATCAATTGGAGCGTCACGGGAAATCACGACGGGTAGCGTCACAGTGTGTCGCGATCGTTTGACCCAACGGAGGAGCCGTATGAGTCGAGGCTCACGTACGGATCTGTGCGGGGGGCGGCTGGCAACAGCCGTCCCTACCGCGATCCTGGTATGTACCAAAGATAGCAAAAAACTATCCCCCGGCGCATTCTGAGTGCTTTTATTGAAGGAATTCACTTTTCTTCAATCAAGGAACTCGACCATGGCAACAGCCACAAAAAAACGTCCGACAAAATCGTCAAAATCAAAATCACCCGCACGGCGATACGTCGGCAAGCCCGCTGGCGTGATCCAGCAACGGGTCGAAGCTGTCGGCCCGTCTCACTTCGGTGTCGTCTCGGTCGACTGTGCCAAACGTCGATCCAAATGGATGCTCTTGGACTTCTACGGCAGAGTGCTCGTCGAACCTACTGAGGTTGAACACAATGCGGGCTCCTTGGCTGCGATGAACGCGCAGATCAAAGAGGCACTCACGGAGCATTCGATCGAGGATTCAATCGCGGCAGTGGAGATGACCGGCGTCTATCACAAGCCAGTTCAAGCGTCGCTTCGCAGAGCGGGCATGGATACGCGAACGGTTCATCCGTTTGCCTCCAAGCACTACCGACGAGCACTTCACCCCAACGAGAAAACCGACGACAATGATCTTGAAGCGATCTTTCATGCGGCGATCAATGGCTACGGATTGGCGATCTTGCCAGTCGATGAAAATTACCAATCGCTACAGCGACTTACGCGGCATCGAGGAATCCTCGTTAAACAACGCGCCAAACTACAAGTGCAGATTCGCACCATGATGCATCAGTGCATGCGTGGATACGACGACTTGTTTATCCAACATAAGTTCTTTAAGGGATCGGTTGCCATGCCGCTAGCCAAGAAGTTCTCGTCAGCCGCCGCAATCAAGCAAGCCAATGTGGACGGGCTAGCGAAGCATCTGAAGCAGCAGAAAATTCGTTTCCAAAAGCGAACGCTCGAACGGATCGTTGCGTGGTCCCTGACCGCTGCTGAACCAACAGGCCTCGCTGACATGGTGACGGATCAGTGGTCGGGATTGCTTGAAGTGTGGGAACTGTTGACCGAGCAAATCAATCGGACGGAGCGGGAAATGGCGAGGTTTTTGGTGAAAACACCGTACGTGCTGCTGCTTAGTGTTACGGGAATCAATGTGGTCTCGGCAGCCGGTCTGGCCGGTGAGGCTGGACCAATCGAGCACTACGCCAGTGCGCGGGCGATCAATGGTCGAGCTGGCTTGTACCCATCACGTTACCAGAGCGATACGGTCGATTATCAGGGTGGTCTGAGCCGCAGTAGCAATCGCCGCCTGCGCGGCGCGGCGATGATGGTTGCTAAAAATCTAATCAAGTGCCACTCGTACTATCGCGGGCTCTCTGCATTCTGGGAAAAACAGAAAGTGGATCCCCGAGACCGTCATTGCCGGATCGCCAACCGGGCGATGCGAATGGTGTTTCAGTTGGTCGGCGGCCGTCAGGTTTGGCGTGGCAAAGGTGTCGATCGTGAAGCGATCTTGTCAAAGCTACGTGAATTTCATGCTGACCATCATAGCGACTTGGATCGCATGATCGCAGACATGAACGAAGCGTTTGTGTGGCTTCCCAAGAGCACCTACGCCAGCGAAGGGAAACCTTTGGAGGAGCTTGCTGCTAAGAAGCGTCGTGGTCCCCAACGGATCGGCGACTTGCTGATTGGTTTACTAATTCGTCTTGGAGTGAAGACAGAGAATACGTTAGAATCGAAGCCGTCCGAAGCTCTGAAGTCTTAAGCTGCTTGTCGTGCTGCCAAGCACACTAGCAACGTCGTCGCATGCCGAGGGTATCGGCGGAGCCTCGCTCTGCTGAGCAAGCCCGTGCTTGAGTGAGATGCTCTGTTAGCGGTTCAAACGCCGGATGAGACAGTGTGGGGCTCTCAGAGCTTCGGATATCTAACCAGGGTGGCGAGAATGAACCAACCCAGCTAACCGAGCCGTGCTGGCTGGCAGGCAAACAGTGGACTTTGAGTGTCAAAAAAGCTACCCTACGGGTGGTGCCGCTGGATGTGTGCGCGGATCGCAAATTTCCATTCCGGATATGACAGTACTCAGAAAACCTCCAGTCACCATCGCGCACGCTTCGGTCGGATGAGCCAAAATTCTGACAATCCGAACATTGACTCGGTGTTGGCGGACGTGGTTCAGGGAACGGCACTGGCCCACCCATCGTCGGGCCGTCCTCATTTCCATGTGGCCCTCTTTTTCCGCACTTGTACTGGTCGCAGTGAATCAGTTCATGGACGAGAAGAGCTTCGAATTGCTGCTCTGTGCCGTCTTTACCCTGGGGTAAACAGACATGGCAGCGTTGCCCGTCCGGCCAGCTGAATCCTCCTCCCCCAGGGCAGTTCCCACAAAAAATATGAGCTCCTCGATTCCACTGGTTTTCTGCTCGCGGAGGCCAATCAAAATTATTAATCGAGCTTTCAAGAAACTCTTGACAGGATATTAATCCCAGAGGATCAACTCCTCGAACAGCAAAATATGCACCATAAAGAGAGGAGCCATCCTCATACCCAATCGGGTCTTTGGAGCAGAACCGACCAGCCACCGAATCGTACATGCGGGCACGGTAGTGATACAAGCCAAGTTCCGAGTCAAACTCGCGGCCCGTGTACGTATACCGGTTATTGTCAGCACTCGCCGTACGTGTTGTGCCGCTGGCATCGGTGATCGTTGGCGTACCATACGCATCGTAAGCGTATCTTTCGGTGATCGTACCGCCGCCGTTTGTCAGTGCGGTGATGCAGTACTGCTGGCCGCGATCGTACTCTGTTGAACCTTGGCATGAACGCTGGCGCGATTCATGCCGCGTTTCGCTGCGTTTGCAGTGTGTTAAAACGACGCGAGGCGAACGAATCTTTCGATTCGATCGCCGGGCGAGGTTTTTACCTCCCGCGCGGGGGCGTGCGCGAGAAGGGCGGTAGTTTGAGACGGTGGCGGGCATCGCCTTATTTTAGCCGATCGGAACGGTTACGTGTCAATTCTTGGCGTCCGAATCTTGCCCTGATTGCGGCGGCGGATCGCCGTCAGGACTTGGTTTCTCGTCCGGCTTGGCTGGGTGGGTTTTGTCGTGGACTTCACGTAGTCGCTGGATGCTGACGTGCGTGTAGATTTGCGTCGTGTTCAGGTTGGCGTGGCCCAACAGCGTTTGAATGCTGCGGAGGTCCGCGCCGTGCTCCAACATCACCGTGGCCGTGGAGTGGCGGATCGCGTGGCAACTGCCTTTGCGTGTGATCCCAATGTCCGTCATGTACGCGCGGATGAGCTGCGACAAAGTCACTTTGTGGAACGGGTTGCCACGGCTGGTTAGGTACACCGTGTCGCCGCTGGAATCGCTCACGAGCGTCGGACGGACGTCGGCGACGTATTTTTGCAGCCACTGCATCGCCCGGACACCGATCGGCACGACCCGGTCCTTGCGGCCCTTGCCTTGGCGGATTGTTAACAGACGACGCTCGGTGTCGATGTCGTCCAGGTTGAGCCTCACGAGCTCCGCTCGCCGCATTCCGGTCGAGTAGAATGTTTCCATGATACTGCGGTCGCGTAGTCCGATCGGTGTCGCCACGTCAGCGGCGTTGATCAACGATTCCGCTTCGCTCTCGCTCAGGTGCGAGGCGGGCAGCCGCTGCTCGGATTGGGGCAGCTCGATGTCCGCTGCGGGGTTGGTTTTGATCCAGTTCTCGTCGCTCAGCCATTCGCACCAGTGGCGGATCGCCGAAAGGTAAGAACCTTGCGTGGCGAATTTGAGGGGTTTGCCTGTCTTTTCGCTGCGATGATGGAACAGATAGCGGCGGTAGGCTTCGACGGTCGACTCGGTGATCTCGTCGACTTCATCAATGCCTCGTTCATGACACCAGGCGATGAATCGCCCGAGCGATGATTGGCGTCGGTCCACCGTGTTCTGCGACCAGTTCTTCGATAGCAGGTGCGTGAAGTAACGAGCCAACAGTGTTTCGGGTTTTGGTTTTGAATTCGACATGGTTGTCTGTTCCTGGGGTTGAGTCGGCGCGCACTGCCAGACAGTTGCGTTCCGACGGGGGTTTTTAAGAATGAACCCGGTCAAGAATGACCGGGCTCAGGAAGAAAGTGATCTCACGCGAGATGCACTTATGCGGTTGCTGCCAACGTCAATGTAGCCAGACGGCTCCGCCCGTCTTGGCTGCTACGCGCTGGTTCCTCACGACGGGCGGAGCCGTCGGTCGACAATGTAGCCAGACGGATCCGTCCGACTTGGCTGGTATTACACGTTAAAATTGAGGGGGCTGGCAAGGTTTTGAATCAGGGTTTCCCGATTTCATTGTTTAGTCGTTTCTGCCGAACGACTTACGTCACTGGCAAGCTGGGGTCATTCGCCGTGCAAGGCTGGGGCAAGCTGGGGACGAGCTAGTGCGCTGATGGGGTCAAGGTGGTTGCGGGAGGGGTCAAGGTTTTCGTTGTAGATGCAGGTTGCGTCAGCTTGGCTGGATCGAGCAGTCCCATCAAGAACGGTTGGCCTTCACGGCCTTCACCCGAATAAAGCAGTTCGTAAACGTATCGCTGACCATTCCGGCCACGATGCACCAGCACATATTCCAGTTCGACCAGACGCGTCAGATGCTTGCGGACTTGCGAATCACTCCAGTGGATCGCTTCGCGGACGTCACGACGCGTGAAGCGGTACGAGCTCCGGGGAACTGAACGGAATTTGACTTCATCGTCAACAAACTCGTGCAGTAGGCCGAGCAGGGTGCGGGTCTGCGGTGAGAGTTCATCCAGGCTGCGCCCCAAGACTTCACCGGCGATGCCGTTGGCCACCGCGATATCGTGCCGCTCGACATTGATGAACTGCACCGTCTTGCCTTCGTACACTCCGTTGTGCTTGGTCCGCTGATGTTGATGCAAGAACGTGATCGTGTTAATCAGCGTCAAGTATTTGACATGATCGCGCCGCATCCGCGTCTTATGGGTCGGGAACGTCAACTGCGGGGCGTAGGGATTGAACACTTGGATTGGTTGCAGTAAACGCTGCGCGTTCTGATGCAATGTGCGTATCTGCGAAGTGACATAACCGTCTTCAGTGAATTGCGAGGTGAATGTCTCGCGCTGTTTGGACTGGATTGCATCGGTTTGTCCATCCGTTTCATCGACGCTCAACACGAAGCAACGGTTGAGGAGTTCCTCGTCGATATCCATTGCCGTGCTCGTCAGAAAAATTTGCACGGGGCCTTCGACTTTGTTCTCTTGCGTCGCTGGTCGTCCGTCTTCGCCGCGTCCGACCGTAGCGTGACGCAGTTCACCCTCACTCTGCAACAGCTTGAGCGCGTAGGTCGCTTCTTTAATACCATCGTCTTCGGCGATCGCCAATACCTTGTGGCGGATTTGATCCGATTCGAGATAGAACAATGACTGGCCCGTCATGCCGCTGAAGCGCTGCACGTCTTCATCGGGCATCATCGACAAGACCGCGTCCATCAGCGAAGTCTTGCCCGCCGAGGACGAAGACTGGATCACCACCGCCAGCGGTTTATCGAGCTTGCGGCTGGTCGCCGCCAAGTATCCGGCGAGCTTGTTGGTCGATTCGCCAACGATTCCGCAAGCGTCCATGTCGGCCACGATCCGCTGTAGCAGGTTCTCGTCGCGAAGCAGCTCCAGTGCAGCGGCGTGTTCATCGTCGGTCATCGATACTTCAACCGACTTCGGTTTCTTCAGTTCCGCGATCCGTTCGGTGTTGAGTGATTCGAGTTGGAGTAACATCGTGCCGATGTCCTTCTTGATCGTGTCGGCGTCAACGTACAGTTCCGTCGCTGCCGCCTTGATGAACGACGCCCGCGAGCGCGCTTTTACCAAGTCGAGCGTATCGAGATGAACGAGTTCATCACGGCTGACCATCAAATTGATTTTTAGCTGCATCAAGCTGTTGTTCTTTTCGAGACCGCGAATCCGGTAGCGTCGATCGTCACGAATGAAAATGATTTCGCTGTCTTCGATGATTAACTGTGAGCCAACATTGCCCGCTGTGGGCGTTGCCGGCTCGGAACCCGCAGTTAGCGCCGTCGGCTCACCTTCTTCCTTCGTGTGATTAGTGTCTTTCGTGGTTGCCTCCTCCTCACCAACAACAATCGTCTCCGGTCCACTGGCGTGTTTATCCATTTTGTGACCACGAATCCCGATCACGCTACCACCGTCATCGAGAATCGGCACCGTCACGTAGCCCCGCAATGTTTCGCGTCCGTTGGCCTTGTAGAGATTGTGGGCTTGCAACCGCTCGCGGATCTCACGTCCGGCCTTCAGCCGTTTTGATGGCAGAAGCTTGCCGAGCGTGCGATCTGAAAACCCGATCTGTTGCTCAGTCGCCTGCTCGATCGTCAGTCCGAGTTCATCGGTGACGAACGCCATCGCTTTGGCGGACTCTTTCAAGCAGCCTGCGTAATACGTCGCGACAGTCGCCAGCGGGTTGGCCGTGATTCATTCCAGAAAGTTTTCTCGCTCGTCAGTGCTTTCGGTGGGCTCGTTCGCTTGATTGTCGTTCATCCGACTTTCCTTGAGGTTGAAAGTTATTCTGCTGGGCTGTGCGGGCGCACCGGTAGCGCAGTTGAGTTGATTGGTTTTCAAACGTCGCACGAGAGGGTCCGCTCGCGCGGCATCTTCGGCTCACGTCGGTCAGCCGATTGTCAAGTCCGAAACGGGATCGGTTGGGTAACGCGTCTCGATCACTTGCGTGGCCGAATATGTCTCGCGAGCTCAGGGCCTTGGAAGGGGTAAACTGAGAAATCGGAAAAGTTTTTCCTGAGTTGCACCGCTAGGTGAGAAGCTGTGCGGGTCAAAGTAACGCCAAATGCCGGCGGCATCGCGACTGAACTCAAAACGTTGTGGCAAAAAGCTAGAAGCTAGTCGCTAGTCGCTATTTTGCCACCGTCCTCGGAGTGTTTGTCTCTGCCGCCGCTGGCTTCTACGAAGCGGCAACAGAGACAAACACTCCGAGGACTCTTTTCAACGGCAAAAAAACGTGAGAATGCAGTGAGGCGGTGGGCTGGAGTGGAGATGGAGACCGTGTCGGCGAGAAGCGAGCGGGCTGGTATCGTTGGAGCGGGTTTGGCTGGCGCAGATTTGAAGTTCCACGCTCGGACGGACGGTCTGGTCAACGGCTCATCGCCGCCGCCCGCCCCGCCGCCGAATTGCAAGCTGTTTGGCGATTCCCGCTCCCAGCTTACCTTCGCTTCCGCAAGCGTCGACTTCGGACGCAGTCGCTTGCGTTAGTCACCAGTAATGCGTTCGGCATCCCGCGAGCGGTGGATCGCTGCCCAATCTCCCACGCTCGCTTTGCCTCGGTTCCTCGCTAACGCACCAACGACCCGCTCCCTATCGGTCGCTTCGTGTCGTTGTCGCTGCGCTCGTCACGACGCCCGGTCGCTCTCGGCGTCGTCCGCTCGTCGGTCGCTCCCGCTGGTCGACTCCACTCCTTCCGCTCCCGATCGCCTGCGCGACCCGCGGTGTGCGAACGTCGCTCGCTGCGATTTCCGCTGGCGCTGTCAATCGTCACTCACTTCCGTGTTCGCACCCGGCGGGCGACATCGTGTCGCCGATCTTCAATCAGGCAGCCGCATCCGTGCGGCTGCATTGGGTTCATGCGCGTAACCGACGCCAGGCGGCGTGAGCCTCGTCCGGGCGACGCGCGCCGCCGGGAGGATGAAAACAACCATTTCTCGCGATTTCAGGTTGTCAAGATTCAGAGATAATCGTACTCGGAATCGACCATCGATTCGGAAGCCGCATCGGATCGTGCAACCAGTCGCGTCAGCATCGACGCGATCCGATCAAGCATCCGTTTCGACGCGTAGCTTCGGTCATTGTCACGTGCCTCGGTTGCCCAAAGTACGCCCTGCATTGCGGCGCAATTTGTACCACCGAACCGCGGACGATGTCCAGAAAAAACGTCTCGTGGTGCGATGAACCGCAGCCACGAGACAGTGATTGAACAGACGAAGAATCAGTTGAAGCTCTCAGCGGCTCGGCTAAACCCCGCTACAGTAGCCTCGACATGGCGGCGTCAATGGCTGCGGAGAGATCGCGTTCTTTCTTTGCATCGTCATCTTTCTGTTGGGCTGCGACAAGGCGGTCCAGGATGTCCATATCGATGCTCACCGGCACAGTCGCGTCCACCCATTCGTCTTCACTGTCAAAGACATCGGCGGGGATGGCATCGACAGCGTTATCGACTGGACTTGGCGTTGACGGCACATTGAGCGGGGCCACGGCGTTGAGGGAGGCCCCAACCGCGGGCGCGCCGTTGGTAGGCGGGGCCATTGCGGAACTCGTCGGCAATGGCTCACCGAATCCGCCCGACGTATCACGTCGGTTAAGCTCATTGATGACCTGCAGAACGTCGAGTTCAGAAATATTGCGGTTACCCGAAACATCGAAGTAGCCTCCACTGTAGGTGCGACCGTCTGATGACAGATAGGTTTCCGGTGGCACGGGATCGGTGAGTTCAACCGTTAAGTTTTCCGCCGATGAAATGGTGGCATTCGACGCGACTGCCTCAGTGTACCGATTCAAGAAATTGATGATCAACAACGCGTCGAGAGCCGAAACGGAACCGTCATCGTTGACGTCGTATTTCACGTCTGGGTTCTGCAATCGACTGCTGACAACTTGAATACTGACGGTCGCCAAACTACTGCGTCGGCCGCGCGTATCGGCGACGGAGTACTCGAACGAATCTCGTCCGGTAAAGCCAACCGCGGGTGTATACCGGACAGTGCCATCGGGCAATGTGGTGACGTTTCCTGCAGCGGGTCCAGACTCAATTTGCACACTTGTCAAATCAAAATTATCAGCAGCGTCGGTATCGAGATCATTGTCAAGGATCCGAATAATGATCGATTCCCCGACATAAGCGACTCCCGTATCGTCGCGGACGACGGGAGCGACATTGGGACTGATTTCAACTCGGCCTTCTTGGCTGATCGCACCGAGGTCGTCTTCGACGGTGTAGCGGAACTCGTCCTGGCCGGGGAAACCGGTGAACGGCGTGTAGGTAATCGCTCCGGTACCCGGGTTGACACTCAGGCTACCAAACGCTGGCTGGCTGGTGATCTTGAGGGTACTCGGGACGATCGTGCCGTCGATGTCTTCGTCATTGGCGAGAACATCAATCGTCGTCGGTCCGCTGGGGCTGAGCGTGGGCTTGTCCGGTCGGACGATCGGTGCGTCGTTGATGCCCGAAACGTTGACGGTAACCAGCACGCTATTGCTGGTGCGGTTCGGCGTGACGCTACGTCCAGCCTTGTCTGTGACCGCGTAGCTGAAGGAATCGGCAAGAGCGGGCGAATCGGGACGTAGAGATTGCAGCTCACGCGACTGCGTGGGGTCGTAGGTGACGGTGCCGGTATCGGGATTGAAACGAACGATGGCTCCTCGCAAGCTGCGTTGGACCAACGGCATCTCAAGTTTCAACTCATCAGGGTTGACATCGTTGAGGTCCGCATCGACATCATTGGCGAGCAACTGAGCAGCTGGAATCGTCAGAATAGTATCTTCGGTCGTCGGGGCAAGTTGGTCGCCGACCGGCGAGGGGAAGTCATTCACCGGAGACACGACGATTTGCAACGTCACGGCAGAACTACTGGCTCCTTCCGAGTCGGTCGCCACGACCTGCACCCGAGCAGTGCCGTTGGCATTGGTGGCCGGTGTGAAGGTGAGCACTCCCGTACTGGATATCTGCGGCTGGCCATCGGCGGTGAACAGAAGCGCATCACTCGCCGAAACTGGTGAAACGCTGAAAGACACACCTTGGCTGCTTTCGTCGGCCGGTCCCGGCGAGATGCTCGTCGCCCAGGTAGACGAGTACGGACCGCGATCTTCGAGTACCGTGACGGTACCGCCAGGGACGAACGCGGGTGCATCGTTGACCGGGTCGACGGTGATGGTGAAGGTGCGGATATCCGAATAGTTGATATCACCGTTGCCGAGATTGTCGGGGCCATCATCGAAGAGCTGGACCGTAAACGTCGCCGACCCATTAGCGTTAGGTGCCAACGTGTAGTGCAGCGATGCGGTACCCCCACTGTTGATTTCGGCACTTGGTGCGACGGTAAACAAGTCTTGATTCCCGCCGAGGGCGAGGATCTCGAAGTGAAGTGGCTGTCCGGGAGGTCCAATTTCGTCATCCGCACCGGGAGGTCCGGCTTGAACATTCGTTGCCCAATTATCAATGGTGACGACCCCGCGTCCGGCACCGGAGTTGGCGTCTTCATTGCTGGTGACATTGCCCGCACCACTGAACTGCGGTGCATCATTGACCGGGAGCACGACGAATGTGACCGTTCCGGTCGCGATCTGGGGATCGCTCTTGGCCGTGCCACCCGTTCCCACGGGAACGGTGACGCCGTCATCGGTAACCGTATAGTTAAAGCTATCGAGGCCGACGTAGTTATCACGCGGCGTGTACCGGAAGTATGGGCTGCCCGTTGTCGGAGTGATCAAGTCCAGTTTGCCGCCTTGGGCGGTTGTGATGGGGATCGGTTGCGTCAGGGAAAGTTTTTGGTTGCCACCAGGGCTGATGTTAGCAGCTTCGTTGGCCGGCCCGACCAAGAACACATCAAGCAATCCAGGAGAGGTTCCATCGCCGTTGACGAGAACATTCTGCGTGCCGCCTTCAGAGAGTTCGAAGCGCAGCGGATTGGTGCCCGGCGTGTTGAACTGGGGCGCGATGACGGGTCGATCATTAACGGGACGAACGTTAATCGTCAACGTCGCGGGAACGGATGTATTCAAATCGCCGCGGCTGGCGTCGTTGCTGCCGTTGTCATTCAATACAACGGCAAACTCGAACGTGCCGTACACGTCCTTGGCGGGCTTGTAACGCAGTTGCCCCTGCAAATCCACCGTCGGCAACTCGGCGAAGTACTTCGACGCATCCGCCTGATCGAACGAAAGACTCGATACGGAGAAGTTCAGTTGCTGTCCTTGTCCAGAATTGATTTCATCGAACGCAGACTGTGCCGGTCCTGCGGAAACACCGAAGGCAAAACCGTTGATGACTTGCTCGGGGCCGTCTTCGGCGACTTCGTACTGCAAGTCGAGTGTTGAAAACTCGGGACGATCATTGACCGGATTCAGGTTCAACTGAACGATCGAGGTGGACGTCAGCCGATCTTGGACCAGAGATTTGGTATCCAACGAGTACGTTTCGCCGTCACCGGGGTTATCGTCGCGAACGGTGTATTCAAACGTGTCAACGGCACCATTGAAATTATTGAAATCCTTCGGTGGGGTGTAGAGCAATCCAATGAGAACCGGATTGCCGTTGGCATCCACTTCGGTGGTGGAGAACTTGCGAATTAGGGTTCCGCCCAGCTTCGTTTTGTCCGGGAAATCGAACAGTTCGAGAACTTGCGGTCCACCCGTCGGCACCTCAGCGGTGCCCACAACGGCTTCGTTGGCTGGCCCAACGTTGTACACGTCGAGCAGACCGAGCCGGGTATAGTCGCCCACAGTGACGCTACCCGCGATGTCGCTTGGCAGGGCGATGTTCTTGGCTACCGGAATGAAGTAACCACCCGTTAGGACTTGGCCAGGGTTGGCGGGGTCAGGGCGGGCGTTGTCTTCACGCAAGGTGTAGCGGATGGTTGCCTGATCTTTCATTCCATCGCCGTCAGTATCACTTCCCGCCGTGACGGTGTAGGACTCATCGGCGTTGGCCGAATCTGACGATCCCGCGATCGACGGATCGATGCGTGGACGATCATTGACGGGCCGTACGCTAATGGTGACGTACTGTGGATCAGACTCCGAAGTCGGATCGTCTATCTCGTAAGCAACGATTTTGTAGACGAGTTGACCGATTTGATCCGGGGCGGGGAAGACCGTTAGCGAGCCTTGGGTATCTCCAGGCGTGTAGTTGATCACCGGCATCGTGTCCATCACAGACGGATTGCCGGAGACCAAGACAGGATCGCGAAAGTCAACTTGCTGCGTCTGCACTTCGTCAAATGCATCATCTGGACCCGCGAAGATCTGCGACACAAAGTCTGGGATGGTCGTCGACGAATGATCGTCCCGTTCGAGCACGTCAACGGAAAGCGCACCGTTGAACGTTGGCACGTCGTTGGCAGCGGCAACCGTGATCGTCAGTGTTCCAGATTCAGAAACCTTCGGCGGCAGATTCTGCACATTGGCGGGACTCGGGATCGTTGTCCTGCCGTTATCAATGATCTTGTAAGTCAACAATTCGCTCGGCGCGAACGGCAACTGTTCGTTGTAGTCCAACGGTGGCGTGTAGTTGATCTTACTGAAGTAACGGAGTGTTTGACCATTGACGGTCTCGGATTTGATCTCGAAGCGGAAGATACCTCCGGCGTCGCTGACCAGTCCGGCTTCATTTGCACCCAAGGGCTCAAGTGTGTCGAACAAACTAGGGTCAGCGGACACGAGGTTCGTATCAGTTTGCAAGTTAAGCGAACCCGCTGCAGTGGCGACCTCGATGATTCGCAGACCTGCGGTTTGCTCGCTCTCATTGAACGGCGCGGGCAGTCGTGAATCGAAGTCGCCAGGCGCGTTGGGCAATGCGCCCACGCTCGCTTGATTGATCACTTGCAACGAAACCCGAGTGAACCCAGCGGGTACACCAAAGGCTCCGACATCGGCAATGGCTCCGACGCCAATCGAACGCAATCGCTCCTGTAATGCGATGGCAACTTCCGATGCGGTGCTCGATACGGAGAACTGCACTGCCACATCCGCTCCAACCGAAGGCGTGCCGCTCAGATTGAATTCAACAAGTGTGGCGTTTCCAGAGGCATCGGCAATTTGAAGCTGCTGGCCGTCGATGAGTTCGGATCCCGCAGGCACGAGGACATTGGTGCCGTCAAGTTGAATGCCGCTGACGGCTTCGTCGAGCGAAAGGGTTGTCACGTCAGTGAGCGTGACTTCCCAAGTTACCAAGCTGATAACGTTCGCGGAGACCGCGGCCGGATTGGGCGCGGCCGTGGCGTTGAGTGCATCGGCCAGTCGCGTTGACAAGTCGGCGGCGGAGTCGCTGGGTTGGAATGCAACAAAAACGTGAGTCGGGTCGCTGGCGGCGGTCCCGGTCCCGAATTCGACAATGGTCCCGTCGCCGGCCGCATTGTCAATCTGCAGCAGCTCGCCATTTTGCAGCGTCGATCCCGCTGGCATGATCACATCGCTACCGATCACTCGGATCGCCGACGTGGCAGTCTTCGGGGTGATCGAGGCGGCGCCAGTGATCTGGACGCGAGACTGCGTTTGCGTCGTCGCCGCCGCAGTCGCCGTCAAACCGTCGCCTGTCATCGCTGCGACCAGCGCGTTGGCGATATCTTCGGAGGAATCCGTCAAGGTGATTGCGACGGGGGTTGCATCGCCGTCGACATTGCCGGTGGTGGTGAATTCGAAGACGTGCGTGTCGCCATTCATATCGACAATTTCAACTCGCTCGCCGTCGCCGAGATCGGCCCCCGAAGGAATGCCGATGGCTTGCCGAGCGGAGTCGACGACCAACGAGTTGGTGCGTGGTACCTCGGTAATTAAATCGGCATCGTTGAATTCGACTTGATTGCCATTTGCCGTGCCGCCGAAACCGATCGCACGCAGGGCTTGTTCGAGTCGTGTTGCGATATCTGCGGCACCATCGCTTGAGGAATAACGCACAACCCGGTCGACGCCCGCTGGAGCGACCCCAGTGGTATTCAGAGCGATCGCTGCACGCCGCCCATTCGCGGCGGTGAAGATGAGCGTCTCACCATCGAACAGATCAACTCCGTCCGGTAGCGTGACGTAATTGCTCGTCACCACGATATTGGAGTCGACACCGACCGAGGCGGGAATGTTGGCAGTGATCAAATCGCCCGCGTCGATCGTGATCGATGTCGGAACATCGGTTGCCGATTCGGTCATCCGCGCCAATCGGTCATAGGCGACCGGTGCATCGTTGATAGGGGCGACGAAGATTGTTGACGTCATCGTCGTGGTGCGTCCAGTGACGACTCGTGTGCCGCGATCGGTCGCGTCGAAGACGTTGTCGATGTCAAGCCCTTCGTCGATCCCACTGTCCATGACCGTGTAGGTGAAGGTGATCTCGCCGTAAACGTCGTCCGCGGGCCTGAAAGTGATCATGCCCGTTGTCGGATCGAGCGAAATCGTACCGCGACTTAGCGTCCCAGCGTTGGCAGGGTCCAAGCCTACCGAGACGACACGGATGTCTCCGTCGTTACCAATCAAAGGATCGGTTTCATCAACCGCGCCGGCTGGGCCGGCAGCATCGTTGTCGAGCAAGTACGCAGCGGGGAACACCAACGTCGTGTCTTCGGTCGGTGTCGGACGCGTGGCGGCATTGCTGAAATACGTCAGGTAGCGATCGTTTGCAGCACCGGTTGCGTCCGTCAAACCGACATAATCTGTCACGGGAACGGGCGCATCGTTCCGCGGGACGACGCGGATCGTCGCCGTCGCGGTCGATTCACTTGCTGTTACCGGTTTGCGTAGGAACTGGTCTCGCACGCCATTGGTGATGTAATAGGGCGCGACACTCAGGTCATCCGCCCCGAGCAATCCATCGGCTTTTAGTTCGGCAAGATTGGTAGCCAAATCGGCTGGCAGTTGTGAGATACCGTCATCGAACAGGGTGAAGGTAAACTCGTCGAGCAACAACTCGCCAACCGCTCCGACGTCACTATTAAAATCAGCGGCGGGCGTGTAGAGCAGCCGGGTAATCCATTGCGGGTTGGTTGCATCGTTGAACTCGGCGACCAGTGTGCCGCCTCGCGACGTGGTGATCGAGTTGACGGCACCTCCAGCGGTGATGGTACCATTCGCGGTCGCGACGGAGCGCACCAAGATCGTTTGGTTCGACTCATCTAACGGCAACGCGGACTGGTTCGGATCGTAATCGGGAATCGCTGAGGCAATCAAGTCGTCTGCTGTGATGACCAACGTCGCATCGCCACCGTCACGGGTAGGCTCGAAGGTGACGAAGGTTTCATCGCTGGCGCCGGGATCATCGTTGTCGGGCAGGACGTTGATGGTTACGGTTTCAAACGTGATGCCATCGAGGTTTTCACTATCCGCGTTCTGCTGCGTCGACAGCCGGTATCGGAACGTGTCGACACCGTTGAAATCCTTCGGTGGCGTGTACAGGAACGACCCGGTCAGATCATCACCTGGGATCGCCCCGTGCGTCGTTCGGTTCACTTCGAGCGTGCCGCCGGCAGGTGTGCGATAAACCAGCACATCGTCGCCGGGATAACTGGTCTGGCCCGGTTCAACAAAAATCCGCGGCAGATCGACGAAGTAACGGACCGGCAGGATTTGCGATGCAAAATTGTCGTTCGTGAACAGTGTCTTTTCGTTAATCTCCAGGGGGGGGTTGGACGCTGTGAGCGTGGTATCCACTCGGAGAGGCGTGTCTTCGACAGCGATAAACTTGTCACCTTGCCCCGAAGGAACCGGCAGTGGGACGCTTCGCACGCTGACCTTGTAGTCTTCCACTTCACCGCCAATTGCCACGCCCGTCGGGCGTGTGTTGCCGGAGTCACTCAAGCGAACTCGCAGCCAAGTATCTTTGTCCGTCACGGTGCTCGGCGTGATGATACTGAGCGTGTTGATGCCATTGACAACCGGAGTGTTCTTGAGCACTTGCTCTGAACCATCTTCATCGAAGACACCATTGCCGTTGAAGTCAATCCACGCGTCGATCAGGCCACCACCGCTAACGTAGACCTCCACGTTCGTTCCAGCAGGATCCGCGGGGTTCAGGAACCCGAACACCTGGTCGGCTTGAGACTGATCAAAGACCGCGCCGTTGTCGGCATAGCGACCGAAGAAGTAAGCCGGGGGAGTCGTGCCACCTTGATTGAACGTCACCACGGAGACCCCGTCTTCGTCGTCGATCGCGGTCAATCGCACAGTCGCGGCGTCGGCATTGTCGATATTGGCGAGGATGCTTCCACCGAGTGAACTCAGATTGGGGCGAATCGCTGCCAAGAGTGCCTCGGCGGCTTGCTCAGCAGTGAATGTAGCCACGATCGGAACGGGGATGCTGCCAGGTCGCGGATTCGACGTGGGATCGACAAACTCGTACGTGCGTGTTTGATCATCGGTACGCAGATCGAGCAGTTGTCCCGCCGTTGGTACCGACGCGAATGTGATGGCGAGTGAATGTGGATCGGAGTCATCCACCGTGAACGTGTTCGAGAACAGACTCGTGTCCGACTCGACCGCCAACGTTGGAGCGGGCGTCGCCCCCACGGCTGCCGAACTGATTTCGATCTGTTCAGGGTGATCCGGACTGATCGACGAGGTCACGCCCACCGTCGTCACCTTGGCGCTAATTGCTGCCAGGAGTGTCGCAGCCACATCACTGCTACGGTCGCCCGCAGCGATTGGGATGGTGTTACGTGGAGGAACCGCCTGCGTGCCATCGGAAATGAATTGAAATTCGTGCTTGACACCATTGACGGTAACTGTGAGCAGGTCGCCCGAACGGGGCACACGAGTGATCGTAATCCGCGCGAGGTTGGGCGTGACCAGATCCGCCGCCGTCGCGGCCGTACCAACCGATTGCAGAGCATCGTCTGAGACCCCCATGCCGGAATCGACAGGTTGTCCATCCGGTTCCGTATCGACGTAGATTCCCAGTCGGCTGCCGTTGGCACCACCGGTGATCGCATGGCGGGCACCGTTACCAGGGATATAGGCGGGATTGGTAGGCTGCAAGTTGGGCGTTGGCGATTGCAACAGAGTGCCATATGACTGAGGTGCGTCACCAAAGTCGAAACGCACGTCGGGCATAATAACTGTGAAGCGAGTTTCATTGTTGGGTCGGGTGGGGCTGACCGGATTGCCAGCGAGGTCCGAAACCGCCGCGATCGTGGGAGCGACTGTGCCTGGATCGCCCACACCACTGCGGGTAACGACGCTTTGGGTTCCCGCGAATAGCAACACACCGCCACCGGGCGAGAACACGTCAGCACTCACACCAGCGTCGTCGATCGCTTGCTGCAATTTCGTCGCCACAGAGACAGCAGGAAACGCGTCGCTCGGCGTGTAGTCCACTGCAACCGCGCCGCCGCTGACACCGTCAACGACCAATGCGTCACTCCCGACCACCGCCCCGCCATCGACCACGCTGATCGTCGTGAATTCCGCTGCGGTCTCACCCAAGCTAATGACAGCGCCATCACGGGTAACATTCTGCAGGGTACTGCCGAATGCCAGGTCGATCGCGGACTGCAGCGCCGTAGCGATATTGTCCGCAGTGGCATCCGCAGCAACGACGACGGTGACATTGGGCGAGGTGAGCTGGGGATCAGTCGTGAACAGGAACGTCTGCGAGGTACCGTTGACCGTCACCGTCACGGTGGAACCATCGATGCTCGTTCCCGTTTCTGTGCCCGGAACGGCAATGCTGAGACCGCCCGTCACGCCGGGATCACCGGTTCGCGTTAGGTTCGAATCGATCAAGTCGATCGTGTCACCATCGCGACCACCCACCGACACCAAACCGTCACCAATCGCGATTGCTTCGCTCAAGTCAATGTTTGAATTTCGGAGTGCATCGGCGATGGCGACTGCGACTTCGTTAGGGGTGTCGGTCCTATTGAAACCGACCCGGCGGAGTATTTGGGTTTGATCGGCAGGGTCAAATGAACCGTCCGAATCCAATTCGAAGGTGATGGTCTGATTACCACGGGCGTAAGAGAACTTCCGACCATCGACCAGCGAGTCAATCTGGCCTTGTTGGGTCAATCCCGATGAGATGTTCGAGAGATTGACAGTATGTCCAGGCAGGGTTCCCAACTGAATCGCATCGTTCCCGACGGCGACGGGCGCCAAGCCGAGCATCTCCGCGTAATGGACCGCCCCGGCGGGACTGCCGGGGAACAGCGTCGGGTCAAGCACTCGCAAGATTGCGTCGCGCACTTCCGAGACGGTGCCGGTAGCAGACAATGGAATCGCCACGTTGGCGCTGGCGACGCCACCGGTCGTGTTTATCTCGAAGGTAACGCTTGTGGCACCATCGACCGATTGAATGGTGAACGTATCGGTATCACGGAATCCAGCTTTGGTGTTAGTCACTACGAGCGTCTCATTCTGCGGGACACCTAAAGTGTAGCCGCTATCGAATTCGAACACGCTCTCGCGGCCCGCGTTGTCGGTCACAACGACTTGGTCGCCATCGGCGATGGAGCCGCCTGATGGAAGTTCGACAACGCGTCGCACCTGATTATTCAAGGTGATCTCATAGACCGAATCTTGATTCCAGACACCGGCCAATGGCGTCAAGCGAATCGTGCGGCTGTTTTCGCTGTAGCCGAACGTGAAGTCACGCCCGGCCAATAGTTGGCGTCCGTTCTCGGTCACCAGAACCGTATCAGCAGTAACAGTGGAGGCATCCAGGCCCGTGCCCGCTTCATCAATCAATTGAATTTCAAAGAACTTGACGAATTGATCGGAATTGACCAAGCGAACAAACGATTGTTCCGGATCTGTATCACCAACGGTGCTGGGGTCGGTCGGCGACCCGGCGGCATCCAAGTTCGGTGCGTCGAAGGGATTGTTGAGAACCGCATTGGGACGACGGAAATCGGCGCGATCGACCGCACCCCGATCGATGAACACATTAGATCCCGTGCCGCCACCAGGTGAACCCGCGATGCCGTCGACTCGGCGCTGGCCGTAGATATCGACCGCAGGCGCCAAAATAGGTGACGGCGGTAGACCCACAGGCCCTTTGACCGTATTGGCAAAGTCGCTACGGTCGTCGAGCGCATCGATCGAATTATCGATCAGGGAACTGCCCGTAGCAGGAATGTAGATCGATCGCGACGCGTCTTGGAAGATCTGAGCGAGACTGACATTCTTACCCAGGTCAATCGAACTATTCGCCACAGGCAGCGTGCTATTCGTATTATTGTTGGCGAACAAATTGCTGCCCGTGCGGGTTCCTGACGCCGTCGTGGTGTCAACATCGATCCCGGTATCCACGCCCACGATGACATTGTTGAGTAATGTCGGCGCTGCACGTCCGGTTACTAAAATTCCTTGGCCGCTACCATCATTGACAATGGTGTTATTAACGACCCGACTGAACAAACTCGGCGTGCCCTGCTCGTTTTTGCCGAAATCACCGCCACCGATTTGTATACCAGCGGTGCCGGATCGCTCAATGACGTTGTTGACGATCACTGCGCCGGGGATCAAGCCAAACTGATTCATATTTCGCAACAATGCCGCATTGCCCGGCACGCTCGATGTGCTTCCGACCCTGCCTGAATTGGGGTCGACGATTGTCGAGATCCCCAAATTGGCTGAGTCCCGGATGAAGTTGTTGGCAATGATCAGTTGTCCCTGATCGTCCACACGGTTGACATCGCCGATGCCGAACTGATAGTCCACCATCAGCACGTCGCGTGCGGGCACCCCAGGATCACCGGTCGGACGAATCGACATGAAGTAGTCGCCCATCGCCAAATCAGCGGTGTTGCCGATAAATCCACTGCCGACCGATCCGATAATAACGTCGTAGTAGCCCGAGTGGGTCGGTGTGAACCGCAATGTCGCTCCATCTTGAGTTTCTCCGACAGCGGCGCGGGGTGAATTGATCTCCGAATAAGCGGAGGATCCGTTCGTGCTTTGAGCGAAGGCAAAGTTCAGTTCCGTGGAGGTGAACTTCGTTCCTTGCTCAACGATCGCGATGTACGGTCGTACCAAACCCGCACCAACCTTGAACAGACCGGTGGTATCGACATCGAGATCGATCCCCTTGCCGGCTTCGAGATACACACGCACGACGTCAATATCTCCCGCCGGATTGCTCGCCAGGACGGCACCGTCATCGGCATCGCTGCCGGGGCTGATGCCAATATTAACCGTGTCGCCGATTTTGCCGGTTGCAAACAGCGTATCGCCACTGACGTATCCTGGCACTGCGGCCTGAGCGAGTTCGTCACCGTAGATGACGTAGTTTGTCGCCGTATTCGTATTGGCGTTGTCGTGGTCGATGACCGCAACACGCTTGCTAGTGTAACGTCCCTTGAATGTCTCCTCAGCGTTGAGATCAAGCTTTAACGTTCGCTGCGATCCTGGATTCACCGTAATGTCGACAGAGACCGCACGACGCTGCAAGTTGTCATCGAGAACGTATGCATTGCCGAACAGTTCGACGCGTGACGATGTCGATGTGCCGCTATCACTGCTGTCGCCGGTCGATGCTGAAATCGCGAGCGTGTCCTGAGCTTGACTCGAATTAATCGCATCGCGAATCGACGCGGCGACTTGAGCGTCGGTGTCAGCGGGATCGAATGGGACGGGCACGTGACCCGAATCCGGACTCACGCCCTGAGCATAACGGCTGTCGAATTCGAAGGTCAGGCGATGAGATCCATCGTCCAGCACAAACGTATCCCCGTCGATTAAATTGCGTCCGGCCGGTGCCACAATCGTGACAGAGCCATCGGCGAGCCGATCGTTGCTGTCAAACGATCGACCGAGCGATACCTGCTCGTCGAGCTCGAGGTTGATCGGATTGTAGTCCTGGGGTACTCCGTACTCATCGGAGGTGCGAATCCCTAGCGAGTAGCCACCGACAAGAATTTCGTCGGCATGCTCGGGCTGGACATTCACAGGATTGTTAAGACTGTCGGGAACGTACGACGGATCAAATACGAAAGTGGGATTACCATTTTCTCCGGTGTAGTTTTCGTACAGAACGGTTTCACCACGCTCGGCCATACCGATAATGATGTCGTCAATGTAGACGCCTGCGCCCGTGTTATCGGCACCGTCGGCACCTTGATCATCGGTGATTAGATTAGGTGCCCCCAATCCGAATTCGTCACCGGGCAACTCCGCATTGAAACCGTAGGGACCGGGATCGATCACGGGATCGAACCCCGTGTCGGGCAGGTAGAGTCGGATGCGATCGCCACCGGTGGTGCGGTAGTCGTTGGAATCGGCGGTGGTACGGTAGGCGGAGTTTTGCGCCGAGATGACTCCGATCGACGACGCCAGAGCTGTTTGCAACTGCTGAGCGACTTCGGTGGAATCCATCGCCGCGTTGGTGATCACCGGCACGGCACGGGGAACGTACAAGGCGTTCGACTGTCGTTTCGCTTCCCACGAGACAATTTTCGACGCGGAAGGCACCGACACCGATCCTGCCTCAATGATCAATACCTCGCGGCCGGAGGTGCCGAGCATCTGAGCGACGAGGTTCGGATTGAGCGCCGCTAAGAATTTCTGGGCGACCTGTTGGGGCGTGTCGGTGGGCGCGTAAACAATTTCATTGGCAGCGCCAGTGGCCGCAATGCGGAACGTGTATCTGGTGCCTATCGTGCTGAGCGGTTCGTCTTTGCGGAAGATCGTGACCGACTCGCCGTCGGTCAGATTAGCGCCACTGGGCAGCGTGACAGGCACGCCATAAGTATCGAAACTCAGATCCTCTTGCTGGGTAATTCTGGGCTGAAAAAAGGGCACGCTCGCCGACGATTGGAACCGACCCAATCCGAAACCATCGCTCGTGAAGGACTGGATCGCACCGAGTTCGGGCGCCACGGTTTGTAATTTCTCGACGACCCGAGCTGAGACCTCTGCGGCTGTCAGATTCTCGGTGAAGTAGACTCGCACATTGTTGTTGGGTGCAACGTCCGTGCCTTCGCGGGCGAAGACCAGGTTCACGATTCGGCCCCCGGCGACGAGTCGAATTTGGTCGCCATTGCGGAGCTCCGCGCCAGCCGGAATGTCAATGAGTGTGACCGCCTCGAGCGCCGTTTGAATATTGCTCGTCGCGTCAGTCGTGACGTCGGGCAAACGATCACCGTTGCTGTCTTCCAACAGCACACGAATTGTATTGGGCGAGGCAGGATCGTCGCGAAGCGGATCCAAACCAGGCGCGTTGGCAGCGATCGCGGCCGCCAAAGCAGTCGCTAGAGAAGCCGCAGTCGTATTGTTGTCATACGTCAACGTGGCACTGGTCGTGTAGCCATTGAGGAAGTTCGCAGGCAGACCATTACCGCTATCGAATGCGACCGCAAAGCGGCTGGCGCCACCTGGGCCATAGCGGAACACCAGTAATTCGTTGTCGACGAGTTGATTGCCGGCCGGCACATCGACGCGTGTGCGTACAGTGGCGGGGTCGATGTCCGTGATCACGGCTAACGAGGGGGCGGCCTGAACGGTGAACGTGACACCGGTCTGCACGAACACGAGATTCCCATCGGTATCGATAAACGTCGAACCGGCTGGTAGGGCCGCCGCGATCCGAGCGGCAATTTGGGCGCGACTTTCACCCGAAAGTGCGACGATTTGAACGTCACCGCTGGTGTCCAGCGGATCGACAGCACGGACGTATCGCAGAATCACCGGTGGAGTCGTTGGGTAGGTGATCGTGACCCGCTCTCCCATCGCGGCATCGTCGCCATTGGGAACGAGAAGTTGGCGAAAATCGCCTTGGAATTCAATCGGATTGGCTTCGCCACCGAGCAGTTTGCCATCGATTTGAATCTTCGTTGCCGCCAACAGACTGAGTCGACCGTTATCGTCGACGCGTGGTCGCAGCGCTCCGGGGACGCTCGCCGCCACGGCCCCGGCGACCTGAGCTGCCGTTGCGGCAGGATTGATCAGGACTTCAACGCCCGGGGCACCTGGGGTGAGCGCGGTGACGAAACGAACGGTGGTCGTCTTCTGCTGCGGCGTCGCGGCAGGATCGACATAGGTCACCGTGAACGAATCCCCATTCGACAGATTTGCCCCGGCGGGCAGGATAACATCACGTCCGACGATCGTTTGCAGCGACGAGACGCGGCCGTTGTCATTGCGAAGCAACGTGATGTCGTTGTCAATCAGCTTTTCGCCATCGACGCCTACCAGTTCGACCGACCCAAACTGGGCACGCATCGCCCCAGCGGTACTGAAATCGAATCGGATGCGCGCATCGCGGCTACCCGCTAAAGGTGACAGATCAACACGGACTTGCCGCCACTGATCGATCGCGTTGTCGTCAAAAACGGTTTGCACGGCAATCCCGGTTTTGGCGTACTCGTCGTACTCATCGGCGCACGGTAGTTCGCGGAACGCGTCGTTCGTGGCCAGCAGTTTCCACTCGCCATCGTCGCCGGCGGCAAATACTCGGAAGCTATCGTGCTGAGCCCGATTGATTCGGTAATCGTCATCGGCTTCCACGTTGATGTTGTACGAGAAGTACAAAGTCGGCTTGTCAGCTGGACTGTACTCGCTCAGATCGATCGACTCGGAGATTGCCGACCCGTGTGCACCCCCGGGGGAGATCTGTCCCAGGTTGTCATCCTCAGGCCGTCCGATCGTGTTGTTGGCGATATTGTTATCAACTTCAAAACCAAAATACAGACTCGTTCCACCATTAGTATTCAGGCGGCTTCGGTCATAGGGAACCACCTCGCCGTGTCCAAGGTCATCCCTGCGATCCGTTGTCGTGTGCCAAGGGTTGACTTCCAAATTGCTGAAAGCGAGGCCATTGGTCTGCAGCGAAAGCCCGCCCCCAACGCCCGCACTGTCGCCGAGAATACGTAGCTGGACCGCGGAGTGGCCGTTGTAGAAAATGGTTGCGGGAGTGGTTGTGGGTAAACCAGCATTGTCCGTACCGAGCGTGAACGCATACAACCAGCCATCAACAGTCGTGGCGAAGAGAATGTCCGCATACTTGCCGCCCTCAACGACTTGAGGACCGAGGCTCAAACCCGTGAACAGAGGGTATTGTTCGCCGGTAATCGGATCGACACCGAGCTGCGAGCTAAAGTCGGCGAGGTGGTCGGGATCGACCGTCAAGTGACCGTATTTCGTGGTTGGGATGACCCTGTTGTAACCTTCCCGGAACACGCCTGCTGGGGCGGGCTGGGTGCGGCTGGGATTGAAGACGTGAATGCCACCCTGATCAGTAACTCCAACTAGGTCGCCATTCAAGGAATTATTCAGTCCCGCGATGCCGGTAATCACGCCCCCATCTCCCCCGGTCGCCAAGTCGATGAAACCGGTATCAACAATCCCGAATTCAAGCTCTTCGCCGGCCGGACCCATGGTCGTTCGATAGGGGCCGTTTCCAAAGTCGCGATCCGCGTTCCCGTTCAAGCTCCCCAGCGAGGTAAACTCACCATTTCCGGCCGCCGCCGAATACAGAACGTTGGTGCGCAACTGGATCGGAACGCCATTGCGTCCGCCCGAATCACGATTGCCGACGACCCAGAAGCGTTCGTTGTTGTTGTTAATCGCCTGTGTATTGACCGACCCGTTCTGAGCACTATTCGCGTTGCGTGCGAACGTCATCGCATTGACGAGGAATTGTGCGTTGTCGTCCGTTTCGGTTCCGGTACCCGCTGCATTGGTTTGACGGAACGCGATGTCGTCATCGCCGGCCTGGTTGGCAGCCCCGTTCGCGGGACTGATGTTCAGGAAATTCCCAGTATTGCCGTTATTGGGATTGTTCGGCGGAAAGCTGTAATTGAAGAGCTCGCCATCACGCCGAATCGCAAGGTCACCCGAGCGAGGCCCGTCGCCACCAATGCCGCCGTAGACAGTTCCCGTAAACGGATTGACGCTTACCAGGGTGCTATTGTTACTGCCCTTGCCCCCATTGAGATTGACGAATAGCCGAATGTCATCGAGGGTATACGGGACGGGCGAGTTCTCACCGAATGCGGGTTCGATCACGGGGCGTTCGGCGGTGTAGTCGTCGAACCGGGTACTGAAAAACGTGCCTTCATCGAAGTCGTCCCGACTGATCCGGCGAACCGAATTGACCGGCATCAACCGCACGTTTGGATTGACTGGGTTGGCGTCGAAGAACTGATTGAGGACCTGCGGCACAACCGCCTCGCTGCTAACGGCGACGTAGTAAACACCTTCAGGCAACTCCACCGGACCGATGTAGGCATCGAGCGTGCCAGCTGACCCTGCGGCCAGATTGCTCATGTCAACGCCCTCGAGCGGACGACCTTGATCGTCGAATACGTTGCTGTCACGTCCCACCAAGATCAGACGGCCAGCCGAATCGTAGACCGACAGAACCGTATTGGCGCGCGCCAGTTGATCGGCGTAATCGATATCGAACGTGGTGCTAACAAAACGGTTTTCGCTGTCAAACGTATCCGGCTTCAGCTGTTGGGCCCGCAGTTCGACGCGATAAATGTCGACGTCTTCTAGCCGCGTGTTGAGCTGGGTATCGGTGAGATTGCCAAGTTCGCCCGTGACAGTAAGCGAACCACGATCCGTCGTTAGCAAATTCCCGAGATCCTGCGCGTCAGCAGGGTCAGCGTTAAGACGCTTGTTCACCGTTTCACGAGTCGACTCGTCGCCACTATTTTGGTCGTTCGGAGTCGGATCGACGTAGACAACCGATTCGCCGACATCACCCACCAGAGGACTGTGCATTGGTGTGCCACTGACAGCGATGGCGTTGGTCGCGTAACGAATGTCGGCGCCGCGCACGGTCGAGCCAGCCACTTCGTCGGCGCCCCGCAAACGGATTCCGAGTTCGTACTGTCCCGACGTCTCTGAATCAAAGCTGTGAACACGCACGTAGTAATCGTTCTTGGCATTGAAATTACCGGGCAGCACGACGCGGAAACCTGCATCGAGCACGTTCGCCGATTCCACATTGCCGCTCGTCAATCCGGTCGGCAATGGGCGGACGTCGCGGGGCAGCACGCCGTTTTGCAGACTCGTATTGACGTAGATCGTTTCCACACCATTCGCTTCGGCAAACGAATCGTCGCTGCTGGCGATGACGACACCGCTGTCGTTGACGAGTTCGACAACGGTATCGAGGCCGGGCGAGGTTTCGTCGATGTCAAAATAGACTGCCGTGCCACCGGAGGCTTTAAACCGGTAGGTGTCGATATCCTCTTTCGTGGCGAGCGTCCCTCGGATGGTGAACCCAAGCCGCTCATTGTCGTCACCAGTCGTTTCACCGGTCGCCAGATTGCCGAGGATCTGCGCGTCGACAGGATCACGGTTGGTCGTGATCGCGCCCGCATCGCCGCGTTCGTTCTCATAAACGTAAGCGACGTTGCGATCATTGATGTAGGATCGCAGTTGCAGCCCCTGCCAATCGCCTGCCGCCGCTGTGACGATCTCGTTCCCGTTGGCATCCACCGGCAGTCCGCTATTGCTCGTATCGCGTTGCGAGCGTCCGTCGGCTGTGAACCCAGCACCAATGGTGCTGTCGTTGAGACTGGTCAGTACAACCGGGAACCCCGGAGAACCGAGTATCTGCAACGTACCGCCAACACGATCATCGATATCGAGTGGGCGGCCACCACCGATGAGCGATCCATTCGGTCCAAATTTCACCACGAGAGACTGATCGGCGTCACTGCGAAGCCGGATCGCTCCATAGTAGTGCTGCGTTAGCGAATAAATTGATCCATCGACAACGTGGACAATATCGGTATCGTCCCACACGCTGTCGGTCGTGACGATTTCACTGCGGACTCGCATGCCGTTGAGTACATTGTCCCCGAGTTGGTTATCGAGTAGCAGCGGTCCTTGGTTGTCGGGACGATCGAGAAAGCGATCGATCAGTCCTGTTGAGCGGCCTGGATCGGTCACACCCTGGAATGTCAGCGCATCCGGGTTGATGCTGATCGCGGCGCCTTGACCGCCGACGATCGTGTTGCCGATCAGAATCGGCTGGGCACCGCGGATGAAGATGGTGGAGGCATCGTTGAAGCCGCGTCCGACCCGGGTGGAGAAAGGCCCAGAATCCGCACCGATGCCATCGATATCCTTGCCGTCAGCATTTGAGACGAAGCTGGAGTTAACGACGCGCACATCGGCTTGCAGAATTTCCAATGCGTTGAACTTGGTCAGGCCGCCCTGTACAGGAGCTTCCCCGCCACCATAGCGGATGTCAACGTGATCGAGGCTGCCGGTGACGCCCTGACGCAGTTCAATTCCGCCCCAGTCGCCCGGCGTGCCCTCGCTAAGTCCGTCATTATTGGTATCGAAAGTACCGCCGACGCCGTAATCGTCATCGGACTGGGACGTGAAGACAATCGGATTAACTTCGGTTCCCTCTGCGTAAAAATCGGCACCAAAGGTGGCTTCGATTCTGGCCGTGCCCAATTTCACGATTGTCCCGGGATCTATCGTCAGTCGCGCGTCAAAACGGGCGAGCAGCCGAGAACCGTTGTCCGAGTTGGCCCCCAGCTTCCTCCCTAACAACGAACCGTCGATGCTTTGATCACGGTTGTCGTCAAAAAGCGACGTTTCGCCCGCTCGCAATTCCGCGATGAGGAAATACTCGCCGCTGCTTGGGTCGCGTCGATAGACATTCGTGCCGATAAATTCCTCCGGAGCGACGGGGATGTTGGTCAATCCAATCGCGGCGTCTTGCCCCGTCACGACGGTCGTCGTCGTGTTGCTGGCCCGGGTCTCGCCACCGAAGGCATCGGCGAAAGTAATGCGATAATCGATCGACCTATTTTCGCTGAAATCGCCACTGCCATTGAGCAACACGGTAGCGATGCCGGTCGCATCGGGAGCCGCCTGGATGTTGGGCGCGCCCTTTAAACTTTGTCCTGAGTCAACGAAAGTGCCGGTGCGGCGATCGAGTTGGTCGACAAGTTGATACTGGATCACACCAGCAACGAGCGTGCCGCGATATAGCTTCCGACCGATGTACTCCGCAGGTGCCGTCGGTAGATTCCGTAGTGTGACTGAGCCCATGCCATCAGTCGCATCCGTCACTGTGACCGAACTTGTTGGCAAACTGACCAATGACTCGTGACCTTCACGAGTAACAAATGAAAGCACGTACTCGTGCTGACCGGCGGCCAGATTCCCCGTCGTCGAAGGCGTCAACGTCACGCTGCCCAGGCTGGGGCGCGTTTCAAGCAGCGTTGGTCCGCCCGGTGCACCGGAGATCGTCAACGCTTGGCTGATCACGTGAACGATGTCCGTATCATCGAAGCGAGCACTTTGCGTCAACGTTTCTAACTCACCGCCAGCGGGCGTGGCGACACGAACGAACAAGCCGTTGGTCGTGTTGTCGGCGAGGACGTTGCCGGAAATTTCAGGACCCACTCGATCATAATCGCTCGTAAACAAACCCGCCTTTTGGTAGAGCGAAATGTTGAAATTATCTTCGCGAAAACTATTCGGATCCGCGCTCATGGCGGCACCGGCGCTAAACGAAATATTATTGTAGATCAGCGTCGGGCGGCTCTCGCTCATCTGAATCGGCGCGACCACATCAGCTTGCAGGCCGGGGCGGCCGCCACCATATCGCAGGTCGGCATGAGATACATAGTCAAGAAAAATACCGCGTCGTTCCCAAACTTTACGCCCCTCGGCGTAGTCAACATCGTTGTGCAGGTCGATCCCCGCCCAGTCGCCGCTGCCCGGCGTCGTGTTGATTGGGTTGGAATCGATGCCAACATTCTGATCGTTGTAACTGGTGAAGACGACCGATGACACGGGCGTTCCGAGCACCTGGATCGCCGCAAGCTCTCGATTGGGATCAATCGATTCGCTGCCCACGCCGATTTTTGCATCGCGAAGCTTGAGCAGGGCACCGGCATCGATCATTACCGTCACGCCACGAGGGACATCAAACGTGGCACCATCGGCGAGCGGGTCGTTGTTGGCACCGCCGCGACCGAACTCAAACGCTCGGTTGTCTTTCTGAGCATCGAACGCTTCGTTGGCAGGCGTGTTTGGATTGTCAATGGCACTGACCTTGCCGTCCAAGCCCGCCGATGGCAACAACCGGACAATGTCACCGGGTTTGGCTACCGCGAGCGCTTTGGAAACCGTGCCATAAGGCGAAGCGAGCGAACCATTGTGCGTGTCACTGCCATCGCTGTCTTTGGTTACGAAGATCGTTCGCACGGCATTGACATCGGTAGTCGCCGGCGCGGTTCGGAACCAGAAATTGAAATCGCCACCAGCTTCACCATCAGCATCGCCGTCCAGACGCGTGCCTTTGGCGTCAACCAAAGCGTCACCGCTGGCGACTCCAATTGACGAATCAAACGTCATCCGTAGGTCGTAGCTGCCTTCACTCCGACCACCGTTTCCGGTTCCTGCTTCTTTCCCATCGTAGGCATCGTTGCCTTTACTGGATACACCGACGATATAACTGCCTGCCGATAAATCGACTTGCAAGTACGAATCGTCGCCGTAGGAATCGTCGTTGCGAGCGATCAATTCGTAATTGGACGTACCGCCCGGGCCCGGTGTGACGCGGTAGAGTTGCACGACGGTGTCGAGCAAACTTACGTCGTCGAGCCGCTGAGCAAATGTTTCAAGCGACAGTCGTCCGAGCAACGCATCGTCAGGAATGTTGTCGTCAATCGGGGGATCGAGCGTAAACGAATAAAAGTCGACATCGCTGCTCTCGGGACGATGCAGCGATTGGCCGAGCGTGATGTCACTCTGGCTCAAAAAATCCGGTTCACTGGGCAGAGACGGGAAACCGGCAACCCCGTTAGGACCGCCATCGCCGTCGCTGCTCTGCGTTTCACTGTTGGGTTCATCTGGACTGCTGCCACCAGCGGCGACGCCATCGGGCAGTTCAAACAAATCGCCGATACCAAGCAAATTACCGATCCCCCGCATGCCCTCCACGAACCAACTGGGTCGCGAGTCGGGTGAGAGTCCGTAGCCGTCGTACCAGCCCTCGTTCGCTTCGAGCACTAAAATGCCGCGCGACGGATCACGTTCATTCACTCGGTAGAGGCTGTACGGCGTGCCCTTACCCGCACCGGTATCCGCAGTTTCCTGGATCGCTCTCAAGTCACCGGTGACTATTTGCAGACCAGAGTCTTTCGTTTCGACGAACTGCACGCCCAGATGCTGCCCATAGAGGTCAAGGATTTCACGTGTGCGTTGCTTTTGCGCCGTCGTGATTGCATTGTCCAACGGGTTTCCATTGGGATCTTCACCGTAGAGTTTGGCGAAGTTATAAGGAAAAATATCAATCCCGGAATTGGTGTCAATGCGGCCCACGACGCTCGCATCGCGACGTTGCTCACGTGAGCCCGGTGCGTCGTACGCACCGGGCCACGGCGGGACGTACGCACCGGTATTCTGAATCGAACCGCCTTGCAATAAAACACTCTGCAAGCCGCCCGAGGGCGAAAAGCTGATCGGCTTTTCGGGCGACTGCCCCGGGTTGGCATCACTGACGAAGACACCCGAATTCACGAACGTGTCATTGGACGGGACGCTGATTGGATTGCCGTTGGCATCGACCACGGTCGCACCTTCAGGAGCGACCTGGAATACGGTTGGCGCAGCGGGCAATGAATCTCCGCTGCCGACGCGCAAGCGGAATGTCCCCACTCCGTCAGTCCGTCCAGTGAGCACGGATAGGTCGCCGGAGAATTTCAAAATCGCCATCGACTGCGACGGATCATAGATGACCGTGTCCGGTTTCAGACGCAGGTCGTCTGTGTTGTCAACGGTGTCCTTTGTCATGAACAGCTGATAGAACTCCGGACGTACGACCGGCAGCCCCGACAAACTTTGTCCGGCGGGTGGATTCGGGTTGTTCGTGATCACGCCCGCGTTCGGATTTGACAGTGGATCGTGATTAAAATAAACACGGATTTCATCGCGAGCTTGAACACGGTTGCCTGCGGTCCCCGTAATCGGCTGCGGCACCACGGCCACCACGCGCGCACCCACCTCGACTTCGAAATCGATATTGAGTGATGGCGTTGCCGAGTTGACTTGGTCGGCCGGCAGAATCGCATTGCCGTCCGTGTCGCGCAGGGCCGTGATGCTCGTATCGACCGAGTTGCCGTTGGCAAAGACGTCGTTATTGTTGACATCGTCGTAGCCCGCAATCTGGATCCGATAACGATCGTCAGGCAGGGCTTCGACAAAACGCGAAACAACGACGCGGTCCCCCACTTCATCGTCAGCGAACCCCAAGAACCCAGGCTGGATCAGGATCTCGTTTCCGTCGCCGAACGTCCCGTCACCACCTGAACCGATCACGCGGATCCCACGCAGCGTACTCCCGTCGAGCTGTGATGTGCCGTCGAATCGGAACGTGAGCTCTCGCGGCGCTGAATCGAGCCGGTTTTCGACACTCGTCCCATCCAGGCGGATTTGCGATACCGCCCCGGCTTCAACACTGACCAATCGTGGCCCACTGATAATTTCAGCCGCCAGCAATTCCCGGCGTTCGAGGGTTTGGTGCTGTAGGCGGCGCGAGGTGTCAGTCGCCACGCGGCTCGTTGAGCCGGAACGATTGCGGGCATCTCGCCGAGCATCTTTACGAGAGATACTGCGGGCAACTCGTGAAAGTGGGTTTCGTCGGTGGGTCATGGTTGACCGAAGCCTTGAAAGAATAAAATCGGTGGGGAGGTAATGATGGGCGGGCCATGGGCAACCTAAGTTACCTGTTGCCCGCCCGAGGCGGTGGAAGAATCCAGTCTAATCTAACTCTAATTCATCTGAAAAAAGATCCATCAGGGCCGAATCAAACGCTTGGCCCGTCGTTGCGGTATCGTCCGATTGTGACGATCCAAATCCGGAAGCCAAAACGTCTGCAGCCCGCTGTGCCATCACGGTACCTCCCGTTTGAAGGTCGATACCACCAGTCAAGACATCGTCGAGCGAGCTCGCCGTATCTTTGATCGTGGAAGCGGCAGGCCGGGTAACGCGGTCAATACTTCGCGGCACAAGGTTGGCAGAGCCCAGATTGGCAGTTGACACGCTCGCATAAGCCTGTGTCGACGCGAACGATCCCTGCATACCCTGTGGTCCGTCAGTGCGGGCACTCACCACACTCACGCTGCCCAGTTCGGAAAACGCGACTTGGGATGCGAGCGGTTCAGCTCCTGCCGTTGCGCCGCTGGTGTCACGCTTGTTCAATTCGTTGATCACCTGCAACACGTCGAGCGTCGTGATGAACCCATCACCATTGACGTCGTAATAGTCCGGCGGCGGCGTGGTCAATTCAGACACGCTGAACGGCGTTGCGTCATTGGCTCGAGCATTGATCAGGTTGAGTATCCGCAACGCATCGATGGCGCTGACGTGACCATCGGCGGTGACATCGTAGCGATCTACTGGGTTTTGGTAGATCGATTGATTGAACGTGATCGTAACCGGGATGGGATTACTCAGTCGTCCGGTATCATCGATCAACCGATAGGTAAACTGATCGGTTTGACCAGGTACCGGTCGACTGGCCGCCGCCGTGCTCACGGTGAACAAAAACGCGCCATCATCACGCCCGAGCAGATCCACGGTGCCCGTACCGCCTGCGGGCTGGGTCAATGATCCGGGTGCAATCCGGATTGTCGAACCGGGATCAGGATCATTGTCATTGCGGAGCAGACCGAGCGACGGATCGGTAATCCGCAAGCTGCCGCCAACGGGAACCGAATAGGCGTCTGTCCCCGTGACGTTGCCACGTGGCGCGTCGGGGACTTCGTTGACGATGAAGTCGAACGAGTGGGAATTCACGAACGTGCCATCGAATGCCTCGATCTCAATCTGCACCTGGCCGGATTGGTCGGGCTTCGGTTTGATCTGCAGTGTGTCACCGATGAAGCGAATCGACTCGATCAATGGATCGGCTGCGATATCGGCCTCGGTGGGATTGTTAATCGACCCAAGCCGGCGAACACGATAGCTGAGCGTGTCGTTGTCGGGATCGTAGAACAAGCCATCCGAATCGACCTGCAATCGACGCAGGCGAGCCAAGGCAACCCCATCTTCCTGGATTTCAGTCGGCTGCAAGCTACCGGCCACAATCGGCGCGTCGGGCGTGCCGATCACATTGACATCGATCACCTGGCTGACCGTCAATCCCGATGGATCAACAGCTTTCACCGTCAGTGTGGTGGACCCAAATCCGTAGGGCGTGAAGTTCAGCGTCAACATATTGCCGCTAACTGTTGCCTGGATCAGGTTTGTATTGCCAACGTCCGGTTGTGGGAACGTCAACACATCGCCATCGGCGTCGGTAAACCACGACGTGAGATCGAACGATGCCGTCTCGTCGGCCTGCTTGCGTTCTTGGAACTCAAGGGAGGTCTTGCCTGCTTCGCCACGCACGCCAACAAACTCAGGTGGATTGTTGACATTGCCCACGACAATCGTAGCGGTGGCGGTGGATTCCGCACCGAGCGAGTCGCGCACAATGTAGGTGAACCGATCGATGCCACTGAAATTCAACCGTGGCGTGTAGATAAGATTGGTGCCGACTTGAGCAATTTGTCCTCCGCCCCCTTCCGTTCGCCGATAATTCACCACCGATCCATTTTCAATCGATGTGAACTGATTGGGGACCAAGCTGATTGTTTGACTCTGTGGTGGTGCCACTTCATCGGCCGGACCGGCGGTGTCGTTGGCGAGAATACCATTGATTGTTTGACCGTTAACAACGATCGAACCGTTGATCGGAATCGTTAGACTTGGATCGCCTGTTGCAGTCCGTTCCGACGTTTGATACGTCTCGTTATTAAGCCGAGGGTTGTCGTTGATCGGATTGATCGTGATTTCGACACGGCCTTTCACCAGTGCAGATTGACTGACGATCGAACCGGGCAGCGAGCTCAACAATCGGTCGGCTACCGTGTACGTAAACGAATCGGGAGTTGCACCGTTGTAGTCCGCAGGCGGCGTATACAGGATTGAGCGTCCACCGGCACCGATCGAAAGCGATCCACCCTGAGTGGTACGGAAAGCAGTGGTCTCGGTACCAACTCGCTGGAAGAACAGCACCTGTTCCTGTGGTTCCGTGCCGGGACCAGCGACGTAATACGGATCAATGAGATCGCTAGCATCGAAGACAACCGGCCCGAGACTCGTTTGGTCCTGTTGACTGACCACGTTGTCTTCATTGATTGTTTTCGTCGTGAGCACATCGTTCGCGTTCACACCGGACTGCAACGTCGGTGGATCGTTGACGGGCGTGACGGTGATGGTCGCGGAGATCCGCTGGGTGCTGACCAGTTGATTCTCAGGAGCTCCTGGGACGACATCACTCACGCGAGCCGTGAAGACCACTTGGCCAGCGAAGTCGTCATCGGCTGCGAACGAGAACGTGCCGTTGGACATGATCGTCAACGTACCGGCGTGTTGTCTCGCCGCATCGGTCCCCACAAAAAGTTCCTGGGTACCGACATCGTCGGCGAAGATTTGCACGCCGCCCGGGGTAGCTGTCGTGACCCCGACGAGCAAGCCGTTGTTGTTGTCAAAGGCGTCGCTACCGATGTCATCGCTGGCCTGCAGGAACCCGCCTTCGGGAACGCTGTACTGCGGATTTGGGTTTGCAATCACGGGCGGCTGTCCACCGACCAAACGCACGAGGTAATCCTCGACCTCACCGCTGAGGGCTAATCCCGTCGGAGCCCCGGTGCCGGTGCGTGAGATCCGGAATCGAGCGTACGTGTTGGCCGACTGCCCAGCCGGCAATTTAGGCGTGGTGCTTGGAATCGTGATATTATAAGTACGACTCGTCGTTCCCTCTCCGAAGAGCGCGGGGTTGGGAACAGTGGTGTCGGTAGCTAGATCCGGTGAAATGATCAGCTCGCCTGGATCGTCCCAGTCGCCGTCAGCGTTGAAGTCGATCCAGCCCTCAAGCACGCCCGAACCCGTCACGACGACGTTGACCGACGTAGTGAGATTAGGATTGAAGATACCCTGAGGATTGGCGTTGCTAGTGAACGTCACACCGTCTTCATCGTCGCCACTGACCTGTACCACGACCGCCCCGGTACTCGGATTGATCACTGTATTCACACTGGCAGGTTTCAATGGGCTGAGCTGAATGGCCTCTTCAACGGCGGTCGCGATAGCCTCCCTCGTCAATGCACCTGGCACGGCAACCGCATAGTTGTCCTCATCAAAGATCCCGTCGGTATCAAACTCAAACGTCGCGATTGCAGCGCCAGTATCGATTGTAAATGTTTCGCCATCGAACTGTGTAAGGTCGGTCGCATCGCTCGGATTGATATCGATGCTAACCACACCAGCACTCAGGCTGGGGGCGAAGACGCTTCCACCGCCACTGACCGCGATCGTCAGATCGTCGCCATCTGCCGTCCGCACGGACAGGGCGTCGAGTTCGGCATCGACACTTGTGCCGAGCATCGGTCCGTTACCGATAATGTGCCGAGCACCGTTGTCCCTCAGACGAGTCGGATAGCGACCGGCAACCGAGCCGACTGGATCCGGTGCGTCGCCATAGTCAAGAGCAACCTTGGAGAGATTGATTGTGAACTGGGTCGTCCGATCATCGCGATTGGGTTGCAATGGATTGCCGACCGCATCCTTGATCGCGGGTAAGTAGTAGTTCTCGACCGGTCCGTCAATGATGGACGCGTTCTCGACGAACAATGTGTTCCCGCCACGATCCTCGGCCGACAACGTGGTCGTTGGCAATTCACCAGGTTTATTAACGCTGTTGAGCTGACGCAACAACACTTGCTTGACCGCTTCGGCGTCAAACAGTGGCGAAATCGTAATGGGGATCGCTCCGCCGGGGACACCGATGACGTTGAGCGTCGGTGCTGCGGAAATATCGACTTGGGTGCCCGGCAGATCATTCAGGATCACCGCCCCGGTGGGGATGCCATTCTCATCGAGCTGAGCAATCGGGTAGACGGTGCCGTCTTCGCCTGGGGTGAATCGCAATCCGCCTGAGTTGTTTCGGATCGCGGCGGCCAAGCTTTCGGCGATATCGCCGGGTGTGCTGTTGGGCTGAAACGAAACCTGGACATTGCCGGGTTGCACGCCACCACCGTTATCGACGGAATCGAATTCATAGGAAACCGATATGTCACCTTGGCGAATGCGGAGCACTTCGCCGTCACCAACAATCCCGCGAATAATTCCGATTGCGGGCGTGCCACTGAAACCGGGCAAACCAGTGTTGCTCACCCGGCTGCGGTCGGTGCGACCAAGCGAAATCTGGGTTCCATTGACTACAGTTGCTGGCAGCCCAACTGCCGAAGCATTGATCGCAGCTGCGAAATTCGTTGCCAACACATCACCACTGTCGGCGGTGCTGTATGGAATAATAATCGAGCCGGGGATGGCTTGGCCCACCGGTGGCACACCACCGAGGTCGAACTGGAAGATAACATCATTACCGACCGGGTCAGTAATGATAAAGATGCTGCCGTTGGTGATACTGTTTCCGCCGAGAATCGGCATCGACAATAGCAGCGGGCCGAAGACCTGAATGGTACTACTGCCACTGACGCCAGGTTCACCGCGAACTTCGAGCGAACTTCCGGTGGAAACAGCCAATGTCAAGGGATTGTCAACATCCACGTTCACCGAGACTTGGCCCGGAGCGACCGTGCCGCTGCCAGGCAGTAAGCCGACAATCACCGGCGCACTATCGATCGTGCCATTGTTATCGGTATCGCCAGCGAGCGAATTGAGGGCCGCTGAGACCTTATTGGCTACCTCCGTCGCGGTATCGGTCAGCGAATAGAGCACTTGGACATTGCCCGGTGTCACGCCGTCGCCGTTGGGGTTGTCATTCGTGACGAGATCGAACTCGAGCGTCTGTCGATCTTCGAACATCGCAGACTGAGTCAATCCGACTCCGTTGTAATCCGAAATAATTCGCGCTGTTTGACCGGCGGGAACCGTCAGGAAGACGAATTCATCTTGAGCAACCGGCGCGACGTTGATCCCACGCGCTTGGATCGCGGCCGCAATTCGGCGACTGAGTTCGTCTCGAGAGACATAGAACTCTGCCGAGGTACCATCTTGCTTGAGGACCGATTCGGTGACGTCGATAGCAATGTTACCTGCGGCGACTTCAGCAGGATCGACATCGCTGGTGTCAAATTCAAAAGTGTAAAGCTGTGGCAGCTGATCGCCCTCACGCAGCTCAAGTGTGAACAGCGTTCCATCGAGCGGCGTGACGAGCGTTCCAACTTCAAATCCAGCAGGGTACGTGTTGTTGACCACGATCGCCGTCGATGGCGGCTCGGGGGCCCGGCTCACACGAATCGAATCGCCATCGAGCAGGGGACGAGCAAGACCGACCAACCGCAACTGACCCGCCGCGACATTTGCGAATCCAGTCGAGGGGAGATCGAGGTAGACACTGCTGCCGTCAACCGTGGGCGTTAATCCCAATCCTGAATCCGTGACCGCGGTACCAATCAGCGCCGCAATATCCGCACCACTGAGGTCGCCCAAACTCGTATCGAGGACGATTGGAATCGCACTGCTGTTGTTGAGTTGGGCGTTGAATGTGAATTCGAACGAACGCTGAATATTGCCATTGCCGAGAGTGAACGAGTCACCATCCTTGATACCGTTGGCACCGGTACCGATTGCGGGAACGTCAAAGGCGAGAGTGCGTGCGTCTTGATCCAGTCCACCACCGGATGTGTCAACGACGTATCCCGATGGTGCGCCCATGATCACACGGCTGCCGTCGACTTCGACGTCAAAACCGAATGCGGCGGCGCGGCTCGAAGGTAGGTCGCCGGTCTCGCCTTCTTTACGGCGCTCTTGGGTGATTGCCGTTTGAATGCTTGCGGCAATCTGATTCAGATACGTTTTGCGTCCCTCCGTATCCGTCGGCGTCGGGAGTGCGGGGAGGCTGTCGAGTCGTAGCGACACACCCCGGGCGGGCGACGGAGCGGGTCCGGAGGTGAACGAACCAGGCTTCTCAGTGATGGCAATCGTTGGACCACCGGTGGGCGAAGTGATGATGAGGTTGCTCAGATCATCGTCTGGGACATCAACGAACACGTTATTGATGCCATTGTTGGTCAACGTGCGTTGAATGACTTGGTACAGGGCAAAGATGCTGCCCTCGATCGGATCGGCAGGATTGAATGGAACTGCGATCGCACCGCCGGTCGCGGTTCCACCCTCGCTGACATACTGGAAGACAAAAATATCATTGCCGACTTTCAATTGAACATCGTCACCGACCAAGGATTCTGTCGGCAATGAAATACGACGCGAACCCGGCAGCAATACACCGTCAGAGTCAAACTCAAATACGGTCGGTTCACTGACGCCGTTGGAAATCTGGAAGATGTCTCCATCTCGCAGGCCGCCCGCCTCCGTCCCTACGCTCGGAACGATCAGCGTGGGGGCTTCGGGCAGCAGCAATTGATAGCCCGACTCGAATTCAAACACCACGGTGCCGCCGTCCGAATCGGTAATGCGGATTTGATCTCCATCGGCGACTTGGCTCGGATCGGGAGCAATCACGACCGAGCGATCGCGATTGTTCAACGCGACGCGATACGAACGATCATCTCGCCACACTCCGGCCAAGGGGATCAGCGAGATCGTGTTGCTCGTTTCGTCGTAGCTGAACGTGTAATCGACACCTTCAGTGAGCAATCGATCGTTTTCGAAGACTGTGATATTCGCACCGGTCTTACGCAGACCAGGGATATCGGCAACCTTCACGGTGCGATCGTCAACACCAATTCCGGTGAACGGATTAGAGGCGTCGCCCGTGTCAATCAACTGAATCAAAAATCCGTCCAGTGTCCCCGAACCGCGTTGGATAAAGCTGGTCGTGAGATCACTATCGAGTCCAGCGGCGTCGTTGTCACGCGGATTCACCGCAATGGCAACCGGACCAATGAAATCGGCTAGTTCGGCACTACCACGATCCTTGAATACCGTTTGGCCTGAACCGCCGGGGGTGGCGTAGTTAGGATTATCCGCTCGCAAGATACCATGGACGTCACGATCCGGCGCCAGAATGTTGCTCGTAGGCAACCCCACAGCGGACTTCACCGACGAAAACGCACTTCGTTCATTGAGGCTGCTCGTCGCACTGTCGATCAGCTTGGAACCCGCAGCAGGTAAAAAATTGTTGCCTTCGGCATCTGCGAGAAAGGGTTCACCCGGTGCGACAAAAAAGTTGAAGTCGTCCGATTGCACGGCCACATTCGTTGCACCGACGACATCGTCCGTCGAGAGCGACGTGTCGACTACATCGAACGGCGCGGTGGTGTCAATCGGCCAGGTGATATCAAATCGAATTTCGCTATTGCGAGACTCGTCGTTCTGAAAGGCGTTTCCGTTGACGATCACTTCCTGCGGTTTGATGTAGTCATCGCCTGCGACCTCCACACGTTTGCCGAAACCAAAGAAATTCGTTTCGTCGACCACGATGCTTTGGTGCAGGTTCGACAACACGTTGTTCATGAGCGTTGGGGAGGCGCCTCCGGTCACCCAAATCCCGCTCTCGATGATCAGCTGGTCACTGTTTTCGGCAAAATCCACGCGGTTATTACTGAGGCTTCGATACTTGTTCGTCGTCAGTTTCAAACCCGCAGCCGTGGCTTCGGGGCTGAGTTCGATTTCAGCCACGTTATTGAACAAGACGTACAACTCGGTTGTCCCGATCCCATCGGTCAGCGTGTTGGCCGGACGAATCGTGAAATTCAAGTCTTCTTGACGATCGTGGCCGAAACCGTAAGGGAAGTCCGTCCCGTTCTGCTGAGAGTAGTGCAGCGGAAATGCGGTTCGCGAGATGCCGGGACGGCGACTCGGATCGGACAGGTTGACTATCCCCGCGTTGTCGCCGTCTTGACCACCGAGTGCCAAGGCAGTCGCCCGCGAGATCGGCCCCGAACGTCCGCCCGGGCCATTGCCGTTTTCGTAATTAGGGAGTGCGGGAATGTCCGCACCCGACAACGGCTCCTGCAGTCCCGTAACCGCGTTGGCGATCGCACGCATGATGTCGGGAATCCGGTACCCGCCATCGTCCTGGCCGGCAATCAGTGGAACATTGTAGTTGCCATTGGGCAAAATAATCCCAACGACCGAATCAGTAAACTCGAAGGTCATCTCGTTTCCGACGGTGTTGGGCACACCGCCGCTGACCGGGAAGTTGGGATAGACGCCTGAGAAATCTGGGATCTGAGTGATCGTGAACGTGGTTCCCACCAAATCACCCGCCCGCGTGCCGGTTTGAACACTTTGGCCCTCATTGCCATCATCCAAACTCATCACGAATTGACGTGGCGCATAGACTTGGATGCCGATCTCGTACTCACCCGTGGTGGTACCGCCGGTTCGACCGGAGATGCTATTGGGATCATAGTTCGCGTTGCCAGCAGAGCTGACACCGATGTAATACTTGCCCGTTTTCAACGCCGTGAAGTCGACGAACGCATCGCGATTGTTGAGCGGATCGGCGACGATTCCCGGGCGATTGCTTGCGGCATCGGCAAATGCGGTCGATCGTGGATCCAGATATCCTGGTGCCGCCCCATTGTCGGCAATTTTGGTTTCGTTTGGAGCGCCAGCGTTCAATATCTGCCGTTGCCCAAATTCGTCGAATATTTGAATGATCGTGTCGGGGCCACCCGCGTCGGTATCGATGTCAACGATCAAACGGTCACCCACGCCGAGTTCCACGTTGTAAAAGTCGACATCATTCTCATCGGCAACCCCCGCTAAGGCTGCGGGCAGAGCGATCTCGGGAAAGACGAGACTGAGGAACAATTGATCGGTCGCATCGATTGCTTGACCGCTGGTGAGGTTGACTCGCAACTGCGTGTCGGTGAAAGAGACGTTGACGCCGACCGTCGAAGCGTCGCTGACAACGACGCGTTGCAGGGTACTAAAGTCACCATCAAAGACATATCCATTGAACGTCCCGTCGGCGACAACCCCCGCGCCGGTATAGCTGATGGCGATGGCCGAGTTGGTGACATCAATATCAGCATTGACCGTGGTGGTCGGCGCGCCATCGGTGGCAAAATCGTTGATACTGGGGAATTCGGTCCCGACTCCAACGACGGCCGATTGCGAATCGGTCACATTGGCACCATCGAAGACCGTGCGGAAAGTGATCGTTTGATCGGTCAAACCCTGTGGAATGTTGTACCCGATCGCGCCCGTTTGGATGTACGGCCCCGTATGGCTGGTTCCTACAAAGGTCGTGGTGGCGTCGGACAACACGTCGTTGGCATCTGCAGCCGCCGCGTCGGGATACAACGACTCGGTTCCATCAGCCCCGTAGACCGTATTGTTGATCACGCGTGCGAAAGGCTGGGGCGCTTCGGCCACGCTGGCTTCTGCGACAGAAATTGTCGAACCACCACCGCGTGCGTAGGCAGAAGTGAAATAGATATTGCTGACCCCTTCGAGGTAGACCGCAGCGGTCGGGAACGACTCGGGGTTGCGGGCGAATTCCTCGAAGTACCCGTCTCGCTGGGTCATGGACGGTCCGAGCGTCGCAGTCACGAGTTCGGCCATGTCGTTTGTCACGAGAATACTGCCCTGGATCGATTGCTGGATCGACAGCATTAACTCGAACGAGTTGTAACCGTATCCGCGAGCGCCCGCGCTCGGGGGCACGTTGTTATAGGAGCCCGTCGCCGCCGGGTGACGGTAGTAAATCGGCACGTGACCGTCGACCCAACCATTGCCACCGGCCACACCACTTCCGCCCGCAGTCGTCGGTGCGCCTGCGACGTCTTCGAACTCAAAGACGACCCTGGTCCCACCTGCATCGATGGCCATTGCCAGACCATCGGGTATTTGCGAAGGGCTACTGAGTATATCAGTGAGCACTGCATCATCAGCAAAGTTTTGCAGCGTCCTGGCTTCGATCACAAACGGACGCGGTTCTCCCTGAATTTTAATGCCTGACAATCCGGCTTGGTCAATCGTGTTATTGCGTACGACGACGCCCGTGCTCAACCCGCCTTGAACGGAATTGTTGAGTGTTGGCAGGTTTCTTGCCACGCCCAAAGACGGGTTGCCCACCGGTGGCAATTGCAGGAACGGATGGGGATCCGTCACCGTGCGATCGAGGCCGTAAATGTCATTATTGCTACCGAAAATGCCACCACCAAAGAAGAATCCATCCGGATTGGCTCGAATGTCTTCTGGATCGGTTCCGCGGTCACCGGGCTCGGACCAAATGCCGATCGCATGCACGTCACTGATCGTGTTGTTTTCAACGATCACCTGGCTCTGGATTCGCTTGAAGTTGCTATCGCCGGTACCGTCGAAGAGAACGGCTGGCATGAAGATTCGACGCTCATTGGAATCCGTCATTTCCGACCCCAGAGGATCAGACGTCGCCGGTGCATCGGTAAACGATTGCAGCGGCTCGAAGGTACCCGCGACGATTCCGAACAGGTTCAGACGATTGCTGGTCATCGTTTCGGTATCGAGACCCGATGCCGAGGCGGCCTCCACTTCGAGGCTATTGGAATCATTGATCGCCGTTCGCAATCTCATGGCGAGCTGCGTGGGAGTGTCGGTCGGCAAGAACGGAATTCGCTGGTTACCAAATCCCGCGACACCGTCGGTATCGAACTCGAACACTTGCGTGGTTTTCCCGTCGCTCAGCTCAAATGTGTCGCCATCGGCAAGCTGTGACCCCGCGGGTGCGATTAACGTGACTTCCTGTGCGTGACGAGCGTTCGTGTCGAACGACGCAGTGAGGCGCTGAGCCGTCGCGGTCGGTGTGGCATAAGTCGTCGCCCGGCGAGCTTCTAATTGATATTCTCCCACGGGACCGTTGTTGAAGCCAGTACCTTGGAATCCGGTTTCACCCGGAACCGCATTGAATACGGTTTCACCACGTTCGGCGAAGCCGACGATGAAGTCATCGAGGAATAGACCATCGACACTCGGCAGCGGCGTCGTATCGCCGCTATATTCAAATTCGAAGCGGACTCCCGTATCACCCGCGAAGTCGCCCAAGTCGACAATTTGTTGATGCCACTGTCCATCACCGAGGAAGTCGCCTCCAAATTGATTGTTCAAAGCAAGCGGACTGCTGGTCAAATTACTCAGCGTCACGCCAGTTGGATTCTCATTACTGGTGATCTTCAGCCTGACATCATCTGTCGGACTATCCCACAGGTAATTGAAATAGAATCGGGGCAGGTCCGCGGCGACGTAGCCGGTAAGGTCAAACGGGTCACTACGCAGCTTACCTGTAGCCTCATCGTTGCGATTGAGGAACAGGCTTTGGTTCGTGCTAAGGCCCGCGTTGATAGGTTGTCCCTCAACGGAGACGTGGAGCAGATAGCGGCCGGAAACGGGAACGTCTGCGGCATCACTCGCAACATCGACTACGCCGTTGGCGATCGTAACTGTCGTGTCGGTATTGACGACGCCAATGTAATAAACACCTGCGTCAAGGAAGCCATCGAAGAACGGGTCTCGACTACGCCCAATCACGTCCCCATCCGCGAAAACGAAGCCCGCCCCGAGACTGCCGAGCTGTCCTTGACTCGGCAGCGAGTCCAAGATTCGCCCCGGTGGCGTCAGGATTTGCGGTGTCACATCAATAATGACCAGATCAACGTCGACGCTATCGAAATCGCGTATGTAACCCTCGCCCGGATCCTGGTCGGCAGGATTATCGACCTGCTCGCCTTGGTACGGATTATAGCCCTCATCGACATCGAGGATGACACGGGTATTGTTGTTCGGAACGACTAATTGATAGAAGTCCGCAATGTCGCCACCCATCCCACCTTCAATCGATACGTGGGGAATGGCGTTAGCTGTGTAATCAAAATTGCCACCGATTTGAGTGTTGTTACCGAGCGAAAACTGCAGCGAACCAAGATCGAGAGCACCCACCGGTGTGCGTGCGCCCTCACGAATTGTCTGCACCGAGGTATACGGCGCCGATACGAATGAGCTGCTTCCTTGAGTTTCACTGTAGAGCGTTTGCTCACGTCCGGTTTGAGCGACGTTGCTATCATCAAAATTACCAGAGACGCCGTGACCAAACTCACCCCCACGCTGAGTCGTGGTCGCGAAACCGCTGCCGACAATCTCCACATCATTGAATAGCTGGTCGTAACGAGGACCACCGAAAACGCTGTCATTGGACGTGGCGCCCGGCGGAATAAATTCATCGATGCGATCTTCGTACAATCGCTGGACGGAGTTGACCGGTTCACGCCGTGTGTCGTTGTTGAACAACTCATCGGGGACTTGCGTGCTCGCCGAAACCGCGACGTAGTAAGTGCCCTCGGGCAGCGAAACAGGTCCGATCAGCGGATCGGAGGTCGAGATCGAGCCACGATCGAGACGCTCGGAGAGATCACCGCTGTCACCGAACGGGCTCGTCTGATCCTCAGCGACGTTGCTGTCAGCACCGAACAAAACCAGTTGAGGTTGAGCGGGTCCAAACTCGCCGTCCGAGTCGTAATACACGCTTATGTTCGTGTCTGGACGAGTCAGGCCGGACGCATAATCCACATCGAAGACGGTCGACAGATAGCTCTTGAGTTGGCCAGTTGTACTGACCGACGGGTCGAGATCAATTTGGTAGAAATCAACGTCGCTGTTGCTACTCAGCGCCCCCGCCACACTGATGACCGGCTTCTTCCCTTCGAGTAAGTTGCCGATGTACTGAGGGCGGTTTTGAGGGGCGTTATTATCATCGCCTAAGGGTACCGATTGCAGCGTATCATTGCTGGCTACCGAGAAACCATTGACGCTAACCTGCTCGTTCTCGCCCGCTTCGCCCAACAGGGGTGATTCACCGGGCAGACCCCGGAGATGGATGCCTTGATTGGCGTAGCGAATGTCGGCAAAGCGTACGACGCTGCCGGGATACTCTTGCTCTTCCTGCAAGCGGAGTTGGAATTTGTAGTTGCCGCGGCTACCGCCCGCATTGGGATCGTCTGGGTTATTCGAAGCGCTGCGGACACGAACATAGTACACACTCCTGTTCTCAGCACCGCTAGAGTCGCCTGGCAAGACCACCCGGAATCCGGCATCGCGTGGATTGACGCTGCCGCGATCGACGTAATTGCCGAACACGTCAAAGTCACTGAATGCGTCAGCGCGTGACTGGAGCGAGCCGACCAACCCATCGACCGACGCATCTCTGGCCATCGTATCGTTGGCTTGCGAGTTGTCGCTGCGTGCCAATACCACGCCGTTGGAATTGAGCAGTTCCACAACCGTATCCAGACTGAACGTGGTCTTGTCGACGTCTACCCACACATTCGAACCGGCGCTGCCCACGAAGCTGTAGACATCAATATCGGTCGGCTCGGAAAGATAACCACTGACTTCAAACCCAAGACGACGGTTCTCGTCGCCATGGTTGAGATCCTTCGCCAAGTCCCCCAAGACCTGAGCCTGCGCCACGGTGCCGTTCAGGCCCGGCGAGACATCAGTGGTGAGCTCTTGTTCGAGGACAAAGTCAACGTTGCGATCGTTGCTGTACTGATCCAGCAACACGCTGCGCCAATCATTCGATGCTGGGCGTGATCCATACGAATCACCATTCGTATCGGTGAACTGTGACCCATCCACCGCCAAGCCAGCACCGATCGTGTCATCTTTGAAACTCGTGAGGACCACCGGCGCGCCTGGTAGACCAACAATGTGTACGGTGCCTCCCACGCGGTCGGCGGTGTCGCTGGTTTCGCCCGTCGCCGTCAAGCCGGTACCGAGCGTCGGACTGTTCGGTGTGCCGCCGCCCATCAACTTGACCACGAGGGACTCATTGGCGCGACTCTGCAACCGCAAGCCACCCACACTGTGCAAGTTGCCGACGACAACGCTGTCCTTCAAAATGTGCACGATGTCCGTATCATCCCAGACGGATTCGGTGAGCAAATTGCCGCCGCGAATCAACATTCCACTAATCTGTTTGTCCGCATCATCGTCGGCGGGGACCACTTCAAAACGGTTCTTGCGAACGAGCGGACCCTGGTTGTCATCGAGCTCGGAAAAGGTGTCGACGTTGCCCGTTTGCCGACCGAGATCGCGCAGATAGTCAGCTGTTAAGGAGTCGACATCGATCGCGACAGTCGCGCCGCGGTTATCGACGAAGTCGTTCGCCACGATCACCGGTTGGCTGCCACGAACGAAGATCACCGATGGATCCGACGCGAGTCGACCGCCCCGTCCAGGACTGCCCGATCCGCCTTGCCCACTCTCGTTGAATTCAAAACGCGAATTCGTCACGCGTCCATCGGCCTGTTGCAGTTCCAGCGGCGCGAAGCCGTGGCTCTCGCCACCCTCGACCAAGCTGATCCCACCACCAAACGCGACGACGGCGTGATCCAAGCTGACACGCGCATTGGGACTTGCGTAAATGCCCGACCAATCGCCTCGCTCAGCCGGACGCGAACCCGTCGTCGTGCCAACATCGTTGTTCGTATCAAATGTTCCGCCCGCCCCGTAGCGATCATCTTGCGTGCTCGTAAACACGATGGGACGAGCCAAGGTGCCTTCGGCGAGCAATTGGGCACCGTGGCCCAATTCAATGCGAGCGCCGGTCAGCTTCACCACCATTCCGGGATCCAGGACGAGAGAGGCATCGAGCCGTCCCCGACGTCCTACATGACTCAAGTCTAAAGTGCCTTCCGACGCAGAACCCTTGTCCGTGTAGGTGGAGTTCGAGCCATCGAGATCCGCAATCAAACGGTAACCATTGAGACTCTTCGTCACATCGCCCGCATCCGCAGGGTCAGTAAATTCCGCTCGGTACAAGCGGCGTGAAACGTAATCAGTTCCCACGGGAATGTGCGGTAATCCCGCCACCGCGATGCTCGCACCGGCCAGCGTACTTCCTACCGCAGCGGACCGAAGCAGCGCGCCTGAAACAGGGGTCGCCGCGGACTCAAATCCGTTGGCGTCGACAAACGTCATCAGGTAAGCAACCGTTCTTGTACCGGCAGGTAATGTCCCACCGGTCAGGACCTGCGTCGACGCCTGCGCCAGGGAAGGTCGGATTCCGTCGTCGATCGAGCCACCCGGTGTACCCGCAATGACGAGGTTCTCGGCGATGTAATGAACAATGCTGGTATCGTCGAACCGCGCCGCCGTCGTCAACTGGGTGGGCGGCGAGTTGGGCGTGACAATCGTGCGAATGAACAAGCCGTTGATACTATTATTCGTCAACACATTGTTCTTGATATCCGGCCCGATCCGACTGTAGTCCGGAGTGAATGCGCCAGCCTGTTGGAAGGCGGGCGTTCCGAAGGTTGTTTCTTCAAAACTGTCGGGTGCCGCGCTGATCGCCGCGCTGCTGCTCTGCGAAATCTCGTTGTACGAAATATTCGGTCGCAGGTTGATCAGCTCAATCGGATTGACCGTTTGTTGCACCGAATCGACCCTGATGTCACTGGCACCGCCGTAGCGGATCTCGGCGTGATTGATCGACTGCAAGAAGATACCCTCATCCTCTAAATCGCGTCGTCCTTGCGCCTGGTCGACGTCACGGCGGAACACCAAGCCACCCCAGTCGCCTGGTTTGGCGGCCGGCGAAGTACCAGCTCCCGGCCGGTCGGCCTGGCGATCTCGCGTGCTGGTGAAGATCACGCTGCCGTCGTCATACCCCAGCCCCGCGTCGTTGGTATCACCGAGGATCTTGTCGGCCGGATCAACGGCGTTGAAATCGACCAACCGAGGCGTGCCGAGCACCTGCAAGGCACCACCGCTACGATCGATCAGCGCGCTGCTGCTGCCAACACTAACACGTGCCGAACGCATTTTAAAGATCGCTGCGGCATCGATCATCGTCGTCACGCCGGCGGGAATCTCCATGTCCCGACCATCTTCACGCACATTGCCGCCAATTTCACTCAGACCGAATTCGTACGCGAAGTTGTCCGTCTCCGTCGTCACGTCTTGGTCGGTACCACCGTTGCCGACGATGCGGACGATATCGCCGCGCTGCGTCGCTCCAAACGCGTTGACGACCGCGGGGTTATTGATGTTATTGAAGGGAGCATCGAGGCTGCCGTCGGCGTTCGTCGCGGCGAGTTTATCGACAAAGATCATTCGCCCGAACGTTTCCACCCCTCGGAAGTCATTGGAGTACTTGATCGCTCGCTCGCCATCGAGTGTCAGGGAATCGCCGTTAACCGACGCCGTCACTCCGGTGGCGTCTTGACGTCCATTGATCGCGGTAGCAAGCAGTTCGGCTAAATTTCCTGCCGGTGAATCGTTACCCGCCGTATTGCTGTAGGTGACGGCGATGTTACCGGGCCGCGGAGCCCCACCGTTGATCGGAATGAACTCGTAGGTGCGAGTATCACCATTGCTGCCCGTGATCGTCACCGTCTGGCGTGGCGTGATTGCTTGACCAGCGAGGGTAAAGTGCAACGTCCGCTGCTCAGGTCGCGTTTGGAACCAGAAATTATTCACACCTCGCGGTGTACCGTCGCCATCACCGTCGAGCGGTGTGCCCGGAACTCCAGCCCGAGAGCCATCGCGGTCACGAATCACATCGACTTCGTCCACCTGCGGCTCAAACTTAATGCGCAGCTCGTAGTCGCCCTGCGTCAGTCCACCCAAGCCACTGTCCTTAATCATCGGGTCGTAGGTGTCGTTGCCGCTCGCAGCAACCCCGATGTAGTACACGCCCGCACTCAGTGACGCAGTGATGAAGGAATCTTCGCTGAAGTAATCATCGTTGCGGCTGAGCTGCTGCAACCCGCCCCCGGACAGCACGATCGGATTGGAACGCAGCTCTTGGCCGCTGATGTCCGTTGTCGGTGAGCCTTTCACCAGGGTGACGTTGAACAGACTACTCGCCAATGGATCGGCCTGGATAGCATCGATCACATCGCTAACGGGAACGCTATCGATAAACCTTCCCTTTCGGGGCAAGTCGACCAGGATACCGTTCTTGATCACGTCCCCCCCGTCGTCGGTGAGAGGCGAGATTCGCACGGCATCGTCACCGGCGCCTCGATCACTCTCGATAAATTCGATCCTGGCACCGTTGCCAATCGCACCGACTTCAACGGCATCGAATTTCAATGCGAGTGTCGGGCCGACCTTCAAATCAGTGGACGCGCCCGCACGAACTTCTTCGAAGAGCGTCAGCGTCGTGTCGAGCGAACTGGAGTCCGCCAATCGCTCCGCATAGGTTTCCACGCTGAGCTGACCCATGCGATCGGTGTCATTCAGGTTGACCTCGAAACGATACAGGTCAACGTCCACGCTATCGGGACGATCGATGAACTGACCATGCAGCACATCCACGTTCGAAGGAAATACTGGCTCCCAGTGGGGCAGTTGGAAATCGTCGACACCGTCGGGCAGATAAACGAGTGACCCCTCCGTTGTGGGCACCTCTTCGGGCAGCACGATTGGATCAATCGGATCGTTCAGAAAGCCGCGGAACTCGGGGTACCTTTCGTCGAAAACTTGATAGTCAGGCGAATTGGGATTGGTCGTCGGGGGCGAAATCACGGGTCCAAGTGAACCATCCGACGGGCGGCGCAGCAGCGCTTCGTCATTGAATGCGTTCAGCGCCATCAAGACTTCGGGAGACTGATCCGGGGCCGCCAGCAACCCCAACAGAAAGCCAACACCGGCAGCCGCTTTGCGGGTGAAGTCTTGGCCGTAATCGAGTCCAAAATTAGCCTGGTTGCTAAACACGATCGAGGCAGTGGACGTCGCTGCGGTGGCATTGTCATTGAGCGCAGGGTCGACACGCACCGCTGCCTGCAACTGAGGAACCAAGGTGTACCGTCTACTGGCGGGCAGAAACGGGCTCGTCAAGTTGCTGCTCGTCTCACCCAATGCAAATGTGATTCCTTGATTCGCCGTTTCCGTGAATTGCACACCGATCTTGTGACTCCACAGCTCCAGCACTTCCCGAATCCGCTGTTTCTGCGTGGGGGTAATCTGATTCAATGACGATGTCGAACCGCTCTGGAAATAGACACCCTGGAAGTTGTAGGGGATCTCCGTAATTCCCGCCTGAGTGTCCGGACCGAACGCCGCGTTAATGTGATCGATCAACAATCGGTGACCGATATCGTCATCGCCACCGGGTAATTCGATTGGCAGATTTTTGGGCGAAATCGAATCGTGAATCACCAAACTCGTCAGCGTATCGGATTGACCGAACGTGCCGATGTCCAGCGATGTGCCCAGCGTATCGCCGAGACCTGTGAGGACAACAGGATCGGCGTTGACCAAATTCTGCGGCAGCGGCAAACCTGCCGAACTGCTGTTGACCGAGATGGAAATCAATCCTTTGATCACGGGGTCGCCCGCGATCGCCGAAACCAGGTCGTTCACCCGGGGCACGCTGCCGCCGTAGTTGAACACGATCGCGCCGCCGGCATCCTGAGACACTGACAGACCCGCCGCTCCGGTATTGATAAACCGAATTTGTTGACCTGAGGCATCCTCTCCGACCTGACGCGAAACAAATTCAAACGAAGCATCCCCCGCACCGAGCGAAACGGTTGCCGAAGGTGCCGTCACGAACTCCGTCGGTGGAACGATCAGATCCGCTCTCGCATCGACCGCCGTGCCGATCCGCAATCGAAACGTACCGCCGCCCACCGGGACGCCCGGCAAACTATTGATGTCGGTATCAAAAATGAGGCGTGCCGTGAACGTATCAGCATCGTAGATCACCTGTTTCGGCTGATAGAAAACGTCGTCCGTTGTGCGAACCGTGTCTTTCGTTAACAGCAATTGATAGAAGCGAGGATTCTCCGCCGAACGCTGCGTCGGCTTGCCGTCGGGACCGTTCTCAGTGAACAACGGATCTTCATTGAAGTAAACTACGACTTCGTCGCGATTCTGCGTCAAAGAACCATCCGCATTGCGGACCACAGGCTGTGGCACCACCGATTCGACGAGCGCCCCGAGATCGAGCTGGAAGTTCACTGTCTCGGTGCGCGTGCCCGGCACCGAGGGCTGAATCAATTCGCCCTGCACGTTCCGCAAACCCACGACTCGCGGTGTGGCATTGGAATCGTCGTAACCGTAGACGTTGATCCGATAGTTATCATCGGGCAACGCGTCGGCGAATCGCACAACGACTTCATTTTCATTGGGATCACCCAACGTCATTAAACCCGGTTGAATCCGCACATCGTCGGCGGTGCCGAATGCACCATCACGACCACTGCGGGTGATCTGGATGGCGCCGAGCGTATTGGTGTCGATCTGCTGGTCCTCGTCGAACCGGAAGGTCAGCACCCGGGGCGCGATCTGGCGCACGTCGCCATCATCGATCAGCTCACCCTCATTGGGCTGGATACCAATCAACTGCGGGCCCGCGAGCAACTGCCGCTGCTCGAGCGTTTCGAGCAAATGCTGACGCCGTGTTAATCGCGATGCTCCACGGCGTTTGCCGTCACGCTCGCGACGACGCGAACGTTCTGCGCGCTCCGGAGACGATGTGGGGGTCGATGAAGCGGGGGAAGACGATGAGTTTCGCTGACGCGAGGTCATAGACCGAACCTTCTTGGCAGAGCGTACGGCCCACTGGCCCCCACGAGCGGGAAAATCGCTCGCATTGGCCAAGGATCCGATGCACTTGTTGTGGATCTCGAAGTTCTGAAAGGGCTGCATGCACACCACAGCTGAACCGAGAGGGGGAACACATCCCCACCACTCGTACCCCAGCCGCAGCTGCATACCTGTCGCCGAGTATAGTTGCAGCAATCAAGGTCGCAAATTTTTGCCGCACCTCTGAATCCTCCAACAGTCGCCTCAGCGAAGGGAGTCAAGCCAGATAACCGGCATGATTCCGCGTTCCTTTGGACGCAGCCGATGGGGAAAAGTTCCCCAAAGAACAACAAACGCCCAACCTTTAGTTTTCAGCTCTCAACCGTGCTCACGCAAACACCAAAATGGCCATCACGGGAAAAATTCCCACCAATTTGTAGTCTCATGACGAACTATTCCGCACGATCGATATTGCTGAAGGCTTCGGCCTTGCCCGCCTTGAGGCGCAGGAACGCATCTAGAAATCCTTGCAGCTCGCTACCGTTGAGGACGCTTTCGAAATTGCCGACGTAGTGTCCCGTCCGTGAATCTTTGACACGCTGATCCGGGTGCAAGAAATAGTTCCGGATTTGGCTGCCGAACCCCGTCTTGGCTTGGCCGGCGTAACGCGATGCCTCCTCAGCTTCACGGCGTTCCTCTTCGATCCGGGCCATTTTCGCACGCAACATCTTCCAAGCGGTTTCTCGGTTTTGGTGTTGGCTACGCTCGTTTTGGCACTGCACGACGGTGTTCGTGGGAAGGTGCGTCAATCGCACGGCGCTGTCCGTTTTGTTGACGTGCTGCCCGCCCGCTCCACCGGCTCGGTAGGTGTCCTCGCGGACATCTTTTTTCTCGATGTCAATTTTGATCGAGTCATCAATTTCGGGCGACACACTGACGGCTGCAAAACTCGTTTGACGCTTGCTTTCACTATTGAAGGGGCTGATTCGGACGAGCCGGTGCATGCCCTCTTCGCCCTTGAGGTACCCGTATGCCATGGGCCCACGGATGGCGATCGTGGCGCGATTGATCCCCGCCTCTTCATTCTCGTGCCGGTCGAGCAACTCGATTTTGTAACCTTCGCCTACCGCCCAGGCGGAATACATCCTCAGCATCATGTCGGCCCAATCGTTGGCATCGGTGCCCCCGTCGCGAGCATTGATCGTCAACATCGCGCCGGCGGAATCATGGGGGCCGTTTAACAGGGCCTTTAATTCGAGATCGTCCAGGACCGCTTCGAGCCGTTGAATTTCCGCACCCACTTCCTGCTCAATCGACGGGTCCTCCTCGGCCATCTCGAACAGTGCCTCCAAATCGGTGGCCGATTCGGTAAGGTCGTCCAGTGGTCCGACGATGCCTTTGAGCGCCTTCAACTGCATCACGACTGCCTGTGCCGTCTCACTGCTGTCCCAAAAATCGGGGGCAGCCATGTGGGCCTCAATCTCTCGGATTTTCTCGTTTTTGCCAGCGTGGTCAAAGAGAGTCCTGTAGTTGTTTCAAGCGCGCGACGATCGATTTACTGCGGTGGGTCAGTTCAGCGTCCATGACGGATCAGGCTCAGTTGCTATGATGGAGAGATTGGGATGTTCGTCGCCGACTATTTCCGCGACGTCTTTTGGCTTTGTGCAGTTCGTTAAGAAGGCTATTTATACATGTCTCGTGTCGTTCTTGCGATGAGTGGCGGGGTGGACTCGTCCGTCGCAGCCCACCTACTCACCGAGGCTGGTCACGAGGTGATCGGCGTGTTTATGCGTCATGGCGAAGCCTCGGCGTCGGCGTGCCGGATCAGCAGCGATGACGCGTCCAACTCCAATCCGCTCGGACTGCCCGTGCTGGCGGGAATCCCCTCGGGTGATGCCTCGTCGGGCAAACGGGCCGATCACAAGCAAGGCTGCTGTAGCGCGAGCGATGCCGCCGATGCCCGCCGCGTGGCCATGTCGATGGATATCCCGTTCTATTCGCTCGATTTGCAAGAAGACTTTCGCAGGATCGTCGATTATTTTGTCGACGATTACCTCAGCGCCCGCACACCGAATCCCTGCGTCAAATGCAATCACTGGATCAAATTCGGCAAACTTTTTGACTACGCCGATGGCGTCGATGCCGACTTCGTTGCCACCGGCCACTATGCGAGGATGCAGCAGATTGACGGCAAGCACCGACTGCTACGTGGCCTCGATGATGGCAAAGACCAATCCTACGCCTTGTTCGGGATCGGTCGCGCGAGATTGTCTCGGATGATGTTGCCCGTCGGCGATTTCGAAAAGTCCAAGATCCGCGAAATCGCCACATCGCTCGGGCTCGGCGTGTCCGAGAAAAAGGACAGCCAAGAAATCTGTTTCGTCACCCAGGGTCACCACAGTGATTTTGTCAAATCGCGTCGTCCCGATCGAGTCGGTACCACGGCGGGCGAGTTCGTCACTACCGACGGACGCATCGTGGGCCAGCACGACGGCTTTGAAGCCTTCACGATCGGCCAGCGGAAAGGATTGGGCGTCGCCCTGGGGACGCCGCATTTCGTGGTCCGCATCGAAGCCGACACGCGGCGTGTAGTCCTAGGGAGCCCTGAAGAATTGCTCGCGCCGGGCCTGCAGGCCGATCAGGCGAACTGGCTGGTCGATCAAGAAAGCTTGCCCGACCTCGTCAGCGTTCAAATCCGTTACAACGGCAGCCCGCACGAAGCTCGCGTGCAGCTCGACGCCGAAGATCCTACCCGCTTCAGCGTTCGATTCTGCGAACCCCAGTCCGCGATCGCTCCCGGCCAAGCCGCCGTGGTCTACGACGGCGACCGAGTTCTCGGTGGCGGCTGGATCGTTGGCGCTTCTGCATAAAAAAACACCTCACCTGCGCCAGTTTTGGAAGACACAGGTGAGGTGCACGAGAGTTCTCAGCAGTGCGGAGAATCAGTGCTTAGCAAGCCGCAGCAGCGCGTTTCTTGCGGCGATAGGCACCCGCAGCACCCACTGTCAGCAGCGAGAACATCGCCATCGTGGCGGGTTCTGGAACCGTGTTGACGAGGATCGCCGAGCGACCAAGTTCTGCACCCTGGGCATCTGTCGCAATCAACGCGAAGGAATACTCTCCGTTGGCGTTGGGGTTGAACGTACTAAACGCTGGTGGAGTGATTTCCGGAAATGGGGGAGTGCCGGCCAAGAAACCGAATCCAAGATTTTGTGAGTCCTGGAACGGTGCCGCCGAGCTAATTGCCGCTGTGACATCGACGTTCCCCAGCGCGGTTTGGAGCGTATTGGCCGCAGGATCGAAGTCGTACAGCAAGTTAAAAGTGTTGCCAGCCACGCTTCCGGTGAGCACTTCCACGTAGTACGCGAAATTCCAACGCGCCAACGAGGGGGCTGTCGAAAATCCACCGGACAAAGCCGTGAACGTTCCCGCGCCGTCATTGCCGACGTCAGGTTCGCTGAACCGCTCATGGGCGGTCAATCCCAGCTTGAAACTATTACCTGCTCCGTCATCCACGGTTGTAATCGCAACCGCATCATTGGGGATACCGCTGGAGACAGGGGTACCATTAAAGGTTGCTCCCGCCAAGGTGCCAAACGTATCGAAGGACGGTGTGATGTGACCCGCCTGGACCACACCAGCAGATAACGCAAGCATGCCCACTGCGGCAAGCGAACGAACGGCCAAGTTAAAATCAAATAACATCTTCATATTCAAAAGTTTCCTAAAAGTCTTCAATAGTAGAGGTTGGGAAGAATTGGCTTCGATTGTCGAAACCGTCCCTAAAACAAAATCGAGGTGTCGATTCAGTCTCTACGAAGGCTCCAGGAGTCCGTCCAAGTCGGGAGACGGTGGCAAGACGGGATTGGCAAGACGTATCCGCCAAAGTGCGCCACCATCGGGTCGGAGCGTGACGCCGCTGCACAGCGATGCTGATTGGCCAAACGAAGAATTGAAGCTGTTCGCCAAGCCGTGAAGACTGTCACTGTCGCCGTGGCCGACCTCGATCGGCGGCGGCGGAGCAGGTTCATCGGACGATGCCAAAATGACCATGACCGCGTCCCAGTCGTTCGTCACACGGGCCTGCATCTCCGAAGCATCCAGGATGACACCCGCGGTGGCGCAGGGGCCAACCAGGAACATCGAAAAGACGGCAGCGAAAAAGGGCAAACGCATGAACAGAAACTAGCATTCCTCAGAGCAGGTATCAATCCCCGCCATAGACGGTCAGGCCAAGGAGGACGGATGCCTCCAGGCAGTACCCGAACGGTAGGAGGGGGGGAAGTACCCACGGAAATTTGAAGAGTTCCTGAGCTGGCGAATTTCGACCAACTAGCACCCGCCAACGAACACCCAGCGCCGAGAACGAATTTTCGTGTGAAAAGCGTGTTTTCGATACCAGCGGGCGTCGACATCAGTTATTGCGAGGTTGGATGTTACTTCGCCGGATTGTCGCTCAGCTCTCCGAGCTGTTAGCGTGCGTGAGGTGCGCGGTCCGCTAACAGCTCGGAGAGCTGAGCGACAAAGGCAGGACGTCTGGCGGAACGAGCTAAATCGCAGCTTATTCCTTCTCGAATCGTGCTCGAAACTCCTCTTCGCTGATCACTTCGATACCCAAGCTCTCCGCCTTGCTGCGTTTACTGCCCGCTTTTTCTCCCGCGATCAGGAAGTCCGTGTTCTTGCTGACGCTGCTCGCCGCCCGTCCACCGAGTGCTTCAATGCGTGCTTTGATCTCGTCCCGTGTGTAGTGGGCGAGGGTCCCGGTGGCGACCACGATTTTTCCCCTCAACGGCAAGTCGCCTTGCTCTTCGCTGGCTCTCTGGGGTTCGGGCTCGCTCAGCACAACCCCCACCGACTCCAAGTCGGCGAGTACGCCCGCGCCGTGTTCGCTACGGAGAAACTCTGCCAGGCTCTCTGCAATCCGCTCGCCAATTTCATGGATTGATGCCAACTGCTCGGCAGACGCCTCATGCAGCTGCGAGAGATTCCAGAATTTCGCAGTGATCAATTTGGCGACACGTGGCCCGACGTGCCGGATACTGATGGACGAGAGCACCCGAGCGAGCCCGCGAGTTCGGCTGGCGTCAATGCCCGCGATCAGATTTTCCGCATTCTTGCGACCGAACTGCACGTCGATCAACTCCTCGCCTTTGCCTTTACGCTGGCGTGGCCACGTGAGGTCGGCGAGCGTGTCCGTGTTGAGGCGATAAAGATCGGCAAACGAGGTGACCAATCCTGTTTGCAACAGCAGGTCGACCACTTCTTCGCCCAACCCGTCGATATCCATTCCCGCGCGGCTGCCGAAATAGACGAGTCGCTGGCGGAGCTGGGCAGGGCACTGGGGATTGGTACAGCGGATATAGACGCCGCCCTCGTCACGTGTCAGCGGCCCGCCGCACTCCGGACATTCGGTCGGGAACTTATACTTGATCAACTTACCGGTCCGCACATGCTTCTCCACCCGCATGACTTTCGGAATGATTTTGCCCGCTTTTTCCACGACCACGAGGTCGCCCACGCGGACATCCAATCGCTCGATCTCATCCGCGTTGTGGAGTGAAGCTCGCGACACGGTCGTGCCCGCGATGTCCACCGGAGTGAGACGCGCCACGGGCGTGATCGTGCCCGTCTTGCCAACTTGCACGTCGATCGCTTCGAGCCGGGTGGTGGCCTCGTAACGTTCGAATTTGTACGCGATCACCCACCGCGGGCTCTTGCTGCGGACGCCGAGTCGCTCGCGCTGGGCAAATGAATCCACCTTGAACACGATTCCATCCACTTCGAAGGGCAGCTCAGGCATCTCCTCCTCCAGTTTCGCGACGGCGTCCAGAGCGGCTTGGACCGACTCCAGCCGCACGACATTGGGCGTCGATGGAACGCCCATCCGCCGGACCCAATCGAGAAACTCCATATGATTGTCCGCTTCGACGCCGACCAGCTCGCCGCTGCCGTGGCAGAAAAACCGCAGTTTCCGAGCGGCGGCAATTTTCGGGTCGAGCAATCGGATCGTTCCTGCCGTCACGTTGCGCGTATTCTTGTACGCCTCGCCACCGGCTTCGGCTTGCCGCACGTTTAAATCCGCGAGATCGGCTTCGGTCATGTAAATCTCGCCCCGCAGCTCCGCCACCGCTGGCGGATTGTCCGTCTCCAGGCGTAGCGGCAAATCGCGGATCGTGCGGACGTTGTGGCTGATATCGTCGCCCACGACGCCGTTACCCCGAGTCAGTGCCAAGACGAGACGCCCGTCTTCGTAGCGAATCGATCCGGCGACGCCATCAATTTTGTACTCCATGATCCACGCGACGGTCTCGCCCGGAGCGAGTGACGGCGCGAGCGACTTTTCGATTCGCTGCATTGCGGCCTGAAGTTCGTCACGGCTATAGGTGTTGTCGATCGACAGCATGGGGACCCGGTGCTCGACCGAGACGAGATGCTCGACGATATCGCCACCCACACGCTGGGTCGGGGAATCCGGGGCGGCGAGTTCGGGATGCTCCCGTTCGAGTTCCACGAGCTCGGCCATCAGTTTATCGTACTGCAGATCCGAGATTTCCGGAGCGGCATCCTGGTAGTAGAGCCGATCGTGATGACGAATCTGCTCAACGAGCTGGTCGACACGCTGCTGAATGGATGGGTCCGCCATTGCGACTATCATGCCTGATACTTGGGAGAAAATCGATCTTGCGCCGGAAATTCTAGCTGCGATGGACGTCCCGCGGGACGGTAATTCACCGCTAGAGGGGAATTTAGGGACCGCAACGGCGTAACCGGGGCGAACGTGTAAAATGGTTCTCGGTTTTGACCACTCGCGAAGATAAGATGCGTTCTTTCGACATTTTCATTTTCTTTCATATTTAATAGGAGATCGTTTCTGAGTTCATTGCGGTGACATCCGTTGCCGACCAAGATTCAACTCTGTCAAGGAAGTTCCAGCCCCCCATTCGCCCCGCTATGAATGTCTGACGATTCCCCACGCCCCCGTAAGTTTACGCGGGCGGATTATCCGTCAAGGCACTCATGGATTGCCTGGAATGAACCGATTGCCCTACTAGTGCGCGTGGTCTGACTGCGTGCGGATTTGAGGGTTTCGTGGTTCGGTTTTACGGCTTCGGTAGAGACGGGGTGGTAGGTTTGACCTGACGACTGGAACCTAACCGGAACGCTAGCGATGGTTGCCAACGACACGGGGTCGTAGGCAGTCCATTGGCTCGGACGATCCGATCTGAATGACTCAAGGAGCGATCTTTCAATGCTGATGCGACAACCGTGCCCTGATCTGCAATTTGCCTACGCACCGCCGTTTGGGGCGACACCCACAACGACTGGTACGCAGTTTTCCGTGTTTAGCCGCTCGGCGACGGAAATGCGATTGCTGCTATATAACAAAGTCAATGACCGTGAGCCCGCAGAGGTCATCGAATTCGATCGCGACGCCGATCGCTGGGGAGATGTGTGGAGCCTGCAGGTTCCAGGCGTGAAAGCAGGCGGACTCTACCATTTCCAAGCCAGCGGCCCGTGGGAGCCAGAAAACGGCCATCGCTTCGACGCCTCGGCACGTCTGATTGACCCCTATGCGCAAGCTCTCGCGGGCACCTACCAATCCGGCAAAGATGGCTTGGTTCGGCCGCCCAAGTGCGTCGTCGTTGATCAATCATTCGACTGGGAAGGCGACCGCCATCTCCGCCGCGAAATGAGCGAAACCATCATTTACGAAATGCACGTCAAGGGATTCACGAAGAGCCGCACCGCCAAGGTGGCTGCCCCGGGCAGCTATCTCGGTATCATCGAGAAGATTCCCTACTTGAAATCACTCGGCATCACCGCGGTCGAGTTGATGCCAGTTCACGAATTCCCCATTCTCGACCCGCACGGCAAGAAACTCGAACGACCGAACTACTGGGGTTACGACCCTATGGCGTTTTTCGCGCCGCATCGTGGCTACGCCCAGGGCAAGGCCCCGGGAGCCCAGGTCAACGAGTTCAAGGAGATGGTCAAGGCGCTCCATCAGGCGGGCATCGAAGTCATCCTCGACGTGGTTTTCAACCACACCTGTGAAGGCAACGAGAACGGCCCGACGCTTTCGTTCAAAGGCCTGGAAAACCAAGTCTACTACATCCTCAGTGAAGGCCAGCATTACTGCAATTACAGCGGTTGTGGTAACACACTCAACGGCAACCACCCCGTCGTCCGCGAAATGATCTTTCACTGTTTGCGGCACTGGGTTCACAACTATCACGTCGACGGTTTCCGATTCGATCTGGCCAGCATTTTCAGCCGCGATCGCAGCGGTAATTTGATCCCCAACCCGCCCATGGTCGAGTTGATCGCCGAAGATCCGATGTTGGCGGACACCAAGATCATCGCCGAAGCCTGGGATGCCGCAGGCGCCTATCAGGTCGGCAGCTTTGGCAACCATCGCTGGGCCGAATGGAACGGGCGCTATCGCGACGATGTCCGCGGTTTTTGGCGAGGTGACGGCGGCACACTCGGGCCACTGGCAACACGGTTGGCCGGCAGCAGCGATCTGTACGAACACGCGGGACGTCCCCCGTTCTGCAGCATCAATTTCATCACCAGCCACGATGGCTTCACGATGAACGACCTGGTGTCCTACAAAGAAAAACACAACGAAGCCAATAACGAAAACAACTGCGACGGCGACAACCACAATACTAGCGACAACTACGGCGTCGAAGGGCCGACTCGCAAGAAAGCGATCGCCACGATTCGCTCGCAGCAGGTCCGCAACATGCTAGCCACGCTCCTGGTCAGCCAAGGCGTGCCGATGATCGTCAGTGGCGACGAAATCCGCCGCACGCAGCGAGGAAACAATAATGCCTACTGTCAGGATACGGACATCTCCTGGTTCGACTGGCGGCTCGTTGAAAAGAATGCTGACCTGTTCCGCTTCGTCAGCGCGATGATCGAGTTTCGAAAGAACCAGCCGACGATCCGGAGAAAAGAATACCTCACCGGCCGACCACTCGACGGCAGAAAGGTCCCCGACGTCTCCTGGTACGGCACGAAGGGCAATCCACTGCACTGGGACCAGGGGATGCTGGCAATGACCGCTTACATCGCCGCCCCGAGCCGTCTGGATGATCCCGAAGGCTTAGGCCGCGACTTAATCATCATGTTCAATAGCACCGGAGAAAACCTGGATTTTGAACTGCCATCGATCGGTCGCGGTGTGGTGTGGAACCTGTTCGCGGACACCGCCGCGCTCCCACCCAAGGATATCTATCCCGACATCGATGGCCCGGTCGCCCCGAGCAACCGCATCATCGAAATGCCACGCCACTCAATGAAGATCTACGTCTGCAACGCCCAGTTGACTTGATTTGGGGTTGCAATGCTTTTGCATTGCGCAAGTTTTCTGGCTCATCCGACCGAAGCGTGCGCGATGGTGACTAGAGGTTTTCTGAGGATCGCGGTAGGGACGGCTGTTGCCAGCCGCCCCCCGCACAGATCCGTACGTGAGCCTTGACTCATACGGCTCCTCCGTTGGGTCAAACGATCGCGACACACTGTGACGCTACCCGTCGTGATTTCCCGTGACGCTCCAATTGATACTTGTTCCGGCTCAGAGTCCGAAGCATCGACGCCAATCCGGCAATACTTCCCTTCAGTGAGGTCCCTTTCCTCGGCGGATTCCGCCACTGCGGTCGCAGCTTTGTTCACCCGCGTCGACGGTACTACGGCCTCATCTGCCATCCCATCCGCGTTCATACCAGAATTGCGCTCATAGAGGTTCGCTGGTCGCCCTGGCAGTGAGTCATCACGACTTGACCCCAGGGGCAAATGGGACTTCCCGGTTCTCGCGTTTGGAATTTTCCACGCATGCACAGGTTCTTCGACTCCGCCATGTCCAGACTACCCTTACCAAAGCGGTGTAGCTGGTGTTGCCTTCCCGACGCATATGACACGGTCGGCACATGGAAGACCTGATTTCGGAGCTCAATTAGCTGGCCTACGCTTCCCCCTGCACGGACGCTCAGCACGACGTTGTTACCTTCGTCGCACCTCCGCCGGAGGCCGAAGTAGTTGGTTAGACCTTCCTCGTAAGAAACTTTCATTCTCGATTCCAAACCGGTTTTATCCCGGCACTCCATAACTCAAGTGTCCAATGATTTGTTTAATAAAAGCGTCCTCGGCGAATCGAAACTCGCCGAGAACCGTCGGCACCGTTGGCGCACCGTCGACCGGGATATCCCTTGTCAAGTTGCACCTCTGCAGAACTCGATTCCGTTTCTCGCGGCAGACCCAGTATCAGGTCCAGCGACAACTCGCACAAATTATCATTGGACGCTTGAGCCATGCCTTGAAAACCTCCGGCGCACCCTTCGGTGGGATGAGCCAGTTTTCTTCTGCATCTCCGCCTCCTGAAAACCAGACCAAGTTGTCCAGTCTCCCCTCTCCCCCGCGCTTCGTGGGGGAGAGGGGTTGGGGGTGAGGGGGCTCAACTTAGCTGCTCGCGTCGATTCCGAATCGCTTGCTCACTTTCTTCGCACACCGTCACGGTCCTGGGTCACCCGAAACCCATTGAACCTCAAGACAGCGAACCCCTGTTTGCGAAAGTACGCATCGCGTTTTTCCAGCATGCTGCCGACCAGCCTCAGTGAAATGATTTTTGCCATCGATCTCAATATCCAGTTTGCAATCCAAGCATATAAAGTCAAGAGTGTACGGGCCAAGCGGATGCTCACGCCGGAATTTCGCACCAAGAATTCGGCGACCGCGAACGAACTCCCACAGATCTTTTGAATACTCGTTGGCTTGTTGACGCTGCTGACAAGCAAAGAGAATACGTTCGGAAACGCTGCGCGTGCGTCGTTCTCGTTTCGCCATTGAGAATCTCCGGTTTAGTCAGCCCCTCACCCCCAACCCCTCTCCCCCGACGCGGGGGGAGAGGGGAGGCTGGGACGTTTTTGCTTCGCTTGGAATAGAAATGCATGGCAGGATAATAGCGTCATCCCCAAAGATTTAGCGGTCCACCGCTTGCCCCCAGTTATTACGACAAAACCGTGGCTAGCGGGCCGTCGATTGACTAGCGAGTAATAGAGCGTATCGACAGCCTGTTCGCGTGAAGGGGCTCGGCAGCAGCGCCCCCACGCACCTGTGCCCGCGCAATCGGCGTATTCCTCCTTTTCTTCCGTGGCGGAAACGAATGCGACTCTTTCACACCAGCGTCGCTCCTCCATAACCGACATATGCAGTAGACTTTCGCTCAACGTCACTTATTGCCTCAAGGCTTTCAACACAAATCTTCACGATTCGCACACTCATTTTTCCCCGGCCGCCTCGATGGATGCCTATTTCGCTGAGGGGCAGGGCAGAAAATCAAATGATCCGTGGGCACATGCAGGAGGGTTTCGCGTTCAAACCAAACAACGCACCTCAAAACGAACGCGGCGATCGAGTATGGCCGAGACGCATCAGCGGTCGGTTATGCGGCGTTGCCCGGTGCCTTTCCCTCCGCGAAAAGCACACTACTACTCAATCGAGTCTGTACCATTGACAACTCTCAATTACGCTGATAGCGACCCACGCTGCGCAAACGGGTCGTCTGCTGAATCACGATTCGGCAAAGTCATGGCGCGTGTATCACCTGCCATCCATCACTCTCCGGTGCGGGTGCCGATCCTGATTACCCTCCATGTAGGCTTGTTTGCAGCCATTTACGCTTTTGCGTTTTTTGCCAGATTCAACTTTCAGCCGTCAGTGAACAATATTCAGTTGTTCTGGACCACGCTCGCTCCCGTGGTGCTCGTCAAGTTGACGGTGTTCTATTTCGGGTCTCATTTTCATGGTTGGTGGCGGTATGCCACTTTCGCTGACCTGCGATCGTTATTGAAGGTCACTTTGATCTCGATGCTCGCGGTCGCATTCCTTGACTATGTTGTGCTGTTCTTTCACGGCGCAGATCCCGCGGCTGACGATTGTCCTGGATGCATTATTGACTGTACTTATCGTCGGTGGTCTCCGGTGTACCTGGCGGTTAGTTGATGAAATATTGGGAAATACATTGTCGAGTCGTCGGAAACGATTGGCGGTATTGATCGGTGCCGACCATTACGCTGGTCTGCTGGCATCGCAAATCAATTCCAGTCGATCCATGCCATGCCGGGTGAACGCGTTGCTGGCAAATTCGACTGTCTATCGTCGCAAAGCGATTCTCGGAGGCGTGCCTGTGCTCGGGCACATCGGCGAAGTCGTCAGAATCGCAGAGAAGATGGGCGCGTTAGATGTCTTGGTGTCCGCCGGGACGCTCGATGGCACCTCGCTGCGACGCTTAACTAATCAGTGCAACGAGGCGGGATTGAATGTTCGCGTGTTGCCACGATTCGAAGACGCCATGGCGGGCACGAAAGAGATCCCACTGCGTCCGCTCAATATCGAAGACCTATTGCGGCGTGATCCCGTTAAACTCGATACCGACGAAGTGCAGACACTGCTGCAAGGACAGCGGGTACTCGTTACGGGCGCCGGCGGCAGCATTGGTAGCGAAATTTGCCGGCAGGCGATCCAGTTCCAACCGAGTGAACTGATTCTCCTCGGTCGTGGTGAGAACCGCATTCACGCCATCCACGGTGAACTCAAGCCACTTGCTGATGAACTCGGTGTCACTCTGCACATCGAAATCGGCGATATCACCGATGAGCCTCGGATGCGACGATTGTTTCAGTCGCGCTGGCCCGAGATCGTGTTCCACGCCGCCGCGCACAAGCACGTGCCGCTGATGGAACTGAATCCCGGCGAAGCAGTCAAGAACAATATCCTCGGTACCAAAACCATTGCGTCGCTCGCCGACGAATTCGGCGTCGATCACTTTGTCATGGTCAGTACCGATAAGGCCGTCAATCCAACCAGCATCATGGGCTGTTCGAAACATTTGGCCGAGCGGATTGTCTACGAGTTCGCTCAAATCAGTCGAACGAAGTTTGCTGTCGTCCGCTTTGGAAACGTGTTGGGTAGTGCCGGCAGCGTCATCCCGATCTTCCAGAATCAGATTCGCAGTGGTGGTCCAATCACGATCACCGACCGACAGATGACGCGGTACTTCATGTCGATCCCCGAAGCATCGCAGCTCGTGATTCAAGCCGCCGCGATGTGCCAAGGAGGTGAAATCTTTGTGCTCGATATGGGCGACCCCATCAAGATCGTTCAACTCGCCGAAGACCTCGTCGCCCTCAGCGGGCTGCCCGAAGGTAGTATTGAATTCGCATTCACCGGCGTCCGCCCCGGCGAAAAGCTCTACGAAGAACTCTACTTCGACGACGAAGCGACCGTCTCGACCACGCACGCAAAAGTCCACGCCGCCTTCGCCAGTGAATTCCGGGGATCGGACGTCCGAGGCAAACTGGACAAACTCATCGCGATGGCCGACGGCGATCCCGACGAAGTCCGCGCTGCAATTATCCAGCTGATCCCCTCGTTTCAGCACCCCGAAGACGCGGTCGCCACGCCAGCTCGCGCCGACCAACGCGTCGCCGAAGTGGCGGCTTCCTAGCGAATAGCTGCTAGCTCCAGCGGGATGGCCCTGTGAATTCACACCCGATAACAACCCCAGGTTTCGCCTGGGGTTTTTCTTTCTCAAGCATGGATAGGCGGAAAGATCGGGGCAGAGACATGTCCAGGCCGTCCTCGCGCGTAGTTTGCTACCCCCCATATCTCTGCTACTTTTCGATGGTGACCCATTTATACAATCGACCTATTCATCCTAACCTGCCGCACACGAAACAAAAGCGACTCAATATCCCCAATGCCGCTCCCCAATATTCGGCATGGCTTGTAGACTTTTACTCAGCGGTATTATTTGCCTGAATCGCAATCTCAACCCTATCCCTTTTGCAGGTTTGCGTAAGAGGACTTGCGGGGTTCGATGATCCGTTGAAATGCTAGTTGCTATGGCCGGTGTGGGACACCAAGTCAAGCGCGTCACGGCAATCCGAGTGCGCCCTGTCGATGCGACAACGACATTTCGTAGGCGCCTTCCAATCAATGTTCCCGCGTCAGTAGGTACAGAGAAACAATTTCTCTGTCACCCAAGGGCACGAAGTGTGCGCCGGCGGATGAAAAATCGGCACGGCCCGATCCCACAACAACTCATCTGAAGTTTGAGTCTTCAAGCGTCTCATCCACCCAGGCAACTACCTCGCGACTTGCATCCAATATCCCGCGCGTACGAGAAACACAATTGAAGATTATCTGCATTGCCGGTGCCCGACCCAACTTCATGAAGATCGCCCCGATCATGGCCACCTTTGGTGCACATCGGGACATCGAGCCCATGCTCGTCCATACGGGCCAGCATTACGATGAGAAGATGAGCGACTTGTTCTTTCGGGAGTTGGGGATTCCCGAACCTGATGTGAATCTGGGGGTCGGTTCTGGAAGCCACGCCGTACAAACGGCGGAAATCATGAAGGCGTTCGAGCCGATTTGCATCGAGCAAAAGCCGGACTACGTTCTCGTGGTCGGCGACGTCAACAGCACGATCGCATGCGGGCTGGTCGCCGTCAAGTTAGGTATCAAGTTGATCCACGTCGAGGCTGGACTGCGCAGTGGCGACCGATCCATGCCCGAAGAAATCAATCGAATTCTCACCGACTCGATCAGCGACCTGCTCTTTTGCACTGAGAAATCGGGCGTGGAAAACCTCAAACGTGAGGGGGTGTCCGATGACCGGGTGCACTTGGTGGGAAACGTCATGATCGACACACTACTGAAGAATCAAGCCAAGGCAGAGCAGTCCACAATCCTGGAGGACATGGGACTGACACCAAAATCATATGCGACGATGACGATGCATCGTCCCAGTAATGTGGACGATCCGAAGACGCTAGCAGGTTTATTAGACGCAATTGAAGTCATTCAAAACGACATGCCGATCATCTTCCCGATCCATCCGCGAACGCAAAAGAATATCACGTCCTTTGGGCTGCTAGAGCGAGTTCAAGCAATGCCAAACCTACGACTTGTCGAACCCCAAGGATACTTGGATTTCCTCAAGCTTAATGCGAACGCACGAGTTGTTCTAACCGATTCAGGCGGATTGCAAGAAGAGACGACGGTTCTCGGCGTGCCCTGTATTACGTTACGAGAGAACACCGAGCGGCCGATTACCTGCGAAGTGGGCACGAGTCAACTCGTAGGCTCCGCCACAAAAGCGATCTTGGAAGCGTACGAGAACGTCAAGGCTGGCAAGTACGACAACCGCAAGATTCCTGAACTATGGGACGGTGGCGCGGCAGAGCGGATTGCGGAAGTAATTCTTAATGCCGCGTTTACGATCGCGAATTGACAAACTCGGCCGCAAGAGTCAACTGAAGATCCCCAAAGTACACAAAGAGCAGCCAAAAATGCCTCAGCATTTTGAGTATACTGCGGGTAAGGTAGATATGCGATGCGACGCTGTATCTGACGAGTTACGCTCGCAGGAAACCGCTGCACGTTTTCGAGGAAAATTGTCCGCTTAGTTACTGAATCAGCGCGACCAACGCTCGCCGCATCTTTTTGCTCTGCGAATGTTGGCTCATCCGACGGAAGGGTGCGCCGGTGGTTTTCAAGAGTCGCGGTAGGGACGGCTGTTGCCAACCGCCCCCTCCTGCACAGATCCGTACCTGAGCCTTGACTCACACGACTCCTCCGTTGGGTCGAACGATCGCGACACAATGCGACGCTACCTGTCGTGATTCCCCGTGACGCTCTAGTTAATTCTTGATCCGGCTCTGAGTCCAGAGCATCGACATCACGATCGCTAATACTTCCCTCAATGAGGTCCCTTTCCTCGACGGGCTCCGCCACTGCGGCCGCAGCCTTGTTCGTCCGCGTCGACGGTACTACGGCCCCATCAGCCATCCCATCTGCGTTCATCCCAGCATTACACTTGCGGTTTTCTGGTCGCCCGGGTCGGTGGCATCGCGACATGACCCCATGGGCTGATGGGACTTCCCGGTTCTCTACGTTCGCGATTTCCACGCACGCACAGGTTCTCTGACTCCGGTAGGTCCAGACAACGCCTTGCCAATAGCGGCGTGACCGGTGTTGCCTTCCCCATGTCATGACAAGGTCGGCTCCTAAAATCACTGATTTCGGAGCTCAAAAGCCGGCCTACGCTTCCCCCTGCACTGATGTCTAGCACGACGAAGTTACCTACATCGCACCTCCGCCGGAGGCCGAAGTGATTGGCTAAACCTTCATCGCAAGAAAACTTCCCAATGGCGAAAACTCGCTTCAGCATGCCAAATCAAACAAAGAATTGCGTCCGCCTCGCATCCGCCTTCACTTCGACAATGTCCAAGCGATTCGGAACGCACCGGAGTCTGCGATCATAGAATGAAGGCAACAACTACTGAATAAGCGGATTTCTTTATCACCGACCCAACCCCCTGCAACTCCCGCAACTTGGGCCAGCCAGTTCACAACACTTTCACCGATAACTTCCCCCCCCTAGAAATGTGGGTTACACACCGCATACAGAAATCACCGGCGACTAGCATACGTTCAACGATAGCGAATTCCAGGGAAGCTATTCCAAACTAGCGCGAATATAACGCATGACACGGACTCAAGCAGTGCCATTCAAAACCCTCGCCATACAACTGACCCTCGCGATACAACTGAACTGGAGACCAAAACCAATTCAAACTCTATCCGATGCTAGCATCCGTCACCCTGAATTTCATAAACGACACGAGTAAGCTGTGGTCTTTGTTTCAATATTTATTCTTGTGATCACTGTGTTCGCGTATGACGCATTTGCACGCCCACACCGTGTGCTTGCACTCGCAATTTGCATGTTTGCGTTTGAGCAACTGCTGCAAAGTGGCAGTGCATTTTTTGTTTCAAAGGGGTACTTTGTAAACGCTTCTGTAATGGCGTGCATTATCCTCGCAACATGCCGACGACTTCAGTCGCACTTTAATCGCATCACAATCCCAAGCACCTATTGGCTAAGCCTACTCCTATTTGCCTATGCATTCTCGACTCTCTTCTGGCGAACTGACTACTACAACACATGGCATGGAATACTTTGGCTAAGCAGCCTTCCCTATCTCGTGGCCGTTGTGTTCTGCGGTGCGATTCTTCCTCTGACAATCCCTAGCTTGCGTGAGACACTTTTAACCACACTTTCGTTTGGTGTATTGGTCTGTGCTGGGCTGCTATTCTTTACAAATTGGGAATCACGCGGAATTGAACTCGCTTCGGACGACAAAGAGGCTGTGGGTGCGGTATTATCGTTAGCTCAGGTAGGCGGATATATTGCGGTTATCGCAGGGATCATTGATGCTAGGCGAGTTCCTGCTTGGGCGATCCTCCGGTGGATAGTGGTCGGTGTGGGTCTCTATTTGACGTTTCGCACAGGGTCACGAGGCCAGGCCGTCGCCGTGCTGATCGTCATTTTAATTTGTTCGCCAATTCGACATGGATCGATAACGCTGCGGTCACTAGCGTTCGGAATGCTGACAGTCGTCGCGCTGATTTTGTGCGTAATCGCGATTCTGCCGATGGTAGAAACGGACCGATGGGAAAGCCAGAATCTCCATGCCGGAGTAGACGATCGCGTAATGGCGATCCAAAAAGTAAGTGGACGTTATATTTCCGGAACCCCTATAGACCACATATTTGGATTAGGTGCGTCAGCATCATTTCCAATCGCCAGTATGTATGTTCACAATTTGCCGCTTGACGTCCTGTTCGAAGAAGGACTAGTCGGCATACTTTTATTAGCCATGATTCTCTTGGTCCCATCAATAAAGTCAGTAAAAGTCGTAATCCGCAAGAACCACCCGGACTCCAGAAGTCGAAGTCCAACCGACGACCGAAACACAGTAATCACCATGTTCGCGCTATTTCTATTTGAATTCATACTACTAAACAAGCAAGGAAGCTTATACGGGGCTCACAACCTCTTCTTGTTCGCGATTTTGCTAGAGCGATCAGCAAACCAACTCCTTTATTCTGATCGTAGCCGAAGGCCTTCACGCGACGACGCATATACAACGCTTGCCATGGATAGTCAAGCGTCTGAAAATGCAGACGTACATTTAGAACTAGGTGATCAAGATTAAAAGCGCGGTCACCACGACGCGCAGTGCTAGCATTCGCATGAACCGCTTTGCCACGATAAAGGTGAATTTGCTCACCACAATAACGGCGACACACCCGCGAAAGGTCTACATCATCAAGTCGATCTATTCTATTGTCTTGTCGACTCGTCTCATGTTATTTCGCGTTTTCAGTATAGTGAAAGATGACACACTCGGCCTTGGTGTTTGCTGTCGATCCAGCCAAGATCGCCGTTTAATCTGTTGATCAGCGGCAGTGGCGATAAGCCGTATAACGCGCACAGGAGCAGCCACAGCAGTGTGTTCTGCCCTATCTTACAGACTATTGCGGAAGATGCGAGAAAGCCGCCACGACCGACTTGCCCCAGACTACCCGATTTGTAGTTTATGGGCTACCCTCACCTAGGTACAGCACTCACGGCCAGAGCAAACACAGCTAAGTGACCGAAGCCGCTTGTTAAACCTAGCTAATTTAAAACGCAGTTGTTCAGAGTTGTGGGAATCGCGAGATTCAGGCCACGTCCTGGTTTCAGAACAATGGCCCTCAGTGATTCCGCCGTTTTTGACGCAGGCATTGTAGCGAAGTCTATGGATACACATGCAAAACCTTGACGTTTCCGAGGCAGACAAACAAGTCCCTCAGAGGCTGTCTATAGAGGTGCAACAGGCGAACTTCCGGCTAAAGCGATTTCGCCAAGGCGTTGCTGCATTGGCAACTTCTAAAATGCTGGCGATTGGGCTGCAGCTACTAGCTATACCCATTGCAATAAAGTCGCTTGGGTCACAGCAATATGCAGCGTACATTGGCCTTGTCGCCGCGAGCTTGCTGCCGTCAGTATTTTTGTTGCGGATGGGGCCAGCCTTCACCTCAAAGATCGCCGCGCTAAAGCGAGGAGAAAAATGGGGAGAGTTGGCAGAGGTCGCGCAGTCAGCAATCGTGCTGAGCTTGGGAAACGCCCTACTTGCGATTTCGGCGGGCACGCTCTTTCTACTATTGGCTCGCTCGAAATCGGTCATCGATCTGGGTGTCCAGAACTCCGCGGCACTTTTCTGCGTTATGTCACTCGTAAGCATCCTGGGAGGTGTGCTTGCTGTCCTGGAGACCATACAAGTTGGATTGCACGAAACGCGTTGGCTAGGAGTGCAGGCGTCGATCTCCAACATCATTGCGATCCTGGTCCTCTGCATATACTTTCCGAGCCACGCGAACTTGTGGACGTTTTTTTTTGCGATGCAGATCATTCCGTTTGTGCTTCGCTTACTTAACGCAGCAGTAATGCTCCGTCTGCATTCCCCTCTTTTCCGGCGCCCGAAAGCAAAATTGACAATGGCCAAAGAATTGGCAGGGCCAGCAATCAGATACACCGCTGTTGCGGGAGTGGGAAATTACGCAAGTCTTCAGTTTCCAATTCTGGCCTTTAGTGCGTTTGGACCTGAGGCAATTTCAGTCGCCTTTGTGGTCTCAATGCAGGTCGTCATGCAGTGTATCCGAGGTCTTGGGGTAGTGCTTGGACCTCTGGTTCCGGCTGTATCCGACATGGTGGCATCGAAGGACTACTTGTCAGCCCGGAGACAATACTTCCGTCTGTTGCTGCTCTGCAACTTGTTGGGCGCTGGCGGAACCGCTGCATGGCTTGCCGCCTCTTTTGCATTAGTTGGCTCATTTGAGGTTCCGCAGTCCAGTCTATCGGCAATGTTCTTCTCTGCAGGACTATTTACGTGGGGCATGATTCTTGAGTCGGGGCTATCAAGCTGGATATTCGCAGTTGGATCGACCACCGAAGTTAACTTTACCTACCGCACAGCGCTAGTACGCTCGTTTTTCGCTTGCCTAGCTGTCATACTGTGCCTGCTTTTTAATCTCTCGGTTGGTGGCATGTTCGCCATGGCGATCTGTGTATTTCTATCGAGCGTGCGATCTCTTCTTCGTTGCGGACATATGACCCTCATTCCCCTCGTGCGCTCAACTGTTGAGCACAAACCAATTGAGGCAACGTAGCCTGTGGCGGCTTATTGGAGAAGCGCTGAAGATCGCCACGTTGTTCTCGGCAGCCCATTGAGCCTCCTTTTTCGAATGCACGCATGCACAGGGCATACCCTATGAAACTTGATTTTGAGAGCAACCTATGAAACATCCACCCCCCTGTCCACAAAAGAGAGTCGCGATTGTTTCGCAATGCTTCCCCCACTACAAGCAAGCGGTTTTATCCGAGCTTGGCAAATCGCCAAAACATGCGTTTGTGTGCTACGGGTCGAAGGCGGCTCGCCGCGACTCCGGCATTAAGCTATGTGGCTCAGTCGAAAACATTGAGTTCGTCGAAACTCGCAACTATTACATGCCGATTGGCAAGACACCATATGCTGGATTCAAGAAGGTGGTCCTCTGGCAAAGCATGATACTTCGACTCTCGATACGACGGGACATCGATGCCATCATCTTCGAGGGCGACCCGCATTTCATTACGACGTGGATTGGAGCGATGGTCGCAAGACTCGGAGGAAAACGAGTCCTTTTCTGGACTATTGGTTGGCTGCGTGACGAGCAGGGCTTCATGGACCGCGTGCGACGTACATACTTCCGGATTCCTCACGGATTGCTTCTATATGGTAATTATGCTCGTGAGCTGGCAATTGCACGCAACTTTGCACCGGAGAAACTATACGTGGTGTATAACAGTCTAGACTATGCAAAACAGCAGGCGATCCGATCGGCGGTCTGCGACGACTCTATTCAGAGGACACGCGCTGAGCTTTTTGCGACTCCAGATGCTCCGATATTAATCTGCTGCAGTCGACTGCAGGAGCACCGTAAACTTGACTGGCTTCTTGAGGCGGTAGCAATCCTCAAGGACAGGGGCATTTGTTGTAATGTCCTTCTAGTTGGCGACGGGACGGCACGTGCGTCCCTAGAGCAATTGGCATCATCTCTTAAACTCGAAGTACTGTTCTACGGCGCCTGCTATGACGAAAGCGTTCTCGCTCGATTGACAATGTCCTCAGACATAACGGTTGCGCCAGGAATGGTGGGGCTTACAGCAATGCAAAGCCTTGCGTATGGCACACCCGTCATAACGCACAACGATTTCGACCGTCAGTCGCCCGAGTTCGAGGCTCTCGTTCCTGGCGAGTCGGGTGCTTTCTTCGAGTGCGGCAACTCGAATGACCTTGCAAGAGCAATACAAGAGTGGATCGCAACCGACCGTTCGCGCGAAAGCATTCGCGATGCGTGCTTAATGCGCATAGAGCAGTTTTACCACCCGCAAGTCCAATGCAGAATAATAGAGGAGGCCCTGGAAGGACGCCCGGCGACTCCTGCTCCGTGGAACAGAGACGCGTACAGGGCCTTCTCGTGAGCGAAGAAACCGTATTCTCATCGTCGAGAGACCATCTCAAACAGCATATGGTGCACTACGCCGCCTAAACATGATGCTTACGAGAACCCTTAATACTGAGTCGTTTCGTCCTGAGCACCCTGAATATTGCAGCGCATTCTCTGCACGATGAGGCTGGCGTCATCATAAAAACGATTCGCGTGCATTCACTAGTGTCTAGCGAAAATTAGTTTTCCCTCCCCGCGACAATTAGAATTCCCCGGTTGAACGATCGCTCTGCGGTTTCACGTGGTGGCGTTTCACAAATCAGCGACAATTAGAATTCCCCTGTTTGGGAAGATGTTCGCATAGTCGCAAGCTCACTCTTTCCAAGGAGATCGCGATGGTCACGGATGGACAAGTTTCTGAACTCAGGCGATGGCTGGCCGTAGGCAAGTCTCTCGCCGCTTCTGCCAGGATGGCTTCGATGGATAATAAAACCGCACGTTCCTATCGCGATGATCAGGCTCTGCCCTCGCAGCGGAAATCCCCACCACGTGAATATCGAACTCGCGCTGATCCGTTCGCTGACGTTTGGAACGACGTCGAGCACTTGCTACAAGCCGAACCAAGGCTCAAAGCGGTCACTGTTTTTGCTGACCTCCAGCGGCAGTATCCCGGCCAGTTCGAGGATTCGACCCGTCGTACCTTCGAGCGGCGGGTTGCGAACTGGCGAGCGATCCACGGACCCGACAAGCCGGTTTTCTTTCCGCAGGACCGCCGCAGCGATCGACCGCTTGGTGCATCACAGCGTAATCATTGAGTTGAACGTTCCGAGCTATCGCGTGGAGAAGGCCAAGCAAGCAGTGGCCGCTGGCAAGTCCACTAGCCACGAGGCACTCGACAAGAACTCATAACAGGGAATTCTAATTGTCGCTAAAGGGGAGAACCAATTGTCGCCGAACAACTAGAATCGCTTTGCAACCGACGCAGTACGATCGGAAGTCAAAAAAATGAAGCCTAAAGACATACGCCGCTGCACCCATTGCCCCACTGGCAAGGTTGATTCGTCGCAGACGTCGATTCACTGTGACTGGTTGCCCTCAAATTGCTGTCGTGCGCACGAGGAAAATCCATTCACCCCGGATAATTCACCATGCACTTTGCTAGCAAATTGACGACGCCGTAATTCTTCGAAAAAACGAGCATTTTGCATTGCCAATCACTTCACCCACTCACGTGAAGCATTCGCCGATGGAGCTTCGCTCAGAATTACATTAATTGCAGCGTCAAATTAGCTATCCTGGAATCTTCGTGAATAAGTTAGGTTCATTCACAAAGCTCAAATTGTCACGACACAATCTAGCTGGTGAGCCTGCATAAGCTCGTCGCGTTTGTGTATAATATGCATTTTATATCACCGCAAAAATGATTTCATCCGCCAAGGGCTCGAGCCCAAATGCGACAGCTCTCAACGCACATTTTATTCGCTACAAAATCACCGATTTGATCGCAAATCGTTATTCGGAGAAAACAATTGAAATTGAAGAAAATTGCGCGAAAGCTTAGAACCCTCTTAAGGGCTGCTGTAGGCCGGGACCTCCTTGTAAGACCTGACGTGATCGTCCAGAAGAAGAGATTCGGCTCTGAATATGGTGGCTGGGATATAGTTGCTGCAGAACTAGATTCCGATTCGGTTGTTTACTCAATTGGCATAGGAGAGGATGCGTCGTTCGATGTTGCGCTAATTGACAAGTGGAGTCTCACTGTTCACGCATTTGACCCAACACCAAAGTCAATTGAGTGGGTGAGAAAACAGGGATTTTCGAATAAGTTCGTAATGCATAATTACGGCATTGCTGCATTTGATGGCGACGTCTCTTTCAACCCGCCAGAAAACCCCGACCATGTCTCGCATACTATTCTTGACAGGCCAGCGACAAAGGCGAAATCGATAGCTGTTCCTGTAAAGCGAATCTCAACGACGATGCAAGAACTAGGGCATGATCATATCGATGTAATCAAGATGGACATTGAAGGCGCAGAATATGATGTCATCGAAGATCTTGACAAGTCCAACATTCGCCCTGGTCAAATTCTTATCGAGTTTCACCACAGGTTTCCGGGAATAGGCGTCAAGAAAACGAGAGAGTCGATCAGCAGAATTAGGTCTATGGGGTATCTGCTATTTTCTATCTCTGATACAAACGAAGAATTCTGCTTTATACGACGTTCCATCTGAGAAAACAACAATGCACCTCGCTACACTGTGCGACAATTCAAAACAACGTCTTTTTTTAAACGCAGTTGGTAGTTGTGCAGTTCCACCGAATCAGCTACCCATTCCAGCGGACGCAAATCTTGAAGAATGATTTTTACTTTCATTTGATGCATCGACGGTGGCATGGAGCGAACGATGACACGCACGCGTCGCTGAGTGCGGTCCGGGTTTCTCATATCCTGTTGATCTAATTTTTTTATTCAGAGTATCGCAATGCGAATTTTTGTTACCGGCCACAGCTGCCGTCATGGTGGTGGTATTTCCATCGCAAGAAACCTGTTTGCGGCGTTCGGTCGCATTGCCCCTGAGCACGACTATTTCTTCACTATTCCGCCGGAACTCGGCTATGAAGAATGCTGTCAAATCGCGCCTCGGCATGAGACACTCGTTTACCGCGTTCCGAGCATGGTAAAGCGTTGGTGCTGGGAATCTTGGTCCCTTCCGGCGATTGTTCGAGAATTCGAGCCCGACGTGATATTCAACACTGCTAACCGTGGCTTTGCCTCGCCACCGTGCCCGCAAGCAACGCTGGTCATGGATCCTCACCTGCTATACCCGCCCTCGCAGTTTGGTAACATCTCGAAACTTGACCGATTTAAGTTCTGGTATCATCGACGAAGCTTCCGCAAATCGTTAGCCGCAACACCGTTGGTTTTTTGCCAGACGCCGGTCACGAGGGAACGTCTGCACAGTGTCTATGGGGATGGATTCCGAACCAGCCTTTGCCCAAGCCGGTTTTCAACATATATCAAATCACCCAGCGAGTCTGTCGTTGAACCTGAGCCACTACGACACCTGTCTGGCAAGTTTCGCCTGTTTGTACTGACTCGGTACTATCCGCACAAAAACCTGGAGGTCATTCTCCGGCTTTTTCAAGAACACCATGAGAAACTACGCGACATCGTCTTCGTATTAACAATCTCACCAGACCAACACCCAAATGCAGCAGCAATGTTGCGGAAGATTAAGCGAGGTGGGTTTGATCGCAATATTATCACGGTGGGTTCTCTCGAGCAAAACGAGCTTGCGGGCTACTACAAGCATACTGACGCAATTTTTCTGCCGACGCTTCTCGAGTCCTTCAGCGGAACCTATCAGGAGTCGATGCAGTTCGGCCGCCCCATCTTGACAAGCGATATGGACTTTGCACGTTGTGTTTGTGGAGACGCTGCGGTCTATTTCGATCCTCAAAATACAAGCGACATTTGTCGGAGTATTCTCGAGTTGAGGGACGATTCGGCGTTGCGTCAACATTTGCTTGAAGCCGGGGCGAGTCAACTAAACAGGCAATCATCGACCTGGGATGAGATTGGCCGGAGTGTTATCGATCAACTCTCACTAATCGTAGACGGAAATGGTGTTCCAATGGCTTCCGAGATGCCTGCTTGATATAAGCCGCTGCAAATGAGTGAGAGATGTTGACAATGGAACAGCCTGCAGCACAACTGATAGGCTTGGCGATCCTGGCCTGTGCAATACCATATTCGATGAGCCGTGTTTCAATGACGGGGATTTTTTTCGGCAATGGCGCACTCGTGTCGAGGAATATTGGCTTCACCGGGAATTGCTGGCTTCTGTATACGACTTGCATTAGGGGCTGATACCCCGCGTTTTCCTGACGATTTCAATGCGTTTACCGTGGTGGTAAAATAGACAGCGATTCTTTTGGCTCATCCGACCGAAGGGTGCGCCGGAGGTTTTCAAGTCATGGCTCAAGCGTCCAATGATAATTTGTGCGAGTTGTCGCTAGACCTTATACTGGGTCTGCCGGGAGAAACGGAATTAAGCTCTGCAGAGGTGCAACTTGACAAGGGATATCCCGGTCGACGGTGCGCCAACGGTGCCGACGGTTCTCGGCGAGTTTCGATTCGCCGAGGACGCTTTTATTAAACAAATCATTGGACACTTGAGTTATGCCTCAGAAAACCTCCAGTCACCATCGCGCACGCTTCGGTCGGATGAGCCAATCTTTTTTCGATACCATTGCTCACATGATAAGGACTAGATTTTGTACCAGCTATTTCGACTGATTTTTGGCCACCCACTGTGCCGAAACTACCGAGCATTAGCGTTCCGGAGATTCTTTTGTTGGCAGGTTGCATCTCGCATATTGGACGCCTCCTTCATTGTGCCTTTCACTTCCAAAACATGGCTACTTATGGAACGGGGAATGACGGTGGCCACCGGCAACTTCTATTGCGGCCTATACCAGTACGAAGATATGGCATTCGTCCTGGATTTGCTTCGACCGGAAGATACTTTTGTTGATATTGGCGCGAATATTGGACCGTATAGCATTCTAGCATCAGGACATGTTGGTGCGATTTCTGTTGCAGTTGAGCCTGTCCCCGCTACTTTTGCTAAATTGCGAGCGAACATGCTAGTGAACGACCTTGATGAATTAGTATTTCTCCATAACGTTGGCATAGGTGACTCCGAATCTTCGATTCGATTCACTTCTACTCTTGGAGCGGGTAATCACGTCGCTACTGATACTGATCCCGACTCAAAATGCATTGAGGTGCCAGTGGTTTCATTAGATCACCTTCTCAAAGCAGCCAACCCATTGTGCATCAAGATCGACGTGGAGGGATTTGAAAAGAAAGTAATTGATGGAGGAATTGCAACTTTAGGTTCCGAATCCGTACGGGCCGTATTAATAGAAATGAATGGAAATGGAATCAAGTATGGTTTTAATGATGACGAGATCCACCAAGCGATGCTTGGTTTTGGCTTTTCCCCATTCACCTACGATCCATCCAATCGCGAGATTTACGCGATTTCCAACCGAAACCTTGCATCCGATAACACAATATATATTCGGGATGTAGAGTTCGTAAAGAAACGTCTCTCAACGGCACCAGATATTGAGTTGCCTTGGCGCGCAATATCCCGAGCGAAAGCGTCGTAATGCGACGTACGTTCCGGAAAATCCTTTTCTTATCTAGATTGCATGTGCGCGACGGTGCTTATGACGCTCTCGTTTTTATTCCTCAGAACCGAGACCTCAGAGTAATGAGCCGAAGTCACGCAGAGTTCAGAATTACGCGAACGATTGTCGCAGGCGGGGCTCAAGCAGATAGAAAAGTACCCAGGGTAAAGGCGTTAAAAACAGCTACCTCACTTGCCTATCTGCCCTAGACCGACATGGAGTCTTATGGAATAGTTCTGATTTCCTATACATGACCCCAAACGATACTACGGCATAGGGTCGCCGCCCCCGATATATACTGGAAATTAAATGCCCTTGCCCTGAAAAGTACCCTAAGAATTCGAAAGAGATGGATTAAATCGCGCACCGCAACGTGGAAGGCGAAGTTCGTTGATGCAAATGAATCGCATTTGTTATCGATTGGTTTCAGGAGTTAGAAAGAGATGGCCCATACCTTGCGCGGTATCTTAGAATACGAAGTCTTTCTATATAAAACATTTATACTGGTTTTCAAAAATATTTCGGAGAAGTCTTGTGAGCCATATTCTCATTACCGGCGCAGAGGGATTCCTCGGCAGAAATTTGGTAGCGCACTTGTCGCAGCGGGAGGACGTGACTCTCCACTGCTATGGTAGCAAGAATACCGATGGAGAGCTTGATGATTACGTGGCTAACGCTGATGTCATCTTTCATCTCGCCGGAGTGAACCGACCGAAGGACGCCGACGAATTCGAAACCGGCAACGCTGGATTTACCAAAACGCTTGTCGATTCGATCGCGGCCAGCGGTAAGAAGCCGCATGTGATCATGAGTTCCTCCATCCAGGCGGCGCTCGATAATCCCTATGGTGAAAGCAAGCGGCATGGGGAGGCGATTTTACAACAATTCTCAGAGGAAACCGGCGCGCTCGTTTCGATCTTTCGGCTGAGAAATCTGTTCGGTAAGTGGTGTCGACCCAACTACAACTCGGTGACGGCTACGTTCTGTCACAACATCGCTAATGACCTGCCCATTGAAATCAGCAATCCCGACTACCAGCTTGACCTGGCCTATGTGGACGATGTTGTGGCGGCGTTCATCAATGAGATGGAGACGAAACCCGAGCGACCGAACGGTATGGTGGATCCCGATCCAATCCCCTCCTATTCCATCTCGTTAGGTGACTTGGCGTCAAGGATTCAGTTCATCCGCGACATGCAGGTGACCCAGCAATTGCCTGACTTTTCGATTGCGTTTAACAAACAGCTGTACGCAACCTATTTATCGTATCTACCCAAAGAACGCTGGGAGTATGGCCCGCAGAAGATCCATGCTGATGATCGTGGCAATCTCGCGGAGCTGATCAAGTCGCCCCAGTTCGGACAAATCTTCGTCTCCCGGACGAAGCCTGGTATCACTCGTGGTAACCATTATCACCATACAAAAACTGAGAAATTCATGGTGATCGGGGGTGAAGGCCTGATCCGTTTTCGACATATCAACGAAACGGAGATTCTCGAGTTTCCAGTCCGCGGCGAAGAGTACCGAATCGTCGAAATTCCACCTGGCTACACCCACTCCATCACCAATACAGGTGACGCCGAGATGATCACACTGTTCTGGGTCTGCGAGATGTTCGATCCCGAACATCCTGACACCTACTTCGTGCCCGTTGATGTGGTGTAAAGACTCATCTAGACCAGTCCCCCCTCTCCCCCGCGCTTCGTGGGGGAGAGGGGTTGGGGGTGAGGGGGCTCAGTCTTCTCTTTGGCGCCGACCTCGAAGTGCCCGCTCGATTTCACTGCGAACACCCTCGCGATCCTGAGTCACTCGGAAACCAGGGAAGCGCAGGACTTGAAACCCTTGGTCACGCAGATACGCATCGCGCTTTTGATCATGCTGCTTGCCTGATTCTGTCAAATGATCTTTCCCATCGATCTCAATATTCAATTGCAATTCCAAGCATACAAAATCAAGCGTGTAAGGACCGAATGGATATTCGCGGCGAAATTTTTCACCAAGAATGCGTCGACCTCGCACCAGCTCCCACAAGTCTCTTGAAAACTCATTGGATTGTTGACGCTGCTGCCGAGCGAAGTCGATACGTTCGGACACGATTCGGGTTTGACGTTTGCGTTTGGCCATCGTTCATGCTCGTGTAGCTCGCCCCCTCACCCCCAACCCCTCTCCCCCGAAGGGGGGGGGGAGGGGAGAGGGGAGACTGGATGGATTTTTGTTTTGCCGTCAAATGATCTTTCCCATCGATCTCAATATTCAATTTCCATTCCAAGCATACGAAATTCATGCTCGTGTAGCTCGCCCCCTCACCCCCAGCCCCTCTCCCCCGAAGCGGGGGAGAGGGGAGACTGGATGGATTTTTGCTTTGCCGTCAAATGATCTTTCCCATCGATTTCTATATTCAGTTTCAATTCCAAGCATACGAAATTCATTCTAGTGTAACTCACCCCCAACCCCTCTCCCCCGTAGCGGTGGAGGGGGGAGACTGGGTGGTGTTTTCAACATATCACACTCCTGTTCAATCCTCAGACACCTCTCCACTCATTCGCTCTGCATAAGATTCATCCATGAAAGTAATGACGCTTGTTGGTACACGGCCCGAAATCATTCGGCTGTCGCGTGTGATGGCAGCCTTGGACCGCTATACCGACCACGAGATAGCGCACACGGGCCAGAACTATGACTATGAGTTGAACCAAGTTTTCTTCGACGACCTGGAGATCCGCAAACCTGACCATTTCCTGGAAGCGGCTGGCAACAATGCCGCCGAGACGATTGGCCTGATCATTGCCAAGACCGATGCTTTGCTGGCCGAGCGGACTCCGGACGCGATGTTGATCTTGGGTGACACCAATTCCTGCCTGGCGGCGATTTCGGCCAAACGTCGCAAAATTCCCGTCTTTCACATGGAGGCGGGAAACCGATGCTTCGACCAACGGGTGCCCGAAGAAATCAACCGCAAGATTGTCGATCACATCGCCGACATCAACATGCCCTATAGCACGATCTCGCGCGACTACCTGCTCAACGAAGGACTGCCGCCCGACCGGGTCATCAAGACCGGCAGCCCCATGTTCGAGGTGCTACACCATTACCTGGCCAAGATTCTGAGTAGTGAGATTCTCGGCACACTGGGTCTGGAGCCAGACAAGTATTTCATTGTTAGCGCGCATCGAGAAGAGAATATCGATGATCCCGATCAGTTCGCCAAGCTGTGCCAAGTCCTCAATAACTTAGCCGAGACCTACGACCTGCCCGTGATCGTTTCCACGCATCCCCGCACCCGCAAAAAGTTGGAGGCCGAAGGCGTCCAGCCTGATAAGCGGGTGCAGTTCCTCAAACCGTTCGGATTCTCGGACTACAACTCGCTGCAGATCAATGCAAAGGTCGCGATCAGTGACAGCGGCACGATCAATGAGGAATCCTCCATCTTGAATTTCCCGGCATTGAATATTCGCAACGCACATGAGCGACCCGAGGGCATGGAGGAGGCTTCGGTGATGATGACCGGCCTCGAGTGGGAACGAATTCGCGAAGCCATCGCAGTGCTGGAGCATCAAGCCAGAGGCGAGGATCGAACTTTGCGGATTGTTCAGGATTACAGCATGCCGAATGTCTCGGAGAAAGTCGTCCGGATCATCCTGAGCTATACCGATTATGTCAATCGAGTGGTTTGGAGGAAGGGATAGAATGGGCGCTAGGCAGGGAAGGAGCGATTCAGCCGGTGGCTGACGCCCAATGGCAAATCATGTGTCGCCCTCTGGGCTAATGGAACAAGAGGCGACACACCCCTTCAGCCCGGAGGGCGGCACACGAACTGCCGGTGGCGTGAGCCACCTGTCCCTGGTGAACCCCTGCTTCTTCAGCCCGGAGGGCGACACACGCACCATCCGGCCGGTGACTGATGCCACTGGCATTGATGTGTCGCCCTCCGGGCTAATGGAACTGGGGGGCAATTGGACCGGTGGCTCACGCCACCGGCAAATCATATGTCGCCCTCCGGGCTATTAGAACAGGAGGCGACACACCTCTTCAGCCCAGAGGGCGACACACGTGCGGCATCCCCCTCCGCGATCAGTATATTGAAGCCTTCACTCATCCAGGTTTGAAAGGCGAATCCAATGTCTTCCCATCAATATCTTCTCTACCACCTGGTGTTCAGCACCAAAGAGCGTCGACCGCTGCTAAGGGAAGACAAATTCCGCGAAGATACCTGGGCCTACATGGCTGGCGTCTGCAGGAAACTTGGGGGGCGCGCCGTCAAAATCGGAGGCTATTTCGACCATGCTCATGTTCTAGTGAAAATTCCCGCAAAGATCGCGGTCGCTGACTTCGTTCGGATGCTAAAGTCCAATACGAGCAAACATATCAACGAATCACGATACGCCGTTTTGAAATTTCAGGCTCATCCGACGGAAGCGTGCGCTGGAGGTTTTGGAGGCATGGCTCCAGTATCCAATGATTGATTTGTCGGAGGTAATAGTGAATGTTAGACTGGAGCTGCCGGGAGAAACGGAGCCGAGCTCTGCAGAGGTGCGGGCTTGGCAAGGGATATCTCGGTCGATGGTACGCCAATGGTGTTGCCGGTCCCTGGCGGACATTCGTTCGTCAGGGACGCATTTTGTAAGATTATTGGATACTAGAGCCATGCCTAGAAAAACCTTCCCCTGTGCTCCGCGCACGGTTCCGTCGGATGAACCAAATTTCACTGGCAGGATGGCTATGGTGCGTTCACGGTCAGCCGCTCTCAAGAAACGGTCGTGTCGCGTTACATTGAAGACCAGTTACTCCACCACACCAAGCGAGACTTCAAAACCGAGTTTCTCTCGATGCTGAAAAATCATGAACTTGAATTTGACGAGCGGTATCTGTGGGAGTGAAATCAATAACGATGCTCCCAGCCCGGAGGGCGACACATGTACTGCCGGTGGCGTCAGCCACCGATACAAAACCACCCGCCCATCCAGCCCAGCGGGCGACACAATCCGGCGCGTGCAAAGAGTGTGTCGCCCTCCGGGCTGGCAAAGTAGTGAGCAGCCAAACCGGTGGCTGACGCCACCGGCAGTGATTGTGTCGCCCTCTGGGCTATCAACCAACATCACAATGACTCTGCGTCACATCAATTCACTTTACCATCATTCTATATCCAAGACCAATCGATGAAAGAACTCTCAAAGAAACGCATTCTTATCACTGGCGGTACCGGCTCGTTCGGCAAAGCCACGGTCGATCGGCTGCTCGATACCGACTGCGAGGAGATCCGCATCTTCAGTCGCGACGAGTTGAAGCAGGAGGAGATGCGGATCAAGTATTCGAACCCTCGTCTAAAATTCTTCATCGGTGACGTGCGTGATAAGGCGAGCGTCAATCAAGCCATGCATGGTGTGGATCTGGTGTTCCATGCCGCCGCGCTGAAGCAAGTTCCCTCGTGTGAATTTTTTCCGATGCAGGCGGTGCAGACCAATATCCTGGGCAGCCACAACGTGGTCACTTCGGCGATCGAGCACAACATCGACCGGATCATTTGTCTGAGTACCGACAAAGCAGCCTATCCCGTCAACGCGATGGGCATTTCGAAAGCGATGATGGAAAAAGTCGCGCTCGCCACGACGTTTCATCTCGAGGATTCGGCAACCGTCGTTTCGCTGGTACGTTACGGAAACGTGATGTTCTCGCGCGGCAGCGTCATCCCGCTGTTCATCAAGCAACTCAAGTCGGGTAACCCACTGACGGTAACTGTTCCGTACATGACCCGATTTCTGCTCGCCTTGAGTGAAGCAGTCGAACTGGTTCTCTTTGCATTTCAGAACGCCGAACAAGGCGACCTGTTCATCAAGAAAGCACCCGCATGCACGATCGAGGATCTGGCGAAGGCGATGAAAAATCTCTTTCATGTCGAGGTACCGATCCAGACGATTGGTATCCGTCACGGGGAAAAAATCTACGAGACGTTGGCGACGCGGGAAGAGCTGGCTCGGGCCGAAGACATGGGCGATTACTACCGCATCAAAGCGGACGGCCGCGATCTGAACTACCAAAAGTACAAGCAGTATTTCACCGAGGGCGACCTGCACGAGGCAGAGATCGACGACTACACGTCACACAATACGCGTCAATTAAACGTCAAGGAAACCGAGCAGGTGATTGCAGCACTTCCCGAAGTGCAAGAGGAACTGGAATTGTGGAAGCTGGCGGGTTCAGCGGTTGGGTTAGAGAAATCACGGGCGGTTCGATAGGACATTATTGTCGGGGCCGCAGCGACGCGGTTAGCGTTCATTACGCTCAACGATAAAACTCTCGCTCCTCAGAATTGAAAGTCGCGTTGCCGAATGCACATCCTCTTTCTAACGAATTACTTTCCCCCAGAAATCGGTTCTGGGCCACATCTTCCGTTTGAACTTGGCGAGACTCTCGTTCGACGCGGCCATGAGGTGACGATCGTAACGGGGTTTCCTCGCTACAACATGACCTCCATGCCGGGCGAATTCCGCTGGCGGCTTTGGAAGCGAGAGCAGGTGAGTGGCATGAACGTGCATCGCATCAATGCTCCCAATTTCTATAGCGGTAGCAGGTTCAGCCGGAAACTAGTCCAACTGCTGGCACCTCCCGTCTTGGGTGCCAGATCTCTTCTCACGAAAAAGCCCGACGTCGTTTACACGACGACGCCGCCCATCCTGATGGGGCACGCGGCGATCCATGCGGCGAGACGCCACGGAGTTCCGTCCATCGTGAATGTCCAGGATCTGTTTCCGCAAAACATGATCGATTTGGGGATCATTCGGAATAGGAGACTGATATCTCTTTTCCGGTCCTGGGAACGCACCGTCTACCAAGACGCAACAGCGATCACCGTGATGTCTGACGGCAATCGAGAGTTCGTCGTGAACCGAGGCGCGAGCGCTAAAAAGGTCCATACTGTCTTCAACTGGGTCGACACAGAGGCAATTCAGCCGCTGGAGCGGCTCAATGCGTTCCGCCAGCGCAACGATCTTCCGGCAGACAAGTTTGTGGTTGGATTCGCCGGGACAATGGGGGCATCGCAGGATCTCTCCGTCGTTATCGCGGCAGCGAAGCGGTTGCAGTCGGAAAAGGATGTCGTGTTTCTTCTCGTGGGCGACGGAACGGAACGCGCGGGTTTGGAAAAAAAATCCAAGGATCTTGATAATGTGCGATTTCTTCCAATGCAATCGAAAGAAACGTACCCGTTGGTACTCGCATCGTTTGACGCCTGCGTTGCCACACTTCTTCCAACAGTGAAGACACCCACGGTCCCTTCCAAAATCCCCACGATCATGGCAGCGGGTCGACCCGTATTGGCTGCGTTGCCGACTGGGGACGCCTCAAGACTAATTGAAGACGCCAACGCGGGCATTGTCGTACCTGCCTCAGATGATAAAGCTTTCGCAGATGCCATATTGCGTCTCAAGTCAGACAGCAATTTTGCGAAGGAGTGCGGAGAAGCAGGGCGACGGCACGTGGAGAATCATCTTTCTCGTGAGGTGTGCATCGATCGACTGGAAAGTGTTTTTGAATTAACGATCGCCGGGTTTTGTACATAATGATTAATGGGCCTGACGACGAGCCTCTTCTACGTAGCTTTCTACTCGAGACTTTCAGGTGGATTCTATGATCGTTCGCAGAGCATTGCCCTCCGATCTGCCAGCAATCGTGCGCGTGCATCAATCTGCATTTCCAGGGTTCTTCCTCACGGAGATGGGACCTGCTTTTTTACGAGCGTACTATCAAGCGGTCTTGAATTACGAATCGTCTATTTGTCTCGTCGCTGAAGTCGATTCACAACTTGCTGGATTCGCTGTCGGTGCCCTCGCTCCGTCTCGTTTCTATCAAGTCATGTCTCGGTCGAAACGCCGTATGTTAGTACCTATTGCTCTCGGTGTCCTTCGCAATCCAAGACTGATCGGACGGGTTGTACTGAACATGAGCCGCGTCTCCAGCGCAGACCAGCCTCAACAAACCTCCTCCGACGACGTTTGTGAACTCACATCGATCGGTGTCGAGAGCGGACAATCAGGAAATGGGATAGGGCAAGCGTTAATGTTGGAGTTTATTCAGAAGGCAAAGAACCTTCACGCCTCCATGATTATTCTCACGACTGACGCCGAGGGAAACGATGCAGTCAATAGGTTCTATCAAAAACAGTGTTTCGTTCTACATCGCCAATTTCATCGCACCAAGACGCGTCTAATGAACGAGTACGTGTTGGAGTTGACTGGGACTGCAAGCTGCGTTTTGCCACGACAGAAGGATAACCAATGACGCTTAATACGACGCGACCAATTCGAATCGTGTGGATCGGTTTTCATTTGGAGGGCCTGTATGCCCTGGAATCTCTAATAGAGCGGTCAATCCCCATTGCCGCAGTCATTACTCTCAACGAAGTAGAGTCGACAAAGCGATCGGGTGCCGTATCGTACGATAACGTATGCGAACGCGCTAACATTCCGCTGCATCGAATACGGCATATCAACGATAGTGAATCGATCGAACTACTAACGTGCCTCAACCCTGATCTGGTCGTCGTTCTTGGCTGGAGCCAGATTATCAGTCCTGAGGCATTGGCCAAAGCAAGAATGGGGTTTGTAGGTGCGCACGCTTCTTATCTCCCGCATAATCGCGGTAGTGCTCCCGTGAACTGGAGTATCATTCGTGGTGAGGAGCAGGGGGGCAATACATTGATGTGGCTTGCCGAGGGTGTCGATGAGGGAAAAATCGCCGATCAAGTGACTTTCGCAATTACGTCGCACGATACGTGTGCTACTGTTTACCAAAAGGTGGCGGCGGCAAACCAGGACATGATCCTTCGTCTTATTCTAAAGCTCCAGGCCGGAGAACGTCCCGCTCGCCCGCAGCCAGAAACACGTGAGCCTCTTTTACCACGTAGGCGTCCCAAGGATGGCATAGTGAACTGGAACGGCACTGCGAAGCAGGTTTACGATTTTGTGAGGGCTTTGACTCGCCCGTATCCGGGCGCATTCAGTTACCTTGGTGGCAAGCGATTCACCATTTGGAATGCAAGTCTGCTGCCTGGCAGGCCCTACCCCGAAGCTAAGTCCGGTGAAGTCATTGGGACAACCACTGATGTGGAGCCATGCGCCGGATGTGGACTAGTCGTCGCCTGTGGAGAAGGGGCGGTTGCACTTCTAGAAATCGAAGACGAAGATGGGGTGCTTCTATCTGGGAAGGCTTTTTATAAAACTAATCTAGCTGACAAAGTTTGGAAAAATGGAAAATCGTGAAGCCCGTAAGGTGTTGGTCATTGCGGCACACCCCGACGATGAGCTCTTAGGCTGTGGAGGCACCTTAGCTTTACACGTCGAGAAAGGAGATTCGGTCACCGTGGTGATTATGTGCGAAGGCGAGTCACTTCGATACAAGGACGGCGAAGTCGACCAAACCGGTGATATTGCTAAAGCCGCAGCTATCATGGGGATACGCGATGTGCGAGCGTTGGGATTCCCTGACCAGCGACTCGATACTCTGAGCTTAGTAGAGTTGATAACGCCCCTCGAAGCTGTCGTCCGTGAAATCCAGCCGAGCATCGTTTATTGCCAATACGGCGGAGACATCAATCGGGATCACTACTTGCTTTTTGAAGCCACCCTAGTCGCAACTCGTCCGGTTGAAAGCTGTATTCAAGCAGTTTATGCATTTGATACGGCCAGTAGTACCGACTGGGCCTATCCCAGAACCTTCATTCCTGACACATGGGTTGATATTTCCACGTCACTCGAGCGCAAACTAGCTGCGTTGGCATGCTACAGGAGCGAAATGAGGGACTTCCCTCACCCACGCTCGATTGAATCACTTCGCAACCGTGCCTCTCACCATGGCAGCCATGTGTGTGTCAGAGCAGCAGAACCATTTATGACCGTACGTAGAGTTCTTCGAAATGGCGAAACGCCTGTTTGACATTCTTGCGGCAAGTGCTGCTTTGATTATCCTTTCGCCTGTTCTCCTGGTCGCGACAATCGGCGTTCGGCTATCCGGTCGCGGTCCGATTCTATTTGTCGCGAAGCGAGCGGGACTGCACGGCACCTCCTTTTCGCTACACAAGTTTCGGACAATGCGGGTAGCGAACAGCAACAGCAACAGCGCAATCACGGCGTCCAGCGACAGTCGTATCACCGCCATCGGGAAATTTCTTCGCGGCTCGAAGATCGACGAATTGCCACAACTGTTTGACGTCCTGCGAGGAAAAATGTCGATCATTGGTCCGAGACCTGAAGACATCAGAATTGTCAAGGAAAACTACGCCTTGGAGCACCTAAAAACACTCGATGTTCGACCTGGCTTGGCAAGCCCAGGCAGCATCTACAACTACACGCATGGTCACAAGATGATCGGGGAAGAATCTCCAGAAGAAGACTACCTGAAGAATCTACTACCAATCAAACTAGCGTTGGAGTCGGTCTATGTCGAAAAGAGTGGATTCCTGTACGACATGCGCATTGTCGCTCGCACGATGGTTGTCATTTGCCTAGTGATCGCCGGCAGAAAAACGTTCAATGATCCGCCTGAGATGGAAATGATTCGCACAATCGTGCCAGCTCGGAATCAGGTGGCCGCATCTGCGAACCACAGGCCAGCTACTGTAACTCACAACCCTTAAAAAGGGTGAAGGTGGGGTTCGTTCCCGTTCGAATTTGTGCGATCTTATCCGCAAACATGCTTCAACGTAGCTTTCAACAATGTCAAACGAAAAAGCCGTCATTTCCGTTCCCTTTTTCCGTCCGTCGATTTCGGAGGCCGAGATCAATGAGGTTGTTGACTGCCTGCGGTCAGGCTGGCTAACTACCGGAGCTCGCTGCCGGCAGTTCGAGGAGGACTTTGCCAAATTCGTCGGTGCCAAGCATGCCGTCGCCGTTAATTCATGTACGGCCGCATTGCACCTTGCTGTAGAAGCACTTGGTTTGCGCGAGGGTCAGGCGGTACTGGTTCCGACGTACACATTTGCAGCCACGGCTGAGATCGTGCGTTACATGAACGCGGTTCCGATTTTCGTCGACTGCGATCCCGTTTCACTGAATATTGACCTTGTTGATGCCGAACGCAAACTCGCTGACTTCCGAGCAAGCCGGCTTGCCGTCGCCTCGGACTTAAAAGTAGTGGGTATCATCCCGGTCCACTATGCGGGCGTGATGGTGGATATGGACGCCGTACAAAAATTCGCCGATGAGCACAGACTGTGGGTTGTAGAGGATGCGGCACACGCCCTTCCCGCCGCATACCGCATGACGCCGGAGGATTCATGGCGTCAATGCGGCCAGAACACCTCCGCAGTCACCTGCTTCTCGTTCTACGCGAACAAGACAATCACCACGGGTGAAGGTGGTATGGCGGTGACAGACGATCCTGAACTGGCGGCGAGAATTCGCCAAATGTCGCTGCATGGTTTGTCGCAAGATGCGTGGCGGCGCTACTCGGGTGGCGCTCAATGGGACTACCGCATCGAGGCTCCCGGCTACAAATACAATATGACGGACGTTGCAGCTTCCATCGGCATTCACCAGCTTCAGCGGGCAGAGTCGATGCGTGCTGCACGAGAACAGATTGCCAATTTCTACTTCGACGCGTTGGCAGATTTGGAAGAACTCGAGCTTCCAGCTCAACCTGAGAACCGGCTTCACTCTTGGCACCTATTCCCCATCCGGCTTCGACTGAATGAACTTCAGATCACACGCAACGACTTCATCGATCAGATGCGTGAGCAGGGTATCGGTTGCTCCGTCCACTGGCGCCCTTTGCACCTCCATCCGTATTACCAAGAAACGTTCGGGTGGTCCAGCGATCTGTTCCCGGTGGCGACCAGTCAGTGGGAACGTCTGATCAGTCTGCCACTTTTCCCCGGGATGACGCCGGAAGAAAAAGAGCACGTCGTACAGACTATCCGCACGCTGATCTCCAGCAATAGCCCACGCTAACGCATTATGTATTCGCTACGGGTATCGACGTCGCAGGTTCAGAGCAGGCTGTGTCGATTATATCGATTGGTAAAATGATGGCTAATCAAACCAGTTTGCCAAAGTACGAGAGGTTTTCATAGCGTTGCCTTACACGGGTGAGAAATGCGAGTTGTATGCGGCAGCAGGCATTCCGGAATACTGGCAAATTAACGTGCTACGGCGTGAGATTCTGATCGAGCGAAAAAAATAGGGCTCATCCGACCGAAGCGTGCGCGATGGTGACTGGAGGTTTTCTGAGGATCGCGGTAGGGACGGCTGTTGCCAGCCGCCCCCCGCACAGATCCGTACGTGAGCCTTGACTCATACGGCTCCTCCGTTGGGTCAAACGATCGCGACACACTGTGACGCTACCCGTCGTGATTTCCCGTGACGCTCCAATTGATACTTGTTCCGGCTCAGAGTCCGAAGCATCGACGCCAATCCGGCAATACTTCCCTTCAGTGAGGTCCCTTTCCTCGGCGGATTCCGCCACTGCGGTCGCAGCTTTGTTCACCCGCGTCGACGGTACTACGGCCTCATCTGCCATCCCATCCGCGTTCATACCAGAATTGCGCTCATAGAGGTTCGCTGGTCGCCCTGGCAGTGAGTCATCACGACTTGACCCCAGGGGCAAATGGGACTTCCCGGTTCTCGCGTTTGGAATTTTCCACGCATGCACAGGTTCTTCGACTCCGCCATGTCCAGACTACCCTTACCAAAGCGGTGTAGCTGGTGTTGCCTTCCCGACGCATATGACACGGTCGGCACATGGAAGACCTGATTTCGGAGCTCAATTAGCTGGCCTACGCTTCCCCCTGCACGGACGCTCAGCACGACGTTGTTACCTTCGTCGCACCTCCGCCGGAGGCCGAAGTAGTTGGTTAGACCTTCCTCGTAAGAAACTTTCATTCTCGATTCCAAACCGGTTTTATCCCGGCACTCCATAACTCAAGTGTCCAATGATTGGTTTAATAAAAGCGTCCTCGGCGAATCGAAACTCGCCGAGAACCGTCGGCACCGTTGGCGCACCGTCGACCGGGATATCCCTTGTCAAGTTGCACCTCTGCAGAGCTTGATTCCGTTTCTCCCGGCAGACCCAGTATTAGGTCCAGCGACAACTCGCACAAATTATCATTGGACGCTTGAGCCATGCCTTGAAAACCTCCGGCGCACCCTTCGGTCGGATGAGCCAAAAATAGTCGCCTTTCGCTCCGCGAAAGTTGCGTGCAGCGTCTCTTTCGCGGAGCGAAAGACGACACTCAAAAACCGCTCGATCCTGAGCACGTCTTGCGATATCGTTCGGTGTAACCTCTTTCGGTACGCGGGCGTCCCGCCCGCCGATTTGCCCACATCGGGCGGGACGCCCGCGAACCGTTTGCCCAATGATCAAGGACGATGTGCTTCGCGAACCGATGGATTCGTGAGCCGCAGTGTGCCAGCACACCGGAGGCGGATATTGCTTGCGTGAAGCGGCAGTCGTATGCCGATCATTGACTACTACAACACCACACTGGCGAAAGTCTATCAAAGGGACGTATCGAGGGACTGTCCTGGCTCCTTGATGAATTCCTTCCGCCCAGGCATTTCTTGACACGGCCCGATCCCATGGGGTGCGCCGACGAATCTTACCGCAGGGGGGGCACGGTCATATTGAGTCAACGGGAGGAGAATGGAAGCGAGATGCGAGACGAGGAGGTTTGCCACAATTCTCGCGTTTATCTCAGGCGAACCGAGCACTTTTTCATCATGTTATTTGAGTATCCAAGGCTGCCTCTGAAATGGGTTTTGTTAAGTACACGTCCGAACCAGGCGAACGAGAAAGGCTTGAAGACGCGGCGCGAACGAAGACACCTTCGGTGACGCCAAGTTTGCCGCGACTGTCACACAGCTTCATTTGGAGCTTGTTGGGAAACATCATCTATGCGGGATGCCAGTGGGGCATGCTGATGATTCTGGCGAAGGGAGGCACGCCGGTGATGCTGGGCCAGTTCACGTTGGCGTTGGCCATCACGACGCCGATGATGCTTTTTGCTGGCCTCGACGTAAGGAATGTGCAGGCAACGGACGCCAAACGCGAATACCGCTTCGGCGACTACATGACGCTGAGCCTCGTCACGACGACCATCGCCATGCTCCTGATCGGCCTGATTGCAGTCTGGGGTGGATATCGCCGCGAGACCTTGCTCGCAATTCTAGCGATGGGATTTGTCAAAGCCTTGGAGGTATTTGCGTTTGTCGCTTACGGGGCAATGCAGCAGCACGAGAGAATGGACTATGTAGGCTGCCTGCAGATCATTAAGGGATCGCTTCTGCTTGCGGCGGTGTTCATCGGGATGTACATACTGCACAGTGTGATATGGGCGGTCGTTGGGATGGGCCTAGTACGCGCCGCACTTTTGTTCGCATGCGATCTCCCGTTGGCCTCACGTCTGGACGGGAAACCAGCACCCCTGCACTGGGAACCCGCCCGACTGCGTGCCCTCGGCTCTCTGGCCCTGCCACTGGGCATCTTCACGTTCGTGGTCGCGTTGCACACGAGCGTTCCGCGATACTACATCGAGTACTGGATGGGTGAACGCGAGCTCGGTATCTTCGCCGCAATTGCCTACCTCATGGTCGCCGGAACGACAATTAGCGGCGCCATGAGCATGGCGGTAACTCCCCGTCTTGCCAAGTATTACGCCAATGGAGATGTTCGATCGTTTGTTCGGATCACAGTAGCAGTATGCGTCATTAGCGCCTTGCTCGGCCTCTCGGGATTCATGGCGGCGGCATTTGCGGGCGAGCAGATCCTGAGCTTGCTGTACACGCACGAGTACGCCGCGCACTCCGACGTCTTGATGATCCTCATGGCGGCATTCACCCTTCAAATGGTCGCTGGGTCTCTTTTTACATCAATTCGCGCAATGCGGCGCTTTCGCATGCTATCTTTCCTAAGCCTCGCAAGCATTGCCATCCTGATAGCGCTCTGCGCGATCTGGGTCCGCCACTGGGGCATCGAAGGAGCCGCTTGGGCGATCCTGGCGAATGCAACGTTTAACCTCGCGGCGTACGGCGTGGCCACCATCTTTGGGGTTGCTCGTCCGCACTTGATCAGGTGTTAGGCACGTCCGTACACGTCGTTCGGTGACAACACCTAGCAGCGTCTCCCCGAGACGCTGATACACGAGTCTCGGTGAGACCCGCCCACTCGGATTCCGCTGCAATATTTCTGCCCCTGTGCCAGGAATCGCTGCTCGAACTCAGGATCTCGATATATCCGTCGTGAACAACGGCGCACTCGGAACACATACATGAAACGAAAAATTACCTTTGTCGCGCTCGTACCGGAGTTGAGCATACGGACTCGCTGTCTCAAAATGGCAACGCTGGCTGCCCACGAAGGTTATGAGATTGAGTTTTGGGGTTGGGATCGCGATGGACAGGGTAAGCCGCAGAGTAGCGAATCCGCAGCAGTCTGTCCTCACCGCAGGTTGCTCGTGTCAGGCGGTGGATACTCCAATAGCCGACTCCTGCCTTACTACATATTGTGGGTGGCTCGCGTCTTTTTCGCGGCTCTACGGAAGCCGCCGGGCACGACTCAGGCGCTGGGACTTGAATCGGCGTTTCCAATTGCGGTGGCCGGTTTGTTTCGTCATGACGTACGTTTGATTTTTGATGATGCCGATCGTTTGTCGTATTGCCACGATATGCCGGGCATTGTGCGAAAGTCACTATCGATCCTGGAGCGTTGGACCGCTCGGCGCTCCGTTTTGCATATTATCCCAGGCCGTTCCCGCTATCCCGACGGACTGATCGAGGATCGCACCGTCGTCTTGAAAAACAATCCGATGCCCAGGCCGTCGCAGATTCTGAATCCATTGAGCTTGCTCAGCGATCGCCGCAAGGCACGATCACGCTATTGGCGCTAGGCTGGATAGGCGACGTTCGCGGTGCCGCTTTGATCGACGGCATCGCTGAACTAACAGCCAATAACGATAAAATTCGGTTCCTGGCCGCCGGTCGCTTAACCGGCGATGCAGCCCATCGCCTCGCGCAGCGGAAAAACGTGAAATATTTTGGCGAAATCTCGAATGAGGCGGCATTATCGCTATACCGCGCCGCGGACTTGGTTCTGACTTTCTACGATCCCGCAATTCCGATCAATCGGTACGCAGAGCCGAACAAATGGGGCGACTGTGTCCAACAGGGAGTGCCCTTCCTGGTGAATTCCAAGATCATAACAGCGAGGGAATATGTCGAAGGGGGCGCGGCATTCACGTGCCCCTACGACGACCCCAAGGCCGCCCAGGACCTGATCCAGGGACTGGTCGAAGACCCCAAAGCACTCGATGATGCCCGGGCCGCCATCCACTCAATGAAATCGCATCAGGTCTCCTTCGATGAAACGTACAAATCCCAGGTCTTGGCAGCGGCGTCCTTCCAAACGGAGTCAAAGCCCCCGTTTGCCCGCAATTAAGCACTTTGCATAATTCTTTCCGCAAAATCCCACTGGCCATTGGGACCCTCGCCCCGTTTTGATTCGAAGAACCGTTGCGAATACCAACACGGCTGATCGACCAAAGCGCCTCGCTGAAACAGTTCCGGTGAATCGGGTGGAAGCACACCGGCATGAAACTTACCGGTCAGTTTCGACCGATAGGCGATGGCGCCAGCGTTGCCACTTATCCGCGCGCCACTTATCCACGACGCGGGCACGGTGTAGACGCGCCACAACATCGCTGGCAACTCATAAATCTGACTTTCGAAACAAATAATCCGGCGCCACATTGAACGCGGCCTATATTTGGAGGCACCCGCATACACTTAGAGTCTATCCGAAAAGGGGTCCGACCCTTTGAAGGCGCGCGAGTTTGTGCAGGTTAGCGGCCTCGCCGGAGAGGGTCGGCCCCCTTTTCGGATGCGCTCTCAGATCAATTATTGTCCCTCCGGCTTTCACAACGACGCGAGCCATATGAAGATTAAGGTATTGCAGAAGATTTGGAGTCATCCGGCAACGCAGGGAGATCGCCTGAACGCCGTTTTCCGCGCCTTGCGCTGGGAGTGGCACAAACGCGTGAGCATGGAACCCATCACCACGACATTGATTGGAAATCTTCGCATCCGGTGCTACCCAGGTTGCGGTGGCTCTCATGTCGCGATTACGTACCGTGGCCTTTACGACTACCACGACATGCTGTTTTTGGACCGCTACCTGCGACGCGGTGACAACTTCGCTGATGTGGGTGCGAATATTGGGATTTACACTTCTATGGTTGCATCGATCATCGGCCCCGACGGTGTCCTTGATGCGTTTGAAGCCGCGCCGAAAGTTCTCGCCGTACTGCGAGAAAACATTGAACTGAATTCATTTCAAAACGTGAGAATTCACGATTGTGCGTTGGCGGACCACGATGGCGAGGTGTCATTCACGAATGCAAATGATTTGACGAACCGCCTAGGAGTTTCCGGCGACGATGAAGCGGAGCAGATCCAGGTTCCCTGCTTCAGATTACCTGACATCGTTGGCGAGATGCGCTACGCAGCAATGCAACTTGATGTGGAAGGTGCCGAGCCTCTGGTTTTGTCGGGTGCGAGATCGATGCTCAACAACGGGAACCCACCCGTCCTTTTGCTCGAGATCAATAGCAGACTGCAAGATTTCGGATGGGAGGATTCGGAGCTCGTCGCACTGTTGAGCGAACTGAACTATGAGATTGGCGTTTATGATGCGTTCTCCAACAAAATCACCTATCTTCTCGATTCAGATGCCTCCAGTATTTCTGAGCTAATGGGCGATCGCGACAATGCGATCGCGGTATATCGATCGTCCAAAGAGTTTGTGCAGCGGAGGACTAATGAGTCCGTCGAAAACCATCAATTGACGACGCGATTTAATACTGCCAAGCGTCAGCCATGGCCCACTTCACCGCGCTAAAAGCCTTCCCGAATAGGGGCTGACACGCTCCGGTGAGGTTCAATTGTTTTTCAGTTTAACCGCGTGTTTTTTTTCCGCAACAATTTTTAATCATCGACAACTTAAGAGCCTATCCGAAAAGGGGTCTGACCCTCTCCGGCGGGGCCAGTAAATATCGTCTGAATTGACTCGTCTCCAAAGGGTCAGACCCTTTTTCGGATAGGCTCTAAGCAGGACGCTGACTCAATTTCGGGCAGAAACCGACGGAACGCAAAAAAATGCAGCTGCACACATGATAGACTCCAATGCCAAAATTCTGTTTGTTAGGGTGGTGTCGAACTGCGCGATTGCAAGTGCTGTTCTAGCACTTCTCTCCGGGTACATGGGTTTTGTGTTTGATGCGGCAACTGTGAGCCTGATACAGATTGCGGTCGCTGGCTGCTTTATCGGCCTCTTATCTGCGTGGGCCGTTCTTCAAGGAAACTCTCTTACGCTGATCGTTGGCTGCTACGTGGTCGGTGTTTCCATTTCATCACTGTTTCCAAACCTAGTCGCGCCGATTTTTCAAACTTCGTCCACCTTTGTGCTCGAAAAATGGGTACGTGTGTCAGCAATTATGATGGCATGCAGTTTACTTGGCACCCAGTGCGCGTTGATGCCTGATCCGACCCGCTTCTTTCGCTGGATATGGCCAGCCGGTATACCGTTGGTCGCCGTCGGGGCGGTGAACGGTCTCGGTGCCAATGGGAGACTTGGAAACGAGGCCGGCAACGCGATTTGGTTCGCGCGGCTCGCCGGAATCTGTGTTATCTGCATCCTTGTAACCTCCGCTGACTATGGTCGCAATCTTAGGTTCCGCAAGCCATTGGCGTTGGGCAGTTGCGCCTATTACTCGCGCTGATGCTTTGGAGTGGTTCGAGAGGACCGGTTGTCTCTCTAGTCGCTGTAGTCGCTTTGATTAGCATCGGGTGGATCACCAAGCATTTTCTTCAGCTTATTTTCTGCCTCTTCATGGCGCCGATCGTCGCCTCCGCATCCTATTATTACGCGTCTGCAGACGTACAGCGGCGATTCGATCAACTGCTTAGTAGGCAAATCGCGGGTGACGGTCCGTATGACCGCTCAGATCTTTACCGCTACGCCGCCGATATGATTATCGATTGTCCACTCGGTCATGGATTCGGCTATTTTCTAGAAATTACGGGTAAGTCATATCCGCACAACTTTTTCCTCGAGAGCTTAATTGAACCCGGCATCGTGTTCGTCTTAATGACCTTTCCGGTCATTTGTCTTAGCGTTTGGTACTCACTCGGTTGCTTGATACAGCGTCGTGATCGCTACCAATATCAGAAATTGCCCTCTGCACTGTGCTTATACTCTTTCCTTAACTCGATGTTTTCGGGAGATCTCAGCAGTCCAAAACTTCTTTACATCGGGACTGCCTATGTCATTGTTGAGCGTGTGTTGTCGAACAGGAGTCGCGAATCGAAACCGTAGTGCTGCCGATTCGTCGTTCGTCGACGCATTGACGGGGCTGGCCCCGTCGATTCGGGCGGCACCTCATCACTTTTAGTAGATGAAAAAAATATGCTTTCATTTAGAAACACTGTGACTCAAAAAGAGGAAGGATTAGCGGGAGATCGCCGAGTGCTTCTAATTAGCCAGTACTTTCCGCCCGAACCGACGGCGATCGTTCAGGAACTGGCTGAGTCATTGATGGATAATGGATTGCACGTGACGGTTCTGACCGGCTATCCAAATTATCCGCACGGTCGAGTTTATGACGGATACCGTATGAAGCTATGGACCAAGGAACGGGTGGGGAAGGTTGATATTATTCGCCTTCCGCTGTACTGCGCCCATGGCAGCAACGGTATCGCTCGTGCGCTTAACCTTCTCAGTTTTGCATTTTCCATTGTCGCGATTGGTTCGTGGGTCGCACCAAAAGTGGATGTTATTCACGTGTATCAGTTGGTGACCGTTGGAGGTGCAGCGCGTTTGCTGAGCCTCCTCCGGCGGATACCAATGACGATGGAAGTGCAAGATCTCTGGCCTGAAACTCTGTCCGCAACGGGGATGGTCGATGCGGGACTGCTGTTGCGACTTTTAAATTGGATCTCTAATTGCGTCTATCGCGGCGCTACTCTTGTGCGAGTAATCTCAAATGGATTCCGCGACACATTGGTGACACGAGGAGTTTCCGAGGAGCGGATTTCGGTTATCCCAAATTGGGTCGATACCGATCTTTACTTTCCGGCACCTGTTGATGACGCGCTGGCGATGACCAGTGGTATGAACGGGAGATTCAACGTCGTCTTTGCTGGTGCAATTGGTCTGGCTCAGCATCTCGCTACCGTAGTCGATGCGGCGGCACTCCTCGAAACTGAAGAGTCAATTCAATTCGTTATAATTGGCGACGGCGCGGAACTATCGAATCTGAAGTCCAAAGTGGCGAAAAAAAAGTTATCAAACTTTTTGTTTATAGACCGACAGCCCACGTCGGAAATGAGTCGTTACTATGCGCTCTCTGACGTTCTTTTACTGCACCTTCGAAGTTCGCCGCTGTTCAAAATGACTATTCCGCACAAGGTCTATTCATATCTGGCCTGCGGAAAGCCAATTTTAGCCGCTATCGAAGGTGAGGCTGCGGACGTCGTGACTGAAGCCGGAGCAGGATTCGCATGCCCATCGGAGAACGCCGTTGCAATGGTTGAGAAAATTCGCCAGTTACACGCGATGACTCCATTCGAGCGAGAGGAACTGGGACGTGCTGGACGGCATGCCGCCTTGACTAAATATTCGAGATCAATGCTTACTCGCCGTATTGCGGAAATGATACAATCCGCGATCGCAAATCGCTGAATCGCTGAATCGCTAATGAAACACCTGGACATGCCAGTGTGCTGAGTGGTGGGCCTTCACTTCGGCGCAGGGAGTGAGTGATCTATTTTGCTAATGTTAAAATGTTGCGAAAGAACAAATTGATCGTTAAACGTTGTTTTGATTCGTTAGGAGCCTTATTTCTACTGGCCCTGTTCGCCCCAGCGTTGTTGCTAATTTGGATTGCCGTCTCATTGGGTTTGGAGCGGCCTGCGATTTTCCGTCAAATTCGCCCCGGCCTCGATGGCAAACCGTTCACGATGATTAAGTTCAAAACGATGCTCTCGGCCACGGACGCAGCTGGGCACGTGTTGCCTGATGACGCGAGGTTAACGCGACTGGGCAGCCTGCTGCGAAAGACGAGCCTTGACGAATTACCGGAACTCTGGAACGTGCTGCGAGGCGACATGAGTCTGGTAGGACCCCGCCCTCTGCTGATGCAGTACTTGCCGCTCTATTCTGAGCGGCAAATGCGCCGACACGAAGTACGGCCAGGGGTCACCGGTTGGGCCCAGGTCAACGGGCGCAATGCGATTAGTTGGGAAGAAAAGTTTGAACTCGATCTTTGGTACGTAGAGAATCACTGTTTTTGGCTGGACCTAAAAATTCTATGGATGACTCTGTGGCAAGTCCTTCGCCGCGACGGCGTCAGCGCAGATCAACACGTGACAATGCCGGTGTTCACGGGCAGCCCCTCGTCGACGGAGAAATCTGCATGAACAGTGTGCAGCAGTACTCTATCATCGGTGCAGGCGGGCACACGAAGGTAATCGTTTCGGTGATTCGAGCTCTTGGTCACCAGGTCGTTGCTATTTTCGATGACAGCGTCGAAAAGCACGGAACGCAGCTTGCGGGCATCCCGGTGATGGCTCACGGCAATGATCTACATCCAGCGTGTCGTTACCCCACCGTGGTCGGGATCGGAGACAATCGTATTCGTGAACGGATCTCGCAGCGATTTAATCTTGATTGGGCCACGATCATTCATCCGACCGCCATCGTGGACGCATCGGTGAAAATCGGACGCGGAAGTGTCGTGATGGCAGGGGCAATTATCCAAGCCGGGACGCAGATTGGCGAACACTGCGTCGTCAATACGGGAGCCACGGTCGATCACGATTGCCATATCGATGATTTCTGTCATGTAGCACCCGGGGTCAATATCGCGGGTCACTGCGAGCTGGGTGTGGGTGTTTTAGTGGGTATTGGTGCCTGCATCGTCCCATCGGTGCGAGTCGGAGCGTGGACAACCGTTGGAGCAGGAGCAGCGGTGATCAGTGACTTGCCGGGAAACGCAATTGCGACCGGGGTGCCAGCGCGACCTCGTCACAGGTAACAGTCAGGGTAGAATGATTTCTTCTTGACCAAGAAAAACACGAATCTCCACGAATATGTTTTTTTGATTCGCGAAGATCGGAGATCTTCTGGGCAACCAATTCAGAGGGTGGACGCATCACCCCTGTACAGCCTCGTTTGTCGCGATCGCCGGTGACGATGCTCCACTCCCCCGGGCACCCCGCGTTTCAAAAAATCGGTAGCCGTTCAAGGAAATCAGTTGGAGCATCTTCCTGTCTCCGATCTTCCTGTCCAAAACAAAAGTCCAAATTGGCCAGGAAGATCGGCGATAGGAAGATCCCAGAATGGGATCGACGTTTGCGAATCACGGGACTCTTCGACTCGTTTTTCAATTTTTTCGACAGACGCGGCTTTTTTTGCTACATTGCGGGTATGAACACTACAACCTATCTCGATCGTTTCCTTGATCCACTGGCTGATGCTTTCACACCAGAGTTTGCGCGTAAGATCGCGGGGATTCAGGTTGATTCTGAGCTTCAGGCGTATGTTGACCAACTTGCGACGAAAGCGAATGATGGAACGATCACCGAGATGGAGAGTGCGGAGTACAAGGCGATCGTCGATGCCGCCGATTTAATATCTGTGCTGCAAATCAAAGCCCGTCGATTTCTTGCCAAGCGTTCTGCGTGATCGATAACGCGACAAGAGCTGCCGTTCGCGTACGTGCTGGCGAGCGGTGTGAATTTTGCATGCTGCCGCAAGCTGCTTCCGTATTGACCTTCCATGTTGATCATCTCATGGCAAAACAACATTTGGATCAGGTAATCGATGAGTCAGAGTTCCTGTGCTTTGCCTGTAATCGGTGCAATGCTTATAAAGGCACCAATCTGTCTACTGTTGATCCACTCACTGGGCAAGTCGTATCACTGTTCCATCCGCGTGAAGATCGATGGCGCGATCACTTTCTAATTCGCGATGGAATAATTGAAGGAACAACACCAACGGGTCGGGCAACAACTCGGCTGTTAAACATGAATTCGCCCCAGCGTGTGGAACTACGTAATCAGTGGTTTGGCGATGTGGACGGGCACTAGCGCTGCGTCTGAGTCAATGTGACGGATAAGAAGGGGACGAGCGTTGCGAAAATTCGGTTGCGAATAGCACTTCTGAGCTAGGAGTCCGCTGACCCGGCCTGATGCAGACGTGAAAACGTAGGGAATCAGAAGTTCGCGGGACCTTTGAGATCGGAAGTCTTCTCTACGCGATTCTCCGCTCCTCCGTGAACTGCGTTTCAAATAATCGAACACCTACGCGGTGATTGTGGATGCAGCCGCGGAACACTGGGCGCGGACGATCTCAATGACGCGTTCCTGATCGGCGTGGCTCATGGACGAACCGCTGGGCAGGCACAGGCCATCGCGAAACAGTTGCTCGCAGACCTTGCCACCGATCATCGTGCAATCGGCGAATGCAGGTTGCATGTGCATCGGCTTCCAGACGGGGCGCGACTCGATGTTGGCGTCTTCGAGAGCCAAGCGAACTTGCTCTCGGTCGACTCCAAACGACTGGGGATCGACCGTCAAGGCCGTCAACCAGCGTGTTGAGTGAAAACCTTCGGGCTCGGGCATGAACTCCAAGCCTGGCAGATTACCCAACGCCTGCTGGTAGATGCTGAAAATCTCACGTCGTCGGACGACACGGTCGGCGAGAACTTCGAGTTGTCCCCGTCCCACGGCTGCCAACAGGTTGCTCATCCGGTAGTTGTAACCGGTGACGGAGTGTTCGTAGTGGGGCGCGGGATCGCGGGCTTGGGTGGCCAAGTAGCGGGCCTCTTTCGCCCACGCTTCGTTGTCAGTCACCAGCATCCCGCCGCCGGAGGTGGTGATAATCTTATTGCCATTAAACGAGAAACAACTCAACTCGCCGAACGCGCCTGCGGGTTTTCCGTTGAGACTCGCCCCGAGTGATTCGGCCGCATCCTCGATGATTGGTACGTTGTGCCTTTGGCAAATTTCGCTGATCTTAGTGTAGTTCGCACATTGGCCGATGACGTCGACGACCATCACGGCGGCGGGGAGCCGGTTTTGCTGCGAACGTTTCCCCAACTCATCGGCGAGCAAGGCGGGATCCATGTTCCAGGTATCTGCATCGCTATCGAAAAAGACGGGCTCGGCACCTGCGTAGCGGATTGAATTCGCCGTCGCGACAAATGTCAGCGAGGAGGTGAAGATTTCTTGGCCCGGTTGCACGTCGAGTAACCGCAAACAGAGATGCAGCGCCGCCGTGCCACTGGAGACCGCCACTGCATACTTGCGCCCTGAAACTGCAGCAAACTCTCGTTCAAACGCATCGACATGAGGCCCCAGCGGCGCGATCCAGTTCGAGTCGAACGCTTCGAGCAGCAACTCTCGTTCGCGCGGTCCCATGTGGGGCGCCGACAAATACAAACGCGGAGGAGACACGGTCATATAGTCAACTGGAGGAGAATGAAAGAAAGATGCGAGACGAGGAGGCTTGCCAATAGTTTAATCTGAGTTAATAAAAAAAGCTCATCCGACCGAAGCGTGCGCGATGGTGACTGGAGGTTTTCTGAGGATCGCGGTAGGGACGGCTGTTGCCAGCCGCCCCCCGCACAGATCCGTACGTGAGCCTTGACTCATACGGCTCCTCCGTTGGGTCAAACGATCGCGACACACTGTGACGCTACCCGTCGTGATTTCCCGTGACGCTCCAATTGATACTTGTTCCGGCTCAGAGTCCGAAGCATCGACGCCAATCCGGCAATACTTCCCTTCAGTGAGGTCCCTTTCCTCGGCGGATTCCGCCACTGCGGTCGCAGCTTTGTTCACCCGCGTCGACGGTACTACGGCCTCATCTGCCATCCCATCCGCGTTCATACCAGAATTGCGCTCATAGAGGTTCGCTGGTCGCCCTGGCAGTGAGTCATCACGACTTGACCCCAGGGGCAAATGGGACTTCCCGGTTCTCGCGTTTGGAATTTTCCACGCATGCACAGGTTCTTCGACTCCGCCATGTCCAGACTACCCTTACCAAAGCGGTGTAGCTGGTGTTGCCTTCCCGACGCATATGACACGGTCGGCACATGGAAGACCTGATTTCGGAGCTCAATTAGCTGGCCTACGCTTCCCCCTGCACGGACGCTCAGCACGACGTTGTTACCTTCGTCGCACCTCCGCCGGAGGCCGAAGTAGTTGGTTAGACCTTCCTCGTAAGAAACTTTCATTCTCGATTCCAAACCGGTTTTATCCCGGCACTCCATAACTCAAGTGTCCAATGATTTGTTTAATAAAAGCGTCCTCGGCGAATCGAAACTCGCCGAGAACCGTCGGCACCGTTGGCGCACCGTCGACCGGGATATCCCTTGTCAAGTTGCACCTCTGCAGAGCTTGATTCCGTTTCTCCCGGCAGACCCAGTATTAGGTCCAGCGACAACTCGCACAAATTATCATTGGACGCTTGAGCCATGCCTTGAAAACCTCCGGCGCACCCTTCGGTCGGATGAGCCAAAAAAATTACCGTTGGACGGCGGTGTCTACTGGTCTAGACCAATGTAGGTTTGAAAACGCGGAGGGGCGGAGGTTCGCGACGTTTTTTCACCGTTGAAGCGAGAAATTAGAAGTGAGAAGCTTTCTCCCGGCGACGCTCCGCTCCGCAGCGGGCTCCGCGTTTCAACAATACGTGATCGTTCACGGGGTTCAGCACCATCTCTCCGCGGGCGCTGGAATTTGCGAGTCTCGATGTCGCAGGTTCACTGCAGGCTGCGTCAATTCTATCGATTGGTATAATGATGCCAGTCAAACCAGTTTGCCAGAGTACAAGAGGTTTTCATGGCGTTGCTTTCGACACTGGTGAGAAATGAGTTGTATGCGGCGGCAGGCATTCCGGAACACTGGCAAATTAACGTGTTACGGCTTGAGATTCTGATCGAGCGAAAAAATAGTCGCCTTTCGCTCCGCGAAAGTTGCGTGCAGCGTCTCTTTCGCGGAGCGAAAGACGACACTCAAAACCGCTCGATCCAGAGCGCGTCTCGCGATATCGTTCGGTGTAACCTCTTTCGGTACGCGGCCTGTTGATTTCGCGTGTTCGCGAATGTGAAAACACTCACCCGAAATGCTAGTGAGGAATCGTATGGCTCTCCTCGCTGGCGCGTCGGGTTAGTAAATCAACAGCCCGTTAGCGCCGGAACGGCTCATGGGAAACTTCGGTGGTTCACTCGCGTCGGGCGGTTTTGATTTGGCCTGCCAGGCCGGAGATGCTGCCGATCTGGAATAGGATCCAGAACGCATGGTCATACGAAAAGAACACGGTCCAAATTTCTAGACTCACCGCGATCAATACACTCGCGTAGGCAACGATCACTCGTGAATCGCTGGGGAATAGGTAAGTGCTCGCGACCGGCGCCATGTGATAACACAAGATGACCGCCGAAATTAGCAACATCACAAACAACGCCAGTCCCACCCACCCGCTACGCAGTCCTACGTTGATGTAGGAATTATCGACGGAGGTCAAGCGAGCCAACAGCACAGGGTCCGTGGGCATTCCGGGGATGTTCTTGGGTGGAAACCCTGTTGAATTGGTGGTGCCATAGCCCAACGGGCCGCCGTCAAAAACGAGCGGCAAGTAGATACGGGGAACCAACAGGCGGTGACGGGTGTTGTTGTAGATCATCGGATCGCCACTTTCGCCATCTTGAAGTACCACGCTTACCACATGGTCTTCGGTACCTCCGTCCAAAAAGTCGATTGCCGCATCAAAGTTTGTTGACACAAGGATCGCCAGAATGACCGTGCCCGCCAGCGCGGCGTAACGCAGCACTGGGCTATACCAAGCCAACCCGATCAGGAGCGCCACGGGCAGACAGAGAACGGGACCGCGCGAGACCGTCGAGACTACCCCTAAAACGACCAGAAGCATGCCGATCCATCCCAGGGCCCGGATGCGCGGAGCGGGGTCTGCTCGGCTGACGAGATCGACCGCATAGGGAAGCATCGTCAGTAAAACGATACCAAGGAAAATTGGATTTCGGAGCGGGCCGATGGCGCGATAGAGCAAGCCATATCTTTGGCCAGAAACTCGCGCCACCAGGTCATCGATGTGAACAAACGTGGCTTCCCATAAATTCCCCGAGGTCCACGACTCGGCAATGGCTGCAATGGAGATGAAGGCGGCAACGAATACGAACACAGGTGCGAGCTTGGACATCGATCCGCGATGCAAGAACGCATACCGTCCGGCCGCGTAGGGTAGGATCCACTGGCCATAGGCTTCCGCAGCGAGGCCGAGCGATAGGCCATCGTAAACGATGTCGACAATCACCAGCCAAACCGCGAGAGACGCGATCAAGTAATCCGGCAGGTGCAAGGAACTAAAAATCTGACGCCATGAATGCGTGCAGTAGACGACCAACAGGATGACAGCGGTCGCGATCGTGACATTGATCTCGACCCCACCGATGACGATTTCAAACCACGTGCCTGCGAGCAGCGAGATAGCCATACCCGCGCCGAGCGCGTACTGCTTGCCATTGCGGTAGCCGAACCATGCCGCAAAGCCGCACGAAACGCAGAGCATGATTGCGAAGGAGACTTCGTCGGTGAACAATGTTGAGCTTGCCTGGAAGGAAACGATATCGGTTCAACGCTTGCAGCATAGCTCAGAGTGACGAGGCGAGAAAGCGAGTCACTTGGCGGTTCACGGGGACAACGGCTCTGGCTGGCTCGCTGTTCGCCTTTTAGAGCGTCCGAAAAGGTGTCTGACCCTCTCCGGCATTCGGCTTCGCCTTCAAAGGGTCAAACACCTTTCATCCATTGCAGCCAAAGCAAGATAGCACCTCCAAGCCACGAATCTGTTTCCAGTCGAGTCTCAGTGGTTACACTGGGGTTGGCGTTTGTCGTCGTTCACTTGCCCAATTCCTGAAATCGAGCCATGACTCCACCCTCCGCAACCTCGCCTTCCGATTCCGTGCGGCCAAGGGAAACGCCCGGGCTGCAGCCGTTGCCGCCTGAGCTTTGGCCGGATATCGATCACATTGAAACGGATGACGGTGCGCCAGTGGATAACGTGTTCAGTGAAAAACAGATGCGTCTGCTGACTGAACCACTTTACTCATCCTGGCATCCGGACCGGCCGTTTGTAGCATTCGCCAATGTCGGACTGTTTTATGGTCTCCATCTTCCGCCGCTGGTGCCCGATATGCTACTGAGCCTGAATGTGCGATTGCCCGAGGATTTGACGCCCAAGCTCAATCGGTCGTACTTTGTTTGGGGCTACGGGAAACCGCCCGAAGTCGCGATCGAGATTGTATCGAACAAGGAGGGTCGGGAAGACACTGAAAAACTCGATCTGTACGCTGATGCGCGTGTCTCGCACTATTTCATCTACGATCCAGACCGTTTTATCAACGACTGTGTGCTCAGAGGATACCACCTCGTCGAGGACAAGCTGCAACGGATGGAGGGTGATCGATTTCAGCTTGCAAGTGCCGGATTGGGACTCTGCATGTGGCGCGGGCGCTACGAGGATACCGACGCGACTTGGCTCCGCTGGACCGATCCGGATTGGAATCCAATCCTCACCGGTGCCGAGGCAGCGACGATCCAGCGTCAGCGTGCGGAGCACGAATCGCAGCGTGCGGAGCACGAATCGCAGCGTGCGGAAAAAGCTCAGTGCGACAACGAGCGTTTAACTAAGCTTCTGCGTGAACATGGAATCGAGCCGTGAAGGCAAAGAGGGGAGTCAGTTTACCGGCACTCAAACGTCCGGTGAGTTCGTGTCGCCGTCGGTTTCTTCGTTCGCCTTTGTGTCCGCCTCTTTGTTCTCAGCCCCCTCACCCCCCTCGGCGTCTTGCTTATTCAGCCGTACCAGCAGCCACTGCTCGGTCTGGTCGGCCCCGATGTGAACGAGTGCGGGAGCCTCGTCTTTGGTGAGGTTGTAAAGCCCGGTTTCAACAAAATTTGATTTGTTGTCGCCGACGGTGAACGCGACCCGCTGCGTCTCTTTGTCGACTGCGCCTTTGACTAACTGAGTTTGTTCGATGGCGGTGTCGCTATAGTTGCCGCGGATAATGCCTTCTTTATTCACCGCGAGCTGGACAGTGATATCAGGTTTGACGGCGTTCGTTTTGTCCCCATCGTCCGTGGAATGATCCACCTTGGTGAATGCGAACACGCCCAGAGGCAGCCAGTCGCCATCGTCGGACGCATCCGCCTCGACGCCGGTCTGAGCGATTTGGCTAGCCTGGTCGTAGTACTCCTGAGAAGTTCCGACGTTGTCACCGTTGACGTAGACGTTGCCGTCATTGTAGACGACGTTGTTTCCGTAGTCGTAGTAGAGCGGTGTTCCCCACGCGTAAGGCATCCACGCGCCGACGGAGTACCACGATGCCGTACGCCAGATCGAACCGGCGGTCCACCCGGCGGCGAGCCAGGCGCCGGGATGGTTCGTGTACCAACCTCGACCGTAGACACCCCAGTTGTGGTAGTTGTTTCGGACAGCCACGGCGCTGGTGTAACGTCCTGAGGGTGTCACACGGGCAAAGCCAGCCGCGGCGCCAGCGGGGCCAGCGACGACACCGCGTGCGGCCGCACCGCCACCGGGTCCACGGACTGCTGCGCCCCCTGCCACGCGGTCATTGGGCCCGACTGCTATGCCACGCGCCGCCTCCCCACCACCCGGACCACGAACGGCGTTACCTGCTGCGATGCCTCCATTGGGACCGACCGCTGCCCCTCGAGCCGTGCCGCCTCCCGCCGGACCTCGGGTGACGTTGCCAGCTACGGCGCCTCCATTGGGGCCCACGGCCGCGCCGCTGGCCGAGCCCCCACCTGCTGGCCCACGGGTGGCGTTGCCCGCCGCCATGCCGCCGTTGGGTCCGGTGACCGTGCCCGAGGCAGAGCCTGCGCCGTTAGGACCTTCGACGCCACCGACACGCCCGACACCTCCATTGGCACCGACGCCAATTGCACCGCCGCGGGTCGTACCGCCGGGTCCGGTGACCGAAATGCCGGCCGCCTTGCCACCATTATCGCCGGTAGCGGTACCCGTGTTGACGTCAAAATTGTTTCCAAGGCCGCTTCCGGATCGATTCCGTCCACCGCCGTTCAGGGCTCCCATGCCCGAGTCGGAGGGCAAGCCGAGAAATCCGTTGAGTTCACTGCGATTGGGGGACGAGAATCGGTTGCTGGCGCCGACACCAAGATTTCCCCCGCCCAGATTTCCCCCGCCGAGATTGTTGCTGCCGAGATTGCTGCTGCCGAAGTTGCCGGCCCGCCCACTCAGGTTGCCGCCGATATCGCCGGTGCCACGTCCGGCCAGATTGCCACCGATATTGCCGGCGCCGCGTCCACCTAGATTGCCGCCGATGTTATTGGGACTACGCCCACCGATACCTCCCGCGCCGCCGTTGAGTCCAGCGCCATTGAAGTTACCACCGGCACCAAAATTACCGGCCCCCAGATTACCGCCACCAAGATTACCGGTTCGTCCGCCCACGTTGCCGCCGATATTGCCGGGGCTGCGTCCGCCGTTGAAGCTTCCTCCGCCAAAATTGCGACTGCCGCCGCTGAAGCCTCCGCCACTGAAGCCGCCGCCGCCGAATCCGCCGCCGCCGCCGAATCCGCCGCCGCCGAAGCTGCGCCCACCGCCACCGCCGCCGCCAAAACCACCACCGCCGCCGAAGCTGCGCCCACCGCCGCCGCCGCCAAAACTACGTCCACCGCCACCGAAACCGCGTCCCCAGCAGTCGTTCAGGGGTACCAGAAGGATGATCGCGATGGCGAGCATGCTAGGCAAATTTTTTCGAGACATGAGACGAGCCTTCGGGAAAGAGAGAAGCAATTTGAATTCGAGAAAACGAAGATTCCCAGGGACGTTGCCCGGGGCGACGTTGATCAACGGATTTGGCGAACAGAACCAGCCCATGTTAATTTATTCCTTGGTAGGTACACGTTTGATAACGACCTCGTCTGTATCGGGCAGCGCGGTTCCGCCCACCGTCCGCTGGGTCGATTGCCAGACATAGGCATTGTCATCGAGTCGACTGAGTTGATTCCGGGAAGTGGTCATCGTCCCCTCCCCGGTGCAGCCAAATGTTTCCGCTGCCCAGCCGGTCGGTGTCACTGTCCAAACCCCGATGGCGTGTCCACCGTTGGGGCTGAATGTCCAGGACTGCATCCGTTGCTCGACAGGGTTCCAGCCAATCAATTGCAGTCCCGAGGTTTCGGATCCGTCAATATCCGTGTTCGTGTACGTCCGCGCGACAAAATGCCCATCGGCAACCCATCGACACACCGAGTGCATTTGGACGCCATGTTCCTCGGCCACCCAGTCGCCGATAAGAAATTCGAGGTCGCCCGTACTTTCGCGAGTGGTCGTCGCTTCCACCCACGTATCGCGAACCGAGGCCATCCGCCACTGGCCATCGATCTTGGCGTGCACGGCCGTGTAGTTGCTCACACCGGCGGCACCTGAGGGGGCAGGCGATACGACTGCGCGGCCATCCTCGATCGCCACGCCATTGCCCAACTGGCGCAGCGAGTCGATCACCATTTGAATTTCCGCGTCGGGATGTTCAGCAAAGTACTCGGTGTAAACTTGCTTGATCGCGTCTTGACCCACGTGGGCTGTACCCGACGCATCGATGAATTCGGCATCTTTGGTCCATAAGGCGGCGACGGCCGCTGCGTCATGCTGGTTGAAGGCCGCGACAAAAGCGTCCGATTGAGCCTGGATCGCAGCCAATTCGGGTGGGATGGCTACGGACTGCCCAGCCGATATCTCGGCAGCTTCAGGAAAAGTGTCACTCGCTGCGGCGTCCTGACCCCGGACGACGGGAACGGAACTCGCGATGAGAAAAAAACAGAAAATGGCCCGTCGCATGTTGCGCACTCTTGTTTGTTAGCGTGTCGAGGAGCGCATCCATGCGATAAATGGAGCTCGCGGCATCGACGTCCTGTTCCCTTCCCACGCCGATCTCACGTAGCTGATCTGTATCATACGTCGCCTCCGCAACGATGGATACCAAAAACCGACTCAAAATGAAGGCGACTCACCAGGCCAGCAATTATGATGACCTGCGACCCAGGCATTTTTTTCTTTCCCCTGACGTGGCCAACATGAATCCGTTGAATTTGTTCCGCCGCTCCGGCCAGGCTGCGAAGCATCCGCAGGCGCATATGACGTGGGCCTCGCGGAGCATGTCACAAACGGTCGCTCGTACCGGGTTGTTTTTGCGAAAGCAAATCTGGATCTGGCCGATCGTCGCCGTCATTCTGCTCTCGACAATCGGATACTTTGTCCAGCGAGCGATCGAGTCGACGATCAAAGCCAACGTCTCAGCAGGCCTGCTGAGCTTCGTCAACATCGAAACCGAGATGCTCGAAAAATGGTTTGCGGTCCAGGAATCCACCGCCCAGTCGCTCGCTAACGATGCAACAGTTCGCCAGTCGGTCACTGCTCTTCTCGCCCAGGGCGGACCCAGTGATACGAGCAGCGATTCGACCGGGATCGGACAAGCCGATGTCGCCAGGCATGAGTTAGCCAACGAGATTGCCCCCTCGCTGGCGGCTCACCACTTCGCTGGCTTCGTGCTGATTGATAAATCTCATCGCATTATCGCTTCCTCACATACCGCGATCGTCGGCCAGCAAGATATACCTGAATATGAGTCGATGACGGAGCGTGCTCTGCAGGGCGAAACGTTCGTATCGCCCCCCTTCGCCAGTGTCGTGATGATGAAGGATATCGATGGTCGAACGCGGATGGGCGTGCCCACCATGTATGTCTGCGCGCCGATTCGCAACGATGCCTTTCAAGTTGCTGCGGTGCTGTGCTTGCAAATTCGACCGGAACTCGAGTTCACGCAAATTCTCGAGTTAGGGCGAGTCGGTGATTCCGGCGAAACGTACGCATTCGACGCCGCTGGCGTGATGAGCAGCAACAGCCGGTTCGACGAAGAGCTCATCCTACTCGGTCTGCTGCCCGATCAGCCCGGTTCGAGATCGATGCTTCAGCTCCTGATTCGCGATCCGGGCGGTGACATGACGAGTGGTTATCGACCCGGTGTGAGACGATCGCAGTTGCCGCTGACCATCGCGGCGGCCGACGCGATCCAGGGCAATGCGAATATGAATGTCGATGGCTATCGGAACTACCGGGGCGCATTGGTGATTGGGACGTGGCGATGGATGCCCAAGTACCAGATCGGTGTCGCGACGGAAATCGCGGCTGCCCAAGCATTCCGACCGCTCGTGATTCTCAAACGCACGTTCTGGTTCATCTATAGTCTCCTGATTCTCAGCGCGATTGCCATCTTTGTCTTCACCCTTGTCGTCGCTCGCTTGCAGCGTCTTTCGCGAGCGGCGGTCATCGAAGCCCAGCAGCTCGGCCAGTACACGCTCGATGACAAACTCGGTGAGGGGGCGATGGGCGTGGTTTACAAAGGACACCACTCGATGCTTCGCCGACCGACGGCGATCAAGCTGCTGCATGCGGAAAAAGTCAACGATACCTCGATCGCGCGTTTCGAACGCGAGGTACAGATCACCTGCCAGCTCAATCATGCCAATACGATTGCGATCTACGACTACGGTCGTACGCCCGAAGGTGTGTTCTATTACGCAATGGAATACCTCGATGGAATTGATTTGCAAGATCTTGTGGACGAGTATGGCCCGCAGACCGAATCGCGGGTGATCCACATTTTGCTGCAAGTGTGCGGTTCGCTCTACGAAGCGCACTCGCAAGGCCTCGTCCATCGCGATATCAAGCCCGCCAATGTGATGCTCAATCGCCGTGGTTGCGAACCGGACGTCGTCAAAGTTCTGGACTTTGGGTTGGTCAAAGCCGTTGACCCATCCAACGACGCACGCCCCGGCGCTGGCAACGCGATGGCGGGTACTCCGCTGTACATGTCGCCCGAATCGATCCAGTCGCCGATGTCCGTCGATGCCCGCTCGGACATCTATGCGGTCGGCGCGGTGGGCTATTTTCTGCTGACAGGGCGTCCCGTATTCGACGCGGAAAATTTCTCCGACCTCTGTCACAAACACATCGACGAGTCACCCGTGCCCCCGTCAAAACGTGGCGTGAGAAAAGTTTCGAGTCAACTCGAAGACGCGTTAATGAGCTGCTTGGAAAAATCGCGAGCCAAACGGCCTCAAACCGCCCGTGACTTATCGCTCCTGCTCACGGCCTGCCCGTCTGCGGGCGAGTGGACGATCACGCTCGGTGATCGCTGGTGGGGCCGACACGAACGCGGGTCAGAACAGGACGATTCCGATGCGCCGGAGAATTCTGATTCAACGAAGAGTCGTGCCACAGCGAAAGAGATTGAGGTGATGGAGCAGACAATTGACCGGGGCTCATTCGACAAGACGATGGACGAGTGACCCGCACCCCCCACCCGTGAGCCAACCGCTTGCGAGCTGTTCCATCACTGGCTGACCAACGCCGATGCATGCCGAATGATGGGAAGCACGCATTGTTCCATCGCGGTGGTCACCGCGCCCGTTCGAACCGGGTAGCGCAAATATCACTACACTGCCGATGCGGCCGGCCGTCGCGCGGCTGAGCATTCCCTGCGGACCGATTTCGGCGATCGAGAGGGCGCGGAAATATTCGCCGAAGCCGGGCAAGCTGACTTCGAGCATGGATTCGATGACATCGACGGCCATGTCTCGTGGCGCGATCCCCGTGCCGCCCGTCGAGATGATCGCGTGGAGCGACGGATCGGCGGTGAGCTCGAGTATTCTCTGACGCAACGGCTCGGCATCATCACTCATGATCACACGCTCAGCCACGATGTGGCCGGCGCCCTCGAGCAGATTCGCGACCCGATCACCGCTGCGATCCTCCGAAATCGTGCGCGTGTCGCTGAGCGTGATCACCGCAACGCGCAGGGCGGTCTCGAGATTCACGTTGCCGCATCCACAATTCGGCGAATCACAATGGTGGGCTGTTAAGTGATCAGACATGAGAGTGTCTCTTTAAGTGAGGTTAACGGCGTGGCAATTGACGCTCAGCTCTCCGAGCTGAAAGCGTGCTGAGTTATTGTCGCTCAGCTCTCCGAGCTGAAAGCGTGCTGGAGTTATTGTCGCTCAGCTCTCCGAGCTGAAAGCGTGCTGAGTTATTGTCGCTCAGCTCTCCGAGCTGAAAGCGTGCTTGAGCTGCGGTAACTGCGAATTGTCTTAGATACCGGCCCGACGCGCCAGCGAGAGACCGGATTGAATCCCTCGCTGGCGTGCCGGGCGAGTAAATCAATAGGCCGCTCAACGCTAACAGCTCGGAGAGCTGAGCGACATTGCAGCGAAGCCGTTCGGCTTTTCATGACAATTGTATTTCGACACGGTCGTCGATTTGTCGAATTGGGAACGATTCCTGCAGTGGCTGACGATTGATCATTTGAATCCCGGTCGCAAGATCATACTGCCAGCCATGCCAGGGACACGTCACACAGCCATCCCGAACAACGCCGTCCGCTAGCGGTCCTCCTTGATGGGAGCACATGCCGTCGATCGCATACCAGCTTCCCGCATGCCGAAACACCGCGATGACGCGGTTTTCCACCAACACCTCCACAGCCAAATCCTGGTCCGCATCTATTTTGCTCCGCGGCACCGTTTTGACACTGGAGTCTTGGTGGCCGTCATCGTCGGCGATCCGCAGGGCGATGCGCCACGGGCGATCATCAGGGTGAGCTTCGGAATCAATCATCCCGACATCTTACTCAGGGTGATGGTCGGCGCGGTAGTCGGGGCGTTACAATCCCAACCACACCACCAGTCCGCCACTTAGCCTCTCCGAAAAGGTGTCTGACCCTACTCCTCCTGCAAAGGGTCAGACCCCTTTTTGGATAGGCATTTAAAAGGATTTCAACCCGATGAACCGGCAATCTTCGCCAATTCCATTTTGGCAATCGCTTTCTCGCATCGGTCGTCACGTCACCGCGGCGACGCTGACCTGGGCGACATTGCTCGGCGCCCCTTTGCTGTCCGCCCCTTTGCTGTGGGCCCCTTCCCTGAGGGCCGCCGACGCGCCTGCATCGGATGCGGATTCGACATCAAAACCTAGCTCAAAACAAACCAAGGACGACAACGTGGCCGAAACCGCCAGCCTGCCCAAACTGCTTCGCAGCGTCGAGGGGATCTCCCAATTTGAACTCGACAACGGCGTTCAGATCCTGCTCTTTCCTGACGACAGCAAAGAAGTCGTGACGGTCAACATGACCGTGTTCGTCGGCTCGCGTCATGAGGGCTATGGGGAAGCTGGCATGGCCCACCTGCTTGAGCACATGATGTTCAAGGGCACTCCCGACCATCCGAGCGTGCCCAAAGCGCTCACCGATCGAGGTGCTCGCTTCAACGGCACCACGTGGATGGACCGCACGAATTACTACGAAACACTTCCCGCGAGCGAGGATAACCTTGAGTTCGCGATTAATCTCGAAGCCGATCGATTAGTCAATAGTTTCATTCGGGGAGAGGATCTCGCCAGCGAAATGACAGTCGTCCGCAACGAATTTGAGCGTGGTGAAAATTCGCCGACCCGCGTGCTGATGCAGCGAATGGAGTCCGCTGCTTACGATTGGCACAATTACGGCAAATCCACGATCGGCAACCAAAGCGACATCGAGCGCGTGCCGGTCGTGAAGCTGCGAGAGTTCTATCGCAAGTTCTACCGGCCCGACAACATCATGGTGATCGTAGCGGGCAAGTTCGATCCTGATCACGCGCTCGCCACTATTGAAAAAGCCTTCGGATCACTCGTCGTTCCCAACACTCCGATCAACGAAACCTACACCGTCGAACCACCTAAAGACGGCGAGAGAACCGTTGTGCTTCGCCGCGTCGGAGATGTGCAAGCCGTGGGTGCTGCCTACCACATCCCCGCTGGCAGCCACCCCGACTACGCGGCGGTGAAAGCACTCACCGTCGTGCTCGGTGATGAACCGAGCGGCCGGTTGTACAAAGCCCTGGTCCAATCAAAAATGGCCAGCAGCGTGCACGCGATGGCATATGGGTTTCGAGAGCCCGGACTGTTGATGGCGATCGCCGAAGTCCCCGAGGACAAGTCGCTCGAACAAGCCCGTGCGAAATTGATCGACGTCCTGGAGAATGCTTGGGACGAGAAACCGATCACCGAAGCCGAGGTGGAGCGCGCGAAGTCGCAGATTTTGAAACAGCGCGATATGGCCAGCGCCGATACCGACCGCATCGCCGTTACGCTGAGCGACTGGGCCGCTCAAGGTGACTGGCGTCTGTATTTTCTCTATCGGGATCAAGTCGAAGCTTTGACGGTCGAGCAAGTCCGCGAAGTCGCGAAAAAGTATCTGGTGCGCAATAACCGCACCGTTGGCTTGTTCATACCGAGTGAAGAATCCGAGCGAGTCAGCGTTCCCGAAGCCCCCGATTTGAACGTCGTGCTCAAAGACTACCGTGGCCGCGAAGCGGTGGCGGCGGGCGAGAGTTTTGACCCCAATCCTAACGCGATCGAAAAACGCGTATTGCGTGGTGAGCTGGTTGGCGGCATCAAGTACGCACTGCTGCCCAAGAAGACACGCGGCGATTCCGTGTCGCTCAAATTGACCATCCGCTTCGGCACGCCCGAGACGCTCAAAGATAAAATGGGCGCCGTCGAACTGCTCGGGATGCTGATGGCTCGCGGCACAACGAAGCTGACCTACCCCGAACTGCGAGACGAATACACGCGGCTGAAGGCCGACGTCACCGTCTACACACTGATGGGACTGCTCAACGTGGATATCAAGACGAAAAAGGAAAACCTACCCGAAGTCATCGAACTGGTTGCCGATGTCATCAAAACACCGCTGCTCGATGAACACGAGTTCGATCTCATCCGCCAGCAAGCCATCACGAACCTGCAGCAGAACAAGACCGAACCGAACGCCTTGGCACCTCGCAAGGTCCAGCAACTCCTGTCGCCCTATCCCAAAACCGACATCCGCTACGTGATGACGATTGACGAAGAGATCGCGATGTACGAAGCAGCCACGATCGAGCAAGTCCGTGATCTCCATGCGAATTACCTGGGCAACCAAGCAGGTGAACTCGCGGTGGTCGGCAACTTTGAACCCGCTGAAATTATCAAGACGGTCAAGACGGAGCTGGAAGGATGGACGACGGACGAACCCTACGTCCGCATCGACCGTCCCGCCCATCCAGAGATTTCGGGTCAAACGGTCACGATCGAGACGCCCGATAAATCGAATGCGTTGCTCTACAGCAGCCAGCAATACGATTTGTCGGATCTTGATCCTGAGTACGCCGCATTGACGCTTGGCAACTTCATCATGGGCGGTGGTTCATTGAGCAGTCGATTGGCCGACCGCGTCCGGCAACAGGAAGGCTTGTCCTACGGCGTTCGCAGCGGTCTGTCACCACGTCCCAAGGATGACCGAGTTGACTTGACGCTCTACGCGATCACTAACCCGGACAACAAAGATAAGTTGATGGAAGTGATCCGCGAAGAAGTCGACCGATTGATTGCCGATGGTGTCACCGAGGAGGAACTCGAGGCAGCCAAGCAGGGCATCTGCAAGCCGAGCGAATCTCTCGCACCGGTGACACGTCCCTGGCGTCGATGCTGTTGATGTCCATCTTCACCGATCGCACCATGTCGGCAGTGGCAGATCAAGAGCAGCAAATTCGTGACGCTACCGTTGAGCAAGTCAACTCGGCAATCAAGAAATTCATTGACCCCGAAAAACTCGTCACTGCGATCGCGGGAGACTTTCAGAAATCATTGTAGCAAGACGGCTCCGGCCGTCTGAGCTAGCACTGTCCCTCTGAGCTGCAACGGGCTGGTTTCTCACGACGGGCGGAGCCGTCGGTCGACAATCCTAAATTTGGTGCTGCTACCTTCAATGTGATGTCGCGTCGATTCTCGCTCCGCAAATTGTCGCTCAGCAAATTGTCGCTCAGCTAATTGTCGCTCAGCTCTCCGAGCTGAAAGCGCGCGGGAATTGCGCTATCCGCTTACAGCTCGGAGAGCTGAGCGACATTCACAGCTCGGAGAGCTGAGCGACATTCACAGCTCGGAGAGCTGAGCGACATTCACAGCTCGGAGAGCTGAGCGACCATTGCAGCGAAACCGCCGCTTTAAGAGCCTCTCCGAAAAGGGGTCTGCCCCGCCGGAGAGGGCGAGACCCCTTTTCGGAGAGGCGCTAGGTTACAGCTGCTCAATCCCGTCTGGCTCTCTTAGCCCGGGCGGGTTTACCATTGCCCGAATCGATAAATTGCTGATCGAGCGAGTTGGGCCGGGCATCTTGGAACTGATCCAGCACTGCTTGCAGCTCGCTTTTGGCAAGCTCCCGATTGCGACTCAGTTCGCGACCATCGAGATTCTGTTCCTCAAACGGATCTTTTTGAAGATCGAATAGCTCGCCGGTGCGATAGAGCTTGAAACGGTGATTGAAAGCGCATTCGCGGACGGTCAAGTCTTGACGCTGGCGCGGCGAGTACCACGTGTAGAGCCATTTGCGCGGTCGACTCGGCTCGGATTTCAATTGAGGTAGAAAACTCACGCCATCCACGTTATCAGGAACTTCCACGCCTGCTGCCTCACAGATCGTAGGCAGGAAATCCGTGCTACTGATAAGATCTTCGTTCACTCTGGCGGTCTTCGACACAGCCGGCCAACTTGCGATCAGCGGCACATGCGTACCTCGTGCGGTCGTCAATCCCTTGCCACCGGGGTACGGTTCTCCTTGAAACTGTGTCGTGATGGAACGGTGCGTGCCATTGTCACCGAGAAATATGACGAGCGTATTGTCTCGGATGCCCAACTCGTCGAGTTTGTGAATGACATTGCCAACCATCTTGTCCGTATAGGCAGTCATGTCCGCGAAGTGCTTGACGTCTTTCTGCTTTGCTTCACTGCTGATCGTGGGATCCCAATCAGGGCTTTCAGGGGTCGGCTGGAAGGGGCTGTGCGTGAGAATCATCGGGTAGTACAGAAGAAATGGCCGATCACGATGGCGCGTGATGAAATCGAGAGCGAAGTCATTGACGAGCTGTGGTCCGTACTCACCGGCTGCAAAATCCTTCTGCACACCGTTGTATTCTAAGCCAGGATTCGCGTACCGCGGTTTCAGTCGCGTGTGTTGCCAGAGGCACGACTCATCGAAACCAAAATGCTGGGGCGAATCCACTTCACGTCCCAGCTGCCATTTGCCGCAGATTCCCGTTGCATAGCCCCCCGCTTTGAGCAACTGAGCAAACGTAGTCTCCGAGCGTGGCAAGATTCCGAACTGCACATAATTACGAACGTTGTAGCGGCCCGTCATGAGCTGGACGCGGGTAGGCGTGCAGAGGGGCTGGACGTGGCAGTTCGCAAACCGGACTCCCGATGCAGCGAGTCCATCAATGATCGGGGTATGATAGGACTCACCACCGTTCGCGGTGATGCATTCGTACCCAAAATCATCGACCATGATCAGGACGATATTGGGCGGCGCAGCATGGAGGTGGCTGGCCACGAAAAGCGAGGCAAATAGAAAAACGAAGGCTTTCATGCTGATTCCGTTGAATGAGTTGCTAAGCACGTGAGCAAGCGCGATGGGGCATCACCCGTCGCGCCGTTTGGGCGCCAGCCCTGGTTGTCGGCGGGAACCGTGGTTAGCGGCCTGTTGAATCGTGTCTTTCGCAATAGTACCGTTAAAATACCAGTCCGACGCGGAAGCGAAGGATTGAATGCAATCCCTCCCTTGCGGGTCGGGTTAGTTGATCGACGGCCCGCTAGCGTTGAATCGGCTCATTCACCGAAAGAAATCTGCTTACGGGCTTAGGATCGAGCGGTTTTTTAGTGTCGCCTTTCGCTCCGCGAAAGATACGCTCCCCCCAACTTTCGCGGAGCGAAAGGCGACTATTGTTTTCCGCTCGATCCTTAGCGGATTGGAAAGGGGACTGAGGCCATTCCATTGACTCACTGCTGCTTTCTGGCGTTCTCATGCACGCGTTGATCAAGTATCGATCAGGTCTTCCGGAGCGAGGATCGGGAGTTGATTTTCTTCCGTTTCTTGCTTTTCTCGCCAAGGCTCGTGCTTCTTGTAAGATTCGAGTTCTTGCTTGAGCTGGTCAAGCTGCTCGTTACCTTCTTTCTTGCCTCCCTCGACGGCCTTCTTGCTCCATTTGACCGCGTCATCAAAATCACCGGTTTCAGCATAGGCTGCCGCCAGTGTGCTGAGGATGTGAGCTTCGGACTCATCGGTGAGTTTAACAGCTCGCAATCCAAGTTCGACGGCGCGCTTGCCGTTGCGGACGTCATCTTGGGGTGACGTCGCGAGCACCCAAGCGAGATTATTCAGGATGCCCGACAAGATCGCTTTGTTGACGTCGTCGTCCTTGTCACCGAGCTTTTGGAGGGCCTGTTCGTAATCGGCGATCGCTTCGCGATGTTCGCCCACGGCGAGGTACGCATCGGCGCGGGAGCGTAGCACGGATGCGTTGTCGGGTTCTTTGTCGAGCACATTGGTGAGTGTCTCGATCGCTTGTCGGGGCCGATTGTCTTGCAAGTAGAGGCTCGCCAGTTGCAATTGGCGAAAAGTATCGTTTGGATTCCGTTCGATCAGGACTTGCATATCATTGATCGCATCGGCCATGCGGCCTTCTTCGATCGCGATGAAACATCGCACCACGATCGCCTGATCAATCTGTTCGACTTGGGGTGCAATGTCGATCGCGGATTTCAGATCTTGCTTTGCCGATTTCACGTCGTCACGGCCGAGTGACAGTTCGGCACGTTGCAGGAGTGCGAGAGGATCCTTGGGCTGCATCGCGAGCGCTTTGTTAAGGTCCGCTAATGCCTCGTCCTCTTTGTCTCCTAGCATGCGGTATAGAATCGCGCGGAGCCGATAGAGTCCCTCGCTGGGGCTGGCCGCGATCGCCTTGCTCAGTAGGGCAACGGCATCTTCGGCCCGGTCCATTTCGACGAGCTGTTGGACCGTTGCTTGGGCAATTTGTTGATTGGTAGGGTCGAGTTCGAGGACACGTTGGAGATCTTCGACGGCCGTATCCACATTGCCTGCTTGCAATTCGACGCCCGCTCGCTCGCGTAGTGCGTTGGCGTTAGTGGGGTCAGCTTTGATGGCGGCGTTAAGATCTGCCAACTTTTTGTCCGCGTCGGTTTGCGTGACGGCCCGGAGCAAATAGGCTTTGCTCAGCTCGACCGGATTGTTTGCATACAATTCGATCGCGGCGGTGGTCGACTGTTGGATGATATCGGTATCACCGTCAGGCAGCAGGTTGAGCTGGGCTCGTAGCATGTGGGCTTCAGCCAATTCGGGATCGTACTTGATCGCTTCGGTTAAAGCCCTCTTCGCTTCGGTGCGTGCGAGGATTTGTTGTCGACCTCGGAGTCGAACCATCGCACCGGCAAGACCTTGGCCGCGTTGAAGCTGAACGCTGCCCAGCATTTTGCGAGCGAATGAGCTGTTTTCTTCGCTGAGTCCTTTGGCGAGTGATGATTCGATCAACGCGGCGACGGCTTCGAGGTCTCCGTTGGATTCTGCGTCAATTCGCTTCAGTACCGCCTCGTCCAGATCCGCTTGTCCCGGATCGACTTCCGCGTTGATCGGCGGCGGTGCCACAGGCGGTGCGGGAGTGTCCGTTGATTTCGGTGGCATCTCTGTATCCGGCGAGGGCTCTGATTCGCTAACTTCGTCAGACACTGCCACTGCGGTCGAGTTGGCTTGTTGTGCGGTTGCCGTCGACGCGGTCAAGAAAACGCACAGCCCACCGAGCAGAAAAAAGTGCGAGAGCATGCGAAACCTGGGCGAACGGTCGTGACCGGTCACGGATTCCGCTATGATTGAAGTTCGATTCATCCTGTATTCTCGCATGGGTTGTCGTGGAGTTTTATTGGAGCACGGGTTGAAAACCAGAGCGGCTACCCGCTCTAGTCTATCCGAAAACTGGATTGGTCTGACGCTTTGGATCGAACCAGGGTTCTCACGACTGATTATGGCGAACGCGGCAACCCCAGCGAAGGCCAATCGTGACGAAATTAGCGGTTTGTTGGTGCCAATCCTTTCTCATTCTCTTTTCGCAGTAGCTGATGTCTGTCAAATCACCGGGAAAAATCTTCGTGACACGCGAGCTCCCTGGGTCGGCGCTGGATCGGCTGCGCCAAACACATCAGGTGTCGGTGTGGCCGCATCGGACGCCACCGACACCCGACCAACTGCTCGATCATGTTGCTCGGTGCGATGGATTACTCACGTTGCTGAGTGACCGCATCGACGAGACCGTGATGCACGCGGCGGGAGAGAGTTTAAAGGTGATCAGCAATTATGCGGTGGGGTACAACAATATCGACCTCGCGGCGGCCGCTCGCCGGGGAATTCGGGTGGGCAATACCCCCGACGTGCTAACCAATGCCACGGCAGATTTGGCCGCGACGCTGCTGCTCTCTGCGGCGCGGCGCGAGAGAAGCGTCGGACGAGGTCCGCAACGGTGATTGGAATACCTGGGAGCCCGCCGGACTGCTCGGCCGAGAGCTGAGCGGACGGACGCTCGGCGTGATCGGCATGGGACGGATCGGTGCCGCGTTTTCGCGGAGAATGGTCGGCGGTTGGAATATGAAACTGCTCTACACGTCGCGATCAGTGCAGCCTGAGATCGACGCATCGCTATCGGGTCGTCGTGTTGAGCTCGACGAGTTGTTGCGACGGAGCGATTTCATTTCCCTCCATGTTGCATTGTGTGAAGACACTCGGCACCTCATCGACTCGGCAGCATTCTCGAAAATGAAACCCACGGCGGTCCTCGTCAATACGGCCCGGGGCGAAATTGTCGACCAAGACGCGTTGGTCACCGCGCTGCGAGACAGGACGATTTTTGCCGCAGGATTGGACGTGACGACACCCGAACCGCTGCCGCGATCGCATCCATTAGTGGCTCTCCCCAACGCGATCATCCTCCCGCACATCGGCAGTGCGACCGATACGGCGCGGCACGAGATGGCTGAAATTGCCGTCGACAATCTTTTGGCGGGGTTGGATGACCATCCTTTGCGGTGCGAGGTGTCTCTTGCCTAAGTGGCTAGATTATTTTTCGGATGCCATACGCCAACCCCGTGAGGAGCTCTCTCGACGCCAGCACCAGCTTCGATACGGCTGGGAGCTGATGGTCTACTGTGGACGCCAACTCATTCGGCATCGCGCCGAAGGCATGGCCGCAGAGCTAACCTACCGAACGATTTTTTCGCTGATTCCCGTTGTCGTCTTAGGCTTGGTAATGTTCCGCGTCGTCGGTGGTCTCGATGACGTGCAAGCGAATGTCGAAAATCAGCTGTATTCGTTCTTTGGTGTGCCAGATATTCCAAGCGAATATCTGAACGAAAAGGCGGAAGAAGTTAAACAGGAATCCAGGGGATCTGACGAAGAGTCCAAGGATCAAATCGCCAAAGTGCTCGCCGGCGAGGGAGGCGACGGTCGGCCAGAACCATTGGTTACCCGCCCACCCCTCGAATCACCTGCCGAGGATCCTGATCGCGTCGTCCCCGACTTCAGCGGCAACACCGATCCTGAGGAAAACGTCGACGAAGCCTTGGTGGAAGCGGTCGACAAAAAAGCGGCGGATGCAGCCACGAAGATGGAGGCGCGCGCGAGCATCCGGCGGACATTGCATGAGGCCACCTCGCAGATCGCATCCCTCAATTTTGCATCCATCGGTGTCATCGGACTGGTGCTGTTTATTTATGCCGCGATCGCATTGGCCAACTCGACTGAGTATCTCTTCAACATTATTTACGAGGCACCGAGCCAGCGTCCAATTCACCTGCGCCTGGCCATTCACTGGTCCATCATTACACTCGGTAGTGGGCTGCTGGCGTTGAGTTTATATCTATCGGGTGAGTTTGTTGATTGGTTCGGGACGATGGGGGCGGGGTCGAGTCCGACGCTGCTGCTGCGTCACCTGCTATCGTTCCTGGCCGGGTGGGTCTTGTTATTTCTGCTTTATGCGCTCATGCCCAACACACACGTCTCGCTCCGTGCGGCCGCGATAGGATCTGCCGTTGGCGCGGTGCTGTGGGGCTTCGCGAAATTCGGATTTCAGATCTACGTCAGCAAAGCGGTTCCGTACGCTGCGCTGTATGGGTCGCTTGGTTTGATACCGCTGTTCCTGTTTTGGATCTACCTGACTTGGCTGATCGTTCTGTTCGGCTTGGTCCTCACTTACACGACGCAAACAATGCGTGGTCGTCGCTTGCGGCGCTACTTCGTGGAATCCGACACTGTCCCTGCGGGCGACCCCGATTGGATGCTGCCGATCATGACGGAGGTGGCGATGGCATTCAACAGGGGCGAGATGATTGGTCGGCAAGAGCTTGCCGACCAATTGGGGTTGAGCAGTCGTATTGTCCACGAATTCGAAAACCAACTGATCAGTGGTGGGTGTCTACGGCGAGTGCCGGGAGATGACCAGGATGATCATCTGACGCTAGCACGCCCCGCAGAAAAAATCCTCATCGCTGACATCTTACGCCTCGCTCATCAATCGCGACCCATGAGCGCGCACCCCGCGTGGAAGGCACTGGTGAATTTAAAACTAGCCGAACGAAATGCGGCGGGAGAGCGAACGCTCGCCGATGTGATTAACCCTTAGAGCCTATCCGTTCGATTGCGGCGAGGCGCTGGGCGGTCTTGTTCGTGACGCATGGAAGCGATTTCAAGTACGCTCGTTCTTCCGTCAATGAATCGGCGAATTCACGATCGAAGGCTCGCATTAATCTGGGACCAAACAGGAGAGCGGCCTCGCGATCGAGCCCCGCGTAGGCCTCGTCGTCAAATGCACCCGCCGTCGTCCATTCGGCGGCTGACTTCTCAAATCGCATCACCACAAACCGTCGTCGTAATCCGAGCTTGCCACGTTTGATGGGCCCTGGCACGAGGATCTCATCAACGAGATTGTAGCGGTGCGAGATTGCCCACCGCCGAATGTGATCGGCTTTGCAATTGGGCTGCAAGACGATGGTAGGTGGGACTCGATCTGGGAACGCATCCAGAATTCGCGTGATCGCAGCCCCGCCCATGCCGCTGATGCTCAATCCGTCCGCCTCCGCCTGGGAAAGACCCGCCAAGCCGTCGGCCAGTCGCACATCTGCTGACAATCCAGAAAGCGTGCGTCTGGAGTTCTCCCACGGGCTAACTTTATTCTCGATGGCGATTGCCCGTTCGATCCTTCCAGCCTTCAGCAGTGCTTTGAGCAGGTGGCCATGGTCGGACCCAATGTCGGCATGGGTGCGCCAATGAATTTGACGAGCCACCGCGCGGAGCCGCTGGTCAAGATGTGGCATGATTAATCTCCATGTGGCAATGGTCGGGGCAACCCAGCGGCCGCAGCTCACACGCACCCACTCTCCACCCATTGCACCGTTGTATCCCAGTCCGCACCGGCTGGACCTACGCCACAGAGCCATGCGAGCGCGGTCAACCGTTCGCACACGATACCCGAATCCAGAATGTTCGCATCCAATACACTCGCCGAGTCGGGGCCAGCCTGCTGGGCATCAGCGATTGCATGCAGCGCTTGGTAATGGAGCTCGGCGGCATCGAGCAGTTCGCGAGTGTCGCGCAGACGCGCCTGGTCGATGATCTCCGAATCAGGGAGGTCGATCATCAAACGAGTGACCGCCGTCAGATCAGGCCGTTGGTCCGGCCACGGCAATTCCAACTGCATCCCTAGCGCCCATTGCAGGGTGGCGAGAGCTTCGTAGCGCCAGACCATCGACTGCGCCGTATTTAAAAATACAGTCTGCTGGGCTGCTGTTATTTCCTCCAATGGCGGAGACACCTCAAAAAACGCTCGCTCGGTTGAGGTCAGTGCGTCATAGCCCAGCGGGCATCTCGCTCTCATCCGCCGTGAATCAATCGGTTGGCCGTTAAGAACGGACTCGGCACGGGTAGCGACGAGAAACAGAGCGAGCGAGCGGCGGGCCGCCTCAGCAGGTGCGAGCGTTGTTATCTCATCCTCACCACGCAGCGGAAGAACCCCTTCGACAGGGTCCACCAGACGGTTGCGAAGCGTGGTTGCTGCTGCAATCTGCCGACGGCGTGCATCGAGGGGAAACGGGATGACGGCGAGGGGATCAGGCTCGTCAGCGTGAGCGTTTGCCAACAGCCGACCTGCTGGATCGAGCACCTGATGATCCGACGTGACCCAAATCACGTTCGCGGGCCAACTCCAGGACTCGCGCCGTTCCAGTTCGGTAACTGGGTTATCGACGGACGTGATGACATGCTTGCAGCGCAGCAGGTGCTCGCGGATCGGCTGCGAAATAGGCTGCCTGATCAGGGGCGGCGTCGACAGCCACTGGAGCGTTTCATGAGTATGCTGACGAGCCTCGGCTGGGCTTGACAAAGCCAGCCCCGAGGGAGGCTGCGGCAGGGTAGTTAAGGTTGAGAAGGCTCGCATGGGGTCCAGTGCACACGGAACAACTGCAGAGAATTGTTCGCCATCGAAGCTCAACCCACGCCCCACTTCTCTTGGAACCAGGCCACACGATCGGCTCGTCGAGGGCTGTAATTCGCGGTCGGTTTGAACTTCTCCCGCTTCAGGAAGCTGATCATCGAAGCTGCGGGCACCTGAGCGTGCTGGGTGATCGCATCGGTGGTTTCAGCGTCGGGTTTCCAGTTGTAAAGGATTGCCTTTTCGCGTTCGAACCATTCATCGAGGTACTGAGCGTCGGTCGAACTGACCAAGACATGCTCATATTCCTTCTTGCACAAGAACCCGAGCATGCGACCGGCCATCTCGCGGGTCCGCGCCTGATCTCCCTCGCAAGTCGCCGAGGCCACGTTCCACACGGAGGTAAAACCATGCTCGTCGACGTCTTCCTTGTTGTACTGAAGCGTGACTTCAGGTGCTACTTCGTTGTCTTCGGCTTCTTCATTCGGCTCGGTGGTCATATCGTCTGGAAACACTCATCGAGGGGAAGGTGCGAGGGGTTCGAAACCGAATTAGACGCAAAAATCGCCTCGAAGAGAAGCCCCCGCCCAAATTCAACTTGGCATTAGCGGCAACACTCGCCATAATCCACCGTCGCTGAGGTCACTATGGCACCGGCACGGCAGGCCCACAACGGATTTGGCAATCGCGCCGATGGCAAGGAAACGGATATCCCCACAGCACCCCGTCCTCGTTCGGGCTAGCGAACCATCGCCTGCCGAGGGCCGTGGGTTTGGCAGCAATTCCCTCGATCCCTACGCGCACCAAGATGTTTTTGGGGTCGCGTCTTATGGCCGCCCCAGTGAGATCGTTGGCGGAAATTCTCGCCTCGAACTTCGCGAACAGGTACAAGCCTACTGCCCACCGGTGCCAGGTGTTTACGGGATGTTTGACCGCACCGGTGAGGTGATCTATGTCGGCAAAAGTTCGTCGCTGCGGAGCCGACTATTAAGCTATTTCGGTCAATCCGCCGCGGGTGAGAAAGCTGGCCGGATCATCGAGAATGCCCGCGCGATCCAGTGGGAGACCCAGCCCAGCGATTTTGCAGCCCAACTCCGCGAACTGGAGCTAATCCGTCGATTCATCCCTCGATTCAACGTGCAAGGTGTGCCTCAGCGGCAGCGGCCCGTGTATTTGTGCCTGGGACGCAAGCCCGCTGAGACCTTTTTCATCGCCAACTCACCGCCGACGAAAGATCTCGTTGCGGTCGAGGGCCCCTTTTTCGGTGCCGGGCGGATGAGCCGGGTGGTCGAGGCTCTCAACAAAACATTTCGCTTGCGCGATTGCAGTAACCTGACTTCGTTCGTCTATGCGGACCAGATGTCGCTCTTCGATCTGCATCCGCGAGCGGGGTGTTTGAGACTGGAAATTGGCACTTGCCTGGGGCCATGCGCCGCCGCCTGCTCGCGTCAGGAGTACCTCCGCCGCGTCAACGAAGCCGAAAGTTTTCTCGATGGGTTCAACGACGAGCCGATCACCGTCACTCAAGAAATCATGGAAACAGCCGCTGCCAATCGCCAATATGAACTCGCCGCGAGAGCCCGCGATACGCTCAGTTCACTTCACTATGCCCAGAAAAAATTGGGCCGTTTGGCCGAAGCTCGCGAGCACTATTCCTTCGTCTACGCCGCAACCGGCTACGACGGACGAGCGATCTGGTATTTGATCCGGCGCGGTGAAGTCGTTGATGTGGCCGCCGCTCCGACCGACGCGGCAGCCTACCGTGAACTGAGACCGCGGCTGAGCCAGTGGTCGAAGCGACTGACCGCTCGTCACACCCGCACCGTCTCAGATTATCCTTACACCGTTTCGGTGGTCGCGTCTTGGTTCCGAAAACACCGCACCGAACTGAAACAAACGTTCTCACCGGAGTCAGCCGGTCGCAAATACAGGCATCTCTCCCGTGTGGCCGTGGGATGACTCGAGTATCGCTCGTCCTGCCCCGATTGTTCGCGTGGCTGACCGCGTCGGAACGCTGAGCGAATTGACGTTGTCGCGGGAGCGGATTTTTTTGTAGCGTCGATGGGCTACGGGCAGTTCCATGGGCCCGCCTCCGTTTTTGTCGCGACATCATTCGCAAGGTTCCCTCATGCACGCGATCCCCTTTCGCCATCGATCTCGACGCTTGTTCCGCATCCAACTCAGCCCACAATGGCGACAAGACATTGATGCGCTGCAACGGCTGGGGATTGTTTCACTGGTGATGGCGGCTGCGATCACGGCGATTTCTGGCTGCCAAGGGTACCGGCTTCAATCGCCGCTTGCCAGTCAACGGACGATCGATAATTCCTCACCCTCGATTCACGGACCCTCGATGGCTGGGTCTGCGGAGGGACAGGCGGCGCCGAAATCGGGATCGCGGGTCCAAGTGACAAGCGAGAATGCATTCCCTGAGACGGAGATCGAACCCGTTGACCAGCGTTTGGCTACGCCGCGCCAAGTCGCCCGCCGCACCGCCACTCCCCCCGCCCACACACGCCAGACGATGAGCGAGTTAGCGGGCGATACAGGTCACCAATCCGCGGCCGATTCGAAACCAGCACGCCAAAATCCACCACGCCAAAATAGTGCCCAGAGCAATGAGCCCACGGGAAAGCCCACCGGAGAAATCGCGCAGGTCTCGGCCAGCCTGCCTGTCGAACCAGCGATGGAATCTTCTCTCGAATCTGCGCTCGCACTTTCACTCGACCTGCCACAGAATTACAGTGGCGTTGACATCACCGATCTGATCGCGGCTCTCGAAGGCGCACCACCGGAGATTCAAAGAGCGGCGGTGATCAAACTCGTCGCCAGCGCACAGAGTCGCGCCTGCGCGACCGCTCAGCCCAAGTCGATTGACGCTGCTCTTTCCGCCGCCTTTGATCATTTGCCCGACCTGCCCACCGTCGTGCCTGAACGAGATGTCAAGCCGACGCGAATTGGTACCTCACAACCGCCGACGGCTGCCAACATCGCGACCACGAAGCCCGCCGGCTCGCTCAATAACGTCACCCATGCCGCGGTGCAGGCGGCCCTGCAGAGCGGACCCGCGATTCAACAAACCTCCCTGGAAACGCCTCAACAAACATTAATCGAATTGAAACTCGATGATGCACCCACGACTTTTGCTAATGCTTCGAAGCCCCAACCTCCCGTCGCCTCCGAACCTCAAAGAATGACGTTCAGCGACCAGGCGGAGCCCGTCCCAAGCGTGTCGATGTCGCTCAGTGATTCGCCTCCGGCGACGAACGACATCTCACCAGCTCCGATTGCGGGAGCGAAGGCTGGGGCTGCCACCCTCAGCGACGCGGAACTGTTCGATGCTCTCGTTGCACGTCTACAAAAAGAAACCCCTGGCGAAAGTGATGCTGAACGGCATCGACGACGAATCGTCGCGCGACATCTCCTGGTACTTTCGGGTGACCCCGATCGCGCCGTTGATCACTTGGAGGGACTCTCCGAGGAGGAGGCTCAATACCTGCGCCACCAATTACTCGGCCTGTGGAAAATTGTCGATCCGAAGGGTCATCCCGTGCCCTCGCATCGATTCAGTTCGGCGCTGCCAGAGATCCGTAAAGCCACCGGATATTTGGCTGCGGCCAGTGATTCGCTCGAAGTCCGCGGACTTGAGTTCTGCACCGAAATCGAAGCCTACGGCCAAGTCAAACCATTCCCCAACCGTCGTTTCGCAGCCGGTCAAGAAGTGATCTTGTACTGCGAAATCGACAACTTTGTTACCAGTTCAGTCGATGGCGGATTCGAGACGCGCCTGCGAGGTAGCTACGATCTGCTCGATGCGAGCGGCCAGCGAATCGCCAGCCAAACTCTCCCTGAAGATCGTCAGGTCTCCAATAACCACCTGCGTGATTACTTCATCGCCTACCAGATGTACTTGCCCGAAGCGATCGATCCCGGACGCTATCAATTGCGTTTGACCATGGAAGACATCCATGGCAAAAAGTATGGACAGTCCACCGTCGACTTTGAAATCAAACGTGAATAGAATGATATTCCTGCCGGAAGCAAAACAATCTATTCCGCCGCTGAGCCACCTTGAAACACAAAATCCCCATCCTGGAAATCGACTCGAATTACCGAGCCGTCGGGATAGCTGTTTTTTAACAGCGCACTGGCGAGCGGATTTTGCACTTCACGCTGAATCACGCGTTTGAGCGGGCGAGCGCCGTAGGACGGATCATAACCGACCGCGGCGATTTCATCGATCGCTGCGGGGGTGAGTTCGAGCGACAATCCACTGACGGTCAAACGGCGACGCAGTTCATCGAGCTGGAGTTCGACAATGCGGCGAATCTGTTGCTGCTGCAGCGGATGAAAGATGACGATGTCGTCGATACGGTTGAGGAACTCCGGCAGGAAACGTGCCTTCAGCGCGTCGTGAACGGCAGCTCGCATTTCCTCTTCGTCGCCGCCCTCCTCGGTCACGCTTTGAATCACTTGACTACCGACATTGCTCGTCATCACGACAACAGCGTTCGTAAAATCAACGGTGCGTCCCTGGCCATCGGTTAACCGACCATCGTCGAGGACTTGCAACAAGATATTGAATACGTCGGGATGGGCTTTCTCCATCTCGTCGAGCAATATCACCGCGTAGGGACGGCGGCGGATGGCCTCGGTGAGTTTCCCGCCTTCTTCATATCCAACGTATCCTGGAGGGGCACCGATCAAACGCGACACGCTATGTCGTTCCATGAACTCACTCATGTCGATTCGCACCATCGCGGAATCGTCATCGAACATGACTTCGGCGAGTGCTTTGCACAGCTCGGTCTTGCCGACGCCCGTAGGGCCGAGGAACAGGAACGAACCGATTGGTCGATGTGGATCTTGCAAGCCGCTACGACTGCGACGGACGGCGTCCGAGACGGCCGCGACGGCTTCGTTTTGCCCGATCACTCGTTGGTGCAACCGCTCTTCCATCACGAGCAGCTTGGCCCGCTCGGTTTCCATCATGCGTGATACCGGTACTCCCGTCCAGGTGCTGACCACTTCGGCAATTTCTTCCTCGGTGACTTCCTGGCGTAATAACCGACGCTGGTCGCGATCTCCCTTGCCAACCGCGTCCGCGTCACTGGGCGTTGATGCCGCCTTTGCAGACTCGGCCGCTTCGACGTCGTCAATGCGAGATTGAAGCTCGCGTTGTCGAGATTGCACCTGGAGCATTTCCCGATAAATCTCTTCGGGACTTTCGCCGCGAAGCTGTTTTTCCTTGGCTTCGGAATCGAGTTTGGCAAAACGATGCTGCAACTGCTCGGCTTCTTGGCGGATCGACTGCACATCGTCCAGACCCATCTTTTCGGCTTCCCACTGTTCTCGCAGGCTCGCCAATTCGGCCTTGATCTCTTCCATTTCCTCTTCGACTTCGGTGCGCTTTTCAACTGCCGATTCTTCCGTTTCGTCGACGAGTTGACGGTGTGCGAGTTCAAGTTGCCGCAGTCGTCGTTGCAGCCGATCGATTGGTTCGGGTACGGATTCCTTTTCCATTGCCAGCCGACTGGCGGCTTCGTCAACAAGGTCGATCGCTTTATCGGGTAAGAAGCGATCAGCGATGTAGCGACTCGATAGATTGGCTGCGGCCACGAGGGCGCTGTCGGTGATTCGAACGCCATGGTGCGATTCGTAGCGAGACTTCAACCCGCGCAAGATCGCGATGGTGTCTTCGATGTTCGGCTCTCCAACGAAAACGGGCTGGAAGCGGCGTTCCAGAGCAGCGTCCTTTTCAATGTTTTGGCGGTACTCGTCGAGCGTGGTTGCGCCGATGCACCGGAGCGTACCTCGAGCGAGTTCGGGTTTGAGCAGGTTGGCTGCATCAGCGGAGCCTTCCGCGTTGCCGGCTCCGACGACGAGATGGAGTTCGTCAATGAACAACACCACGCCTCCGTTGGAATCCTTGACCTCACGCAGCACGGCCTTGAGTCGTTCTTCGAAATCGCCCCGGAACTTTGCACCGGCAACGAGCGCGCCCATGTCCAACGAGATGACCCGTTTACCCTTCAGACTCTGCGGTACGTCGCCCTCAAAAATTCGTAGCGCCAGTCCTTCGGCGATCGCGGTTTTTCCCACGCCAGGCTGACCGATGAGAACCGGGTTGTTCTTGGTCCGCCGCGAGAGAACTTGGATGACACGCCGAATTTCATTGTCGCGTCCGATCACGGGATCGAGTTTACCCGTCTCAGCGAGCTGGGTGAGATCAATGCCATATTTCTCGAGCGCTTGATAGGTCGACTCGGCATTGGGATCCGTCACCCGCGCCGAGCCGCGAATTTCGCTGGTTGCCTTGAGCAAGTCATCCGCAGTCACGCCAGAGAGTGATAGCAAATTCTTGGCCGTATTCTCGATTCTCGCTAGTCCAAGCAGCAAGTGTTCGGTACTGACGTACTCGTCCTTGAGAGACTTGGCCGCCCCGTCGGCAGACTGGAAAACCTCTTGCAGCTTCGAGCCGACCCGAGGCTGACCGCCGCTACTATTACGAGGCAGTTTCTCTAATTCGCTAGCAATCAGAGCCTGCAAAGACTTGGTGTCGACACTGAGCTTGTCGAGCATTGGTTTCGTGATGCCGCCGGACTGCCCCAGGGCTGCGGCGAGCAAATGCAGGGGAGTGATCTCCGCATTGCCGGCCTCGGTCGCCTGGGCTTGTGCCTCGGCAACCGTGCTCTGCGCCTGGGTGGTCAACTTATCAAATCGAAATGCCATGAGACTGCTTTGGGGTGGAGTGGCTCGCTGCGTGGATTTGCAGCCAACCCGTGGTGCATCACGAACTCACCCTCCCGAGAGAAGCTTGGGAGGGTGAAAACAAATTGGAACCGCCGGACCCGCGGCCCGTATTTCAGAAGCTAGAAGCTAGAAGCTAATAACTTCATTCCTTGACTTCAAATTCCGCATCGACGGCGTCGTCGTCATCACCGGAGGAGGCACTTGCCCCAGCAGCGGTTCCTTCGCCCGCTTCACCGGCAGCTTCCGTCTTTTCGTACAAGACTTTGCTGAAGGCTTGCGAGGCGGCATCGAGCTCATCCGAAGCGGACTTGATCGCTGCCAGGTCGTCACTTTCGGCAGCTTTCTTCACCTTTTCGATCGCGGCGTTCATCGGTGCCTTGTCGGCATCGGTGAGTTTTTCGCCGTTTTCAGTCATGAGTTTATCAAGCTGATAGACTTGTTGGCTGACCTTGTTGCGAGCTTCCACGAGTTCGAATTGGCGTTTGTCCTCTTCCGCGTTGGCTTCGGCGTCCTTCTTCATCTGTGCGATGTCGTCTTCTGACAACGCGCCACTGTCCTTGATCTCGACGTGAGCTTCCTTGCCGGTTTTAAGCTCCTTAGCCGACACGCTGAGAATACCGTTTTGATCGATGTCGAACTTGACTTCGATCTGCGGTACTCCGCGTGGCGACGGCGGGATTCCATCGAGGTTGAATTCAGCGAGCAAGCGGTTGGCGTTGGCCATTTTCCGCTCGCCTTGGAACACTCGCACCGTGACGGCGGTTTGATTATCGGCAGCGGTGCTGAAGACGTTTTTCTTTTCCGCTGGCACCGTGGTATTTCGTTCGACAAGGGCCGTCATCACGCCGCCTTCGGTTTCGATACCGAGTGTCAGTGGCGTGACGTCGAGCAGCAACACGTCCGTCCGATCGCCTGCCAACACGCTGCCTTGGATCGCGGCACCAATGGCGACGACTTCGTCCGGGTTAACGCCTTGGTGAGGCTCTTTGCCAAAGATGTCCTTGACGGCTTGGCGAACCTTTGGCACGCGGGTGCTACCACCTACCAACACGATCTCGTCGATGTCGCTAGGTTTCATGCCGGCATCTTTGAGTGCTTGCATGACAGGACCACGGCAGCGATCGACGAGTTTATCGATCAGCTCTTCGAACTTCGAACGAGTGATCTTCATCGTCAAGTGCTTCGGCCCCGACGCGTCCATCGTGATGAAGGGTAGGTTGATGTCGGTTTCAGGGAGAGTGCTGAGCTCTTTCTTGGCTTTCTCGCAGGCTTCCTGGAGACGCTGCAGCGCCATTGCGTCGTTCCGCAAGTCGATGCCGTTTTCCTTCTTGAACTCATCGGCGACATAGTGGATCAGAGCTTCGTCGAAGTCATCACCGCCGAGGTGCGTGTCACCTGAGGTCGAGATCACTTGAAAGACGCGGCTCTCTTGCTCGTCGTCACCGCTGTCGGCAACTTCGAGGATCGAAACATCGAACGTTCCACCTCCGAGGTCAAAGACGATGATTTTCTCGTCCTTCGTCTTGTCCAATCCGTACGCAAGTGCCGCAGCCGTCGGCTCGTTGATGATCCGCGCGACTTCGAGTCCCGCGATCTGGCCAGCGTCCTTGGTCGCTTGACGCTGGGCGTCGTTGAAGTAAGCGGGGACGGTGATGACGGCTTTGTTGACTTTGTGACCGAGGTACGACTCAGCAGACTCCTTGAGTTTGCGCAAGCACCTTTGCCGAGATTTCTTGCGGTGTGTATTCGTTGTCGCCGACTTGAATCTTCACATAGTCGCCCGCACCGCCGGTGATACCATAAGGCACCATCTTTTCTTCGGATTCGACTTCGTTGTGTCGCCGACCCATGAATCGCTTGACCGAGTAAACGGTGCGTTTCGGGTTGGTGACAGCTTGACGTCGAGCCGGCTCACCGACAATCGTTTCTTGCTTGTCCGTGAACGCCACGACGCTTGGGGTGAGCCGGTTGCCTTCCGCATTCGGGATCACCTTCGGTTCGCTGCCTTCCATGATCGACACCACGCTATTGGTAGTGCCGAGGTCGATGCCAATAATCTTTTCGCCTTGTGCCATAATATTTTCTCCGCAGGGCTGGGGTACCCCGCAGGACGCGAGGCTGTTTCTAAAAAGTATTGTTAAGAGATTGTCAGCGGATTGGATTGCTCGGGACCGCCGGTTGATCAGGGTGTCAGACTTCTTCAACGCAGAAGGGCAATGGCAAGAACCGTGCCAGAGTGTGAAGTTGCACGGTTTTGCCACGCCTGCCAAATCGGCAACGGACGCGAAACGCTGCGGTTCACGAAGAGATATCACGTCGCGTCATCAATGAAAAAGTTTGAGCGGCAAATTTGACAGGCCCGCCAAATACCCTCGGCCGGCAGTATATGCGAGGGTGCCAAAATGGCACAAATCGCAGAAGGATGGCAGCGTTCGCTTGATCCGCTAAATATTAGGGGTTGCGAACCATGATACTGGCCACCCGTCTTTAGCGAATCAAGCCGTTCTCTGCTCCGCTAAGTCATAGGCGTTGTATTTCGAAGCCAGAGTCGCGGGCCAACCACGCAGCCTGGGGTACTATTTCGGCCCGGGTGATGGTCCTGTGAGCAAGGACGCACGGTTGTCACGTGGGTCGGGTAGCACCTCGTACATCAGGATTGAATACCCGGCGGAATCGACCGGTTGTAGCTCTTGAAAATAGGCAAAGGCGTTTCGCCCAGCCGTCGTCAGCCCCCCGTCACCGTTGGGAATCGTCAAGGCATAGCCCTGCAGAAAATTGATGCTAATCGCATAACGTCCCGGGGGCACCCGATCGAGCGGCCGCTGCGGAGGCACGTCAAATTCAATCCCCGCGATCCGTGGATCGTATCGGCCCCAATACGCGAGGCTGACGCGATCCCAACCCCGCTGCCGCAGTTTCTCCTTCAAGAAGAACAAATCCTGCCCCCAGTCGATGTTGCTATTGATCAGCACTCGGTGTCCCCCAACCGGCCCTCCGGTCAGTTCATTGAAATAGGAAAGGCTGTGGGGGTAGATCCATAGGCTGCTGCCAACGGCCCAGGCGCAACAGATGATCACGAAGCCGCGCGCTAAGCGTCCCTCTAGCAGCGGCCACACCTGGCTCAGCCAGATCATTGCAAGTGGGTACGCTGGCAAGAGATAGCGCAGGTGCTTGTTGATTCCCGTCTGCAAACTGACCAGCAGCACGCAGGCCAGCAGTGGCAGTAGCAAGCACACCTCGCCCCACCTCAGCGGCAGTCGACGACGCCGAGCCAGTCGCACCGCGAATACTGATCCAAGCAGTAGCAGCCAACCGATCGGCGTTTTGACCAATACCGCGACCAGATAGTAGTGATACCAGCCGCCGTTGCGCAGTTCGCCGAATAGGTACGACTGTGGCTTGTCCTCAAACGCCCGCTTCTGCACATCAATCCCCAGCACGTACTGCTGCGGCAGCGGCACGCGGATCGCCCCCAGTGCCGAGTCCGCGAACCGATTGCCCGTTTGCCCTTTTTCCAACGTCTGCCCGGTGAGCGCCGCCGACTGAAACGGGAAGGCCCCCAGCGGCTGAAAGAAGCCATCGCCGCGGTAACCGATTAGCAGTACACACCAAGCCACCGTCACAGCCAGCACTCCTTGCCGCAACACCTGCACGATCCGGCCACGCCGCTGTGAATGCGGCAAGGAACGATGCCAAATGACCTTGAGCAGTGCCAGCGGGAGCAGCGGCATTCCCAAAATCAGCCAAGTCGTCTTGGTCAATAACGCCATGCCGCCAGCCAATCCCAGCCAGTAGGCATCGCTCCACCGCCCGCGACATGTCCACTTCATATAACGATGCAGCGCCAAAACCCCGCACGCTGCTGCTGGTACGTCCGGTGTCATTAGACTACCGTGTCCCAAAATCATGGGGCTGAACACCCAGACGATGAGAGCTAATAACCCGGCCGCGTGTCCGTACAATTCCGCCGACCAACGCCACACGACCCATCCGCCCAAGGTGACCAGCGGCACGCACGCCCAGCGTCCCCAGATGTAGAGCCAAAACGCTCGCGGTCCATTGACGGCGATGAAGTCCCGACCGATATCGAAGTCAACCCGCTTTTGCGAGTTGGACTCGATCACTTTATTCAGCGCCGCCCAATCTTCCTGATGTCCCGTAAACATTGCTGGCAGGGCGGAAATCATTCGTGGCAACGGAGGGTTGACGCGGAATAGCCGAAAGTCGCCGCGCCAATGGCTAATCCCCGCTGGCAGTTGAGCCGCCTCATCATAGGTCGGGCTGTGACGCACGGCACTGTAGCCCATCAGACCCGATTGCAACAACAGGAGCGCCGCCACTGCGGCATGATGCAAACGCCTATGCGCCGAAGTCGGCTGCTCGCAGGCGGAACCGCCGCTTGGGCCACGCTCACTCATCAAGTCGCAATGTCACGTGGGCAGGGAACCGCGACGTGCTCTCGCTCTGCCGCTTCAGCTCCCCCTGAACCTCCATCTCCAACGCCACGGTTTCAAAGAGCCACAGAGGGCTGCCAATCTCCTCCCGCTCCTGCTCGCTGAACCGTCGCTTGACATCTTTGCGGAGCTGTTTGAATTCCATCTCGCCGCCGTTTTCCTGCATCACCTCCACGATCTTTTTCCGCACCCGCTGGTATTTCCACTGGTACATCGGTTGCGTCTCGTCCGAACCGTACATCATGCGACACTGCACCTTGGGCAACCCGACGGCGGGCTTTTTCTGGCAACCCGCCGCGACAACGAGGCAAAGCAGCAGGCAACTACCGCATCGCTGAGAATATCTTCGAGGAAACATCAGTCTTTTCCTTCATCCATTTCGGGAATTCGATAAACGAGGCGTGTACAACCAATCGTGGCAACCGCATCACAAAGCGGCCAACTGAGCTTTTCGCGGTCGACGCGATTAACCACAACATAACGACCGGATCGATGCTCGCGATCCGGCGGCAACGGTGCCGCCACGCTCGCAAGCTGCTGTCGGGAAGCAATTCGGATCGGTTGCAAATTGGGATGGTTTTGGATCCACCGACGAACCACGCGGTCTTCGATGCCGTTGTCATACGAGGAGGCGCGAAACCAATGGTGGGTTTGTGTCGGGCCGCCAGCGATCGCGTTGCTGTAGTTGAACAGGTGCGGGTATGCCAGTGCGGTTTCGAGGCCCGCAATCACTAACAGCCCCCAAACCAGCTTCCGACCGGCCCCGTGCCGCAGCAGTGGATGAAGCGATAACAGCACCAGCGGCACACACGGCAGCACATAGCGAAGGTTGCGCGTGTGACCGGTCTGGCTGCTGACCAGGATGAATAAAGCGGCGGCTGGAACCAGCAGGAACGCAACCGTCGCCGCAGTCGACCGATCCCATCGCCGCATCAACCCTGAGCTCACGATGAAGAAGACTCCAACAGCCCAGAGCACCAGCATCGCGACTGGCGTCTTGATCGCCATCGCCGCTAGGTAGTACCACCACCATCCGTGGTCAGCGGATCGACCATGAAAGCAAGATGTGCCCTCGGCCTCAAAATGGGCCTTCTGCAAGTCGATCCCCGATAGAAATGTTGCCGGCAGCGGACTGGGCAATTCGCCAAACCAGGTGCCGACAAAGCGGTTGCCGATCGTCCCGACCGGACCGCCGCTGAGCGTCGTGCTGACAAACTCAAAACGCTTCAGCGGCCAGGCAAACTCTTGCCAACCATAGGCGAGATTCAACAAGACCAATGCCGTCGCCGTCGCGGCGGCAATGCGTCCTAGATCCTTGGCAAATCGCAATACCGTTGCTTCGCCGCGGATCGTCGCAAAGACCGTCCACGCAAGCAGCATCAGTGGCGGGATCACTATCGCAGTTGTTTTGACCAGCAGCCCCATCCCCAGCGCCAACCCGAGCCATAGTGTCCCCCAAACCGACGGCGTTGTTGCGACGTTCCACCCGCAAAACCAGATCAACAACCAAGTGAAGCAAAACGCCGAATCGGGCGTGATGCGGGCGGCCCAATTGAGCGATTCGGGAAGCACGAGAAAGCCGCCTATCGCCAACCATCCGGCCGCCGCTCCGCCGAGCATCCGCCCCCAGTACCAGCAAATCAATGCCGTCGCGACGAAGAAGGGTAGCAACATGAGGCGACCGGCGGTCAGATAGAAGGCGTAATCACTACCGAGCCGATTACGAAGCGTGTTGCCGTAGATCCATTCCTGGCGACGCACCCGCCGATCGACGAACCCTTCAGCATCCTCCAGCATCAGGATGGGCGTGGCAGTGTCGGCATAAAGCGGCACGCGGGTCGCCACTAGTGGCACGGCCGCCAGCAACCGCACCAATGGCGGATTGACGCGATAAAGTTCAAAACTGCCGGTTGTCCAGGCGTGTCCTCCCGCCCCTAAATGGCCCATCTCATCGATCCAGGCGTCGTCTCGCCACGTGATATACGCCACCAAAGTGACAGCAATCAACAAAATAGTAGCTAGGTAGATTCGGTATGGTCTCGCCATCGTCACATCGACCGAATCGGAATGCGGACAAGCGGTTGGCGGGGATGAGTCGTTTCGATAAAGAGAATTGATCTCTTCGCGGAACCGTCGTTTACTCCGGAGAAAACAACGTCAATCCACTGCACGCTCGCCGGTTGATCTGTCCTAGCGGTCGCCGTGCATTGCACCGGCCCTTCTGAGCGAATCTGTTGCACTTCAAATTCAATCGCGTCATCGGCTACCAACTGGATCGCTTGAGGATAGTCACCAATCACCGCCTCGATTTGCCTCGGGTGGGATATTCCCCCGGTTTTGGTAATCAAGACTGAGAACCGTCCGTCGAAACTGGTCACTACATCGTTCGACGAATCCTCCGTGTGAACCTCAAAAATCACCGGCAGCGGCTCCCCCGGTTCGGGAGACATTAGCATGGAAGCATCGACGGGAAACCGACCGCTCCAGAGAACCAATCGGTTGTTCAAGGACTGGGAAGACCACTGCGGATGGAAGGTACGCTGTTGCTCGCTACCCACCGGGCACAGCAACTTCTGCGGTGTTTGTCCCACCGGCAGCACCAGCTCGACGGTGACCGGCTGGTTGGCATCGGGCTGCTCCGCCTTCAGCGTCACCAGGGGCGGAGCCACCGTGACGGTTTCGTAGCCACGAACCGTTCGGCTGACCCGCACGACGCGATCGTCAAAACCCTCGACCTCAAAACGAAACAGGGCGTCGACAACGTCGGTCCCACCAGGAAACACTTTCCCGCCGAGCGGCAGGTAAACGCGAACGTCTTGCCGTGGCGGCAACTCGAACCCGTGGTCCGTTTCGATCGTCCGCTCGCCCACATGAACATCGAAGCAATTGCAACTTTTCTGCAGCAGCGTCACCGCAGCGATTTGAGAAGATTGGTTTCGAAACGTTGTTGGCTCGATGGGCAACGTTTCGACAGGGGTATCGGCGAGGGCCGGGATCAAAATGGAGGAGTTGGAGACGACGACCGGATAGGCCGGAACCGCCAACATCCTTGCCGCAACGATCGTCGCGATGCAAACGCCGACGCCGAAGACGATAAAAAAGGTCGCCCGCAAACTCATTGCAATTCCTCCCGATACCAAGAACTTAAAATTTGTGAGAACGATTTTGCCGCCGCTAGTCATACCGAACCCCGAGAGGCTGTGACTTTTTGTAGCGAAACTCGCGACAAGTTTCGGCGATGTTGTCACCGATGGAAGCCGAATGTTTAAACCACTTTCGCTACGTAAAAAAGGTTAATGCGACCCTTTTTGGCTCATCAGACGGAAGCGTGCGTCGGAGTACAGTGGAAGGTTTTTTTATGGCTTAGCTCCAGTATCCAAATATGATTTTAAAAATGCCTCCCCGACGAAAGAATGTTCGCCAGGGACCGGCAACACCATTGGCGTACCATCGTCCGGGAAATCCGTTGTCAAGCCAATCCCAAAAATGAATCCTTGGATACTTCAGGCATGCCTCCAAAACCGCCGGCGCACGATTGCGTCGGCGGGGCCCCCTTTGTGTAACAACTCACTGCCTCGGAGGCCACCAAACGTTTTGCCGATGACGTCCGCCACCGGTAGCGAGCATCCAAATGATGCGCCCGACCAAGGTAAGCCGATGCGTGAGCGAGAAATCATGCCGACCCCTCGCTAACGCATCGGGTTATCATATTGCCTTACCGATATTTCGCCTTTCGGGGTTTTTGTCAGGCGCAGCACACATGGTTCCAACATCTCGACACATACCGAACTCGCTCATCATTCACAATTACAGACTTTTTCGACCGTAGGCGACGCGCCTTGCGTCGGTTTGGAATCACAGGGGCATGGCCCGCCCGCAACGGGTTGAGGCTCGTTTTTCGGAACGTGCAAAAATTCGCCGTCGGGGCAGCTGAAGGTGTATTCATTGAGCGAAAAACTTGCTTCCTCCGCGTTCTCCACGCAATTCTGTCCCTGGTAAGATCCTGCCACTGCGCAACGACCCGGGATAGCCTGAGCGTCTTTTGTTCCGCTACACGGCCGCCCGTTCGGCTTCTGCACGCAAACGACTCTCCACCTATTAAAGGCAACACCGTGGTCCACGCCCTCGCCCATTTTTACAGCGGATGTGACCTTACATTGTCCATCCGCTTTAGGCTTCCGATCGTCTGCGGGAAAGCATTTGGAATTGTAGACATTTCCTGGTTCGCACTCAATCGCCATCGCCAGACGTTGAGGCACCCCAGACAAGGTGAACACGGTAACGATTGTGCCCAATACAAGGCAAAATTTGCTAACTTTCATTGAAAAACTCCTTATCGAAACACATTAAGAACTGGCGTCGGTATCATTCCGCCGCCTGTAAAACCACCAGAGTGGAAGAAGTAGCACGAGGATCACCAGCACCACCGCAGCGGTTCGCCATGATGATCCCTTGGTTTCTCGCAATTGGGGCTGAACCATTTTGCCTTCGACGAATGCCAAGGCATCCGGAGTCCCGTCATCTAGAAAGAACGACGGCCCGCCTTTGACGTTTAGCTCCGAAACGTCGATGTACTGCCGCGCCCCCACAGGGTGCAGCAACCGCTCGTTCAGATCGACATCGACTACGCAGCTTCGCAACACAATCAGTTCGGCTTTTCTAACGAGGATGTCCGACTCATTGCGGTCTAAGTCAAATTGGATCATGCGAAACGGCAGAGCACAGCCGTTGTCAAGAATGCGGATGTCCGCAGCGAGCATCAGGAACGAATCGCCAACCTCATATCGGGTAAACACCCCGTGCTGCTTGTTCACGGTGAAGGCGAAATGATTTTCGCCGCCCTCCTCCAGCGCCATGTCAACGTACCGGACTTCCGCGTCGGCATCCGCAGTTGGAACTTCCCGACCGGTTCGGATCATTTCCGACTTCGTTGGGTCGAACAACCGCATCATCCATGTTGTCTTCCCAATGATCGGTTTACTCCAATTCCCTGGGCCGCCCCAGAAGGGCATTTGAACGCTCACAACATGAGAAGAGCCCCCAGACTCCACGTGCTCGACTGCCAGGTGAGAGTTCTCTGTGATCTCGCCTCCCTCGATACCCTCGATCCAAGGCATTTTGTAAACAGCACGCCCCCGATCGGGGCCAACGAACGAAACAACCTGGTACAGAAAAGAGTCCAACAATCCTGACTCGCCAATCAACGATTCCACATGGTCTCGTTTGACCTCCTCCAAGCCCACAGGCCAAGCATTCCACCATTGCATCCATCGCTCCAAAGGCAGCGGGCGCGATTTCCGTGTGCCGCACTCGAGGAGATCACCTTGGATCCACAGTGTTTGCACATTGGAAAACCGTTTGTAGTTTTCGCTCGCTCGCGTTTGCCAGTCTTGACCGGTCGCCGATGACGCGAGCAGTAGCCAAAGGGTGCAACCTATTTGAACGAGGATACCGAGGTTTTTTAGCACACCATGGGTTTGATACGGTTTCATATTTCTCTCCATCGCCTCGCGAATTGTACACGTCCCTCATTCAGGATCAGCAGGCAGGGCGCGCCACCAACCAATTTTCCGACGGAAGCGTCGATTTCTGCAGCCTCCTCCCAGCGTTCGTTGGCTCCTCGACGCTGCACGGACCATGCGTTGATCGAGGGCGTCACTTTTACGAGTTGATCAGCGGCGTACTGACGAAGTATATGGGCTTCCATCGCCTGGCAGTACGAGCAGCCGGGCTGAACCACCAGCACAATCCGGCGACCCGGGGCTAGGAATGTGTTCCCCGCATCTGTCTGGCTCAAAAAATCCCACCGCTCGCCAATCTGCTCCCACGGCAACCGATACGCGGACACATGCGAGGCGTAATCCGAGATGGCTTGGTTCTCAGCCAACGTCCACAGACCCAAAGCAGGCACGACGCACAGAACCAAACGCGATAGCTTCCATCTGGAAGTGCCGACCCAGCCGAGCCCTTCACTATCCTTGTTGCGCCCGTAAAGCAGCACGATAAGCGAAATGGCTGAGGCAGCTAGCCCGCTCCACCACGGGGCCGCACTGCCGAGACAACCACATGTGACGCCTTTCACCGCGAGCGTCGACGAAACCGTTAACAAGACTGCAAACGTCGCTGTGGCGATCGACCAAGCCAACTGCGGACGTCTATCGACAAACACAAACAGAAGGCCAACCAACAACCACTCCGCCGCAATGGTTGTGGTCAATCGGTCGGGGTGACCCCCGAACACTCCAGGGCCCGAAGCCAGCGCTTTGAAAGTCACCGTTTTTGCTATGGCACTGATGGTCAGCACGACTGCGACGAGCCAAACATCCGCGTGTCGCGGAATCAACTCGCGGCATCGCCTGATGATCAGCGTACCACTCGGTCGAACTTCATTAGCTGCCAATACGGATTCACCACGCATCGGCTGCGATGACTTGACGGTCATCCCTCGCACCGAGATTGGCATACGTCTTCAGGTCAATCGAATACGTTACATGACGGACCGATCCGTCACATAACGACATCGTGAAACCGGTCGGATGGACCGAACCGAAGATCGCTCCTTCCACACCGGCCAAGAACGAATCGGGAAACGGCTGGAAGCGGGGATCCGAGAGCGTGCCGACATAGCGGATGGTGTCACGGTCGTCGCCACTATAGGCCCCCTCATTGTCACCGCGATCCTTGCCGTCGCCGTAACGAGTGAACGGCACGTGCTTCTCCCCGAGTAAGAAAGTTTGCGACAAACCATCAATTACCTCTCGCAACCGCACCGGCATCCGCTGGCGGACGATCCCATTGGCCTCCTTGGCCTCGGGCCATTTAAATTTTGTGGCCGACTTCAGATCGGCGGGGCCGGCGCCAAACGGGATCAATCGACCGCCGCCGTTGGCCGCGTAGTCGTTACGTGCCACGGCGATCACCTGCGGATGAAGACGAGGTTGCCAATCGCGTCCGTTGGGCAACGGCAAGGCACCGCGACGGCTCGGACAGTGCAGCACCGAAAGCGGCGTCTGCAATCGATTGCCATTTCCAGTAGTCCCGGTGACCTCGGTGCCGCCGAGTTTCTGCAGTGCCTCCTGTTCGAGCTGAGGCAGGATCTGGTAGATCCAGCCACCCGGTTGCCTTGCGCCGCTGCCTAGCCCCGGCAGTCCCGACCACTCTTTGCCCCAACCGCCACTGGGTAGGTGACGGTAGTTCGAATCATGCTGCAAAACAGCCAGGGACAATTGCCGCAAATGATTGTCGCACTGTGTCCGCCGCATCGCTTCGCGTGCCGCCTGCACCGCTGGCATCAGCATCGCCAGCAGCAAGGACAGAATTGAAAACACGACCATCAGCTCGATCAGCGTGAAGCCACGCCGCATCGGTAGCGGCTGCGTAGTCCCCGGCGGACGTGGTCGGGCGACGGGCGGACGAAACTCGGAAAAACCAACCGGTGTTGAAACGTCCGTCGGAGACGTTCGGCTTTCCTGAAGGAGTTTCTCGAACAGGCAGCGGTTGGCGGCGATCAATTCAGCCAGCATCCCGGCGATCAGCAGCACAGCGGCCAGCACAATCAGAGCCGAACCGAGCACGAGCGACTGCACATGGCCGTCGCTCGCCCCGCGAGCCGCCAACACCAGAAAACGTCCGATCGGTACCAAGCCCATCACGCCGACAGCGAAGCCAAGGCCGCCAAAGATTGCAACCGGATGGTGCATGAACGAGACTCGCAGCGCCGTGACGGCCGAGCGGTACACGAATTGTGGGATTGAGCGAAATAGTCTGGAGGGCCGAGTGACGCGGTTAACGCCGACGGGAACGAACTCGATGGCCAGCCCCTGACGAACCGCCTGCAACAGCGACTCGATCGTGTAGCTGTACTGCGTCACGAGCTGCGTTCGCCGAACCGCCTCGCGCGAGTAGGCCCGGAAGCCGCTAACAGGATCAGCCAGGTCACGGCCAGCCAGCGTGCTAAGGATCCGACGACCGATACGGTGAAGCCATCGTTTGTACCGTGGCAGATTCCGATCGTGACATGGCGAGCGGTCGCCCACGACCACATCGGCACGCCCAGCTAGAATCGGCTCGATCAACCGCCCGATTTCTTCGCCGCGGTATTGGTGGTCGCCATCGGTATTGACGACGATGTCGGCTCCTAAACGACGGCACGCCTCCAGCCCGCTAACGAAAGCAGCGGCGAGCCCTCGGTTGTGCGTGTGCCGGATCACATGGGTGACTCCCGCGGCCAATGCCACCGCTGCGGTGCCATCGCGACTGCCGTCGTCGATCACGAGCGTCTCGATGACATTGATGCCCGGCAGAGACGCGGGCAAGTCCGCCAGGACCGATGGCAGCGTCTCGGCCTCGTCAAGGCATGGAACCTGCACAATCAACTTCATCGCCACCACTCCCGAATAGGAAAAACAGCACAGCGGTCAAATCAGTAAGGACTTGTGCCTTCATCGCTGCGGCGAACGAGTTCCCATCGATTTGTGCCCGCATTATACCTAACTGGGGGGGGGAGCAACCATGAAAATGATTTTGTTGGATTTTTTTCGCGGAAGCCTATTGGCGACACGGAAGTCCAAGAAAGGCTCCCGCAGTGGTCAAGCTAATTTCATGCAAGTATGCTTCATCTGACAGTTCACCAAATCTCGATTTCTCGTGACCCTTCGATGGTCAGGAGACGCTTCGCGTAAGTGAACTCTTGGTTTGCGGTTGCCTATCGGATGATCGGCAGTGGATTCAAGCATAGCTCCCTGCGAGTGCGTTCACTCAGACTGGCCGCTAGCCACAGCGGTCATTCACACCCGATCGATGTACTTGTTAAACAAGTTCTCGAGCATTTCTTGGCGTCCGCTGGCGTTGGGCGTGACTTCGCCTTTGTCGAGCATGTATTTCTCAAGTTCAGCAAAACCGACTTGGCCGCTTTCGATCTTGGCGCCGATGCCTTCGTCCCAGCTCGCGTATCGATTCTTGACGAAATCGCAGAGCTCACCGCTTTTGCGGATCGCCGCAGCGATCTTGAGGCCCTTGGCGTAAGCGTCCATGCTGCCGATGTGGGCATAGAACAAATCGATGGGCTCGTGCGATTCACGCCGCACCTTGGCATCAAAATTCACCCCGCCACTGCCAATTCCGCCGTGCTTGAGAATCATCAACATCGTCTGCGCGGTCAGGTAATAATCGGTGCCGAATTGATCGGTGTCCCATCCTAGCAGCATGTCGCCGGTGTTGGCATCGATGCTGCCCAGGGCGCCTTGCATGCCCGCATAATCGAGTTCATGCATCATCGTGTGCCCGGCGAGCGTGGCATGATTGGTCTCCAGGTTGAGCTTGAAGTGATCTTGCAGATCGTAGCTGCGGAGGAAATTCATGCAGGCCGCTGCATCGCTGTCGTACTGGTGCTTGGTCGGTTCTTTGGGCTTCGGCTCGATCAGAAACTGACCTTGGAAGCCAATTTGTTTGGCGTAATCGACGGCCATGTGGAAGAACTTGGCGAGATGGTCGAGTTCCCGTTTCATGTCGGTGTTGTAGAGGTTCTGGTAACCCTCGCGGCCGCCCCAGAACACGTAGTTCTCGCCACCCAAGCGATGTGTCACCTCCAGTGCCTTTTTGACTTGACCGGCACAGTACGCGAACACATCGGCGTTACATGAAGTAGCGGCTCCGTGCATGTAACGCGGGTTGCTAAACATGTTCGCGGTGCCCCAGAGCAGCTTCACGCCAGTCGCTTTTTGCTGCTCGGCGAGCACGTCGGCGACGGCGTCGAAGTTCGCGTGCGTTTCAGCGAGCGAGTTGCCCTCGGGAGCCACATCGCGGTCGTGGAATGCGTAGTAGGGGGCTTGCAGTTTCGTAAACAGCTCGAAAGCCACGACGGCTCGCTTTTTGGCATTCTCGACGCTCTCGCTGCCGTCGTCCCAAGGCCGCAGGGCGGTGCCGGGGCCGAACGGGTCGCTGCCCGTGCCGCGGAAAGTGTGCCAATACACGATGCTGAACCGCAAGTGCTCCCGCATCGTCTTGCCCTCGACAACTTCCTCGGGGTTGTACCAGCGAAAGGCGAGCGGATTGTCGCTCTGAGGACCTTCGTATTGAATGACGGGTACGTCGGGGAAAGCAGTCATCGCGATTTATGGGGTGATCGAGGTTATGAAACTAGATGGGGCACCGATTGTACAACGATCTGTTATAACCAACAAAACAGCACAATCCGAGCCATAGCCACACTAATATCGGCCCTCCCTCCACCCGCGACAAGGGGAGGAAACAGCCTAGTAGCTGGTGGTAACTAGCGAATCGCGAATCGCCTCGCGACTCATTCTCCCCGTCCCCATCCCACTCTCTGCGGCCCTGAAACCCTGAACTCTTCACCTCCCCCCAAAGTCGCTCTCATCACCGGCATCACCGGCCAGGACGGTTCGTACCTTGCCGAGTTGCTGCTGGAGAAGGGGTATACCGTCCATGGGCTGGTACGACGGACCAGCACCACGGTGCGCACGCGGCTGGACTCACTCTTTCGTGATAAGAGGGTTTACGAACGTACGCTCTTCCTGCACTATGGCGACCTCGATGATGTCACTACCATTCGCCGGATCCTCGTGAAGACGCAACCGGATGAGATTTATCACCTGGCAGGTCAGAGTCACGTCGGACTCAGTTTCGAGATTCCCGAATCGACTTGCCAGTTCACCGCCATGGGCACGTTGCGGCTGCTCGAGATCATTCGCGACCTAGAGAAACAGCCGCGAGTGCTGCATATCAGCAGCAGCGAAATCTTTGGGCGGCCGAACCGCTCGCCGCAAAATGAGCTGACGCCAATGCGTCCGGTCACGCCTTACGGCGTCGCGAAGACCTTTGCCACGCAGATAATCCAGGTCTACCGCGACTCATTCGACTGCTTTGCCTGCAACGCGATCTGTTACAACCATGAGTCACCCCGGCGAGGCGAATCGTTCGTCACACGCAAAATCACTCGGGCTGCCGCAGCCATCTCCTTAGGAAGGCAGTCCGAGTTGCGGCTCGGCAACTTGGAGGCGCGGCGGGACTGGGGCGATGCCCAGCACTACGTCGTTGCGATGTGGTTGATGTTGCAACAGGACACCCCCGACGACTATGTGATTGCGACAGGACGCACCCACTCGGTCGAAGATTTTTTACAGTATGCCTTTGCTCATGTTGGTTTAAATTGGCGTGAGTACGTCGTAATCGACCCCCGGTTCAACCGCCCAGCGGACGTCGCGGACATGTGTGGCGACCCGACCAAAGCCATTGAAGAACTCGGCTGGCGCCCAGCGCAGAGCTGCCAAGAACTTGCTGAACGAATGGTCGATTACGATCGAAAGAAGCTGTTAGCCTCCAGTGAATAGCTGTTAGATTTCCGGACCCACTCCCACTTCCCCTCAACCCTCCTACTTTATGCCCTTTCGGAAAATCTACGTTGCGGGACATCGTGGCATGGTGGGCGGGGCGATCCTGCGGCATCTCGCTGCGTCAGCATCGTCGACGAAGTCCGCACCTCAAGTCGTGACGCGTTCTCGGGCCGAGCTCGACCTTTGCGACCAAGGTGCGGTCGATGCTTTCTTCGCAGCGGAACGGCCAGACTGTGTGTTATTCGCGGCGGCGAAAGTGGGCGGGATTCACGCCAATGCGACTTACCCCGCCGACTTCGGGTACCATAATATCGCCATGGCGACCAATGCGATCCATTCCGCCTACCGCCACGGCGTCCAGCGATTTCTGTTCCTCGGGAGCACCTGCATTTATCCCCGCAACGCACCCCAGCCAATTGCGGAATCAAGTCTCCTGACCAGTCCGCTCGAGCCGACCAATGAGGCCTACGCACTTGCGAAAATCATGGGTCTGAAACTGTGCCAGTACTATCGCCAGCAATATAATGTGTTGTTTCATTCTGCCATGCCGACGAATCTGTATGGTCCTGGTGACAACTATCACCCCGATAACTCGCACGTGATTCCCGGCTTGATCCGCCGCATCGACGCCGCTAAACGCGATCACAGAGAGGTGGTGCGAGTGTGGGGGTCAGGCACGCCGCGGCGAGAGTTCCTGCACGTCGATGATCTTGCCCGCGCCGTCTTGCATTTAATCACTTTGACCGATCCACCGGACTGGATCAACGTGGGCAGCGGTACGGATTTGACCATCACCGAACTCGCCCAAAAAATTGCTGGCGTGGTTGGATACCGGGGCCGGATCGAACAGGATTTCACCAAACCCGATGGCACCCCCGTCAAACGAACCGACACCTCCCTGATCAATTCTACCGGCTGGTTCCCCCAGATCGTGCTGGACGAGGGCTTGAAAACAACCTATGAAGCTTTTCTCGCATCTAGGATCTAGCGATCAGCTAGTCGCTTTCAAACTCTCGTCTTTCCCTGAATACTCTTTCTTTCCTGAACACTTTTTGCTCTGAGCCCCTTATTCCTATGTCTTCCAAAGTTGCATTAATTACCGGAATCACAGGTCAAGACGGCTCGTATCTTGCCGAACTGTTGCTTGAAAAGGGTTACACGGTCCATGGGATCGTTCGCCGCTCAAGTACGTTCAATACCGACCGCATCGACCACATCTACCGTGACCCACACGAATCCGGGACGCGGATGTTCTTACATTACGGCGACCTCACCGATGGTCAGAACCTGACTAATCTGGTGCTCGATGTGCAGCCCGATGAAATTTACAATCTTGGGGCCCAATCGCACGTGCGTGTCTCGTTTGATGCGCCCGCCTACACCGTCCAGACTGTCGGCATCGGCGCGCTCAATGTGCTCGAAGCCGCACGACAACTCAATAAAGGCAAACCAACTCGAGTTTATCAAGCCAGCAGCAGCGAGATGTTTGGCGAGGTTGTCGAAACACCGCAATCCGAGACAACCCCCTTCAGCCCGCAGAGTCCTTACGCATGTGCGAAGGTTTATGCCTTCTTCCAAACGGTGAACTACCGCAAGTCCTACGATCTTTTTGCCAGCAACGGGATCCTGTTCAATCACGAATCACCGCGGCGCGGGGAAACGTTCGTGACCCGCAAAATCACTCGGGCCGCCACCCGGATTAAACTCGGCCTGCAAGACAAACTGTTTCTCGGCAATATCGACGCCAAGCGAGATTGGGGTTACGCAAAGAACTACGTCGAGGGCATGTGGCGGATGTTGCAGCACGACGAGCCTGATGATTTCGTGCTCGCCACCGGTGAAACGCACACGATTCGCACGTTCCTCGACTACGCGTTCGAATCGCTCGACCTGGATTGGCAAAAGCACGTCGAAATCGACCCTCGGTATTTCCGCCCCGCCGAAGTTGATCTGTTGCTCGGCGATTACTCCAAAGCCAAAGAGAAACTCGGCTGGGAACCGACAACGACGTGTCGGCAGCTCGCCGAACTGATGGTCCAAAGCGACATGGAACTTGCCAAACTGGAAGCGGCCAAACACGCATCAAGAGCGTCAGCCACCGGCCTGCTTTAGGAACGAAAACATGACAACTCCGCTGCCGGGCAACCAAAAAAATTCAACAACCCACCGCTCGCCCAGACGGTCGCTCCATTGAAACCTATTCTATGATCGAAACCATCAAGCATATCGACCAAACGATTGGGATCATTATCCGGTCGAACTACCACAAAGAAGGTATTGAGTTCTTCACGCCAAGCATGTTTTCCCAGCAGCTCGGTTACATGAACCGGCCCCAGGGCTATCAGATTGAACCTCACGTTCACAACCCAGTCGAACGAGCGGTCGTGTGGACGCAGGAGGTCTTGTTCATCAAGTCCGGCAAAGTCCGCGTCGACTTCTTCACCGATGGGCGTCATTATCTCGAAAGCCGCGTCGTCAGCACTGGCGACGTGATCTTGCTTGCTGCGGGCGGACATGGTTTTGAAATGCTCGAACCCACCGAAATGATCGAAGTCAAGCAAGGCCCCTATTGCGGTGATCAAGACAAAACGCGATTCGAACCCATTGCCGCTGAGAAGATTAAGTTCAATGGCTGAACGCTTCGATCATTACAGCCGCTACTACGATCTGCTCTACCAGGACAAAGACTACGAGGGCGAAACGGAGTACGTACGCGAGCTGCTACGGCGGTTTCAGCCCGGCGCCAAATCAATTCTTGAACTCGGTTCGGGGACGGGTCGGCATGCGGAATTACTCGTCACCGGTGGTCTGCAAGTGACTGGGGTGGAACTGAGTTCGCAGATGCTCGAAATTGCCAGACAGCGTGCTCGGCAAGATGAAGGGAACGGCAGTCCGAGCAAATTTTCGGTTCATCAAGGCGACGCACGGTCCTTTCGTATCGACCAGCAATTTGACGCTGTCATCTCACTGTTTCATGTTGCCAGCTATCAGGTCACCAACGCGGATGTGTTCAAGATGTTTCAAACGGCCAGTCACCACTTGGTACCTGGCGGTTCGTTCGTATTCGATGTCTGGTACGGGCCCGCTGTGCTCACCCAGCGGCCCACCATGCGAACGAAACGACTCGAAGACGAGTTCTTTCGCGTCCTGCGAATTGCCGAACCCACCATGGATACACACGCGAATCGCGTCGACGTGCAATACACGATGATCGTCAGCGACAAAGCGTCTGGCGTGGTCGAGCAGTTCACGGAATGTCATCCGATGCGGTATTACTTCGCGCTCGAACTCGACTTGATCGCCCAACAAGCAGGACTCGAAATCGTCCACAGTGAAGAATGGATGTCCGGCAATCCACCGACGGGGCAGACCTGGAGCGTGGCTTTCGTCGCCCGTAAGCCTGATGCGAAAGGCACCCCATGATTCCCGTCAACACGCCACTGCTCGACGGTAATGAACGTGACTACCTGCTTGAATGCATCGATAGCGGTTGGATCAGCAGCGAGGGACCCTTCGTTTCGCGGTTCGAGCAAGCCTTCGCTGAATCGGTGGGGCGTAAGCACGGGATCGCCTGCGCAAACGGATCAGGGGCACTCGACATCGCTGTGGCCGCTGCGCGGATTGGCGACGGGGACGAAGTCATCATGCCTTCCTTCACGATCATTTCGCCCGCCGCTTCGGTCGTCCGCGCAGGCGGGATTCCGGTTCTCGTCGATAGCGATCCGGTGACGTGGAACATGGACGTTGCGCAGGTCGAAGCCAAAATCACATCAAACACGAAAGCCATCCTCGTTGTCCATATCTATGGCTTGCCCGTCGACATGGCCCCGCTTCTCGACCTCGCCGAGCGGCATGGTTTACTCGTGATCGAAGACGCCGCAGAGATGCACGGTCAAACCTATCGAGGTCAGCCCTGCGGCAGTTTCGGTGATATGAGCACGTTCAGCTTTTACCCAAACAAGCATGTCACGTGCGGCGAAGGCGGCATGGTCGTGACGGATGACGATGACCTTGCGGAGCATTGTCGGCGTTTGCGCAATCTTTGCTTTCAACCCGGCAGGCGATTCGTCCACGAGGAACTCGGTTGGAACTACCGGATGACGAACATGCAAGCCGCGATCGGGCTGGCCCAGCTCGAAAAGCTCGATGAGCACGTCAGCAGAAAACGAGTCATGGGTGCCGCATATCAGAACGCCCTACGCGAGACCGCTGGTATCCAGCTACCGCTCGCCAGCACCGACTACGCAGAAAATATCTACTGGGTATTTGGCGTTGTTCTCGGCTCTGAGAGCCAACTCGATGCTACGCAGTTGATGCAACAATTGGCTGAACATGAAATCGGCACCCGCCCGTTCTTCTGGCCAATCCATGAGCAACCGGTCTTTCGCAAGTACAACCTGTTTACGGGCGAATCGTACCCGGTGGCGGAAACTCTTGCCCGCCGAGGCTTGTACCTCCCCAGCGGCCTGGGGCTCTCCCCAGCGGATATCACTGAGGTCGTCAGCGCCGTCAAAAACGGTCTTGCGTAGCTATTAGAACCTATCCGAAAAGGGGTCTGACCCTCTGGAGACGAGTCGATTTAGACGACATTTACCGGCCCCGCCGGAGAGGGTCAGACCCCTTTTCGGATAGGTTCTTAGTAGCCGGATAGCGCCGTCCGCCTGATGAGCTGGAAAAAAGTTTTCGATAAAAGGATCCCTCCGCGATGAGATGGCTCCGTCTCGCCACATAACCGCGGTCGACATGGCAACCCCTGCCGCCCTAACCCACAAATACCGTAAATTCACCCTAGTACGATAATACCTCGATGGACTACCCCTCATTCAGCTAACGAAACGCTGCCATTAAGGTAATCTTTAGCTGTCGCAGGGGGTTCTTCCGAGGCCGATTCTGCGCTGAATCATCGGACGGGGGGCCACACGGTTCAGAAGTGAGTGTCACCCAAGTGGACGAAGTCCGCCCTGATCAAAGTAGCCCCGAAAATCATTTTTGCTCGTCACATGACCTCATCCGACGATGACGACCGAGATTGGGACCTTGTCATCCAACCGCATTCGTCGCCACTCTCACTCCAACTCGGCGAAGTCTGGCGATATCGTGATCTGCTGTACTTATTCACTCGGCGGGACATTGTCTCGTTTTACAAGCAGACAATTCTCGGCCCACTCTGGTTCTTCATTCAGCCGATTTTCACGACACTTATTTATGTTTTGGTCTTCGGAAAAATCGCTGGCCTGTCCACCGATGGGCTGCCGCAAATCTTGTTTTACCTCTGTGGGATCACCTTTTGGAACTACTTTTCAGAGTGTTTTAATAAGACGGCAACCGTATTTAAAGACAACGCGCCGCTGTTCGGAAAAGTCTACTTCCCTCGAATCATTTCACCGCTCTCGATCGTGATCTCGAACCTGCTGCGATTTGTGATCCAGTTCACGCTTTTTCTAGCAGTGCTGGCATGGTACTGGAGTTGTGGCGAGATTCACCCCAACGCCGCCCTGCTCCTATTTCCGATCGTCGTCTTCACCATGGCCGCCATGGGCCTGGGGTTTGGAATGTTATTCTCGGCGATGACGACAAAGTACCGCGACATGGTTTTTCTACTGAGTTTCGGCGTCCAACTTCTGATGTACGCGACACCGGTGATCTACCCGTATTCCCAAATCCCCGCGAGCGTTGCCAAATACCTTGCCTGGAATCCGCTCGCACCGTTGTTCGAAGCTACCCGTTACGGCTTTCTCGGCGCAGGCAATTTTTCCGCGCTCGACCTCCTCTATTCTGTCACCTTTGCGATCACCATGTTTCTGTTCTCCACGGTCATCTTCAACCGCGTCGAACGAACATTCATGGACACCGTCTAGACCGCGTGCCGCTAAAAATTCTCATCACGGGTGGTGCCGGATTCATTGGCTCCAATCTGATCCGTCAAGCGATCGCAAGTAGGAGCTCAGTCCTCAATGTGGATTGTTTAACTTACGCTGGAAACCTCGATTCCCTGACCGATATCGCGGACGATCCAAACTATCAGTTCGCCAATATCGATATAACGGATGGCCGCGCGATTCAAGCGACCCTCGTCGGCTTTGAACCTGACGTCGTCATGCACTTAGCTGCCGAGAGTCATGTCGATCGTTCGATTGACGGCCCCGGGGAGTTTATTCAAACGAATGTGGTCGGCACCTTCAACGTACTCCAAGCCAGTCTAAAACACTGGCGTTCGCTGTCGCCCACCGCCGCAGCCAAGTTCCGCGTTCTGCACGTTTCGACCGACGAAGTCTACGGTAGTCTCGGCGGGACAGGCTACTTCACCGAAACGACCGCCTACGATCCTCATTCACCGTATTCCGCCAGCAAAGCGTCATCGGACCATCTCGCGCGAGCTTGGCATGAGACTTACGGGCTTCCCGTCATCGTGACGCACTGCGGCAACAATTACGGTCCCTATCAGTTCCCCGAGAAGCTGATTCCGCTCGTGATTCTTAAGTGTTTGCGTGGCGAATTGATTCCCGTCTACGGCAGGGGCGAGAACATTCGCGACTGGCTGTACGTCGACGACCACTGTCGCGCCCTGCGGATCGTAGTCGGCGAGGGCACACCCGGCGAGACCTATAACATTGGCGGCAATAGCGAACTCAAGAACATTGACCTCGTTCGTCTGATTTGCGAGATACTCGGCGAACTCGCGCCACCTCGATTGCGAGCGTCAGTTCGTCACTACGAAGAACTCATCACCTTTGTCGCCGACCGCCCCGGCCACGACTTCCGTTACGCCATCGACGCGAGTAAGATCAAACGAGACTTGGGCTGGCAAGCTACCACGAACATCCATGCGGGCATCCGCGAGACGGTTCAGTGGTACCTCGATCACCAGAATTGGTGGCAAGCGATTCTTTCTGGGAAATATAGGCTCACTCGCGTGGGTGCACCATGAAATCCATCCAGGTTGTTTTTGCGTTAGAGATCAAAGGAACCGCTCACGAATCCACTCGGCGGCGGCGTCGAGCGTTTCTTGGAGAGGGCGGTTTCGGTAACCGAGTTCGGTTTTGGCGCGAGTCGAATCATACCAGTGATATTGACAGGTTATTTTTATTGCGGCACTGTTGAGATCGGTTTCGCTGCTCGAAATCTTTCCACGTAGATCAGCAAAAGACGTGACGGCGAGTCTTTGCAGATAGCCAAGGGGCATGATCGGTCGAGGTTTGCCGAACCGTTTTCCCATCTCGGTCCATAGCTGATAGTAGGTTTCATTGTAACCGGCGAGGATGTACGAGCGACCGTTGGGCACGTCGGCGTCGATAGCTCTGATGATGGCGTCGGCGACATCCCGGGCATCACACACGCTGCACCCGCCACTGGGTGCGATTGGTTTCCAGCCGCGACCGACCTCCAGCATCATCCGGCCGCTACTGGGTTTCCAATCCCAGGGCCCGAGCATGAAACCGGGATGCAGTAGCACTGCCTGCAGGCCTCGCTCGATGCCCCGCTGGACTTCTTCGTTGCCAGCACGTTTGCTCAGCACGTAGCTGCATTCGATTTGCCCGCCCTGATTTTCCAGCGGAGTGGTTTCATTGGCATCGGCGACTCGACTGCCGACCGCCAGGGTATTGACGGTGCCGACGTGGAGCAATCGGCAACCATACCGGATACAGGCGTCGACGAGGTGACGTGTTCCGTCGCGATTGACTCGCATCGACTCATCGAGCCGTTTCCAGCCCACGTGGATCATCCCGGCGCAGTGGATAACAACGTCCGCCCACCTCGCAGCTTTTTCGAGACACTCTTGATCATCCAAATCCCCATGAAAAGCTTTCGCCGTCAATCCGGCAAAGACGTCTGGAGAGGACTTGCCACGAATTAAATAGCCCATCTCATGGTTGGTCGACTCCAATCGTCGAAGAATCGTATTGCCGAGTAGCCCAGATCCCCCTGTTACAAAAACTCGCATCGTATTTTTATATTACATCAATGGTTGGACAAGTTGTCGTCGAGTGACCACGCCCGCTAACTTACCAGCGGCGTCGTAGAGCACAGCGACATCCGTGTTGGCGTCGTAGAGCCTCAGCAATACACCGAGGTGTCGATCGCTCAGCGAACCGCGTACCACTGGCATCGGCTCAGGCACCTCCTCCCGGCCAATTAAATCGGCAAAACGATAGAAGCCAACAATCCGGCCCCGGCGTCGTACTAAAATAATCGGATGATTGCTGCGTCGCGCTTGGTGGCGGGCGGTTGTCAAGTCAACGGGTGAATCGACAACGGCCAATCGGTCCGGTCGGACCCCGAACTGAACGGCGGCCTGATTGCCGATTTCGAATATATTCTGTGCGAGCGTCCGTTGGCTCGTCGTCAAAATCCCGGCTTCGTGACCGTCTCGGAGAACTCGGTTGAGATCACCCCGTGCCATCGTCAGGTTCACCCGAAATGGCGTCTGGCCTGTCATCGCTTGGAGGACGTTGCCCAGCAGCGCGAGCAGGCTGGCGACGGGTGAGAAAACCACAGTTGCAGCCAATAACAACCACCGCGTCGACATCAGCAATCGATAAGGAGCTTGATAGAACAGATGCTTCGGTAGTAACTCGCCACAGACAAACACGATCGGCGTCATCAACACGGTCAGTCCCAGCTCAACGCCTGCACTGGCGTCCCCGTTCATCGCCGCTCCGACAAACATTACGATCGCAAAGCTCGTCATGTAGTTGGCAAGATTGTTGCCGACGAGTGTTGTTGCGACAAACATTGCTGGATGGTTGAGTAACCAAACCAAGCCCCGTCCCGCCCACGAGCCGCTCAGGCCGTCCAGAACCAGGCGGGTTCGAGAAACTCGATACAATCCGGTTTCCGTGCCGCTGAAGAATGCGCTCAGTATCAGCCCAATACAGAAGATCAAAACGGCCGTTATCATGTCGACTCACCGGCAGCTTCGGGACCTCGCCAGACCTCGATCCATATATCGTCATCGTCTTCATCGGTAACGACCAGTTCAAATGGTGGCAATGGCGCCACATCGCCCACGCGAGGAACGCGCTCGTTGTGGCGCTGCACGTAGCCTGATACGGTTGCGGCTCGCTCCTCAGGGACTTCGATTGACAGCATCCTCGCTAGGGCCCGCAGGCTGGTCATGCCCGGCATTCGGTAGTGGTCCCCACCGATGCGTTTGATTTGATCTTCAGCGGTGTCGCGTTGTCCCTTGTTGGCGAGCACACCTCGCATAATGTCGTCGATCGAAATCGCGCCAACAATCTCGCCAAACTCATTGACGACGACTGCGACGCTGAGGTCCTGCTGTTGCAAAGAATCGTAAACGTGTGACACGCGGGACGACCAGGGCGTGAACATGACCGGGTCGATCGCTGCGGCAAGGTCGCTGCACTGTTGTGGTCGCAATCTCCGCACGGCGATTGTACCAATCCAGGTTTCGCCGCTTGTGTCGCGTGGGTCGGCGACCATGATGTAGCCGCCTGGGGGCGAGCCCCCTTGAAGGGATAATTGATCCAGCGGCGGCGTGAGTACACGCAGCCGACTACGAGGACGCATCATCTCGTCCGCTCGCGTCTCGGCCATCGCGACAAGTGACTGAAGAGCCGCCCGCTCTCGCCGGATCAACAGGGCATCATCGGTCCCCAGATCAATGGCACGCTCAATATCGGCCAAATCAATCGCTGGTTCAGGCTGGAAGGAAGGCCAGAGCAACCTCGCCACGGCGACATTGGCCCACTGGACGATCGGTAAGATCGGGCTGGCTATTGTCACTGCAACCGAGATTGGCAGAGCAACGGCTAGACCAATTCGCAGGGGCGTCATCACCGCGACACTCTTGGGCAACATCTCACTGAGAAAGATGATGGTCACCAGAGCAGCCAGTGTGAAGAGGCCCGGTTGGCTGGCTTCACTGGCAACAATGGCAACCAACGCGAAGTAGATCATGTTGATCAGTAGATTCCAAAAGAGAATCGCTGCCAGCAATCGATCAGGCTCTGCGAGCAGCGTGGCCACGACGCGGCCTGCCCCACCTCCGCCCATCAATCGCCGTCGGTCCCGATCCCGGATCGAAAACAGAGCCGCTTCACTGCCACTGAACAAGCCACTGGCGATGATCAAAACCAACATTGCCACGAGAAAAGGCCAATGTGCTGCCAACTCGCTCAAGCAGTCGACTCCGCATGAGAGTCGCCCGGTTCGACTTCCAGGGGCACGTCAAACTCGCTAAGGGCGGGAATCATCATCGCTGCCGTTGTGAATCCATAACCAAAAATCAACGCTGCCGCGACATAGAGATGATCCGTCTGAAGCAAGAATTGCGTGATCGCGTAGAACGTGATCAGGGGCAACGCAAATGCAGCTGTAAAAATCGCTGACGATGGATTTCGCCATCCCAAAGCCGCGAACAACGCCGCCCCGCCGCCGAGAATCATGACTAAGAACGGGGCAAGTTGCAATTGAAACGCGCCACGGAAACTCACCATGATCGTCATGCAAATTGCGATCCCAACACAGAGGAAAAAGACTGTCCCCAGACTCGCGAGCGTCGCCGTTCGCCCCGACACGTAGTTCAATCCCGCGTGGATTCCGAGCGTTGTCACAAAAACGTAAAGTCCGATCGCTGCTAAAATTGCGTACAACATACTCTCATATGTCATCACTCCGGCAACGCCCAGATAAACGATCAAGGCCAGCGGCAGCAGGATTAACTCTTTCGCGGCATACATGACGCCGAGTAGCTTTCCAAAGATAAATTCATGCGGTCGCAGATCGGTAACGAGCAAGAGATCGAGTGCCAAGCCATCGCGTTCCCCAGTGATTGACGTTACCGCCAAGGCATTGACGAGCACCAAACTGATCACGCCGAGAATCGCCACGGGAATCGTGACTGCGGGAAACGCGCGTCCGATTCGGCCAGAAGGTTCCATCGCCGCACCGCTTTGAATTTGGTACCAGACTGCGATCGTAATCAATGCAAAGATGAAGAAGAACACCGCCCTGATTAGCAGGATCTTGCGACCGTATGCCCACGTGCGAACCTCTCGCCATAGAATCGGATTGTTCCAAACCGGTCGTGGTTGACGGACTCTCCAGGATGTTGGGCCTTCAGGCGAGTTGGCACCAAGCTGGAATTCCTCACTTGTTTCTGGCTCCGGTGCTTTCAACCGCACCTCGCGCGACGGGTTCCAAACTCGCACTTTGGCGATTCCAATCGCCAACACAGCGAACGAAAAGACGCTGCCCACCATCACGTACCCACCCTCGGCAGATCGCCACAGCGAAGCGATTCCTGACATCGAATTCGTTGCCGCCACGAGGGCGCGAACTGGACTCAACACGGTGGCCCACGGACTGGCATCGGTGCCCATATTGGCGACCACTTCACCAACGGCAACTAACAGCAGCAATATTAGGAATGTCAACGCGATCGACTGAAAAGTCTTCTCTCGCCAAAAAGCCACGACCGTGCCGACTACGGCGGAGACCACCACGCTGACGGTGATCACCAAAAACACCGCGAAGACTTGCCCAGGAGCAACACCACCCATCAACGGGAGCGTCAAGAATAAGGGCAGCGAGACAACGAGCAGACTCAGCGGCACCAGCAAGGCCGATGCAGTTTTCCCCGCCACAATTTCAAAACCCGACAGTCGTGTCATCAACAGCAACAACAGCGTCCGGCGATCCTTCTCCTGAGCCACGTTGCTCGCCGCTCCGACAGCCGCGAGCGCCGACAAAATCACGAGCTGCAGGGGGGCGAGCAGGCGGAACATCCAGCCGCCGAATTTGGCCGCGTCCGAGTTCGCCGCTAATGAGCGAGACCCGTCCAGCACCAAATAGCCCGTGCATAGCAACAGGAACAGCGTCAGCAAATAAATGCCGCGCGTCAAATAAGTCGACGGACGCTTCGGAGCCACGGAGGCTTCGCGATTGAATACGGGGCCTAACATGCGTCCAATGGTAATCACTGGGCGAGCGCTGGCATAGGCTTGTCAAGGAGAGCGGCCGTTTTCGGGTTCTTCCTCGCCACGTGAATTGCTGGCGCCCCGTGCGGAGATGCACCGGTGCGTGCATTTTAGTCAGGTGGCGAATATCGCCAGCCCAGAGCTACTGTCCCATTCGGGACGCGCCGCAACGGAGGATAGCGTCGCTGAGTTGCCATCGGATAACTGCACACCAAGCGAAATGCCCGGGAGCTTTCCGGCTAACATGTCGGATGGAAAAACTTGAGTTTGGAATCTAGTTACAATGTGGAAATCTGCGAAACTCGGCGAATTTCATAGTGTCGACGTCCTCTCCTCCCCAGCAAGATAGCTTTCCTATGCGACAGTTGTTTCCGTCCTCCCGTTGGCTCTTGCGGTCGCTTGTTGTCACTTCGATCGCCGCGACGATTGCGTTTCAAGTGTCGCTGGCGGTCTCGGCCGAAAAACACGCCCCGTCGGTCCGCACCACCAATTTGAAAATAGTGCCGCACTGGACTGACGCGGATCGGTTCTGGTTCCAACGCGAAACCAAAACCGGCGAAACGGAAACGGTCCACGTCGATGCAGCAACGGGCGCGATGAAAGTCGAAAAAGCCAACGATCAGTCGGACAAAATTGCGTCCGCATTACGTGGGGGCAACGTTCCCCGCTCAGGTCCGTCCGCTGATGTGACGGAGGTGCGGTTCACCAATAATACCGAACAGCCCGTTCAGCTTTACTGGGTCGATGCCGAGGGGCGACGCAAAGCTTATGACAAGATCGCTCCGGGCAAAACATTTGCCCAGCACACCTACGTCGGCCACGTCTGGGTGGTCGTGGGTGACGACGACACCTTCTACGGCAGTCTGACCGCCGGTCCGCCGCCGCACGAGGTCAGCATCGAGAAGTCATTTGCTCGCGAGCAGCGACCGCAGCGACAACGACAACGACGCCGAGATGACCCGCAGGAGCACTCGAACTGGCAAGTCCGAATTCGCGAAGGTAAACTCGAGCGAAGCGCCCATGATGACAAAGATTGGCAGGCGATCGAATCGGTCAATGACGCGGTCGCGGACAACACATCGCTGGTCCGACCGCAGGTCTCGCCCGACGGAAAAGTTATCTCCGTTTGGAAACGAACACCCGGCGAACACTTGGACGTCTTCACGCTGGAGTCATCCCCGCGCGGAGGTGGTCGAGCGCAACTGCATAAACGGCCCTACGAACTGCCCGGCGACCAGATGGACGCCTATGAATTGATGGTCGTTGATACCCAGTCATGGATGCTGCTGCCAACTGAACTGCCGGTGATTGATTTTGGCAGCCCCTTCGTTCGCTGGCGGGGTGATCATGAGATGCTGATCGAGAAAGTCGATCGGGGGCACCAGCGGTTTCGATTGTTTGTCCTCGATCCAATCGCTTCCACCCTTCGCACACCCATCGATGAATCAACCGAAAGCTTTCTCTGGACCAATCATGGTCCGCCGGTACGGTTGGTGAGCTATCTGACAAAGACTGACGAGGTGATTCACGCCAGCGAAGAGAGTGGCTATCGACATTTATACTTGGTCGATCTCAACGGTGAGAAGGAAACCAGCGCCATCACGAGCGGCGACTTTCTCGTTCGCGAAGTCCTCGAAATCGACGAAGATCAACGGGAGGTGTGGATGACCGTCGGCGAATACTACGACGACCAAGATCCGTATCATCATCATTTAGCGAAAGTCAACTTTGACGGCACTGGCTTTCAGGTTCTGACGGATGGAGACGGCGATCATGACGTGCAGCTTTCGGCCGACCATCGCTATGCGATCGATAGCTACAGCCGAGTTGACGCCCCGCCCGTGCATGAACTGCGTGACTGCCAGACCGGCAAATTGATCGTCAAACTCGCCTCGGCAGAACGATTGGTGCCTGAGAACGTCCAAGCTCCGCTGCCGACAGTCTTCTCCGCCAAAGGACGTGATGGCCAGACCGATATCTGGGGCTTCATCTGTTTTCCTGACGACTACGATCCGAAATCGGGCCGGGTGTATCCGGTGATTGAAAACATCTACGCGGGGCCTCACGATTCGCACGTCCCCAAGCAATACCGCAATTCCGCTTGGTACAGCGATCTGACTTCGCTCGGTTTCATCGTCGTCCGCATTGATGGGATGGGGACTGCGAACCGATCCAAAGCATTCCACGATGTGTGCTGGCACAATTTGAAAGACGCTGGTTTCCCGGACCGAATTGCGTGGATGAAGGCCGCAGCGAAGGAGTATCCAGCGATGGACATCGATCGCGTCGGAATCTACGGCACCTCGGCTGGCGGTCAGAACGCCTGCGGAGCGTTAGTCTTCCACGGCGATTTTTATGACGCCGCCGTCGCCGCCTGCGGGTGCCATGACAACCGCATGGATAAAGCTTCATGGAATGAACAATGGATGGGCTATCCCGTCGGCAAGCAATACGCGGAGTCCAGTAACATCGACAACGCCGCTCGCTTGCAAGGAGATCTACTATTAATCGTCGGCGAACTCGACGAGAACGTTCCACCGGAATCGACGTTTCGACTTGTCGACGCTTTGATCCACGCGGACAAACGATTTGACTACCTGATGGTTCCCGGCATGGGGCACAGTGACGGTGGAAACTATGGACGCCAATTGACTCGTGAGTTTTTCGTCGAAAAATTGCAACCGGAAAATTCGCAAAAACAACGTGAGGCAGGCAAAGGCGGTCGCGACGAGCATCCTGTCACGGCCTCCATACTCGACTCCATTCCGACCCAATCGTACTGGCAATTGGCATCGGGTCGTTATGCGGCAGACTACCGAAGTTTGACCCGGCGCCTGCCACTAGCGATTGCACCGGAGCGTTTGATTCAGCTCGAACGATTTCTCGATGCGTGGGAGGAAGAACTCGCGAGCGCAGATGCCTACGGTGATACCGAAGTGCCGATGCGAAGCGAACTCGCACAGCGAATCTCGCGAGATCGCGAGCAGTGGAGGGACGACAGTAAGACCGCCCGTCAAATCACTGCGCAGTATCCGTTCGTCGCTCCGCTCATTGAGATTTGTGACTGGCAACGACGTGGCGCGCAACACGATTGGCCGACAATCGCCCAGATGCTCGAGGACATCCAGACGCAAATAAGTAAGGCCTCCTCAGCGAATGCTAGTTCGCTCAAGGAGCTCGCATCCCAGTTCGAATCATGGCGAGTCTTTTACACCGACTATGATCCGCAATTTGATTGGTGGGTTGGCAAATCAGCCAAACACCTGTCCGAAAGTTTAAGCAGTTTTCCGAGCGAAAACACTCACCCGAAACGCGAGCAAGGAAAGGACGACACTCTCGACTCGATGCGTGAGCGAGGAATCCACGCCGACGAACTCGCGCACGAGCAAATCGTGACAGCACCGATGCTCGACGAGCACTATCCCGATTTAGCCGCCTACAAAAATGCCTCCGTCCGCCACATGCCGGGCGTGATGAAGCAGTACCGTAGCGACCTTCGCAAGCTCGATCGAGAATCCCGCTCGCAAAACAGTGACTCGCGTGAACGTGACGCTGCACTTGAAAAACGAGAGCAGCTCTTAGGCCAGTGGAAAGAATCGCTCGAGCAGTTCCGCCCCGATGGCAGCTCATTCGCATCCTGGCCGCGTGGCGATCAAGTCGACTACCACCTGCTCATGGCAGAGATTGATTTTGAACGTCAGAAAATGGAGTTCGAACGCACCCATGAGCCGGTCATTTCTCACGCCGCCGACGAAAGTGGCATTTCTGGGCGAGTCGCGACGAGAGAACGATTGATGATCGAACTACGCCGTGAATTCATTGCCGATACACCGGAGAAATTGATCGAACTTGCACAATCGCAATACGAACGGTGCCGCCAGGAGATGGTGAAGACCGCGGGCGAGATGGGCTTCGGTGATGATTGGCAGGCAGCCGTTGAGCAAATCAAGACGCTGCACGTGGCACCCGGAAAACAGCCTGAGTTAATCCGCCAAACCGCAGATGAGTCGGTCCAGTGGCTGCTCGATCGCGATTTAATTTCCATCGATCGGCTAGCCCAGGAGTCTTGGCGAATGGAGATGATGAGCCCAGAGCGTCAGCTAGTGAATCCGTTTTTTACTGGCGGTGAGATGATTAGCGTTTCCTTTCCCACGTCCGGTATGACCGCGGAGCAGAAACGACAGAGCCTCCGTGCCAACAACATCCCCTTTGTCCGCGCGACCGTGCATCACGAACTGATTCCCGGACATCACCTGCAGTTCTTTCAGGCAAATCGTTTCGAAACGCACCGGCAAGGTTTCGGCACTCCGTTCTGGCTAGAGGGCTGGGCCCTTTACTGGGAATTTGTACTGGAGGAAAATGGGTTTCCGCGCTCACCTGAGGAACGGATGGGGTTCCTCGTTTGGCGAGCTCATCGCTACGCACGGATACTCTTCTCACTGCAGTTCCACTTGGGAAAGATGTCCCCGGATCAGTGCGTTGATTTTCTCGTCGATAATGTTGGTTTTGACCGACTGAGCGCCGAAGCGGAAGTCCGCCGTAGTGTCGGCCCCTCGTATCCGCCGCTCTACCAAGCCGCATACATGCTAGGTGCGATGCAGTTGCGACAACTCGCCGATCGCTGGATCGCCGAGGAGCGGGGAACGCTGAAAGAATTTCACGACGCCGTCATGCAGCAGGGTAGTATTCCCATCGCGCTGCTCGAAGCCTTATTATGGGACGACCCCGAGCGTGATGCGCCGCTGGAACAAGGCCACTCCCCGCAGTGGCATTTCACGACTCATTAGCACCATGTTAGTCTGACAGCGTCGCGGCACATTTTTTTACAACGAGGTTATTATGATCGAGTCGATGGGTCGCGGCACGTGTGGTTGGGTTTCCGTTGTGGTAATGCTGGCGGTCACATCTCACGCTGAAGCGGACGTGGACGTTCGCCAGAGCGTGGTGAGGATCGAAGTTACCCAAGTCAAGCCAGATTATTTTGAGCCGTGGAAACGATCTCAGCCGAGTGATGTTTCTGGGACCGGCGTGATCATCGAGGGCAACCGCATTCTGACGCCGAGCCTCACCAGAACTACTCGATGTATGGGAGGCCCAGTAAACCGATGACTACTCACACAAACTCCAATGTCTCCATTGACGTGATCATCGTCGGCGGCGGAATCATGGGCTGCTGGACGGCCCACTACCTGATTGAGCGAGGCCTCCGCGTGCGGATTGTCGAGCGGGACACGATCGGCTCAGGCGCATCGTTTGGAAATTGCGGGTACATCAGCCCCAGTCACGTGATGCCGCTATGTGCTCCCGGTGCAATTGCCCACACACTGCCGCAGATTTTGACGGGCCGCGGTGCGATATCGATGGCGATGCGGGTCGACCCGACGCTGTGGAAATGGATGTTTCACTTTTCTCAGAAGTGTTCGGATAAGCCGAAAACGCATGCCGCGATCGCCCGTCATGAACTGCTTCGGACGTCGATGGCGTTGTACCGTGACTTTGTTCGCGACAACGATCTGGATTGTCAGTGGCACGATGCGGGATTAATCATGGTGCACCGCGGTCAACGCTCGTTCGAATCGTTTCAAAAAGTGGCCGACGAGTTGGCGACTCAGTACGACGTCCATGCCACCCGGCTCGAACGTGACCAGTTGATCGAGCAGGAACCCGCGCTTGTCGAGAACTTGGCAGGCGGTTGGTTCTTTGCTGACGATGCCCACATGCATCCCGGTCAATTGATGCGTTGGTTGCACGAGCGCCTCGCGGCGGCAGGGTGCGAAATTGTCGAAGGCACCGAAGTCAACGGCATGGACGTAAAGAGTGGGAAGATCATGTCGATCTCCACCAGCGGTGGGCCGATGCGTGCCGAGCGATACGTTATTGCCAGCGGCGCGGAGTCTCCACGATTCGCCAAGCCGCTCGGTTGTAAAATTCCGATCATCCCCGGCAAAGGTTTCTCGATGACGTTCTCAAGCGTCGAAGGCGCGCCACGTGTGCCCATGATTTTTGAAGACAGTCACGTGGCGGTCACACCGTGGGGATCACAATTTCGAGTTGGCTCGACGATGCGGTTCGCCGGCTACGACAACTCGATCAACCCCAGCCGCGTGCAACAGATTTTGGATGACGCCCAAAGCTACCTACGCACTCCATTACCTAACAAACCCGAAAATCCGTGGGCGGGCTGGCGCCCAATGGTTTATGACGACTTACCCTGCATCGACCGAGCACCCAAGGTAACCAATGCGTACCTCGCTGCTGGTCATGGCATGGTGGGCATGTCGACCGGAACCGGGACGGGAAAGTTAATCGCTCAAATAATGACTGGAGAAACGCCTCACATCGACCCTGCTCCCTATTCCCTCGCGCGGTTTTAGCAGACTTTTCGCCGTTGCGAGGGTCAATGAACGCGATACCGGATCAATGGCCAAATAATATTTTCTCGGCAGAGGAAGCGTTTCGCGATCAGGTCACGACCGCGAGTTGACTCCGACAGAACTTCCACGGCCAAGGCTAGCGGTCGCTCCAAATGTCGCTCAGGCTGCTCGCCACACACAACCATCAAATCGGGACGGATGACGCTGTTGTCGTTGATGATCCAGTCAAGATTCGTGTCGATTTCACAGTCGCAGTCGTTGGCAATGAGTTGAAAGCGAATTGTGAAAGAAAGCCTTGTGATAATCCGGCAAGAGTTCGAGCTCGCCATTTCCGAATTTGAGAAGAGCATCGGGTTCTTTGGTGAGCATGAGTGGATCGACAAATCTCGCGCGATCATCATCCTTTCCGCGGCTGCGATGCCTTACCGGGATCAGCATTGGTTTTTGTTATGCACAATTGGGCGACGGCACCAACGCTCGTCGAAGCTACCGACTATCATTAGAAGAGTATCCCGATAATGGCATGGCTCAGTCGGCTCTACGGATGCTCGACGCTGGAGCGAACGCTGTGAAGTCCGGCGATTAAAAACCAATCTGCTGAAGCATCCCTTTCAAGTACTTTCCTGAAGCGATTTCTATGTCTTCCGAACTGGACCCTTTCGACACTCTGGCACCGGTGAATCCTTACGCACCGACATCGAACGGGGGGCCAACCTACTTCGGGGGTCCCGAAGTCGAAGATGTCGAGGCATGTCGACGAGCGCACCTGAATCACGAAGCATCGATCAAGTCGATTGGGTTTCTCTATTTATTGGGAGCGATTTTCATGGTGCCGATGGGTGTCGGGGTGTTGATCGCATCAGTTGGAGGCTTGATGGCGAGCCGAGGTCAAGATGCTTCAGCGGCCGCGGCGACGGGAACCGTCGGGTTGCTTTATTTGTGCATAGGAGTATTTCAAGGATACACGGGCTTAGGGCTGCGGAAGGTAAAATCATGGGCGCGCAGGCCGGGAATCGTACTCTCGGTGATTGGACTGCTCGCATTCCCGATTGGCACTTTGATCTCAGCTTACTTCCTGTACCTTCTTCTCAGCGAGAAAGGGAAGGTCATCATGTCGCCACTTTACCAAGACGTGATCGCCCAGACGCCACATATTAAGTACAAAACATCCATTGTCGTTTGGATACTACTGGGGCTCGTCATCGCTCTGATCACTCTGGCGGTCATTGGTGCCGTGGTCAGTGGCCCGAGATAGCGTTGTTCGCTCGGGTGCCGGAAGTTCCTCAGCCCCCTAGAGAGCGTGAGCCAACCGGTGTTGCGGGGTCGATGCGGATCGCCTGTTGGCATGATCGTATCGACTGCGGTGGCGGGGCTACCGCGAGTTAAACGCTCGACCACGTGATTTAGCGATCCAGCTTCCAGCCTACCGGCTGGGTCCAAGCTTGTTGCTTCTGATTCTCGAATGATGGATCGTTGGCGGGTTGCGAACTCGTCACGACGGCGCGTACGTAAAGCTCGTTACCCGCGAATTGGTAGCTCGGACGTTCGCCGTCGACGATACTAACCACGCGGCCGATTCGATCGAGCAATCCATGCTCATGCTCATGCTCGTCGGTCTCAAGCGATTGCTTGTCGAGATCCTGTTCTTCAGGTTCCTGTTCTTCAGGTTCTTGCTCTTCAGATTGCTGCTCTTCAGATTGTGGTTCTTCGGGCTTGAGTGACGCGATGAACTCTGTCCGGTAGGTGGTCCCTGGTTGAGGCTGGATCACGAGCGACAATGTTTTGGTCTCGCCATTGAATTGAACATCGTCGAGACTCACGCCGCTGGAGGCATAGAAATCGCCTTTTTTCATCGCTCGGATTAAGTGTTCGGGCGTCAGGTAGCGGCTGCGGACCATGACCCAGCCGCGTCCAGGCCGCGCGCCGGATTTGCCGTGATACTCGTGGCTGTCGTCCGAGCCCAGCCCCAGGATGGGCGGCACGCTGGCTTCACCGAGCCGGATTGTATTGACCAAGTCCCAAATCCGTTCCACACCGGGGTGGTCCTCATCGCCGAGATGATTGACTTGATGGTGGCCGTTGTAGACTTCGAAGAACTGTTCATCGGCCACTGCTGCGAGATCTTCGGCCGTGATCGCGTAGTGAAAGTTGGGATGATTCAGGTGCGGCAAGACTTCCCGACCATGGCTTTTTTCATGTTCGAGCATCGCGCGAAGATTATTTTGCATCGCTTCTCGAACGGTCTGGCCGCCGTACGGCGGTATCGGCTCACTGACGTTGATCGCTCCCATGTGAACTGGCTTCCCCTGTGCCCTGTCACTGATTTCTTCTGCTGGGATCATGATGAATTCACCGGCACTTTCCAGCAGCGAGCGGAACTCATCGAGCGGTTTCAGACGCACGGCGTAGTCGTCGCTCTCGGGATCACCTTTGGTTTCCACCCAGGCATCGCCAAATCGGTCGCGATACTTGGTCATCATGTTCGCATCACCACGTTCAATGGCTGCCCTGACCGACATCCATCGCAACCCCTCGCTGAGCGAGTTGTGATCGGACAGACCGAGGAAATGGTAGCCATGTTGCCGATACCAATCGCCAATCATCTCGGGAAAATCATCACCATCGCTCCATAGCGAGTGCGTGTGCATATTTCCCTTCCACCACCGCGGCTCGGGACTTTCACCCCTCGTCGAGAGAAGGAAGGATGTGTTCAGCAGAAATACTATGAACACCAAGCAAAGCGAACGCATGATCAAATTATCCGGGCAGGAAGATGGGTGGGGTAAAGTTCGTCTTGATTCAAAAGTGGGTTCAATCTCGGTGGGACTCGCGTACGGGTGAAGATCAATTTCGAGAGTAGGTGCTTAACCTGTCGAAGCCCCCTCGCGGGTCCGGTGGCGTGATTCAACGCTGGAACACATTTGCATTTTAGCAATTTTCGCGTTCGCCGGCGGGGCACCACCGGTTCAACGCAACGGAAGTCAGGCTTTTGCCGACGGCTCAAGCCTTGGCAAGAACGTCGTGATGATCCCCATCAACGCGAGGTAGACGCAAATCTGCCGATGCGGAAGGCTGATGATAGGTGCGCGCGAGGCTCAAGGGCACGACCTCCGGGGACCAGGTTGGGCCTTGTGGGGCGTCCCGACGAAGGCGTGGGACGCTGGCCCCCACCAATCCTCTGAATTTCCGAAATCTTCATGGGCCGTAACTATCTGCGATTAAAAGCTTTACGTCTCGAACGCGAGCGTCCTAAAAATTTTTCGCGTACGCTGCGGCACTGAACGTGCTTTTCTGCTGAACCGAACAAGGCGAGACGAAACCCTCTGATTTGCGTCGTCATGTGATCGACCCGGTGGGCTTCAGACCTTGCGAACATCGAGATGCCCACCGAGGCAGAGGACCAGTGATGACACGTTTTATCTCCCGGATTCAGAATTTCCACAAGCAAGAAGATGGAGCCACGATGGTTGAGTACGGCCTGATGGTCGCCTTGATCGCCGTCGTCTGCCTCGTAGCCGTTACAGCGCTCGGCGTGAACGTCTCGGGAATCTTCAACCAAATCGCCACCTCGGTCGGCGGTGGCGGCGCGGGAGCCTGAATCCACTTTCTCCAGCCAGTGTTGACTCTCGCCGCAGTCGTCGGCGCCCTCCTGATCTCCACTAGCAAGACCCGTCCATCTCAAGCAAAACTCCCATGAATCTTTCCATGGGAGTTTTGTGGGACGTTGGCGGTGGTTTTCGGGAAGACGGCGAGCTCGGGCGAGTCGATGCTTTTGGAGATAGCGTTGATGGGCATGGCTGAGGTGGATCGCACAATATTTCTGAAACATTGAAACCAAGTTAGAATAAGTTATGACTTTCTTCTGGACCGTAATAATCTTTAACACCGCGTTTTTCGCAGTTTGTTCGGTGGTCGCCATCGGGCTGATCAAGGCAGCTCCCAAGATCGAGGACGACGAACCAGTGAGGCGATACGAAGTACGTCCGGAGAGTCACACGCAGTCATACCGAGCGCGTTTTCGCAAACCAACTCCGCGGCGCAGGGTCAAGAGCAAACCAGCCTTGACGCCGCGAGAATGGTGAGCTGTTAATTCTGACATCAAACGAGTGGTTTGACAGCGTTAAACATTCGGGTTGGCACTGTGAGCCGTTTGGCCGCTAGCCCCGGTGATTACGACAAAACCGTGGCTAGCGCCAAAACGGTTCATCCTAAAACTCAAGATTGTCAAACCACTAGGGTGCGGATGCTTGCTGCCAACGCCCCGATTCGAGGGCTCAAGCGACGCATGAGTTGACGCGGCACGGTTGCATTGACACTGATGTGTCCTGCATCAAGGGGGCCAGTTTGGCACAATCGCTCCCGCAGCGACTCCAGATCTTTGGATCAATTTTCGCATGCCCCTTGGAATGACAGCGATGCCCGCAGAGGTTGCTCAGTTTTAGAAATGTCCCGGCTATTGATCGACGGTGTCGGATACTTGCGGCGCGGTCATTGCCGAGAGTTTCCTGGAGAGACGTTTCATTTCGACCGTCAGCGTCGTCCAGGCGGCCTCGGCATTCTTCCAGTCGGCGTCACGTCCGATTCGCTCGATGTGGAACGCCGCATCGAACGCGGCCTGATCCCGGAAAACCCCAGCCGATCCTTTGAGAGTGTGGCCCGCCAATTTGAGGTTGGAGGCATTCCGATTGTCGATCGCCTCGCGGATGCTGGCCATCAACCGCGGGCAATCTTCCAGGAACATCACGGAGAGTTCTTGAAGGAATTCCGGGGCGAGCGACATCGTTTTATTTAGAAAAGGTTTATTGTCGAGACCTGAGCTCGGTGCGTCCAAACCGCTGTCGGGCTGGATTGGAGGGTTGTGCATCGACATGGCCTCAGACATCGCGTGGGAGAGTTCGTATGCCTGAAACGGTTTGGAGACGTAGCTGTCCATCCCCATGTTCAGGCAATGTTCACGGTCGCCCCTCATCGCATGGGCTGTCATCGCGATGATGGGCTGATGCCGATCCGTTCCTCGCTCCATTTCGCGGATGCGAGCGGTTGCTTGGTATCCATCCATGATCGGCATTTGCACGTCCATCAGGACCACGTCAAAGTGACTGTGTTTGAGCAATTCTAACGCCGCTTCCCCGTTGTTAGCGACGATCGCTTCGTGCCCCGCTTTTTCCAGCGTCCGCACGGCGAATAATTGGTTGAGAGGATTGTCCTCGGCAACCAAGATCCGCAGGGGGCGAGCGGTTGCTTCTAAAGTCGATTGACTGGGGGCGACCTGCTCACGCTCCGCCTTCTTGTCGTCGACAACGGCCAATGCCTCACCGATCGCAGCCTCCAGCTTGTTCCAAATCGCTGGTTTGATAAGGTAGGCGGCGGCCCCGAGCGCCCTGGCTCGGGCGATATCTTTGCCGCGCTCCAGCGAGCTCAGCATGAGGATCGCGGGCCTGTTGAGATCCGAATCGCCGCGGATCTGTTCCAGAAAGGTGAACCCGTCCATATCGGGCATCTGCACATCCAGCAGGATCAGTTGAAATGGGACACCATTGGACAGCGCGTCGTGGAGACAGGCCAGCGCGTTCTTTCCGCTGTCGGCTTCTACCGCCTTGACGCCCCGACGTGCGAGAGTGCGCATCAGGATCTTGCGATTGGTGGAGTTGTCATCGACAATCAGCACGCGTAATCCCTCCAGTTGCGTCAGTTCGGGCGTGACGGATGTCTTCCCGTTTTGCTGAGGTATCCTGCCGAACGGAATGGTGAAGTAGAATCGACTGCCCTTCTCTGGCTCACTCTCGAGCTGCAGTTGGCCGCCCATCATCGCGACCAGCTTAGTAGAAATCGTTAATCCGAGGCCTGTCCCGCCGTAGCTTCGAGTCGTCGAGCCGTCGACTTGCGTGAACGGTTCGAAGATCGAGTGCTGCTTCTCGATGGGGACGCCAACTCCGGTATCACTGACAGAAAAAGTCAGCCAGACGGCCTCCGGGGTCACTTCTGCGGTCTTGACGCCGACCGCTACTTCGCCCTGAGAGGTGAACTTCACCGCATTGCCGACCAGATTGATGAGCACTTGTCTGAGTCGGGCAGGGTCCCCAATCAGTCCATCAGGCACCTCGGAGCGGATGTCGCAAAGCAGTTCCAGACCTTTCTCATGCGCCCGCAGAGCCATGGTCTCCACGGCCATTTCGACGGCGGCGGTCAGATCAAAGTCGACCTCGTCGATGTCGAGCTTGCCAGCTTCGATTTTTGAGAAGTCGAGAATGTCGTTAATCACCTCCAGCAAGGCATGGCCCGAAGTGGCAATTCCTTTTAAGTAGTCGCGTTGCTCCGCAGAAAGTTCGGTGTCGAGTGCCAGTTCCGTCAGTCCAATCACACCATTCATCGGGGTGCGGATTTCATGGCTCATGTTGGCCAGAAACTCGCTCTTCGCCCGATTGGCGTCCTCCGCAGTCGCTTTCGCCAAATGCAGGTCCGCCTCCTGGAGCAGCAGGGACACCAAATTCGCGACAGCCACGGCAAAGGTTTGCTCGTCCGAGGTCCACTCTCGCGTGCTCCCGACATACTCGTGGCAGACCACTCCTTCGACCTTACCGGCAACATGGAAAGGTGTATCCAGAATAGCACCGATGCCCAACGGCTGGAGATAACCCTTGGAGAACTCCCGCGTGCGAGGATCCACGTTGGCATCGCCCGCATCCAGGACATCCAAGTCAGAGAGTGCCCGAAAGTAAGCCGGGTAATTCTTCTTTGCCAGTTCGTCTCCAGCGAAATGTTGGCCGGTATCGGCGTCATAGAGATCGATGCAACGAATCGCGGTGCGATCAGAGTTAAATCGCCACACGCTGCTTCTCGAAGCGCCCAGCGTTATGGCGGACGTTTGGGTGATCGTCTGAAGATCGTTGCTCTCGGCCTGGGCTCCCTGCCTGCTCGTGCGGGTCAGAGCGACTAAGGCTGCTTGCTGTTCTCGCATCCGTTGCTCGTTACCTCGAAGTGTGTCTTCGGCCCGCTTCTGGTCAGTGACGTCGCGAGACGTGCCGCCGAGGCTGATGACGGAACCTTGTTCGTCGAAGTTCGGTGTTCCGCTGATGCTCATGTGTCGGAGCGTGCCATCCTTGTGCAAAAATGCACCATCGATTTGAAGCAAAGTCTCGCCAGCCAATAACCGCTGGAATAATGGAAGGAGCTTGACATCCTCGCCGGGTGGCAAAAACTCCACGAAATAATGCCCCAGCCATTCTTCTGGTCGGTAGCCGAAGATGGCGCCAAGGGCCGGCGCGTTTACAAACGTAAACCGTCCATGGAGATCAAGCGACCAGATGAGATCGGGCGAAGTCTCGACCAACTCCAGGTACCTTCTGTCGCTCGCGTTCTTTGCTTCTTCCGCCTTCCTGCGCTCGGTCACGTCCTGTTTGATCCCCACGAAATGCGAGATGGTCCCGCTCGAATCCCGCACCGGCGTGATCGTCATCTCTTCGTCATAGAGGCTGCCATCCTTGCGTGCATTGATGATCTCGCCATGCCAAATCTCGCCGGCACTGATCGACTTCCACATTTGCTCGAAGAACTCGGCGGAGTGCTTTCCAGACTCAAGGATTCGGATGCTCTGACCCAAGGCCTCGTCAGCCGAGTAACCGGTCAATTTCGTAAACGCTGAATTGGACCACTCGATCTTCCCCATGACGTCGGTGATGACGATCCCGTTGGCAGCCGCCTCCATCGCGGCCATATTCAGCTGGAGCGTTTCCTCGAAGCGTTTCTGCTCGGTGATGTCACGGGCGATCGTGGCCCTGCAGAGCGGTTCGCCACTGTTCGGATCACGAACGATGAAAATGCTCTCGTATACGTTGATTGGCAGGCCCGTCTGGAGGTGTTGAACCTGAATTTCACCCGCCCATTGGCCATTCGAAGCCACGGCCGGCAGGGCAACCTCGTTTAATATGCGTTGGCTTTCCCCCGTATAGTACTGGGCGATATCGGTCCCTATCCCGGAGTGAAGGCTAGCCATCCCCAACAACTTGCAAGCTGCGGGATTGGCGTAGAGGACTTCCCCGGAAAGGGTGGCCATCCCGATAGAGTCGATGGAGTTCTCGACCAAAGATACGAACTTTTGGCGCTCGTTATCGAGCAGTTTAGCTGCGGTGATATTCTCGTGTGAAACGACTACGCGGATAGGGCCATCGTCCTGGAACCGCGTCACGCGGGCGAGAAACCAACGTTTTTCGAACGGCGAATGACATGGATACTCGAGAACGAACTCCGCTCGCGTTCCCCGAATGACTTCCCGGATACCCGCGGCGGCGGCGCCGGCTTCCTCGCCGCAGGGACCCGTGGCACGATCACAGGTGTGCAGGTAGTTAGCGCCGATATTGACCTCGCTCTCGGCAAGGTTGGCAACGGAGAACTCCCGCCAGGAGCGGTTGGTGGCCAGGATCACCCCTTGCTCATCAATGATGGCGATGTGCTCGCTGAGCGCATCCAGAGTCGAGTGAGCAAACCGCTCTGATGCGGCTAGGGCCTCCTCCACCTTCCTGTGCTCGGTGACATCCTCGCCGACGACGTAAAATCTCTGGTCACCAATGGACGCCGTGGAGTTTAAGCTTAGATGACGAATGGTGCCGTCCCGGCGACAAAGCCTCACGTCGAACTCGTGCGAGCGGTCCTGTTGGCGACTCTGTTCTATCTCACGCAGCGTCGCTTCGCGATCGTCGGGGTGAACCAACTCAATAAATGGGGTGCTCAGCAACTCGTCCAGGGAGTATCCGGACATATGAAGAGAGGCGGGGTTCGCCTTTTTTAAAAAGCCGTCGAAGCCGGCGATTATTAAGAGGCTTCCCGACTGATCAAAGAACTGCTGGAACTCCTCGGCGGCGCGTCGACGGTCGGTAATGTCTTCCGCGATGCCGGCCATCCGCTTGGGTTCGCCGTCCTCATCGAGAACGGCAAAGCCCCGGTTGCGGATCCAGCGAATCGAGCCGTCGGGCCGAACGATGCGAAATTCCGCCTCCCACGACTCTTTGCTGCCCGAGTAACGAGTGAAGGTGTCAAACACGCGCTCACGGTCGTCTGGATGAACCATGTCGACCCAGGAAAGCGGATCCGCGTACAGGCTCGCGGCGGTGCGACCCCAAATGGTTTCGAAGGCAGGGCTGACGTACGCGTTCTCTAAGGAGTCGGGCTCTCCGATCCAAAATACCTCATCGATATTCTCGGTCAGTTCTTGAAACCTCGCGTGCTGTTCGCGAAGCTCGCGGGTGCGTTCGCTGATCTGATCTTCGAGCGTGTCGTGCATTCGCCGCACGTCGTCCGTCATCGCGTTAAACGCCCTGGCCAACGCGCCGATCTCGTCGTTCCGATCGATGACCACTCGTTCGTCGAGCTGGCCGCCCGCGATGTGGCCGGCGGCCTCGGTGAGTGTGAGGATTGGCCGGGACAGGGATCTTGCAGCGTACCAGGCCAATACCCCGACGATCACGATGGCCAGCAATCCCAGGAGGACAACCCGGGTGAGGATGAGCTTGAGCGGGGCCAGGACTTCTCGCGTGTCGATCTCCACCGCCAGCCCCCAGCCGGTTGTGGGAAGGTAACGCCATGCGGAGAAGGTTTCCTCTCCCCGATAGTCGAGTAGGACGCCACTGCCCGTCCCCCCAGAGGCTGCCCGCTGCAATGAATGACCGAACTTGTCGCCGAGGTGAACCGTCCCCTCAAACTCGCCTTTCGGATCGTTCCGTGTGGGGGTCAGGAGCACGATTTCGTTCCCCCGCAACGTAACGACAATAATCTCTCCAGACTCACCCAGGCCCGCCCGTTGTTGAACCATCTGATTGATCTGCGTATGACGCGTTTCCATAATCAGTACGCCGATGAGTGATCCATTCCGCAAAACAGGCGTGGCAATCAACAAGACGGGGCGGCCGTTCTCAGCCAACGGAGCAATGCCCGACATGGCAGGGGAACGCGTGTTTCGCGCGCGCACAAAAACTTTGCAACGCTCCACCTCCCGGTTAGAACCGGCAAGATAATTGGACGCGATTTCAGCCTCACCCGTGAACGAATACAGCTCATCCCCGTCCGGCGCAACGAGAAACAGGTCAGAGTATTGGTCGGCCACGATAATGCTCTCAAACAGAGTTCGCAGCTCGTCCCGCATACCGGCCGTCGCAGAGCGATTGCTCTTTTGTGCGAGCCCCTCCATCGCCTCGACAACATGGGGAGATGCCGCCAGAGCCTCGACGCTCTTCAATCGCTCAGCGGCATGCATTTCAAACTGGTCGACTTTGCTGTCTGCGAGAGCTTCCATCCGCGTGGCGACGCTCTCACGGATAACGCGATCGGCCCGCACGAAGACGTAGGCCCATAGGCTGAGTAACGGCACGAGGGCAATGCCTAGAAACCACCACCCTAGTCTCCATGTCAAGTTGGGTTGTCGAAGCCTCATGATGATGCCACCCATCCTGATGCAACAACAGCGGAAAGCGTTTTGGACAGACGCGCCATCTCGCCGCCCGGGCGTTTGAGGGCGCCGGGGACACATTGGATGCCATCGGCGTGGCGACCGCCAACGGCAAGGCGGATGAGGGCGAGTGATCGGGAGCCATCCTCCCTCACCATGCCCGCGAGTTCGGTGTGGAGTTCCAGATCGATTGTCATCAGGTCTTCTTTAAGCGTGATTGATGAGTGACTGCTGTTTCGGGTTAACATGCCGCTTCGAGCTTGACGCCCCGATCATCGGCCAGCAGCGTGGCGATCTCGGCGTAAGCTTCCGACGCTTCGTTCATAGGCTGCGAGAGGACCAGAGGGACGCCATCTTCGTTGGCCTTGTTACACGCTGTCGCCGCGGGGGGGACGAGACGCAAAATCCCGCAGCCCATCTGCGACTGAATTTCGGAGATACCCACCGAGCTGGAGAGGCTGGTCTGGCCGATGACAACGGAACCCATGAGGCCGCCGCTAACTCCGCAGGTTTTCAATTGGTCAATGACCGACTGTCCGCACCTTACGGACAAGTATTCCCGTGCTGTCACCACGGCAACGAACTGCGAAAGACAAGCCGCGACCGTCATCGCCGACGAAGGCCATCCCCCCAGATCCAGAACAACAAAGTCGGCCAGCCGGGCCAGTCCCTGGACCACCGTTTCGGTGCGCTCGGCGTCCAGTTCCCAGCCTGTCTTTCTTGAGTGGGATCCGAACAAGATCCGGATCGCCGCGGGCCCCACGCTCAGATGGGAGCTCAACATCGGTTTGTCGATTCGCTCGAGGGGAAGATCTTGCAGGTCGGAAAGGCTCGCCGTGGGCTCGCACTGGAGGCTTAATGCCAAACCCCCAAACGTGGGGCGTAGCTCAGCGAAAACGACTGATTTGCCGCGTTCCGCCAACGCGACCGCGACGTTGACGGCCACGGTCGTCGTGCCGACGCCACCTTTGGCGCCGATGAAACTCAGGATCCGGGCGGATCTGCTCTGGAGCGTTTTCGTGATCGCCTTCACCTGCGCCCGACGCCTCGCCACTGTGTAGGCGACAATCTTGGGCAACTTTCCTCCATCGATTTGCTGCTTGACGAGGTAATCTTCAGCCCCTTGCTCGACGGCGGTAATGCCAATCGATTCATCATGCTCTCCGGTGAAGACAACAACCGGCACGTCGGACACGCGATGATGCAGTGTGACGAAGGTCTCCAGTCCACGGCTATCGGGCAGGTTTAAGTCCAGCAACACCACGTCAATCCCGCCCTCGGAAAGCCGCTCTAACCCCGCAGAAAGTTGTTCGACCCATTCGACTTCAATGGCGACGTCTTTGTTTGATTCGAGCCAATACTGGGTCTGGCGAGCCTCGATGCGGTTGTCCTCAATCAGCAGTGCATGAATAACCTGTGACATAACGTAGCGTCTATTACTAAGGGGGATTCGAAGGAGAAAATTCTTGCGCAGACTGGAAGGACGAATGAGACCGGCGATCCTCCTCTCTCAGCCATGCGACGCCGGGTAATGCATCATTCCCATGACTCGACCGATTCGCGTACGCAAACTACTCAAATTTCAACGCAATCGCCGTACCGCGAGTTCGCGGTGATAACGAATCGCCCGCCCATCCGTTAAAAATGCCGTCAGGGGACACATATTCTTGATGTCCGGCCGTTGGATAGCTCCTCAGGTCCAACGCCTCCAACGGGGCCAGGGGGGCCCCGCCGGGCTCAAGCTGGGCCGAAATGGTTCGTCGGTCGACATTGAGGTGGCGTGGGCCACCATCGGTGAGCGGTAGAATCGCTCCGTGGGATGGCGACGATGAACTGAAGATATCTGCGGCGTGGGCAGCGAAGGCTACTCATATGACGGTTTGCGAATACCCGCAGATAATCTTATTAGGCTGCTGAGGCTCACATGACGAAACCGGCATCTGAAATTGAATCTTGTTTCACAGCCCGCCATCCCTGTGGCGCCTCCTAAATGATAGCGAATCAATAGCAGGAATAGTCGATCCTATCAACGATCCTTCATACCCCGAATCTTTTACAAGATCCACCACCTTTGGGCGTATTCATTATTTCGCTGTCGCTGCCGTCGAGCGTCGCCGCAGGCAGCAAGCGCCCCTTGCAAATCGACCCTGCAAATCGACCCTCGGGGCTCAGGGTGGACCCTGCACGCATTTTCAGAAGGGGGGTTTAATAGACGCACTCAGCGAGCTTAATGAGAAATCTCCGAACTGACCGTTCCATAACCTCTTGCCCTCAAGTGGTTTAGGCCAGCGCCGCCAAAATAGCGGTATTTCATCTCGGGCACGGGCACCACACGTGCTTTTCGCCTTGAGCTAGCACGACGAGATAAAACCTCTGATTGCTAAAGGTCGAGCACTAGCTTTAAGCACAGATTCTTAAGCATTTTTTCGCGAAATGCTTATAGCTGCGGGAGCACGTCAGTTGGTAGCGTCCGCATCACATTCTGTTGCGAGAGCAACGTTCCTGGGAGATGACGTGAATGTCAACTGGCGGCACGCCCATGACGACAATCCTGCGCGGCGACTCCCCCATTCTTACTCGGGTACTTTTCATTTTCTCAACAGCAACACTATTAAGTTCATACTATGGCCGCATTTGTTGAAACGCAACTTGAATTTTCAAATCCGATGGTGCACGCGACCCAGTCGAGCAATCCCGGTCGCGGGATAGTTCAATCGACGGTGCAATTGGAAACTCCAAATCATGTCGTGATGAAAGTCACCGAGACGAAAGAAGAACGCGCAGCTGCATTTGGGTTGGTACACCGGCTGTATTATCAAACCGGTTTGACCGCCGATAACTCGATGGGAATGCGAGTGCTGAAGCATCACCTGTTGGACACGACCGACGTGATGGTTCTCAAGCGCGGTGACGAAGTGGAATTTACGGTAACACTGGTCCGTGACGGAGTGCATGGCGTGCCGGCCGATTCGTTGTTCGCTGACAAGATCGATCAAATGCGTGCTGAGGGAATCCGCGTGGCCGAGGTTTCCTGTATGGCTGGAATTTGTGGTGATAATAACAAGAAGCGAAGGTTTGAGACACTGGTCAAGATGATTAGCCTGACCGGTCAAGCGGCTCGACGCCGGGGAATCGATCGTCTGTTGCTGGCAGTTCACCCTCGTCATGCGAAGATTTATCAGCGACTCTTCGGCTGCGTCCCCTGTTCGGACGTCCGAGAGTATGCCGCTGTGGAAGACAATCCAGCCATCCTCTGCATGCATGACTTCGCCCAACTGGATTTACAGCGATATCCGCTCTACGACCAGAGTTATGGCGAGCGGTGTCAACCATGGCAGTTGGACGGCGTCCGCATGAGTGCCGACGAGAAAGACTACTTTCAGCACGCTGTCGTGTCGGGTGACCGCGAAATGGTGCCGATGGCAGTATAGGACGGCCATCCTCCTCGGGCGACCCTGCCACGCCTCTGTTGATTGAAAACGGTTTCGGGAACGCGAACCGAGCTCCCCGCGTTCGTTCGGTACCGAACAATGCGAGCTGCGGACCGTGGGGGATCAGGATGGGCCTTGGAGGTCGTCCCCGCAGGGGATTACAACGATGCATTCACAGTTTTTCTGTATAGCACTCAATGTGCTACGCGTCGCAAACCTCTGTTTCGGAAAGCTTTGCGTCTGAAGTTCATAATTTCCAAAACTTCCGCTGGTCAACGGCACCGAACGTGCTTTTATGTTGCGACGAGCAAGGCTAAAAGAAATCCTCTGTTTTGCGTCGGCATACGATCGACCCGGTGGCCTTCCGACCTTGCGAACACCAACTTGCCCACCGAGACCCAGGTATCAGTCATGACACGTTTTATTACCCGCATTCGCGAATTCAACAACCAAGAAGACGGCGCCACGATGGTTGAATACGGCCTGATGGTCGCCTTGATCGCCGTCGTCTGCCTCGTAGCCGTTACAGCGCTCGGCGTGAACGTCTCGGGAATCTTCAACCAAATCGCCACCTCGGTCGGCGGTGGCGGCGCGGGAGCCTGATGTCGCGTGGTTAACCCACCCATATTCAGCCCCGGCGGATTTGTCCGACGGGGCTGAGTCGGTGCCCTGTAAGTTATCGGGATGCAGTCGGCAGGAGGGCGAAACACTTCCGTTACCCCTCGTAGCGTTCCGTCCCGAGATGCTTTGCATGTAGCTTTCGTGATCCGGTGTCTTCCGTCGGAGATCCTTTGGGGAAGCTCACTGGCGAGGCAAGTTCTTGCCAGCATTCGAATACCTTTTGGCCTGGAATTGCAGGCCGCTCTCCATCTTTTGGATTCACGTTGATGCTTCTATTTCCGGCTGTACCCTTTGCCATGGCGCTGGCCGCCTCGCTGGTGGCCGCGTTCACCGATGTTCGGAAATATCGCATCTACGACAGTTTGACCTGGCCGCTCCTGATTTCGGGCTTGGTCTACCATAGTGTTGTGGTCGAAGGAGCGGGTTGGGTGCCCAGCGTATTGGGGTTCAGCGTCGGATTCGTCCCGATGGCCCTCTTTTATCTCAGTGGAGGTGTGGGAGCTGGGGACGTGAAACTCATGGGGGCCCTCGGCGCGTGGCTCGGTCCGGTCATTATCCTTCAAGTCTTGTTCACCAGTTGGATTGCAGCGGGTCTGTACGCCGTCGGCATCCTGACGTGGAACGCGGTAGCTCGTGATAGCGAGCATGTTCCCTATCGCCTGCCCCCTCTTGGACTGGGGAGTGACCAGCAAATCTCGCAACTGGTCGCGCTGCCCGATCGCCGCCGACGTCTGATCCCATTCGGTGTGATGATTCTTACCGGAGTCGTCGGCTCCCTGATTTCCACCGAAAACATCCTCTAATAGCCTATCCGAAAAGGGGTCTGACCCTTTGGAGACGCATCGTTTTACAACGTTTTTAGCGGCCTCGCCGGAGAGGGTCAGACCCCTTTTCGGATAGGCTCTACTTCTCAGGGACAACATCTATGAATTTGCGCACCGCACTTCTAGGAGTAGTGGCTTTAGTGTTCAGCGGCGCGACCGCCTCGGGCGTGTATCTGTTCGTCGAGAAACCCACCGAGCCGGATCTCGAAACGGTATCGGTCGTCGTTGCAGTGGCGCCAGTTCCTAGGGGCACGACGTTGACGGCAGAGATGGTGACAACCCGCGATTGGCCCCAGGCCTTTGTTCCTGAAGGAGCCTTGTTGCAGCTGGATGACGCGGTGGGCCGCACCGTCTGGATTCCCCTGGTCGAGACTGACCCCATTACCGAATCGAAGCTCGCCACGCTCGGAGCGGGTCGCGGAATGGCGGCCATGATCCCCAAGGGAATGAGAGCGGTCACCATTCAGACCCCGAACGTCGCCACGGGCGTGGCCGGGTTCATCTTACCGGGCAATAAGGTGGATGTGCTGTGGACGATCAGCCAGTCCAGTCAGAACGATTTGACGGGAGGGGGCAGCACGGTCACTTTGTTGCAGAACGTCGAGATTCTGGCGGTCGATCAACAGATTGAAGTGACAAAAGAAAACTTGGTCGATCCTCGTGACTTACGCTCGGTGACGCTCATGATTTCTCCAGCAGACGCCTCCCGGCTCGACCTGGCCCAGAACAAGGGAACCCTGCGTTTGTCGCTACGCAATCCGGAGGATTCCCTGGTCGACGACATCGAGACAGCCACCTTATTAGAGATACAAGGCGCCTCGGTGCCGACGATTGCTGCACAAACTGCTGTTTTGCCAGCGTCAGAAGATCCTGTGTCACGGCCCACCGTCGCGCCGTCACGGGAAATCGTCGTCCCGATCCGCACGCTCAGGGGCACCAGCAGCGGCGCCGTTTACCTCCGGCAAAACGTGGCAACGTCTACACCAAGAGCTTAGCTACTGTGTCAGGTATAATCTGACCGACCGTTCATCCGCAGCAGTTCACCGGAACCTTTTCATGCCGATTTTGTTGACGCTCATTCTACTGACATGGTGTGTGTGCCTCGCCGCTCAAGACACTGATACAGTGACTCATTCGAAACCAAAATTGGTTTGGAGTGACGAGTTCGAGGGCGACTCGCTCGACTACTCTCAATGGGGCGTTGCGGTGGACGCATTTGGTGGTGGCAACGACGAACTGCAAATCTACACCGATCGACCGAAAAACGTTCGCGTCGAGGACGGCCACCTGATTCTGGAAGCATTTCGCGATCACGCGGGCATTTCTGGTACCGTGTGTGAATTCTCTTCCGGCAAAATTCGCACGAAGTACCGGGGCGATTGGAAATATGGACGTATCGAAGTGCGTGCCAAACTACCGATGGGTCAAGGCATGTGGCCAGCCATCTGGATGCTGCCTACGGATGATGTGTATGGTGGTTGGGCCGCCAGCGGTGAGATTGACATTATGGAATATCGCGGCCAAACACCGAACGATACACCGATATCAAAGGCGGAAACGAAGATCGGCAAATGGGCGATCACTCCAGACCCCGACTTGCCGAACGTGTTGATCCTCGGTGATTCGATCTCGATCGGCTACACGCCGCAACTCCGCCAAGAACTGCAAGGTAAAGCCAACGTGTACCGGCCCATTTCAGCCAACGGGGAACGTCCCGAAAACTGCGACGGCACAACCAAAGGCATCATTGCAATCGACCGCTGGCTCGAAGGACATGACTGGGACGTGATTCATTTTAATTTTGGTTTGCATGATCTCAAGCATGTGCGTGAAGCAGGTGGTTCCAAGGTCTCCAACTCGATGGACGATCCACGTCAAGCGGACCCCGAGACGTACCGCAAAAACCTTCGAGAGATCGTCAAGAGACTCAAGGCAACTGACGCGAAACTGATCTACGCCACGACAACAGGATATCCTGCTGGCGTTAGCCCGGCGCGGCTGCCTGCGGATGCGAAGATTTATAATGACATTGCGATCGAGATCATGGACGCCAACGATATCGAGATCGACGACCTTCACGCTCTCTGTCAAAACCGTCTCGACGAGCTGCAGCTACCCAAGAACGTCCACTTCAATGAACAAGGACAAACCGTCCAAGCCCAACAAGTGGCGAAAGTGATTGAGCGGGCCCTGGCGGACCCAGTACACTAACTCGACGTGCCTGAGAGGGACTGCCACGAGGATTCCTCGCTCGCGCTTCGGGTTCGTATAAGGAGACAACAAGCCTTGCGGAGAAGAGCTTCCAACACAGACATCAGGATGGATCCGAGCGAGCCGACCGCTTCCAAATGAATCCGTCGAGGACGTAGTGGGTGATCTGCGGGACGGCGAGCAGCGGCGCCAACCACAGGTCGCGGGCTAGCATGCTACCGTCTCCATGGGGATCGCTCCCGCTACGAAAATGGAACCAACTGAATAGCCAACGATGCTGATCGGATAGTCCGGAATCCCAAAGCAGCTCTTCGGCATAAGCGAGCATCCAGATCGCGCCGAGGAACAAGGAGACGCGGCCCAGCGTGGTTTGCCAGCGACGTGATGGCGATGTTTCTCCTCGGTGCCAACGAAACCAGTAGATCAGCACCATGTACGGCACTCCGTGGATGATCACGTTGGTGACGGTGAAGGCGTACTCGGAATTCAGCGAAATGATGCCGATGTACCAACACAATGCTGTCGTGATCACGACTAGGTCTTTGCCTGGATTCCATTGGTTGCGTAAGACGCCACGACCGATCGACCGAATTGCATAAACACTGAGCACAGCCCAGTAGATGGGTTGCAAGATCGCCACGGTTATTGGTGGTAGCGTGATGAAATCGCCATCGGTGAACCAACTGAAGTTGCGTGGCAAATGAGCGTGCCAATACACCAGCGGATAAATCGTGGCGAGGTAAATCGCCGACACATCGATCCACCATCCCACCGATTCGTGGTCGTTGTCGCGAGACCGGTACAACGCCACCCAGCCGTATTGCTGCCTGATGAAGTGAAAAACAGCGAGATAGGCCAACAAGCTCCAAAACAAACCGACGCTTTCACTGTAAATCGCTGCACCGACGAGAAAAGCAAGCAGGGGTGTGAGGGTGTACAACCACAGATGGCGGCGCAGCTCGACCGTGTCGAAATAGACTCGAAAACCGGTCGCATAAACGTGCGCGACATCAATCAGCAAGATCGCTGCAATCCAAGTCCAGCCTGGCGAGTCATCGTGCAGAACCCCCAGTGCCGCGCCGAGAGGCAACATCGCCAAGGCGATGAAGGCACTGCCGCCAAAAGTAAGCGCGTCGACCCATGGCGAAAACAAAACGGGAAATCGACTCGATGAGCGTGACTGGCTGCGGTATTGTGAAAGCGTGTCAGAACCGGACATGAGCGAAAATTATCGAGGATCGCAGGCTGGCCAAAGGATGACATTCCCATCACGCCCAGCCGTCATCATCAGCGTTGTGTCGGGATTGAAATCGATCGCCGTCACGCCATCGCGGTGCTTGATGAGCTCGAGTAGCTCCCGTCCGGCGGGGATTTTCTGTGGGGTAGACACATCGCCGTCGCCAACGTGTTGGTGCGTGAGGTGAGGATCCCAAACTCGAATGCTGCGATCGAGTGATGCGGTGAAAAGCCGTAGAGTAGACATCGTAGCCGCACGGCTTTGTTCGTCTGAGCGGGACATGGTAGCCGGACGGCCCCGCACGTCTGAGCTGGTTGACAACTCGCTTTCCTCACGCCGTGCGGTGCCATCGGTCGACAATATCAATGCAATTCCGCGTATTGCTTCGGCGTGACCTTGAAAGATCACTTCTGGTGGATCCGCGGGACTGCGGGGTTTCGATAAATCCCACATCCGAGCCAATTGATCGTGACCGCCAGCGGCCACGAATCGTCCATCGGGTGAGAAGCATCCGGCGTCGATCATGCCGACAGCCGGATTCGAAAAAACGAGTCGTTCACGTCCACTCTCAAGGTCATAGATGGCGACTTTGCCGCGATCGGTGGTCACGAGCAGCTCGCGACTATCGGGTGATATTGTCAGTGATAATGGTACTTCGGGGTCGCCACCCGCGTCCTCATCGCTAAATGCAATCGTACCGAGTTGCTCAATTTTCCCTGATTTCCGACGAAACGACCAGCGCCGGATCACGCCGTCGTCACCACCACTGAAAAATTCCATCGGTGCCGCCTTGCCCACAAACGTGAGCGAACGAACCACGCCGTCGTGCGGGGACTCGAGTTTGGCCAAAGCGACTCCTGCACGGGTATCCCATGCCTTGAGACTGCGACTGCCCGTGATCACGATGGAACTGTCGGGCGAGATCGCGGCCACGCTGAGCGCGCCGTGGATGCGATAACTGACTTCGAGGCTACGTGTTGTCGTATTCCATCGGAACGCCGAATTTCCCTGCAGCGTGATCAACTCGTTCGAATCGACGGGGATAGCCGCCGTGACATCGCCGAGTCGCGATGGCAGCCCTAACACTCTCTCTCGGCTGCGTTGTTTGATGTCGTCGTCAACGTGATACCGCTCCACGCGGCTGACATGATCTCCTGCCGGATTGATCGCAACCAATGCACGATGGCCGGAGTTGTCGATAGAAACCGACGCGATACCCGGGCGGCCACCCGAGTGGGTCCGGTCCTCTGATTTCACGGTCTGTGTAACCAGAGTTACGTGTTCCGCCGGCACGTCGCCGGCCGGGAGCTGCCAGAGCTCGGCACGGTGGATGGTGGAGTCGACCTTTTGCAATTCAGACGAAGTGACGGCGCGGAGCCCGTCCCTGGATAGCTCAACGTGGGTCACCACGCCATCATGATCCAGCCGATCGACGATCATTCGAGATTCGAGGTCCAGCCGCGAGAGCTGCTCGTCATCGGCCGCAATCCACACGCTGGCTCCGTCCGCCGAAAACACGGCATCATTGATCCGAATCCCCAGCAGATTATCAATCGGATCGCCCACAGGCTTCCCGCTTTCGACATCCCATAAAATAATCCGCCCGGCTCGATCTGCCGTTAGGGCGCGTTTTATATCGGGGGCAATGGCAGCGGCGGTGACCGCCTCCTCATGTCCGGCGAGCCGATGTTCGGTAACCGCAGCGGAGGTTTTCGGATCAAACCGCCATAGAATGGCCCGCGTTTCGGGGATACTTGACCCAGTCAAGATCACGCTTGCATCGTTCGAAACGGCCAGCACCTGATGGAGTCCTGTATTGGAAATAGTGCTGAGTTCGGTACCACGTTCGAGGTCCCATATACGAACGACCGCATCCGCGCCACCAACGAAAAGTCGGTTAGCGACGCGATTCACTCGCATCGACATCGCACGGAATTCGGTACCTTCGTCCAGAGCGACGGTGGATGGCGGATGTCCATTACGGTGACTGTTATTGTTTCCAGACGACTCGCCCGTCGCCATCTCAGCCATCGATTCCAGATGCAACGTGACCGGATCGATCGTCAGCACCTGGGCAGTATGATCGCGACTCGCCGTGAGAACTCGCTTTCCATCGGCCGACAATGTCGCTGATGAAATGGCGTCGTCATGAACGCGCGTGAGGACAGGTTCGTGACTGGCGAGTGCGGAACAAGAACCAGCCGACGCCGCTCCGAAACGCCATAGCCGAATGGTATCGTCCTCTCCCACCGAGAGCACCTGATTGCCGTTGGCCGTGAGAAAGGCAGCAGCGGTCACATTTCCACCGTGACCACGGAGAGTCCGCTGCAGGCTAAATTCCGGCAGTTCGGTTGCCGAATGAGGCGGTTGGACTCGCCAGAGATGAATCAAATAATCATCGCCACAGGTAAGCAGCGTTTCTCCCGATGATGAAAACCGAAGGTTACGCACGTTCGAACGGTGGGCCGGTGTGGCCTGGGATGTTTCGGTTGAACTGTCTGCGTCCAGGTCTGGACTGCTCAGTCGGGTGAACGCAATCGATTGGTCGGCATCTTCTGTATCAACTCTGGTTACCTTGCTAGCTTTGCCTCCCCCTTCGGTTGCCGTTTCGACGGCCGGCTTGATCGTGCCCTCGAGGTCCCGCTTGTGAAGTTGCGACACCGACCATAGCACTACATTTCCGTCTACCTCACCGGACGCGACGAGTTGTCCATCGGGCGAAATCGCAACGCTCGTCAGTGGGCTGGCGTGTTCGGAGAAAACTCCGCGCCGATTGGCTTGCAGCTTCTCACCGACACGTACATCCCAAATCACGACTTGGCCGACGCGTTTTTCAGCCACGCCAGCGGCAATCCGAAATCCCTCGGACGTCATGCAGGAATCAACGTCGACGACCGGCGCGATGTGCCAGAGGACTTCTTCCGCAGTCGCGTTTTGAATGTTCCAGATCCGCAGGGTATGATCGTCTGAAGCCGATATCAAATATTCGTCATCCATCCATTGGACGCTCGTCACGCGGCGGTTGTGCCCCAGCAAACGCCGAATTGACAGATCGCTGGGGCTCTTCGCCGCCGCGAGCTTACCTGGATCGATCAGCAGAATGTCACCGCCGTCGGTACCGACGGCGGCCAGCGTGTTATTGTCCGCAATCGCAACGGACGATGCGCGTTCGTTGTCAGGTAACGGAACCGGGAGTGGCGTATCGAGTGTGATGGGAGGATCGGAGTCCGCATCAATTGTAATCGTGGCGAGCGTGCCGTCTTCGTAACAAATGACTGCGGGCGTGGATGTACTGGATTCGAGCGACTGCCGACCAACGGCGAGTCCTGCCACCTCAGTGGGCGTGGAAAGCGATGCGGTGGATTGGTTGGCGAGCGAGGAGAGATATCGCAGTTCCCAAGGAATCTCACTCGCAGCACGCTCTCCGATCAATTCTTGGAGCAGTCGACGAGCTTCGGTGAACTCATTCCGATCGATGCGGGCTTTGGCGAGCCCCACTTCAGAAACATACGTCTCGTATTCCGCATGAGCTTGTGCGACATTTGCCTTGGTCGCGCTCTCTCTAGCCTTCTTCGCATTGTCTACTGCTTTAGCGGCATTCGCATCGGCGCGATTCCTTTGCAGTTCGGCAAGCTCCGATTCTCGTATCGCCAACTCAGCATTGCGATCGGCCTGTGACCGAGCTTGGTTGATGAAAAAGATCGCTACCGAACCTCCGATGAGGATAAACGCGAGTAGCGCAGCAGCCACTTTTTTCAGGGCCGCGAAACGCGACTCTCGATGGCGTCGGAGCAGGAGTGCGAATCTCAAACGCTCAATCAGCTCACCGTGATCGGGATTCCCTTCGTTGAGCAGTGACAAACCGAGATCAAAGTCTTCGTTTTGATAGGCAGCTTCCGCGTGTGCGAATTGTGCTCGGCGTAGTCCGTCTCGCGCCGCCTCGTTACCCGACCATAACGCGAGCGCTTCCTCGAACCCGAACTGGGCTCTCGTGAACTGGGTATAGGACTTCTCGTTCTTCGCAAGTTGCAAATCCTCCTCCGCCCGCTTCACGAGGGAGATGCTTTCGGCATGTGACCGATACTTACGAATCGCATCTTGGAAAGCTTTCGTATCGACGTAGCGCTCAGCAGGGTCCATCGACATCGCTTTGAGTGCGATCGACATCAATTCGCCTTGGTACTCGGGCGCGAACTCACGGATATCGTTGTTCGCAACAGCTCGCAAGCACTGACTGACGTTGGGCGCATGGTGCGGAGGATTACCGGTGATGATCATGAACAACGTCGCTCCGAGCAGATAGACATCTGCCGCTGGACCGATCTTTTCGAGTGGTCCGGTCGCCATCTCCGGGGCCATCATCGAAGGCGTGCCACCGAGTCCCGTCGCAGGCGTGATCGAATCAAGCTTCTCGAAGTTGGGTTTGGCTAACGCGATACCCCAGTCCATCACCATGACGACGCCAAAATCGCCGAGCATCACGTTTTCAGGCTTGATGTCGCGGTGTACGACGCCCCGGGTATGGGCGAAGCCTATCGCGTCGGCGACCTTGATTAGAATCTCGAGATTTTCGTCACGAGACTTCTCTTTGATAACATCCGACCATGGCGTACCGACAACTCGCTTCATCGAATAGAACAGCGTACTATCGCCCGTCACCGCGACATCGTGAATCGGCACAATGTTGGGATGGTCGAGATCACCGGTGACAACGGCTTCCGTCAGAAACTGTTGCCTCCTACTTTGTTCGACCGTTTCGAGTTGCCCCTGCCGAGTGAGGGTTGTTCGTTTGGACTCGTCAAGAGGCCGAATGACTTTCACCGCAATCAGGCGATCAAGTGAGCCTTGCCGAGCGACGAAAACATTGCCCATTCCTCCGCGTCCGAGCAAGCGCACCAGACGATAGTCCGCCGGCTCATTCTCACCGTGAGCTTGCGTTGCCACCGTTTGATTGCGCAGCTGCAATTTCGTTTCGATGATGGTGCGATTAACCGGCAGTGGCCGCACGGTGGTAGGTTCACTCGACGATGTGAACTCGGACGAAATCTCAGCCCAGTATTTTGCTTCCGCTGAGGACAGAGATCGCGGGTTGATCGTCTGGCTGAGATTAGTATCTTCTAAAATCGAACGGGCCTCACCGCTGTCAGGCGAAGTACCTGAGTCGACTGAATAATCACCCGTGATGTCGATCGTCGCGTGCGGGTCAATCGCCGCGGTGTGCTCGAACGTCGCATCTCCCTCAAAATGATCGGCGACTTCAACCGTCGCTTCGGCATCGACGTGATCTGCGTCTGCGGGCGCAGCGTTCGGGTCGCAGCGTTCTGATTCTACAATCGTGGCATTGGGGTCAGATTCTCCAGTATGTTTGAATTCTCCTGTGTGCTCGATAGTCGCATCGGCATCAAAGCCGCCTACGTCGTCGGTGATGGCGTGGCGATAACTACCACCGTCTTCTTGGATCGTCGCATTCGGATCGAATGGCCTCGCGTCCACGATCGTGTGATCCGGATCACGCTCAGGGATGTCGTTGATCGTCGCATCCGGATCGTGCTCCGAAGCCTTTTTGACACGTTTCTTACCCTCACTCATTGGCGGGCACTGTCTCAAGATTCTCGATCTGCTCGGCCAGATCCAGTACTTCCAGCTCCAAGGGAGCACCGTCGATCTCATTCTCGGTCAGAATGGCTTTCCCGCCCCTCAAATCAACTCGCAGGATCATTCGCTCATCACTGTTGCCAATCACGTAATCAATTTCATAAGCACCATCTGGTAATTCAGCAAACAATTCGTCGAGACGGTCCTCGGCGAGAATGCTGTCAGGTAGCCGAATCGGGTCAATCAAGTCCTCTCCATTGGGATCCGGTGAGAGGGTTCGCAACTGAAAATACTCGTCACGAATGGAGGGTGGCGACGGCGATGTTTCCTCGGCGTCCACGATGACACTTTGAAGCTGGATCGATGACACCAAAACCACCGGTGGCGTCGGTTCGACGGGATCGGGCAAGACATCGCGAACAGGAAGGAATGCCAACGGCACGTTGACTCGGGGGATCACGAAGAAAGCGCGTCCGCTTTCGAGCGAAGTCGTCTGCGGGTCGTCGGTCGATGTTAACAAACGTCCGGGGACCGTGTTTTGCAATGTGGGCCCGCCCGCTGTCGGAATTTGATTGGCAGGAACGGATTGCACAATTGAATCACCCATGACAACGATGGAGTCATGATGCGAAACGGCGAATCGCACCGCGAGTGGATCGGTCGCACTGCCGCGACCATTGAGCGTCGAGTTCAGAATGTCTGATTCGAGATAGACGTGCGACACGTTGACTTGCGTATGATCGCCTGGGAGATCCTCGATGCGTTGGAAACGGTTGGACTGACCGCCCCAATCGATCGAAAGCGTCAAGCCATTCTCGCCGGCGGCACCCATATCGATCGATAACATGCCCGATGCGTCGTTCTGATTGGCCTGCGTCAGAATATCCGTTTTGATTGACTGCACATCATAGAATGCAGTCTCGATTTTCACGTAGTTCGGGTTCGATGGATCGGTGATCACGCCGGGATAAACAGGTTGCACTCCGGCAGGAGGCACGACGGTGAGTTCAGGCCGTGGGGCGAGCCGGCGGGCCACGCCGACGCCATCACCTGTGTTAATCTCAAAATCATTGCCAATCATGACTTCCCGCGCATCAATTCGCACCGCGCCATCGGTGGTTTGACTGGCGTAGATCTGCACCGAGCTCCCCGCGATCCATTCATCGCCTGCCGACATCGACACCCGGCCGTTATTACCACCCGCGATGATCTCATGATTTGCTGCCGTGTCACTGCCATCGTTGGCCGCGACGAAGTCCATGATGTGGATATCGTCGCTGACGATGACATTGATCTCACCATTCTCGGTCGTCAGGACATTGTCATTGTCTCCGGACGAAATCAAGTCCACTGATCCAGTGACGTTAACATTGATATCGCCGCGCATGCTGCCGCTGACTGTTTCAATGCGGTGAATCGTCATCGTGCCACCAGGACGACTGCTGAGATCACTGTTCAGATCGACATCGCCCCCGCTTTGAATCCGATCAACGGTGACGATCGAGTTCTCATCATTGGACAGTTCCACATCACTCGCGGCGTGGACCGACAATCGCTCTGCTGAGATGCCGGTGCCGGCGGCTTGACTGATCGCACCACCTAACGAACTGCCGACGCTACCGATCTGGAGCGATCCATCGGCGACACTGATATTACCGAGAACCAGCGAGCTGGCATCCTCGATCGTGATCAAGCCGGTGCCGCCGTCAGATCGCAGCGTGCTGCTGGTCAAGTCAATATCATCACCGCCACCATCGATGTGAATGGCGCCCGCGACGAGATTCAGCGTACCGTCCGACACGCCCAAGGCATCCGCCTCGAGAAAGACGGTGAGGTCGCCGATCGAATTCCCAGCATTGGACAGTCTCACATCACTCGCAGCGTCAACCGACATCAGATCCGCTGAGATGCTGGTACCGCCCGCTTGACTGATCGCACCACCTAACGAGCTGCCGATGCCACCGATCTGGAGCGATCCATCGGCGACATTGATATTACCGAGAACCAGCGAGCTGGCATCCTCGATCGTGATCAAGCCGGTGCCGCCGTCAGATCGCAGCGTGCTGCTGGTCAAGTCAATATCATCACCGCCACCATCGATGTGAATGGCGCCCGCGACGAGATGGAGCGTACTGCCCGGCATGCCCGAGCCGAGATACACGGAGAGGTCGCCAATGGAGTTATTGGTATGGAACAGCTCCACGTCATTCGCTGCATCGACCGACACGAGATCCGCCGAAATCTTCGTGCTGCCCGCTTGGCTAAGCGCTCCGCTCAACGAACTGCCGTCACCGATCTGGAGGGAACCTCCGGCGACATTGATCTCACCGAGCCGTAGCGAGCCCACGTCGTCGATCGTGATCAAGCCACTGCTGCCGCCGGCCTGCAGCGTGCTGGTGGTCAAGTCAATATCATCACCGCCTCCGTCGAGGTGAATGGTTTCCGCGACGAGGTTCAGGGTGTTGTCGGATACGCCTGATCCGTCTGCATTCAGTGAGATATCGAGCAAATCCCTACCCGCCCCACCGACCGCAGTGACATTCAATCCCACGGGAACATCCACGCGCAGGGAATCGTTACCAGCACCCAGATTCGCCGTCAGTTGCCCGGACGTGATTTGGCTGGGATCGAGCGAATTGACGGTGATTGGATTGCCTAACGGATCAGTCCCAACGCGAATGGGCACGACGACGCTCGCCTCGGTAATTTGAAGCTCACCAGACAGATTGAGCGAAACGTCGAGGGCATTGTCCGCCGCATCACCCGCGATGAGCAGCTCGCCCATCCCCGTCAGTTCCGCGGTCGCATTGAGCACGATCCGCGGCTCGAGAGTGCGAACGCGGGGAATCCAGGGCTCAGTTGCCACCGTACGTATCTCGGCCCGTAGATTGGCATCGCCGCCAGCTCGAGCGATTCGCCGCACCCACGGACCGCACACAGCATCGACGATCGAGTGGAATCGGTATTTTGGGCGGTATTTCATACAGCGTCGGGCCGAACGGAGGGGGTTATCTGCCCCGACATTCTAATCAAATGCCACGAGGTTCGCGATTGAAAGGCAGTCGCATTTTTCGCCCAGGCGGATTTTCCTGGCCAGAACTACGCTGTTGCGAACAGCCGACCCGTTTGACGTACCGTGGGGGTGGGTGACGCCACGTCAGGAAACCCGCGTCCTGACTCAAGCTCCACGTCGCGGAGCGCTCTCTGGAACGCCTCCCGTGCCTCGGCGGAACAGCTCGCCATCAACTCGTGCACCTCGTCGGGATGGGTAATCTCTGTGATCGGCGTGATCCCGCTCGCTGTTTGACTGAGCACGAGAATCCTGCGGCCACATTTCACGAGCAGCAGTTTCGTTCGTGGGTCGAGCATCACGTGCCCGAGCGGCGTTAGAGCGGCAGCGGGCAGCGGTTTGGATCCAGATGCGCGGCCACCAAATTTACGCCCCGCCCACACGAGCGCACTGAATAATGCCAATACAATGGCGAGACTCGAAGCGACTGTTAACAGCGGTGCCATCATCTTCGAACGCGATGATTCCGCGTTCGCCTGCAAGGCCAACCCTGCATCAGTATTCGGCTCAGCCAACTGGAGCGAATTTGATTCAGCAGCCCCATCGCTGGGGTTGGCAACACGGTAGGTGGGCTTCCCGAGGCCACCGGCATACGAACGTGAACGGGCATCCGACGAACGAGGTTCCAGGGACGGAAATCCGCCGCTGCGGGCGACGATGGAATTCGTGGTGTGACCCATGTAGTCGCCCGCAGAAATCGATTGTCCGATCGCTGACAGAACGACGAACCCTGCAAACACGGCAATGGATTGACTGATTGTTTTTTGGTGATAGGCGTTACTCACTCTGGCGATCCTAGCAATTCGAGGACGCGGACGCAAAACTGATCGTTCATGACGAGGACCTCGCCCCGAGCGATGAGCTTGCCATTGGCAAAAATGTCGACCGGATCGCCAGCCAGTTTGTCCAGCATCACGACGCTGCCGCGGCGCAGACGGAGGACATCCTCCAGTCGCATCTGCGTGCGTCCCAGCTCGATGCGTAAATCCATCTCGACCTCGTCGAGCATTTCGATCGAATTTTCGGCTTGATCGAATTCCCCAGGCGAGAGCTCATCCAGCTCAAACGGGCGCACCGCTTCGGATGATCGGCTCTCCACGTCGTCCGTAGTCGAATGAAGTGACTCCGTGGCCTCATGGAGCAACGCTTCGAGATCATCCATGTTGAGCTGGTCCTGCGTGCCACTGGGGCTATCGGTCGTGCTCACGATGTGGTCCTGGGGGTTCTTGCATCTCGACGGATTGTGTGTCTTCGCGTCCTCGCATATCGCCAATTTCTGCACTCATAGCAAGCCCAATTCGGTTTGGTTGAGCCACGGGGGTGCCCTACTTATGTCGGGAATCAACGTCGCTCATCGCTTGCGGCCAGCGATGCGAACGGCCGTTCGCGTCAAGTAGTAGATCACCAACGCAACAATTCCCAGAACGAACAACCACGGCAGAATTGCGACAGCCATAATCAGTATGGCTTCGGCGAAATCACTCAAGCCGCCCAGCGAAGCGTGCCAGGTTGATTGAATTCGCGAAGTGAGCGTGGGCGCGGTGGGGGGAACGTACTTGCGCTCCTCGCGGACCTTCATCGTGATCGTCGCGAGCGAGCTCTGGTCAGCGAGTACACGCAGCCGGCCTTGCATCCGTTCGATCTCGTCGCGGACCCGTGCGAGCTCTTGCTCAATCTCCAGCACGTCGGAAATCTTCCCTTCGCGGACCTCGAGTATTTCGAGAATCCGCGATTCTAGTTTCTGATTATTCTTGATCCGGGCTTCGACGTCGACGTATTCCGCCGTAATGTCTCGCGCCTCCTCCGTTCGTGATTCGGGAAAACCGAGCTCGACGATCTCGCTCAAGAACTGTGAGTAGTTGGCAACGGGAATTCGGGCTACCCACGTTCCGGATTGTCGATCTTCGTAGCGGCGATTGGTCTCGCTCTTGGAAATAAAACCATCGTACCTTTGGACGATCTTGCTGATTTCAGATTCGAAATCACCATAGGACGCCACGACTAAGGAGAGTTCGGCATCGTAGACGATCCGCCGACGAACCGGCGTCGCCTCCCCAGATTCGCTAACCAGCCGCACGCCATCGATCGCTTCGCCGTCGCGACCAGCCGCATTCTCAATCGGCCCAGACTCAACCGAGTCGAGCTTGCCAGCAAAGTTTCGGTTGTAGTCATCCTGCCCACCACAGCCTGAGAGCTGCAGGATGATCACAACAAGCGCAACGTGTCCAATCCACTGGAAAATGGAATGAAGCGGCTGGATATCGGCAGGGCGACGAAACGTCTTTGACACGTCAGTTCCTTTGTTCGAGATCGTACAACAAAGTCCCCGACAGGACCGCAGTTCTCTGCCACGGACATTAATCCCCGACGACACCAGTGTATCAAACCAGAGCACCACAAGGGGTAAGCACGTCTTGTGATATCTTTCGATGTAACCTCTTTTAGCACGCGGCGAATCAAGACGCTCTCAGGAATATGGGAAAGGCATATCTGAAAGACCTTAGTCCCGAATGTGACGGACCCTCTCTGCCGGGGACGTCAGTCCCCGGACCATCGGCGTATCGAAGCTAAGTCCCGCAAGGGACGACAGCTACACCCAACCAAGTACCGCCATCGCGAAAATCGTCATTGCCCCGGCGCCACGGCTTTCTGTTTCTGCTGATAAACCTTGAAAGCGGATTCAATCTTCCCCAGAAACGTTTCGACTTCGTCGTGAGCCGCTTCGGTTGTCGAGACGATCAGCACATTATCAATTACCGACGCAGTGCTCAATCCACCCGCCTCTTTCCAGATGTCTGGTTTGACGTTGGACGTCAGTGCCGCCAGAATTTTCTCGCTGCGCTCGGAAAGCTCAGCGGGCAAGGTGTAAGTTTTCAAAGTTGGGTTTTTCTCGGCGACGTCGTTCGTCGTGATCAATATCACCTCGTCCTTGATCATGTACGTCAGCTCAAGATCACGAAGCATCAACTGCAAAAAGCTGCGCATGCTGACATTCGTCAAGCTTAACGAGATGGGCGTGTCCGTCGTCAAGCCGACCGATTCTAACGCCACCCTATCAACGATGATCGGGACATCGATCGACGCAGAAAGGACTCTGAGTGCCTCGCGCAGCCGAATGTCAGGGAAGGTCATGGAGATTTCGCTGCGAAGGGCGGCACGGAGCCTTTCCTCTACGGCTTGCTTGCGCTCCGCACTTGACTCGCGAGTCGCCTCACCTGCGATGGTTGCCTTCGCAGTCTTCGCCGTTGGCATATTCTCACTGGCAACGGGATCGATCCTGCGGCTAGTGTCGGCGGCACTATTGCTGCCGCCAGATGCGAATGGGTCGCTATCGCCGAACGGATCGTCACTTTCATTAAAGAAATTGCGGGTGCGACTATTAAATTTCTCCCAACCGCGGGAAGGCTCACCAACCGGCTCGCTTTGATCCTCGATCGGATCGTTGTTCTGAGCGTTTTTCTCGTCGCTGGCCGTTGACTCCTGGACAGGTGGTTGCCCAGCATCCGTGGTTGGGGCCAGCGTTAGCATCCCCAGCGGCAGCAGCAACATGGCAGCGGCCGCGAGAGCGAACCGACCGCGAGTCGACACCGATGGTGACGCTGCGGATCCACTGATCTGCCGCATCCGACGCATCAACGAGCGTGAATCGCCAATCGCGATCATCAATGGCATGACCGCGTTTTCTCGGGTGTGATTCGAATTCGTGCCCGACAGGAAATCGACTGTCTTGAGCATCGCCGAGGCATAGTCGCGTGCGGCACCAGGGTTCTGTGAAACGACGCGAGCATCACAGGATTCGTCTGCTGCCGCATGAATTTTACGTCGTACAAATGGAACGACTGGATGCCACCAAAATAGCGAGCCAGCGACGATTTCCAGCATTCGAACCCAGTGATCTCCGCGTCGCAAATGCGTCAGCTCATGCGCAACGACCGACCGCAGTTCACTTTCAGTCAATTGCTCGCTCAGCCCGACAGGCATCAGAAGGTACGCTCTCCGCCCGAGTGAATACACACTCGGTGCGATCACACGTCGCACCAAATGCACCGTTGGCACACGCCCCAACCCAATTTCGTCTGCCACCGAGCTGACAAGGTCCACCAAGTCTGCCGGTGCCGACTTGGCCGTTCTCAGCCATCGCTTGAACTTGAGATATCGGTAGACCGTCACACCGAAAAAGCCTGTCGCACCGACAAGCCAAACAAGTGTAAGCCAAAAGGTCGAAAATCTATTTGGATACGTAAATTGATGCGGCACGACGCTCTCTTCGGTTGGCAACATGTTGGTCGGACTTACGTTCACATCCAATACGCTGACCTGAATCGCTGACTGTTGCTCGTCAAGCACAGCTACATTGCTGGCACCCGTCAAGACTGACGTGGCCAATGCTGTGGTTAATGAAGCATTTGCTGGTAATTCCGCGCTGACCCAATAAATCGGTGGTGCGACGAGCTTGACCAACACCAACACCCACAAGGCATGAGACCACGCCGGCCACTTCGATTTCCAAGTGACTAGGAAAACGATCAACGCCAATCCGGTGGCCAACACTGCGTTGCTTACCCCGATTTGGAACAGACTCGATTGCAGAAAAGTAAACATCGAAAAGCCTTTGCAAAGTAGGATTTACTTCTTGGGTGGGTCGCCAAACAGTTCGTCAAAGAGCTCATGGAGCTCCCTTCGCTCTTTGGCCGAATACTTGCGATTCTTCAGCAAGTTCATCAGCAGCGGGGCATGTGATCCGTCGCAGATGTCGTCGGCGACATGCTGTAACCGCCTCGCGATCAGATCGTCCTGAGTGACCAGAGCGGTAAACCGATGAGCGATCTGACGCGAATCACGATCAACGAGCCCTTTACCCTCGATTCGCGACAAGAGTTTTTTGACCGTCGCATACTGCGAGGGCAAACCTTCGGGATAGATCACATCGGTGATCTCGCGAATCGTTGCCGGACCGTTCCACAGAACCTGAAGAATTGCCAATTCAGCGTCCGTCACGTCGGCGGGTTTGATTGCCATGAAGAGTCCAGCGAAATGCGGATCGAGAGACACCACGTCACACCCAGTGTGAGACGTCGTGTCTCACGCGTCAAGCGATTTGGGGAGATTCGCAATAATAATTATTTCACAGACCGAGAAAGTCCGTCGCAGGTACGAAATCTGTCGCGAGCGTAGTCGATCGACGCGGTACGGATTAGAATTATAGGCAAGGTAAAAAGATGACAACCGCACAAAGAGCTTACAAATGCTGGGGAATGAGTCGCTGTGGAAAATTGCAGAGCGATGTGATTCTCTCTTGACGACAGCCGAGGTCCCCTATTCGATTTCTGGCGGCGTTGCGGTGTGTCTGCACGGTTACCAACGCAATACAGTCGACCTCAATTTGGTGATACAGCCCGGTGACAGCATCGCTGTCCACAAACTGTTGACCGAAACCGAATTTCGGTGGGATACCGAACGGGTCGAATACACGACCGAGGACGGTTTTGCGATTCAGTTTTTGATCGCTGGCCAGAGCGCGGGCAAAGGCAGCGAGGTGAAAATTGCCGAGCCAGTCGGCAACTTGAACGTTGAACGAGTGGAAGGACTCGCAGTTGTTCGCTTGTCACGTCTGATTGAAATGAAAATCGCTTGCGGCATGAGTAATCTGCGCCGCACCCATAAAGACTTCGCCGACGTCGTGGAATTGATCGCCATTCGCAAACTCGATGGATCATTCGCCCGCTTTCTTCACAAATCGATCCGACCGACATTCCGTGAACTTGTCCGGAACGCTCGGTCCAGCGATGAAGAGCCTAACCGAAAAGGGGTGTGACTCTCTCCTGCGAGGCCAGTCAATACCGTGAAAAATGACTCGCCTCTAAAGGGTCAGACCCCTTTTCGGATAGGCTATAAGTGTAAAGAGCGATAGCACCTACGCGATAATTTCTGTAACCACGCGGCTTGGATTCACCCCGGTGAGTTTTTGATCGAGTCCCTGATAGGGAAACGTCAAGCGTTTGTGATCGATGCCGAGTAGGTACAGCATCGTGGCGTGCAAGTCACGAACGTGTACGGGATTCTCGACGATGTTGTAGCTGAACTCATCGGTCTTGCCGTAACGCATCCCGCCTCGAACGCCGCCGCCTGCGACCCATGCGGTGAAACAGCGGGGGTGATGATCGCGACCGTAAACGTCGTGCGTGAGTGTGCCTTGGCAATAGATGGTGCGACCGAATTCGCCCGCGAAAACGACCATGGTGTCGTCAAGCAACCCATGTCGTTCGAGATCAGTCAGCAGAGCACTGGTGGGTTGATCGACATCGCTGCACTGGGCGATTAAGTTCGGCGGCAGCTTGCTATGATGATCCCAACCGCGATGGAACAATTGAATAAATCTCACGTCGCGCTCAGCCATGCGGCGGGCCAGTAAACAGTTTCGCGCGTAGGACCCTGGCTTATCCACGTCGGGACCGTACATCGCGAGTGTCTCGGGCGATTCGTCGGAGATATCGGTGAGTTCGGGTACCGAGGTTTGCATACGAAACGCCATCTCTTGTTGGGCGATGGTCGTCTGGATCTCAGGATCGCCGATTTCACCGAAATGCTTTTGATTCAGAACTCCGAGACTGTCGAGCATACGGCGGCGGATGCTAGCATCGACGCCCCGAGGATTGGATAGGAAAAGGACCGGGTCACCGGCCGTTTGAAAACTCGTGCCCTGGTGCTTGGACGGCAGAAATCCGCTGCCCCACAGTCGTGAGTACAGTCCTTGCACGTTCACCTTGCCGCCCCAAAACGCGGACGGCATCACGACGTAGTCGGGTAAGTCCTTATTGAGTGTGCCCAGACCGTAGCTCAGCCACGCACCCATGCTCGGTTTGCCTGGTATTTCTGACCCGGTGCTGAACAGCGTCTTGCCAGGATCATGGTTGATCGAGTCAGTATTCATCGAGTCAATGAAACAGAGCTTGTCGGCCTGCGTGGCCAGATGCGGCAGCAGCTCGCTCATCCACATGCCTGACTCGCCCGCTCGGGCGAACTTGAACTTTGTCGATGCGATTAACTGCGTCTGCCCCTTCGTCATCGCCGTGACTCGTTGGCCTTGGCTGACTGACTTTGGCAGCTCTTGTTTGAACAACTGGTCGAGATTGGGTTTGTAATCAAACAAATCGATCTGGCTCGGACCGCCCGCCATGAACAGAAAGATGACCCGTTTGGCTTTGGGAGCATGATGACAACCGGCAGGTAGGCGTTTGCCGCCGGGCACCGATAGATCCCGCGCCGCAGCCGATCGCGACAACAGTGACGCCATCGCGGCGGTGCCAAGTCCCATGCCTGTGTTGGTGAGGAAACGACGTCGATTATCGAGCGTCGCGAAGTTTTGCGCGGTGATCATAGTCGGGAGCCTAAGCGAAAGGGGGTCTGACCCTTGGGAGTCGAACATTCCATATTGTTTTTGGCAGCCGCACCGGAGAGGGTCAGACCCCTTTTCGAATCGGCTGTTAGTCCTTGGTCTTGGTGATGTCGAGGTTGTACAGCGTGCTGGCGAGCATCGTCCACGCTGCCAGTTCCGCCTTCACATCCGGTCCGTTGGCCAAGCGGATCGTAACGTCATCGCACACCTGGTCAGCCAGTTCGGGTGCGGCCTGGTACTTTGTCTGCAAGTCGCTCAAGAGTGACCGCATCACCGCTTTCTCCTGTTCATCGGGCAACTGAGACGTCACCGTCTCCCAAAGAAAATCGAAACGAGCGCCGGAAGGTTGGTCCAACGTTTTTGCCGCCAAATGCCCTGCGGCCTTGAGATACTCGGGTTCATTGAGCAGCAGTAGTGCTTGCAGTGGCGTGTTGGTCCGCTCCCTGCGCGATGCAGGCGTCACGGTTGGGCGCGTTCAGAATCGTCATCTGCGGCGGCGGCATCGCACGTTTCCAGAACGTGTAGACGCTCCGGCGATGAATCGCGTCGCCTTTGTCGGCATGAAAGACTTCGCCGGTCATCGAGACAGCCTTCCACAGTCCAGCGGGCTGCGGTGGTTTTACGGCTGGGCCGTACATTTTATCGCTGAGCAGACCGCTGCTGGCGAGAATCTGATCGCGAATCATTTCAGCATCGAGACGATAGCGAGACCCGCGTGCCAGCAATCGGTTCTCGGGATCAGCGTTGAACGTTTCTGGCGTCGCATCGGAGGCTTGACGATACGCCTTGGACATCACGATCTGTTTGACGAGAGCTTTGATGTCCCAGTCCGAATCGGTGAAGGAAATGGACAAATAGTCGAGCAGTTCAGGATGGCTCGGCACGCCGCCTTGATTGCCGAAGTCTTCAGACGTTTTCACCAGCCCGACTCCGAAAAATTGCTGCCAAAACCGGTTGACGGCCACCCGCGCGGTGAGCGGGTTCTCCGGTGCAACGAACCACTCGGCCAAGTCCATGCGGCTGGCTACATCACTTGATTTCTTCAGCGGTGGTAGGAACTCGGGCGTGTTCCGCGTGACCTCGTCGCCGAGTGCGTCGTACTGTCCACGTTTGCGGATGAAGGTGGGTCTGACCTCGCTGCGCTCCTTCATCACCATTGCCTGAGTGACTTCGCCAGCAAAATGCTCTCGCTCCTTGCGGCGACTCTTGAGTTTGCCTTCGATCGATTCCTTTACTTCATCATCCGAGTTCTCATCAAGCTGTTTCTGTAAGCCAGCAATCTCGTCATCGAGTTGCTTCAGCTTCTGCTCTTGATCGGGTGTCGGTAGCGACACCAATGGCGGTTGCAAGCCGTTTTTTGGCCTCGCAACCGTTTCAGGCTCTGCATCGATATTATTAAAGAACGCATAGAGAGAGTAAAAATCCTTCTGCAAGATCGGGTCGAACTTGTGGTCGTGACATTGGGCACACTGCACGGTCAGACCCATGAACGCGGTACTGACAGCGGTGATGCGGTCCACGACGTTTTTGAATTGGCTCTCTTCCGGCAGCGCCGTGCCTACATCGATGATCAAGTGCAAACGATTGAAACCGGATGCGATCAACTGGTCTTCGGTGGGCTCAGGGAACAAGTCCCCTGCGATCTGATATCGAACAAAATCGTCGTAGGGCAAATCCTCGTTGAACGCACGGATTACCCAGTCGCGATAGGCGACGTTATTACGGTAGAAATCCTTGTGCATGCCATTGGTATCCGCGAAGCGGACCAAGTCCAGCCAATACCGAGCCATGTGTTCGCCGTACTCGGGGCGGCTGATCAACCGATCGACGCATTCTTCCCATGCTCGTTCCGGCGAGGCTTCGTAGGCCGCCAGAAACTCGTCTATCTCAGGGAGCGTTGGCGGCAGTCCTGTCAAGTCCAATGTCAAGCGGCGAAGGAGTGTCCGTGGATCGGCTTGGTCGGCGGGCTGCAAACCCTTTTCTTCAAGCCGTCGAAGCACAAAAGCGTCGATCGGCTCGCTGCTCCACCGAGAATTTTTCGGAGCTAGAATCTCCGGTGCAACCGGAGGAGTGAACGCCCAGAACTGCTCGTACTCTGCCCCCTGTTCGATCCACCGCCGGATCAGCGTCTGTTCTTCCTCGGTCAGCGGTTTCAAATGCGAATCAGCGGGCGGCATCCGCATGTCGTCATCGTCACTGCTGATCCGGTTCCAAACTTCGCTATCGTCGGGTGATCCGGGATCGATCGCATAATTCAGCGCCCCCTCGTCCCCATCGGGCACGTCCAGTCGCAGGCCCGCTTCGCGAGATTCCTCGTCGGGGCCATGGCAGGCAAAGCATTTTTCTGAGATCAACGGACGTATGTCGCGCCCGAACGAGACGTCCTCGGCTGGCAACTCACTCGTAGTAACTGCAAGAAAAATCGCTGCAATTGCTGGAATCGGCCAATTTGGAAGACGCGTCCAGCGCGGCAGTAAGTTGATAATCATGCCCCCATTGTAGCGATAGCCAAGCTGATTTCAAACCGAAATCAATCGACATTGCCATTGTCGTCCAACCGCTCCGCCGGTTGATCTCGCCCGATATGCTCTTGGTACGCGGCGTCCACCAACACCTAACCGCGCCACCACAAAAGAGGGGCGACCGCGGCACTTGATGAGCTGATCAAGAAAAAACCAAGTTTTTTTTGATCGAGGGCTTGCCTCCCGTCTACCCTGTTCACAGCAACCCGTCTACCCTGTTCACAGCAAAACGGTTCGAAGGAAATTTTTGATGGCTCAACCACTCAACCACTCAACCACTCAACCACTCAACCACTCAACCACTCAACCACTCAACCACTCAACCACCTAGTTGGAAGCATTTCGCTGCGTGTTTTGTGATGTTGATGGGTTTAGCGGGGTGCGATGCGAGGACCGAAGCCACCCCGGTGAGTCCCACGATGCCACCGCACGTAGCGTCATTTGACGCGGGTGTCGTGCTTGCAGGTCGGACAGGTTATCTGTGCGTACCGCTTATCCAAGTTGGCTTGAGGTCGGATGCACAGGTAGTTTCGGTGAGTTCCTCATGTGAGTGCCTGCGACCGCAGTTGATTGAATACGCAGTTAGCAGCACCTCTCACGCCCCAGCGATATTGCTGGAATATGCCGGCGAAATTGCACCGGAAGATTTCGAAGGCGATAAAGTTCGCACGACCTGCCGGCTTGGTGTCGTGATCGAATTGGTCCTTAGCGATGGTGATCTGCATGAATTCACCGTCAACTTGCTCCACACGAGCATCGCTGGGGAGGGCGCAATATGATTTTGCTTGCAATTCTTGCAGCACCACGTGGCCCGTCGACCGCATCTCGCCACGGCGCGCTATCACCAACTGAGCGAGTGCGTGCTGGCTTCACGTTGGTCGAACTACTTGTCGTCATTTCCGTCGTTGGTATTCTGCTCGGGATGCTAATTCCGGCGGTTCAGGCCGCTCGGGAGGCGTCACGGCGAATGCAGTGCCAAGCGAACCTGAAGCAACTGGGCCTGGCGGCGTTGAATTTTGAATCCGCGCGGCAGCACCTACCGTCCGGTGGCTGGGGTTACCAGTGGCAGGGCTTTGCAGATATTAGCTCGGCTGCAGGTCAACCTGGTAGCTGGACGTATTCGCTATTGCCCTACGTGGAGCAATCCTCGTTGTATCACTTGGGCAACTATTCAGGCCCTGCGCACGAACGAGATCTCGCGTTGCGACAGCGAGTAGTGTCGGCGGTTCCGATCTACAACTGTCCTTCGCGTCGTGGCGGCGAAGTGCAAGCGTTCGATCCGAATTGTCTGAGTTGTCCCCTGCCCATCGGTGCCTTGGGTGCGCTGACGGCAACGGCTCGCAGTGATTACGCAGCCAACGCGGGTGACGGTGCGCCAGACTTAACGCAGCTCACGAGTTGGCCACTCAATTTCCCTGGGCCTGCGAACGTCGCTGAGGCAAATCGATTGACTCGCGAGGGCGGTTGGCCAAAGCCTCCCGATGACTGGACGGGTGTCAGTTGGCTCAATCGCGGAGCGAGTTTGTCCAAACTGACCGATGGCACGTCGGACGTGTTTCTGTTCGGGGAAAAGTATGTCATGCGTGAAGCATATCTCTCGGGTATGGACTGGGGCGATAACGAACCTCTCTACGGTGGATTTGACAATGACAATCATCGGAGCACGCATCCACATTGGCCGCTGATGCCGGACGAATACGGGGTCATGTCGATTGGCAGTTTTGGGTCGGCGCATTCTAGCGGCGCGAACTTCGTGATGGCTGATGGCAGTGTCCACCTCATTACCTACTCCATTGATGCGGACGTCTATCGCGCACTTGGCAATTGTCGCGACGGGAAAACAGTGGAGGTGCCACAATGAACTCAAATGACAAAATCGACGACCAGCAGCCGCTGCGTTGTGGGCACTCGCGTAGTTCCCATCCGAATGGCAATGATCGGAGCACATCACTTTCGCCGAGGACGGAACGCGATCAGCAATCGACAGACGCATCCGCTCCACATAGCGTGGACTCCGAAATACTCGTTTCTGTTGTCATGCCATGCTTGAACGAATCCAGGACGCTCCGAGCCTGCATTGAAGCAGCTCGCGATGGCTGCCAAACAGCACTAGAGCAGCGGCGTACCCGTGTGGCCGCAGGTGAACAGAACTCGATTGATTGTATTTACGCTGGGACGCCAAACGATTGCCAGCCACAACCTGGCTTCGAAATCATCATCGCAGACAATGGCAGCACGGACGGTTCCCAGAAAATCGCCCGTGAGTACGGTGCGATGGTCGTCGCGGTCGAACAGAAAGGTTACGGTGCCGCTTTGCTGGGCGGCATCGCTGTCGCACGAGGCAGATACATCGTCATGGGCGATGCTGATCGCAGCTACGACTTCGGTGAAGTACGGCGATTTCTAGAGCAGCTCGACGAGGGCTTCGACCTTGTGATTGGCAATCGTTTTACCGGCAACATCGAACCCGGCGCGATGCCGTGGCATCACCGCTACATCGGAAACCCCATTCTCAGCGGGATTGGACGTTTTTTGTATCGCACACCCTGCCGCGATTGGCATTGCGGCCTGCGTGCCTTTGATCGCGAAAAAATAAATGACCTGAAGCTGAAGTCGACTGGCATGGAGTTCGCCAGTGAAATGGTGCTGCGTACGGCCCAGGCCAAATTGCGGATCAAAGAAATCCCTATCACCTTGCATCCCGATGGTCGGAAGCGTCCCCCGCATTTGCGCAGCGTGCGTGACGGCTGTCGCCACTTGCACATGCTGGTCTCACTATCGTGGCTCCGGTCCAAACGCGCTCGCGGCCTCGTCAATTTTGTTGGACTGTTGATTGCAATTTACCTCGGCGTACTCGCATCAGGACTATGGGAAGGCAAGACGTCTTACGGCTTCAGCGTTCTTGAGGGCCACTTTTACAAGGATTTCGGGGGTGCAGTCGGCCTGGTAGCAGCTCGCCGTGGTCAGAATTTTTCGGATTGCTATTGGAGAAAAACGGCGTCCGTGTCCCAATGGGCGTTTTTGGTTAGCTGACCAAACATCTCAAAAGGAACGGACGCCATGAAACAGATTACCACATCGCTGGGTTCATTTGAACAACTCTTCGTTCACTTCGAACTGGAGTTCGCAAGCAACTTAGTCACCGTCATCTGGAGAGTCATCGCAGCGGTACAATCTTTTTTCCCGAGCAGAGATCACGCCCGCCAGCACCGATAAGTTCGAGCGGCGATTGGAACGTCTCGTTCGAGAACTTGCGCGGCTCATCATGCAGCGAACCATTCGAAACATCGAATCGGACGACCGCGATCAGACGGTCAGTTCGTTCGGCTTCGATGGCCAAAGTTTCAGACGCAATCGCCGCACCACCAACACGATCGATACCCGCTTCGGGCCCATCTCGTTTGAGCGGTGGTTCTTTCAAAACACACAAGGCGAAGCTCCAGGTATCGCTCCCTTGGACGTGCGACTGGGGATCGTGGCCAAGCGGATGACTCCGGCATTGGCGGAAGTCACCGGTCGTTTGGCTGCGGACCTGCCACAGCAAGCAGCGCGAGAGATGCTGGCGGAGCGGTTCAGTGTCACGCCATCGGTCGAAGCCTACCGCCGCGTCGTCGCCGACTTGGCCACACAAGTCCGCACCGTGCACGACGAAGAAGCGGTCAAACAACTGATCCAGTGGATCCAAGAGGCCCGCCAACGCGATGGAAAATACGACGTTTTGTTGCAAGTGGGCCGCGACGGAGTGTTCGTGCAAACGCGTCCATGCTGGGAGGAAGCTTCGTGTGGAACGATTGCCGTTTACGGTCGCAATCGCAAACGAGTCGGGACGATCTACTTGGGCCAGATGCCCGAGAGCGAACAGCCGACGATAACCCGGCGACTAACCGAAGTGATTCAAGGCGTGCTGCGTGGGGCTGGATCGGAGGTGCTGACACTTCGCTACGTCACCGACGCTGGCTGCCACCCGCAAGCGTACTATCGCGATGTGCTCTGCAAGATGAAGCACCCGCTGACAAACCGGCGGCTGAAGTGGACTTGGTGCGTGGACTTCTTTCATGCTTGTGAATACGTTTCGCAGCTCGCCGCGTCGCTGTTCGGCAGTGGCACCGACGCAGCCAACCACTGGGCCAAGCAGCAGCGCCATACCCTGCGTCACGAGCAAGGTGGCATCAAGACCGTTATCGCTCGAGCGGCACAACAGAAACGACGTGGCGGACTCAAAGGGACCAAGAAAGATTTGCGCCGGCGCTGAACTACTTGAAGAAATACAAGGGGCACATGGACTATGCTGAGCGGAAGAAGATCGGCGATCCGACCGGCAGCGGCATAACTGAAGCGGGATGCAAGGTGATATTCAATCAACGGCTCAAGCAATCGGGCATGCGTTGGCACCGCGTGACGGGCCAGTTCATCGTCGACCTTCGGACAGCGAACCGAAGCGGGATCTGGAATCGCATTTGGCATCGACTAACTTCGTCGCAAGCCGAGTTACCACCGATAACTCAAACAAACGCGAAAGAATTAACCTCAAACTAATTGAAAACCGCTGCTACTCAGCCGACTGCACCCGATTTCGGTGAGGTTTCCGAGGGCAAAATCGTCACGCACAACTTCCCACTACAGGTGGTCGGAAAACATCCAGTTGTCATCACGAATGTGCGGACGAGTTGCCAGTGTATGTTCCTTTCTGATGCGGATTTGCTTGGCAGGGAATACCTTCCTGGAAACGAATTGGAGATTGAGGTCGGTATGACCGTCGGTGGAGCGTTGTCTCAACAGACAGCGGTCGCTACGATCGACTACATGTCGGGTGGACGCCCTGGAATCGCCCAGCTGAGGGTTCAGGCAACCGTGCCCGCCGATTACCAACTTAGTGCCAAAGAATTTGATTTGGGGACGCTAACGGAATTAGACTCGCGTCGTGAGTACTCTGTGCAACTTAACGACGCCGCCACGGCGAATGCGCCCGTCAGAATGACCGAGGTGAGTTGCTCGGACACGCGAGTTTCATGTGAGCTCGATGATTCAAAGCAAACATGCACCATTGTGTTTGAAAGTGGGGCCAAAGCTCGAAGAGAAAAAATTAATGTCCCCGTGGTGTTTACTACAACGAGTGCAATGAAAATACACTCGATGGTGTACTTAAGAGGTGATATTCAACCTGGAATCGAAATTAAGCCCCGCAGCGTCCTGATACGATCGAATTACGAACAAAGCGATTTCACCACGTCGCTTAAAATTCACACAAATCGCCCAGCAACCGTTGAGGTTGATTCCGACTTCGCCCCCGACATTAAATCGTTGCACGTGGCAGCTAAGCGAATTGACGAGATGGCATGGGATGTCACTCTAGCGGTTAAGACCAATGAAGTCAGAGATGCCTTCGCATTGCCCATTCACGTACGTTTCGCGGATGGGGCGGAGGTGATTAAGTCTGTTCCTGTTGTTCACTTTTTAGGAGATCAGAAATGAGAGTTTTGCTTTCACTTATTGTCGTGGCTGTCGTGACGAGCGTCGTGGTTGCCGAATGCCGCAAGCCAAATGAGAACCTTGAAGGGTGTTTAGACCCTGAATTCGCAGTCGATAAGTGCCAAGGTAAAAAGCCAGAGACTTGCGCGATTGCTAGCGTGTACGAGATCAATGAATTCCCAGCTGGGACTGAGGAAGATACATCAAAGAAGACAACCAATGCACTTAGCGATTGCTATCGATTTAAACCATGTGTTTGGTCGACAGATGGCGACGAATGCAAAGCATACGAAACCTGGACGGATTATTTCCAAAAGCAAAAGACAGTACTAAACGGCAAGTGCGCTGCGTAGATTGGATGACTTCTGGCTTACGTTATTCTGAGCACATTGCCAGAAATAGCGATCTTGATTCGCTAATCTGCGCTGCTTACTATCCCGTTTTTCTAGGCTCGCGATGGGCAAACGCCCATGCTGAACAACTCGATGTCGTGCAACGATATGCACGCGATGTTTCTACGTAAATACTAAATTTGCGGCTTGTCACCTTAACGGATCTATTTATGTTTCGAATTTATTGGATCAGCATCGTTAGTCTCACGCTCTTGCCTCAGAATACGATCGCCGATGACGCTGCTGCCGCGCTGCTTGACCAATTTTGTAACGAGCGGAAAATTGATGGCGGTGTCAAAATTGCTTTTAATTACTTTACAGAGGCATCAGGGGATATGGAATGCGAGCTCTATCAACTCAACGAGCTGCGAAGAGTTGACTGCCGCTCTGAAGCGATCAATCAAACTATTTGGTTTGATGGCGAATTCGGATGGATTTGGAAAAAGGGACAAGATGTCGAGCGGGTCCAGCCCGCGTATCTGGGTGACTCAGGGGCGTTCTGCTTTGATGCAACGACTATCGGCGTTACCAATTTGTTTAGTTTCGAATATGATTTAAATCTATTAGTCAGAAGGAATGTGCATCTTGCCAAATTACAACCAACACAAAATGTTGACGGGGTCGTGTGTCAAGTTGTCCGGATTGCAAAAGAATTCTCGACAATCGATTTTTTTATCGAAGAACCGAAATTGCGTGTGCACAAAAAACTTGCCCGAACGGACACTGGTAGCTTTCATCAAACGGAAGAGACCGCTTCGGCTTTTGAAACATCTGCAAAGCCACTGCCATGGCTGCCGTCGACAGTGCAGATGACATGCTCGAATCGAAGTGCAGTCACGATGACCGATATAAGTGTCGTCGGTATCGCAACACCCGAGGATTTTACGATCGGTGCTATTGGAATTCCAATTGGCACTGCGGTCATCGATCGCGACGAGCATTTTCGCTTGGGCTACTGGACGGGGCATGACATCGACGAGGAGTTTGACGGTGTCGTTCGGGGTGAGCCAGCGAGCAAATCACCCATTTGGATCTATGTTGGGATGGCGATCATGCTGCTCGCTATAGGAGCGGGCGTCTATAAGTATTCCAGAAAGTGAGAATGCTACTCGCCTGCGGGATCGCGTTCTACTCAGTTCTATTGGTAGGCGATTGCTTCACAAAATTTCCGAATCTAGACGAACTCGCCCATCTGCCCGCAGGGGTTTCCCATGTCAAATTTTCTAAGTTTGACCTGTATCGTGTCAATCCGCCGCTGGTTCGAACGTTCTGCGCCGCGTTCGGCGGGTCAGCCGATATCTATGATTGGTCGCGTTATTCAGACCAAGTCGGTTACCGGGCCGAATTCGAACTGGGAATCAACGCGCGGAATGAACGGAAGTTGGAGCTGATCAAGTATTACGTGGGCCCCCGTCTAGCAAGTCTTGCGTTTTGGTTGGCAGGAGGCTTGTTTCTCTCATTATTCGTGCGTGCTGCGATCTCACCTATTTGTGGAATCATTGCATGTTGGTTTTGGATCGCGTCCCCGAACATACTCAGCAATGCGGCGTCGGTAGGTCCCGACCTGGGTTCGGTTTCGCTGGGGATTCTGACGGTGTTCGCAGCGTGGTACTACGTCCATCGCCCCGGCGTCGGCACGAGCTTTTATGCCGGGGCCGCGTTCGGAGTCGCATTGCTAACCAAGCTAACTTGGCTGACTGCCGTTGTGACCATTCCGGCGACCGTGGCGATGACGGCATGGCTACTCGTGGCACACTTGCCGCGCCGAGCCTGGGTCAGGCGGGGCGGAGACCTGCTGATTTTCTGGGCGGTCAGCCTATTGGTTCTCAATGCGGGCTACTTGTTCCAAAACACATTCGTGCCGCTGGGGGAATACGAATTCTGCAGCGAGACGCTCGGCGGGGACGGCTGTGACACGGTCACCCACGGAAATCGCTTTTCCGACACTCTCTTGGCCAGTGTTCCGGTGCCAGTTCCACGGGATTACGTGTTGGGAATCGACTACCTGAAACACGAAGTCGAAGAGACGAAGTCGTCTTTCTTAATGGGCGAGTGGAAGTACGGAAGCTGGTCCTACTACTACGTGATGACAACGCTGTTCAAGACACCGGAGCCGACGCTGCTGGCGGCGTTAATTGGGTTCGGTGTCCTCGTCGTGGGCGTACGACGACGCTGGGTTGAACCCAGGACCATGAGCATGTTTATGCTCTTGGGCATTCCCGCCGCAGTCTGCTTCGCCTCCGTCAGTCTGCAAGGTGGTTTCAATCATCACCACCGGTACGTGCTGCAGATCTATCCGTTCTTGTTTGATCTCGATTACTTTGGCTCGAATGGAGATCTGTTTGGATTGCCGGATGCTTGGCCACCGAGACTGCCGAAATTTGCATCGATCGATGAGGCTCGGTCCGACGAGGTTCAGTGGTGGATCATCAGTGTGAAGCAACTTTATAATCTGCCGGGCGAGGACGGGCTGGAATATTTGCAGCAGATCGAGCCCGTTGACAAGATCGCGTACGCCTACCACGTCTATCGGATCGATCCAAGGCCGATCAAACGTGACGATGGCACCGTTCCGGCGATCGAAGCGACCACGTCCCAAGTCGAGGCTGGCGACTGAGCTGCTGAGGCTTGCTATTCAGACCGTCCAGCCGAGCTCGTACCACCACGAGAGCGTGGCCATCGTCGTCACGAACACGATCACGCTGAGCGGAAACCCGAAAGTGAGATAGTCGCGAAATTCATATCCGCCGACACTGTATACCATCGTGTTGGTCTGGTATCCAAACGGCGTCAGGAAACTCGCGGAGGCACCGACCATGACGCACAAGACGAGCGGCGTTGGGTCCATTTGCAAACCTGTCGCGGCCGACCAAGCGATTTGAAACATGATCACGGCGGCGGCACTGTTGGTGATCAGCTCGGTGCAAATCACGGTAGCAAGGTAAATCGCCGCAAGAATCTTCAGGGGGCTGCCTCCGGCGAGTTGAAGGAGTCCACCGGCAATCGTGGCGGCCGCGCCGCTGAGCCGCATCGCTTCGCCGATCCCAATCGCCGCGCCGATGATAATCAACACGGACCAGTCAACACTGCGTCTCGCTTCACCTGACGTGCAGCAGCGAAAAGCGATCATCGCGATGGCCGCGAGCATGGCGGAGGTCAGAATTTCCATCCATCCGAGCGCCGCGACAATCACCATCGCTGCTGTGATCGTAATCGCCAAAATTGCCTTCTCGTGACGCCGAACTTCACCTCGCTCCACGCGGCTGACCAGATAAAAATCGCTCGAACCTCGCTGTCGATGCACGAAGGATGGCGACGCTTCGAGCAACAGCACGTCGCCCTGTTCGATTCTGACATCCCCTAATTTCCCCATCAGGCGCCGTCCGCCGCGAGCGACGGCAACGACGGCGGCGTTGTAGTTGGAGCGGAATTTACCCTCGCGAATGGTTTTGCCGATCAGCGAGCAACGGGTGCTGACCACGGCTTCGATCAGTGTCCGCTGCCAGGCCGGCACTTCGAGTTTTCTCGCTTGGCCGTCGGGCGTTGTCAGCCCCCGGATCTTTCTTAAATCGACGACGCTCTCGAGTGCCCCGACGAGAATCAAAATATCGTCGCCATAGATTCGCTGGTCGGGCTTGGCCGCTTCAATCCGGCCATCGGCACGTTGAATTTCGGCCACATAAAGTCCCGGCAAGGCGCGCAAGCCCGCTTGCTGGATCGTCTTGCCGACGAGCGGGCCGAGCGGCTCGACCTGCATTTCCACCGTGTACTTCTGTGGGTCATCGCTAATACTGACCGCTGGCTTGCGTTCAGGCAGCAACCACGACGATGCATAGACCATATAAATCAAACCGAAAACCGTCGCAGGAACGCCGACGATCGCCGGGGCAAAGAATCCGAGAGCTACGCCGTCGAGGTGTTTTGCCATGAAGAGATCCCGCACGATGAGGTTAGTGCTGGTGCCCATCAGAGTACACATGCCGCCCAAAATTGCCGCGTAAGATAGCGGTAATAACAGTCGACTCGGACTCGCGCCAATGCGTTTGCAAACGTCATGAACGACCGGCAGCATCGCTGCGACCAACGGCGTGTTATTGAGAAACCCAGACAAAGCTGCGACCGGAACGAGAATCCGGATCAGGGCACTGCGAAGTCCCTTAACTCCTCCGAGTAACCATCCGGTGGCGTACTCGGTCCCACCGGTCAGTTCGAGGCCCGAGACGATGGCGAATAGCAGACCGATGGTGACGAGCCCCTTGTTGCCGAATCCAGCGACCGCCTCCGTCGGGGAGGGCAGTTTGTCGGTGCCGCTTAGGTCCTGGGCCAGGACGAGAACCGCCAGCGCTGCTAAGGCGAGCAGGTCCGTGGCGGCCACTCGCAGCGCCAAGCACACCAGCAAACCTGCCGCAACCGCAAGCGTCAACCACATTTGCCAATCGGCCGGGAGCATCATCAATCAAAAACTATGGGATCGTGGACAAGCGAGCGTTGACGAGCGAGCGCTATTGTAAATGGCACCGAGCATAATTCAGCGCCCCGATATCGTCGCGTGTCAAATGCTATTAAACTAGCCCCCTCCGACTCTCTCCCTCTCCCCCACTCTCGCCTGGCCGACTCATGCCTGCCACACCCCCACCACTCTCATCCGGTGCGTCCAACTTTTCGCGGCGCGGCCCGTGGATCATTGCCGCACTCGTCCTATTGCTGCTGATCCTGCACCAAGACAACTGGTTTTGGACCGACGGAACATTGGTGTTTGGTTTCATGCCGGTCGGTCTGTTCTGGCATGCCTGCTTGTCACTCGCCGCTTCGCTGACATGGTTTCTGACGACCAAGATCGCATGGCCCGTTGAACCCGAATTTGAAAGGGCCGTGGCTGCCGATCCCGATTCTCTGGCGCCGCAATATGATCAGGAGGAAGTCAAATGATGGACTCGATTTCGTTCCAGACTTTGGTCGCACAAGCCCCGGCATCCGCCGTGGAGGGTAGCTGGCTGACTCACCCAGGATTGCCGCAATTCGTCATTATCTTGGTCTACCTCTCGCTGCTCTTGCTACTCGGGGTCTTCTCGAGCCGCTTGTTCAGCGGGACGAAGGAAGATTATCAGGTTGCGAGCCACTCGATTGGTCCGTTTCTGTTACTGATGAGTATTTTCGGTACCACGATGACCGCGTTCGCCTTGGTCGGCAGTAGTAGCGAAGCGTTCGAGCAGGGCATCGGCGTCTACGGGATGCTCGCCAGCAGCAGTGGAATCATTCACTCACTGTGCTTCTTTGTGATCGGAGTGAAGGTCTGGAAAGTCGCTCGCGTACGTGGATACACCACGCAGATTGAGTTTTTTCGTGATCGACTCGATAGTGATTTCATCGGTTTGCTTCTGTTTCCGATTTTAGTTGGACTGGTCATTCCCTATCTGCTCGTGGGAGTGATTGGCGGCGGGACCGTGGTGCAGACACTCACAGCGGGCTTGTCTCCTGATTGGTTCCCGGTGTTGCTTCCCGATGGTGCGCCCAATCGTGGATTGCATGGCGGGATTCCGCCGTGGCTCGGGGCGCTGCTGATCTGCGGAGTGGTGCTGATTTACGTCTTCATGGGCGGGATGCGCGGCACGACTTGGGCGAACACCTTTCAAACAATGGTCTTCATGGTGCTCGGCGTGGTCACCTTCGTGATGATCGCCAACCGACTCGGTGGGCAAGTCAGTTTGATGGAGAACTTGCGAGTGCTGGGAGATTCCATCCCTGTGAACCGAGCAACGCGTGCGGACATGAGTAAGAGCCTCTTCTTCACGTATCTGTTGATCCCGCTGTCAGTGGGGATGTTTCCGCACCTCTTCCAACACTGGATGACGGCAAAGAGTGCGGGATCCTTCAAAATCCCTGTGATTTGTCACCCCATTTTCATCATGATCGTGTGGGTTCCCTGCGTTCTAGTGGGAGTATGGGCGACGGGTGACCTCGCACCGAAGTTGCCTTTGATTCCTGGTACGAACGAAGTCAACGCGAACGCAGTGCTGCCGTTTTTGGTGAAAACGCAGACCGGCCCGGTGCTCGGTGGCTTTCTTGCCGCCGGAATCCTCGCAGCAATCATGTCGAGCTTGGACAGCCAGTTTCTCTGCATCGGCACGATCTTTAACAACGACATCTATACGCACTATCGTGGCGAAAAGAATGTGAGCGATCGCCAACAGGTGTTCATGACGCGAATGTTTATTATTGCGATCGTCGCGGTAACCTACTTCTTGAGTTTGGACAATCCGACGAGCGTATTCGCCCTCGGGGTGTGGTGTTTCAGTGGATTTAGCGCCCTGTTTCCGATCGTTTTCCTTGCGTTGTACTGGCGTGGCCTGAGTGCTGCTGGGGCGATCAGCGGGGTGTTCGCGGCAATCACGAGTTGGAGCATTCTGTTTTACTTCGGCGTCAATTCGCCCGAGGGACTTCAGGAATTTAACCTCCGACTTCATCTCAGTAGTGAGGAGTACTTAATCATGCCCGTCGTGGTGATGTTCTTCAGTTGCCTGATCACGACCGTGGTCGTGTCATGGGTGACACCGAAGCCCAAGCCGGAAACCCTGGCGAAATTCTTCTAGTATTCTGTAGTCCTGTCGATCATTTTGGTTCCACGTCGATCAAACCCCAGGTTCGATTCAGTCAATCTGAGTCGAGAACTGGGGCGGGCCGGTATGCCGTGGGGTCACTTCGCCGCCGTTCCATCCCTCCACATGACCCGCGTCAAGAATTGGCACGGCAAATGCAAAGCAATCCCAGTCGACCGCGTGAGAAGTGACGTCCACTGCTACGCGACTCAAACTAAACCGATTGGGAGATTGCCATGTTAGGCTGGGCCATTACTTTTTTGATCATCGCGTTGATTGCAGGTGCGTTCGGATTCTTTTCCGTAGCAGGTACAGCTGCCACCATCGCAAAGATTCTGTTTGTTGTCTTCTTGATCCTGTTCGTGCTGGGATTGATCATGGGACGTCGCGGTCCAGTATCTTGATCCGACGCAAAACCGGCGACAAGTTGAAGCTCCGTTGGCAAAGAAGTCCGTCGGCGGAGCCAGGCGAATAGTGCAACCGTGCGTAACCGTCATCCAATCAAGGAAACATAGAATGTCGAATCAATTGAAATCAAAGAGTGAAGCGAGCGGTGACGCCAAGTGGGCAAGCGTACGTGACGCGATCACGGAGCGTTGGCCGCACATCAACCGCGACGAATTGGCTGAATGCAAGGACGATGCGGATGAACTCGTGGAGTTCGTCAAGGAACGTGTCGGTGACAGCGCTGAGGAAGTTCAGTCGGTGGTGAGCGAGTTCGCTCCTCATGCATCCATGAGTGATCGAGTCAGTCAGGCGACCCATGCAGCTTCCGATCAGGCACACAAGGCGGGAGAAGCCGCACAGTTCGCTTATATGCGTGCGGACGAATGCATCGCCGAACGTCCGACCGAATCGGTCCTGGTCAGCTTTGTCGCGGGGGTTGCCGTTGGCGCAGTTGTCACGGCGCTGCTGATGCGGTCGGCTCCCCAGCCTTCGACCTGGGACCGGGTGAAGAGCCACTCGTACTTTTAGGAACGATTAGAATATAACATTGTTCGGCGCTTCGAACCGAAGGCGGTGGCAGCAACCGCCTTCAGGTCGCATGGCCGACCGACAATTTTGGCCCTGCCGCTCATCGCTCACGTGTTTCCGGTCACATTTCTCTCCTTGGTACTTTGCATGGCTACGACTCTCGTCACAGGTGCCTCGTCAGGTATAGGTTGGGAACTCGCAAAACAATTCGCCACAGGCGGCGACCACGTCGTGCTGGTCGCGCGCAGAGAAGAGAAGTTGCGAGATCTGGCGGATCAAATTCGGAGCAGGCATCAGGTGGACGCCACCGTCATTTGCGAAGACCTGGCGAAGCCCGAAGGCGTTGATGAACTCTGTAATGAACTGAATAACCACTCGATTCAAGTTGACAATCTCGTCAATAACGCGGGCTTTGGTGCGCTCGGCAAATTTGCGGAGCTATCGATCGATCGACAAACCGATATGTTGATGGTGAATGTGGTCGCATTGACTCGGCTCACTCGTAAGCTGCTACCCGGGATGCTGCAACGCGGCCATGGTGGCGTCCTCAACGTTGGCTCAATCGCCGCCTACCAGGCCGGGCCGGGGATGGCGGTTTACTACGCCAGCAAAGCGTATGTGCTCTCCTTTACCGAGGCGTTGCATGAGGAACTCACTGGTACAGGTTTGCATGTGACATGTCTGGAGCCAGGCCCAACGAAAACCGGTTTCGGTGATGATTCTGGGATGGGCGAGTTGCCGATTTTCCAAGCGCAGGCGATGTCCGCGGAAGAAGTTGCGGCAGCGGGCTACCACGCCTACCGCAACAACACTGACGTGTTGATACCGGGTTGGAAGAATCGGTTAATGAAGACCTCCACTGAATTCCTGCCTCGTTTTGTCACCCGCAAGATTACCTCCAAGGTCCACAATACATCCTAAGAGCCATTCCGAAAAGGTGTTTGAACCTCTCCGGCAGCGCGTTGCTAAAGCGTCACACTCCTTGTCGGATGGGGACAATATCCCTCTTCGCTCATGAACTCCCTGTTTCTTTAACTGAAGTCTGAAACCTATGTATATAAATCCTCGTTTTCGCAACATGTTGTTCGTTGCAGCTTCACTTATGCTGGGGGTCGTCGCCAGCGGCTGCGAGCGAAAAGAGAAAGTAATGGAGGTCAACACTCCTGATGGCGGGGGTGTCGAAGTGGAACGCAACCTTGACACCGGTGCGGTCACCGTCGATGTGGACGACGCCAATTAGCCGAATAGCTTCACGGTCTACAGCCGGTGGGCGTTCCTCTGGGCCGTTCCACCGTGGGGCTTGTTAGCATCTTGGGTTGATTTTCATCGAGGAATTTTCTTTGCTGACTCCATCCCCCCGAGCGAAGGTTGGGAGAGTCGAGAAACGGGCCTTTGGCGAGCTTCTCGGTAAGGGCTCGTTCACGGTTTCGTAGCGATTGGCGTGCTTTCCTAGTGTGCGCCGTCCCGACGAAGCTTCGCCCGTCGATCCTCCCCAACCTTCGTTTGGAGAGATTGAAGTTAAAAACCTGCACGAGCCCAACTGATCTTCAATAGGAAAGATCGAATGGCCCAGACTTCACTCGAGTTTACTCCTCTTGGAAAATCAATCCGTTGTGAGAAACGGGGCCAGTGCCAACAGGCTAAATCACCGCTTTGTTTGTTCCTGTCCGCTTCGATCTTTTCTTTCACCTCATTTACGAAACCAGTCAATGTCAACAACTCAGATGCTCGAATCATCATCAGGTAAATACTCCGCAAGTGAAATCAGTGGCATGGGGCCAATCATTCTGGATTCCGGCGTGGCTTTTCGCGTTTGGGCACCCAACGCCAAACAGGTCGCCGTCATTGGCGATTTTAATAAATGGAGTTCGACCGCAAACCCGATGCAACAAGATGCGGGCGGGTCATGGTTCACTTACGTGGAGAGCGCCAAGCCGGGCGACCAATACAAGTACGAAATCACCAATGGCGAAAACACATTTCAGCGGATCGATCCACGTGTTCGCGAGGTCACTAGTTCAGTCGGCAATGGCATCATCCATGACCCGCAATTTGATTGGCAGGGCGATGAGTTCCAGATGGCGGCATGGAATGAACTCGTCATTTATGAAACACACATTGGTACCTTTTGTCGCCGCGACGACGACGAGGTGGGAACATTCGCGGACTACACGTCCAAGTTTGGCTACTTAAAGAAGCTGGGCGTCAATGTGTTGCAGATCATGCCGATTGCCGAATTTGCTGGTGATTATTCATGGGGCTACAACCCCGCACACCCCTACGCGATTGAAACTGCCTACGGCGGTCCGCTGGGGTTCAAGACCTTTGTGCGTGAAGCGCACCAGGCTGGTTTTGCCGTGATCCTCGATATTGTATATAACCACTTCGGACCCAGCGATCTCGACCTCTGGCAGTTCGATGGTTGGAGCGAGAACGGTAAGGGCGGCATTTACTTTTACAATGATTACCGCTCGTCCACGCCATGGGGCGACACCCGTCCTGATTATGGACGCGGTGAAGTCCGCTCCTATATCCGTGACAACGCGATGATGTGGTTGGAGGACTTTCACGTCGACGGTCTTCGGTACGATATGACACTCTACATTCGCAGCGTAGACGCGAGCGGCCAGCAGGAGATCCCGGAGGGCTGGGGGCTGACGCAGTGGGTAAATCGGGAAGTACACGCGTACAAACCGTCTGCAATTACCATCGCCGAGGACTTGCAGAACAACGCCTACCTCACCAAACCTGACCATGAAGGGGGAGCGGGATTTTCGACGCAGTGGGACGCAGCGTTCGTACATCCGATCCGCGACGTCATCACGCAATCCGATGACGCTGGTCGAGACATGAACAAAGTCCGTGATGCACTCTATCACGCTTATGACGGCGATGCGTTCCGGCGAGTCTTGTACACCGAATCGCACGACGAGGTTGCCAATGGGAAGGCTCGCATCCCCAGCGAGGTTGACTCAGCCAATCCGGATGACTGGTACTCACAAAAACGGTCGACCCTGGGGATGGCACTCGTACTCACTGCCCCTGGGATCCCCATGCTCTTCCAGGGCCAAGAGTTTTTGGTAGATGGCTGGTTCCAAGACGCGGGCGAGTTGGATTGGGATCAAGCGGAGGAACACAACGGCATCATTAAGCTGACGGCGGAGTTGATCCACCTGCGTCTCAATCGCGGTGGCAATACCAAGGGGCTGACCGGTCAGCGTGTTGACGTGTACCACATTAACCACCGAGATAAAGTCGTCGCGTTCCAAAGATCGCACGATGGTGGGCCTGGCGACGATGTTGTCGTCATTGCCAGCTTCGCAAATCAACACTTCGAGCAATATCAGTTTGGTCTGCCGACCGACGGAAACTGGTCGCGTCGTTTCAGTAGTGATCGCCGGATCTACAGCGAGGACTTCGGTGACCAAGCTAGCGGTGACATCGAGGCCGAACCACAGCCCTACGATGGCAAACCTTGCAGCGGACGTGTTGAGCTACCTCCATACACGGTGCTGATCTACTCTCAGAATACACCCGATCGGGCTGACAAAAACTGAACTCGATATCGTGTTCACTCCCATGGATGAGAAACCAAGGTCACATCAAGCAAGAAAGTGAAACGCAGAAATCATTGTGGTTGCCGCGCATAGGATGAGGGGATCATGACTGCCGGTCTCGGAAACGGGAAGCCAACCCCATGCATTTTCCAACCGGAGGCTGTCATTTTGAGTATGATAGCGGCCTTTCGCCAGGCGTTTTGATGTCACGACTCGCGTTCTCTACTCGAATGACATGCGTTTGATGCTACTGATAATCCGGCAACTGAGTCGATTGGTTTTGTGCGTTGCATTGATCGTCATGCTGGGTTGCCGGGAAGCCGACCCCTCCTATCTCAAGGCGGGCAAGCATGAAGAGATGCCGCAAATCGTTGCCGAGACGTTGACGGTCGAGCTGCTCAATTGGCCCACCGTCGTTCGTTGTCAAGGCAGCCTGCTTCCCGACGAGCAGGCCGTCATTGGTGCCAAAATCGGTGGGCGCGTTGATACGGTACATATCGAGATCGGTGACTATGTCGAACAGGGAGCGCCCCTGGCAACTCTCGATCAAGAAGAGGCTCGACTTCGAGTCCTGCAAGCCGAAGCCCAACTTCGACAAGCGAGGTCGACCGTTGGGCTCGTCGAGGGGCAGTCCGCCGACGATCTCGACCCGAAGAACGCCCCGCCGGTGCGAGAGGCCAAGGCGAAGTGGGACGAAGGTATTGCCGCATTCAAGCGAGCCAGAATGCTCAAAACCCGCGATGCGATGTCGGCCGCTGAATTCGATCAAGCCGCTGCTGTCGAGCAAGTGGCTCAGGCACAGTACACTTCCTCACTCAACTCCGTCGCTGAATCACTGGCGTCGATCGGCGTGCGGCAAGCCGAATTGTTGATCGCGAAGCAACAACTGGCTGACGCGGTCGTCAAAGCTCCTTTCGCTGGGTATATCCAACAACGTGAGATAGCGCCGGGAGCCTACGTCGCGACGGGCCAAACCATTGCGATTCTCGTTCGCACCACACCGCTGCGGTTTCGTGGTGCGGTGCCTGAACGTTTCGCTCAATCGCTGAAACCGGGACAGGAAGTGCGGTTGACCATCCAGTCCGTACCCATGCCCGTCGTGGCGAGTGTCACACGAATCAGTCCGATGCTGGATCCAAGGTCCCGAACGCTGATGTTTGAGGCGGAAGTTGCTAACGATGATCAGCGGCTGCGAACAGGTCTGTTTGCAGAAGCCGAGGTTGTGATTGATCCCAACGCTTCGGCAATCATTCTGCCCGAATCTGCCATCGTCGAATTTGCTGGGAATCAAAAAGTTTGGAAAGTCGTCGATGGCATCACGTCCGAACAATCCGTCGCCACATCCGACCGCCGCAATGGGTTCCGAGAGGTGGTGGAAGGCTTGACGATCGGCGATCGCATTCTGGTCGACGGTGAGCGGGGGCTGGTCGCCAAGTTGATAAGCCCCGGCAGTTCCTCAGCGCTCACCACGGCCTCGGTTGTGCCAATGGAACACGAAAGCAACGACGCGGCAGCCTTGAATGCGGCGAAGGAAATCAAGCAGCCCGTCCCGGTGAAGTCGCCCGAGCATCCCGTTGACCGCAGTTCGAGTGTGAGCGAATCCTCATGAGCCCCCCCGTTCACTTCGCCTCAAGGAATTCCGATGTACTGGCTCGCTGAGGTCTCGGTCAAACGTCCCGTCTTTGCGTTGATGTTGATCACCGCGCTGGTTGTTGCGGGTATTGCTGCCTTTCCAACACTCGGCGTTGATCGTTTTCCGAACATGGACATGCCGCAAATTTTTGTGAACACCGAGTATGTGGGCGCGGCGGCGGAGGAAGTTGAATCCGAAATCAGTAGCGTCATCGAGGATGCGGTGGCGACGGTAGCTGGGATCGAAGAACTTCGCTCGATCTCTGCCGACGGTCGTTCCTTTGTCATCATCACCATCGAGCTGGATCGCGATATTGACGCGGCGATTCAAGATGTCCGAGACGCCGTGGCGGGCGTGAGACGGCAGTTGCCTGCCGGCATCGATCCACCCATCGTGGAAAAACAGGATCTCGATTCATCACCCATCATGACGTTAGCTGTATCGGGCCAGCGTTCGCCGCGTGAGCTCTTCGTGCTGGCTGATCGATATGTCAAGAACGTTATCGAGTCGTCCCACGGCGTCGGCGAAGTGCTGATCGCCGGTGCTGCCGACCGAGCCATTCAGGTTAACGTCGACGCGGATCGACTGGCGGCCCATCAGATCTCGATTCTGGAAGTCCGGGAGGCACTCGTTCGGCAAAACGCTGAGGTGCCGGGTGGACGCGTTGATGAAGGCGGGCGTGAATTGACGATGCGGACTCTCGGGCGGTTCACCGACTCGGCCAACTTCTCCGATCTCGTTGTCGATACCGTCGCTGGAGTCCCCATTCGACTGGGGGACCTCGGCACCGTGACCGATGCCACGAAAGAAGTCCGGACCTTGGCGAGTCTCAATGGCGAACCCGCTGTCGTGCTGGAAATCCAGCGTCAATCCGGTGAGAACACGGTTGCCGTGATCGATGCGATCAAAAAGAAGTTAGTGCGCTGCGACGATTTGCTGCCCGACGGAGTCCGCGTCACCATCATCCAGGATCAGTCGCGATATATCGTCGAAGCGCTCCATGAGATTGAACGCCACCTCATTTCGGGGAGCATCTTAGCATGTTTGACCGTGCTGCTGTTTATGCGTTCATGGCGATCAACCATCATCGCGGCGGTCGCGATTCCCGCATCGATCATCGCCACTTTCGCGTTTATGAGATGGTTCAATTTCACGCTTAACAATGTCACGATGTTGGCCTTGGTGCTGATGGTGGGGGTCGTGATTGATGATGCGATCGTGGTGCTCGAGAATGTATTTCACTGCATTGAAGAAAAAGGCATGGATCCCATCACCGCGTCGATCCAGGGGACACGTGAGATTGCGTTGGCGGTGCTTGCTACGACGATTTCGTTGGTGATTGTTTTTTTGCCGGTGTCATTTCTTTCGAGCGTGACAGGCCGGATGCTATTTCAGTTTGGCATGACAGCGACGGTGGCCATTCTGATTTCCATGCTAATTAGTTTTTCATTGACGCCCATGATGTGCAGCAAACTTTTGCGTCCCAGCAAAGCCGGCACGGGAGGAGTCACCCCTGCATCGCGGCGCGGACTCTATTCGCTCATCGAACGTCTCTATTTGTGGATGCTCGCCGCATCGCTGCGTTTCCGCTGGGTCGTGCTCGCGGTTGTCGTGATCGTGATCGCGTCCAACGTTCCCCTAAGTCGCTTGGTACAACGTGACTACGTTCCACTGAATGTCGATGAATCGGAATTCGAAGTGCGCGCCGAAGCGCGACAAGGGGCCAGTGTGCTGGCCATGCGGCATGCCATCGAGCGGGTGCAGTCGGTCCTGAACAACGTCGATGGAATTGAAACCGTTCTGGCCACCGTCGGAACGCGCGGCGGTAGTGATGTCAATCGATCTAGCATTTTCGTTCGCTTGCTCGATAGCAAGGATCGAACATTTTCCTTGTCGCGCTTGTTCAACGGCTTGCTCGCCGGCGATCCGAGCGCCGCGTGGCGAGGGAACTTCACTCAGCGAGAAAAAATGACGGAGATCCGCGAACAACTCAAGACGATTCCGGGACTGCGACTTTCGGTGCGCAATTTGACTTCGCTCCGGCAAGGTGCACCGGTCGACATTGATTTCGCCATTACCGGCCCTGACGCAGATCAATTGCTCTCGTTCAGCGACGAACTTCGCCAGCGGGCCAAGGAGATTCCTGGCTTGGTAGATGTCTATTCGACGCTGCAGATCGACAATCCTGAACTCCTCATCCGCATCGATCGACCGCGGGCGGCTGCCATGGGTGTTGAGGTGCAGGAGATCGCCGATACGCTGCGCGTCGCAGTTGGCGGGGACGACCGCGTCTCGCGCTACTTCGACCGCAAGGCCGGCGACGCTTATGATGTCGAACTGCGTTTAGTGGGTGTCGACCGAAATGATGTTCCGTCAATTTCACAGCTCTTCGTCCGATCCAATCCAAACGCGGCAATTCAATCCGCCGCCGCGACGATGAGGCCAGTTTCCGCGTCGCGATTCAGCAATGGCTTCGCATCGTCAGCGGAGTCTTCATCACCGGCGATCACCCGACTCGACAATGTGGTTTCATTTGATGTCAGCACATCCGCTTCACGCATCGATCGGCTCAGCCGCCAGCGAATGGTTGCGGTGCGCGCGAATATCGCCGATGGCTACGCCTTGGCAGGTCAGATTGATGCATTGCAACGCGCTGCCAACGAAATAGGAGTTCCCCCAGGATTCAATATCGAAGTACTGGGAGGCGGACGTGAACTTGAGCGGACCATCGCCGATTTCGGCTGGACGTTCGTGTTATCGTTCGTGTTCATGTACATTGTCTTGGCCGCCCAGTATGAGAATATGGTCTATCCTATCATCATCCTCTTATCGCTACCCATCGCCGTGCCCTTCGGTTTGATCAGTTTGTACTGGGGTGGCGAGACGCTGAATTTATACTCAGCCCTCGGGATCCTGGTACTATTTGGAGTGGTGAAAAAAGCGGCGATCCTGCAGGTCGATCACACCAATACGCTTCGTGGCGAAGGATTGCCTCGTCACGACGCCATCATGCGTGCGAATCGAGATCGCTTGCGGCCTATCTTGATGACGACCATCTCGTTTGTCGCCGGGCTGCTGCCGCTGCTGATCGCGACGGGACCGGGCGCCGAAGAACGCCGTTCGATTGCCGTACTGGCCGCAGGAGGTCAGACGTTGTCTTTGCTACTGACGTTGCTCGCGATTCCTGTACTCTACACCTTTGTAGATGACCTTAGTGGGATGTTTACCCGCCTGTGGCGAGGTCGATCGGTGAGCGCGGCACCCGTCGCCATGGTTGCGTTCCCTCTCGCGGCCGCCAACGCTACTCAGAAATCACACGATCCCTAACCCAGCCGCCGAGCTCACTCAGCCGCCGAGCTCACTCAGTGAGGGCATCGCGGTGAACCAAATTACTGGCACTGACATACTGCGAAGCCCCGGTTCGAGCGGCTTGTATTTTTGCGAGCGAGATTTAGCCGAGCGTACGGGGAGGCATCGCTTCAGGGGAGTCATCGTCCGGCGCACTGTCTTGAAAACGTGAGACCTGTTCATAGAGTCGGTGGACTTTGGCGACGATCCCGTCGATTGCTGCGCCTCGGTGAATCGCTGGCTCGGGGCACTGCGTGCGAATGCGGCCCTTCAATACGGTGGAGAGCGGTGGTCCATGCTTGGAGTGCTGTTTCCAACCATTGGTTGCAAGGTTCTGCGCCAGACGTTCTGCCTGATCATCGTTGAACTCCCCGTCGTCTTGCAGTGCATCACAGCATAGATCGGTCAAATTGCGAAGGGTCGCTTCGATTTCAGGAGTGGTTTCCATGTTTCCGTACTCAGACATTTGGTTGAAAAAGAGAACACTGGACGCACGTGCAGATTTTATGCCAAGTGAAAGGAAAACGCCTGGAGGGTACAGAGTCGTCCTTCATCGAAGCGGCTTTCACTTCCACGTCTCTATGTCCGCGCCGCTGGATAACTCAGGGGCATCCAGGCCGCATTCTGTTCGCTGCTCGCGACGCACTGTTGGATAAAGTGCATCCCTTCGACGCCGTCATAGACATTCGGATAGACGGTATCCCGCCGCTCGAAGGAAGATCCGCTAGCGCGTTTTACAATATCATCGAAGACAGCATTATACAGATTCGCAAACCCTTCGTAGAAACCTTCGGGATGTCCCGCCGCCAGACGACTGGAGGCTTCCGCCAGAGGAGTCATTGTTCCTGTCCCAGGGCTGCGAGTATAAATTTGACGGGGTTGACCTCTTCGCCGCACAATGAGTTCGTCGGGTGACTCTTGCCGCCATTTAAGCGAGGCGAGCGTGCCATCGACTTCGAGTTCGAGATCGTTCTCGCGGCCGTGGGTGACCTGGGACGCTGTCACGATACCAAGAGCACCGTCTTGATAACGAATCACCGCAGTCCCATAGTCGTCCAGTTGCCTGCCCGGGACGAATGTCTTGAGGTGGCAGCTCACTGAGTCGGGCAGCTCACCGGTCACATAGCGGCCGAGCTGAAAGGCATGCGTTGCGATGTCACCAAAGGTGCCTGCGGCACCACTCCTAGCGGGATCGGTTCGCCACGAAGAGAGCAATCCCTCGTCATCTTCGCTCGTGCCGGCGAGCCAGCCTTGAATGTACTGGCAACGAATCGCATTGATCTTGCCGAAATCTCCTGCCATGATCATCTCGCGGGCTTGGCGGATCATCGGATAACCGGTGTAGTTGTGCGTTAGCGCGAACACCACGTCCGAATTCTCAACGGTCTTGAGTAACGACTCTGCTTGGTCGAAATCGAGCGTCATCGGTTTGTCGCAAACGACATTGAATCCCGCCTCGACTGCGGCTCTGGCGATCTCGTAGTGCGTGTGGTTGGGGGTCGCGATGCTGATGAAATCAACCCGCTCATCCGCAGGCAATCGAGCCTCGGCATCGAGCATGGCTTCAAAGCCGCCGTAGATCCGAGCTTCGTCCACCCCATAACCCGATCCGGCTTGCTTGTTCCGTTCCATGTTGGTCGAAAAGACCCCCGACGTCATTGCACAGCGATGATCAAACTCAGCCGCGATTCCATGGACGGGGCCAATAAACGATCCCGGTCCGCCGCCGACCAGACCCATGCGGAGCTTGCGATTCAAGGGAGGGTTCAACGCCATATTATTTCTCGCGGGTGAGGAGGAGCAGAGTGAGCTGACACTGGATTTTGCAATCGTAAAGTTCAGCGGCAATCGTTACAATCATAGAGTCCAATGGCGATCATCTCACCCATTTTGCTAGCTTGGCGGCACTCCCCTCACTTGTCTTCACCCACCACGCGGTCCTGCGATGCACGAAAACCCTATCGATACCATCTCCGTCACCCCGCGCCAGACGAGCGGCTGCGCGGCGATTCTTCGGTCGCCCCATCGACAGCGTGCTACCACGGCGGCCCTGATCGCGACCACGATCGTCTCCATCCTCGCGGCGGTGTATTTTGCGGGTGCGGCCAGCCAAGCCCATCACACGCCGTCGGCGTCTGCCGGAAACTGGCAGGGACTTCCGATTGCGAATGCAACCGCGGCGGTAACCAGCGAAAAATTCTCGATGTGTACCGGTCCACTCGCCGATTCCAACGAAGCGTTGTTCGTTCTCGACCATAATTCCGGCTTGTTGCAATGCACTGTGCTCTATCCTCGCATCGGGCGATTCATGGCCAGCTACACGATCAACGTTGCCGACGCACTTGGCATGGAAGCAAAAGGCGGCAGCTACATGATGGTGACCGGCACTTCCGATTTCCTCTCAGCCAGTAATCGCCCGATCGGCAGATCGGTAATCTACGTACTCGATACCGCCACGGGAAACTACGCCTGCTACGGAGTCCCCATCAACCAAAATGCGATGAAGGCCAACCAACCGCAACAAGGCATCCTATTCCTAATCAGCCAAGGTGCCGCTAACCCCATCATCGACCGCGACAAATTGCGATAAATCGCTACCGCATCCGGATCGGCATGTTGCTCTTGTCGATCGCCTCGGAAGCATAGTTGTCGACTTCGTTGACATCGAGCTCAGCCCGATAATGCTCGGTCCGAACCACCTCGATATCCCCGTTGTCATTTTCTGCAACCGCTGCCCCGTGGTGACGTGTCAGCTCCAACATCGCCAAGAACCAACCAATGTACGCTGACTTGTGTTGGCCTGCCTCGATCAAGTCGACGAGCTGAACCCGCTCTCGGTCAGCGAGCGCGTGATGGATCCGCTGCATATAGACGTGAATAGGAGTGTCGTCATAAATCACCTCTGTCGCGGGCGGTCCCGCTGCTTCCCGCATGATCCGGCCAAAGGCGGACACGAGATCCCAAATCTCAAGTTCAACGATCGGTTGATCCGCTGGGTCGTTGCGGCGCGAGGGCAAGTCATCGGCGAGCCGCTCAAAACGCGTCTGCCAATGCGTGGACATCTCGTCGAGCACCGATGCGGCATCGCGAATTTCTTTATACTCAAGCAGCTTGTGTACGAGTTCGTCGTGTGATTCCTCGATGGCCTCCTCGGCGTCATCCTCTTCAATCTTCGGCAGCACCGCTTGGCTCTTCATCTCCACCAGCGTCGCAGCAAGTTCGACGAAATCGCCCACTTCTCCCAAATCTAGCTCCTGCAACACATCAATGTATTCGATGTACTGCGAGACAACTTTGGCGAGCGACATCTCCGACAGCGACAATTCTTGGCGGCGGACCAAGTACAGCAGCAGATCGATCGGACCTCGGTAAACGGGCAAGTCGATGCGAAAAGTCATGACCCGGTGCCAGGCAAGAGATGGATTCAGAGTGAGCCGAGTGCCGCGATACATCGGCATTGGTCGCCGAATTACTCGGCGCACAGTGTCTCCTCAGGATACCAAAGAACCTATCACTACCGATACGAGCATCATCAAACTCGATACCACGATTGCCCACCCAACCACCCCGCGTGCCACCACATTGACGGGCTGCCTCACCCGTACCCAAGACTCCCGAAAGCACATCGCTGCGCAATTGCCCTGGGCTTCTGTCGGCAACGTACCCGCTCGCGGAATCCCATAACAAGAGTGTGGCGGGCAGGCGAGCCGCCATACCGCCCCGATTAGCATCACGAGAATGGCAACCAGCCCCGCTTTCACACATATCGATGGGGGTGGCAACCAAGATTGCACCGGGGTGATCCGGATCGAATCTCGCAACGCAGCCTGCCTGGCTTGCGTGTTTTCTTCACGTCTCGCCAGCCACGCTGTCGCTTTCGATTGCCGTAACGTCCAGAATTCACGCCAATGCCCCAGTTCGGAAGCGTTCTCACCGTGGGTAGGGGTGGTTTTCGGGCCAGTCGACACGGTACGAAACACCGATTCGGGGTTGAGATCCTGTGCCACCCGAGCGACCTCGGGTTCGCCGCACATGGCGGCATAGTGCTCGGCGGTTTCCTGAAACCAATGCATCCAGGCAACGTCCGGCGTCCGGTGCCTAGTAAGCTGTTGCACCAGATCATCGCGAAGCTGATCCGCCGCTTGCCGCGTCTGATCAACTCGGCACGTCGTTGTTTGTCCGTCCGGCTGCGCGATTTCCACAGCGAACGCGTGTCGACCCGCAGCCATGGTCGCATCCCGCCCGCACGTCAGAGCGAGCACACAGAGCAGCGTGAAACTGGCCAAACCCACCAGCGTGATATCGATCAGGTAGGAGCGGGTTAGCATCTTCAACGGAGAACCACGACAACGCGAATGGGCCACAAGACGTTCGAACCGTCACTTCCGGATACGAAACTTTCGAAACGTTCCGCAAGCGGTATATTGTATCGGCGAGGGGCGATTCCGCTTATTAGTAAACCTGGTTCGATTAACTGATTTGGCGACGATTGAAATAAATAGAAACTCGGTGCGTTGTTCAGCCCGAATCAAAAACATGAATGAATTTCAGATCAAAATTTGCGGAATCCGTTCGGCTGCGGACGTCACCGCCTGTGTTGAGGCCGGCGCCGATTGCATTGGGCTGAATTTTCACCCCCCGAGCGTGCGTTTTTTAGACCCTGAAGGAGATCAGGTGAGGCTCGTCAATGAAACGGCGGCCGATGCCGGACTCGTTCGCGTCGGCTTGTTTGTCAATGAAACTGCGAGCTCGATCATTGCTGTCGCCCGCGCACTGCAGCTCGATGCGGTCCAGCTCCACGGGGACGAGCCCACGACGCTTGCCGAATCGCTTTTACAAGCCAATCTTGACGTCATTCGCGCCGTTCGTTTGTCGACAGATCCGGTGTCACCCACCCAGCTCCAAGCTGAGATCGGGGCGTGGACGGATTTACCGGTGACGCTGCTTCTGGATGCCGACGCGGGCGCGGGCTACGGAGGTGGCGGACGACAGCTTGATTGGCCCTCCCTCGCCGCCTGGAGTAAAGAATGCCCACGACCTCCAACATCGCCCGCCTGGATTTTGGCGGGCGGTCTAAACTGCGAGAACGTGGCTCGAGCCCGGCAGGTCAGCTCAGCCAGTCGGGTGGACGTGGCCAGCGGAGTGGAATCGAGCCGAGGACAAAAATCGGCGAAATTGATTCAGCGATTCGTTGCCCGGTGCCGAGCAAGGGGCGTTGACGAATCGTGATAATTTTCGCAAACTCTGCCTGCTGCACTAAAAAGCACCACACGAACCAACGCGGCCGTGGCGGAACTGGCAGACGCGCTAGGTTGAGGGCCTAGTGGGAGTTAATCCCGTGGAGGTTCGAGTCCTCTCGGCCGCATTATTTTTTTTGGGGCTGGCAACACGTTAATTCGTGTTGCCAGCCTTGCAACATTGAAAATTGGCGGTTTTGAAAATGGGCGAAAATTCGATCGGACTGACTGAGAAGGAAGTTCTTTCGCTGGCTGTTCAGATCGCGGCTGCGGAGATCGGCCGTTCTAAAGCGGCAGGCATGACACCTGAGGTGCGTGCGAGCAAAGCGTTGCGGACGGCTATTGATCTGATTTTTCAGGTTGATCACGAGGGGCTGGAGGGTTTTCTCCAGTCAGAAAGCGATAGGTGAGTTCGGTTCGCTCGGCTGACGTCGTTGCGGGCACGCCGTAATCGTTGAGGTCGACCGTGGCTCGGGATGAGACCCAGGCGGCGAACATGCGGATGAGTAGGTCGGACATTTGAGGATCTTCTTTCGGTTTGCGTTAGCGGCTTGGGCCGCGGGTAATTAACATGGGAGGCATGAACATGCCATCAATCGTATCGAAATCCGAACTCGATGAAATCAAGGATCTCATCAATCTGCACATTGAGCGGACAGGCGAGTCTGTGACTGGGCTCGCAAAGAGGGCTGGAGTTCGCCGCCAATTCCTTAGTCAATTGCGCAGTGGTAATTTTGAAAGCACCCCACACTTCGAAAATATCGGCTTGGTGCTGAAGGCCCTTGGCAAGAAGTTTATCATTGTGGACGAGTGATATGGCATCCAAATCGCTGGCACCATCGGACACGATGGTCATTTTCGTCGAAAACGTCAATTCCATTCTCGAACATCGTGAGATGTCCAAGAGCGAGTTGGCGCGGATGTGCGAGATGCCGCTACCGGCTCTTCGGCGGTTGCTCAACAGCCGTGGGGGCTCTTGCTCCTTTGCCACTGCCGACAAGATCGCTCACGCGTTGGGCCTGAGCGTGATTGAGATTTTGAACGGCGGGTACGAGTGATGCCTAAGCCAGTCACCCTCGGTCACATGAAGTACTCGACCGCTGAATTGATGCAGAGCACAAAGGAAATCGTGGCCGCGATGGCAGCCGCGGATCCGCGTCTGAACGAGAAAACAGTAGTTCTGACAATCAAAGCTGTTGCCAGGTCGCTAAGAGATGCCGCCGACGCGGACCATCAACGCTACTTCGATGCGGATTTGGACTCAGACGAAGACTCGCCATCATAGCGAAGCGATTCATCAGCACGTCGAAAGGCATCGCTATCGAATCCCATGCGGTCCGCACGAGTCAGCCACGCTGCAAAGCACTTTCGAAGTGTTTCGAAGATTTCGCGGGCGGTGACTGGATTGACGTCGTTTTTCATCATTGTTTTCTCGGGAGGGTGGGTAACGAAGGTTCTGATCCGTCACTCGCTGTAGAAGTCGCTGATCTCTTGCATGCGATCGGGCACCATGAATGACATGATGCTGATCGTTACATCAGGATCACGGTGGGCTGTCGCGAAGAAGCCTTCACCCGCAGGTTGTTGCGGTAGATAGAAGCCAATGAAGTAACGCTGGTAGCCCGGTTGTCGACGTTCGACCTCATCGCTGACGTGACGGAGCTCGGCTTTGGTTGGGAGTCCGGATCCGGTGTATCGGTACTCGATCGAGTATTTGATGTTGGGAACTGAACTTGAATCGACGACTTCATAAAGCTGCTTCTTCGGCGTGGTTGGCGTTTCGATTGGGTCTGGGGACGGTGCCTCGGGAGGCGGTGATGTTTCGACCTCTGCTATGGAATCGCTCGATGGCATGTCGCTCGTGAGAAGGCCACTGCACATCCAGATCAATCCGATTGGGACAGCGATGAGAATGATAATGGTCAGGATATGGATACCAAGCGGCACATCCTTTAAGTCGATCGGTTCGGGCTTGGCTTTTGGTTCTAGCGGCTGCGGCGTCATGGTTGCTCCTCGTTGTTGGTTGTGGATCAGAGGAGCAGTTTAGCAGTCAGTCGGTGGGTGTTGGTTTCAGTAGTCGTTTTCTTTGAGAAGGTTTGAAATGAGATTGTTGCTTTTTTGCGAGAGTTCAGCGGGCACGTTCTACATCGGTCAATCGCCCAATGGTCGGTTTCATCCGATCTACGACGGCGAGAGTCTCGGCAGCTATGTGAATATTGCTCAGGCGATTGATGATCTTTGCATGGATGCAACCTTCTCCGTGCTTCACTCCGAGACAGGCGAGCTGCTAGACACATCGGAAATCGGGCTGGAGGAAGATCCGTCGGCTTGGTCGCGAATGAGGTGAGCGATCTGCATCGCTTCCTCGACACTGACCCGCAGTCGCACGATTGATCCATCGTCGCGATTGAAGGCGATCCCCATTTCGTTGCCGACGGGACGCGTCACACATCGCAGCGTCGCGGGAGTGTAGATCGCGTTGATCGGCGTGGTCACCGATTCGTTACCTGGTCCACTGGAGTGGGCGTTTAATTCTGACATGGAGGGTGGGTTTTAACTGAGAGAGATTGAGATGAGCTTCCCCGATGACGAGACACGCTACGAAAGAGATTTCAAACGTATCCGAGAAACGCTTGGTAAGAATAGCGATCCGAAGACCGATGCGATCCTTAGCGCATTGGAGGTTGTAGCCGTGGAGTTACACGACCTCAACGTAGCCGGGGCCTTCATGGAGGGAATCGACGTGAAGCTCAAGTTGATTTCGGAACTTCTGGGTCAGGAGTCGACGTCGGATTAGTTTCGAACGGAGGGTAAGCCGCGACGCGGTCGGAAAACTCCACGCACCCTCCGCCGACGTCAGTCAGCATTTGACGTATGCCTGCATCAACCAGCCTTTGGACTAGTTCAGGTTCTTTGCCGGGTTTCATGAGGTTGATTCGGATCATGGTGATTCCTGGGTTGTGCATGAGGGTATGAAAGCCCGCGATCGTAGCAGTGGGCAAACGCGGGGGAAATGGATTTTTTGGAAAAATGTCCGTTTAGACGGTCACCTCCTCTTGCGTCTGTCCGTTTAAACGGACAATACTGCCCTTCGCTGAACTCGGCGTGGGGATTTCATCACTCCTCGCTGTTGGTCCTCACGTCGGGTTTGGCGACCAGATTGACGATGCCGTGTCGTTGATCAAGTTGCCCTAAGGGGTGGCGGGTTTCCGTCGCCCTGACCCAGTGTTCGTGTGAGAGGGACGGTTAGCGATTCGTGTCGGTGTGATTGATTGTCCAGCGGAACTCACTCTCTCTGGAATGGCAATCTCGGGTCTCACGTCGGTGCGGAAGTGACCGTCCTTCTCTCGCGAGCATCTAGCGACGAGAGGAATTTTGAAATGTTTAAGTTGAAGTGGTCAGATCCAAAACGGGGCCAAGTGTGGGAGCTGGCGCCCGGACAATTTGTCGCCATCAATCCCGATCGGGCGCGGCGTATCGCGAGCCTCGATTGTCCCGCCGACTTCAAGCCGCGCGTGGTGTTTGGGCCGGACGCGAAACCGGCTGATCAGGCGGAGTTTCTGCGCGGGCGGAGTTTGATTGCTGCGATTGGCGGTGCAGCATGAAGCGGGTCATTGGACGGTGCCTGCTCGCGATCGTGGCCGGTGCGGCGATTGGGGTGAGCGGGGCGTTGTTCGTCAATTCGCTCGATCAGCCAGCGGCGGTGATGCCCCAGCCGCGCGTGGCGGATGTCGTTGAGTCGCCGAGCGAGTGCTGTGGGAGCGGGCTTGCTCCGCACGTGCAGCTGCGAGTCAGCGACGATGGGCTTGCCGATGGCGTGGCGAGTCGACGCGGCATGATCGAAGTGCCCAGAGGTGAAATGCCCAGAGGCGCGTTTAGCGAGTGGCCTCGGTCGACGGATTCACGAGATTATGAGGAGGTTCCCGCGCCTGTGCTGGAGCCTCTCCCTGAACTGCCTCCGCCCTCGGTCGAGTCAGGAGGGCGCGATGATGCGTCCTTTCTGCCTGACTCGGTTTTCATGGAGGAGTTTGAGACGATGAGTGTACGTCGAGTTGGTAGGCGCGTGAGTGCGCCCTGTGTTCCGCGCGTTGATAGGGCTTGTTTGGCCCCCTCACCCCCGACCCCTCTCCCCCACGAAGCGCGGGGGAGAGGGGAGACTGTTTTGGTTTCGGCTCGCCCTCAGTCGCCTTCGGTGGAGACTGGTTTAGCGGGTGGCGACATCAGTTTGCGGGTGGCGTTTGAGACGTTTTTGTTGCCGAGTCTGGATCGGTCTAGGGCGTCTAAGACGACATCGAGCTACTTCACTTCGCTCGGTCACTGGGAAGCCTTCCACCGGCTGCGCGGGAGTACTGTTAGTACTCCCGCGCTCGAAGTTGGGGAAAATGGTTACCTAGACCCACCAATTTACCAGATTTCGGACGAAATGCTGAATGAGTTTGGCGAGTGGTTAATGGTGGAAACTTGCCCCTCGGTCCCTGCCACCGCCTCGCACGAAGCGTGCATCGGCTCGGTCGGACCGGCGGAGCGGTCCGGCGACAATGGGAGAGGGGAGACTGTGTCTGATGGAGGCGGGGCGGGGCTGTCCGCGGCGACGGCGGACAAGGTTTGGAAGAACCTGCGAGCGATTTTGCGGCGGGTTGGTCCTCGCGAATCTCGCAACCCGAAGGCGGTGGGGATTCTGGATCGGGTGCCGACGATGGACCCGGTGTCGGACTTGGCGGACCCGGATCGGTTGACGATCGGGGAGGGCGCGGTTGACGTGACGGACGATGAACTCGGGGCCATCTATGAGGCGTGCGAGATCGCGACGTGGCCGGGTGAGTGCTCGGTGATGCAGTGGCGGACGTACTTGGTCATTCTCGCGGTCATGGGGCCGCGGGTGAACGACGCGGCGACGCTCACGGTCGAGCATTTTCGCATGGAAGCGAAGTCGCCGGTGCGTCGATCGACGCGGGAGCATGAGCAGGGGTGGCTCGTTTATCTGCCGACGAAGACCAAGGGCAAGAAACGCACACGGCTGATCGTCCCGCTCCCTCCCTGCGTGCGCGATCATGTGGAGTCGTTGCTGCGGCAGCGGGGCGGTCGGCTGTTTTCTTGGGTCGATTCCGGTGGGCATCGGTTCGCGGAGCAGTGGCAACGGATCGTCGATCAAGCCGGTCTGCCGCATGTGCAGCGTCGGCATATGCGTGCGATGGCGAACCTGCGCTGGTCGCGTACGGGCGTGCGTGATGATTTGGGTAAGTGGGTACTCGGCCATGCGGCTCGGGATGTGAACGAGAGCAACTACACGCGGATCGAACCGGACCTAATCGCGGCGGTACCGCGGTTGGAGATCCCGGTGGCGTTTGCGTCGCGGTTGAGTGAGGGGCCGGTGCAGGGGTTTTTGTTTTGATGGTCCCTCGGAAACGAATCGGATTCCATGACGATCCGATCAAGCAGGATGAAGCCATGAAAACGGACGCGAAGTTCTTGACCGCTGGGCAACTATCAAAGGTGCTCGGTTTATCGGAGGCGTGGATTGAGTTCTATCGCGCCGAGGGCAGGATCCCGTTTGTTGATGACGATGGATGGCGGTTCCCGGCTGAGAAGGCCGTGGAGGCTGCGATCTCGATTGCACAGTGTTGTTCCAAAACCAAACCACGAGGAGTGAAGGAATGTTGTTAGGTGAATCGAAGGCGAAGTCGCGGCTCGATGATGATGCGGATGATCTGTCGGCTCCGCAGGTGTTCGCGCGGCTGATGGATGATTACGACGTGATCGCGACGATCGATCGGATGTGGCAGTGCTCTCGCAACTTTCGGGACCTGAGCATGATGGTGCATGGGGCGCTGCTGTCGAGCGAAGACCGGCAGACGGTCGAGGAGTTGCGGGAGATGCACTATCAGATCCTCTTGGCATGGGAGGACTCAGTCGATGGGATCGAATCATAAGCCCAAGTGGCTCGTTGTGGATGTGAGCAGTTGGGCGCATCCGGACCTGCACGCGGCGGGGCCGGGGGCGGCGAGTTTGCGGAATTTTACGCGGCGGTTGGAGCTGTGTCGTGATCACTTGCGTCCGGAGCGGGTGGTGCTGTGCTTTGATGCGGGGAAGTGTTTCCGGTACCAGATCGATCCGATGTACAAAGCACAGCGCAAGGAGTCGCCGGTGGGTTTGTCGGAGTTGATCGAGGGCATTCGCGAGCACGCACGCGATCACGAGATCGACGTGGTGCATTGCGATGGGTTCGAAGCCGATGACTGCATGGCAACGATCTGCGGGATTGCGCTGGATCGGGGGATGCGTGTGGTTCTCGCGTCACGGGATAAGGACCTGCGGCAGTTGCTGCTCGGTGGGGCAGTGAACATGTTGTTGAGCGCGAGTTGGGGGAAGTATGCGCCGGACTTTGAGTATTACACGGCAGCGGACCTTTACGAAAAGGAAAAGCTCCGCCCGGATCAGTGGGTCGAGTATCAGATGCTCGTGGGCGATAGCACGGACAACGTGCCGGGGTGCATCGATATCGGTGAGACCAACGCCAAGGAAATTTTGCAGGCGTGCTCGACGTTGGAGCGATTTCGCGTGCATAGCTTTGACCCGAAGATTTCCGATGGTCGGCGGAACAAGGTGTTGAATTTCTTGAAGAACGGTGATGCGGTGCGGATGCGCAAGCTCGTGACGCTACGGCATGATGTGCCCTTGCCGGGGTATTGGTTTGAGGAGGCGGTGGCATGAGCGGTGATATGACTGCGACCGTTAAACCGATTTGGGATCCGGTAATCTGCAACGATTGGGAGCGGGTGGCGATCATGGAGGTGGTCGAGCACTGGCGCAAGAGCCAGCGAAAGTGGGGCAACACAGCTATTGAGTTGGCGGCGCGACTGCTGTGGTTGCTGCCGGAATCGCGATCAGGCCCGCCCGTGGTCAATCCGCTCGATTATTCACCCGTGGTTCGTCCGGACGGCGCAGATTGCTTTGCGGTCATTCGCCACGAGTGCGAGGAGTACGACGAGTCATGCGAGGAAATCTTTGAGCGATTCGTCCCCGCAGGTCGCATTGACGGTGCGCGGGAGTGCATCGTTTGTCTGGGCGCGGGATGGTTGCCGATTACGCATTATGACGAGCAAAGTTCTTGTGTTTGTCGTTTCTGTGGTGGCCAAGGAGTTGTCGCCGAGGTGCTGCGTGAGAGCCCCTCACCCCCGGCCCCTCTCCCCACGAAGCGTGGGGAGAGGGGAGACAGTGTTTCTCGTTCTCGTGAGGTGGCGTCATGAAGATGAAAGCACAATGGATACAGCAGCGAGACGAGGCGATCGAGAACGCTCGTGAGGTGTGCTACTACTTGCAGCAGGTGTTTGTGGGCCAGTCACCGACGGCGGATGTGGAGTTGACGGTTTCGCTGGTGGTTTATACGCGGTTCGTGTTTCAGTACTGGGACGGGAGCTATCCGATTCCGCCGGAGCGCGTGCGTGACGTGCAGCGGATCGCCGGTGAGCTGCTGTCGCGACGTCTGACGGGACGGATCGCGTGGGATGATCCCCACGTGGAGCTCGCCATGGATCGGCTGTCTGCGCTGGAGCGCGGACGCACGGGTCCGGTGCATCGCAATCGGTTGTTTTCGCCGGGGGAACTGGCTCGGTTGGCGAGCGAGATTGCTCCGGTGTTACCGATGGATTTCGTCACCGCTGTGGGACTGCGGTGTGATTGTCCGTCGCGCGTGGTGTACGTGGTGATTCATGACGGCACGCCATCGGCGGCGCAGCTGCAGTCGGAGTGCGTGGACGTGTACGACCATGGCTGCGGAACGCTGCAGCAGCCCAGTCCGACCTCGATTGGCGGATGTAAAGACGCGCCCGGCGGGGTGATGGGCGTGGCTCATGACATGATCGGTCGGCTGATGATCGATGGGATTCCGGTGCGCGGTCCGTATTGGTACCGCGATGGCGCGATGTATGGCTGGGATCCGGACTTGTATCCGGATCTGGCGTCGAAGAGCGAGGCGACATCATGAGCATGGCGGATGCGTTTTGGTTGGCGAACCATATTCAGGCCCACGTGCCGAGCGTGAGGGTGATGGCCGTGGGGATGTTTCTGCGAGTGGAGGACATTCGCGACGACAGCCCGTGGAAAGTGCTCGTCACGGCGGCGGGACTAGCCAAGCCGCGGGTGCTGTTGTGCGAGGCGGAGCTGGGGCCGTTTGTGGAGTTGGTGCAGCGGATGCAGGTGGAAACACCGGAAGGGATGTTGTTTTGACAAAACGCAGAGCCCCTCCAGAGCAACCGCTGATCGAGATCGCCGAAGGGTCCGAGGCGGATGATCGCGCGGCTCTATTCGCCGCATGGAAGCGACTGAACGACAATCCTGCTCGTCGCCGGGTGACCAACCTGCACGTGCGTGAGCTGCTGCTGTACGTGTTCGTGACGAACACGCACGGACGCGGGACGAAGCTGACCTATGAGGAGATCGCAGTCAAATTCGAGTGCACCAAATCGACGGCCAGGAGTGTTGTCGACCGCGCCTCGAATGAGTTCGGTCTGCTCGCCGTGATGGAAGACCGCTACGTCAACGGCGGCCAGACCGCGAACCGCTATTCGATCAATTGGCCGATGGTCCGCTCGGTGAACATGGGATTTCGGACACGGCCAGAACGGGGGGGGAGCGTCGACGACCGGGTGTCGTCCCACGACAGCCCCCTGTCGTCCCACGACAGCCCCCTGTCGTCCCACGACAGCCCCCTGTCGTCCCACGACACCCCTTATAAGGAAACACCAGTACTTTCACCAGTACTTAACCAGTACTCACCACCACCACCGGCGGCCGAAAAAACCGCGAGCGAACCCCCCGAGGTCGGCGACGAGCCGAAAACGTGGGAGGTGGTGGTGAGTGCTTTGGTTGGTTTTGGGATGAGAGCCACCGCCAAGGCGGTCGACGCGGCGAAGAGCCGGAGCTTGACCGCCGAGGATGCTTGGGAGCTCGTCGAGCGTTGGGAGCGGCTTCGGGCCCGTCAACCGGACGACGTCGACATCAGGTGGCTGTTTCGTTGGCTCACCGGTCAGAGCCTGCCACCGCCGGAGCCGTGGGAATCCACGCACGGCATTGACCCCACCGCGCCGCCACGTCGGCGCGTCAAAGCGAGTGACTCGACCTGCGTGGAGATGATCCGTAGCAGAGTCGTCACAGCGGGGCGGAAGGCCAAAGCGACCGAGGAGCAAATGTCGGCAGCCTTGCGGCGCAAGCTACAAGAAGCCGGTTACCCGCCTGATGCGGTCGGAATCGACGGCAGCGCCAACGTGTTCACGGGAGGGCGGAGTGTCTTTTCTGCATCAACCGCCTAGCGCGGCACAGCTCGGCATGGCGAGAGAGTTTTTGGAGTTCTGCGATGAATTCCATGATCACGGAACCGTAACGCGGCGACGCAGATCGATCCCAGTAACGGGTGAGACGTTCGCCAACGAGTTCCGCAAACGATGGTCGAAAGTCAAACCGATTTTCAACGCTGACGAAGAGCAGCGATTGCGTCAAGAGATTGACGCGATCGAGAAGTTGCTGACTGAGAAACGCAAAAACTCAGCCCGCAAGAAGAACCAGTTTGTTCACCAGAAAAAATCAACAACGAGGGGAAGTGATGGTTAAGTCAAAAGAAGACAAGTTCGAGTGGTTTCGTCGGCAGTATGGAGTGCCAGCCAGACGCGACGCGAAGGTAAAGTTCCAAGGACGTCCAGCGAAGGTGGTTGGAACGCGGGGACAGTACTTGCGATTGAAGTTCGATGATCACGATCGCGTGAATCGGGGCCACTTTCACCCGACTTGGGAAATGGAATGGGTTGACGCGGCCGATGATGCCGACGCCCCCTCACCCCCGACCCCTCTCCCCCACGAAGCGTGTGGGAGAGGGGAGACTGATTTGATGGTGGGAGGTGAATTATGAGCATTGCAGACATGCCGACCGTTTCCGGGGAAATGGTTGATGGGAGCGGAGTGAATTACAGCGATGAAATTTTGTCGTTGGAGTTTGATCGGTTGAGTGATCATCCGGCGAATCCGCCGGAGCGGATCGAGGCGCAGGCGATTCTGCCGCTGGTGAAGTCGATCGAGGAGTTTGGGCAGCGGGAAGCGGTCCGGGTGCGGTTGTTTGGGATGGAGCAGGGCACGGGGCGGAATCATTATCAGATCCTGTCGGGGCATCGTCGCGCGGCGGCTTGCCGGATGGCCAATCTGCCGGTGCGGTGCGAGGTGGTGGACTGTAGTGATGCCGAGGCGCTGCGTGAGGTGCTGCTCGGTAATGCCGAGCGGCAGGATTTGAATCCGATCCAACGGGCGGAGCTGATGCGGTCGATGATCGGGGCCGGGATCGATCGAGCCGAGGCGGGAGCGTTGTTTGGGTTGGAGTCGGACAGCGGCGTGAAGAACACGCTGCGACTACTCGAGCTACCCGCGTCGATGCGGGCGATGGTTGCCGAAGGGTTGTTGCCGGCACGGGTGGCGCGGTACGTGATCCCGTTTGCGGCGGCGGAGGTGATCGTTGATGGGTGGGCGAAGCAGCTGCGAGAGAATGATCGACAGCGGATGTTTGCCAGCGAAAACCCCAAGTCGTTTTTCACGGTCGATATGGATGACAACCATCGTGTGCATGCGCGGCCGGTCGATGGGCGGACGAAGTATCGGCCGAGTTGGCAGCACAAGAAAACCGGCCGCAAGTTTGAGCTGGACGATAAGACTCGCGAGCAGCTGAAAATCGTCCAGTTGCCGATCGGGCCGAAGGGGAAACTCGTCGAGGTGGCTCAGAACGTGGCGCTGTTTGACAAGCTCAATGAGCCGTTCCTCGTGGCGGATACGACGTACGGTGGCGGAACGAAGCCGAAGAAGCCGGCCGCGGAGAAGAAGTTGACGCCGGCACAAGCGGCGGCAGAGAAGCGGGCCAAGGCGGCCGAGGCGAAGAAGCGATTGAAGGAGGGAATCGCGAAGTGGCAAACGCGGTTCACGCGGTGTTTGATCGCGCGGCAGACGGCACCGGGGCATCCGGTGATCGCGGCAACGTTGCCGTGGATGGTGGGTGCCGAGTGCGATTCGGAGTGGCTGAATGTGGCTTGTGCATCGCTTGGTGCGCCCGTGAGGAATTGCGTCGGCCACGCTCGCGCGGCGGACGTGGTGGCATCGGCGATCGCGACGTGTGACAGTGGCGAGGAAGCGGCGCTTGCGGATCGATTGTGGCGGATCATGATGTGGCCGCAGTACTTTGACTGGCCCGTCGGTCCGACGGCGGAGTCGTACCGAGTCGATGCCCCAGAGATCGATCTGACGCGGTTAAGTGAGGGGGCGCCCAAGAAATTGACGCTGGAGTGTTGGAACGTGGGCGGTCTCGATGAGCCGCTGAGCATGATCGTGGCGTTTGCGGGCGTGAACTACTCGGCCGGTTGGAACGCGGCGGTGGATCCGGGGCCGGAGCGGGATCTGATGATCGAGTACTTGGGGCTGCATGCGAGTGACCAGATTGACGCCTTGGCGAAGAAGTGGAATGTCAACATCGGTGGGGCGAAGACGAAATCGGCGAAGGTCAAATTGATCGCCGCTGATCACAGTGTTAAAAAGCCGTTGCCGTTGCCCGATGGGTTGGTGGGGAAGACAACGGGGACGAATCGGAAGGGGCGATCATGATTGAAAAACCGATGAGTGATTTGGTGACGATCGAAGTCACCAAGCAGATGATCGGGGACGGCAAAGTAGCGGACTGTGAGTGCTGTCCGATCGCTCTCGCGTTCAATGCAATTCTCGTTGAGGGCGTGACTTCGTACGTTGCCGCGTCAGGCTATGTGTTGTTCATGGGCGCGGACTCCGGTATCAGGAAATTATCGGTGGCGGAGTATCGTAAACATCCCGTTCGCCTGCCAACGGTAGCAAAACGCTGGATGCAGGCGTTTGACAAAAACCTTGGCGATGGGTGGTTGGTTGGTTTTCGTTTTGCGGTCGATCGTGACCAGTTCATTCCTGGCATTTTGAAGGAGGGGGTTTGATGCGGATTTTGATTTTGTTGTTTGTGGGCGTGGCGGCTGTTGCGATCGCCGATGATCGCATGCAGTCTCGGGTGAGCCAGCTGCGGGCGGAGCGGGCAGAACTGCGGGCGCGGTTGGCTCGGGTTGATGCGGCGATCGCGGCGGAGCAGGAGCGGTGTGAGCATCCGGCCGAGCAGCAGCGAATCGACTGGCACATCTACGCAGGCAATGATTTTGTTTGCGAAGTGTGCGGGGAGCGGCGGAGTACTTGGCCGGCTCAGATGACGTTTGAGAACGGGCACTATCGGCCGACGACGAAAGCGGAGTTCGCGGCGGCGCGGGATTATTTGGAACGGGTGGAGGCGGCGGACTCGCGGAGGTTGCAGAGCCCGGTTAAAACCCCCTCACCCCCGGCCCCTCTCCCCCGCGAAGCGCGGGGGAGAGGGGAGACTGGATCGGGGTTGGGTGGTGGCCATGAGTGAAGATCCGGAAGAGTATCAATTGACTGCACCGGGGCGGCGGGCGGCCCGCGTGGATGCTCCGGCGCGGGATGAGATGGAGCGGGCGCGAGAATTAGCGGCTTGTTTGGCCAGAGCGATTGGGCGGGCGAAGAAGTTCGCCATGGATCGCGTGAGCCTCGATGTCGACGAAGCGGAGGAGCTTTGTCAGTTGTTGCATGATTCGCTGCGGACGGCGGATCAGATTCGTGGACGTTCTTCGGAGTCGCAGTGATCATGAGTGGAATTGAAATCGCAGTCCCTTACCCCGCGTTCAATCGCGCCGAGCGAGGTGCATTCGCGGGCGTGCTCGTCGGCTGTGATGACGCGGCGGCGGTGCGTGAGGCGCTCAGCGTGTATGAAACGATCACGATCGACACGCAGTTTGCGAATGTCGCCGCGACAATCGCCGCAATTGAGCTGACGCCTGGGCCACCCGGCGAGGACGGTGCGGACGGAGCGTCGGCGTACGAGATCGCTGTAGCGGGCGGATACGTGGGCACGGAAGCGGAATGGCTGGGATCACTCAAAGGCGAGCCTGGTCAAGATGGCATCGGGCAAGACGGTGAAGATGGAACAGACGGTAACTCGGCTTATCAAATCGCTGTCCTCAATGGTTTTGTGGGCACTGAATCCGAGTGGCTTGAATCTTTAATCGGACAAGACGGTGAAGATGGCGACCCCGGTGCAGCTGGTTCTGCTGGCCCCAACATCGTCACCATCGCAACCGCGACCAACCTCACCGGCATCCTCACCGGCAACGGCTCCATTGTCGGCTCGACGGCATCGCTCTCCATCTCACAAGGTGGCACGGGAGGGACGACAGTGACCGCGGCACGTACAGCACTGGACGTGGATAGCAAAGCGGAGGTGACGGCCAAGGCCAACAACGCAGCAGCGACCACGTTTCACGACTCTCGGTATTACACCGAGACAGAAATGGCGACGGGTGCATTGATTCTTTCGAACAAGACGCTATCTAACTCGCTGATCCCGCAGGACCTCTCCCTCAACCAGGCGGCCTACGATAAGAACCAAATCTGCAATGCTCATCTACAGCCCGGAGGCGGCATCACATGTAAGGTGGACGGGGTGCCTGTTGTCCTCTCGGACACGAACAAACTGGCGTTGGTCAACGGCAGCAACGACTACACGACTATCAGCATCTCGGGGCAACCAACAACCGTTGAATTCATTGTTGATTTTGGATCTTCAATACCCGCGCATGGGTCAGCCAACTGGGAGCCGGGATATGTAGGGCGGTTTCCAACAGGTCAGATCCTGCAAACCACGCCGCAAGCAATCAAGGTTCAAGTTTCGTCCGACGGTGTGAATTGGGCCGAGCCGACCGGCAATCAATGGCTCACCACCTCTGTGCAAACGGACTCACGAACTCAAGGAAATCTTTGGAGGGGTACTCCAGCAGCTCCAATGCTTGCAGGTTCGCTGTTCACCACTCCCAGGTATGTGAAGTACATCCTGACAAACTGGACGTACGATAATAGCTATCTCTACAAAGACAGTATTTGGATCAATCAACTTCTTTTCCGTCACGCGGCCCACGAGTTCTTGCCTCAATATGCGAAAAAATCAGGGGATGCGTTTTCCGGCGACATGCAATTCCTGCGTGGGCTCAAGGATAGCGTTGGCAGCATTGGGGCAACCGGAAAGATCATGGGCAACTCGGCAGGCAAGCCTGTATGGGTTGATGCACCTTCAGGCGGCGGCGGTGGCTACACAAGCGAAGAGGCTCAAGATGCTGTAGGTTCCATCCTGTCGTCGTCGTTCACCTATCTCGACGCGGTGCCCGAGATTGGCCTGTCGTCGTCCGTGCTCACGTCACTCGATCTAGCGGACTCGGCAGTACAGCCTGCGGAGATCGCGAATTTTGAAACGTCGACAGAGCTAAATGCCCGCGACATTGCCAACCGTTCACGATCCAACCACACCGGCACGCAGGCCGCAGCGACGATCACCGGGCTCGCGATCGTCGCCACCTCGGGCAGCTATGCCGATCTATCTGGCAAGCCGGATCTGTCGGCCCTCAATGATGTCGCGGTCTTTGCAGACTCCGGTGCATTCCCGGCTACCGGTGACACGGACTCGGTTTATATCGCGTCCGACACTGGTTGGATGTACCGCTGGAACGGGTCCTCCTACACGCAGCTAACTGACCAGACTGCGATCTGGGGACAAATCAGCGGCACGATTGCCAGTCAGACGGACTACGTCAGTGATCAATCTGCCCGCTCCGCTGCCGACCGCGACTGCGACAATCACACCGACGGTACCACCAACAAAGTTTTCACGGCCGCCGAAAAAGCCAAGCTCGCAGGAATCGACGTAGCCGCCTCGCTGCTCGCCTACCTTGCTCCGCAGACGCTCACGGACGCGGTTACGATCGCGTACGACGTTGGCAGTGGTGTGAATGCGAAGGTGACGCTGGGCGGCGATCGCACGCTCGGAGCGATCACGGGGGCGGCGGCTGGACAATCGGGAACCCTGACGATCATCCAAGACGGCACCGGCGGGCGGGCTCTCGCGCTCGACGCATCCCAGACTGTCATGGCCGGAGCGATCGCGGATATTGCGGGCATGGCGGCAGGGGCGGTGGCCAAGATTGCTTGGGAGACTCATGACGGTTCCGATTTCTATCTGTGGGTGACAGCATGATTTTTCGTTTAGCTCAGATTCATCCACCGGAAATCCTCACCCAATCGCCTGACCCGTCGTTTCCACTTCGCCGGTCTATTGGCGATCCGGGGCAATGGCTGGCACCTCCCGGCTGCCACTATTTGCCCGTCGTTGAGCAATCGCTGCCGCCGATCAATCCGGCGGTCGAGCAGCTCAGCTATCTGCCCGATACGGTCGTCGGCAGCGAGATCCACACGAGGAGGTACGAAGTGATTCCGCGATCGATTGACTTCGTTTCGCCGCGGCAGTTCCGGTTGGCGTTGTTGTCGGAGGGCATCACCGATGCGATGATTCGCGGGCAGCTCGTCGGCAACGATGCCGCGTTGATTGAGTGGGATTACGCGACGGAGATTGATCGCGCGAATCCGCTCGTGGAGTACCTGGCGTCGGCGCTGGGTAAGACGCCGGGCGACGTGGATGCGTTGTTTTTGGGGGCGTCGCAGTTATGAGCGGTTTCGCGATTCAGGCGGGGATGATGCGGACGAGTGTTTCGGGCGGAAGCGGCCCCGGTCCACGCGTTGGTTTCAATTTTCGGCAAACCATAGAGTACGTCACTGATGGGCCTGGCGACACGTGGGTCGACGGGACCAAAACATACGCTGACATAGGGGAGAACTATGGTTGGGTGACTCTGGGGGTGGCTAGAAGAAACCGCAATTCGGCACTTGATCCAAAAATTGCAGGGTGCCAAAGCTCGAACTCATCGACCGAGTTCAGGTACGACCTGCCATCTCCTGGCACGTATAAAATCATTGCCGGATTCACCGATCAGGGCAGTCGGTCTCCCGCTTACTGGGATCTGTGTGATGGTGGCATGGCATTTCATTCAATCCGTAGACACGCCATCGACTACGGATTACCGCCACGAATATTTGATGCCAATGGTGACGTAAACGAGAGGGACGCATGGGTCTCTTCTGACGGCGGAACGCCCTTCGTTCACACGTTCACGAATAGCTACTTTATTCTCAGAAGCATACCGCCAGGTGCAGGATCAAACACAGTCTCCCACCTATCATTCCAGCAACTGTAACACCATGACCCGAACCGCAATTCACAAACACACGAACAACACCGACACGCTGGATGCGATCGTGATCACGGATGGTCCGTGGTCGGGATCCGGTTCAGTGGTTGGCAACAATTCAGCCGAGCCTCGCAAGTATGTGTTTGCAGGGCTCGCAGATGGCGTCGCGTATGAGGTCCGCGTGCGTGCCGGTCAGTTTCCGGCAGAGTCGGACCAAGAGGTCGCGACGATCCCGGTGCCGGTCGTCAGTGGCGGCGGTGGTGAAACGCTAACTGGGCCGCACCTGGCGCAGATCACGATCGTGGATGATGCGAGCAGTGAGCCGATCGAGTTGGCGGACGTGCGGATGATGCGGACGGGGGAATCGGGACGCGAAACGAGCGACGTTGATGGATTGGCAGAGTTCTCGGTCCAGGCGGCGGCGTGGCGAGTACTCGTCAGTGCGAGCGGGTATGAGGGGGCTGTGAGGTCGATCGAAGTGGCGGGCGACGTGGCGGAGGAGATTCGCTTGACGTCGATCGTGACGGAGGTCAACGAAGATCCGGAGAGGTGTGCGTTTCGCATTCGGTTCATTCGCGTCGATGGATCGCCGATCGTCGGCGCGGCGATCCGCGCGGTGCTGGCGCGGGAGCGTCAGTGTTACGACGGCGGCATCGTGACGCGGCTCGATGAGTTGGCCCAGGATCCGTTGACCGATGGCAATGGCGTGGTGACGTTGCTGCTCGTGCAGGGCGTGCAGGTGTATTTTACGATCGATGGGATAGCGGAGTCGGTGCGGTCGATTGTGACAGTGCCGATGGAGCTGAACGCGGTGATGACGTGTCAACGATGAGTGATCAAGCGAGACAGCCCGTTGCGTTGATCGTCGGGCCGGAGCGGACAGGCGAAACAGGATATGACCCACGTCCAACGGACTATCGAGGAGAGTTCATGGTGTCGTGATTGTGAGTGCCCGATTGCCCCCTCACCCCCGACCCCTCTCCCCCGCGAAGCGCGGGGGAGAGGGGAGACTGGATTGATTGTTCGTCCTCTCCCCCGCGAAACGCGGGGGAGAGGGGAGACTGTTCAATCAGAGGTTTTACAGATGGGGGTTTTGGGGGCGGTGGATGTGCGATGATTCCCGGCGTGATTTAGTTCGCGTGCGCGGGAGGGAACCCTTGGTGTGTTTTTCAGATGATGATGGTGGTGAGCGGTCGGGCGATGATGTCGTCGAGGATCTTTGCGGGGCGGCGGAGCCGTCGCCGCTGCGGGTGGTCCATCAGTGGATCGTGCTGATCTCGCCTCGCGGGGCGAAGGAGGCGACGAAGTATTACACGACGGCGGCTGATCCGGATGATGCGATTCATTCGCTGCTGCATCGGTGCTACTTTCCCGAGGTCGGGGATGTGGTCCGGCGCGTGGTACGCGTGAGATCGAACTGCAATGAGGTGCGATCATGACGCTCGATGAAATCCGGATGCGGCGGTTGGCTGCAAAATGCGTGGGGAGTCAGTGCGCGGGGCCAGCGTGTGGTGCGCGTAAGCGTGCTTGTGTTGCCCCCTCACCCCCAACCCCTCTCCCCCGCGAAGCGCGGGGGAGAGGGGAGACTAATTTGACTAGTCGCCATGGCCTGCGGCTGCCGGGGAAGGTGGTCAACACATGCGGCATGCAGGCGGATCATTTGCTCGTGCATCTCGGCGCGGGCGGGCGTACTTTCTTGGGTACGTTCGAGATCGAGGTGGTGTTAATAGGGGTGGCGGCGCCGCCGGCGTCGATTGAGAGCCTGCGGCCGCTGCCTAAGGATGCACTGCGGCCCGAGGATCCAGTGGGCAATCCGGCCGCAGCGGCGAGCGTGGAGCGGCTGTGGCGTGTTCTGGGTGAGTTTGACGGCGCGTGTGAGGTGTTTTTGCCGGTTCCTGCCGGAAAAAATCCGGGAAAACCTTCGCGGCCGATCTACCCTGGCTATATTTTCCTTCCCTCCGGTGAATCGCTTGGCGACAGGTTGCTCGACGTTGGCGCAGTGGACGTGCCTCGCCGGATCGATCGCTGGCGTGTTCGTTCTTTACCTGCAACCAACGGTTGAACAGTTACATGAAGCTGAGCCAGAATGCACGCAGGGTCGCGTGCCAAAATGCCCGTCGCACGTCGGGCATGTATCACCGGTGCGGCACGGCCGACCGGGTCGTCTGTCCGAATTGCAGCGGGCAAATGAAGGTGGGGAGTAGTTGCGGTGCCGTGCGGTATCTGTACTGCCGGCCGTGTAAGACGTCGGCTAAGCAGCCGCGGCGAAAGGTGGAGGTGGATCGCGTGGTCGCCAAAGGTGACCGCGTGAGGGTGGTCAGTTCCGCGGAAACGATCGAGCGGAAATTGGATGCGCAGTTGGGATGCGTTGATTTCGTGAGTGAGATCAATGATGGGGTGCGAGTGCGGATGGATGATGGGCGGGTGACGTTTTTGAGACAGGTGGAGTTGTTGGCGGTAAGCCCCCTCACCCCCAACCCCTCTCCCCCGCGAAGCGCGGGGGAGAGGGGAGACTGATCCCGTACCCGCGGCTAGCGCCGTCGGCTCACGCGAAGCGCGGGGGAGAGGGGAGACTGATCTTCTTTTGAGTTGGTGATAAGGAGGGAAGGAGGGCATGGATGCCTGATTTGGATTATGAAGCTCATAAGGAGCAGGCGGCGGCGCGGCAGAAGGAGCAGGCGACCAAGGGGCGTGACATTGGGCCGATTCCTCCGGTGGAGAACGTGGAGCGCCGGGAGTTCGGTGGGCGGTCGCTGCGGAATTTTTTGGAGACGTATTTCCCGGCTACGTTTTGTTTGGGGTGGTCTCCCGATCACATCGCGTTTTTGGAAGACGTCGAGAATGTGATCAAGCGGGGCGGTCGCAAAGCGGTGTTCATGGCTCGAGGGTCGGGCAAGACATCGACGCTGCTGCGTGCGCCGAACTATGGGCTGTGTTACGGGCACCGCAAGTTCATCGCGTTGATTGGGCCCGAGGAGACCGCGGCGAAGGATTGTTTGTCGGTGATCAAAGCGGAATGGGAGGATAACCCGTTGCTGCTCGCTGACTTTCCTGAGATCGCGTTTCCGATCCGATGCCTGGAGGGGATCAATAATCGGGCGACTGGGCAGACGTGCATGGGCGATCGCACGAAGATCCAGTGGACCGATACGCGGATCCAATTCCCGTCGATCGCGGGCTCGCCGGCAGCCGGTGCGATGATCAGCGTTGCGGGTTTGACTGGGCGGATCCGTGGGCTGCAATATAAGGACATGCTCACGGGTGAGACCCGGCGTCCGGACTGTGTCTTGATCGACGATTTTCAAACGGACATGACCGCGCTTTCGGATGTGCAGTGCAGCAAGCGTGAGTCGATCCTCAATGGGGCCGTGATGGGGCTGGCGGGGCCGGGCAAGTCGCTGTCGTGTTTCGTGAGCTCGACGATTATTCGGCACGGCGATACGGCTAGCCGCGTAAGCAACCGGGATTTGTATCCACGCTGGCGCACCGATCTGTTCAAACTCGTCTACAAGTGGCCCGAGGGCAAGGTCGCCGAAGAGCACTGGGAGCGTTACCTCGAGATCCGGGCCGCGGAGCTCGCCGACGGCATCGAAGAGCATCCGGACGCCACTGCGTACTACCGCAAGCATAAAAAGGCGATGGACGGGGACAGCAAGGTCGGGTGGGAGCGGCGCAAGCTGCCGCATGAGCTGTCGGCGATTCAGCACGCATATGGATTGCGGGCGGACAACGTCGCCACGTTCGATGCGGAGTACCAGAACGATCCCAAGGATGTCGCGGCCGAGGCGGTTGATTTGGTGCTGGCGACGGCGGATAAGATCGTACTGAAACAAGGAGCCCACCGTCGCGGCGACGCTCCGGAGTTTGCAACCAACGTGTTTGCAGGAGTCGACGTGCAAGGCGAATCGTTGTGGTGGGTGATCGTCGGCGTGGGCGAAGATTTTTCGGGGGCGATCATTGATCGTGGAGTGTGGCCGGATCAGAAGAAGCTGGGGCTGTATTTTACGAATGATGACGTCAAGCAGCGGGGCACCACGATGTCGGCGGTCACCGGGGAGGATGAGCCCGAGGCGGCGTTGTACGTGGGGCTGGAGACTTTGGCGGCGAAGTTGTTTTCGCGGAAATTCAAGAAGCCGACTGGGGAAGTACTGCGGCTGGAGCGGTGCATGATCGACGATGGCCACATGTCGCGGATCGTCCGCAACTTCTGTCGGGCTTCGTCGCTCGCCGTGATGCCGTGCAAGGGCGAAGGCGTGACGGCCAAGAAGATCCCCTGGTCCCGTCAGCGGAAGAAGCCTGGGGAGCGACGTGGACCGGGGTGGAAGATGCCGCCGGTGCTACGGACGGACGAGATCCGGCACGTGTTGATTGATACGAACGACTGGGCCACGCGGATGATGCGGCGGTGGACGACGTCGATGGGTGGGAAGGCGTGCTGGTCGCTGTACAAGGCTCCGCACTTGGTGCATCGGATGCTCGCCGATCAGATTTGCAGCGAGAGTCCGACGCAGACCCACGGGCATGGTCGGGAGTTATATGAGTGGAAGCTCAAGGTCGGGGCAGAAAACCACTGGAATGATGCGATCCGGATGGCGGCGGTGGGGGCGAGCATCGCGGGGATTGATGTGCCGGGGGAGAAGGTGACGGCCAAAGGTGCCGCCGAAAACGGCGGCAGTGGTGGCCGTGCCGTTGGTGGCGGCAGAAAGCCCGCAGTACACCGGAAACCGCAGGGCCGGCAGCAGCGGCCGAAGAAGTCGATGGCGGAGCGAAAAGCGGAATTGGAGGCGCGGCGGGCGAATCAGGGGCGGTGAAAGACAAGAATCTCAGAGGATTTTCAGAATTATTTAAGAAAAGTTGCGTTGCCGTTTCTTAAAGAATCAAACGGTCAAACACGGTAAAATCGTGGGGGTGCAGTTTGATAGCAACTCGCAAACCTGAAAATCAGCGGCCGCTGACTCTTGAAATAGGTATATACTAAGTTATTGTTGGGCTGCTAAAGAAAAACCGGTGCCGCGGAATTCCGCGACACCGGCCCCGCAGAGTTGACTAGTTCCACACGGACCAAACGGCTGACGCCGTTCGGAGGACTGTCAATAAACCAAGCATCAAGCCGGCAAGCTTTTTGAATGGGTTCTGCTTCCACGTTTTTGGCGATTCTTGCGAATCGTCAGGAGGACGTGGTCCGATCTCGATCACTTCGGTTTGCGTGAAGCACTCCGTTCGAATGATCTTGATCACCTGATAGGGCATGTCTTGAGTGGACATGATTTTTTCCCTAGGAGAAAAGGTCCTCAGCCCGACCAACATGGCCAGAAACTGGTCAGTTGTTGCCTAATCTGGCCAACCGCACTGCGGAATATCTTTTCTCTGCGACGGATTGTCGGGTTTTCCGACACTATGTCAATCAAAGTTTCGCCTGTTTTCGCGTTTCGCCCGGCAAAACACGCAAAAAGAAAATTTGAAGGGTAGGCTGATTCAGCCCTTTATGCTAGCAAAAGAGGCCGCTGACCGATGTGTGTTGGTTACTTCCTCAGGTACACCCGAAAGGAGTCACACCGGCCAGCGGCTGGTTTTGATGTTCTACGCGGCGTTCTTGGACTTCGTTTTCTTCTTGGTCTGCTGTTTCAACTGGGCAGTCTTCTCACCGAGGCCGATCGACAGCTTAGCGAGCACGAGCTGGTTTAGGCTCACGCCTTCGGCTTCCGCTTCGGCCTGCAGGGCCGCGTGGATCGACTGGGGCAAGCGGACGAGGAATTTCCCGCTGACGCCACCCGCGGCCGTCTCGTGAGGCATCGGGAGACTGGCGAGGATCTCGCGCACCTTGGCATATTCAGGACCGGCCATGAACGCGGTACGCGATTCACCGACGGGAAACGATTTCGCGAGCACGCCATCGGGGGCGTAGATCGCGTTAGTCAGGGCCATCCAGTCGAGGCCCTGGGATTGAAGCAACTGCACGGTCGCCAAGACTTTCTTGGCGGCGTCTTGATCGTAGTTGAATGTGGACATAGTGGTTTACCTTCGTGACAAAGCGTGCTGATAAGTTTGACAAAGAACGGCCGCCCGGCGTTTGCCGGGCGGCCCATTCGATCAGGCCTTAGCGGGTCGGGATGATCTCGACACCATCGAAGTACTCGACTTCGAAGTACATGGCCTCTTGATCGAGCATCTTGCCGATCTCGATGACGGTCTGGCGAGCGTCGCCGTAGCGGCTGTTCTCGCAGAGCACGGACAGGGTGAAAGCGGGTTCGACGAAGTCTTCGCCGCTCTCGTTTCGCCATCCGCCGGTGCTGGTCGCGTCGGTCGTGAAACCGGCAAAGCGCTCCATCACCAAGTCAAAGATGGCTTGGGTGACTTCCCGCGCGACGGGCGATCCGTCGTTCAGGTGAGTCGGGATGCGGGTGCTGAATTTCATGCGTTCCTTTCGGGGTAAAGAGTAAGTAACCAACTGCAAGAATGATATCACCCGCGATACCATTAGGCAAGGGGGTTTCCGAGGAAATCGGAAAAGAATCTAGGGCGGTTTACAGATGGCAAATTTCACGCGGAAACGGCTGGTATTCTGGGGTCTCTGAAGCAAATAAATGCACAAGTCAATCGCAAATCAATCGCGGAGGATGTCATGTGACCCCAGATCCAATTCAGGATGCCGCCAATCGTCCCAAGAAGACGGTGAACGACGGCACGTCGACGGAGCAGCACTCCATCGCGGACAAGATCGCGGCCGAGCAACATGCGGCTAACCGTAATGTGCTCAAGATGCGAAATCGGGGAATGGTGTTCTCGAAAATTCGGTTCCCGGGAGCCGCGTAGAAAATACATCGATCGCCCTTCGGGGCATTTAGTGAGCGGGTCGCATGGATGCGACAGCGTGCGGCATGGATGCCGCTGTGGCTCCGGTGTGACATGTGGTTTATTGTTGTTGGGTGATGCCTCGCACGAAGCGTGCATCGGCTCGGTCGGACCGGCGGAGCGGTCCGGCGACTATGGTTTGGCGACGATGAAAGGATTCATTGTGAGTGGAAATGTTTTGCCGAAATTGACGCGGTCGGATTTGGACAGCGCGGTTGCGTCGCCTCGATTCGATCACCCGGCGCGAAAGGATTTCGTGCTGCAGGGTAAGACGCAGCGGGGCCGGTTCTATCCGAATCCCGTAGGCTGCACCGGATTGCGGCGTCGTCGATTTAATCGGCCGATCCACGTGCCAATGGAAGTCGTCGCCAATTGATTGTCGATCAGTACGGCAAGCCGTTTCGAACGGAGAGCCGTGATACTGTCGATCGACGTGAACTGACTCGTTTAGCGGCGGCGTATGATGTCGCCGTTGGCAAACGGAATGTCGAACACTGGGCCATGGCGGACGGATTGTCCGCAGCGGCCGCGAACAGCTATTCGATTCGCAAAGACATTCGCGAGAAATCGCGATACGAGTACTGCAACAACTCGTTTGCCAAGGGAATTGCCTGGACGCTCGCGACTGACCTTGTCGGTACGCGTGTGCGGATCCAGTTCCACACGGGCGATCGGCGATGGGATCGGTTTGCCGAGTTCGCGGTGATGCGGTGGCTGA
>CAVXOB010000010.1:0-20175 GCA_963763175.1 uncultured Planctomycetota bacterium | reverse complement strand
CGGCAATGGGCAGACGCATTGTGGGGACCGTCACACTCATCCGTGACGGCCAGAATTGTCTCCCCATCTCGGAGAATTATCGACGTGAGATTCAATCTGCTCGTGCAATTGGACGTGTAGGAGAAATAACATCCCTCGCGGTCGACCCGGTTCACCCCAAGCCGACCGAAGTCTTCGGGCAACTGACGCGTTTATTGACTTTCTTTGCTCGGTACCACCGCATGGACTATCTTGCTGCTACGGTTCATCCTCGGCACGCCAAGTTTTACCAAAATGCCATGGGTTTCCGCGTGATTGGCGACGAAATTCAATGTGATCATGTCGCTGGTAAACCTGGCGTGGCCGTTCTCGGCAGTGTCAACAACGCCTCGGACTACCGAGATCGCTGGAAAGACTATTATTTCACTGGGAGATTCACCCGTGACAAACTACTGCCGCGCCCGATGACCATCAGAGAATTTTACCACTGCCATTCGCTCGTCGAACAGCAGCGTTTGGATAAAGAAGAGCGTCTCGCGTCTCCTATCGAGAACGGCGCAAACCTCCCACCGTCGATGTACGACGACATGAGCCGCATGTATAGGCAGCCTGTTAATTCCGATGATTCGCGATTTTCGCTAATAATGAACAGTCCATCGTATCAATGACAGTCAGGTTGCGTGTTCCATCGGTGAACCTTGCCGCGCAAGCGGCCTGGTGCGTGCACCAGGCGCGGCCTTCCGGCAATCGGTTCGCCATGGCGAATCGAAGCTCGACCAATTCATCAGGCGGTCATCGCCCGTGGAGCGGAGCACTTCCGATGTCTACATGTTTGGATTCGAGATCGTCAATTTTATCAGCGGCAGCTCCGCGGTATCTTTTTGCTGGCAGAATTCCGAGGATCTTGTGCAGTGCCTCACAAGATGAGTTAATATGAGCGTGTACTCCTAGTGGATGTTCAGCCTGAAAGAATAGCCCTACCCAGAAAGTCCTTCAGGAAAGACACAGATGACTTCCGAATCAGACATAAGCGACAAACCACTTTTGCAAGACCTGGTGAATGGCTAAACGTTCGTCAAAAGCTTCTCAAGTCACACCGAACCCTGGCACATCAACCGTAGAGCAATATCTCTTGGGAATAAATTATGGCGACGCTCAAAGCGGAGCATGAATCTGCGATAGCAACCTATCCCGCGAAGTTTTGGAATGCCTATGCGAAAGTTTACGGCTCGGTTGAAAATCTCGTGCCGCATCAAAATATGCTGCATGACGTTGCGGCACTCGTCCCCAAGGATGCACGCACGATCCTGGATGTCGGTTGCGGCAGCGGTGCTCTCCTCCAGTTCCTGCGCCGCAGAGATGCATCGCTCGAGTTACATGGAATTGATTTTAGCACCGAGATGCTCGCGAAAGCTCAGGAACGTGTGCCTGGCGTGATGACACAAGTAGCTGATTTCAATCAGGACTTACCGTTCGCGGATTCCCAATTTGACTGCGTCGTGAGCAGCAACGCCATGTACGCCGTTTCAGATCCAGCGCATTTCGTGGCTGAGCTGCGGAGGGTGACGCAAAGTGGCGGAACGATCGTAGTGACATCCCCCAAGAATTCCGCGAAAGGAACTCAGATTCTTGCATGCCACTTAAAACAAGTCACGCTGGGCCGCGGGTTGATTGATATGCTCCGCTTCTCAACCTGCATTGCGCCGAATATCCTCATCGAACGGCTTGCCAGGAAGAACAACTACCATTTCTTTAGCTTGGATGAAATACACTCGCTCATCGGTGACGGGAAGGTCTATCCCGACACATTCGCGGGTCAAAATTGGCTATTCACTATTTCACCCTAGTGGTTTGTCAGAGTCAAAGACGAAGGCTCACCCTAAGAGCCTATCCGAAAAGGGGTCTGATCCTCTCCGGCGGGGCCGGTAAATACCGTCTAAATCAACGCGCTCCAAAGGGTCAGACCCCTCTTGTTGGGACGCCAACTCTTTTGGGCGTTAACGAAATTTAGTGATCGCCGATGGGGGGGGCATCACTATGGAAGCCTAGGGCATTGCCCTGAGTTGCGTTGACGGGCCCAAAAGGCACCCCCAACGGGCGGTCCCATTGATGACACGCCCGCCCCCCGCTGGGCACAGTTCCCAGTAACGTTCGGCAAAACCCAAGGCCATGCCTGGGCTATCAAAGGGCTGGGGCGAATCGCAGAACAAAACCGGCCTAACCCGAATTTTAGACAATACCAAAGATTTAGCGGGCCAGGTTAACGCCTCGCGAGATCGATTCGAGGGTCAACAATCTTATAGGAACGCGTGTTCACGCGGTCTCCATCGGGAAAAAATCGGATGGCCAAACAAAAAAGCCATGCCGACCAGAGGCCGACATGGCTGCGATGTTATTGCCGAGCGGGAATCCGACTAGAATGCCAGACCCCCATGGGCTCAACTACTTCTTGCGTCGGCGTAGGCCGAGTCCGCCAGCGATCAAGATACCTCCGAAGGCAAGCATCGTTCCAGGCTCTGGAACCGCAGTCAAACTGACTTTTGTCACCTGGCCGATTGTCAAAGTGTAATCGATATTTGCCAAAAGCTGAATCGGCGCCGTGACACTGCCGAGCGTCGTGATCATACCAGTGTCCCCAGTCCCAGTCACCGATTGAGAAACCAAATTTGGTTCACCTTGGGTAGGCCCAGATCCGTTAACCGTAGTGGACAACGAAGCCTCTGCCGCGGCAATGCGGCCGGCGGGAGGTGCGATGGAGTTAGCAAGCACCTGAACGGCTGAATCGAACTGCAGTCTGTACCAGCCCGCCTGAGCAACAGTAAATCTAAACGTGGCTGTACCGGTTGAGGAACCAATTGATTCTCCGAGGCTATTATCAGCCGCCTCAATTTCAGCCACGGACTCCAGACCCAAGCCCCCAGCGGTGAGCAGCGAACCAGTCGTACGCGTATCGGCCCGGGCAAAAGCTGTGGTCGCAGGGACGGGAACAGTGATGGCGAAGGTGTCTTCAGGCGGCGCGACTTCCGCCCCCGACGTCATGAAAGACTGCGCCGCGTTCGGAGGTGGCTGGAGGATAGCCGGCGGCACAATAACGCCCACATCACTGTTTTGCACCTGCGCACCGTTCAAAATCGCAGTATTAACCGAGGTCAGCGTGGAGGTCAGAAGAGTCAAGCCACCCGTACCGACATTGCTATACACGCCACCCGCGGTACTCGAACGTTGGACACGCATGTTACTCACAGTGAACAACGCACTCGCGTAGACACCCGCTTGAGCAGGAGCAGCAAGCATCGCTAGCGCAGCGAAGCAGAAAAATTTACGTAACATTCTGGAATTTCCTAAATTGAAAAATTGTATTTGAAAAACTTGGTCAATTGATCAAGCAGCTCAACTACGCAGGTTTCAATTTGGCTTCCAAAAAGGGACAGGTAGGCAGCTTCGAACTCCACACCCGGATCACTTCCCGCAACGGAGCATCCGCGGTCAAATCATTCGACCAAACGCTCAGCGCAAAACCGCCTGCGATTACGCTGGTCGACGTCAACGATACATCAAGCGAAAAATCAGCTTGATCAAACGCGGGAGGGGCAATCGGCACCTCACCCGGAACCGGAGCGGTCATCTCATTGACCACCGCAGGCACCTGCTCCGCACGCACCAAAACCCCCGCCGAAGCCCACTGGGCTCCGAGGGCAGTCAAAATCACGGCGAGGAAGAGGCGAGTGAACATTACCACTATTTATACGGAGCCAGACGAGGGGTGTCAACAGATTCGGCGAAGATTTTGGAAAAGATTTCTTGGGACACCGCCGGTTGATGTTTATCGGCTACTTCCTCGGCGTCTCGCGACGCAAATCGTCAAGCCGACACACGATTTCAGGCTCTTCTTTGAGCTCAGCAAGTTGCGTGAGCTGGGTTTCAATCAACCCCCAGTCCAACAAATGCCCACTGCGAACGATGACGCCGCGAATGTCTTGCCAGTCTCTGGGTCGATTGGCGAACGCTTTCAGAACCACCAAGTCGCTCGGTTCGCAGATCCGTAGCGAAATACCATCGGTGTAAAGCCTCGGCCTTGATCGCGAAATGACCTGCTCTTCGTACGGAAGACCGGACAATGAGACGTCAAATGGCACCTGGTTTTGTGACTGCCCCAGCACCACGCGATTCAATTTGGCAAACTGCGTGGCATCGGCAATGCGAGGATCAAGCGACGTCCACAATTTCTCAATCACCACTGACTCGTTGCCGAATCCAGTCAGGACAGTCGCATCCACATCCTGCGTCATCCGAATCTCGCCCCAATGATGAACAGCGAGTCCGCCGATAAAGCAGAATTGCAGGCCCTCACGCTCCCAGTTCGCCTGCATCTGATGCGCGGCTTCGAACAGTTCCGTTAAATCAAACTCAACCATCAGCAGGCTTCACCTCAGTTGGTGCTGGATTGTCTGTAGCCCGCTGGATGCTGTTCAGTAGATGCAGTCGCGTGAACCATGCTTGCATCGTTACCATTCCATTGGCGTGTGGGTTTTTCTCAAACACACGCACTCCGCCCGCCATGCGGGCACCCTTACCGCTGCATTGACGCAGTTCCTCGTCACGGATTGCCTGCAGCTTCGGCCCCGCGGCCTTCCATGCTGCCGCCCAAGCGAGTTCTTGTTCAGTTGGCATCAGTGGTAGCTCCCCAGCAAATGAACCGTCGAGTGACTCATCGTAGGCCGCCACTCGGAAAAACGCCAGTGTAAGGCGTCAGAAAGGCACGAATCGACGCTAGTCCTGGGCGACCGTTTGACGGGTTGTATGTTCGCAAGACCTGTTTGAGCGGATGCGGGCGAGACGCCCGCGCACCGGTTCGCGGGCGGCCCGCCCGCATCCGCATGAATCATTTAAAATAATGCTTCACAGCGTTTCCCGTAGCAGCTTTTCATGAGCTTCTTGAGCCAAAAAAGTTCTCGTAGTGATGCTTGGAGAGACGCGTTCGACATAAGTGACCCGCAGCGTGAGCAAGGGATGTGATTCCACTTCTCGCTCACGCTGCGAGTTGTCATGGGAATCCTGTTCTCCCAATCTTGACTTTTGTCGGTTTCGTCTGATGAGCCTTCGTCAGGTTGTCATTCCGCAAGATATTACCGTCCGCCGCCGATCGACATCCCGCGTCCAATCCGGTAGCCCGCAACCACTCCAGTCACCTGAACGAACACGCTCAACATACTGCACGTCCTCGACGGCACTAGTAACTGGACCAATTCCACCGCAAGGACGAACATCGCCAGCAAAACGATCGCAATGGCCCCAGCGAGGTGGCGGGAGTGCCGGCCGGATCCGCGCCGACCATGCGTCCACAGGGTCGTCAAAACCATCGCCGCGAGCCAACCGAGTACCGCCCCCATCACCCCCGAGCGAAACAGAGTGAGGGCATTGTGCGCGTCGTTGCCCGCTGGATCAGCAAGCGGCGAGGCGACAAAGGTCGCCCACCGCTGCCGCAGGATTGCCGGCTCAGTGCAAAAATCGAACGGCAGCCACGACAGCATGCACATGGCCAGCATCTGCACGCAGAGCAAGGCCGACCAAAAGCCGGGCGACCGCCACGTGTCTTGCCAATGCGGCACGAAGTGAGCACATCGACCGCCCGCAATTCCGCTGGCACCAAGCGTGCCCGCGACTGACCCCGCCGCAAGAAATACGGCATCGGTCGCCGACGCCACCCGCGAACGAATCGGTATCTGCAAAAGCTCCGGAAGCATTCCGAGCCCGATTGCCAACAAGAAAAGTGTGTAAATTGAAATCTGCCCACGCCTTCGCCTGCTCACCCAGCGACCCCACCACAACCCCAACGGACAGCCGAGTACGAAACTTGCGATCCACTGATAGGCATTTTCCCACAGTGAAGGCTCCCAACGCTGAAAGGGAACGAGCTCAATTCCCGCCGATCGGAACTTGCGGGCGAGGTCCGCCGGTGACGTGCAAATATCCAGCGGCATCACCGACCAAACCAAGATGCCCGCCGCGATCAGCGTCAGGGCCGCATCCATTCGCGTCAATACAGCACTTCCACGATTTTCAAACAGGGCGTCCGCATACTGCAAAATCCAATCACCTACGAACTGCCAGATCACCACCGCCACGACCGCGCCAGCGATCTGGAGGCCAAAATCGAACACTGACGCTGTGCGATCAGCTAGCCAGCCTTGCCCGACCTCAGCCGCCAGACTGAGCAACATCTGCACGAGAATCACACACAACGCCACTCCAACGCGACGACGAATCGATCCACGTTGAGCCAACAATACTCCACATAACCCGAGCGCGACCGGTAGCCCCATCCAGAAATTGACGACGACGTCCGATCGCGAGAAACGCGGGAGCGGCTGCACCGTCCAAAATGAACCCCAGACGTTACCAAAGGAGTCCCATGTGAATTCGAACGGGGCCCACGATCCGACTAGCAAGATGGTGGCGGCTGAGAACGCAATGACCGCGAAGATTCGACGTACCTGATTCATAAAAACTTGCGGGATACGAGCCGGGTTTTCAATTGCGTCATCAAACAACCACGTGGTCGGCATGCACCCCTAATCCGCGCCGCAGCACAGTGGCATATGCAATGTGGTTCGGCGGACATTCGCTTCGCTTTCATTGGCTCGATTAAGCGGGCAATCATGGAGCCCGTACTGATCCGCCCGCGCATGCGAAGCTCCATGGACCCAGGCGTCATGCGACCCATATCGAACACCTAGGATGATCGTTCCACAAGACCGGCGCCCGCCAACAGCCAAAGACGACTGACGCCAAGTGCGGGGTGACCCACAGGGACCAGGGCGGGTTTCACAGGTCTTCTCACAACCGGGACCTTCATGGCTCGATACGCCCATCCGCAGGGAATCTTGAAAATTGCAATTTTTTTAAAGCGTTAAGAGCATCGCACTTAGGGCTAAATCTCTCGCAAGCCAAGCCCTTCAATTTGGCAATGGCACCGAACGTGCCTCTGCCTTCCAATCCACAAGGTAGAAGAATCCTCTGGTCTAAGTCGGCATCGGATCGACCCAGTTGGATTGCGACCTTGTCTACAACAGTATCACTGCACAGGTATAAGAATCAGCCAATGATAGGTTTCATCTCCCGCATTCGAGATTTCATTCATCGACACGATGGAGACACAATGATCGAGTTCGGCAGACGCCTTCATTCATTGTATCTTGAATCAACACCGACGCCGAGTAGTTGTTAATAGCACTACTCATCTCTCGATCCCATTAGATGAGCGCCGCTTTCAGTGAGCCCCGCTTTCAGTGAGCGTCACTTGTGGCGCAGAGTCACTTTCGCGGTTGATCTTATCGGGATTGTCCGCGACTGATCGGTGTCGCAACTGTCGGTACTGCGCTGTTGTGCCCAGCTTGCATGTCTGCGTTATCGCAACGGCAAAGAGCACTTGTGCTCCACCAGTAGATGAATCCGCTGGTGGTCCCTCCCACCTTCACGATGAGAGCCGGCTGTCGAGGCCGTGATTGAGCCGTCCAGGTCGATTTACCTGAACGGTCAATATCGCTCCTTCATTTCCATCACCCAAGCCGCACGGAGTAGGTCTGTCAACGCGGACAGCCTCCAGCGCGACAATATGTTTTCACCTCTCTTTTAAAGTACTATGGATTTACGAAGCCCCCGATTTGATCGCCGCCTTAAACTCGAAACACTTGAGATGAGGCGATTGTTCGCCGGTGACCTTGCTGCACTGGATTTCGGCAGCAACGAAACGTCGAGCTCCATCCCAGCGATCGTCTCCTCAATGTCCGCCGGCGAAACGGATAGCAGCGACATGCAGATGCCCAGCATGTCGATGACGGCCAGCATGGTCGAGATCACGCCCGATGCCGTGATCATGTCGCATAACCCAATTCCTCGCTTCGGGGCCAATCCCACCTTCATCTCGGTGAGCGATGGCAATTGGTCTGACCCTGCGGTCTGGCAAAACGGTCATGTGCCCGGTGCCAATGCGATCGTGTCGATACCCGCCGGACGCACCGTGACCTATGACGTGGATTCAACACTGCGGCTCGATGCAATCGAAGTCAGCGGTCACTTGACGTTTGCGACCGACACCAACACGTCGCTGTGGCTGAACGAAATCATGGTGATGCCCAGCGGTACCCTCACCATCGGGACGGCGGCCGCCCCGATTCAACCCGGTGTGCAAGCGGAAATCGTGTTCACCGATACGCCTCAAGCCGATGGACACCACTTCAAAACCGGAACCGTCGCACATCCTGGGATCGACCCCGAGCAGTGGGGCAACGGCCTGATCGTGCTCGGCAAAGCAGAAATGCATGGCCACGCACTGCAAAATACGTTCAGTCGGGCTGCCGGAGACGTGCTCGCTAATTCCACCACTCTCGACATGCAAAGCTATGTCGGCGATTGGCGGGTCGGGGACAAGATTGTCATCCCTGATACTCGGCAAACGAATCCGGTCGACAGACCCAATTATTACCAGTACGAATCGCAGGAGGAATCGGCCACCATTGTTGCGGTAACAGCAAATTCAATTGTCCTGGATCATGCGCTGAAGTTTGATCATGTGGGCCCGCGTGACGCTGATGGAACGCCAACGCAGACCGCCGACGGAGTCACTCTCGCGCCACACCTTGCCAATATGAGCCGAAATGTGGTGATCCGCAGCGAGAATCCCGAAGGCGTGCGTGGACACGTTGCTTTCATCGGCCAAGCGAGCAAAGACATCCGCTACGTTGCCTACAAGGATCTCGGTCGTACCGATGTCGGCCCACTCGACCTCACAACGTACGATACCAGCGGAACAGTCACCCACATCGGAACGAACCAAATTGCCCGCTACAGTGACCATAACCATCACCTCAGCGGCCCGATGGGAGGCATTCCCTTGGACGCCGCCCACCCCGATACGAGCGTTCGCTATCAATCCATCGACATCGGCAACACGATCGACGGCGCGCTGAAATGGGGAACTGTGATTCACGCTTCCCACTTTGGATTGACCGCTGACTCAGTCTATCACGATGTCAAAGGTGCGGCGGTCGCGACCGAAGACGGCAGCGAGTACGGCAACACCATCAGTGGCAACTTTGTTGTCGGAGTCCATGATGGCGAAACCGGGTTCAATGGTTTGGGCGAAAATGTCCACGACCGCGGTGACCAAGGCGACGGATTCTGGTTCGCCGGGCCGATGAATACGGTCACTGACAACGTCGTCACCAACGCGGTCCGCAACGGCTTTGCGGTCTTTCCCGATAACATCCCCAACACTCAAAACAGCAGCAAGTATCGAGAGGTCCGCGTGCCGCTGTTCCCCGGGGCGAACATGCACGATGAGACGCAAACTCGCCTCATCAACGTGCTGGCCGAACCCTTCGACGATTTTAGCGGCAACGAAGTCTACGGCGCGACCACTGCAGCCGTGCAGATTTGGTCGGTAGGCGACCGGAATTATTTCCCAGATGCCCCCGGACACAATACGCTGGTCGACACCACGGTTTGGCACGTGACGGGGGTGGGCGTCCGGTTCTATTACGCTAACGACTACGTTATCGATGGCTGGCTGCAGCGTGGTGACCCCGCCATGATCAGCGCTCGCGTGAGCCAAGGCGGCCCATCCAACCCTGCCGTTGGCGCGGCAATCATCCATGCAGGCAATCGAGCTGCAACCTCGACCGTCAGTCATGCCAATGTTGAGAACATGACAATCGGATATTTCAATCGCGGCAGCGGGTCGACTGATGATGTCGTTCTGACCGACAGTCATTTTGACAATGATGAAAATATCCGGGTCATTCCTTGGGGAAGAGGTCCGGCAGATGGTGTTCGTGATTTCTTGATGAGCGACGTCACGTTCGGCAACAGCCTGCGTCCAGGTTCGCAAAATGGCATCAACTTGAAGTGGACCCCGGCGTCCATTCTAAGTACAACCCTACCCGAATCGACGGTCTTGCGTGACTTCGATGGCGTGGAGGGGCTCGACCTCTCGGTGTACTACCCCGAGCAGGCACCCGACGCGAAGCCAGAGTTAGACGGCACACCCATTTTGTCGAATGGTCTGACCAATGCGGAAAGTTCCGCATTATACGGTGTGGCAGCCAATGGCTTTGTCGCCCCCAGCCGGGAGGTCGATGGCGACAATGGTGAGACCGCACTCATTCGCGGCCGGGCTTTGGGAATCGAAGGCCTCGTATTTCAGCAGAACCCGCTCGGTGCGCCTCGGCTGTTCCTGAACGTCCGCGAGGAATTCTCCAAGCCGGTGCTCTACTACACCGTGCTCGGCGACACCGCAGGCATGGAGGGGGTACGCGTTCGCATCGGAGACCAACAATTCGATTTAAATCCGTTAACCGGCAAGACGGTTTTGGGGTCTCTTCCTAATTCCGGTACGTTCGATATCGAAGGTCAAACGATCGCAGCATCAGGAGCGGGGACTGCCAGTAACCTACAGCTTCAGCTTCCCTTCCCCGTTTTTGGTGTCGCCCCGCCAAATCAGCGTCCCGATTTCGAGCCCGTTGCAAACCAGACGATTGACGCCAACGCAACCTTCCGACTGGGTTTGGATGCCGTTGATCCCGACGGAGACACGATTCAGTATTCATCGGACGACTTGCCCGCTGGCGCCTCGATCTCCCCGCAAACGGGCGAGTTCCTCTGGACACCCACCAACGATCAGGCTGGCTCGAGAACAGTCAACTTCTTCGCCACGGACAGTCGCAATGGGCAATCGTCGATTCGGGTTCGTTTCGACGTGACATTCGATTCGAGCCAATCGCCGGTGGTGGGCGACTGGAAGTTCGATTCAGGACCGACCATCTCGGACAATTCGACCTATGGATTCCACGCCAACGCAATCGGCAATCCGCTGGCGGGATCGAACTTCATTGAGTTTCAAGGACAGGGCAGCAATCAGCGAGTGGAAGTGGAAGCCACCGCAGCTCACCGCCCTACCGACGCGATCACGTTGCGAGCAATTGTCCAACCCACAACGAGGAAAAATAGCTTTGCCCCGCTGATCCGCTATGAATCGGGCAGCATCGAAGCGTATTCGTTGACCGTGAAAGACGGAGGTTCAATGAGTGATGAACTCGGCTCACTGCAAGGCTATTGGTTCACGGTGCGAACCGAGCTAGGAACGCAGCGCGTCTCAGCCAGAATCACGGACTGGACCAATCGAGGTTTTGACGAAGTCGTAGGTGTCTTCGATGGGTCGCGTGACGGCGGCCGCCTGGATCTGTACGTTAATGGCAATCTCGCCGATTCAATGACGAACGTGGGCGTGACCCTGGTGTATCCTGGCTACGGTGGTCAGCGTGTGACGATCGGGGGCAGTGGCGACATTGGACGGACGTTCGGTGGGCGAATCTCCGAAGCTCAAATCGCGACAATCCCGCAATCGCCCTTCGATCTGGCCTTGGTCCCGATGAAGCGAACCGACGATGCTTTGCTGGCCTACCTGCAGACGCAAGATATTGAAGACCTCGCGTTTTCCCTCAGCCTGAGGACGCTTCTAAGTGCCTCTCCTCCAACGGGTCTGACCCTTTGGAGGAGAGGCTTGTTAGATGGCTCTTCGCGGCCTCGCCAGGGAGGATCAGCGGGCTGTCGATTTTGTTCGAGACATCGCACGAATGACCGGAGGATGCGCGATTTTGTCCGTCAGTGGGGCCAATGTCAGCCAAGAGTGGCCGACGTACGACTATATCAACAGGCCGTCAGCCTCCGTTTTGGATAGGCTGTACGCATCTCGCGTCGGAGAGCTTATGGTTTCGTTGCAACACGCTTCGGTGACTGGGTTCACCGGACGAGTTGCATGGCTGAGCCGCGTGCAGTAGGGCACCGGGGGCACAAAGTCAACGCCCCCCATGCAACCGCAATGTGGTCTTGGTGCCCCGGCGCGGATGCAAGGATAACGTTTTTCTTGGCAAAGCACTGGATTTTACTCGCTTACGCTTCGGGTTACCATCGCGGCTATGCCCCGGATGGGGTCACGATAGATGACATTGCGCCTACGGCGCCTAGCCGCTTACACGAGCCCGTACGAAAAACACCTAACCGGCTAATTCTAATTGACCAGAGCCTCGCTGCATCGTGAGCTCGCTGCGGCCACTCCAGTTCCGCAGTTTTCAGCGCAGGCGTCTCAGAACTCGCTGACGTAGCTCCGTCTCCTCCCTGACCGGGGAAAATCCGCCGTCGCAGATATCGCCGACTAAACCCCTCTATTAGCTAGTTCTGTAGCCTGCTTGCGGAGTATACCCCAGCGAATCACGGCTAAATTTCCCGCTTTCGCACAGGACCCGCCCCCCTGCCCAAGAATTATGTTTTAATACAAAATTGCGATTTTTCGCGTGACAGTTGGGATCTGTTTCCGTGGTATTCCTGCGGCAGCACCCGTTTCGACGGTTTTTGGTCAAGACCATCCCCGCACGCAGTCGATTTTTGAACAGTACCCAGAGCAGCGGCCCGACGCGATGCAGTTCGGCCTGACAACCTTTCCTCACCAGCATCATTTCTTCTACGCGTAATTGTCCGCTCGGTTTGGACGGCGATCAGCGCGACCTCTCATACTTCGTAGATCGTTTTGGTTGCAATGATTTCTCAAAGAACAATGTTTCGCCGTCGCCTCAAGCTCGAATCTCTTGAGTCACGGCGATTGCTAGCCGGTGATGTGACCATGCTGGATCTCGGTGGCAACGATTTTCAGAGCGCCACTCCAGCACTGGTTTCCATGCCTGGAATCGGTGCCACGCAGGGCAGCGATATGCAGATGCCCAGCATGTCGATGATGTCCAGCATGGTCGAAATCACGCCCGATGCCGTGATCATGTCGCATAACTCAATTCCTCGTTTCGGGGCCAATCCCACCTTCATCTCGGTGAGCGATGGCAATTGGTCTGACCCTGCGGTCTGGCAAAACGGTCATGTGCCCGGTGCCAATGCGATCGTGTCCATACCTGCTGGACGCACCGTGACCTATGACGTGGATTCAACACTGCGGCTCGATGCAATCGAAGTCAGCGGTCACTTGACGTTTGCGACCGACACCAACACGTCGCTGTGGCTGAACGAAATCATGGTGATGCCCAGCGGTACCCTCACCATCGGGACGGCGGCCGCCCCGATTCAACCTAGTGTGCAAGCGGAAATCGTGTTTACCGATACGCCTCAAGCCGATGGACACCACTTCAAAACCGGAACCGTCGCACATCCTGGGATCGACCCCGAGCAGTGGGGCAATGGTCTGATCGTGCTCGGCAAAGCGGAGATGCACGGCCATACCCTGCAATATACGTTCAGTCGGGCTGCCGGAGATGTGCTCGCCGATTCCACCACCATCCACATGCAAAGCTATGTCGGTGATTGGCGGGTTGGGGACAAGGTTGTCATTCCCGATACGCGGCAAACGAATCCGGTCGACAGACCGAATTACTACCAGTACGAGTCGCAAGAGGAAACGGCCACCATCGTTGCCATCACGGCAAACACCATTGTCTTGGATCAACCACTGTTGTTTGATCACCTGGGCCCGCGTGACGCCGACGGCACGCCCACGCAAACAGCCGACGGCGTTACTCTGGCACCTCACATTGCTAACTTGACTCGCAACGTGATCTTGCGCAGCGAGAATCCCGAGGGCGTGCGAGGACACGTGGCCTTCATCGGCCAGGCGAGCAAAGACATCCGCTACGTTGCCTACAAGGATCTCGGTCGTACCGATGTCGGTCCACTCGATAACACGACGTACGACGCTAGCGGAACAGTCACCCACATCGGCACCAACGAAATTGCCCGCTACAGTGACCATAACCATCACCTCAGCGGACCGATGGGAGGCATCCCACTCGATGCTGCTGATCCCGTGAGCGTTCGCTATCAATCCATCGACATCGGCAACACGATTGACGGGGCGCTGAAATGGGGAACCGTGATTCACGCTTCCCACTTTGGATTGACCGCTGACTCGGTCTATCACGACGTCAAAGGCGCGGCGGTCGCGACCGAAGACGGCAGCGAATACGGCAACACCATCAGCGGCAACTTTGTTGTCGGAGTCCACGATGGCGAAACCGGGTTCAATGGTTTGGGCGAAAGCGTGAATGACCGCGGTGACCAAGGCGACGGATTCTGGTTCGCCGGGCCGATGAATACGGTCACTGACAACGTCGTCACCAATGCGGTCCGCAATGGGTTTGTGGTCTTTCCCGATAACATCCCGAACACTCAAAACAGCAGCAAGTATCGAGAGGTCCGCGTGCCGCTGTTCCCCGGGGCGAACATGCACGATGAGACGCAAACTCGCCTCATCAACGTGCTGGCCGAACCCTTCGACGATTTTAGCGGCAATGAAGTCTACGGCGCGACCACCGCGGCTGTACAGATTTGGTCGGTAGGCGACCGCAATTATTTTCCCGATGCCCCCGGACACAATACCCTGGTCGACACCACGGTTTGGCACGTGACCGGGGTGGGCGTCCGGTTCTATTACGCTAACGAGTACGTTATCGATGGCTGGCTGCAGCGCGGTGACCCCGCCATGATCAGCGCTCGCGTGAGCCAAGGCGGCCCATCCAATCCTGCCGTTGGCGCGGCAATCATCCATGCAGGTAATCTGGCTGCAACCTCGACCGTCAGTCATGCCAATGTTGAAAACATGACAATTGGATATTTCAATCGCGGCAGCGGATCGACCGACGATGTCGTTCTGACCGACAGTCATTTTGACAATGACGAAAATATCCGCATCACCCCCTGGGGAAGAGGTCCGGCTGATGGTGTTCGTGATTTCGTGATGAGCGGCGTGACGTTCGGGAACAGCCTGCGCCCGGGCTCGCAAAATGGCATCAACTTGAACTGGGCACCGGCGCACATTAGTAGTGCGACGCTACCCGAATCGACGGTCCTGAGCAACTTTAACGGTGTGGAGGGGCTCGACCTCTCGGTGTACTACCCCGAGCAGGCGCCCGACGCGAAGCCAGAGTTAGACGGCACACCCATTTTGTCCAATGGCCTGACCAATGCGGAAAGTTCTGCATTATACGGTGTGGCAGCCAATGGCTCTGTCGCCCCCAGCCGGGAGGTCGACGGCGACAATGGTGAGACCGCACTCATTCGCGGCCGAGCTTTGGGAATCGAAGGCCTCGTATTTCAGCAGAAGCCGCTCGGTGCGCCTCGAGCTGTTCCTGAACGTCCGCGAGGAATTCTCCAAACCGGTGCTCTACTACACCGTGCTCGGCAATACCGCGGGGGTTACTAGCGTTGAGGTGCAAGTAGGTGGCCATAAGCTGAAGTTGAAAGATTTGACCGGTACGGCCAAATTGAACTTTCTGCCGAAGCTGGGCTCGTTCCAAATCGACGGCCAGCTCGTCACCTCATCGGGACCGGCGAATTCGAGTGACTTGTTGCTTCAGCTTCCCTTGCCCGTCTTCGGTGTCGCCCCATCGAACCAAAAACCCGATTTCACGCCCGTTGCGCATCAGACAATTGACGCCAACGCAACCTTCCGACTCGCCTTAAACGCCGTTGATCCCGACGGAGACTCGATCCAATATACATCGGACAACCTGCCCGCTGGCGCCTCGATCTCCCCGCAAACGGGCGAGTTCATTTGGACGCCCACCAACGATCAAGCTGGCACGCGAACGATTCAGTTTGACGCCACCGACAGCCGCAACGGTCAATCGTCGATCCGGGTTCGCTTCGGCGTGACGTTCGATTCGAGCCAATCGCCTGTGGTGGGCGACTGGAAGTTCAATTCAAGACCGACCGACAATTTGGATCATTCAGCCTATGGGTTTCAAGCCACGGGAGTTGGCAATCCGTTGGCGGCGTCGAACTCCGTGGAGTTTCAGGGACGGGGCAGCGATCAGCGAGTGGAGATCCAAGCCACTGCAGCTCACCGCCCGACCGACGCGATCACGTTGCGAGCAGTTGTCCAACCCACAACGAGGAAAAATAGCTTTGCCCCGCTGATCCGCTATGAATCGGGCAGCATCGAAGCCTATTCATTGACGGTGAAGGATGGCGGCTCGATGAGTGATGAGCGCGGGTCGCAACAAGGCTATTGGTTCGCGGTGCGGACCGAAAAAGGAACGCAGCGCGTCTCAGCCAGAATCACGGACTGGAAAAAACGAGGTTTTGACGAAGTCGTCGGCGTCTTCGATGGGTCGCGTGACGGCGGCCGCCTGGACTTGTACGTTAATGGCAATCTCGCCGATTCTCAGACCAACATTGGCGTGACCCTGGTTTATCCTGGCTACGGTGGCCAGCGTGTGACGATCGGGGGCAGTGGCGACCTTGGACGGACGTTCGGTGGACGAATCGCCGAAGCTCAAATCGCGACGATCCCGCAGTCGCCCTTCGATCTGGCCTTGGTCCCGATGAAGCGCACCGACGATGCTTTGCTGGGCTACCTTCAGACGCAACATATCGGAGGCCTCGAGGTATCGCTCAGCTAAAGCATGAGTGAGCTGCGGGCTGTCAGGCCACCGGGCAATGCCGCCAACCCGGCCGCTTACGCGTCTGGGCTGACAAAATCAACAGCCAGCTAACGCGGGATTTCTTCCGCGAAACGCGAAGCGTTGAAAGCACCGGCCTATTGCCGAGCGTTGATTTAGAGCCTATCCGAAAACGGGTCTGACCCTCTCCGGCGAGGCCGCTAAAAACGTTGTAAAACGATGCGTCTCCAAAGGGTCAGACCCCTTTTCGGATAGGCTCTTAGTCGCTTCGCGGAAAATGACCTAGAAATCACAACCCGAAGCGTGAGCGAGGAACAGAATGCAGCTCCTTGCTCATGTGTCGGGTTGCCGAAACTCACAGCCTAGGTGTGGCGATGTTCCGCTACAAGCCAATCTGTTGCCGGATCTCTGCTAAATCAAAGTTGAGCCTGAGTTCCTGTGCTTTGTCGCGATCGGAAACCGACAGCTTCTGATCTTTCACGCGTTTGTACGCGGGATTGCCGATTTGCGTGTAGTGGTACGGCTCCATGTCGATATCGACCGGTTCAAACGAGCCAGGGTGTTTCCGCATCCATTGATAGGTACCTACGCCAAATTCCCAGTGCATCTTCTGAGCAATGGTCTGGCGGGTTGCGTTGGGATTGAATTCCTGGTGTCGCCACCAACCATAGCCTTCCTCGAATTGCGATCGGCTCGCCGCCGCCGTACTACAACCGATCAGCTCAAAGATACGACTGAAACTCGGCGTCCGCGTGAGGATGCTTCCAACAAGTCGTTTCAATGAGCGTTTCTGGAGCACGGCGGACAACTTTCCCTCGGGTAAAGATCGAAACTGTTTCGCGATTCGCTCGAGTACGCTTCGGTCGGGCAGCAGGTCCGAATGCCAGAATGCCAGTCGATCTGCGAACAAGTGATGGAAGGCCAGCGGGAAGTGCGGACGCATTTTTGCGGTCCCAAACGGCCGATTAAAATCGATGAAGATGCCGTCTTTGTGAATACGCGGATTGGTGACCGAACCGTCACCGCCGACCACCGGTGTCCATCCCACCGACTGCACGAGTTCCTGCTGGGTATAGCACCAATCGTCGTCCGTACACCAGCACAGCCACGGAAGCTGGACACCCGATAGCGCCGCTTTCCACCCAATAGCGGCGTCACTGATCGCATCAACGGCGTCAGGTGGGGTATACATCCAATTCCCTGCGCCGGCACGAGGATTGGACCACGACGGCTCATGCCCGCTCGCTTCGACGGCCAAGCGTCGACGCTCGGCTTCACTCCAAACGGGTATCATAGTTCACTCTTTCAAAGCTCGAAAAACCAACGAAAATGTATCCAGTACGTCCCAAATCGCTTTGTAGAAATAGTTCGGTAACACGGCACGCACTGCTCGTTCACTGCCAGACGGGGTCCGCACGCCCTTTAACCTTACGTAGTTCGAGCAACCATTGTGAATGCTGGAATCATCCTATTCCCACGTCCGGTCGAGGACACGCCCCTGAAGGCATACTCTATTCGTCTGCTTGGGTCCTTTTCAATGGGCCCGAACGTGACGAATGCGGCAGCGATTGGTGAAGTGGATCAGCAAAATCTTCAAGCCAGTGTGAAGCGAGCACTTCTGTTGGGAGACGCAAACCTATTCCTCCGGGTACGTCGATCGATAGCGACACTCGCACCGCCGATTTTAGGGCGCAGCTAAGAATGCGGGGTTTTTCACGACCGCTATCTAGAAATTCGGCAAAGGAAAACGAGTCGGAACAGTTACAATCACTGCAAATGCAGCTTCTTGACCTCGAAGCCTAGACGACACGCGGAGGGCGGCATCTGCTAGACTGGGACTGCGATCGCCCATTCCAAAGCCCGCGTGACGTAACGTTTAACGCACGATCTTAGGATCGTAATTCTTCGATACTTCAAAAAAGCAAACAGGGGATTTCTTGCATGACGATAAAGAGAGCTGTAAAGACAAAAGTGGAAAACATTTTAGGCATACACGTCTTCCGTGAACTGCCATTCGGTGTCAACACTCCCCATGATATTCTAAAACGATTCCCGGACTACCGTCTTAATACTATCTTCGATGTCGGTGCCAATGTAGGCCAATCTGCTTTAAGTTATTTGTCGACGTACCCGACTTCCACCATATACTGCTTTGAGCCAATTACGGAAACTTACAAACAGCTTGTCCACAACACTAGCAGCAACGATCAAGTCTTTTGCTTCAATTTAGCTCTGGGAGCATCTCCAGGGAGAGGCGCTATGAAATCGGAAGGTGTGTCACCGATGAATTGCTTGGTCCCTGAGGGAAGTGATTCTAACGTAGAAAACCTAGAATCGGTGAACGTATCAACGCTGGATGCGTTTTGCGAGGCTAACGACATTAGCAAAATAGGCTACTTAAAAATCGATACTGAAGGAGGTGACCTCGATGTATTAAAAGGGGCCAAGGGTCTGCTCAGCGCGAACAGCATTGACATTGTCGAGGTGGAGGCTGGTATGAATCCGGGCAACAAGCACCACGTTCCATTTGAAAGTCTAAAGAGTTTGCTAGAGGATCATGCTTACTTCATCTTTGGTATTTACCAGCAATTTAGTGAGTGGAACAACCCACATCTCCGCCGCACGAACACCGTTTTTATCTCTGAGAAAATGATTCGGCTCTCATGAACCCACTCCTGGTACGGGTTGCCTGAAACCCCTTTGAGGTTCGATGATGTTAGTACAGAGTTGACTTGACCCCATTGTCAGTCTCGCTGGATGAATTCATTTTTGCTACCATCTACTTCAGAATCGTCCACAACGGTCACGCTTTGCGTTTTGATTCCGATTCGCGGGAGTGAACACGAGTTGCGGCGATGAGAACATTCCGTCGTCACTACCGCTCGAGACCGCACCGCGTGTGAGGTCGCGGGTCGGTTGGCTTGCCAGACGCACGCTTAATGCTGCCGTTTCTCCCTCTGCGGAGGTCTGGAGTCACGTTGTGGGTTCGACGCTGACCGCAGGATTCGGACCGGCAACCGGTTCGATGACGAGTGCATTGATCAGTGCAAAGCGAGCGGATTTCTGGCCCAAAGTCAATGTAAGTTGACCATCACTGACGTCGATCATGTACGTACGACTGAGAAGCTCGTTAGCGATGAGAGGGAGTGTATCGACAACCATGTCCTCGAAGGCTATCGACATATCGGGATGGCTGTAGCCGCGATCCCCAACCAATAGGCTGACCTGATAGATGCCGTTGGGTAGGTCAGCGGCAAACGTCATTTCTCCAGAGCTTACGAAGTTAAAATCCCGTTGGAGGTCGTCCAATTCACCGCGGTCCCGGTACCCGATACTGCCGTCTTGCCAGCCATAACCCTGGCTGCTTGTGTAGCGGTTTGAAGGGGTGATCTGCGTATAGCCCGCCTCGAGTGGCGAGCTAGTGCCCCCAAAATCGAATCTGTACAAGGACTCGGCTACGTCGTTGTCGAGATTGACAACCGATACATCCGCAACGTTCAGACCATTGTAGGACGGATCCAGACTGGCCGCGGCGGAGGTCACGATCGTGTATTCCATGTCACCATCTATCGTCACATCGTCGACACCGGTGACGGTCACGCTCTGCGTTTGATCCCAGTTCGCAGGCGTGAACACGATCTGCGATGTGGAGAGTGTTCCTTCCCCGCTATCGCTCGATGCCAAATCGATTGCGACATCTTGGGTCGGTTGGCTTGCCAGATGCACGCCAAATGTTGCC
>CAVXOB010000009.1:0-10866 GCA_963763175.1 uncultured Planctomycetota bacterium | reverse complement strand
GAGAGCTAAGTGGTCTCTCAAGTAATGATGACACCGATTCGACCGAAATTCGGGTGCATTTCCATCCATGAACCACGAGGCGATCTTTATCAATCGGGCATCACCACCCAGGCCAGTTTTTGCTTCCAATTTAGCAAAATCGCCGTCAAAAAGGCTCTCGTCACCGGATAGTTCTCGTTTTCACCCGGCAAAACACGTGAAAACGATATCAAAGAGTGGTCGGCGCCCACATCTGCGGCGCGCATGAATCGTTGATTTTGTTGTCATCCGTGCACCTATGCAACCGCTGATCCCCTCGCGATAGATCGGTGGCTGGCAGTAACGCCATCGAGCCTAAGACGATTCCGCGTCATCCGCCGGTGGCGTGTCACTCTCCGGTGAGTTCTGCTTGGTCTCACCTTCGAGCATGCGCGAGTCCGCTACTTTCTGCAACTCCGTCAATATCTCGGGATAGTTGGCAGCCAGATAGCGGACTACGCGTGCGTTGTCCAAAAGGGCCCTGAGATACCCGACTGAAATGACCAGGTTTAAAACGTTCTTCCCGTGGACCTCGTCGATCTGTTTAAAGTCCCTGGCCAGTGAATCCATTTCTCGCTCCATACGAGCCATGTCAATTGACGACAGCCCGCCGACCTCCCGTGAGGCAGCTTTGTCAACCAACAGATCGGCGGGCGTGGCCGCAATTAGGCATTTCGAGTAGCTGTCCGAAAAGTTGCTTGTCGCACACATCAGTTCGGCCATCTCAATCTGCCGCATGGGAACGACCTTTCGCAACTGAATGAACGTTGCACTCGTCGCTTTCTTCCCTTTCAACAATTCCACGGCCTCGGCGCAGATCCCAACCAACAGGTCCCGCTTCTTACGGATCAAGGCAACGTCGATGTCCAGGACATCTGCGATCTGGCTTTCGGTGACGCCACCCTTCACAGCCTTCATGATCATAAAATGTTCTTGGATGGCGGTTAGCCGATTCACCTTGTGGTTATACGTAAACGCCTCATCATCGAGAGCGACTAAGCATTTTACCGATTTGATTTGCAGATCCATCAAGGCCTCGTATCGAACGGTGCCATCCAACAGCATGAACTGCCCTCCGCTCCCCTTCTTAGGATGAACAACCAGCGGCTCAATCAGCCCAATCTGTTTGATCGACGCCAGGATCTGCCGGTACTTCACCGTGTTTTTGACACTCTTCGCAATCTTTCGCATGGGAAGAATGCTTGCCAGCGGTATTTCGCGAACCAAGGACTCGCATGCGAGTTGTACTTTGGTGTTCATACGAGTCGCGTCACTTTCGTGAGTTCGTTCACCAAATAGGCGGGCATGGTGTCCAGATTTTCCGTTCGTAGTAGGTCGACAAAGACTTTGTCTTCCACCAGCTGTCGGATGGCGGAGACAACGAACAGCAAGCGTGTCTCACATAATTTCGACTTCTGGACGACCAGACGCTGCTTTGCGGACTCGGCTTGGTAAGTCTCCAAAAGTTTCTTTCCCGACACGGGAGATGCAGCGCGTCGTGGCCCACTGCGTAACGACTTCCCATCGGTTTGCCGCTTCTCGATCAACCGGCGTGTGGCAAGCAACTTTTTCCCTCGAAGGTCGTTTGACTCGTAAGCTTCCGTCAGCGCCCGCTGAATATCGTGATCGTCGGCGACCGCGATTGTGACGGCGACGCTAACCGGGATCTGCCCCCGCTCCACGGCCATCACCAGTCGCTCTTCACCTCGCTCAATCAACTTAACGATGCCGCGAATGTACGAGACTGCCAGATCGGTCTTCCGGGCAATGTCGGCGAACGAGTACCCGCGTTCCTTTAACGCTCCGATTTCATGGACCATCTCCACACACGATGGATTTCTTCGAGCCAGGTTCTCCACCAAGCTCATTAACAACAGCTTATCCTCCGAAACTTCGATGACGATCGCGGGAATCTCTTTCTGTCCCAATGTTTCGTAGGCTTCATATCGTCCTTGGCCGCAGACCAACAGATACTCGTCGTCAGTACCCGGTTTGGGCGTGACGGTGATAGGCTTCTTCAGACCGATATTGGCGATGTTGTTCGCGATTTGGCGAAATTTCTTTTGCCCTCGAACACGGGGATTGACCACCGTTATTTTATCGAGGGGGATCATTCGAATTTCTCGTGCGTCAGGAATGTTCATGCTGCCACCTCGAATTTTCGACGCTCAGACAACGACGTAAAGTAGTCAAGGCTGGCGAATTGATATGTGTCAAGGTAAACGCCGTTGGACTCGCACAACAGCAATCGTGGCGTTTGTATGTCCATGATCGGAAGCAGGTAGTAGTCGGCGACGTTCTCATTGGCAGAATCCATCCGCACGAGGATGGTGATATCCGGGGCCACCTTCTGTTCAACATTAATCAGCCACCGCAGTGACCCGGCCTTGGTCTGCCGACACCTCGACAGCACCATCGATGCGCTGTATTCCCCATTAATCATGAGCAGATCGGTGTCCACATCTTGAGTTACGGACGCGCCAGCGGCCCCCAAACGCGCCATCACATCGCCGATCAATTCGGGATACATCTCGCGGAGCTTTTGATTGATTTCGATGTACTCGTAGTTGCGTTCAGGTTCGTAGCCTGCCAGTCGATACGCGCGGATCAAGCTCCCGAACCGTGTCCGATAGGTCGACGAAGTCGGAACGTTGTCCGCGGCGTCAATTAGGCCTGCTGACAAAGTCGGGTTCTGTTCCATCAGCATTCGCAGGCAGGTGATCATCTCGTCGTTGCTGTAGCATTTTGCTCGCTCACGGATAATCCCTTGGGCGGTATAGAACAGTTCCTGGCTAACGACCGCCTCGAAAGCGGCGTCTTTCCGAATCCAGATGTCTGGCTCGTTGCAGACTCGACGCTGTTTCAGCTTGAACGACGTTCGGTTGTAAACATTGTTCCCTATGTATTTCTCGTTCGTGAGCAATTGGCGAATCGTACCTCGATTCCAAAGGCGGTCGAGGTCCGTGGTGATACCCTCAGAGTTCAATTGCTCTGCAATCTGTAGCTCACGCTGTCCCTCGACGACGAACATGCGGTAGACACGATTCACAATTTCGATTTCTTGCTCTGGCCCCATCACCAGAATCACTCGGTCGGTTTGCAAGCTCTTGCATTCGCCGCGAGCAAGTTGTGCTTTTTCTTTGCCCGTTTGATCGATTAGCATTCGGCGAAGTCCGAACCCCGCCGGGCCGCCCTGTCGGTAGCCGAGTTCGATCAGGCGGCACTGACCTTGAAAGACCTTCGTTGACAGCTCGCGACTGTATTCGCCTGCCATCGCGCGTTTGACACTCTTGATGATCGTCGACGTTGGGCCGCTGTCATTCTCGAATTGTTCGGCGCAGTAGTGCACCGAGATGCCGGCTCGCTTACAGAGGTACTCGTAATAAGCGCTTTCGTCGGCGTCTTGGAACCGCCCCCAGCGACTGACGTCGTAGACAAGTATCGCTTTGTAATCCGCCACGCCGCTCTGTACGTCCGCGATCATCGTCTGGAGGGAACGACGCCCGGCGATGCTCAAACCGCTCTTTCCTTCATCGGCGTACGTTTTTACGATCTCGAAGTTTCGCTTTTCTGCATACGCCTGAATGATGTCATCCTGATTGGCCGTCGAGTACTGCTGGTGTTCGGTCGACATCCGCACATACTGTGCGGCTCGGACTGGTTTCGCGTCCGTTTGATTTGTGTTTGCGTACATGGAAATGGATCTCCGCGCCTTTGGCGAGTTGGGTGGGATACGGCAGATAGGCCGTGACGTCACACCCAGTATGTCCAGTCGCTGTTTGATTCCGGTTTGATTATCCATGATTCTGTGTTTGATTTGCGTTTGATTTTTGAGCAGTGATCAAACTAGAATCAAACGATAGAACCCAGCATTAGAGCCATCGATCGCACTGGCCAACTCCGCCATGCCTCCCAGTGCGAGACGATCTCGAAGACGCTTTGCGACGCCGCGGATACTTGAGTTTTCGCGCGGCCCTCCCCAAACTTCGTCGAGCAGCACGTCGTAAGAGATGAATTGATTTGGATAACGTGAGATCCGTTCGAAGAATCGAAAGAGTAGCCGGTTTCCGAGAAAGCAACTCTCGCCTTTCCAAATCACCGATTGGGAACCCACGTCAACGAGCGAGTTGTGCAAGATTCCAAATCGTTGAACGACAGGGAATGGCAACGACTCTTCGTCGGACTGGATTTCCTGATTGAGAAGCTCGATCGCCAGTTCGATTTGCTGAGCCACGATCGCGTGGCTTGATGCGAGTGTGGTAAGAGCCTCCCTGATCGCTCGCTTTCTTTCAATTTGCACGGTGATATTTCCGCCCATCTCGATATGTTTACACGAGATTCCCTGCAGGATTTTGGACTCGCCACCTCCACGCTAATTGGAAGCATTGGGAAGTGATGCTGCAAAATGCTCGCATTTCAGCGGCCGCGCACCTGAGGCATTGGAATTGTCTTTCACAGAGATGGTTGTGTCTTTGTGCCAAGCCGACGCCCAAGTCCGATCCGGCGGTTGGTCAAAAAACAACGCTTGTACAAAGACGAACTAATCACCGTGCTGTTCACGGAAAAAAACTCAACAGTAAATCCCATTGCCAAACAGTCCACTTTCAGGAATCGATCCAAGCGTTGCCACCACTATCGAGCGTCACTCGATTGGGAAGCAACGAGAAGCTTTCTCTGGTTCGACCGGCCAGTGGGCGGAAAGCAAATTTGACCGCGACATTCGAATGAGCTCAGGCTGCTTTGCACCGGCCAGTTTCGATCAACTCGTTCGATCATGCAAATTTCTCAACGCTGGCTCGAGTTCAGGATACCGAAACTCAAAACCGTCATCCCTCAAACGCTTCGGAATCACATAGCGACCATACAGCACTAGTTCCGGATCCGTCCGCAAGAACAAGGGTGCACCAATGCGCACCATCCACTGAAACGCTGGTATGCCAATCGGCATTCCCAAGACTTTGCGAAGGGTCCGCATGAAGTTGGCTTGGCTCTCTGGGTTTGGCGACGACACGATATAAGCTCCCGACATCGTCTCGTCGACGATCGCTCGAATGAAGATTGCGTTGATGTCGTCTTCATGAATCCACGACATCCCTTGCGTGCCGCTGGCCACCTTGCCGCCGAGTCCCAATTTCGTGATCAGGCTCAGTGTCCCAAGTGCTCCTCCACCGGCACCGCGATCGCGGCCGACCACAAAGCTCGGGCGCATGACCACGCCACGTTGGTGTGGCAGCTTACTTTCGGCGAACGCGGCCTCCCAGGCTCGAGCGACCGTCGGTGCCAACCCAATTCCTTCTGCCGACTCTTCGGTGCAAACGGCTGACGGCGGATCGCCATAAATGTGAGCCGTGCTCATCTACACCCAGACTGGCGGCGGTGACTCGACAGCCCGCATCGCTTTGCCAAGCAGCCGAGTCGACTCGATCCGTGAACGCAAAATCTCATCCGTGTGGTCCGGCGTTTTGACGCAGTTTACGGTCCGGCCTGCCAGGTTCACCACCGCATCGACGCCGTTTAACGCCGCTGTCCAATCACCAAGCGTTCGGCCGTCCCATAAGAGATGCGACCAGCGACCACTGGCCTTCGGCTTCGTTCGCGACAGAATCGAAACCTCCGCACCCTCGCCGGCAAACGCTTCGGCCATCGAAAGTCCCAAAAAACCGCTGCCTCCCGCGATCACGATTCGTTTGCCTGTTAATTGTACATCCACTGGATATTCCAAATTTTGTTCACGTGTCGTTGAATACTGATGTAACCGCAAACCGAGCCATATTGTCACCGCCTCCGAACCACGGAGAATCAAACGCCGTCCAAGCATTACAATGGAAGATCAAATCCGGAGTTTGCGATCGCCCGAGTATGAACCATCACGACACACTACCACTGATCTACTGCACCGGCACTCAGGTCGTCGCACGCAAAGAAGTGATGGCGGCGAATGATCGGATTGCTCATCCGGCCGGGGCCGTTGGTGTGATCGTCAAGTCGCCTGTCGATCGTTCGCACGCCTACCGGGTCAAGTTCAGTGATGGTTTTGAAGCACCGATTCATCACGACCAACTAACGCGTCTTGCCGATTTCAAAAGCGATCGAATTCGCGGCAACGACTCACCGCTGATGAGTGCTGGCTTGTACGAGCGCGTGATCTATCGCTGCGTGATCGGTTCGCGAGCGTACGGTTTGGAGGATGATGCGTCCGATACGGATCGACGAGGCATCTACTTGCCGCCAGCCGAACTGCAGTGGTCGCTGTACGGTGTGCCCGAGCAACTCGAAAATGACGAAACCCAAGAAGTCTATTGGGAGCTACAGAAGTTCATTGTTCTGGCGCTCAAGGCGAACCCGAACGTGCTGGAGTGCCTCTATTCCCCAATCGTTGAGGACGTCACACCACTCGGCGAAGAACTGCTCGCCATGCGAGACGCATTCCTGTCGAAGCTCGTGTTTCAAACCTATTCGGGATTCGTCGCCTCGCAATTCAAGAAAATGCAAACCGACATCCGCAATCAAGGCCGCGTGAAGTGGAAGCACGTCATGCACCTGATTCGATTGTTGCTTTCCGGCACGAACGTCTTACATGAAGGTACCGTCTGCGTCGACGTGGGCGATCACCGCGAAAGGCTACTCGCCATCAAACGAGGTGAGATGCCATTTGCGGAGGCCGATGCTTGGCGAAAAGAATTGCAGCGTGACTTCGAGTCCGCATTCCAAACCACCCAATTGCCCGATCGCCCCGACTACGAACGCATCAATACGTTTTTGGTCGACGCTCGTCGGCGAGCCATCCACAGCGAACTGCCATGACTGACGCGACCAAGATCGACCAAGACAGAATGATGCAGCATGTCGAATCGCATCCGTTTCCGCTCATGTTCGCCACGATCAGCGGAGCCCACTTGTATGGTTTCCCCTCACCCGATTCCGACTTCGATCTGCGCGGCGTGCATCTATTGCCATTGGAAACCGTGGTGGGTCTTGACGGTTCCAATGAGAAAGTGGGAAAACAAACGGTCGAGAAGGAGGGCATCTACGATGGCCTCGAAATCGATCTCGTCACACACGATGCTGCAAAGTTCTTCGCGATGATGCTGCGCCGCAACGGCTACGTTCTCGAACAAATCTTCTCGCCACTGGTCGTGTTCACCACGCCAGAGCATCGAGAACTCAGGGAGATTGCCGCCGATTGCATCACCCGGCACCACGCCCATCACTACCTCGGTTTCGCGGCAACCCAGTGGAAACTGTTCAATCAAGAATCACCACCGCGAGTCAAACCGCTGCTCTACGTGTATCGCGTCTTGCTGACCGGCATCCACCTGATGCGAACCGGCGTTGTCGAGGCCAACCTGGTCACGCTGAACGAGAACGCCAAGCTCACTTACCTCGATGACCTCATTGCCCAAAAGCAAACCGGTCCGGAAAAGGGAACGCTTAGCGCTGCCGATTTGAAGTTCCACGAGGCCGAGTATGAACGTCTCACAAAAAAGCTCGAAACAGCTCACGAGCAATCGACCCTCCCCGAGATGCCCTAGCCCGACCCGCGCTCAACGATCTCCTTGTTCGACTGCGTCTGCGTTCCAAGCGATGAGTTGAACACCCGTCGCCGAACGCGAACGACTGTTTGTCGAAGGCTACGGTTGCTCTTTCACAAGCTCTAAATGAACTTCGCTCATGGGGAACCAGAAGTCGTTCTTATAGCGAGGGTCGTTCGAGCGGACAATGTTTAGACTGATTTGCAGCTTTTTCAGGGCCGTTTCAAATTGGCTTTTAGTACAGGAAAGGCGGTTCATTGCTCGCTTGCGAAGCTCGCCTGTGTACGCCTGTTCTAACCGAATGAGTTCAAAGATCTGTTGTTCAAGTTGCCCCAGATGATCAACCGGCCTATGGAACTGTGGATAGTGTTCATTACGAAAGTGCTGCATTTCCATCAGCACTGCATCGCCCCCGATGACTTTGCCATAGAACACATCGTCGGGGTAGGTCTGAGGGATGCGAGTTTTCCAATCCCAAACCGCCGTGACCTTCGGGCTCATCCACCCGCTTCGGGTTTCGCTTCGGACAAACCAGTATTGTCCCACAATGATGGGTAAGGTGATCCTTTGCTCCCGAAGACCGTGCAGATTTTCTGTTCAAGCACGAATCGGTAAGCATCATCAAATGTCTTGAGTTGTCTTGGCTGCATGCGACCATTCTAACCTTGGTCAAGTCATTTGTCCGCTCCCGACAAGCTCTGTCGGAGTCGTTCAATGAACGGACCGGCATCCGACCGGATCTCTGGAACTGACGAATCAACATCGTACCGTTCTATCAAACCCTTCGCGGAACGGTCGAAACAAGTTCGGCCAACTCCGCAAATCGGCAAAATGCGTTGGCGAGTTTCATTTGCCTTGGCGTTTTGCACTGAGGATGAAACAACTTCGGCGACGCGACCATGATTGTCATGCACTTCGACCGACTGGTCGCCACATTCAGCCGGTGCGGGTCGTACAAGAACTCCATCCCACGCGGAGCGTCAGCCGCGGATGAACTTGCTGTACTGTAAATCACAATCGGAGCCTCTTGGCCCTGGAACTTGTCGACGGTCCCCACTCTTGCGCGATCGCCGATGGCTGCCGAAATTGCATCGACCTGTGCGTTGTAGGGGGCGACTATCAAGATGTCTTCGGATGTGATTCGGCGTTGGACACCGTCGATTCCTTGCCACGACGCCGATGATGCGTAGAGTCCCTCGACGATCGCCTGGACGACCTCAACTTCTTCTTCGCTTCGGTTCTGATTGTTTTCATGGTCGACAGCCACCAATCGTAGTCCACTGCCGGAGAATTCATGGTCACCCAATATCTCGTTTGCCAAGCAATCGGCGTGACTGGTCAATCGACCATCGTAGAATTGTTCCGACGTAAACTCGCAAACCTTGGGATGCAACCTGCGAGTTTGAGCCAAGAACAGTCCACGGTCATTCGGGATAGTGGCTTCGTCGCCGATCAAATGCCCCAAGACGGCGACATCCGAACCTTCGGGATGAGCCGCTCGCTGGGGTTGCTCCAGCTGTTGGGGGTCGCCAAGAAGGATTACATTCTTAGCGGCACGCATGGCAGCGAGCGATTGTGCTAGCGACATTTGTCCCGCTTCGTCGATGAACAAGTAATCGAGTTTCTGGTTCATTTCTTCACGAGACCAAAGCCACGCAGTGCCGCCGACCACTGTGCCTGCAGCAACGCCAGTTGGATTCGATTTCAGAATCTGAATCCGCTCCGCTCCATCCTGGTCGTTCGAAGTCACGTTCGAACCCAGCTTCTGGGCAAACGAGACTTCACCCGCGGTATCGAAGGATGCGGCGCGAACCAACAAATTTGTGATCACTTTATGACTGACCGCCGTGACACCAATCTTGAAACCACGACGAGCTAGTTCCACGATCATGTGTCCGCCCACATGCGTCTTTCCTGAACCGGGCGGCCCCTGAATGGGAAGAACGCTGTGGTCCATATCTTCGGCAAGTGCGATGGCGACGTCGACATCGTCACCCGCAAGAGGAAGCGTCAGTGAAGCCAACCTTGGCGGTCGTCGAGCCAGTAGGTCATAACGCGCCGATGGCATGAACTTTGGATCCCAGTATTCCTCAGCGATCTCACGACCAAGTTCCAACAGTGTCGTTGGCATCGGTTCGGCGCGGATCATGTCATGCACAAAGACCGACGTGGGGTGAAACTCGACGGTTTTTCTTGTCTTCCTAATCTCAACCGTCCGATTGGCATGATCCACAGTGAGGATCTCGCCAACTTTCTGCCCATCTCGATGTAGCACGCTGTTTTTGCTGCGAACGGTGTGCTCCTGTGGTGGGTATCGATAAACCGAACTCGGAATCGTGCCTCTGCCGATAGGTGGTCGCTGTTCGATGAACTCCAGTCCTGAAATGGCAGCATTCTCGTATAGCAAATCGTCATCTTCGAGATCCATGTGCCGGAACAATTCCCAGTAAGCGGTTTTGTCTTCTCGAAAGAAGTATTCAAGCAAGTGAGCCATCAGCCAGCGAGATTGCTGACATCGGTTTGTCGATCATCACCGGCTAACGTTTTCAATGCGTCACGCACCGCTCCAAACTCGATATTTCGATCACTGACGTTTTCACTGGCATCACCCGACTTCTTCGCAGGTCGAGGCACGTCAAGCCCATTGGCGATCTGGAGCGGCGCCGACACTCGACCCACCGACGCAATCCCCAAGTAGAACTACAATCGTCCTCGTTATACGCCTGCACCAGCGCCATCGCTTCTTCGGACAACATCGAGGTGCCGTTCATTTCGATCGCGTGTTCAACTTCGTTCAACGCCTGTCGGACTTCCCGCAGATCCGCTTGCCGTTCAAAGTCGTAGAATGCTTCCAGCTTCTTGATTGAATAGCTTTCCACGCTCAACACCATACTTTGCCGAACGACCGCATAGAGATCAACAAACGTTTCTGAACGAAGCAACTCGTCGAGTTCCGCCTCGTAGAGTTGATGACGCATCGCCATCCGCTTCATTGCGGCTGCTTCATAAGGTGCGAAGTGGTAGACGTGGAAGTCGGGGAATCCATCGCGTCGACTGAGCAAAAACTGCATGAGTTTCGAGAACGCGGTTCGTTCTTCTGATCGACGAAGGCACCAGTCGGAGTGGTAGGTCAAATGTTCTCCCTCGCGGGAAACGTAACCAAACAGGTACTCAAGTACGCCGTCGGTTGCGTGAGGATCACCTTCAAAGTCCAAGTAGACGTCTCCGGGATCGGGTTCGGGCAATCGCAAAAAACCGATGGGCTTGGCTGCACTTTCCTCGTCGTTGGAACTTGTGTCAATCGGCAGGAATTCGA
>CAVXOB010000008.1:0-37316 GCA_963763175.1 uncultured Planctomycetota bacterium | reverse complement strand
GCGGCCGAGAGGACTCGAACCTCCACGGGATTAACTCCCACTAGGCCCTCAACCTATGCGGAACAACGCAAGAACACGAAAAATCGAGCGATTATGATGGGGGGCCAAGAAACGGACGTTCGCTGTACCGCAGGGAGGATGCACGCTAAACAACTGGAGCGAACCCATGACACTGTTGGCGGATGTCGTCACACGCTATGAGCTGCAAACCGAGATTTCAAACGCTTACGCCTACCAGCTTCGTTACGCATTGACGCGATTCGAACGCTATCTAAAACGGCAGGCCACAACCGAGGACCTGACCGAAGGCACGGTCAATCGATGGCTGAAACACGAACGCGATGCCGAGGAGATCGGCGATCGTAGCCGCGCCAATGTCCGCACCTCGATGCTGACCCTATGGCGAAAATTTGGCCATGGTCTCAATCGTGAGAATGTGCGATCGGTTGCGGTCACGCCGAAGAATCCGGAGGCCTGGGCATTCGACGAGTTAGAACGGGTCGCCAACGCGGCCGCTCGAATCGATGGCCACCTGACCAACGGTCTGCCGCGTGGTCTCTACTTGGCAACGTGCCTCTGGTTCGCCTACGAAACCGGTCTCCGTCGCAGCGATGTATGGACGTTCGATCTAGGTGAATTCGATAGCAGTCGCTTAGCCGCGATGACCCAACACAAGACCAAGCGTGTGCATGTCGTGACGATCACGAGTGAAACCGAAGCGGACCTTAGACGCTTATCGACAACGTTGAAAAACACAGGCGACAAACACGCCCACACTCCGCTAAGATGGCCGCAGAGCGAAACCACGTTTTACTACTGGATGCGACGAGCCCGAGAGATCGCGGACGTCGAACCAGAAAAGCGTAACCGAGCTCTGCAGCATGTCCGCAGGACCGGTGCAACCCAGGTCGAAAGCGAAGGAGGAACGGCATGGAAATTCCTCGGCCATTCACGCCAAGGCCTGGACCGAAAGAGTTATGTGGACCAGCGTAAAGCCGTAGCCCCTATCACCCCCCTGCGTCAACGAAGCCATGGACCAAGTGCAGAAAGAGCGTGAGCGATGTCTCGCCATCGTCAAACGAGCGATCGAAGACAACGAGCAACGATCCATCCGAGCCGTGCTCACTCGCATCCTCAATGAGATAGCCGCAACACAGCCAACCAAAGAGGAATGAGCTACGCAGAGAGGAGAGCTTGGTCCCAAAGCCGACCAAGCACTCCTCTCTGCTCCGCCTGCGTCTTCCCCCGCGGCAAGGCGGTCGGAGGTCGGACGCGAAGCGCGTCCCACCTCCGCCCGCCGCCGCGGGTCCTTCCCAGCCCGAATTTCGACCCCCGCCCCCGAAGGGAACAGTCGAAAGGAAAGGTAGACTTTCTTTCCCGTGGGCGTCCGCTGGCGGGGGGGCTAGTGAGCGGGCGGCTGGACGTGGAGTTCGCCGCGCTCGGCGGCTCGGACGATCCATGCTCGGCTCGATAGTTCGAGCTGATTTGCTTCGACTCGGTCTCGCAAGATTTGGATCTGGGTGTGGATCTGGGTGATCGCGGCTTGCTGTTGTTTCAGGACCTCGACGTCGAGCTTGAGGCCTTCGGCCGCGACTCGCAGTTCCTTGATCGCGATGGGCACATTGCGCAGAGTGCCGTACCACACGGCGAGCGGAATCACCCAGGAAAGAAAAAGCCCCGCAAACGTCATGACGTCTGCGGGGCGGAAGCGTGGCGTTTGGGGGGTGCCGGAGCTCATCTCAGTCCCGTGAATGCGGATGCTGGCTGATAGCCGTGGAGTGTGATCGCGCGACCGCTACCGGTGCGCACGCGGAAGTAGGGGACTCGCTCGCCGGGCTTGGCTTGGCGCTTGACGATTCGCCAGCCAATGAGCTTCGGCGCTTCTACTTGCTTCCACCTTTCGCAGTAGTGGCAATAGAATTCCGTCGTGGTGTAGATGACGATGTCTCCTGGGGGCACCGGGTCCGAAGCTACGACTGGGCCGAGCTCAACCGTGCAGGTGCCGCCTTCGCCGCTGCACTGGGCAGAGGCCGTGGCGGAAGTGAATCCTGCGATCGTCATGATCGCGACTAAGAGAATGAGTAACTGTTTCATTGGTGGCCTCATGCCAATCCGAGTCGTTTGCGCGTCCATGCAGCGAACCGATCGCTGCGTGACTCACGCGAAAATGGGTGAAAAATCGAGTGCTGTTCCCAGTCCACATGACGGGGTCTTGCGTTGGTCATGTCGGACATGCCGACGACGACGGTGTATCGATGTTGGAGCAATGCGAGCCAACCTTTTTTCGTGAAAGCATAGAAGCCTCCACGCTGCGCCCGCGTGCCGTGAGAGTTCGCCACTACCAGCAACTTTTCCTCATCGTCGCGTAGGGCACGCGACATCGGCCGCGATTGTCCGAGCCATGTCGATCGAGCGACGTATCCGAGACACGGAGTCGCATGTCCTCCACCGCTTGCACCGGGGGACAGTCCATCGACCACTCCATCACGCGAAAACGGCAGCGGCCAAACTTGGCCAATGTCCAGATAGCCTTGGTTGGATCCGAGCCAATCCAACGCATCGTCGAACGCCGTCGCCGACGGCTCGAAGAAGTGATGTCGCGACAACTTGAATTTTGCCGCATCCGCTTTTGCCGCGTCCCAATCATCGGGCTCGGTATCATAGCGGCCCTCATACAACCACAGCGCCTCGCGACAACAACCCGCTTCGGTCGCTGTCTTCACGCCGCCTGCGATTGTGGATCCACGGTCGCCATGAATGCGATCAAATTGCTGAGTCGTGATATAAAACCACTGCGCCGAAAATCGATCATCGTCTTGCTCGTAGATCTCGCCATCGCCGTCGATGTCCATCTCGCCGGTCGCACAGTGCCAGCAATGCTCCATGCCCGCAGATCCGCTGTGCCCGCGGCATGATCCTTGGTTGCCTTGGTTACGGATTTTGAACCACTTGCGCGGATCCATTTCGTTCGGCCGAGAGTACCCGTCGACCATGATCTGATTCAGGAACGGCTTTGATCCTGCACGCAGAAATCCAACGTCCTCCAGGTCGTATCGGTAACCAGTAAAGATGCCATCATTGGCCAGTTGCTTCGGTTGAGATGCCACTGCATTCCTTTGCGTTGTTGATTCCTTGAGACAGGCCGCGCATCATTGCGGCGACCTCACGTTGTTGACGGGCGTCCATGTCGCCCTCGGGCAGCCGAGATCGAATCATCTTGCCAGCGTCCTTGGCTGCCGCGACGATCGCTTTCTGTGCCGATGCGTTGGTTGCTTCGAGCAGCTTCGCATCGCTGTCGATCTCACCCGCCTCCAGGCTGTCAGCCACCGAAGCGAATCCGCTCGAGTATCCCGAGAGCAGGTCACAGCCAAACCGCTGCCCCGCCTCGATCGCCGTGCGGTCGATCGGCACCGGCCCCGGCCCCGGACCCGGTCGCGAGTCCGACTGACCGCGAAAAATCAAAAACAAAACGGCCGCCACGAGCAGCCATTTCAGATAGTCAGGTTGAGACTTCATGCCGACGCCTCCGGATGCAGTTGCTCGTAAATCGCAACCAGCGTATCCCAGTCGCCATCGACGACCGCCTTGTCCGCTCGCTGTAGCAGTTCCGCGTCGCTGGGCCCACTGAGAGCTTGCTCCAAACTCACCGCGCGAACCAGTTGCCCGGCCTCGTTGACTTCAAACAGCGGTCGACCATTGCGGCCAACAATCTGCTTCAGCCTCTCGCTCGGTTCCGCGGAAACGGTCGGCGTGGCATGCGTCGCAGAATCATGCGTGGGCGGCGACAAATGATCCCATTCGTAGCTCGACTTCGGCGCACCAAAGAACGACTGAACCATCGGCCAGATCGTACGTTTGGCGCCAAGCACAAACCCGCCGACCGAGGTCAGGATAAAGAATCCCGTCTCCAGGATCGACAACGGCACGTTGCTGTAACCACTCGGTGTATCGCTGTAATACGCTCGCCCGGTCATCTTGCACCACAGCAGGTAACCGGCGATGCCGATCACGATCGCTCCGATAAAGAGCTGCTTGGTTTTTTCGGGTCCGTCTTCTCTCATGGGTCGAGCCTATAGGGTTGGGGGTGAATGCCGATGCCGGACAGCATGACTTCGGCAGTGTGCCAAAATCGCATGGCATCGAGAATGGGATTGAGCATGTCGGTCATCGGGCAATACGCACGCTCAGAATTCTCGCGATCGCCGACGATCCCATCGGGACCATAATGATGCGTGCGATGCTGCGCCGGAGAAATGAAGATACCGATCCGCTGCAGGAACTTCACTGCACCGGGGATCTGACGCGTAGGCGTGTGTGCAAAGCGATGCACCAGATTGCCGTACGACGAAAAAAAGACGCTCAACCAAACGAGCATCGGGCAGCCGATCCACCACAGCAAGATCGCCAGTGGCCAGCCGACGATGGCACCGGATCGCATATTTTCCCATGGCGTGTACAACAGCATTACGGTCGGTTTGCGGTGATGACTCGCGTTATCCCTCGCAATGCCGGCCGCGAAGTCGAACGATTGCATCTGGCCCAGATATCGATCCTCCCACCAGTGAACAACGCCTCCGATAAAGTCCGCGAGGAGCCAGGCCGCGAAGACAGTCAAGCAGAACACTAGCGAATCCATCGGCGCACCTTCAGCCAGAGAACCAGTTGTGAGATTGGCCCGGTGCCACGGTCGCTGAAGTACCACAGCGCCAAACGCACGACGAGCGTCGAGACGCCGAAGCCCAGGATCGAGCCAGGGCCGTCGCCGGCGTAACTCGCCGTCTCAGCCGCATCGGCCATCGCGGTCAGCGCCGACTCGGCGACGTAGTCCAGTGCCAAACCGGCCCCGGCGGTGGTAACGTCCTCCGTGATACGAGCCGTGTCACGTCGATCGAGCTTGCCTCGCTGTGATGTGTGATCGCGAAGGCTCCGGCCGTCCGCGTAACTATCGAATCCCATATTTGAAAGCCTCCATGCTTACCTTGAGGTTACCGGCAGATCAGCCAGTCAATTTGCGGCGTGTAAATTAGGTCGCAGAAACTACCGGCTCGGGATGCCCGACCGCGTCGTCTGCGGGCTTGAATCGCATGGCGAATTGAGTGACGTCGAGTGGCAGGTAAGTGAATGTCGACTCGCGATGTCCGGTATTGGTCAAGCTCCTCGACGCGTCGTACTCCAGCACGTCGTCCAGATCGCCGGTGTCTGGCCAGAGGGATTCGCTAATCATCGGTGCTTCGACCTTCCCTGTGATCACGGTCTGCACCTGCGTCAACACTCTCAGTTCGCTAAACCGGTTTCCAAACCAGTCCCAGTCGATGTCCGCGGCGCTGAACTCAATCACGGGCGGCTCGCCATTCCAAGCTGGAATGGTTTTTTTGTACGCGACCTCAAATCGCTCGACCTGTAAAAAAGAATTGCCGCCCTGGAGCAGGTGGAACGCGTGAGTCTCACCCGCCGTCGACTCATCTGGGGTCGGACGTATCGCGAGCATTCCGGCTCCGTTTTCGATGATCCCAGCGTAGTACTCGGTATCACCGACAGCCGCGTGCTGAACCCTCGCAAATCCCTGCGTGTAGATGTCCTCGCTAGTTGAGTCATCGAAGTGAGTCACGTAGTAAAATTGCAAGATCGCAGTGACCAGTCGCACGTCCGCAGCGGGCGGTGTGGCTACCGAAATCGTGGCGATCACATTGTTCCACGGCTGATCATTATTTGCCGTGCCACCTCCCTGCCATGGAAGCGGTTGACCCATCTCGCGAAATCGTGTGATGTCTGCGGCGAACGATGGATCTCCGGATGTGCGGGCCATTTCCGCGTTGACGCCGTAGGGGCTGGAAAAATTCATCGCCAGGTTCGTCGGCACAAAACCACCGGGCACAGGAGATCCCAGACCGGCCGGAGGGTAGCACGCACCGAGCAATCGCTGCTGATTCAATTCAAACGTCGAATCTGGCACATCACGCAGACGCAAAAATGCAGTACTCGTAGCGTAAACTTTGTCGATGAAATTGGATGCTCGCTGAGTCGGAGCAAAGCTCACGGATGTACCGCCGCCATAGATCGCGGTGGGGTTCGTCATGCGTGATGTGGCGGATTGGATCACCGCATCGACAGCGGCTTGTTCCTCAGCCTTGCCAAGCAAAGTGCTGAGTGGATGATTGGCTGTCGCGTAGAACGGACCAATGATTGTAAAGTCGGTATCCACCGACGCCGCTCGTACAGTCGGATCAGCGAATTCGACCGGTCCAAGCGGTGTGTCAATGCGATCGATGATCCATCGCGGGTTTGAATGAGTTGGGCCATTGTCTCGGCAGATCTCATTGTTGTCACACTTCCGCCGCCGAAACTGCCGGGGGTTATCCCGCTGAGCGAAAGACTCCGGTGCAACGTCGCGTCGAAACATTACCTTCTTCGCCGTCAGAAGCAGGCAGACACCTTCGGTATTGAATGTCGGCCGCACACGCAAATAGCATGTCTCACGAGCCGGCGCGGGCGACCACTGGCGAAACAGGTCAATGAACCAGTCGGGCGAAATCCAACGCAGGCTCACTCCGGGCACAGCCAGGAATCCCGGCTCGCCCGGAATGTTGACGACGTTCGGAGCGTAAGTAGTCTGCGGATCTATCAACGGCCACTCTGCCGTCTCGACCACATCGCGACGCCCCTGTGTTGCCACGCCGCTCGGCGTGGTGCCGACGCGACTGGTCGCGACATATTGACCGCTGAGATTGCCCGATAGGTTTGTCAGGTCGAACTCCACGTCCTGAATTCTGCACGCCTCGTGAACCCGGGACGTTCGCAAATTCAGCACAGTGGGGAATGCGTATTGTTCGGTCACTGAGACTTCGTGCGTGATTCTCGATTCCCAAATCGTTTCCGGATCTTCGGTGCGTGGCTCGGTCGCGATCGAGGCATCGAGTTCCAACGGGACGTAGTTGCCAGGTTCGGAATCGATAGGTACGCCACCAATGCCCAGCGTCAAATCAAAACTCTGCGTCGGCAGGTAATGGCGAATCCTGATCCAGCCATCGTCTTGCGGTTCGAGCAGCTCGCGCAGTGCGTTGCGATTCTCGCGAGCAGCAAGCTGCTCGTCGGTCTCTCCCGCCGGTGGATCCTCGATCGGTTGTGCGATGATCGTTGCCCAGTCGCTGGGGATCTCGAGCGTAAACAGATCGCAACAACAGCAGCCCGCTAACTGATTTCCCACTTACTCAACCTTTCGCCTAACACGGCCACAGCGTTGCCATTTTGATTTTGCCGTTCGAGGGCAAGATGGCGAACCATTCATCTTTCGGAATCGGCTCACTCTCGCTGAAATTGGCGACGACCGCCTTGGTCGGTTCCTCGTCAGCACCCACGATCGCCTCGAACTTGTACTTGCCCGGATCGCCCGGCTTCATGTCCTCATCTTTTGGGATCATCCGATAGACCGCGACCTCGACGGCCGTGATCTCGCATTCGTCCGGATCGTTATCGAGGTCCGCCATCGGCAGCTCGGCGTCATGCTTGGCGAACACTAGATCAGTCGTCCGTCCGTTGCCCTTCGGGCCCGGGCGCCGCATCGGTGGACGGTAGGGCGATGCAGTTCGCTGTTCAGTCGCACGGGTTGTCCGAGCGACTCGCTCCGCATCTCGCCGTGAAAAACTAGGCATCGACCACCTCCATGAGTGCGGCGCAATAACTGTCACGCTCAATCGCGATCTCCTCCGCCGTCATCACGCTTCGCCGGATGATCACGTCTTGAACTGCACCTGAGATTCCAAGTCGCTCACCATCGGAAAAAAGGACGGGCGTCTCTCGACTGATCGTCATCGGCACCGTTGCCACTCGCGCCGTCTTGCCATCACGCTGCACGTCGGCTTGCTCGCCGTCGACATAAATACGTACTAATCCGTCAACCTCGAACACGTACGCCAGGTGATACCACACGCTGTCGTCCAGCCGCGGACCAACGACGTGGGCTTCGTCGGCTTGCAATCGATTCACGCTCACGATCGGCTCGCCCAAAAATGTCATCCCGAATCGCAGGTACGGTCCCACCTGCAAAATCGTCTGCTCGGATCGAATCCGCAGGGGCCGCACAAACAGGCTCAGCGTGATGCTTTCTGGCAGCTCGAACGGCAGCACATAGCCCTGCCGCCCGTCCATTGACTCTGCGGGCTCGCACAGCATTCCCTTGACGGTCGCGAAATCCGTTTCCGCGGAACCGAGCACAGAAACTCCATCATTGCCGAGCCCGCTAATGTCGGTGCCACCGGATTCTCCGAGTGGATAGATGCCTCGCAGCCCCAGATCGATGCGACCCGGCACGCGCACTTGCGAGCCGCTGCGGACCACGAAGGCGGGAACGGCCTCGGGACTCGATGGTTGGCAGCGACAGGAGACGACTCTCGGCAGTACTTCAGAGAGATCAGGCATAATCAGTGATCTCCAAAATGACGTCCTCAGGATCGACGTCGGGTTTGAACGGTTGCAGCAAGATCTTCAGTACCTGCGAATCGAATCCACGCAGTGCCGCGGGCACCTCCCGACCGCTGTCGGCACCGATCGCCGATACCGCTGGTTCGTAGTTGCGATGTGCCATTTTGATCTGGACCGCAATCCAGGATCGATAAATCAGGGGCACATCGACGGCTGGATCCCATTGCAGACGAATCGTCTCCGTGCGGCGGCCGCGGGCGTTGCGAATCCGCAGACTCGCGTAGGTGAGTTTCGTTGTGCTTGTTTCCGTCAAACTCGTAGTGACGCCGCCCAGCCGCAGCGGCGCGATTGCCAATTGGCCATGCTGCGTTTCGCTGCTCGACGACAGTTGCAGCACTGACGCAGTGACCATCCCGCGTTGGCTGCTCGTCCTGGACGAGAGCAGCACATTCGTGCTGGATTCCACCGGCCCGGGTGCAATGGTGATCGTCACACTATCGGACGCACCTCCGCCTGATACGGTAATCTCGTAGGTGCCCGCTGTGTCGCCGGCGCCGACGGCGACACCGGTGGGCGTCCCAACTGTCACGTCGAACGTGTCCCCGTCGAAGGGCAGCCCAGGCGGGTCGGAATTGATCGTGCATGTCAGTGCGCTTTCCGAACCGCCTGAGGCAGAGACCGTGAAGAAAATGCCCTCGTGATACACGAATTCAGTTTTATCGACGCTCAAGTTCAGGACCAATGGCACCGCCGGTTCGAACACTCGCGATGACGCCAGGTCACCGATTTCGCCTTCGGTCCACTCGACGTTACCAATCCGGATGTCGTCCATACGACCACCGAAATAGTTAACCGTCGTTCCTCGCGCGCAATCCGGACGGGCTCGGTGGTGTTCCCCATCGCTGTATACACACCATCACTGGCGGTGGTATCGTCGACCTGCACGCCATCGACATAGATTTTCAGCCCCGACTCATCGCCGCTGCCGTCGTACGTCATTGCAATGTGCGACCAGGCCGTCGATGTGAACGGAGCGGTCCGCCTCAGCGATGGGAAATTGCCGCTAGGTCCGAATAGGCCCGCGTACAGCACTCCGCCCACGAGCAGCAGGTACCACTCGCCAGTGCTTCCGCTAACTGAGTATTTTGACACGAGTACTTGAGTGCCCGAGGTCGCACCGAACTTCGCCCAGCAGGCTACCGACATCTCGCTGGCAAACGAGAATGCCACATCGTCGGCAATCTCAATGTTGTCGTTCACCTGATCAAACAGGTATGCCTTCGAACCGCCGTTCGCAGTGTCCGTAACCAACCCCATGCCGCCTTTGTAGACACCGTCATGACCGGCGACCCAGTCCGACACATCAGACGTGAACGAGGCGTTATAGCCGGCGACTTGTCCTCGGATTGGCGTTGGCATTTTACGCGGCCGATTCCGCTGTCAGCGAGTGCGTCACGATGTGGGTTCCGGTACCGCTGATCGTCACTGGTGTTTCGTACTTCGTCACTTCGATCACGACGTTGCTGTCAGTGGGGTCGTAGATCACGAGGCCGTAGACTGTCACGGGTGAGGCCAAACCACTGTACGCAAAGGTCACGTTGGGATGTGTGCAGCTCGCTTCGCCGGTACCGAGCGTGATCGCTGCGGGCCACGCGTCGAGCGTTTGATCGGCGTATCCCGCGTAACCGGGCTTGGTGAAATCACCGATGACGTTGTCGGCGGACAAGGTAGCGTCGTTGACGAACAGCGCCATTTTGCGCGAAATTTCCGCGACCTTGTCGAGCGATTTCCGCTCGCCCACGTTTGTCACAATTCTTTCGTCGGCCATGTGAATCCTTTCTCAGTCGAGGTGTTTTAAGTGAGTAAATCGCTATGCGTCGTTCGGATCATGCCCGAGCAACCGCGGCGTGATGTAGATCGAGTCCGTGCCCACGATCGGCACAGGGTTCTCGAATTGTTCGACAATCAGCGCGTCGGTTTCGCCGACGAGCGTCCACGCCACGCCCGTGATCGATTCCGCGGCCGCTCCGGTGTACGAGTAGGTGATCTCGGGATACGACGTGTCGGCGATGCCATCACCATTTGTCTCGGCGATGCTCCAGCTCGCATCAATGAGGGTCACGGCCGCGTATTCGGCGAACGAGGGCGTCGTGAGCTCGGCGAGCGTGACCGCGTCAGCGACTTTCACTGTGCCGGTAAGCAGGTGAAACTGCATCGCGGCGACGTCTTGCCGTGTCATCCGACGGGCGAGTACTCGCTCGCCGTAGTTGGTGATTCTGCGTGAGGTCATGATCCCAGCCTGTTAGAAATTCGGGAAAGAGGTTTCCGGATAGCCATCGAATTCGAGCCACACGGGAGTGCTGCCCGCCTTCAGCTTCTCGCCGGTTTGGGCGAGTAACTCCGGTGTCTGAATGGGGGTGCCTTCAGACTCGCTGATGATCTCGACGACTTTGCCATTTTTCTTCTCTCGCAGACCCTGATTGAGGGCGACGATACGCCAGGTCTGGTCGCTGAATTTGAATTCGTAGGATTTTTGGTAGTAAATCCCGACGTCCTTGTGGTAAGCCGAAACGGCGCGAGGCGGCTGAAACTTGACCGTTCGTCGAGGGGCTCCGTTCCATGTGTCACGGTTGACCGTGTCTCGCAGTTCCCAGCCGTAGAACAAGTTCTCGGCAGGCTCATTGCGAGTGACTTTCAGGATGGGCTGCGAGTCCTCGCGAGTCAGGATGTCGTCGAAGCGATCACCCGCGGTGTTGCGGATGGGTTTGCCCTTGGCGTCTTGCTCGATCGGTCGTTCGCTCTGCGAGAACAACCATTCATAGGACGGCGGCTCGAGTAGCGGATTGTCGGGAGGCAGTGGTGGGCCGAATTCGATCGTCGCGATCCAGTCAAGTTGCGGTGAATTCTCGACGTTCACGATTTCGGCCGGTCGCGCCTCGACGTTCGGATTAAAATCGTTTCCGATCGCGTACGTCGCATGCTCGCGAAATGGGAATTTCGCGTCATAATAGATCGAGTCCGGACCATCTGCCTTGTCGTTGGTGCGGATGTGATACGTCAGCGTGTATCCGTCAGCATTGCCGACGTGCTTCGTTAGAAGCGCATATTCAATCGCCATCAGATCGACACCGTTTCCACGGCACCCGCCTTCGTGTTCTCTGCGATCTTGCCCAACAACGCAGGCAGCTTCTTCGTTTCGATCAGCTGCATGTTGGTCAGCCGTTCGAGCGGTCGCAGGTCGGTCGCATTACCAGCTGGACCGTTGGGCTTGGCGACGAATCGTCCTGGAGCGATCGCCTCCTGTGTACGGCGGTTGAACGCGCGAGCCTGATTGACGATGCCTTCACTGCGTCCCTGATCTTCGAATCGACGGATCGCACGTGCGGCCTCCTCGCTGCCTCGCAGCGCCAGGTTGTTAGTGCCATTCCCCTTCGCGGTTGCGGTTTTCGTCGAGTCTTCACCCAACAACGCCTTGCGAAATTTCTCCTGGGCATCGGCTCGCGCTCTCGACTCCGTCTCCGCACTGATCTTGCCCGCCTCGGCGAGCTGATCGATTTTCCGCTTGTCCTCCATGAATGCTTCCCTCGCAACCTCCAACGGTGATCGCAGTGACTTGCGGAGTTCCTCCGCATCGGCCTTGAGTTCGTCCTCGCGAGCATTGCGGTCCTGCTGCAGGTTCTTCATTTCGGCCTGCGCATCGGCCATGCTGATCTTGCCATCGCGCACGGCTTGGTTCAGTCTCCCGACCTGAGCCGCGATGACCTCCAGAGGAGTCCGCCCCGCTTCGGCGAGTGCATCGCCGAACGAACGAATCTGATCGGTGACCGCTTCCTTCTGCTCGGCGAGCTTGCGTTTTTGCTCCTGCAGGCGTTGCACGTAGGCGAGCTGCTCGGCCGTCGCGCCCTGCTGTGCGAGCTTCCACCGATCCGCCGCCTCGCTGCCATGCTCCAGCGTCACGATCTCTTCCCGGAGCGAATCGATCCGCGACTGCAGAGCCGATTGCCCATCAGACGTTTCCGCGGAACCGGTCGCCCCTGGGGAGCCTGGACTGCCGCCGCTTGGCGTCCCGTCGGGATTGATCCCGGCTTGCTTCATTGCTTGCTCGTTGGCCCGTTTTTCCTTCGCCTTCTCCTGCTGATCTTGCGAGGCAACCATGTTGGCGGCTTCGGCATTGAGCGCCTTGAGCTCCGCGCGAGCATCGCCGAGTTTCTTGTCCACCACGCCGCTGATTGAAAAATCAGCATCACCGAGCGCACTGCCGATGATGTTACCGATCGATCCACCGGAGAGGGCAGCAGACAACATTTTCGGAATCGATTTGAAAACATTCCAAACCGTACTGACGAAGGTGCTGAAAAACTTCTTGGTCGAGTCCCAAAGGGTGCTCCACAGGTTTTCGAAAACCCGCATGACTTCCTTCGTGCCCGCCCAGAACGCGACCTTCACGCCCGCCCACAGGATTTTTGCAGCGGCCATATAATCACCGGCCTTCAAGGCGTTCTTGATGCCGCCGAAGGTCTCTTGCGCAATCGCCCAAAATCCCATCAGCACGCTCTTGGCATACTCCCACGCATCCGCAAACACACCCGCTCCGCCAGCGACGACTCCGACAATCACAGCCACCCCCGCGATCGCAGCAATGACCACGGCGATCGCACCCATCAACGGTGCAATTCCGCCTGTCAGGGCTGTCCACATCGCGGAGAAGGCAATGGTGAGTCCAGAGGCGACCGCACCAGCGATCGCACCGGGGGCAGACAGTGCGGCCAACGCGGCACCCGCTATCCCGATTGCTCCGGTACAGATACCCATCACGAACGAATAAGCAGTCCAAGCTCCGGAGACGATTCCAGCGACAACGGCCGAACCACCCGCGATGATCTTTTGCACGCTCATGGAGGCGCCCATCGCATACGTGGCCATCGTGACCGTTTTCATGATCCCGAACACTCTGCCGAGTGCCCCGATCACCATCTGCACCGACTTTGGTGAAGATGCAAACGCCGCTTGGCTAAAGATCACACCCGCACCGAGCGTTCGCGCGGCAATGCTGGTCGAGACCATCGTCATCGATGCGATTTTCCAAGATGCGATCGCGGCAGTGACTGCAATCCGACCTGCCGCGAATGCGCCCGTGAGGATGCCGAAGGCACCCGCCGCGATGCCGGTGACCGTCGTCAGACCGCCAATCGCCACCGACATGATCGAGATCGCTATCCCGAGCGAAAGCAAACCGCCGCCGAGCGCACCTATAGCCAGGCTGACTCCGATGATCGTGGCAACCAATGTTTTGTTTTCGGCGATCCATCCAGCGAGGGAACGGATTGTATTGGTGAGCGATGCTAGGATCTTGCCGAAGGCCCCATCGAACGCTTCACCGACTTCAATCGCCACTGCCTGGATGGCCGAAAGCAGGCCCTGCAGACGAGCACCAAAACCAGTCTGCATCGTGGCAGCCATCTTCGCCGCGGCGCCTTCGCTGTTTTGGATTTGGTTGGTGAGGCTCGCGAGCGATCCGGTTTGGCTCGATAGGATCACAACGCTCTTGGCGTAGCGTCCGAAGATTTCATCGGCCTTGGCTAACCGCTCCACCTTGGTCATCGATTCCGTGGCAGCACCGAAGTCTCGCATCAAATCCAGCATTGGGCGCATTCGACCATCTGCGGTCGCAATCTCGATGCCCAGCTCTTTGAATTTATTAGCGCCGGTGCTGCCAGCCAGCGTCTTGAAGATGCCCGCAGCGTCGGTGCCTGCGACTGTTGCCTTGATTGCGTTGTTACCGAGCACGCCAATGGAGCCTGCAAGTTCCTGGATTGGGACACCAGCAGCAGCTGCGATCGGAGCGGCATACTTGAACGCCTCGCCCATCATGATCACGTCGGTGTTCGCCGCAGTCGCCGTCGCTGCGAGCACGTCAGCCACCCTGCCGATCTCCTTCGCTGGCAGACCGAACGCGCCCGCCACGTCCGAGGCGATGTCCGCAGCTTCCGCTAGCTCGAGCGCACCTGCAGTCGCCAGCGACAACACGGGCCCGATCGATTCCAAAATCTCCTTGGTCGACAACCCAGCCATGCCGAGATACGTCATACCTTCGGCCGCGGCCGACGCACTGTGAATCGTAGTCGCGCCGAGCTTCTTGGCTTCGTTTCGCAGTTCCAGCAGATCGCTACCGGTCGCCCGCGTGATCGCAGACACCTTGGCCATCGCATCGTCAAACCGAGCAAACTCGCCCAGCGCCGGAATCAACGCGGCACCCATGCCGATTCCCACCGCTGCCATGGATCCACCGACGGACATCATCGTCCGCGACAACCCACGCATCTTGCGTTGCACGTTGCGGATGCCCGCGTCGAGTTTCTCCTTCAGGCCAACCTCAACAAAGGCATGGCCGGCACGTACGCTGCGACTCAATGGATTGGCCTTTGGAAATGAATAAAGTGAAAACTAGTAACCGACCGATGCACGCCACACGTCGGTGACCGTGCCCGCAGCGACTTCGGCGTCGAGCGCGGGTCCCATGTACGGCCGCGGCTCGTAGGTCGCGATCCGCAGGCGATAATCCTTCCACGGCAGCTCTCGCTTGCTGCGGAGATCGCGGCGGTACCAACGGCCATCGCCTCGATTCTTTTTCAGCCGCTCTTCGTGAATGAAGATCGATCCGCCGAATTCATGCAGCTGCGGCAATGTCGTCTTGCCGCCGTCGGGCACGTAGTTGGCCTGGTTCAGCTTCACCGGACCGATGATCACGCTGTGTTTGCTCGGCTGGTAACCGAACAGGATGTTTTTCAGCGTGGCGACGCGGTCACGTGAATGCACGCTTGGCGTGTTGCCCGGTTGGCTCGTCTTTTTGCGTCGCCGCAGGCTCGATCGAGCCCGCTTGCGAATGAACGCGCCGATCTTCGATAGGTTCTTCCGCTCGGCCTTCTCGATTGCTTCGATAATCTCGATGCGGTCAAAGAAGAAATCCGTGATCCGGTAATCGAGTGTGATGTCCGGACGTTTGAGCATTAGCGTTGCTTCAGGATGTCACTGACAACGCTCGCTGTCTCGGAGTACTCCTCCTGAGTCGCGGCCGGTCGATCATGCGACGTGTGGCGATACGGGTTGAGTTCGTCGGGGTCGATCGATTCGCCTGTGACGATCGCGTAGATGGTCGCTTGCAATGCGGCGGTTTGGTCCCACGCATGGCGACAGACGGCGCTGTACCGGGTGTAGAGGCTCCGGCACGTGTGATGGTCGTAGTTGTCTAGGCCGCAGACCGCGGCCCATCCGTCGACTCGCTCCCAGGCGTCGAGTCCGCCATCGCTGCATCCAGCTCCTGGTTCACTCTCGATATCTCCGCATCGATCTTCGCCCTCGTCTCCGGACCACGGACCTTGTCCACCGCGAGTTGCTGCAGCTTTTCGCTGGACTCGATCGCCAGCTCGATCACTGCCGCCAGGTCCGGCCGGTCCATCATGTGGAAAAAATCCGAGAGGGCCTCCGTCAATGCTGCATGGGCGTCGATGTAGCATTGACGCGTGGCAACACGTAGACCAAACGCATCGGCGTCGAGGTCCTGCGTCTTGGCTTGGGATTCGATAATGCTAAAGAGCAGATCGAACCGCTCGTACGGATCGGCGAGCACACGTGAGAGATCGTCCGGATTGAGCAAGTCGATCGGGTTTGTCTCCCGATTCTTGAGTGTTCGAGCGACGCCGAAACTGATCGAGCAATCGAACACGTGGCCGGTTTTATCTTGGAAAGTCGCCATGGATTATTTCTTCGCGGCTTCGGTTTTGGACTTGGGTTCAACGGGCGCGGGTGACGGCGTCGCCTTGGCGATCGCGGGCAGCTGCGTCGCCAGCAAATCGGCGACGCTGCGACCGACGAGCACGACGCGGTTGCGGTTGCCGATCATGCCGAGCGTGCGATTGATCGCGACGCATCGTTGATCCGGATCGCCTTCGGCGTTCGGTTTGTCGAGGTCGATCGACTTCGACAGCTCCGTGATCAGCCGCCCGGTCATCGGCACGTGAGCCGCTGGCGTCGCGACGGCGTCGCGGAAGTCTTCCATTTGTTCTTGAATCGTTTTCATGTGTTGGTCTTAGCGAGATTTGAATTGGTTGGGTGGCGAGGCGACTGATTCGCTTACGGCGTCGACACCACGTACGCTTCCACATCGACGAGATTGCCGTCATCGTCAAACGCCACGGTTTCCGCCAGTTCGAGCGTGCGGGTTTGCTGCTCGTTGACCTTTTCGCTCTTGGCAAAATTGGTGACCACAAACGGACCGCGGAAGCCTTCGGCGCCAACGACCGAGATGTCTTGATCGAGCGTCAAAACCTCCAGCGGCGAGTCGTCATTCCAGCTCGCGAGCAATTCCGGCTTGACCGAGTCGGTGTATCCCGCCAGCTCGTAGTAATTGGTCGACAGACCAATCTTGCGATTGCCCACGACGGTCTTCGTGTTGCCGCTGGCTCGGATGTCGATTTCATTGGTGGCTTTCTCAAGGCTCACTTCGACGTCGTCAATCATGTCGACTTCGAGCCAGATCGGCGTCTCGGCGGTACCGGTGTTGAGGTACATTTTGGCCATGCGGCCGATCTTCTGTCCTTTGGTCAAACTCATTCGTCGTCATCCTTGGCGGCGGTAATTACGTGGGAGTACAGGACCGTGAAAACCACGCTCATGACTCCCTTGATGAGGAGGTGATTGGGCTCGTACAGGTGATCTTGCTCCAGATCACGAAACACGCAGCCCACAATTGTTTTGTCGCGGAGTTGTCCGGCGGCATGCAGCGGACTCTTGGGCCGCCACATCGCTCGCAGCTCGGTGGCGAGGGCGAGGATCGAATCGGAGAATTCGATGTTGTCGACGCCATCGAAAATGGTTTGCCCACTCACGTCGCTCTCGGCGTGCGGGACGGCTTGTTGAATCGCAATGCCGACGCTGATCTCTCGCGTGTCGATCCCACGCCCGACAATCGTGTCTTCGCCCGCGTCGAGATAAACAGTGACTTTCAATTCGTCCAGATCCGCACGTTCGAGCAGCGGCATGAACCGGCGCACCGCGCTCGCTCGCTCGCCGAGTACTGCGTTGATCTCCGTCACGAGCTCGTCGCCGAGTTGCGACTCAATCGGCGGATCGAATGCCGGAATCATCGTGGGCGAACCTCGTCAACGTGGATGCGGAGGAAAGAGCGAAACCCATCGCTGTATTGCCAGCACTTTTTCGAGTCATCGGCGACGACAACAAAGTTACGCGTGTTGCCGCATTCGATCGTGACACGATCACCCAGCACGGGCAACGTTTCTTCGCCACCAAAGCAGTACTGCGAGGGTGGAATTAACACGTCTGTCTTGCGGTTGACGATCACGGTCTGCCCGCCGGCATCGGTGCCGCGGTGATTGACTTGACCGACTACGATCGCGTCGAGCTGCGTGGTTTTCGATCCACGCCGAATCGTACCCGGATCACCGGCCTCGGCTTGTAGATCCGCAAATCCGGACGCGAGATCATCCGCCATGCGGCTCATGATTCTTTGCGTCTCACGATCGACAACGCACGCGTGGGCTTGGCTTCCTTGGCGAGCTTGGCGGCTTCATCCTTGCCCGCGATCCGCAGGAAATGAGCCTTCCACGCCACCGACGCGCGACCCTTGACCCACGTCAGCAGGAAATCACCACGCGTGCAGCGATCCTTGCCCGTGGCCTCGAGGTCGGCCTTCGCTTCGGCGTCGATCGCTTTGATACGATCCTCGATCGCTTTCGACTGCGACTTCAACGGCGCGAGCTGCCCGATCAATTCTTCCCGCTCGAGCAAGCGGTCTGGTTTAACGCGGGCCATTACTTGGCGGCATTCAAGGCGAAACGAATCATGTGCGGGCCAGCACTGGCGGGCAGTGCTGATCGCAATGCGCCGACGGCGGTACCGGCTCCGTTGACCACGTCGCTCACGATTGACGCTGCGACGGTCAACTTGAGCACGCCGCCTTCGGCGATTGCCGATGCCGGCGTGTTGGTCACGAGCAAATCAACCACGCCCTCGGTCGAGTATCGCCCGACCGAGTTGGCCGGAATGATGTTCAGTGAGTTGTTGATGCCGATCATGCCGCCCGGCAGCACGACGAGCCCACCGGGTTGGATGTCGACCCCGAACGTCGCATTGCGTTCGTTGTCGTGGTTGCGTCGAAAAGTGGCAATTGCGTTAGCCATGTGCAGTCCCTTGCGTTGAAAAAAATGTGTGTTGTTCGGCGGGCGTGTTGACTAATAATCAACATCACCCGGCTTGGCCTTCATGGCCGGAATCGCCTCGCGGTTCCGCCACCAATTCATGATCAGCTCAAACGCGAGCTTGATCGCGATGCCGATCAGAATCGTGGCGATGATGGATCCATACAGGCTCCGGTCGCGAACGAGTTCCTTCGCGTAATCCGGATTGCCGTTGCTGTCGATCCAAGCCTGACGGGCGATTTTGCGAACGTGTTCGCGGTTGTTTTTGCGGGGCAGTAGGATGCGGTACTTCACGGGCGATTAAATCCCCAACTGCGCGACGAGATCACGCGAGCTCACCTCGCCGATGTTCGGCAGCTTCTCAAAACTCCCGTGCAGTGCGAAGTACTCACGCGCTCCACCGAGCGTGGTGATGTTCGCCGAGGCGAACCCTTCGAGGAATTTCTTACCCACGCCGAGCTGCTTCAGCGTCAACGCGTCATCGTCTGCGTCATCGTCCGATTCTTCATCGCCTTCGAGGTCCTCGTCCGAATCATCGCCCGCTCCGTCCTCCGGCAATTGCACCGGATCTTGCTCGGAATCCTCCTCGCCCGGCTCCTCGGTTTCCGCGGAAACCTGATCTTCGACCGGCTCGACTTTCGGTGCCGCTGGCTTCTTTCGCTTGGGCTTCTTGACCTTCTCGCCACCGCCCTCTCCGACAGTGATCCGGCAAGCCCGAATCAACGATTCCATTGTTCCATCGCTGAAACCGTCCGCAGGAGCACCGACGGCGTAGTGGACGCCTTCGAGCTGAGTTGGACGGATGAAAACGTAGTGATAAGTGGCCATTGGGATCTTCTGCGGGAGGAACGGTGTGAGAGTGTTTGCTGTCTACTGGCGGCTGGTGAATCACCAGCCGCTAAAACATCTGAGTTACGTCAGTCAGCTGCCGAATTAGGCGGCGGCTTGGCACTTGATCGCGCCGTACGGCGACAAGAACGCGAATCCCGCTTCGTGACGCACGTCACAGTGCGTGCCCCACTTGCCCTGCGTCAGCGGGCTGACCCGGACCATCGGCACACGACCGCGGCCACTCAGGTACACACGCACTGCCACATCGATGTTGGCCGCAAACATGTACCAATCCGTGGTACTACCCGCGATGAATGCCTTCGACTTGGGATGCGAGACACCGTTGGCCAATCGCGGAGCGCCCATCGCCTTGATGCCTTCTTGGGCGATCGCGTTGATCGTGCCGCTACCGCCGTCTTCCGCGATCATTGCCGATTGGAAAATCTGCACCGCGAGCATTTTCAACTGCGGAGGAACCAGGGCGAGCTTGGCCATCAGGTCGAGCGTGATGATGTCGTCGCCGACGAGCTCATTTTGTAGAGCCATCGCCGTGATCACGCGATCGGCGTTGGCCATCGTCAATGCACAATCGGTGAGCAGCGTGCCATCGGTCGCGTTGAACAATGGCCGGCCAGTCGAGCGCATCGTGGGGTTGCTCATCAGCGTCGCGTAGCCGAGTTGATCCTCGGTGCGGCGAGCGGCTTGGCCCATCTTGCGGGGTTGCTTGGCGATCATGCCGAGATTGTTGTTGCGGTAGTCGTTGTAACTGACTTCCCACTGGCGAGCATAACTGTCGACAGACAACGTCTCGAACTTCGCACCGATCGTGGTGTGCTCGGCTTCACCATTGGGTGGCAAGTAAGCGAGCCCTTCGGCCAAGTCCTCCCGAAAGCGTTGGACTTCCTTGAAATCATCCACGGTCTCGACGCCGGACCACTGCTCGACGGTACCGGTCGTTTCGCGGAAACCCTGCAGCACACCGGCACCGACGGTCGCTTGATAAACTTCGACCAATCGGCCCGAGCTCGCAGCGGCTTCGAGGAACTGACGTTCGTCACGTGGCACGGGCTTGCCTTCGGCGCGGAGACAATCGGCGGCGATGTCCTTCAAATTCGGCGCGCCGTAACGGTGCGCGGCTTCCATCGCCCTTTGCCGACCTTCATCATTCAGTCCAGCCCGCAGTTGCTTGGGCACTCCCAGCGACGCGGCTTCGGGCGACTGGAAAAACTTGCTGTCCAGCGGCACGCCGGCTTCGAGCAATACCGCACAGGTGATCGCTTCGACAGTGGTGTCTTGCTCAGCGGAGTGCGAGTGAATCGCGGGGGCATTGGCGTAACCAGCTCGCAAAATCTCCAACTCCACATCCTTTGCCGAAAAATCGTTTTCAATCGCGTGAGCTTCCAAGTCGACTTTCGCGCCGTCGATTTCAATCTCGGGGTGACCGGCCTTCAGGCACAGCTTGGAAATCGCATTGCAGCGCTTCGTGTTCTCGGCTCGGCAGCGGTTGTCTTCGGCGCTGTCGTAGCTGGCCTCGATCTGCGGAGCATGGCTACCAGCGCGGGCAGGCTTTCGTGGCACCTGCGGACGATTGGGGACGGTGGGACCTTTCCCGGCTTTGACCGTTTGCTTCCCGCCCTCCTCGTCGTCATCGTCTGCGGTGGCCGTCGACGCGCCGCCGTGCTGCGCGTGATAGGCGGCGTGCAGGGTCGCGATTTGGGTTTCGGTGGCGGTGTCGTGATCAACGCCCGCGGCTTGCAAAAATTCTTCAAACGTCATAGGGTCGGATTCCGTTCCGAGGGAGGAGAGATGGAGAGCACCTTTGACGGTTGCTCGCGCGTTGGGATCGCCGGCGGTGGTCACGAGCCCGATGCCCGTGAAGATGCCCGCTCGTAAAAGGAGAAAGGGGCCACGCATGCGCCGCCCGTTGACTTCGATCGTGGTACCCGCTTCGACACGTTCGGCCTTTTCAAAGTCCGGTGTGCCTTCGACACTGGGGCGCCATCGGTAACCATTGCGTGCGCCGCCTGCGACCTTGTCACGGGCTTCGCCGGGCACGCTCAGCACGCCCGACGCGGTCACGTCGTTGGCGATCGATCGCTCGACGCAGTGACCAATGGGCTCGTGGCGATTGTGCTGATAGTTCAGCGGCACTTGGCCGGCGACCCAGCGCCAGCCCTTCAGGTCGAGCACCACGCCGCGGCCGAAGTAGCCGATGCCGCCGAGCTGCGGATTCATCATCCCGCCGGTATACGCGACCATGTCGAACGTCGGCAGCTTGCCGTCGGCATCCGCGGCGTCGAGGCTGGCGAGTACTCCCGAGTCGATCGCGGCGCCGTCAAGCGTCAGCGTTTCGATTTTGGCGTCGTCCGCTTGCGAATCCTTCGCCGCGAACAACCAGGGAAGTGTTGCCATGGAGCTCTTTATTGAGGTGCTGTCGGTCCGGCATAGCGCCGGGAGAGTTTCGAATCTTTGATGTTGCATGTCCGCTCACGCCCGTTGCGCTTGAACATGAACGTCTCGACGCCGAGCGATTGCAATTGCTCAACGATGGGTTGCCAGTGGCCTGGAGGTGGCCCAGTCTTCGCGCCACACAGCTCGACGTGTGTTCGTGTGATCCATCGCACCGTGCAGACGAATTCAAACGGATCGCCGTACTCTCGCGTCGGTGCGAATGATCGCAGCAGCGAGCAGAGATGCTCGATGTGCGCAGTCGGCTTGGCGTCGGCCGGTTGGGGCTCTGGCATGTCGGTGCCTGGGTCAAAAATGTGTAAAAGGCCGGTCACGCTGCATCACGGCAGTTCGCGCTTTGTGACTGCAGGGACCGGCTGAATCGTTACTCAGTCGTCGGACTCTTAATCCCCTGACTCTTTGGGATCATCCTCGGCGGGGTCCTTCTTGCCGGGATTGTCCTTACCGGGCCTACCGGGTGGTTCGTCTTGCGGAGCCGACTTGGCGGATTCCGGATCGTAGATTTTCGCCAGAGCAGCCTTGCGTTTTCGCTGCTCCAGGATCTTGGCATGATGCTGCTCGGGGTCCTTGCCCTGAGAAATCAGGTAGTCATCCTCGGCGAGCAGTTCAGCGTCGACCATCATCGTGGTCGCGTTGGCGTGTTTGGTTTCATCTGCGTGCGGGTGGCCGTCGAAATACCACGTGTGCTCTGGCAATTCGTCCAGATCGACGTCCGCAAACTCGGGATAAATCAACCGGCCTTCGGTGAAATACCACTCAAGGAACTTGTCGAGCCCATCGTCGCTGAGGTCGCAGCGTTCGGCGTTTTGGTACTCGTAGTACGTCTGATGATCGAGCCGTCCGGACGCGTAGTTGAGTCCCTCCGAGCTGCCCCGGGCCTTGTTCGCCGGAAGCATCTCGCCGCGGCCTGCCTCACCGACAACCGCATTGCGAAAGTCGTTGTAAGTACTCGTCGGATGCTCGGCCTTGATCTGCGAAAACTTGTGACCACGCGGAGCGGTCATCATCATGCCGTGCTCGATCGCGATCGTATCGAACGCTTCGACGTCACGGTCATAATCAGGCAGACCGTACTCGTCGGTCGGCATCGCTTGCGTTTCCAGGTAACCCGCGATCGACGCGGCCGTTTCCGCAGCGTCAAGAGTCGCGAGCGTCCAACGGCGCAGTTGTGCGTACATCGTCAGGCTCTGGCACGTCTCACTGACGCCGCGGATTTGTCCACCGCGTTCAGGTCGGAACCAGTGAAACACTTCACGCTCGCTGAGCGTGGAAGTCTCCGCGTTCCAGTCGAGAAAATTGCTACCCGGATGATGTTTCATCATCGTGTAGCTGATCGGTTCACTATCGCGAGGATCGATCGTGATCCCGCTGATTCGCTGATTCGTGTCGTAATGTTCCGGATCGTCAAAGTGGTCACACTCGACCAACCGCACACCGACCTTCACTTTGCTGCCACGCATGCGCGGCGAATACACCTTCATGAAGAACGCTTCGCCGTCCACGCTTCTCGCGATCCGGCCCGTCCGCAGCTTCTTGGCTAGCTTCGTCGCCTTCAGCCACCGCATCACCGCGGACTCGGCAAACCGATCCCATCGCCGATCGCCCGTGTGGAACTGGATCCGCACACGCGTACCGACAAGGTCAGTCGCGAGCGTCCAGGCAATTCCCTTGGCAAACGAGTTGTTGCAGTACTCGTATCGCGATTTCTCGCGAATGTCTTTGCGAATCGAATAGCTGTTCGCGGCCGCTGCGGACAATCCGTCCGCCATGGCCCAGTGTTCGACATTCCGTTTGCCAACGGCGACATCATACGCCGCCGCTAAACGAGTCAGTTCACGTCGATCGACAGTATCACGGCTCTCCGTTCGAAACGGCTTGCCGTACTGATCGACAATCAATTGGCGACGACTTCCATTGGCACGTGGATCGGCCGATTAAATCGACGACGCCGCAATCCGGTGCAGCCTACGGGATTCGGATAGAACCGGCCCCGCTGCGTCTTACCCTGCAGCACGAAATCCTTTCGCGCCGGGTGATCGAATCGAGGCGACGCAACCGCGCTGTCCAAATCCGACCGCGTCAATTTCGGCAAAACATTTCCACTCACAATGAATCCTTTCATCGTCGCCAAACCATAGTCGCCGGACCGCTCCGCCGGTCCGACCGAGCCGATGCACGCTTCGTGCGAGGCATCACCCAACAACAATAAACCACATGTCACACCGGAGCCACAGCGGCATCCATGCCGCACGCTGTCGCATCCATGCGACCCGCTCACTAAATGCCCCGAAGGGCGATCGATGTATTTTCTACGCGGCTCCCGGGAACCGAATTTTCGAGAACACCATTCCCCGATTTCGCATCTTGAGCACATTACGGTTAGCCGCATGTTGCTCGGCCGCGATCTTGTCCGCGATGGAGTGCTGCTCCGTCGACGTGCCGTCGTTCACCGTCTTCTTGGGACGATTGGCGGCATCCTGAATTGGATCTGGGGTCACATGACATCCTCCGCGATTGATTTGCGATTGACTTGTGCATTTATTTGCTTCAGAGACCCCAGAATACCAGCCGTTTCCGCGTGAAATTTGCCATCTGTAAACCGCCCTAGATTCTTTTCCGATTTCCTCGGAAACCCCCTTGCCTAATGGTATCGCGGGTGATATCATTCTTGCAGTTGGTTACTTACTCTTTACCCCGAAAGGAACGCATGAAATTCAGCACCCGCATCCCGACTCACCTGAACGACGGATCGCCCGTCGCGCGGGAAGTCACCCAAGCCATCTTTGACTTGGTGATGGAGCGCTTTGCCGGTTTCACGACCGACGCGACCAGCACCGGCGGATGGCGAAACGAGAGCGGCGAAGACTTCGTCGAACCCGCTTTCACCCTGTCCGTGCTCTGCGAGAACAGCCGCTACGGCGACGCTCGCCAGACCGTCATCGAGATCGGCAAGATGCTCGATCAAGAGGCCATGTACTTCGAAGTCGAGTACTTCGATGGTGTCGAGATCATCCCGACCCGCTAAGGCCTGATCGAATGGGCCGCCCGGCAAACGCCGGGCGGCCGTTCTTTGTCAAACTTATCAGCACGCTTTGTCACGAAGGTAAACCACTATGTCCACATTCAACTACGATCAAGACGCCGCCAAGAAAGTCTTGGCGACCGTGCAGTCGCTTCAATCCCAGGGCCTCGACTGGATGGCCCTGACTAACGCGATCTACGCCCCCGATGGCGTGCTCGCGAAATCGTTTCCCGTCGGTGAATCGCGTACCGCGTTCATGGCCGGTCCTGAATATGCCAAGGTGCGCGAGATCCTCGCCAGTCTCCCGATGCCTCACGAGACGGCCGCGGGTGGCGTCAGCGGGAAATTCCTCGTCCGCTTGCCCCAGTCGATCCACGCGGCCCTGCAGGCCGAAGCGGAAGCCGAAGGCGTGAGCCTAAACCAGCTCGTGCTCGCTAAGCTGTCGATCGGCCTCGGTGAGAAGACTGCCCAGTTGAAACAGCAGACCAAGAAGAAAACGAAGTCCAAGAACGCCGCGTAGAACATCAAAACCAGCCGCTGGCCGGTGTGACTCCTTTCGGGTGTACCTGAGGAAGTAACCAACACACATCGGTCAGCGGCCTCTTTTGCTAGCATAAAGGGCTGAATCAGCCTACCCTTCAAATTTTCTTTTTGCGTGTTTTGCCGGGCGAAACGCGAAAACAGGCGAAACTTTGATTGACATAGTGTCGGAAAACCCGACAATCCGTCGCAGAGAAAAGATATTCCGCAGTGCGGTTGGCCAGATTAGGCAACAACTGACCAGTTTCTGGCCATGTTGGTCGGGCTGAGGACCTTTTCTCCTAGGGAAAAAATCATGTCCACTCAAGACATGCCCTATCAGGTGATCAAGATCATTCGAACGGAGTGCTTCACGCAAACCGAAGTGATCGAGATCGGACCACGTCCTCCTGACGATTCGCAAGAATCGCCAAAAACGTGGAAGCAGAACCCATTCAAAAAGCTTGCCGGCTTGATGCTTGGTTTATTGACAGTCCTCCGAACGGCGTCAGCCGTTTGGTCCGTGTGGAACTAGTCAACTCTGCGGGGCCGGTGTCGCGGAATTCCGCGGCACCGGTTTTTCTTTAGCAGCCCAACAATAACTTAGTATATACCTATTTCAAGAGTCAGCGGCCGCTGATTTTCAGGTTTGCGAGTTGCTATCAAACTGCACCCCCACGATTTTACCGTGTTTGACCGTTTGATTCTTTAAGAAACGGCAACGCAACTTTTCTTAAATAATTCTGAAAATCCTCTGAGATTCTTGTCTTTCACCGCCCCTGATTCGCCCGCCGCGCCTCCAATTCCGCTTTTCGCTCCGCCATCGACTTCTTCGGCCGCTGCTGCCGGCCCTGCGGTTTCCGGTGTACTGCGGGCTTTCTGCCGCCACCAACGGCACGGCCACCACTGCCGCCGTTTTCGGCGGCACCTTTGGCCGTCACCTTCTCCCCCGGCACATCAATCCCCGCGATGCTCGCCCCCACCGCCGCCATCCGGATCGCATCATTCCAGTGGTTTTCTGCCCCGACCTTGAGCTTCCACTCATATAACTCCCGACCATGCCCGTGGGTCTGCGTCGGACTCTCGCTGCAAATCTGATCGGCGAGCATCCGATGCACCAAGTGCGGAGCCTTGTACAGCGACCAGCACGCCTTCCCACCCATCGACGTCGTCCACCGCCGCATCATCCGCGTGGCCCAGTCGTTCGTATCAATCAACACGTGCCGGATCTCGTCCGTCCGTAGCACCGGCGGCATCTTCCACCCCGGTCCACGTCGCTCCCCAGGCTTCTTCCGCTGACGGGACCAGGGGATCTTCTTGGCCGTCACGCCTTCGCCCTTGCACGGCATCACGGCGAGCGACGAAGCCCGACAGAAGTTGCGGACGATCCGCGACATGTGGCCATCGTCGATCATGCACCGCTCCAGCCGCAGTACTTCCCCAGTCGGCTTCTTGAATTTCCGCGAAAACAACTTCGCCGCCAAAGTCTCCAGCCCCACGTACAACGCCGCCTCGGGCTCATCCTCCCCGGTGACCGCCGACATCGTGGTGCCCCGCTGCTTGACGTCATCATTCGTAAAATACAGCCCCAGCTTCTTCTGATCCGGCCACACTCCACGATCAATGATCGCCCCCGAAAAATCTTCGCCCACGCCGACGATCACCCACCACAACGATTCGCCTTGCACGTCGACTCCTGCAAACACGTTGGTTGCAAACTCCGGAGCGTCGCCGCGACGGTGGGCTCCTTGTTTCAGTACGATCTTATCCGCCGTCGCCAGCACCAAATCAACCGCCTCGGCCGCGACATCCTTGGGATCGTTCTGGTACTCCGCATCGAACGTGGCGACGTTGTCCGCCCGCAATCCATATGCGTGCTGAATCGCCGACAGCTCATGCGGCAGCTTGCGCTGCTCCCACCCGACCTTGCTGTCCCCGTCCATCGCCTTTTTATGCTTGCGGTAGTACGCAGTGGCGTCCGGATGCTCTTCGATGCCGTCGGCGAGCTCCGCGGCCCGGATCTCGAGGTAACGCTCCCAGTGCTCTTCGGCGACCTTGCCCTCGGGCCACTTGTAGACGAGTTTGAACAGATCGGCGCGCCAGCGTGGATACAAATCCCGGTTGCTTACGCGGCTAGCCGTATCGCCGTGCCGAATAATCGTCGAGCTCACGAAACACGACAGCGACTTGCCCGGCCCCGCCAGCCCCATCACGGCCCCATTGAGGATCGACTCACGCTTGCTGCACTGCACATCCGAAAGCGCGGTCATGTCCGTTTGAAAATCGTCGATCAAGACACAGTCCGGACGCCGGGTCTCACCCGTGAGCATGTCCTTATATTGCAGCCCACGGATCCGCCCAGTCAAACCCGCAACGCTGATCATCGCACCGGCTGCCGGCGAGCCCGCGATCGACGGGAATTGGATCCGCGTATCGGTCCACTGGATCTTCGTGCGATCGCCCATGCACGTCTGCCCAGTCGCCCGATTATTGATCCCCTCCAGGCATCGGATCGGAAACGCGATCTCAGGAAAGTCAGCGAGCAGCAACGGGTTATCCTCCCATTCCGCTTTGATCACCGACAAACAATCCTTCGCCGCGGTCTCCTCGGGCCCAATCAACGCGATGAACTTGCGGTGCCCGTAACACAGCCCATAGTTCGGCGCACGCAGCAGCGTCGATGTCTTGCCCGACCCTCGAGCCATGAACACCGCTTTGCGACCGCCCCGCTTGATCACATTCTCGACGTCTTCCAAAAACGCGATGTGATCGGGAGACCACCCCAAACAAAACGTAGCCGGGAAATACGTCTCCAAAAAATTCCGCAGCGACCGCCCACCGAACTCCCGGCGCTCCACGTTCTCCACCGGAGGAATCGGCCCAATGTCACGCCCCTTGGTCGCCTGCTCCTTCTGCCGCGCCGCCGCCTGCTCCTTATGAGCTTCATAATCCAAATCAGGCATCCATGCCCTCCTTCCCTCCTTATCACCAACTCAAAAGAAGATCAGTCTCCCCTCTCCCCCGCGCTTCGCGTGAGCCGACGGCGCTAGCCGCGGGTACGGGATCAGTCTCCCCTCTCCCCCGCGCTTCGCGGGGGAGAGGGGTTGGGGGTGAGGGGGCTTACCGCCAACAACTCCACCTGTCTCAAAAACGTCACCCGCCCATCATCCATCCGCACTCGCACCCCATCATTGATCTCACTCACGAAATCAACGCATCCCAACTGCGCATCCAATTTCCGCTCGATCGTTTCCGCGGAACTGACCACCCTCACGCGGTCACCTTTGGCGACCACGCGATCCACCTCCACCTTTCGCCGCGGCTGCTTAGCCGACGTCTTACACGGCCGGCAGTACAGATACCGCACGGCACCGCAACTACTCCCCACCTTCATTTGCCCGCTGCAATTCGGACAGACGACCCGGTCGGCCGTGCCGCACCGGTGATACATGCCCGACGTGCGACGGGCATTTTGGCACGCGACCCTGCGTGCATTCTGGCTCAGCTTCATGTAACTGTTCAACCGTTGGTTGCAGGTAAAGAACGAACACGCCAGCGATCGATCCGGCGAGGCACGTCCACTGCGCCAACGTCGAGCAACCTGTCGCCAAGCGATTCACCGGAGGGAAGGAAAATATAGCCAGGGTAGATCGGCCGCGAAGGTTTTCCCGGATTTTTTCCGGCAGGAACCGGCAAAAACACCTCACACGCGCCGTCAAACTCACCCAGAACACGCCACAGCCGCTCCACGCTCGCCGCTGCGGCCGGATTGCCCACTGGATCCTCGGGCCGCAGTGCATCCTTAGGCAGCGGCCGCAGGCTCTCAATCGACGCCGGCGGCGCCGCCACCCCTATTAACACCACCTCGATCTCGAACGTACCCAAGAAAGTACGCCCGCCCGCGCCGAGATGCACGAGCAAATGATCCGCCTGCATGCCGCATGTGTTGACCACCTTCCCCGGCAGCCGCAGGCCATGGCGACTAGTCAAATTAGTCTCCCCTCTCCCCCGCGCTTCGCGGGGGAGAGGGGTTGGGGGTGAGGGGGCAACACAAGCACGCTTACGCGCACCACACGCTGGCCCCGCGCACTGACTCCCCACGCATTTTGCAGCCAACCGCCGCATCCGGATTTCATCGAGCGTCATGATCGCACCTCATTGCAGTTCGATCTCACGCGTACCACGCGCCGGACCACATCCCCGACCTCGGGAAAGTAGCACCGATGCAGCAGCGAATGAATCGCATCATCCGGATCAGCCGCCGTCGTGTAATACTTCGTCGCCTCCTTCGCCCCGCGAGGCGAGATCAGCACGATCCACTGATGGACCACCCGCAGCGGCGACGGCTCCGCCGCCCCGCAAAGATCCTCGACGACATCATCGCCCGACCGCTCACCACCATCATCATCTGAAAAACACACCAAGGGTTCCCTCCCGCGCACGCGAACTAAATCACGCCGGGAATCATCGCACATCCACCGCCCCCAAAACCCCCATCTGTAAAACCTCTGATTGAACAGTCTCCCCTCTCCCCCGCGTTTCGCGGGGGAGAGGACGAACAATCAATCCAGTCTCCCCTCTCCCCCGCGCTTCGCGGGGGAGAGGGGTCGGGGGTGAGGGGGCAATCGGGCACTCACAATCACGACACCATGAACTCTCCTCGATAGTCCGTTGGACGTGGGTCATATCCTGTTTCGCCTGTCCGCTCCGGCCCGACGTATCAACGCAACGGGCTGTCTCGCTTGATCACTCATCGTTGACACGTCATCACCGCGTTCAGCTCCATCGGCACTGTCACAATCGACCGCACCGACTCCGCCATCCCATCGATCGTAAAATACACCTGCACGCCCTGCACGAGCAGCAACGTCACCACGCCATTGCCATCGGTCAACGGATCCTGGGCCGACTCATCGAGCCGCGTCACGATGCCGCCGTCGTAACACTGACGCTCCCGCGCCAGCACCGCGCGGATCGCCGCGCCGACGATCGGCGATCCATCGACGCGAATGAACCGAATGCGAAACGCACACCTCTCCGGATCTTCGTTGACCTCCGTCACGATCGACGTCAAGCGAATCTCCTCCGCCACGTCGCCCGCCACTTCGATCGACCTCACAGCCCCCTCATACCCGCTCGCACTGACGAGTACTCGCCACGCCGCCGCCTGGACCGAGAACTCTGCCAATCCATCAACGTCGCTCGTTTCGCGTCCCGATTCCCCCGTCCGCATCATCCGCACGTCCGCCAACTCGATCGGCTCACTGCTCGCATCATCCACGATCGTGATCTGCGCCAGGTGCGGCCCAGTTAGCGTTTCACCACCGCCGCCACTGACGACCGGCACCGGGATCGTCGCGACCTCTTGGTCCGACTCTGCCGGAAACTGACCGGCACGCACGCGGACCTCATACGCGACGCCATCTGCGAGCCCTGCAAACACATACTTGCGAGGCTCGGCTGAATTGTTGCCAACCACTGAACCGGATCCCGACCACGGACCATCCGTGATCACGATCGCATCCAGCGTGTCGGTGTTGTTCGTGTGTTTGTGAATTGCGGTTCGGGTCATGGTGTTACAGTTGCTGGAATGATAGGTGGGAGACTGTGTTTGATCCTGCACCTGGCGGTATGCTTCTGAGAATAAAGTAGCTATTCGTGAACGTGTGAACGAAGGGCGTTCCGCCGTCAGAAGAGACCCATGCGTCCCTCTCGTTTACGTCACCATTGGCATCAAATATTCGTGGCGGTAATCCGTAGTCGATGGCGTGTCTACGGATTGAATGAAATGCCATGCCACCATCACACAGATCCCAGTAAGCGGGAGACCGACTGCCCTGATCGGTGAATCCGGCAATGATTTTATACGTGCCAGGAGATGGCAGGTCGTACCTGAACTCGGTCGATGAGTTCGAGCTTTGGCACCCTGCAATTTTTGGATCAAGTGCCGAATTGCGGTTTCTTCTAGCCACCCCCAGAGTCACCCAACCATAGTTCTCCCCTATGTCAGCGTATGTTTTGGTCCCGTCGACCCACGTGTCGCCAGGCCCATCAGTGACGTACTCTATGGTTTGCCGAAAATTGAAACCAACGCGTGGACCGGGGCCGCTTCCGCCCGAAACACTCGTCCGCATCATCCCCGCCTGAATCGCGAAACCGCTCATAACTGCGACGCCCCCAAAAACAACGCATCCACGTCGCCCGGCGTCTTACCCAGCGCCGACGCCAGGTACTCCACGAGCGGATTCGCGCGATCAATCTCCGTCGCGTAATCCCACTCAATCAACGCGGCATCGTTGCCGACGAGCTGCCCGCGAATCATCGCATCGGTGATGCCCTCCGACAACAACGCCAACCGGAACTGCCGCGGCGAAACGAAGTCAATCGATCGCGGAATCACTTCGTACCTCCTCGTGTGGATCTCGCTGCCGACGACCGTATCGGGCAGATAGCTGAGCTGCTCGACCGCCGGATTGATCGGCGGCAGCGATTGCTCAACGACGGGCAAATAGTGGCAGCCGGGAGGTGCCAGCCATTGCCCCGGATCGCCAATAGACCGGCGAAGTGGAAACGACGGGTCAGGCGATTGGGTGAGGATTTCCGGTGGATGAATCTGAGCTAAACGAAAAATCATGCTGTCACCCACAGATAGAAATCGGAACCGTCATGAGTCTCCCAAGCAATCTTGGCCACCGCCCCTGCCGCCATGCCCGCAATATCCGCGATCGCTCCGGCCATGACAGTCTGGGATGCGTCGAGCGCGAGAGCCCGCCCGCCGGTGCCGTCTTGGATGATCGTCAGGGTTCCCGATTGTCCAGCCGCCGCCCCCGTGATCGCTCCGAGCGTGCGATCGCCGCCCAGCGTCACCTTCGCATTCACACCACTGCCAACGTCGTACGCGATCGTAACCGCGTCCGTGAGCGTCTGCGGAGCAAGGTAGGCGAGCAGCGAGGCGGCTACGTCGATTCCTGCGAGCTTGGCTTTTTCGGCGGCCGTGAAAACTTTGTTGGTGGTACCGTCGGTGTGATTGTCGCAGTCGCGGTCGGCAGCGGAGCGGGCAGATTGATCACTGACGTAGTCCGTCTGACTGGCAATCGTGCCGCTGATTTGTCCCCAGATCGCAGTCTGGTCAGTTAGCTGCGTGTAGGAGGACCCGTTCCAGCGGTACATCCAACCAGTGTCGGACGCGATATAAACCGAGTCCGTGTCACCGGTAGCCGGGAATGCACCGGAGTCTGCAAAGACCGCGACATCATTGAGGGCCGACAGATCCGGCTTGCCAGATAGATCGGCATAGCTGCCCGAGGTGGCGACGATCGCGAGCCCGGTGATCGTCGCTGCGGCCTGCGTGCCGGTGTGGTTGGATCGTGAACGGTTGGCAATGTCGCGGGCATTTAGCTCTGTCGACGTTTCAAAATTCGCGATCTCCGCAGGCTGTACTGCCGAGTCCGCTAGATCGAGTGACGTGAGCACGGACGACGACAGGCCAATCTCGGGCACCGCGTCGAGATAGGTGAATGACGACGACAGGATGGAACCTACAGCATCTTGAGCCTCTTCGCTTGTGTAGCCACCGCCGCCGCCTGAAGGCGCATCAACCCATACAGGCTTGCCTGCCGAGTTGCCCATGATCTTTCCGGTTGCCCCAATGCTGCCAACGCTATCCTTGAGCCCACGCAGGAATTGCATGTCGCCGGAAAACGCATCCCCTGATTTTTTCGCATATTGAGGCAAGAACTCGTGGGCCGCGTGACGGAAAAGAAGTTGATTGATCCAAATACTGTCTTTGTAGAGATAGCTATTATCGTACGTCCAGTTTGTCAGGATGTACTTCACATACCTGGGAGTGGTGAACAGCGAACCTGCAAGCATTGGAGCTGCTGGAGTACCCCTCCAAAGATTTCCTTGAGTTCGTGAGTCCGTTTGCACAGAGGTGGTGAGCCATTGATTGCCGGTCGGCTCGGCCCAATTCACACCGTCGGACGAAACTTGAACCTTGATTGCTTGCGGCGTGGTTTGCAGGATCTGACCTGTTGGAAACCGCCCTACATATCCCGGCTCCCAGTTGGCTGACCCATGCGCGGGTATTGAAGATCCAAAATCAACAATGAATTCAACGGTTGTTGGTTGCCCCGAGATGCTGATAGTCGTGTAGTCGTTGCTGCCGTTGACCAACGCCAGTTTGTTCGTGTCCGAGAGGACAACAGGCACCCCGTCCACCTTACATGTGATGCCGCCTCCGGGCTGTAGATGAGCATTGCAGATTTGGTTCTTATCGTAGGCCGCCTGGTTGAGGGAGAGGTCCTGCGGGATCAGCGAGTTAGATAGCGTCTTGTTCGAAAGAATCAATGCACCCGTCGCCATTTCTGTCTCGGTGTAATACCGAGAGTCGTGAAACGTGGTCGCTGCTGCGTTGTTGGCCTTGGCCGTCACCTCCGCTTTGCTATCCACGTCCAGTGCTGTACGTGCCGCGGTCACTGTCGTCCCTCCCGTGCCACCTTGTGAGATGGAGAGCGATGCCGTCGAGCCGACAATGGAGCCGTTGCCGGTGAGGATGCCGGTGAGGTTGGTCGCGGTTGCGATGGTGACGATGTTGGGGCCAGCAGAACCAGCTGCACCGGGGTCGCCATCTTCACCGTCTTGTCCGATTAAAGATTCAAGCCACTCGGATTCAGTGCCCACAAAACCATTGAGGACAGCGATTTGATAAGCCGAGTTACCGTCTGTTCCATCTTCACCGTCTTGCCCGATGCCATCTTGACCAGGCTCGCCTTTGAGTGATCCCAGCCATTCCGCTTCCGTGCCCACGTATCCGCCCGCTACAGCGATCTCGTACGCCGACGCTCCGTCCGCACCGTCCTCGCCGGGTGGCCCAGGCGTCAGCTCAATTGCGGCGATTGTCGCGGCGACATTCGCAAACTGCGTGTCGATCGTGATCGTTTCATACACGCTGAGCGCCTCACGCACCGCCGCCGCGTCATCACAGCCGACGAGCACGCCCGCGAATGCACCTCGCTCGGCGCGATTGAACGCGGGGTAAGGGACTGCGATTTCAATTCCACTCATGATCACTGCGACTCCGAAGAACGTCCACGAATCTGATCCGCCGTCCGCAGCGAATCATGCAACAACTGACAAAGCTCCTCCGCTTCGTCGACATCGAGGCTCACGCGATCCATGGCGAACTTCTTCGCCCGCCCAATCGCTCTGGCCAAACAAGCCGCTAATTCTCGCGCCCGCTCCATCTCATCCCGCGCCGGAGCATCCACGCGGGCCGCCCGCCGCCCCGGTGCAGTCAATTGATACTCTTCCGGATCTTCACTCATGGCCACCACCCAACCCCGATCCAGTCTCCCCTCTCCCCCGCGCTTCGCGGGGGAGAGGGGCCGGGGGTGAGGGGGTTTTAACCGGGCTCTGCAACCTCCGCGAGTCCGCCGCCTCCACCCGTTCCAAATAATCCCGCGCCGCCGCGAACTCCGCTTTCGTCGTCGGCCGATAGTGCCCGTTCTCAAACGTCATCTGAGCCGGCCAAGTACTCCGCCGCTCCCCGCACACTTCGCAAACAAAATCATTGCCTGCGTAGATGTGCCAGTCGATTCGCTGCTGCTCGGCCGGATGCTCACACCGCTCCTGCTCCGCCGCGATCGCCGCATCAACCCGAGCCAACCGCGCCCGCAGTTCTGCCCGCTCCGCCCGCAGCTGGCTCACCCGAGACTGCATGCGATCATCGGCGATCGCAACAGCCGCCACGCCCACAAACAACAAAATCAAAATCCGCATCAAACCCCCTCCTTCAAAATGCCAGGAATGAACTGGTCACGATCGACCGCAAAACGAAAACCAACCAACCACCCATCGCCAAGGTTTTTGTCAAACGCCTGCATCCAGCGTTTTGCTACCGTTGGCAGGCGAACGGGATGTTTACGATACTCCGCCACCGATAATTTCCTGATACCGGAGTCCGCGCCCATGAACAACACATAGCCTGACGCGGCAACGTACGAAGTCACGCCCTCAACGAGAATTGCATTGAACGCGAGAGCGATCGGACAGCACTCACAGTCCGCTACTTTGCCGTCCCCGATCATCTGCTTGGTGACTTCGATCGTCACCAAATCACTCATCGGTTTTTCAATCATGATCGCCCCTTCCGATTCGTCCCCGTTGTCTTCCCCACCAACCCATCGGGCAACGGCAACGGCTTTTTAACACTGTGATCAGCGGCGATCAATTTGACCTTCGCCGATTTCGTCTTCGCCCCACCGATGTTGACATTCCACTTCTTCGCCAAGGCGTCAATCTGGTCACTCGCATGCAGCCCCAAGTACTCGATCATCAGATCCCGCTCCGGCCCCGGATCGACCGCCGCGTTCCAACCGGCCGAGTAGTTCACGCCCGCAAACGCCACGATCATGCTCAGCGGCTCATCGAGACCGCCCACGTTCCAACACTCCAGCGTCAATTTCTTGGCGCCCCCTCACTTAACCGCGTCAGATCGATCTCTGGGGCATCGACTCGGTACGACTCCGCCGTCGGACCGACGGGCCAGTCAAAGTACTGCGGCCACATCATGATCCGCCACAATCGATCCGCAAGCGCCGCTTCCTCGCCACTGTCACACGTCGCGATCGCCGATGCCACCACGTCCGCCGCGCGAGCGTGGCCGACGCAATTCCTCACGGGCGCACCAAGCGATGCACAAGCCACATTCAGCCACTCCGAATCGCACTCGGCACCCACCATCCACGGCAACGTTGCCGCGATCACCGGATGCCCCGGTGCCGTCTGCCGCGGATCAAACACCGCGTGAACCGCGTTTGCCACTTCGCGATTCCCTCCTTCAATCGCTTCTTCGCCTTGGCCGCCTTGGCCCGCTTCTCTGCCGCCGCTTGTGCCGGCGTCAACTTCTTCTCCGCGGCCGGCTTCTTCGGCTTCGTTCCGCCACCGTACGTCGTATCCGCCACGAGGAACGGCTCATTGAGCTTGTCAAACAGCGCCACGTTCTGAGCCACCTCGACGAGTTTCCCCTTCGGCCCGATCGGCAACTGGACGATTTCAGCTGCTCGCGAGTCTTATCGTCCAGCTCAAACTTGCGGCCGGTTTTCTTGTGCTGCCAACTCGGCCGATACTTCGTCCGCCCATCGACCGGCCGCGCATGCACACGATGGTTGTCATCCATATCGACCGTGAAAAACGACTTGGGGTTTTCGCTGGCAAACATCCGCTGTCGATCATTCTCTCGCAGCTGCTTCGCCCACCCATCAACGATCACCTCCGCCGCCGCAAACGGGATCACGTACCGCGCCACCCGTGCCGGCAACAACCCTTCGGCAACCATCGCCCGCATCGACGCGGGTAGCTCGAGTAGTCGCAGCGTGTTCTTCACGCCGCTGTCCGACTCCAACCCAAACAACGCTCCCGCCTCGGCTCGATCGATCCCGGCCCCGATCATCGACCGCATCAGCTCCGCCCGTTGGATCGGATTCAAATCCTGCCGCTCGGCATTACCGAGCAGCACCTCACGCAGCGCCTCGGCATCACTACAGTCCACCACCTCGCACCGCACCGGCAGATTGGCCATCCGGCAAGCCGCCGCGCGACGATGCCCCGACAGGATCTGATAATGATTCCGCCCCGTGCCCTGCTCCATCCCAAACAACCGCACCCGGACCGCTTCCCGCTGCCCAAACTCCTCGATCGACTTCACCAGCGGCAGAATCGCCTGCGCCTTGATCCGCTCCGGCGGATTCGCCGGATGATCACTCAACCGATCAAACTCCAACGACAAAATTTCATCGCTGTAATTCACTCCGCTCCCATCAACCATTTCCCCGGAAACGGTC
>CAVXOB010000007.1:0-22425 GCA_963763175.1 uncultured Planctomycetota bacterium | reverse complement strand
TCAATAAATCGGGCCCGATCATGGCTCTGGTGTCTGTCCCTTTACCGGCTATCGACCGAACAGACCAGCCCAATGACCAGCATTGCTAGCATCCGTTGGGTTGGTGGTCGTGTTGGCATAATGGCTTCCGCACAATCGCGTGATAACAGATCTGTATCGACTCTATCGACTAGGTGGACTTTGCGGCTTGAGTCAGATCGCGAAGGAAATAAGGTTGTGGGGGTAAATACCCTCGCGGTTCGCTAGCATTGGTCCGGCGCGATCCTCTACTGAAAAACATCGTAAATTGCTGATGAGAATGCCATTTTTATGGAGAAGGCCTTGTCGAAAGCAGTCGCTTGCTGCACCTTATAGACAGGGAAAAAGCAAAAAGAAATCCAGAAAAACTTATCTCTTTATTTTCTGCATTTTTCTTCGGGCGTTAATGGCATGCTAGAGTTTGACAGTTGAGTTACCTAGATGAACCCATAACCACGTAGCAAAACCACGTAGCAAATCCTTGTGTTTAGGCAACGGCGAACCGTTGTTCATCCTCCTAACGTAGAAAGTTCGAATCATGAATCTCCCAATGAAGACAAAGAATAGAGACGGCTTCACGCTCGTCGAATTGATCGTCGTGCTAATGATACTTATTGGCTTAGCAGCCATCTTGATCCCAGCCGTGACAGACATGGTCGCTCGCACGAACGCCAGCACTTCGTCATCGAATATCTCGGAAGTCGCGAATTCGATTCAACGATACGAAGCACAGTTCCTTTTCTATCCAGACAATCTGGACAGTCTTCAAAGTGCTTTGGACGGAACCGCGCTGAACACGCTGAGTGCAGACCTTGTTACGGCACTAGCCGATGTGACGCTGGATGCCAATTTGCTACAAACGCTAACGGTTGCGGGAATCACCAGTGTCGGTCTTCATGCTGTGGACGACAATACTTTCCAAATGGCAACGGCCACTACGCTTCTCGACACCCACGTCTTAAAAGGATTAACCGCCGCTGCACAAGTAGCACTTGGTCTTGAAACGATGGGCGTTGCAGACAAGTACATTGTACTTGGGATCGGTGCACTCTCGGAATTGAATGGCCAAACGAACTTGGACGCACCGGTCTACTTCCCAGAGAACGGATCGCTTAACCCCGACAAGATTTATGGACGATTTATCGCTGTGTTTCAGATCACCGACGATGCTCGGCGTTGCGCTAAATCGAGCAAAGTTGGCAACGATCATTACTCCGACTGCGGACGGCTTGAGCACAGGATTAGGGAACTACTTTGAAATCGTCAGTAACCTGTAGTGATCTGAGATTGATTGATTATTTTTCGCAGCCGGCTGAGAACGTGTTCTTCGCCGGCCGCTCTTCGTGAGAGCGTCATCGAGAGGCACCTGCTGAGCGAAGAAATAGTTAAAGCGTAGGATAGGGGCATAGAGATGCGATTGCGTAAAGGACTGACATTGATCGAGTTGGTTGTGGTTTTGTTCATCGTAGCAGCGCTTTCGGCACTGGCCATTCCGGTCTTATCAGGTACGATTCAGAACGCCAACGAAGTATCCACTCGCTGCACTTTGAACGAAGTCCGGGACGCCGTCGCCGCATATTGGCGAGACACCAAGCATCTCTCGCTTGATGGTGTGACCACAACCGCGACCGAAGCAGAACGTTTTAATCTCGATTGGCTATTTGCCGACCCGGTTAGCGGTGCCTCGATATCGGCGTTCTCACCCAATACTCGCATCGGCTGGAATGGTCCCTATCTCAGCATGGTTCATTCTACATTACTGATTGATGCTTGGAATCAGTCGATTGCGGTTCAAGATGTCGCTCCCGCATCCACGCCGCGTGACATTCGCCTTGTCTCGGCTGGCCCGAACGGAACGATTGAGATTCCGGCCTCCACCGCGACCGACGCGTTGACCGCCTCTGACCTAGGAGACGACAGTTATGTTGCTCTCTCGTTGCGTTAGATTGCATCGCAGCCGCCGAGGGCTCACGCTTCTCGAGTTGATCGTTGCACTAGGAATCTTGGCCGCGTTATCGACAATCGCCGTGCGTGCGATCGATCCGCTGGCGGACCAGTCAAGGTACGAAGCAACTCAGCGACTGCTCGACGACCTACGTGACGCCACGGTCGGCTCTGCGTTGGCCAGGCAAATCAACGGTCAGCCGATCGTTTCAGGATATCTAGCGGACACAGGATCACTTCCCACCAACGTTTCCGACTTTTTAAGCATGCCTGCTGGCCTCATTGCCCATCAAATTCAGTCGTTCGATTCCGATCGCGACTCCATCAACGACGTGATTCTAGCGAGCGGCTGGAACGGCCCCTACGTCTTACGAGGGGCAGGCCAAACGGAGCTGCTTGATGGGTGGGGGCGGCCACCATTGATTGGCTCTGACGGAGGTGAATTCGCGCTGGTCTCACTCGGCTGCGACAACGATTCGGTGTTGCCCGAAGACGGTTATCAGGCCGACTTGAAAGCAACGATTCCGGCGTCACGATTTTCGTCAAGTGCCACGTTTCGCCTGTTTGCGATCGATGGCAACACGAATACACGGATTGATCCATCGCCATCCGGTTTGCAACGACTTGGGATTTTGCTATATGCCGTCAACGCGAATGGCGGGACAAGCGGCGCGATGGAAGAAGTGACGTTAAACGTCGACGGATCTTTCGAGGCATCTCAAAATGCGATGATTCATGGGCCGGCTGCCGCCCGAGGCATTCTATGGTCCGATACGAACTCCGATGGTCAGCTTGACTCAGGTGAGCCGATTTCGCTGCGTAGCTTCGTTCACCATTTTATGGTGACCGGGGATGCCAATCTCCGCATCGAAATGGAACTGCGATAGGTGACACCATGTTTTCTAGCCATCGACACACGATCGTTTTCGTCACTTGCGACCTTGTCGCTCGAGTCGACTTGCACGCAGACGCCTGCAATGCCGCGGTAAGCTCGTCAACGGCCGATCGTCCCTCCGGCCTCGATCTTATGGAGAGCATCCAACAAGCAATCACACTCGAATCGAGCAAACCAGGTCAACTCTGGATTTTGTCCGACGCATTTTGGTCCGGCAACGTCGAACTCGCGGAAGATATTACTTCGCAGATTACAACAAAACAAGTCGAACAAGCTATTGCACTGGAAGCAGAATTCGACTCCGGCATTTCAGCGTTTGAATCCCAGATCGGCTATGTTCCAGCTCTCAACTCGGGGTCAAGCCATTCGAGTTGGTGGACGGTCCAGATCGAATCGTCCCTCATTAAATCCATTGAATCAAGCGTCAAGAACTCGGCGGCTCGTGTGCTTGGCATGGCGTCAACCGAACCCTTCAGGGCGGAAGATGTCGAACGGAACGCACGTCAATGGCTCGACAACTGTCTTGCGGCTTCGCCCAAAGTGCCAGTGGTCCGCTTTTCCACTCCATCTTTCTCAGCGAATCATCCGCGTCTCTTCGGCATGATCGCTACCTGTGCCGTCGTGCTTGCGTGCGGAACGATTCATATCGATGGCAAACACAAATTTCAACAGGCAACGATCACTGCGTCAGAGTTGAAGAACCAAAAGGTCGTTACCCTCAGGCGAATTAGCGAGCACCAAGTCCAAGATCGTCAGCTTCGTGATTCGCGTAAACAACAAGAGGCAAACGCTGCGCAGAAAATGAAACAGCTGCAGCAAGTTCGACAAGCCCAGCACCAATACGAATCCCGTCGAAAACGGCCCGCCGAACTCTTTAACGCCTTGTCAGCAACCGTCAACCAAGAACACTGGATCCAAGGCTTCCGACTTGAGAAAGAACGTGTCATCGTCACGGGACTCGCCCTAAACCATGCAGCAATCACCCGTCTCGCTGGTCAGCTGGAACAGGAACTATCGAGCGATCGGTGGAGTGTTCAACCGACGACGATGGAAGTCGATCCAGACGTTGAACTTGTGCGTTTTGAGATCACATTGGTTGCGAAGAAAACGATGCCTAAGGTAGCGGATCGACTGGCCAGCCATGGAGGCACAACGAATGTTCGGTAAATTATTATCGACTTTGCAGATGAAGAAATTTGCACCGGCTTTGGCGATCGGCGTGATCTACGTGGCAGTCATCGCAATCCCCCAGCGACGCAGTCTCTACCAACTACAGGGTGAGGTGGAGACATTCCGCGAGGGAGCTAGCGAACTTGGAGAACAAGATCGCCATGGAACTGCGAAACTGGAAAGCATCGCAGCCGGTAGTCGTATCCGAGGCGAGCCGTTTATCGAGTTCGATCGAGAAAGAAGCGGCCGAGATTGAAAGTGCCACCTGCTCCGACTCAACATTCGTGCAACGTTTTGGCCAATTGATCGCGATATTTCAGACCCACGGCGTTCGCTGTCAATCCGCAACGCAGGAGAAAACGAGTCGCCACGACAGAGGCCGCTTGCTCGCGTCATCATCTTTCGCCTAGTCGGCACCTTTCCCGCAATGCAGGCGTCAATCGATCAAATCCAATCGGCGGCACCACGTGTGGCGATCACGGCGATCGAAATGAAACAAACGCTCGAATTGAATGACTGCTATTGGGATGTGACTTTGGAAATTGGGGAGGACTACCGATGAGTGTTGCAATCGATACAGCCGTCGACCTACTCGACACGATCGATTTGGACCAAGTCAAAATTGATCCGTCGTTATCGCGACTTCTACCAGCGTCAGGAGCTCGGCGGTTCCGTTCGCTTCCGCTGTGCCGAGTCCATGGAGAACTCGTCGTCGCCACTAGCAACGAGGACATTGACGCGACGCGTCGCTTTGTAGCCAGCCATCTCGATGGACCTTTTCATTTGGTTCGCGCCGACGAGCAGTCTCTACGCAAACGCTTGTCGTCGATTTATGCTCCCCATCCTACACGGGTGAATTTCGATACCGATTCACGAAGCGAGGCTGGCGAAGTTAGTGAGATTGTTGAAGCATGCAACGACTTGTTTTGGCGGCCATGTTGCGTGGTGCACTCGGATATCCATCTGCTCCCCGCTGAAACGGCATTGCATTCACGTTTTCGGGTGGATGGTGTGCTAGAAGATTATCGATCATTTTCAAATGAACTGCGATCGGGGATGGTTAGTCGCATCAAGGTATTGGCAGGATTGAATATCGCCGAGAAACGCGAACCGCAAGATGGCCGTATTCGTTGGCAAGCCGACGGAAATACGGGTCGCAATGGCCGCACCAATAGGATCGACATCCGCGTTGCTACGATTCCAACTCGCTATGGCGAACGAGTGACGATGCGGTTGTTGACACCCATCGACGGATTGAACTCGCTTGCCGATTTGGGGATGGACGAATTGCAGCTAAAGGCTTTCAGTGAGGCGATTCGGTCGAGCAGTGGCTTGATCCTACTTACCGGGCCGACCGGCAGTGGGAAATCGACGACCCTCTACGCTGCGATCATGCAGTTGCTTTCCGCGCGGGGTGGGAATGTCATTACGGTGGAGGATCCAATCGAGTACGAAATCTCCGGTGCGACGCAAGTCGAAGTTGATTCCGCAAACAAAGTCAGTTTTTCGGGTGCTCTTCGGAGCGTCTTGCGGCATGATCCCGATGTGATCATGCTCGGTGAAATCCGCGATGCCGAGACGGCGGAATTGGCGATCAAAGCCTCGCTGACCGGTCACCTTGTATTCAGTACGTTGCATACAAACACCGCCGCAGGAGTTGTCACTCGATTGGTCGACATGGGCGTTGCTCCCTACTTGGTCGCAGCGACGCTAAAGTTAGCGGTGGCCCAACGACTCGTTCGCCGGCTCTGTCCGAAATGCCTCCGTCCATCACCGCTTGACGCAACCGATGCTGCCGGACTCGGAAGGATCGAACTGGATCGCGAAATCGCTTACCAACCGAACGGTTGTGTCTATTGTGCTGGCAAAGGTTTTGTCGGTCGGACGGCTTTATTCGAAATCATGCAAGGTGGTTCCGAGGTGGCAAAAATGATCGCTGGCGGAGCGACCGAGTTGGATTTGAGTGATTTCGCAAAACGATCCGGCTGCCGAACGTTGATCGATGACGGAATCGACAAAGTACTCCTGGGGACCACGACGGTCGAGCAAGTGCTCGGCACCGTGGCCACGTGGTGACGCCAGTGCCCCAATACACTTATGTCGCCCGCTCCGAAGCGGGAAAAATCGAACGAGGCGAAATCGCTGGTGCGACTCCGGCTGAGGTTCAAGCGGTGCTGCGGCAACGGGGCCAGCAACTCGTTGGGATCGAACCACTGAATCGACCTACCAGCGAGGCTTGGAAACGGGCTGTTTCGTTTGCGACACCCCAGCGTATTGCTCTGCGATCGGCCGAGGGCGAATTACTGCTCCATCAGCTTTCGGCCATGTTGGCAAGCGGGCTGGAACTAACGCCATCGCTCAAGGAACTTGCGGAGTACGCCCCGAAACCACGCATTCGAAATCTCTGCAATCGACTCTCGCATGCCGTCGAAGAGGGATCAACGTTCTCCGCAGCGTTGTTGCAATTCAGCTCCTTCCCACCCGTGGTTGCGAAATTGGCCCATGTAGGCGAAGAGACCGGTGAGTTACCGGTGACGCTAAAACGAGCAGCCGATTTTTTGGAGAAACGACGTCAAACGATTGGCAGTTTGTTGTCGGCGTTGGCGTACCCCGCTTTCGTCGCGATCGCTGCTTGTTCCGTCGCAGCCTATTTGGTCGGCTGGGCGATTCCAAAGCTCGCGACCTTCTTACATGCGATGGGCCGGACGCTACCTTCGATGACTCAATCGTTGATTGACCTGTCGCGGTTTGTACAGACCTACGGACCCTTGTTCATGGTACTGATGATTTCGAGCCTAGCGGCACTGGCACTCCTTTATCTATCAAAACCAGGTCGTTACGGGATCGACCGAATTTTACTTCGCTTACCATTGGTCGGTCGCCTACTTCAAATGGCCGAAACGCAGCAATTGGCAAGTTCGTTGGCGTTGATGCTGCGAAGTGGCGTGCTTCTACAAGACGCCCTCGATACGGCAGCTAGTTTGCACCGCAATCATTTCCTAGCCGATCGGGTCCGACAACAGAGAATGCGGATCGCAAAGGGGCAAGGATTGACGCAGTCGTTTGCTGACGCCGGATTCGCTCCGATGCTACGAAGCATGGTGGGTGTCGGTGAGAAAACAGGCGATTTGCCCAATGCACTTGAGCATGTCGCGAAATTCTATGCCACGCAAGTTGATACGTCCATCAAACGCATGACAAGATTGATTGAACCTGCCATCATTCTCTTTGTCGGAGGAATGGTGGGCTATGTCTACGTTGCGTTCTTCATGGCATTGTTGAGTACCGGAGGAAATTTTAAGTGAAAAAAGAGATCGTTCTGAAATTGTTTGCGAGTCTTGTTGCTTTAATCCTATCGATGGTTTTGGCTCCAACCGTTGTCGCTTTCCAACCCGATCCCACAAAGCCGAGTCAATTGATCGGTGATCGGCTGAGGAGACTCGACATCGCGGAAGAGCACGTGCGTGCAGAGCCCGGGATCGCAAAAAAAGATTTCGTTGTGTTGCCAATGCGACTCAAAGGAATCGTGTTATCCGACGACGACCACGGGACCGCCATCATCGAATACAATCGAGCCGATATTTATCGAGTACCGTTGCAACGGGTGGATCCCACTGAAGCGCCCCGAATCGATTGCGATCGGCGGAATCAACTTTGCCGTTGTTGGTTTTTCCGCGAACCATGTTGTGTTGCAATGTTTAGCGACGGATCAAATACTGCGGGTCAATTGATCCGCTATCCAACGTCCCTCAGTCTGGATTTTTCGTCAAGGCTGCATCTACTCCACAATTCAGTGACTTGCGATTTTTGCGCAGCCATGCATAGAACACCGGCAAGACCAAAAGGTTGACGATCGTTGCTCCCGCGAGTCCTGTGAGAATGACGAGGGCCATTGGGTATTCGATTTCTTGGCCGGGTCGTTCACCGGTGTAGATCAATGGAACAAGAGCTAGACCCGATTATTCGTAGCCTGAAGCTTAAGTTTTGAAGTTGCGCTTTTGAGTGCCGAAGGCACGGTAGGCTATAGCCACGGACGCGAGTCCGTGGTTTCGGTTCCAATTGGAACCATAAGTCCTGAAGGGACGGCAGGCGTTAGGACCTATCACCTGTCGTCCCTCCGGGACTCTCCTACGGTCGTTTAACGCGAGACCCCGGACTCGCGTCCGGGGCTAAAGCCTATCGTCGCTTCGCGACTACAAAATAGCACAACTTCAAAAGCGTAAGCGAAGGACTCACGCAGAATAGCCTCGCTTACGCTTCGGGTTCCGAAAAACAATCTGCAACTCGGCCTTTTTACGTAAACCACTGCAAGTCAATCTGTTACGACGATTCTGAGCATCCACGTCGATAATCCGGGCTGAGACCCGTGGTGAGTGCCGTCATCATGATCGGAGCCAAGCGTTCTTCGGCACCTCGTAGGATCAATTCGCGATGCGTGATGCTGGGAGCTTCTTCAGCAAGATGACGGTAGTGACTGATCAGCATGATGGCGTTACGGGCGGCAATGCCAAGCACGGCGATACCTTCATCGGTGAAACTCTGGTACGACAGGCCAGTTCTCGTGATGGCATTCCCGGATCGCAACAAGGCTGCGGTGCTTTGCAGCCGCCAACACCGATCACGATTAGTGGCGCAATCGTAAAGCTTTGCGTAACCGATCTTGGCGTTGTGTTGAAAACCATCCTTGGTTTCTCCTGGCTGAAAGCCCGCGTTGCGACAGAAACATCCGCACTACAAAGATCGACTGGTTATTACGGCATGATTCAGTCAGGAAGGGACCAGCACGGGCGACCGAAACAACCCGAACATTCGGTACATCAATACGATTGGTGCTCTGTCCTGGCGATGATTTCGTCTTGCAGTGCTTGAGATAGATCACAGAAGTAGTCGCTATAACCTGCGACTCGCACAATCAAGTCGCGGTGGGATTGTGGATTCGCCTGTGCATGTCGCAGCAATTCCACGTCGACCACATTGAATTGAACGTGGTGACTGTCCATCTTGAAATAGCTGCGAACCAAGTGAGTCATATGGCTAAGTCCTTGTTCGCCTTCGAGCAACGCAGGCGAGAACTTCATATTCAGTAGCGTCCCGCCCGTTTTGACATGGTCCATTTTTGCAGCCGACTTCATCACGGCGGTTGGCCCTTTACGATCAGATCCCTGAACGGGCGAGATCCCCTCCGAAAACGGCATCCCACTTCGTCGCCCATCCGCCGACGCCCCCGAAACGGACCCGAAGTAGACATGGCACGTTGTTGGCAACATGTCGACATGGTATGTCCCACCACGGAGGTTCGGTCGACGATCGACCGCGTCAAAAAAAGTGTTGAAACAACGCACCATGATTTGGTCAGCGGAGTCGTTGTCGTTACCATATTTAGCCGTCTTATTGAGCAGCAATTGCCGTAACGGTTCTTGGTCTGCAAAATCGCGTTGCAGATGGTTGAGCAATTCGCTCATACTGAGCGTTCGATCGCGAAACACATGTTGCTCCATCGCAGCGAAACTATCGGTTAAACTGCCGATCCCGACCCCTTGAATATAACTGGTGTTATAGCGTGCACCGCCAGCGTTATAATCCTTGCCCTTTGCAATGCAATCGTCGATGATGATCGACAAAAAGGGTGCTGGTGCGTAGTTCGCGTACATTTGCTCAAAGATGTGGTTGCCCCTTAGTTTCAGATCAACGAAGTGGTTCACCTGGGTTTGCCAAGCGGCGAATAGTTCGTCGAATGTTTCGAATTCCGAAGGATCGCCTGTTTTCGGCCCCAATTGCTTGTCGGTTCGCGGGTCGAATCCATTGTGGAGGGTCAGTTCCAGGATTTTAGGAAGATTGAGATAACCGGTTAAAACGTAAGCCTCTTTGCCAAAGGCACCCGATTCAACACAGCCGCTAGTTCCACCCTCACGAGCATCCTCGAGTGTTTTGCCTTGCCGAAGGAGTTGTTGAACGACTCCGTCGGCATTAAAGACCGAGGGGAATCCATAACCTTTGCGGATTACGTTCGCCGCGGCTGTCATAAACCGGTCGGGGTTCTTGCGAGACAATTGGATGTTGTTGCTAGGTTGCAAAAGGTGCATTTCATCGATCACCTCGAGCAGCATATAGGACAGATCGTTGACCGCATCGGTCCCATCACGGCGGAGTCCACCGAGATTGATGTTTGCGAAATCGGTATACGTGCCACTTCTGCTGCCGTCACGCCTACCTTGGGTGGGGCGGGATGGTTGTTAAACTTGATCCACCAACATTCGAGCAGTTCCTTTGCACATTCGCGGTCCAACGTTCCGGCGGCGAGTTCTCGCTCGTAAAACGGCCAAAGATGTTGATCCAAATGGCCCGGGTTGAAGGAGTCCCAACCATTCAATTCCGTGATCACCCCGAGATGATAAAACCAGTAAGTCTGCAAAGCTTCCCAGAAATTTCGAGGCGGGTACTCGGGCACTCGCTGACATACCTCCGCAATGCGAAGCAGCTCAGCTTTCCGTTTCGAATCGGAGGATTGTTCAGCCATTTGGCGGGCAAGCTCAGCGTGTCGGTTGGCAAACAAGATCGCTGCATCCGCTGCAATGTCCATCGCTGTCAATTGTTCACGTTTGTGAAAAGCTTCAACATCTTGTAAGTCGTCTAGCTTCGCTTCGGCATCGGCAATCTCCTTTTTGAAATTGCGCAAACCTTTCACGTAAATTTTTCCATCCGCAACGGTGTGCCCCGGTGCACGCTGTTCCATGAATTCAGTGAACACGCCAGCGGCATAAGCGTCATGCCAGGTCTGCGGCAAGAGGGGGAAGACGCGGTCGCGAATCGAACGTCCGCGCCAATAGGGTATCACTTCCTGGCGGTACGTCTCGATCGCATCGGCCGGGACACCGTAACTCGTCTTTTCCCGAGTACTGAGGATTTCTAAATCTTCGATGCTATGACACGTTAGCTCCGGGAAGGTTGGTGTGACCGATGGCAGGGGTCCGCGTTCGCCAACGATCAATTCCCATTCGCCAACGTAGATCGTTTTGTGCTCACAAAGATGCTTGAACGCCATCGCCCGCAAAACGGGAATCGAGTATTTGCCCTCGTTGTCTTGATAGAATTCGGTCAATAAACGAGCACGTTCGGCACTGATGCTCGGCCTCGCGTCGACACTTTTTTGCCGCAGTTTGGCAACACGTTCATTCATCTCTTGAGCCTCCGACAATGACTTCGATCGAATGATCTCTTAGCCGCTGTGCCGCCCGAACAACGTGCTCATTCGATGGTGGGTCCAATGCTTGTAATGCGTATTCTTGATCGAGATGCCGATGCTTATCGCTTCCGATTCGATGATAGGGGAGTAAGTGAACAGGATAGGATCGGTCAAGCGACGATACAAAGGCAGCCGTTTCATCCAGATTGCAATCGTCGTCGTTGATTCCAGGAATCAACGGCATTCGAATCCAAACGTCGGTGTCGAGCGAACTAAGTAATCGCAGGTTATCGAGGATCAATTGATTACTAACTCCCACGTATTTTCGGTGCTTCTCATCGTTCATTAGTTTTAGATCATAGAGAAACAAATCGGTTAGCGGAGCGACCGCTCGTACCGTTTGCTGCGATGCGAACCCTGCGGTATCGATAGCCCGATGATAGCCTCGTTTTTCACATGCTTTTAGGCACGCCAGCAGGAATGCGGCATTTTGTCGCGTGCCGAGCGGATCGCCTCCCGAGAAGGTCACTCCGCCGCCCGACTGCTCGTAGAAAACTTGGTCCTTGTCAATTTCCAACATCAGCTCGTCGACGCGATAGGGTTGGCCTACCACGCTTCGGGCGTCGGTGGGACAGGCATCGGCACACGTTTGGCACATCGTACAACGATCCAAATCGACGCGACCGGCTGGGTTCCAATCGAGCGGTTCGGCGACGTCTTCTGGGCACTCCGTCAAGCAGGTCTCGCAGCCGATACAGCGATCTGGAAACATGAAAATCGCTGGTTTTCCATCACGGCTCTCGGGATTATGGCACCACCAACAATTCAGCGGACAACCTTTCATAAACACCGTCGTGCGAATGCCGGGTCCATCATGAACAGAGAAGCGTTGGATATTAAAAACAATTGCCGTATCGGCTTCGGTAGTCATAGCTACGGTTTATAAGGTTTACTGAAACACGCGAAACTCGCCTGGATGATACAGTCGGCTACCATACACCAATGGGGAATGCTCCGCAAAGTCAATTCGAACGCTCGAGTTGGACTCCCGCGATTTACGGCGACCTAAGTTATTCGCGGTTTCAGTCCGTTGTGCGTCGCTTTCGCTGACAAGGGGTCACTCGGCCAATCGTGCTTTGGATAGCGGCTGCGTAAATCTTTGCGAACCGTTTGGTAGGTGTTCTTCCAAAAACTGGCTAAGTCATCCGTGATTTGCTGAGGGCGGTGATTGGGGCCAAGCAAATGCAACTGGATCATTACGCGACCGCCCGCAATGGTCGGTGTCTCGGTCCATCCAAACAACTCTTGCAGCTTTACTCGGACGACGGGCGGCTTGTTCGTCATATTCGATTCGAATCGAATTGCCGCTCGGAACGACCAATCGCTCTGGTGCAAACCTTTCTAGCTGCTGTTGTTGAGAATAATCTAATCTCGCTTTCATCGTCGCCAACCATGGAGCGGAACGCAGCTCGGCGATCGATGTACGTGTTCGGCAAAATTCGTTCAATAGCTCATGAACCGCATCCTTATCAAGAACCGGCAAATCCAATTCTGGCATCCAACGAGCCAATAAACGCAAGCGAGTAAGAAACATTTCCGCATCGTTGTTCTTGCCACGCACCAGTTCGCTGGATCGATTGTGTGAAGCATCAAACAGTCGTCGGCCTACCTGCTCGTTTGGCTTGCATGGAATCGGCCATTCGCTCAGCATCAAGTCTTCATAGAATACACGACGCCGAGCAATCACCGATTCACGAGCCGCATCAAACTCATACTCTTCGATCTCACGCAGCAAATGCTCGCTAAGCCAGCTTTGCTGAATCGCAATTGCGTTTCGAACATCGGCGTCAACTCCCTTATCATCGACATCGATACAAACAAACAGATCGGCATCGGATGTTGAAGCTTCGCAGCGAAGTCGGACCCCGCGTTTGCCAACCATCATTGCTTTTTCACCATCTGCATCGCGGCGGCGAGCGACACGGTCAGGGAAGGCAGCCAACAAGGCACGAGACAGCAGCGATTGGCTTGGCTCGCGAACTAAACGCTCGTCGCTCCCCTTTCCCCCCATCGTTCGAATCAACTGTTTTGAGACCTTTTCGATTTGTTTTGCCGCAGCGATCGACAACTCGACCGATCGATCACCATCAACAAAACGACTCAACCTTTCTATCTGATCAAACAGCCCAGGAACCTGTGACTGTTTCGAAAACGGGCTTCGCTCGGTCATCAACGCAGCTGCGAGTGTTGCATCACGAATGGGAACTTCGCAATCGTTGGCAGCAATCAAGAACCGTGCGATACGCGGATGCAGCGGCAGCGCGACCATTCGTTGCCCCGTCGCGGTCAACCGCCCCTGGTCGTCGATGGCATCCATTCGCTGAAGCAGCTTTTTCGCTTGATTGACGCTCTCTTGACTCGGCGGCGTTAGCCATGGAAAGTCAAGCGTTTCGCGTTCACCCCATGCACAGAGTGTTAGCGCGGCACCCGTAAAATCAGCTCGCTGAATCTCGGGCAAGTCATTTTCTCTTCGTGAAGGGTGAGCCGCTTTTGGCCACAAACGAAAACAAATTCCTGGCTCGGTACGCCCCGCTCGTCCCGCGCCTGGTCCGCCGACGCTTGGGAGATCGGCAGTCGTCGCAGCGAAGGCAAGCCGATTTGCGGACGAAACGTCATCACTCGCACTAACCCGCTGTCGATCACCGCAGTCACTCCTGGGATCGTGACCGATGTCTCGGCAACGTTGGTCGATAAGATCACTTTGCGTCGCTGGGTCGACCGGATCACTTCGTCCTGTGCCGACGCGGATAGATCGCCGTATAATTCAAAGACATCGTACTGGGATGAGATGAGATGATTGTGTATCGCTCGATGGACGCGTTTGATCTCGCCAACGCCAGGCAAGAAAACGAGTATGTGACCGGTTGTTTGCTGTAGCAAATCGGGCAACACGTTTAAGATTTGCTGATCGATTGGCTGCTGACTCAGCGATGGGCTATAGCGGACATCGACCGGATAGGCTCGGCCCGCTGACTCCACTGCGATGGCGGTTGTTCCAGAGCGGCCAAAGAACGCGACGATCGGTTCGGGTTCAAGGGTGGCTGACATGACAATCACTTTCAGCTCCTCTCGAAGCGTCGTGCGAACTCGCTCGATCATCCCCAATGCCAAATCGAGTTCTAAGCTACGTTCATGGAACTCATCGAGGATCACGCAGCCCACGTTCTCCAGTAAAGGATCGGCCGTCAAACGCCTGAGCAACATGCCAGTCGTCAAAACCAACACTTTCGTATCTGAATTCGCACAGCGGTCGAAGCGAACGTGATAGCCAATCGTTTTGCCAAGCGGCGATCCGTTCAGATGCGACAAACGACTGGCGGCAGCACGAGCGGCGATACGACGTGGTTGGATCAGAAGAATCTGTCCATCGGGAACCGTATTGTTGCGCAGCAGAGCCAGCGGCACCAACGTCGTTTTCCCCGCACCGGGTGGAGCTTTCAATACGACGGGTTGTGAGGAGGACGTTTGCGCAAAGGATCTCCGGCAGGCATTCCGTAACGGGCAAATCGTTGGTACTAATGGCGTTCAAAGCAGGATAGAAAAATTCCAACTATAGTTTTGGCGATCATTCATGATGACATTCTAGCTGACAACGCGACTTTGACACATTACCGATTTTAAATGTACTCAACGATGACTTCCGTTGGGATAGATCAACTTGTTACAGCCGACCTTAGGATGAAGGAAGCCGCAAGAATGGTTTCAATTACAATCATTGAACCGTAGTTCGCAATCGTCCGTGAGCGTTTCGTCGATAGAGCGTGAAGCAAGTTTAGAGATCGGTTGTCCTTCGTCCCAAATTACCGTAGCGGTGGTAGTCGTGCGATATCGATTGCTCGTCGAGATATCGAAGACACTCCATTCGCCCATCGATCACGACCGGGTCGCGAAGGATCGTGACAAAGGCATCCCCCGCGGCCTGTTCAAGTTCTTCGTCAACCTCGCTATGGAGCACGCGAATCCGTCCGATGTTGCCTGCCAGGATCGCACCGACAACTCTTTCGTCGTTTCTTCGAGTGGATGCAGTAGGCCTGGAAAGACATCGGCGAGCGAATCGAGTGTCTTCGATAACAGCCGATCCATTCCTGGTTGAATCGACAAGGTGGCTTGCGTTTCGGTAGTAATCGCAGCCGTCAAGCAAACCAGTACGTCTTCGAGAGCATCCTTGGCTTCAATGCGAATGTTCAACCCCTGCGTGCTTCGGTAGCGCCGGAGATTGTCTTGTCCAATCAGCTTAAACGTGTCGTGTTCTTTCGAGAATTCTTGCTCCCACGCTTCGTGTTGTAATGCAATCGCCATCTGCATACGCTGCTTCAGCGATTCGTCCAATTCCGCTTGAGCTAGCCAATCGGTCAGACGTCGATCCCGCGTCCCTTGATTGGTTTTCGGTTGTATGGATTCAGCATTCTCGACATGCATCAGGGACAGCACGTAGTGCGGGCCGCCTGCTTTCACGCCGGGTCCATAAGCACTAAGTCCGACGCCGCCGAACGGCTGTCGCAGCACAATCGCCCCGGTGGTTGGCCGATTGATGTACAAGTTACCGGCGTGGATCGTATCTCGCCAAAGGTTGATTTCTCGGTCGTCCAAGCTCTCGATACCACTTGTCAACCCGTAGCCGGTCGAACGAACGATCTCGATTGCTTCTTCGAGTTTTGCGATAGCGCATGACTCCGAGAACGGGCCCAAATAGCTCCGTCAAATGTGAAAAACTGCCCGGTTCGATGTTCCACTTCACGCTGGGGCTGTAAAGGTTTGGATTGTCGCCAAGGCGTTCAGGATGGACCAACCACGATTCATCGTTCTCGAGCGTCTTCATGGCGTGATTCAAATCGGCCGTCGGTTTGGATTGCAGCGGTCCCATTCGAGTCGACAAATCCCAACTTGATCCAACTCGGATACTCTCCACCGCATCGGCCAACATCGTTTTAAAACCTTTGTCATTAAAAACTTCTTCCTCGAGTAGAAGTAATGACGTGGCGCTGCATTTTTGGCCGCCATGCCCAAAGGCAGATTGCACGACATGTTTGACAGCCAACTCGCGGTCTGCCATCGCGGTGACGATCGTAGCGTTCTTGCCACCTGTTTCCGCTAACAGATAGAGATCACGACGGGCCGCCAACATGCGTTTCGCAGTTTCGGTCCCGCCCGTCAAGATGACCACATCGACTTTGCGGGTTCTTGATGATTCCGCTTCGGCAGTCCGTCCGCTGCAAGCGGCGAACTGCAGAGCTGACCTTAGGAACTCCAGCATCCCAGAACGCTTCGCAGAGTTTCCAGGCGGTTAGGACCGTTTGTGAGGCGGGCTTCAGTATGACTCGGTTTCCTGCCGCCAAGGCTGAAGCGATGCCGCCCGCCGGAATCGCTAGCGGGAAATTCCAGGGCGAAACGACCGCAACGACGCCGCGTGGACGGATGCGAACGTTGGAGCTATCGGCCCAGTATTTGGCGGTGAGCGGATAGAACTCGCAAAAGTCAATCGCTTCGCTGACTTCGGGATCCGATTCACTTACCGTCTTGCCGCCGTCGGCCATCATCACCGCAATGAAATCGCCCCGCCGCTCGCGGAGTAGCGAGGCCGTATTGCGAGCAGTTCATGGCGATATTCGAAGGTCGTCTTGCTCCAACCCTCTTCATCGTTTGCCGCTCGATCAACGGTTTGCACGAGTTCGTCGACCGTCAGAGGTTGGTAGGTACATACGGCAAAATCGGGCCGCGAAGGATCGTAACGGGTAACGACTTCGCGATTATCGTTAGCTGTTTCACTCGGCGATGCGTCCGTCAGATCCGTGCATCGCTCTTTCCAGCTTTTCAGAATTCCTTCGATCCAATCCGCATTCGACGGCAGAGACCAATCGGTATCGGGTTCGTTAACGAACGCTTCCCACGATTCGCCGACCGATGGACGAAGTCGTTTTGCCGGTCTTTCCCAGTCGATGCGTCTCGGCTCGCTGCTGACCCGATCAATCATTTCGAACGAATTGCGGAAACCGTTTGCCAACCGCTCGAACTCTTCACTTTCGCGGTTGAAGCTGATAAGCGTGGCGCAAAAAGTTGTCTGGCCCCGTATTTTCATCCAGTCGACGAATGAGGTAGCCCACTGCATTGAGAAAGCCATCTTTAAAACACGCCGGTGCGTAGAGCACCATGTCGATATCCTTTTCCGAAATGGCACGGCGTTGGTGATTCGCCATCCCTTCGAGCATTTCAAATTGAACATGCTTCATCGCACCGGCCTCGGTCGCCCAGAGCAGAGCGAGAGAAACATCGAACAGATTGTGCGACGCGACTCCAACACGCACATGTCCTTGGGAAGCTGCATCGATCAGTTTTCGCAGCATCCGTTTAAAATTCGCGTCGGTTTCGACTTTCGTTTGATAGGGTGCCGCCGGGATGCCTCGTAGCGATGCATCGACTCGTTCCATTTCCATGTTCGCCCCCTTGACCAACCGAATCGTCAACGGACGTGCTCCTGCGATCGCTCGTTGCCTCGACCAATCGATCAACCGCATCATGACGTTATAGGAATCGGGCAGATAAGCTTGCAGGGCGACGCCGGCACGAGCATTCGACAAACCTTCACGGTCGAGCGTTTCGCAAAGGATATCGGCAGTCAAGTAGAGGTCTCGGTACTCTTCCATGTCGAGGTAGACAAACTTTTCATGGTTGCCCCCATTTGACTGTTTGGCTTCTTCGTTAGTCGCGAAGCGGTACAAGGCTTCCAAGCGGTCAGCGACTTTGCCGATACTATGCTTGCGTGAAAGGGGTGTGATTTGGCTGTATAGGGTCGAGATTTTGATTGACAAACAATGTAGATCAGACATTCGAAGTGCTTGGTAGCACTGTTTGATTCGGCGCTGTGCTTCGGCTTCGCCCAGGATCGCTTCGCCGAGCAAGTTGACATTCATTTCGACGCCATGCTTTTGGCGATTCTTTATGATCGGCCAAAAGCTCCGTTCGGCTGGCAGAATGACATTGGCGGTTTCCTTACGCATTTTCTCTTTGACCAGCGGGACGGCGACACCGGGAAGGTATTCGCCGAATGATTGAAATCCTTTTAGCATCACCTGTTCGACCGGGCTAAAGAAGCGGGGAACTCCTTGCACTGTCGAGAAGATGGGTCAACTGGTCGGCAACGCGCCGGCGGCACAATGTGTCCGGAACGCCTGATCGGTCATTTCGACCAATGTGGCTTTGTCGGCAGGATTACTGACCATGCGGTCGAATTCGGATTGTTGCCGTCGCTCTTGAGGCGTCTGCAGCTTGGTCGCTTCGGCGAGTAATTCAGCAGCCAAGGCGATCGCTCGCTCGGTCAAGGATGTCGCCGCAGTTGTCGAAGCTATCATCGGAAAGAGCCCCAAATTAGTGTTCGAGTGAGGAAGCCTGTTACCAAAATTGTATCCATTCTACGATGGCTCTGTGCGATCATTGCAAATCCGCAATGGATTTCACCGCGTGCCCCGCGGGCCGCCAGTCGGACGATTTGTGCTCGCGCGGCTAAGCTGGGCACGGGGGAAAACAGACCCATCCGCGTGCGGCACTGGGCATGAGTATCTTGCAACCAACGGATAAAATGGGAGTTCTGGGGATGCAACCTTTCGTACTTAATCCACTAAGCATAGAATCACCCGAATTGAACCTTTCCGTTTCCCCGTTCTGTCTCCTGATGTCGCCATTTTGAGCGGAACAACCCCATAAAGGATATTTCCTAACGATGAGTGCCACCGCGACTTCCCAGCGTGTTTTCAATTTTTCTGCTGGACCTGCCGTGATGCCCGTCTCGGTGCTAAAGGAACTTCAGGAGGAGTTATTGCACCTTCCGGGTGCGGGAGCTTCCCTTATGGAACTGAGTCACCGAGGCCAAGTGTTTGTCGATGTGCTTCACGATGCTCAAGACACGATCCGATCGTTGTACGGAATAAGTGACGATTATGAGGTGCTTTTTTTGCAGGGCGGTGCCGCTTTGCAGTTTTCGATGATTCCGGCCAACCTGATTCGGGGCAATGACAAGACGGCTGAGTATCTCGTCACAGGCTCATGGGGCAAAAAAGCGGTGGGCGAAGCAAAAAAAGAAGGAAAGGTCGAAGTGATCTACGACGCCAAGGATTCGGGCTATGAGCACGTCCCGAGGGACGGTGATTATGCTGCTTCGAAAGATGCCGCCTATCTGTATTATTGCAGTAATGAAACGATTCAGGGGGTCCAGTTCTCGGACGAACCTGCCTGTCCCGATGGGGTCCCGCTGATTTGTGATGCCTCGAGCGACATTTTGTCGAGACCCTTGGACATCAGTAAATATGGCTTCCTTTACGCTTGTGCAGAAAAATGCTGGACCCGCTGGGGTGACAATGGTGATTATCCGCAAAGATCTACTCGAGCATGCCCCCGACGATTTGGCGGGCTATTTGACGTACAAGAATCATGCTGAGAACGATTCGGAATGGAATACACCACCCACGTTCGCGATTTGGGCACTTGGTAAAATCGCTCATTGGTTGGCTGATGATGTTGGCGGACTCGCTGCGATGCAGAAGCTCAACGAACAAAAGGCGACTTTGCTCTACGATTCGATCGACGTCAATTCAGGTTTCTATGTGGGTCATGCTCAATTGCGATTGTCGTTCGAAGATGAACGTCACCTTCAATTTGCCCAGTGATGAGTTGCTGAGCAAATTTGTCAAGGAAGCCGAAACCCACGACTTGACAGCACTCAAGGGTCATCGCAGTATCGGCGGAATTCGGGCGAGCATTTATAACGCCATGCCGATCGAAGGGGCTCAGACCTTGGCTAATTTCATGAACGATTTTGCTGCTAAGAATGGCTAGGTTTCGTCCGAAGTGTGTGTTTGGCTTCCTGAGCGGGTCATCGATTAGCTGCATCATCAATAAATTTACACCTCCCCGGCTATGCGGAGGGTAGCAGGCGTCAATGCTTGTGAAATAAGAAGCCGCTCTTGGCATTCTCACAATTTGCCACTCCCAAATTTTATCAATCCATGCACCGTATTTTAGTTCTTGACGATATTGCCCAAGAAGGCATCGATATTTTGGATGCCCAAGAAGGTATCGAGTATGAAATTCGTACCGGTCTTTCTGGCGAAGATTTACGCACCGCCCTCAACGAATTCGATGGAGCGATCTTGCGAAGCGGCTCAAAATCACTGCCGAATCGCTCGAAGGCAACACTCGCATGAAAGCTCTCGTGCGGGCGGGCGTGGGCACGGATAACATCGATAAGGCTGCTTCCACTCGCCGCGGCATCGTGGTGATGAACACACCAGCCGGAAATACGGTCAGTACGGCGGAACATGCCTTTGCCTTGATTTTGGCACTTAGCCGCAATATCCCTGCGGCCAACCAAGGCCTCGTTGAAGGACGCTGGGATCGCAAGAAGTATATGGGCACGCAAGTCTCTGGCAAAACGATCGGGATTGTCGGCATGGGGCGCATTGGTCGCGAAGTCGCTTCGCGAGCGATCGCTTTCGAAATGAACGTCATCGCGTATGATCCATTCTTAACCGATGAACAAGCCTGCCAGTTTTGGGGTCAAACGAGTTGCAACCGTCGACGACATGTTCCGCAAATCGACTACCTGACCGTCCATACACCGCTGACTCCCGAACCAAAGGGCTGATCAATCACGAGCGGCTAGCGAAAGTGAAACCAGGACTTCGTGTCGTCAATGCCGCTCGCGGTGGCATCTACGAGATCGACGCATTGGTGGAAGGCCTAACAGCGGCAAGCTTGGCGGTGTTGCGATCGACGTTTTTGAAAAGAACCCTGCACCGACAGTCCGCTGTTTGGAATGCCCAATGTCGTGTGCACCCCGCATCTTGGCGCGAGTACCGAAGAGGCTCAGACGCAAGTGGCGGTGGAAGGGATTCACTTGTTGATCAACTACTTAAAGACAGGTGAGATTCGCCATAGCGTCAACGTCGCTTCGCTCGATCCAAAAACGCTTTCGGAACTACGCGGCTACCTCAACGTCGCCTATCGGCTTGGGCTCTTAGTCGCCCAGTGGCATGCTGGTGGAATCGATCAAGTTTCGATCACCTACAAAGGTGATATCGCTTCGGAAGACACTCGAGTGGTCAACAACGCGTTTTGTGCCGGACTGCTCGAACGAATTGTGGACGGTGTGAATGTGATCAATTCGGAAATGTCATTCGCGAACGCGGGATCGAATTGAATGAAGAAAAACACAGGGATAAAGGCTCGTTTGCTTCAAGTATCCAAGTAAATGTATCGGGTGGCGGACGAACCGTCGTCGCTGGCGGAACCGTGCTCGGTTGGGACAAAGCATGCCTCGCTTGATCATGCTTGACGGCTATCGACTCGAGTCGTTTCTCGACGGCAAACTTTTTGTCTTTTCGCACAATGACGTCCCGGGCATTATCGGTCAAGTCGGAACCGTGTTTGGCAAGCATGGGGTCAACATCGCTCAGATGGCGGTTGGTCGTGAAGGTAATATACCGGGTGGACCATCGATCGGGGTATTTAGTGTTGATGGGGATTGCCGAAGAAGCGGTGAAAGAAATCGAAGCGACCGAATCGGTCACGCGAGTCAAAACGATCGATTTGCCACCCGCTGGAGAAATGCCAAGCTGGCTGGCTTAACCGTCTTGCCCTCCATCCGACTTTCTCAAGGGAGATTGAACCATCGCCATCCCTGCTGCTCCGCTCCGTATCGGTGACTTGGTCATCGATCCCCCTATTTTGCAAGCACCGATGGCCGGGTTTACGAACGCGGCGTTTCGGCAAATCGTTCGCGAATTCGGCGGATCAGGATTGCTCGCTACCGAGATGGTCAATGCTCGCGGCTTTGTCTGGCTCGACGAGAACGAAGCGGAACATCCCGACCGATTATGGGGCGTAGCCGATGAGGCTCGCCCGTTGGCGGTCCAGATTTGGGACAACGACGCCGAGACGATGGCCAAAGTCGGAATCCGCTTGGTCGAAGAATACCGCGTCAGTGTCGTCGATATCAATTTCGGCTGCCCGGTGCGGCAAGTCACCGAGAAGGCTCATAGCGGTAGCTACCTGCTTCGCGAACCGCAGCGGATGTCTCAAATCATTAGCCGGCTCGTCAAGGCGTGCAGCCCCACGCCGGTACGGCAAAGATTCGTTTGGGCTGTTCCCCCGAAAGTATCAACTG
>CAVXOB010000006.1:0-20862 GCA_963763175.1 uncultured Planctomycetota bacterium | reverse complement strand
CCGCCATCGGCAGACGCATTATCGGAACCGTCACCCTCGTTCGAGATGGTGAGTACACGATACCGATGTCCGAATATTATGGGCAAGAAATAGCCACCGCACGCTCGGCGGGTGTGGTGGCAGAGATCACTTCGCTCGCGGTGGATCCCGTGCATCCCAAGCCTACGGAGATCTTCGGCCAGTTAACGCGTTCACTCATGTTCTTCGCCCGACATCATGGCGTGGATCTACTCACTGCCACCGTCCATCCGCGGCACGCGAAGTTTTATCAACACGCCATGGGCTTTCAAGTCATTGGCGATGTAGTGAAGTGTGATCACGTCGGCGGCAAGCCGGGTGTCGCCGTGCTCGGCAGTGTCAATGACGACAGGAATTATCGAGACCGTTGGCGAGACTACTACTTCACAGGGAGATTTTCGCGTGAAAACATGCAGCCACGGCCCATGACCATCAGGGAACTTTGTCACTGCCGTACGCTCCTCGAACAGCAGCGATTGGATAAAGAAGCTGGCCTTGAATACCTGGGAGCGAACTATCCCAGCACTCGCTGCGCGGTCTACGAAAATGGGGGCCTTCTCGGCGCTAGCGGACTGACCGTTTAGCGAACCTGGCGGACAGGTCGCAGTCCGATGCTTGAGAGCCTATCCGAAAAGGGGTCTGACCCTCTCCGGCGAGGCCGAAAAACGCCATCAAAATCGACTCGCCTCCAAAGGGTCAGACCCCTTTTCGTAAAATCAAATGCGAGCTTGGCATCGGCGGAGGGTGAAAGCAGAACCTCGCTAAAGCATCGGGCCACTTCATCAACAACCCTGAGCTGAACTGAGAGGGACTGAAATCACCCCCCGGGATTGGTTCGTCTCGGAATCCGGGATTAGGCGAGATATTGTTTATCTGGTGCTTGCTCACTCGCAGCAGGAAGTAAGTTAAAATGCGCACCCCGCACATTGCGCAGGTCAGGCCCCTCTTAATATCGCGACAATGAATCCTCCATCGCCCCAACACGACCCTTCGCTTGTTCCCGAGACAACAGCCACCGCACCTTCTGCCGGCGAACACTCACACGCCCAGGCACTGCTCGCCGCTGAGAGCTGGCGGAATCTAATCGGCGGCGATGATGTCATCACCGATGCGGCGAGATTGCAGGCTCATGGTCGAAATACAATTAGCTCGAACAACCGCGCCAGCGTGCTGTTGAGACCACGACGTGCCAGTGACGTCCCTGAGATCGTCCGGATCGCAGCGCAATTTCGCGTGCCCCTGTTCCCGATTAGCACGGGACGCAATTGGAGTTATGGCGCCAGCAGCCCAGCGATTGACGGGGCTGTGATCCTGGATCTCTCAGCTCTGCAGGCGATCAAGTTCGTTGACCGCGAACTCGGCGTCGTCGAACTCGAGCCTGGTGTCACTCAAGGCATGCTGCACCAATTTCTCAGCGACGAGGGCAATGCATGGCTGACTCCGGTGCATGGAGGTGGCCCGGACTGCTCGCTGCTAGGGAACGCCCTCGAGCGGGGTTATGGTCTAACGCCCACGACGGACCATTTTGAGGCGTTAACGTCCCTGGAGGCCGTGCTGGCCGATGGCGCAATCTACCGCTCCGCGTTTCATGCTCTGGCGCGCCGCTGATCGGTGCATGCCATCGGTGGGGCATCGGCCCCTACATCGAAGGGCTATTCAGCCAGGGGAATGTCGGCATCGTCACGAAGGCCACGTTCGCGCTACGTCGACGTGCGGAGCATACGGAGGTGTTCTTCCTGCGACTGCGAAATGAAGCGGAATTCGGCGATACGGTGGAATCCATCCGCGACATTCTCAACGACATGCCGGCAATCATCGCGGGTATGAACCTGATGAACGATCGCCGTATGCTGTCGATGTCGCGCCCCTACCCGCGCGACCGCGTCAGCGAAGGCCAAATTATCGATGCTGAACTTTGTCGCGCGATGACCAAAGAGGCTGGGATCAGCCAGTGGACACTTGCCGGTGTCATCCACTGTCGACGATCCATGAGGCGCACCATTCGGCAATCGCTCGCCCAGTTGCTCCCCTCTTCGACAGGCCGCCCGCTGCATCTGAATCGCCGACGCCGCCGACTCGCCCAGAATGCGCTGAGATGGACCCCCGTCCCAGTCGCGGGAATAATCCGCCAGCTGGAATCAATTGATGCCCTTCTCGACCTGGCAGATGGAGTCCCCCGTCGCGTCGCGCTCCCACTCGCGTATTGGCTACGCGGCGAGTCAATTGACAAAGAGGTGCCTCTGAACCCGGCGCACGATGGCTGTGGACTGATTTGGTACAGCCCCCTAGTGCCCATCAAGCAAGACGTTGCTATCCAATATGTCAACATTGTGCACCGCGTCTGCGTCGCTCATGGCATCGAACCGTTGATCACACTCACGAGCATTTCAGCGAGACTGTTTGACTCGACAGTGCCGATTCTTTATCGTCCCGAGCAGCCCGGGGCGACTGAGCGAGCCCACGCGTGCTACGACGCTCTTGTAGCCGCCGGGCACGACATCGGCTGCTTGCCGTACCGCCTGAGCCATCAATCCACCACCACTGCCCTGGTCGATGCCACACCGGGACACTTCGACATTATGGATCGGATCGGAGCTCATCTCGATCCTCACCAGATTATTTCGCCTGGCCGCTACCGAAGCTCCTCGCTCGCCCCCGACGGCCATTAACGTGCGCGGTGGATTGCCAATCCTGATTCACCCTCCCGACGAAGTGGGGGGGGTGACGTCCAAAATCTGCGTAGGCACGGATGGGAGTCAAAGCTAGAGATTTAGCCTGCCAGACTAGCGACCAAACGGCTCATAGTGCCAACGCAAATGTTCAGCGCTGGCATACCAACGAAAAAACGGCCGCCACACCAAAGGCATGACGACCGTTATGAGAGTGAAGGCGGTACCAACTCGACCGCTACACCAATTAGGCTTGGCGGCGTCGGCGGCGACGATGGCTAACCAAACCTGCGACACCCAAGGCACCGAAGATCAGAGCCGACGTCGGTTCAGGAACCGCAGCGTTTGCAGCCGATACTGAAGCCAGCGTGGTATACTGGACCACGAAGTCCGCGGTGTCGCCCGCTGCGAACGCAAGCCCTTTACTGCTCAACGTGCCTGCGTAGACATAGGAGGCATTTCCGGTCGCGTTCAAAACCTTATTAATCTGGGCAGGATCGAACTGATCGTTAGCAGTCCCTCCGGAGGGTCGAGTCCGTGTCAAAGTCGTTTGAAACTGGCTTACCAGTTGGGCAGTGTAGTCCAACGGCGGTGGCGAGACCGAAGCAGTGAGATTCACCATAAAGTCAGCAGTGTATCGGTAGATACCAGCGGTGTTGACACCTGTGTTCGAAATGCTTGCCTTTGCAGTGAGACTGGACGACGAATTGGTCGACGAAGCCAAACCAGCGTCGTCGACTTGGCTGCTGGACACCGAGTCCCTGGTCGCACCAGCGGGAATGGGAGCACCCGGAACCGGTGGAAGCACATCGACCAACACTCCGCTTGCGTCCGTGTCCGACAACGAATAACTGGGATTGGCGCCAGCGGGAACTCCCGTCACGAACGCACCGTTGTTCGCCACGACTCCGCCTGCATTACTTACGTATGCAATCGGGCCGTCGGGCGATGGGACCGCCAAGAATTCGACGCTCGGCTGGCCGGTCAGGCTCGCGAATGTTGTACTCGAATAGCCCGGCACTCCGCCTGAAAAGTCATTCGTGTTCGCGGTCCGCCATGTGACCCCACCATTAGTGGAGACTTCAATTCGTTCGTTAGTAACCTGAAGCAGGGAACTTCCGAAAACCCCAGCCTGGACTGGAGACGCGACGCACACCAGTGCCATCGCTGCAATAAATTTCTTCAACATCTGTATTTCTTTCTGAAAACTGTTTATAAACCGAAAAATCTATCATCAAATCGAGAGACAGATTTCGGGCTAGGCAGGTTTCAGAAGGGCACAGAGCAGTGGATCAGCCGGAAGACTGGCGTTAAAGACGCGAAAACGCCATAGCAGAGGTGCGGCAACAGCAACGCATCCAACATCAATAGCTAGCGCGCTGCCTGTGGACATGGTGGTTGAAGAAACCACAGTCGCACTCATCCCCGGAGCCACGCCTTGCTCGACTGACACCGGAGCACCGCCCTCGTCTGGCGCAGGCATCATCGCGTCTGGGGCGATGATCTCTGGCGTGCTCGCGGGATCAACAATCATCCCCGCCGAAGCCCATTGGGCTCCGAGGGCAGTCAAAATCACGGCGAGGAAGAGGCGAGTGAACATTACCACTATTTATACGGAGCCAGACGAGGGGTGTCAACAGATTCGGCGAAGATTTTGGAAAAGATTTCTTGGGACACCGCCGGTTGGATGTTTATCGGCTACTTCCTCGGCGTCTCGCGACGCAAATCGTCAAGCCGACACACGATTTCAGGCTCTTCTTTGAGCTCAGCGAGTTGCGTGAGCTGGGTTTCAATCAACCCCCAGTCCAACAAATGCCCACTGCGAATGATGACGCCGCGAATGTCTTGCCAGTCTCTGGGTCGATTGGCGAACGCTTTCAGAACCACCAAGTCGCTCGGTTCGCAGATCCGTAGCGAAATACCATCGGTGTAAAGCCTCGGCCTTGATCGCGAAATGACCTGCTCTTCGTACGGAAGACCGGACAATGAGACGTCAAATGGCACCTGGTTTTGTGACTGCCCCAGCACCACGCGATTCAATTTGGCAAACTGCGTGGCATCGGCAATGCGAGGATCAAGCGACGTCCACAATTTCTCAATCACCACTGACTCGTTGCCGAATCCAGTCAGGACAGTCGCATCCACATCCTGAGTCATCCGAATCTCGCCCCAATGATGAACAGCGAGTCCGCCGATAAAGCAGAATTGCAGGCCCTCACGCTCCCAGTTCGCCTGCATCTGATGCGCGGCTTCGAACAGTTCCGTTAAATCAAACTCAACCATCAGCAGGCTTCACCTCAGTTGGTGCTGAGTTTTCTGTGGCCCGCTGGATGCTGTTCAGTAGATGCAGTCGCGTGAACCATGCTTGCATCGTTACCATTCCATTGGCGTGTGGGTGTTTTTCAAACACACGCACTCCGCCCGCCATGCGGGCACCCTTACCGCTGCATTGACGCAGTTCCTCGTCACGGATTGCCTGCAGCTTCGGCCCCGCGGCCTTCCATGCTGCCGCCCAAGCGAGTTCTTGTTCAGTTGGCATCAGTGGTAGCTCCCCAGCAAATGAACCGTCGAGTGACTCATCGTAGGCCGCCACTCGGAAAAACGCCAGTGTAAGGCGTCAGAAAGGCACGAATCGACGCTAGTCCTGGGCGACCATTTGACGGGTTGTATGTTCGCAAGACCTGTTTGAGCGGATGCGGGCGAGACGCCCGCGCACCGGTTCGCGGGCGGCCCGCCCGCATCCGCATGAATCATTTAAAATAATGCTTCACAGCGTTTCCCGTAGCAGCTTTTCATGAGCTTCTTGAGCCAAAAAAGTTCTCGTAGTGATGCTTGGAGAGACGCGTTCGACATAAGTGACCCGCAGCGTGAGCAAGGGATGTGATTCCACTTCTCGCTCACGCTGCGAGTTGTCATGGGAATCCTGTTCTCCCAATCTTGACTTTTGTCGGTTTCGTCTGATGAGCCTTCGTCAGGTTGTCATTCCGCAAGATATTACCGTCCGCCGCCGATCGACATCCCGCGTCCAATCCGGTAGCCCGCAACCACTCCAGTCACCTGAACGAACACGCTCAACATACTGCACGTCCTCGACTGCTCTAGTAACTGGACCAGTTCCACGGCAACGACAAACGCCGCTAGCAAAACGATCGCAATGGCGCCAGCGAGGTGGCGGGAGTGCCGGCCGGATCCGCGCCGACCATGCGTCCACAGGGTCGTCAAAACCATCGCCGCGAGCCAACCGAGTACCGCCCCCATCACCCCCGAGCGAAACAGAGTGAGGGCATTGTGCGCGTCGTTGCCCGCTGGATCAGCAAGCGGCGAGGCGACAAAGGTCGCCCACCGCTGCCGCAGGATTGCCGGCTCAGTGCAAAAATCGAACGGCAGCCACGACAGCATGCACATGGCCAGCATCTGCACGCAGAGCAAGGCCGACCAAAAGCCGGGCGACCGCCACGTGTCTTGCCAATGCGGCACGAAGTGAGCACATCGACCGCCCGCAATTCCGCTGGCACCAAGCGTGCCCGCGACTGACCCCGCCGCAAGAAATACGGCATCGGTCGCCGACGCCACCCGCGAACGAATCGGTATCTGCAAAAGCTCCGGAAGCATTCCGAGCCCGATTGCCAACAAGAAAAGTGTGTAAATTGAAATCTGCCCACGCCTTCGCCTGCTCACCCAGCGACCCCACCACAACCCCAACGGACAGCCGAGTACGAAACTTGCGATCCACTGATAGGCATTTTCCCACAGTGAAGGCTCCCAACGCTGAAAGGGAACGAGCTCAATTCCCGCCGATCGGAACTTGCGGGCGAGGTCCGCCGGTGACGTGCAAATATCCAGCGGCATCACCGACCAAACCAAGATGCCCGCCGCGATCAGCGTCAGGGCCGCATCCATTCGCGTCAATACAGCACTTCCACGATTTTCAAACAGGGCGTCCGCATACTGCAAAATCCAATCACCTACGAACTGCCAGATCACCACCGCCACGACCGCGCCAGCGATCTGGAGGCCAAAATCGAACACTGACGCTGTGCGATCAGCTAGCCAGCCTTGCCCGACTTCAGCCGCCAGACTGAGCAACATCTGCACGAGAATCACACACAACGCCACTCCAACGCGACGACGAATCGATCCACGTTGAGCCAACAATACTCCACATAACCCGAGCGCGACCGGTAGCCCCATCCAGAAATTGACGACGACGTCCGATCGCGAGAAACGCGGGAGCGGCTGCACCGTCCAAAATGAACCCCAGACGTTACCAAAGGAGTCCCATGTGAATTCGAACGGGGCCCACGATCCGACTAGCAAGATAGTGGCGGCTGAGAACGCAATGACCGCGAAGATTCGACGTACCTGATTCATAAAAACTTGCGGGATACTAGCCGGGTTTTCAATTGCGTCATCAAACAACCACGTGGTCGGCATGCACCCCTAATCCGCGCCGCAGCACAGTGGCATATGCAATGTGGTTCGGCGGACATTCGCTTCGCTTTCATTGGCTCGATTTAGCGGGCAATCATGGAGCCCGTACTGATCCGCCCGCGCATGCGAAGCTCCATGGACCCAGGCGTCATGCGACCCATATCGAACACCTAGGATGATCGTTCCACAAGACCGGCGCCCGCCAACAGCCAAAGACGACTGACGCCAAGTGCGGGGTGACCCACAGGGACCAGGGCGGGTTTCACAGGTCTTCTCACAACCGGGACCTTCATGGCTCGATACGCCCATCCGCAGGGAATCTTGAAAATTGCAATTTTTTTAAAGCGTTAAGAGCATCGCACTTAGGGCTAAATCTCTCGCAAGCCAAGCCCTTCAATTTGGCAATGGCACCGAACGTGCCTCTGCCTTCCAATCAACAAGGTAGAAGAATCCTCTGGTCTAAGTCGGCATCGGATCGACCCAGTTGGATTGCGACCTTGTCTACAACAGTATCACTGCACAGGTATAAGAATCAGCCAATGATAGGTTTCATCTCCCGCATTCGAGATTTCATTCATCGACACGATGGAGACACAATGATCGAGTTCGGCAGACGCCTTCATTCATTGTATCTTGAATCAACACCGACGCCGAGTAGTTGTTAATAGCACTACTCATCTCTCGATCCCATTAGATGAGCGCCGCTTTCAGTGAGCCCCGCTTTCAGTGAGCGTCACTTGTGGCGCGAGTCACTTTCGCGGTTGATCTTATCGGGATTGTCCGCGACTGATCGGTGTCGCAACTGTCGGTACTCGCTGTTGTGCCCAGCTTGCATGTCTGCGTTATCGCAACGGCAAAGAGCACTTGTGTTCCACCAGTAGATGAATCTGCTGGTGGTCCCTCCCACCTTCACGATGAGAGCCGGCTGTCGAGGCCGTGATTGAGCCGTCCAGGTCGATTTACCTGAACGGTCAATATCGCTCCTTCATTTCCATCACCCAAGACGCACGGAGTAGGTCTGTCAACGCGGACAGCCTCCGAGCGCGACAATATGTTTTCACCTCTCTTTTAAAGTACTATGGATTTACGAAGCCCCCGATTTGATCGCCGCCTTAAACTCGAAACACTTGAAATGAGGCGATTGTTCGCCGGTGACCTTGCTGCACTGGATTTCGGCAGCAACGAAACGTCGAGCTCCATCCCAGCGATCGTCTCCTCAATGTCCGCCGGCGAAACGGATAGCAGCGACATGCAGATGCCCAGCATGTCGATGACGGACAGCATCGTCGAAATCACGCCCGATGCCGTGGTCATGTCGCATAACCCAATTCCTCGCTTCGGGGCCAATCCCACCTTCATCTCGGTGAGCGATGGCAATTGGTCTGACCCTGCGGTCTGGCAAAACGGTCATGTGCCCGGTGCCAATGCGATCGTGTCGATACCCGCCGGACGCACCGTGACCTATGACGTGGATTCAACACTGCGGCTCGATGCAATCGAAGTCAGCGGTCACTTGACGTTTGCGACCGACACCAACACGTCGCTGTGGCTGAACGAAATCATGGTGATGCCCAGCGATACCCTCACCATCGGGACGGCGGCCGCCCCGATTCAACCCGGTGTGCAAGCGGAAATCGTGTTCACCGATACGCCTCAAGCCGATGGACACCACTTCAAAACCGGAACCGTCGCACACCCTGGGATCGACCCCGAGCAGTGGGGCAACGGCCTGATCGTGCTCGGCAAAGCAGAAATGCATGGCCACGCACTGCAAAATACGTTCAGTCGGGCTGCCGGAGACGTGCTCGCTAATACCACCACTCTCGACATGCAAAGCTATGTCGGCGATTGGCGAGTGGGTGACAAGATTGTCATTCCCGATACGCGGCAAACGAATCCGGTCGACCGTCCTGGATATTACGAGTATGTGTCGCATGAGGAAACCGCGACCATTGTCGCGGTATCGGAAATTCAATTGCCTTGGATCATGCGTTGGAGTTTGATCACGTCGGCCCCCGTGATGCCGACGGAACCGCCACACAAACAGCAGACGGCGTTACTCTGGCACCTCACATTGCTAACTTGACTCGCAACGTGATCTTCTTCAGCGAGGTCCCGAGGCGTGCGTGGACACGTTGCTTTCATCGGCCAAGCGAGCAAAGACATCCGCTACGTCGCCTACAAGGATCTCGGTCGTACCGATGTCGGCCCGACTCCGACCTACAACGTACGATACCAGCGGAACAGTCACCCACATCGGAACGAACCAAATTGCCCGCTACAGTGACCATAACCATCACCTCAGCGGCCCGATGGGAGGCATTCCCTTGGACGCCGCCCACCCCGATACGAGCGTTCGCTATCAATCCATCGACATCGGCAACACGATCGACGGGGCATGAAAATGGGGAACTGTGATTCACGCTTCCCACTTTGGATTGACCGCTGACTCAGTCTATCACGACGTCAAAGGTGCGGCGGTCGCGACCGAAGACGGCGGCGGGACCGGCAACACCATCAGCGGCAATTTTGTTGTCGGAGTCCATGATGGCGAAACCGGGTTCGATGTTTTGGCGGAGAATGTCCACGACCGCGGTGACCAAGGCGACGGATTCTGGTTCGAGGGGCCGATGAATACGGTCACTGACAACGTCGTCGCCAACGCGGTCCGCAATGGGTTTGTGGTCTTTCCCGATAACATCGCTCATACGCAGAACAGCAGCAAGTATCGAGAGGTCCGCGTGCCGCTGTTCCCCGGGGCGAACATGCACGATGAGACGCAAACTCGCCTCATCAACGTGCTGGCCGAACCCTTCGACGATTTTAGCGGCAATGAGATCTACGGGGCGACCACCGAAGCAGAGCATCCGTGGTCAATTGGCAATCGAAGATATTTCCCGGACGCTCCGGGACGCAATACACTTACTGAGACGAAGGTCTGGCACGTCACTGGGGTCGGAATTCGATTTTACTACGCGGCAGATTATTTGGTCGACGGCTGGCTGGAGCGTGGCGATGCTGAAATGATTGAGCGCTGACTTCCGCGACGGAGGCCCAAACAGCCCCTCCGGCAACGCCGCAATCCTCACGGCACGCCGGCGGAGCTTCAGGCTTTCCGCTCGGAAGTTCGGCATGCTGATATTCAAAACATGACCATCGGATACCTCAATCGCGGGCGAGGGTATGCGGACGATATCAAGTTTTGATCGATAGTTATCTGGACAATCACCAGAACATCGTTGTGCTCGCCTTCAGCCATCGCTCCCTCACTCGATGGCACGCGGGATTTTACGGTGGATAAGAAATGTGACGTTTGGAAACAGCCTAAACTCAGGGACGCGGAACGGCATCACAATGCGATGGGCTCCCGCGTCGATTCTTACGGTGCAACGGTACCGGAAACCACCCTCTCCCGAAACTTTGATGGCGTTGAAAATCTGGACCTTCTCGGTCTATTACCCCGAGCAGGCACCCAATGCGGTCCCTGAATTCCACGGGATGTCCCCGATCTTTTCGGGTGGCCTCACCAATGCAGAGAATTACGCCTGAGCACGGTGTGGCAGCCAGTGGCTTTGTCGCCCCTAGTCTGGAGTTCGACGGCGATAATGGCGAAACCGCCCTCACCCGCATAGCGCCCCGCTTCAGGAATCGAAGGGTTGGTCTTCGAGCAGAGTTCGCCCGCACAGCCGCATCTGGTCATGAACATCCGCGAGGAATTCTCCAAGCCGGTGCTCTACTACACCGTGCTCGGCCACATCCGCAAGGCATGGAAGGGGTACGCGTTCGCATCGGAGATCAACAGTTCGATTTCACTCGGTTAACCGGCAAGACGATTTTGGGATCGCTGCCTAATTCCGGTACCTTCGATATCGAAGGTCAAACAATCACAGCATCAGGAGCGGGGACGGCCAGTAACCTACAGCTTCAACTTCCATTTCCAGTCTATGGTGTTACTCCCACCAACCCAGCGACCGAAACTCGACTCGGTTGCCGCGCAATCGCTTGCTGCTAATTCCTCTTTCCAGACTGATGTTTTGAGCGCCATCCATGCCGATGGCGACACGATCGAATTTTCCGCCGAAAACTTACCCGATGGTGCCACCATCTCTCCCCAAACCGGCGAGTTCTTGTGGACGCCCACCAATGATCAAGCTGGCTCGAGAACAGTCAACTTCTTCGCCACGGACAGTCGCAATGGGCAATCGTCGATTCGGGTTCGTTTCGACGTGACATTCGATTCGAGCCAATCGCCGGTGGTGGGCGACTGGAAGTTCGATTCAGGACCGACCATCTCGGACAATTCGACCTATGGATTCCACGCCAACGCAATCGGCAATCCGCTGGCGGGATCGAACTTCATTGAGTTTCAAGGACAGGGCAGCAATCAGCGAGTGGAAGTGGAAGCCACCGCAGCTCACCGCCCTACCGACGCGATCACGTTGCGAGCAATTGTCCAACCCACAACGAGGAAAAATAGCTTTGCCCCGCTGATCCGCTATGAATCGGGCAGCATCGAAGCGTATTCGTTGACCGTGAAAGACGGAGGTTCAATGAGTGATGAACTCGGCTCACTGCAAGGCTATTGGTTCACGGTGCGAACCGAGCTAGGAACGCAGCGCGTCTCAGCCAGAATCACGGACTGGACCAATCGAGGTTTTGACGAAGTCGTAGGTGTCTTCGATGGGTCGCGTGACGGCGGCCGCCTGGATCTGTACGTTAATGGCAATCTCGCCGATTCAATGACGAACGTGGGCGTGACCCTGGTGTATCCTGGCTACGGTGGTCAGCGTGTGACGATCGGGGGCAGTGGCGACATTGGACGGACGTTCGGTGGGCGAATCTCCGAAGCTCAAATCGCGACAATCCCGCAATCGCCCTTCGATCTGGCCTTGGTCCCGATGAAGCGAACCGACGATGCTTTGCTGGCCTACCTGCAGACGCAAGATATTGAAGACCTCGCGTTTTCCCTCAGCTGAGGACGCTTCTAAGTGCCTCTCCTCCAACGGGTCTGACCCTTTGGAGGAGAGGCTTGTTAGATGGCTCTTCGCGGCCTCGCCAGGGAGGATCAGCGGGCTGTCGATTTTGTTCGAGACATCGCACGAATGACCGGAGGATGCGCGATTTTGTCCGTCAGTGGGGCCAATGTCAGCCAAGAGTGGCCGACGTACGACTATATCAACAGGCCGTCAGCCTCCGTTTTGGATAGGCTGTACGCATCTCGCGTCGGAGAGCTTATGGTTTCGTTGCAACACGCTTCGGTGACTGGGTTCACCGGACGAGTTGCATGGCTGAGCCGCGTGCAGTAGGGCACCGGGGGCACAAAGTCAACGCCCCCCATGCAACCGCAATGTGGTCTTGGTGCCCCGGCGCGGATGCAAGGATAACGTTTTTCTTGGCAAAGCACTGGATTTTACTCGCTTACGCTTCGGGTTACCATCGCGGCTATGCCCCGGATGGGGTCACGATAGATGACATTGCGCCTACGGCGCCTAGCCGCTTACACGAGCCCGTACGAAAAACACCTAACCGGCTAATTCTAATTGACCAGAGCCTCGCTGCATCGTGAGCTCGCTGCGGCCACTCCAGTTCCGCAGTTTTCAGCGCAGGCGTCTCAGAACTCGCTGACGTAGCTCCGTCTCCTCCCTGACCGGGGAAAATCCGCCGTCGCAGATATCGCCGACTAAACCCCTCTATTAGCTAGTTCTGTAGCCTGCTTGCGGAGTATACCCCAGCGAATCACGGCTAAATTTCCCGCTTTCGCACAGGACCCGCCCCCCTGCCCAAGAATTATGTTTTAATACAAAATTGCGATTTTTCGCGTGACAGTTGGGATCTGTTTCCGTGGTATTCCTGCGGCAGCACCCGTTTCGACGGTTTTTGGTCAAGACCATCCCCGCACGCAGTCGATTTTTGAACAGTACCCAGAGCAGCGGCCCGACGCGATGCAGTTCGGCCTGACAACCTTTCCTCACCAGCATCATTTCTTCTACGCGTAATTGTCCGCTCGGTTTGGACGGCGATCAGCGCGACCTCTCATACTTCGTAGATCGTTTTGGTTGCAATGATTTCTCAAAGAACAATGTTTCGCCGTCGCCTCAAGCTCGAATCTCTTGAGTCACGGCGATTGCTTTCCGGTGATCTGACCATGCTGGATCTCGGTGGCGACGATTTTCAGAGCGCCACTCCAGCACTGGTTTCCATGCCTGGAATCGGTGCCACGCAGGGCAGCGACATGCAGATGCCCAGAACATGTCGATGACAGCCACGTGGTCGAGATCACGCCCGATGCCGTGATCATGTCGCATAACTCAATTCCTCGCTTCGGGCCCATACCACCTTCATCTCGGTGAGCGATGGCAATTGGTCTGACCCTGCGGTCTGGCAAAACCGGTCATGTGCCCGGTGCCAATGCGATCGTGTCGATACCCGCTGGACGCACCGTGACCTACGACGCGGATTCAACACTGCGGCTCGATGCAATCGAAGTCAGCGGTCACCTGACGTTTGCGACCGACACCAACACGTCGCTGTGGCTGAACGAAATCATGGTGATGCCCACGGTACCCTCACCATCGGGACGGCGGCCGCCCCGATTCAACCTAGTGTGCAAGCGGAAATCGTGTTCACCGATACACCTTCTCAAGCCGATGGACACCACTTCAAAACCGGAACCGTCGCACATCCTGGATCGACCCCGAGCAGTGGGGCAACGGACTGATCGTGCTCGGCAAAGCCGAGATGCATGGCCACGCACTGCAAAACACGTTCAGTCGGGCTGCCGGAGATGTGCTGGCCGATTCCACCACCATCCACATGCAAAGCTATGTCGGTGATTGGCGGGTTGGGGACAGGTTGTCATTCCCGATACGCGGCAAACGAATCCGGTCGACAGACCGAATTATTACCAGTACGAGTCGCAAGAGGAAACGGCCACCATCGTTGCCATCACGGCAAACACCATTGTCTTGGATCAACCACTGTTGTTTGATCACCTGGGCCCGCGTGACGCCGACGGCACGCCCACGCAAACAGCCGACGGCGTTACTCTGGCACCTCACATTGCTAACTTGACTCGCAACGTGATCTTGCCAACCGCAGCGAGAATCCCGAGGGCGTGCGAGGACACGTGGCCTTCATCGGCCAGGCGAGCAAAGACATCCGCTACGTTGCCTACAAGGATCTCGGTCGTACCGACGTCGGTCCACTCGATAACACGATGTACGACGCTAGCGGAACAGTCACCCACATCGGCACCAACGAAATCGCCCGCTACAGTGACCATAACCATCACCTCAGCGGCCCGATGGGAGGCATCCCCTTGGACGCCGCCCACCCCGATACGAGCGTTCGCTATCAATCCATCGACATCGGCAACACGATTGACGGGGCGCTGAAATGGGGAACCGTGATTCACGCTTCCCACTTTGGATTGACCGCTGACTCAGTCTATCACGATGTCAAAGGTGCGGCGGTCGCGACCGAAGATGGCAGCAAGTACGGCAACACCATCAGCGGCAACTTTGTGGTCGGAGTCCATGATGGCGAAACCGGGTTCAATGGTTTGGGCGAAAGCGTGAATGACCGCGGTGACCAAGGCGACGGATTCTGGTTCGCCGGGCCGATGAATACAGTCACTGACAACGTCGTCACCAATGCGGTCCGCAATGGGTTTGTGGTCTTTCCCGATAACATCCCGAACACTCAAAACAGCAGCAAGTATCGAGAGGTCCGCGTGCCGCTGTTCCCCGGGGCGAACATGCACGATGAGACGCAAACTCGCCTCATCAACGTGCTGGCCGAACCCTTCGACGATTTTAGCGGCAATGAAGTCTACGGCGCACCACCGCGGCTGTACAGATTTGGTCGGTAGGCGACCGCAATTATTTTCCCGATGCCCCCGGACACAATACCCTGGTCGACACCACGGTTTGGCACGTGACCGGGGTGGGCGTCCGGTTCTATTACGCTAACGAGTACGTTATCGATGGCTGGCTGCACGCGCGGTGACCCCGCCATGATCAGCGCTCGCGTGAGCCAAGGCGGCCCATCCAATCCTGCCGTTGGCGCGGCAATCATCCATGCAGGTAATCTGGCTGCAACCTCGACCGTCAGTCATGCCAATGTTGAAAACATGACAATTGGATATTTCAATCGCGGCAGCGGATCGACCGACGATGTCGTTCTGACCGACAGTCATTTTGACAATGACGAAAATATCCGGATCATTCCCTGGGGAAGAGGTCCGGCCGATGGTGTTCGTGATTTCGTGATGAGCGGCGTGACGTTCGGCAACAGCCTGCGCCCGGGCTCGCAAAATGGCATCAACTTGAACTGGGCCCCGGCGTCCATTCGTAGTGCGACGCTACCCGAATCGACGGTCCTGAGCAACTTTAACGGTGTGGAGGGGCTCGACCTCTCGGTGTACTACCCCGAGCAGGCACCCGACGCGAAGCCAGAGTTAGACGGCACACCCATTTTGTCCAATGGCCTGACCAATGCGGAAAGTTCTGCATTATACGGTGTGGCAGCCAATGGCTCTGTCGCCCCCAGCCGGGAGGTCGACGGCGACAATGGTGAGACCGCACTCATTCGCGGCCGAGCTTTGGGAATCGAAGGCCTCGTATTTCAGCAGAAGCCGCTCGGTGCGCCTCAGCTGTTCCTGAACGTCCGTGAGGAATTCTCCAAACCGGTGCTCTACTACACCGTGCTCGGCAATACCGCGGGGGTTACTAGCGTTGAGGTGCAAGTAGGTGGCCATAAGCTGAAGTTGAAAGATTTGACCGGTACGGCCAAATTGAACTTTCTGCCGAAGCTGGGCTCGTTCCAAATCGACGGCCAGCTCGCCACCTCATCGGGACCGGCGAATTCGAGTGACTTGTTGCTTCAGCTTCCCTTGCCCGTCTTCGGTGTCGCCCCATCGAACCAACGACCCGATTTCACGCCCGTTGGCATCAGACGATTGACGCCAACGCAACCTTCCGACTCGCCTTAAACGCCATTGATCCCGACGGAGACTCGATCCAGTATTCATCGGACAACCTGCCTGCTGGCACCTCGATCTCCCCGCAAACGGGCGAGTTCATTTGGACGCCCACCAACGATCAAGCTGGCACGCGAACGATTCAGTTTGACGCCACCGACAGCCGCAACGGTCAATCGTCGATCCGGGTTCGCTTCGGCGTGACGTTCGATTCGAGCCAATCGCCTGTGGTGGGCGACTGGAAGTTCAATTCAAGACCGACCGACAATTTGGATCATTCAGCCTATGGGTTTCAAGCCACGGGAGTTGGCAATCCGTTGGCGGCGTCGAACTCCGTGGAGTTTCAGGGACGGGGCAGCGATCAGCGAGTGGAGATCCAAGCCACTGCAGCTCACCGCCCGACCGACGCGATCACGTTGCGAGCAGTTGTCCAACCCACAACGAGGAAAAATAGCTTTGCCCCGCTGATCCGCTATGAATCGGGCAGCATCGAAGCCTATTCATTGACGGTGAAGGATGGCGGCTCAATGAGTGATGAGCGCGGGTCGCAACAAGGCTATTGGTTCGCGGTGCGGACCGAAAAAGGAACGCAGCGCGTCTCAGCCAGAATCACGGACTGGAAAAATCGAGGTTTTGACGAAGTCGTCGGCGTCTTCGATGGGTCGCGTGACGGCGGCCGCCTGGACTTGTACGTTAATGGCAATCTCGCCGATTCTCAGACCAACATTGGCGTGACCCTGGTTTATCCTGGCTACGGTGGCCAGCGTGTGACGATCGGGGGCAGTGGCGACCTTGGACGGACGTTCGGTGGACGAATCGCCGAAGCTCAAATCGCGACGATCCCGCAGTCGCCCTTCGATCTGGCCTTGGTCCCGATGAAAGCGCACCGACGATGCTTTGCTGGGCTACCTTCAGACGCAACATATCGGAGGCCTCGAGGTATCGCTCAGCTAAAGCATGAGTGAGCTGCGGGCTGTCAGGCCACCGGGCAATGCCGCCACCCCGGCCGCTTACGCGTCTGGGCTGACAAAATCAACAGCCAGCTAACGCGGGATTTCTTCCGCGAAACGCGAAGCGTTGAAAGCACCGGCCTATTGCCGAGCGTTGATTTAGAGCCTATCCGAAGACGGGTCTGACCCTCTCCGGCGAGGCCGCTAAAAACGTTGTAAAACGATGCGTCTCCAAAGGGTCAGACCCCTTTTCGGATAGGCTCTTAGTCGCTTCGCGGAAAATGACCTAGAAATCACAACCCGAAGCGTGAGCGAGGAACAGAATGCAGCTCCTTGCTCATGTGTCGGGTTGCCGAAACTCACAGCCTAGGTGTGGCGATGTTCCGCTACAAGCCAATCTGCTGCCGGATCTCTGCTAAATCAAAGTTGACCCTGAGTTCCTGTGCTTTGTCGCGATCGGAAACCGACAGCTTCTGATCTTTCACGCGTTTGTATTCGGGATTGCCGATTTGGGTGTAGTGGTACGGCTCCATGTCGATATCGACCGGTTCAAACGATCCAGGGTGTTTCCGCATCCATTGATAGGTACCTACGCCAAATTCCCAGTGCATCTTCTGAGCAATGGTCTGGCGGGTTGCGTTGGGATTGAATTCCTGGTGCCTCCACCAACCATAGCCTTCCTCGAACTGCGATCGGCTCGCCGCCGCCGTACTACAACCGATCAGCTCAAAGATACGACTGAAACTCGGCGTCCGCGTGAGGATGCTTCCAACAAGTCGTTTCAATGAGCGTTTCTGGAGCACGGCGGACAACTTTCCCTCGGGTAAAGATCGAAACTGTTTCGCGATTCGCTCGAGTACGCTTCGGTCGGGCAGCAGGTCGGAATGCCAGAATGCCAGTCGATCTGCGAACAAGTGATGGAAGGCCAGCGGGAAGTGCGGACGCATTTTTGCGGTCCCAAACGGCCGATTAAAATCGATGAAGATGCCGTCTTTGTGAATACGCGGATTGGTGACCGAACCGTCACCGCCGACCACCGGTGTCCATCCCACCGACTGCACGAGTTCCTGCTGGGTATAGCACCAATCGTCGTCCGTACACCAGCACAGCCACGGAAGCTGGACACCCGATGGCGCCGCTTTCCACTCAATAGCGGCGTCACTGATCGCATCAACGGCGTCAGGTGGGGTATACATCCAATTCCCTGCACCGGCACGAGGATTGGACCACGACGGCTCATGCCCGCTCGCTTCGACGGCCAAGCGTCGACGCTCGGCTTCACTCCAAACACTGCTCATTTTTTGCGGTCGCTGTCAGAGGGTGAAAGATCTCTAGGAACAAAAGGTCGCGACATTCCCACCTCAATGTGGATGAAATTAACCCCCGCACGATTCCAGTCAACCCGTTGCAGGGTAGACTGTTGAAAAGAATTTCGCTGCCGACCCATCCGAAATACTCGGCACTCGTTCGTCGGCACCCTATCCCATTCATTTTCGATTTCCAACACCGATTTATCATGACGAAACAAGGCAAACTTTACCGCACCGCGCATCGCGCCGTTGAATTATCAGGGGCGAGCCAGGTCGTTGACGACTGCCTCACCCGTATTTCCAATGGGGTTCAACAGGAGTGCCGCCACAATGAGCTGATCTACCAGGGCATCTGCAACCAATTGGCGACATTTCACAAGTTGCCGTTCGTGATCTATCCTTCCAAGGGCGGTGCTAATTACTCGCTGCTTTATCTGGTGGCCCGCATTGTCGCTGACTTGCCGATCTCCAACGTCTTAGAGCTCGGTGTGGGCACCACCACCAAAATCATCCATCACTTTAGCGAGTCACGAGATTTTCAACACGTTGCCGTTGATGATAGTCCTGATTGGGCGAATCGGATGTCCGAGATGCTGGGGATGTCAGTCACTCTGCTGCCAAAAATTGAATGCGAGTTTCAGGGCGTGCCTTGCAACAAATATGACATCTCTTTGCTCGATCCCAGCGATCAGTTTGACTTCGTCCTCGTCGACGGACCAACCGGCTCGAAACGCTACTCACGGATGGCCGCAATTGAATTGGTCCGGGATCGCCTAAAAGAGGACTTCATCCTGCTGTTCGACGATGCGAATCGTCCTGGCGAGATGGAGACCATCAGCGAGTGCAAGAAAATTCTAGCGGAGAAGAACGTTGAAACGTTCGAGCATCACGTCTCCGGCATTTCCACTCAAACATTGATCGTTACCAAGAAATTCAGAGACGCCCGATATTTTTAGACGCGTCCACGATGCGTGCCGGGCAACGCCAGTGTGATTTGCCGCAACCATCGCGTCGGCTCATACAATTATGCCGAACGCACTCTCCGTAGTGCCTATAATTGAAACACAGAGGCACAGAGGACACAGAGAACCTGCACATCAACATCCCTCAACTCTGTGCCCTCTGTGCCTCTGTGTTAAAAATCCCACACTGAGAGTCGTGAGATGGAAGCCAACGAACTGACCCACGCGATCATAGGTGCCGCGATCGAAGTTCACCGCCGACTTGGACCTGGCTTGCTTGAAACTGCGTATCGCAAATGCCTCGCCTATGAACTCCGCAAACGAGGTCATGACGTTGACGAGGAGAAGCCGGTACCACTCGTCTATGACGATTTGGAAATGGAATGCGGCTTTCGATGCGATCTACTCGTGGACCGCCAGGTAGTCGTCGAATTAAAAGCCAAGAGCACGATACACCCAATCGACAAAGCCCAAACACTGTCTCACCTTCGACTGATGCACCTGCGCCATGGATTACTGATCAACTTCCACGAAGAAAGGCTTGTCGACGGCGTCCATCGGATCATCAACGGCTACTAATCGAGTCTGCGCACAGCAATCCTGCCGACGGCTCTCTCAGGACCGCCTAAATTAAAACACAGAGGCACCGAGGGCACAGAGAACCTGCACGTCCCTGAACTCTGTGCCTCTGTGTTTCAAACCCTCTCACTGAGAGTCATGCCTAAAAAACGATCGCTCTACGCTTCCGTCGGACTTGCCCAGGCGGTTCAACGAAGACTCTTCCTGGAGATCCTTCCTGCTCATAGCTTAGCTCAATCGACCCGCCCGATCTCGAGCGAGTTGATCATCGCAAACTGACCATCGCCCTGTCCCAAAGTGATCGTCAGCTGACCGTCAGTGACATCAACAGCGTACGTCTTAGCGAGAAATTCATTTTCGCTGAGGGAGAGTGTGTCGTACGCGATGCCTTCCAATGACACCGACATATCACCATGGGCATAGCTGCGGTCGCCTGCCAATACGCTGACCTGATAAGTGCCATCGGGAAGGTCCACGGCAAAAGTCATCCCACCGCCATAGACAAAGTTAAAATCCCGCTGCAAGTCGTCCGCATGGCCGCGATCACGGGCGTAAATATTGCTACCTAGCCAACCGTAACCCAGACCACTGTCAAAGTGACTTGACGCAGTGACCTGTGTATAGGCTGATTCCAGCGGTGAATTGCCGGTTCCAAAATCGAATCTGTACGAGGAACTTGCCACGTCATTGTCGGTATTGATGACCGAGACATCCGCCACCTCCAAACCATCGTAGGAGGCATCTAAGCTCTCGGCTGCGGACACTAAAATTTTGTATGCAATGTCACCGTCCACTTCCGTGTCGTCGACACCGGAAATGGTCACGATCTGAGCCTGATCCCAATTCGCGGGAGTGAAGATGAGCTGTGACGCTGAGAGCGTTCCTTCGCTGCTATCGCTGGAGGACACACCGAGAGTGACCTCGTGCGTCGGTTGGCTTGCAAGATGCACGCTAAATGTCGCC